>NZ_CP150269.1:1997500-4397500 GCF_037976825.1 Paenibacillus sp. FSL K6-1330
TCCCTATCTGTCGTGGGCGTAGGAAATTTGAGAGGAGCTGTCCTTAGTACGAGAGGACCGGGATGGACGTACCGCTGGTGCACCAGTTGTTCCGCCAGGAGCATGGCTGGGTAGCTACGTACGGAAGGGATAAGCGCTGAAAGCATCTAAGCGTGAAGCCCCCCTCAAGATGAGATTTCCCAACTAGTAAGACCCCTTGAAGACCACGAGGTAGATAGGTTGGAGGTGGAAGTGCAGCAATGCATGGAGCTGACCAATACTAATCGGTCGAGGGCTTATCCAAAACATATTTCAATGTGCTGCAAATTCGTTTCGTATCTAGTTTTCAGGTGATCAAAACTGAATTGTAAGTGTACAAGTTATACTTGCAAGGAGGATGATCACGGCATTTGGCGATGCCGGATCCTGAATATACGTTTGGTGGCGATAGCGGAAGGGTTCCACGCGTACCCATACCGAACACGACCGTTAAGCCTTCCAGCGCCGATGGTACTTGGACCGAAGGGTCCCGGGAGAGTAGGACGTCGCCAAGCGGTACATATTCCCTGATAGCTCAGTTGGTAGAGCACTCGACTGTTAATCGAGTTGTCACAGGTTCGAGTCCTGTTCGGGGAGCCACTTATGGAGAGGTGTCCGAGTTGGCCGAAGGAGCACGATTGGAAATCGTGTAGGCGCCAAAAGCGTCTCGAGGGTTCGAATCCCTCTCTCTCCGCCAGCAAGGACTGCATATATGGCCCGTTGGTCAAGGGGTTAAGACACCTCCCTTTCACGGAGGTAACAGGGGTTCGAATCCCCTACGGGTCACCACTTTCTTTAATGCATCAGGGGATGAGAATCCCGTCGGTTCGTCGGAGGGTAACTTCGTAAGCATAGACTTCGCAGTCTCGAACGAAGTGAGAGTATCCCCTACGGGTCACCATTATCTTTAACAACATTCCAGACGGAGGCTTAGCTCAGCTGGGAGAGCATCTGCCTTACAAGCAGAGGGTCGGGGGTTCGATCCCCTCAGCCTCCACCATGATTTATCCCCAAAAAGTGAAGCACATGCTTCGCAAGTAATTCCGATTACTTTTCGGGGGTCCCATATAAGCAACCCTTTTAATGACGCGGGGTGGAGCAGTTCGGTAGCTCGTCGGGCTCATAACCCGAAGGTCGTAGGTTCAAATCCTGCCCCCGCAACCAATTTTATATCGCGATAGCGATAATGCCTCATGGAACTGTGGTGTAGAGGCCTAACATGCCTGCCTGTCACGCAGGAGATCGCGGGTTCGAATCCCGTCAGTTCCGCCATTCTTTACTCTTAGTAATAAGAGCCATTAGCTCAGTTGGTAGAGCACCTGACTTTTAATCAGGGTGTCGAAGGTTCGAGTCCTTCATGGCTCACCATCTTTACCAAGAGAGCTTGAGACGGAATACATATTTACATTGCGGACGTGGCTCAGCGGTAGAGCATCGCCTTGCCAAGGCGAGGGTCGCGGGTTCGATTCCCGTCGTCCGCTCCATTTTGCGCCCTTAGCTCAGCTGGATAGAGCGTTTGACTACGAATCAAAAGGCCGGGAGTTCGAATCTCTCAGGGCGTGCCATTTTTTAAACTAATTTACTTACTCTATTTGAAATTTCATTGTGCCGGTGTGGCGGAATTGGCAGACGCGCGCGACTCAAAATCGTGAGGGAAACCGTGGGGGTTCGAGTCCCTTCACCGGCATTAATTAACGGGATGTAGCTCAGCTTGGTAGAGCACCTGGTTTGGGACCAGGGGGTCGCATGTTCAAATCGTGTCATCCCGATTCGAATCGAAAGACTGCTTTCAGTGTAACTGAAAGCAGTCTTTCTTTGTTATGGATTGAAAATGATGCTAATGGCAAAAGCGGAACTGAATAATTTGACAGCTTCCCGGTCACAATATGAAAAACATTGAATAGAAGGGGATAACCTTGAGTGTTTTTCATTTCTTTAAGAAGCTGTTCAGAAAACGGTGGAGACGCTGGAGACGCGCGATTTGGCCCTGTGCAATCCTATTGATCGCAGGTATCATGATATGGACCGGCCAGAATATAAAGGATCAGATGCATAAGCTGCTCACTGCTGCATCCGACGAAACGCCACTGGCCGTAGAAACGATGCATTACTTGCAGATCGCGGATGATAAGTTGGAAGAACGCCGGCAGGATCAGAGGGAATTTATGCAGAAGCTGAATACCTCGAAGGGAAAGAAGCATGTTCATGTTCGCATCACTTATGTATGTGGCATCGAAGAGCAGGATATGGGTAAGCTTACGGCGGACGGTATTTATGAACTGATGAATAAAAATCCTTTATGGCAGGGACGCTTGGATAACAAAGGAGTAGTT
The DNA here is from genome assembly GCF_037976825.1 of Paenibacillus sp. FSL K6-1330. NCBI lineage: Bacteria > Bacillati > Bacillota > Bacilli > Caryophanales > Paenibacillaceae > Paenibacillus > Paenibacillus sp. FSL K6-1330. The sequence continues at coordinate 1,999,852 of NZ_CP150269.1, forward strand.
TGGCTGGAGCACACCGTATCCGACCTCTCCCCCGCCTGTAAGAGGCAAGCTTATATGAGTATCGATTCCCAAGGAAACTTAACGTTGTTTGATGGCCCACCGGAAGAAGAGAAAGTGATGCGGACCTTCTTTCAGCTGGATGTCGGTTCGATGGAGTCTTCTTTGCCCAAAGATGTGATCAAGCAGCTTGAAGATGGTATTCGAATCCAAGATATGGAAGAGTATAACAGTGTTCTGTCAACCTTTAGCGATTATGCACGGGATATGGCTGAGAATGTCATGAACCCGACCCCTTAAAATTGTCCCTGCTTTGTCGCTTGGTGACTGAAAATGCTGCTGCCCGGAATTTTTCCGGGCAGTTTTTTGCGTTGGAGGGGGATGTCAGCGGTCTCAATATAGTGGATACGTAACGGTTGCTTAAAGGATCAAAGTTTTTCCTCAACAGAGGTCGATCTTTTGTTATAATGAGAGAACGATACATATGTTCGCTTCATCAGAGGAGAGATTGGTTTGCGCATTTTAGGGATCGACCCCGGGATTGCGATTGTAGGTTTCGGGTTTGTAGATAAGGTTGGAAGTAAAGTCACACCGGTACAGTATGGCTGTATCCAGACGGAAGCCCATACACCGGATGAAGAGAGGCTGCAACACGTGTACGAAGGCATGCAGCAGCTTATTGATAAATATGAGCCTGAGGCCGTTGCTTTCGAGAAATTGTTTTTTAACCGCAACGTAACCACGGCGATGTCCGTATCCCAGGCCAGAGGAGTTCTTATCCTGGCTGCGGTCCAGCGCGGGCTCCTGATTGCAGAATATACGCCGATGCAGGTGAAGCAGGCGATTGTCGGCTATGGCAAGGCCGAGAAGAAACAGGTACAGGAGATGGTCAGGATGTTCCTAAAGTTGCAGAGCATTCCCAAACCTGACGATGTGGCGGATGCATTGGCAGTAGCGATCTGTCACGCGCATTCCTATACACTGAATTCCAAGTTAAATGAGGTATTGCGAAAATGATCGATTTTTTACGGGGACAGGTAGTCCACTTAGAGAGTGAATATATTGTACTGGATGTTCATGGGGTAGGATACCGGGTGTTCTGTCCGAATCCATATGCCTTTGCCAAAACCGAAGGAACCATCACGGTGTTTACACATCATCATGTCCGTGAAGATGCCATCCTGCTGTTTGGATTTCCGACACGGGAGGAACAGAAGCTGTTCCGTAAACTGATCGAAGTCTCGGGTATCGGTCCGCGTGTGGCGCTCGGCATATTGGGCGGGGGATCACCGGATCATGTGGTTTCCGCCATCTACCAGGAGAATGTATCCTTCTTAATCAAGCTTCCGGGAATCGGTAAGAAAACAGCGCAGCGCATGATTCTGGACCTGAAGGACAAGCTTGAGGGATTCGGAAATGCGAGCATGATGACAGGTCTTTTTGCCATCCAGGAGCCTGAATCGGATGATAGCGGCTCGGCGTGGTCCGAGGCTCGCGAGGGGCTGAAGGCGCTTGGTTATACGGATAGCGAGCTGGATAAAGTCTGGCTGAAGATCAAGGATTCCGGCGCAAGCGGCGAATCCGTCGATGTGCTCATGAAGCGGGCACTGCAGCAGCTATTCGCTGGTTAGATAGAGAATCGCTGCAGGAGAGGAGTTTATATAGATGGACGATCGAATTATTTCCGCCAATCTAATGATGGACGAACAGGCTGTCGAGCTTAGTCTGCGTCCACGCTATTTGGCTGAATATATAGGACAGAATCAAGTTAAGGAAAATCTCAAGGTATATATCGAAGCGGCAAAAATGCGTAACGAAGCGCTTGACCACGTGTTGTTGTACGGTCCTCCGGGACTCGGCAAAACGACACTGGCGAATATTATCGCCAATGAGCTTGGCGTTAATCTCCGTACGACTTCCGGTCCGGCAATCGAGCGACCGGGGGATCTGGCTGCACTTCTCACTAATCTGCAGGAAGGAGATGTCCTGTTTATTGATGAGATCCATCGGCTGCACCGGACGGTAGAGGAAGTGATGTATCCGGCGATGGAGGATTTTGCGCTGGATATTATGATCGGGAAAGGGCCAAGCGCACGCTCGGTACGTCTGGACCTGCCGCCGTTTACCTTAATTGGCGCCACTACCCGGGCTGGATTGCTCTCTGCGCCGCTTAGGGACCGTTTTGGCGTGGTAAGCCGTCTGGAATTCTATACGGTGGACGAGCTGAGTTACATTGTGTCACGCAATGCGGATCTTTTGGAGATCGAGATATTAGGAGAGGCAGCAGAAGAGATTGCCCTGAGGTCGCGGGGGACGCCCCGCATTGCCAACCGTCTCTTGAAACGGGTGCGTGATTATGCCCAGGTTCGAGGAGATGGCATGATAACGCCAAGCATTGCTCAGGAAGCGCTGAAAATGCTGCAGATCGATCCGATGGGACTGGACTTTATTGATCATAAAATGTTGAGCGCCATGATCAAAATCTTCCGTGGGGGACCTGTAGGTCTGGATACCATCGCGGCAACCATTGGAGAAGAAAGCCAAACCATTGAAGATGTTTATGAACCGTATCTCCTGCAGATCGGTTTCTTGCAGCGTACACCCCGGGGACGGGTTGTAACGCCCACAGCTTATCAACATTTAGGTATTCCCTTCCCTGAGGATCGTAGTTAGATTATAGAATCATTACATTCATACCAAATCCTAATAGCTACAGGAGGAAAGACTTAAATGGATAGAAACTGGACGAAATCATTATTCGGTTGGACCACTAAGGGACTCTTGTCACTGGCTGTTGCCGGAACCTTATGGAGCTCGCCTGCAGTACATGCGGCCGCGCCTTCAATAGATACGATTCGTGTTGCGATGTTTTTGGATCTGGGAAGTCAGTATAAATCAACAACCAATGCCGTTACGCTGAAATCCGCTGATGCCCTGACGGCATCGCTGCTTGTATCCGGTGCTCAGCAGACTTTGATGAGCATTCCAGCAAACCAGCAGGTCCGAATGAGTGTGGATACATACCGCGTCAAGGTGCTTGAGACCACGGATTGGAAAACAGCTTCGGAAGCGGCGAAAAAACTGGAGGCGACGAATGACAAACCGACGCTGTTTGCAGATGGCAATGTATACAAACTATATGCCGGTATGTATGGGACAGAGAAAGCGGCCGTGGACGCGGCAACGCGAACTGCGAAGACGGTAGCTGCATATCTGAATGGTCAAACGCCTTCTGTTAAAGGCGGACTGCATTTGTCTGCGGGATCGTACGGATCGGAGGCTGAGGCGGAGTCTGTACGTAAGAAGTATGCAAATGCCAGCATGGATGCCTTCAATGTTGTGGTACCAAACGGAGGTGCATCCGCTTATGAGGTTTGGGTAGGCGAGGCAGCCAACACAGCCGATCTGGCTGCAGTCAGACAGGAAGCTGCTCCAATATCCGGCGCCCTCGTTGAAATGAATGCCGCAACCACGGGTCTGATGATGAGACGAGATGTAAGCCTGAACCTTGCGACTCCTCAAGAGACACAGCATTATATGTTGTCAGGTGGTCAGTCGGTTCTGCGGGTAGAAGGAAGCTCAGGTGCCGGAACGAATGTGAAGGAGCGATCGGATCGCTCCTATCGAGGCGCTTTGGAGATCGGACAAAAGAACGGTCAATTGTATCTCGTCAATGAACTGCCGTTCCAGCAGTACCTGTATTCCGTCGTTGGAGCCGAGGTGCCATCTACTTGGGGTGTTGAAGCGCTGAAAGCACAGGCTGTAGCGGCACGCAGCTATGCGCTCTTCCAAGGAAATAAGTTCGAAGTAGCCCATGTCGTGGACACAACGCTAAGCCAGGCCTATTATGGGACCGCCTATGAGTATCCAAGCATTATTCAGGCAGTGGATGCAACTGACGGCGAAGTTGTCATGAAAGACGGCAAAATAGTGGAAACCGTGTTTTCCTCCAATAGCGGAGGAATGACGGCGGACTCCACCGAGGTGTGGGGTAACCGTAACGATCTGTTTGCCGCGGTGGAAAGCACTGGAGATTCCTCATCCCAGGCAGCGCTTAAATCTTGGTATCATGTACTTCTTCCGAGTGGCGCTACAGGTTATGTACGTGAGGACAATGTGAAGGAAACCGGCAACAAAACATCGGCAGGACTCCTGTATATGACCGTTACCGCCAAGGATACGAATGTACGCCCATTGCCATTGATCCAATCGAACGTTGAGCCTGTAGGCAAGATGAATCCAGGAGAAACGGCTGTCGTCCTTGAGAAAGTGGCGGAATCCAACAGCTATGACTGGGTTCGCGGTCCGTATACTTCGGATCAACTACTGTCCTCTCTAAAAGGAAAAACCACTAACAGCCTGCCTGCTTCTATTACTTCGCTGGATGTAACGGAGCGAGGCCCTTCTGGACGTGCCCTTACGGTGAAAGCCAACGGTCAAGTGCTGGACGTAAAATATCCGGATATGTTCCGCTCGGCTTTTAACGGACTGCCAAGCACATTGTTTGATATTGAATCGACCGGAAGTTATACTGTATTGAGCGCGAATGGTGCGGTATCAACGGTTTCAAGCGGCCAAACGATATCCGTTATCTCAGGGAGCGGCAACGGAAATGTCAAAGGTTCCGGTACCGTTGTGATGAATGGAACGGGGAAAGCACGTGTGATTGAAAGCTCTTCCGGCTTTAAATTTACCGGTAAAGGCTTAGGCCACGGACTGGGCATGTCCCAATGGGGTGCCAAAGGAATGGCAGATGAAGGGTATGATTACAAGCAGATACTCCAACACTATTACCGCAACACGACTATTACGAAGGACTGAACGACATGAATGTGGATTTGTATGATTTTGAATTACCCGAACACTTAATTGCGCAGACGCCGCTGCTTGATCGAAGCTCTTCCAGGCTTCTCACGCTGGACAAAGAGAACGGACATATAAGCCATCAAACGTTTGCGGACATCATAGACAGCCTGAATCCGGGGGATACACTCGTATTAAACGATACCAAGGTCATACCGGCCCGATTGTTCGGTGCAAAGGAAGACACCGGTGCGAAAGCAGAGGTCCTTCTGCTGAAGAATATGGGGCAAGACCGGTGGGAGGCACTTGTGAAACCGGGCAAGAAGCTGAAAAAAGGGAACGTAATTTCCTTTGGGGACGGTAAATTAAAAGCGATCATTGAGGAAGAAGGCGAGATGGGTGCTCGCATCCTATCCTTTTCGTATAAAGGGATTTTCCAAGAAATCCTGGATGAACTGGGGCAAATGCCGCTTCCGCCATATATTAAGGAGAAGCTGGATGACCGCGATCGGTATCAGACCGTATATGCGAAGCATGAAGGATCTGCAGCCGCTCCCACGGCGGGCCTGCACTTCACGGAAACTCTCCTGGAACAGATTCAGGCCAAGGGAGTAGACATCGCCTTCATTACCCTGCACGTGGGACTGGGGACATTTCGTCCGATGTCCGTGGAACAGGTTGAGGATCATGTCATGCATGAAGAGTACTATTCCCTTTCCCAGGAAACCGCTGAGCTGCTGAATGAAACGAAGCGGCGCGGCGGCCGGGTTATCGCTGTAGGGACTACCTCTTGCAGAACGCTGGAGACGGTTGGATCGGCGCTGAAAGGCGAGCCGCTGCGTGAGAGCAGCGGCTGGACAAGCATTTTCATATATCCCGGATATGCTTTTACCGTCGTGGACGCGCTGATTACGAATTTCCATCTGCCGAAATCCACGCTGGTGATGCTGGTCAGTGCGCTGGCCGGACGCGAACACATTATGAAGGCGTACAAGGAAGCTGTTGAGAAGGAATATCGATTCTTCAGCTTTGGCGACGCGATGTTTATCTATTAATTCGGAGGTTGGTTAATACAATGGTAGCAGCTGTTACTTATGAACATATTAAAACGTGTAAACAATCGGGCGCGAGGCTCGGCAGAGTGCACACCCCGCACGGCGTGATCGATACGCCGACATTTATGCCTGTGGGAACATTGGCAACGGTAAAAACCATGAGTCCGGAAGAACTAAAGGCTATGGATGCCCACATTATATTGAGCAACACCTATCATCTCTTTTTGCGTCCTGGACACGATATTGTGAAGGGAGCGGGCGGACTGCACAAATTCATGAACTGGGACCGTCCGATCCTGACCGATAGCGGAGGCTTCCAGGTATTCAGCTTAGCAGAAATGAGAAAAATATCGGAAGAAGGCGTACATTTCCGTTCCCACTTGAACGGAGATAAACTGTTTATCTCCCCGGAAGTCGCGATGGAGATCCAGAACGCGCTTGGATCTGATATTATGATGGCTTTTGATGAATGCCCGCCTTATCCTGCGGAGTATGAATACGTTAAACAATCCACCGAGCGGACCTCTCGCTGGGCTGAACGCTGCTTAAAGAGCCATGCCAGACCGGAAGACCAAGCCCTATTCGGCATCGTTCAGGGAGGCATGCATGAGGATCTGCGCCGTCAGAGCGCCCGTGATTTGACTTCCATGGATTTCCCGGGTTATGCTATTGGTGGACTTAGTGTGGGAGAATCGAAGCAGCTTATGTATGAAGTGCTGGATTACACGGTGCCCCTGCTGCCGAACAATAAACCTCGCTATTTGATGGGAGTCGGATCACCCGATGCGTTGATTGAGGGCTCGATTCGTGGTGTGGATATGTTCGATTGCGTGCTTCCGACGCGGATCGCTCGCAACGGGACAACGATGACAAGTCAAGGCCGTCTTGTCGTTCGAAATGCTCAATATGCCAGGGATTACGGACCGCTGGATCCGGAATGTGACTGCTACACTTGCCGTAACTACTCGCGTGCTTATCTGCGTCATCTGATCAAGAGTGATGAAACGTTTGGATTAAGATTGACGACGTATCATAACCTGCATTTCCTGCTCAATTTGATGCGTAACGTGCGTCAGAGTATTATGGAAGACCGTCTGCTTGATTTCCGCGATGAGTTTTTTGATAAGTACGGCCTACATGATAATGAAAAAGGGTTCTAAAGCAAGTTCATGGCCATCATGATAAGTTTGTGAAAGGGGGGAAAGATATGTTTGATTTAGCAGCTGGTGCAGGTCAAGGCGGAGGCGGTATTTTAGGGTTGATTCTGCCTTTCGTTCTGATGTTTGTCATCTTTTATTTTCTGCTTATTCGTCCACAGCAGAAGAAACAGAAGACCAGAAACGCAATGCTTAGCGCCTTGTCAAAGGGCGATAAGGTGGTAACCATTGGAGGCCTTCACGGTACAATTGTGGAGATTACCGACGATATTGTGGTTTTGAAAGTGAACGATGTAACGAAGTTGACGTTCGATCGTAACTCAATCAGCCATAGTGTGAATGCGGATGCATAATTACGTTTCACCTACATATGGAATGTAATCGTTAAAACAAAGGCCGATTCCTTTTAGGAATCGGCCTTTGTTTTTTATCATTTTTGTAGTGAGATGCTCGCCAGGAGCGTTAGAGCGAAACTTTATTTTTTTAAGTTGACCCCGAACATTCCCCCGATGGCGCCGGCGGCAAATACCGTGGCAATCAGCGTCAAATCTCCGAGAGATAAAGAACTATCCAAAGCAAGAAAGCCAATGACGAGCAGCGTAATGCCATATATCAGCCCTGTCAGGCAGCCGTAATACCAACCTTTGTTTCCTGCGCGCTTGCCGCTCACACAACCTCCGATAAAGGCTGCGATGGCATGTACGAGAAACGTGTAGAACGATAAATCATCTTCGGCTAGTCCGCTGCCCCATAGAAGCAGGGATAACGCAAACGCGCCAAGAAACATCCAGAAAAAAGAATACAAAAGTCCTGAAAGAATCGGATTGGAGATCCTGAAAGTGAAAACTCGCCGGATCGGTTCCATGAATCATCCCCCTTAACTAATCTTGATCATTAAATTGTATGGCCAAGCCTGTACATATAGTACAAACTGAGCGTTTTGCATCCGGTTTTGCATGATTTCCATTAATTAATCCGTTGTAATCGAATGGGAAAAGCTATAGCAGGCCAGAATAGCTGTACATGAGAATGTTCGACAAGCTAGGAGGGATTGTTTATGTCTCATATGACTATTCTGATTCTGCGGACCATTCTGATGTATGTGGTCATCTTTGTCACCATGAGAATCATGGGCAAACGGGAAATCGGAAAGCTGTCCATCTTCGATTTGGTCATATCCGTTATGATTGCAGAGATTGCCGTTTTTGTTCTGGAAGATGTCCAAAAGCCGATTTGGGAGGGACTTGCTCCTATCGCCGTTTTGGTTGCCATTCAGGTAGGTCTTGCTTACATCGGACTGAAAAATCGAAATATACGGCTGTTTGCCGACGGAAAGCCAAGCGTATTGGTGTCCCGGGGCAGGCTGCACCGTAAGGAGATGGCAAAGCTTCGCTATAATCTGGATGATCTGATGCAGCAGCTAAGGGGCAAAGATATTGACAGTCTGGCGGATGTTGAATTTGCGATACTTGAAACATCCGGTCAGCTCACCGTGATTCCAAAGGATACGGGGAACAGCTCCAACAGCAGTTCGAACAACTCTTCAAGTTCATCCAACACCTCAGGGGCCACCAATTTTTCATCTACTTCATTCCAATCCGAAAAGAACCCTACAGTCGTAGATATTCCTTACGATAAAATTACGTATGAAGGCCTGCCCATCCCGCTTATATTGGATGGAAAGGTGCAGGACGAGAACCTTGAATTAATCCATAAAACGCGGTTCTGGCTTAAGAACGAGATCCAGAATTACGGTGCTAAGGATTTTAAGGATATTTTTCTATGCTCTATTGACCATAAAGGCCGGATTTACATTGATCGTAAAGACAGGATCTAACGACGGCTGAATTTGTTGAACCAGGTGCCGACGAGAGGCACACGATCCAAATCTCGCGGTGTTACCAGCTTGGTTATAAAAATCATGATGAAATAGACCAGAATACCAATTGCGATGGAAGCCCAAAATTGCAGCCATGGCGCGGTCGAAAACGGAAGATGTTTGTACCCATAGAGGACACAGGCACCCATGATGATCATAACCGCCCCGATTTTGACATAATCCAGCAGACGGAATCGAAAGCCGATTAGTCTCGATAGGCTGAAACCGTGGAGTAATGTAACTGCAATACTGTTTACGATAATGGCAATGACGGCCCCTATTATGCCGAAGGCGGGATTGGATGCCAAAAACACGATGAGGCTCATTTTGATGATCGCCCCGAATAATGTGTTGAGTAATGCCCGGCCCGGACGGTCCAGAGCTTGCAAGGCAGCTTGAAGCGGGGACTGCACATACAGGAACAAGGCAAACGGCGCCATGATTTTGAGCATATCGCTAATCTCCGCGTTGTCGTATAGGAGCAGGCATAATGGCTCAGCCAGGACAAACATAATGATGGCAAACGGAGCTCCGGAGACAAGGGCTAGCCGAAGGGATTGGTTCATTCGTTTGTGGATGGTCGTCCGATCATTGCGGGCAGCAGCTTCCGAGAGTGAAGGCACCAGAGAGATGGCCAGAGAAACCGTCAGAGCACCGGGCAATAACAGGAGCGGGATGATCATCCCTTGCAGTGCCCCATACTGAGCGGTTGCTACGGATGTCGCTATACCTGCCATGGCCAGGCTGCGGTTGGTCAGAATCGTCTCCAGCAGGTAGGAGAATGAACCTACCATCTTGCCCCCCGTCACAGGCAATGCAATACCGAATAAACGTTTCAGGATGCCTTTATTCGAGGAAGAGTCTTCTTTTGCAGTTTTTTCGGATATGACTTCTTGCGGTTTAGGTAAAAGTTTGTTCCTAGGTCGTCCCTCCCCGGGATATTGCAGCAGCAGGGCTATCATGCCAATCAGTTCCCCCACGGCTGTTCCGAGCATGGCACCCGCAGCCCCGTAAGCGATGCCTTTGGGCATCAAGAGATGCGCAAACCAGAGCATGCAAATAATTCGGACAATCGTCTCGATCACGGAGGAGCTTGCGGAGGGAATCATGTTCTGTTTGCCCTGGAAATATCCACGGTAGACCGACGAAACGGCAATGATGATCAACATGGGTGTCATGCTGATAAAGGTTTGGTATACACGCTCGTCCGGCAAAAGCACGCCGGTTACCCAAGGGGCAAGGAGCAGACTAAGTCCCGTAAAGAGGGCGCCTGCTGTAACCGTCAGCATCAGGCTGACATGCAGGATTTGCTTGGAAGCATCACGCTTTCCGGCACCTTCCGCTTCGGCAACCATTTTGGCAATGGCTAGCGGAATTCCGCCGGTAATGATCGTCACGAGCACGATAAAGAAGGGATAACCCAGTTGGTAAATTCCGACACCCTCGGGTCCAATGATCCGGGGGAGGGCGATCCGGGGGATAAAACCGAGTAGGCGGTTTAATATGCCGGCTGCAAGTAAAATCAGCGTTCCTTTAATAAATGATTGCTTGTTCACTGTCCATCCCACTCCCTGGTTAAGACTGAATATGGTGACACGACATGGCTATTCTTATGGATATGCCCTACCTGTCCCATCTGATGACTTTACTTTTTTTTCAGGACATGGTAGGAATAGAAGGAAAGCAATGTATCCTGTCGAATGTAACTTAGGGACAACAGGGAGTCAGTGAGGAGGCCATATGCATGGAACTCGAGCAAATGAGCGAGGAAGAATTGATGAGCACCATTGAGATGGTATGCTTGAGCAAGGTTGAGGAAATGCATTTGATTGGGTACGAATATGTGACTAGCGACGATATTTGGAACTGTGTCAGCAGTAAATATGAAAAGGAAGGCATCCCCTCCCTCCACAAACTGGTCAATGACATTCTGTCCTTGAAGGCGACAGCTTTAATGAACTATATGACAATATCAGCATATAAGGGATCTTCTTTCGATTAATCGAAGAGGTCCCTTTTGCCTTGCGGATATAAGGGTTCATTCATAAACCCGACAAATTTTGATAAATTGACTGGGTTTTATGACATCGCTATAATAGGAATATTGAGTAAAAAGGGGGAACAAAGGACGGCATGAAGAGAATAATCAGTTTCGTCGGAACCGTACTCGTGATCACTGTTTTAATGGCCGTTACAACTCCAGGCTTGCTGAAAGACGTCCGTCTAGGTCTGGATCTTAAGGGTGGATTCGAAATCCTTTATGAAGCAGAGCCTTTGATGGAAGGGCAGCAAGTCACAAAAGAAGCACTGCAGGAAACCGCAAAGAGCTTGCAAAAGCGTGCGGATGCAATGGGAACATCTGAGCCTGAGGTTACGCCGGAAGGGGCGAACCGGATTCGCTTGAAGGTGGCAGGCGTAACGGATGAGGCTGAAGTTCGAAAAACGATGAAAGAACCTGCGAACCTCACATTCCGAAGCAATGACGGCTGTAAAGAAGGCGAGGAGTTCTGTAAGATTGAGCTCCGCGGCGACGATTTCGTCGAGAACGGCGCATCGGTTGCCTATGACCAGCTTAATCAGCCTATGATAGATATTAAAGTGAAGGACAAAGGGAAGTTTGCTGAAATTACAGGACGTCTTCTCGGTCAAGAGCTGGCTATCTTCATGGACGATCAATTGCTATCAGCTCCGACGGTACGTGCCGCATTAACGGATGGTACCGCACAAATTACGGGGAGCTATTCGCTGGATGAAGCGAAGCAGATCCGGGATACGATTAATCTCGGCGCCCTGCCGCTGAAGCTGGTTGAGAAGTACTCTCAGAGCGTAGGAGCTACGCTTGGTATGAAGTCTCTTACGAAAACGGTAGAAGCAGGTCTTATCGCGTCCGTTGCGATTCTGCTGTTCATGATAATCAGATATCGCGTACCGGGTTTGCTGGCAAGCTTTGCACTTATTTTGCATACATGGCTTCTGATTCTTATTTTTGTATGGGCTGACTTTACGTTGACGCTTCCAGGTATTGCAGCATTTATATTAGGTATAGGTATGGCGGTTGATGCCAATATCATCACCTATGAACGCATTCGGGAAGAGATCAGAACGGGCAAGAGTGTTCCATCAGCTGTTAAAGCAGGCGGCAAGTCATCCCTGCGAGCCATCATGGACTCCAACTTGACGACGATACTCGTTGCCGCTGTCATGTTCGGATTTGGTACCGGCGCGGTTAAAGGTTTTGCGCTTGTATTGATTCTGGAGATTATCTTGAGTATTGCCACGAACGTTTATTTCTCCCGTTTCTTGCTCAATCTACTTGTGAATATTGGTTGGGCCCGCAAACCGAGCCATTATGGCGTAAAGGAGCGTGACATTCGTGAGCTTTAAGAACTTTGATTTCGTAGGCAAAAGCAGATTTTTCTATATTCTATCCATTGCAATTACGATTCTGGGCTTGGTATTTCTCTTGACTCGTGGTCTTAACTATGGAGTTGATTTCCAATCTGGCTCGAACGTAGATATCTCTCTCTCCAAGCCGCTGACTACGGAGCAGATTAATACCGTATTAAAAGAGGCTGGCATCGGTGAAGATGCGAGCATTACTCCTGGTAATGACCGCGTGAATATTCGATTCAGCGAGGTGCTGACCGAGGACCAGGATTTGAAGATGCGTTCCGGCATTGAGAAGCTGGATAAAACGGCCACCTTCGAGATCAACACGGTTGACCCAGAGATGGCAAAAGAGCTGGGTCGAAACGCAATTTATGCGGTATTGATTTCCTGTATCGGGATTATCATCTATGTCAGCATCCGTTTTGAATGGCGGTTTGCGATTGCAGCAATTGTAGCGTTACTTCATGATGCATTTGTTGTTATTAGTATTTTCTCCATCCTCGGTCTCGAGGTGGATCTGACATTCATTATTGCCGTTCTGACGATTATCGGTTATTCGATTAACGATACGATCGTCATCTTCGACCGGATCAGGGAGAACCTGAGGTTTGCCAAGATTAAAAGATTCTCGGATCTTAAAGATCTGGTTAACAAAAGTTTGACCCAGACGATCGGACGTTCGATCTATACAGCATTGTCTGTTTTCATCGCTGCACTCTTCATGCTCCTGCTTGGCGGTGAATCGATTCAGATGTTCTCTCTGGCAATTTGTATCGGTTTGGCATTCGGCGCGTACTCTTCGATCTTTATCGCAAGTCCGTTGTGGCTCGTCCTTAAGGGGCGCAATGTCAGCAATAAACCAAATTCGCCAAAGCCAAGCAAAGATAAGATTGAAATCTAATTCAGCCGCTGTTGGCGTAGCAGTCTAGATAGTAGAGAGTCCTATACAAGTGGAAAGCCGCGTCGCAGGCGACGCGGCTTTCTAAAGTTAACAGCGATAATAAATATAGGATCGATAGTGACATTGAGGGGGGCCTCAAGTGAGCAATGAACGTTTGAATCATACGGAGACTGTCCTTTGGACAGGCATTGTAACGGATTTTGCATTAGCCTTGTGTAAAGGGATCGTCGGATATTTATCCGGCAGTAAGGCTCTAATCGGAGATGCTCTGCATTCTGCGGCAAATGCCGTGACTTTATTGGTGGATCGTTTACCGAGCCTGGGTATATTCGGCAATAAAAGCTCCATTCGGGACAAACGGAAGGTTTCGGACACGACGGAGCCCGTGATTTCGATTCTATTTGCCGTTTTATTGATCATGGGCGGTATTCAAATTGCGGTATCCGCGATTCAAACCATGGCATCAGGCGACCTGGAGCCGCCAACCAAATCGGCACTGCTTGCTGTTTTCATATCACTCGCTGTGAATGAAGCGGTGTTTCAGTACCAATGTCGGCAGATAAAAAGAAACAAGGATCCCCGGTATGAGGTGCTGTCCGCTGATCATCGATTTGCCTTGTACTCTTCGCTAACGGTATTAATCGGCGTGTCACTAGCTATGGGGGGCTCTTATTTTGAATGGACACCCCTGCTCTATATGGATTCGGTTGCGGCTCTGATTGTGGCTTGTCTCGTGATCCGCAAAGGGTATATACTAATCGTTCATTCCGTTTATGGAACGCTCGTGGAAGAGAAGCGGCATGAGCACGAAGCCGATTTCATGGATACGATTCAGCGAGTGCATGGCGTGATCACGATCGAGGAACTGAAGGTTCAGGAATACGGGCAGATCCGTCATGTGAACATTGAAGTGAAAATTACCGTGAATCCGCGGACGTCCGTATTGGAGGCTCAAGAGATTGCCGAGCGAATCCGGAAACTGTTAACCCATCGCTTTATTCAGGTTACGGATGCCAAGGTTCACGTGGTACCCTATGAACCGGGTTATCCATATAAATCGAACTATGACTTAATGGACAACGATATGCCGACACTGCCGCAGTAGCGTCTGGAGCTAACAGTTGTAAGTCAACAGGAAAAAGGCAGGAAAAGGAAGGTGAGTCCCTGTGCTGTATTCCAAATATGAATGGAGAATACGCTCGGCAGAGTCATCGATCACCGATAGGCTGGCCCAGGATTTGTCGCTGCCACCCATGGTGGCTTCACTCATGGCGTCACGAGGGATACAATCAGCCGAGGATGGACGGAGATTTCTATATGGAACGTTTGAGCTGACGCATGACCCTTATCTCATGCAGGGGATGCAAGAGGCTGTCCCGCGTATTCGTAAAGCTTTGGAGGATCGGGAACATATTCTGATCTATGGCGATTATGATGCAGACGGTGTTTCCAGCACGTCATTGATGATTCATCTGATGCGCTACTTGGGTGCATCTTATGATATTTATATACCACACCGATCCAATGAAGGTTATGGTTTACATAATCACGCGCTGGATTGGGCCCATCAGCAAGGGGTCAGTCTAGTCATTACCGTAGATACTGGAATTAGTGCAGTCGAGCAAATTGCATATGCCAATAGCCTTGGCATCGACGTAATTGTCACGGACCATCATGAGCCGCCTGAAGTGCTGCCAGAAGCTTATGCACTGATCAACCCGAAACTCCCTACATGCCCGTATCCCTTTAAGGGGTTGGCAGGCGTAGGCGTAGCTTACAAGCTGGCACAGGCTCTCGTTGGAGAACCACCGGAGGAATGGCTTCAGATTGTTTCCATCGGGACCATTGCGGACTTGATGCCGCTTACGGGGGAGAATCGGGTGCTTGTGAAGCACGGAATCGAATCAATGCGGAATACAAGGTATGAAGGCATTCGATGCTTGCTGGAGGTATCGGGGATCCATGTGGAGCAGGTGACTGCCGTAAATGTGGCATTCTCCATGGCACCACGGATTAACGCCAGTGGCCGTCTGGATCATGCAGGCCGTGCCGTTACGCTTCTTACAACAGAACACCGTGATGAAGCGGAACGGCTTGCCTGGGAACTGGATGGGCTGAACAAGGATCGGCAGCAAGTGGTCGAAAACATCGTCCAGGAAGCGCTTAGCATGGTTCAAAACCGCTGGAGAGGACAGGAGGTTCCTCCTGTCATCGTATTGGCGGGTGAAGGCTGGAATGTTGGCGTGGTTGGTATCGTGGCATCCAAAATATTGGAGCGATTCTACAGGCCAGTCGTTATCCTCGGGATTGATCCCGAGACGGGGAACTGTAAAGGCTCCGCCCGTTCAATTCCGGGATTTGATATTTATGCGGCTCTACACTCCTGCAAGGACGTCATGGACCATTTTGGCGGACATCCGTCTGCAGCGGGCATGAGCCTCCATCGAGATCGATTGGAGGAATTTGAACAGGGACTATATCGATATGCTGAGGAAGCACTCGAAGAAGAGCATCTGGTCGCAATTTGTGAAGCGGACCTGGAGGCCAGCTTGTCGGAGGTATCGGTGTCCGTTATTGAACAGATTGAACAGTTAAGTCCGTTTGGCATGGCGAATGCCGTGCCGAAGATCGTTTTCCGGGATGTTGTCATAAAGGAAGTTCGTAAAATCGGCAAAGAAGGAAAACATCTAAAGCTTCGTTTGCAGCAGAAGCGTGAGGTTATGGATGCGATCTCATTCGGATGGGGGCATCTGGCCGATATATTGCCGGTAGGCACGGCTGTGGATGTGCTTGGTGAGCTTTCCGTGAATGAATGGAACGGGAGTCGTAAAGTACAGCTCATGATTCAGGATATCTGCGCTCCTTATCAACAGGTGTTTGACTACCGCGGGATCAAAGAGCCGTTACAGGAAATTCAGAGGTGGAGAGCGGAGCTGGAGCCGCATCTGCGTTGCCCTGCAGTTCGGTCGGCCGTGGTGTACGCAAAAGATTCACATCCGGAAATAAAAAGTCAATTGTATGATATGTGCCTTTGGGTATATGATAGGAATGCTGGCATCATGCCGGATAATGATATTGCTGAAAACAGTCAAGAAGATATTTCCGTTTTGTTCGTACTGGATGTACCGGAAACGGCTGAACAACTGGATGCATTTATGTCAGCCTTCCATTCCGTTCCCAATATATTCATGCTGCATCCGACCCGGAACCTGCACGAACGTCTGCAAATTCCGGACCGCGAACAGTTTAAAAAGCTGTACGTTTCACTTGCCGGGATGACGTCCTCTTCCATGTCGGAGAATGAGGTTGTAGCACGTCTGCAGAAGCAGACTTCCTTATCTACACGCATGCTGCTCAAAGTACTGGATGTGTTTGAGGAACTGGCGTTCATCCAGCGTGTCCAGGGACAGATTACCTTTATACCGAAGCCGGAGAAAAAACCGCTGGACGCTTCCCGTCACTTCCGTGAGCTAAGCGATTTGGCGGATATGGAGCAGCATTTGCTGCATGCCGGTACCGAACAGTTAACCCAATGGATGATGTCCCGCACAAAAGGCGTATCTTAACCGCAACTATACAGGAGGAGATTATTTTGGATTTTAAAGATTATATTCGTGTTGTTCCCGATTTTCCGCAGGCGGGGATCAGCTTCAAAGATATTACTACACTGCTGAAGAATGGTGAGGTGTATCGCAAAGCCATCGAAGAATTGAAGATCTTGGTATCCGATCTTAAAATTGATGTGATAGCTGGTCCCGAAGCTCGTGGATTTGTCGTGGGTGCTCCGCTGGCTTATGCTCTTGGAGTAGGATTCGCGCCCATTCGCAAAAGCGGAAAGCTTCCCTATGAAACGATTGAAGTGGGATACGACCTCGAATATGGAAAAGATCGCTTGGCGATGCATACCGATGCGATCGAGAAGGGTCAAAATGTATTGATTGCGGATGATCTTCTTGCAACAGGCGGTACGATTGCGACTTCGGTTAACCTCATCCGTCAATTGGGCGGAAACGTCGTTGGAGCTGCATTCATGATCGAGCTGGCGGATCTCAATGGCCGTTCGAAGCTGGATGGAATCGAAGTATTTACATTGATGCAATACGAGTAATCGACAACAATCTTCCTGATTTTCCCGGGAAATAATAAACGCCCTGAGCAACCAGCTCAGGGCGTTTTTCGATTGGGGATAGGGGTGTTACTTTCAATCCGGCGTTTTCTCTACGAGCGGCTCATCATTTTTTTCATTGGAGAGCCCGGTAATCTCGAAGACTTTGAAGAGGAGAGCCATGAGGACACCTACAATGGTAGCCAGGGCCATACCCTTCAACTCGACGGTACCGAACTTCAAGGTTACGCCGCTAATCCCTGTTACCAGGACCAACGTAGCCAGGATCATGTTGCTTGCCTTGGAGAAATCGACCTTTTGCTCAACAAAGATCCGAAGTCCGGAAGCTGCGATAACCCCAAACAGCAACAGTGATACGCCGCCCATTACAGGGGTAGGAATGTTGGCTACAACAGCGGAGAACGTGCCGGAGAAGGAAAGCACAATCGCAATAACGGCTGCTCCAGCAATTACGAATATCGAGTATACCTTTGTGAGTGCCATGACACCAATATTTTCACCGTAGGTGGTATTTGGTGTGGAGCCAACAAATCCTGACAGAATGGTGGATATACCGTTAGCCAGAAGAGAGCGATGCAGGCCAGGGTTTTTGGAAAGGTCTCTGCCCACGATATTACTTGTTACCAGCAAATGCCCGATGTGCTCCACGATAACAACGAGGGCAACCGGAATGATGGTCCAGATCGCCCCGTTATCGAATACCGGGGTTGTCAGCTCCGGAGCCGACAGGAACCTCGCGTTCGCGATTTTCTCTGTGTCTACCACGCCTAGAGCGAAGGACAGAGCATAACCGACAACAATCCCGATCAGAATGTGAATGATTTTGGAGAAGCCGCGGAACAGGATGGCCCCGAATACGGTGACACCAAGAGTCACGAGCGAAATCGTAATGATTTTCGGATCAATGGACTGTCCCTCTTCTGGTAAAAAACCAGCCATACCTGCTGCAACCGGTACAAGCTCAAGCCCGATCATTGCAATGATGGCACCCATGACCGCTGGAGGGAATACAAAGTCGATCCATTTGGTACCCGCATATTTAACGATGAGAGCTACCACGCAGAAGATAACTCCTGTAACGATAAAGGCTCCTAAGGCTTTGCCATAGTTGGCATCCGGATCTTTGGCGAGCACGATCAGAACCGGAGAGATAAAGGCAAAGCTTGAGCCGAGGTATGCCGGGATCTTCCCTTTGCATAAAAAAATGTATAGCAGTGTACCAATACCGTTCATCAGCAGGATCATGCCGGGATCCACACCGAATAGGTTCGGTACAAGCACCGTACTTCCGAACATGGCAAACAAATGCTGCAGGCTCAGAAGGAAACCTGGACCAAACGGAAGTTTCTCATCAACTTGAATTTCTCGTTGCAAACCATTTCACTCCTCTTAGGACTTTAAATATAGGACCGTTCGCGTACGATCTTTAATAGATTAAATACAATCGTTCGTTTTTTCAACAATAATTTTTACAGTTCGTCAAAATATCCAATTGGTGTCAAGTTTTGATGTCTCCGAGCCGGAAACGGGCATACTATAAGTGTCTGAACGCTCGACATGTTG
Source organism: Paenibacillus sp. FSL K6-1330 (assembly GCF_037976825.1). Taxonomy (NCBI): domain Bacteria; kingdom Bacillati; phylum Bacillota; class Bacilli; order Caryophanales; family Paenibacillaceae; genus Paenibacillus; species Paenibacillus sp. FSL K6-1330. The sequence continues at coordinate 2,018,723 of NZ_CP150269.1, forward strand.
ACGTATAACGTCACAAGCGTCATAATGATAGGAAAACAATCACGAGGGAACCTGCACGTTTTGACAAGGGCGGGTTCCATTTTATATAGAAAGGGAAGAGAAGGACTCCAAAATGGGCATAGAGCGATTACTCGAAAAGGCCAGCGCCTATATAAAAGAACCCGATCTTCTCCGCATCCAGGAAGCTTATGAATTTGCGGAGCAAGCCCACCACGGACAAGTGCGGAAATCGGGAGAACCTTATATTCTTCATCCGCTTGCGGTTGCAGACATCGTGGTGAATATGCAGATGGACACGTTGTCTATTATTGCTGCGTTGCTTCATGATGTCGTTGAGGATACAACCGTATCGCTCGAGCAGATCCGCGAGCGCTTCGGAGATACCTGCGCACTGCTGGTGGATGGATTAACGAAACTGGAACGTATTCAATTCCGATCCAAAGAAGAACAGCAGAACGAAAATTATCGTAAAATGTTTATCGCGATGGCCCGGGACATCCGGGTGATCGTTATTAAGCTGGCGGACCGGCTTCATAATATGCGCACGCTCAAGTATCAGTCCGAGGAAAGCCAGCGCCGTATTTCCTATGAAACGCTAGAGATCTTTTGCCCGATCGCCCATCGTCTAGGTATTTCCGCGATCAAGTGGGAGATGGAGGATATCGCTCTTCGTTACTTGAACCCGCAGCAGTATTACCGCATTGCGAATTTGATGCACAAGAAGCGGGCTGAACGAGAGCAGTATATCGATAATGTCATAGTCTGTATCCGTGAGAAGCTTGACGAGATGAGTATACAAGCCGACTTATCCGGCAGGCCGAAGCATATCTACAGTGTGTTTAAGAAAATGACGGTGAAGAACAAACAATTCAACGAAATTTATGATCTTCTTGCAATTCGCATTATTGTGGACAATATTAAAGATTGTTATGCTACGCTTGGCATCATCCACACCTTGTGGAAGCCGATGCCTGGCCGTTTTAAAGATTATATCGCCATGCCCAAAACGAACATGTATCAATCCCTTCATACGACGGTGGTCGGACCGAATGGGGAACCGACAGAGGTTCAGATCCGGACCTGGGAGATGCATCGTACGGCGGAGTACGGTATCGCGGCTCACTGGTCCTATAAAGAAGGTTCCGCAGGCAACGGAGGCAGCTTTGATAACAAGATGACGTTCTTCCGTGAAATATTGGAGCTGCAGCATGAGACGAAGGATGCCTCGGAGTTTGTAGAATCTCTGAAGATGGACTTTTTTTCCGATTTGGTATTTGTGTTTACGCCAAAAGGCGAAGTAATCGAACTTCCTTCAGGCTCCGTCCCTCTCGATTTTGCCTACCGAATTCATACGGAAGTAGGAAACCGGACCATTGGTGCCAAGGTCAACGGCAGAATTGTTCCGCTGGATCATCAGCTCAAGACCGGCGATATCGTGGAAATTTTAACATCGAAACATTCGTACGGTCCTAGCCAGGACTGGTTGAAGATTGCCCAATCCTCCCATGCCCGGAGTAAGATCAAGCAGTGGTTCAAGAAAGAGAAACGGGAAGAGAATGTGGAGAAGGGCCGCGATATGCTGGAGCGCGAGATCAAGCGCCTCGGTCTTGAGGTGTCCGAGTGGACGACCGATGATAAATTAATGGAGGCGGCCAAGAAATTCGCCTTTAATGATATCGAGGATATGTTATCCGCGGTTGGCTTTGGCGGGATCACTGCCGCCCAGATCTGTACCAAAGTGACCGAGAAGCTCCGTAAGGAGCAGGAGGAAGCGAATCAGCTTGAATTGACTTCCGAGATGAAGGAAATCAAGCCGGCGGAGAAACGAAGCCGTCCGACGAACGGCGTACGCGTTAAGGGGATCGATAACCTGCTTGTGCGTTTTGCGAGATGCTGCAATCCCGTGCCCGGCGACGATATTGTCGGTTACGTTACCCGCGGTCGCGGCGTATCGGTCCACCGTTCGGATTGTGCCAATCTGCCGACCATGGATGAAGGCGAGGAGGCCGCACGCGTAATCGAGGTGGAATGGGAAACGGCCGTTGAGGCCAATTACAGCGTCGATATCGAAGTGACAGGCCATGATCGTAACGGGCTGTTAAACGAAGTTCTTCAAGCGGTATCAGAGAGCAAGACGAATATTTCCGCAGTGACCGGCCGATCTGACAAGAACAAAATGGCGATGATTCACATGACGATTTTGATCCGCAATACGGATCACCTCCATTCCGTTGTGGAACGAATCAAGCGGGTGAAGGATGTATATACCGTTCATCGAATCATGCAGTGATAGCAATGATGGCACGGCTCCCGTGGTTAACGGACTCCGGGACTTCATGGACATGAACAGTCTCGGATGATTATACGAATGCGGTCTGTTATCCTGCGGGAGACAGGCCGTTTTATTTTAAGATATCAGAGTATAGAGTTCGGAGGATCTGCTGCCTGATATTGCAAGAAAAACTACCGATAAACGCGGTCTGTCTTCTTAGAGAGTACATCGATAGACATTTTTCTTATAGAAAAGAAGGAGCTAAACCTATGAGAGTGGTTATTCAAAGATGTAAGCATGCGCAAGTTACGGTTGACAATGAAATCGTAGGCAAGATTGAAGCGGGATTGATGGTGCTGGTAGGGGTGACGCACGAGGATGAAGAGAAGGATGCCAAATACCTTGCCGAGAAGGTTGCGGGGCTGCGAATTTTTGAGGATGAGGATGGAAAAATGAATTTTAGCGTCCAGGACGTGGGCGGAGCCATTCTATCGGTTTCCCAGTTTACGCTTTATGGCGATACCCGCAAGGGAAAACGTCCGAACTTTATGGCTGCCGCCAAACCGGATGAAGCGAATGCACTCTACGAATCGTTTAACCGCGAGCTCTTAGCGAAGGGGTTACAGGTTGAGACCGGGGTATTCGGAGCTATGATGGACGTGTCGCTAACCAATTGGGGACCGGTAACCCTGATCATTGACAGTAGATCCTAAACGGTTAAAAAAGACGGGCAGCATGCATCATATTGGAGAGATGGGGCATCCTGAGTGGACAAAGGCTTGTTAGGTATTCACACAACAAAAGGAGCTGCGTTCGTTATGCGTCAACCTCCCAAATTTTCCATATGGAGCAGTTTGCCTACGATGGTCGGGTCCGGAGACATTAGGGAAGCAGTGAGCACAGAACGCATGGTTACAGCTTCTGAAGATCCTGTACGACTCATCAGCGTAAAAGGACATATCCGGAAGCAGCTGCCGAGATCGTAGAACTAAATAGGATAGCGTATTGAGTCACTTCTGGTGACTACATAGCAGAGCCTGAGAACATTTCAGGCTCTTTTTTAATTCACTCATAAGTTGGGAGTCCTAAGATTCCCTGTTATGACTTGTAACTCCAATGGTGTAGATCATGGGGCTTCCGTTCATTCCGCTGTTATAAAAAAGGCATTCCAGGGTAATAACAAATCGAGGACAATCATGAAAGGAGATATGCCAGATGAGTAAAGTTGCATTTCTACTAGCTGACCAATTCGAAGATTCCGAGATGAAAACTCCTTATGATGCCGTGAAGGAAGCGGGGCATCAAGCTGATATTATTGGATTGAAACAAGGACAAGAGGTAAAGGGTAAACAGGGCAAGGCATCGTATACTACGGATAAAGCCATTGCCGACGTCAATATAAACGATTATGATGCGGTGGTTATTCCAGGCGGCTCTTCTCCGGAAAATTTGCGTCTGGATTCCCATATATTGCAGTTTGTTGCATCAGCGGACAAGGCAGGCAAACCGATTGCCTCAATATGCCACGGGCCGCAAATTCTGGCAAGTGCCGACCTGCTGAAGGGACGTACGATCACTTCCTATCCTCCGCTTCAGGATGACATGGTAAACGCAGGCGCAAACTTTAAGGATGAGGAAGTCGTCGTGGATCGCAATTTCATTACTTCCCGGACGCCGAAAGACGAGCCAGCCTTCGTGCGTGAGCTGTTAAAGGCATTGTAAGAAGTGAGTAGTTGTATGCTATATGGTTGTCCATGTTATACCGGTTTTTCAAACAAGTGGGTTGAAAAAAGGAGGAATGGACATGTCTAGACAAATTCAAGCTTATTTCAGAACGGAAGACGACGCTGAAGGCGCAAGGACGAGGCTGTTAACGTACAACACAGAGCAGTTGGAGGTGGGACAGCTTCAGGATCCGGTTCGAGGTGGGGGCAATATCCTCGTGCCGCTGGTGCCATGGGGTAATTCCGGCACGGGTGGAGCAACTGCAGGGGCTACAACGATGGGAGCTCCAGGCGGAGTCGTCGGGGCTCCGGGGGTCATCGTGGGATCACGGGATGCCGATGACAGCCGCGATAAAGCGCAAGATCGGCCACACGGCGATGATACGCTGGGCGACGCATGGCGCGAAGCGGACGTGACGGACCGGGACTATGATGATCTGAGATATACGCTGTCCGTTAAGGTAAGGGACGAGGATTACGATCAGATCGTACATGATTTGCGGGCGAATAACGCTTATGTGGAGCGATTTGATTAATTGACGGAAAATGCCTGACAGGCGTTTGGATTCCCTAAGAAGTTGGAGATTATCATTCGTATAGGGCATATTCATTAGTACACAAAAGGGCTGTTCCGCAGATGGAGCAGCCTTTTGCGGTTCATTTATTAAAAGCGCTTTCTCGCTTGTAACATAACTGTAATGTTTGTTCAATGTTCCTTTAATATTCCCTGTTTATAATAACAGCATGACCCCCTTTTTTATATAATATATGTTTTGGACCTACAACGTGGTTTGTAGGTTTTTTTCTTTTTTCGGGCAATTTCTACAAAGTTTCTTGACTTTAGTGTGGTAGTTCATTAGAATCTAAAAATATAATGTTTTGGGTATACTATATTTATGAATAATGGATTTCATGACGGGAACAAGTACTCCATCCCCACAAGACCAGAGAAGAATCCCTTGGCTGTAAGGATTCGCTTGATGAGTGGACGAATGACCTCCCCGAGAACAGACGGCGAAGCAAGCACCGGTTGACCGGTGGGATAGACAGTAGCCGAACTGCGCGACCGGGCGTTAAACGGATGAAGCGGATGATTGAATGCACTGATTTATGGTGTGTCGACGCCGGAATGTGGGTGGTACCACGGGTGATTATATGAATATCTCTCGTCCCTGTTGTCTTAAGACAGCGGGGCGGGAGATTTTTTAGTTTTCACGACTTTTTGCGAAATGACTCCTTAGAAAGAGGGATGAAGATGGCAAACGATAAATTCGAGAAACCGACAGGCACGCAGGACATCCTGCCAGGTGCCGTCGAGAAATGGCAGTTTATCGAGGAGAAGGCACGGGATTTGTGCCGGAGATACAACTACCGCGAAATTCGCACACCGATCTTTGAACAGACCGAGTTGTTCAAACGCGGGGTGGGCGAAACCACCGACATCGTAGAAAAGGAAATGTATACGTTCAGGGATAAAGGCGATCGCAGCATGACCCTCCGTCCAGAAGGAACGGCAGGCGTCGTCCGGGCTTACGTGCAAAACAAGCTGTATGGAGAGCCTGACGTCACGAAGCTGTACTACATGGGCCCCATGTTCCGCTACGAGCGCCCACAGGCGGGACGCTACCGCCAGTTCCACCAGTTCGGCGTAGAGGTGTTCGGGACTGCAGATCCGGCTATTGATGCTGAGGTGATTGCGCTGGGTTACAGCTTCTACAAGGAGCTTGGGCTGAACGGCGTAAAAGCGGAGATTAACTCCGTAGGGACGCCAGAGGTACGGGCAGCTTACCGAAGTACATTACTTGCTTTCCTGGAACCTATGAAAGAGAGCCTATGCTCGGATTGCCAGTCACGCATGGAACGCAACCCGCTGCGCGTGCTGGATTGCAAGAAGGACCAAGGGAAGTTCGGTGATGCACCTTCGATTCTGGACAGCCTGGATGAGGAATGCAGCACACATTTTGAGAAAGTAAAAGGGTACCTGGACGCCATGGGCATCGAGTATGAGATCAATCCAAGACTTGTTCGGGGATTGGACTATTATACGCATACCGCATTTGAATTCAAGGCCCAGGGCATCGGCGCAATTGATACGGTAGGCGGCGGAGGACGGTTCAACGGACTGGTCGATCAGATCGGCGGACCGGATCAGCCGGGCATCGGGTTCGGGATTGGTCTTGAGCGAATCCTATTGATCCTGGAGCATCAAGGTGTTAATCTGTCAGCCGCCAAGCCGCTGGATGTCTATCTGGTGGCGCTGGGTGAAGCCGCCGAGCAGGAAGTGGCAAAATTGATCTACGAACTGCGGAGCAATGGCGTAGCAGCCGAACGTGATTACCTCGGCCGGAAAATGAAAGCCCAGATGAAATCCGCCGACCGTCTGCAAGCTCGTTATACCGCCATTTTGGGTGATGACGAACTGGCGCGCGGAGAAATTGCCCTGAAGTCGATGGAAACCGGCGAACAGCGTACAGTTAAATTGGATCGTCTGGTACAAGAATTGGTTTAATCGTCGCATGAAGCGACTTAATAATATTAAAGGGGAATGATAAACGATGAAAAGGACGCATCAATGCGGTCACCTGACAACCGCGAACATTGGAGAAACTGTAACACTGAACGGCTGGGTACAGACCCGCCGCGACTTGGGAGGCGTGCTGTTCATCGATCTTCGCGATCGCAGCGGCATCATGCAAATCGTATTTAACCCGGATTTCTCCGGCGAAGCTTTGGCTGTTGCCGATAAGGTCCGCAGCGAATTCGTCGTGGCCGTATCCGGTAAAGTCGTAAAGCGTGATCCTGAAACGTTCAACGCGAACCTGCCTACTGGCGAAATCGAAGTCCAAGTGACAAGCATTGAAGTGCTGAATGCAGCCAAAACACCTCCGTTCTTTATCGAAGACGGCGTGGAAGTGGATGAGCAGCTTCGCTTGAAATATCGATATCTGGACCTGCGTCGTCCAGAGATGCAAAAAACGCTGATGCTGCGCTCCAAAGCGTCTAAAGTATTCCGCGACTTCCTCGACGACGAGGGCTTTGTGGATGTGGAAACGCCGATTCTGACCAAGAGCTCGCCGGAAGGCGCCCGTGACTATCTCGTACCGAGCCGTGTGCACGCAGGTGAATTCTTTGCACTTCCACAATCTCCGCAAATTTACAAGCAGCTCCTCATGGTGAGCGGGCTTGAACGTTACTACCAAATTGCACGCTGTTTCCGTGACGAAGACTTGCGGGCTGACCGTCAGCCTGAGTTTACCCAGGTCGACATCGAGACGTCCTTCATGGAACGCGACGACCTGCTGAACATGATGGAGCAGCTAATGGTGAAGTTGTTCAAGGAAACCATCGGCGTTGAACTTGCAACGCCATTCCAGCGTATCAGTTATGCCGATGCGATGGGCAAATACGGCTCCGATAAACCGGATCTTCGCTTCGGTTTGGAATTGATCGAAATGAACGATATCGTTGCTAACAGCGGGGTCAAAGTATTCTCTTCCGTTATTGAAAAAGGCGGCGAAGTGAAGTGTTTGAACGCTAAAGGTTGCGGGACTTGGACACGTAAGGAAATTGACGATCTGGGGCCATATGCAGCCCGTTACGGAGCGAAGGGGCTTGCTTGGATTCAAGTGAAAGAAGGCGAGTTCAAAGGACCTATCGTGAAATTCTTCAGCGAGCAGGAAATTGAAGCGGTAAGAGAACGTACGGGAGCCGAAGATGGCGACTTGCTGCTGTTCTCCGCAGACAATAAAAAAGTGGTTGCCGATGTCCTGGGCGCACTCCGCTTGAAAATCGGACGCCAGCTTGGCCTGATCAACGACAACGAGTACAAGTTTGCTTGGGTGCTGGACTTCCCGCTGTTCAGCTATGATGAAGAGGCGAAGCGCTATGTGGCCGAGCATCATCCGTTCACCCGTCCAAAAGACGAAGATCTGGAATTGATGGATACGGATCCGCTTGCCGTGCGTGCGGAAGCTTACGACATCGTTCTGAATGGATACGAAGTAGGCGGCGGTTCCATGCGGATTTTCAAACGCGAGATCCAAGAGAAAATGTTTGCGGCTCTGGGTATGTCGCCGGAAGTGGCGCATGACAAATTCGGTTATCTTATGGACGCGTTTGAGTATGGCACTCCTCCACATGGCGGAATCGCCTTTGGGTTGGACCGTTTGGTGATGCTGCTTGCCGGACGCACGAACTTGCGTGAAACGATTGCGTTCCCGAAAACGGCAAGCGCAACAGATCTGTTGATGGACGCTCCTTCCCAGGTGGACGGAGGACAGCTGGAGCAGCTGCATATCAAACTCGCCAAGAAACCGGGCGACGAGAAATAAGTCCGTTGTTCTTGATAAAGGAGGTTGCTTGAATTATGCTGCACCAATTTTCCCGTACGGAATTAGCCATTGGTCCTGAGGGCCTTGAAGTGATGAAGAACAGCACGGTAGCCGTGCTGGGTATCGGCGGCGTGGGAGGCATTGCGGTGGAAGCCCTCGCCCGTTCCGGGGTAGGCCGTATCATTCTGATCGACAAAGACGTTGTGGATATCACCAACATCAATCGGCAGATCCATGCCCTAACGACCACGGTAGGTCAGAAGAAAGCAGACCTGATGGTTGAACGTGTCAAACTGATCAATCCGGAATGTGAAGCGATCGCCCTGAACATGTTCTACACCGAAGAGACGTATGAAGAGTTGTTTAAATTCGATCTGGATTATGTGATTGATGCGTCGGATACGATCATTTATAAAGTACATCTGATCAAGGAATGCCTGCGGCGCGGGATTCCTATCATCTCCAGCATGGGGGCAGCCAACAAAATGGACCCCACGAAGTTCCAGGTAGCCGACATCTCCAAAACGTCCATGGATCCGATTGCCCGTATCGTACGCACCAAGCTGCGCAAAGACGGCATCAAGAAAGGGGTCAAGGTCGTATTCTCACTAGAGGAGCCGATGAAACCCCGCCAGGACGTTACGGAGAAGATCGTACCCGAGAATGCCCCTGAAATCCGGAAAGCGAAGCAGCCTCCGGCAAGCAATGCATTTGTTCCGCCAGTGGCCGGACTGATTATGGTCAGCGTAACGGTCAGAGAACTGCTCGAAAAGGGTGGCGTTTCGTTATAATGATCCAGTAAAACTCGGATTGAGAAAACGATAGACAAGCGGAAGGCAGGACGAAACGCGCCTTCGACCAAAACATAGAGTGGTTAATAAAACGCAGTGTCCAAAGCAATGGACGCTGCGTTTTTTATGGTCATCGCCGAAGCGAGTATGAATGGAAAACCAGCACCATGAAATTCCTGTGACAGAGCTTTGCTAGTATATTCGTACCAGCTGTGCTACAATGGAACTCCTTTTTGTGTCACGGCCCTTAAAGCCAGACTTTCGATGCGAAAAAATATGTTTCTTAGGAGGTAACTGAAAGTGTCAGAATCTTTTCAAAGTGCCTATCAAGAAGAAGAGTCAAGGCTAAACGAGGTTATCGTTGAAATTGACCGTCAGCTTGAACGTTTGCGCGGGATTCCCGTATACACAGGCCATGATTTTACGGAGCAGGTGCTCGAAGCGGGGCGGGAAGAGAAACGGCAGGCCCTCGCCAAAAGTTTGCCGGAGCCTTACTTCGGGAGGCTGGATTTTCAGGAGAGCGGAACGGGAGCGAAGAAACCGCTCTACATCGGGAAGATTGGCTTCGATAAGGAAGATGCCGGGGATCACCCGATGGTGATTGATTGGCGAGCCCCGGTCGCGAGCCTATTTTATTCGTTTACGGGCGGTACCGACCCGGCATCGTTCGAAGCACCCGAAGGAATCATCGAGGGGCTGGTGTATTTAAAACGCAACGTTGTGATCCGCAAGCAAATTTTGGAACGGGTATCGGATACGTACAATCGGGAGAGCGGCGGACCTGCCGTATCCGATGAGTTTTTGGTCTACCGTCTCGGGGAGAACAAGGACAACCGGCTTCGGGATATCGTATCTACGATCCAAGCCGAGCAGGACAAAATCATCCGGGCTGCCAAAAATACCGCTCTCATTATCCAAGGGGTGGCGGGAAGCGGAAAAACGACGGTGGCCCTGCATCGGCTGGCTTATTTGCTCTATCAATACAAGGAGCAGGTAACCGCGGAGAAAATGATCATATTTGCACCCAACCTGATGTTTCTGGATTACATATCCGACGTACTGCCCGAGCTCGGAGTTGGCGATATACAGCAGCGCACGTTTGGCGATTGGGCAGCGGAGCTGCTCGATATCGAGCTCGCTTCGGATGATCATGCACAGACGCTTCATCTATGGTTCGAGACCGACCCGGGGCAGGGAACCCCGGATATTGACGATAATGTCAGCGGGCGCTATAAAGGCTCATTGAGACTGATGGAGATCATCCGGCGCTGCGTGGAGGCTATCGAAACCGAGGCTCTACCGGACGGGGACTTCTCACCATGGGATGGGGCCGTACTGAAACAGGAGACGATCGCGGAATGGTTCTACCAGGAATATAAACCATATCCACTGGCCAAACGGAAGGAACGGCTGCTTGCCAGATTGCACCGCTGGGTCGAGATGGAACTGAAGAAATCGCCATCAGCGGCCGTGATGAAAGAACGGAAGAAAAAAGCGGCTCAACGAGAAAAGGCTTATGCGAACCGATGGCCGAAATTTGAGCCGGTCTCATTATATAAACAATTGTTTGGTGCGGCAAAGGCGACCGGAACGATGTTTGCAGAGCTAACCGCTCTGATTCCGTCCGAGGTGCTCGCGGCAACGCGTAAAGATCTGAAGAAAAACGTGGTCCGCGAAGAGGATTTGCCTGCCCTGCTGTATTTCCACTGTTTGTTGAATGATATTACCGGTGAGCAGCGTTTTGACCACATCGTCATTGATGAGGCTCAGGATTTCTCGCCATTTCAGGTAGCTGTGCTGGACCTGTTCGTAAGAGGACATTCCTTCACCATATTAGGTGATTTGTCGCAGGGCATTCATGCCTATCGCGGCGTTCATGCGTGGGAGGAAATGAGCTCCTTATTTAAGGAAGAGGAAACAGCTTATTTTGCGTTGACACGCAGTTACCGCTCGACGATGGAGATCATCGAATTTGCCAACGGCATTTTGGAGAAGGGTGTCAGCAGTGATCTGCTCGCCGTACCCGTATTTCGAAGCGGCGATGCCGTTCGCCTCATTCCTTATGAGTCGGAGAAATCCAGAACAAGAGATTTGGAACGGGCGATGGAGGCACTCATCGCTAAGGAATATCGGACGGTAGCCATTCTCACCCGAACCTTGAGGGAAGCGAAAGAGCTGCATGAGCAATTAATTGCTGCATGGCCGATGCTGAATCTGATCGATGGCAGCAAAGGAACGTATCAGGGGGGGTACTCCGTGCTTCCTGTTTATTTGTCTAAAGGACTTGAGTTCGATGCGGTTTTGGTAGCGGATGCGGATCGGAGTCATTACGCGGAAAAAGCTTGGGATGCCAAGCTGATGTACGTCGGCTGCACCCGGGCACTGCATGAGCTGTGGCTGCTGCATGGTGAAGCGCGTCCTTCTTATGTGACGGCGGACGCTTCGGATATTACAGCCATCGGCTGGCCCGCAGAGTAAGATAGGATTGTGTTACTAAGCGCGAAGAGGAAAGAACATAAAATGTCCCGTGGGGTGGTACATGTCTGCATGTGCTTGTCTCTGCGGGGCTTTTTGCTGTGCCCGCGCTTAACCAAACATTTGGTAGGAAGAACCAAGGTTATCGATATACCGGATCAAAGTCCAAACGGCGAGAAAGAAGAGTGCAGCTGCCAAGATGATGTAGAGGGTCATTTTTCGCATAGGTTTTCGTTTCAATTCAAAAACCTCCCTTCGAGTTCTCATGGTCTAACGAGATTTCATCTTCCTCACTGCGGATGCCCTGTTTATACTCATAAAGAATAATGGAGGAACGGATGAAGGCATACAGGCCGATCAGGAACTGCAAGATAAGGATGGTATACAATAGATTTATCGCCAGCCTCTCATCGTCGAGGTATTCTGGCCCATAGATCTCCTTTAATAGATTGTTTTGATTAACATAGGTATAGAGTCCAAGTAAACTGATTCCCATATTCATAGCCCCTCTAGATAAATTGCGTTTGGACTTCTTGCGAGTCGTCATAGCCACTCTCCTTAGATAAGGCTTCTCTATAATTTCCTATAATTAAGTAACGCTCCGGAAAGATAAAAGTTGGTTATCATGTTAAACGAGCAGCGAATATCGATGGGTATCCGAACCACTAGCGTGGATGTCCATAGGCTTGCTACAGGCATGACAAAATTGAATATGGTATGATAGAGTGTGACGGATTTGATTGAAACCGGCTTATCTTTGCATTGATATCAGACAAGGAAGTGTAGTTATGGATTTATTCAGTATCGGGCGTGAAGGGGACCGGGATTCCAGGCTGCTGGCCGATCGGATGCGCCCTTCGTCGCTGGATGAATATATAGGACAGGAACAGATTATCGGACCGGGCAAACTGCTCAGACGTGCCATAGAAGCAGACCAGGTCTCTTCCATTTTATTGTACGGCCCGCCGGGTTGCGGCAAAACAACGCTGGCGCATATTATCTCCCAGCAAACGAAGGGGTACTTCGTTCGGCTGAATGCGGTGGAAGCCTCGGTTAAGGACGTCAGGGAAGTCATTGAGCAAGCCCAGAGCAACCGCAGTCTGTACGGCACCAAAACGATCCTGTTCCTAGATGAGGTTCACCGCTTTAACAGTTCAAGACAGGATGCGCTGCTGCCTGCCGTGGAGAACGGTACGATTATATTTATTGGCGCGACAACAGAGAATCCATTTCATTACGTAAATGGGGCCTTGATGAGTCGTTCAACCTTGTTCCAGCTTGAGCCGCTGACTAAGAACCATTCCATGATCGCCATGCAGCGCGCGTTATCCGATCCAGATAAAGGACTTGGATTCATGGATCTCCAGGCAGACGAGGAAGCATTGGAGCATATTGCAACGATGGCGAACGGCGACATCCGCCGTGCTCTGAACGCCCTCGAATTAGCGGCCATGACCACGCCCCCGGATGAAAGCGGCAGGGTTCATATTACGCTCGAAGTGGCCGAAGAATCGATACGCAAGCCGCTCGTCAAGGCGGACGAGTCCACGCAGTATGACGTGCTGTCTGCCTTCCATAAAAGCATTCGAGGTTCCAGTGATGCGGCCTTGTTCTGGTTCCTGTATGCGGTCGAAAAGCTAGGGATGGACCCGATGGTGTTCATCCGCCGATTGATTGCTGCCAGCAGCGAGGATATCGGGCTGGCTAATCCGCAAGCGATGGTGCAGGCGGTGAGCGCACTGGATGCCTACCGGAATAACGGCTGGCCGGAAGCCAAGTTGAACATTGCCCAGGCGATTCTGTTTGCGGTGGAGAGCCCCAAATCGGATGGCGTTGTGACCGCCATATCCCGGGCGATGTCCGCCATGGATGAAGTGAAATCGGCTGAGGTTCCGCTTCATCTCCGTGATGCGCATTACTCGGGGGCGGTGAAGTTGGGACATGTCGGCTACAAGTACCCGCACGATTATCCAGGCCATTACGTGAAGCAGGAATATCTGCCGAAGGAGCTCTCCCGCCGGGTGTTCTATCAGGCGACGGAGCAGGGGAATGAAGCCAAGATCGCACACAATCAGCGATTACGACGCGAAGAATAGGGTCTTACAGCACTAACAGAATCAATGGCCGCTAGTTTAGCTAAATGGAGGAAACGAATGATGAAAACAGGGAAACAGCGGTTTGTCATCCTGCTGCTGTCCGCTGGTCTTATGCTGAGCGGCTGTTCGGGGAAAAACGCCCAGGAGCAGGTCGAAAGTGGACAGGCCGCGGAGGCAGCGCATGAGCACGGACATCAGACGCAGCTGGCCAACGGGGATATTCAGGAGGCAACGGCTTCGATTGATGAGCTGCCTGCCTTTTTGATGAGCCAGACCAGCGAGATGCAAACGATCTATGCCTTGTCTGCGCAGGTGAGTGATGTCATGAAATATATTCCTTGTTATTGCGGCTGTGGAGACAGTGCCGGTCATGAGAGCAACCTGAACTGTTTTATTGATGAGATTCAGGAGGACGGCACCGTGGTGTGGGACGATCATGGCACCCGCTGCGGGGTGTGTTTGGACATTGCCGTGGAATCTGCCAAAATGAGCAGCGAGGGCAAGAGCCTGACGGATATTCGGACCGCAATCGACGAGAAATACAGCACAGGCTATGCGAAGCCGACACCAACTCCAATGCCGCCCGCCGAAAGTTAATTCTACTGTAGATAAGCAAGAAGGTACCCGATGTGATCGATGGATCACTCGAGTGCCTTTTTTCTGTTGGGCATAAGGCCCTCAAGGCTGTTTTCAGGAATCGCCTGATCCGTTTCTCAGACTGACCGCCGTGATCTATCTCACAGCATCAAACTATATATGGATGTAAATTTATAAAACGAGACTATATATAGTGTGTTGATGATCTAAGGAGAAGGAGTTGATCGATTTCATGAAAGTCATGAAGAGAGACGGGTGCCTGGTGAATTTTGAGATAAACCGGATTGTGAATGCAGTGGATAAAGCGTTTATAGCCGTTGAGGGTGTGTCCCGCATGGAGGCTTCCCTGCAGATTGGCGATGCGGTTGTTCGTGCCACCGCGGAGATGGAGCAGGTGAGTGTGGAGGAAATTCAGGATATCGTTGTCGAGCATTTGCAAAATACAGGTTATGCAGAGGCAGCGGCAGCTTATCAACATTACAGGGAAACCCGTGACCTGGAGCGGATGCGGCGGGGAGAGCTTTACAAGATCAGCACGGATGTTATTGGGGTAACGAATCTGGATCTGCTGCGGGAGAATGCGAATCTGAACGGGGAATCCTTCAGTGGAAAAATGAGTCGGATCGGCTCCGAGTACGCCAAATGGATGGCAAGCAAATTCATCCTCCCAGGAGATCTCATGAGAGCGGTGAGGGATGGTTATGTGTATGTGCATGACCTGGACCAGTATGCACTCGGAACAACGAACTGCATTTTCATTCCGTTTGACCGACTATTGGCCAAGGGATTCAATACCGGTAACGGATCGGTTAGGCCGCCGCAGAGTATCATGACCGCGATGGCGCTGGTGGCCATCATCTTTCAATCCCAGCAGAACAGTCAATTCGGCGGCGTGTCCGGAAATAAAATCGATTGGGATCTGGCCCCGTATGTCGGAAAATCGTTTCGTCGGCATTTTCGCAAAGGGCTAGCCTACTTCGGAGAGTGTGAGCAGGGGGATCATAGACCCAATGTTCGAGTTCTTCCGGATAACGAATTATACATAGACAATGAGCAGTTGAAAGAAATTTATCCACGAATATATCACTATGCATATAACGAAACGGTGAATGAAGTAAAGCAGGCCGCGGAATCCCTGATTCACAATCTAAACACGATGAGCAGCCGGGCCGGCGGACAGATCCCTTTTACATCGCTGAACTATGGCATGTGCACGTCAACCGAAGGAAGGCTGGTGTCCCACGCTCTACTGGATGCCACGATGAGAGGGCTCGGCGGGGGAGAGACGCCGATATTTCCGCAGCATATTTTCCAGTGCAAGCAGGGCATTAATCAGGCGGAAGGGGAGCCCAACTACGATCTGTTCCTGAAAGCTGTTGAGTGCTCCAGCCGCAGGCTCTACCCGAATTTTGTCAACGTGGATGCATCGTTTAATCTGGTCTACTATAACCCGGACGAGCCAGACACGATTATTGCCACCATGGGCTGCAGGACCCGGACGATTTCAGACCGGTTCGGGCGAAACCGTCTAAGCGGCAAAGGTAATTTATCTTTTAATACGATCAATCTGGTTCGTCTCGGCATTGAGCATGGCATTATCGAAGGCAAACGGGATATGCCGGATCTGAACCTCTTCTACGAGCAGTTGGATCAGTATTTGACGATTGCGGTAGAGGGTTTGATTCATCGTTACGAGCTGCAGGCCGACCAACCGGCCAAAGCGTCTGATTTTATGATGCGGGAAGGCGTGTGGGAAGGCGGCGAGGCACTGGCACCGGAGGATAAGGTTCGCGAGCTCATCAAGCACGGAACCCTTGCGCTTGGATTTATCGGGCTGGCTGAATGCCTGAAGGCGTTAACCGGGCTGCACCACGGAGAAGATGAGACCAGCCGCAGTCTGGGAATCGAGATCATCCGGCATATGCGTCAGTTTTGCGATGCAGCCAGTGAAAGATATAACCTGAACATTACGTTGTTTGCCACGCCGGCAGAAGGGTTATCGGGGAAATTCACGAAGATGGACCGGCAAACCTTTGGTGTGATCGAGGGTGTCACAGATCGCGAGTATTATACGAATTCGTTTCATATTCCGGTGTATTATCCGATGGCCGCGTACCGCAAAATCCGTTCCGAGGCTCCTTTCCATGAGCTGTGTAATGCAGGAGCGATTTCGTATGTGGAGCTGGACGGCAATGCCCGGCAGAATACGGCTGCTTTTCGGGACATCGTACAGTTTGCCCTGCAGCAGAATATCGGATATTTCTCCGTAAACCATCCCGTCGATCGTTGCCCGGCATGCAATTACGAAGGGATCATCGGAAGCTCTTGCCCTGGATGCGGAGCCTCGGAGGCGGATGGAAACTTCCAGCGGCTGCGGAGGGTGACGGGATACCTAACGGGCAATTATACGGAGCGCTTCAATTCGGCCAAGCAGGCTGAGGTCAGGGATCGGGTGAAACATCTGTGAATGTGTGCGGGTATATCCCCGAGAGCATTAATGAAGGCCCAGGAGTTCGGGCAGTTCTATTCGTGAGCGGCTGCCGTCATGCTTGCGCCGGATGTTTTAATACGGATTCCTGGGACTTTGAAGCTGGGGAGCTGTTTACAGAAGAATTGTCTGCGTCCATACTGCAGGATATTATCGACAACCCTTTGCTGGATGGCGTGACCTTATGCGGTGGGGATCCGTTCTTCTCGCCGGAGGAGTCTGCGGCGTTTGTACGCAAGCTCAGGACCCTCTGTCCTGGGAAAAGTGTATGGGCCTACACGGGCTTCACCTTTGAAGCGCTGATGAGGCAGCCAAAGCTGCGCGAATTGGCGAAACAGTGTGATGTTATCGTGGATGGCAAATTTCAGTTGGAGCTAAGGGATGTCTCGCTTCCCTTTCGAGGCAGCTCGAATCAGCGCTTAGTTGACGTAGCCGCCAGCCTAGAACGGGGAGTAACGGTTGAATATATTCTTCGCTAGCACGTAAAAAAAAGAGCACACACTTTACGGAAACTTCCGTGTTCAGTGTGTGCTCTTCGCATTACGGCAGCGGATTAATATGGAACTTTATCCGCCGTTTCGATAGTTCCGCCGCCAAGGCATTCGTCCCCTTGGTAGAAGACAACGGCTTGGCCCGGCGTGATTGCTTTTTGCGGCTTGGCAAAAGCGACATGAACGGTTCCGTCTTCGCGTGGAGTTATCGTTACCTCCTGGTCCGGCTGACGGTAGCGGAATTTCGCGGTGCAGGTAAAGGCGTCTTTGGGCATAGCGTCTTGTCCTGCAATCCAATTGATTCCGGAGGCAACGAGTCCAGTTGAATACAAACTCGGATGATCGCCTTGGACAACGTACAGAATATTGTTAGTTAAATCCTTGTCGGCAACAAACCAAGGCTCTCCGGAGCCTGAGCCGCCAATGCCGAGACCTTGGCGTTGTCCCAGCGTGTAGTACATCAAGCCATCATGGCGGCCTTTCACTTCACCCGTGACAATGTCCACCATATCACCGGATTGGGCGGGGAGGTACTGTCCAAGAAATTCTTTGAAATTTCGTTCGCCGATGAAGCAAACGCCGGTGCTGTCTTTTTTCTTGGCGGTATACAGTCCGGCTTCCTCAGCGAGTCGGCGAACTTCCGGTTTCGGCAGATGCCCGATCGGGAACATTGCTTTGGAGAGCTGCTCTTGGCTCAGCGCATTAAGGAAGTAGGTTTGATCCTTATTGCTGTCGACGCCGCGCAGCAGCCGGTACTGTCCGTCCTCCTCGATGACGCGGGCGTAATGGCCGGTAGCCACATAGTCGGCTCCCAGATCCATGGCCTTATTCAGAAATTCACCGAATTTGATTTCACGGTTGCACATGACATCGGGGTTCGGCGTTCTCCCAGCTTTATATTCATCGAGGAAATAGGAAAATACTTTATCAAAGTACTCCTTCTCGAAATTGACGGTATAGTAGGGAATGTCGAGCTGCTCGCACACGCGGCGCACGTCTTCAGCGTCCGCTTCAGCTGTGCAGTAGCCAAGCTCATCGGTGTCATCCCAGTTTTTCATAAAGATGCCGATCACTTCATAACCCTGCTGCTTGAGCAGGAGTGCTGTTACGGAGGAGTCGACTCCTCCCGACATGCCGACAACGATACGAGTGTTATGTTTTTCTTTTGACATCGTTATCACCATTTTCATATTGAATTGTGCCCATGGAGGTATTTTAACATATTGGAACAAGGTTCACACGTTTCATTTTGTCCACTCAGCGTGAACATTTTTCGGGTTTCCGGCTGGAATATTACCCATTGAGGTCCAGGATATGTTACCATAAGCTGAGGGTAATGATCGGAATACGGAGAAAAATACAGGATAAGCTGCTTCACGCTTAGATTACGTCGTATTTGTCGCTAAACCCGCCACCTACAATTCATGTACAGGATGGACATAATATACAAATTACCGAAAGAGGTGTCACCCTTGAAGATATCAACAAAAGGAAGATACGGATTAACAATTATGATGGAGCTGGCCGCCAGGTTTGGTGAAGGGCCAACTTCGCTGAAGAGCATTGCCGAGAAGAACCAGCTGTCGGAACATTATCTTGAGCAGCTGATCGCACCGCTGCGAAATGCTGGACTGGTCAAAAGCATCCGTGGCGCATATGGAGGATATATCCTTTCCCGTGATCCGGCATCCATAACGGCAGGAGATGTAATCCGTGTGCTTGAAGGACCGATATCCCCTGTGGACTTCACGGAAGAGGACGATCCGGCGAAGCGGGATCTATGGCTTCGTATCCGCGACAGCATTGCTGAAGTCCTCGATTCCACGACGCTGGACTATCTGATCAACTATCATGAACAGTCTGCTGCAGACAACTATATGTTCTATATTTAAGTTATTGTTACATTAGTTGATCAATAAAGCTGATTAAATAAAGGGATAGCGGGCTTTTATGCCAATCGCTATCCCTTAAAAAATCACATAAAAATCACATTCTCTGCAGATCATTCGGGTTCATGATCAATTTTGAGGATGTCTGCGAAGTGTTTTTGAATCTTTTGATCTGCATCTTGTCTCATTTTCTCTGTCACATGTGTATAAATCTGTAGGGTGGTTTTTTCATTGTCGTGACCGACACGGTCCATAATTGTTTTTAGATCGACACCTGCTTCAGCTAACATGCTAACGTGGGTATGTCTAAATATATGAGGAGTCGCTTTTTTTTGTATATCTGTAAATTTCAAAATAGCATACATCCGATCACGAATTGCTTGGGCATTTAATGGGTATCCGTCATTATTACGAAAGAGGAAACCCTTATCGTGATAATCCGGAAACAACAATTTGTGCTCCTTCATCAGTACCTTCATTCGATTAATGTGCTTATGCAGCATCTCCATTACCATGGGGTCCACTGAGACTGTTCGTATGGATCCCGTTGTTTTAGGAGGCGTAAGCAGATATTTCCGCATATTATCACTGTCCATTGTTTTGGTGATCCTGATACTGTTTCTATCGAAATCTAAATCAGTGTTCTCATTCAATGAACATAGTTCCCCGGACCTCATTCCGCTAAAGGCTAATAGATAAAAGATCTCCTTGTCTTGGGGCTTGCCATGATCAATAGCAGCCTTAAGGAATTCGGACAATTCTTTTCGTGAGAGATACTTCTCTTCGATAACGGCATTCTCAATTTCCTCTACGCTAAGCGTCTTTTCGGGAACGATAGTGTCGATCGCCGGATTATCCATTCTCAATTTATTAAGAACAGCGTATTTAAAAATCATGTTACCTGTATTATGAATACCGTCCATGGTGTTTTTTTCATATCCTTCATCGTCAAGGTGATTAAAGATATGTTGGTATTCTCTATGTGTAATTTGAGAGATGTTTTTCTTCGCTAGATACCTATTGAGGACTTTGATTTGGACACCTCTTTGTCTAACAGTTCTTCGCTTAACTTTACGTTTTGAATAAGTCTTTAACCAATCTTCGGCAACATCCTCGAATGTCATTTTCCGGACTTTCTTTTCATCTATTCCATGATTTTTCAAATCATCTAAAACTTTTTGTGCACGTGCATAGGCTTCCTTTTTCGTGTCTCCACGGCGAGGGATTTGCTTTCGTTTTCCTGTAACTGGGTCTTGAGGGCCCTCTAATGTACAAATCCATTTATAACCTTGCTTGTTGTTGGCAGGAATCTTTGTATAACTCGCCACTTTCATCGTCCTCCTTAAAACTCATCGCCATGGAATCTCAGAAGTTCCTCAATTTCTTTTTTTTGAATGACAAACTTGTATGCTGAATTATAATATCTGCTTGCGAGATGGCTCAGCCTTAAACTGATTCTCCCATCTTTGGTATAGTCTAAGTCATGAAATTTGACCGGTTTAGAATCAGTGAAAACTTGCAACTCATTTTCCTCAATTCGTTCAAAATGTCCTCCTAAATCGAAGAGGAGTTCTTCCTGTGACATCAACGTCTCTTTATCGACTTGAATAATGATTTGGGATGGTTCTATATAATCCTCGGTTGAATCATAATACGCATAGAACGTCGTCTCCCCAAAACTTACCTGTGTTTCTTCAATAGCATGGTTCTTTGTTAACTGCTGTCTAGATGAGTCGATAAATAGCTTTCCTTGGAGTTCTCTGCGTTGGATCTGTTCAAGTCTCCGTTTTGCCAACTTTAAGGGTACTTTGAAAGTAGATGATAAAAATTGCACTCCATCATTTTGGCGATCAGGTAATTTTAGCGGAGATATCATAAAGAAAGGCATAGACGCATACAACACAAAGTTCTCAGCTTCTGCTTCTTGGCCTTCCCTGAAAAGTAGAGGCATTTTACGCTGATCGCCTACATGCCGTAGCACATGACACAATTCGTGAAAGAATATTTTTCGTTGTTGTAAACTAGTCAATCGTTTATCAAGAATTATAATTTTTTCTTTGTTATCAGAAACTGACTTGCATGTATCGTACTTCAGGTCAACATCAAATGATTCTGCAATACGATCAATATCCAACAGGGCTTCTGTATTCCAGAACTTATGTAATTTGTAGTGTTTAGATATTGATTGTTCAAGTGACGTCTCTTGATAGTGGGGAAATAACATAACTGCACCTCTGATTAGAATGTATGTTCGTTATGGTTGGCAAAATAAAAACCGTTTCCGGCTAAGAGGGACGTTTAGGCTATTTGCTTTTTATACCTTTCGTCGGTTCAGTTTTGTCCCGTGAGAGGGTAAGAAGACTAATAATATGTTGTGGACCTGGATCCTCGACGATTGACTTTACGATCACTGGCTCGTGGAACATGCTATTTGATTTACTAACTCCAATTCTGATCATAGGAAAACATCCCCTCAATAAGAATGTATGTTCTGTTTATGCTTAAAAAGAAAAGCCATCGCTGGCCTGTTCTTCTACTATTTTTTTGAGTCTTTTTCCGCTTGTTCAGCTGCTCGTCGTTTCATTGCTCGATATCGTTCCAAAGCAGCCTCCATTTCCTCGATTTCGTCTTCGGTATAGTTTTCTGGGCCTCCGTAGAAGGACATGTTTGTCTCATAACCCTTAGGATTTTCAGTTCTTCCCAAAAGGTAGTCTGTTGTAACTTCGAAAAAATCAGCAAGTTTATTGAGAGTGTTAGTATCTGGTTCATATACGTCGGCTTCCCATTTTGAGACGGTAGTATTATCAATCTCAAGTTTCTGAGCCAATTCACGTTGAGTTAATTTTTTGTCTTTCCTTAACTCTTTGATTCTAAGTCCTAAAGACATATAGTATTCCTCCAAATTTGCTGATTCATCAAATACAGAATACCATGAATGACAATTTTTTTAAATTTAGTTGATTAAACAGCAATTTATTCGTTGACATTTGATTATTCATCAATTACCATTGAGTTAACAACTTGATTATTCATCAAATAAGGTGGTGAAAAGGAAAGATGATTAATTACGGGAAACTAAAGAACCTCAGAACTTCAAAAAAAATTTCTCTACAAGAAATGGCAGACGCATTGGGACTACTTACAGCTGGTGGTTACTCACGAGTTGAATCTGGAGAAAATAAACTGAAAGCTGAGCATTTGCCAATTCTAGCAGAAAAATTTGGGATCAGTATGAATCACTTAACAAAAGAAATTTTTTTTGAAAACAGAGTTGATGAATGCTCAATATTAGTTGATGATTCATCCATAACATCTGAGGAGAAGGAGGTGATCTAATGGGTGCAGGTCTTTTTAAAGTGGAGTTGGATTTCGGTCAGTTACAGGAAGCAATTAATACTGCTGTAGATCAGGCTTTGGAACGTCACTCTTTAAAGAACAACCTTCCTCCATTGCTTACAAAGTCACAATTTCAAGATCTACTGGATATTGGAGCGACCAAAGCTTCTGAACTCTTAAATCGTGAGGATTTTCCGGTAATACGTGAATTCGGCCATCCGCGAGTTCCTACCCATTTGTTAATGATTTGGATTGACGAACATACCGAGTGGATCCGGGACAATGTTGGTGAAAAATCGAAGGTGAAAGGGAAGGGAAGGGTGGCATAAGATGCGCTTTCGGTGGATGCGTCAAACCTCCAGAACTGCTTGTGTATCAGCAACAGTAACGAGAAGCCTGTTGAAAAGCATTGATGTCGGGATCGCGTTGGACATGTCGCTTCCGAAGTACGCTATAAATCCGGAAAAGCTATCGAAGCTTGAAAGAAAGAGAGTTTTAAAAGAAGCGACGGAAAGCTTGAAAAGGATTGAAGAAACCCGCCGGAGCGGATCCAGCTCCAGCGGGTGAGGGGATTGGGGTGGGGAAAAGCTCTAATTACATACTACAAGGTTGAACCACACTTTCCTATTCCAAAATGGAATATTCGGGGGAGGTGAAAGAACAATGAAATTTGGTGCAATTATGCAGGCTTGCCGGGAACGGGCTGGATTGACACAAGAGGAAATGGCCGCAAGACTTCACCGGACCCAGGCTTGCATTTCGAAATATGAGAATGACCACAAAATCCCGGACATGCCGACCATGCTCAGATGGGTGGAAGTTACCGGTGCTAAAGAAGTGGTGGTCGCATTCCTTTGCGGAATGGACGGGCTATCGATCATGCAAAGCATAATGCCATTTATAGGAGGATGATTGATTTGAAAAGAGAGGATCTAGTTGAACAAGCACGCTTAGCTGCGAAGTCAGCATCTCACAATCTCGATGTGATTTCTCGAAATCCGGATAAGATGCAGCCCGACAAGCTTTATAACGGAGTTGTGTATCTAAACAACATGATCAGATTCGCGGAAAAAGAATTGGAAATGAAAAAAGACCGCCTGGCAGGGCAGTCTCGACTGAGATCACGACTAATGAGTCTCTTGATGTCTATTTTAAATGGTGAACGTCAGAAGCGCAAGGGGTTTGAGCTATGAACAACCCAGTCGCCCAATCACCTGCAGACGTATATATCGCTACCACACAAGCACTTAGAGCAAGCACAGAATCTATCTCTCAATTCATTCAGGAGGATCCGGAAAACACTCAGCGATTGAATGAGCTCAACAGTCAACGAGAAGAAGCTTACCGGAACTGGACCAATGCAGCCTATCTCTTAAAAACTTTACCTGCATCAGAAATGGCGGTAGCCCTGGCCCGGATCGAACGCGAATTGAATATATGAGACAGAGCTTTAGCTTTGTCTCTCGGCGTCGGACAGTTTTCTAACCTGTTCGGCGTCGAGAGATGCGACTAACGCATCCAAGGTGGTGTCAACCCCCGGCCCACCTTGAAAAATACATACGAAGGGAGGACAAACCATGCAAGTGATTCAAAAGCTGACAGTCGTTAGTAATCCTACCCGGATCTTTGAAGTCGGTACAGAAGTCAACAACCGGGAAGTAATTGAGATCAAACAAGTGGGCTATGACAACATTTCGGAGTTCTGGGTGCTGGATGAGAATGAAAAAGTCATTGCCAGTGTTGAGAATTGCCCAGTCATCGTGGAGTGGCAGGAATTTGTAGAAGACGGACCAGTGGAAACTGCGAAAACAGAAAATGACCCGCAGCAACGGGTCATATCTGGTGCCAAAAATTAATTTTGTTGCCCCCATATTAGCAGATGAGGGCAATAAACACAAGAGGGAGTGATTCAATTGTCAACTGCCTTTTCGGCTGATGTATCTGGTCGGACAATCGATGTGGAGATTCAGCCGGCTACACAATATTCTCCACCCGTACTGACTATTCGGCAGCAAACAGGTTCATTTCAACTACATGCCGATCCGGAGCAATTGGCTGAGGTGGAATTCAAAATTAGGTCGTTCCTGGATGGCATTCGCTATCCAGAGACTCCGGATCAACAAGCAATCTTAAATCACGAAATCAAACAATCCGTTGAGGAGGAAATCGCATGAAAAAACAAGAGATCGCAAATAGATTATTGGCTTTGCCGGCAGAGATCGCAGTAGCGGAGGATGAAGTACTGGAGGCAAACAGCAGCGTGGTAACTGCTAAAGAAGTGCTTCAACAAAAGGAAGATGATTTGTTACTCGGCAATGTTATTGAAGGGAAAAACGCTGAAATTCGTGCTGCTCAAATGCGGGCACACACAGTTGATGAGCGTGGAAACCTCTCCGAAGCCGAACTGAATTTGAAGAATGCCGCGGTGAGGTTGGGCAAATTGAAGGACGAGCTCCGGGCGTTGCAAGCTGCTGCTGGGCTCCTTCAGGGGGTGGCTTAATTGGATGAAACTAACCTGACAGTCATGCCCTCATCCTCCGGTGGAAACACCGGGGGAGGGGCAATCGTTGATCTTGAATTCGGCAGTGCCACGGATCTTCGAAGAAAGCTGGATGCCATGAAACAAAAGTTGAACCTGACCAAAGAGTTTTTTCGTGAAGTGATGCAAGACGGCGTGGATTACGGAATTATACCGGGTACAGACAAACCAACCCTTTATAAAGCTGGGGCCGAGGGGTTATGTGAGTTCTACAATCTGGCCCCAACAATTGCATCTAAAGTTGAGGATAAGGTTCACGAATCGGGCTACTATGCAGTCGACGTGACAATTCGATTGCTTCATCGAGGGACCGGTTCGATTATCGCTGAGGGTGTTGGCCATGCGAATACGTATGAAAGTCGTTACCGTTGGCGCTGGGTGTCTGAAAAGGACGTTCCTAAAGGAATTAACAAAGAAGACTTAGTGTCGAAAGAACGTAGCGGACAATACGGCAAGTATGTGCAATATCGGATGGAAAATGACGACATGCATTCTATTTGGAATACGGTGCTTAAGATGGCTAAGAAACGTGCGCTTGTAGATGCAGTGCTGTCTGCTACTCGATCAAGTGGGATTTTTGCTCAGACGCAAGACGAACTCGAAGCTTATTTACAAGGAGAAGATCCCGACGGAGATCCCGAAGGAAGAAGCACTCCACCACCACGGCAGACGCGTCAAAGTAGCGGATCTCGTTCTTCACAAAGCAACCCACGTTCTAGTGGTGCAAACAGTAATGTTCAAAAAAATCGAGTGCTCTCTTTGATGAAAAACCAAGGACTTGATTGGAATGGTTTAGCTGAAGAAGCCAGCACGGCTCTTGGGCGACCGGTTAAGAAGGTGGTTCAGGACATTCAGTCTGAAGCTGATTGGAAAACGGTTGGCGATTACCTGGAGTTTGGTGGAGGCGGAGATCAAGGAGAAATTAACTTTAATGATCTGCCGGCGGACATGCGATGAAAATAGCTCATATTGGAGACAGTCACTGGGGTTTCGGGTATCCGGGCCCCACGCCAGCAGCGAGATTTGAAGACATTACCCGCACGATGGATTGGTCCGCTGACCGCATTATCGAAGAGGGATGCGAGCTGGTGCTATTCGACGGGGACGCTTTTAAAGACGCCCGCGTGTTCATCGATCGGGCAACGGCGGAAATCAAAGCGTTTGTCGCCTGGCTTCGTAAGTTGTCAGACGCCGACATTGAGGTAATCGTGATCAGCGGCACGCCGTCACATGATGCGATTAGCGCCTACCATTTGATACGGGAGATGAAGATCTCGCGTGTCAACGTCTTCACGGAGTCCGGGGTCCATCAAGTGAGGGGTGTCAACATATCATGTCTACCCGGCATGAATCGTAGTTCCTTCGCTACCGAGAAAGAATTTGCAGGTTTACCACCTCATGAGTTCCACCAACGCATGACCGAATGGATCACTGAGGAATGTAGGAGGCTGCGGTCTCAATGCAGCAGTAAGCAGCCCAATATCCTAATGAGTCATCTAACCTTCGATCTCGCCGACACTGGCTTCGAGGATGCTTTACTTCAAAACGAACCAATCCTGACGGAACGGGCTGCAAAGATGTTTGATCTCGTTTGCCTAGGCCACATTCACAGGCCGCAGCTCACTGGCAGCAACGTTTATTACAGCGGTGCGCCAGAACGGCATAATTTCGGTGATGAACGAACGACTCCGGGATTTTGGATTCACGATCTGGACGGTGTCACACTTTCAGGACCAATACCCGGAGTCAGATCACATTTTATTGAAACTCCTGCTCGAAAATTTAAAACGATTGACTGGTGCGACATGGATGTGGCCGCCTGGCTTGACGGTCAAGTGGACGACTTTGCTGCTATCAAGGACGCAATCGTCCGGGTACGGTACGCCTGCAGCGAGGAGTTGCAGAAGCGGTTCGACCGGCGCTCGCTTGAAAAGGCATTGTACGATGCTGGCGCATTCTTCGTCGCTGAAATACGAGCTGAAGTTGAACGATCAGAACGAATCCGTGATACCGAAGTAACCGAAGGGTTGAATCCATTGACAGCATTGGCTGCTTGGGGAAACAACCAGGAGTATGAAACGACAGAGATTAGTGAGCTGCAGGCAATGACGACTGAACTAATGGAGGGAGCATTTTAAATGTACAACACAAATGAGAGTATCGAGGCTCAGAAGAAATATTGCGAAGAGCACGAAGCACCTCACTTCGCACCAAACACAGGACGTTGTTGGAACTGTAATCAAAATATTTACCAGCCTATCGGTTGGAAATATGAAAATGGCAGGGGAATTCGTGTGGCTGCCGACTCTCCAGATTGCAATCATATCACCGGCATAACAATTGAAAAAGCAGGTAAAGAACTGGTCACCGGTTGCCCTCATTGCAATCGTAGCTACTGCGATTAGGAGGATATTACATGATTCCATTACGCCTTATCATCCACAATTTCAGAGCCATTGAACACGGCGACATTGATTTGTCGGCGGTGACGTTGGCAGCGATCGCCGGCCCAAATGGGGCTGGCAAGTCATCAGCATTTACCTTGGGTCCGCGCTTCGCACTCTTCGGTGACGTAATCAAGGGCATCAGCCTGGACGACCTTGTTCGCAGGGGAGCTCAAGAAATGTCCTTCGAGTTTCATTTTGAGCATCAAAGCAATGTATACCGGGTCATCCGGACGCGGAGTACAAAGGGTAAAGGCAAATCTACGCTTGAGCTTCAGCAGCAGGTTAACGGAGCCTGGGAAAGCCGATCGGCTGAGAAGATCGTCGATACCGAAGCTGTGATCCGCAATCTGCTCAACCTGGACGACGAGACGTTCACGGCCAGCAGCATGATCCTTCAAGGACAAGCCAACGCCTTTACCGGAGCTACCGCCGGCAAGCGGAAAGAAATTTTGTCCCAAATTCTCGGACTGAATGTATACGAGCAACTTCAAGAACGTGCGCGGCAGCGGGCCGCCTTGCTTCATATCGAGATAGAGAAAGCGAAGGACAAGCTTCTGACGCTGGATGAACGCCTTGATGGAAGACTTGAGAAGGTGAAGGAGCTGCAGACGGTAGAGGACCAGCACGTCGCAATTCAGTCTTTGGTGTCTGGAGACGAGCGGGTGGTTCGGGAAAGCGAACCACAGCTCGCCGTGCTCGAGGTAAAACGTTCCCGCATATTGCAAATTGATCGGGATCTATCGACGATTGATGACGAGATTGGCGCGTTGCAAAAGGAAAGATCTAACCATCACGAACGCCTTGAGCGCGCCGAGAAGATTCTTGCGAACGAGGCGGGCATCTTGGCAAAAGCGAACGAGCTGGATCAGGTCAAGCAGCAGATCACCGTACTCGAGGCTCGACAGCCTGAACAGGAGCGCCTGCAGCGCGATTTAACAGCGACCGAGGCTGAGGTTTACCAACTGGAAGATGAAACGATTAGGTTGGGCGATCGCATCCTAGCTATGAAGCAGCAACTTACTGGTCGTGATGTGCTCCGGCAGCAGGCAGGGGAATACGAGGCGGAGGCGGCACGGCTGAAGGACTACGATACCACTGCCGAGCGTTGGAACCTCTTGGCTACCGATCTGCAGGTGACCGAAATGCAGCGGGAACGAGAAGAGACTCGGCTTGAAAATGAAGAACGTCGTCTTTCTGAGAAGATCGCGTCGCTCGAGCAGCAAGAGGCGCACATCCATGACAGTGGCTGTCTTCCGACATGCAAGTTTCAGCAGGCTGCCGCGGCGGCCGTTGCAGAGCTTCCGGAATTGCGGCAGCGTCTACTTGATCTGGACCGCACGGAATTGAACCGACTTGCCGCTATCATCGCTGAAATCCGGACGGAGCAACAGGAGCTAGGTTACGATCCGGCGGTACACCGGGACTGCAAGGCCAAGGTAGACCAACTGCGAGAGGCAGCAACATCCTATGCGGCACTCTCTGGTAAGGACGAGCTGCTGGGGCAGCTAGAGCAGCAATGCGCCGAGAAGCAGTCCCGCATGAAGGACGGGCAAAAGCGGCGGGATGACCTGCAGCAGCAGCTGGCGAACCTTGAAGCCACGCTGGCACCACTGCCGGAATTGGCGGCTCGAGCAGATGATCTGCAACGCTGGGCGAAGCTTAAGGACGAGATCGGGGCCTCCCGGGAGGCTGCCGCGAACGCGAAAGAGCGCATCGGCGCAATCGATCGGGAGATCGCCAGTAAGCAAGGCCGTACGGAAGAAATGGAGAACGAGAAAAACAGTTTAGTGATCGACACGCTCGAGTATGATTCGTTGAAGCGTGAGCTGGACAAATTGCAGAACGTATTGCAAGACCGTCGCCGGCAGCTCGCAGCGCTGGCTGAACAAATTGGCGGCATTAAGGCAGTGCTTACTGCACTTGAGGCAGATCAGCAGGAACGGGACCGGGTAGCCATGGCTATTGAACCAAAGGCGCTACGTTGGACCCGTTATCAGGCACTAATTAAGGCGTTTGGTCGAGACGGTATTCCGGCCCTAATCATTGAGAACGCCGTTCCACAGCTTGAACGTATTGCCAATGAGATTCTTGGTCAGATGAGTAAAGGGAAGCATTACATCCGCTTCCAGACGCAGAAGGAACTTAAAACACGTGCTGGTCTATCTGAGACGTTGGACATTATGATTGGCGATTGGTCAGCAGAACGGCCTTATGAGACTTTTTCCGGTGGCGAGCAACTTCGCATCGATTACGCCATCCGATTCGCCCTTGCAGAACTCCTTGCTCAACGAGCTGGCAGTAAAGTTGAGTGGCTTACGATCGACGAGGGACTTGGCTCTCAGGACGTGGAACATCGGGCACTTGTGCTTGAAGCAATCAAATCGGTAGCCGGACGCTTTAAAAAGGTCTTAGTAATCACGCACATAGAAGATGCACAGGCTGCTTTTGATCAAATCATTCGTTTTGACAACGCCGATGGCAGTGTTGAAGTTCTTGTTGCATGAATGATGAACTTGGCCAACCGATGCTACGCAGCATGATGGGCAATCGGATCTGGAAGCTGATGTCATCCGATCCGGATGAGTTCAAGCGGGAAACCCGGGCCTACTTCGCCCGGGGATACCCCGGATGGACCGTGTTAAAAGTCAAATACCCGTTTGTGTTTTTGAGGGACGACAGGGGGCGTAAAACGTGAATGAGCCTGTGCAACTTGATCTCTTTGAAGATCAACTTGATCAACCTATTTTAAACGGCATGTACTTCGAACGGTCTTCAGGAAAGTTTGTCTCCTATGTCCTTGGGCGTCGGCACTTTGAGATATCACCGGGCCGATGCCTGGGGGATAAGGAATGGAAAGAACGAATTATGAGGGAGCGTGCGATATGAGTCAGATGACACAAGAAGAATTAATGCAGCGTTCAAAGGAAATTGTGGACTTTCTTTCCGAAAAAAACGAGGAAGCGAAGACAGCAGGGATTGATCAGCACGGACATTTCTATACTTCTGTGGCCTTTACATTAGGATCATTGATCGGATTTGACTTCAAGCCAGAAGGATACGGCCCAATGATCGCCACAATGATTGAATCCCTTACTGACGGGCTTCAGGCAGGCGTCCAGGGCAAAGGAGTAAATGGAACCTTTATTAAAATCGTGCGGGATTAATAGCAATTTAAGGGGATGAGCAAATGCCCGAAGGCAGTTACCCTTTTCCGATATACTCCGGATTACTCGAGCCAGAACATTACAAAAGAATAGGCAGCGCGATATGGCTTTTCCTCTGGTGCGTAAGCTCCACGACGGCGGAGAGAGAAGAAGAAGGAACGGTCTGGGGCATCGTCCTTGGGAACAAGCCTATGAAGTTGTTTGAGATATCCGAAAGGTTCGGAGTCAACGAAAAAACTGTGAGCCGCTGGTTGGACACCTTAGAGAATCATCAATACATACGAGTGACCAGGGCTCCAAGAGGCTTAATACTCTGGGTCAGAAACTCCAAAAAGAGAACAGACAAAAATGTCCGATCACCCGGAAATGAACAGACAGAAATGTCCGATCACATCGACGGTGATAAGACAAATATGTCTGATCACAAACAAACTGATCAGACAAAAATGTCCGATCAGACGTCATTTTCGGATAGTGATCGGACAAATATGTCTGATCTAAAAGATATTAAAGATCTTACTATTACTACTACTACTGGGGATTGGATTGAGGAAGATGCTGACCCTCAGATAGACGGAATGATTGCCATTTTAAACGCTTATTGCAAGATGCACAACAAGCTTGATATACATGTCACCCCTTACGAACGTGAAGCCATGGGTAAGATGGTCGCCGGAGGTACGCCTAACCCTTTTACCATTCGAACTATGGCAAGCCTGCTCGAGGCCAAGCGAAAGCGTGAGGGTGCGCGTTTTAAAATGCCCAAGAGCTTCCTGTACTACGTTGAAGGCATTGAAGAGGCTTGGCAGAACTCCCAAACTATCAGTCCGCCGATGACTGAAGTCGCCCAGGGAACGCCAGAGCAACCGAAACGAATGAGCAAGCAACAACAGGCACTTGAAAACTTACGAAGACGTGCGAGGGAGGAACGGCAGCGTGAACAGAGCTGAGGTAATCGACCTTTTCATCGAAATCAAGCAAGAGTACCCACAATTTAACGACAGTGACGAAGAAGTTGATCGTCACTTGAAATATCTCAAAGATTTCCCGTTTGACGCAGCTTTGAATAACGTCGAGCAGCACATCAGGACAAATAAATGGCCGCCCGGCATCTCAGAAATCCGGGGGAGCTTGGGGGAACAGATCGAGCGTGACCGCATGAAGTCTTTCACGCAAGAGTATTTCGCAGAACGCGCCCAGGCTAAGAAGGAGGCATGCCCGCCACCGCCAGGCTGGAAGGAGTCCATTTATGCAAAACTCAGACGTGCTTGACATGTTCATGCCAGATATGCCGCATGCATTGGCAGCCGAATGCTCCGTGCTTGGCGCGATACTGTTGGAACCTTCAGTATTTGAGCAGGCAGAGGCACTCCCAGTCCAGGCGTATCATCACGCTGGCCACCAGCTTATTTTTCAAGCGATGACGGAGCTGACGGAAGAGGGAATCCCGATCGACCTTGTAACGCTGACTGGACGCCTTGGTGACAAAGGGCAGATTGAAGAGATCGGTGGCCCATCATATCTGGCGAAACTGGCCCACAGCGTGCCAAGGACAGAGAACATTGAATCCTACGTGACCGACGTACACAACAAATTCATACTTCGGGAATATATCAGATCTACGATGGCAACGGTCCAGGCAGCTGCTGCGGGGACAGACCTTCAGAGTCTTATCACATCAGCCCAACAGGTAGCAACGACGCTGGCCGACAGGGCGGCGCCGAAGCAGGATTTCAAACGGATCAACGATGTGTTGGTTGAGGTCATCGAGGAGACAGAGAACAAAGCCGAGGTTTATAAAACGGGGAAAGTCACAGGAATTGAGACAGGATACACGGATTTAGATAGCATCCTTGGTGGTTTGCAGAAGAACGATTTGATTATCGTTGCAGCGCGACCATCGGTCGGGAAAACAGCTTTCGCCTTGAACATCGCTCAGAACGTGGCCGCCCGTATTGAGGAACCTGTCGCTATTTTCAGTTTAGAGATGTCCGCCGCACAGTTGGTCACAAGGATGGTCAGCGCAGAGGGCAATCTCGAGGCGAGTAGGCTCAAGATGGGTGATATGGGGTCCGAGGATTGGACCAAGATGGCAGCAGCTGCTGGAGCATTAGGCGGAACGAATATCCTGATTGACGATTCCCCGGGAATCACGGTTCATGACATTCGGTCGAAATGCCGCCGGTTGAAGAAGCAGGAAGGGCTTGGGCTGATTGTGATCGATTACCTGCAGTTGATATCAAGTGTCAGCAAGGGCCGCGGGCAGGAGAATCGGCAGCAGGAGGTATCGGAGATCTCCAGGACATTAAAGCAGTTGGCTAAAGAGTTGGATGTGCCAATCATCGCGCTTTCCCAGCTCAGCCGAGGTGTGGAACAGCGGCAAGACAAGCGTCCGATGATGAGCGACCTTCGGGAATCCGGATCGATCGAGCAGGACGCCGATATCGTGGCTTTCTTGTACCGGGATGATTACTACAATCAGGAATCTGAGAAGAAAAACATCATCGAAATCATCATTGCTAAACAGCGGAACGGCCCTGTGGGTACTGTGGAGCTGGTGTTCCTGAAGCAATTCAATAAATTCGTCAATTACGATCGGGTGCATTTGGATCCCGGTCCACAGCCACCAAAACCAAACAAGGTGGTCAATATGGAAAAGCGCCAATGGGCGTGAGGGAGGAATAGATTGGGGAAACAAGCGAGACCAACAAAACCCACTCGTAAGCAGAAAGAAGAAATGAAGGCATGGAAGCTTGTTCCGGATTCTTGGCTAGTCGTCCAAGATACCCCGACTGAGTTGCTTTTGATTAGTAAGAGCGGATTAAAGAAACGTGTCATACGTCGAGGTGCATGATGGGGAGTCCGTGGAGCAAGTGGAGCGTGTTCGAATACATGAGGCATCGGTTCATGCATACAGGCAGTGTCCCTGATCGCCAGGAGCTGCTTATAGAGTTTTCAGACATGGAGTCTTCTAAGATCGACGAGGGCGTTAAAGAATTTGAGCTCGCTATGAAGATCGGAGGCGGGAAGCTTGCGCAGTGAAGCTCGTATCGATCCGTTCTTCCAGGAGGCACCGTGGGAAATCATCTACGACAACGACGGCCGGCAAATAGGAGAAGTTTTCGTGCTCCGTGGCTGGTCGAAGTCTACAAGAAAAAGGAGGGCCAAGAAACATGGAAGTGCGAGACGAAATCAAAAGGGTTATTGACGACCTTGAAACGAAGGCAAAGGCTGTCAATAACACGGCTGCTGCTGCGGCCTACCTGTACGCCGCCGAAGAATTGAAGAAGGTGGGGAAATGAACCGTTACGTCGGAGTGGACCACTCAACTAAAACGGGGGTCGCTATATTGGACCCGAACGGTAATGTCTTGAAAAGGATCGAGATCCAAGCCGATGGTGCGTTAGATGCTGCACGAATCAACGATGTCGTTGTCAGGACACTCCGGTTAATCCAGCCAACCGACAAAGTGGCCATCGAGGGATTTTCCTACGCTTCAACGGGTTCGTTTGTGGGACAACAATACGCGATAGGTTGGGCAATTCGCATTGGTTTATATGTGCGAAGGCAAAAGTATATCGAGGTTGCTCCCACGCAGCTTAAAAAATTTGTGACCGGGGTCGGGAAAGGATCTAAAGAAGAGCTAATCTTACCCATATATAAACGATGGGGATTTGAACACCCAAGCGATAACGTCCGAGATGCTTTTGTCCTGGCTCAAATCATAAGAGCAATTCATGAGCCTGTGCAGCTCACTAAACCGCAACAGGAAGTCATTCATAACCTTATAAATCCGCCCGCTAAAAAGCCGGCTAAAAAGAAGAAGGGAAAGTGATAGGGATGGTTAAAAACTACGCGAAATTTACTGCTGAAATTCAAAAAGGGATCAACATCAAAGGTTCAGATGTAGAAATGAAAATATTAATTCCGTTGAAGGCTGCTCAACCATATCTGAATTTTCTAAGCAATAGCCAAGGTAACGAAGTGAATATCTTTGTAGGAGATCCGCAGATGGCTTTCGATTTCGAAGAGGATGAAGACGATGCCTACAAGATTTACCAAGGTGGGCGGCGTGTAATTACAGATGCTTCCGGCGTGGTGACATCGGTCGAGCAGCCGGATGAGCAAAAGGATGAAAATCAGGCTGAGCTGGATTTAGAGGGGGCAGCTTCTGAGGCAGAAGCGAAAGGGAATGAAGAACATTCCGGCGATCCAGCAGGGGACTTACCGCCGACAGAGGAAGGCGAGGAGCTGAACGATTCGGAAAAGGAAATCATGGGTGAGGGTTCAACGCAAGAAGGTTCTGATCTTCCGGAATGGATGCAGGAACAGCAGCATGAGGAAAAAACTGATGAACAGGAAATGACCTTTGAGGAATCAGATCAGGAGTCTGCAACTGATGGTGTTTCTGAGGTTAAGGAGCCTCAGGCATCCAGCGATGAAGAGATTAGTAAGGAGGAGCTGGAACAGTTCATTTTAAAAGAACGTCCTTCCTTCGAAGATATTCCATTAGATTTCCCGTTGTTCTTGGAAAAACGATTGAAAGAGGGTAAGACATGGGTTGAAATTTCTAAGATTGCTGGCATTCCTTCCAGCCAAATTCAGCCGAAGTGGAAGAAGTATAAGGAAATGGTCACCAAGATGATGAGAGACGGCGGAGCAGCTTAATAGATACCAGAGTCACAACCCCGGTCGAAGCAGACCGGGGGCCTAAATACATTTTAAGCAGAAGTTAGTATGTAGCAGAGTTAATAATTCCTAAATTGATCCTCAAGTTTCTGAAAATGTCTTTTCTCTAGATATTTTGTTAGTTTCATTAATGGTTTTATAGCAATATGAGCAGCTTCACAAGCCGCGGCATAAATTAAAAAAGGTAGCGTGTAGCTGTCTGTCAAATCTAAAAAAGCTTGGAGCTCATCACTATCGGGTACCTTAGAAACTTTAAGCTGGAATCCTAAAAACACCGCTATTGATATGTAAGAAATAAATTTCAACCCATAGAGAGCATAATTTAAAGATTTTAAAAGACCATCAAATGCTACAAGTAAGAATGAATACATTATCAAAAACCTCCTAATTTTTAATATCGGAAGTTTTGCTAGTATTAATGAACAAAAAATAGACCCCCTAATCCTTGGTCGGGGCGGGGGGCAATCGGTAATATATTCCTCTCAATGATTATAACATAAAGGGGATTGAGGGGAATGGCGATGGCATGGGGACAGGGAGAACTCTTTCCAATAGCAAATGAAGCGGAGATCCAGCGCACAAAATTCCTGCTCGGAAAATATAAAGAGATGACATTGCTCATGCAGGATTTCGAAAAGTTTGAAGAAGATCTAAAACAAGTGGCAATTGATGGCGAAGCTGCTCGCCGGATTGATCAGGAAGATCTTCATGCTGATAAGACGGCCAACGCTACGATTTTAATTGAAAAGCAGCGTTGGGTGTATCAACGGTATCAGTTCTACACACAGCAACTCAAGCGAGCGTTTGGATTGATTCAGGATGCCGAGGCAAAGAAAGCAGTCGATTACAGATACATGCAGGGGTACTCTTACAAAGAGACGTTGCTGTTCTTCAGACATGGTCTAAGTGACAGTACTATCCGTCGAAAGATATCTGAGGGTACCGAGAGCATGGCCAACAGTTTGAAGCTCATGGGTTTTTTCGAGCAAGATAACGCGGAGTTTTAACGTAGTAGACACTTTTAACACAGGAAGGGAGCGAATCAGAGATGGAGGAAAAGTTTGATTGTCCTCGATGCGGGGAGCGGTTACATGATGATTGGTGTCGGGTATGCGGTCGGGAGATCAAGGATACAGATACGCTGAAAAGAGTGGTGGGGGAACATAGGGATCATGTAATTTTGCTCTATAAAGGCGAAAAAGGTGTGCGTGTAGATTTTGGAACGGCGAGAAGTAAAGAGGTTTCAACGATTGAAGAAGCTCGAAAACTGATTGACTATCACCATAGCCCGGACAAGTGGAAAAATGACTCCTCTGAAGATGGCGATTAATAATACACAGTACGAACGTAAGGCGAATTTTGACACTAAAGTGAACACAACCTGAACGTAATTTGACTGTATGTTGAACACCACATGACGGTTTTCCCATGATAGTATGTAAGCATAGAAAAAGGCGAGAATGACACGCACGGCTGCATGAATGCGGCAAATGACCGGGGCGTAACTCTTCTCGCTTTTTTTTCTATACATAATTAGGAAGGAAGTTCCGATATACAGGTTATAAACTGTTCTAAGGAGATGAATCATTTGAGAGTTAGATTAAGTGTCATTATTATTGCGTTGATGTTAGTTTTAATTTCACTACCATTAAACAATCAAGCCGAGGCCTACCCGGGAGGACTGCTTGAAGGGAAACAAATGGCTGCTTCTTCTAATGGGCTGAATGTCGATTGGTCCAATACTGTATCTGAAGCGACAGATGGTGATACAAATACATCTATTCCTCTTAAATACGATGGTGTCGGAGTAGCCTACTTACAGTATCGTTTTGAGAAGCCTACAGACATAACAGGCTATCAACTTTTGCTAGATACCAAATCTTCAAAAACGCGCCTTCGCTTTTTCGGTGAGAACAACAAGTTGCTATATGATAATGCAAACTTGGTTCAGGATGGAACGAGAACTAATCTTAAAATTTCGGGGGCTTATGAAGTTTGGATCAACGCGAATCCTGGTCCTATTAACCTAAAAGAATTTGATTTATTCGGAGATTCTCCTCAGCAACCTAATCCTGAAAGTCCTCTTAATCTAACTGTGATCGGTCAAACCAGTTCAAGTGTTGATTTAACTTGGAACGCTGTTAATTCTCCAAACGTACAAGGATATTATGTCTATCTTGATGGAGTTCAAATGCCTGGAATTGTCACTACCAACAACTTTACTATCACTGGACTGACGCCTGGACAAACCTATACGGCATATGTTACAGCCGCATACTCAAATAATATAGAATCGGGACCAAGCAATACAGTAACCATTACACTTGAAGAACCTGTTCCGGGCAATTCTATCTTAAAGATTTATTTAAATACTGGCTATGAAAGAGAGTACGACCTGTCAACAAGTCAAATCAGCGATTTTATTAATTGGTATGATAATCGGGCAAATGGAATTGGAAAGAACTACTACCCATTCGTGAAAACCGTGAATGTTGGATCATTCAAGAAAATTACTCAGTATATTACCTTCGATAAAATTGTTACTTTTGATGTGAACGAATATTAGGGTATGGGCCGCTGTCTAACAGCGGCTTTTCGAATTAATGAGCATGATCTTGAAAAAGGGAAGTAATGAGGGGATAGTTAGTCTTATTCCGAATTAATTATGTTGACTCCATTTTTAACTCAACAGTAAAATGGTCTTGTTCTCCTCTCTGGTTACTAATTGCAGATGCTTTTAAAGCAAAGAGCGCAGCGTTTTGCTGCGGCCGGCACGGTCGCCAGTGCTCCAGCAAAACATTAAGCTTGTATGATATCTTCATATAAAATCCCGAAAGTCGTTCCCTTAGCAGGAGCGGCTTTTCTTGATTTTCATATATTAGATTATTGACTAATATATACCAATGTTATATATTTGATTTGAATCCAATATATTCCTATTTAATAGGAGAAAGCAGGCGATTTTAATGAGAAAAAAGGCAATCTTTGCAATTCTTGGACTAGCTTTAGCGACAACACCTATGACAGCTTTTGCTTCCTCGAACGAAGCTGTGCTAGAACCTACAAGCACAATAAAGCCTTCATTATTTGACAATACTATTGTTACACCTTTTCAGATTGACCAGGAGTTTTCTATTAACTTTAATGGTGGCTCCAATGTACAAAGACAATTCACAATTAATCCTGGGTATGGCCATCTTAAAGTTTTCTTTATGAATAATAGTAGTTACCCCGTGACAGTGTCTATAGTGCACAAAAGTTCAGGTTTAATCTATCTGAATAGAGATATTCCAAAAAACGATACTCTTGATTGGAGAAGTTTCAATGAGGGTTATCCTCAAGGAATGAGAACTGGAGAGTATGATGTTACATACAAAGGTAACTCGAATGATGTTAATGGAGTAGCATATTTTAAAATGGGTTCATCTTTAGGTGATTTTTGATTTTAATCGACTGAAGTTCATACTTAATCTCAAAGAGCTCCCGAGGAATTATCGGGAGCTATTCACATTTAATTTAGCAGCACTGATAACAGTTCTTTTTTATTTCCGAAAAGGTGAGTGGTGTTGGTAAGAAGAATAAGCTCATGAAGTCTACAAGAAGACCGCAGCAGCCGGAGAAGTGCAAAGGCTGCATGTGGGGCGTATGGACCGGCACGAAACAGTTTTGTGGAAGACGCCCTTGTGTGAAGAAGGGAAATACTTCCTGATGTCGAAATATGACAACGGGAGAGGTGAGTAAATGACAGCAATTATTGGTTTTACAACAGGATTATTTTCAATCATTCTAACTGATAACCGAATAAATTGGGGCATGGAACAAGAGTACGGTTATGAGGATGGTCAGGAAAAGTTATTCAATATTCCTGAAATGGGGTGGGCTGGAGGAGCAGGGCTCTCTTTGTTTATCAATGATTTCAAAAAGTCATTAGCAGAAGAAAAAGTAAGTGAGGTTCAGAATATAATAGATATATTTAAGAATTCTGTTGATTATTCAAAAAATGAGGCACCTGAATATTCAGAGGTAATAGATGAAAGCGTAGCAATTGCTTCATGGATCGGAGCAACAGAAGCTATGGATAAAATACTTTTCAGAGTAGGTGTTCTGTCTAAAAAACATTTTGGTAATCAAATGGGTTTATTAAATGAAAATGAGATTTTTGTTGTATACCCTCCTGAGTACCTTCGTTCCATTGAAAAGGTAAGGGAACTTGAAGAAAGATATAAGTTAAAAATTGAGCATGATTTTGACTTAAGTGAGATTCTTATACGAATGCTTCACATTTTTAATGAGATTTCACAAAACTCGAAATTTGTAAGTACTACATGCGATGTAGGTTTACAATTCATGGCAGAGGAAGGATTAATTAAAGCAAAAATATCTGGAGAAATAACGAAACTAATTAATAAACTAGAAAATGGTGATGTAAGTAGTTGTATTGAAATTATTAACGTTATTGGTCCCAAAATCAGCAACTAATAAAAGTTCTTTTTGGAGGATTAAACATCGAAATTTAAGCTGTTTTAAGGTGTGGGCAATGGATTGTGGACGAATAGAGGGACAGGACAGGAAAACAGCAGAGAAGGGGCAACGCGTTGGCGTGTGCCCCTGTTTTGCATGCACGTATATGGGAAACCAACTCAACACAAAAATGGCTAATTAGATGAGTATTTTGTTTGAAAAGGTGTTAAGAAGAAGTTGTCTGAAATAGCATCTGCGCTTATATCTAGATCTCGAGATATACATTTAAAGAGTTCCAATAACTTCGCTTCAATTTTGGCAGTTTCTCTATGAGTAGAGGTGACTGTTTCATGAAAGTTTTTCAGTGCACTAATAACTTCTTTAGATTCATAAAAAACAACAAAGAGAGAGTTTAAAGCTTCTGCGAATTCTTTTGAATAGATATTGTATCTGTAACCCATTA
This sequence comes from Paenibacillus sp. FSL K6-1330, assembly GCF_037976825.1. Lineage (NCBI taxonomy): Bacteria > Bacillati > Bacillota > Bacilli > Caryophanales > Paenibacillaceae > Paenibacillus > Paenibacillus sp. FSL K6-1330. Next base: position 2,058,976 of record NZ_CP150269.1, read on the forward strand.
ATTTTCGAAATACGTCGAGTTTTATTTTTCGAGCTTCATTTTTCTTGTAAATCCATGTTGAGATAAAAACTGCTACCGAACCAGATAATATTGCAGATGCTAGTCCTATTAATAATTTTTCTAAGAAATCTTGATTCAATACAATCTCCTCTTTTCCGTCTGATAATTATAAAACAATTATACTTAAGTGCATAAAAGTGGTACATATAAAAAGTTAGGAGGGAAATGACGTGGACATCAGAGTAATATCAATCGATCAAATCAATGCAGCAGCTTATAACCCAAGAGAGGATTTACAGCCCGGAGATCCGGACTATGAAAAGCTCAAGCAGTCGATCACAACTTTCGGCTATGTAGAACCGATAGTTTGGAATGAGAGGACAGGCAACATGGTCGGTGGGCATCAGCGTTATAAGATCATGGTCCATGAACAAGGACATACGGAGTTGGCCGTCAGTGTCGTTGACCTGGACGATCAGCAGGAACGGCTTCTGAACATTGCGTTGAACAAGGTATCCGGTCGTTGGGATGAAGAAGCGTTGACCAGGCTGTTGGCTGATCTGCAAATAAGCGGGGCCGATATGGCGTTATCAGGTTTTGACGAGGAAGAGATCAGTGACCTGGTGGCTGAGTTCGGCATTGTACCAGATACGGAGATTGAGGATCCGGTTGTGGAGGATGACTTCGACGTTCAAGGGGCACTTGATGACATCCGGGAGCCGGAGACGCAACGGGGAGATATTTGGCAACTTGGTCCTCACCGATTGATGTGTGGTGATTCAACCAGCAATGAGGATGTAAGCTGCTTGATGGATGGTCAACTGGCAGCACTGGTTGTGACAGACCCACCATATAACGTGGCCGTTGAAAGTGACTCTTCCCGTCTGGCCGCTGACGGCCGGGAGACAATAGTGAACGACAACATGCCCGCAGAGGAATTTGCGGGCTTTTTGCATTCCGTATTTGAGAGGTATGCCGAACATATGGGGCCGACGGCCGCGATATACGTCTTTCATCCATCTTCTTACCAGCGACAGTTCGAGGAAGCCATGAACGCAGCAGGCATTGTCATCCGGAGTCAATGCGTATGGGTGAAGAACGCGGCTTCATTCGGCTGGTCGCAGTACCGCTGGCAGCATGAGCCGGTATTCTACGCTCATATAAAAGGAAAGGCCCCAGCTTGGTACGGCGACCGCCGACAGACCACGGTATGGCGCGCTGGTCTCCCTTTGGAGGAACCTGAACCATCCACGGTCTGGGAAGTGTCCCGTGGTGATGTCGGCAAGTACGTTCATCCGACACAAAAGCCGCTGGAACTGCTGGCCATACCAATCAAGAACAGCAGTCGTCCAGGTAACACCGTGGTCGATCTCTTTGGAGGCAGCGGATCCACTTTGATGACCTGTGATCAACTTGATCGGCCCTGCCGGACCATGGAGATTGATCCAAAATTCTGCGACGTCATCAAACGACGATACCAGGAGGCAACCGGCATTGAACCTGTTCTTATCCATCGTGTTGTTACCACAACACAATAAAAAGGAGGACGCTGTAACGTCCTCCCCTTGATCCAGGGTATCCCCCGGCTGAGATAGCGGCCCGCCGCGCGCGGCATTTTGCAGACATCCGCTATCTCGCATTCCATCATAACGGAAAGCCGAGGGGAACGACAATGGGAACACCTGAGAATAAAGAATTGCTTATGCAGCATGAGCTTCAAGTCATGGAAGGTATCCTCGAGAGCAAGGAACAATACCGGAAGATCGTCAAGGCTGGAATAGCCAAGTGGGTGAAGGATTTTCAGGAAGGTCGGATTGAGATCAAGACGGTGGATGATCTGAAAAAGCTCATTGAGATTGATATCGAGCTGCAGAAGGATGAATTATGATGTTTTCCTTTCTTGTTCAATCTGTTCAACGATGAGACAATGCCTTTTAATCTGACTTTCTTTAAGTGTGTCTAACAGCGTGAAAGATAAAGCGAAAATAAAAATTGAAAGACAAATGAATGATAAACTACCTATTGACTCTAATCCAGTTTGTAATGTTTGTAATATTTTTTCGATATTTGCTGTCCAACCGAAATAATCTGCTTCTTTTAATGCTGTATTTCTTTCTTCAAATCCTAACAAGGCAATAGAGATCGTAACAGTTACGGTCACTAAAGTTACGGAAATAGTTACTACAAGTTTTATCAGCAATTCTATTGAATTATTTAGATATGAGTTTTTTGAATTTCTTTCCTTCAAGTGTAGCTTTGCGAGCATAAATTCAAATGGTTTTAGCTCTTTGTACAAAAAGTATAAATCCCTTGTTTTCGTATAAGTTGTGATAACACCATCTTCCGAGTCCCTAAATAAAAAAAATGAATCAATGGCATTAGAAGAAAATAAAAACTTGAAATAGTTAATTTCTCTAAATGGCTTGTTTAGCGTGACCGTGAGAAAAGAATAGTAAAGATAACATGAAAGTAGCAAGATAAACGCTATTGCTATCAATATTAGATAAATCAAAATAGTCCGACCTTTCCATGAGAATTGATAATAATATCGGAAAAACTGCATCAAAAGTTAATATGGGGGTGGTGATGGTGTAGCATGGCTAGAGAAAGAAGTCCTAATCGGGACAAGGCAAAGCAAATGTGGTTGGAGAGCGGTGGGACGATGAAGCTTAAGGACATCGCCGCCGCTCTTTCTATTGGGGAGACCCAGGTCCGAAAGTGGAAATCTCAAGATAAGTGGGCTGCAGATTTGAATAGTAACGTTACCAATGAATCAAAAGGTAACGTTACTAAACGAGGCGCCCCCAAAGGGAACAAAAACGCAGTCGGTAACCGCGGGGGAGCTCCTGCAGGTAACAAACGAGCTGTTGGCAATAAGGGCGGTCCCGGTGGGCCACTAAAAAACAAGAAAGCCGTTACCACGGGCGAGTTTGAAACGATTTGGATGGATGCACTGGAAGAGGATGAGCAGGACCTTGTTGATCAAGTCGACACCGATCCGATTCAACAGGCTGATGAAACTATTAAATTGCTGTCTATTCGAGAGCGCCGCATGCTTCAACGGATCGGTAAGCTGATGAATGGTTTGACCGAGAAGCAACGAAGGGTCCTGAACGAGCTTAAAGGGATCAAGGATGTAATGACCGTACATGATGAGAAATCAGGTACCACAAAGACAATCCCTGTTACCCGGACCGAGATGGTTGAATCTCAAGTTGAAGAGACGGAGTATCGAGCCATTGACGACATCCTGAAGATCGAAGATGCATTGACCCGAGTCCAGGCTCAAAAGCTCAAAGCGGCGGAATTGAAGAATCGCCTGATTGATGACGAGAAGCAGATTCGTACAGCTCTTCTGCAGATCGAATTGAACAAGCAACAAGGCGCTGCGGGTGCAACGCAAAGCTGGACCGACGCCCTAAAGGAAATTGCACAGCGTCGTAGAGCTAAGCAGGCGGAGGCGTTAGCAGATGAGTAAGCCGTATAACGTTGTCACTGATCTGCTCGATCTATATTGGGATGACCCGGTTGCTTTTGCTGAGGACATGATGGGCTTTGATCCGGACAATTGGCAACGTGATGTCATGATGGATGTGGCTCAATTCCCGAGGACCAGTGTCCGATCTGGTCAGGGTGTTGGGAAGACAGGTCTTGAGGCTGCATTGGTCATTTGGTTTCTGTGCTGCCGTCCTAATCCCAAAGTGGTATGTACGGCGCCAACCAAGCAGCAGCTGCATGACGTTCTTTGGGCAGAGGTATCCAAGTGGCTGGAGAACTCCATGGTCAAGAATCTCCTGAAGTGGACAAAGACCAAGGTCTATATGGTAGGCCATGAACAGCGGTGGTTTGCCACGGCCAGGACGGCCAACAAACCCGAGAACATGCAGGGTTTCCATGAGGATTACATGTTGTTTGTCGTCGATGAAGCTTCAGGCGTAGCGGACCCGATCATGGAAGCCATTCTGGGCACCTTGTCTGGCGCAGAAAACAAATTGTTGATGTGTGGAAACCCGACTCGTACGAGTGGGGTTTTTTATGATTCTCACAATCGGGACCGCAGCCGATTCCGTTCTCATAAGGTGGATAGCCGTAGCAGTAAGCGGGCCAGCAAAGAGAACATTCAGATGCTGATCGACAAGTACGGTGCTGATAGTGATGTTGTCCGTGTCCGCGTATATGGAGAATTCCCAAAAGCGGAAGCAGATGCATTTATCCCTCTGGAGCTTGTCGAGCTGGCTACAGGAACAGTTGTCGAACCGATCGGTGACACTCTTCATCTGGGCGTTGACGTCGCACGCTTTGGTGACGATGAAACGATTATCGCACCGAGAATCGGTATGAAAGTATTTGATCTCAAACGATACAACAAGCAGGACACTATGGTGACTGCGGGTCAGGTATTTAGTATTGGGAGGGACATGCTTAACACCTTTCCACAACTGGAGTTTGTCGAGATCAAAGTCGATGATAGCGGGGTTGGTGGCGGCGTCACAGACAGGCTGAATGAGGTAATCGCAGAGGAAGGAATGTATGGTTGGCGGGTAATCCCAGTTAACAACGGGAGTAAACCCACTGACGATGAAGTCGAGCATTATGAGAATCGCGGGACAGAAGCTTGGGCTGTTGTTCGGGATGTTCTGCAAGAATGTTTTTCAAAACATATGCAGGGTGAACCTATCAGTGTTGAGCTGCCGAACGATGAACGGCTAATCACTCAGCTAACGCAGCGCAAATACAGGATGACCAGCAAAGGGAAGCTTGCTCTCGAACGCAAAGAAGACATGAAAAAGCGCGGGCTTGATTCTCCTGACCGTGCGGATGCTGTCGTCCTGTCATTCGTAACCGATAAAGCACTCCAGTACACGAATCAACGGCCTGCAGGCTGGTAGAAGGAAGGTGAATAGAATGACGATCATTTACAGCAAAAAGAGCTTTCCGCCGCCGCCATTTGATCTAGAAATCGGGATGATGCAGTATTACCGGCTTCTGTACGAGGGCGAACATGCAGAGATCTTCCCGAGGGCTCAGTTGGTAACGAAGGAGCACCGGTTGGTCCGGCGGCGTGTCGGTGTGCGGTCCTGGCGGCAGGTCGAGAAAGTGTTCAGTGCAGATCGCCAATACATTGTGGCCAACTTCAGCAGCCTTGTCGCTGAGGTGCCGGCGGATCTCCTGAACCGGTCGCTCGGGAACATTTCAGCCGATACGGAGGAAGGGCCGGAGCTGGAATTCGTGTCCACTGTCGTATCAGCCAGTAAGCCGAATGAGAAGGTTTGGTCTGCTGTAGTACAGACTCAGGTTGACGGAATGGTCGCCTACCGGATCCGAAGGGATGGTTCCGGTGTAGTATGGTTCGAATGGATTCTAGGGGATCGTTACTTCCCTCATGACGATGATCGCGGTGTTGATATCGCTTGGATCGAAGAATGGGGCGAAGATAGCCGGAAAGATCGTTTCCTGAGGGTTGAGCGGCAACGGATTGATGCAAATGGTCTGACCATTGAGCAACTGGTCTTTAAGATGGAGGGTGACAAGGTCACTGATCAGGTCGATATTAATGAGTACGCTGCTGAATATAAGTTGGACATTCCAGAGGATGCAGAGCTTCCGGGAGTAAACGAATTGCTATGTGGTGCGATTACCAATGAGGACACATTGTTACATCCTCGTGGGCGGTCCGCACTCCGAAACATTGATGGCCTGCAGGAAGAAATCAACTGGACCATCACCCGAGACAGCGTTGTTTTTGAGAAGCATGGGAAGCCGAAGCTGGCTATTCCGAAAGGTCTTTGGGATACCGTAGCCAACGACAACAACAAGCATTACGGAGGGCACTTCGTTCGTAACGCTGACCTTGAGGTGGTCAGCTACAATGAGAACAACGGAGCAGTGCCTATGTATATCACTTGGGATGCCAAGACACAGCAAAGCTTTGAACACGTTGCACGTTTGATCAAGTACATGCTGGCCATAAGTAAAACTTCACCCCAAGCAGCTGGCCTGGAAGATGGCAAAGGTGATTCTGGGGTTGCGCTACTCTACCTTTGGATTCAATCGGTCATTAAGGCCGAGGCGATTCAATCAAAGTTCGATGCAGCTATTAAAGCAGCCATAAGGAAGTGCATGATCCTCGAAAATGCGATCGGGAATCAAAATCTTGAAGTTAACGATCCTGTGGTCGAGTGGGGGGAACTGCTGCCGAAGGCAGACAGCGAGAAGGATACAGAAGAAATCGAGAAGTATGCCGGCGGTGTGCAATCATTGGAGACGACGGTCCGTCGTATGCATCCGGATTGGTCAGAGGAGGCAATTATGGCTGAGATCCAGAAGATCCATGACGAGCAGACGGTTGACTCGATGAATCCAACCTATACGCAGCCGCCGCGGGTGAACTTGGGTGGTAGCTAATGGCTGATGCTGATAAACTCATTGCTCTTTATACACAGGCTGGGGAACGGCTGATCCAACTGATCCGGTCCTTAGAGCTTGGTAGCTACACGCAGCGGAGGAAACAGCGGCTGCTGGAGCAGATCGATGAGATCCTTTCCGAATTGACAGACGGATCTGCTCAAAGTATGTCTGAACTGTTGGCCGAGGCATATAAAGAGGGTTCCCGCGAAGCATCGAGCAGTATGATGACTCAGGGGATGGTGGAGAATCAAATCAATACCGTACTGGAACCCATCATTCATCAGCAAGCTGTTCAAGCGATCATGGACGATACCTTTTTCCGAATCCTTGAGGCGACTGATAACATGTCTCAGGATGCGAAGCATCGGGTGGAGGAGGTTGTCCGGGCGGCGACAGAGCGGATATTGGCCGAAGGGGTCAGCCGACGAGAAGCGACCAAAGAAGCCGTTGCAAAGATGACTGAGCAAGGTATAACAGGAATTGTAGCCAAGAACGACGCACGGATCCCAGCGGATAAGTACATGAACGGCGTTGTCCAATACAATCTCCGGAAGGCACACGTCACTGGGGCTGAGAACACGATCGTTCAGAACGGTCTTGACCTGGTCTATGTGAACTACGTGGGGATAACCTGTGAATATTGTGCAAAATACCAGGGCCGCGTGTATAGCATCAGCGGCAATGATTCGCGGTACCCGAAACTGGAAATCCGCCCGCCATACCATGCCCATTGCGTCCATTCTATAAGTGCTTGGATTGAGGAATATCAAACTCCTGAGGAAATCGAGCACATGATAGTCGTATCAAACCGCCCATTCACGGATAATCGTACTGAGGCGAACATTCGACGGTACAACGAGATCCAACTGGACAAATCCCGAAAGAATGAGACACGCAAACAGTGGATGAGATACAAGGCTGTGCTGCCGAATGACACACCGAATTTACGGCAGTTCGCCAGTTTAAAAGCCCGGGGCACCAAAAAATACACCGAACTACAGGAATTATATCGTAAAGCAAATGCAGCGATTAAGGCGGAGGCTTAAATGAAAAAGAAGTTTATTATTGAAGTTGATATTGTCGACGGGTCTGTTGATTATAAGAACCCTGATGAACTCAACTATTTTGAGGTTCTTGGTGCAATTGAATTCGTGAAGTTGATGATTTCGAATAAGTTTGATAACGAAGTCGCTGAATAGGCGGCTTTTCTTTTGTCCAAACCGTGGCATGACTTTAAACTGCTATGCGAGGAAGCCTACCCGGGCATAAAACAGGAGGATGAAAAGATGTACGAATATATCGCAAGACGTTTTCCTTTGAAATTGAACCTGCAGCTCTTTGCTGCTGACGATGGTGCCAGCGGAGGGGCAGGCGGCGAAGGTGGCGGCGGAGATGGAGCAGGGGGAAGCGGCGGTGATGGTGGTAGCGCCGGTAACGGCGAGAAGACGTTTACTCAAGCGGAACTCGATCAGCATGTACAGCAACGCGTTGCGCGTGCTGAGAAGGCTGCTCAGAAAGCTCTGGCTAAGCAACTGGGTTTTGACTCAGTGGAAGCCATGCAAGCCGCCGTTAAGCCGACGGAGAAGCAAGACAAAGAAGGGAAACTTGATCCTGCGGAAGTCGATCGTCTGGTCGATGAGAAAATCAAGGCGCGTGAAAAGGAGCAGAACGACAAGACCTTCAAACGTTTGCTAAATGCCGAGGTTAAGGTGATGGCGAATGAACTCGGGTTCGCCGATTGGGAGGACGCAGCTGCACTCGCAGACCTGTCCGCCGTAAAGGAGAACGACAAGGGTGAGCTGGAGGGCGTGAAAGAAGCACTCGAGGCATTAGCCAAGAAGAAACCGCATCTGTTGAAAGCCAAACAGGGCAGTGGCCGGATCGGTGCAAATGTACCGAACTCCCAAGAGCAAAAACAGAAGAAGCATGAAGATATCGTTAATCTTGCAAAAAGCCGCGGAGTGATCGGTGGACAAACTGTGAATGACCCGTGGGCAAGAAAATAAGGAGGGGACTATTCAATGAGATTGCAACCTAGACAACGTGTAATTGTTCAGGATGAATATGAAATCTTGGCATCGTTTGAAGTCGTCCGTGAGGTGACCAATGGTATCACCATTGATTCGGCAGCCGTTACCGCGGATGCCAATGGCGACAAAATCATCAAGAAAGGCATGCCGATGGCGAAGGTGACGGCATCGGGCAAATTTGTACCCTATGATCCGGCTGGAACCGATGGCAGCCAAAACCCGACCGTTATCCTGAAGCGCACGGTCAACGTCAAAGACGGTGACCATGTAGTCGGTGGCTATGAAGTTGGTAAGTTTATCACCGAGCGTATTCCGGTTACTGTCGACGACACGCTGCGCGAGAAAATGCCGCACATTGTTTTTGCCTAATTCCATTACTCTTATAGATGAAAGGAAGGAAACTATAATGACCAAACAGTACAACCTTCGTTTGAGACTGGATCTCCAAACCTTCGCGGATGATCCGATCGATTTAACACTGGAGGAAGCTCTGACTGGCGAGGATTTGTTGGTGTATTCCCGAAACCTCGAAGTATCTAATGAGTATCTTTATCCTCTGTTGTTCCCACCCCAGGAAACTGACGAATTGACGGTCGATGTCATTAAGGACAGCGGGTCGAAGTTGCCTGTCATGGCGCAAATCGCTGAGCTGGGTACCGAGGTTGAGTACGGCTCCCGTGAGGGGCTGACTGGGAGCCGAGTAACTATCCCGAAGATCCAACGAGGCCGTTACATGGACGAGAAGTTGGTCCGTATGGCTCTTCAAGCATCGCAAAGCTATGGCTTGCGAGACGCAGAACGTAATAAGCTGCGGCAAGAGCAACTGAATGACGCGCAGTACGCCGTGGATGCAATCCAAGCGCGGAAGGAATGGATCGCTTTGACCAGCGTCTGGAGCGGCAGTGTCAATTACGTCGAAGGTAACGTTCGCGTCGAAGTTGATTACGGTTATACTCCTGCTCAAAAGCCTGTACTCACGGGCGCAGACAAGTGGGATGATTTCGAAAATTCGAAACCTCTGGACGATATCCAAGAATGGATTGATGCATGGGCGGATTTGGGTATTTCCCTCAAACGGGCTATGACGAGCAAAAAGGTCATTACGCTGCTTCGACGTAACCTGTCGATTCGTCAACATTATCACGGCAATCCTAGTGGTAACGCACGGCCGCCTGAACTCACCCGAGCGCAACTGCAATCGGTGTTCGATGAGCTTGAGTTTCCGGCACTCGTCGCCTACGACACTCAGGCCCGAACGGAAGACCGTAAACTTACCAATGGAAAGCTTAGCTTCACAACCGTGCGGATGATGCCACAAAATCGTTTCGTGTTACTTCCTGACGGTCCGCTGGGTAATTACCTTTGGGCCAAGACGACGGAGGAAATGATGTCCGAAATTGAATCCGTTCAAACCGGTGACATGGGCATCTATGTATTCCGTGATGTCACCAAGAATCCAATCCGCCTGCGTACAGCGGGGGTGGCTTTGTCCTTCCCGGCATTCGCCTGGGCGGATAGTGTAGTATCCGCAACGGTATATTAAGGAGCCTTTTAGAGGGCTCCTTTTCTTATTTCAAATGAAAAGGGTGATTGGATTGGATATCAAACTGACAGGGGTCGTCAAATACGACGGCAAGTGGCGTCAACCCGGGGAAGTGTTACGAAAGGTGAATGACGAGGCAGCGAAGGAAGCCATTGCCGCCGAAGCTGCTGTAGAAATCGAAGCTCTACCAGATGAGCCCGATACGGAATTGCAAGAGCTCCGTGAGCGGGCGAAAGAGTTGGGGGTTCCAAATGCTGGCCGTCTCGGTGAAGCCAAGTTGAAGGAAGGCATCGCTGAGAAGGAGGCTGAAATTGAAGCTCTCCGGGAAAAAGCACTCGAACTCGAAATTGACGGAGCCTACGAAAAAGATGCAGCTACGCTTGTCAAAGAAATCGAAGCAGCCGAGAAGAAGTAGGTGATCGGTATGGACCCTCAAGAAGTTGGAGCTTGGATCATGGCCAACATGCTGGATACCGACGCATGGGACCGGGCCACGGATCAAAAGCAAGCCGTTGCCGTCGTTCAAGCTGAACGTAATTTGGCTCGATGGTATCCCAAGATCAGTCCGATGGCCGTCTCGATCGTTGCGTTTCAAACGGTATGGGAGCTGCAGGGCGTCGACCCGGCACTTAAATATCAGAAACACAATGTTAAAACGGTATCGGATAACGGCGAATCGATCAGCTACAAGGAGGAGGAACGCCCTGACGTGGCCCCTGACGTCCGGGCCTTGCTTGGACCTACCGCAGCAGAACTAGCCGAGAAGGAAGCCGCAGAAGTGGCGCAGCGGCAGTATGGCGGTGCATTGGTATGAGTCTCTTTGGATACCCGGCGACGGTAACTCATTGGCACGTAGGAGGCAAGGACGACTGGGGACGGCCGCAGCAGCCCATCAGCGATGTCAAAGCGGCAAAGGTGGTCGAGGAGCAACGTCTGATCCGGAATGCCCGCGGCGAGGAGATTCAGATCGCATACGAGATTCATTTGGAAGGCCCCCAATCCGTAACCCTTGACGATTATTTCGAATACGAGAACAAGCTCGGCATGAAGATCCGTTGCGATGTCGCTCATTTTGAAGTCAAAAAGTACCTTGGGACGGATGATGTAAAGAAGGTGATCGTCTATAGCTGACCACCAATTATTTAGCTTTAGCCTCGAGGGGATTGACGCTATGGTCGACCGATTAACGAGGATGGAGAACGACTTGGACCGGCGCCTGGAAGAAACACTTACTCGCTTGGCCTTAGATGTGATACATGATGCAAAACGTTTGGCCCCTAACCTTTCTGGCGATTTGGAGGACCAACTGATCATCGGCGAAGTCAAACGGACTATAGCTGGTATGTACATTGATCTCGGGACGAGCCCGGCGGTTGATGATTACGCTGTGGTTCAACATGAAGGATTCCGAAAAACCAAAAGCGGTGCAATCGTGGAAATGACTCCAGGAGAGAAGACATTAAGCAAAGGGTCATACAAAGGATACATGCCAGGGAAAAAGTTTCTGGAAAACGCTCTGAAAATGAACGAAGATCTTATTTTGCAGGAATTAAAGAGCGTTCTGGAGGGAGGATAGCATGCTTGCAAGCGACTTGATTGCATACCTGACGGATGCCGGATTCACCGTTTATCCGGATCCCAACTTCATCCCGGCTGAGCTGCCGGAATCGAAGCTTCCCTGCTTGTTTGTTTTCGGTACTGGCGGGTACGCAGCACATGCTTATGTGCCGACCGAGAGGCCCACATTTCAGGTGATCGTAAAAGGCAAATCATACAAGGCGATGCCGGGGAACATGGCGGGGGCCGAGGCTCTTGCCAAACGGCTGATCAAGCATTTGCATCGGCGGACCAATTACAATGCGGGTACCGTGCATGTTTTTTCAAGTACGGCCAACCAGTCCAGTCCTATACCTCTTGGGCTCGACGATAAGGATCGGCCTATGTATTCAACCAATTTTGTATTTTACGTTAAGGAGGAAAATTAACGATGGCAGATGTGGATAAGATTTATGCAGGTCCCGGGATTTTTAAATGGGGCGTGGATGATAAGGGTATGCTGTTGCCAGATGCCGTTATCATTGATCTGACCCAAGGAGGAATTCGTTTCTATACGGAAACCACCTACTTCGAACCGACGACCGACCAAACGGGTACAGCCCCGGTTAAGTCGTTTTCGACCGGCACGATTGGGCGGGTGGAGTTTGAAACTCCAGACACGGACTTTGATAAGGTCGTAAAATTTAACGCTAATGCGATCAAGGTCACGGATGCGAATGATCCGGACAAGGTAAAATATCAGATCACCGGTCTGGCAGGAAAAGAGCTGCCACGTAAACGGGCCGTGATTGAGCCACAGGGTATTACGGATCCGTCTCGGTTCATTTATATTGAGTCCTGTGGTATTAAGTTTGACGTTAACGCGCAGTTTATGTTGGATGATAACCAGAAATTCCCGATCAACGGTATGGCGTATCCTGATCTCAAAGCCACACCGAGGGGTCTGCTTTATACCTGGGGCGACATCACGGCAACGGCATAATTCATTCATACGCAAGGAGAGGGCAGAAGCCTTCTCCTTTTTCTTATTTCCTACGAGAGGAATGATCAAGGATGTTTAACCTGGGTAGCAAAAAGGATTATGTCATGCTCGGCAGTAAGAGGGTTACGGTACCCAAACTGACCCGAAGCCGATTGAAGAAACTGACCGACCATATCGGGTCGATCGGTGATTATCTTATTAAGCTTTTCCTGACGCCTGAAAGCGACCGCGCGGTGTTCATTGTGGCCGCCGCTGACGTTTCGATAGATGAAATTTACGAACTGACTTCACTATTGAGTGACCTGCCCATGGATTACTTGGACGAGCATGCCGCATTCGGCGAATGTACCGAGTTTCTCCGACTCACTTGGGAGAAGAACGACATGAATGAAGCTCTAAAAAACTTGAACGGCCTGATTCCTCCAGTAGCACAGCAGTTCATTCAGAGCATCGTGAAACGGATGGATCGGGCCGACGTGTAGTCACCTATGATGATTTTGTCTTGCGCTGTTGTGCGGTACTGGGCAAGACCCAATACGAGATCGAGAACGAATATTATTTCGTGGACCTCCCACAGATGCTTATGCTGCATGATCAGGTAAGGGCAGAGCAGTTGCTGATGCAAATCGATATAGTGTCTTTTCCGCACCTCATGGACAAGGAGGCAAGGGAAAACATTATTAAGCGGATCAACAGCATGCTGCCGAAGCCGCCGGCAGAACCACCAAAGTCGGCAGAAGAACAATATCAAGCGCGGCTCGCGCGTATGAGGGGACGGTGAGATTATGGCTGTGGAGATTGGTGAATTGCGTGCTCGGATGACTGCTGAAGCGCAAGGTCTTAAAGCGGAAATTAAAGCTGTTAAACAAGAAATTTCAGGGCTTGGTGATCAAGGGAAGAAAACGGCGAGTGATATCAAAAGCATGGACACAGCATTTGATAAGATCGGGGCTTCTAAAGATAAAATCGCCCAGCTCACATCTGTTCTGGATAACGTTAACGCCAAGATTGAGATCCAGCGAAAAAAGCTCAGTGAGTTGAAGCAATCTTATGAGAACGCATTTAATGACCAGAAGAAGAGTAAGCTGCAGGAACAAATCCTGAATACTGAAGCTGCGTTAATGAGGCTGACACAAACGTCGGACCAGACTGCTCAAAAAATTTGGGAACTGGAGGATAAGGCGCAGAAAGCCGGTAGTGGTTTTAAAGCGCTGAACAATTCTTTAAAAGAGATCGGCTTGAGCTCGGGCCAGATCGACAAGATCAATAAATCAATTCAAAACGCGAATCCAGAACTGCTGGAGGAACAATTACGGCAGGTGCGAGAACAGCTTCGAATGATCGGTTTGGACGCTAAACATATTGATAAGATCGAGCAGGAGCTGAAGCAAGCGAATGCCGAGGTGCAAAACACCAAGAAGGGGATTGATGGTCTCGCTTCAGGGCTGACAGCTCTTGGTGCCGGTATGGCGACCAGGCAGCTCATTCAAACTTTTACTACACTGGCAAAGGAAGCAAGAGAGCTTGCAGATTCATATCAGGGGCTTACCGAGGTTTCCAAGGCATTACATGTCAACACGGAAAAAACAATCGGACTTGCTGAGGAACTATCGGATCGTTGGGGGCTCAGCAAGACGGCCATGAATGATACGGTAAAAACCTATCTCTCTGCCGGACTTACCTTGGAACAGACGAGGGAAATCATGATTGCAACAGCAGATGCCGCAGTCTACAACCGAGAAGCACATCTGAGTTGGGAAGAGGCAATCAAACAAGTAGCGCGAGGAGTCAAGGGGGGCAACTCCAATCTGACAGATGCAGCCGGCATTACGACAAACCTATCCGTCATGTACAAACGGTATGCTAAGACGATTGGTACAACAGCGGCTAAACTGACTGAGGCCCAAAAGCTTCAGGCTGCGTATAACGGAATCATGGCAGAGTCTGCAATGTTTGCAGGGAATGCTGATTCTGCCATGACAGGATACACCGGCACGCAGGCAACATTTAACCAAACCATAGAAATGGCTCGAGTGGAATTAGGAGAAGCTTTCTTGCCTGTCTTGGGTGAGATCATGCAGCGAATTACACCGATGATCAAGGACTTTGTCCTGTGGGCAGAAGCGAATAAAGAAGTTGTAGCTGGATTGGCCGCCGGGAGCATTGCCGTGCTTGGATTGATTACCGTCTTGGGTACCTTGGTTGTAAGCATTGTAGCTGTAACAGCAGCACTACGGGCTATGAATTTAGCCATGGGGCCAATTGGGTGGGCCATAACTGCATTGTCCTTGGTTGCTGCCGGAGTGGGGGCATACAAGCTTGCTGCAGATGCTGCATCCGAATCCGTTATGAAGTTTGCCGCTAATCAGGAACAGTTGAATCAAAAACTCTCCCAGTCACCAGCCAACCGGACGGCCGAGGATGTCAAAAAGCTTCAGGGCGATATTGAGACCTTGAACGAAATACTCGAAAGGCGTAAGGAATTAGAAGAGACGCTTGAAGGGATGCGCAGCAAACATGGATCCTACATCGAGCATGGTACCGGTTTTGCACCTCTGGAAGTCAAGAAAACGGTGGATGAGTTCGAGAAGCTTAATAAGCAACTGAAAGAGATGGATTTCAGCAATGCAGAAGAGGCTGGTACTGCTCTTAAAAATATGAGAGAAGAGGTTGAAAAGTCGACGCCTGCATTGATTGATATGGCCAAAGCGGAGTTGCAAGACGTTGCTGCGAAGAATAGCAAGATTCTCGAAATGGAGAAAACGCTGAAACGCTACAAAGAGCTCAATTCCGTTCAAAAGCTGGATGAGGCTCAGAAGCAAGAACTAGTTACGGTCACCAACACACTCGCGAAACAATATCCTGGCCTGCAGGCGCATATGGACAAGGAAGGGCGACTTCGGATCGAAAACATTGGTTACGTTGAAGATCAGATCAGTGTTGAGAGGAACATGATCACGGCTTCGGTCGAGTCTGCTAAGGCTCAGATTACCAACCTTAAGGAAACAACCAAAGCACAAAAAGCAGCTGTGGAAGCCCAAATCAAGAACTACCAAGCCTTGGCACGTGTGATGGCTTCGATTTCTGGCAAGGCGTTGGATATTGGAATGACCGAAGGTAAAGGATCTTTGGCGCGCGTTGGTGGAATGGTTGGCGGCATCGTTAGCGCTGGTGTTCAAGCTCAAGCTAATGCGGCTGCAGCCAAGATGGCAGAGGAGCAAAACAGATTCGCTGCGGCGGAACTGGAAGCGGATAGAGCCCTTGATAACCTCACAAGCGGCAATCTCGACGCTTTTGCATACAAACCGCGTGATCTTGGTGGTGGGGCCGATGATGATGAGAAAAAGAAAAAGAAAAAGAAAAAAAAGAAAGAGAAAAAGGGCAAGTCTGCAGCTGAACTTGCCAAGGAACAACGCCAGGCTGCTTATGACGCTGACATGGCAACGGCCCGTTATAACGCGGAGTATTATGACCAGACACCTGAGCAACAATTGAAAGCTTTGAAGAAGATACAGGCTAATCACAAACAACACCTCAAAGAAACTATAGCGGATCAGCGGGAATTGAATCTGCAGATGAAGCGTCTGCAAGAGGATAGTGCCAAGTCGATTTACGAAGCGTCTGCTACTTGGATTGATCGCCAAGAACGGAAGATGGAAGAGTCGTATAAAAGTGAAACCCAAATAGCGCAGATGAAGGTGGAAATGTGGACGAAAGTTCGCGATCGCTACAAAAAAGACAGCGAGTATTACAAGGATGCGGATGAGGAACTGATTCGAGCTCGCGAAGAACTGAATAAAGCTCAGTATGCTGCATCATCTGAATGGATCAGTAAAGAAGAACGCCGGATGCAGGACTCCTATAAGAGCGAAACCCAAATCGCCCAGATGAAAATAGACAGCTGGACTCGAGTACGAGATCGATATCACAAAGATAGTGAAGAGTACAAGAAGGCTGATGAGGAGGTATACCGCGCTCGTAAGCAATTATTGAAATCCCAATTTGCTGATTCAGAGGAATGGATTGCAAAGGAAGAGCGCCGCATGGAGGAAGCCGACAAAACGGAAAATGAAATCACACAGATGAAGCTGACCGCATGGACACGGGTCCGGGATCGGTACCATAAAGATTCGGATGAATATAAGCGAGCGGATGAAGAAGTATACCGCGCCCGCAAGTCATTGATCCAGGATATGAAGAAAGAGACTGGTGACTTCTTCAATGCTCAGAAAAAGAAACTGGATGAGTCCCTTAAGGCTGAACTAGACGGGATTGAAGCCCGGAAGAAGGCATATGTTGATGCGCAGAACGAGAAGATCAAAGCTATTGACGATCTGATCGCGAAAGAGCAGGAATTGAACGTTGATGAGGATTATGAAACCCAGCTCGCGAAAAAGCTTGCACGTCAGGAAGAATTGAGCACTGCCGTCTCTCCGGAAGGCAAAAAGGCACTGGCCGACATTACGGAGGAGATCGAGCGAATGCAGCTCGAGCGCAGCCGGGAACTCCGCAAGCGCGATTTGGAAGACCAGAAGCAGAAACTGGTTGATGAAAAGGATGAAAAAGAGAAGGCGTATGCTGAAGAGAGACGGGATACCGAAGCCCGTTACAACGCCTTGAAGGATGCTTTTGAGAGCCACAAAGATGATATCCAGTTCATCGAGAATGCAATCAAGGATTTCAGGATCGGCGCCAATGAAACGGCCAATCAACAAATCTTAAGCGATCTGGATCAATTCGTTTCAGTGTATAATGCGAAATTGTCCAACATCGCTAAAGTGTCGGATCCTTCAGGTGGCGCTAATTTGGACCTGCAGGAGTATAACGCGAACAAGGATGCTTGGGCTGCTGCTAAGGCACGGGGAGACACTGCTGAGATGGCAAGGCTCACAGCTCGAAATGAAGAATTGCGAAGACTGTACGGCGTTGAAAAGGATACTGGCAAGATGCAAGCCTTCAAAGACGGGGGAGTCGTCCAGGGAAGCCCTGGGGAAGCAGTACCGGTAATCGCCCACGCTGGCGAGATGTATTTGAACCCAGCACAGCAAAACACGCTTTGGAAGTTGGTCAGCGGGCAAGTGGCGGCGCCTACGGCAAGCAAAACGGATCCGGTGGTCATGCAGATGGTTAATCATATCGACATGTCAATCGAACATGTGGATGTTCAGGATCCAACGGATGCCGAGATCCTTTATTCCGAGCGTGAGCGGACTTTCCGGCGACTGGCGACAACAGGAGGTGGGAAGTAAATGGACGTGTCTGTAAATGGAGAATGGATTTCGGGAACAGGCGCAGTGCTGGTTTACCGGAACATACCCGGTTTGCCAGAAGCGACGGAGAATACCGTGCAGATCGCCGAGCGGGACGGAGAAATTGATTTTGGAAGTACGTATGGAGCCCGGCCAGTTGGCCTGGGCTTTTTTATTACCAGCGATTATGACACAACTGTTTCCTTGCTTATGCGCCAATTTAACACCCGACGCGGCGTTCTGGATCTAGTGTTTTCAGACCGCCCTGGCAAACACTATTTTGCTCAGTACCGCAGTACGATGAGTTGGGACGAATCGACCGGAAACCGAGTGATCGATATACCGCTCAAGATGTACGACCCATTTCCCGAGAGTGACGAGAAGATTACAGAATTGAATATCACACGGTCACCGCAAGTGGTATCCGTCCAATCTCTTGGTGATGAGCGGGCCAGTCCAGTTATCGTACTCACCAATGTCGGAACGACCACGCTGCAGAGCTTCAAAATTCGTAACGAATATCTCATGGAAGGATGATTGATTGATGAACATGTCCAATTATTTGGCCGCGGCATTGCTGAATCAGGTGTTCCGGAATGCAGCCTATACCCGGCCAACGAAGCTTTACTTGGCACTGTATATCAGTAACCCAACGGGGGCCGACACGGGGCAGGAGGTAACCGGCGGCGGGTATGTCCGTCAGGAAGTGACGTTTGGCGCACCAACCATCGAGAATTACACTATTTATCACCCGACGACAGGGCAACAGGTCACAGTATCAAAACAAACGATTAAAAACAGTGCTGACGTTGTCATGCCGACGGCTACAGCGGACTGGGGGCAAGTATCGCATATAGGGATCCGGGACGCCGCCACCGGAGGGAATCTGCTGTACTTTGGCGCGCTAGAAACCCCGCGCAGTATCCTGTCCAATGACATCTTTAAAATGCTGACCGGGCAAATTGTATGCACACTGGCGTAAGGAGGATTTGAAATGAAAACCATGTATCCGGCACAAGTAAATAGCCCGGGGACGGAGTTGGCCGCCGCGATCGATGCGGCACAAGATACAATCCAGGTCGCAGATGGATCAGTTCTTCCGGATGGCCCAAACTTGCTCACGATCGGCACGGACGAAGCTGCCGAAACAATCCTGTATACCGATAAGACAGGAGATGAAATGACGGGGATCACGCGGGGATTTCAAGGCACCGCACAGAGCTGGGCAGTGGGAACAAAAGTCGCACGTTACTTTACCGCCTATGACCACGATGCAGCTATCGGCAACATCAGCGAGCTTTCAACTGGACTGACTGCAGCCAGGGACCGCCTCGACACCGTACAGCGTCAGGGCGTCGTACTTAACGCCGGGATGCAGATCCTTAACGCACAACGGCGTGCGGCTTTTTCGTTGAGTGGGATTAAGGGGCGTACGTTGGTTAACTTGTTGGGGCGGGATGGCGGTTTTGAAGTCATAGGTAACTGGATGCAGAATGGGGCCTATATATCGTTAGACTCTGTTAATTACCTCTACGGATCAAAGTCCCTAAAGGTGGAATCGGCAGGTCATGAAGCATGGGGCGGGTCTACATGGATTCCTCTAACGCTAGATAAGTCTAAATATTACGTGGTACTGGTGGATGTAAAGAATATAAACTCGTCCGGCGGATCTGCGATGGTATCCATCGGCGGAGTAACGAATAAGAACGGTAACCCGGTAAGTACAAAGGATAGATTTTCCCCGTCGTGTATTTTAATTAGTCCTAATGACATGACTAACGCGACAACATCGTCCCTACATGCAATGGTTAGCGGTAGTTCCGGACAGTCTGCCTATTTCGATGGATACCGCATCTATGAGATAACGGCGGCGGAATATACAGCACTTAGCGGAATGACCCCTGAGCAAATCGCCGCCAAATACCCATACGTCGATAGCGTTCAGCCTGTACGAAATCCGTATGCGATTCGGTACGGGGAGAATCTGTTGCCGCCATTTTATGAAGCCAGCTTCAAGACTAAGGAGTCCGACATTATCGGGCCTTATACGTATGTACAAACAGCTGAGTCTACGAATGCCTGGACACGTCTTCCAGTTACTGTACTCCCACAAACGGACTATACTCTCTCCTTTTCAACTTTAAATGGTAAGGGCAAGTTAGCCGTTTTTTCAGCTGACGAACAGACTATACTCCTTAATTACGGACAGGGAGCAAGAACGTTCAATAGCGGTAATGTAACACAACTAGTTATATATGTTAGCGGTTTAGCTGATACCGTGGATACTATTATCAATCCGATGCTAAACGTAGGTCGTACAGCCAAATCATTCAAACCGCGCGAAGACTCCATGCTCGCGTTGCAAACGGACTTATACGCCGATCCGCTGACAGGGGCGAATGCTGACGAAGTGTTCGAGAAGGACGGGCAGTACTTCAAGCTAGCGAAGTGGAAGAAAGTTACACTGAATGGGTCATTGAACTGGACGCTTTTTGATGCGCAAACTGGATCAAAGCGTTTATTTTTAAGTATTTCTGGTGGTGTAACTTCAAGTAATACTGTTGTTAAATTCGACGGTTCTGTTCTCAAGAATAACGTTGATACTTACTCAATACCCGACTCAGCCGCACTTAACAGTTCAGGTCTATTCTTGAATGTCAAAAATTCAGACAGCGGATGGGGAGACAACTACACGCCGACAGCCGACGAGATTAAGGCGTATTTTATGGGTTGGCGAATGTATAACGATGATGCGGGGCAGGCCGGAGAGCCCTATAACGGGACAGGTACAAAAGTATGGAATAGCATCCCTGGTTGGGGAACACCGACATACTACACTGGAACTCTGCCCACGACTCTGGCAGTAGATTGGACGCCTTACCAACTCGTATATCAACTCGCAACGCCAACGGTCGAGCCTATCGTTTCCGAAGGTATGCTGACGTTTAACGAGGGTGATAACCTGATCGAAGTTGGGACGGGGATTGTAGTTCGGGAGAGCGTGAAACCCGTAGCTGATCCATATAGCCAGCATCAAATTAATGCTGGGTGGGCTGGAGGAGAGTCTTCGCGACTGAAAAACAAGGTATCTCAGATTCTCAGCATATTTAGAAATGGAAGAGATGACTACAGTTGGTTGACCGACCCAATTGACGCATACGGCAAGGTTCGTAAGATAATCAAGGATGCAAACTACGACCCATCTGCTGTGTATTCCGTCACATACCTGATGCTTGACAAGTTTCCGGTCATGCCTATCACCGGATCATATGCAGCTAACGAAAAGGCCATGCTCCAAGAATTGACGGATGCCGTCCAGCAGAATGCGACTTCTGTATCCGTGCTGATGAATAAAAAGGTCGACAAAGACGCCCCCGCCGTTCAAATTACGCCGACATTACTCAATGGATGGGTTGAGTACCAAGACGGGTATCATCCGGTAAGGTATTACAAGGATTCGTCAGGGGTTGTTCACTTAACCGGACTGGTCAAAAGTGGGGCTGTGTCATCCATCCTTTTCAAGTTGGCTAGTGGATTCCGACCAAATTCTTCGCTAATGTTTGCTGCACATGCGAGCATAAATAGCACGGTTCGGATAGATGTGTATAAAAACGGAGAAATTTTCTTCAACTACGTGGGACAATGGGACGCTAATGCTTGGGTCAGCTTGGACGGGATAATGTTTCTCGCCGAGCAATAAAGGAGGTAGCACATGAAAGCAGTACCTAAAGTAAATATAGATGGCCTTTATTTAGAGGATACGATTGTGGACGATGCCTTTAACGGTGTCGTCCCTTTTTATGCGGACATCGAGCCGCAGCCGCCCGCCGATCCGGACGAAGTAGAGCAGGAGCCAGCACCAGAAGCCGAGCAGCCGGTTGAAACGCCGGAATCGGAGATCGCCGGATATATTGTATCTATCGCGGTTACTCCTGGCTTATATCGTCCACGTTTCGATCTTGATGGCTGGGAAGCGTATCAAGACGCGGAAAGCGCCGCAAAAGACGTATTTCAAGCCGAATATGATAAGTGGGCCGCGTTGCCAGAAGAGGAACGAGGGGAGCCGCCAATCTATCAAGCACCAATACAGCCGACGTTATGGATCGAAGGGTTAACGCCCGAGGAAATCAAGGAGATCACGCGACCGCAGCCACAGGAGCCGACAGAGATTGAATTATTGACGGTTGTAGTAGAGGGAATCCAGCAACAAAACGCACAACTGCAGGAGGCAGTAGTTTCTTCCGGGGAAGAGTTATCCGCGGTAAAAACAGCGAGCGCTGAACAAAAAATGACGTTAAGCGCCCTCGGCTCGGAGCAGGTCAAGCAAGACCTTTCGACGCTGGACCTCAAGCAACAGAACAATGTAATCGGTGCGGAGCTGGTCAGGAAGGATATTTCAATTCTTGATCTATACATGCAAGGCCAAGTGCTCGGCCAGATGCTGGCTGCACTGGAATTGAAATTATTAGCCAATGGAACAGGAGGAGAATCGAATGTTCAACAGTGATTTTGAAAGATTGTCCTATTACTACGAGAAGAAATGGGTGTCCGATGTTCAACTTCGGCTTTACGTTCAGTTCGGCGTCATCTCCGCCGCAGAGTTTAAGGTAATCACCGGAAAAGACTATAAGGGTTGATTCTTGACCGGAGAGGAGGGGGCGTATGTTCGGAGGACCATTCAACAGGCAGCCGTTTAATCGTCCCGTAACGATGTTCGTGTTTGGCCGGGCTGTCCTCATCGGGTGCGCAGGGATTATGGCTTCTTCGGCGGTCGAGATGACCGGTCAAGCCAACATGAATGGAGAAGGCGGGATGACGGCCGACTTTATTCGTGAAATATCCTTTGCTGCTCAGATGGATGCCGACAGCGGGATAAGCATCGGCTTCGTCCGGGAGCGGCTGCAGCGAGCCATCATGCATGGCATTTCATCCCTGCAGGGGAAGGCAAGCCGGTACCATGTCGACGAGATCGAATTTACTGGGCCGTTCGTTCCCGGTGACATCATCGTGATTGACAGTGAGAAGTTCAAGATCACACGGAACGGGGAGAACGTCTCCCATTTGTACAAGGGAGATTTCTTCGACCTGAACCTCGGGAGAAATAATCTTACCTGGACAGACCCGGCCACCGGGCGGACGATACTCTTCCGAATTACTCACCGCGATAAGTTTTTGTATTAGGGAGGCGATACATTGCCTAATCCAACATTGCAGGTATTCGACAAGAATTTGAAGCGTACCGGCACGCTGATCGATGCCTATAACATTGAACGACGAAGACGGCTCAATAGCGATTATGAGCTGTCTTTTTTAGTGCCTATGACCAGCGAGGACTATTTGGAAAAGATCCAGATCAAGGGCCACGTCCGGGATGAGCGCGGGCAATATTACGTGATCAATACCCGGCAGCGGCAGCGGGATAAGAAGAAGCTGACGGCACAAATCACCTGCACGCATGTGATGTTCAAACTTAACGATTACAAGGTACCGTATGACGAGTACATCGATGAGGCTTACGGGACCCACATCTCGACGTTGATAAATAAAATCAGCGCATGGACCGGCGGCCGCTTTACATTCCAGATTCACGACACTTTCGATATGTGGGATATTAAGGACTTCGGCCGGACGACTGCACTCGCTGCGCTGAATCAGGTAATAAACACATACAAAGCTGAGATCCGACCAGATAACTTTGTGATTCATATCCATAAGAAGATCGGTTCTCAGAATGATCGGTACGAATACCGGACGAAGAAGAACATCATTTCCGATTCGTTTAAGGACGACAGCACAAACCTTGTAACCCGAATGTATGCTCATATGAAAGACGGTCGGACGTGGGTTGGGATGTCTGCAGATAACCTGACAGCCGAAGAACGAAGCCTCCTCCAGTCGGTACCGGGGGCCATTCAGAACGGGAAGATCATGGTTAACTATCTGCTTTCCCCATATGTGAATTATTGGGGCAGTGATTCGGTACCGTACTTCGACGGCGAAAACATCCAGCAGAATATTGAAGATCCCGTGGAGCTATTAAAGTCCACACGGGAGGAGCTGCGGAAAAAGGAAATGCCGGAATTTGAAATCACGATAACAGCAGCGGACCTGCACAAGATCGATAGGGAGGAACACCCACCAGACCTGGGGGACGCTGCTTCAGCGTATGATCCGAAGATGGAAATGAACCGGATAGCGATGCGGATCGTGGAGCTGGTTGAGTACCCATATTCGAACGATCAGCACAGCAAAGTCATGCTGGCCAACTTTGCCCTGAAGGATGACATCGACCTGATTGCAGACCTTGAACGTTCCCGGAAGGTGATGGATAACCTGCTTTCCGGCGGGAAGATCCGGACAGAGGTATTTGAAGCTGCAGCGAAACAAGCAATCACGGACATAAACAATTCCAAGACGGAATTGGTCTATCCACCGGAAGGCGGTATTCTGGCCAGGGAGAAAAATAACCTCAACAATCAAGTAAGGTTCACAGCTGCCGGCATAGGTATTTCAACGGATGGCTGGCAAACCATTAGATCGGCTATTACTGCCCGCGGAGTAGTAGCTGAAACGATTATCGGCCAGCTCGGGAGCTTCGTATCCATGCTGATCGGCAGCGGCAATAACATAACCCAGATCAACACGAACGGCATTGCTGCAGGTCATGCAAACTTCGGCAGCGCTCCATTTCGGGTGGACATGCAGGGCAATGTGGTAGCCAATCGGTTAACAGCGAACTCGGCCAATATCTACTCGTCGAACTTTATGAATGGGGCCATTGTGGGTTCGTCCATTAATGTAGGGAATGGAATGTTCACGGTTAGCTCAGGCGGGCACATGGTCGCACAAAGTGGGGAGTTTAGAGGAAGGATATCTGCTTCAACAATTGACGGTACTAACATCACCGGCGGGGACATCTTAGGTAGCCGAATCCGGACAGCTTCCTATGGAGAGCGCATTGAACTTGATCCAGACGGATTTGTTTTCTACGATGGTTATAATGCTAGACGTGTAACCCTCGGAACCAATCCTTCAGCGAATATTTCAGGGCATACTTATTATAATTCTTCTGGGCAGTCACAAGGGCTGATTTATGCAATTGATTATGAACTACACGTGATAGGTAATTATGGGCTACGCTTAGGATCCAGCAGCGGGATTACTAATTTACAAGGGAGCGTTCACTTTTCAAATGGCTCATCTGTAACAGGACTTAGTATTTTAAGCATAAGTGGTCTACAATCAGAGCTATTATCATTACGATCACAAATAGACTCACTCAGAAATTCCTATAACAATCACAGGCATTCAGTCACACTTCCAACCCATAATCACGGACGAACGGAAAACCAAAATTGGGGTGGGACCTTCCCAACCTCAACTCCGTAGGGTATCATAATGGCAAATCTACCAACGGAGGTATCCACAGAATGAAGAAATGGGCATATTTATTAGGTGGCATTGTAATTGGGGCTCTAGTAGCTACATCCGGCAGTGCTGTTGCAGCTCAAGTTAAGAGTATGGTTGGACAGAAAGTAACTGGTGAATATAAGGTCATCGTTAATGGTAAGGAGCTTCAGGACAAAGGTGCTGTTATTGGTGGAAGAACTAATGCGCCTGTTCGAGCCATTTCCGACTCTATAGGGGCTGAACTAAAAGTGGATAATAACACAAAGACGATCACAATTATGACGAATAATTCTTCGGATGTGTCTTCATCTTCTAAAGGAAACGAAGTAAACAACTTACAAGTGTCACTACTACTGGAGCAAAAAAAATTCTTAGAGGAGGAAATAGAAAAGTTAGAACAGGTGAAAAAACATGACGAGGAACAGTACGCTCTTTTACAAGAAGGATTACCTAAAGACTTACTAAAAGATTCACTTTTCAGCGTTAACAAGCAGATAACTGAAAAAAATCAGGAATTGAACAAGATTAACGCTGAACTTGAAGAGTTAAATAAATAATACACAATCAATAAAGGGTCTCATCAAATCTGATGAGGCCCTTTTGTTGTGCAGATACAAATTAATAATCCACCTGTTTAGGCGGATTATCAGACTATACATTTTCTGTCGTACCGGCGTTTATACGAACAGCTTTGGTTTGGTCTTTCTTGATGTCCTGCACCACTTCAAGAATTAGACCCAGGGCATAGATAATTGATCCTGTAACGATTCCACTAACCCACCAGATGGCAGATAGAATCCAAGCAGAGTCTTCTATTCCTAACAGGTACATCAATTCATTTTCTGTTCCAAGGAAGAAGAAACCCACGGCCGCAATCAGACCACCTAGTACAACTCCAAGGACCTTTAAAAAATCTGACAAAACAATTCCCCCTAAAGATAATTTACAGGGGTAATGATAACAGAATGAGGAAGTATTTTCCATGATATTTAAAATGAACAGGTCGAATTTAGAGCCTAAATAGGCTCTTTTATTTTGCCTGAGAGGAGGTGTCATATGGCAAGGATGACGAAGGTAGAGCTGCTTATCGATCTGACAACTCCGGTAGAAGAAATTGCCGCAGTGATTAACATTATGCTTCAAGCATATCCGGACCAGTGGCTCGAAATCTTACAAGCAGTTGATCATGATATCGGTGAGACACTCGCTAAATTACAGAAGTCCGACAAATCTGAGAATGAAGAATAGTTATGTGCCTATGGGTGGTCCAGGGGCTATTTCTATTAGAGATACAGGGGGAAGGGCGATGGAGAATGAAGTCGTTAAATACTTTATAACACAAGGACCATTTGCCTTGTTATTTGTATGGCTGCTAATTTATGTGATGCGAGCCAACAAGGAACGAGAGGGTAGATTACAGGATTTGTTGGACAAGTTTAGTGATAAATATGACGTGATTATCGGAGAACTTCGAGACATCAAAGATCGATTCCCAAGGCACTGATAAATAAAAATTTGAGAGGTTGTGTGAAATATGGAATGGAAAATGATTTTTGAACTTATTGATCCGCGGCTACTAATCGTTGTGGCTGCATGCTGGGTTATTGGCTGGGTTCTGAAGAGAACCCCTAAAGTTCCGGATTGGAGCATCGTATACATTGTGATAATCGTTGCTGTCTGGTTGACGATCGGTCTGCTTGGATGGTCGGTTGAAGCGATTATTCAGGGAATCCTTGCAGGGTCCTTTGCTGTATTTGGACACCAGGCAATCAAACAAACGAAAGAAGGGATTAAGTTATGAGGAAGGTATGGATTGATGCTGGTCATGGCGGGAAGGACCCGGGAGCTGTTGGTAATGGCCTTAAGGAAAAGGATATTGTCTTAGCGGTATCCCTCGGAGTGAAGAAGAAGCTGGAAAGTGATTACGAGGGAGTACAGGTGGAACTCTCTCGATCAACGGATGTATTTCTTGAGCTCAAAGAGCGGACGGATGCGGCCAACAAAGCCGTGGCGGATCTGCTGGTTTCCATACACTGTAACGCAGGCGGTGGCGCTGGTGGGTTTGAATCCTTCAGGTATACCAATGCTTCAGCTGCCTCACGGTCCCTACAAAATGTGCTGCATTCCGAGATCATGATTGCACTTAAGCCGTATAATGTGAGAGATCGTGGACAGAAGGCTGCGAACCTGCACATGTGCCGTGAATCTAAGATGCCGGCAGTTTTGACCGAAAACCTGTTTATCGATGTGGCGAATGATGCAGTGAAGCTTAAACGGCAGGATGTTATTGATGCATTGATTGCCGGTCATGTCGCGGGGATCGCGAAATATCTGGGACTCAAGAAAAAGGAGGGTAAACCTATGAGTAATCCAAACCGCGATATTAATGTGGCAAGCCCTTGGGCAGTATCTGCGTGGGAAGCAGCGACAAAGCTAGGATACTTTGATGGAACACGCCCTGGTTCACCCATTACACGTGAAGAATTGGCTATTGTCATAATGCGAATGGAAAACAAGAAGTAATTTACAAATTGTCCCAATTGGTTTATGATTAAATTACAAAACCGATGGCATCGGTAAAAAGAACCTCGCTGGCTTAGGCTGGTGGGGTCTTTTTTTGTTTTTAGAAAAGTATGAACTCCTTGTTACATAAAAAGGAGCTCAATGAAGTGTCATTTAATATTTAATGAAACCGATATTATAATAGAATACTTATTTTGAAAGGAGATATTTTAATTGAAATCATTTATTAAAAAAGGATTTAATTTACTATTAGCTTCAGGGTTAATCGCATCAGTGTTACTGCAAGCAGAAGTTACAAACGCGTCATCAGTTCCATTTACTCAGGGGGCAGGATATCAGCAAGGAGCTTATGATACAGAAGCTATGCAACCAGTAGGTTATAATTGGGATCACAACTCACGATATGCTGGAGTTACAAAAAATCCATTTGTTAAGTGGACATATCAAACTAAAGGAGTAAATCCATTACCTTTAGTAATTGATAGAGATGGAACAGTAATTACAACAAGTCGCAATGTTTCGGCTGATACCAGTGAAATATATGCTATAAATTCAGATGGGAGCTTGAAGTGGAAGACATTAATGGGTGGACAAAGTTTGTATACTTCACCAGTAATAAGTGCTGATAAAAATCTTATAATGCAGGATAATTATTCTCTCATAAACATTAATAGTGACAATGGAACAAAGATGTCATTTAGTGACAGTTTTATAAATAAGATAAATTATTTCTACGAACCAGTTATTGATAGAGAAGGAACAGTGTACACAGCTGGCGTTGGACCAACTAGTGCTTTGATTGCTTTCAAACCTGACGGAAAAGTAAAATGGTCAACGGGAAATTCTAGTTATTATAAAAGTGATATGGTTCTATCTAAAGAAGGAAAATTGTACTTCAAATATAGTGGGAAAGGTTACAATTTATTAACCGCCTATAATTCAGTGAACGGCAACAAATTATGGGACTATGGTATAGAGGTCTATGGTAGTAATGGTATTGGAACTGTACCTGCTATTGGAAGCGATGGAACAATATACATTGTTGATGCATCGGGATATATACATGCAATAAATCCTGATGGTAGTGTTAAATGGAAAAAAGAATTACCAAATAGCTTAAATAAAAATGTTGCTGACCCTATAGTCGGAAGAAACGGTTCAATTTATGTGCCTCACCCTGATAAAAACCTATACGCTTATGATTCTTTCGGAAATCCAAAGTGGGTTTTTAAAACCACTAGTAAAGTATCCACTCCTCTAATTGATAAAAATAATAATATATATTTTGTTGAGGGCAAGAATGTAAAAGCAATAAACTCGGATGGTCAAGAGATATGGTCATACACATTGGATTGGTATGATAATGCTCATGGATATAGTGTAGCAATAGCCTCAGATGGAACAATCTATGTTGAAGATAATCAAGGGAAATTATATGCAATTGGTGGTGATGTTGAAGTAAGTACTCCAACCAACCCAGAAGAGGGACAACACGGATTACGCGCTGAGTATTTCAACAATGATGACTTAACAGATAAAAAGGTAGATCGAATAGATTCCAATATAGATTTTGATTGGGACTTAGGTTCTCCAGATCCATTAATCGATCCAGAAACGTTTTCAGTACGATGGACAGGAAAGATTCAATCAGAACGTACAGGTACTCATAACTTTCATATTTATTCAGATGATGGAGCCAGATTGTGGATCAACAATAAGTTGATAATTGATCATTGGGTTCCCCAAGGTGATGGAGAGTTAACAGGCCAAATTTGGTTAGAGGCCGGTGAAAAATACGACTTTAAAATGGAGTATTTTAACGGAGCGACTTATGGGCGTGCTCAGCTTTCATGGTCCGATAGTGATTTTTTGTTTAAGGAAGTAATATCATCTAAAGCTTTCTATTTGAATTAATTTAAGGTATGCAAAAACCCTGTCCGCTTAAATACTGGCAGGGTTTTCTTTATTTTTATTACGATTCTTAATCCAATCGAATAGTGCCCGTGATTGTTCCAGTGTGTAAAAATTCTTGAAGAACTCTATACTGATTGCCATGTCGGACATATCCAAATATTCTTGTAGTAGGTCCTCTGTAACATAAAAACAAAATTCTCCATGCGCGTTAAACGTGGTGAACTGAATCTCTTCCATCTTCTTGATCCTTCCTTGGCATGTTTACACGTATCTTACCTTATAGTTGCTTATATCCAACTCAAGAAAATTCCGCATAATTGGACCAAAACAAATATGTAACAACGTGACAACGTAACTACCTCATTATAAAAATCCCAAAAATGTATTCTGCACGATTGTTCAGGAGGGCCCTTGTAATGTTGGTGGTGACTTTTCCCTTAAATGATAATAATCCCCGTAAGAGGAAGGTATTTAGACCTATTTGTCGAATTATAATACTAAAATATACGACAAAGGGAGTAAACAATGAATTTAAATTACTTTATCGAGTCGATGCCCAATATTGATTCTAATCAAAGTTTACGAGAACCACAGGTTGATGCTTATCGTGCTGTGTATAAACATTTTGTAAACGATAAAAAGAAAGAGCACTCAATTATTGTTCTTCCAACAGGAGTTGGAAAGACAGGATTAATGGGGATTCTTCCATTTGGCATTTCATTTGGGCGCGTTTTAATTGTGACTCCTCAACTTGTTATAAAAGATGCAGTTTTAGACTCCCTCGACCCTGAACATCCTAGGAATTTTTGGCTTGCAAGAAATATCTTTGAGAAGTATGAAGATTTGCCTTCTGTAATTGAATATGATCGTAAGACAAGCGATTGGGAGTTACAAGAAGCCAACATAGTTATACTTAATATTCAAAAGTTACAAGAGAGATTGGATAGCTCACTTATAAATAGAGTTCCTTCTAATTTTTTTGATGTAATAATTATTGACGAAGCTCATCATTCCACTGCTCCAACGTGGGAAACTTCAATGGAATTCTTTTCAGATGCTAAAGTCATTAAGTTAACAGGTACCCCATTTAGGACAGATGGTGAAAAAATAGAGGGTGAATTTGTTTACAAATATCCACTAAGTAAAGCAATGGCAAAAGGGTTTGTGAAGAGTTTAGAGAGAATTCACTATATACCCGATCAAATTTTCCTAACACTCAATAAAAAGGATGATACTGTTTATTCCCTTGAACAAATTCGAGATATGAATTTAAAGGATGAGGATTGGGTGACAAAATCTATCGCCTATTCAAAGGAGTGTAGTATCAAGGTTGTAGAGGAGAGTATTAAGATTCTCGAAGAAAAAAGAAAAACTGGTATACCGCATAAGATAATTGCCGTTGCTTGCAGTATTTGGCATGCCGAGCAAATACAAGAGCTATATGAGCAGCAGGGTTTAGACGTTTCCCTAGTACATAGTAAGTTAAAAAAAGATGAATTAGCAGTAAGATTAAAATCAATCGAAAATCATAAGGTTCAGGTTGTAATTCATGTAGCAAAACTCGGAGAAGGTTATGACCATAAATACTTATCGATAGCGGCTATATTTAGACCATTTAGATCACAACTTCCATACGAACAATTTGTTGGAAGGGTGCTAAGATCAATTGATGCTGAAGAAGTTGTTTCTCCCGAAGATAATATTGCTTGTGTGGTACATCATAAAGAATTGGGATTAGATAAGTTGTGGGAGTTCTACAAAAATGAAAAAAAGAAAAGTGACGTCATTAAGTACCTAGATCGCAGTGAAGAATCTTTTGAACGTTTAACCAAAGCTAGGGTTGAAAAGCAAACTGGAGACGTGATTGAAGATGGAATAGGAATTACTGAGAAGGATATTTTTATTGGAACAGAACTACTAGAAGAACGAGAGAGACGTATTAATGAAGAACATCAAAAGTTAAATCAATTAAAAGAGTTACTACCTAACTTACCGGATGAAACTCTAAGACAAATGATCCGCCGAGAAGAGGAAGGAGAACCAAGTGCTAAGATTCTTCGACCAGATAAATTCTTGTACCGGAAGAAAAGAGATTTGGATGACAGGATAAAAAAAGAAATGGTCCCTGAAATAATTTTGCAATATAATATCTCTAATGAAGGAAATGAACTGAGCAACTCGAAATTATTCACAGGGAAATATAGTTGGCTCCTCAAAAGAGTGCAAAGTAATACTGGTTTAATAGCTGCATACATTGAGAAGAGAGTAAATGATCTTGTAGGAAATCATGACCGAAATACTTGGAAACCAGAGGAGTACGACGCTGCAAAACAACATGCAGAAGATGTGTTTATTCTTATACAGAAGATACTGGATTCCGAATTGAAAAAGGAGTAGTGAATATGAAGAGTGGAATACACTCACTGTACAATTTAGAAGAGGGGCATATAATAATGCCCTCAGAATTGATCGCTAATGCTAAACTTCCTAACTATGAGTATGTTAAGTTTCACAAGGGACTGGAAGGTTTAACTGTTGAGTGTTGCTGCTTACTAGATGATGACACCAAGGTATTGTTTAACTATTATTTCGATGAAAATGATAGGTTGCTACGTTTAATAGCTGATGATCATGAATACCAAGAAGTATTATTTGATCGATACAGTGAAGCTAAAAAGCTTAGAAGTAAGTTGTATGCTGATAAAGGTATCTTGACGAGTAAATAAGCATAATGTACAAATTATATTCAGCGGAAACACCGTGGTGTAATCCGATGGTATCGGTAGAAATAACTCTGCAGCTTAATTGCATGCAGGGTTATTTTTTTATTTCATATCATCCTATGAGCTCAGTTAATACCGGCGTCCGCAACATCCCCGATTTGAACCAGTTTCTAAATTTCACCCGCCCCCTGATCGTTGGACTCAAATAAACAAATTTCTTATCCTCGCCTGTTACAAGTGATCGACTCATTGAATAGAACTCTTTCCTGGTTGCCTTTGTTACGTATTCCACAATTCCAGCAGGCCGGAGTTCGCCTGACTCATTCTGAACCGCGGCAAGTAATCCGAATTCGTCTTTCCTGTACCCGGTTATAATCACGTCAGTATACGACCAATTGATAACCTTCTGCCAGGCTGGTGATCGACTGCTTACATATAGACTATTCTTTCGCTTGCCGACCATCCCTTCAAGTTTTCGATTCACCATCTGATTAAACAACGCCTCGCCCGCGCCTTCCACGAAGGGGATGACGCCAAATTGCTGATTTGGCATTTTTATGCCGGCAAGGATCTCTTTGCGCTGTAGCAGTGGCATCTTCCGAAGGTCTTGCCCTTTGTATTGCAATATGTCGAACACAACAAACGTAACTGGAGAAGCTATGGTCAGTTGCTTGATGCGCTGGTCCTTACTTGCTTTAAACCGGATCATGACTTCCTCAAAGTCCACGCCGTCGGGACCGGCACACGCTACTTCTCCATCCAGAAGGATGTCATCA
Source organism: Paenibacillus sp. FSL K6-1330 (assembly GCF_037976825.1). Taxonomy (NCBI): domain Bacteria; kingdom Bacillati; phylum Bacillota; class Bacilli; order Caryophanales; family Paenibacillaceae; genus Paenibacillus; species Paenibacillus sp. FSL K6-1330. Next base: position 2,092,091 of record NZ_CP150269.1, read on the forward strand.
TCAAACGGAACCAACAATTCGGGGTATTGTTGGGTACATTCCGTTTCGTGACGAGTATAGAGCCGTATCCGGCCGGACTGTTGGGAGAACAAGAGCCTGTGCCCGTCTATTTTAGGCTCGAATATATAGTTTGAATGACTGAATGGGTTTTTAGCTGTTGCGAGTAACATCGGATCAATAAACATAAAAACACCTCACTGTAATTATAACGTTCAAGGTTATACTGATCAGGCGGTAAGTTATGTCATTACATAAGGGTTAAATTTACATTGATAAAAGAACGATTGTTCGCATATAATACAAACAAATGTTCCCTTTTCGAGGTGATGAAGTGTGTCGCGTATTGGGCTGAAGCCAGATGAATCAAAATTAGTGAAGGATTTTATCTTGTTACCTCTCTTGCTTGATGTCGTGGAGAATGATCGGGATATCCTGTCCGCTGGAGCATTAAAGATGCCCGCGATAACCAACGCCATCATCGATCGATTGCAGAAGGCAGCTTTAGCCGATTTGGCTCAGGTACGAAAAAACATGCGCGAACACGGCTTGAAAGTTTATGAAGATCGGAGAACCAGGCTTGGCGTCGAGGTTGAATTTATCTGTAGAGGGTACCATCACAAGCTGTCCATGCTTTGGGGGCTGATCGAGGCAGAGATTGAACAGAGGTCGTTCACGTATCTGGGGCTAAAAATTGAAGAAAAGGGGGCATTGAAATGACAACAAGAAAAAAGCTGGAGGGTAACGGACTTTGGGAGTCCAGTCGTATGATGCTTCCGGAACATAAAGAAATAATCATACGCCGGCAGCTGGAAGAGGGTAGGAAGGATCGGCCAACGCTGGATCCGCAGGAGATGGAGTTGATTGAACAAGCGCTGGCCAAGTCATTTCATGAGCACCGCGCTGTTACAATAAGGTTGTTTGATGAGTATTTAGATACTGAGTTAACGGGTATTGTCGTATTGATCCACACGTTTAGACGAGAGATCAAATTGTCTATGTCTGAAGGTGAGTGGCATTGGATTAAGATCGATGAAATTGTTTCGGCTAATTGACGACCTTTTGTTCATTAAACGGTATTAGAATCAGCACAGTAGGTAATGATATTTATAAAGGGACAGAATAAATAATGGAAGGGAACTTACAATGAACAGAACTTTAAAAACAATGTTAATGATGTTTGTTGTGCTGCTCTTTATCGGTACGTCTAGCTTTGCGATAGCCGAATCACTAAAGCCTTCTGCTGCTGATTACTACACTAATTTGGATAAGAAAATTTATAGTGACTTTAATAATGCGGATGTTAATGTAAAGGAATACGTTCAAATTAAAGATCTTGAAAGTGTTGCTGGTAAGCTGGATTTAACCGAGAAAGGTCGATATCAAAGAACATTCAGAGAATTTGCTCGAAAAAATTCCAAAAAGAGTGATCAATATGTATATGTCTTCATTAGTATGAAGGATGAGGGGTCATCTAAACATTCTAAGTACACAATAATTGATTCAGAAACCAACAAAGTTCTTGTTGAAGGTAATGGCTGGTCTGCAGCTAAATGAAATGAAAAAGCATTTGCAAAGAGCAAATACTTTTTTTATTTCTTATATTATTGTCGAGTTCTTCCATTCTCAAATGTGTAGATAGAATTTCCATCATGTACCCTGTGTAGGGATGTACATTTATATGTTGCTGTTGGGTCAAAAAGGAAATCGCCGGTTGTAATGTATGCAGAATTAGCGTTGTAGTAACTATCCTGGACAAAGTTAACTAGTGAGTCGTTTTTTGACAAACTGACGCCAATATAAACCTGGTCGTAAAAACGTGTCTCTGGAGTAGTTAAAGCAGTTGCACCATGAGCATAAATATATTGTTGTCCTTGGATGGTAACGATACCGAAACCACAACTCGATCCAGTGGTACTGATTGGTCCTGTCGCGGCACTAGCAGGAGTAGCAAGAGCAAAGAAAACAGCGAAAAGGGAAATAAACAGCTTTTTCATGAAATCGCCTCCTATTTAATAAAATATTGGAATATTTTCATAATATCACCTATTAATATATAATTCTACCAAGAAAAATAGGAGATGCTGTCGAATTCAAAAAAAATAAAATAGTGCAGATGTCTAGTGTGAATAAGAAGGCACTTTTCGTAGAAAGAATCTGTTATTAAAAGAGTGCAGTATCCTACAGAATACGGATGTCGTTCTAATCCAGAGATCAAATTGGCAACAGGTGTAGGTGAATGGCATTGGATTAGGATAGACGACATAATTTCTGTTACATTAATGTAACTGATGAAGTGTTGCTATGAAAGAGTGCTTCATATATGCTTAATGATGAATATGATTGAGCCATAACTCAGATAAAAAAAATCACATAAAAAATCACAAACTCGGCGAATAGCCGTGAATGAGAACGTTGCTTATACAAGTTTATAGATCAAAAAAATCAAAAAAACTAGGTGAATGAACATTGATGAATCTCAGCAAAACTACAAACAAGATGTTCTATATATAAGGGTGAGACGGATATGAGATTAGTATATTTGGATCATGCCGCATCAACCCCGGTTCATCCGGAGGTTGCTGAGCGGATGATGAATGTGATGACAAGCCAATACGGCAATGCTTCAAGCGTTCATGCTTTTGGACGGGAAGCGAAGAAGATCGTCAACGGGGCGCGTGATCGAATTGCGTCCCTTTTGGGATGCCAATCGGACGAGCTGGTGCTCACCGGAGGCGGCACCGAAAGCGATAATTTGGCTATACTGGGATTGCTGGAGTCGCTTGGCGTGAATGGCAAGCATGTGATTACGTCAGCAGTTGAACACCATGCGGTGCTTCATACATGCCATGAGCTGGAACGGCGGGGCTGTGAGGTTACCTATGTCCCCGTCGATTCTACTGGGCGTGTCTCTGTGGAGGACATTGCGGGTGCGATTCAGGATAACACGGTGCTGGTCACCATCATGTATGGCAATAATGAAGTAGGCACCGTTCAGCCGATCAGCGAAATCGGCGAGCTCTGCCGCAGCCGGGGCATCGTGTTTCATACCGATGCTGTTCAGGCATTGGGATCGGAGGCGATCAACTGCCGCGAGCTGCCGGTGGACATGTGGAGTTTTTCCGCCCACAAAATCAACGGACCCCAAGGCGTCGGAGCATTGGTTGTCCGCAGAGGACTCAGCGTATCTCCACGTCTGTTCGGAGGGCTGCAGGAGAAGAAACGCCGTGCCGGAACAGAGAATATGGCCGGCATCGCCGGTTTTGCGGCAGCAGTGGAATGGACCGTTAAGAATATGGAGACGCGTATCCAGCATTATCGCGAGCTGAGATCGACGCTGCTTGAAGGGTTTCGTCAGGAGATTGGCGAGGATGCTTTTGTAATCAACGGAAATTCGGAACATTACCTACCTCACATCCTAAATATCAGCTTTCCCGGTGCCAATACGGAGACGATGCTGATGAACCTCGATATGGAAGGAATTGCGGCGGCAAGCGGCTCGGCTTGTACGTCGGGATCTCTGGAAATATCCCATGTACTCCAAGCAATGAAACTTTCTGATCCTGTTTTGCGCTCCGCGATTCGTTTTAGTTTCGGTTTGGGTAATACTACTCAAGAAATGGAGCACACTGCCCAAAAAATTGGAACCATCCTTAATCGGTTACGTAAATAGATGTTAAGGGATTTCTCCTTCTAGAGAATAGGGGGTATGCGTTCGTCCATTTCATCCTTGGAAATTATCCGTTTTGGCTCACGAAATGTTGACCGGCGGCTGATTTCAAACCATGAAGGATGAGGAGGTGTCCACTGCAGTATGAAACTTCAAGAAATGATTGGACTGGCTGTATTCGACGTGGAGAACGGTAAGGAAATCGGCAAAATCCACGATTTTATACTAGATGAGAACTGGTTGATTACCGGGTTGGAGCTGGAAGGCAAGGCTTTGTTTTCCTCGCATGTGAAAAGCGTCTCATGGGAAGATATCGTAGCATACGGGGAAGATGCCGTCATGATCCGGAGCCAAGAGGCTGTCCGCAAGGTGGGCGCCAATGATATACCGCTTACGTTCCTTTTGGGCAAGCGCAAACTGAAAGAGATGCAGGTCTTGACAGAGGATGGTATCCTGCTCGGACGTATATCGGATGTTTATTTTGAGCAGGAACAGGGCAATACAATACTAGGGTTGGAAATATCCGATGGATTTGTCTCGGATTTGATCGAAGGTCGCAAATGGCTGCCTTGCACAGCGGAAATGGCTATCGGCGAAAGTGCCGTTATGGTACCCCCGATGAGCGAACAGCGTCTGGAAAAAGCCATTAATTCTGTGAACGGATAGGGTGAGGTAGGATGAAATGTCCAAACTGTAGTTCCAAAGATATCGGGAAAATCGGCTCCCACCAGTTTTATTGCTGGGGTTGCTTTATCGAATTGACAGTCAACGGAGAGAAAATGTCCGTATACCAGGTAGAAGAGGATGGTACGCTCAGCTCTCTGGATGATTTGTTCTTCGGTGATGAAATGCAGCCGGATTTCCCTCCTATGCACGCGTCTTCCTAAGAACGCGTACATATAGTTAGATAACGACTCCTTGCTAAAGGTCTATATGGCTGAGCAGCAGGGAGTCTTTTTCATGTTGGCCTGCGGAAATGTTAGTTTATTTCTGGAAGCTTGTACATATACTACAGGGTAGCTTTCGAAAAAGGAGGGTGCCTGTGTGGAACAGCTGACCGAGAACAAATGGTTTCGATTGTTGGTATGGTTAATGCTTGGACTCATCTCTCTTTACTTTGTCTGGCTGCTGCGTCCGCTGTTTCTGGATGTCTATCGATTTCTCAAGGCTGTCCTGGCGCCATTTCTGGTTGCCATGATCATATCTTATGTGCTCAATCCGGTAGTATGCATGCTCTCCGACCGTAAAGTTCCGCGTAGCATGGCGGTGCTGCTCATCTACGCTGTCTTTCTGACGTCACTTACCGTCATTCTGATCAATATGATTCCGATGCTGATCCGGCAGCTGGAGGAGCTCAACGAGCATTTGCCTGAATTATCGATGAACGCCCAGAGCCTGATGACCAATCTGGACAGCAGGCTGCTGCCCCCGGGAGTAAGGACAGGCGTCAACAGCTGGTTCTTGCAGATGGAATCAAGGCTGGCCGGGGGAATTTCGGATTTCATGGACAATATCGGCAACACCATCAACATCCTGTTTAATGTGTTAATTGTTCCGTTCCTGATCTTCTACATATTAAAAGATTTTGAGGTGTTCCAGCGAACCGCCGTATCCTATCTGCCGCGGAGCCGCCGTAAGTCGATTGTCACGCTGCTGAAAGAGATCGACACGGCCCTCGGGAATTACGTCCGCGGACAATTCCTGGTATGCTTAATTATCGGCGTACTAGCCTATGTAGGGTACATGATCGTGGGTATGCCTTACGCGCTGCTATTGGCAAGCATCGTGGCGGTGTTTAACATCATTCCCTATTTGGGCCCCTTTCTCGGCGCGGCTCCAGCGCTTGTGATGGCATCTACGATTTCCTGGAAGATGGTGCTGCTGGTGGCGGTGGTTAATATGGTCTGTCAAACGCTGGAGAGCAATGTCATCTCGCCGCAAGTGGTAGGCAAAAAGTTGCATATGCATCCGCTCCTGATCATATTTGCACTACTTGTCGGTGGACAGGTGGCAGGAACCGTAGGCTTAATTTTGGCTGTTCCTGTCTTTGCCGTCATCAAAGTGCTGCTGCAGCATTTTTTCGCCTATTATGTCAGAAGGAAATCCGGCTGAAGGCTCCAGTCTCAGCTGCAATGCTCATACATTGACAGATAGTTTCACCCTATATATACTTGAAATGGTAAACCTATAACCGTACAAATCGATGAGAAAATCCAGTAGGCTTTGTGTACCTTGCCCAGAGAACAGGTTCCTGCCCGGACAATTTCCGGCTGGCTGCGAGAACCTGGAAGCGAACCTAAGCCGAATGCTAATTTTTGAGTGTGATTCAAATTCACCGGGTAGCTCCCGTTATCCAGCTGTTACGAGGCGATCGTTACATATGTTGTTCCAGGAGATTTCTGCTGGAGGACGAATGGACGATAACCAGGGTGGTACCGCGAGAACATCGTCCCTGAATTCAATTCAGGGGCGTTTTTTGTGTTCGAATACAAGTGATTCGGACCTATATTACGACTGGAGGAAGTGTAGAGATGAAAGCTAGTGAAATCCGTTCCAAATGGCTAGAGTTTTTTGCAGAGAAAGGCCACAATATTGAGCCAAGTGCATCGCTTGTTCCGCACAATGACCCGTCCCTGCTTTGGATTAATGCAGGCATGGCTCCGCTCAAGCCTTATTTTGACGGGCGTGTGAAGCCGGAAAATCCGAGAATTGCGAACTCGCAGAAATGTATTCGGACTAATGATATTGAGAATGTCGGCAAAACCCGTCGTCACCATACGTTCTTCGAAATGTTGGGCAACTTCTCCATAGGGGACTACTTTAAAGAAGAAGTTATCACCTGGGCCTGGGAGTTCCTGACGGACAAGAAATGGATCGGCTTCGATCCGGAGAAGCTGTCTGTTACCGTGTATCCGGAAGACGAGGAAGCCTTCAAGCTTTGGAACGAAAAAATCGGTCTCCCGAAGGAGCGCATCATTAAGCTGCAGGAAAACTTCTGGGATATCGGGGAAGGACCTTGCGGACCTTGTACCGAGATTTTCTATGATCGTGGTGAAGGATACGATACGGATGCTCCGGAATCCGAAATGTTCCCAGGTGGTGAGAATGAACGCTGGCTGGAGGTATGGAACCTCGTATTCTCCCAGTTTAACCACAACAAGGACGGCAGCTATACACCGCTTCCGAACAAGAACATTGATACGGGTGCGGGACTCGAGCGCTTTGCTTCCATCCTGCAAGATGTGGCATCCAACTTCGATACCGACCTATTCCAGCCGATCATCCAGAAGACGGCAGAGCTTGCCGGCGTTAAATACAATGAAAAGACGGAATACGATATCGCGTTGAAAGTCATTGCCGATCATATCCGGACAGTTGCTTTCGCAGTAGGCGATGGCGTGCTGCCGTCCAACGAAGGCCGCGGTTATGTCATCCGTCGATTGCTCCGCCGTGCGGTTCGTTATGGAAAGGTGCTCGGGCTGGACAAACCATTCATGTATACTTTGACCGGAACCGTAGGCGATATTATGGGAGTATACTACCCAGAGGTCGTTGAGAAGCGCGCCTTTATTGAGAAGGTCATTGCAACGGAAGAAGAACAGTTCCACAAAACGCTCTCTGACGGCTTGAACATCTTGGCAGACGTGAGCGCAGAAGCGAAGAAGCAGGGCAAATCGGTAATCAGCGGCAGCGACGCGTTCAAATTGTACGATACGTATGGCTTCCCGTTTGATTTAACGGAGGATTATGCGTCCGAGCACGGATTGACCGTGGACCGTGAAGGCTTTGATGCCGCGATGAAGGAACAGCGTGATCGTGCTCGTGCGGCCCGTCATGAAACGGAAAGCATGAAGGTCCAAGGCGGCGTTCTTTCCGATTATACGGTTAAAAGTGAATTTGTTGGATATAATGACACCGTCAGCGAGGCTAAAGTGCTCGCCATTGTTTCCGGTGACAGTTTTGCAGACAGCGTCAGTGAAGGCGAGACCTGTCAGGTCATTTTGGACGTTACCCCGTTCTATGCCGAAAGCGGCGGCCAGGTCAGCGATCAGGGCATTTTGGAAGGCGCATCTGTACGTGCCCGAGTGGAAGGTCTCTTCAAGGCTCCGCATGGACAGCACGTGCATTTCGTAACCGTGGAGCTCGGCGAGCTTAAGGTGGGCGATACGGTCAAGGCGCAGGTGGATTCCGCTATGCGCAATGATATCGTTAAGAACCATACAGCCACACACCTTTTGCATAAAGCATTGAAGGAAGTTCTGGGCGATCATGTCAATCAGGCAGGTTCGCTTGTTGAACCGCAGCGTCTGCGCTTCGACTTCTCCCATTTCGGCAGCATTACGCAGGAGGAGCTGGCCGATATTGAGCGCCGCGTGAATGAACAGGTGTGGAAGAGCATTCCGGTCGTTATCGAGCGCAAGGCCATTGATGAAGCGAAGGCGATGGGTGCCATGGCATTGTTCGGAGAGAAATATGGAGATATCGTCCGTGTCGTCCAGGTCGGAGATTACAGCATCGAGCTGTGCGGCGGATGCCATGTAGGCAACACCTCCCAGATCGGAATCTTCAAGCTGCTTGGCGAGAGTGGCATCGGCTCCGGCGTTCGCCGCATTGAAGCCGTAACGGGCCGCTACGCTTATGAGCATCTGGAGGGGCAAATGGACCTGCTCAAGCAAGCCGCCGGCTTGTTGAAGAGCAATCTTGCGGACGTGCCGAAGCGGATCGAGGGCCTGAACCAACAGGTGAAGGATCTTGCCCGGGAGAACGAGTCCCTGCAAGGCAAGCTTGGAGCCATTGAGGCCAGCCATTTGACCGATAAAGTGAAGCAGGTAGGGAACACGTCGCTGCTTGCAGCTGAAGTACAGGCTGGCAGTATGGATGGACTCCGTGGCATTGCAGACGAATTGAAGGGCAAACTTCCGGAGACGATCCTCGTGCTCGGCTCCAAAGCGGGCGACAAGGTGAATTTCGTCGTAGCCGTTCCGCAGGACCTGGTGAAGCAAGGCTACCATGCTGGCAAGCTCGTTAAAGAAGTGGCTTCGATCTGCGGCGGAGGCGGCGGGGGCCGTCCGGATATGGCACAAGCGGGGGGCAAGGATGCTTCCAAACTCGCCCAGGCGCTGCAGCACGCTGAGGATCTCATAGCCCGGGGCGTGTAACAGATTTGTCCAGATTGTGTACAGCAAGCAATAGTAAGCAGGATCCAACATTTTGCTGTACACAATCCCGAATTTTTTGGAACACTTTCTAAATATTTCGCTTTCGATTTCCGTAGAGACTTAGGATTATGTTATGATATAACTAGATCAAGCTGGTAAATATTTATTCGACGAAGCATGGTAAACATGTTCTTTGAAGAAGCGAGGTGTGTCACACATGGACTCCATGGATAAGACAGTCAAGTTCAATGTAAAAGGTGATGAAAAGGAGGCTTCCGCCCAGGACATTCTACTTTCGGTATACGATTCGCTGGTAGAGAAGGAGTACAATCCGATTAACCAAATCGTAGGGTATCTTTTGTCCGGGGATCCAGCTTATATACCTCGGCACAATAATGCCAGAAGTTTGATCCGGAAAAAAGAGCGAGATGAATTGATTGAAGAACTGGTCCGGTTCTATTTAGCCAGTCACCGTTAGGAGCACACAGGGATGAAGAAGATCATGGGATTAGATTACGGGGACCGCAGAATCGGTGTTGCCATAAGCGACGTGTTCGGATGGACGGCCCAAGGGGTTGAAGTTATCGAGCGCCGCCGTGATGAAGGCGAACTGGACAGAATTGCCACACTCGTCAAAGACAACGAGGTCGGTGAGATTGTGGTCGGCTTGCCTAAAAATATGAACGGCACGATTGGTCCGCGGGGCGAAATCTGCATGGAATTCGCAAGTACATTGCGAGAATCCCTATCCTTACCCGTTCACCTTTGGGATGAACGGCTATCAACAGTATCCGCTGAAAGGACATTGCTTGAAGCCGATGTCAGCCGAAAGAAGCGAAAACAGGTTGTAGATAAAATGGCGGCAAGCTTGATTTTGCAAAACTACTTGGATTCTAAAAGGTAAAGGTGAGGGTGATTACAATGGCTAATGAGCATATTGGTATGGAAGAAGAACCGGAAATTATTTATATTCCCGACGATGAAGGCAACGAGGAAGAATTCGAAGTCATCATGAAATTCGAAGTGGATGGCTCGGATGCTAAATATATGATGGTCGTACCAAGGGAGTCTGCCGACGAAGAGACAGACGAGGTCTACGCCTTCCGTTATGAGGAAGACGGAGAAGACTTGAAATTGTTTATGATTGAAGATGACGAAGAATGGGCCATTGTTGAAGAAACCTTCAATACGCTCGTGGAAGAGCTGGACGGGAGAGACGAATGATGTCTGATTTTTCGGTTGAGAATATCGTATGGACCCAAGTACTTAAGGAAGCATTCGGTGAGAGTGTAGAGCTTGAGGACGAAAAAGGCCATATCGAGGTTTATGATATTGCCGCCGAATTTGAAGTGGATGGTCAAGGGTATGCCATTCTGGTTCAGCCGGATCGAACCGATGAGGAGTACGAGGTGCTTCGTATCGTCAAGGGTGAGGACGGCGGATTGCAGCTGGCAACCATTGATGACGACGAGGAATGGGAGAATGTGTCGGAGCTCTATGATGAGCTGACGTTTCCCGAAGGTGACGAGGATTAAGTTCCCTCCTACAGGAGCACATGCTTAATTTTCAAATGAAAGTTCAGGAAGGGGCGGAGCTGTCCGCCCCTTTTGGTGTGAAGGGATGAGTAGATTGAAGAAACTGGCAATAGCAGTATTGGTCCTGATCCTAGTTGCGGGTGGGGCCGTATTCTACGTATGGAATGGTTTACAGCCCGTTCACAGCTCGGAAACTCCTGTCGAATTCACCGTGGAGTCCGGCATGAGCACGTCCTCTATCGCCGATCTGCTGGAGGAAAAGGGATTGATCAAGAACGCCCTTATACTTAAAGGCTATTTAAAGCTTAGCGGGGAAGGAAGCCGTCTGATGGCAGGAACCTATGAGGCAACTCCAGGCACTCCGTTCAAGGAACTATTATCGAAGATGAACAAAGGCGAAGTGAAGCCCGAGGAGATGGTTCGTTTCACGATCCCTGAGGGATATACGATCCTTCAGATGGCGGAGACGATCGCTCACGAGAGCGGAATCGATGAGCAGGAATTTCTGAAGGTTGTGGATCAGACTGCCGGCTGGGATGTTCCGATTGCAGAAGAAATTCCCCAAGAAGCAGACCTCAGGCATCACCTCGAGGGATACCTGTTCCCTGCGACCTATGAGTTACCGAAAAAGGATATCACGGCAACAGGCATTGTAGAAACCATGCTGAAAGAAACGGAGAAACGTTTGGCTGAAATTCCGGGTTGGGAGAATCAGTTAAAGGCTCGCGGCGTGACATTCCATGAACTCATGACCATCGCTTCACTAGTTGAGCGGGAAGTGGTTGCAGATCAGGAGCGTGCCCTGGTGGCCGGCGTTATTTATAATCGATTGGAAGAGGATATGAGGCTGGAAATCGATGCCACCGTTCAATATCTGTTAGATAAACCGAAGGAACGACTGCTTTATGCCGATCTGGAGGTTGAGAGCCCGTATAACACTTATCGTCAAAAGGGTTTGCCGCCTGGGCCCATCTCAAGCCCGAGCCTGAAATCTATTCAGGCTGCCCTGAATCCGGAGAAATCCGAATATTTGTTCTATGTGACAAAGAAAGACGGTACACAAGAGCATTTGTTTGCCAAAACGTATAAAGAGCATTTGAAGAATATCGAGACCAGCAAGAAGATGGCACAACAATAATAATAATATTACGTGTTTAGCATTTCCCCCTGATACGCTGCTGACAAGGAACAGATCCTAGTTTCGTACTCAGAAGAGTCTTGTTGAACACCCTCTAAGTAGGGAGGAATTTTTAAATGAGTATCAAATCTGAATTATTGGCGGCAGCCGGGTCCGTGGCTGATGCCGCTGCTTATCTGGAAGCGGGAGCCGATGCACTGCTCGTCGGCGAAGATCGATTCGGCATGAGATTGCCCGGCAGTCTGACATTGGACGAAATAACTCAAGTCGTACAGCTTGCTCATGAGCGAGGAAGTAAAGTATACGTAAGCTTGAACAATTTGATGACGAATGATTTGCTGCCGGAGCTTCCAGCCTATGTTAAGGCACTGGGAGAGATCGAAGTAGACGCGGTGGAATTTAATGATCCATCGGTGCTCACTACCGTAAAAGAGTTGGCTCCACAGGTAAAACTTCATTGGAATGCAGAAATGACCGCCACCAACTACTCAACGGCCAATTATTGGGGAAGCAAAGGCGCATCCCGGGTTATTCTTGCGCGTGAATTAAATATGGATGAGGTAACCGACATGAAGCCTCAGCTTCAGCTGGAAGCACAGGTTCAGGTTCATGGCATGACAAACATCTATCATTCCAAGAGACGCCTGGTCAACAGCTATATGCAGCAGCAGGGCAGGCCCGTGAATGAGGGCAGCCTTGGCAAGGAGCGCGGTTTGTTTCTCATTGAAGCTGAGCGTCAAGAAGAGAAGTATCCGATCTATGAGGATATCAACGGAACCCATATTATGAGTTCGGAGGATATTTGCATTCTGGAGGATCTGCATCTCTTAATGGCAGCAGGCATTGACAGCTTTAAGGTAGAGACGCTGCTGAAGCCGCGGCATTACAATGAGCTGGTCATTCGAACTTATCGCCAAGCGATTGATCGATATGCTGCAGATGCTTCAACTTATGCATTTCAGGAAGAGTGGATGGACGGAATCCGCGCTATTCAGGATCCGGAACGTGAATTGTCATTTGGATTTTTCTATAAGGAACAAGTTTATTAAGGAGTGGACAGCATGGAAGCAATGGCACAGCCAAAGTATAAGGGCAGACGCTATCGCCTGGACAAGCCGGAATTGCTCGCCCCGGCTGGTAATTTGGAAAAATTGAAATTTGCGGTGCATTATGGCGCCGATGCGGTATATATTGGGGGTCAGAAATACGGCCTTCGTTCCAATGCGGACAACTTCAGCTTTGAAGAAATGAAAGAGGGCGTGGAGTTCGCCAAGAAATACGGCGCTAAAGTATTTGTAGCAACCAACATATATGCGCATAATGAGGACATTGAGGGAATTGAAACCTACCTGCGAAGTTTGGAGGAAGCCGGCATTGCGGCAATCATCGCTGCAGATCCGGCTATTATTGAGGTGGCCAAACGTGCTGCACCCAAGCTCGAAGTTCATCTGAGCACACAGCAATCCACATTGAATTGGCAGGCCGTGAAGTTCTGGAAGGACGAAGGATTGCCGCGGGTTGTACTGGGACGCGAGGCGAGCCTGGAGGAGATCGCAGCGATTAAAGAACATGTCGACATTGAGATCGAGGCCTTTATCCATGGCGCGATGTGCTCCTCGTTCTCCGGTCGCTGCGTGTTATCCAATCATTTTACGGATCGTGATTCCAATCGGGGCGGATGCTGCCAATCCTGCCGCTGGAAATACGATTTGTTTGTGGATGGAAGAGAAGATCAAGGCCAGTGGGTATCGGAAGAGCAGCAGTTGATAGAACAGCCGGCCCCTGCTCCGTCCCCATTCAAACCGGGCGTTACGCAGATCCCGCTGTTCCAGCCGGAAGACAACCAGTTTACGATGGGGTCGAAGGATCTCTGTATGCTCGAGCATATTCCGGATCTGATTGAGGTGGGAATCGACAGCTTCAAGATTGAAGGACGGATGAAATCGATCCATTACGTAGCGACTGTGGTCAATGTTTATAGACAGGCGATTGATTCCTATATGGCTGACCCTGAGCATTATGTATTGAAGCCGGAATGGATCGAGGAAATTAATAAAGCGGCCAATCGACCGCTGAATACCGGATTTTTCTATGATACACCGGATCATGAGGATCATATCTATGAACCGGAAGAGAAGGCGGTTCCTTATGACTTCGCCGGCTTGGTGATGGAGTATGATGAGAAATCGGGAACGGCCGTCATTCAGCAGCGAAACCACTTTAAGCCTGGGGATGAAATCGAGTTTTTTGGACCGGAAGGAACCTTCTTTAAGCAGTCAGTTGGTCCTATTAGGGATGAGAATGGCAATGAACTTGATGCAGCTCGCCATCCTTTGCAGCTTATTCGCATGAAGGTGGACCAGCCGGTGCGTCATTTTGATATGATGAGAAAACGCAAAGGAAAATAAAAATATAGTCACTTAGAACTACACAATTGAGAATCCGGGTCTGTGGATGGACCTTGGATTCTTTTTATTTGTAAAAAAATTAGGGATTAAGAATTATTTTTTTGCGAAAACCCAAAGGAAAACACCTCCAATTGTCGAAATAAAGAGTAACGAATACGTTTCAAGGGATTGGACCGACGTATTAATAATATGATTGTGGTAGGTGAACAGCTAATGTCAGAAGTTGAGCAGCATGATAAGAAGCCGAAAAAGAACAAGAAGCCCGGAGGAATTAAAGAGAAAAAGGAAAAACCTTCGGCATCAACAGGGATACATACTGCCAAGTCGTTCTTTTCAACCGTGGGAACGGCTATAAGCCGGATGCCGATGAACCCGGCGAAATCCGTCGGAATTCGGTTGTTCCTGATCTTTTTGTCAGCTATTGTATTTTTTGTTATCGTCTTGGGGTATCTGTCGTACGATAAGGCGAAGAGCACGATTGAGAAGAATGCTGCGAACGGCAATCAGCAGACGATCATTCAAACCTCTGAGAAAATCGACATCATTCTGGAGAAGTATGAGAATGCCGGTAGATCAATCTTCTATGACATTGAATTGCAGAAGTTATTGTCTGAATACACGGATAAAAAGTTAAGCGATTACGATTCGTTTACGGTGGAGCGCAGCATTCGCGATAAACTATCCAATCAGATTACATCGGATTCGTCGATCAGAGCCATTTATCTGATTCCTACCAAGGGAGAGAAGATCATATCGGCAGGTCAAACCTCGGAATCTTCGAAAACCGTCCTTGAGCAAAGCTGGTATGCCGAACTGAAGGAAGGCAACAAGAAGATAATATGGCTGCCAACGATGCAGAACAGCGGAGCTCCATATTTCACGATTGCCCGTTCTTTGGGGTCTATGAATGATCTGAATTCAACGTATGTCGTTATGTTTGAACTTAACGCCTCGGTACTGGATACGCAGCTGAAGGGAATCAACCTGGGCGAGAACGGCCAACTGCAATTGATCAGTCCGGAAGGCATCGTTGTCTCTTCCAGCGAGTCATCTATTGTGGGTTCGGAAACCGCCTGGACGTTTGCGAAGGAGTTTCCGGAGGACTCCAGAACGGATAACGTAAGAACCAAGGATGAGAACGGAAGTCAGGTTCTGGCGGTGTACAATACGCTCAGCACGAACGATTGGAAACTCGTAGGTTCTGTCCAAACCAGCGAGCTCACGAAGGATGCGTCAAGCATCCTGGTCATCACGCTTATCGTGGCTGCCATCGACGTTATTTTTGCCATTCTGATCGGGATTTGGATGGTAAGAATGATTGCCCGTCCATTAGGCAAGCTTAACCTGTTGATGAAGGAAGGCGCCAAAGGCAATTTGAATGTTCGTACAGATCATAAGAGCCAAGACGAAATCGGTCAGCTCTCCGCAAGCTTTAACGATATGATGGAGCAGATTACCGGACTCGTTCAGCAAACGAGCAATACCGCTCAGGAAGTGCTTAGAACGGCTACCGAGTTAAGCGATGCCTCGAAGAAGACGGCTATTTCCGCCAAAGAAATTGCCGTAGCTACCGAGGAAATTGCCAACGGTGCCAGCAGTCTGGCGGTTGAAGCCGAACGCGGCAGCGATCTGACCAACAACATCTCGAAGCAGATGCAAATTGTCGTTTCCGCCAACGAAGAGATGGGCAAATCGGCCCGTCACGTGGAAAGCGCGAGTGAGCTTGGAACGAAGCATTTGAGTGACTTGCTGGATAAGACCCATCAGACCGAAGATATGACCCGCTCGATGATGCATAAGGTCGATGGCTTGAAGGAGACGACTTCATCGGTTGTCAAAGTGCTTGACGTCCTTCAGAACATTACGAAGCAAACGAACATCCTCTCATTGAATGCAACCATCGAAGCGGCCCGTGCTGGGGCGGCTGGTAAAGGCTTTATGGTCGTGGCCGATGAAATTCGCCAGTTGGCAGACCAATCCAGGCAGTCCATCGATATGGTCAGCCAGATTACAGATCGCATCATGACCGAGATGAATGAAACCGTGCAGGTATTGCTGGACGCGAATCCACTCTTCAAGGGTCAGATGGATGCTGTTAAGGAAACGAACGATATCTTCGTATCCGTTCAGCAGCAGATGGTCGACTTTATTGAGTCTTTGGATTCGGTAACGCATTCGATTGATGAACTGAATGAATCTCAGAATGTACTTTCGGAAGCGATGAGTAATGTGAGTGCGGTAGCCGAAGAATCCTCTGCAACTTCGGAAGAAGTGGCTTCTCTCTCCACAGAGCAGCAGAGCGTCAGCAGTCAGCTGGTAAATCTATCATCGCAGCTGGAGAATGTATCGAATGAGCTGAAAGAGACTTTGTCTCGTTTTAGACTGTAAGATTGAATATATAATTCAAAGGCTGTTCCATCAGTTTAAGCTGATGGGGCAGCCTTTTTTCAGATTACAGAATTTATAAGTTTTCAGTGGAGCGAAAGCCATTCTGTATTTGCATTTATAGGTTTTGGGGCTCCCCGCAAAGTATTTGGAATAAGGAACGAAGCATAGACTCCACTTTGTGGGGGATTGTCTTGGGCTCCCCGCAAAGTATTGGAATAAGCATCGAAGCATAGGCTCCACTTTGTGGGGCTTTTTTTCGATATCGGATAAAAATAACTTTCAGAGGAGATGGGATTTTGGAAAAAATGCTAAGATTTCTGGAGAGCTCATTTTTGTAGAGAAGTGAACATGATTGAGTCAGGCTCCATATGGAAATAATGATGAGACATAGACCATATTGGAGGAGCAAGACATGAGGCTAATCCGAAATAAGCGAATTGCATACGGATGGCTGATACTGACGCTATTGATCGCCGTTTTGACGCTGCGTCTTGCATGGGTACAGCTTGTGATGAAGCATCAGCGGGTTCCCGGCAGCCGACATACGATGGTAGAGGCATCGCTCATACAGAGGGAGCGAGGCATTGTGCTGGATTCCGGTCGCGGACATTTTACGGATCGGAACGGAAAACCGCTCACGGGCAATCTCATCTGGGCAGCCGTGTTGTTTCCTGCAGGCGAGAAGGAACTGAAGAGCTCCCATAATCAGTTAGTGAAGCTGGCACGTATACTGGGAACAAATAAGGATCATTTGATACAGACCTGGGGCAAGCTAAAGGAGCCTGAATTGTGGCATGGAGATAATTCGCTCATTCCTCGATCCTTAACCAAAGATCAGATTGTGCAGATTCAAGAGCTTGATCTTCCCAAACTTAAGGTTCTTCCTTATGAGCAGCGGTACGGCAATCGCCAATCGGGAATGCAGTGGCTTGGTTTTGTGTCAGGTCAGCGTAAGGAAAGCCTGTTCTTTGACGATGATCCGGAGGTTACCGGAACTAGTGGATTAGAGAAAACGATGGATTCGTTGATACGTGGGGAAGGGCCGACCATCGTCTATTTTCCGGTTAACAGCACCAATGAGGTCATTCAGGATATTAAGCCGATGGTGAAGGCGCCTGATAATCGGTACTATCCGTTAAGGGTATCCACCACGATTGATATTGATATCCAACGAGGGATTGAGGCCATAACGGAGAAAGCGGGCATGAAAGAAGGGGCGGTTGTTGTGCTGGACGCTCGAAACGCGGATATCGTGGCTATGGTCTCCAGGCCATTCTATAATCCGGAGCAGATTCACCCGAAGGATGGCCAGTGGGAGAATCGCGGATTGAAAGCAGCCACGCCAGGTTCCATCTTCAAGCTAGTCACGGCCGCGGCCATACTTGAGAATGGTTTAAGCTCTGAAAGCGAACATTTCCATTGTGATGGCGAATACGGTAAGTTCGGAATGTCCTGCTGGAAAAAGGGAGGGCATGGAACGATTGATCTTCGCGAAGGCTTCGCGGAGTCATGCAACGTCGTATTTGCTACTCTAGCGGAGAGACTGTCAGCTCAGCAAATGGCGGAGGCGGCCTCCGCGCTGGGCTTCGGGCAAACGGTAGGCTGGAAATCCCGGCAGTTTTTAGGGCTTCGTTCCTTTGCGCCATTGGATCATGAAGAGAAGGGCACGGTTTTTTCCAACTCTGTGGACACCTCTGATGCAGGTGTTAGGGTCCAGACAGGCATAGGCCAAAGGGACGCTGCCGTATCCCCGCTGCAAGCAGCCAATGCGATGGTCACGCTTCTTCATGGCGGGGTGAAGACCAAGCCCCGTATTTTGCAGCAGATCCGGTATGCTAACGGCCAGCTGCTCCAGGATACGGATCCACTAAAGGAGCGGATATCTGGAAGGAGTATTTCCCGGGAAACCTCTTCCATCCTACTCGAGTGGATGGAGGATGTCGTCGAAGAGGGAACAGGCAGCTCATTAAAAAATCGCAAATGGACTCTTGCCGGTAAATCCGGAACGGCGCAGGTAACCATAAAAGGCCGTGCCCGAAACAACCAGTGGTTTGTCGGGTACGGCCCAGTGGAGAAGCCACGTTATGCCGTGGCTGTATTGGTTGAGAATCGAAGCCCGATCAGCAGCAATCAGGCAACCGACATATTTGGTCAGGTTTCCGATTTCTTGGCTTCGGTTGAATCGGCCTCCGGCTCTGCATAAGAGCGGGACATGTCCCAAGGGGAAACCTCGAATTCTTCGCTCGGCAGCCGGATCCACTGCTTCAGATATCCCTGGGTAAGCAGTTCCTTGATGAGAATCAGAAGGATAGGAGCCAGAATCAAACCGGCAACTCCAAAAATGGACAGCGAGATCATCATAAAGGACAACATCAGAAATGCTGAGGATACGCCGATCGAGTTTCCTGTAATTTTTGGTTCAAGCAGCTGTCTGGAAATGACAACTACGGCAAGCAGTACGATCAAGCCAATGGCAAGCCCAGTGTTGCCGACGATGAACAAATAGGTAATCCACGGAATAAGAATAACGGGAACACCGAGCAGCGGCAGTACATCGAACACAGCGCAGATGAGCGCAACGGACAGGGAATTTCCCGTACCTAAGATCAGAAGTCCTATGTATACAATGACAAAGGTAATGCTGACCAGCTTCATCTGAGCTTTTAAATACGAGCCAATCGCCTTGAATACATTTTCTTTGAGGAAAAGAAAAGCCATCTTGAGGGTCTTCGGCGTCTTGTCTTTGGCGATTCTCCGCCAGCTGCCGATCTCAATGCTCAGGAAGAAAGCAAGGATGATCGCAACCCCGAAATTCGCGATGAACGAGGAGAACGACCCCATAAACCCAATGACATAATGGAAGAACGATTCGGCAGCACCCTGGGCAAAAGTGGTGATGTCCTGGAAATAACCGTTCAGACGGTCTGTCAGATCGGGTGGCAGCGCGTCGAGCTTGGTTTGGAGGAAATTCAGGCTCTCTGAAAAATGTCTCTGGATCGTTTTGGTGTAACCTGGCAAATTATCCTGCAAGTTCATGAACTGCGATACGATTAGCGCTCCAGCTCCGAACAGGATGCCTAGGATGACCAGCAGGAAGAGCAGAACGGATATCGCGGCGGCAAATGGTTTTGGCAGTCCCCTGCGGTGCAAGAATTTGGAGAAAGGCTCGATAATCAGGAAAACGAGGAAAGATAAAAACACCGGAGCCGCAATTTGGTACAGCTTGCTGAATATGAACATGATCAGGTAAACCGTAAGCACGATTAAACCTATATCGAAGGCGGTTCTCCAATATTTTTTATACAAGGGAAGCATAGTGGGATATCGGCTCCTTTATACTATATTAATTGATATCATTGTACACGATTTATGAAAAAAAAGCCTATTTCTTTAAGTGCTATGCTAAAATAATAATAGTGGCTTCTTTAGAAAAAGAAATAAAAAGCGGGGAGTTAGCATGCAAACATTACTGCTATGGTTGTTTTACCTTTCATCTTTTTATGCATTTATTCCCGGCATCTTGACCCGGATATTTGGATTCCGAGTATTTCGCAGGGGAACAGGCTCGAACGACTTCGCCTTAACCTTTGATGATGGTCCTGATCCCGTCTATACACCAAGACTGCTGGATCTCTTGAAGCAGCATAATATGAAGGCGACGTTTTTCCTGGTGGGTTCTCATGCCGAGAAGCATCCAGAAGTTGTAAAACGCATTCATAGTGAAGGTCATCTGATCGGGATTCATAACTATGTTCACAAGAGCAATTGGTTCATGCGGCCGGTCACCGTCCGTAATCAGGTCAAGCGCACGGATGATATTATTTATTCCATCACCGGTGAGCGCTCGAGTTATTACAGACCGCCGTGGGGAATCGTGAATTTATTCGATTTTGCCAAGAATACCGGCTGCCGCATTATCCTATGGTCGTCGATGTTTAATGATTGGCGGAGCAAGATTGGCGCTGACAAGCTGACTCAGCGAATGCTTGCCAAGCTTAACGGTGGCGAGGTTATGCTCCTTCATGACTGCGGCACGACTGTGGGGGCGAACCCCGATGCACCGGAGCAAATGCTGATCGCATTGGAACGTGTTCTGAAAGTCGCAGAGCAGAAGGGAATGAGCAGCGTCCGAATCGACGACATGATAGCGAAGGAAAGCAAAGTGAAAGCGAAGAAGCTGTCTCCTCTCAAGCGTATGATCGTCTCGTTGTGGCTTCTCTGGGAAAAAGGATTTCATGCGGTGTTTGCGCTCGAAACGGTTACTCCGGCAGATCCGATGCTGCATTTCCGGAAGCGTGCTTTTACCGGTAAGACGGTCGTGATGGAAGATGGCAGCCGACTTGAAAAGGGAGACCGGGTGCTAGAACTTCATTTTGATAACAAAAAATTGTTTGAGATCGGCAGCCGCTCCCGTTCGGAAGTACAGCTCGCCATCAAAATGATTCGTGCCGTGCAAAAAGACCTGCCTTCTCTGGCTAATATGGTGCTGGAACGGCCTGAGTACAAGGATATCAAGGGTTTGTATGCTGTTACCATGATTTCACGGGGACCGGAGCAATTCGGATTTCATGTCATGGATTTACCGCGGGGACTGTTTGCAAGCTCGTCCAGACTGTATCTGAAACTGCTGCTTAGCGTCATTCATCCGAAAGGGCAGGCCCGTCTTAAAGAGGGCAGTCAGATCATGGAGCCGAGAATGCTCATGATGCCGGTGGATGTACTGATTGGCCGTTATGCTGAGAAGAAGAATCAGGCCCAGCCTCCATCCGAGGAGCAGCAGGAAATACAACAAGAACATGTGGGTGACATGGCCGTTGCCAGTGCATCGCAGGGTATGTAATTCATCGAACCGATTGTTTACTGTCATTATGTATGGATCATCTCTCAGATGGAATTTGGATATAAAAAAGGGGTTATCGCTGCAGGCTTACCAATGCCTGCGAGGGATAACCCCTTTCTTTGTTTGAATTAGATTTTCAATACGCCGCCTGAGCTGGCGTTCGTAACAAGCTTCGAGTAACGAGCGAGATAACCAGTCTTCACTTTCGGTTCGAAGTCAACCCATTTGCTGCGGCGTACAGCCATTTCCTCATCGGAAACGCCCAGCAATTGAATCGTCCGGTTATTCAGGTCAAGCTCGATGATATCTCCGTCTTCAACGAAAGCGATAGGTCCGCCTTCTGCCGCTTCCGGCGAGATATGTCCGATACTGATACCGCGGGATGCGCCGGAGAAGCGTCCGTCTGTGATCAGACCGACTTTGGCCCCAAGCCCCATACCTGCGATCTGTGAAGTCGGCGCCAGCATTTCTGGCATACCAGGTCCGCCCTTCGGCCCTTCATAACGAATGACAACCACATGGCCTTCTTTAACCTTGCCGTTGGCAATGCCGCTAAGCGCTTCATCTTGCGAGTTAAAGCAGATGGCAGGTCCTTTATGGTATCCTCCAACCGATGGATCAACGGCACCGACTTTGATGATCGAACCTTCAGGAGCCAGATTACCATACAGTACGGCGAGACCACCGCGCTCGGAATATGGGGAATCGATCGGATGGATAACGTTCTGATCCTGAATTTCGCAGCCCTCTACGTTCTCGGCTAGCGTCTTGCCTGTTACGGTGATGCGATCCCCGTGCAATGCGCCAGGCTTCTTAAGAAGCTCGTGCAGAACCGCGCTTACGCCGCCTGCCAAATGCACATCCTCGATAAAGTAATCCGAAGCTGGAGCCAGCTTGGAGATGTGAGGAACGCGGTCAGCAACTTCGTTGATTCGCTCCAGCGGGTAATCGAGACCGGCTTCTTGAGCGAGAGCCAATGTATGAAGCACCGTGTTGGTGGAGCCGCCCATGGCCATATCGAGTGCAAACGCGTTGTCGATGGCTTCTACGGTTACGATATCACGCGGCTTGAGGTCCATTTTTACGAGCTCCATCAATTGTTTGGCTGATTGTTTAACGAATTCTTTACGCTCTTCGGCAATGGCAAGAATGGTGCCGTTGCCTGGCAGAGCCAGACCCAGCGCTTCGGCGAGACAGTTCATGGAATTGGCGGTGAACATGCCGGAACAGGATCCGCAGGTTGGACAACCGAATTGTTCCAATTCGAGGAGCTCATCATCATTGATTTTGCCAACCTGGTGAGCGCCGACGCCTTCAAATACGGAGGTCAGTGACAATTTACGGCCTTTGCTGTCCACGCCGGCTTTCATCGGTCCGCCGCTGACAAACACCGTTGGGATGTTGACTCGCAGGGCACCCATCAGCATGCCTGGCGTGATTTTGTCACAGTTCGGAATACATACCATACCATCGAACCAGTGAGCGGATACGACAGTTTCCAGGGAGTCGGCTATGATCTCGCGGCTTGGCAGCGAGTAGCGCATGCCGATATGTCCCATGGCAATTCCGTCATCCACGCCGATGGTGTTAAATTCGAACGGAACGCCGCCGGCTTCACGGATCGCTTCCTTCACGATTTTACCGAATTCCTGAAGATGCACATGACCCGGAACGATGTCGATGTAAGAGTTACATACGGCGATGAACGGTTTGCCGAAATCTTCTTCCTTAACGCCTGCTGCACGCAGAAGGCTGCGGTGCGGCGCGCGGTCGAAGCCTTTTTTGATCATGTCTGAACGCATTTTTTTGGTTGTCATGATGTCGATTTCCCCCCAGATCTATTATAAAATTGTTACGCTTTAGCGCGGTCTTCCGGCAAAGCAGCCGGGTACCTGTAAACAGCGAATAGGTTTTAAATGAGTCTATCACAAAAAGGTAGGTTTTTCTACATGATATTAATTAGGAAGCGATGGAAAGAGGCCTGTTGTGATGGCATGCAAAGAGCCTGTTCCCATAGGGTGGGCACAGGCTCCTATTTGAGTGATGGTACTATTTCTTGCCGCCTTTGCGGCCAATTTCCTGATAGAATTCACGATTATGATTCCGCGAGGTGGCTTCGCCGCCCTTTTGACCGATTTCCTGGTAAAACTCGCGGCTATGGTTCTTGGACGTCGCTTTGCCGCCTTTTTTGCCGATTTCCTGGTAGAATTCGCGGCTATGCTTTTTAGCGGTCGCTTCGCCGCCAAGACGTCCTGCTTCTTCGCGGGTCATCTTTCGATTGCTGCTTGTTGCCATCACAAATCACTCCTTTACCGTCGTATTTGCTATGCGTATATGTTACTTACCACGGCTCATTTGTCATGAATCAAAACATTCGACTAAAGATTGGAAAATCCCCATTTCGGATCGATTTCTGAGTCCCAGCGTTAATTCCGTTTAAATCAGAGTTTATTTCATGGTTTAATAAGAGTATGATCAAGAATAGGATAGGGAGGTTTTTTACATTGCCGTTTGTTCAAGTGAAGGGACGAACCGTTCCCTGCAAAGGGATTTTGTTTGATAAAGACGGAACGCTGCTCCATTTTATGGCGCTGTGGGGAGGGTGGACCGATTATGTGCTCAAGTTCATGGAGGAACGGCTGGAATTAATGGGAGCCGGCTTCACGCTGCCGAAAGAGCAGGTGCTGGGCACAAAGCATGATGCAAGCGGGCGCGTGTCGGGTTACGATCTTCAGGGTCCGCTCGCCATGGGCACCGTGGAGGAGACAAACGGGCTATTGGCTTGGCAGCTGTACGCTGCAGGAATGCCCTGGAACGAAGCGATTATGCAGGTCCATCAAATTACGAAAAACGCCATGTATGAAGTTCGTCAGCAGAAGCCGGCATTCCCGATGCCGGGGCTGGAGAATTTTCTGAAGAAGTGCAGCTTGGCTTCCGTGAAGATGGCCTTGGTTACTTCGGATGAAACCTCAAATGCCAAGGAACAGCTGGAGTGGATGGGGCTTCACGCTTCCTTTACGGCCATTTTGGGAAGAGATCAGGTTCGAAACGGCAAGCCGCACCCTGAAATGACGGAGACCGCATGCCGCCTGCTTGGGATTATGCCCGAGGAAGCGGTGGTGATCGGTGACAGCAATGCGGATATGCAAATGGCGAAGCAAGCAGGCGCCGCTCTGGCTGTGGGTTTATTGACAGATGAGGGGGAGCCTGTACATCTGACAGATGCCGATGTTATCATATCCGATTATAATGAATTAGACGTGCACAGGTAGACGTGTTATTTTAAGGGCTGTACGGAGGTGTAAAAGAGTGGAGAACAGGGAAAAGATCGAGCAGTTGGCAACATGGATCGAAGCGAGCGACTACATTGTTTTTTTCGGGGGAGCCGGTACCTCCACGGAGAGCGGGATTCCTGACTTCCGTTCGGCAGCCGGACTATACCAGAGCGAGCACCAATCTCCGTATCCGCCGGAGGTCATGCTCAGCCACACTTTTTTTATGAAGCATCCGGAAGTGTTTTACGACTTTTACCGGAGCAAGATGCTTCACCCGCATGCGCAGCCGAACGGCTGTCACCGGCTATTGTCGAGACTGGAGCATGACGGTAAGCTGAAGGCGGTGGTCACGCAAAATATCGACGGTTTACATCAGACCGCTGGATGTTCTGAGGTGTTGGAGCTTCATGGCTCTGTGCACCGCAATTATTGCATGGATTGCTCCCGGTTCTACAGCCTGCAGGATATTCTGGACATCAAGGAAATTGTCCCGCGCTGCAAGGATTGCGGAGGACTGGTGCGTCCGGATGTCGTGCTGTATGAAGAGGAATTGGACCAAAACATCATCATGCGCTCGATCCAGGAAATATCGACGGCGGATTTGTTGATTATAGGCGGGACTTCCCTGACAGTACATCCCGCTGCGAGTTTGATATCCTATTTTCATGGGAGCAAGGTGGCTTTGCTGAATGCAGACCCAACCCCTTACGATCACCGGGCAGGCCTCTTGATTGCGGATCGGATCGGTCAGGTCATGACGCAGGTGGATAAGCTGATCAGCACGTAACGGCGACAGAGGCGGCGTGCTGCTGCACCTATAACTGTAATCGTTTTCTTGTCAAAGGACGACCAAACACGATAAGATGGAATTTAGCAATGGACCTATCACTTAGAGAGGCAGGGATTGTAAGTGACCTATGTGGCTAGCGAAGACCGCTATGAAGGAATGAAGTATAACCGCGTGGGGCGATCTGGATTGAAACTTCCGGCGATCTCCCTTGGATTATGGCATAATTTCGGTGGTGTCGACACGTATGAAAACGGGCGTAATATGATTACGCGCTCCTTCGATCTGGGCATAACCCACTTCGATCTGGCGAACAATTACGGACCGCCTGCAGGCTCTGCCGAAGAGACGTTCGGTAAAGTTCTCTCAAGAGATCTTAAGGCTTACCGTGATGAAATCGTCATTTCGTCCAAAGCGGGCTACTATATGTGGCCTGGACCTTATGGTGACTTTGGATCGCGTAAATATCTGGTAGCAAGTCTCGATCAGAGCTTGAAACGAATGGGTCTGGACTATGTCGATATTTTCTATCATCATCGGATGGATCCAAAAACGCCGCTTGAGGAAACCATGGTAGCGCTAGATCATCTTGTTCGTTCAGGCAAGGCGCTTTATGTTGGAGTCTCCAATTATTCGCCAGAGAAGACGCGGGAAGCGATATCGATTCTGAAAAGCCTGGGAACTCCGCTGCTCATCCATCAGCCAAGCTACTCCATGCTGGACCGTTGGGTGGAGAATGGACTGCTCGATGTCCTGGAAGAGAACGGGGTCGGAAGCATCGCCTTCACTCCGCTTGCTCAAGGACTATTGACCAACAAATATTTGAACGGCGTGCCTGGCGATTCACGCGCCGCAAGCGCATCCGTATTCTTGAACGAGAGCAATATCACGCCTGAAGCGCTGCGCAAGATCAGAGCTTTGAACCAAATCGCTCAAGCGCGGAATCAGAGTCTCGCCCAATTTGCTCTCGCCTGGGTCCTCCGCGGCGGCCGGGTGACATCTGCCCTGATCGGGGCAAGCAAGGTGAGCCAGATCGAAGACAATGTAGCTGCCTTGAACAACCTGGAGTTCTCGAAGGAAGAGCTGGATCGCATTGAAGCGATTCTGAAAACGGAAAACACCTCTTCCGCAGAAGGATGATCATTTGCCACTAATGATTGCATGCCGAACATAACATAGATTCCAACATACATGAATGGAGCGCCTCAGGATGATTACGGACCTGACAGGCGCTCCTTTTTTCATTGAGACATATCGGACTGACGATATCATTAAAGTTAAGTTAATGCGGATGATGAGAGGATATCCTTGCGGTACCGCGTTGGGGATCGGCCGACAAGACGCTTGAACTGACGCGAGAAATAGAGTGGATCGGTGAGTCCAACGGATGCGGAAACCTGCTCGATGGACAAATCGGGGCGTTCGCGCAGCAGCCGCTTGGATTGGTCGATTCTTAATTTAAGCAGATACGTAATCGGAGTCATGCCCGTTTCCTGCTTGAAGATGCGCGACAGGTATGCGCGGTTGTAACCTAGGCTAGCGCACATTTGTTCAATCGAGACGGGATGTGCGTACTGAGAAGCCATGTAATTGATCATCTGCTTCACCGTGCGCTGAACCTGCGGTTCTGCCAGCGTTAAACGGGACGGCCGGTCACTCCGATTCATGATCTCAGCCCAGATTAAATGCAAATAACCGATGGCGGCGATATGGGAGCTTTCTTCCCTGGATTGAAAATGGCTTTGAATAAGGGACACATAGCCGGGAATCGGGTTGTTCTCCATGAGATGGAGGACAGGCTTTTCGGGTGTGAGTCCCGAACGGGATACGCCTTCGCCGGCTTGCTCTCCATCAAAGGCAACCCACCGATAACGCCAGGGCTGGCTCGCATCGGATACATAACTGACAATCTGACCGGGATGGATAAGGAAACAGTCACCGGGGCCGAGCTGATACCTGTCGGTTTCGGTTCGAAATACACCATGTCCCGACTCGATGATATGCAATAAGTAATGATCGTATATTTTCGGCCCCAATGCATGCTCCGGCCGGGTCTGGCTCTCACCGGCGAATCGGACGTGGAGCGAACCGCTGCCTTGCTGGGCAGGATTGGAAGCAACAGAATAGGTTGGTTTCATCATTCATTTTCCTTTACAATAAGTTTGGGAAAAAGAGGAACTACGGGGACATCGTTGATTTTATGAATTCATTGTACCTCCAGAAGTCACATAAATCCATATGTAACGCACAAGATTTCATTATCGGTTAACGAGATTTCCATTATACTGAAGACAGTAAAACTACCATATGTACAGGATGGAGTGATGGCAGTGACGACGCAACAGCTTATGGAAAGATTTATGGACAAGCACGGTGAGAACCAGCATAAGGTTCGCATATTTAACGCACCCGGTCGCGTGAACCTGATCGGGGAGCATTTGGATTATAACGGAGGTTATGTGCTTCCGGCCGCCTTGGAGTTTGGCACCACCTTGATTATAAGGCCGCGCGACGATAACAAGGTAAGCTTTTCATCCACGAATATCCCCTATGAACTAACGATCAGCCTGGATGATGATTATGGCCACAAAAGCGATCAATGGACGGATTATCCGGTCGGCGTCATAACGGAGCTAAATAAAATCGGCTGCAATCTTAGCAGCGGTTATGACCTGCTCTACCATGGAGATATCCCGAACGGCGCAGGCCTCTCGTCCTCGGCGTCCATCGAAGTGGTCACGGCTTACGCCTTCTTGAAGATGGAAGGCAAGGAGACGGATACGGTGGAGATTGCGAAGCTTTCGCAGCGGGTGGAGAACCTGTTCGTTGGCGTCAACTCCGGCATTATGGATCAATTCGCCGTAGCCAACGGCAAGCAGGATCATGCCATTCTGTTAATGTGCGATACGCTGGAGTATGAGCTGGTACCTTTCCGGACCGGAGCATACAAAATCGTGATATCGAATACCAACAAACGGCGCGGACTCGTCGATTCCAAATACAATGAACGCCGCAGCGAGTGCGACCGCGCTTTGGAAATTTTGCAGAAGGAGCTGCCGGCGTTATCGTATCTCGCTCAACTGAATCCGGATCAATTCGCAACCTTGCAGGACAGCATCCGAGATGAAACCGTCCGAAGACGTGCCCAGCATGTTGTTGAGGAAAACCAGCGTGTGCATGATTCCGTGAAGGCTTTGAAGAACGGTGATCTGGAAGCATTCGGACAATATATGAACCAGTCCCACGACTCTTTGCGTTATCTGTACGAAGTAACGGGCGATGAGTTGGATGCGCTGGTGGAAGAAGCTCAGCGGATTCCAGGCACGCTGGGTTCCAGAATGACGGGAGCCGGTTTTGGAGGCTGTACGGTATCTCTCGTGCACGAGGATGCGGTGGAGCGTTTCATCACGGAAGTGGGGCAGCAGTACGAAGCCAGAATTGGACTGAAGCCGGATTTCTACGTATGCGGTGTAGGTCAAGGCGTGCATGAAGTGAAGGAGGGCGAATAATATGGCTATTTTAGTAACTGGCGGTGCGGGTTATATCGGTTCTCACACCGTAGCGGAGCTCTTGGAGCAGGGGGAAGAGGTTGTTGTGATCGACAGTCTGGAGACGGGGCATCGCGAAGCGCTGCTCGGCGGAAAGCTGTATGTTGGCGATTTGCGTGACAAGGCGCTGCTGAAACAGCTGTTTTCGGAAAACGACATTGATGCCGTTATCCATTTTGCTGCGAATTCTCTGGTTGGCGAGAGCATGAAAGATCCGGTGAAATATTACGATAACAACGTATACGGCACGCTGTGCCTGCTGGAAGCCATGAATGAAGCGGGTGTGCGGAAGATCGTCTTCTCGTCAACGGCAGCAACCTACGGCGAGCCTGCGAAGGTGCCGATCGAGGAAACGGACCGGACGCAGCCGACGAACGTGTACGGGGAAACCAAGCTGATGATGGAACGGATGATGTCCTGGTTTGATACCGTGCTTGGCGTGAAGTATGTGTCCCTTCGTTACTTTAACGCAGCCGGCTCGCATGCCAGCGGTAAGATCGGTGAGGATCACCGGCCTGAAAGCCATCTGATTCCGCTTGTCCTGCAAACGGCTTTGAAGCAGCGCGCAAGCATCTCGGTGTTTGGCGATGATTATGCAACGCCTGACGGCACATGTGTCCGTGACTACATTCATGTCAGCGATCTTGCGAACGCGCATCTGCGCGCGGTTGAGTACCTTCGCCGCGGAGAGTCCAGCAATGTGTTTAACCTCGGC
The DNA here is from genome assembly GCF_037976825.1 of Paenibacillus sp. FSL K6-1330. Classification (NCBI taxonomy): domain Bacteria; kingdom Bacillati; phylum Bacillota; class Bacilli; order Caryophanales; family Paenibacillaceae; genus Paenibacillus; species Paenibacillus sp. FSL K6-1330. The sequence continues at coordinate 2,121,551 of NZ_CP150269.1, forward strand.
AACGGACTTGGGTTTTCGGTTAAGGAGGTTATCGAGACCTCGAAGCAGGTGACGGGTGCCGACATTCCGGTTGTCATGGAAGCTCGCCGTGCCGGTGACCCTGCGGTATTGGTGGCGTCATCGGACAAAGCGCGAACGGTTCTCGGATGGGCACCATCCCGAACGACGCTTGAGGAGATTATCGAGAGCGCATGGAAATGGCACAGCAGCCGTCCGGACGGTTACGGTGACAATTAATCCAAGGGGGACGATGACCATGAATGCAGCAACATCAGGAACTCCCGAATCCAAGCGGGTTCTTCATGCGATTGAAATGCTGGTGCGTTTTGCACTTCATAAAGGCCTGATTCAGGCAGACGATGCCGATTACAGCCGCAATCTGCTGCTGGAGGATTTTGGATTCAGCGAACCGTACGGCGACGAAGTGAACGACCCGATACCGGATGGGCCTCAGACTATGCTCGACATCATGATCGATTACGGCGCGGCACATGGTATGATCCCCGAGAATACCGATACGTACCGGGATCTGCTGGACGCCAAAATCATGGGCCGGCTCATGGCAAGACCTTCGGAAGTAACAGCGCAGTTCCGGGCGGTCCAGCAGGAGCAGGGGATTATTGCGGCAACCCGGCAATTTTACAATCTGTGCATCGACTCGAACTACATTCGCATGGACCGCGTAGCCAAGAACGAATACTGGCGGCATACCAGCGCGTATGGCGATATTGAGATTACTATCAATCTCTCCAAGCCGGAGAAGAGTCCGAAGGAAATCGCCATGGCTAAACTGCTGCCTCCGCCGGTCTATCCGAAATGCCAGCTCTGCCGGGAGAATGTCGGTTATGCAGGCAGGGTCAATCACCCTGCGCGGCAAAACCTGCGCATTATTCCGCTGGAGCTAAACGGAGAACCATGGTTTTTCCAATACTCGCCGTATGTTTACTATAACGAGCACTGTATTGTATTCCATCACGACCATGTGCCGATGAAGCTGACTAAAGCGACGCTTGCCCGCCTCTTGAGCTTCGTCGATGCCTACCCGCATTATTTTCTCGGATCGAATGCGGATCTCCCGATTGTCGGGGGCTCGATTCTCACGCATGATCATTTTCAAGGGGGACGCCATACTTTCCCGATTCAGAAAGCACCGAAGGTGGCCGGATTTACGCATGGGGATTATCCGGGCGTATCCGTGGCCATTGTGAAGTGGCCGATGTCGGTTATCAGGCTATCCTCAAAGGAACGGGAATCGCTCCTTGAATGCGCGAACAGCATATACGAGGCATGGAAAATTTACAGTGATCCTTCAGCAGATATTGAAGCGTTCAGCCAAGTGGACGGAGAGCGGGTCCGCCATAATACGGTTACTCCGATTGCCCGCCGAAATGACGAGGGCATCTATGAGATGGACCTGGTTCTGAGGAACAATCGCACGAATGAGCAATATCCGGAAGGGATCTTCCATCCTCACCGGGAGATGTTCCACATCAAGAAGGAAAACATCGGCTTGATTGAAGTGATGGGCCTGGCGATCCTGCCGGGCCGACTCAAGGAAGAGCTCGATCTAATCGCCGATATCCTGGCGGGGAACGAGGAGCTTTACGCCGACAGCAAGGCCACCGACCATCCACTTGCCATCCATGGAGATTGGATCGAGGAGCTGCGAGGACGGGGAGCAGCCTCGCCGGATAAGGCCGAGGCAATCGAGCTGATTCGCCGGGAGGTCGGCCACAAATTTACGACGATTTTGGAGCATGCCGGGGTGTACAAACAGACGGCAGAAGGACAACAGGCATTTCAGCGATTCCTGAGCCATATGGGATACGTCTCAGATAGCAAATAGATATTCATTGATGGATATATGATGGATTGAAGTTAACGATAACGATGATCATCATTCAAACAGCCGATCTTTCTGGAGATAATACGGCTGTTTGTTTTGCATTAGGGGAATGGTATAGAATGAAAAAGCATGCAACATAGAATATAGATGCGAACAAGATGCAATGGAGGTAATGCACATGAGACCTTTTGTTTTTCATAATCCGACTCAATTGATTTTTGGCAAGGGCCAGCTGAGCGCTTTAAGTGTTGAAGTGGCCAAATATGGCCGAAACGTATTACTCGTATATGGTGGCGGCAGCATCAAGCGCAGCGGACTGTACGATCAGGTTATCGCATTGCTCAAGGAAGCGAATGCAGCAGTGACGGAGCTTGCCGGTGTGGAACCGAACCCGCGCCTGTCGACGGTTCATAAGGGTGTGGCATTGTGCCGGGAGCATGACATTGATCTTATTCTGGCCGTTGGCGGCGGAAGCGTCCTTGACTGCTCCAAGGCCATTGCCGTTGGCGCCAAATATGACGGAGATATGTGGGATTTCGTAGAGCGCAAAGCCGTTCCGCAAGCGGGTCTTCCACTTGGAACGGTACTTACGATGGCTGCAACGGGATCGGAGATGAACGGCGGCTCCGTCATCACCAATGAAGTAACGCAAGAGAAGATGGGCTGGGGAAGTCCTCATGCGTACCCCGCATTTTCGATTCTGGACCCTGTACATACGTTCTCTCTTCCGCGGGATCAAACGGTGTACGGTATCGTAGATATCATGTCTCACGTGCTGGAGCACTACTTCCACCAAGACACCAACACGCCCGTGCAGGACGGATTCTGCGAAACGATACTTCGTACCGTTATCGATACGGCACCGAAGCTGGTTGAGGATCTGGAGAACTATGAGCACCGCGAGACGATCATGTATTGCGGAACGATGGCGCTCAACGGCATGATCAATATGGGGATGGCCGGTGACTGGGGAACCCATAACATCGAGCACGCGGTATCTGCCGTATACGATATTCCGCATGGCGGCGGACTGGCGATCCTGTTCCCGAATTGGATGAAATATAATCAAAGTGCGGATCCTCAGCGCTTCAAGTCACTTGCCGTGAACGTATTCGGAGTGGACCCGGCAGGAAAAAGCGATGAAGCCATCGGATTGGAAGGAATTAAAGCGCTTCGCAGCTTCTGGACTTCCATCGGTGCGCCAAGCACACTGGGATCGTACGAGATTGACGACAGCCAGATCGAGGCTATGGCCGATAAGGCGATGCGGTTTGGTCCTTTTGGCAACTTCCGCAAGCTGCAGCGTGAAGACGTCGTGGAGATTTATCGGATGTCACTATAAGGGTTGTCCTGTCGTTATATGACAAGGAATAGAATTATTTCAAAGCCTGCCGGCTCATGCCGTGCAGGCTTTTTAATTGGGACGTGGAATATAGATATGAAGAGATTTTCATACGTTTGAGGGAAATAATTGAAACTTTAGCAAACATTTTGCCGTATTACTTGTTATACACAGTAAGGAGTTCTAGAGGGGGCAATCAACATGGAAGCGTTATATTGGGGCTGTCTGATCGGAGGCGTGATATTTGCCATCGTAACCGTAGTGCTTGGCGACATACTTAGCTCGGCGCTTGACGGATTATTGGACTTTTTGTCAGTGGATTTTTTCAATCCGGTTGTGATCGCTGGAGGAATCACTGTATTTGGCGGTACCGGAATCATGCTGACGAAATACACGGAATTAGCGGCAGGTGCCCATGTAACGCTGTCTGTCTTAGCGGCTATCGTCATTTCGATTCTCGTCTACTTCGGCTACGTTAAACCGATGGCGAACAGCGAGAACTCGACGGGCTTCTCCATAAAGGAGCTCGCGGGCATGATCGGCGTTGTCACCGTACCGCTTCCTGCAGAAGGATTCGGTGAAGTGATGGTCAAGGTTGGCGCAGGCAACACGACGCACATCGCGTCTAGCTTTGATCGCCAAAGTCTCCCCGCAGGTGTCCGTGTGGTGGTTGTCGACGTTGTTGAGGGTGTCCTGAGAGTGTCCGAACTGGAAGAACGAAAAGGAGAGGATTGATTCAATGCCAGAATTCTTAGTAATTCCGTCAATTGTTGTAGGCGTCATTGTCGTGTTAGGACTTGCGTTCTGGGCCCGTTACAAAACGGTGAGCCCGGATGAAGCGATGATCGTAACCGGTTCTTTTTTGGGAAGTAGAAATTTGTCGGAGGATGAATCCGGCCGCAAAATCAAAATCGTGCGCGGCGGAGGCGCATTTATACTTCCCGTGTTTCAGCGCTCCGAATTTGTATCGCTCTTATCTCATAAACTGGATGTTATGACACCTGAAGTGTACACGGAGCAAGGCGTTCCGGTTATGGCCGATGGGGTAGCCATCATAAAAGTGGGAAGCTCGATCGAAGATGTGGCAACGGCAGCCGAGCAATTCATGGGTAAGCCGATTGAAGCGCTGAAGGGCGAAGCCCAGGAAGTGCTGGAAGGTCATCTACGTGCCATTCTCGGTTCCATGACGGTAGAGGAAGTTTACCGTAACCGCGATAAATTTGCGCAGGAGGTTCAGGGTGTCGCTGCAAGAGACCTCAAGAAGATGGGATTGCAGATCGTTTCCTTTACCATTAAGGACGTTCGCGATAAGCATGGATATCTGGAAGCGCTGGGTAAACCACGGATCGCTACGGTAAAGCGGGATGCGGAGATTGCCGAAGCCGAAGCGGTGCGTGACGCGCGGATTCAGAAAGCGCGCGCGGAAGAAGAAGGACAGAAGGCCGAGGTTATACGTGATACCAACATCGCGGAAGCCGAGAAGGAACGGGAGCTGAAGGTCGCTTCATTTAAGAAGGAACAGGATACGGCGAAGGCCGAAGCAGACCAAGCCTATCATATCCAGGAAGCCCGTGCCAAACAAACGGCGGTTGAAGAGCAGATGAAGGTTGAGCTCGTTCGTAAGGAACGGGAAATCGATCTGCAGGAAAAAGAAATCATGATTCGTGAGAAGCAGTACGACGCGGACGTGAAGAAAAAGGCCGAAGCGGATCGCTATGCCGTTGAGCAGGCGGCCGAAGCGGATAAGGCCCGCAAGATGCGCGAAGCGGATGCCTTGCAGTATTCCATCGAAACCCAAGCTAAAGCCTCTGCGGAACAGAAGCGCCTGGATGGTCTGGCGGTTGCGGATGCTGAGCGTGCGAAAGGTACGGCTGAAGCCGAAGTCATTCGCCTGCGCGGTATTGCCGAAGCCGATGCCAAAGAGAAACTCGCCGAAGCGTTCCAGAAGTTTGGAGAAGCTGCTGTGCTCGATATCATCGTAAAAATGCTGCCTGAGCTTGCCGGCAAGATTGCTGAGCCAATCTCGTCCATCGACAAGCTGACGGTTGTTGATACAGGCAAAGGCGAGGGAGCAGCTCGCGTGAGCAATTATGTGACCGAGCTGATGTCCACGGCGCCTGAAATGTTGAAGAGTGTGTCAGGGATTGATGTGGAAGAACTGATTAAAGGATTGACCAAGAAGTCTGCCCCGGCCCAAAAGCCGGTAGCTGTGGAGCAGGAGCTTGTACCTGTACCGGTGCCTGTTGAGACAAGTGCTGCGAAGGAAGAATAGAACGAGCGGCAAGTAGGATTGGATAGCGTCCACAGGGAGCGGTACGGCACTTTGGAGTCTTTGGCAACCACATATGATTTTGCCGCGCTCTGATATTTCTGATAAGATATCCGAGTATACGCGTATGAATCAAAAAGAGGTGCAAACGTGAGCAGCTTACAAGTGGCTAAAGTGTTGAACAATAATGTAATCATAGCGAAGCATCCTCAACATGGCGAGGTTGTTGTTATTGGCAAGGGAATTGGCTTTAACCGGAAGAATAAAGACCGTATCCTGGCCTCCGCTGCCGAGAAGATGTTCATTTTGACCAAACCGGAGGAGCAGGAGCAGTATAAACAGCTGGTGCCTCATATCGATGAGAAGCTGATTGAGGCGATGAATGACATTATTCTGAACGCTGCCAAATCCAGCGACGCTCCTCTGAATGAGCATATCCACATTGCGTTGACTGATCATATTGCATTTGCCATTAAACGCCATGCCCAAGGTCTCTATATTCATAATCCCTTTTTATACGAAACCCGAGAGATGTATCCAGAGGAGTACGAGATGGCGGAATACGCCGTCCGTACCATCAGGGAGAAACTTGGGGTCGACTTGGGCCAAGAGGAAATCGGATTCATTGCCCTTCATTTTCACGGCGCGCTCACAAACCAGCACATTTCGGAGGTTCGCAAACATTCGGAGCTGATCGCGGATCTAGTACATACCGTTGAACAGCAGCTGGATTATACCATCCCGAGGGATTCATTGGATTATTCCCGTCTACTAACCCATCTCCGGTTTGCGTTGGAGCGGATTCGGCGGGGAGAAGCGGTAAACGAGACGAGTTCATTGGATGGTCTGCTGAAGCGTGAATATCCTGAGACGTATTCCTTGGCATGGAAACTGACAAAGATGATGGAGCAGCGACTGAAGAAGCCCGTATATCCCGCTGAAGCCGGTTATTTGACCATTCATCTGGAGCGGCTGGTCCAGCGCAAAGAGCAGGGCGAGCAAATGTGAAGATTTTATTAAGTCCCTTACCATGTGGTTGCAACGAAAAATGAACGATGTTACAATACGAACAGTTATGAAGCATAAAACTTCAAATCAAACGTGTAACTGATTCGATCAGGCATGAGTATTGCAGGAATTTGGTTGTTATTACCCATTTTTGGGTAATCTAATCCATGAGATTAGCCATCCATTTTCCCGTGGTTACTCATGCCTTTTTTTTGATTTGCTTGTTTTATGATGTTCTACATTCAGCTTTGTGATCACAACTAGATAGAGGGTGAGAATTTTCATGTTTAAGCGGCTTTTTGGCGTCCTGCAAAGGGTCGGTAAAGCTCTGATGCTGCCCGTGGCCATATTGCCGGCGGCCGGACTATTACTCGGCCTTGGAAATATGCTGGTCAACCCTGATTTCCTGCAGTATGCACCGTGGCTCAATGCGGCTTGGGTTCAAGCAGCTGCCACTGTCATGATGAATGCGGGACAAATTGTGTTCACGAATTTATCATTGCTGTTTGCAGTGGGGGTTGCCGTCGGCTTGGCCGGAGGTGAAGGTGTGGCCGGGCTTGCTGCGATCATCGGTTACCTTGTCATGAACGTTACCATGGGCAGCGTTATAGGTGTGACGCCATCGATGATTGGCACGAATTACGAATATGCCAGCGTGCTTGGCATTCCGACCCTGGCAACCGGGGTATTCGGCGGAATTATTGTAGGTATATTAGCGGCAAGCATGTACCGAAGATTTTTCAAAATAGAGCTTCCGTCCTATCTGGGCTTTTTTGCAGGAAAACGCTTTGTTCCGATTATGACGGCTGCAACGTCCGTTTTGCTTGGTCTGTTAATGGTCTTTATATGGCCACCGATCCAGTCTACGCTTAACACTGCATCCCATTTTATGCTGGAGCAAAACCTGACGCTGTCCGCTTTTGTGTTCGGCGTTGTGGAACGCGGATTGATTCCGTTCGGTCTGCACCACATTTTCTATTCTCCATTCTGGTTTGAGTTCGGGGAATATTTGAATCAGGCAGGTCAAATGGTGCGCGGTGATCAAAATATATTCATGGCTCAGCTTCGGGATGGTGTCGAGTTTACAGCAGGCACCTTCATGACGGGTAAATATCCGTTTATGATGTTTGGTCTTCCTGCTGCTGCGCTTGCTATCTATCATGAAGCGAGACCGGAGAACAAAAAGTTCGTTGCTGGTATTATGGGGTCGGCAGCACTGACCTCCTTCTTGACCGGGATCACGGAACCGCTAGAGTTCTCCTTCCTGTTCGTCGCACCGATCTTGTTCGTCGTGCATGCGTTGTTCGCAGGTCTATCCTTCATGACCATGCATATTCTGGGTACCAAGATTGGCATGACCTTCTCGGGCGGCCTGATCGATTACATGATTTTCGGTGTCATTCCGAATCGGACGCCATGGTGGAATGTTCTCATTGTTGGTGCTATCATGGCAGTAATCTATTATTTCGGATTCCGGTTTGTCATTCGGAAATTCAATCTGAAGACGCCGGGCCGGGAGGAAGCTTCTGCATCGGAGTCGGAATCAGGCTCCCAGGGAGCAAGTGGTGACAGCAAAAATGAACTGCCGCTTAACATTCTGACTGCTCTTGGCGGCCAACCTAACATTGCGCATCTGGATGCCTGCATTACCCGGCTTCGGGTAGAGGTGAAAGATAAGGGTCGTGTCGATAAGACAAGGCTGAAACAGTTGGGTGCGTCAGGTGTGCTGGAGGTGGGGAATAATATCCAGGCGATATTCGGAACGCGTTCCGATACGATTAAATCGCAAATCCAGGACATTATGTCGGGTATAACACCGACTACCGCACCTGCAGCAGCGGATGTGGAAACGATGCCGACTGCTAAAGAAGAGTTGCAGGCGGGTCAGAACGGAGAAACGCTTGTCATGGAGGAGATCGCATCTCCAGTCGATGGAGAGCTTATGGATATTTCTCATGTACCTGATCCTGTGTTTGCAGAACGAATGACGGGGGATGGATTTGCGGTATTGCCTCATAACGGAACGATCGCTTCTCCTGTTAACGGAACCGTGTTTAACGTATTCCCCAGCAAGCATGCGGTCGGCATTATGTCCGATGGCGGCAAGGAAGTGCTTGTCCATATCGGCGTCAATACCGTTAAGCTGAAGGGGCAAGGGTTTGAAGTGCTTGTTCAGGAGGGGGATCTGGTATCTACAGGCCAACCGATCATGCAAGTGGATCTGGATTATGTGAAGGCGAATGCCAAATCGATTATCTCTCCTGTGATCTTCTCGAATTTGCCGGAAGGAGCTTCTGTGAAGCTGAACAAGACCGGTGAAGTAAAAAGTGGTGAACAAGGGATCATCACCATATTGAAACCTTAATTTCACGGTTATCTCAAGGATTCCAAAAAATTTAAATATACGAAAGTAGGATGATGAACATGCAACAAACATTCAGAATTATTGACGAAGATGGAATTCACGCACGTCCAGCAACAGCATTGGTAAATACGGCGAACAAATTCCAGGATACCAATTCATTTGCCGAAGCTAACGGCAAAAAAGTAACGTTGAAATCGATTCTGGGCGTTCTGTCCCTCGGATTGGAGCAAGGTGATACATTGACACTGATCACGGAAGGCGGCAATGAGAGCGAAGCGCTGACTGCACTGCAAGAAGTGATGGTGAACGAAGGGTTAGGCGAGCTTCATGAATAATTTGAAAGGAATCGCGGCTTCCGCAGGCATCGCGATTGCACGTGCATTTACGCTGGAGCATCCCGATTACTCTGTTACGGAAAAGCAAGTGGCAGACACAGATGCCGAGCTTTCGAAGCTGGATGCGGCGCTGGCTCAGTCCCAGGCTGAGCTGGAAGCGATCAAAGCCCGTACGCTTCAGGAACTCGGGGAGAAGAAGGCTGAGATTTTCGAATCTCACCTTCTCATCCTGAATGATCCGGAATTGATTGAACCGGTCAAAGCGAAAATCGCTTCCGATTCGGTTAACGCGGAATACGCCTTAAATGAAACGGCAACCCAATTCATTCAAATGTTCGAGAACATGAAGAGTGCCTACTTGCAGGAGCGGGCAGCGGATATGCGCGACGTAACCAAACGTATTCTTAAGCATCTGCTCGGCCTGAATTATGTCAGTCCATCCGAAATCAGCGAAGAAGTGATCGTGGTTGCAGAGGACTTGACCCCGTCGGATACAGCGCAGTTGAACCGCAACTACGTTAAAGGATTTACGACGAATATTGGCGGGCGTACCTCGCATTCTGCCATCATGGCCCGTTCGCTTGAAATTCCGGCTGTCGTCGGAACGAAAAACGTGCTCTCTTCGGTCCAAAACGGGAATTTGATCATCGTTGACGGACTGGAAGGGGATGTCATCATTAATCCTACTGAAGCTATTGTAGCCCAATACCGTGCGAAGCAGGATGCCTACGCCAAACAGGTCGAGGAATGGAAGAAACTCCGCTCCGAACCGACGGTATCCAAGGACGGGATCCATGTGGAACTGGCCGCCAATATCGGGACACCAAACGATGTAACTGGCGTGTTGGAGAATGGCGGGGAAGCGGTAGGATTGTATCGTACGGAATTCTTGTACATGGGCAGAGATAAACTTCCTTCCGAAGAGATCCAGTATGTCGCTTATAAATCGGTACTGGAGAAAATGGAAGGCAAGCCGGTTGTTGTCCGCACGCTTGATATCGGCGGGGACAAAGAGCTGCCTTATCTGGATCTTCCTAAGGAAATGAATCCGTTCCTGGGATTCCGGGCCATTAGGCTGTGCCTGGACCGTCAGGATATTTTCAGAACACAGCTTCGGGCACTGCTCCGCGCAAGCGTCCATGGCAATCTGCGAATCATGTTTCCCATGATCGCGACACTCGGTGAATTCCGCGAAGCCAAAGCGCTTTTGGAGGAAGAGAAATCCAAGCTTGTAAGCGAAGGCATTCCGGTATCCGAGGAGATCCAACTCGGGATCATGGTGGAGATTCCATCCACTGCGGTGCTTGCAGATCAGTTTGCGAAAGAGGTTGATTTCTTCAGTATCGGAACGAATGATCTTATCCAGTATACGATGGCCGCTGACCGCATGAATGAACGGGTTTCTTATTTGTATCAACCCTATAATCCGGCGATTTTGCGACTGGTTAAAATGGTTATCGATGCCGCTCATCGCGAAGGCCGCTGGGTTGGTATGTGCGGTGAAATGGCCGGTGACGCCACGGCGATTCCGATTCTCCTCGGTTTGGGGCTGGATGAGTTTAGCATGAGTGCTACATCCATTCTTCCGGCGCGCAGCCAGATCGGGAAGCTGTCCCGCAGTGATATGCAGGCACTCGCTGCCAAAGCAATTGAAATGGGTACCGCAGAGGAAGTAGTGGCTCTGGTGGAATCCATAGAAGTAGCAGGCGAGTAAGGGGAAGAAGCCCCGAACGGTCTTAGGAATTGATGAAGCACTTCGTTTGTTTTGAGGACTCTACTAATCTTTTTCCACGAAAACCATACATTGACAACATCTGTCCATTTGGGCAGATGTTTTTTTGTCAAAAGAAAGACACCCGGCATATTTGCTAGTATAATAGCCTAAATATATAGTTAATTGGCATCAAACCCAAACCAAATCAGGGCTTTTGGCATATCATGGTATATGAAAGCGTTCTACATTCATGTGCTAGAGGTCTGTCTTATGATTCAGGCGCCCATACTAGGAAGTAAATCTACTTATAAGTGACGGTGATGATGACTATGGACATGATCAAGAGCTGCACTAGTGTTAAGCTGGGGGCAACCTACCGAAGAGAGGGAACGGCCTTTCAGGTATGGGCTCCGGAAGCGGTTCATGTGAGACTGGCTTTGTATGAAAGTCCGGGAGAGTATAACGAGCAAGGTCTCGTAACGGATCACGAGGGCGGTATTTTATATTCAATGGAACATAGTGGCGACGGTATATGGTCGACTGTCGTAAACAGGGATCTTCATGGAACGTATTATATGTACCAAATCGAGTCAGTGGACGGTGACGTGTGTTATGCCGTTGACCCCTATGCAACAGCGGTGTCCGCCAACGGCTGCCGCGGGGCGGTTGTTGATCTGGCGAAGAGCAATCCGCCGGGGTGGGAGCAGGATGTTAGACCCGAGCTGCTGAAGCCTACGGATGCGGTGCTCTATGAGCTTCATGTACGCGACTTCTCGATTCATACCGATTCGGGAATGAAATATAGAGGAAAATATAAGGCATTCACGGAGGGTGGCCTGCGGGATTCCGAAGGGAATACCATTGGCCTGGATCATCTTGAAGAATTGGGTGTAACCCATGTGCATCTGCTGCCGGTATTTGATTTTCGAACGGTCAATGAGCTGGACGGTTATGAAACCGGCTGCTTGAACCGCGAGTATAACTGGGGGTATGATCCGCAAAATTACAACGTTCCTGAAGGTTCATATGCGACAGACCCTATGGATCCAATTGTGCGCATCCGGGAGCTGAAGGAAATGATTCTGGCTCTGCATGCGAGGGGAATCCGTGTCATCATGGATGTGGTTTACAACCATACGTATACGGTGGATGACGGTCCGTTTGAACGATTAGCGCCGGGGTATTTCTATCGAAAGGATGGATATGGAAATTTATCGAACGGTTCAGGCGTAGGCAATGAGCTGGCTACGGAGAAGCCGATGGTACGCAAATACATTAAGGATTCCTTAAGGTACTGGGCCGAGGAGTATCACATCGATGGATTTCGGTTTGATTTGATGGCTTTGATTGATACAACAACGATGAAAGAGCTTGTAAGTGAGCTGCGTCGTGAGGTGGATTACTCTCTTCTGTTTTATGGTGAACCCTGGACAGGAGGCTTAAGCCCGTTAACGGAACAGACCGTCAAAGGAAGCCAGAAGGGTCAAGGCTTTGCTGTATTCAATGATCATTTCCGGCATGCCATTAAGGGTGACAATGACGGTCGCGGCCCTGGGTTTGCTACGGGCGAACCATGGTACGAGGGTGCGGTCGTTGAAGGGATGATGGGCTCGATCCATGATTTTGCGCTGCATCCGGATGAGACGGTCAATTACGTCACCGTGCACGATAATTTGAATCTGTGGGACAAAATTTTGGTGGCACACGGGATGGAAGAGCAGGCAGGGCTGCTCCATCTGATGGACGGGAAGCTGGTTAACGGCGGCGATGTATGGCAGGCAACCGCTGCATCTAAGCCTTATGTCGATATTCCTGATGAAGATGTGATGTCGGCAGTGCCTGTGCGCCGCAGCTTGCTGGCTAACGGCATTGTACTGCTCTCTCAGGGGATTCCGCTGCTGCATGCCGGCGATGAGCTGCTTCGCACGAAATTTGGCGATCATAATAGCTACCGCAGCGGGGATGCCGTTAATGCCATCCGCTGGTCAAACAAGAAAAGATTCAGACCTGTGTTTGACTACTACAAAGGCCTTATTGCCCTGCGCAAAGCCCATCCAGCATTTCGAATGGCAGCAAGAGAAGAGATTGAGGAACATATGGAAGTGCTGCGCAGCAGCGATCGGATTATTGCCTACCGGTTAACGCATCATGCTGCACAAGATAGCTGGGGACAGATCGTTGTGATCGTGAACGGGAATGAGCATGAAATGACGGTTGATCTGCCGCCTACGCCTTACCGCTGGAACATCGTGGTGAATGATCGCCAGGCAGGTACGGATACGATCGAGACGTTGGACCAAGGAGCTATAGCCGTCCCAGGGCTGTCGCTGATGGTGTTGTACGAGGATCAGGCCCAGAAGAAGCAAGGGCTGACTACCGTTGAGATCGAATATGAGAGACGTGATCAAGCTTATGATGGCTGGAACGTATGGGTGTGGGGAACGGGCGTGCAGGATGGCAGCGTGCCATTCTCAAAGGCGGACAGCGGCAAAGCTCGAGCGGTCTTCTACGCAGCCTCCGGAACCAAGCGGGTCGGCTGTATCGTCAGGTTGAATGATTGGGAGGATCGGGAAGGCGAGAACGACTGGTTTATCGATATTCCGCCGGATGAAGCAAAGGTACGGATTTCGCTGCGAAGTCACAAAGACGAAGGCTCTGGGGGCCAAGAGCAGCAGGATATGGCGAGTTGAGGATTGTATCGTAAAAAAATAAGGAGCCCTCCTTTTGTACTGAAAGGGGGGCTCCCATTATTTATATTTCAAAAGGGGTACCATTCATTACCCATTGGATTGAAATTTAAAACATCTGCATCTCATGATTAGTTAGCAGGGAAATAGGGTAATAATGAGATAGACTTTGTTTTCGATAAAGGAGGATGTCACTCATGTCAAAAGGAAACACAGTTCAACTCCAGGCAGATGTTCGTAACGAATTTACACGGGCTTCTCGCCGCGTGCTTCGCGAGAATGGCGGAATCCCCGGCGTCGTATACGGCGGGGGCGAGGAAAGCATCCCGGTTGCTGTTAATTTCAAGGATACGGCCAAGCTGTTTCACACCGGACGTTCGGAGGTATTCCAGCTTGATATTCCAGGCTCCGGTAAAATTCCGGTTTTGATTAAGGACATTCAAAAGAGACGCGGCACTGTATCCCATGTGGACTTTCTGCGGATCTCCATGAATAAGCCGGTTCGTGTCAGCATTCCGGTGGATTATCATGGTACTGCTGTCGGAACGAAATCTGGCGGTATTCTGCAAACCCAGGTTACCGAAATCGAAGTAGAGGGCTTGCCAGGCGAACTGCCTTCTACCCTTGAAGCAGACGTATCCGCTCTGGAGATAGGCGACAAGCTTACGGTTGCAGATATTAAAGTACCGGAGGGTATTACATTACATGCTTCGGATGAGGAGGTTCTCGCAACCGTTATCGTGCCTCGTGCCGTTGAGGCTGCAGAGACAGAGGATGAAGCGGACGCTAAGGAAGCGAATGCGGGAGAGACAGCCGAAGAATCATAATATGCACATGTAAAAAGGCGTTTGCTTTGCTGGTATTCAGCAAAGCAAACGCCTTTTTGTCGGGAATTTTGAATGTGGAAAATTCTATTTAACCTTTCGATCATGGATGCCTTTATAACTCATCGGGGCGTCTCCAAAGTATTTGTTCCAAATGGTCAAATACGTTCCGTCCTGCTGCATGGTAGCCAGTGCGTTATCAACGGCAGCGACGAGATCTGGGTTCCCTTTTACAAAGGCGGCGGAAATCTCGAACACCTGATCGGCGGATTCAGCGGCAGCAACCGGTAGATCAGGGAACTGCTGCTTCAGGTTGGTCACGGATAACTGGTCCGAAATGACCGCATCCAGCTCTCCATTTGCGAGCTTGTGGGCTGCGTCTGATATATATTTGATCGGGACGATGTTCGCTCCATGCTTCTTGGCCATATCCTTATAGATTCCGGTGGGGTTCAGGCCGACACGCTTACCCTTGATATCCGAGAAGGTACGGATCTGATCTTCGCCCGAGGAACGCACAAGCAGAACCGGAGTAGAGGATAGATAAGCGACGGAAAAATCATAAAGTGCCCGCCGGTCCGGCCGGTCTTCAATCTGGTTGAAGACGGCATCGTATTTGCCTTCCGTCAGCCCTGGCAGCAAATTCTCCCACTCGGTTTCAACGAATTCTGCTCTTAGCTCCATATGACGGGCAACCTCTTCAGCGATTTCCACATCGAAACCCGTAAGTCTTCCGCCCGTTCCATGGTAACTGAAGGGGGGATAATCCCGTTCCGTTGCAATTCGCAGGGTTCCGCGTTCCACAGCATTCCGAAGCAGGAAGCCGGTGTTCACCCGGTAAGGGTTTACGCCCATATTGGGGGTTGGCACCCGGTCATTGCTGTTAGGGGTGCAGCCGGTAAGGACTATTGAACCGATCAGTGTGAATAAACAGGCAAGACTGATCCAACGTATCGATTTTGTTCCGCGCATGACTCCAAAAACCATCCTTTCTTTATTCACGGTCCTTCGAGGCCCATTTCGTAAAGTTAGGATGTCCCAAAGGATGGTTCGTATATTCGTGAAATGTCGGTACCCGGCAAGAACTTAGGGTCTCTAATCAGATGAAAGAGGAAAATGGACGAAAAAGAGGCTGTGCTTCCTCTGCCTGCAGCAGCAGTGGAAAAGCACAGCCTCTTATCGCTAGATTGGGATGAAACTTAGGTTGACATGCTTTTGATACAGCGCTTATGACCCTTAACGGGCCATCCATCCGCCATCAACACAAAGTACATGTCCGTTCATATAATCCGAAGCGGCGGAAGCGAGGAATACGGCAGGTCCGCCAATATCCTCGGGTTTACCCCAGCGTCCGGCAGGAATACGATCCGTAATGGAAGTGCGTCGTTCCTCATCCTGACGGATAGCTGCCGTATTATCGGTTTCGATATAACCGGGAGCAATTCCGTTCACCTGGATGCCACTGGCTGCCCATTCATTAGCCAATGCTTTCGTAAGACCGGCAACACCATGCTTGCTTGCCGTATATCCGGGCACGTTGATTCCGCCTTGGTAGGACAGCATCGAGCAGATATTAATGATTTTGCCGCTGCCGCGTTCAATCATATGTCTTCCGGCCAGTTGGGACAGTAAGAATACAGTATTCAGATTCAAATCAATCACGTCAAGCCAATCCTGTGTAGCATGATCCTTGGCCGGTGTCCGGCGGATAATGCCGGCATTGTTCACGAGAATGTCCACGTGCCCTGTTAGCTCCAGCGCTTGGTCAAAAGTCTGCTGGAGTTTGCTCTGGTCGCTTAGATCGACCTGAATTTCGGAAGCTTTTCTGCCGAGTGAAGTGATGGCATCTATCGTTTCGGCGCTTGTATTCATGGACACGGCAACGATATCCGCGCCGGCTTCGGCTAGAGCTATCGCGATGCCTTGTCCCAATCCTCTGGCGGAACCAGTGACGATTGCAGTTTTGCCTGATAAATCAAACCTGTTCATGCTCCGTAAATCCCCTCTCACTTGCTCTCTATTAGAATCGTATGAAGCTAGCCCGGTCGTTAAGTTTTATGCAGCGGTTACAGCATAGTAACGCCGGCACCATCATATTGTTTGATCGTCTCGGGAGACAGTCCCGCATCGGTAATGATGCCGCTGATCTCCTGCAGGGATGAAAAAGTCCTTAATGCCGTTTGCCCGAATTTATGATGGTCAACAACGGCATAAACCTCCAGCGAGGTTTCGATTAATGCCCGTTTGAAAGGGATCAAGTCCCCGGTATATATGGACAATCCATGATCAAGATGGACGCCCGTCGCGGATATGAAGGCCTTTTGAATGTTCAGCTGGGTTACATACGATACGCCTTCGGGGCCTGCTAGCATATTCCGGACCCGGTAGCCCCCCGGTACGACCAAACGGATATGATTCTTCGTCGCCAGTTCGCTGATGATATAGACATCGTTCGTAATGACCGTTAAGGGCACGTCTTCTAGCCTGCGGGCGATCTCCAGCGTGGTGCTGCCTCCGTCCAGGGCAATGATGTCGTCGGTATTGATATGCTTCAGTGCTTTCAGCGCGATTTCGGTCTTTTCATTCGGGTGCTTGGCAAGTGGTTCTTTGGACGGCAGGATGCCGAATTGATCGCTGTGCGCAAGCACAGCCCCGCCATGCACACGAACGATTAGACCCTGTTCCTCCAGTTTGGTCAGATCCTCGCGAATCGTTTTTCCGGTCACCTGAAGCTGCTGGCTAAGATCGGCGACAGTCACTTCTTTATGGGTTAGAAGGTACTCCATTATTTTTTCATAGCGTCGTAACGGGTTCATATGAATCTCAACTCTTCCGTGGGTTAATGGATAATCCCCTCTATTTTAAATCTTTTATGGACACTGGGTCCATATCATCATAACGTTTATTATCTCCGGCCATACCCCAGATGAAGGTATAGTTGCTTGTGCCTACGCCGCTGTGGATCGACCAGCTTGGCGAAATCACGGCCTGTTCATTGCGCATAACGATGTGCCGCGTTTCATTAGGTTCCCCCATCAGATGGATGACCACCGCTTCTTCCGGTAAATCAAAATAGAGATAAGCCTCCATGCGTCTTGGATGGGTATGGGCAGGCATCGTGTTCCACATGTTTCCTTCTTTCAGCAGGGTCATACCCATAACAAGCTGGGCGCTCTCAATGCCTTTTTGATGGATGAAACGATAGATCACACGATCATTGGAATTTTTGATATCGCCCAAAGCGCTGGAATCAGCTTCCTCCAAAGTGGCTTTGGCTGTCGGGAATGTTTGGTGCGCCGGAGCAGAATTTAAATAGAATTTAGCCGGTTTGGCTGGATCCGTGCTTTTAAAAATAACCTCTTCCGCGCCCATGCCAACGTACAAGCATTCTTTGTTGTTCAACTCATGCTCCGTACCGTCAACCAGTACGGTACCATGTCCGCCAATATTGATAATGCCAAGCTCGCGGCGCTCCAGGAAAGAGGAAACACCCAGCTCTTTAAGGTCCGTTTCCAATTTGACCTGCTCTCTAACGGGAGCGGCGCCACCGATGATCATACGATCTTCGTGCGTCAGGACAAGCTCCAGCTTGTCAGGTGTAAACAGGACCGGGATATGGAATTCCTTGCGGAGTCTTTCTGTGTCAAATTGTTTCACTTCGTTCGGGTGTGAGGCATAACGTCTTTCCATGTTCATTCATCTCCTCAAGATTGTATTTTAATGAAATTTATAATGTTCATATATGTACAAATTACTCCATTTACGTTCATATTACAAGAGCTAAATATAAAATGAACAAAAATCATACCTGGTGAACAATGAGCTGAGTTCATTCATATCTGACTGAACTTGGAGCAGAAAGGGAAGAATTAGCATCAGATGAGGAATGTGCAGGCCGCCCTGAAATGACCCTCCAGCGAGGTAGCTATGAAGTGAACATGGTACGACTAGGAGATTGATAGCCCAATGAGAAGAATGATTTTTATCGTAACAGCTGTGCTTGCAGTGACCGGTTCTCAAAATATGGCTGATGTCCCGCATTATCCTTTTCATCAAACCAGGGAACAGGAAGTCTGGATGAGGTCGGAGAATGAACGCGATCAGTCCTGGGTCAATATCGCCCATCGGGGGGCATCGGGTTATGCCCCGGAAAATACGATGGCTTCTTTTGTTAAAGCCTTAGATGTGGGAGCGGATATGCTGGAACTGGATGTCCAATTAAGCAAGGATGGACAGGTCGTCGTGATTCATGATTCTACGGTTGAGCGAACCACCAATGGAGAAGGAGAAGTAGGCGATTTAACCTTCGAGGAGCTACGTATGCTGGATGCAGGTTCATGGTACGATTCGGCGTTTAAAGGAGAAGTTATTCCCGCTTTGGCAGAGGTGCTTGAGCATTTCGCGGGGCGTATCGGGCTGTTGATCGAATTGAAATCTCCCTCCCGGTATCCGGGTATCGAACAAAAGGTTGCAGACGATTTGAAAAGGTATATCATCGGCGCTGATGGTGGTGATCGGTACAAGGACCTGATCATCGTGCAGTCAGCAGATACGGACTCGCTGCTTCGGTTCCGCAAGCTGATGCCTGATATCCCGCTGGGCGTTGTTATCACCAGTGCGGGCGACTTATCCAAGCAGCGATTGGAGGATATGAAGGCCTATGCGGAGTATGTGAATGTATCGATGAGGCTGGTATCCAAAGGGCTGGTCCAAAAGATACATCAATCCGGGATGAAAACGATGGTCTGGACCATTCGAGATATGCTGCAAATTCCTTATGTGCTTCAAATTAACGTGGATGGGATTATTACGGATTACCCGGATCGGGTACCGATATCCTATACGAAATGATCATAATTAAGGGTTGTCACTTGGGTTCGTTTTTTCACCTGCAGGGACAGCTCTTCGTATTATCAGGTTAGCCAGAATCTTCTGGTTGGCCTTTTTTGTGGTCGTTTTACGATGGGGGGAGCGTGGGAGCTTTAGGGGCAGTGATCCCGTAATAAAACTGTTCTCTCACGACCTCCAAAAGACCATGTTTGAGCTGGTAGGGGCGGTAGACCCCGTATCACAAGCGAAGCTATGGATTTGGAACCATCGTGGAAAAGGCCGGTGAAATCAAGGAGAAGGAGTGAAGAAATGGAACCTGTTGGTCACGTGGATGTAGCTAAAGGTTCAAGTGTGGTACAGGCATTCCGGAAACGAAACGAGCCATATGGAAAAGCTGTAGACATTGAGCATGGAACGAGTGGATTCGAACAATTCGGGGAAATGCTGGGTAGGCTTCAAGCTGAAACGGGTTTGGCTCCAGTGGTGATTCTGCAAGCAACAGGGCATTACCACCGTGCATTGGTTTCATATTTTGATCGAAGTGGCTACACCTATTACATGGTGAATCCGTTGCAATCCAAACGAGCGAAAGGGACACCGTTACGCAAAGTCAAAACGGATGCCCTGGATGCCTGGCATCTGGCTGAGATGTACTACCGTGGCGACGTGAAGCCGCACCGAACGTGGAATGAGACGTTTACGGAGCTGCAGCATTTGACAAGGCAGCAAGTTCGTCACGGGAATCTTTGTGCAGGCGAAGCTGAACAGTAGAGCCTTACTGGAGCAAGTGTTTCCGACATATCAGCAGGTATTCTACAATGTGTTTTCGGCAACGTCATTGACGGTACTGGCCCGTTGTTTAGAGGGAGATGCCGAAGATTGGAACGAAACTGGCCGCAGAAGGGGCAGCCCTACCAAGATTAAACCATATTTAACCAAAACCTCCATAGAAGTGGAGGTTATTCGGGTTGTTCGGAAAAAGTATATCAATGATTGTATTCTTAGCCGATCAGAAGATTGGCGTACCGGAGTGGAGAGGCAGATTTAAGAAATGGTTAAGGAATGGATAAAGATTGGATAAGGATTGGATTAGTATGATGAAACTGCGGCCGTAACCGGTTATGCATATCCGTGTAATGTACGGTAGATAGGATAGAAATGACGAAAGGAGCATCAGAATGAAAGCGAAGATGAATCGAGTAATCATAAATCTTCTCATAAGTGCCATCATTTGTACCGCTTTTGCTGTTCCCGCCCTTGCCGAGGGCCCGAGTACCGAGCAAACCCCTTCAGGCATACCTTACACCCGACTTGAGCAGGAGATCGATCATTATGTGAATTTGCATATCGGCAAATCCAGCCCGGGCGCGGCTATTGTAGTAACGAGGGGGAACAGGATCATTTTTTCCAAAGGGTATGGATACGCAGATGTAGAAAAGCAAACTTCTGTAGACCCTGCAAGCACCGTATTTGATTACGGTTCAATCAACAAGCTTTTTGTGTGGACGTCTGTGATGCAATTGGTAGAGGAAGGGAAGATCAGGCTGGACGAAGATGTCCGGAAGTATTTTCCCGAATCATTCGCGAAGAAGCTTCGCTACGACAAACCGATTACGATGCTGAATATTATGAGTCATACTTCCGGTTTTGAGCAGCATCCGCTCGCTCTGTTTATCAAGTCTCCGGAGAATATGAAATCCTTGTCCGAGACGCTGTTATCTCCACAACCCGCTCAGATATACGAGCCGGGCAAAGTGATAGCTTATTCAAACTATGCTACGGCACTGGCAGGATTTGCGGTTGAGAGTTTAAGCGGCAAGCCGTTCTATGAATATGAAATGGAACGGATTTTGCTCCCCTTGAAGATGAAGAATGCCTCGGGCCATCCGACGCTGCAGGATCGACCGGAATTAATGGATTCGGCAGCTACAGGTTACGGAGCTGCGTCGAATGGCGGATTTGTAGCAAGAGACCGTTACTACGTGCCTTTGTATCCTGCCGGAGTCATGAAAGGGACGGCGGAAGATCTTGCCCGTTTCGCTATGGCTTTAACAGCCGATGACAGTCCTCTTTTTGCCCGGCAGCAGACATTGCAAACGATGCTTGCCAAAAGTTACTCGCCGCATAAGGACATCCCTTCCAATGCCCATGGGTTCTGGGAATATAATGCCCATCCCTATGCTATAGGGCATGCCGGAAATACGATGGGCTTCTCCAGCAATCTTGTCGTGGTTCCCGAGGAGAAGTTGGGCATTGTCATTTTGACGAACGCGGAAGTGGAGCAGAGCATAACCTCGGGGGTCATCAACCTGATGATTAAGAGCAAGGAGACGGAGCCGTCGTCATCCGGCGGCGATTTGCTGTCATCCGCGGATGTGGCCGGGCATTATGTGCTCTCGGGAAATACCTATAGCACCTTTCAGGAGGTTATAAGCTACCTGGGATTAATTAGAATTGAAGCGAAGGGCGAGCATGATCTCATCGTAAATGTGATGGGAATGTCCGGAGAGTACAAGCAGATCAGTCCGAATATTTATAAAGTGGACGGCACCCGGTTTCCTTCCATTTATAAACTTGCTCCAGTCCTGTATGTTGAAAAAACAGAGGGTAAAATAACGAGGTTAAGCAAAGGAAAGGCAACGGATATCGTACCTGTAAGGAAGGGACGTGATCTTCCCTTGTTGTATACCCATCTTGTCGTTGCCGTCGTAGCGGTCGTCTTTTTCTTGCTTGCACCAATAGTATTGTTAATCCGCTGGTTTATACAAAAAAGTAAAAAAACGTCGACATCGAATTCATCGAGCCGCTGGTTTGCCGCAGTGATATTATGCGGAAGCGCTTTAGTAGTGAACGTAGTACGTCTGCTCCTGCTTGCCTTTACAAGTGATATGGAGACCGCCAGTTGGCTGAATTTTGGAATTGCGATAAATGGAATCCTGCTTATTCTCGCTGTCCCGATGCTGATCATTTCTATTCTGAGAGGGAGGAAATATCCGTTAAGCAAACAGCAGAAGTGGTTTCGAATACTTTCAACCATGCTTCTTGCAGGTTTTATCATTTTGCTGGCCGACTGGAATTTTTACCGCTTCATAAATTAAATGCCTTACGCGATGAATGCACTGTTTCTCCTTGTTCCTTTCCATGATATCTTAAGTATGGGAAAGGATAGGTCCTAGTTTTCGCGGATAAATGGAGAATGAGAATGAATTATGATTGTTTGATTGTAGATGACGAGACTGTTTTGGCAGCAACCACTTGCGAGTATTTAAATATGTTTGATGTCCCGGCGGCTTACGTGACGAGCGCGGAGGAGTGTGAACGTTTTTTGAGGGAACACGAGGTTTCCCTAATCTTGCTGGACATTAATCTGGGCCGGACCTCAGGTTTTGATCTGTGCAAAAGGTTAAGGCAAACCTCGGATATCCCTATCCTGTTTATCAGTGCCCGCTCAAGTGAAGACGATATACTAATTGCGCTCAACATCGGAGGGGATGATTATATACAAAAACCTTATACGCTCAGTATTTTGCTGGCGAAAGTTCAAGCCGTGCTCAAAAGATATAAAAAAAACGGCGCTGCGGATTTCCTGGAGTTCGGTAGGGTTCAGATGGACTGCGTCAAGTCACGAGTTCGTGTAAGTGGCGAAGAGGTCAAGTTCAAGGCTTTAGAATATAAATTGCTTTTGTATCTGGCTCAGAATAAAAACCGGGTGGTTACGAAGGAGGAACTGTTTGCAAAGGTATGGGGAGATTTGTTTACGGGTGACGGAACCCTGAATGTCCATATTCGTCATTTGCGGGAAAAGATTGAAGAGGATCCCAATAGGCCGCAGTATATCATAACCGTATGGGGTAAGGGATACATGCTGGAGGATGGTGGACGTTGAAATCCAAATGGATGTACCTGACGATGGTTGCGGTTTTTATGGCAGGGCTTCTTGTTTTTGTACGGATGATGGCGACGGGAGTGGATACGGATGTGGATATCGTTATGGTCAACAAGGTGCTGAAGACGGTTGAGAATCACTGGGAGCACGTTGACCAAGGCGATTACAGCGGAATTACGCAGCGTTTTGTCGTTCTGGACCAGAAGGGGGCGGTTCGTTACGAGACTTCGGACGGATTGTTCACGAATGTTTACGATGCTATCAAGAACAGAGGGATCGTTCTGGATGTGAAGGTGGAAGGAAAGTTCGTAGGGAAACTGATCCTTTTTGATGATTATGAACAAAGGGTTCAACGCAGCAAGAAACACCTGGTTGTTGTCCTATTGACGATCTTTGCTGTATTAGCTCTGTTATGCACGCTATATATCATCATGTTGAACCGCTTGGTGATCAGGCCCTTCAAGAAGCTGCAAAGCTTTGCCCTGAACGTGGCCAGAGGAAATTTAGACGTTCCGTTAAGCATGGATAGGAGCAATCTGTTCGGTGCATTTACCGAAAGTTTCGATATCATGCGCGAACAGTTGGCGACCGCCCGCCAAAGAGAATATGAAGCCAACCGCAGCAAGAAGGAACTGGTCGCCAGTCTGAGCCATGACGTAAAAACACCGGTGGCCTCCATCAAAGCGGTTAGCGAGCTGATGCTGCTTCGCGTCGATGATGAGAAGCTGATCAGGCAGCTCAACATGATTCACTCGAAAGCCGAGCAAATCAACGGGCTGGTAACCGATATGTTCCATGCGACGCTTGAGGAGCTAAAGGAACTGAAGGTGAACGTTACCGAGGAGTACAGCAGCGTTCTGAATACGATCATCGCGAATGTCAATTTTGATGATCAGATCACCTTCGACTCCATTCCGAAATGTTTGATTCTTGTCGATGTGACGCGTCTTCAGCAGGTCTTTGATAACCTCCTGGGCAACTCTTATAAGTACGCAGGTACCAATGTTCGTATTTCCTCATACATAACTCCCCCTTATTTACATATCGAGATTATGGATTTTGGAAAAGGCATTGAAGAAGTTGAATTGCCGCTGCTCTTCAATAAATTCTATCGGGGCAATAACGCCTCGGGGCAAACCGGTGCGGGTCTCGGCCTATATATATCCAAATACCTCATGCAGAGCATGGGCGGGGATATATCGTGCCATAATCGCGATAACGGTTTTACGGTCAAGCTTCAAATCAAACTGGTCTGACATGGACAGAGGAATGATTCATTGATGAAAAAGGCGATACTCAGAACGGAAAAGCTCTGCAAGACATACTCCACCGGCGGAATTCAACAGCATGTTCTGAAAAATTTGGATATCAGCATAATGGAAGGCGACTTCACTGTCATTATGGGCAGTTCCGGTTCAGGCAAATCGACCTTGCTTTATGCTCTCTCCGGCATGGATAAACCGTCGCTAGGGGAAATCCATTTCGAAGGGCATAATCTCACAAGTTTGAGCAATGATAAGCTCGCGATTTTTCGGAGGAATCACTGCGGGTTCATATTTCAGCAAATCTACCTGCTGGATCATATGACCGTACTGGATAATATCCTTGCAAGCGGGCTCCTCGTGAACAAGAACAGGCAGGCCGTAACAGCAAAATCCAAACAACTGCTGGAATCGGTGCAATTAAATGAGGAATCATGGGCAAAATTCCCCTCCCAGCTGTCCGGAGGCGAGGCGCAACGAGCCGGAATTGTGCGCGCTCTGATCAACAGTCCGAGGATCGTATTCGCTGATGAGCCGACAGGAGCGCTGAACTCGGCGTCAAGCAACAGCGTGCTCGATGTGATGACTGAGGCCAACCGCAAAGGACAGAGCTTTGTGATGGTTACCCATGATCTTAAAACGGCACTGCGAGGCAACCGGATTCTTTACCTCCGTGATGGTATGATCTGCGGTGACTTGGATCTCGGGGATTACACTCCGGGTTCCAGCCTTGATCGTCAAGAGAGGCTGAATTTCTTTTTGGCCGAAATGGAGTGGTAGCATGGCTATCTTCAAATTGTCCATTGCTAATATGAAAAAGGCGAAGAGCGCGACAATCTCTTTATTTATCATGATTTTGATTGCGGCTATGCTGTTGAACATGGGTCTGACGTTAATGAGTAAAATGAGCCATTTTTATGAAAACAAGACCATGCAACTGGATGAGGCTCACCTTAGCATTGCAATGAACAAAGACAGCTTTGAACCGTCGTATGAAGATTTTTTTAGAGCTTATCCCGGTGTGGAAAAGACGAAGACGGAGCAAATCATTTTATTGCCCATGGTCACGATTCGGTATAAAAAAACGGATTTTAGCACCAGTGCCGCGATATTGAATGCGGATCTCAGCCGGACTATAGCGCCTTTGCGACTAATTGAGGAATCCAGGTCTGAACTTGGAAAGAGAATCTATCTGCCTTACGGGTTGAAGATCGACGGGGACTACCGATTGGGCGATCATTTTAGTCTGACTTATCAAAATAAGACCTACGGTTATCGGGTAGCAGGCTTTTTTGAATCGACGTTAATGGGTTCGACCAGGCTGGGCATGCTGAAGTTTTATTTGCCAGGTGAAGACTACAGTGAGTTATTTCGGGAACTCGGCTCTTCGGCCAGCGGGGTTCTGATGTCGGCAACTTTTAAAAACAGCGAACATTCGAGCGAGATGCTCCGTGATTACCATGAAAATTTCTCGTATTCCAACCATTCGAAGGATGCCGGTTTTTGGAGCGGCGATATAAAGATGGCGAAGGATAGCACCGTGACCGTTGATACGATCGCTATGATTTTGGTGGCATTCGCGGTTGTGCTCGTTCTGGTATCGGTCATTGTCATCGATTTTCAGATTTCTAACAGCATTGCTGACGGAATGGTAAACATAGGTGTGCTAAAAGCGTTAGGGTATACCGGTCGGCAAATCATATCCTCGATGGTATTCCAATTTATGCTGGTCTCGTTCGCGGGAAGCATTGCAGGCATAATCGCTTCTTATATAGCAATGCCCGCATTCTATGACGTTTTTTCAAATTTGAATAAACTGCTATGGCCGGGCGGGTCTCACCCCGGAACAGATTTGGCCAGTGTTTTGATCGTAAGCCTGCTGGTGCTTATCGTAGCTTTGCTTTCATCCATACGGATTCGTCGGCTGCACCCTATCGCTGCCTTACGAAGAGGGATTGCGACTCATAGTTTCAAGCGGAATTGGTTTCCGATGGATAAGGCCAGAGGCGGCCTGCAATTTGTACTCGGGTGTAAAAACCTGGTTCATAATCTAAAGCTTAATATAATGACCGCCGGTATTATTGCCTCGATTACCTTTGCCTCTGTTTTTTCGGTGGTGTTGTACTACAATATGGCTCAGGATAAAACAGATTTTTTTCTAATGATCGGTACTGAGACGCCTGATATCGGAATTCAGGTGGCAGCCGGAAAGGATAGCGGGGCATTGCTTCGTGAATTAGAGCAGATGGAAGGCGTAGAAAAGGCGATCATTCAGGATACTCTCGCAACGATGATCGACGGCCAAATGGTGACTGCGGAGTTTTCGGACGATTTCAAAAAATTGAACACGAATAAGATCTTCAAGGGTAGCTATCCGGAGTTTGACAATGAAATTGCGATTTCCGGAAGATTAGCCAGGCGGCTCGATAAAGACGTTGGCGATATGATTAGCATGGGGACGGGCAAGGACACTCATGATTATCTGATTACCGGGTTGAGTCAAGAAATTCATTCGGACTCGGCCGGAGTATCCTTGACCCAGGATGGGGCGAAGCGCCTGATTCCCGGTCACAAAGGCATGTCTATAAATGTCTATCTGGATGATTCCGGCGAGACGGATATGGTAAGCATGATTGAGGATAAATATGGAAACATGGTTCAAGCCATTACGAATGTAAAGGAGTCGTTGAAGAGTCAAAGTGCGGATTTGACTTCTGCCATTTTCTCGCTTATGGCCAGTATTCTCGTAATCACCTTCCTGATCTTATTCCTGATTCTTTATCTGGCCGTTAGTACGATCATTCGTAAACGGAAGAGAGAGTTAGGCGTTTTCAGAGCGATTGGCTATACCACCTTCCAGCTGAGGACGCAGATTGCCTTGGGCTTTATGCCGGTTGTCATCCTCAGCGTAGTGCTCGGTGGAGTGCTCGGTTCCCGATACTTTAATTCCGTACTTAAGCTGGTGCTTTTTGATTCTGGAGCCGCCAACATGAAACTTATCGTGAATCTTCCTCTGGTTATAATACTATGTACTGCAGTTATTTTAGTATCCTATGTGGTCTCCATGCTGGTCTCACGCAGGATTAAGCAGATCACCCCGTACGGCTTGATAACTGACTAGAAATGTATGGAGGCTGGCCGAGGCGCAAGAGAAATTTTAAAGTGACGGTGGACCTACTCCTAATCAAGATAGAGCGAAAAATCATGCAAGCAAGCCCATTTAGTCCGCTACAGGATCGCATGGGCTCTTTTTTACCATGATCCGCAGACGCGCGGATCTTTTTTGTATTCAACGAAAAAAAATCTGCACAAACCGTGTTGACATTATTGAACTACAGTTGTAGTATTGATTTGTAACTACAGCTGTAGTTTATAAAAACAAAAAATTATAGGAGAGGAGCATTACCAAATGAAGGCAGCAACGAAAGTAGCGATCGCGACACTAAGCAGCATTTTATTAATGGGTTCTTCCGTAAGTCTCGCGGCGAAGGTGCAGTCCAACGAGAAAGCCCAAGAAGCCACTGTTAAAAAAACAGACGAAGCAGCCAAGCCTATATCTGCAGAGGAAAAAAAGTTTATCGAAGCTGAGATCCAGAGAGTGAAGGAGTTGGCCCAAGAATCGGGTGATATGTATGTCCTGTATCATAAGTACCCAAAATTAAATAGCGGATTTGATATTAGCTATTGGGGAGGGATTCATGAATTCACAACATACGAGGACTACTTGAAAAAAGCTTCAACCCTGAAGGGATCCATTCTGCAGCAGCCTGCCAACCTGCCAAAGGGATATAAGTTTTTATCAGCGGTCATTGAAGGTCCGATCGAAGGAAAGTTCGTTGATGAAGTAAGGGCCGAAGGTAAGAAGAGCGGAAAGCCCATCTATGTGAAAAAGATCGATTGGAAAGAGGCGGCAACCATCCGTCTTAAATATGCGAGCGGAAAAGACACGCTGGGCTTTTCCAAGGATACGGTAGATTCGAAGGGAAGCAAGAAAAAAGGTTTCTTTGACGATAAGCTGCCGAAGAATGTCTTTCCAAAATACGTTTTTTGGAATGATGGCGGCAAATTCGAATACAGCATTTCAACCTCCTCTTTGGATATGTCCAGGAAACAGAAGATCGAAGTGCTAAAAGCAGCCGTGAAAAAATAACATTTTGCGCCAGCTATATTTTTCTCGGACAGGCGCTCCAAAATACGATGACATGGGTTCTTTTGCAGATCATCATGCCCACAGGCGGTGCGAATCATTTTTTCGTGTAACAAAAACGAGAAATTACGCTCTGCCAAACAAGTTGACATTACTAAACTACAAATGTAGCATGTGTATTATAACTACATATGTAGTCTGAGTAAATTGACTTTGGAGGTTTCATGCATGAATCAAATACCACCAATTACGGATGCAGAGCTGGAAATTATGCGCGTATTGTGGACAAATCCGGACTGCCCTTCCAGCGAGGTCGTAAAACAAATGACGGATCAAATGGGGTGGAGCCCCAATACGACCCGGACGCTCCTCAGTCGTCTGGTGCAGAAGGAAGCAGCGGGTGCGAAACTGGAAAAGGGTTCAAAGCGCACCCAACTATTTTATCCGATCATCAGCGAGCAGGAGTATCTGCAGTCCGAAACCAAATCCTTCATGAAAAAGCTTTATGGGGGATCTTTAAAGCCGATGCTGGCCAACTTTCTGCAGGATAAAAAACTGAATGCGCAAGAAATCGAGGATCTAAAAGCATTGTTTGACGATAACCGCAGCGACGGGGAAACAGAAAAGAGAGAGCCCTGATGAGTCCTACATTGCATGAAAATTTATTGTCTTTTTTTGGCTGGGTGATTCGCGGATCGTTCATGGCCTCCATCCTGATCGTACTTGTGCTGATTCTACAGTTTCTATTAAGAAACAAAATTGAGGCTAGATGGAAATATTGGCTTTGGCTACCTGTAGCCATACGTTTGCTGCTCCCTTGGGCTCCGGAATCCTCGCTTAGCCTGTACAATGTTCTGTCTTTGGAGGCCATAGCACCCGGTATTCATCAACAAACTCAAGTTTCATCGGGTGGGAAGGAAGCGGGGAGAATAAGCGAGGCGACGGTTCATGTTGAGCGCTCTATAAACCCGGGAGCAAGCGGAACCTCGGAAGTACCTGCTCCATCCCTTGAATCGGGACTCGTGCAGGAGAGCGGCTTTTGGTGGAATGGGTTCAACCAAATAGGCTTCACCAATACGCTGATTGCGGTTTGGTTTGCGGGCGTGCTGCTTCTTGCCGCTAAAACGATATACGACCAGCTTCGATTGAAACAAGCCCTGCGCGCGGGCCGAAAGATAGATACGCCTTTTCTATCGGCAGTGTTTCACGAGACGAAACAGCAATTAGGCGTGAAGCAAAAAGTGCAATTTCTGTCCAGCGAGCGAATTCCTGGACCTGCCGTGGTCGGTTTTAGCAAGCCGGCGATCGCCATTTCGCCCAGTCTGCTCATCACGCTGAAAAAAGATCAACTTCAATATATTCTGGCGCATGAGTTCGCACATATTCAGCGGCGGGATGTCGCCGTGAACTGGTTGATGCATACCATCCTGATCATCCATTGGTTTAATCCGTTATTATGGCTAGCCGTACGTAAAGCAAGACAGGATCAGGAGATGGCCTGCGATGCATGCGCCTTGAATCGGATGAGCCCGCAGCAAAACAATGCATACGGACAAACGATCATCCATGTGTTGGAGCATTTTTCAGGAAACCAACGCCAGCCGGGGCTTGCCGGCCTGTCCGCCACACATAAACAAATGAAAAGGAGACTTACGATGATTAAACATTTTCACAAAAAATCATACCGTCTATCCATTCTGGCAATGGGGATGATTATCGCGCTTGGCAGCGTGACATTGGTTAATGCTAAGGAAAGCGATGCAGGGAGCGTAACACCAAAGGCTTCCGTGCAATCGGAACAGGATTTAAAAGCTGCTGATATGATCTATCCCGAGGGAGATATAGACCGCGAGCTCTACAAGAAAGAACTGGAAAAGGCGCAGAAAAAAGCAGAAGTTGCAGCCAAGGCTCTAACTCCAGAGGAAAAGAAGTATATCGAAGCTGAGACCAATAGAGTGAAGAAGCTAAGTAATGAGACAGGCGATATGTACGTTCTGTATCATAAATATAAGGATCTTAACAGCGGATTCGACCTAAGTTATTGGGGAGGGATAGAAACATTTACCGCTTACGAGGACTACTTGAAAAGAGCTTCCACGCTGGAAGGTTCCATCCTGAAGCAGCCCGTCAACTTGCCGGAGGGATATAAGTTTTCCAAAGCGAGAATTGAAGGTCCAACTGAAGGCAAGCTCCTTGATGAAGTAAGGGCCGAAGGCAAGAAGAGCGGAAAACCCATCTATGCGAAAAAGATAGATTGGGAAGAGGCGGCAACCATCCGTCTTGAGTATACGAACGGGAAAGACACACTGGCCATTTCAAAGTATACGTTGGACTCAGAGGGAAGTAAGAAGAAAGGCTTCTTTGAGGATGACTTCCCGGCGCATATCTATCCAAAATACGTGTTTTGGCATGAAGGCGGCTTCGAATACAGCATTTCAGCCACATGGGATATGTCCAAAGAACAGAAGATCGAAATGCTGAAAGCAGCGGTGCAGAAATAATATTTTGAGCAAGTCATTAAGCATCACAACCAATCCGGGAAATCCGGTGGCGAAAAAAAACTGATCTATTGGCTGAAATTGCGGTCAAGAAATAGAGTGCACTTTTCAATTTTGCAGTTCGTAGATCCTGATTCAAGGCCCAATATACGATTAAATAAAAAAAGCCTGGTTTTCCAGGCTTTTTTTATTTTGATCTTGCTATTTCTGAGATGCGGGGGTAGAATGTGAGTGATTCAACTTGTACGTACATTTATGATTTGATCTATATGTTTGTTTATAGGTATGTACAAGTTGGTAAGCAAGCATTCATACAGGAGGCGTTATAATTATGAATTTGAAACCGCATTCTTTTTGGTTCGTCACCGGAAGCCAGCACTTGTATGGCCCCGAAACGCTGGAGCAGGTAGCTGAGCATTCCCGCATCGTGGCAACGGAGTTTGATAAAGATCCTGTATTTTCCTATCCCATTGTGTTCAAGCCGATCGTAACGACACCCGATGAAATATACAACCTGATTCTTGAGGCCAACAATGATGAGTCCTGCGCAGGTATTATGACCTGGATGCACACCTTCTCCCCGGCCAAAATGTGGATCGCGGGTCTATCCCAATTGCAGAAGCCGCTTCTTCATTTCCATACCCAATTCAACCGGGATATCCCTTGGGAAACGATTGATATGGATTTTATGAATTTGAACCAATCCGCGCACGGTGATCGCGAGTATGGTCATATTGGTGCCCGTCTCGGCATTGCTCGCAAGGTGGTTGTGGGCCATTGGGAAGACGGGGAGGTTCGAGGCAGCATTGCCGGCTGGATGAGGACCGCTGCGGCCTATGCCGAAAGCCGCAGGCTGAAAGTGGCCCGCTTCGGCGATAATATGCGCCAAGTGGCGGTAACCGAAGGGGATAAAGTAGAAGCCCAAATCAAGCTTGGCTGGTCCGTGAACGGTTATGGCATCGGCGATCTTGTGCAGTCCATGAATGAAGTCGGCGATGAAGAGGTTAAGGCGCTCCTGAACGAATATGCGGAGTTGTATTCCATAACCAAGGAAGGGCTTAGCGACGGTCCCGTGCGCGATTCGATTGCGTATCAAGCCCGGATCGAGATTGCGCTTCGTCGTTTCCTCGAAGAGGGCGGCTTTGGCGCATTCACGACGACCTTTGAGGATCTGCATGGAATGAAGCAGCTTCCGGGACTCGCCGTACAGCGTCTGATGGAGTCGGGATACGGCTTCGGCGGGGAAGGGGATTGGAAAACAGCTGCCCTGACGCGTGTATTGAAGGTGCTTGCGGGCAATAAAAGCACTTCTTTCATGGAGGACTACACCTATCACTTCGAGCAAGGGAATCATATGATTCTTGGATCGCACATGCTGGAGGTATGTCCGACCATTGCACTGGATAAACCGACGCTGGAAGTTCATCCACTCGGGATCGGAGGCAAGGGAGATCCCGCGCGACTCGTGTTTAACGGCCAAGACGGCCCGGCGGTCAATGCTTCCCTGATCGATCTGGGTCACCGCTTCAGACTGCTGGTGAATGTCGTGGATGGCGTCAAGGTGGAGCAGCCGATGCCGAAGCTGCCGGTAGCCCGTGTGCTGTGGAAACCGCAGCCATCGCTCCGCGAATCTGCGGAAGCGTGGATATTGGCCGGTGGAGCGCATCACACCGTTCTCTCTTATGCCATGACGGCTGAGCATTTGAGCGATTGGGCGGAGATGGTCGGCATTGAAGCGGTCATTATTGATAAGGATACAACGATACCGCGCTTCAAGAACGAGCTCCGCTGGAGTGAAGCCGCATACCGCCTGCGGTAACTGGTTCTGTCAGCATTCCCCTGGCCTGTGTTACAATAGCGAGATAACTTAGGATTGCAGGTGATCCTAACATAATGAGTGCGTGAGGCTAGAGGTGAATGATGAATAATAGACGGATACCCAAATATATTGTATTAAAAAACGAACTGCTCTCCTGGTTTGAATCCGGCCGGCTTCAAGCGGGCAAACAAGTTCCTTCGGAGCATGAAATCGCCGACCAGTTCGGCGTAAGCCGCCAGACGGTCCGCCAAACCTTCGGCGAGCTGGAGAAGGAAGGCTGGCTGGAACGGATTCAGGGCAAAGGGACGTTCGCTAGAAATCCCGGGCGGCGGGAGAGCAAGCAGGTTAAGACGATTGGCATCATAACAACCTATATCTCGGATTATATTTTCCCGCATATCGTTCGGGGAGCGGAGGCGGAGCTGCGCAGCAAGGGATACCGCCTGCTGCTCTCCAGTACCGATAACAACAAGGAGAAAGAGATGGAGAGTCTTCAGCTCATGACCAGTCAGCCGCTTAGCGGGCTGATTATCGAGCCGACCAAGAGTGCGGAGGGCAACCCGAATTTGACGTATTTCCTATCCCTGCAGGAGAAGGGAATCCCGTTTTTGATGATCAATGAGAAGTATCGGGAGTTGGAATGTCCTTGTCTGAAGCTTGATGATGAGCTTGGCGGTTACAAGGCTACACGTCATTTGATCGAGAACGGACACCAGGCGATCGCCGGATTCTTCAAGCGGGACGATCTTCAGGGTGTGAACCGGCTGAAAGGCTTCTTACGTGCGCATCGCGAGGCGGGAATTTCCGTTTCGCCGGAGCGGGTGGTTACGTATACAACGGAACAGAAGGGAAGTTTTCCGTATGATCAGGCCGTCCAGTTGCTGAAGCAGCCGGATGAGCTGCGACCGACGGGGTTTGTATGTTATAACGACGAGCTGGCTGTGTCTTTAGCAGAGGCTGCCGGACAATGCAGGCTGCAAATCCCGCAGGATGTGTCCCTGGTCGGGTTCGATGATTCAACGCTAGCCGAAGCTTCCGGCGTGAAGCTGACAACGATGACCCACCCGAAGACAGAGATGGGGATTATGGCGGCCAGACAATTAATTAGCATGATTGAGCATCATAGCGTTATAGAGGATACGGTATTTCAACCGGAGCTGGTGGAGAGAGAATCGGTGAAGAAACGGTAGAGGATATAGGAGTGAAAGGTCCGAAGTTTCGGACCCTTGTTTGTCAACTTGTACGTACAACTACATTTTTGAAATATAGAGAGGAGCGGTTGTTCATGTTGGAGGATTTAAAGCAGCAGGTGCTGGAGGCGAATCTGGAGCTTCCGATGCACGGACTCGTTACCTTTACATGGGGAAATGTAAGCGGTATCGACCGTGAACAGGGACTGTTTGTCATTAAGCCAAGCGGCGTGCCTTACGAGGATTTAAAAGCGGACGACATGGTCGTGCTGGATTTGAAGGGAAATGTCGTTGAAGGCGATTTGCGACCATCCTCCGATACCCCGACACATCTGGTCCTCTATCAGAAATTTAAAGAGATCGGCGGAATTGTGCATACCCACTCTCCATGGGGAACGAGCTGGGCTCAAGCCGGACGCGCGCTTCCTGCTTACGGAACCACGCACGCCGACTATTTTTACGGGGAAATTCCGGTTACGCGGCCCATGACCCGCGAAGAAATTGAGGGGGCCTACGAGTTGGAGACGGGCAACGTCATTGTTGAGCGATTCGCAGACCTGGATCCGAACATGGTGCCTGGCGTGCTTGTCCATTCGCATGCGCCATTCGTGTGGGGCAAGGATGCGCATAACGCGGTTCATAATGCGGTAGTGTTGGAGGAGTGCGCCAAGATTGCAGCCCGGATGCAGCAGATTAATCCGGAAACCGAACCGATGGATCAGACGCTGCTGGATCGCCATTTTTTACGGAAGCATGGAGTTAATGCCTATTACGGTCAAAAGTAATGCTTGTATTCATCATTCATGATTTCATCTGTAGGAGGAAATGAGATGGGGAATAAATACACCATTGGTGTCGATTATGGAACGCAGTCCGGGCGTGCGGTGTTGGTTAATCTGGCTGACGGGCAGGAAGTAGCGGATCATGTTACGCCTTACCGGCATCATGTCATCGATGAGTTTTTACCGGTTTCAAGGAAGAAGCTGGAGCACGACTGGGCGCTTCAGCATCCGGGCGATTATCTGGAGGTTCTAAAGGTATCCGTGCCTGCCGTCATCCAGCAATCCGGGATTGATCCGGCGGATGTGATTGGCATCGGCATTGATTTTACGGCTTGCACCATGCTGCCCGTTGACGAGCTTGGGGAGCCGCTCTGCTTCCAACCGGAGCTGGCCGACCAGCCGCACAGCTGGGTTAAGCTGTGGAAGCATCATGCCGCCCAGCCGGAAGCGGACAAGATCAACGCGATTGCCGCCGAGCGCGGAGAAGCCTTTTTGCCCCGTTATGGCGGGAAGATTTCTTCCGAATGGATGATTGCAAAGGTCTGGCAAATTCTTGACGAGGCACCGGCGATCTATGAACGTACGGATAGATTCTTGGAAGCTACCGATTGGGTCGTTTCCCAAATGACAGGCCAGATTGTCCGCAACAGCTGTACGGCTGGCTACAAGGCGATATGGCATAAGCAAGACGGATATCCAAGCAAGGAATATTTTAAGGCACTGGATCCCCGGTTGGAGGATCTGGCCGATACGAAGCTGCGCGGAGAGGTCCGCCCCCTTGGGAGCAGCGCAGGCGGTCTGACTGAGAAGATGGCGGTGATGATGGGCTTAACTCCAGGGATTGCTGTGGCCGTCGGTAACGTTGATGCTCATGCCGCGGTGCCTGCGGTCGGTGTTGTCACACCGGGCAAGCTGGTGATGGCGATGGGCACATCGATCTGCCACATGCTGCTCGGTACCGAAGAGAAGCAGGTTGAAGGCATGTGCGGTGTCGTCGAGGACGGCATCATTCCCGGATTATACGGTTATGAAGCCGGGCAATCGGCAGTAGGCGATATTTTTGAATGGTACGTCGAGGAAGCGCTTCCTGCGTATGTAAAAGAAGCTGCGTCCGAGGAAGGGATTGGCGTGCACCAATGGCTTGAGCGGGAAGCGGCTGCATACAAGCCGGGTCAAACCGGTCTGCTTGCACTGGATTGGTGGAACGGCAATCGTTCCGTGCTGGTGGATACGGATCTGACCGGGCTGATGTTAGGGATGACGCTGTTGACAAAACCGCAGGAAATCTACCGCACCTTGCTTGAGGCGACCGCATTCGGCACGCGCAAAATCGTGGACGCTTTTCATGAGAACGGTGTCGCCGTGGATGTCCTGTATGCATGTGGCGGACTGCCGCAAAAGAACCGTCTCTTGATGCAGATTTATGCGGATGTCACCAATCGCGAAATCATGGTGGCTGATTCCAAACAGACGCCGGCGCTTGGCGCCGCTATGTTCGCCGCAGTCGCAGCGGGCCAGGCGCAAGGCGGGTATGATTCCATTATCGATGCCGCCGAGAAGATGGCACGGGTGAAGGAAGAGACCTTCAAACCGATTCCGGAGCATGTGGAAGTCTATGAACAGCTGTATCAGGAGTACAGCAAGCTGCATGACTATTTCGGCCGGGGCGAAAACAACGTGATGAAGCGGCTGAAGCGGATTAAGCAAACGGCTGAATAGGCCCTGGCAGACCAGAAGCTTGTATAGACACGACAGGATGGGATGAAGGAGAGGAACGAACGTGACGGATTACTTGAACGATGCAAAAGGTTTAATGAACCGGATTAGGGAGCTACAGCCCGCGTTCCGCGGACTAGAAACCATGGTGCTTGAGCCCGGCGCTATGCATGACGTGCCTTCGTATCTTAAACGGCAGGACCTTGGTTCACCGATCGTTGTCGCAGATGCGAATACGTATGAAGCAGCGGGGAAAAAGCTGGTGGAGAGCTTGGAAGCCGATGGTCTGAAGCCCCGGCTGTGTCTGATTCAGCCAGATGGGCAAGGCGACGTTGTGGCGGATGAACGCTCCTTAATGCAGCTGTTTATCGAAGTTGAGCCTGAAGGGACAGGATGCCTGATCGCTGTGGGGTCCGGGACCATTCATGACATTACGCGCTTTGTGAGTCATCGGAGCGGCAAGCCGTTCATCTCGGTACCTACGGCACCTTCGGTTGATGGCTTTACTTCGGCGGGCGCGCCGATCGTGGTCCGGGGAGTCAAGCAAACCTTTGCGGCCACGGCTCCGATCGCGATATTCGCCGATCCGGAAATTCTAGTGAAGGCACCGCAGCCGCTGGTAGCGGCAGGTTTTGGCGATATGCTCGGCAAATACACATCGCTGTTGGATTGGAAATTCTCTTCGACCACGGCCGGTGAGCCCTATGATGATCAAGTGGCAGCCATTACGGAGAGGGCGCTTCAAGCTTGCATTCAGCATGTGGAAGCGATCGGCCAGCGCACGGACGAAGGCATCCGCATTCTGATGACGGCTTTGATCGAGTCGGGGATCGCGATGCTGCTGTTCGGTCAGTCCCACCCTGCCTCCGGGGCGGAACATCATCTCTCGCATTACTGGGAGATGGAGTACTTGCGCCGCGGCAACCGGGCCCTGCTGCATGGTGCCAAAGTGGGGGTGGCCTGCAGCGAAATATCGAGCCTATATCACGACGCGGCCGATAAGGGAGTGTATCCTAATGCCAAGCCTACGCATTGGGAGACATATGGAGAGCAGGTTCGGGAGTGGCTGCGCAAGGTCCCTTCGAAGGAGAAAATTGCCGATCTGCTGCGGCAAGTCGGAGGTCCTTCCACCCTTCAGGAGCTTGGCATCGATGACGAGCTGTTCCGGGAGAGCCTGCGGGAGGCGCACAATCTGCGCGACCGACATACCATTTTGAGGGCGCTGAACGAGGAAAAGGTGGAGGTAAGGTCATAAGGAGAGTTATTTTAAGCGGATTGCAAGATGCGAACTAAAGATTGCACAGTGATCGATTCTGGTTTTGCTATTCGCATCTTTATAGTAGAGATTATGTTTTGTCAAAGAAGAAAGGGACTATCAATGATCATTGATAGTCCCTTTTTGTGTATTGAAATTCAGTATATTATTTTGGACGCGCGGAGCAGATCGCCGGGGCAAGCTTCGGTGATTTCTTTTATTGTATATGCCGTAACAGATAGATTAAGAACGCTTGGAAAATAATAAACATAATTTACGGATATATAGAAAATAATTTTCTTGTAAGCATTTACATTTAACTTTTTGTTTGATAGGCTATGGATAAAGCAGCAAATCATACATCACTAAATCAGAAGGAGCGAGGATGATATGGGAAACAGGCTGAAGTATGATGTGGTGGTCATGGGCGGCGGCATATCGGGTGCAATGGCGGCCGTTGCGGCATCGAGTTTAGGGGTGAAGACGCTGATCGTAGAGTCCCATGGGTTTCTTGGCGGGACACTTACTGCGAATGGGGTAGGGCCGATGATGACATTCCATGCGGGAGAGAAGCTTGCCATTCAAGGGTTTACAGATCAGCTGATTGAACGGCTGAAGAAGCAGGGCAAGTCGCCGGGGCATATTTTCGATACGGTGGGCTTTACGTATTCGGTTACCCCGTTTGATGCCGAAGCGATGAAGCATGAGCTGGAGCTGATGGTCACCGAGAGCGGAGGGGAGATTCTGTATCATACGATGCTGGCTGGCGTGAAGACCGAGGACGGGCGAATCGTCGGCATTACGGTATGCAATAAGTCCGGTCTAAGCGACATCGAGGCCTCCGTGTTCATCGACGGGACGGGAGACGGCGATTTGTCCGTCGGGGCGGGAGCCGAGTTCACTAAGGGCAGGGAATCCGACGGGGCCATGCAGCCGATGACGTTGAAGATGAAGATGTACAACGTCGATACTCCGAAGGTAAAACAGTATATTCACGCCCACCCGGAAGACTTTCCACTGTATCAGGGCGACACGTCCATCATCGAGAAGGCGCCTCGCTTGTCGGTAGGCGGGTTCGACAGCCTGTTCAAGCTGGCGAAGGAGAGGGGCGAGATCTCGATTCCGCGAGAGAATGTGCTATTCTTCGAGACCAACAACCCGGGCGAGGTCATCCTGAATACGACCCGGATCCTCGGTCATGATCCGACGGATGCGTTCAGTCTGAGCAAGGCGGAGATGGAAGGGCGGAAGCAGTGCCGCGAGTTAGAGCTGTTCATGCGTAAGTATATTCCGGGCTTTGAGCATGCGGTCGTGGAATCGACCGGCCCGAATATTGGCATTCGGGGATCCCGCCAGATTAAGGGCGTGTACACGCTGACGGCCGATGATTTGCTGGAACAGCGGCTGTTCGAAGATACGATCGCGCATTCTGGCTACCCGATCGATATCCATAGTCCGGACGGCGAAGGTACGAAGCATCAGAAGCTGGAATGGGGCGGTATGTACAGCATTCCTTACTCCTGTATGGTCACGGATTCTGTGCAGAACCTGATCGTCATCGGCCGATGCATTTCGGCCACCTTCGAAGCGCAGGCAGCGATGCGGACGACACCGACGACGGGGGCGATCGGCCATGCCGGCGGGGTAGCATCCGCGTTGGCCGCGAAGAAAGGCATTCGCGTCCGGGATGTGGACATCAAGGAAGTGCAGTCCGTGCTGAAAGCACAGGGCGCTTATTTAGAAATATAGATGAAGATAAGCCTATTGAGAACTTGATTCGAGAGGAGAATACAACGTGACATCTTTCATGTGGGTTCAAGCCATCGGCATTTTACTTGTTTTTCTTGTGTTTGTCGGGTTAATGATGACCCGGAAGCTTCCGACCATTCTGGCACTGCCCTTGATGGCGATTCTGTTTGCCGTCATTGCCGGCGTGCCGTGGATGTCGAACGATCCCGAGACGACCACGATTGCCAAGACGATTCTGTCATCCGGCTCGATGAGGTTATCGGGCGCCATCGCGGGATTAGTGTTCGGGGCCTGGTTCGGACAAATTTTGAATAAAGTCGGCATTACCAAGTCGATTATTCGAAAAGCGGCCGAACTCGCAGGCGACAAGCCGATGCTGATTGCGGTTCTGTTTTTCGCAACCGCATCCATTATTTTCTCGGCGGCCGGTGGACTGGGCATGGTCATCCTGGTCGGTACGATCGTCATTCCGATTATGCTGACGGCAGGCATCTCCCAGTTTGTCGCATCGATTGTCGTTATTTCCGCCGTCGGCGTCGGCGCGCTGTTCAACGTCTCCAACTGGGCCGTTTATGTTGATGTGCTGGGCCTCTCGGTTCAGACGATTGCGGATTATACGCTGGTCGCCGCGCTGCCGCTCATTCTTGTGTCGCTCGGGATGATTATATTCTACATTAAGCGGGACGGCAAAGGCCGCAAAGCGTGGGCGATGCCGACGGCTTCCGGCGGAGAAGGCAAAAAGGTGCCTGCCTTTGCCCTCATTAGCCCGCTAGTGCCGGTCATTCTCGTCTTTGCATTCAAGCTCGACATTGTCCCGGCGGTGGTCATCGGCGCATTGGTTACGATACTGCTGACCTGGCCGAAGCGGCCGATTCATGTCCTGTCCAGTGCGCTGGTGGAAGGGATTCAGGACGTTGCCGGTGCGATGGCGCTCATGATCGGCATCGGAATTTTGTTGAATTCCGTTATGGCGCCACAGGTGTCGGCACTGATCAGCCCGTTGATTGAAGCTGTACTGCCGACCAACCCGTTGATGTACATTCTGTTCTTCACGTTGCTATCTCCGCTCGCCATCTATCGTGGTCCGCTGAACGTATGGGGCCTTGGCAGCGGCATTGCTGCTCTGTTCGTCACGGCGGGTATGACCCCGGTCGCGGCGATGCTGGCGCTGCGCGTCGTCAGCAATGTGCAGGCCGTATCCGACCCGACCAACTCGCATAATGTGTGGGTCGCGGATTTTACGAAGAGCGACATTAACGATATTTTGAAAAAGACGCTTCCTTGGATGATGGTTGCGGTGCTGATTTCGATGGTGTTGGGTTCATTCATGGTCTTTTAGAAGCAGATAGAATCCGGGCGGAGACTTGCGAGTGTCTGCCCGTTGTTGCAGGAGGAGAACGATGGAGAGAAGAAAAGTAAGGGTCGGGATTGATGTCGGAGGCACCTTCACGGATGCGGCCGTCATTGACAATGAGACGTACGAGGTTATTGGGAAGATGAAAATTCCGACGACACATCATGACGAAGATGGCGTGGCGAAAGGGATTGTACAAATATTGAAGCGGATTTTGGAGAGCGAGGGCATTGCTCCGGACGATGTGACCTTTATCGCCCACGGGACAACGCAAGCGACGAACGCCTTGCTGGAGGGGGATGTGGCCCGTGTCGGCATTATCGGCATGGGTTCCGGCCTTGACGGCATGAGCGCGCGCTCGGAGTCGAATCCCGGGGACATTGAGCTGGCGCCGGGCAAATATTTGAAGACATACCACACGTACCTTGATTCCAAAAATTTGCGGGATGAGGATATCGAAGCGGCGATTGACGAACTAGCGCGGCAGGGGGCGGAAGTGATCGTCGCTTCCGAGGCGTACAGCGTTGATGATCCGGCCAATGAGCTTCGTGTCGTTGAGATAGCGAGCCGCAAAGGTATGTATGCTACCGGCGGGCATGAAATTTCCCAGTTGTATGGACTCAAGACACGGACAAGAACGGCGGTCGTGAATGCATCTCTCATTCCGAAAATGATGGAAACGGCGAACATGACGGAGAAATCCGTCAAACATGCGAATATTCAATCCCAGCTCATGATTATGCGCTGCGACGGCGGCGTTATGAGTATCGACGAGGTGCGCAAACGTCCGATATTGACGATGCTGTCGGGACTTGCCGCCGGTGTTGCCGGTGTGCTGATGTATGAAAAGGTGTCGGACGGCATCTTTTTCGAGGTCGGCGGCACAAGCGTCGATATTTCCGTCATCAAAAACGGGAAGGTCATGATCAAGAATGCCCAAGTCGGCGGCCACCGGACTTATTTGCAGTCCTTGGATGTCCGGACGCTTGGCATTGCCGGCGGAAGCATGATTAAGGTGGCGAACGGGAACATCATCGATGTCGGCCCGCGAAGCGCCCATATTGCGGGCCAGGAATACGAGGCGTTCGCCGAGGCGGAGCAGATCGTCAATCCGAAGGTCAAGTTCGTCAGCCCGCGGGAAGGGGATCCGGCCGAATATATCATTTTGGAGAGTGAGACCGGCAAGGAATTCTCCTACACACTGGCCGGCGCGGCCAACATTCTCGGCTATATTCCGGAGGGCGATTACGCGCGAGGGAACAAGGAAGCGGCCGTGCGGGCATGGGAAGCCCTTGCCGACCATGTAGGCCTGAGCATCGAGGAGGCCGCCAGACAGGTTATGAATATCGCGATTGATAAGACGATGAAGACCGTCAATGAGATGATCGAAGACTATGAGCTGGATCGCTCGTTTGTGACGTTGGTCGGCGGCGGAGGCAGCGGGGCTGTGCTCGTTCCGGCGATGGCGGAGCGGGAGCAGTTCCGCTTCCAGATCGCGAATAACGCGCCTTATGTATCGACCATAGGCGTCGCCCTTGCGATGGTGAAGGAGCAGTTGGAGAGAACCGTCGTGAATCCGACGGAAGAGGATATCAAGCGCATTCGGTCCGAGATCGTCGAGCGTATCGTCAAATCCGGCGCCAGTGAGGATACGGTCGAGGTAACGATCGAGATTGATAGCCAGAAAAATATTTTGCGGGCAGTCGCTACCGGCTCGACAGAGCTTCGTTCCAAAGATCTGGGTCAGCAGGCGCTGTCTGGCGAGGAGATGGCCGCCATAGCCGCTAGCTCAGTCGATCAACCGGCGGCCAGCATGATGCTGGCGTCCCAGTGCGGCCGATGGAGCCTATTCGCCTGCGAGGAGACGAAGAAATCATTTTTCGGACTGATCAAGAAGAAAACGACCTATGTGAGCGTGCTCGATCGGGAAGGCGTCGTTCGGTTCAAGAAGGGGAACGTCCACTTCACGAAGCTGACCAAGGCTCAGTTCGGGGACCGATTACAAGATTTTTTGGATGACAATACGATCTACTCCGATGCAAACGCGACGATCCCGAAGGTATTTGTCTTTTATCGGGAGAAGATGCTCGATTTGACCGGAATGCAGACGAAGGAGCAGTTGATGTCGATTCTCGAGATCGAGACGGAGATGCTGACACAGGAAGAAGAATTGATCGTCGTTGTTTATCAATAAGGAGGGAAAGGTATGCCGGAGCCGGACGAGGTTATTCGCCGATTGATGGAAGAAGAAGGGGCTGATGAGTTGCTGGCGTGCGCGGAGCTGGAGCAGGACCCCCTTTTCCACAAAATACCGAAGGATCGAATGGCGTACTATGTAAGCATGTCGCTGAAACGGGGCAGAGAGACGGCGGCTGCCTACAAGAACAAGGGCAAGTCCATCCGGGAACTGTTTCAGATGGAAGGCTTACAGTATCAAGTGACGAATCGGTCCGGCACTTTCCACAACGTCAGCTTCCGCGCGCAGATTGATTTCGCGAAGAGCCCGCCGGCGATTATCATCTATGCCTCGTCGCTCCGCGATATGCGGCAGGCGTACCGGACGGTGATGGGGAATGGATGCGAGGAGCGGGAACAGGAGCTGGAGCGGCTGATCGACCTTCATTTAGCACATGAGTTTTTTCATTATACGGAATACCGGGCGGGGCAGTTCACGAATGAGACGCTGGAGCCGATTGATATGTTCAAGCTGGGAAGCTGGTATACGAAGAGGTCAAGCATTGTGAAATGCAGTGAAATCGCGGCGCATGCATTCTGCAAAACGATACTGGGCCTGCCCTGCTTGCCGAATGTGCTCGATTACGCGTTTCTTGTAGAGACGAGGGCGATGGATGCAGGTGAGCTTAGCCGGCGGGTGGAATATTGGAAGATGATGTTGGCCTGATTTTATCATTACTTCCCTTGATATGATATAATGGGGTGTACTGGCGAAGTTACCGGATTCGCATTTTTCCCATTGGCAGTCAGGAGGAGGTACCATGTCTTCACAGGTTCCGGCGGTTATCGCAAAAATTGTATCGCAAACTCAAAAACTAACATACGGTGAAAATCAGATCGCCAATTTTGTTATACACAATCCGGAATTCATCACCCGTAACACCATTACGGCTATCGCGAATGAA
The DNA here is from genome assembly GCF_037976825.1 of Paenibacillus sp. FSL K6-1330. NCBI lineage: Bacteria > Bacillati > Bacillota > Bacilli > Caryophanales > Paenibacillaceae > Paenibacillus > Paenibacillus sp. FSL K6-1330. Next base: position 2,165,569 of record NZ_CP150269.1, read on the forward strand.
ATCGGTGTGTCCGAGACAAGCATCAACCGTTTTTGCAAAAAGGTGGGCTTCAAAGGGTTCAACGATTTTAAAATCGCGTTCGCCCAGGATGCGTTTTACCGGGATATGCAGGCCAAGAAGAAAGAGAGACGGGAGATTAACGTCATTGATGCGCTGGCTCTCGACTATAACGAACTGATCGTTAACACTTCGGCGCTCATTACGGAAGATCAGCTTCATCAAGTGGTCAAGCTGCTGAAGGGCGCGCGCCGAATCCTCCTCATCGGCTTGTTCGATTCGTTCCTCGCGGCCATGGCATTGAAGAACCGGCTCGCGATTATCGGCGTTCATGCTGATGCAATCAATGACAGCAGGGAGATGAAAATCGCGGCCTCCCAATGCGGTCCTGAGGATGTCGTAATTGCCTTCTCGCGTTCAGGTTCGACCCGGGAGATTATCGATGCCGTCAACATCGCGCAGGTCAATCAGGCCAAGACCGTGGCAGTCACCTGTTATGACTCATCAGCGATTACAGAAAATGCGGTGGTCGATATTATTGCGCCAGATAAAATCTCGGTCAATAACAGCGCTTTTATGTCCAACCATATCACGTTTCTGTTTGTCGTCGATCTCATTATGAGCGTTTTCATTTCATCGGATAAGCAGTATTTGAAGAAAAAGCTGGACAGCGAAGGAATATTGGCAAGCGATCAATCGATAACGAATTATTTTCTGTGATTGTAGAAACAAAACGCTCTTGTCGCGCAAATGCGCGGCGAGGGCGTTTTTTAATGCTGCTTATGACTTGTTGTTTTGGTGGTAGTGGGAAAGGAGGAGCGCGAGCAGATATTCGATATTCTTATCGTTCAAGCCCGCGCCTGCTTTCAGCATGTCCGCACAAACAGCAGGAGCAGGGTGTCCCTGTTCCTGCTGTTTTCCATACTTTAGTGGATAAACGTATCAAACCAATGCAGATGTTAACCTACTATAGTGATTCTAATTCACCCTTCATTCGACTCTCTAGCCTTCCTTCACATCATACAGTACGCGAGCCAACAGGTCCTGGCTATAGTTGCCGAAATGCTTGCCGTAAATGGTTAAGCCGCGTTTATTAACAGATTGTTCGTTAACGGAGATCCTGAAGGTGAGCTCGCTTTTGTAATCAAGCTGAATCTGGTCCAGACCAACATCCGAGATGCGGCATCCATCGATAAAGCTGCCTTCCTTATTAATTCGGATTAGCTTCAGCATGCCGTATTGGTTCAAATGAGGCGGCCACCATTCGGGGTTGAAAGTACCGCGTTTGTCCCCGAAATCCCCCGGACTTGTCCAGCTGCCAATCTCGATCCCGTTTACGTAAAAGAAAATGTCCGATGGATAATTGTCGCAATATCCCGGCGCCTCGGAGCCAAGCTCTAACGAGAATTGAATCTCGCGGAACGATTGATTGGACTTCAAATAATTCGGGATCCGGTATTCCAGGAATCCTTCGGTAAGCCAGATGATCTCCGAGTTGATCCGCTCCGGATCGGCGAAATAGCGCGGATCGTCAAAATCTCCGATGATGCTGTCCTTGGTCGCAAGCCCGCAGGTCGGGGTAGCCTGGTAATCACTGTAATGGCCAACCTGAATCTCCACCTCGTACAAGTTATCCATATCCTTGCTGCGAAGATCAACCATCAGGGTGTCTTTATTCAGGTAGCAGATCTTCTGAATGCCGTGTTTACCGCCCGTGGTATTAATTTCGATCAGGCCACTATCTTCCAATTTCTTGATATGCATGGTAATAGCGCCATTGCTGAGGTTCAGCCTGTTCGCGAGATCGTTTAAGTTTAGACTTTGGTTCTTGGCCAGCAGTTCCAGAATTTGAATGCGAATTTCCGAGCTGAGCGCTTTAAAGATATCAAGCCCGCTCATTAAATCTTTAATGTAGATCATCTTATCTCAAACCTTCTTCCGATTAAAGGATTTATATAACGATGATAATAGGTACAGAGGGGTAAAGAGGTTTATTTTAAACAATTATAAATCAATATGGGCGTTAAATAAAGATGTGATCTAATTCTTCAAAAATTTCATTTGAAAACCAAGAATTCCAATACTCAAAATCACCTTATTTTAAATTATTATAAAAATAATAATTCGGAATACAAGAATAAAAGTGTTTTACACCGCCATTTAGCTGATTTTTAGAATTCATTTCTAATATATATAAATCATTTTATATTTGTGTATTTACAGCAAACCTCTCATATGATATTTTATATTTGAAAACGAATTCATTCAGTATTATTTGAAATGATTCATAATTACATCAACGGAAGGTGAAGGACTTGGCAGCTGAGAAATTGAAAGCACGAATGATCGTGGATAAGTCGTTTCGGATCGCGCAAGTTGATAACCGCATATATGGTTCGTTCATTGAACATCTTGGCCGCGCTGTATATGGCGGCATTTACGAACCCGGCCATGAAACTGCGGATGCAGGTGGTTTTCGTAACGACGTGAAGGATTTGATCAAGGAACTGGATGTCCCGATTATAAGATATCCCGGCGGAAATTTTGTGTCAGGTTATGACTGGGAAGATGGCGTAGGTCCTGTAGCCGAACGGCCGAAACGGCTGGAGCTGGCGTGGAGAACGCTGGAGCCGAACGATGTCGGCACGAATGAGTTTATTTCCTGGGCCAAGGAAGTGGGCTCGGACGTTATGATGGCCGTGAACCTGGGTACTCGGGGGATCGACGCTGCCAGAAATCTGCTGGAATACACCAACCATCCCGGAGGCACATACTGGAGCGATCTAAGACGCAGTCATGGTTATGAACAGCCGCACAAGATCAAAACCTGGTGTCTTGGCAACGAGATGGATGGGCCTTGGCAGATCGGACACAAGACCTCGACAGAATACGGCCGACTTGCACTGGAAACGGCAAAAGCCATGCGGCTCGTCGATCCGACCATTGAACTGGTTTCATGCGGAAGCTCGAGCACCGGGATGCCGACATTCCCTGAATGGGAAGCCGTAACGCTGGATCATACGTACGAGGCGGTTGATTACATATCGCTGCATCAATATTACGGTAACCGTGATAACGATACCGCCAACTATCTGGCACTTTCCCTGGATATGGATCACTTTATTCATACGGTCAAATCCACCTGCGATTACATCAAGGCCAAGAAACGCAGCAAAAAGACGATGTATCTCAGCTTCGACGAGTGGAATGTCTGGTACCATTCCAATGACGCTGACAGGCAGATTGATCCATGGAGCATCGCTCCGCCGCAGCTGGAGGATGTATATAATTTCGAGGATGCGATTCTTGTCGGCAGCATGCTGATCACCTTCCTGCGCCACGCAGACCGGGTGAAGATGGCTTGTCTGGCACAGCTCGTCAACGTAATCGCGCCGATTATGACCGAGAACGGCGGCCGTTCTTGGAAGCAGACCATCTTTTATCCGTATCTCCACGCTTCGAAATTTGGCCGGGGCGTATCGCTGCTACCTATCGTCGAATCACCGAAGTATGATTCCAAGGATTTTACCGATGTTCCGTATCTTGATAGTGCGGTCGTTCATAATGAAGAGGATGAAGAAATTACGATTTTTGCCGTGAACCGTCATCTGGAGGAAGCATTGGAGCTGGAATGTGATGTGCGCAGCTTTGAAGGCTACCGGCTGCTGGAGCATATCGTGATGGAGCATGAGGATCTGAAAGCGGTGAATACCGCATCTGAGGAAAAAGTCAAACCACATCATCAGGGTGGAGCTAAACTCGATAACGGTATGGTTACCGCAAGGCTTGCCAAGGCATCATGGAACGTTATTCGCTTGAAAAAAGCTTAAGGAAAAGCAGCGGGCAGTTCTCACCAGGGGCTGCCCCATCTCCCAAACAGTCATATCAAATTACACACATTATGAAAGCGCTTTATTTCTGGATGGTAGCAGAAGTACCGATTTTTGAAGTGTAGGTTTGTATGAACGAAAATTAAGGGAGGTCCAGTATGATGATGAAAAAATGGATGATTGTATTCACGGTATTATGTATGACATTGTTCTTGTGGGGATGCGGTAAATCGAACAATGCCGGCGGCGAAACCTCGGTTCTGGATGGAGGGGCAGGGGAAAGCGCCACAGAGCTGTCTTATTGGACGTTTGTTGAGCTGCACGGACAGCATTTTGAGAAAATGCTGGGCAAGTGGAATGCCGAGAATCCCGAACGCCAGATTAAACTGAACGTGACGGTCATGCCGTATGACGACATGCATAACAAATTATCCATTGCGGTTCAATCGGGGACTGGGGCACCCGACATTGCGGATATCGAGCTTGGGAAGTTTCCGGATTTTCTGTCCGGCACGCCGCAGCTGGAACCGCTCAATGATGTCATTGATCCATACCGGGACACCATCGTTAAATCCCGAATTGACCTATACAGCAAGGAAGATACGAATTACGGCATCCCGACCCATGTTGGCGCGTCCGTTGCCTTCTATAATACCGAGATTTTGGAGGAGGCTGGGGTTAACTATCAGGATATCGTAACTTGGGAGGATTTTAAGCAGGCAGGTATCCAGGTGTATGAAAAAACAGGCAAGTACATGGGAACAGCCGATACAAGCGCAGCCTGGCAAGCTTCCATGCTATTGGCGCAGCAAGGCGCGGATCTGACAGACGATTCCGGCAATCCGATCGTGAACTCGGAAGCGATGGTGAAAGCCATGACGCTCCTCAAGGACCTGCAGGATAACAATGTCATAGCAACCATTGCCGGCGGCCAGCCGGATACCGAAGAAGCATATGGAGAGTTTAATGCAGGAAATTATGCTACGGCTTTCATGCCGCTGTGGCAAATGTCCAGATACACCAACTACATGTCAGACTTGTCCGGGAAAATAGCCATCGCGCCGATACCGGTCATTGAAGAAGGAATGCCAAGATCGGTTGGCGGCGGCGGTACCGGCACGGTTGTTACCAAGACCGCAAAAGACGTACAGCTGGCGAAAGACTTTCTGGCATTTGCCAAGCTGTCCCTGGATGCCAATAAAGAGATTTGGAACACGCTTGGATTCGATCCGGTCAATATGGACGTTTGGGATATGAAAGATGTTACGCACAATGCCGAGAATCAGTTCGTCAAATATTTTGTTAATAACCCGTTTGATGTCTTGAATGAGATCCGAGATGAAATCCGGTTAATCAAATCGACCTCCGCATCGCCTACCATCAACAACGTCCTGTGTACAACAACCTTTAATGAGATTTTCGAGGATGGCAAAGACATTACTGAAGCTTTGAACGACGCCCAGAAACAAATCGAACAGGAATTGAAATGATACTCGCTCATAGGGTACCAAAACATAGAGCTGCTCATGGAATCGTTAATGGGCGGCTCTCATTAAAGGAGTAGAATCATGATTAAAAAATTTCTGTACTCGCAAAAGGTTGCTCCTTATGTGTTTGTTCTGCCGTTTATTCTGGTGTTCCTTATATTCTGGGTGCTGCCGCTGGGCAGCTCATTTGGCATGAGCTTTCAGAAGACGCAGCTGGGGCAGGAAGCAGATTGGATCGGTTTGGCTAATTACGGAAAGCTGATGGGGGACGGCGTCTTTCTGAAGGCGGTCACGAACAGCGCGATTTACATGATCCTGACGCTCCTTATCCTGATTCCGTTTCCGATGCTGTTCGCGGTATTGATTAACAATAAGTTCATGTGGGGAAGAGAATTTTTTAAATCGTCCTTTTTCTTCCCGGCACTGACGTCGGTTGTTGTCGCAGGCACCATTTTTCGGCTGATGTTCGGCGAGATGGAAGGGTCGCTCATTAACAGTATACTGGGGTGGTTCGGGATCGACCCGGTGAAGTTTCTGAAGGGACAGGTTACCGGTTTTATTGCTCTGGTGGCACTTGCCACATGGCGGTGGACGGGCGTTAATATGCTCTATTTTTTATCCGGGCTCAAAAATATCCCGGGTGAATATTATGAGGCGGCATCCATCGACGGGGCCTCGGCCTTTCAGAAGTTTACCAAAATCACGATGCCATTGTTAAAGCCAACCACGATTTATGTGTTAACGATCAGCATTTATGCGGGGCTTGCCATGTTTATTGAAAGCATGATGCTCTGGAACGGCAACAACTCCCCGAAAAATATTGGCCTCACGATAGTCGGTTATCTGTACCGTCAAGGCATTGAGAAGAACAATCTGGGTTATGCGGCCGCTGTAGGGATTGTGCTGCTGGCGATCACTATGATCATTAATCTGACGCAGCTGACGCTCTCCGGCATGTTCAAGAAGGAGGATTGAGGATGAGAAGAGAAACGCTGATCAAAATAATCCTCTTCATTTTGTTCTCCATACTGTGCTTTCTGATCCTGGTCCCTTTTTATGCCGTCACCATCGCTTCCTTTAAACCGGGCGAGGATTTGATCCGGTATGGACTGAATTTGAAATTTGACCTGTCGGTGATGAGCCTGGACAATTTCAACTACCTGTTTACAGGCGATCATTCTTATTTTATGTGGTTTTTTAACTCCTTGCTCCTTACGGTGGTGCAGGTTACGTTAACCCTGCTGGTCAGCGCAACGGTTGCCTATGGGTTTGCAGCCTATGATTTCATCGGCAAAAATTTCCTGTTCATCTGCGTGCTTCTGATTATGATGGTTCCTTTTGAAATTCTTCTTCTTCCGTTATACTCCCTGACGTACAACCTTGGCCTTATGAATTCGTACTCGGCGATTGTGCTGCCGGGGATCGCAAGCGCGGCTACGATCTTTTTCTTCAGGCAGTATTTAAGAGGGGTTCCAAAAGAAATGATTGCGGCAGGGCGGGTGGACGGCGCGACGGAATACGGTATCTATGTACGGCTGATCTTACCTGTGATGAAGCCATCCTTCGCTGCCATGGCGATCCTGAACGGCATGAACAGCTGGAACAACTTTCTGTGGCCGTTTATGGTACTCAGCGATGATGGCAAGTATACCCTTCCGATCGGATTGAAGACGCTCTTGACCCCTTACGGGAACAATTATGACTTATTGATTGTCGGCTCCTTCTTCTCGATCATTCCGATATTTATTTTGTTCATGGCCTTCCAGAAGTATTTTATCGATGGGATGACGGCGGGGGCGGTGAAAGGATGATCACTCGATAGGAAGGGCCTGACCTTGCATGAGGCATCTCAAATCCTTTATGATACAAGGAAACCTGCGTGTTTCATGTTTGATTTGATGAATGAGGTGACCGTATCGTGCATCCTGTAACTCGGGCTCTATTGTGGATTGGCGGCGCTCTGATCGTGATCGGGCTGCTCTGGCCTGTCATTGGACGATTTGTCGGCCGGCTGCCGGGTGACATCGTGGTGGATAAACCCCATGTCAAAATTTATTTTCCGATCGTAACCTGCCTCGTCATCAGCGTGGTGGGCTCATTAATTCTGTTTCTGATCCAGCAGTTTCGTAAATAGCAGAGATATCATAAGAAAAACGTCTATCGACGTACTTTCTCGGAAGACAGACCGCGGTTTGAGGATGTTTTTCTTGCGATATCAGGAAGGCCTAAGAGCTTCGGAGTTTATACTTTCTGATAAAAAAACAGGCCGGCTAGGGCAAACCCTTAGCCGGCCTGTTTATATGGAAGAGAGAAACTTACTTCTGAATGATGGTAATCTCGGCATTCGGATCCAGGCTTCTCACGATGGATTTGAATCTGGGCATCTCCAGAATGTGAACCCGATAGATCAGCTGCGTCGAACCGATGGTTTCACCTTCATACATAGAGTCATCTTTAGGGTCAGCAGTTTGGGAATCATACCCCATGATGGCTTTCATGGTATGCTGGATTTCCACTTCGCTCACGCTGCGAATCCGGACCTCTCGTTTAAGCGGAAGGCTCGAAGTTGTAATACGTCCGGTCTCTAGTGCCATGAGACATGCGATCGCAGAGTACATCGCTCGTTCCCAGCCGAGAAGCAGTCCTGCCAATGTCAGTACGCATGTATTGACCATGATATGGATGTATGGCAGCTTCAAGCGGGTTAGCAGATGTGATATCTGCTGCGGAATCTTGGGCATTTGGAGTGAGTCCAGGACGACGCCGTAACGAAGGCCGAGACCGATGCCCAGCCCAAGGAAAATGCCGCCGATGCCTGCGCTCCCGATCTTGCTGTCGATGAGAGCGGGAACCGGAAAGAACAGGATCGAGCATACGGAAAAAGTAAGCAGCCCGACGGTGGCAATGACGGCTTTTTCCCGGTTGGCCCCACGGTAGACCAGCAGGAGCAGGGGCAGATTTAATGCAAACAGAAACATGCCTGTATGAAGTCCCGTCAGATGCGAGGCGAGCGCGGAAATTCCCGTTACGCCGCCCGCGATGATGCCGCCGGGAACAAGAAATAAATCCAAACCGAACGCCGCTATCAGGCCTCCGATGGCAGCCATGCTCATTCTTCTTCGTATACTTGCCTTGCTTACGGTCTCTTGCGGACCGTTCGTTACCCGAACATGGGCTTGAACCATAGGCAATGTACCCTCCTTTATCCGCTTGCACTTTCATCCTTTAGCTTCGGTTTAACCGGTTTCTTCTCCTTATAGTCTTTAAATTTAATGATTTTGTTCAAGAAGTTATACACATGCTTGGACTCCTTGGTGAGCAGCGGTCCGAGAATAGCTAGTATCAGCACATACAAGGCTGCGAACGGTTGGATGAAGGTTGCAAGTCCGCCCGCTTTACCCATATTAGCGAGAATAATGGAGAATTCCCCGCGGGATACGATGGTCAGACCGATATTGGAGGATGCTTTGGAGGACAATCCTGCACTGCGTCCTGCAAGCATACCTGCAATAAAGTTACCAAGGAGTGTGATGATAACGGCGATTAGCGATAACCACACAGCTCCGCCAAGCTCGGAAGGTACAATCGTTAAACCGAAGCTAAAGAAGAATATGGCTCCAAAGAAATCACGGAATGGTAATATCAAATGCTCAATGCGTTCACGATGCTCCGTCTCAGCCAGGACAAGCCCGACGAGCAGAGCGCCGATCGCCTCGGCAACATGAATCGTTTCGGCGAATCCTGCGAGCAGGAACAATGCGCCAAAAACAACCAAGGCAAACAATTCGTTCGACCGTATATTTAATACCTTATTCAGGAGCGGTACGGCTTTACGGCCAATAATAAGGACAAGCAGCATAAATCCAAGGGCGATTACCGCAGATATCAGTACTCCGCCCAGCGATGATGATCCGCTTAATACGAGGCCGGAGAGAATAGAGATATATACAGCCAGGAACACATCCTCGAACATGATAATACCGAGAATCATTTCAGTTTCGGGATTCGCCGTTCTTTTCAAGTCAACCAGCACCTTGGCTACGATAGCGCTTGAGGAGATAGTGGTAATTCCCGCAACAATGAGTGTTTCCGCGACCGGGAATCCGGAAAAGATCCCGATCATCAGTCCAAGTGTAAAGTTAATGGCAATATAGATGCTGCCACCAACTACGATGGACTTCCCTGATTTAATTAACCGGCCGACCGAGAATTCGAGGCCAAGATAGAACAGAAGGAACAGTACGCCGATGCGACCCATAAAGTCGATGAACGGAGCACTTTCTATAAAACGAAAATCGAATGATCCAAAATGAAAAGCATGAGGCCCTACCGCCATCCCAATCAGAATGTAGAAAGGGACGACGGAAAACCGGAGTTTAGCTGATAGCAACCCCGCCAGGGCGATCAGGAAAATCGCCAGTCCAACTTCTAAAACCAAATGATCCATTCATCAACCACGTCCGTTCATCAAGATTTGTTTAAATAGCCGCTGTTGTTGACGTTCACCAACGACAACGAGTGTCGAGTCCGGTGTGATGATAACGTCAGGGCCGGGATTGATTTGTTTACTGTTTTTATCAACTGTCGCAATGATGGTTGCACCTGAGGCTTGGCGCACGTCCAAATCACCAATCGATTTACCTGCCCCGTAATAGTGGGACTCGATGCGATACCACTCGATAATCAATTCGTCCAGCGCCATGTCGATTGTTTCCAGCGCTTTAGGTTTATAAGTGAGACCGCCAACGATGGCAGCAATTTGGCGAGCCTCATCATCGTCTAAGGAAATCATGGAGATGCTTTCGTCCGGATCGTCATGTTCATAATGGTACATTTCACGGCGGCCGTCGTCATGAATGATAATGACCAGTTTATCGCCACCGCGGGTATCAATTACGAATTTCTTGCCGATTCCGGGCAAATCTGTTTCACGAACATGCATAGGTTAAACTCCTCCTAAAAATACACTTTTAGTTTTTTTTGCAGACCGGTCATACGGATCTCAAAAATATACGCAGCCAAATAAAACAATCCATTCAGGATGAAATTGTACAGTCTTTAATAAACCTACGTGCATACGTCAATTAGCACAGGTTGATTGTATGGTTGCCTGAGAGATGAAAAATTGGCGAATTTAAGAAACCGCAGTCAGTTTGAATGCGAAAAGGGGAGGAATCTAAACGAACTTCGATGTGTATTTAATGGGGAATAATAATAAAAGCCGGAGCCGAAGCGGAATGATCGGCCGATAGGGCAGACGTGTTTTGGGAGCCTGCAGCATGAGAACGGCCGACATCAATAAGAACAGTGGCAAGGTATTGCCGGCTGCCTTAAGTTTGGAGAGAATCTGAGAGTGTTTCAGAACAGCTACTTTCAGATGAAGGTCGTGCTTATAAACATACCGCTCATCGTGGGTTTCGCTGCTGGAATACTCCTGGACGGGAATGTAAAGGGCAAATGCCGTAACCAGAACAAGTACCAGCATCCAAAGAATTTTTGCTGTTTTTAAGAAACGGTTCACGGTTACTCCCCCTTCGTCCCAAGCTTCTGTGTTAATCATAACATAAAAATAATCGTTCTCAAAATGAGAACGATAAATTATTTTTGAACACTTTTACAGATTGATTATATTTTTTACATTATATTGAAGCGAGACTTGTCTTACTTTTTGCGAAGTTTATCGTAATTTTCCGTATCGGGATCGATATCAACTTTCGATGTATCTTTATCTTCCAAAATGCCAAGAACCAGATCATCGAGCTTGTCGGTTGCGGCTTGATCCGGACGATCGGGCTCGGGAATAGGGTCTACGCCGGGGAACTGTTCGTCATATTCAGGTTTCTTTTTGCTCATTAGGGTCTCATTCCTTTCTGGAAATATTTTGGCACAAAAGGTTCCGTTATATGTAACGAATAAACGCGAGGGGTGAAAATGAAACCATGCAAGCGACCATCAGCATGACAATAATCATCCTTCTATGTAATGTATCCCTATATATTCATCTGCTATATAAGAAATATGCTAGAATGTATTGGAGGAATATTATACCAGGGGGTAATTTGAGTTATGAAGAAAAAAATGCTGTGCTGCACCATCGCTTTATTGCTTGTGTCAGGATCGGTCGTTTCTGCTCATCCGGGAAGAACGGATGCCAATGGAGGGCATACCTGCCGCACAAATTGCGAACGCTGGGGTCTGTCTTATGGCGAGTATCATTATCATAACGGCGGAGGAAGCTCTTCAAGCGGCAAGTCGTCCTCATCCAAGCCTAAAGCCAAATCATCGAAGAATAGCACGACAAAGTCCACTGCGCCGAAGCCGGCAGCCCCGGCCTATGCCAAGTCCGGTCTTAAAGTTTACGTTAACGGCAGCGTGGTGAAGTTTGACAGTGAGCCGTTGGTGTATAACAACATCAATCTGGTGCCACTGCGGGAAATCGCTGAAGGAATGGGGGCTGAGGTTAGCTGGAATCGCGAAGCGGCCAGCATTGGTGTTCAAAGAGGCAATCACAAGATAACACTCACGATTGGCAGCAAAACCGTCTTTTACAACGGCAAATCGGAAACCGTTGCGGTCGCTCCTAAAGTGATCGACGGCGTGACGTACGTTCCGATTCAGGTGTTTGCAAGGGGCCTGGGTGCTGGCGTGAACTATACCGATCATGATAAAATTCTGAGAATCTCCTTATAGGAATAAAATAACAGCATCAAACGGGTGAACAGAGAGGGGAGAGCATACTTGAGTTTTTTTGATAAATTCAAGGCCGGTGTGTCTGACGCCGGAAATAAAGCCAAAACGCTGGTGGAGATCAATCGGTTAAAGCTGCAGAACAACGGTAAAAAAAGCGACATCGATGAACAGCTTCTGGAAATCGGCAAGGTTGTATTTGCTGCAACCGAAGCTGGGAAGTGGCCGCCTGATCAGGAGAGTATTCAAAGCTACGTGGACAAGATTCATCAATTGAATTTTGAAATCGAACAAAATCTGCTTCATATCGCGAATCTTACGGATGAGAAGGTATGCAGAGCCTGCGGGAACAGCTCTGCTATGAACGCTAAGTTTTGTGCTCACTGCGGCCATACGTTCGAAGTGATTCAGGTGGAATCGGAAGAGCAGCGTAAAGAAATTCCCCTTCTGGAAGACGGCAGTGATCAAGAGGAGCCGAAATAGTGTGATTGGTCCAATTGTCCTCACTAGTCTAGGCGGGCCAATCGATTGGAACGGGATCTTATTCTCGCGTGCGTGTTGTGCCGAACAATAACACGAGCAGTGAAAAGGACCTGATGGTCCTTGATGTCAGGATGAATATTTTAGCTAAAGTTAGAGCCGCACCCTGGTTTGGCAATGACCGGGGGCGGCTTTTTCTTTTTGTCCGAGGTGAAGGAAGCTGCTAAACATTACAGAATGATTATAAAGGTGAGCTTACTCACCATAAAATCGTTATATAGTAATATTAGCTTACTAGCTGAGGGAGTGAGGACATATGCCGATGAACAAGGCCTGTAATGATGAGTTTTTTCAACATGGGAATCGAAGGGTGTCAAGGCTGCTAAAAGGTAACGTTCTATTGCTTCCCGTCTGTGTATTTCTGATGCTCCTTACTGCTGGATGTAACATTATGGATCCTTCGGAGGAGGACCATTCGCCGGAGAGTCAACCGAAGAGCGCATCCATCAGCATCGTTATTTCCAGTCTCGGGATGACATTCCCTGCCGGGATGGACGAGAATGACAATCCGTATCTGAATTACATTGAAGAGCGCACGGGGCTTGAGATCGGTGTTAATCTTCCGCCACCTGAAGTTTACAACGAGAAGTTGGATGTCATTATGTCCTCGGGCAACTTGCCGGATATGCTCCATACGTATGAACCGGTGTGGTTCGACAATTATGTCAAGCAACAGGCATTTATGCCGCTGGATGAGTTAATCGACAAGTATGGTCCTCATCTAAAGGAGAAAATTCCGCCGGAGGTTTGGGATCGGGTTCGATATGGCGGGAAAATCTATGCGGTTCCGAGCTTGAATGAGGTGACTGGGGCAGAGCTGATGTATGTCCGAAAGGATTGGCTTGATCGGCTTGGCCTGGAGCCGCCCGAAACACTGGAGGAATATTACGAAGTCATCCGTGCCTTTACGCTCGATGATCCGGACGGCAACGGCGTGCAGGATACGATCGGCCTTACCCTGATGTCGAAGTTGGGCAGGTCTTCCCCGTTCTTCGGCGCCTTCGGCACACAGCGGAATACATGGTTTGAACGGGACGGGCAGCTGGTGAACGGAAGCATTCTGCCTGAAACGAAGGAGACCCTCGCTTTTTTTGCCAAGCTGTATCAGGAGAATCTGCTCGATCGGGAGTTTCCTCTTAACCTGCAAAATAATATGTTCGAAAAAATAGAAAATGGCACGGTGGGCCTGTTCTCTGCAGCATGGTACGACACGCGGGGACCGATTGCGGCCAACATGAGCAAAGACCCGGAGGCTGTATGGATGCCGCTTCCGTATCCCACGGGACCGGACGGATTTAAAGGCGTGGAAGGCAAGGACATTATCCGCGGCTACAATGTCATTCCCGCCGAATCGGAGAAAGCAGCCGAAGTGATTAAGTTTCTGGACTTTATCGCCAGCGACTATAAGACGCTGAAGCTCGGCTTCGAGAACGAGATCTGGCGTTGGGAGGACGGGGCGATTGTTACGGATTTTGCGCTTCACGACAAGCATTTGTACCGTGGCATTTACCAGTCGCTTGTTGATGTGCCGGACCAATTGCTGTTTAAGGAGCGGCTTGACTCACTAGGCGATTTCAACCTATACAACAACTTGCAGATGATTCACTCACATATAACTCCGAATGCATTCTATGGTGTTCCCACACCTGCCATGACGAAGTACAGCAATAAGCTTAAAAATCTGGAGGATGTGTTTACGAAGATCATTATGGGGCTGGAACCGCTGGATGCCTTTGATGATTATGTGAAGAGGTGGAAGGAAGAAGGAGGAGATGAAATCACGAAGGAAGTGAATGAATGGTACTCCAAACAATGATGTCGGCCGCCAAAAAGGGGGGGACTCGAATGATGGCGTTGACTCGCTGGGTCCGGGATCGGTTTTCGCAAAATATTCAAACCCGCTTGACCGGTTATTTTCTGCTGATCCTGCTGCCATTGGTCATCATCAGCCTGTTTGCGGTGGAACGGTCCCGGGATATTCTCTATGAACAGGCTGTCGAGCGGACGGAGATGGCGCTTTCGTCAGCGATGAATCATTTTGATCTGGCGCTGCAAAACGTGGAGGAGATATCCACCTTGATTGCAAGCGACCCTGGAATGAATGAGCTGCTGAACAAAAACAGTACCAACTTCTCCCCTCAATCGATCGTGGATTTCTCGCAAATATTGGAACAGTTATCGGATTTCGTATTGGTGAACCGGTTTATATCCCAAATTTCGGTGTATCATCAGGCGTCCAATAGGATTATCTCTACCCATTACGGCGGCAAAGAGCTTACGGGCGAGACGCAGCAGGAATGGCTTGTCGAAGCTGCCCGGAGGAACGGAACGGGGATTTCCTACGTCATGTCGGAAGCCCCTGTAGCGAAGGGCATCACGTTTGGGCAGATGACGAATACGGACAGCGTCTCCTTGATTCGGGCCATGGACCTGTACAACAGCGAGCGGCAGTCGAATCTGCTGGTGGTGTCTATTAACAAGAGCAAGCTGTTAAACATCATCAAGACGCTGCTTCCCTCCGAGAACAGCCGTATCGCCCTGTTGAACGAAAAGGGAGAAGTGGTGGTGGAGACCGGCAGAGTGCATGAGGATAACATTTCTGATAAGGATATGACCGTAACAATTGACTCGGATTACTCCACATGGCGCCTCGCGCTGGTTCAGCCGAAAAGCGAGCTGTACGAAGAGACTGATCAGCTGCGCCTGTTCACGGTTGCGATCATCGGGTTGAGCATTCTGCTGGCCATCATTATTTCATGGGTGGTCTACAGCGGGATTGCCTCCCCTGTGTTGAAATTGTCGCGCGGGATGAAGCGGCTCAGCAGCGGGGAGCTGAATATTCATGTCGATACCAAGCGGAAGGACGAGTTCGGCTTTCTCATTCAGTCGTTTAATAAGATGGCCGTCGTGCAGAAGCATCTGATCGAGGATCATTATGAGCAGCAGCTGCGATTAACGACGACGGAGCTCAAGTTTCTGCAATCACAGATCAATCCGCACTTTCTATACAATACACTCGATTCGATATACTGGACGGCCAAAAACTACGATGCGGATGAGATCAGCGAGATGGTGATGAATCTGTCGAAGTTTTTCCGGTTGAGCCTGAACAAGGGCAGGCAGGTGTTCACGATTGAGGAGAGCATCACCCATTTGCACTACTATCTACGAATTCAGCAGCTTCGTTTCATGGACAATTTCACCGTGGATTATCACATTTCGGAAGAGAGCAAGCATGTCCCGCTCCTCAAGCTGCTTCTTCAGCCATTGGTGGAGAATGCCATCATTCATGGCATGGAGGGTAAATCCTCAGGAGGGAGCCTGGTCATATCCAGCAGGATTGAAAAGGGGCAGACCGTGGTCATCAGCGTACAAGATAACGGGCCGGGGATTAGGGAAGAACGGCTCCGTTATATTCAGCATGAACTGGAGATGATGGGCTCGCGCAGCGTGCCGGCGTCTTCCCAGGATGAGGAGCATGTGAAAGATCTGTTCGGCCTTCGGAACGTGCTGAGCCGAATGAAGCTGTATTATGGCAGGGAGGCCCAGCTCACGGTTCACAGTGTCTCAGGGGAAGGCACAACCGTCACGATTTCCATTCCGCTGGATCGCTGCAAGGAAGTTAACCTGAAGTAGGTACTCATATATAGATGCTCGAAAGGGGAAGACATAAATGAATCTCATGATTGTAGAAGACGAACCCCGGCTGCGTAATGCACTGGCTTACAATATCCCGTGGGACATGCATGGAATTGAAGTGGTCGGTATGGCTTCCAATGGCGTCGAGGCGCTTGAGCTTGTGAGTCGGAAGAAACCGGATATTATGCTGATCGATGTGCAGATGCCTGAAATGGATGGACTGACGCTCCTCGGCGAGCTACGAAGCCGGCAGGACATCAGCCGATTGACAAAAATGATCATTCTGAGCGGACATGATAACTTCGAATTCGCGCAGCTTGCGCTGGAATATGGGGTCTCCAAATATTTATTGAAGCCCGCCGGCGAGGAGGATATCCTCGAAGCGGTGCTTGAAGCGAGGCAGCAGCTGCGGGAAGATCTGGAGCAGTGGCAGCGCAAGGCTGCGTTGGAACAGAAATGGAAAGACAATCTCCCGCACCTGCAAAATCTATTTTTTATCCAATGGGTGAGCGGAAAATATACAAAGCAGGATGTTCTTAGTAAGAGCAAGGAATTATATATTCCGTTGAAGGAGAAAGACCGCATCGCGGTGGCCGTGGTGGACCTGGACCCGCTGCCTGAGCATGAGACACGGTTTCAACGGGGGGATGTTGAGCTGCTGCAGTTCACGATGCAGTGCCTGGCTAAGGAGCTGTTATCCCATCCCTCTCTCTGGATCACGTCGGATTCCGGCAGTATGCTGCTGGTGGTGTTGTTCGTGAAGGAAAATCAAGACGCTAAGGAGGCCATGCTGCGGCTGAATGCCGATGTTTCCAAGCTGCTCTTCCAGACGAAGGAAGTGCTGAAGTTGACGGCAAGTGCCGGCATCTGTGCTTCGATCGGGACGATTGAAGATATGAGCCTGCTGTATACGCAAGCCTGCCGGGCACTTCAGGACCGCGTCGTGTACGGACACGACCTCGCGATTCCTTACCGGGAGCAGCACAAGCGAGATATCCAGGGCGTGATCGTGCAGCAGAATCTGGAGAAGACGCTGGAGATCGCGCTTGAAACCGCGGACGAGACGAAAGCCCTGGAGGCGCTGAAGGGGTTATGGGAAGAAGCCTTCTCCAGATCCGAATCCTCGGATGAATTCCATGAGGCGGTTCTATACATGAACAGCTTCTTTACCCGAATGATCCAGAAGCAGGGCTGGACGGTAAAAAAAGTCGTTGGCGAGGATATCGATTTCTTCCAAAACGTCAAGCTGCTAAGCACTAAAATGCAAACCTGGTCGCTCTTGGAGCGCACGGTGAAGCATATCGTTTCCTTTATGAGCGAGCAGCGGAAAACGACAAGCCATCAGGTGGTGAAGGATATCCTGAACCTGCTTGAGGAGGAGATGGATCAGGAAATTACGCTGCATACGGTGGCAGATCGGCTCTATGTCAATTCTTCCTATCTCAGCCGGCTGTTCAAGCAGGAAATGGGGGTTGTCTTCTCGACCTATGTGCTGGAACGCAAAATGGAGCGGGCCAAGTCGCTGCTGCAGGAAGGACTTAAGGTGTACGATGCCGCCCGGCTGGTCGGGTACCGCGATGTCAGTTATTTCACCAAGGTGTTTCGGAAGTATTGGGGTGTGAATCCGGGGGAATTTAAGGGATGAGCAGTGAGGTCGGCTGGGTTGTGAAGGCTTGAAAACCCATCGTTCTATGCCGCTGCGCGGTCGTATCGTTCCTCCAATCGCTGTCGTCGCCGAAATTCCTGGAATGATGATTACAGCGGAAGAATTTCGGCTCCAAAGGCGACCACTATCGTTTTTCCGGAATCGATACGCCCTCTCCGCTGGTCCGTGGGGGTCCAAACCAACCCAAAAGCCTCCCCCCATGAGGGTGGGGGAGGGAGAGATGGGAAAGCCGCTCCGCGGTCGTATCGTTCCTCCAATCGCTGTTGTCGCCGAAATTCCTGGAATGATGATGACAGAGGAAGAAATTCGGCTCCAAAGGCGACCACTATCGTTTTTCCGGAATCGATACGTCCTCTCCGCTGGTCCGTGGGGGTCCAAACCACCCCAAAAGCCTCCCCCCATGAGGGTGGGGGGAAGGAGAGATGGGAAAGCCGCTCCGCGGTCGTATTGTTCCTCCAATCGCTGTCGTCGCCGAAATTCCTGGGAATTATGGTCACAGCGGAAGAAATTCGGCTCCAAAGGCGACCACTATCGTTTTTCCGGAATCGATACGCCCTCTCCGCTGGTCCGTGGGGGTCCAAACCATCCAAAAAGCCTCCCCCCCATGAGGGTGGGGGAGGGGGGAAAACGCAGCGCAGCATAGCATGCCGCTGTTACTTAAACAAGCAAACGAGCCGTTCGGGGCATACATCCCGAACGGCTCGTTTGCTTTTACCCCCAGCCCCAACCATCGGCAGGGTGGAAGTAATCACCCGCGCAGAATGGTTGAGGCTAGGGAGGCCAAGCTCGGCGCAGAGCAGAGGAGGCCTCGCTTGGCGACGAAGCACGGCATTGCCGTGCTTCGAATGCCAACTTCATTCTTGAGTAAGCTTCAACGAAGCAGGCGGAATTGTTCTGGAGAAGCGTGAGCGGTCCCCTTTATCCCCGGATTTCAACATTGTTTCATTCATTCAGAAGAGATCCGGGGGTAACAGGGATCGGAAGAACAATCCGCATGCGGAGTGATGAACCATCCTCTTTTTTCGATGTGGGTTCAAATGGTTCAAATGGTCCTAGGGTTTTGAAAGCAAATGGTTTGAATTTCAGTTATGAATTTCGGTTGGCAGCGATTAGCCGATCGTGACAAGTTAACACCTCATGAAACACCCGTCGTAACCTCATGACATAATTACTGACGTCCATGCCCCAACACAACATCATATTACCATAAATAGTAATGATCCTCGCCTACTCAGTCGCTTCGGCGGGAATTACAATTTGTAGTAACCAAGGAGATTGAATCAATAGAAAGGGGGAGACGAGTCGATGAAACCCACGATAGAACCATCGCCGGCACCGTATAAAGAGATGAAGAAAAAACGAGGGTATTGGGGCCGTTTAGGGTCGGACATATGGAAAGAGTGGGATCTTTATCTGCTGCTCGTACCGGGCATCTTGTTCATTTTACTGTTCAAATACACGCCGATGTACGGGGTTACGATTGCATTTAAGGATTTCAACATATTCACCGGATTTGCCGACAGTCCGTGGGTGGGATGGAAGCATTTCGAGAAGCTGTTCACGTCGCCGGATTTTGCTCAGGTATTTAAAAATACGGTCATCATCAGCTTCCTGAAAATCGTGATCTTGTTTCCGCTCCCTATCATTATTGCCCTGATGCTCAATGAGCTAAGGAATATGGTATTTAAACGAACGGTGCAAACCGTCATCTATCTTCCGCATTTCCTGTCTTGGGTCATTGTTGGCGGATTGTTTATCGATCTCCTCTCAACGAACGGAGGAATCGTCAACAAATTGCTGGTATTCCTGGGCATGGAGCAGATTGCGTTCTTCCTGGATAACAGCGTGTTCCGAGGCGTGCTGATCACCTCGGCAGGCTGGAAGGAAACGGGCTGGAGCACGATCGTATATTTGGCAGCGTTTACAATGATCGATCCGATGCTGTATGAAGCGGCGAAGATCGACGGGGCCGGGAGATGGAAGCAGCTGTGGCACATTACGCTCCCGGGGATCGCCCCGATTATAGTCCTGATGTTTATCCTGCGGCTCGGGAACGTGCTGGAAGCGGGAACGGAACAGATTCTCGTCATGTACAATCCGGTCGTGTACCAGGTGTCGGATGTCATCGGAACCTATGTATACCGGCAGGGTCTCGGGAACCAGGATTACAGCTTCTCGACAGCGGTTGGTTTGTTCGAAGCCGTAATATCCTTCACATTGGTCATCATGGGCAATGCCATGAGCAGAAAATACTTACAGCGCGGAATCTGGTAAAGAAAGGGTGGCGCAAATGGATCACAAAAAAGCTTTGGAAGGAACAAACACCACCCGAGGTGTCATCCAAACGTCGTTTTCGGAAAAATGCTTCTCGGTATTCAATTATGCTTTTTTCATCTTGATGGGTTTAACGACCCTGCTTCCTTTCATGAACCTGATCGCGAAATCCTTGAGCAGCGAGGGAGCCGTCATATCGGGCCAGGTTGGACTGCTCCCGGTCGGGGTTCAATTCGAAACGTACAAGTATGTGCTGCAGGATTCCATGTTCTTGAATTCGCTCAAGGTATCCATTTTTCTGACGATCATCGGAACAGCTTGCAGTTTGTTTCTGACCACGCTGACGGCTTATCCGTTGTCCAAATACCGGCTGCGCGGACGAAAAGGGCTGCTGTTGATTTTCGTATTCACGATGCTCTTCAGCGGCGGACTGATTCCGACGTACCTGCTCATGCAGAATTTGAATCTGGTGAACTCCTTCCCGGTGTTATTCCTGCCGGCGATGGTGAACG
Organism: Paenibacillus sp. FSL K6-1330; assembly: GCF_037976825.1. Classification (NCBI taxonomy): domain Bacteria; kingdom Bacillati; phylum Bacillota; class Bacilli; order Caryophanales; family Paenibacillaceae; genus Paenibacillus; species Paenibacillus sp. FSL K6-1330. Next base: position 2,186,201 of record NZ_CP150269.1, read on the forward strand.
TGTACAACATGCTCATCATTAAAAACTATTTCGAGGGGCTTCCGGATGAGCTGGAGGAGTCCGCCAAGCTAGACGGCGCGGGGAATATCCGCATCTTGGTCTCGGTCATTGTGCCGCTCTCGCTTCCCGTCATGGCAACGATCGGATTGTTCTTTGCGGTCGCTTTCTGGAATGACTATTTTGCGGCGATGATCTACATTACCGATCCGGCGATCAAACCAATGCAGTTGTACCTGAAGGAACTGCTGGTTTCGTCCAGCGGGGACTTCCTGAAGGATAATGTCGACGCCGCGATTAACGCAACGCCGCAGTCCATACAAGCATCTTCGATCCTGCTGGCAACAATCCCGATTTTGCTGGTGTACCCATTCCTGCAAAAGTATTTTGTCAAAGGCGTGCTGGTAGGTTCGGTTAAAGGCTAGATTTCATCAGGTTTTCTGAAGAGATCAGAAAGTATAAACTTTGGAGGATCTGCAGCCTATATCGCAAAAAAAACTACCGCTAATTATAATTTCCGGGGTCCCCGCAAGTACCTGAATGGACTTCGGAGCAAGGCCCCACTTTGTGGGGTTATCTTATAAAGGTGGTGATGCGCTTCGTATTGCTCAGATGGCAGAATTCATTGAATTTCTCAATCACAAGGAGGGTTATCCATGATCAAGATTAAAAAATCCGCGGTGTTGGCCGGGATTCTCGGATTCACGCTGGCACTATCCGGATGCGGCGGCGGGGGAGGCGGCACGACGGATACGCCGGCGGCTCAGCCATCGGACACACCGGCAAGCACCCCGAAAGACGACGGGAACAAAGACACAACGTCTGAAAAACCGGGTCTGCGCATGATTATGCAATATGGATTGTTTGATCCGAAGACCGAATACGTGGCCAAGTACATCCAGGAAAGAACCGGATTCAATGTGGATTACGAACTGCTGCCGGCCGAAAACGCGGATGAGAAGCTGAACCTGCTCGTATCCAGCAAAGATAACTATGATTTGGTGAAATTGAATGCACCCCAGTTCTACAATCTGGCCTCTGCGGGAGCGCTCGAGCCAATCGATGAGCTGCTTGAGTCTCATGGAAATTATATTAAACAATCCATAAAACAAGAGTCCTTTGGCAGTGCAACGATCGATGGGAAGATCTTCGGTATTCCAGAGACGGGGGCTGGCGTAAGCATCGGCGAGGCGCTCGTCGTCAGACAAGACTGGATGGATGAGCTGGGTTTGTCCATGCCTACGAACACCGATGAACTTTACAATGTACTTAAAACGATTAAGGAAAAGAAGAATGTCATTCCGCTCACCATGAGTAAAGAGTCCACTTCCCTTTATGGCGATATTGCCACAACATTTGGCGTTTTGACTGATTGGAAAGAAGTCGATGGCAAGCTGGTTCATCGAGCTGAACAGCCCGAGATGAAAGAATATGTTGCTTATATGAATAAGCTGTATAAAGAAGGCTTGCTCGATACGGAGATGCCAATTAATACCGCACAGAAATCGATTGAGAAGTTCTCAGGCGGTAAAGCAGCGATGTATAAGCTGGCCTGGTGGAATGCCGGGACGACGCTTGCTGCGCTAGAGAAGAACTTCCCGGAAGCCAAGACATCCGTCATTCCTTATCTGAAAGGCAAGGACGGCAAAGCCATGGTCGGGGTTAAAGCGAATACCACTTGGTATGTTGCTATTCTCAAATCCTCCAAGAATAAGGAAGCCGCTATGGATTTCCTCAACGCAAAAATGGAGCCTGAGACGTTTAAGGGCATCGCGCTGGGTAAAGAAGGCGTTCATCATGAAGTGAAGGACGGAAAGTACTATCCGATTCTGCCGATTTTCAATGATGAATTGAATAATGCAAGCAGTTTCCTGACAGGGGTAGACGAAGAGAAGTATCCGATTTACTGGCAAGCACGTGTACGTAAAGATCCTGTTCTTCAGGCGCATTTTGAAGAGTTCCAGAAAAATGCAGAAGGCATTATGGTTGTAGATCCGATGTCGACAGCACCGCCAATTGAAGCTGTATCCAAAAATCTGTTGAAATTGACGACCATGTTGGATGACAATGTGCTGCAATTCATTTCCGGAGCGAAGCCGATTGAATCTTACGATCAATTTCTGGCTCAATGGAGAGCCGATGGTGGAACCGACATGGTGAACGCAGCGAATGAATGGTTTCAGTCCACGAAGTAAATGATTCATTTGAAAAAGCAGTCTGCGCTGGCGGCTGCTTTTTTCAAAATTAAATAACAGAGGGGAGGTGTTGGTTGAATTTAAATGGTACCAAACGGTTCATTCTGAATAAGAGAAGGGTGGTAATCATTGATGTATCGTTTATTTCGCAGGCGGATCGCACTGTTTCTCAGTCTGTCACTGATCGTGTCCCTCATCGTTCCGGTTGGTTCCTCCGCGTTCGCGGATAACGAAATTTCCCCGGCGCAAAGTGCGGGCACGGATCCCGTTACCTTGGTCTCCCAAGGCGGAGAGATTCTGGAGTTCACGGATATCAACGTAGCAGGCGACACAGTGGAAGGGAAAAATGATTACTTGGCGCTGTACACAAGCGGGGTAGCGGTCACGGGTTCCGTATATACCGATGAGGTATGGGTGCCTACGCTTCATGTCGCGGTCTCCGTGGATGCGGGCGGCATCGTGCAGAATGTGGTTGGACCGGACGCTGATCCTCCGACTTCTTGGCCTCCGGGCACGCTACTGCCGATTCCGGCCGGTGGCTATGTTGTAGTGGCTGGCGGCACCAATGCGTGGGATCAATCCGTTTTTCAGAAACCTCTCTTCAATCTTAACAAAACGGGGGATTCGGTGAAGCTGATGCGGGCGGGCGAAGAAGTGACTGCAGCTGATTTCCTGCCGGAGCAGCCGGGACCGGGTCCAGGGCCGGATCCGCTGCCACCCGAGCTGCATCTGATTACGCAAACGGATACGACCGTGGATATTCCGGTCATTGAGATTGCAGGTTTTGTAGCGAACTATGCCGCAGATCAGGATTTAAGCGTAACCATTAATGGCGATGAGACTGCGCTTACGGCGGATGGCGTGTTTCGCATGAATGTTTATTTGGAACCGGGTCCGAACGCGGCTGAGGTAAAGCTGTTCAAGGGAGAAGGCGAATTGGCCGTTCAAACGCTGAACATCGTGTACGAACCGATCGAGAATCAGGATTATATTGAAGTCGAAGCGGCACCGAAGGATATTACGATCGACATTGAAGGCCCGCGCAAGAAGCTGGACTATGTCGATAAGGATGTTACGGGCGTGCCGAATATTGTGGCGATTTTTACAAGGGATTACGGAAACTCCATTACGATTCCCCAGACCAATGTGGCCGTGCAGGTGGATGCCAACAACCGTGTGTTGCGGGTGATCAATCCTTCGATCAACGGCAAGCCGCCGGTATGGACCGGACCGACCGATCTTGAAATTCCCGAAGGCGGTTATGTGCTGATGGCACAGGACAGCAGCTACGCAGGCAACAACATCAAGCGCTATTTGGCCGAGAATTTTAAGGTCGGCGACATGATCAAGCTGCGAAAGAACGGGGAAGTGGTGCAGGTACGCGACATCATGAGCGGCAATGGTCTTATTGCACGGCTTACGCTGGATAATCAGACGATGTATACCGTAACGGAAGGCAGCACCGCTATCAAAGGGCGCATCGACAACATGGACGACATTACGGCGATCAAGCTCCTAGTGAACGGTAACGAGATTCCTTTTGAAGCGGATGGCACCTTTACTCATCAATATACGTTAACAAAAGGGACCAATTATATCGAAGTCAAAGTGTTGAAAAATGACATTGACCAGGATGTTCGTCATCTTGCGGTGTTTGCAAGACCTGATTTCTCCCCGGATAAAGAAGTCATACTATGGGTGGACCAGGCTTCCAATGCCAGAAAGTTTAAAACGAGCGAGGATGTTTTGGCATTTCTGCAAAAAGCCAAGGAAACGGGCGTTACCTCGGTGGCGTTTGATGTGAAGGGCGTTGAAGGTTATGTCTCGTACAAGAAGAACGATATGACGGGCAGACCTTACGTCAGCGAGATCAAGGCACCCGAAAAAGCGGGCGCAAGTCCGGATTTGGATCTGCTGCAGGAGTTCATTAACCACGGTCATGCGCTGGGATTAGAGATTCATGCGGCGATTAATGTGTTTGCCGAAGGATCGATTGCCCATAACGAGTATGCGGTTCTGAACGATCATCTCGATTGGGAGGAACGTGTATATTTTGCGGAGAACAATGGCGAGATCAAACGTCTGCGTGAAAGTAAAAAGCAGGGCTTGGTAGCCTTCGTCAATCCGTCCAATGACGAGGTTCGCAATTATCAGCTTCGAACATTTGAGGAGATTATTAAGAATTACGATGTGGACGGCGTTGTCCATGACCGGAGCCGATATGACAACGAAGGGGCCGATTTCAGCGACGAAACTCGCGTGAAGTTCGAGCAGTTTTTGCAGGCACGGAACAAGCAGCTTGTCAATTGGCCAGACGATATCTTCTACTATGAAAACAATGTTCGGGTATACGGTCCGCTGATTCAGGACTGGTGGGAATTCCGCTCGGGCACGATTCAGAGCTTCTTCGGCGAAGTGAAGACGCTGGTGGATTCTTATGAAGTTTCAACAGGCAGAAAGATCGAGGTATCCTCCTATGTTGGATCCTGGTATGAAACGTATTATTTGAACGGCGTGAACTGGGGCAGCAAGAACTTCCGGTTCGATCCCGCACTCGGCATGCCGGACGAATCGGTGTATACACCGGAATATTATGATACCGGGTATATCGAGTATTTGGATTTTCTGATGATTGGGGCTTATCAAACCACCAGCCAGGAAATTCAGAAATATATTACGCTCGGCAATATCGTAACGAACGGGGAAATTCCGCTGTATGCAGGCATTGCCATGAACAATGTGCAGGCACCTGCCGTTCAGCGCGAAGTGTTCCAGGCGGGGCTGAAGTCCACGAACGGACTGATGCTGTTTGACGCATCCCAGGTCAACTGGCCGATCGCGGCGGCGGCTCTCCAAGATAAGGAGTGGGTGAAGGATTACCAGCTGGGCATGAGTTTGCCGGGAAGTGCGGATTCGTTCCTTGAAGGCAATTTCTATAATATCAACCGGATCGAGGGCAACGTTAATGTGATGACCGAAGCCTTCGGATACTCTACGGGCACGAACCGCTTTGGAGTGGAAGTGGTGGTGGACAACACGGGCCACGTGACCCGCGTGGTCAACCGGAACCAAGCGATCAACTGGAGCTGGGGAGCGCCGGAAGAGAATAACAGCGTTATTCCGCAGGGAGGTTTTGTTATTTCCACCCTGGACCCGTCAGGCACGAGAACGCTGCGTCAGCTCGTTGCCAATGCCTACAATACCGGGGATCAAGTTCGTTCAGCCGTATTAAGCGGGTTGATGGACGACGAGGGCAAAGAGACGCGCGACAGCCAGCTTGCGCTGAAAGGGCTTGTCGAAGTTCTCGGGCCCGGCAAAGCGACTGTCAAGGTGAACGGTGCTGATGCCGCCGTAGCAGCCAGCGGTGAATTTACAGTTAATGTTCCACTGCAAACAGGCGTCAATTCGATCACCGTGGACGTATTTGTTGACGAATTCAAAACGAACAGTAAAACGTTTGAGGTTATCCGGACCTCTACCGGAGATGGCGGATCCAATCCGGGGACTCCGGGCGGCGGCTCCGGTTCTTCCGGTGGAGGATCGACAACGCCACCTCCTAAACCATCAGAGCCCGAGCGGTTGAGCATCAAGAAAGAGACAGCATCTGGAGGCGGTACGGTCATCGTAGCGGATGCGAGCGAGAAGGGTATGCTCGGCGACGTAGAACGGCTCAGCAAACTGCCCGCTACTTCACGCGTGCTTACGTATTCGGTAACTGACGCTTCGGATGCCGTCGTTCTTCACTTGCCGGTGCAGGGGCTGAGCGCTGCGGTGAAGGACCTGCCGGGGGGCTCCATCGTGCTGGAATCCTCCCTTGGCCGATTGGAAATTCCGCTGCATTCGCTTACGGAAGCTTTACAACAACGGGGTACAGCGGAAAGTCTGCAAATTCGCATCGGTTTAGCTTCGAAAGAAGAAGAGGATCGGGTGAACGCAGCGTTGGAGGCAGGAGCCTCCAAACTGGATGCAGCGCTTGCCATTACATTAGCCTGGAAACAGGGTGACAAGTTATCGGAACTGCCAGCACTGAAGGGAGCTTATGCGAAGTTTACCAGGGCCCTGTCCAGTATCGTCAGTCCATCCCAAACGACGGTGCTGCGATTGGATTCAGCATCCGGCAAGCTGGTCTTCGTACCGGCGCTCATTCGCACATCGAATGGTAAATCCCAAGCGGAGTTTAAATGGAGGGAAAGCGGGATTTATTCCGTAGTTTCCCATGCGAAGACGTTTGCGGATTTAAGCAGCCATTGGGCTCGCGAGGACGTTTCGCTGCTGGCCTCAAAACAATTGATCGAGGGATTAAGTGATACGCGTTTTGGTCCAAACGAGTCGATCACGAGAGCGCAGTTCACAGCGATGCTCGTTCGCGCGCTCGGATTGAAGGATCAGGGAGAGCATTCGAGGTTCCAGGATGTGAAGGCAAACGATTGGTATGCAGCCGCTGTCGCTACGGCTGTGGAGCATGGGCTGATCGAAGGCTTCAGTAATGGTACGTTCCGTCCGAACGAGGAGATTACCCGTGAGCAGATGAGTGTCTTGCTGCTCCGTGCACTGAAGCTTGCTGGTACGGATCTGGAGACAGGAGATCCGGATTCCATCTTGGAAGGGTTCAAGGATCGCGACCGCATTGCATCCTGGTCCGAAGAGGCCGTATCGGCTATCGTCAAATCAGGGTTGATGGAGGGACGTTCTTCTGATCGGTTCGTTTCGGAAGCCCATTCTACCCGGGCCGAAGGCGCGGTCGTATTAACCAGAATGCTGCAGATGGCAGAATTCATTAACCGTTAAACCGAAAAGGACCCGTTCGTTATTAACGAACGGGTCTTTGCATATATAAGGCTTTTGAAGTAACGTAACAGTGAACTTGACGTATTACCTTTTTTGAAGACGTCGTACTTGTCTCCATGGGGTAAGGGGAATCCTCAAAACAGCTTCATGATCAATCGTGGGATGTAGAGTATAGCATCAAAAATGAGAGTAGTTGTCATCTCCATTCGCTCCAATTTTGTTCTTCCGGGCCAGTTAATCTTTTTCATATGATGAACCTCATTTCAAATGAATTTGTTAGACTCGTATCGAATCAAATTCTTAAAGATATATACGCAGGGATTAAATGGAGGTTCCAGTGTATAGGAGGTAGTATACGTATAAACAAGTGTGAATTTTGGATTGCGGAGTTTCCGGCAGAAGAAAGCGTGATTAAAATGAAATAGAAGTTCAGGAGGTAGTAGAATGAGTAGAGATTGGCATGAGGATATGGAATATTGCAATAGGTTAGATGACAAAGGTCAGGGTCTTAATTCGCCAGAGGTTTTAAAATACTGGCTCCAGCAAGCAGCAGAAGAGAAGAAACGTGCAGATGAACTCGGTAAAGTAGTTGAAGAAGCCATCGAAATTTGTGAGCAGATGGAGAACTCAGATGACCCCTTAGAGCTCCTTGAACAAGTGCTGATTATATTGCAATTGGTGGCGTCCTTCCAAGGGAGGAAAAAGCATACTACATAATTGTTAGCAATTGATAAAAACATTGACCCTATATCCTTGGTCGGGGTGGGGGTATATGGTGATATTTAACTATAGGCAGTTATACTATAAGAGGCTTTTAAAGGATGGTGTGATGGGCGGTCAGGTTACGGACCCCGAATCTGCGTATGTATCGTTTATTATTCGTTTACCTGCCGTATTTATTGAAAGGATATATAGCTTGAAAAACGGTTAAAGGAGGCTGAAATGGGACAAGAGAATGAAATGCAAGAGCTTAAAGATCGATTGAATGCAGTGGAGCAGCAGTTGGAGAAGAGATCAAGGGGGTTCAAAGCGCTTCGAACAGGCGTAATCATTATACTCGTTATTTATCTGCTTATGGCACTCATCGGGATAATCCAATTTGTGAGTAGTGGTTAAAGGCTGCCTATAGGGCGGTCTTTTTCTGGATATTAATCAAACTTGCGGATTGGGCAACTCCTGAGCAGGATTTTAAGCCAATCAAAGACGTGTTGATGCGATTTGTCGAAGACATTGAAAACAAATCCTACAACGTCAAAAATGGATCATCAACGGCCTGCAATCTGGTTTCCCTGACCTTGATGGCATCACATGAGGACTGCAACGGAGTGATCTGATCATCGTAGCTGCGCGACCATTCGAGGGGAAGACAGCCTTCGCATTGAACGTTACTCAGAAAGTTGCCAAATCTACACACGAAGCAGTGGCGTTGTCCAGTCAGAGATGTCAGAAGGTCAGTTCGCACAACGGTTGGTGAGCCCCGAAGGGCAAATTATCGCCAACACAATCAACAAAAAGCAGAAGGGAAAGTGATCGATATGGCGAAAGATTTTGCGAAGCTTACTGGAGAATTGGCAAAGGGCACCAAAATTGGGAAGTCGACAATTGAGATTAAACTGACGTTCCAGCAGGGGACATACCGCCGACAGAGGAAGGCGAGGAGCTGAACGATTACGAAAAGGAAATCATGGGTGAGGGTTCAACGCAAGAAGGAGCCTACAGTGGACGGCGGCTTTGATCCAGAGGAGAGCCAAGTGTCCAACGATGAAGAAATCAGCGAAGATGCTCTTGAACAGTTCATTCTAAAAGAACGTCCTTCCTTCGAAGATAACCCACTGGATTTCCCTTAACCATCAGCGGCCAGCCGCTCTGAGTCACTCTCAACGGCCACGTTGTACGGTGGGTCAGTTACAACCAACGCCGCTTTAGCTCCATCCATCAACAGAACAACGTCTTCCTGATCCGTGGCATCCCCGCATACCAAACGATGCTGGCCAAGCTGCCATACATCACCGCGTCGCCGGGTTTCTGGCTCCTTAAGTGAGAGATCCGCACCGCTCTCCTGAAGCTCTTCAATAACTAGGCAAGAACTTTTCATATTCCGGATCTCCCGGCTGTAAATCCACTCTTGGGTTATAGGCTGCTGCATTGATTTGATCGATTGGCACGATTCTGATGTTCATGTTCTCTACCTGCATTGGTTTGATGGCAAGAATAAAAGTGCCCGAAGTTGAATAAGTAATTTACTTTTGATATGTTAAATCAAAACACGAAGAACCTCCTACAAAAATGAAAAGGGGATATTTATGTCAGTCATTATTGCAAAGGACGATTTGGAACTCCCTTGCCCTAACTGCAATGGAGAAAAATATGTTATCGCTAATGATGAAAAAGAACCTTGTTCAAAATGTGATGGAAAAGGTGTCATTCTAACTGCACTTGGGCAAACATTACTCCACTTTTTCAAAAAACATTCTTAGGAACAGATCCTATAGACCCAGTGTCTGATGTTGTTTTGCAACAAAAAAAGACTGACTAAACAGCCGGTCCTTTTTTGTTTGTTTTTTTATTTTTGAGTAAATTATCGATTTTTTCGGGGACAGCGGATCCACTCTTATGACTTGTGATCAACTCTGGCGTATCTGCAGAACCTTAGAGTTGGATCCAGTAATCTGCGACGTCATTATACTGAGGTACCAAAAAGCTACCGGCATTGAGCCGATTCTCATTTCCAGAGCCGACCTGTTTTTGTACCCGGGGCGGAGTGTTCTTCCCAAAGCAAGCGTGAAAGGAGGAAAACCGTGTCATTACTGTGGCCGACAGATGAATATCAAAAGGAAGTTGAAGACATTATCATCCGGGGTGCCCTAACGGCAACATCACTAGAGGTGCATCGGGAAGAAGCAGGCGGGCAGGCTAAACGGTGATCATAACTGTTATTGTAGACTCTGGCGGAGCGAAAAGTTATGACCACCAGCCATGTCGCTCAGTTATGTGTGCCGGGAGCTGAAGACAATCAATGCCGAGCAGTGTAGCTTGCCCGGTTAAGACGATCAGCCCGCGATCCCCGCCCCTATTCCAGTTCCTTTCGGATCAGCTCCAGCATATCGCCGGCAAACTCGATGAGTTCATTGGGAGAGGAATCCGCAGGATTCTGGGTTCCGCCGCTATATTGATGCAAGGCACGCTTGATAATCGGATGATACTTGGAAGGAAGCGTGAGCAGGCCCCATTCTCCGCCTTCTTTTTTGGAGGAGACAACGCCTTCCTTCAGATAGTACAGCACCCGGCACAGGTTTAGCGTGTAGTACATAGGGGAGCCGGTGATGTCTTCTACCGCACCCTCCACGTCATGGAGGATGGCTTGTATGTAATGCTGCCGGTCAACGGATGTAAAGACCTCGTGAACCGGTTTGCCGTACAGGGCAATGCCCCGATGAAAAATCACGGTGTAATGGGCGGCCAGGTCGGCGTCTTGGAACCCGCCGCATAGGTAATCGTCATCGGTCAGGTACTTCTCGCGATGAAAGGCGGAATAGTGGAACTCGAATGGAGGCGGATAGACGGTCTCCTGCAGACTGGATTCCAGGACAAGGCTCAGCTCCAACCCCTGTTGATTGGGCATACCATCGTGGAACGCTATGATTTTTTTGGCCAACCGCCTCATATGATCCCGGGTCAGCTTGTCCTCAACCACGACCAGCAGATCGATATCGCTTGTGTCCGGGTTGAAGCAGCCCATAGCTAACGAGCCATGCAAGTAAATGCCAACCAGATTGCCGCCAAGCTCCTCCTTAAACAAATCGACCGCTTGATCCAAAACCCATTGCGTTTCCAATTGAAACCCCACCTTCACCTAGTATGATATTCATCCATTATGTTCGGGGATTCTTTTGTTTGTCAATCAATCGATCCGTTCGTCCGTTATACTTGGAATTGGGGCAGGGAGTCTAATAAAGCAAGCAGGGGATTCAAACATACATATCGAAGTGAACACGTGACTATGTTTTTTGTTGAAAGGACGGAGTTATGAATACTTTTCATGATGACCAACCAAGCCATATCGAGGTTTACGCAATCCAGAATTCGGACCAAATTCGCGATGAGACGTTCCGTGCCTTGTTCCAGACGTTATCGCCTGATCGACAGGACTATGTGTCCAAATTCAAAAGAGCGAGCGATTACCAACGGTCGGTGCTCGGTGATGCCATGGTCCATCGAATCCTTCGGGATAAGCTGGGACTTGATCCGATGCATATAGAAATCATAAGGAATGCATATGGAAAGCCATCCTTAAAGAATCATGACAATCTGCATTTTAACGTCTCCCATTCCGGGCATTGGATCGTGTGCGCCGTTAGCCACGAGCCGGTTGGGATTGACGTGGAGAAAATGGAAGCCATCGATATGGATATCGCCAAACGCTTTTTCCATAAAACCGAGTTTAACGCGCTGTTACACTGTGATCCTTCTGTCCGGCTTTCCCGCTTCTTTGATCTATGGACGTTAAAGGAAAGTTATATCAAGGCTGTTGGCAAAGGCCTGCATTTGCCGTTGGATTCGTTTGCATTGGAACTGCTGGAAGGGGAGTGGGCACCTGTGCTTGGTGAGAACGGAGAGACCTATTATTTTAAACAGTATGCGGTGGAAGAAGGTTACAAGCTGTCGGTGTGTGGCATTAGCTGTCATTTCCCTAAGAACGTCCAATTCGTAACCGCTGAGGAGTTATGAACGGAACCAGGAAAAACCAGCCCAAGGACGATGCCCTTGAGCTGGTTTTTTAGCATTTCCATTGTAGTTGATGATCAGACAGGACGCAGTGCCGGCCATGCCAGCTCGATTCCTTCGCTGACGAGCTTTTGCTGGAAGCTGGCCAGTCTTTCTTCATCGCTCCGCACATCCGTCGGCAGAATATCATGGTCTAGGCAATAGCTGACACAATATCCGGCGGCCTCGCCAATGTTCCATTCTACGGGATGCAGCCGGTAGCAGCCGTTCGTAATGTGGGTGACCCCGATGTTTTTGCTGGCGGCCAGCACATTCTTCATCCGTTTCGGAATTAAGCTGCCCAGCGGGATTTGGAACGGCAGGGACGAGATATCAATGTAGGGGCGCTCGCCCGTGCTCGGATGCAGATCGATCCGGTAACAGCCGATGCCGACGGAATCAGGGAACGTTTCCGAAGCTCCGTCCGGCCGCGATTCGGTTGCCACATGCTGCTCCAGCACCGTAAACTCGGCCTGAATTCTTCTCGACTCACGGATGTAAGGATACATGGCCATCCCGTCTTCCGTTCCGACCACATCGGGACGCAGGCGCAGCCCGGGATAACCCTTCCCGCCGTCCGGCCGCGGCACCTCGGTCTGCAGCCAATACAGCAGGGACAAGCTAAGCTGCTTGGCTTGATAGATATGATGGTCAGCCTCTTCCTTCGGAACATCGATAATGGAGCCGAGCCAGTAGTCGTTCTGCGGCCAGTTCACAAGCGACACCGAGCTGTCGAACGTACCCTCTGCAAAATGCTTCGGATCCAGGATTTGACGGTATTGATAAAGCGGGAACTTGCCGTGTCCCGGGAAAATCCCATACTCGATCGGCTCATTGGTGGACGGCTTGACGGCGGTCAGGCTTAACAGCTTATCCGGCCAGAATTCGGGTTTATACTCTCGCCAAAAATCGTAAAGGGCAGGCTTTTCGATGGTGTGGTCCTCACCCTCCAGATAATCCACGGCAAAACAATACGTGAAGCCCTGCATGTCCTGCGGCAGCGGATCGCCGTCAACGGCATGCGGTTCCCCTGTCTGGGACTTGGACTCGGCGCCGGTAACATACTCGATACCCGCCAGCGGAAGCAAATCCCCGAGCTCGGTGGCATCCACGAAGAACGGGGCGCGGAGCGCGATTTGATCCTGCGTTTCAAGATGACGAACGGTTACGCTGTTCACGCGATCCTCTGAAACGTCGGCAGACTCTGCCGCATACTGATACAGGATCGTAAGCCGTCCGCTGTGAATGTACGGGGCCAGCATTTGATGCAGCACGGCGAGAGCCGTGCGCGGCTCATGGCACAGCCGGCTGACGATGCCGCTGCCGGGGTTCAATTGCACATTGGATCTGGCCTTGGGAGTCATGGGAAAAAAATCGCGGTAGTACTGGCGGACACCTTCGCGGAACTGCCGGTAGCTGCGCGTGCAGCCAAAGGATTCAATCCACGGATGCTCGTCGGGCGGAACCGCCTGGCTGGTTAGCTGTCCCCCGATCCAAGTGGTCTCTTCGGTCATGATGACCGTCTTTCCTGATTTAGCGGCGGCAAGTGCGGCGGCTGTTCCTCCGGTCCCGCCGCCGATAATGACGATATCGGCCTGCATTTCTCGTATCATTGACAGATTCTCCTTTTGGGATAGTTTCATAAATGATCAACAAGATCAGCACAACAAGTGACTATTTCTAATTGTAGATGCTTACCCTTAGGAAAAGTACAGGAAACAGGTGACCTTTTTTGGTAATCTGATGCCGTTTTACAAGATTTATTGTCCGGTTTTGTATTTGCCGCGATATTGCCCGGGTGTCATCCCCTCCAACTTACGGAAGGACCGGATAAAGTTCTGCGAATTGTTGTAACTCAGCTTCTCCGCAATATCCTTAATGGGCATATCGCTTTCGACAAGCCATTTCTTGGACATTTTGAAGCGGTACTGGGACAGGTATTCGCTGAAGGACATATTGGTCTCTTTTTTGAATACGCTGCTTAGATAAAAATTGTTGTAATGGAGGCGCGAAGCACATTCCTCGAGCGTAATATTGCGGTCAAACTCATTACGGATGATCTCGATCATCTGCTCGGAGAGATTCTGATATTGAGAGTCCTGGCGATCCCGGAATACACTGACCATCGGCCGGATGATGCGGGATTTAAACCAGCTTTCGATATCATGATTGGTGTAGAGCCGAAGAAGCTCCTCTACAAGAGAGCTGTCCCGGATGTCGAGCTGCTCGAGCATGATCCCATTCTCCTGCATCACGATCATGAGATCATTCAACAGCCGGATGAGCGAGATTTGATAATCATGCGGGGTCCGATCCTTCCGAAACACTTCGTGCAGCCACTGCTTCAGAAGCTCCACGGCCCGATCTTCATCGGCCAACTTGATGGCATCAATCAGCTCGTTCTCTACCTGCATCGGGTAGAAATAGACCCGGGTGTGCTTGCCTGAATTCAGGCTGAAATAAGGGATAATGACACCGGTCCCCAGCTTGATGCGGTGTTTAAGGGCTTCGAGCCCTTCCTGGTAGGCGCGCGACGTTTTGGATAGATTCCCGTAAGGCAAACTGATGCCGATGCTGACCTCCAGATCGAGAACACTGCGCGTTGTCTTCTGGATCTCTTCCGATAACGTATAGATATAGTCGTTGAATGCTTCCAGCGTGATACCGCCTCGTCCGATGAGCGTAACCTGGGTGAGATCGATAATGACAGAGGGGAGACGATGGGAGGAGGGGATCATCTCCTCAATGATATTGTTGATGGCAAACAGCAGCAGATCACGATCCTTGCGTTCATAGCGGGTTTCGTCCAGCATATCGATCTGAAGGGTAAATACCGCCAGATGCTCCCAAGCGGATATTTGCTCCTTGAAGCCGAACAGCTCGATCTGCTCCATCACTTCGGGCGGACTGCTCTTCCCCAGAAACAGCTTATGGAGGAAAAAGGTGCGTACCTGCTGGCTGGTCTGCCGAAGCTCGCTGCGGAGCTTGGTGTTCGAATGGAACATATCCCGGATATGTTCGTCGATGATTTGCAGCTCGCTCTTTTTGTTGGCTTGGATTTCCGGCAAACGCTCCACGATATTTTCAAAAATGTGCCGGATGGGCGTGTACATTTTCCGCGTTCCAAGCCATACCAGCAGAATGCTGAAACCGATCATCAGCATGCAAATATACAGCGTAAACCAGCCGATGGAGCGGGACTCCTTCGTAATGACGGACATTTCGGTAAAGGAGGCATACAACCAGCCGTTAAAATCGGACCGGACGTACGTAACGGACACCGGCTTGTTGTCGATCCTCGTCTCGAACTGCCCCGATTTATTGTCAAAATGGCCCAGCTCCGCCTCCTCATACCCGGTATCGGTCAGATATTGCCCGAGCTTTCCTTGCTCGGGATGTACAACGATCCGGTAATTGTGGTCCAGAACCATTACCTCCCGGGATTCGGAAGGGGTATCCATCATAGCGGCGAGACTGCAGCTGGGAATGGTGGCGAGCGCGACACCCCGGGCGCTGGAGGAAGAGAGTGGCATTTTCTTCACAAGCGCAATCGTGTAGGGGCAGGCATAACTGAGTGTATCGCTGGACCCGAGGGATTCCGTTTCAAGCATCACCCAATTGGAGTTCCCATGAAGCTCCATAAGCGTCAGCAGCGCATCCTTGGAAGCGTATTCATCAAATTCGTACATGCCCCGGTTATTGATCAGCCAGTTGGTTGTCGTATTCGCAAGGATGACGTCCGTAACCTTCGTCTCGGGAGATTGCAGTAGACTCATCTCTTCTCTCAGCTTGTTATACAATTGGAAGTCATAGTAGGACAGGGGACGATACAACGCGCTTTGCAGGATATTGGAATTAATGACGTAATTCAGTGTATAATCCACGGTCCGCAGCACCTGTTCGAGATTGCTGTTCGTTTGATTCATAATCTGGATATTGCTGCTGTTGACGTGGTTTTGAACGGAGGTGGATGATTTCATGAACGAGAAGAAGCCGAGGGCCACAAGAGGAATGATGCTGATGAAACAGCCGAACAGGACCATTTTAGAATAATAGCTACTTTTTGGATGCAATAGATACACCTTCCTGTTTAACAAAGTGTATAATCATTGTATGGGCAACCCGGGTTACATTCAATAATCATTTCGAAAAGAATAATCACTGTATTTGATCATCATGACTTGTCATAAAAAAAGATGTACATATGTTAAAATCATTTCAAACATATAGGATCCGCAAGAAACATGGTGGAACGGAGGTAGAACGGATTGATGACCCGTCTGTCAAACTATGTCATTCTTACACTCGCTATTCTTATGGTATCGGCTGCATGCATCAGCATGGCCCGATCATCGGGAGCGGATGGCGGAAGTACGTCTTCTGATCGCACAACCAGCATTTCGATTATGGCCAACCTGCACACCACCGAAGTTCCCTCCGATCGGATCGAGAAATGGATCGAGGATAAAACAGGCGTTCAGCTGAACATTCAGTGGGTACCCGACGGGAGTTATGATGAGAAGGTATTTGCTTCGCTTGCAACAGGAACTTTGCCGCAAGCGCTGTATCTGAAGAATGCCGCATCCTTGTCCTATTTCAGGGATGAGATTCGGAGCGGGCTATTCTGGGAAATCGGCCCGTATCTTAAGGACTATCCGAATTTGCAGAGATTGAAGCCCGAGGTTCTGAAGAATACGGCCATCGATGGTAAACTGTACAGCCTGTATCAGGAACGTGCCTTAGCCCGTTCAGGCATCATCTACCGTAAGGACTGGGCAGATCGGCTGGGACTACCGGCACCGGAAACGCTTGATGAATTATATGAAATGTTGAAAGGGTTTACATATGAGGATCCGGACAACAACGGTATCGACGATACCATAGGTTTGACGGACCGCAACGATTTGATCTATGGGGCTTTCAAGACGATTAGCTCCTATTATGGAACTCCGAACAATTGGGGATGGTATAACGATTCATTGCAGCCGGAATTCGTCTCCCCAAAGTATATGGAAACGATGAAGTTCTTCAAGAAGCTTCATAGCGAAGGATTAATAAATGAAGACTTCCCGATTACCAGCAAGACCGACCAGCAGGAGCTGTTCGTAACGGGAAAAGCTGGGGTTTATATCGGTGCGATGGGGGACGTACTGTCCCTGGAATCAAGGCTGCTGGCGAATGATCCCAAGGCCGTGCTGGACGTTCAGAATCGGATTCTCGGGCCGGAAGGGTACGGGATATGGGCTTCGCAGGGTTACGGGACGGTGATCTTGTTTCCGAAGTCCGCGATTGCTACGGAAGAGGAATTGAAGAGCGTGCTCTCTTTCTATGACGCACTGATGAGTTCCGAGCTTGCAAACCTGATGTATTGGGGCATCGAAGGGATCCATTATACCGTTCAGGATGGCAAAGCGATGGCGGTGGATGCATTTGAGCTAAGGGAAAAGGATGTAAAGCCCTATCAGGCTTTAATGGCTGGAGGCTCCAGCACTATACCGGGCATGCTGCAGCCGGTTACTCTGAATCAAGCGAAGGATAAGGCCGAGCGGCTGATTTACGATAATGAGCGTTTCCTCATCTATGATCCCACCGCACCGCTGGAGTCTCCGATGTATAATGAGATCGGCGTCAGATTGAATGAACGCATGCGGGATGCCACCTATCAATTTATGCTAGGGATGATCGATGAGCAGGGATTTGAGGCTGAGATCGATCGTTGGCTGGAAGAGGGGGGGAGGCAGATTATCGAGGAATATAATGTTTCATACCGAAGCATGGTCGGACCCTATTTACATGAGAAATACCGCTAAGGGATTGATTTCCCCGGCGGTATTTTTTTGTTGTGCCATGGCGCGAGCCAATCTCATGGACAATATAATCATTAGATTTGATTCCACTCCATTAAATGCCGGGTGGGGACCGAACTTCCCATATCCAATCTGAGGATTATATACGTACCAGACTTCCGTCATCTAAGCTTTTCTTGTCAGTCCATATTCAAATTTAAAACGGAGGTCAGAAGATGAAGAAGAATAAAGCCAGTACTATCCTGGCAATTGTAACCGCTTTATCCGTGTTGGCGGGCTGTGGCGGCAACTCCGCCCCAGCAGCAACCGGCAGCTCAAATGGCAGTCCAGCGCAAGGCGAGAACAAGAGCGAACCGGTAACCATCTCGATTATGGCCAACCTCCATACCCCTGAAGTTCCCTCCGACATGATTGAGAAGCTGCTGGAAGAGAAAACAGGCACCAAGCTTGACATTCAGTGGGTGCCGGACGGCACTTATGATGAAAAGGTCAATGCATCCTTTGCAACTGGAACGCTGCCGCAGGTGACGTACCTGAAGAATGCCGCCTCGCTTGTGAATATGCGTGATGCGATCCGCAACGGGCAATTCTGGGAGATTGGGCCATTGCTGGGTCAATACCCGAACCTCAGCAAGCTGAAACCTGAAGTGTTAAAGAACACGGCGGTGGACGGTAAAATTTATGCGTTATACCGTGAAGTGCCTTTGTCGCGTCAGGGCATCATTTACCGCAAGGATTGGGCCGATAAGCTTGGGCTCAGCGCCCCGACCAATGTAGACGAATTCTATAATATGTTGAAGCAGTTCAAGGAGAAGGATCCTGATGGCAACGGCAAAGAAGACACCATCCCGCTGACGGATCGAAATGACCTGATCTACGGCGCGTTCAAAACGATAAGCTCGTGGCTCGGCACGCCGAATAACTGGGGCGAGAAGGACGGCAAGCTGGCTCCCGAATTTATGTTCCCTGAATATATGGAGACGATGAAATTCTTCAAGAAGCTTCACCAGGAAGGCCTGATCAATCAGGATTTCCCGGTTACCAGCAAAACGGACCAACAAAATCTGTTCATTACTGGCAAGTCGGGTGTATATATCGGAGCGATGGGGGACGTATCCAGCCTGCATCCCAAGGTCGTTGAAGTGAATCCGGATGCGGAACTCGATGTTCAGAATAAAATCGAAGGAGGACCGAATGGCTTCGGAATCTGGTCGGTTCCCGGCTATGGCTCGGTGATACTCTTTCCGAAAACAGCCATCAAATCAGAAGAGGAACTGAAAGATGTGCTGGCCTTTATGGATCAGTTGATGAGTCCGGAGCTTGGCAACCTGATCTACTGGGGGGTTGAAGGACAGCACCACAAGCTGGAGGAAGGCAAGGTCATTCCTTCGGAAGACACCAAGCTGACCGATCGCGAAGTGAAGCCTTATCAAGCGATGCAGGTCGGCGGGCCGTTAACGATCGAGGGTTTTTATGAACCGAAGCATATGCTCCCTGTCAAAGCGAAATCGGAGGAAATGATCACGGAGAACAATGATTATCTCATTGAGGATCCTTCGGCATCATTGGATTCCAAGACGTTTAACGAAAAAGGTGTACAGCTGCAGGAGATGATTAAAGACGGCACGTATCAATTTATGCTTGGCGATATCGATGAGGCCGGATTCCAGGCGGTCGTGGATAACTGGCTTAAGAGCGGCGGTCAGCAAATCATCGATGAGTTCAACGTATCCTACGAATCATCCAAATAACGAACATGCCAGTATCCCGGATGGCCGGGGACTGCGATGCTGCAGTCTCCGGCAGGCTTCGGGATAGAAAGGAAGTCTGAGATCATGAGCGAAACCGCAGTGAAGACCGGGATGAACAAGGGCGCCCCCAAAATACCGGAATCCGGTCGAATGAGGAGAATCATAAAAAACCGGGCGATCTACCTCATGATTCTTCCGGGATTTTTATACTTCCTGATCTTTAAATATATCCCGATGTCGGGATTGATTATAGCCTTCCAGGATTATCAGGCTTATCTAGGCGTTACGGGCAGCCCCTGGGTGGGGCTCAAGCATTTTGAGCGGCTGTTTACCGAGCCGATGTTCTTCACGATTTTGGGCAACACGCTGCTGCTGTTTTTCTTGAACCTGGCCTTCTATTTTCCCGTGCCGATCATTCTTGCCTTAATGCTCAACGAGGTTCGGCGCGAAGTGTTTAAACGTTTTATCCAGACGCTGGTGTATATTCCCCACTTCATGTCCTGGGTTATCATCGTATCCATTTCGTTTGTCATGCTCTCGATGGATCGCGGAATCATTAATGAATTGCTGGTTATGGCCGGATTCGAAAAAATCAATTTCCTGATGAGCAGCGAATGGTTCAGGCCGATGTATGTTATGCAGATCATCTGGCGGGAGGCAGGCTGGGGGACGATCATCTATTTGGCTGCCATGGCGGCGATTGATCCCGGTTTATACGAAGCGTCCCGGATTGACGGGGCCAGCCGCTTTCGGCAAATGTGGCATATTACGCTTCCTTCGATTCGAAGCGTGATCGTCGTTTTGTTGATTTTGAAAATCGGCGATGTGCTGGAACTTGGGTTCGAACATATCTATCTCCTCTTAAACTCAATGAACCGGAATGTGGCGGAGATATTCGATACGTATGTTTATACCGCAGGTCTTAAGCAAGGTCAGTTCAGCTTCAGTACGGCGGTCGGGTTCTTTAAATCGCTGATCGGTCTTATTCTGGTGATGCTGGCCAATTGGCTGGCCAAAAAAGCGGGAGAAGAAGGCATCTATTAACTACAGAAAGGTGGACCGCTATGGTACAAGATAAAACGATATCGAGCCGAATCTTCGATATCGTGAACTATACGCTGCTGTTGATCATTGGCCTGGTTACCATCCTGCCTTTCCTTCACGTCATCGCCGGATCCTTCACAACCGTGACGGAGCTGGCGCAGAAGCAGTTTGTCCTGTTTCCGACCGTATGGTCGCTTGATGCTTACAAATATGTGTTTTCAACCAATACGGTGTTTCGCTCGCTTGGCGTTTCCGTGGGCGTCACCTTTTTGGGTACCTTGTTCAGCATGCTGTTAACCTGCTTGATGGCATACGGACTGTCGCGCAGGGATCTGGATGGCCGTAATTTCATCATGTTCATGGTTCTGTTCACGATGCTGTTCAGTGGCGGAATGATCCCAACGTTTCTCGTGGTGAAGGAGATGGGGCTGATCGATACGTATGCGGCGCTGATTGTCCCGACGGCGATCAATGCCTTCAATCTCATCATCATGCGTAACTTCTTTCAGAACCTGCCTGAGGGATTGGAGGAATCCGCGAAGATCGACGGGGCCGGCGATTGGGGCATCCTGTTCCGAATCGTGATTCCGCTGTCGATGCCTGCTATTGCGACCATATCGCTCTTTTATGCGGTTACCTACTGGAACACGTATATGTCGGCGATTTTGTACTTGAATGATGCGGCCAAATGGCCCGTGCAGGTCATCCTGCGGCAGATCGTCATCCTTGCCAGCGGTTTGGCGGCAGACACCTCCGGCATGGACGAATTTGTCCGGCCGCCGGAGCAGACGGTGAAGATGGCGGTCATTGTCATTGCCACACTGCCGATTCTGTGCGTATATCCGTTCCTGCAGAAGCATTTTGCGAAGGGTGCGCTGCTGGGTTCAATCAAGGGATAGAGAGGAGCGAGGGATCGTGTTGGAAAAGAAACAGTGTGCACCGATCATTGCTGGCAATTATGCCGACCCGTCGATCATCCGATTTGGCGAGGATTATTACATGACACATTCCTCCTACAAGCTGACGCCAGGTCTCGTCATCTGGCATTCGCGTGATTTGCTAAATTGGAGCCGGGTTGGGGCAGCATTGCCCCAATACGAGGGGGACGTATGGGCGCCGGAATTCGTGGCTCATAACGGCATGTATTATATTTATTATCCGGCAGCGCGAACGAACTGGGTGGTAACGGCATCCAGTCCGACGGGACCGTGGAGCAAACCGATCCATTTGGGGATCAAAGGAATTGATCCGGGACACACGGTAGGACCGGACGGAAAGCGTTATTTGCATATGTCGGGCGGTGATTTTGTAGAGCTAACGGCGGACGGACTCGCGGTTACAGGCAAAGTCAGACATGTGTATAACGGCTGGCGGTATCCGGACGATTGGGTCGTGGAGGCTTACAGTCTGGAGGGGCCGAAGATTACCGTTCACGATGGATATTACTATCTGACGGTGGCAGTTGGGGGGACAGCTGGACCGCCCACAAGTCATATGGCCGTGTCGTCAAGATCCAGAACGCCATGGGGACCTTGGGAGCACTCTCCGTACAACCCGATTGTTCATACGGAATCCAGGGATGAGCTCTGGTGGTCCAAAGGACACGCCTCGTTGATAGACTCCCCGAACGGCCAGTGGTGGATGGTCTACCATGCTTATGCGGGCGGGTTCCATTCGCTGGGCAGGCAGACCTTGCTCGAACCGATCGAATGGACTTCAGACGGATGGTTTCGTGCTGCAGAAGGTCGTGAGGGACTTATTGGCGAGTACGATCGGCCGCATGATGAAGGTGAAATCAATGCTGTGAATCAAGGTGTTACATTCAGGGATACCTTTTCTGGAACTGAGCTGGGTTTGCATTGGCAGTGCGAAGGCGTGGAGCCTTCCGCCCGGTTCCATCCGAGGAATCATGAATTGGTAGCCGAGGCAGCATCCGAGGAGGCAAAAGCTTCTCCACTGCTCTACATGGCAGGCCATAAGCGTTATTCAGCAGAGGCCGAGATCATCGTGGAAGGTCCGGCAGAAGGCCGTCTGCTGCTCTATTATAACGATGCGGCATATCTCGGGTTGGGAGTCAACGAGCGCGGGGTCCGGCATTTCCGGTCATTCAAGGGCTATGGGACGATGCCGAATGATCAGCGCAGGGCATTTTTGCGGTTGGTTAACGATGCGCATATCGTTTCATTCTATTACAGCTTCGATGGGGTGGAATGGCTCCGGTATGACAAAGTGGCGGATGTTTCAGGATTCCATCACAATACGTTTGGCGGGTTTCAGAGCCTCCGCATCGGACTGGATGCCGTCGGTAAAGGCAGGGTGATTTTTCGGAATTTTTCATATAACGTCATAAGCAGCTGAAAGAAGGGATAGGGCATGACAAAGAGATTAGAGGACATTCTGACGGGTGGCGACGGGCTGTTTGAAGGTTTCTTCGAATGGCTCGAAGGACAATATGACGCTGCTTCCGGCGGCTTTTATTATGCCCGCAGTTCAAGGGATTCTGATGCGTTCACGCCGGACATCGAATCGACGGCGCAAGCATTGGGCATTATCGAGCGCTGCGGGCTTCAGCAAAGGCTGGCCGATGATATTAAGACGGGCATCGTGCGTTTTTTTCAGTCGAAGCAAGACCCTAGGGCGGGGTATTTCTATGATGCCGATCCAAGGATGAGAAAAGACGATGTGATGGTGGGACGTGCACTTGGTTACAGCGTAGGAGCACTCCGAAAGTTGGGCGCAGCCCCTTTGCATCCGCTGCCGGGCAATCGGAATATGGCTCCGGCATACTGCCGTTCTCCTGAGGCTTATGCAGAGTGGCTGCGTTCGATCAGTCTTGCGAACAGCTGGCGTGGCTGCGACCGGCTGTGTAACTCGGCCCCCTATTTAAATCAGATGACGCCTGCAGATCGGAAGCCGTTCTTATGTGAAGCTCTGTCTTATTTTGCGAGTATACAAGACCCCGTGACAGGGTTGTGGGGTGAAGGCACCCTTTATGTGCGAATATCGGGAACCTTCAAGCTGTTGACATTCTATAACCGGTTTCAGGCTCCCCTGCCTCGGATGCCGGAAATATACCGTTCCCTGCTGCACGCTCTGCGGAACGAGAAGGCCGTTGACATGTGTTATATCCGGAACCCGATCAGCCTCCTGACCTCGATGAAGCTGCGCATCCCGGAAGAGGACGTTCTGGAGATCGCGGAAATCACCTTGCGGAATATGGCGCGGCTCAAGCGGGCGGACGGCGGATTTTCCAGGGAAATCGATCATTCCCCGCCGGCACCGAATGTGGCCCAAGTGAAGCAAGGTGAGCATTATCCTGACATGCCGGAGGCGGTTTCACTGGGCAAGGGTGAGGTCGAAGGGGACATGAATGCCGGAACGCAGGCGATTCTTATCCGCTATTCGCTCCGTGAGCTCGGGGGGCTGCAGGAACGAAAGCTGGATATTTCCGATTCTGTGTTCTCATTTTTACGAGCAGATACGGGGATATGATTTTCGAGTCATGACCTCCAAATGTATAGAATCAATCAGCCGAGATGATTCTCTGAATTTTTATGACATGGATAATAGGAATACATAGACCCTTCGGCGAAGAAGTTATGAAGGTTTTTAATTTAATGAATCGATGAACGCGAAAATTCGGTACTTGGATTAGCAGAGGAGGAGGATCATGGCGGAAATCGGAGTTTGGGAACAGGCGGAGTCCGGGGTAACAAGGAAGGTGTTTCAACCCGGAACCGGGCTAATGATGATGGAGGTGCATTTTGAAGAAGGGGCGGAAGGTGCATTGCACAGCCATCCCCATGAGCAGATGAGTTACTGTCTGAAGGGCGCCATCGAATTTTATATCAACGGTGAGACAACTCTGGTGCGTCAGGGAGATACCATCGTCATTCCCGGCGGAGCGGAGCATGGGGTAAAAGCACTGGAACCCTCCGCTCTTTTGGATACGTTTACACCGCTGAGACTGGATTTGCTTGGTCTCTGAGTGCTTAAGGCTGAAGGAAATGTAGAAATGAATGAATAGACTTGAGATGAAGACAGAAAGGAATGGATATGATGAAGCTTTGGGAACAGGATATTCCCGGACATGAGTCGGTGGAAGAGAAATTCACACCCTACATCGTACCTTATCTATTACAAAATGAAACGCCCCACGGAGCCGTGCTTGTGCTTCCGGGCGGCGGTTACGAGCGGCGCGCAGATCATGAGGGTGATCCGATTGCCATGTGGCTGAATTCAATTGGGCTATCGGCCTTTGTCGTTCATTATCGTGTTGCCCCTTATCGCCATCCATATCCGCTAGGCGATGCCCAGCGTGCCATCCGGCTTGTAAGACATCACGCCAAGGATTGGAACATCGATCCGGACCGTGTTGGAATTCTCGGGTTCTCGGCAGGCGGACATCTCGCGGCGAGTGCCAGCACTCATTTCGATGAAGGAAACCCGGAGGCCGTGGATGCTGTGGACCGGCAGAGCTCCCGCCCGAACGCATCTATTCTGTGTTACCCGGTCATTTCATTTAAGGATTATTACCATGAGGGCTCCATGTCCAAGCTGTTGGGAGAGGATCCGCCGGAAGAATTGAGAAATGCGTTGTCGCTTGAGCTTGCGGTGAAGCCGGAGACCCCTCCTTCCTTTCTGTGGCATACCGCGGACGACGGCGCGGTTCCGGTTGAGAACAGCCTCATGTATGCCAAAGCGCTAAGCGAGCAGCGCATCCCGTTTGAGCTTCATGTTTTCCCGGAGGGCCGGCATGGTCTTGGTCTTGCTGAAGAAAATCCTAGTGTTTCGCAATGGACGGGCCTGTGCGCAGGCTGGCTGCAGAAGATCGGTTTCCTGTCGCAAGAAGTCGTTCAGGGAAGGTAGACGGATGCAGCTAAATTGAACTCATGAAAAAAACAAGCTCATCTGAAAAATCATCAGATGAGCTTGTTCGTATAACCTAAAGATCAGGACCGGCCTCTAATCTCCTGTCGGAGGAACAGGACGTAAGAGATGGCGAAGCAGATCAGCGTGGCTGCGGTCAGTCCGGTAATTTGCGGCCAGACGAGTAGCAGGCTTTGACCAAAGGGCAGCGGACTAGCGATGGCGCCGTACACCTGCTCCTGTGTGAGTGGTCCGAGATTGCGGATGGACGGCATCAGCAGAGTGCTCGTTGCCTCATTAAACAGGGTATATGGCGACAGCCGGCCAAGCCAGAGCATCAGATTCTGATAGCTCATGACATCATGGACCGTGGCTGAGGCAGAATCCGGAGCCAATCCCCGCGCCAGCAATCGCAGGATCATATCAAAAAAGAAGCTGAAGAACAGCCAAACCGCAATGCTTGACAGGGCGGAAGTCGCAGGCTGGCGGAATCTTACGGAGAACATAATGGCCAGATTCAGCCAGAAGCCAACGTAAAATATGGTCACAACCAGAAAGCTGAGGATTCTCAAAAATTCCTCAAAGGTTGGCGGTATGCCGATAATCAGGGTGCCCAGCGCCATGGTCAGCAGCCCGAGCGTGATAAACATGATGCTGATCACGATCAGGGAAGCGGCGAATTTGGCATTGAGCAGGTCGTCGCGGTGAATCGGCTGCGCCATGATGCGGCTGAGCGTCCCTTTGTTCCGTTCACTGTTGACGGCATCAAAGCCCATGCCGATTCCGAGCAATGGACCTAAGAAACCGACAAACCCGATGAAGGTCGGGAGGGTGCCGTCCGAGAGGGTGAACAGCTTCAGGATGACAAAATCATCGACCCCGTTCTCCGACCCGAGGGCTTCACGGATGCTGTTCATTGCCGTATATAGCGAAGCCACGCAGGTTAAGGCGATGATGCCCAGCAGTAAAATGAAGCGCCAGCTCCGGATATGGTCCGCGATCTCTTTACGGACCAGCACGCCGAAGGCTGAAGGCGTGGACGGTTTGACTGCTTCTACTGTCGCCGTTTGGTCTGGCCTGTTGGTGCGCTTAGAAAATGTTTTTTTTGTGTTTTCGGAGAAGGACTGCAGCCAGCGGCCAATGCCAGCCAGCTTATCCTGTACGCTCAGCACTCTTTGCTCTGCCATGCTCATCACCTCCTGCAAAATAACGGTGGTAGATTTCGTCCAAACCATACTGCTGGCGGTTCAGCGAGAACAGCTGGACACCAGCATTCACGACCGTTCGGGCAATTTCAGGGCTGCAATCCCTATCGGCCCGGATCAGAACCTTAGCCGGAAGGTTTCTGATCCGGGTGTCCGCATGCTCAGCCGTATCGCTTTCGACAGACGGTACCTCGACCTGGTGAACCCCTTCGATGGTGCTGATCTCATCCCGCAATTCGGGCCGTAGCTCATCCAGCTCCACCTTGATTTTAATCGGATCATCCGCGAACAGGGTCCGGGACAGCCCCTCGACATCCCCTTCGGCGAGCAGTCGTCCCCGCACGAACAGGCCGACGCGGTCGCAAATCTGCTGAACCTGGTGCAGCTGATGGGACGATAGCAGTACGGTAAGGCCCTGCTCACGGCTTAGCTTCCGTATCAAACGCAGCAGCTCCTCCATACCTGTTGGATCAATGCCCAAGGTCGGTTCGTCCAGGATGATGATTTCCGGGGATTTCATCAAGACGTCCGCAAGTCCGAGCCGCTGTCGCATTCCGCGGGAATAAGCCCCGGTCTTCTTATGGGCTGCATGCGTGAGCCCAACGTGCTCTAACAGCTCCAGTGCCCTCTCCCGGGCTTGGGAATCGGGGATTCGATTCAGCCGTGCCGTAAGCATCAGATTTTCGAGCCCGGTTCGGTCCTCGTAAAAGCCAACGTCATCAGGCAGGTAACCGACCCGCCGCTTGACCGGGATCGGTTCTCTTGTCGGATTGAGGCCAAGCACGTTAATGGTTCCTGAATCCGGTTCGCTGAGTCCGAGCAGCATCAGGATGGTGGTGGATTTGCCCGCACCGTTCGGGCCGAGCAGACCGAAGATCTCGCCGCGTTTAATTTGGAGGGATAAACGGTCCACCGCCTTCGTTTCATTGTAGCTCTTCGTCAATTCGTGAATGTCAATGACCGTATCCATCAAGGTTATCTCCTTCCGTATTTACGAATGAGAACATAGATGCCTCCCAGAATTGCAACAATAACGAGCACGCCGATCCAGCCCCACAGCATGGAGCCTTTGACGGCTACGCGGAATTGGGCGTCGGAGCTTGCTTCAGCCGCAGCGGCCTTCAGGCTGGTAACATAATCACCCGCAATGGCTTTGTCGCTTGAGGTCAGTTTGGCTTCTACCGTTGTGGATTTGCCTGCGGGCAGATTTTCGATCGTTTTCGGATTGAAGCTTACCTCCCAGTCCACCGGCGTATCGGAGCTAAGATTAATATCCGAGAGAGGTGCCGTCCCCGTATTCTTGACCAGCAGCTCGATGGTTTTGCTGCCGCCCGCATTGACGTTTGTGCTGAGCAAACCGCTTGGTGTTGTAAGCTCCAGCCCATAAGAGCCCGTAATGACAGCTTCCAGCGCAAGCTCGGAGGATGTCGATGAATTGGAGGCGCGGATCGGAATGGAGAAGGAGCCTTCCGTCACTTCGGCAGGCGGTTTGAGATCGACAGTAATGGATTGACTTGCACCCGCTTCGATTTCGACGGAGGATACCTGCTTGCCGCCGGAGGTGAATGTAACGTCCCAACCCGCCTGGGGATCGGCCTGAAGGGCGTAGTTTTGTTTATTGGCGGTTCGATTTTGCAGATTCACCGTGTAGGTAAACGTGGAATCGGCATGCCCCTCCAGATTGGCTTGATCCGTTGTGAGCTCGGTCTGATAGGTTCCTTTTTCCGTAATATCGACAGTTAATGGCAGACTGGCCATGGATCCCGCCGTTACTTGAAACCAGTAGGAGCCTTTATCTACTTTGAGAGGCACGGTAACCTCCAAGGACACCGATTCCGATTCACCCGGCTTCACGGATACTTCCTTCAGCTGCCAGCCTCCGCCGTTAAGCTTGGTGCTCCAGCCGCTCGGCAGGCTGTTGATTTGGAGCGGAACCGTAATGACGCCGCTCGTATTGTTTTTGACTTCAAGGGGATAATTGATGACTTCCCCCGGCGGAACGGAAATCGAGGTGTAAGGTGTGTACAAGGTGATTTCCCCCGCCGCGAACGCGGTATTTCCTCCACTTAACAAATAAGTACCCAGGATGAACAAGAGCAGCAGGTTCAGCTGCTTTGCTCTCTTTCTAAGCAATTTCATGACACTACCCCTCCTAATTTATGGATTCATAATGAGTACGTTGGAAGCACCGGGTTTGGATTTATCGGAAAGATTAAAATTAGCTAAAAAATTCATTAAAGAAAGCTGAAAAGTGCCCCGGTTTATTCAAAAGACAAGGAGCGTTTGCTAAAATATTGAATCGAAAATGGCAGTGCGAAAGGCAGGCCATCATGATGATTTGAGAGGAGAACAGATTAGGGGGAGTCAGGAATGAACGATCATTCTGCGATGTGGCTGGAGGAGATTGCAGAAGGTTCGACCGCAGCATTCAGGCACTTCTATGATGCTAATGTCCGCTTGGTTTACCGGCTGGCTTTGCAGATGACCAAGGATCCGGCCGAGGCGGAGGATGTATGCCAGGATATCTTTATGGAAGTGCTGCATAAGGCGGATCAGTATGATCCTGCACGCGGAAGCGTTGAGGCTTGGCTGGCCGTGAGAACACGGTGCAGGGCGATGGATCGGCTGCGCAAGCGGCAGCGCACGGCTGCAGCCGAATGGATCGAAGAGGCGCTGCCGGAAACGGCATGGAGCGAAGAGCAGGAATCGGTAGAGTTGGCCGCCTTGCGCCGATTGGAGCTGGAGCAGGTAAAGGAGGCGCTCCAGGGCATTCCGCCCCTTCAGAGGATGGCGGTTTACGGAAGCTACGTCGAGCAGCGCTCCCACCGGGAAATGGCGGAATTGTTAAACCGGCCTGTCGGAACCGTCAAATCCTTAATCCGGTACGGCATCCACAATGTTAGACGGCGGCTGGATGCGATGAACGGGAAGGAAGGGGGGAGCTCGCAGCATGAAACATTCAAAGCAAGACCATGAGCGTTTCGCTCAAGACAACTTTGACTGCCCGTTATATCCCGAGGAGAAGCTTGTTGATTACGTTATGAAGCGATTGCCGTACGCGGAGAGGAGGAATATCGAGCACCATCTTAAGGAATGCAAGACATGTTTCGGGACAGCGGCTGAATGGGCCGACCTTATGGGAGCAGAAGGTATCGCAACGCCATCACATGAATCCGATGTAATCGAGCAGGAGCTGTTTCGAAGCGGTGATATTCATGGCGAACCGCTTGTCGGATCGACTCAGCCTGCAGGTACGGAGACGGCCATTCGGGAGTCAATGAAGAATCAAGCCGCGGATGGACACATGCCTCCCAAACGACTGCGCAGCAGGCTCCTGCTTGCGGCTTATATCCGGTCCTTCCGAAGCAAAATCCGAATCAGGAAGCATGTTGCATTGCAGGCGATATCCGGAGCACTGTTCATCCTGTTGATAGCCGGTTTATTCACCTTGAAGGGAAACGACGCTCAGACCCATGCGGCCTTCGAACATACGGTGAGCCAGCGGATTGCCGATATGCAAAGCGAGGATACCGAGCGGTATGTTATACAGCCGGTTGAGCCTTTCTACGGCAGCGGCTCGGTGTGGCTGAAACGCGGCTCGGGAGAAATGCTGATCGTTGTGAACGGCCTGCATTCCTTGGAGGAGAAAGACTATCAGGTGTGGCTTCAGGATGAGGATCGGCTGTCGAGCGCGGGCTTTATGCTTGTGCAGGGCCCGCAGGGAAAGAGCTATTATTACGGTTTCGGAGCGGAGAAAGCGAAGCGGATTGTTGTGAGCATGGAACCTAAAGGGGGGAGCCGGAGACCGACCGGGCCCGAAGCCGTCCTGGTGAATATGGGGCCTTGATGCCCAGGTATACAGGGGAAATAAGTTATTCAAGGGAAACGCCGTGTCTAAAAACAATGTAAATCGAAGGCGGTGAGTACGGGATGTGGCGCGCAGATGTTTTTCTGGAGTCCATGTATAACGAGGCAATGGGCCGAACGAAAGACAGGCAGGTTTCCATGAGCGCCGAAGAGCGCAAAGGGCATTTAAAGCAGACGCTTCGGCAATTGATCGGTGAATTCGAATCCAATGACAGGCATAAGCCTGTACTGCTCGAACAGGAGCCGTGTGACGGATATATTCGGGAGAGGGTGGAGTTATCCGCCGTACCGGGCGTATCCTTTGCGGCGTATGTATTAATTCCGGATGGGAATCAGGGGGAGCCGATGCCAGCAGCCGTCGCTGTTCATGGTCATGGCTATGGCAGCAGGGAGATTGTAGGGCTGAAGCAGGACGGCTCAAGCGATCCTGATGCATCTGGTTTACATCAGCATTTCGCTGTCCAGTTGGTACGGCGGGGCATGGTGGTAATCGCTCCGGATGTAGCCGGTTTCGGTGAGCGTCGCCTTGCGGCGGATCTCGTACGGAATCCGGATGCCCCGAATTCCTGCCACCGGCTGTCGACCGGGCTGATGATGCATGGCAAGACGCTCGCCGGTCTCCGCGTAACCGAGACGCTGAAGGCCTTGGAGTATGTGGCCGAACGCCCGGAGGTTCAGGCTGACAGAATCGGCATCATGGGTTTTTCGGGAGGCGGGTTTATCTCGTTTTTGAGCGCGGCGCTGGATGAACGGATTCGGGCTGCCGTGCTTGCGGGCTATCCCAATACTTTTAAGGACAGCATTATGGCGGTGCAGCACTGTGTATGTAATTACATCCCCGGCATGCTCAACCATGCCGAGCTGCCGGAATGGATGGGGCTGATCTCACCTAGACCTTTGTTTCTGGAGTCGGGAACCCATGATCGGATATTCCCGGCTGCTGGCTTTGAAGCCGCAGCTCATGAGCTCAGGGAAACATATCGGCGCACCGGTGCGGAGGAGAAGCTGCAAACCGATCTGTTCCCCGGGGCACATGAAATCAGCGGCCGATATTCTTACGACTGGTTGTTTGAACGGTTAAGCAGCCCGGATTTGTGAAGGGTACTCTTCCCTAGCCGTTTCTGATCAGGCACTAATTGTAACAGGGCATCGCACGTATGGACCGCAAGAGACTATGGGTACAGGTGAAAGAGAACAAAAAGGGACTCCTGAATCATCAGGAGTCCCTTTTTTTATACGTCATGCATGGTCGCCGCTATAGCGCTAGGGTTTACTCCAAGTCATCCTGCCAATCTTCGAGCAGGGAGTTCGCATCGGTATTTAATACCGTTTTGGCTTGAACGCTGACGTTGCGTCCCATCGGCTCTTTATTCAGGTGCTTGGTGAAATTCTGCATATGCTTGACGGCATGATCCACTCTTCCCAGATCCAGTTGATGCTGTACCTGGTTAAGAACGTTGGTCAGCTGAGGAATGAGCGCTCCGCTTACATCTCCTGAATCTGCGAATCGGGCGATTAATTGTTTCATGGAAGGCACGCTGGTGATGACCCGGAACTGGATTGTTTTCTGAAGCTTGTTACCGGAGCGGTCCTCAGTCGTAACCGTTGCAGTTATGTCGCCCAAATTCCCGGCCAAATCGATGTCGATAGCGTCCTTGGTCAATGGATCCAGCGTATATACTTTATCGCCGATGGTTATTTCGGCTAATTGGATGGCGGAAGTGTCGATAATTTTGAAGCTGAGAGCCATGTAATCCTCCAAAGCATCGCCATCTTCCAAGCTCTTGCCATTAACAGTCAAAGAGAAGGAAGGAGAATCGGTAACCTCGATGGTGACTCCCTGCGATACATTCCCGGACCGATCAATGGACCGGATGAAGAGCGAGTAGTCCTTGCCCGCTTCGATTCCCTGTATCACCGCTGTTTGAATTCCCCGATTTACCTCAATGACGTCGCCGACCTGCTGTCCATTACTCCGCAGCGTAATTTGCACTTTTTGAGCATCGATATCATAAGGACCATCCCAAGACAGCGTCATGTTTCCTTCACCGCGCTTCACCTGCACGTTCTCTACCTCACCCGGGGCAACGTCATCCTCTTCGGGTATGGTAGGAGGAGCAGGCTCCGTAAATACGGCCGGATCGCCAAAAGTGAATTTATCAAAGTTGTATAACCAGTCTCCACCTTTGAAAGACATGAATACAATGTGTTTTCCCGTTACAGGGGTCGTTACATCCGTCGAGGAAACTTTGAAATTTTGCCAGCCCCCTGTTCCTGAGACGGTGGCTGTTGCAATGACCGGACCGCCCAGACTGTCCAGTCTGACCTCGATCGTCCCGCCAGCCGTGGCGCTGGCTGCGTTGACATGGAATTGGGTAGGACTTTCGCTGCCAAAATCGATGTAATTGTACATAGCATAAGGGTTATTCGGACCAAACATCCCGGCCAGGTAAGTTTCCCCGCCGCCGGTTTCTCTGCCGAAGCCTACTCCGTTTGTATAGTTTTCGGCTTCCAGCTTGTCGTAAGCATCCCTTGCTTTTCCTTTCATGGTGGTAAAGGTGAACCACTCCAGATTGAGAGGGTAGTCGCTGCCGTTCGCTCCCTTGAAAACAAGGTATACGTCGTGAACACCTACAGCTAAGGTGTCATCGATATTCGCCATGATATCGACCCAGTTATCCCAGCTTCCCAGCGCCGGAATTTGAATGACACCTGCGGTAGGCCCATCCAGACTGTCCAATTTAACCTCGATCGTGCCGCCTTGATTGCCGCTGGCCACATGCACCGTGATACCAGCCGCGCCAGATCCGAAATCAATTCCTTCATAAGAGGCATAGGCATTGTGATGGATTGCGTCCAAATATCCGAACTCGGCATGTTTACTAAGTCCTTCGCTGCTGTCGTAATTTCCGGCCTTAAGCTTGGCATAGGCGTCGGTTTCCGTCGGGTCCGTCGTTGTGAATTTAACCCAGTTCAAATTGAATAAATAATCGTCGTTCGTCTTGGTGAAGACAAGATACACATCATGGACGCCGGTTATAGTGCTCGGCGCTCCCTGGTCATCTATAAGGAGGGTGACGGCATCGATATATTGATTCCAGTCGCCCGTTCCCTCTACGTTCAAGGTCCCGACTTTGGGGCCATCCTTGGAATCAAGCCGGATCTCGATTTGACCTCCGCCCGTTCCGCTGGACGCTCTGGCAATGAACCCGATCGCACCGTCTGATCCGAAGTCCACATTTTTGTAAGCGGCATAAGAGCCATGCTGTATACCGCCTAATTGCAGCGAACCTTCGAACGCGCCTTCCAGAACGAAACCGGACCCGATATTGTAGCGTTCCGCTTCGATTTTATCGAAGGGGTTTTTAACGCCATAATGAAGCTCCGCTTCCATCGGCTTGATACCGTTTAAAGCTTGAACGGCTGCGGCCGAGGACCAGGATTCATAGGTTCCGGACAGCAGTTGTCCCGCCCAGTTTCCATCCACGATATGATCCGAATTCCGGTGACTCCAGGCCATTTCGATATTGAATGCAAGCCATTCGTCGAATTCAGCACTGAATTCCGGGTACTGGCCGGTTTCATCCAGTGTCTTTTGCAGATGGGCCAGATTGCGCATCAGGATCGTTTTGCCGCCTTTCAGATCTCCGTTGGGGCCTTCGTAATTCAACACCCCGTTTGAATCCACCAGATGGTTCTTGGTGAATTTAGCGGCTTTGACCGCGTCATCGAGGTAAACGGCATTTCCGGTCGCTTTATACAATCCGACGGCCGACCCGATGTATGTACCCTGGTTGTAGTGAGTGGCATCCGGAACCGCGCCATGTTCAACTTCGATGCGGTCGAACACTTTTCCGTTTCCGTCCGTAAGCATCGTTTTGCCCCACCTGAATATTTTGGTTGCCGCGTTTAGATAATGCTCATCTTTCGTTATATCGTAAAGATAAAGTGCCGCTTGCGCCGCCGGAAAATTAATGCACGCATTTTTGGTATTATGGTCGCTGTTCAGCCACCAAATGCCGCCGTTTGCGAACTCTTCATCCCACTGCGTATCGTACACAAAATCGAAATGATCCCTCGCGGCTTCCAAATATCTTGGGTTTCCGGTGATTTGATAGGCTCTGGCGCTTCCCATCGCCCACCACATAATATCGTCATTGAACGGGTTATTCGTCCAATCTTGCCCGTACTTGGCGACGGTACCGTCATATACATCGTCGATTTGCGTTTTAAGCTCGGCTTTCAAAGCAGGATCGGATGTATGCTGATACGCATCCATGACCAATTCCCACAGCTCTGCCTCCACCCAGAAGTCTTGATGCTTCTCGCGCTTCGAGTCCTTCCAGAACATCTTGGCGTTCGGATCCCAAAATGTATCGTTAAATGCTCTCATCGCGGTATCCCCATCTGATGCGGTATAGGCGTAGGCTTTGGACGTTCCGATGCCGGGCATGGAACCGAACATGAGCGCGATAGCCAGAGGCACCGCCAGAAACCTGAAAAGTTGACCTGATCTTAGTGACATGAATGTTCCTCCTCTATTTTCAAATCGAAGCCGATCCGTTCCATTCATGATCGGCTTCATGAGCTTAACGGTTCCGGTTACTACTTGCCGGTCGTAATCACTTTGTTGATTTTTTCGGCCATCACATCCAGTTCGGTGATCGGGGCTTTGCCCATCAGAATGTTTTTCCATGATGCTTCGATGAACGGGTACGCTTTGCCTGCCCATGTCGACAGGAAACGAACCGGCTGCGTATTCTGGGATTTCAGAATATGATCAAGGCCTTCGCCCACTTCAGGATGTCCGGCCGCTTTCAGCGCTTCGTAATAAGCTGCGGAAGATGCTTGATAGGCTGCAGGAGCCACCGGGGTTGAAGGGAGGACTTCCTCGTACATTTTGGAATCCAGGTACTTGAGCACTTTCCATACCGCTTCCGGATTTTTGAGCGTTGCCGGACTGGACCAGCCGACAGCATCATAAATCTCGGTCTGGCTGTTTACCACCGGCATCGGCACGTAACCCCACTCCAATTCCTTCGGAGCCGTACGGATCAAGTCATCGGCTACCCATTGCCCCTGCAGGGTCATCGGGACTTTACCTTGCTTGAACGAACTCATGGCATTCGTTAAGTCAAAGGTAGGGGGATTCATGTAACCGTTTGCAATGGCGGATTTATATTTTTCGACTCCCTCTCTGAACGGGTCACTGATTTCCACCTTTGTTGGATTAATGATGGCATCAGCGAAGGGAGCGCCGCTTGCGGATACCGAATAGAGAGAGACGTGGAAGGGGTCAAGGGGAGCGTAATAACCAAATTGCTGCACGCCGCCCTGATTGCTCGAAAGTTTTTCCATCGCCGTGAAGAATTCATCATAGGTCCAGCCAATCTTCGGTTCCGGAAGGCCTGCATCCTGGAATGATTTTTTATTGTAAAAAATGCCGTATGTGTTCAAGAGGCCCGGCAATCCGACCAACTTGCCTTCATAGTACCAGCTGTCTACCACGCCGTCGTAAAAGCCCTCCATGAACGCTTTGTCCTGTGTTGCAAGCTCCGTCCAGTCATAGAGAAGTCCTTTGCCGGCATTATCGAGCAGCATGTCGTTACCGGTCATGAAGATGTCGGGTGCTTTCTTCGCCGTGATCATTCCGTTAATCTTGACACCGTAATTGTCCAATGGAGTAGGGATGAGCTTCACTTTGATGTCAGGGTTATCCTCTTCGAATTTTTTCATGGATGCCATGATTTTTTCGTTCATGGCCGCCGACTCCCAAGTAATCATCGTGACTTCGACGGGTTTCTTGGACCCGGCGTTATCTTCTCCGGATGGTGTGTTCCCGGGACTCGCCGAACCGGAGCCTCCGCCGCTGTTGTCGCCGCAAGCGGCTAGCAGACTTGAAAATAACAGTAAAGCGATGATTCCACTGGCCCACTTTCTAACACCCTGTCTCATTGAAAGACCTCCCCAATGGTAAATTTAATGAACTGAACATCACCTGTTTTTTACTTCAGTCAATCCCGGTCGGCATCACCTCCCATACGGTTGGAAGCTTTACTTTAAACCCGCGGAATTCATGGAGCCAAGCCCTTGCATAAAAAACTTCTGCCCAAAGAAGAAGAGCAGCAGCATCGGCAGGATATAAATTAAATCCGCGGCCATAAACAGATTCCAGGCTGTCGCATAGGTGCCCGTATAGGTTGCCATCGCCAGTGACAGCGTCCATTTGCTTGGGTCGATAATATAGAGCAAAGGTTCCAAATATTGATTCCATGCCCCTTGGAACGCAAATATTACCATGGTCATGATGACCGGCATGGACATCGGCACCAATACCTTGAGCAGCACATAAAGGTCCGATGCTCCGTCTATTTTGGCAGCCTCGTCAAATGAAACGGAGATTGTTTTTATATACTGTACAAACAGGAACGAGAACGTGGCGTTTCCAAAAAAGGCGGGCACGATGATCGGCAGCCAGGAATCGTACCATCCGATGCTGGTGTACAGGTTAAACATAGGGATCATGCCGACAAATCCGGGAAGCATAAGGCTCCCTACAAAAAGCGAGAACCACAGCTTTCGTCCCGGGAACTTTAGCCGTGCCAGCCCGTAGCCCACCAGCACCGAGCTTATAATCTGCCCGATCGTGCAGGTAATCGCGATAAACAGGGAGTTGCCAAACGTTTGCCAAAAGTTGATTTCCTTCGTACCGGTTACAAAATTGGACCAATGAAACTCCCGCGGAAACCATTCGGGCGGAATTTTGAACACGTCATTGTTGCTCTTCAGCGCAATGGTAACCATCCACAAGAGGGGGAACAGCATCGCAATGGCGCCGATAGCCAATAGGACAAAACGAAAGGCATCAATCCAATTAAACCGTACTCTTCGCTTAACGCGTATGTCCGCTGCATTCAGATTTCCTTTGGGCCGTACTTCCGTTTGCATCACTTCTTACCCCCTTATTTGTCGCTTTCGTAATAAACGAACCGGTTGGAGTACCGATAAGAAATTACGGTAAAGATCATGATGATGACGAACAGTACCCACACTTCTGCGATTGCATAACCAAACATTCTTCCATTGAAGGCGTCAGTATAGATTTTGTAATTCAGCAGGGAGGTGGAAAAGTTCGGGCCGCCTCCGGTCAACACCTGAACCTGGTTAAACGCCTGGAATGCGCCGATGATGCCGAGTATAAGCTGCAGGAACAGGATCGGGGTGATCATGGGCAGCGTAATGTTAAGCGACATCCGCCACCTGGAGGCGCCGTCGACTTCCGCCGCTTCATACATTTCCTGGGGAACCGACTGCAGACCGCTCAGAAAAATGATGACACTGGATCCGACTTGCCATAAACCGATTAACACGATCGATGGAAGCGCTGTCGTTTCACTGGTCAACCAAGTGCCCGGTGGCAGTCCGAACTCTCTTAGCAGTGAATTTGCCAGACCGTATTGCGGCTCATAAATAAATTGCCACAACGTGAGCGTGGCGATGGAGGGAACAACAACGGGAAGATAAAAGATCGTACGGAACCATTTGATGCCTGCCAAGTTTTTGTTTAGCATCATGGCCAATAACAAGCCTAGAATCAGTGATAAAGGAACACTCAGCATCACGAAGTAAAACGTTGCCCGGATCGAAGGCCAAAAAGCCGGATCCTCGGTGAACAGGTATCTAAAGTTCTCAAAGCCGACAAAACGTGGAGAATCGTAGCCGCTCCATTCTGTCATGGCGTAATACATGGAGGACAACAGGGGGTAGGCGACAAAAATGCTGAAGCCGATAATGGACGGTAAAATGAACAGATATCCGATGACCCAGCCGCGAAGCTTCCTAGTGGTTCCCATGGTGATTCCGATGACCTCCTCCGGTATCATTCGCTTTGACTCGAATGCCGCAGTAATCCATAATCATCTCGCAAAACATCATGTTAGCCCAGGAAAACCATGGGCGGGTATAACGGGCAGGGTCGTCTACCAGAAATCCTTCATGCATCATGCCGGTGCCTGCATCGGTATCGGCCATTAGCCGCAGCAGTCGAAGTTTCTCTTCCCGATCCGTGGTCGTCAAGCCTTGAATCGCCAGCGCAATCGGCCATATATAACGATCCGGCGTGTGGGGGCTACCGACGCCTGCGGCGGCAGTGCCTTGATAAAAGTACGGATTGGCGTGGCTCAGCACGAACCTACGGGTATTCTGGTAGACCGGGTCATCAGCGCTTGTATAACCCAAATACGGAATTGACAAAAGGCTGGGGACGTTGGCGTCATCCATCAGCAGATGGTTTCCTATCCCGTCTGTTTCATAGGCATAAATTTTGCCATATTCGGGATGCTCGATAACGCCGTACGACTCAATGCCATGACGGATTTCTCCGGCAAGTTTCTCCGCCTCCGCTTCCAACTCGGGATCGCGCAGGACATCGCGGGAAATCTCCGCCAGATATCCAAGCACAACGACGGCGAACATATTGGACGGAATGAGGTATCCGTAGGCGCAGGCGTCGTCGCTCGGGCGGAAGCCGGACCAGGTCATTCCTGTATAAGCCACCTCCGTCCCTTTTCCGCCGAGCGGCAGCGTGTCGCTTGGAGGACAATCGAAGCGTTCGAAGTAATACGGCGATTTCGATTCATGATGCTGCTCGGTTCGCCAGATGTCCAGAATGACCCTGGCGGCTGAATGGAACTTGTGATCCAAATGCGAGGTCCTGCCGGTTTCTTTCCATAACAGGTAAGCAAGCTGAAGGGGATAGCATAACGAATCGATCTCATATTTGCGCTCCCATAGCCATGGATTCATGGCGGTGCGGTCGTTCTGATGGCCTTGACCGGAAGGCGAATCATTGAATGCATTGGCGTATGGATCAAGCAGGATGAATTCTGTTTGCCTGCGTACGAGCCCCTCGATCAAATCGGCCAGCTTCTCGTCTTGGCCCGCCGGAACGAGGAAGGGCCGGATTTGCGCAGCCGAATCCCTCAGCCACATGGCCGGAATATCGCCGGTAATGACAAAGGTGGTACCGTCGGGCTGTCGTTTAATGGTCGAACTCAGCGTGTTGTCCAGCATGCTCTTGAACATATGTCCGAGCTTCGGATAAGCTGAGGTGCCTTCGGTTATCGTGCGGTTCAAATCATGCAGTACAGAAAAATAGTCCAACGTGTACATGTAAGCTCTTCTCCCTTCTATTCTTCAGGGTGTTGATCGTTTTGTTAAGTCATTATATAAAACGCTTACATTTAATATAATTACATACCAATTTAATGTCAATATATTATATCGATAAAAATTATGGCTGTTATATTATGTGGGTGTAATGAATGGCATGTCGATCATTCTGTGGTTCGTCGTTTTTATATTTGCCAAAGATGCTGTCTCTCGTTATGGGGCCAGATATGTTGGATCTTGAATGATTGATTTGAGCAAAAAAAGCTTGCCCTAGTTTAGGAATATACCGTTGCGACAACGCAATTTATCACTTATTACAGCATGCATTTATAACATGATATATTGGTATGTGGTGAAAGAATGGCCTTTAGTTGCGGTTGTCTATTGCTTAGCTGAGGAACCACTAAAATATCAAATGGTGTATCATTGCGGGCCGTCTTTTATGAATGGTCGGACAGATATCGGGAATTTAACGTTTTTACGAATCACTTTCCCACGTACAGGCACTTCTGGGCCGTTGCCTACATAGAATGAGAAGACCGAGAGACCGAGCGCGATAAGGGCCGGTTGCATTGTAACTTCGCAGGAGGTGTCCTAAAGTGCCTGGATTGTTTACCGCAATTGCTTTGTTCATAAAAGAGTTGACCCTGCTCGTTTCGTACGTGAAAAACAACGCGTTTCCCCAGCCTCTGACCGAGGAAGAGGAAGCTAAACATCTGAAGCAAATGGCCGAAGGTGATCCTCAATCGCGTAATAAACTAATTGAGCATAATCTTCGGCTGGTTGCGCACATTGTCAAAAAGTTCGATAACACCGGCGAGGATTTGGAAGATTTGATTTCCATCGGGACGATAGGACTCATCAAGGCGATTGAAAGCTTCAGGCCGAACAAAGGCACGAAGCTGGCGACATTTGCTGCCCGTTGTATAGAAAATGAGATACTGATGCATCTTCGTTCCTTGAAGAAGACACGAAAAGACGTATCCCTCCATGATCCGATTGGAACGGACAAAGAGGGGAATGAAATTACATTAATTGACATTTTAGGAACGGAAGCGGATGATATCGTGGATGCCGTGCAGTTAAAGATTGAGAAGAGCAAGATCTACCGGAACCTCGATATATTGGACGACCGGGAGAAGGAAGTTGTTATTGGTCGTTTTGGACTGGAAGCTGGCGGAGAAGAACGGACGCAGCGTGAGATCGCCAAGGAACTCGGCATATCGCGCAGCTATGTATCGCGGATTGAGAAACGTGCGCTGATGAAGCTGTATCATGAGTTTTACAAGCAGAAACGTTAGGAAGAAAACTGAAACTGTGTCAACCACTGATGACCGAAACGGGAATGTCGATATAGAGCCACTAAAGCCACTTCCTGTGATGGAAGTGGCTTTCGCTCGTTTGATTTATGTAGTGTTCAGCTCGCTCGGCTTGTTGAGTGCACGCAACCCAAACCGCATAGGACTCTCGAATTTATACTGCTGCCATTGCAGCACGCGGCGAATGGCCATCGGTGCGATGATGCTGCCAATCATGCCGAGCAGGTCGGATTGAAGTGCTTTTTGAGCGATGATGAAACCGCAAGACCCGCCGATAAATTCAATGGACATGTAGCGCTTTACGCTGGATAACGTGACAACATAAATCACGAATTTATCCTGCTCCTTGATGATGGGCATGATGTACTCCCCCACTCCTTCTCGTCTCTGTAATTGCGGACAACGGATTTCTACCTCGTACGACTCTCTCGCAAGAAAACCTCCGCTAAAAGCGGTCTGTCTTCTAAGTACTACGGCGTTAGACGTTTTTTCATATGCCATCTTATGTATTTTTATAGGCTATTATGCTTTCCAAGCGTGGATACAAGCCCTGTTAGACAAAAACCAACCGTCTTGGCCATAGAAAAACTGCACCTCCAAATGTTAGATAGTGCCTAACAAGTGGGGTGCAGTTCACGATGGTTGGTTTTTTAGTTCGGCTCTACTCAGGTTTCCTTTGTCCCGGGTCTGCTTGAATGCTCTCGTCTTCACCGGGATACTCCCGTTCGATGCCCATGTGCAGGTTGCGATCCTCATAATCAAACCGATTCGGAGGCCGCTGATCCATGCGCCATGGGGTGCTCTTGCCAAGGGAATCGCTGCGGAGATCGGAACCGTAAGGTCCCTCGGGGAATTCCTCGGCCACCAGATCGTTCCGCTGTGACTCAACGGTGGATAGGTCCGTAAAGTTATCCCTTTCTTCCTTCTCAAATCCGTTCATTCCTGAGACCTCCCAAAAAGGTACTTAAGCTACCGTTCCAGTGTTCCCCTGAACAGATGGAATCATTCCGTTATGTGGCCTGGCTTTCCCCATCTGCATGACATGGAGTGTTAGCCGATCCCGGATCTCTATCGTCAGTTAACGACTCAAACATGCCTGAAACCCTACTATAATCCTGCAGCACCGAATACGCTGTCAAAGGCTCGCCGTGATTTAGCGATCAATTCCTCAGGAGTCCCGGTCGGCGTGGAAGGTGTCAATATTTCTTGTGTAACTGGGCCTGCATAGCCGATATCGTTCAGAGCCTGAAGGAACCCCGGAAGATTAATTACGCCTTCACCCGGATAAAGCCGATCATTATCGAGAACATCCCTCACGGGTATGTCCTTGGCATCGTTAATGTGGACATGAACGATTTGTTCAGCCCGCAGCTGCCGGATATCCGAAACCGTCATCTCATTGGTGTACCAGTGATAGGCATCATATAGCAGCCCGACATTCGGTTCCCCGATGGCATCGATCCAATCCAATGTTTCTTGTACTGTCCAGATAAACGGGTTCTTCCATTGGGTGCGCAGATGATGTGGTCCTACAAACTCCAGGGCCAATCGAATTCCATATGCCCCCAAAATGTTGGCGCAAGCCCGCAGCCTTGTGGTGGCCAGCGTCATGAAATGAGCTGCGGGTGCATCAGTGGAAGGAAGAATGTATGTACAGCAGCGAGTGCAGCCGAAGGCCTTGGCAGCTGCCGCTGCAGCAGGCAGTTTCTCGAGTCCGCTTAGGAACTGCTCGTCCGATCCTCTCCATTCCACGGGAAGACCGATTGCCCCAACTTCCAGTTGGCGGGATTGCAGCATATCGGCTGCCGCTCCCACGCCTAGGCGATCTACAAGACCTTTGGCATCGATATCGACGCATTGGAAATCATATTTGGCCGCGAGTTCGATAAACTGTAAATCGCTTTCAAGTTTTCCGAGTCCTGCGCTTGTTAAACCTTGCAGCATATTCATCGTCTCCATTCACTATAATGTCGTATTGCTAGAGGCGGGCGCTTCGTTTATATCAACCCTTTGGTTTTTCATAGTTTCTATTATGATATGTTCAACTCTATAAATCTATGATCGCTTATTATTTTTTTTAGAGAAAGATAACGATTGGAGCTGCGGCCAATCGTTAATATGAAAGGGATTTGTAATAAAGCGGCATGAATTCCTACTCTTTCGCAGGGGATTACGGACGTTATGCCGAAATTACCATGTTACACGAACGTTCATATTACTCGCGAAAAGGAGATATAACTCAGAATGAATACCATTGAGCTGCGCAAAAAAGAGCTTGGCAACTTGTATCCGGAACCCACAATCAACGAGGAGGTTTTGAATCAATTTTGGGAGGAAGTGTTGAAGGCGTATAACGAAAAGCCGCTTCACATTGTTAGTCTACTGGAAGCGACGCCATATCCTTATATGGAAGTATCCAAGGTCACCTATCATGGTTATGATGATACGCCCATCCATGCTTGGTATATAGCTCCAGCTAAACATTCTTCGGACGAAAAAAAACGACCGTGTATCGTAACCTTTCCGGGTTATTCCGGAGACCGTGGATTTCCAGAGCGGTATGCTCACTGGCTGATGCTGGGTTATACGGTGCTTGCCGTGGATGTCAGGGGACAGGGCGGAGAGACGGGGAATCTCCTTCCATTGGACAGCGGCGTGGTTAAGGGCTGGGTGACGCAGGGGATTACGGATATTCGTCGCTCCTATTACATGGCAGTCGTTATGGATGCTGTTCGAGCGGTGGATGCTGCATCGCAGCAGCCAGGAGTGGATCCGAAAAAAATTGCCGTGGTTGGCGGCAGTCAGGGTGGCGGACTGTCTCTGCTTGCAGGGGCCTTGAATCCGAAGGTTGCGGCCATTGTGGCCGACATTCCCAACATGTGCAGGATGGATTACGGGATTCTGCATTCGGTCAGCTCGCTGAACGAAATCGCCCAATATATCAAGCGCTACCCGGAGCAATTGGATCAAATCCTGGAGCATCTCTCGTATTTTGACATGCTGAATCTGGCGCCGCGAATCCAGGTGCCGGTCATGGTATCCGTCGGCTGGAAGGATACGGTCTGCATGCCTGAAACCATATATGCAGCATACAACCGAATGAAATCGGCAAAAGAAATAAGAGACTATCCGTTCTCCGGCCATGAGGTCAATGAGCACCAGAAGCGGGAGGGCGTCTTGTTCCTGGAACGGATTTTTAACGGGGAATAGAACAAGGTGATAGATTTAGGGCGTGGGCACGGGGCCCGACGCTCGATTAGGATTACTCTTTATTTAGGAAGAGGGCAGAAGTAAAGTAAACGGAATCACACTCAAAAAAATGTTATGTTAATGTTATATAAACTAACACAAATTAAGAGTTTGTTATCTTTTTTGACGTAAATGTATTGACAACTACCCAAAATCGCCTATAATTATACCCAAGGACAGAAAAAACTCGATAAACACCCTATACCTACCCCGGTCAATGTAATATTAATTTACATAAAGGGATGTTGAACCATGATGACAGCAGGCGAACTCAAACAGGATCTTTTGAGGGTTTACAACGCGATAAATAAGAAAATATTTAACGTGGGTGTAAAGCAGCAAAAAGTCGATTTCGTTGGCAACAAAATCATCATTGGATCGAGAAATAGTAGAGTCCCCGTCCTCAAACTGCTGGATGAGAATTACCCCCTCTCTACCCGGCAGTTGGACCACCTTTTATTCCAGGTGTTCAAGCAGGAGATTAAAGCTTCCCTGGAACAGCAGTTTCAATTTAAAATCATCTCCATTCTTAAAGACTATGATGCAGAGACCGAGTTTTCCGGTACCATCGTGTTTTTGGAGAAGGATGTAGAAGCATATCTGAACGACATGCCCTCTTGTAGTGCGGGTTCAAAAAGTCAGGTATTCAGCACCGAAGCTTATGCTTCCGATGTGCGTTTTTTCAAAACGCTTTAGTTGGATGAAGCTAGGGACGTCAGGAGCGGAGCGTAGGCAAAACCTACGTGAGCACCGGAAGGCCCGGCTGAATTCAATATTCGATGTCGATTAAGCTTCATGTGCTGCTACGTGATCAAAAGATGACTTTTTGAACAACCTCGAGTAGAGAGCGGGCCGATCGTCAGTTTGGTACCAAGGCACATACATGTGTGCGACTTGGGGCTGGACTGGCGATTTTTTGTTACATCCGCTTTTGAAAATACATGT
Source organism: Paenibacillus sp. FSL K6-1330 (assembly GCF_037976825.1). Classification (NCBI taxonomy): domain Bacteria; kingdom Bacillati; phylum Bacillota; class Bacilli; order Caryophanales; family Paenibacillaceae; genus Paenibacillus; species Paenibacillus sp. FSL K6-1330. The sequence continues at coordinate 2,231,172 of NZ_CP150269.1, forward strand.
TTGATGTATCATGAAATCAAAAAAGAGGAGGAAGGGGTATGAGTCACAAAATTGAAATTTCGGGCGTCAGCAAGTGGTTTCGCAGAAACGGGGTAGAGATTGCGGCCATGAGGGAGACAAGCTTGGCGATCGAGGAGGGATCGAGACCCTGATCATGACGGGAGTCAGCACCAATGTATGCGTGGAATCAACGGCCCGCGACGGGTTTATGCTGGATTATCATATCGTGCTTGTAGCGGATGCTTGCGCATCGTATTCGCAAGCAGCTCATGACAAGACGCTTGAGAATATTGAAGGCTATTTCGGGAAAGTTAGTGAAATGGCGCAGATTATCGATATTTGGATGGATCAAATGCCTGAGGAACGGCTGCGGTCGATGTCGACCGCTCAGCCGGCTATCGGCTAGCTTGTCAGAACGTGGTTCAACCAGGGGAAGCTCTCCGCATGCGGGGGCTTTTTCTATGAACGGCACAGAAATTAATGAATAAAGCGGGTGAGTCCTGCATGAATAACAAATCAAGGATGATCGTCCAATATACCATTTGTTTAGGGGCATTTCTGTCCAATCTGTCGGCCGGCATGTTCAACATTGCGCTTGTTGATATAGCCAGAACATTCGATTCCACCATCCCTACGGCACAGTGGATTGTCACCGCCTATTTGCTCGTCATCTCCATACTACTTCCGGTCATGGGAAAGCTGGGGGATATGTTGGGCAGGCGGAAAATCCACAATATCGGCTATTTTGTGTTTATGGGAGGGGCGCTCTGCTGCGCCTTGTCACCTTCATTAAACGGACTGATATCTTCGCGAATTCTGCAAGGCGTAGGAGCGGCCATGTATCAAGCCACCAATATGGCGCTGATCGTCTCGGTATTTCCGAAGGAGCAGCGAGGTAAAGCGCTTGGGCTCATCAGCACGTTTGTTGCTGCAGGCTCGATGGTCGGACCGAGTCTTGGCGGAATACTGATTCAGTGGTTTTCGTGGCGGAGCAATTTCTGGCTGCTGACGGCCATTTCTCTTATTGCATGGTTGTTCGCTCAGCGATTCATTCCGAAGGACGAACCGGAAAAAGGCGTAAGCCGATTGGATGTGCCGGGGGCTGCCTTGTTTGCGATATCCCTAACCGGACTGGTTACGGCCGTGAATATGGGGGCTCAGTGGGGTTGGGGTTCCTGGCAAGTTACGCTGTTGTTCATCGTATTCGGAGCGGGAGCTGCTGCATTCATCGGGTGGTGTCTATCTTCGCGGTGGGAACGAGGAGGGAAGGGGAAACTCCCGTTTATGAAGCTGGATCTGTTTCGGGATGCAGGCGTTAGCGTGGGAATCATCATCACCATCATTACCTATATGGCGGCTTTCTCCGCTCAGCTTGTGCTGCCCGTGTTTTTGCTGAGCGAGCTGGGCGTTGAACCTGCCACGGCAGGGCTGATCATGATGGGATATCCGTTGTCGCTGATCATATTCTCGCCACTGAGCGGGAGCCTGTCGGACAAGTTGGGGACATTTCCGTTATTGTCAGCCGGGCTGCTGCTCATGACAGCAGCGTTAATTGTGCTTGGTTTTGTATCGCCGGCATATCCGATCTTCTTCCTGATTCTGCTTATTGTCCTGCTCGGCGGTTCCATGGGCATCATTACGCCGCCGAACAATTCCCTCGTGATGGGCAGGACATCTACAACGGACCTCGGCCTGATCAGCAGCATTTTGGCACTGTCACGAAATCTGGGGATGATGTTTGGTACGGCGGCGGGTGGTGCCATGCTGGCGCTCCCGAGCCAATTGGCAGGGGGGCTTTTAGGATTTCGCATGATATTTGTGCTGAATACGGTTCTGGTTGTTATTGTCTATTTAACGATGATCCTATCCTTTCGGTTCGCACGACATAAGGAGACATTATCTTCATAGGAATTAGCCGAAAAAAAGGGTATCCTACGGTCTTATTGAGACCTGCAGGGTACCCTTTTCTTTCCTATTAGCTTACGCCCGGTCCAGAATCGTCTGGAGTGTCGTGCGATCCAAACCTTTTACGAGCTTGATCAGAAGTTCTTTAGCAGCTTCATAGTCGTCCGTGTGGATGATGGACGAAGATGTGTGAATATAGCGGGAGCAAATCCCGATGATGGTGGACGGAACGCCGATGCCGCTAAGATGCACTTGGCCTGCGTCCGTGCCGCCCGGTGAGACAAAGTATTGGTATTTGATTTTGTTGGTCTCCGCCGTATCTTGAACGTATTCTACCATTCCGCGGTGAGTCAGCATCGTCGGATCGAAGATGCGAAGCAGTGCGCCTTGACCCAATTGGCCGAACTGGCTCTTGTCCCCCATCATGTCGTTCGCCGCGCTGGCATCCAATCCGAAGAAAATATCCGGTTGAATCAGGTTGGCCGAAGTACGTGCTCCACGCAGTCCGAGCTCTTCCTGGACGGTTGCACCGGCGTAAACGGTGTTAGGCAGCTTCTCGCCATGGAGCGCCTGGACTAGCTCGATCGCCAGGCCGACGCCATAGCGGTTATCCCATGCTTTGGCCATGATTTTTTTCGGATTGGCGAGCGGCGTAAATTCACAGATCGGAACCACCTGCAATCCGGGACGAATGCCGAACGCTTCGGCTTCCGCCTTGTTGTCGGCACCGATATCGATATACATGGTCTTGATGTCGACCGGCTTGCTGCGCTGCGCTTCATCCAGCAGGTGTGTAGGAATGGAGCCGACAACCCCGACGACAGGACCGTTGTCTGTAATAATTTGCAGGCGCTGAGCAAGCACGGCCTGACTCCACCAGCCGCCGAGCGGCTGAAAACGGACCATACCCGCTTCGGTAATGCCGGTTACCATGAATCCGACTTCATCCATGTGACCGGCCACCATGACTTTTGGACCTTCATCGTTACCGCGAAGAACGGCGAACAGACTGCCCAGCCGATCCTGCACGAACTCATCTGTATATGGAGAGAGGGTATTCTTCAACCAGGAACGAAGTTCCCTCTCAAAGCCCGGTGCAGCCGGGAATTCCGTCAAAGTACGAAATAATTCCAGTGTTGATTCATTCATTACGAAATCGCTCCTTTAGAAAAGGTATGTAAGAGTTTTTCCTTTTCTAGTATGCCCCTATATATCTGAAAAGTCTACAAACCCGTGCCGCTAAGGCTACGTGATTTAAAAGCAAATGGAACAAGCACCCTGCATCCGGGAAAGGAATACGATGTTGAAACGAAGTGGAATTTTTGTTGTCCAGGGGAAGGAGCAGAGTATGAAGCACCATGGGATTGAGGTAAACGTCTATCATGCCGAAGTCAGAGAACTTCTGCTCATTATGGTTCTGTTCATCCTCCTCGTCATTTTGCTGAAATACATTCTTATATAATGACCAGCTCCAGCAATGATGGCAGGCGAATCTTATTTCAGCTTTCAGGGATACTCCTGGAGGCTGATTTTCGTGTGGGGAAATCTTGACGTTAGGACAAGCAGTGATTGCCAAGTAAGAAGGATGATTTTCCAAACATAAAGGGAGTTCAATCAAAGCATAATGATATCGAGTGATATCCATAGTGGCTCTTTAGCGTTTATAGAGGATTCCATACTTAAATAAAAGCGGAGGTGTATTGAAATGTCAGGCTCTAACCAAAAGCCTAAGTCTGATATCACCACAATGAGCTCAGGGGAATATCAGGCGATTGCCAAAAAGCATGAACCTCCCCGCCCCATACTTAAAAATTGCCTGCGTGCGTTTTTGGTGGGAGGTCTCATCTGTTTGATCGGCCAATGCATTCAGAAGTTTTTTATGTCCGTATTCGACATGAGCACCACCGAAGCGAGCAATCCGACGGTAGCCGTGCTGATTATACTCTCCGTCATTCTGACCAGCTTCGGCGTGTATGACAAAATCGCGCAATGGGCGGGAGCAGGCAGCGCCGTGCCGGTTACGGGGTTTGCGAATTCCATGTGCTCCGCAGCGCTCGAGCACCGCGCGGAGGGTTTGGTACTGGGGGTCGGGGCCAGCATGTTTAAGCTGGCAGGATCAGTCATTGTATTTGGTACCGTCGCTGCGTTTATCATCGGTATCATTTACGCTATTTTTGGCATCGAGGGGAGGTAACGAGAGATGAAGGTGATCGGCCAAACCTGGCAGTTCGAGAACAAACCCGTCATTATCGGCACGGGGACGATTGTAGGACCTGAGGAAGGCGAAGGGCCACTCGCCGATGATTTCGACTATGTCTACGACAATATTGAGATCAACGAAAAAACATGGGAAAAGGCGGAGCGAAAACTGCTGGAGGATGCTTCAAGTAAGGCGGTCGAAAAGGCTGGCATCAAGGAAGACCAGCTGCAGTTTTTTGTGGGCGGGGACTTGATGAACCAGATCATCAGCAGTTCCTTTGCTGCAAGACAGTTGGGTGTGCCTTACATCGGCGTATTCGGTGCCTGCTCTACTTCAATGGAGAGCCTCGCGGTGGCCTCCATGCTCGTGGATTCAGGAGGTGCCAAGTATGTCATGGCCGGTACTGCAAGCCATAACTGTACGGTCGAGAAGCAGTTTCGTTATCCTACGGAGTACGGATCGCAGAAACCGCCGTATGCACAGTATACGATAACGGGAGCAGGCTGCTCCGTCATTTCGGACAAGGGAGACGGTCCTGCTGTCACGTATGCCACTATTGGCAAGGTGGTCGATCTGGGCATCAAGGACCCGTTCAATATGGGGACGGCGATGGCTCCGGCAGCAGCCGATACAATAACCAAGCACTTTAAAGACACAGGCCGGCAAGCGAAGGATTATGACCTGATCGTGACCGGTGACCTGGCCTCGGTTGGACTTCCGATCGCTAAGGATCTCTTGAAACAGAATAATGTCATCATGGACGGCACGGTATTTGCCGATTGCGGCTTAATGATCTACGACATGGAAAAGCAGAAATACGTCAATGCAGGGGGCAGCGGCTGCGGCTGCTCGGCTGTTGTCACTTATGGCCATATTTTGAAACGGATGCTTAAAGGCGAATTGAAAAAGGTGCTGGTCGTTGCTACCGGAGCCTTGCTGTCGCCTCTTTCTTACCAGCAGGGTGAGAGCATTCCGTGCATCGCTCACGCTGTAGCTTTAGAGATGGGAGGATAACGCAATGCAGTTTTTATGGGCGTTTATTATTGGCGGTCTGATTTGCGTCATTGGGCAAATTATGATGGACGTTATTAAATTGACACCGGCACATACGATGAGTACGTTAGTGGTCGCCGGAGCCATCGCCGACGGGTTCGGATTGTATGAGCCGCTGGTCAAATTCGCGGGAGCGGGAGCCTCGGTGCCGATCACCAGCTTTGGTAATTCGCTTGTGCACGGCGCCTTGACGGAGCTGGGGAGGGACGGCTGGATCGGGGTCGTGACAGGGATATTCGAAGTCACCAGTGCAGGGATATCCTCGGCCATCATTTTCTCGTTCCTGGCCGCTCTGTTTGTTCGTCCGAAGGGATAAAACTAAAATCATCAAGAAGGAGAGACCCAGGCATCATGCCGGGGTCTTTTCCTGTTTATAGGGACGATAGAAGGTGAATAGGCAAAATATCTCTTCGAATGTACTCCGGGACCTCGATCATGTACAATAGTACTAAAATAAGTATTTATTCCCTTACAGGAGGTTAGTCATACATGCCCGTAAGCCAAGAATCCATGAAAATCATTACCTCGGTGCGAACCAATCTGGAGTCGTGCCTATTAGGCAAAGAATTTGAGATCCAATTGCTCCTTACGGCGCTGCTCGCTGGCGGACATGTACTGATCGAGGATGTGCCCGGCACAGGAAAGACCCAACTGATCAAAGCATTAGCGAAATCCATGCAGGGAGACTACCGCCGCATTCAGTGTAACCCGGATATTCTCCCGAGTGATATAACGGGTGTTTCGGTATTCCACCCGAGAGACGAAATGTTTTACTTCCGTCCTGGCCCAGTCATGACCAACATTTTGCTGGCGGATGAAATCAATCGAGCGACAACCAAGACGCAATCGGCCCTGCTTGAGGTAATGGAGGAGCGCAGCGTAACAGTGGATGGAGCTACCCACGAACTTCCGCATCCCTTCATGCTGTGCGCGACCCAGAACCCGATCGATTTTGAAGGCACCTATATGCTCCCGGAAGCACAGCTGGACCGGTTTATGCTGAAGCTGAGCCTGGGTTACCCTGATGCTGCCACGGAGAAGCAGTTGATGTACCGTTCGCGGGACGGACAACTGGCGGACAAGCTTCAGCCGGTGACGCATATGGATACCATTTCGGCTATTCAACGTGAGATTCGCGAGGTATTCATCGGTGACCCCGTCGCCGATTACTTGCTGAATATTACCCGGTCGACCCGCGAGCACCCTTCCGTTATGCTGGGCGCAAGTCCCCGGGCAACGCTGTCATTCATGAATGCTGTTAAAGCTTATGCCTTCTTGCAAGAGAGGGATTACGTTCTGCCAGATGATGTGAAGACGCTGGCTCCATACGTACTTTCGCACCGGATCATGCTGCGTCCGGAAGCCAGGCTCGACAATGCGAGTCCCGAATCGGTGCTCGAGTTTATACTGCGTCAGGTCAAAGTGCCTGTTCAGATGGGGAGATAGGCATGCGCCGCGCTGTTTCGTTATTTTTGAATGGCATGCAGCCGTCTAGACTGGCAGCGGTATTGGCGGTATGGTGCCTGTGTCTTTTGTATGTATTATTTCAGGGGGGCAAAACCTCGCTCATGCTTTTCTCCATGGTCAGCCTTCTGACGATCTATTTGATCGGTGCAGGCTTTGGTGGGGTCAATCGTGTGAAAGCCCAGCGAAGAGTGCTGGGACGATCGGAGCAAGAAGGAGAACTTCTTCACGCCGGTGAACAGGTTCGCGTGAAGCTGGAGGTCCATGTTCCGGGATTGCTTCCGATGCCCTATATGATCGTGCGTGAAGTATTGCAAAGGCACAACGGCGACTCCTGGTCTTTTGAAGATAGCGTCATTCCGAACCTCCGCGGAGCGGGCAAACTTGTATTTCAGACCCCTCCGCTTGAACGGGGGCGGTACGCTTTTTCAAAGACGGAATGTATTAGCGAGGATATTTTCGGATTAATGGAGCACAAGGGACGGATTGAAGTTCAGACCGATTTCCGCGTCCTGCCAAGAACTATATATATTCCTAAATGGCAGCGAAACATACGGAATTCAAGATTGGGCGGTACGCATACCACGGTTTCGGCTTCAAGACGGGAAACAACGCAGATCAACGGAGTTCGCGATTATGTATATGGCGACCGGATCTCCCGGATTCACTGGAATGCAACGGCGAAGACGGGCTCGTGGAAGTCGAAGGAATTTGAGCATGAATCGTTTCCCAGAACGATGATCGTGCTGGACTGCACTGCTGACGGATATGATCATGCCCAGCAATTCGAGCTCGCCGTATCGGCCGCCGCATCGCTGATCGAGTATGGGGCCAAGGAGCATGCGGGTACAGGCTTGTTCACGGCTACCCGAGAAGCTCAAATTTTCGCTCCCGCCGATCACGCCGGAGAGCGGATGCGCATGATTCAGCATTTGGTTGACGTGGATTATAACCGCAAAACCAAATTGATTGCTTCCCTGGAGAAATCCTATCGCCATTTTCCAAAAGGAGCCCTGTTCCTGCTGATCAGCCCGATGAGCGGCAAGGACGCTTCAGAGATCATGCGCTGGGTAGAAACCAGGGGAATGAACCCTTGCTTCTTGCAAATAAACAATTCCAATGAAACGAAAAAACGCGATGAATCCATATCGCTTCTGCAATCCCGGGGGATTTCAAGCTATTCGGTTTCTTCCCTTGATGAGCTTCCGGCTGCGCTGGGAGGTGGTGCATGATGAAGTTATGGCTGGACAAACTATCTACTACCTTCTTTAGTACCTTAACGATGCTATGGATCTGGGTCATCGGGATGCAGTGGGTCTCCTTTACGGAGACGATATGGCTCTCGGAAACGACAGCCATGGTTATCGCAGCATTAACCATTACGGCGGTTACCGAAGCGCTGCTGCCGATCAAGCAAGGTTACCGGGTGCTTATCCAGTTTGTTTTGATCTTGTATTGCGTGTACAGTTTGCTGAAAACTTACGGTAATCCGGTTCCCGCCTTCGGAGGTGAAGGCGTTCTGACCGAGGAAATCATGTATCTTTTTCCTTATTTGTGGTTTGCTATCGCCGCATGGGCCGCTTTCCTGTTCCTTACGCGGTGGGCCAAAACCAAGGGGCGCGTGCTTTTTGCAGTCGGGATCAACGTCATCGGTTTTGCCGTGCTGGATTCCTTTACGAAAATCGTGCTGTGGGATGAGATCGCCTGGGTGGTCGGAGCAGGGATGGGCTGGCTCGTATCCAGCCATTTTAACCGGTTCCGCAGGCGTTTTCCGCAGGGTTGGGTCAATTTATCGAAATATCCGTTTAAGATTATCGCCAACATTCTGGTCATCTTCTCTTTGATCATTGTGGCCGGCGTGAATATGCCACATGTGAAGCCGACATTAACCGATCCTTACACGGCGTGGAGAGAGTGGAACGGAGTGCCGTTATCCGGCAGCAGTACAACCGGGACCGGAACCCTTATCGAGTCACCGTCTGAAAGCATGTCCGGGTATGGACGAGAGGATAATGACCTTGGCGGAGGTTTTAATTTTGACTATTCACCGGTGATGTCGATTACCTCGGATGAACGCAGCTATTGGCGAGGGGAGACCAGAGCCGTATACTCGGGAACTGGTTGGGCGGACGGAGCCAGCAGCCGGCGTTCCGGTACGGGCGTGGGCATCGGTGAGGAATTGCCGGGAGAAGCCAGCGCATCCGTACCTACCAAAACGCTGGAGCAATCGGTAACGATGCTGAATGATACGGTGTATCCGGTATTGTTCGGTGCCTACACCGTTCGTCAGTTGGAGAATTTGGATGAGGATATCGATCCGGATCGGCTCAGCTGGGTGACCGAAGGCGCGGAGATGCATCTGGACGACGTTCGTAATGCGGACTACCCGAAGAGTTATACCTTAACGTCGCAAGTGCCGGTGATTCCAATCGATGAGCTGAGCACCAGGACTTATGATGAACTATATTCCAGCTCGATTGACGATGCTTATATCCAGATGCCGAGAAACTTTCCTGACCGCGTTTCCGATCTGGCCGAAGAAATTACCGCGGACGGAGATACGCCGTATGAGAAGGTCATGCTCTTGCAACAATATTTAACGAGCAACTTTACTTATACCAACACGCCGGATCTTACGCGCAAGAAGAGCGATGATTTTGTGGATGCGTTTCTGTTTGAAATCCAGGAAGGGTATTGTGATTATTTCTCTACATCCTTGGTGATGATGACACGGTCGCTGGATATCCCCGCGCGCTGGGTCAAAGGCTACGCGCCGGGAAGAATGACGGCTTCGGAGTACGTTCCGGCCGATGGTCAGACCACGATTGAGCCCGGAAACTATACCGTTACGAATGCTGACGCTCATTCCTGGGTTGAAGTATACTTCGGTGAGTACGGCTGGGTTCCGATTGAAGCGACACCGGGCTTCAGCATGCCGATTTTGACGGCCGACACAGACGCTAAGCCTGTCATTGAGGAAGAAGTTGAAGAAGAAGAGAAGGCAGAGGACAAGGCTACGCCAGCCGCAGCCTCTGATCATCAGCAACCTGTCTGGGTTAAAGTTGTTGTCACGGCAGCCGTGGTTGTTATCGTATTGTGGATTCTGTACATCGTGTGGAGAATGCGCATCAGCCTGCGTTTTGCCGGGGCACGCATTCGGGCGGGCAAGCCGCTGACGGCAGCGGATAAAGTCATTGCCGAAACCGAACGATGGATTCGTTCCGTGCAGCGCCGAGGCTTAGTGAGGCAGGAACATGAAACTCTCCGTGAATCGGTTGGCCGCTGGGTTAGTGCACACCCTGAGCTGGGAGCGGAGCTGAGACCGCTGCTGCAGCAATTTGAAGCGGCTCGGTACAGTCCGGCTGAAGTGAAGGAGGAGCAGTGGCGCTCAGTCCAACATGATGCTCAGAAGCTGAAGAAGTCCATCAAGAAGGTCCGCATTGTATCCGAGAAACGTCTATCAACCTAATCCAAGAAGACAGATTCGCGTGATGGGTGGTTGTGTTGCGTGTATCAGGATAACTCGATATGAATACGTTCTGATATCCGGTCATTTCAAGACCGCCCGGTCTGCTTCCAATTAGCCGCCGGGTGGTCTTTTGCTAGTAAAGTCAGCGGTGCGGTATAAGGGAAGAAAAAGGCTCGTGATTATTTTTACTAAGGAACCGGAATATGGTATAGTTTTTCGTATGAAATTGAGGTGACGAACTTGTTTGAAATGTTAATTCCAAAGCTCCGTGTCAATACGGTTTTTGATATTAACCTAGAGGAATTATATGAGCAGGGGTATCGGGGGATCATTACCGATTTGGATAATACTCTTGTAGGGGCGAAGGCACCGGTTGCCACGCCGGAACTGGTCGTTTGGTTCAAAAGGGTGAAGGAGATCGGTTTCCAGCTCATCATCGTCTCCAATAACCAGTTGGAACGCGTGTCTAAATTTGCGACGCCGCTGGATATCCAGTATGTGCATGAAGCCCGCAAACCAAGCAATACCCCGTTTCGCAAAGCGATGAAGATGATGGAGCTTACGCCGGAGAAAACGGTAGTTGTCGGCGACCAGATGCTGACCGACGTGTATGGCGGGAATCGGCTGGGTCTGTACACGGTACTGGTTATGCCCATCGCCATCAACGATGAGGGATGGTTTACGCGCCTGGTCAATCGCCGGGTGGAGCGCATCGCATTGACCCGTTTGCGCAAAAAAGGATTATGGATGGAGGAGGAACCGAAATCATGACGTTGCCTACTGGCGGAGAAGACATCAAGAAGTGCAGCGGCTGCGGCATACAGCTTCAGAGTGTAGCACAGGACAAGCCGGGCTATTTGCCGGAGAAGGCTTGGGACCGTGACCCGGTTATTTGCCAGCGCTGTTTCCGGATAAAGAATTATAATGAAGCGTCCTCGGTTGCCGTAGACCAGGATGAGTTTTTACGGTTGCTGGGACAGATCGGCGGCAAGAACGCGCTTGTCATTCATATCGTGGATCTCTTCGATTTTGAAGGCAGCCTTATTTCGGGGCTGCAGCGGTTTGTCGGCAACAACCCGGTTATTCTGGCCGTTAACAAGACGGATCTTCTGCCGAAGGTCACCAATTGGAACAAGGTTCTCAATTGGGTACAGAAGCAGTGCAAGGAGCATGGTCTGAGAACCGAAGACATCGTGCTCTGCAGCGCGAAGAAGAATCAAGGCTTTGAGCGGTTGCTGGAGACGGTAGCGCATTACCGAGGCGACCGGGACGTCTACGTGGTTGGCGCCACGAATGTGGGTAAATCCAGCTTGATCAATCGCCTGATCCGCGACTACAGCGATTTAGATCAGGAGCTGACCGTTTCCCGTTATCCGGGAACAACGCTGGATATGGTCAATATTCCACTGGACGACGGCCGGTATATTATTGATACGCCGGGCATCGTGTACCCTTGGCGCTACAGCGAGCTTGTGAGCCGTGAGGATTTGGGGACGGTTATGCCGGAAAATCCGCTGAAGCCGATGGTTTATCAGTTGAACGAAGGGCAGACGCTATTCTTCGGAGGTTTCGGCCGTTTTGATTTTCTCCAAGGAGAGCACCAATCCTTTACTTGCTTTATTAGCGGTAGATTAGGGATTCATCGGACCAAACTGGAGCGAGCGGATTCGTTATTTGCTGAGCATGCCGGAGAGCTGCTCTCACCGCCGACCAAAGAACGGATTGAAGAACTACCGGAATGGACAAGACATGAAATCCGTATTCCTAAGGGAACCCGCCAAGACGTGTTTATCTCAGGGCTCGGCTGGATCAAGATCAATGGTGAACAGGGAGCGCTCGTTGCGGTTCATGTCCCTAAAGGAATCAAAGTTCTGTCGCGTCCATCCTTGATATAATTGATGAATCGCTCTGGTATACCGTCCGGTTTATCATGGGGGAGATAGGGGAGAAATGAAAGTGAATCCAATGATCGAGCGTGATTATTTGCTCCTTGGCGTAATGGGGGACCCGATCGGTCACTCGAAATCACCGGCCATGCATCATGCGGCGATCACCGTCCTGGGATTGTCAGGGGCCTATGTGCCTCTTCATATACGTCCGGAAGGGCTTAGTGACGCCATCCAGGCTGTCAAAGCGCTGGGATTCCGGGGGGTGAACGTAACGATCCCGCACAAGGTGGAGGTTATGAAGTATCTGGATGTCGTCGATGAAGGGGCGCGGCGCATCGGTGCCGTGAATACCATCGTCAACGACAATGGCCAATTGACGGGTTATAATACGGATGGGATCGGATATGTTCGTTCATTAAAGGATGAAGCCTGTCCCGATCTTAAGGGGAAGCGCATCGTCGTCATCGGCGCTGGCGGAGCGGCCAGGGGGATCATCTATGCCCTTACCGGAGAAGGGCCTGAGAAGATATCCATTGTGAACCGGACATCCGCCAAAGCGCTTGCGTTGGCCGAGGAGTGGAGCTCGCTTGCCGACTTGAGGGGATACGGAGAGGATCATGCCAGAGAGGCGTTGTCGGATGCCGATGTTGTGATCAACACCACTTCGGTGGGCATGTTTCCCCGGGTTTCCGAGCTTCCCATTCCAATGGAGTATATACCGGAAGGGATCGTTGTCAGCGATCTGATCTATAATCCGTTGAAGACCGAGCTGTTACGGGTAAGTGAGCTTCGGCAATGCACGGTGCATGGCGGACTTGGGATGTTCATCAACCAAGGGGCGTATGCATTCGAGTATTGGACAGGTCTGACGGCGCCTGTACAGGCGATGAAGGAAGCCGTTCTGACCAGCTTCTAAGTCGAGGTTTAATATCTTGTTTATTGATTAATGCTTATGCAAAAGCTACAATATAGCTTTCGATAAGCAGCAAGCTTTAATAATTGAATATTTAAGGAGTAATGACCAAGCATGTTAACAGGAAAGCAAAAACGACATTTACGTTCGCTTGCGCATCATCTGGATCCGCTGTTCCAGGTAGGCAAGGGAGGCAGCAACGAGCATCTGATCCGGCATATTTCCGAGGCGATTGAGAAACGGGAACTCATGAAAGTATCCGTTCTCAACAATTGTCTTGAAGACCCGCGCGAAATCGCCGAGGAGCTTGCTGAAGGTGCCGGAGCCGAACTGGTACAGGTTATCGGCAAGACGATTGTGCTTTATAAAGAATCGAAAGACCACAAAACCATCGAATTGCCGTAAGGGAGCCCTAATAGCTCCAGTTTTATCGGATATAGAATAACTCTCTTATTAGGGGAGGTGAACCCGAATGAAGGTAGGGATAATGGGTGGAACCTTCGATCCCATTCATATCGGGCATATGCTAGCAGCCGAGTGCGCGCGGGACGCTTACGATCTGGAAGAAGTATGGTTTATGCCAAGCCATATCCCCCCACACAAGGAAGATGCTGGCGTAACCGGTCTGATGAGGCTGGAGATGACCGCTGAGGCAGTAGCCGACCATCCATCTTTTCGTACATTGGATTGGGAAGTGAAGCGCGGCGGCGTATCCTATACGGTAGACACGGTTAGAGAACTGCAGGATACGTATCCCGAGCATGATTTCTCGTTCATTATCGGAGCGGATATGGTAGCGTATCTTCCCAAGTGGAATCGGATCGGGGAGCTGGCGGACATGCTGACGTTTATTGGGCTTAACCGTCCCGGAACCAAGCTATCGGTGGATGATCTGCCTGATTTCCTGCAAAAGGTGGTAGTGACAGCGGAGATGCCGTTGATCGAAATATCCTCCACCATGATTCGGAGCAGAGCCGCATCAGGTTCGTCCATCCGTTATATGGTGCCGGACCGTGTATACGATTATATTGTTAGGAGCGGTATTTATGGAGTACAGCCGTGATGAACTCATTGAAGCGGTATCCTCCCAGATGCCGGCCAAGCGCTGGGATCACACAAAAGGCGTAATGGAAACCGCGGTCATCCTTGCAAAGAGGTTCGGGGCCGATCCGGTTAAGGCGGAATTGGCTGCCATCCTGCATGATGTGGCCAAATACTGGCCCGTGCAAAAGCTTCATCAAATGATGGTGGAGCATGCGCTCTCCGAAGAGCTGCTCCATTACGATAAGCAGCTTTGGCATGCTGAGGTAGGCGCATTCGTAGCGGAGCAAGAGTATGGCGTGACGGATGCTGAGGTGCTTGACGCCATCCGCTACCATACGTCGGGGCGCATAGGCATGACGCTGCTTGACAAGGTGGTCTGTCTTGCGGATTATATGGAGCCGGGACGGGATTTCCCCGGCGTGAATAATATTCGCGAACTGGCCAACCATAGCCTTGAAGAGGCGCTTGCAGCCGGTTTTGATTCGACGATCGGACATCTGCTTTCGCGCAGACAAATCATTTTTCCGTTGACGGTACTAGCCCGCAACGATCTAATTAAGCAATTGGAGGCGAATTCATGACGTTGAAACCGAATGAATTATTAAATGTGGCAGTGACTGCCGCAGAAGATAAAAAAGCGATGGATATCGTGGTTCTGGATCTTAGAGGAATCTCCCTGATCGCAGACTATTTTGTCATTTGCCATGGTAACTCGGATACACAAGTGCAAGCGATCGCAACCGAAATTCGTAAACAGGCTCATGATGCAGGAGTGGCTTTGCGTGGACTGGAGGGAATGGATGCAGCCCGCTGGGTGCTGATGGATCTCGGAGACGTGATCGTTCATATCTTCCATCGCGATGAGCGCGAATATTACAACATCGAACGACTGTGGTCAGATGCTAAAGTGGTGGAGAACGTATGAGTCTGATTGCCGGCACATTAACGAAACTCGTCGTTTCCAGAGAAGTGTCCCCTTATGGTTATTTTCTGGATGGCGGAGATCGGGATGTGCTTCTTCATTATTCAGAGCTCACGGGTAAGATTGAGCCGGGGGATACGGTAGAGGTCTTTATATTCTTTGATACGGAAGACCGCCTGGCCGCTACGATGAAGAAGCCTTACCTTATGTTGGGTGAAACCGCTAAGCTTGAGGTGGCGGACGTCCATCCGCGCCTCGGCTGTTTCCTCGAGATGGGGCTTGGCAGGCAGCTTCTGCTTCCAATCCGAGAATTGCCGGAGTTGCGGGAGCTTCACCCCCAAGTGGGAGACCATGTGTTTGTCATCATGGAGCATGATAAGCAAGGACGACTTCGCGCGAAACTTGCCGGAGAACAAGAGCTTGCTCCGCTTGCGTTCCATGCGCCTGAATCGTGGAAGGGCCAATGGTTCACTGCTCTGGTGTACAAGCCGCTCCAGATGGGCACGTTTGTCATCATCGATGGCGGTGTGATCGGTTTCGGCGCGATTGGTATGATCCATTCCTCGGAACGGACACGTATGCTGCGGCTTGGTGAAGAGGTGAAGGTCCGGGTCAGCCATATTCGGGAAGATGGCAGGGTCAACCTGTCCATGGTTCCGCAAAAAGAGATCGGCCGGACGGATGATGCAGACCGGCTGCTTGCTTTTCTGAAGGAGCGTCCGGGCCATGGGATGCCGTATTCGGATGAAACGCCGCCCGACATCATTAAGCAGCGGTTCGGTATTAGCAAATCCGCCTTTAAACGCGCGCTTGGCAAGCTGATGAAGGACGGTTTGGTTACGCAAAAGGACAGCTGGACGTATATGGTCAATCAAGAGGAGAACTCCGGATCAAACGAATAACCCGGCAAGGTAGGGGAAGCTTCTAAGGAAAGTGGTGTCATCATGTTGTCTTACCGCAAGTTTGCTTACGTATATGATCAACTCATGGAAGACATGCCGTACCCGGATTGGATTCGTTTTGCGAGAACCGCCTGGGATAAGCACGGAATGCCAAAAAGCGTCGTTGAGCTCGGGTGCGGGACAGGCAGCATTACCATTCCGCTCGTGAACTCCGGTTTCGAGGTAACAGGAATTGATCTGTCGGCAGATATGCTCTCAGTTGCTAGACGCAAGCTGGAGGGTACATCCCAGGGGCATCGATTGTTCCGGGAAGGCAGCGTCCGCTGGGTACAACAGGACATGCGTTCGTGGGAGCTGCCCGAGCAGGTGGATTCCGTCATTTCATTTTGTGATTGTGTGAACTATCTGCTGGAGGAAAAGGACATCCGCTCCGCATTTACAAGGACCTACAACGGTCTCAAGGAAGGCGGCACGTTCCTGTTTGATGTGCATCACCCGAACACACTGCTTCGATACGACGAAGAACAGCCCTTTGTGCTGGACGAACGGGAAGTGTCCTACATTTGGACATGCGACCTGGATGAACGACGGATGGAGATTGAGCATCATCTCTCCATCTTTGCACGTGACGGCCAAGACCCTACGGTCTACCGTCGCTTTGAGGAAACGCATGTGCAGCGGGGATATGACCCCGAATGGATGAAGGTCGAGCTGGTTAAGGCCGGATTCCGGGATGTGAAATGTTATGCCGATTTTGAGTGGATGGAAGCGGGGCAGGATGCATCCCGGCTGTTCTACGTTGCCGTAAAATAAACGAAAAAATCCTTTTATGAGAAGCACTTCTCTCGTCTGTAGCGACGAAAGAAAGTGCTTCTTTTTTCGTTACGCATGGATTCATTATATTCAAAGACATTTCTTTTCCGCTTTATTTGACTGTAGTTAAGGTTCGGTAGCAGGGATATGGGTTTGCTTCCGGGACTGTGCTACGATGAGGGGTAGATAGGATGAACAGAAATGAGAGCGCTATCTCAAGAGATGTTTCTATGCATCCGATGTGCTCTGAATGACCGTATTTGAGTTCAATGATGATCAAATGATGCATAAGCTAATCTATTGGGTCGAGAGAGGATGAATGAGCATGAAACTGTCCGTATTTACAGTCGCAACTCCTGACTTACAGCCTGAGGAGTTGGCAAAAGCCGCGGCGGATGCCGGTATTGAAGGAATCGAATGGCGTTTCAAGGAGATTCCGGAAGAAGCTGCAGGGGAGAAACCCTCCTTCTGGCGGCATAATCGCTGCTCCATGGATCCAAACGGCACGCAGGAGGATTGGCTCAGGTTTCAGCAAGCAGCCGACAAGCATGGCCGGCGGAGTCTTGCGGTCGTCCCTTATCTGACATGCGGCGACGTGGAAGCAACGGAGAAGGTCATGCAAGCGGCCAAGCTGATCGGAGCCTCCTTTATTCGCGTGGGTATTCCGGGATATGACCGAAAGCGAAATTACAATGAACTGTACGACCAGGCGGTCCGTTATCTGCATGAGGTACAGGATCTCGCTGCGGCATACGGGGTCAAGGGAGTAGTGGAAACACATCATCTTACGATCACTCCGAGCGCGGGTTTGACGCACCGGCTTGTATCTCACTTCAATCCGCAGCATATCGGCGTGCTGTATGATCCGGGCAACATGGTCCATGAAGGTTACGAGAACTACCGGATGGGCTTGGAGCTTCTTGGTCCCTTCCTGGCTCATGTCCATGTGAAAAACGGAGGCTACCGCAAAACGCCTTCCGAGGATGGCACCGCGGCGACGTGGTCCGGGGAATGGGTCCCGCTTGCCCAGGGGGCCGTGCCATGGAAGCAGGTTATACAGGATCTGCAGTCGGTTGGTTACGAAGGTTATTACGGGATCGAGGATTTTAGCGGAACGTTCCAGTCCAGGGAATTGCTTGTTCGTTTTGCCGAGCAGATGAAGTTGTGGTCAGATCAGAAACAAAACGCGTAGGTCACTTTTGAAGGAGGCTATAGATATGGAACAGGTAAGAGTAGGGGTAATCGGACTGGGGATGGGTTTTTCGCATGCCAGATCGCTGGCGTCCGGAAGGATCAAAGGCGCGCGGCTTAGCGCTATATGCGATCTGAATCCAGCCAAGCAGGAAGAAGCGAGGGCAACGCTGCCTTCGGACGTAAAAATTTGGAGTGATACGGACGCTATGATCTCATCGGGGGAGATAGATGCGGTAATTATTGCTACGCCCCATTATGCCCATCCTCAAGTGGCGATCGAGTGCCTGAATCATGGACTCCATGTCCTGATCGAGAAACCGGCAGGCGTTTACACGAAGCAGGTACGGGAAATGAATCGCGCGGCAGAAGCCAGTGACAAAGTGTTCTCAATTATGTACAACCAGCGCTGTAACCCGCTATATAAGAAGCTGAGAGAGCTTATTGCCGACGGCGAACTCGGCGAAGTCCGGAGGATGAACTGGATCGTAACGAATTGGTACCGGTCCCAGAGCTATTATGATTCAGGCGGATGGCGAGCTACCTGGGCTGGAGAAGGCGGAGGGGTGCTGATTAACCAGTCCCCGCATCAGCTGGACCTCTGGCAGTGGACGACCGGCATGATGCCAAAGAGAATTCGTGCATTTTGTGCTTTCGGTAAGTACCGGAACATCGAAGTCGAAGATGACGTGACGGCTTATGCGGAATACGAGAATGGTGCTACAGCCGTCTTTATTACGACAACGGGTGAAGCCCCGGGCACTAACCGATATGAAGTGACGGGAGACCGCGGAAAAATCGTTATCGAGGACGGCAAGCTCACCTTCTGGCGCCTCCGTGTGCCAGAGCCGGAATTCAATCGGGAGTATACCGGGGGCTTCGGCGAACCGGAATGCTGGAAATGCGAGGTGCCGATCTCGGGGGATAATCCGCAGCATAGCGGCATTATCCAGAACTTTGCGGATGCTATTTTGCATGGAACGCCATTGATTGCCCCGGGTGAAGAGGGAATTCATGGATTGACGCTGTCCAATGCCATGCATCTGTCCACCTGGACCGACAATTGGGTTGATCTGCCTCTTAACGAAGAGCTGTATTACGAAATGCTGCAGGAACGGATCACACATTCTTCCGCTCAGAAAACGGTCAAGGAGATCGGACCGGTGGATATGAGCAAGACGTTTGGAACCTATTAAATCACAATCAGGAGGCACGTGGTATGGACCGCAGTAATGGAATGCTCTACGCGCCGGTGGGCAAGGCCCAGCCGGTGTGCAAGCCCGGAGAGTTTATGTTTGCTGCCATGTCGCTGGAGCATGGGCATATATACGGCATGTGTAACGGATTGATCGAGGCCGGGGCTACGCTGAAGTGGGTATATGACTCAGACCCCGCGAAGGTTGCGGCTTTTTGCAAGGCTTACCCAAGTGTAACCGTCGCTTCATCCGAGGCACAGGTGCTAGAGGATGCGGAGGTTCATCTGGTAGCCGCTGCGGCTATTCCTTCGGAACGATGCGAACTTGGCCTGAAGGTCATGTCGCATGGGAAGGATTATTTTACGGATAAGACGCCTTTCACCACGCTGGAGCAGGTGAACGCTGCTCGCGCGAAGGCGGCGGAGACGGGCAAGAAGTACATGGTCTATTACAGTGAACGGCTGCATGTGGAGAGTGCCGTCCATGCAGGAAGGCTGATCCAGGACGGGGCGATAGGGCGAGTGGTGCAAGTGATGGGAACAGGTCCGCACCGTTTAAATGCGCCTTCCCGTCCGGACTGGTTTTTCCGTCATCAACAGTATGGTGGCATTCTGTGTGATATCGGCTCCCACCAGATTGAACAATTTTTGTTTTTTGCCGGTTGCCGCGATGCCAAGGTGCTCAGCAGCAAGGTGGGCAATTATGCGAATCCGGATTACCCGGAGCTGGAGGATTTTGGAGATGCGACGCTTGTAGGAGACAACGGGGCCACGAATTACTTCCGTGTCGACTGGCTGACACCTGGAGGCCTTGGCACCTGGGGCGACGGAAGAACCTTTATTCTGGGGACGGAAGGGTACATCGAGCTTCGCAAATATATCGATATTGCAAGGCATGCGCAAGGCGATCATCTGTACCTGGTTAATGGCGAGGGAGAGTTTCATATGGAGCTTCAAGGCAAGGTGGGCTATCCATTCTTCGGGGAGCTTATCCTGGATTGTCTGGAACGTACGGAGCATGCCATGTCCCAGGAGCACGCTTTCAAAGCCGGAGAATTGTGCGTCATCGCCCAAAATGAGGCCGTGCGCATTCCATAAAATCATTTATAATAGAGAAAACCCCGTTTTGTTGAGGGTTGAGGATTAGACAACTCCAAAATCGCTAAAGGGGCGATTCTCTAGATGACCTCATCTGCCGATATGATGCCAGGCTTTGACCGCATGCAGCTGCAGGCGCCGTTCGATCTGACCTATTACAATGAACAGCCGTTGTCCGGAGGACAGTTTCACTCGCATGCTTTTTATGAAATTTATTATTTCCATGAAGGACGCTGCACTTATTTGATCGGCGATTCCGTTTTCACGCTGAAGCCGGGGGATCTGCTCTTGATGAACGGGCTTACGCTTCACTGTCCGAATGTGGAGCCCGATTCCAGATATGTCAGAAGCATTTTGCATTTTGATCCGGCCTGGATCTGCAAGGGGCTTTCGGATACGGGCAAATCGATATTGCTGGATCCATTCGAAACGCTGCGAAATCATCGCATGACACTGACAGGGGCGAACCGGGATGAATTTGAAGGCATGCTGGCCGATATGCATCGCCTCTCGGCATCCACGGCCGGTTTTCGTCAGGAACGGATGACCTTGCGTATTCAAGAGATGATGTACGTCATCGCGGACTGGTGCCAGGGTGCTGTGCAGGATCAGGACTCCATCTCCGAGAAAGAACGGCATGTCCAACATGTCGTGTCGTTTGTCGAGGAAAATTATATGCAGGATCTGACGCTGGAGCAAATCGCCCGCGATATGCATATTACGAAGCACTATTTATCCTCCTTGTTTAAGGAGGTTACTGGAACGACGGTGTTTAAATATTTGTATCACCGGCGGATTAACCAAGCTAAAATTTTGCTCAGGCTCCATCCTCATCTCAGCATCACGGAGATCAGCCAGGCGGCAGGCTTCAAGCATTTGGCTCATTTCAGCAGGATGTTCAAGGCCATGGTCGGGACGACACCGGAATATTATCGCAGAAGCGGAGAAGAGCTTTCGTTGACTTGATCGGACTTTTTGGGTATAATAGCCACATTAAAACGGTAATATGAACGCGATGATGAGGATCAATCGTTCCACTTTCGATCATGCAGAGAGCCGGTGTCTGGTGAAAACCGGTTGACGATAGGAATGAACTCGCCTCGGAGCAATGGTGTTAACCCGGCCGTCGGAGGGCTGTATTCCGGCAGATTCGGCCGCTGAAGCATCGTCGTCTCATCCGCGATAAGGATGCAAAGGGAGTGAAAGGCAAAGCATGCCTTTGGCTAACTAGGGTGGTACCACGGGAATCAAACCTCTCGTCCCTAGCGATCAGCGCTATGGATGATGAGGTTTTTTTGTTTTTTTGGGCAATGGCATAGGCCTTGTCTCTCGACTGTGAAGGAGGAGCAATGAAGTATGACGGACAATCAACCAACGGGCCACGGCTATCAGCCGCAGGCCATCGAACCGAAGTGGCAGCAATACTGGGATGAGAACAAAACCTTTAAAACGGAAGATACCTCATCCAAACCGAAATTTTATGCGCTGGATATGTTTCCATATCCATCAGGCGCAGGCTTGCACGTAGGGCATCCGGAGGGATACACGGCGACTGACATCGTGTCCCGTTACAAGCGGATGCGCGGATACAATGTGCTTCATCCTATGGGATGGGATGCCTTCGGTCTGCCAGCGGAGCAGTATGCAATGGACACAGGCAAACATCCTCGCGAGTTTACCGTGCAAAATATTGATACATTCCGCCGCCAGATCAAATCTCTCGGCTTCTCGTATGACTGGGACCGCGAGATCAGCACCACCGATCCGGAATATTATAAATGGACCCAGTGGATCTTTATCCAGCTCTATAAGCGCGGCCTTGCCTATGTGGCTGAAGTACCGGTGAACTGGTGCGAAGCGCTCGGTACCGTGCTTGCGAACGAAGAGGTCATCGACGGCAAGAGTGAACGCGGAGGCCATCCGGTCGTACGTAAACCGATGCGCCAATGGATTCTGCGTATTACCGAATACGCGGATCGTCTGCTTGAGGATCTGGATGAATTGGACTGGAGCGAGAGCCTGAAGGATATGCAGCGCAACTGGATTGGCAAATCCACAGGCGCTGAGGTTCGTTTTGACATCGAAGGGTACGATGGTCATCTGGAGGTGTTCACAACCCGTCCAGATACGCTGTTCGGGGCAAGCTACTGTGTCCTGGCGCCGGAGCATGACCTCGTGGATAAGATTACGTCAGCCGATCAGCGTGAAGCCGTCAAGGCTTATCAAGATCAAGCAGCTCGTAAAAGCGACCTGGAGCGGACGGATCTGGCCAAGGATAAAACTGGTGTATTTACGGGTGCGTACGCTATCAATCCGGTAAACGGCGCTAAAGTGCCGATCTGGATCGCGGATTACGTGCTTGCTGGCTATGGAACGGGAGCCATTATGGCGGTTCCGGGTCATGACAGCCGCGACTGGGAGTTTGCGAAGCAATTCGGTCTTCCGATTATTGAAGTTGTTCAGGGTGGAAATGTCGAGGAGGAAGCATACAGCGGCAGTGGCGCGCATGTGAATTCCGGCTTCCTGAATGGGTTGGATAATGAAGAGGCTATCCAGGCGATGAATGAATGGCTGGAGCAAGAGGGCAAGGGCAAGAAGAAGGTAACTTACCGTCTGCGCGACTGGCTGTTTAGCCGTCAACGCTATTGGGGTGAGCCGATTCCGATTCTGCATCTGGAAGACGGAACGATGAAGACCGTGCCGGAGGATCAGCTTCCATTGCTGCTGCCGGATGTGGATCAGATTAAACCGTCCGGTACCGGCGAATCGCCGCTGGCTAACGTTACGGAGTGGGTGGAAACGGTAGATCCCGAAACGGGCATGAAAGCCCGCCGCGAGACCAATACGATGCCGCAATGGGCTGGCAGCTGCTGGTACTACCTGCGTTATATCGATCCGCGTAATAATGAGGAATTGTGCTCCAAGGAGAAGCAGAAGGAATGGCTGCCGGTTGACCTGTACATCGGTGGTGTGGAGCATGCGGTGCTTCATTTGCTGTATGCACGCTTCTGGCACAAAGTATTGTATGACCTGGGTGTTGTCGATACGAAGGAGCCTTTCCAGAAACTGGTCAATCAGGGTATGATCCTGGGCAACAATAATGAAAAAATGAGTAAATCCCGCGGCAATGTCATCAATCCGGATGATATTGTTAACGAATACGGTGCCGACACGCTGCGCGTGTACGAGATGTTCATGGGGCCGCTGGAAGCGACCAAGCCATGGAATACCAACGGGGTTGAAGGAACGCATCGTTTCCTCTCCCGCGTGTGGCGCCTGTTCATCGGAGACGACGGTCAATTGAACCCTAAAATCGCGGAAGGCGAGGGTGCGGACGAATTCAAACGTACGCTGCACAAAACGATTAAGAAAGTAACCGAAGACTTTGAACATATGCGCTTTAACACAGCGATCAGCCAGCTGATGGTATTCATCAACGAGGGATACAAGACGGAAAAGCTTCCGCGCAAAGCGATGGAGAACTTCGTTCAGCTGCTTTCCCCGCTGGCCCCTCACCTGGCTGAAGAGCTGTGGAGCCGTTTAGGCTACACGGAGAGCGTAACCTACGTGCCATGGCCGGAGTATGATGAGGCTTGGACTGTAGAGGCCGAAGTTGAGATTGTTGTTCAAGTTAACGGCAAAATCGTAGAACGTGCCAAAATCTCGAAAGACATGGACCAAGAAGCCATGCAACAACATAGCCTCTCCCTTCCGAATGTCAAGCAGGCGCTGGAAGGAAAGAGTATTCGCAAAATTATTGCCGTACCGGGTAAACTGGTCAATATCGTGGCCGGTTAATCGTAAAACCGAAGGCAGCATCCAGTTTGGCCAAATCCTCCTCATACTTGTCGTGTGTGGTTTTGATCAATTGGTAGAACAATCCGTTCAGGTTTGAATCAAGCAGTGCCAAAGCCTGAGCTGTGATGCCTCCGGGAACCGCAACCCGCTCTTGCAGCTGTTCGGGGGAGAAGCCCTCCTCCGTTAGCAGCTTGCCGGTGCCAAGCAGCATTTCACCGGCTAATGCATTAAGGGTCCTGCGGTCGATTCCGGTTATTTCAACGGCAGCGTCGATCCATTTTTCCATGAATAAACTTAAAAAAGCAGGTCCGCAGCTGGAGAAATCGGAAGTGATTCGTGTGTGCGATTCCAGTATCTCGAGCGGCCTGCTGATATAAGACAGGAGGCTTTCTATAAGCTGCCTGTCTTCTTCTTTTATTCGGGAACCATACATGCATAACGATGCTCCGCCTCCGGTTAAGTTGGTGATGCTCGGTATGATTTTCGCCACCTTGCAGGGCAGCGTTGATTCCAGATGGATCAATTGGACCGGACTCGTGATAGATATCGCGATTTGCCGGGCTTCAAGCCTGTCTTTGATTTCGCTGATGACCGATTTGAATTCAAGCGGCTTGATACATAGGAATATCAGGTCGCTCTGAGAAGCCGTCTCCATGTTACAGCTGCATACCGTCAGACCGGGATGACGTTTTGCCAGCTGCAGCGGCTTTTCAGGGCTTCGGTTGCTGACCCGAATCTGCTCAGGCAGGAGTGCGCCCGATTGAATGAAGGCATCGATCAACAGACTACCCATGCTGCCCGTACCGATAAAACCAACCTTCATGTGTATGTCCCCTCCTTTCGCGCTTTACGGCAGAAATGTACCGTCCTTACGTTTAATGTATGCGGGGAAGATGCCGATTCATGACGGTTTTTCATGCGATTTCGGTAGGGAAACTGAAGAATATTCATAGGTTTGTACCAAATGAACTTTGATGTTAAGGAGAGATCATAGATGAGACGAGTATCTTTAGGTTGGAGTCTTGCCGCAACGATTGCGGGCTGCGGGTTCATCTTGTTTGCTGGCGGTACGAATCAGGGGATCGAGGGCTGGCAGCCGCTAAACGATCAGCTGGAGCAGGTGGTTGCTGCCGAAGAGAATGCGGGTGTGAAGACATCTGGGGCTGATTCCCGGCATAAGGACGTGGAACCGGCTGGAGCATCTGCTGAGCCCGAAGCGGACGTGAAAAATGCTGCAAACACCACTCAGGCTGGGCAGATCGAGCCTGCACATAACGCGAAGGAGCCCATGCCAAACCAAGACCAAGGAGTGGCAGGGAGCAGTACAGCAGATCATATCGCCCCATCTTCAACCTCTGGCCAATCTACTTCGGCCTCGGTTCCACCTCAGGCTGAAGGTGTCGGTCAGCAGTTACAGCAGCAAACCCCTGTTAACAGTGTAGTACAGCAACCAGCAGCTCCGGATTCATCCGGGTTGATTAATGTCAACACGGCGGATGCCGCAACGCTCATGGAGCTGCCTGGCATTGGCGAGGCGAAGGCCAAGGCGATTATCGATTATCGAAATCAGTTTGGTCCATTTCGAAGTCAGGCGGACTTGATGAACGTAAAGGGCATCGGTCCCAAAATGCTGGAGAAGATGAAGCCTTACGTTGGACTTTAGCTATGTGCTACAATAAAGGGGACATTGATAAGGAACAGGTGACAGATGATGAGTGCAGATCAACGTAAAGATTGGGATACTTATTTCATGGATATTGCCTTTATGGTTTCTACCCGCTCTCAATGCCCGCGGCGTCATGTCGGAGCGGTGCTGGTGCAGGGGAAGAAGCTGCTCGGAACGGCATATAACGGCGCGCCGATGGGAGTGCCTGATTGCTCGGAAGCTGGCTGTATGATCGCTGAGGATTATGAATTGGTCGTACAGGACGGCAAGGAGAGCATGGTGAAGAAACAGCGCTGCATCCGGACGATTCATGCTGAGCAGAATCTGCTGTTATTCACGGACAGGATTGATCGTGAAGGCAGCACGGTGTACGTGACGGATGAGCCCTGCTGGACCTGTGCGAATATGCTTGCCAACAGCGGCATTGTCGAGGTTGTGTTCCACCGTCCTTATCCGAAGGATTCGGGCAAGGTGTCCCGCATGATGGAACAGAAGGGTATTTTGTTCCGGCAGCTTGAAGTGTATGAGCCGCCGCGCGAAACCTTGATGACGGTAGCGGAATGATTTATGAATATAAGGTTATAGAAGAAAATGAATAGAAAGTCACAGAGGAAGGACCTTTGACTGCGATCTGCAGGCAAGGGTTCTTTTTTTATTTAATGATGAAGGGATTTGTTCGAATTATGAGGCGAAGGCCGTTACTTATGTTTACCGTGTTATGGGTAATCGGCAGCGGTGCTGCATGCCTGTACGATGGATGGAGGCTGGCTTTGATTGCAGCCGGGCTGATTCTCATACTGCTTGCTGTATGTCATTGGGCGGGGGCAGGGCGTCTTTTTACACTCTGCATGTTGTTCTCCTTGTGCGTGTCGGGCACTTACTGGGAATGGCATGATGCGGCAAATATAAGTGATTTCGAGTCGCTCCTCCCCGGGGTGTCATCGACGGACATCGTTCCGGTTACTGCGTTTGGTGTAATCACATCCCCTATAGAAGTGGACGGTGACCGCGCGGATTTTAATGTTGTCCTACATGTGGCTGATCTCACGCTAGCAAAACCTCCAGCGCCTCAAAAACAAGCGAATCCGGATAACGGGACCATGCTGAAGACAGATGATATCGTTAGGGTTCAAGTAAAACTGCTGGATAAAAGGGAGCTGGAGAGGGTTAACCGATGGCAGCGCGGGGACCGCATACAACTGACGGGAGAGTTGCAAAAACCTGGAGAAGCCCGTAATTTTGACGGATTTGATTATGCTCAATATTTGCGAACCCAGAAAATTCATTGGATGATTAAAGTGAAAGGCTCTGAACAAGCGGGGGTCACTCCGCCTGACAGCTGGAATTTAAGTCATATTCTAAGATGGACGGATGCCGTTCGCCATAAGCTTGGGGGCAAGCTGGATGAATTGTACGGCGGAATCCACGCGGGTTATATGAAGGGACTTGTCATTGGCAATCGGGATGATCTGGATCCCGATACATTTATGGAGTTCTCGCGGCTGGGATTGACTCATATTCTTGCGATATCGGGCATGCATGTGGCTGTTGTCGTAGGATGTCTTTTATTCATATGTACCACCCTTCGAATGACGAGGGAGACCTCGCTGACGGTGGTCATGTGGCTGATTCCCGTCTACGTCCTGCTTACCGGGGCAAGCCCTTCTATCGTCCGTGCCGGCATCATGGGGATGATCGGTTTGTATGCCGCACGGCGTCGGCTTTTGAAGGATGGACTGCATATTCTGAGTGTTGCCGTGCTCGCCATGCTGCTGTGGAACCCGTATTTTCTCGTTAACGTCAGCTTTCAATTGTCATTCATCGTGACTGCGGGCTTGATGATATTCGTGCCGAAGCTGATGCCGCTGCTGACATTTTTGCCCCGCTGGCTTGCGGGAACTGTTGGAGTCACGGTCGTAGCGCAGCTGATCTCCTTTCCTCTTACCATTCATTATTTCAACCAGGTGTCGCTGATTTCTGTTTTCGCCAACATGCTCCTGGTTCCAGTCATTAGCCTTGTCGTTCTTCCGCTAGGAATGGTGTCTTTGCTGATGGGGTGGGTGTGGATGCGAGGAGCCGGCTGGCTGGCAGCTGTAACGGAATGGTTAAACCAAATGACGTTCCGAATCGTTGAATGGATGAATGGTTCATCCGTGTTTATGACATTGTGGCCATCCCCGTCGATAGCCTGGATTCTGTGTTATTTTGTTCTTCTGTATGCATTGCTGTCCATTTTGAAAAAGAGTTCCGAAAATCGCGAGGGAGAGCGAAGCGAGTCCGATGATACAGTTCCGTTGGAAGGACGGATACCCTTGGATCGTAGAGGAAGCTTGTCTAGAGCGACCGGCATGTTTCCGCTTGTGGATCGATGGGCCGGTGCGTTACGATGGAGAGGTTTTCTTCGCGCCAGTGATTATATCGAACGCTATGCAACGAGATCCGCGATCGTCCTGCTGTCCGGAGCTTTGGGTCTTTTACTGTACGGCGGTTATCAATCTCCGTCCATGCACGGAGCGGGACTGGTACAATTCCTGGATGTAGGACAAGGGGATTCGATACTGGTAACAACACCTGAGGGCAAGCATATTCTCATTGACGGTGGTGGCACGGTGAATTTTCGTAAGGAAAAGGATACTTGGAAACAACGAAAGTCTCCGTATGAGGTGGGAGCGAAAGTGGTGGTTCCCTTGTTGAAAAAACGGGGCGTACACCAGCTTGAGGCTGTCATCATGACCCATGGGGACCAGGATCATATCGGCGGCTTCCAGGCTGTTCTGCAGGAAATCCCCGTAAAATCGGTTGTATTCAATGGGACCTTGACCGACTCCGCTTCCTTCCGGAAACTGATGTTAACCGCCGTTCAGCAGCGCATTCCCATTTACGAGGCTGGATTTGATCGGGATGTTTGGAAGCTTGACAGACATACGGAAATCCAATTTTTAGCGCCTATTTTCCCAGAAAGTGGAGAAATCATAAAACCATTACCGTTGATTAAGGAGCAGAATCATGCTTCACTAGTATTTGTCCTTCAGATGAACGGCAGCCGGCTCTTATTTACGGGTGACACGGACCAAGCTGCCGAACATAATATATTGCTGCACCTGGAGGAACGTTCTTCACAGGATGATGTCGTTTCACGTCGTGCTGCTGCCGAAAACCGGATCGATGTCATGAAGGTTGCCCATCATGGAAGCAAAACCTCGACATCCGCGCTATGGCTGAATGCATGGAAGCCGAAGGCAGCGGTTATTTCCGCTGGCGTCAACAATATGTACGGCCACCCTCATCCGGATGTGGTCGGACGGTTGGAACGTTCCTCGACGCTCATCTATCAGACCAACCTTCACGGTGAAATCCAGATGAGGATCAAGGATGGACATATTGAAACGCGTACGAAGCTTCCATGAAAAAACAGCCCGCTGTCCTTTGGACATAGATTCGTAGTATGATCTTTTATAGGAAAATGCAGCGGTGACTATAATCTTTATATTTGGTATAGTTAGATGAAGTTTCCTAAAAAAATAATAGGTTACATACTGCAACATTTTTTTAATTCTATCCGTCTGTATGTATGCAGGGAGAGGGGGATCCACTGTGGTGGAGCAGGGACTCATAAGAGCCGCTCAATCGGGCGATCGCGACGCTCTAATCACCCTATTGCGAGAAATTGAGCAACATGTTTACCGAACTGCTTATTACATTTTAAACAATGAACAGGATGCTATGGATGCAGCCCAGGAAGCACTTATACGTGTATATACGAAGATTAACTCCTACGAGGAGAAGGCTCAGTTCAAAACTTGGGTCCAGCGGATTGTCACCAACATATGCATTGATAAATTCCGCAGGACCAAGCCGACGGTTTCCATCGATGAACATGATCTGGTGTTTCGGGATAATCTCGATGTAGAACGGGAAGTGATGTCGGGATATCTGGCTCAGGATATTCAGGAAGCCATTAATCAACTGCCGGATCATCATCGCACGGTCATTGTCTTAAGGTATTTGCAGGATCTATCCTACAACGAAATTGCTGATTGTCTGAACCTCCCGCTCAATACGGTGAAATCCTATTTGTTCAGGGCCAGGCAGCAGCTGCAGAATATGCTCCAAGAGCATCAGAAAGGTGGTGTATCAGGATGAATTGCCAAGAGGTGGTGGAACGTATGCACCGGTATTTGGACCGGGATCTCACTTCGGAGGAGACGGCCGAAATGTATCAGCATATTGCCGTGTGCCCCATGTGTGCGGAGACCTTTAATATATTGAAATCATTGAACAGAGAGCTTGAGGATCTCCCGGCCGTAACCCCGCCTGTCAGTCTGGTAGACGCTATCATGCCTAGACTGGATGCCATTGACCGTGAACGCCAGAACCTTGTCGTACCTCCAGCCGTGAAAAGCCAAGAGCCCGCCGAAATGATGCCGGAAATGCGGCGTCCGCGACGTGCGGGAAGCTGGTGGAGCACGGTTGGCGGAAGAACGGCTATCGGTGCCGCTGCCGCTGTACTTATTTTTAGCGTAGCTATTTTAAATAATGAACCGAAGATGCTATCCGATGCGGAGATTCCATACGAAGAGGCAAGCACGACCAGTGCCGGGGCGAATGACGACTCGGCTGCAACGCAGAGTCAGGAAATCGCTCAGCCGTTTGCCGCCGAAGGCGGCACGGAGTCGGGTGGCGCATCGGATGAGGGAAGCGATCCATCCGCAAATCTGCGGAGTTCGCCTTCAGAATCGTCATCGGAAGCCAATTCTAAGTCAGCTCCGAATGAAACGAAGGCAACGCCGGAACCATCGGATGGGGCTAACGGCACCAAGAAAGATGTTACAGCACCCGATACTTCGGTCCAGAAGAAAGATAATGGGGAACCTCAAGCGTCAGACCAACCTGCAACGAGCAACAATGAGGTACCAAAAAACAATACCACAAGTCCGTCTGACCCTCCCGCTAGTGAACCTGAGCAGGACTCTGAGACCATGGATGCCCAGACTTCGCCTACGGAATCGGCGGATACCTCGTCAGAGATGCTGCCTCCAATTAGCGATCCTTCCGGCGATGCAGGCACGGGAAGCACGGAATCATCCGACAGGTCAACCGGATCGTACCAAGGACTGGCGATGGTACCGGAACAGTGGTCGTCCCCGGACGGCCTCTACCGAGCTTCGCTGGAGGCCGATCATCTGATTATCTATCGCCTGCCATCGGGAAGCCAAACCTCGCCTGAGGCGGTTGAAACGGTTGAGACGATTCCGCTCGGCGGAAGCTGGGTATCCGGTCAATGGTCAGAGGACGGCTTAACGTTTAAGTACAAGGTGCAGACGAATAACGAATTGGTTGAATCCGTCTATTCCATTGAGAAGTCTCAGCCTCCGGCGACTACGGGGCAGAAGCAGCCTAAACAATAGAAATATTCAGAGATATATACAATCGGTGCACCAATGCCGGGAGATATGAATACACTATATATTAGAGAGAGCATTATACCAACTACCGTCGTATGACCGACGGCGAGGTGTTTCTAGAGCATACTTGCCGGCGTTTATATAGATGTGTTGGGACGAAGGGACCTTGCCGCTGCCAAGCCGAGGTCTCTTTGTTTTCGTGTGGATGATTTCATTTTTATGCTTGTTGTCTATCGCATTCAGGCACTCTTTTTTGGTATAGTGTACAGAGTAGAAAGGGGGGACGCCGATGGATGCCAAAGCGGCGGCCAAGGCGGTTAAGCAGGGAGATGTGTCTGCCGTCTATTTGTTGTATGGCAGCGAGAAATTTCAAATGAAGGAATTCGCTGAATTTCTGGAAGCCCAGCTGATCCCAAAAGAAGACCGTGATTTTGCGCTTGTTCATATGGATTTAGGGGAGGTTCCGATTCAAACCGTCATTGAAGAAGCGGAGACGGTTCCATTTATGGTTCAGAAAAAATTGATCATGGTCAGGGACACGGCTTTTTTTACCGCAGCAAAAGATAACGGGAAAGTGGATCACCGTCCAGAGGCTTTGCTGGATTATTTGACCAATCCCGCTGATTATAGTGTGATTGTCTTTATGGTTGGACAAGAAAAGCTGGATGAACGCAAAAAGGTAGTCAAGGCAGTTAAGAAATCAGGGGTTGCCTTGTCCTTTATGCCTTTGGGCGGGGAGGATCTGCTTCGCTGGGTGGACAAGCAGGTGAAGAACGGAAACTGCACGCTGCGAGAAGGTGCGGCGGAGGCGATCGTGCGAAATGCGGGAACCAGTCTTCAGGCATTATCAGGTGAGATCGAAAAGCTGTGTTTATATGCTGGTGCCGGTGGAGTGATTGATGTCGCAACCGTGGATATGCTGGTGGCGCGCAGCACGGAACAGAATGTGTTTGCGCTTGTAGAGGATATTGCGAATCTCCGATTGGACAAGGCGCTCGGAATCTATTATGAGCTGCTGAAGCAGCGCGAGGAGCCGATCAAGATTGCGGCGCTCATCACCAGACAGTTCCGGATTATTCTGCAGGTGAAGACTCTATCTACCCAGAGCTACTCGCAGCAGCAAATTGCTTCCCAGATCGGATTGCATCCCTATGCGGTGAAGATTGCGGGCGAGCAAGCCCGCAAGTTTGAGACAGCACGCCTTGAAGGCATTCTGAACCATCTGGCGAATCTGGATTACCAGATGAAGACCGGGGCCGTGGATAAGGTGCTCGGCATCGAATTGTTTTTGCTGCGGCTTGGGGCTTAACACACCCGCAACAAGTTAAGAGCGTACGGCCGCGGGAGCAGTCGTACGCTCTTTTTGTTTAGAGATCAGAAAGCATGAACTTCAGAGGCTTACCCACCTGATCTTGCAAGAAAAAAATCCGCTATATGTGGTTGTCTGCCGAGAAGAGCACGTTGATCAACGTACCACAAAAAGCCCTGAGCAGTGTGAACTGTTCAGGGCTTTTTCCATGTCGTATTCAACAAACGTTACTTACGCTTGCGACGTAAGAGCGTTCAGTCTTTTCGCCAGACGGGACTTCTTGCGGGCAGCTGCGTTCTTATGGATCAGGCCCTTTGTTACAGCTTTATCAAGCTTCTTGGAAGCAGCCTGGAAAGCAACTTTAGCAGCTTCGATTTCTGTACCGTTCAACGCTACGTCAGCAGTTTTAACAGCTGTGCGAAGCGCGGATTTTTGAGAAATGTTAAGCGCGTGGCGTTTGTCATTTGTCTTTACACGTTTAATCGCGGATTTAATGTTTGGCATTACATTCACCTCCTGTAAGGCATTTCAATAGAGCGAAATGATTCACAACTTAAAATATTTTAGCATGGGGGTGGACAAAAAGCAATACTCATTCGGACTTCTGCATAATCTCTCCCATACTCTCGCACACTACTAGCAATATGAGGAGGAGTGTGAATTTCTATGGATCTGGATCTGCAAAAATACTCGGTCCGAACGGACCTGGCGGTGGAATCAAGAGAACTGGCGGGAGGCAAAGGGGGCACGCCCATTCCTGGTGTGATGGAGGATGTGGTGCAGGAGGACGGAATCAAGATTACAAGGCTGGACGTGGAGAACGATGCAGCCTCTAAGCAAATTGGAAGAGTAAAGGGCCATTACGTCACGTTGGAGGTGCCCGATCTTCGCAAGGGGGATACGGGGCTTCAGGATCAAGTATCTGTTGTCTTCGCTCGTGAGTTTGAGGCATTCATGTCCCGGATCGGGATCGGACCCAAGGCAAGCGTGCTCATTGTCGGGCTCGGCAACTGGAACGTGACGCCGGATTCCCTGGGACCGCTGGTGGTGGAGAACGTGATGGTAACCCGACAGTTTTTCGAGCTTATGCCGGATCGGGTGGCGCCAGGCTATCGACAGGTTAGTGCCGTAGCGCCAGGCGTTCTCGGTCTGACAGGGATTGAATCGAGCGAAACGGTTCAGGGCATCGTGGAGCAAACCCGTCCCGAACTGATCATCGCTATTGACGCTCTGGCTTCGCGTTCGCTGGAACGGGTGAATACGACTATCCAGATTGCGGATATCGGAATCCACCCCGGTTCTGGCGTCGGCAATAAGCGGAAGGGATTGACACAGGAGATTCTCGGGGTCCCCTGCATTGCGATCGGAGTTCCGACCGTCTGCTATGCTTCCACCATCGTTAATAACGCCATTGAGCTTATGAAATCCCATTTTGGCGAAGGTGCGCCGGAGACGGGCAAAATTATGGGCATGCTCCATGATATACCCGAAGGTGATCGCCTCGCACTGGTGAAGGAGGTTCTGGAGCCGCTGGGTCATGACCTTATCGTAACGCCCAAGGAAATCGACGAATTTATAGAGGATATCGCCAATATCGTGGCAACCGGTTTGAACGCAGCGCTGCATGAGGCTGTGGATCCCGGCAATGTAGGTGCGTACACGCACTAACCAGTATAAAAGCTCCGAATCTATCGGAGCTTTTATATTTTTCATGGATCTAGTTCTATCGATTCTCCCCGGTTCATAGATTTGAAATATAAGAGATTACACAAGTCGCGGGAACGGCGGAATGATGGCCGAAATAGCTCCCGGCGAACCGAGGAGGGCATCGTTATGAACAATCGCAAGTTTCGCATCTGGAATATTGCCAGACTGAAACGGAAGGTTATGGAAGGTCTGAGCATGGGTCGAACGCTCATTATACTAATGCTAGGTTCTCTTATATTTTTTATTTTACTAGGGCTCGGAGGGATGGCGGAACAGCGGATGAATTCCTCGCCCGTATCATCAATGAAAGGATTGGCCGCTTCGTTATCCAGTCATTTTTTCATTGATATGATCGGCATGGAGATGCCGCATATGACGGCTTCCAAAGAGACCTCAAGCTTCTCCGGCGAGAAAATGTCGACCTTCGTCTTTGAACTGCTGACGAGTGTGAATCCGAGGGATCCAAAAAGCCTTCTTGCAGGAGAACTGCCTGGCATGAAAGCAAATCAACCGGTACAGCTGTCTCATGGGTCCGGTAACGAGGATGGGGAGGCACCGGCGGATTACCGGCCGGATCCCGCGGAGGGGCAGGCAGAGGGCGATCCTGCTGATGGCGGGGAAGAGCCTCCACAAGGCGGTCGGGGAGATATCGGCAATGAGGATAATGGTGAGGATGTCCCGGATCAGGGGGCGGAGGACGAGCCTGGCAGTAAGAACGATCCTGGAAGCATCTCCAAGGATGGAAAGTCTACGAATGGAAAGAAAGCCGTTCTCATCTATCATTCTCACCCGCAGGAAGCATATAACCCGCTGCTGACACATCCTTCCGATAATCCGGGGGCGGTATCTCCGAGCAAGAATGTCATGCTGGTGGGCAGTTTGCTGAGCAAAAGACTTGAAGCCAACGGGATTGGCACCCTGCATGATCAAAGTGACTATCAATCTACCATTGAAGGGTATAATTACAATTTTTCTTATAAATACTCGCGTCAGATGGTCATGGAGGCCATGTCCCAGAACGACGGTATTAACTATCTGATCGATATCCATCGGGATTCGCAGCGGTATAACAAAACGACAGCAACCGTAAACGGCGTCAATTATGCCAAGGTTTACTTCATCATCGGACATGCGAACGAGAACTGGAGACAGAACGAGGCGTTTGCAAGCAAAATCAATGCCAAGCTGGAACAGTCCTATCCCGGGGTGTCTCGGGGGGTGTGGGGTAAATCAGCGGATCAAGGGAACGGGGAATATAATCAATCCCTGTCGCCGAACAGCATCCTGATCGAAATCGGCGGCATCGATAATACGAAGGAAGAATTGCAGCGGACAGCTGAAGCGTTGGCGGACATCATTGCAGATGTGTACTGGCAGGAGCAAGAGGCGGAGAAAGCCAGTGTGAAAAAAGACAATGATCAAACGAAGAAGCAGTCCGTTTCCGCGGAAACCAAGGGCGGAAGCAAAAAAGGCACAGAGGGTGAAGCAGCCAAAGCAGGCTAACAGCTTGGCGGCAACGATAGAGCAAGAGTGAGCAGGTAAATCAGGGAGGGACTCTGTGATGTCAAGAATGGGAAAACGGTTTGTGGCTCTTATCATATGGACAGGCATCGGCATATTGGTCGGCATGCAGCTTGGCGGGGCAAAGGCGCCCGTATCGACAGACGGTTCAGGCGCCGTGCAAACTGTGCAGCAAGACCATGCTCAGAATCCGCAAGGCGGAGCTGCCCAAGGGCATGGATGGGGAGGGACACGCAAGACCCCTCCCTTATCAGAGTCCGTTGTTCTAGAACAAGATGCTCGTAAGACACTACCTGAATATGAGCCTACGCCTAGCGACATCCTGCTTCCCGAACGCTCGCAACCGCCTGCCGATGTCCTTGCCGACAAGACGGCAGGACTGCTCCAACAGCTGTCTGACAAAAGCATACGCTGGGTCGTGTCGATGTTCGGATCGATCGCGGAATAAATTCACCTTTATTCTCAGCATTGCTGTGCATCCCCTCAACTGGTATAATAAGTTGATTCAAACATCTGGTGGTTGTTGGGGGTTAGGCATGACAGACGTACAAGCAAGACAACAAAAAATTCGTAATTTCTGTATCATTGCACATATAGACCATGGGAAATCGACGCTTGCTGACCGTATATTGGAATTTACGGGTGCATTAACTTCGCGTGAAATGCAAGAGCAGGTACTGGATCAGATGGATCTGGAGAGAGAGCGCGGGATTACCATCAAGCTGCAGGCGGTTCGCCTAAATTACAAAGCCGATGACGGTGAGGAGTATATATTGAACCTGATTGATACTCCAGGGCACGTCGACTTTACGTATGAGGTATCTCGAAGCCTGGCTGCTTGTGAAGGCGCGTTGCTCGTCGTTGATGCTGCACAGGGAATTGAAGCGCAGACGTTGGCCAACGTATATTTGGCACTGGATAACAATCTTGAAATTCTGCCTGTCATTAACAAAATTGACCTGCCAAGCGCCGATCCCGAGCGGGTGAAGCAGGAAGTTGAGGATGTCATCGGCCTGGATGCCAGCGATGCCGTATTAGCTTCCGCCAAGGCGGGTATCGGAATCAAGGAAATTCTGGAGCAGGTGGTTCAGAAAGTCCCTGCGCCAACAGGCGATTCGGAAGCACCCCTGAAAGCGCTGATTTTCGACTCCCATTATGATCCTTACAAAGGTGTCATCGTATATGTGCGCGTTCTTGACGGAAGTATCAAAGCCGGTTCCAAGATCAAGATGATGGCTACCGGCAAAACCTTCGAGGTTATTGAGGTGGGGGCGTTTAAGCCGCGCATGTCCATCGTGGACGAGCTTAATGTTGGCGATGTCGGTTTCATCGTGGCTGGCATGAAGAGTGTCGGCGATACGCAGGTCGGTGATACGGTAACGGATGCCAAGCGTCCGACGGCCGAGCCGCTTCCGGGTTACCGCAAAATCAACCCGATGGTATTCTGTGGTCTGTATCCAATCGAGACGTCAGACTACAATGATCTGCGCGAAGCGCTCGAGAAGCTGCAGCTTAATGATGCATCGCTCAGTTTTGAGCCAGAGACATCCAGCGCGCTCGGATTCGGTTTCCGTTGCGGATTCCTAGGCCTGCTGCACATGGATGTCATCCAGGAGCGGATTGAACGCGAGTTTAATATACCGCTGATTACAACAGCGCCGAGCGTTATTTACCGCATTACGCTGACAAACGGGGAGCAGATCCAGATCGATAACCCGTCTCATTATCCTGAGGTCGGCAAGGTCGATTATGTTGAAGAGCCTTATGTTAAAGCAGGTATTATCGTTCCGAACGATTATGTTGGAGCGATCATGGAACTCTGTCAAAATAAACGCGGCGAATTCGTGAATATGGAATACCTGGACACAACGCGCGTCACCATTACCTATGAAATTCCGTTGTCGGAAATCGTGTATGATTTCTTCGACCAGTTGAAATCGAGCACCAAAGGATATGCTTCATTTGATTACGAGCTATCCGGGTACCGTCGATCCAACCTGGTCAAAATGGATATTTTGCTTAATGCCGAGCAAGTGGATGCCTTGTCCTTTATCGTGCACAAGGACCGTGCCTATCACCGCGGACGGTTGATTTGCGAGAAGCTGCGCGAGCTGATTCCTCGTCAAATGTTCGAAGTGCCGATTCAAGCTTCCGTTGGTACCAAGGTTGTGGCCCGTGAAACGGTTAAAGCGATGCGTAAAAACGTTCTTGCCAAGTGTTACGGCGGTGACATCTCCCGTAAACGGAAACTCCTTGAGAAGCAGAAGGAAGGTAAGAAACGGATGAAACAAGTCGGCAGCGTTGAAGTGCCGCAGGAAGCTTTCATGGCGGTATTGAAAATTGACGACAAGTAATTTTGTATAGGAATGGCAGGCCCACGAGTTAATGGGCTGGACTGGTCCTACGTGTATAGCCTTAGTAAATGATGGGAAAGCCGATTCTCGGCTTTCCTTTCTTTCATTCCAAGAGGCATAGCGTTATAGTAGAGAAGGAACTTCCATGAAGTTACTTTAAGTAAGTCATGCTAGAGGTGTACATGAGGGGGCAAGAAAAGAATGACGGCAAACGATCAACGGACGGAAGCAGTGTACATTCACATTCCGTTTTGTACCAATAAATGTTTTTACTGCGACTTCAATTCCTATGTGTTGAAGGATCAGCCGGTGATGGATTATCTGCGCGCGCTGGATAAAGAGATGGAGCTAACCGTTCAGGCCAACTCGCCGGGACGAATCAAAAGCATTTTTGTAGGCGGCGGGACCCCTACGGTGCTGAAGCCAAATGAAATGGAATACTTCTTGCAAAGCGTGAAGCGCCATTTTCCGGAATGGTGGGATGACATTGAATTTTCGATGGAAGCGAATCCCGGCACCACGGATTTGGAGAAACTGTCCGTGATGCGCGAAGGCGGCGTGAACCGGATCAGCTTCGGGGTGCAGGCGTTCCAGAACAGCTTGTTGACCGGCATCGGCCGGATTCACGATACGGATGATGTGTATCGAAGTCTCGAGAATGCCAGAAGAGCAGGCTTTGAAAACATGTCCATCGATTTGATGTTCGGGCTCCCGAATCAAACCTTGGACATGCTTGCGGAAAGCGTGGATAAGGCGCTAGAGCTTGGACTTCCGCATTATTCAATCTACAGCTTAAAGGTTGAAGAAAATACGCTGTTCCATACGATGTACCAGCGAAACCAGCTGCCGCTTCCGGATGAGGAGGATGAGCTGAATATGTATCTTCTATTAATGGAGCGGATGCAGGCAGCCGGATATAAACAGTATGAGATCAGTAATTTTGCCAAACCCGGCTTTGAGAGCCGGCATAATATGACGTATTGGCGCAACGAGGATTATTATGGCTTGGGCGCGGGAGCGCACGGATACGTCGGTCGTCAGCGCCATGTGAACATCAAAGGCGTCAACCCATATAATGAAGCAGCGAATCAAGGACTTCCGCGATTGGAGAGCTTTGAGGTATCAAGGGAAGAAGCGATGGAGGATTTCCTCATGGTCGGGCTCCGCGTGCTGGATGGCGTTTCGCGCAGCCGGTTCCGGCAGCAATTCGGAACTTCCATGGAAGAAGTATTCGCCGGGCCGCTGAATAAAATGGTGAGTGCGGGACTTCTTGATTCTACGGAGGACGGATATAAACTGAGCAGTAAAGGCATTCTGTTCGGCAACGATGTGTTCGCTGAATTTATAGGCAGTTTGACGGCAAATTAATCTATTGAACTTATATGCGCTCTGTTGTATATTTATTCATAACATGACGGAGCGTGTAAAGGGGAGACGGACAACCATGTCGGCGGTATGCAGAAAGGCGAAGTTAGAAGATGTCGAGCCGCTGTATCAGATGATTCAGGGATATGCGGAACAGGGGATTATGCTGCCCCGGTCCAAAAAAGTGTTGGAGAAACAAATCGGGGAATTCGTTGTGGCCGAATCCGAAGGGAACGTGATCGGCTGCGGTTCCTTGTGTCAGCTGGGAAATGATTTGGTGGAGATTCGTTCACTCGGCATCTCTGATGGTTATAAAGGGCAAGGGATCGGCTCCATGCTCGTGGATTCCCTTC
Organism: Paenibacillus sp. FSL K6-1330; assembly: GCF_037976825.1. Lineage (NCBI taxonomy): Bacteria > Bacillati > Bacillota > Bacilli > Caryophanales > Paenibacillaceae > Paenibacillus > Paenibacillus sp. FSL K6-1330. Next base: position 2,270,708 of record NZ_CP150269.1, read on the forward strand.
TAGAGGAAGCGAAACGCCGTGAGCTTCCGAAAGTGATGGCCTTGACGTATGAAGTATCCTTTTTCATCAAAAACGGTTTTGCCGTCGTGGAGAAGGAGATTTTTCCGGAGAAGGTGTGGACCGACTGCGTTCACTGCAAGAAGCAGCATGCTTGTGACGAAATAGCTGTTCTTAAAGTACTGAACTGACTTGACAATCCTCAGGTCGGTTTGGTATTTTTGTTATATCGGTTAGCACTCGATGACGATGAGTGCTAACGAAAGAGAAAATAAGCAGTCAGCAAGGAGGGGAGCGACATGTTAACAGATCGTCAACGCATGATTTTGAATGCCATTGTGGATGACTATATCCGTTCTGCCGAACCGGTTGGTTCAAGAAGCATTTCCAAACGCGGGGATGTCGGATACAGTCCGGCAACCATTCGAAACGAGATGGCTGATCTGGAGGAACTCGGATTTCTGGAGCAGCCTCATACATCAGCTGGACGAATTCCGTCACATAAAGGATATCGTTATTATGTTGATCATCTCACGTCGTCGTTTTCCTTGAACCCTGCGGAACTGCATATGATGAAATCCTTTTTTGCAGAAAAGCTGAACGTGATGGAGCAGATGATACAGCATACAGCGAGCATTCTGTCTCAGATGACTAATTACACTTCCATCCTGCTGGGACCGGAAGTTTTTCATACGTCTTTGCGTCATTTCCAGCTTCTTCCTCTCCATGAGGATCAAGCGGTAGCCATCATCGTCACCAGCACAGGGCAAGTCGAGAACAAAATTGTTTCGATTCCGCAGGGTGTGTCTGTTTCGGATCTGGAGCAAGTGGTAAATCTTCTGAACAAGAAGCTGGTCAATGTGCCTCTATATAAACTCAAGACCCGTTTGTATACGGAGATTGGCGAGGAAATGCAGCGGCATATTTCACATTATGAAGATCTCATGAGTATGCTGGATATCGCCCTTAACAATGAACCGGACCATCGCGGCATATATCTCAGCGGCACGACCCACATGCTGAATCAGCCGGAGTTCAAGGATGTTGATAAGGTAAGGGAAATCTTCGAGCTTCTGGAGCAGACACCCGCACTGTTGAAGCTCATGGCCCCCGCTCCCGGTGAGCATGGTGTCCAAGTGAAGATCGGTACGGAAAATACGCATGAGGCGATTTCCAATTGCAGTTTGATCACAGCGACTTATTCAATAGACGGAAAAGCGCTCGGTTCGATTGGTATTCTCGGTCCTACAAGAATGGAATATGCACGGGTGATCGGCATCTTGAATGTGTTATCCCATGACCTGACGAAGCTGCTGTCACACTGGTACAAGTAAAGGAGTGAGACAGATGAGCCAAGGACAACATAGCCAAGTGGACGGAGATGAACGTTATTCTACGCTATTGAACAACAGTAATGCCGTCCGGGCCGTCACGTCCGCTGTTGAAGGCACGCTTGGTCCCAAGGGGCTCGACGTGATGCTGGTGGGTCCCCGTGGCGAGGTGGTCATTACCAATGATGGGGTGACGATTCTGGATAAAATGGATGTCACCCACCCGGCAGCGCGCCTTCTCATTCAGGTGGCAAGAGCGCAGCAGGAGAAAATCGGCGACGGAACCACAACGGCTACCGTGCTTGCAGGCGCACTCGTGCAGGAAGGGGTCTCCCGCATAACCCGCGGGGTCCCTGCTTCCAAGGTGGTGGAGGGGCTGCGTCAGGGGATCGAGAAGTCGATGCAGCTCTTAACAAAGCGGGTTCGGCTGATTGACGGATTGGATGATCCGCTTCTGGAACGGACGGTGTACGTAGCTGGGCGTGAACGGAAGGACATCGTGGAGCTAATTATGCAAGCCGCGCGGAAAGCCGGAATCACCCGTCTTCAGGATCCTTCCTACTCGCTCGCAGACAGTATAATTGCTCTGGAGAATGCCGAGAATGAAGTGTTCGAGGGGGTTCTGCTCCGGCAGCGGCCGATCTTCGCCCGGGAGTCCAAGTCGTATGACGATGCAAAAGTGTTGGTGCTCTTTGATTCCCTGGAACCAGATGAGATCGATGAAGAGGCGCTCACAACCGAAGCCGGATTTGCCCAATATATGGACCTCCGAAAAGTGTTCGCTTCCGATTTAGAGAGATTGTCCGAACTGTCCGTAAAACTCATCCTGCTTGAAAAAGGCATCCATCCGGATGCAGAGCAGTTTTGCCTGGATCACGGCATGATGGTTGTGCCGCGCGTGTCACGTGCGGATCTTCGCCGGGTAAGCGACATGACGGGAGCTACTCCCATACGCCGGAAGGCGTTACATAAAGACTCGAAGGAGCTTGCAGCCCTTCTGGGTGATACCCCGCGTGTCGCTTACGATGAAGGCATTGAGAAAATCCGGCTGGCCTGCGGCAGCCAGGACCGGGAACGTATTGTGACGGTCATTGTTGGGGCAAGCACTTCGGAAGTCGTAGGCGAGGCGGCCAGAATTGCGGGAGATGCGGCCTCGGCACTGCAGGCTGCCGTTTCCGGTGGGGTACTTCCAGGCGGCGGGACAAGCGAACTCGCGGTGTCCTACGAATTGGAACGGATCCGGGAGGCTCAGAAAGGCATGGAAGCCTTCGGTATGGAAGCCGTTTCGGCCGCGCTGCGCAAGCCGATGTCGCAGATACTTCTCAATGCCGGTTACAATCCGCTCGAGAAGATGGAAGAAGTGCGTGCTGCGCAAATCCGTGCAGACTCTGATTGCATGGGCATTGATTGCGACAGCGGCCGGGTTGTTGATTACGAGGAGCTGGGCGTGCTGGATCCGGCTCCGGTTAAACTTCATGGCCTGCGAGCAGCCGGTGAAGTCGCTGCAGCCGTGCTGCGGATTCATCACGTCATCAAGATGAAAGAAATAGGCGAGTAACCCTTACGGGATAAATGAATCACTGACAGTCTGTTTTAGAATATGAAGGAGGTGAAGGCGTCTTGAATAATGAGCATAAGGATGCCGTTCAAGATACAGTTACAGAAGAAACGATGGAAGAAACTTTGGAGAACACGCCAAACTCGGGTGAGAGTGGGTCTGCGGAGGAAGCCGTAAATCCCGAACAGGAGATTCCTGTAACGGATTCGGCGGATGATGCAGGTTCAGCTGAGCTTGAGAAACTTCAGGCCGAGGTGCTGGAGCACCAGCAGCGTACCCTGCGAGTACAAGCGGATTTCGATAACTTCCGTCGTCGTACACAGAAGGAGAAAGAAGATCTGGGCAAATACGCTTCTTCCAAACTGATTACAGAGCTTCTGCCTGTCATCGATAACTTTGAGCGTGCGCTTCAGGCATCCGAGGAAAACCCGGAGTTTGAATCCTTCTCCAAGGGCGTTAATATGATCTTCCGCCAGTTGGAATCTGTTCTCGCTACCGAAGGTTTAACGGCGATGAAGAGCGTAGGCGAGCCGTTTAATCCGGAGTATCACCAAGCGATCATGCAGGTGGAGAGCGATGAATACGAGGAAGGCATCGTGGTTGAGGAAGTGCAGAAGGGGTATATGCTAAAAGACAAAGTATTGAGACCTGCGATGGTTAAAGTGAGCATGTAAGCGACTTTCGATAGTCGTTTATCATATAAAAATTGATGAAGATCATGCGAGGATTCGTGTGAATGAATAAGGAGGAAAATTTTACATGAGCAAAGTTATTGGTATCGACTTAGGAACAACCAACTCCTGCGTAGCCGTAATGGAGGGTGGGGAAGCAGTAGTTATCCCGAATCCGGAGGGCGCCCGTACGACCCCATCCGTTGTCGGATTTAAGAAAGACGGCGAGCGTGTCGTTGGGGATACAGCAAAACGTCAAGCGATCACAAACCCGGATCGTACCATTATCTCCATCAAGCGTCATATGGGTACGAATCATAAAGAATCCATCGACGGCAAAGATTATACGCCGCAAGAAATCTCCGCCATCATTCTGCAAAAGCTGAAATCCGATGCGGAAGCTTACCTGGGCCAACCTGTAACCCAGGCGGTTATTACGGTTCCTGCATACTTTAATGACAGCCAGCGTCAAGCGACCAAGGATGCCGGTAAAATCGCGGGTCTTGAGGTTCTGCGTATCGTAAACGAGCCGACAGCAGCAGCTTTGGCATACGGTATGGAGAAATCCGAAGACCAGACCATTCTGGTATATGACCTGGGCGGCGGTACATTCGACGTTTCCATTCTGGAACTCGGCGATGGCTTCTTCGAAGTAAAAGCAACCAGCGGTGACAACAAACTCGGCGGTGACGATTTTGACCAGGTCATCATTGACTATATGGTAGCCGAATTCAAAAAAGAGCAAGGCATTGATTTGAGCAAAGACAAAGCAGCGGTTCAACGTCTGAAAGATGCTGCGGAAAAAGCGAAAAAGGAATTGTCCGGCGTACTGACTACCACGATTTCTTTGCCGTTCATCACCGTTGCTGACGGCGTGCCTCAGCATCTTGAGCTCAACCTGACTCGTGCTAAATTCGAAGAATTGTCTGCTTCTCTTGTAGAGCGTACGCTTGGACCGACTCGTCAAGCGCTTAGCGATGCAGGTTTGACAGCTAACGATATTCATAAAATCGTTCTTGTCGGTGGTTCCACTCGTATTCCTGCCGTACAGGAAGCGATTAAGAAATTGACAGGTAAAGAGCCTCATAAAGGCGTAAATCCTGACGAAGTGGTTGCGCTTGGTGCAGCTGTTCAAGCCGGCGTATTGACAGGTGACGTTAAAGACGTCGTATTGCTCGACGTAACTCCGTTGTCCCTCGGTATCGAGACAGCAGGCGGGGTATTCACCAAAATGATCGACCGTAACACCACGATTCCAACAAGCAAATCCCAAGTATTCTCCACGTATGCCGATAACCAGCCGAGCGTTGAAATTCACGTGCTGCAAGGTGAGCGCGAAATGGCTGCCGGCAACAAAACGCTGGGACGCTTCATGCTTGGAGATATTCCTCCAGCACCACGTGGCGTACCGCAAATCGAAGTTACCTTCGATATCGATGCGAACGGGATCGTAAACGTTTCGGCGACAGATAAAGGTACAGGCAAGAGCCAGAAGATCACAATCACGTCCTCCAGCGGCTTGAGCGACGCTGAAGTTGAACAAATGATGAAGGACGCCGAGCTTCATGCCGAAGAAGACCGTAAACGCAAAGAGCTGGTAGAGGCTCGCAACAATGCGGACCAACTCGTATACACAACCGAGAAAACACTCAAGGATCTGGGCGACAAAGTTGATGCTTCCGAAGTGGAAAAAGCGAATGAAGCAAAAGACAAAGTGAAGAAGGCCCTTGAATCCGATAACCTCGAAGAGATTAACGCTTCGGTAGAGGAGCTGACTCAAATCGTACAGCAGCTGTCCGTGAAGCTGTATGAGCAAGCAGCACAAGAGCAGCAGGGTGCTGAAGGTGCCGACTCCGGTGCGGCTAATAAAGACAATGTCGTAGATGCAGATTACGAGGTTGTTGACGAAGATAAAAACAAAGGTTAATCTGAATAGATTGTATGGGAAGGTCAAAGCTGCGCATCTTCGCACTTTGGCTTTCCTTATGTAAAAGAGTAATAAAGAGATTGGGGTGAAACCGTGGCTGATAAGCGTGATTATTATGAGGTGCTCGGTGTCGGCAAGGATGCATCGGAAGATGAGATCAAGAAGGCGTACCGTAAAATGGCTCGCCAATATCATCCGGACGTGAACAAAGCGGCTGACGCGGAAGCCAAATTCAAGGAAGTGAAAGAGGCTTACGACGTATTGAGCGATGGTCAGAAACGTTCGACTTATGACCAGTACGGACATATCGATCCGAACCAAGGCATGGGCGGAGGCGGTTTCTCCGGTGATTTCGGCGGTTTTGGAGATATATTTGATATGTTCTTTGGCGGTAATGGACGCCGTGATCCGAATGCGCCTCAGCGGGGGAACGATCTGCAATACACGATGACAGTTGAATTTAAGGAAGCGGTATTCGGTAAGGAAACGGATATTACCATTCCGAGAACGGAGACATGTGATACCTGTCACGGTTCCGGGGCGAAGCCGGGCACGCAGCCGCACACATGTTCGGTATGTAACGGCAGCGGGCAGCAAGAAGTCGTGCAGAATACGCCGTTTGGACGGATGGTAAACCGTCGCGCTTGTTCGAACTGTAACGGAACAGGGAAGATCATCAAAGACCGCTGCTCGACCTGTAACGGCAACGGTAAAGTGAAGAAGCAGCGCAAGATTCATGTTCGCGTGCCTGCGGGTGTGGACGACGGAGCTCAACTTCGTATGACAGGTGAAGGCGAAGGCGGCTTCCGCGGCGGCCCGGCCGGTGACTTGTATATCGTAATCCGAGTGAAGCCGCATGACTTCTTCGAACGCGAAGGGGACGACATTTATTGCGAAGTGCCGCTTACCTTTGCTCAGGCTGCGCTTGGCGACGAGATTGAAATCCCGACGTTGACGGAGAGAGTGAAGCTGAAGATCCCGGCCGGCACGCAGACGGGTACCTTCTTCCGCCTGAAAGGCAAAGGAGTGCCTCGACTCCGCGGCATGGGACAGGGTGACCAGCACGTCAAGGTTGTGGTCGTTACGCCAAGCAAGCTGAGTGATGAACAGAAAGAGCTGCTTCGACAGTTTGCTTCACTTGATGGCGAACAGACCCATGAACAGGAACAGTCTTTTTTTGACCGTGTAAAAAAAGCATTCCGCGGTGACTAATACAAACTTATGGGGCTAAACTCCCCTCATAGCATAAAGAACAGCAGCAGGCTAAAGGTGATCAACCTTTGGCCTGCTGCTTTTTTTGTTTCTGGGAGCTGCTGGAGTGTCTGCCAGCTTAAACAGGCCCGTTTCTCAAGAATAAAACACTTAATGATGAAGCAACCTAGGGAAGCTCCATCTTTGGAAGATGCAATCTTGAATAGGAAATGCAGGTGAAATGAAGTGGCAGAGAAAAATATTTTGGCGTATTTCAAAAGTCCGGAAGAAGCCCAGCATGCAGCCCGTAAATTGCAGTCGCTGCGCGTTGCCGATATGTCCATCGACCGGTTTAGCGCGGATCCCGGCGGGGAGCTTAACAATCCGATGAATCCGTTGACAGGCAATATTACAAGCTTAACAACGCTGACCTTAAATGCGGATATTTCGGGGCCGGGGGCCGGAATCCTGGGGGCGGCGGATCCATCAGCCAGCGGGATGAGTAGCGGCGGACAGGACGGAACCGAGGGCCGGGATATTTTGCTGACGGTGGTATTGGACGAAGGCGTATTCCCGCAAGCTATGCGGTTAATCGAAGAATCCGGCGGCATGATTTGAGGTTATAGGCACAGCTCTGATCGTTTATACGGAAAGGAGAATAGCACCCATGATGAGACGCGTAAAAAAAGGGAAAATCTCGAGCAAAACCGAAAAGATGATTGCGCTTCAATCCGCTAAGGCGGAGGATGTCGAGTTTTCGGCTATGGAAGCCGACCACGATGATGTGGAGGCGCTGCGCAGAAGCGAGGCAGCGGATGAACGCCAATTGAAGAAAATTCTCGATGAAACCAGTAAAAATGTAGATTGATCATTATGATTATCAAGTGATGAAGGAGTCCTCTTACCTTTCTTGTTACGGAGGTGGTAAGCAGGGCTTTTTTTGAAGACATAAGAAAGTATAAACTTTGGAGGCTTATCGTTCTTATTTCGCAACAAAAATTTCTGCCATATGTGGTCAGTCATCTGGAGAGAGTACGTTGATAACGTTTTTCGTATTCGATCGACTTGTAAGAAAAGTCATCATGGTATTTTAGTACAAACTTTGTATCCGGGGTCCTCTATATAGTACAATAATATTTATGTATGAATGAGGAGGAACAGTAGCACATGTTATGGCATGAATTAACGATACATACCACGGAGGAAGCCGTGGAGATGATTACGAATTTCCTGCATGAAGCGGGAGCCGGAGGCGTTTCGATTGAAGAATCCGGTACGACGAACAAGAAGCGGGACACATCCCTTGGACAGTGGTTTGATGAGATCGTTCCTTTTAATGATATTCCTGAAGGTCAAGCCGTTATTAAAGGTTATTTTGATGAGACGGTCACCTTAGAAGCGATCCGTGATGAGATAGCGCCACGCGTGAATGAACTGAAGGAATTTGGGATTGATACAGGCGAAGTCAGGTATGAGATGAAGACGGTTGATGAGAATGAATGGGCAACGGCCTGGAAGCAGTATTTCAAACCGATCCGCGTGTCCGAGCGGTTAACGATCAAGCCGACATGGGAAGAGTACACGCCGGAATCCGATCAAGAATCGATTATTGAGCTGGACCCGGGCATGGCATTCGGCACAGGAACGCATCCGACAACTTCTTTATGCTTGCGCACACTGGAGATGGTGATCAAGGGCGGAGAGGAAGTCATAGATGTTGGGACAGGCTCAGGTATTCTTTCCATCGGCGCAGCGCATCTGGGAGCTTCACGGATACTGGCTCTCGATCTGGATCCGGTTGCTGTATCCAGTGCAATAGAGAATACCCGTCTTAACGGCTTGGAAGATCGGATTACGGTGAAGGAAAGCGATCTGCTCTCGGTACTCACCCATTCGTCCGATCAATCGGATCTGGGCGTGACGCTGCCGGTACAAGTTGTAGTGGCTAACATTTTGGCTGAGGTCATCCTGTTGTTTGTCGACGATGTATACCAGGCTCTCAAGCCGGGAGGCGCTTATATCGCCTCGGGCATTTACAAGAACAAAGAAGAGATCGTGGAGAAGGCGCTGATTGCCTCCGGTTTCGAAATTGCCGACATCTGCCGCGAGGATGATTGGGTTGCCTTCGTGGCGAGGAAGAACTGATTATGGATTTTTTGGATCGACTGTTATTCTATCCGCTGGAACAACTTCCATTTTATTTGATTGCTTTAATCATTGCCTTTACCGTGCATGAGTTCTCGCATGCCTATTTTGCGAATAAATTCGGAGACCCAACGGCCAAGCTGCTGGGAAGGGTCACGCTGAATCCGGCGGTGCATTTTGATTTTCTGGGGATTATTCTCTTGCTGATAGCGGGTTTCGGCTGGGCACGGCCGGTACCGATCAATCGCGAGAACTTTAGCAACCCCCGCCGAATGAGTATCATTGTGGCGGCGGTTGGTCCGCTGAGTAATCTTATGTTAGGTATACTTGGAACGCTGATCTATGCGGGACTCTATCAGTTCGGTGTGATCGAGCCGATTGGCGTCACCAAAACAGATCAAGCGATACATTTGTTTTTCAATACCTTCATACTTCTCAATTTCTTTCTGTTCCTCTTTAATCTGATTCCGTTACCACCGCTTGACGGCTACCGGATTCTTGAGAATGTGCTTCCTCCGCGCGTCAGTGCGTGGATTCAGAAGTTCGAGCAGTGGTCGATACTTATTTTTCTGTTGATCATATTGCTGCCAACCTTTCAGAGATATACGATTAAGCCATTATATGATGCAGCACATGCATTATCCATCGACTTTTTGAATCTGTTCATTAAGATGTTCGGGGGATAATGGCGCGGATTTCTCTGGTCAGTTTGCACGAAAAGTTGTATGATGGGGTTTGGCGATTTTGGAGTTAGGTGAGGATAAAGATGCAGCGATATTTTGTCACTCCCGCACAATTCGAGGGAGACCGTGTTGAGATTACGGGCGATGACGCCCGTCATATTACCAAGGTCATGCGAGGCAGACTTGGTGATAAATTGATTGTAAGCGATGGGGAATCCCGCGAAGCCATGGTGGAGATTGAGAGCATCGAAGCGGCCAGTGTCATCGCCGTTGTGATCGAACCCATGGAGATGACGCAGGAACCGCGTCTGCAAGTGAGCATCGCTCAGAGTTTGCCGAAAGGCGATAAGATGGAGACCGTCATCCAAAAGTGCACCGAGATTGGCGCGGTGTCCTTTGTGCCCTTCCTATCGGACAGAACGATTGTTCAGTACGATGCCAAGAAGGAAGGAAAACGGCTGGAACGCTGGCGCAAGATTGCGAAGGAGGCGGCTGAACAGGCGCATCGTAACCGGATACCGTCTGTTGAACAGCCTCTGTCGTGGAAAAATCTGCTTGCAGCATTTTCCGGCTACGATGCCGTATATTTTTGTTATGAAAAAGAGCATGGCTCCCAGCTGAGGGACGTGCTGAAGCCTTTTGTAGAGCAGGCGCTGCCGAATTCGGCCGAGAAGGCCAGCTTGCTGCTGGTCGTTGGACCCGAGGGCGGTTTTACGGAAGAGGAATGCCAAGCGGCTGAAGATGCAGGAGCCGTATCCGTTGGGCTTGGAAAGAGGATCCTTCGCTGCGAGACTGCCGGCATGACGGCGCTTGCCTGCACACTATATGAATCTGGAGAAATGGGGGGCGTTTGAACATGCCATCCGTAGCGTTTTATACGTTGGGTTGCAAAGTCAATTTTTACGATACCGAGGCCATCTGGCAATACTTCAAAAATGAAGGCTACGACCAGGTGGACTTCGAACAAACCGCAGATGTTTATTTGATTAACACCTGTCACGTTACCAATACAGGGGACAAGAAGAGCCGTCAGATGATCAGACGTGCGGTTCGCCGCAATCCCGAGGCCATCGTGGCTGTAACGGGCTGTTACGCTCAAACCTCGCCTGCAGAAATTCTGGATATCCCGGGTGTGGATCTTGTGATCGGGAACCAGGATCGCGATAAAATCATGGATTTCATCCATGATATTGAAAAGACGCGTCAGCCGATTAATGCAGTTCGCAATATTATGAAGACTCGGGTATTTGAGGAAATGGATGTTCCGGATTTTGCGGAACGTACTCGCGCATTTCTAAAAATCCAGGACGGATGCAACAACTTCTGTACGTTCTGCATTATCCCTTGGTCCCGCGGTTTGTCACGCAGCCGTGATCCGAAGAGCATCATCAAGCAGGCGCATCAGCTGGTTGGAGCGGGTTATAAGGAAATCGTGCTGACCGGTATTCACACAGGCGGATACGGAGATGATCTTGAAGATTACAGATTGTCCGATTTGCTGTGGGATCTTGACCGGGTAGACGGTTTGGAACGGATCCGCATCAGCTCCATCGAAGCAAGCCAGATCGATGAGAAGATGCTGGATGTGTTGAATCGCTCCAGTAAAATGTGCCGCCATCTTCATATACCGCTGCAAGCGGGGGATGATACGGTACTGAAACGGATGCGCCGTAAATATACAACCGAAGAGTTCTATAACAAGATGGGCTTGATTCGTCAAGCCATGCCCGATGTGGGCATTACGACGGACGTTATCGTTGGCTTCCCTGGCGAAACCGATGAGATGTTCCGTAACGGCTATGACTTGATGAAGGCAATTCAGTTCTCCGAGATGCATGTATTCCCGTATTCGAAGCGTACCGGTACGCCGGCAGCTCGGATGGAGGATCAGGTGGACGAGGAAGTGAAGAATGCACGTGTGCATGATTTGATTGACTTGTCGGAGCAGCTGCAGCTTTCTTATGCTGAACGTTTTGTGGGTCAGATTCTGGAAGTGATACCGGAGCGCGAGTACAAGGGTGCTCCTAATGGCGGAAAGATGCAGGGTTATAGCGATAATTATCTGCAGCTTGTTTTCAACGGATCGCCTGATCTCGAAGGCAAACTGTGCCGCGTAAAAGTAACCAAAGCTGGTGTAAATGAATGCGAGGGCGAACTCCTCAGCGTCATAGATCATGGACTAAAGGCAGCTGCCCAGTAATTCCAATAGCGGCCATACCAGACAAGGATTTCATTTCCTGGCTACCGGAAGTGGAATCCTTGTTGTACATGAAGGAGGAATAGGACATGACATATACACAGATTTCCGCAGGCGGCGTGGTATACCGTCATCATGAAGGGGCGCTTCAGATCCAGCTTATTTTGGACCGTTATGGAAAAACCTCGCTTCCCAAGGGCAAGATGGAAGCCGGTGAAACCGTCGAGCAGACTGCACTTCGAGAAATTTGCGAGGAGACAGGTATAGTCGGATCCATCACCTCTCCAGTGGACATTATTGCATATAAATACCATCATCCCGAATTCGGCCAGGTGGACAAGGAAGTCCATTACTATCTGGTTAAAGCAGAAAAAGGTAGCTTAAAACCCCAAATCGAGGAAATCAACGGCGTGGACTGGTTTGAGCCTTTGGCCGCATGGAGGAAGCAGCGCAGCAACGGATATAACAACAATGATATCATCCTGCGTAAAGCGCTAATGCTGCTTGAGGTTAGCATTCCTGCGGATGAAGATATGAAACTTTAGGTCTTTGCCCGCTTGTTCCAGAAGGGCAGATAGCATAGTGGAAGCGCAATAAGCGAGCATACGATATTAAATAAGGTTTGCGCATGGGCGATTTGTCCGGCAGGATCCGCCGCTAACCATCCGGATACGGTGGTTAAGCCTGATATGAACGGAGTAAAGAGCAGAACACCGCCGATATTCAGCCCCATATGGGACCAGGCCACGAATCGCCCTGCTCGGGTACTGCCAATCGCTGCTATAAGTGCTGTTGCGCAGGTGCCGACATTGGAGCCCAGAACGATGGCAACGCCGATCTCCGGAGGCAGCGCACCGCTGGCTGCAAGCCCCATAGCCATAGCGATGACAGCTGCGCTGCTGTGCATCAGAGCAGTCAATATCGTTCCGGCTGCTATACCCCAGAGGACGCTCCGCGAAGCGTGGTCCAGGAACCACTGGAATAAATCGAGGCTTTGCAGAGTCGGACCAATAGACTGCATGAATTGTATAGCAAGCAGCACCAGTGAGAATCCGGCCACAGCGAGGCATAAAAACTGACTGCGGATCAAATTGTTTTTTACCTTGTCGTAGCTCGGAGGCACGCGCTCGCTGACGATTACGGCCCCGACCCATAGCATGAGCGAGAGGACAAGCAGAGGCATGGCGGCTTGTCCAATCTGCAGGCTGATGAGCTCGGTGGTTACCGTTGTGCCGATGTTCGTGCCGAGAATAATGCCCAAAGTACCGGCGAGGCTCAACAATCCGGCATTGGCGAAACCTATTGCCAGCACGGTAACGGCGGTACTGCTTTGCAGCAGGGCCGTGACCGCTGTGCTGGCGATCATGCCTTTCAGGGGCGTGGATGTCGCTTTATGGAGCCACTTATGCAACAGCGGACCGGCCCAGCGTTGGAGCGCAACCTCCATGACCTTCATGCCGAACAGGAACAGGACAAGACCATAACAGATGGGAAACCAGAGTGAGGATAGCATGATGTTCTCCTTTTAGAGGTTGTTCAAAAAGCTCTCTTTTGATAAGAAAACCAATCGAGGCCAATCAAGGATGAGCGACCGCGATTAGGTTTTCTTGCGATATAGAATTTCATCAGCTCTGCTGATAACGAATAAATTCTATATCTAACACGAAGTGAATCAGGAAAGTCACTCAGCATCGAATCGATAGACTTTTATCTTAATTACGTATATGACCCTTGGTGGACATGCATGCCTATTGAAATGGCCAGGGGATAACTTAAGGAGTGAAATAACGTGCCATCGGTAATTTTGGAGCGCAGTCGAAAAAAGAGACTGGAGCAGGGGCATCCCTGGGTTTATAAAAGCGAGATTGCCTCTGTCGAGGGTGAACCCAAGCCGGGTGATATCGTATCGGTATTAAACCATCAAGGCCGTTTTCTCGCTTCCGGTTATTACAACCCGCAATCTCAAATCACCGTACGCACCGTTTCGTATGAGCCGGTTGAGACGATGGACAAGACCTTTTTTGCCGCCAGGTTTCAGGAATGCCTGAAACACAGGGAACGGTTTATCGGAGATGAGAACGCCTACCGGCTGGTATATGGCGAGGCGGATTTTCTGCCAGGGCTGATTGTGGACCGGTTTGATGACGTACTGGTCATCCAGCTGCTGACGCTGGGCATGGATCGCTGCCGTGAGGATATCGTGAACGCGCTTGTCGAGGTGGTCCAGCCAAAAGGAATCTATGAACGAAGCGATGTATCCATCCGGGAATTGGAAGGTCTGGAACAGCGCACGGGTATTCTCTACGGGAAGTGTCCTCGCCACGTGACGGTGACGGAGAACGGCTTGAAGATCAAAGTGGATATTGAAGAAGGTCAGAAGACGGGATATTTCTTTGATCAGCGCGAGAACCGGGCATCCATAAAACCGTTAATGAAGGGTTGGGGAGACCGCAGCGGGATCGCGCTTCAGACTGTGGAACGGGACGGTGAGATGAAGTCCTTGCCGGTGAACAAAAGCGGAAAAGAAGTCACGTTTCCCTATTGGGACGGTGCTACGGTGCTGGAGTGCTTTTCGCATACGGGCAGTTTCACGCTGCACGCATGCCTTTATGGGGCCAAGAAAGTAACCTGTCTTGACATATCGGAGCATGCTATCGAAAGCGCCAAAGAGAATGTGGAATTGAACGGATTCCAGGATCGCGTGGAGTTTGTAGTGGACGATGCTTTCCAATATTTGCGCAACCAGGTAAAAGGCTTGGAAGAACGTGAGCAGCGTGCGCAAGGGGATCAGAAAGTGGATACCTCCAAACCGCTGACCGCGGGAGGTGGACGTTCCTGGGATGTGGTCATTCTGGACCCGCCGGCGTTTGCCAAAACCAGGTCTGCTGTCAAGGGAGCTTGCCGGGGATATAAGGACATCAACCTTCATGGAATGAAACTGGTGAATGAGGGCGGTTATTTGGTTACGGCAAGCTGCTCGTACCATATGCGGCCGGATTTGTTCCTGGAGACGATTCAGGATGCTGCAAAAGATGCCGGCAAAATTCTAAGACTCGTGGAATGGCGTGCGGCTGGCAAGGATCACCCGCAAATTCTCGGGGTCGATGAGGGGCATTATTTGAAATTTGCCGTGTTTGAAGTGCGCAGCAAATCAAAGCTGTAAACTGCCACAGCTATAGCGGTTGATGCGAAGGATTTTGCCATGGTGGGTAAACCACGATGGCAGGATCCTTTTTTGTATGTCCGCAATATTTTGGAATGGGAATGAAATCCAAACGTATGTTCCATCAAACGATACTTATGCTATACTAGTAATCAACATCTTTTTTGATAGACAACGAACCAAAACGTGGATTTCATATGAATTTTGATACATTTGACTTATAGATTCAAGGGCATGATTTCACCGGAAGTGCAGCTTGTTTTGAAGGGTGAAGGAGTCCCTTTCGAAAGACGATGTAAAGGGGGCATAGCATGAGCATTCAATTTGTTATCGGCAGGTCGGGCAGCGGCAAGAGCACGTCGATCCGCCAAGAGATGATCGAGCGATTGGAGCAAGATCCCAGGGGGAATCCGATGATACTGATCGTTCCCGAACAAGGGTCCTATGAAGCAGAGCATGCACTCGTTAATGCGGGAGGCATTCGCGGGATAATGCGCGCGCAAGTGCTTAGTTTCCGTCGACTGGCTTACCGCGTCATGCAGGAAAGCGGCGGGGCCGCAAAGGTGGCGATCAGTGAAGAAGGCAAGCGCATGCTGCTGTACAAAATTTTACGGAGGCGCAAAGAAGAGCTCCAATTGTTCGGTGCTTCGGGAGAGCAGCATGGTTTTGTCGGTAAGCTGAGCGAGTTGTATACGGAAATGAAGCGCTATTGCATTGACGCATCCTGCGTAGAGGAGCAGCTGGGACAGATGATATCTGGCTCCGGGAATTCACCGATACTTCGGCGCAAGCTGGAGGACATCGTAACGGTCTTTCATGATTTTGAGCTTGAGATTTCACGGTTCTACATGGATGAGGAAGATACGCTGGCCTCATTAGCAGCGGGAGTGACCCAATCGGACTATATCAAGCGCGCCGACATTTGGATCGATGGTTTCCATGGTTTTACGCCGCAGGAGTACCGGGTGCTCCGGGAAATTATGGCCCATGCCAACCATGTAACGATTGCGTTGACACTGGACAAGCCTTATACGAACGGCAATGTTCCGCATGAGCTGGATCTCTTTCATCCTACCGCAGTGACGTACATAAAGCTTAAAGGCATTGCTGATGAGATGGGGTTGGATATGGAGCATCGTATTCTGCAACCCGATGTTCTTCCACGGTTTCAAGAATCCCCTTTGCTTGCCCACCTCGAGCGCGGTTATGATCGGAAGAAACGTTGGACGGAAGCTGCCCGAGATGGAAATACAGTAAGCAATCCGGACGGCAGCAGGACAGGTCTTCTTCTGCATTCTGCCAGTCACCGCCGGGCTGAAATCGAAGGAGCTTTACGTGAAATGGTTCGTCTCGCCCGGGAAGAAAGAGCACGATACCGGGAAATGGCCGTGTTTGTCCGGAATATGGGAGAATATGAGCACCTGATAGGTCCTTTGTTCAAGGAACACGGTGTTCCTTATTTTCTTGATCAGAAGCGGAGCGAGTTGCACCATCCGCTGGTCGAATTTATTCGATCTGCTCTTGATGTCATTGGACGCCGCTGGCGTTACGAGGACGTATTCCGCTGCGTGAAGACGGATCTGCTGCTGCCGCTGGACGGTTCGCTTACCCGTGAGGACATGGATCGTCTGGAGAACCACGTGCTGGCTTCCGGAATTCAGGGTTCGCGCTGGACGGATGGCCGCCCGTGGAGGGGAATTCCAAGCCTCTCATTAGAGGATGGCGAGAGTGAGGTGCGCAATCCGGATGGTATGCAGGCGATTGAGTATGCCAGAAAGGTGATTACGGAGCCGCTGCATGCGTTTGAGAAGCGGATGAAAAAGGCAACGAGTGCAATGGATCAGAGCACTGCAGTCTATCGGCTTCTGGAGGAAACCGCTGTTCCCGAAAAGCTGGAGCTGTTAAGCCGCGCTGCTCTGGATGCCGGGCGTCCTGAGGAAGCGAGGGAGCATCGCCAGGTATGGGGGGCTGTGCTTGACCTGCTCGACCAGATTGTGGAGATGATGGGTGCGGAGAAGCTCAGCACCGAATTGTTCACGGGCGTGCTGGGCACGGGACTTACGGAGATGAAAATGGCTCTGGTGCCTCCATCTCTGGATCAAGTGCTGATCGGCAGCATGGATCGGACACGGACGGGCGGGGTGAAATATGCTTTTCTGCTCGGCATTAACGATGGTGTACTCCCAGCCCAGTTTAAGGACGATGGGATCCTGACAGAACCGGAGCGTGTTCAGCTCGAAGACCGTGGATTGGAGCTTGCTCCAAGCATATCCCGAAGACTGCTGGATGAACGGTTCCTGATTTATAATGCTCTGACTTCGGCCAGCAAGCAGCTTTGGGTCAGCTATCCTGCGGCAGATGATGAAGGCAAGACGTTACTGCCATCCGAGGTCATCCGCCATTTGAAGCTGATGTTTCAGATGGAAGAGGTGCCTTTGTTTCCAAGACCGCATGCCGGGCAATCAGCCTGCGAGCAGGAGCATTATGCGTCACGTCCTAATAAGACGTTGGCTTACTTGACGGGTCGGCTACGGGACTGGAGAAATGGAGAGGAGATTCCGAACATTTGGTGGCATGTGTACAATTGGTACGCGGAACGGCCGGATTTAAGGTCGCGTCTTTCTTCGATGCTCTCGTCCTTGTCTTACCGGAATGAAGCCCGGCCACTTAAGCAGGAAACGAGCAGGCAGTTGTACGGAACGAAGCTGCGGACAAGCGTATCTCGGATGGAGCGCTTTGTTGCGTGCCCGTTTTCCCATTTTGCCTCCCATGGATTGAAGCTGAGAGAACGGCAGCTGTACCGTCTTCAGGCTCCTGACATCGGACAGCTATTTCATGCTGCCTTGAGCAGCATGGCCATGAAGTTTCAATCCCAGCATCGAAGCTGGGGAGACCTGACCGCGGAGGAATGCTTGCGCGAGGCGGAAGCGACCGTCGATCGGCTTGCTCCCATGCTGCAGGGTGAAATCCTGCTTAGCTCCAAGCGATATGGATATATTTCGCGCAAGCTGAAAAATATCGTGGGCAGAGCATCCGTGATTCTGGGTGAACAAGCAAGGCGCGGCAAATTCGAGCCGATCGGTCTTGAGCTTGATTTCGGTCCAGGGAAGCCGCTGCCACCCCTGACGTTTGAATTGCCGAACGGGGTCAAGATGGAGATTGTCGGGCGCATTGACCGGGTCGACATGGCACGCGGAGAGCATGGGATCATGCTTCGGGTCATCGATTATAAATCCAGCCAGAAGGATCTGCGATTGCATGAGGTCTATTACGGATTATCCCTGCAGATGCTGACCTATCTGGACGTGTTGCTGACGTTTGCGGAGGACTGGCTCGGTGAACAGGCTTTGCCTGCGGGAACCTTGTATTTCCACGTTCATGATCCAGTTCTGCAATCTGCAAACGGCATGACGCCGGAGCAGGCGGCAGAGGAGCTGCTCAAACGTTACAAAATGAAGGGCTTGCTGCTGGCAGACCGCGAAGCGGTTTCCCTCATGGATTCTTTCCTTGAAAAAGGACACTCGGCTATTCTGCCTGTCGCCGTCAAAACGGACGGAAGCTTCTACAGCAGCGCAGCCGTGGCAACACCTGACCAGTGGGAGACCTTGTTGTCCGCCGTGCGGGAGAATATGCTGAATATCGGCTCCAGAATTACGGGGGGCGATGTCGCGATTGTGCCGTACCGGATTCAGCAGGAGACCGCCTGCACGTACTGTTCCTTCCGGCCTGTATGCCAGTTCGACGACGCAATTGAGGGCAGCGAATATCAGCTGCTGGGTAAACCGGGTAAAGATCAGGTTTGGGATATGCTTGGACATCCGAAGGGAGGAGAGAGCCGGTGAGAGAGATGATAGCAAAACCCGAGGGCAGCATGTGGAGTGACGACCAGTGGAAAGCCATCGCGCTGTCGGGCGATGATATGCTGGTTGCAGCTGCAGCAGGTTCAGGGAAGACCGCCGTGCTGGTTGAACGGATCATTCGCAAAATCCTCGACGATTCCGCGGGGTTCAGCGTAGACCGGCTTCTAGTAGCTACGTTTACCAAGGCTGCGGCTGCCGAAATGCGGGGACGGATTCGGGAAGCGCTTGACCGTGAGCTGGACCGGGAACCGGACAATGAGCATATCCGGCGTCAGCTTGCTTTGCTTGGTAGGGCGTCAATTACAACGCTGCACTCCTTTTGCATGGAAGTCATTCGGCGATATTATCAGTTAATACCGCTGGATCCGGGATTCCGCATTCTGAATGAACATGAGGCGGATTTAATGCGGCAGGATATGCTGGAGGAGCTGTTTGAAGAGAAATACGGCGAGGCCGAGGGCGACCAGGAAAGTCGGTTTCTTCATTTGGCGGACTGGTTCAGTGGCGAGCGAACGGACGACGCGCTGTACCGTCTCGTTCAGCGCCTCTATGATTTCTCCCGCAGCCATTCCTGGCCGGCACACTGGCTAAGGGAAACGGCTGCCGGCTTCCAGGTACAAGATACGGAGGCTCTCGGACAAACGCCATGGGTTCAAAGCATTTTGGCTGATGCCCGTCTGGCTCTGAATGGAGCGGCTGGCTTGCTGCAGCAAGCCAGGGCGATCGCCATGCAGCCGGGAGGGCCTGCACCGTATGTGGACAATCTCGATGAGGACTTGCGATTGGTCGCCTCCCTGCTTGAGGCCATCGATAGTTCGCCGTGGGAATCGTTGTACGGCATTTTTCGCGAGGCGTCTTTCGGCAAGCTCAAATCCGTTCGGAAGGATGAGGTGCTGCCGGAGCTTCAGGAACAGGTTAAGGAACTGCGCGACAACGTGAAGAAAATCGTCAATGAGCTGAAAAGTGCATTGTTTGGCCGTCCGGCATCGGAATTTTTGCAGGAACTTCACACGGCAGCGCCGCTGATGATGGAGCTGGCCGAGACGGTTATCGCTTTTGGCGAGCGATATCGTGAGGCCAAAGCGGCCAAAGGCATGGTCGACTTTAACGACCTTGAACATTACTGCCTTCATATTCTTCGTCACCCTGATTCCGTCCCGGGGCATATGATGCCTTCCGATGCGGCGATGGAATACCGCGAGCAGTTTGATGAAGTGCTGCTCGACGAATATCAGGATACGAACAGCGTACAGGAAGACATTGTACGATTGATCTCCAGGGAAATGCCGGGGAACCGGTTTATGGTCGGTGACGTGAAGCAGAGTATTTATCGGTTCCGCTTGGCGGAGCCGGGATTGTTTCTCGATAAATATAAGACGTTTTCTTCCGACGCAAGCACGACCCAAGCCGGCATCCGGATTGATCTGGCCCGTAATTTCCGCAGCCGGATGGAAGTTGTGGATGCCGTCAATTTGTTGTTCCGGCAGATCATGAATGAATCCGTAGCCGAGATTGCCTATGATGCTCGAGCGGAGCTTGTATGCGGCGCATCCTTTCCGGAGCAGGAGGTTCAGGGCGGTACGAACCCTTACACGCCTGAATTGCTCCTGATCGACCGTCTTGGAAAAGGGACGGAGGAGCAGTCCGAAGAATCATCTTCCGAAGAGGACGGGGTTCATCTTGAGGTTGAGGCGCTTGAGATGGAAACCGCCCAACTGGAGGCTCGCGCCATTGCCCGCAGAATTCGTGAGATGACAGGCGAAAACGGGAAGCCGCTCATGGTGTACGATAAAGGACTGAAATCGATGCGGCCCGCGGAGTATGGGGACATGGTTATTTTGCTTCGCTCAGCCATGGTATGGGCACCGTTAATTATAGAGGAACTGCGGCAGGAAGGGATTCCGGCGTTCGGCGAGCAGAACAAAGGGTACTTTCAGGCGACGGAAGTGGAGATCATTTTATCGCTGCTGCAGGTGATTGATAATCCCCGTCAGGATATTCCCCTGGCTTCCGTATTGCGCTCGCCGATACTCGGATTATCCGAGGAAGAGATGGCACAGGTGCGTCTGTGTGCCAAAGGGACTTACTACGATGCGCTTAAGGCAGCAGTCGCGTTAAGTGTCGTCCCGCCGGTCATGGATTTGGCCCGCCCTGTGGGCTTCGTGGATGGCAAATGGACGCCGGGTGTAGAACTGGAAGGTTTAGCCGAAGCAGCAGCAGGTCATGAGTTCGTGGCAGGCAGCCTTCTTTCGGATGCTCCGTTATCAGCTGAAGGTCAGAATATCGAAATATCTCCGGAGCTTAGCTCAAAACTTGGATTGTTTATGGATCGGCTTCAGCGCTGGCGGCAGGAAGCGCGCACAGGAAGTTTGAGTGATCTGATCTGGGGAATTTTCAGTGAAACCGGCTACTTGGATTGGGTTGGCGGTCTACCTGGCGGCAAGCAGCGTCAGGGCAATCTGACCGCCTTGTATGACCGGGCCGTGCAGTATGAACAGGATACAGCCTCCAGAGGTCTCTTCCGTTTCCTGACCTTTATCTCCCGGCTCCGGGAGCGTGGCGGGGATCTCGGCACTGCCGGCGGTACGGAAAGCCAGGGCAATGCGGTACGGTTGATGACCATTCACAAGAGCAAGGGGCTGGAATTCCCGGTTGTTTTTGTAGCGGGATTGTCCAAAAATTTTAACCAGCAGGATTTGAATTCCCCTTTCCTTATGCATAAGGAGCTTGGCTTTGGACCGAAGTTTGTGGATGAAGGCATGCGCGTCAGCTATCCCACGCTGCCTAACCTGGCGATCCGGCGCAGGTCGCAGCTGGAGCTGTTAGCTGAGGAGATGCGTGTGCTCTACGTTGCCCTTACGCGGCCTAAAGAGAAGATGATTCTGGTCGGCACGGTGAAGGATTTGCCGAAGAAGGTGGCTGCGTGGGCACAAGCCGATTTTAACCCGGAGCTTCTTCTGCCGGATTACGTCCTTGCCCGGGGCCGGAGTTACTTGGATTGGATCGGCCCGGCTGTGATACGCCATCCATCCGCAGGTCTGCTCCGCGAGAAGGCGGGCTTATCCGAGGAGACGAACTCACGCGTGTTTAGAGAAGATCGATCGCAATGGATATTTTCGATCGAGACGCCGGAATCCTTGGCGCAGGGCATGATCGGTATTAAGGATGACGTGCAGGCGGATAACGATGACCGGATGAATAAGCTGAATGCCCTGCGCAAGCTCGAGCCGGTTGTTCCGATGGATAGTATAGCCGAAGCGGAAGATATGGGTACGGATGATCAACGTGCAAGCATCTATGAGCGCTTGTCTTGGAAATATCGTTATGAAATGGTCAGCCAAATTTCCGCCAAAACGTCCGTAACGGAGATGAAGAAGCTGCTTGCCTTGCAGGACAGCCCCTCCCTGGATCTACTGGAGGAGCAGGCCGTAAAACGGCAGAGCAAGGAAAATATCGGGGCAGGTGCATCTTTCACACTAAGCTTGCGACGGCCGAAATTTATGGAGTCAACGAAGCTGACACCTGCGGAACGGGGAACCGTGTATCATACGATCATGCAGCATGTGCCTCTTCAACGATTGGAGGGAGCCGCGGAACCGACGCCGGAAATCGAAGACACGATCCGCTACCTTGTGGAAAAAGAAATCATAACCGGTGAGCAAACAGCCGCGGTGGAAGCGACGGAGATCAGCGGCCTGTTTGCTTGCGAGGTAGGGAAGCAGCTGCTGACTGCAGAGGATGTCTGGCGCGAGATGCCGTTTTCATATGCACTCCCCGCAGCTGAAGCATATCAAGGACTCGCTTTCATGGACCAAATCTCGGAACAAGCGGCCGAAGCAGTGCCGGATGTGCAGCTCCTTCAGGACGAAACCGTGCTGATCCAAGGGGTTGTGGACTGCCTGTTCAGGCAGGGCGGTAGACTTGTGCTGCTGGATTATAAAACGGACCGGGTGCTGGAGCATCGCGGCGGCGTTTCGGCCTTAGCAGAGCAGTATCGCTTTCAGCTTGATCTATATGCAAAGGCCTTGGAAGATATTTTAGGCGAGCCCGTTCATGAAAAATGGCTGTACTTTTTTGATGGGGGACATGCCGTTCAACTATAGTCATTTCGATTTGTTTGATTGGGAAGTTTGAAGCGGGAGAGGAGATTAGCGATGCGTATTTTGCATACCGGAGACTGGCATCTGGGGCGCGCACTTGAAGGCCGGAGCAGGCTTGCAGAGCAGGAGCGCTTTCTGGATGAACTGGTTAAGCTGGCAGATGAAGAGCAGGCCGATCTGATCCTCATGGCGGGGGATGTTTATGATTCCGTAAATCCGCCTGCGGCTGCAGAGCAGTTGTTTTATGATGCGGCCGCCAGACTTACGGAGGGGGGCCGTCCTATGGTGGTCATTGCAGGCAACCATGATCAGCCGGAACGGGTTGCATCGGTCACGCCGCTTGTTGCAACCAGGGGCATAACGCTGATTGGGACTCCCGTCGCCGATGCGATCACTGTTGCAGCGGCACGTACCGGAGAAACGGCCAAGATTGCAGCACTGCCTTATCCGTCGGAGGCCAGGCTCAATGAGCTGTTATCGATCGATGGAGATGAGGATCAGCTCCGGCGTGCCTATAGCGAGAGAGTCGGACAACTGATGAGGAAGATGGCAAGGGAATTTTCTCCGCAGACGGTCAATCTGGCCATGAGCCATATTTATGTACTTGGCGGCGTCGAGAGCGATTCCGAGCGGCCGATTCAGGTCGGTGGAGCGTACACGGTTGATCCGTTGGCACTCTCTGTAGGCGCATCCTACACGGCGCTTGGTCACCTGCATCGTTCTCAGGCAGTAAAAGGGGAGGGAATCATCCGCTACAGCGGTTCACCGCTGGCCTACAGCTTCTCGGAAGCGGGACAGGCCAAGTCGGTGACCCTGGTTGACGTATCGCCAGGAGGAGCACCCGTGATCGAAGAGCTGTTTCTCAGCAGCGGTCGCCCGCTTGTTCGCTGGAAGGCCAAAGGCGGCTTGGAAGAGGTGTATCGATGGCTTGATGAGGGGCGTGATCCCGAAGCTTTCATAGATCTGGAGGTATCCCTAACGGAGGCCATGGGGCTTGCCGACATTCAGCGACTTCGAAAGAGCAGGGACGGCATTGTTCACATCCGTCCGGTTTACCCGGAGATGGAGGCGCTGGAGCTGGAGAGCGAACGGTCCCGACTGCCGCTGCCGGATCTGTTCCGAAAGTTCTACCAGCGGCAAACCGGCGGGGCGGAGCCCGAGGATCATCTGGTCGATTTGTTTCTGGAGCTTGTAGAGGAAGAGGAGTCTGACGGGATGGAGGTGAAGCCGTAAGATGAAACCGATCTTGTTGAAGTTATCCGGACTGCAGAGTTATCGAGAAACGCAGGAGATTGATTTTGAGACGTTGTGCGAAACCGGACTCTTCGGTATTTTCGGACCGACGGGAAGCGGGAAATCCACGCTGCTGGATGCTATTACTCTAGCCATGTATGGAAAGGTGGAGCGCGCAGTTAACGGAACCCAGGGCATCATGAACCATTCGGAGGACAGCTTGACCGTTTCCTTTACGTTTGAGTTGTCTTCCGCTGCCGGGCTGGAGCGATATCGGGTAGAGCGCCGATTCAAACGGGTCAACGAGCTCTCCATCAGCAATACGGTGAGTCGTTTTATCCACGTTACCCCCGATGGGGATCAGGTGATGGCGGATAAATTGGCCGAAGTCACCCGCTGCGTAGAAGAGAAAATCGGACTTAAAATGGATGATTTTACTCGCGCGGTCGTCCTTCCTCAAGGAAAGTTTGCCGAATTCCTCTCCCTGAAGGGGAGTGAGCGTCGGCAGATGCTTCAGCGGCTGTTTCATTTGGAACGATACGGAGACCAGCTTGCGATCAAGCTCAGCCGCCGCGTTAAGGATACAGAGGGTTCGCTGAAATCCGTCGAAGCTGAACAGCAAGGGCTGGGCAGTGCAGGCAAAGAAGCTTTGGCGGAAGCGACTACGAGGCTGGAAGATGCCAAGAAACACGCGGTGTCATGCCGGAATCATCTCCAGGTCGCCATCGAAGCCCATGAAGCCATGGGTAAAATCCGTGAGTTGGATATGGAAAAACGGCGGCTGCAGGGGAAACTGGACGAGCTTGCCCTTCATGAGGAAGAGATGAAGGAGCTGGAACGAAAGCTTGAGCTGACAGGGGCGGCAGCCGCTGTTCTCCCTGCACTTGAGGCATGGCGGGAATCCGGCAAGGTCTGGGAGCAGCGGCGGCAGATTGCCGAAGGACTCACCGCCCAGGCTGCATCCGCTCAGAAGGCGGCGGAACAGGCCGTAAAGGCGGATGAAGCTGCCCAGGCAGCCCTTCGGGCCGAGGAGCCGAAGCTGGTGCTTCGGGAGCAGCAGCTGGAGCAAGCTGTTATATTGCAGCGGGAACGTGATGGATTACGGGAAGAACTGATTAGGCTGGATGCACAGCGAGTGGATGTACGCAAAGAGCTTGAAGGGGGAACTGCCCAACTGCAGAAGGAGCAGGAGCTGCTTGAACGAGGGCGAAAGCGGCAGGAGGAGCTGCAAGCCAAGCTGAAAGGGCTTGAGACCCGCTCTGGTGAGCGCCAGGCGCTTCATATGGCGATGCAGAAGGTTCAAGCCCTCGAGTCAGCCGGCAGACTCAAGCAGAAGGCTGAGCTCGATTTAAAGACACAGGAGAGCAAGCTGAAGGAGCAAAAGGCAAGGTTTATTGCCCTGCAGAAGCAGGAGCAAGAATTGCAGCAGCACTACATACAGCTCTCCGTGCAAGTTGACAGCTTGCAGCGTGATGCAGCCGAGGCCTCATCGTTTGCCGATCGGATGGCAGCCGGGGCAGCTCAGGTAAACCAGGCGATGAGCCAATCGCTTCGCGACAAACAGCTTCATGCCCTGTCCCTTTCGCTGGCCGCCGAGCTTCAGGCAGGAGCGCCTTGTCCGGTTTGCGGGAGCGAACATCATCCGCGCCCTGCTGCCTCATCAGGGCGGCCTGAAGATAATCTTGATGAGGGCATGGATCGGCTGACGCAGATCACGCATCAGATCCAGGAGGCCAGATTAACCCTGCGGGGGCAGCTTAACGAAGCGGAAGCGCTGGCTAGACAGACGCGCTCGCAGATTGAGTCGTACGCAGATGACGAGCTGCTTGCCGTCAAACGCGACGGGCATGAGCAGGAACGCGGATGGATGGAGGCGGCAGTGTCAGCCATACCTACCGCTGATAAACTGTACGATGTGGAAAGTCTTGCTTCGGATACAGCATGGCTCCTAAAAGCAGCCGAAACTCAGGCTGCTGCCATCGGACCATGCCGTACGGAAGCCTCCAAGGTACAGCAGAGTCTCTCCACATGCCAGCAGGAGCTTATGAAACAGAGCGCCGCGCTTGAGAATGGTCAAATGACATGGAACCAGCTGCGGGATCAGCTTGCAGGACTGGAAGCAGAAGCTGAGGGCATTCTGAATTCCTGGCAGGAAGTCAAGCCGGATTTCTCTCTGGAAGAGGCGGCCGGCCGTTTTAAGCTCATGCAAGAGAAGGATGCGGAATCCGAGTCGATCAAGGAAGGGCTTGAGCGCAGCGTTCCATTTATCGAGGAGAAGAAGCAGGCCGTCCTTCACTTGGAGCAGCAGCTTCGTGAGCTGGAGAAGCAGCTGATTCAATGGGATGCACAGCGTGAAGGTAAGATGGAGGGGCTGAAGGATAAAGAAGAGCGTCTTCAGGCATGGATCGGCGACCGGTCGGCTGAGGAGCTGCTGGGCGAATGCCGGACCAGAATGACGATGCTGAAGGAATCCGCTGAACAAACCAGAAGCGAGTGCAGGAAGGCAGAGGAGAAGGCTCAGCATGCAGCCAAGGAAGCGGCTCTTGCAGAACAGGCTGAGGGAGCCGCGCAGGAGCAGCATCAAGCTGCCAAGCTTGCCTGGGAGAACCAGCTGGCAGGCTCACCGTTCGCTACGGAGCATGCCGTCATGGAAGCCTGTTTAACCCCGGAAGAAATTGAACGATGTGCACAATTAGTGAAAGCCCATCGGGAAGGACAGCGGGAATGGACGCTGAGACTTCGCGACGTCGAACAGAAGCTAGGCGTAAGCCCTTTTCATGAAGAGGAGTGGGAACGGTGCTCAGGCGAGCTTCAGGCGGCCCGTACAGCCGATGAGGAGGCCCTTCAAGCGAGAGCTCGAGCTGAGCGGGACTTGGAAGACCTGAACAAACGTCACATCCGTTTTATGGAATTGGAAGAGCAGCGTCTTAGCCTTCAACGAGAGAGCGAGCGCTTGTCCAAATTGCAGTCCTGCTTGCGCGGAAACGCGTTTGTGGAATACATTGCGGAGGAGCAGCTGATGCAGGTGAGTCAGTCGGCTTCCCAGCGCCTTCGCTATTTGACCAAGCAGCGCTACTCGCTTGAGGTGGACTCCGGGGGGGGATTCGTCATTCGGGACGATGCCAACGGTGGCGTCCGGCGTCCGGTATCCACACTATCCGGCGGCGAGACATTCCTGACCTCATTGGCCTTGGCTTTGGCACTCTCGGCACAAATTCAACTGCGCGGGCAATATCCACTGCAGTTCTTTTTCCTCGACGAAGGGTTCGGCACGCTGGATCCGGAGCTGCTGGAGACGGTCATTACCGCGCTTGAGCGTCTCCATACGGATAAGCTGACCGTTGGCATTATCAGTCATGTGCCCGAGCTTCGGGCGCGTCTGCCGCGCAAGCTGGTCGTACGGCCGGCGGAGCAAGCGGGAGCTGGATCGCAGCTTGCGATCGAATCGATGTAATAGCGAAACATGGATGATGTGATCTAGATCACGGAAACAGCAACATGGCACTGTTATAGTACAGATAAGCCGACATATGTAAGAAGCACCGGGCAGGCGCTTGATCATGAGAGATTCCTATCTTTTTCCTTGCTCTCATGATCAAGCGCCTCCTTACTGGACAGCTGCGTTCCAGGGGTGCTTCTCTTTTTTTTGTGAGTATGCCTTAATTGTCATCTATTGGACGCACTGCCTAATTTCTTATATGATAAAAGTATGTAAACGTAGGAAAGGGGTAACCGTAATGGATTGTCTTTTTTGTAAAATCGTAGAGGGTGAGCTTCCTTCCACGAAGGTACTCGAGAATGATAAGGTGCTTGTTTTTCAAAACATTAACCCGGAGGCGCCGGTTCATGTTCTGATCATTCCCAAGAAGCATATCGCATCCATGAATGATATTCAGGATGAAGATTTGCTGCTGATTGGCGAGATGCACAAAGCAGCTAAAGAAGCCGCGGCGAAGCTGGGCATTGCGGAGAGCGGTTATCGATTAATTAACAACTGCGGACCCGATGGGGAACAATCGGTGTTTCATGTGCACTATCATCTGATGGGCGGTCGCCGTTTGGGCGCTTTAACAGGCATTTCACCCGCTCATACATAACATCAGGCCATTGAAGAAATAGATCAGCCTCGCAGCGGGAGTGATGCAGCGGGGTTGTTCTAATTCTTGCCACTATCGTAAAATAGATGTCTAAGGTTGACACCCTATTTCCGTTTGCCCTATAATGAAGTTTGATGAACCGTGTTAATGCTCTTGGACGGTCTGGTCGGAGGGAGGGAAAACTGGTGTCTGAAACTAAAGTTCGCAAAAACGAGACAATTGATGCTGCACTTCGTCGCTTCAAGCGTTCCATTGCTAAAGATGGCGTATTGGCTGAAGTGAAGAAACGCAAGCATTATGAAAAGCCAAGCGTAAAGCGCAAGAAAAAGTCCGAGGCTGCTCGTAAGAGAAAGTTTTAGGAGGATCTGAACTAGCATGAATCTTAGCGAACGATTGAACGAAGATATGAAGCAAGCGATGAGGAGTAAGGACAAGTTCAAACTCTCAACGATTCGAATGGTTCGTTCGACGATAAAAAATCTTGAAATAGATTTGAAACGAAGTTTGGATGACAACGAAGTGCTTGATATTTTTAGTCGTGAAATCAAACAGCGCAAAGATGCCCTCCAAGAATTTGAAAAAGCGGGACGCGACGATCTTGCCGCCGATGCAAAAGCAGAAATTGAGCTCCTTAGCGCCTACCTCCCGGAACAGCTTACTGAAGAAGAAATTAAAGTCATTGTACAGCAGACCATCCAGGAAACCGGTGCTTCTTCAAAAGCCGAGATGGGTAAAGTAATGAGCGCTCTCATGCCGAAAGTTAAAGGGCGTGCAGATGGGAAGCTTGTCAATCAAGTTGTTCAACAATTTCTGTAACAACATAAGTGAAACACCCCTTGTTTTCTCAAGGGGTGTTTTTTCTTTTTTTTGTGGGTATGCTTTCGAGGACCGCCTCTTCGCGATGGTTTTTTTAAGAATGGGAATACTTTTTGAAACGAAATCGTTTCTGATTCGTAATAACTACCATATGAGTGCAAGTAGATACATATGCTTATGCAACAGGCAGGACGCTGAACCCTATTTGTCGAAGTAATGGTTCAGATGGCTTAATACGTCGAAAAGGAGGGGAACAGATTGAGCAAACCGTTTTCGATCCGCAAATTACTGACATTCACGGCAGCTGTTGTTATGATGCTGATATCCATCGGAATGTATGTAGGTCCGCTGAAATCCGCGGTGGCTGCGAACATCGGGTCGGTGTATGTTATTCCGGTCAAGCAGCAAATTGAGCGTGGTCTAACTAGCTTTATGGAGCGTGGATTTAAGGAAGCCGAGAAGATGGGGGCAGGATTAATCGTCCTGGAAATCGATACGCCGGGAGGCCTGGTGGACCAAGCCGGTAAAATTGCATCCTTGATGAAGGACAGCGATATTCCGATTGTGGCTTACATTACGGGTGACGCCGCATCGGCAGGCAGTTACATCGCGCTTAATGCAGACAAGATTGCCATGTCTAAGGGGAGTATGATTGGCGCGGCTTATATGGTGGATGCCAGAGGAAATCCGATTGAGGATGCCAAGATGGTTTCCTGGTGGAAAACGAGCATGGCAAGTGCTGCAGAAGCTTCAGGTCGAAATCCGGAGATTGCCAAGGGAATGGCTGATCTCAATCTAAAGGTAGACATACCTGAAATTGGTTTGACCAAGCAGCCAGGCGAGATTATATCGTTGACGCATGATGAAGCGCTCAAGACAGGTTATGCGGATACGATTGCAACCAGCACAGAGGAAGTCATTGCGTGGATGGATTATTCCACGGAGGATGTGTTTCGGATGGAGCCGACCTTCTCAGAGAAGCTGGCTACTTTTCTTACGCACCCTGGCGTGATGACGCTGCTGCTCTTCATTGGTATCGCAGGTGTTATTATCGAAGTTATTGTTCCGGGCTTTGGCGTGCCGGGAATTCTTGGTGTGGTTGCATTCGTACTGTATTTCTTTGGTAATCAGGTCGCTGGATTTGCCGGTTGGGAGACCTGGCTGCTGTTTGTGATCGGTATCGTGATGCTGGCGATGGAGCTGTTTGTACCAAGCTTCGGGATATTGGGCATCATTGGATCAGCCAGCTTGATTGCCGGCGTCGTAATGGCGGCCTAC
This sequence comes from Paenibacillus sp. FSL K6-1330, assembly GCF_037976825.1. Classification (NCBI taxonomy): domain Bacteria; kingdom Bacillati; phylum Bacillota; class Bacilli; order Caryophanales; family Paenibacillaceae; genus Paenibacillus; species Paenibacillus sp. FSL K6-1330. The sequence goes on from NZ_CP150269.1 coordinate 2,300,955, forward strand.
AGTACGTCACATGTTGCCCTGTCCCTAGGTATTGCAGCGGCATGTGCTTTGGTGGCTATCATCGTGGTTGCTCTCGTATTTAAGGAACGGGGAATATGGCGGAAGTTCATACTCAATGACAGCTTATCCAAAGAGCAGGGGTATATTCCGAATGAAGACCGGGATGTACTTATCGGTCTGGTCGGAACTTCGATTACGCCGCTTCGGCCGGCCGGAACGATGGAGCTGGAGGGACGACGACTTGATGTGGTTACCCTTGGAGGATTCATCGATTCCGGCCGCCCGGTCCGCGTCATCAAGACGGACGGCACCAGAATTGTGGTAGAGGAAGAAAAAGGGTGAACCTCGCCGCGTAATTGTGTAGTATTAAAAGGGCTAGTGTTTTAAACGTTCTAAGTTTATGAAGCCAATATTCAATAATGGAGGGTAAACGAATATGGAATTGGATGGTTCATTGGTACCGATTCTTCTAATCGGTGTTGTCGCGATTATCGTGCTTAGCGTGTTTTTCAGTTTCTTCCCGTTAATGCTTTGGATTTCGGCGCTCGCTTCCGGCGTGCGCATCGGGATTATTACATTGGTGGCCATGCGCCTGCGGCGCGTAACCCCGAGCCGGATTGTGAATCCGCTCATTAAGGCAACCAAGGCAGGACTTGGCCTTAACATCAATCAGTTGGAGAGTCACTATCTCGCAGGCGGTAACGTAGACCGGGTGGTCAACGCCTTGATTGCAGCCCAACGTGCAAATATTCCGCTCGAGTTTGAAAGAGCTGCGGCGATTGACCTTGCCGGACGGGATGTTCTGCAGGCGGTGCAAATGAGTGTTAACCCTCGCGTTATCGAAACGCCGGTTGTAGCAGCAGTAGCCAAAGACGGTATTGAAGTCAAAGTTAAAGCCCGTGTAACCGTACGTGCCAACATTGATCGTTTGGTCGGGGGCGCTGGCGAAGAGACAATTATTGCTCGTGTTGGTGAAGGTATCGTAACAACAGTGGGTTCCAGTAATTCGCATAAAGATGTCCTTGAAAATCCGGATCTGATCTCAAGAACGGTCCTGTCCAAGGGGCTAGATGCAGGAACAGCATTTGAAATCCTGTCGATCGATATCGCGGATGTGGATGTAGGCAAAAACATCGGCGCGTACTTGCAGACCGAACAGGCGGAAGCCGACAAGCGTATTGCCCAAGCGAAGGCGGAAGAACGCCGCGCGATGGCGGTAGCCCAAGAGCAAGAGATGAAGGCTCGCGTCGTAGAGATGAGAGCACGCGTTGTGGAATCGGAATCCCAAGTTCCGCTGGCTATGGCTGAAGCGCTTCGCAGCGGCCAACTGGGCGTGATGGATTATATGAACCTGAAGAATATCGAAGCCGACACCCAAATGAGGGGTTCCTTCGGTAAGATGGGTGAGAATAATGACAATCCTGGTGACAACAAAACCAAGTAACGATGAGGTGAGCCTATAGTGAGCTGGTTATTCGATAATATTTACATTGTAGCTGTTATAGGCTTCTTCATTATCTCCGCCCTCGGAAGACGCGGCAAGAACCCTGAGGAGGGGAAAAACCCCCGTATGCCGTCCTTTGGCGGCGAAGGGGACCGTCCTGCAAGACCGGGGCAGCAGCGGCCTGAAGCAAGACGGGTACAGACGACTCCACAAGTCTCCCGTCCGGCACCTGTTCAGGAAAGCACCCGGATCGAGCGGATGGATGAAGAAGAGACGGATACCGGAAACGGATACTCTCTTGAACATCGAGAGATTGATCGAGCCAGACGTGAGGAAGAGATGAAGACTCACCCTGATAGCATAGATCATAGACTCGAGATGATGGAGAGGGATTTGAACCGAATTCACTCCAATTTGAACCAGATGACCATCGCATTACCTGAAACGGTTGTCGAAAGCAAAGACGAAGATCCTGAACAGTCTAGGGGTAGTGGATCGTTTCTTGCAGAACAAGCTCGAAATGGCATTGTTTGGGCCGAAATTCTCGGAACTCCGCGTGCCAAGCGCCCCATGAATCCTCGGCGTTAAATTGGATGCAGTTAATAGATTCATAGAAGCGGGAGACCGCCTCGTCAGATTTTTTGACGGGGCGGTCTTTTTGCTTTTCATCTCATAAAACATCTTCATGGGGCATAAGGTGTACAGTACAGGAAGGGGGAAAGTCTCCATATGTCCCGCATCAGCCGCAAGCTGCAGAAATGGACCCAAGAAATGCTTGATTTGCCACAGGACCTGTTATTTGATTTGCCGCGGTTGACCCTGATTGGCAATAAAGAGCTGCATGTCGAAAATCATCGCGGAGTCCGGCATTTTTCCGAGGAGCGACTTGTGTTGTCTTTAACGCAAGGTTCTTTGGAGATTTCGGGAACCGGACTTGCGATTCAGGCTATTCAAAGTCATGAAGTGACCATCATTGGCACCATTCATCATATTCAATACATAGGAATGGGGGAGAAACCGTGAAGATTCCGACGATGATCCATCTTCGAGGATATTTGAAGCTCGCTGTTCGCGGTGAGCATGTGGAAGCATTCATCAATTCATTGGCGGAGGCGGGGATTCCGGTTTGGGATGTAACACCGACAGGGGCTCACTCAGCAGAGCTTAAGCTGCTGCTGAAGGATTTCAGAGGGCTCCGTCCGCTGTTAAAACGGACAGGCTGCCGTACGCGCATTAAGGGGCGCTACGGATCCCCCTTCAAAGCTCGCCGCCTGCTGAAACGGAAAGCGTTTGTTATCGGCGTTGTTGCGTTTTTTATGATCCTGCTGACGCTTTCCTCGATGGTGTGGAACGTGGAAGTAGAGGGGAATGAAACCATCGCTTCAGAAGATGTGCTAGATGCGGCCAAGTTGGAAGGGATCTACCCGTTTCAATGGATATTCAGGCTGCAATCGCTGGACAAGCTGTCCGGGAATATGACGGCCCGCCTCCCGGGAACTTCATGGGTAGGGGTGGAACGCAACGGGACGCGCATACGCATACAGATTGTAGAGGCGGCTGTACCGGAGAAACCGCCGCTTCAGAGCCCAAGGCATCTGATCAGTACGCAGGACGCTGTCATCACCCATATTTACGCCGAGAAGGGGGTTCCTAAAGTAGGGATTAACAGCCGGGTAAAGAAGGGCGACGTTCTGATCTCCGGTGTCCTTGGCGATGAAGAAAACTCGGAACGAATTGTAGCCAAAGGGGAAGTGAAAGGCCTTGTATGGCATGAATACGATATCGAGATTCCATTGGTGAAGACTCATAAAGTTTATACGGGGGAAGGGAAGAAGCGCTCCTATATCGTATTTGGCGATCGGGCCGTCCAGTTGTGGGGCTACGGGGATATTCCGTTTTCGCAGCAGGAGACCTTGACTTTCTATGATCCGCTTACTTGGAGGACGCGCGTGCTGCCGCTCGGCTGGATGACGGAAAAGATCATGGAGGTTACCGAGGTCCAGAGGACCATAAGCGAGGATGAAGCCAAGAAAGAAGGAATCGAGGGGGCACGCCGGGATATTTTGGCGAAATATGGGGCGGATTCCAAATTCGTGAGCCAAAAAATTTTGCATGATAAGAAAGAGAATGGTAAAGTTTATATGAAAGTGCTTTTTGAGGTGGAAGAGACCATCGCGAAAGAACTTCCCATAGTATATGATCAAGGAGAATGAGGCTATTTGTCACAGCAAACGACCAGCATTCAAATTTTACTTCAAAGCGCGTCAGAAGGTCTGTCCTTATTCGGACCACAAGATACATTTCTTAAATTAATCGAAAAAGAAATTCCTGCGACGATTGATTCACGGGAAGCGGTCATCACCATTCGGGGACAACATCGAAATGTGGAGAGTCTTCAGCAGCTGTTTGAAGTGCTGCTCCAGCTTGTGCGCAACGGCTACATTTTGACCGAGCGTGATATTCTTTATGCAGTAGAACTTGCCAAGGATCTGAGAGCGGATCAATTGCTGGATCTGTACAAGGGCGAAATCACGACAACCTTCAAGGGTAGGCCTATTCGTGTGAAAACCATCGGTCAAAAGCACTATGTGACCACCATCAAGAAACGGGATATTGTATTCGGTATCGGTCCTGCCGGAACAGGCAAAACCTACTTGGCCGTTGTTCTGGCTGTTGCCGCACTGAAGGAAGGATCCGTCAAACGGATCATTCTGACAAGGCCGGCAGTCGAGGCTGGAGAGAGCCTGGGCTTCTTGCCGGGAGATCTGCAGGAGAAGGTTGACCCTTATCTCAGACCGTTGTACGATGCCCTATACGATGTCATGGGCCCGGATCAAACGGCCAAGGCACTAGAGCGTGGGTTGATTGAAATCGCGCCGCTTGCTTATATGCGCGGGCGGACGCTGGATGATTCATTTATTATTTTGGATGAAGCACAGAATACCACACCGGAACAGATGAAGATGTTTCTAACACGGCTTGGATTCGGCTCGAAGATGGTCATAACAGGGGATGTAACCCAGATTGACCTGCCGCGGGGCAAGAAATCAGGACTTATCGAAGCTAAAAGGATATTAAGCGAAATTGAGGAAGTCGGATTCGTCTATTTTGCCGAACAGGATGTCGTACGTCACTCTTTAGTACAAAAAATCATCGTCGCTTATGATAAAGCAGCAGAAAACCAAGATTAAAGGGGATTGTCGCAATGGCCTCCAAAGAACCATCGACGGACAAGTCCATATGGGGTAAAAACAGCGGATGGAAATATAGCGTGGCAACACGCTATATTCTGTTTTTGCTGCTTGCATTACTCTTTTATATCAGTCTAGCATCCAAGCTTTTGCCGGAGCGGTATGACATACAAGTCAATACGAAAAGCGAAAAAAATATCGTGGCGCCTGTGCAAATTGAGGATAGCAAGGCAACGCTGAAGGCACAGGAGGCGGCGGCGGAGAACGTTCAGCCGATTTACCCTCTCGTTCCTCTGCGGAATGACGTTCTCGTTACGCAAATCCTTGATCGCATTGAACGTGTGAATCAGGACGTGGATATAAGCTCTGCGGAAAAGGTGGAAGTTTATCGCAGAGAAATTCCGAGGATGGCCCGAGAATTCGTGCAAAACTTCGTGTCGGCCAACAGCACGAATGAAGCTTATTCCAAAGAGCTGCTTCAGGAAATGCAGCGGGTTATCGAAGAACAAACCTATCGGATCCCTGAGGAAACGTTCATTAAGATACCGAGGTTGAATTCGGAAGATATTATTCAGATGAAGCCTGTAGCTCGCGAGATTGTATCCAGGCTGATGCTGAACGAAATCGTGGATGCCGATACGGCTCGTACCCGCGTGGCGGAGAGAGTGAACACAAGCTCGTTGAATGATCGGACCGCCAGGGAAGTCGTTCAGGAATTGGCGAGTTTAACGATTACGGCCAACAAGTTCTATGATGAGGTTGCCACGAAGAATGCGAAGGTTGAGGCCAGAGAGAATACCCCGCCCGTATTTATCAAACAAGGGGATATCCTCGTAGCGAAGGGCCAGATGATCACACCGGAGCTTTACGAGCTGCTTGGTAAAAATGGCCTGCTGAAGGACGATATCAATTACTGGCCGGAGCTGGGCGTTCTGCTTCTGTCCGTCTTGCTGTCTCTTGGCATACTCAATTTCATTCGGCAGTCGGAACCCGGTAAATTCAAATATAACAACTCGCAGCTGCTAATGCTGGTCCTGGTGTATGTGATCACGCTGATCCCCATGCATTTGACCGCATTTCTGCAAAGCGATTCCCAGATGTATGTGGGATATCTTGCACCTGTCGCGATTGGCGCGATTCTGATTACCCTGCTGTTGGAAACCTCGCTGGCCTATTTCAGCGTTATTATTTTCAGCATCATGGCAAGTGTTATATTAAACGTCCAAGGCGAATTGTTTGACTTCAAGTTCGGGTTATTCGCAGCCGTGACTTCTTGCGTGGCGATCTTCTCGATTCACCGCGCGAGCCAGCGGTCGACGATGCTGAAGGGCGGTATTATGGCTTCTCTCTTCGGCTCATTGATCGTGTTTATCATGCTGCTGCTCAATAACGATACATGGACTACGAGCGAAACGCTGTATTCGATCGGTTTTGCCATCGCGGGCGGCTTGTTAACGGCCATCCTGGTTATCGGTTTAATGCCGTTCTTCGAAGTAACCTTCGGTATTCTGTCGGCGCTGAAGCTGGTGGAATTATCGAACCCGAACCATCCGCTGCTCCGCAAACTGTTGACGGAGACGCCGGGCACTTATCATCACAGTGTCATGGTCGGAAATTTGTCCGAAGCTGCGGCGGAAGCGATTGGCGCCAACGGACTGCTGTGCCGCGTCGGTTCCTATTATCATGATATCGGAAAAACTAAGCGTCCGATCTATTTCATCGAGAACCAGAACAATATGGAGAACCCGCATGATTCCATTGAACCGAAGCTGAGCAAATCCATTATCGTTGCTCACGCAAGGGATGGCGTAGAAATGCTCAAGGAGTACAAGCTGCCTAAACCGATACGGGATATCGCAGAGCAGCACCATGGCACAACGTTTTTACACTATTTTTATCATAAAGCGGTTCGTCAGGCTGAAGAACAGGGCATCGAACCGGATTTCACCGAAGATGATTTCCGTTATCCAGGACCGAAGGCTCAATCCAAGGAGTCTGCGATTGTCGGCATAGCCGACAGCGTGGAAGCGGCTGTCCGTTCATTGCGTAAACCGACGGTGGAACAGGTTGAATCGATGATCGAGAAGATTATCAAAGGTCGTCTGGATGACCATCAGTTTAATGATTGTGATTTAACGATGAAGGAACTGGATATTATCGCCAAGACATTAAAGGAAACGGTGATGGGGATTTTCCATTCCCGGATCGAATATCCGGAAGATGTGAAGCGTCCCAAGCCGTCCGCACCAAATGGCGATATCTCGACTGCTTCCGAGACATCCGCAACGAGTGAGGAACAGAGAAGGAGCGTATAAGAATGAGCCTGCAGCTGGCATGGAATAATGAACAAGAGGATTTTCAGATTAGCGAGGAATTGATCGCCCTGCTTGAAGTGATTCTTCAGAAGGCCGGAGAGGCTGAAGGCGTAACCGATGGAGAGGTGGATCTGACCTTTGTCGATGATGAGCAGATCCATGAATTGAATCGGGAGTATCGTGGAATCGATCGTCCGACCGACGTTCTCTCCTTTGCAATGAATGAGATTACGAACGATGAGCTCGAGATCATTTATGAGATCGAAGAGGGAGAAGATCTGGAGAGCGTGCCGGATGTTCTGGGTGATATCATTATCTCGGTCCCTCGGGCGAAGCTGCAAAGCGAAGAATATGGTCATTCCTTGGAACGGGAGCTTGGTTTTCTGTTCGTTCATGGATTTCTGCATTTGCTCGGATATGATCATCAGGATGAGGCGAGCGAAGCGGAAATGATGGGCAAGCAGGAGGCTGTACTTGCAGAAGTAGGATTGACAAGATAGTGAAGCCGCACAGACAATCGTTATACAGGGCATTTGGCTGCGCGATACGCGGCATCTTGACGGCTGTACAAACGGAACGCAATATGAAAATCCACATTGCTGCTGCCTTGATTGTATTCATCGCAGCAGCTTTGCTGCAATTGGATCGAATGAGCTGGTTGTTTTTGTTATTGGCGATTGCCCTCGTATTTATCGCGGAGCTGGTGAATACTGCAGTAGAGGCCATTATCGATCTGATCTCGCCAGAAGAACATGTTTTAGCTCGGGTGGCTAAGGATACAGCAGCCGGTGCAGCGTTAGTTGCAGCGGTGTTTGCCGTCGTAATCGGCATTCTGGTCTTCTATGAACCGCTATGGGAATGGATACAATCAATGACAAGTTGAACAATAGGAGGAACTGGATATGGATGCAGGATTATTAATGCAAGAAGCGATTAAAGCACGTACGCGGGCGTACATACCCTATTCGGCATTTGGGGTGGGGGCAGCCCTGCTCGATTCGCATGGAGAGGTACATCTTGGCTGTAATGTAGAGAATGCCGCATATGGCCCTACCAATTGCGCTGAGCGTACAGCATTGTTCCGTGCGATTGCCGATGGTCATGAAGCAGGAAGCTTCCAGGCCATTGCCATCGTTGCCGATACGGAAGGCCCGTGCACGCCTTGCGGGGTATGCCGGCAAGTGCTGGTGGAGCTGTGCAAGCCGGATATGAAGGTGATCATGGGAAATATGAAGGGTGACATCAAGGAGACGACCGTCAGTGAACTGCTGCCGGGAGCGTTTGGTCCTTGGGATTTAAACAAGCAGTAAGTTTGCAAATGAACAGGAACATATCAAGGTTTACCCAACATGTAGATACAGGAACAGTAGCGGAGGAATGGTATGCAAAAAAAACAATTTAAGTCCGGGTTTGTGGCTATAATCGGAAGACCAAACGTAGGGAAATCAACGCTGATGAACCAGGTGATCGGTCAGAAGATTGCCATCATGTCGGACAAACCGCAAACAACACGGAATAAAATTCATGGCGTTTATACGACCAACGATTCTCAAGTGGTGTTTCTGGATACGCCGGGAATTCATAAACGTCAATCCAAGCTCGGGGATTACATGAATCAGACCGCTTTGAGCACGCTGGGCGAAGTTGAAGCCGCCTTGTTTCTGGTAGACGCTTCCGAGGGAATCGGCGGGGGAGACCGTTATATCGCCGAGCAGCTGCAGAAGATCAAGACTCCGATCATCCTGGTCATGAACAAAATCGACAAGATTGAGCCGCCCGCTCTGCTGCCTCTGATTGAGCAATATCGGAAGCTGCATGATTTTGCTGAGATCGTCCCGATTTCCGCGAAGCTCGGCAATAATGTCGACACGCTGCTTGAACAGATACAGAAGTATTTGCCTTCTGGCCCGCAGTATTATCCTGAAGACCAGGTGACGGATCATCCGGAGCAGTTCGTGTGCGCAGAGCTGATTCGCGAGAAAATTTTGCATATGACAAGAGAGGAAATTCCTCATTCCATTGCGGTTACCATCGAGGATATGCGGGTGGAGGAGAACGGAACCGTATATATTTCAGCCGTGATTTTTGTAGAACGTGACTCCCAAAAGGGCATCATTATCGGCAAGCAGGGTGCTCTGTTAAAAGAAGTTGGCAGACAAGCTCGTCAGGATATTCAAAGGCTGCTCGGGTCCAAGATTTTCTTGGAACTCTGGGTGAAGGTTAAAAAAGATTGGCGCAACCAAGAACGCGTTCTTCGCGATCTCGGATTTCACCGCGGGGAATAAAGCCGTAGTGCAAATCGGAGCCAAATCATACACGGCGCCGCCTGCCAACAATTGCATTTCATAAATCTGCTCTAGGCGCACATCCTAATTTTCGTAGATGCGAAACGTCATTTCCGAAGAGAGGATGAATACGAATGCGAGATTTTTCGTGGAAGTATTTTGCGATGACTGGAGATGTCGATGCGTATTTGCTGTATAAGCAAACCGAGGGTGAGTCGGTTCTTACAGCTGCATCCGTTGAAGATGAGGCGGCCCCGCATGAAGAAGACGAGTAATTATTGGTTGTTCCAGGAATGGTTGGGGGAAAGCGCATGCTATATCGGGCGGAAGGGATTGTCATCCGCAGCATGGACTACGGTGAAGGGAACAAAATCATTACACTTTGCACCAAAGAATCGGGCAAGGTAGGCGTGCTGGTCAGAGGAGCAAAAAAGGTGAAAAGCCGACATGCTGCTCTGACACAGCTATTTACCTATGGAGAGTATGTTTTCTTCCGAAATGGTACGGGGCTCGGCAACTTGAATGCCGGTGAGATCATGGAGTCTCATCACGGGCTCAGGGAGGATCTTGTGAAAGCCGCCTATGCTTCTTATGCTTGCGAACTCTTGGATCGGGTGCTGCAGGATGAGGAGACGGGCGCTTTTTGGTTTCATCAGCTCAAAGCTTGTCTGGAGGCTCTTCAGGAGGATAAGGATCCTCAAATTATCATCAATCTGTACGAGATGAAAATTCTGCAGGCCGCAGGGTACGGGCCGGAGCTGGATGTGTGCATCTCGTGCAATCAGCCGAGAAAAGACGAGGATTTGCTGGTGAGCCCCCGTCTTGGCGGCGTCCTGTGCCGTTACTGCAAACATCTGGATCCGCCGGCGATGGCGATCTCGCCCAGAACGTTGAAGCTGCTCCGCCTGTTTGGACGGCTGGATTTAAGACGGCTCGGCAATGTGGATGTAAAGGACGAAACGAAGGCCGAGCTCAAAAAAATCATGCGGGCCTTGATGGATATGCAGCTTGGGCTGCGTCTGAAATCGCAAAACTTTTTGGATCAAATGGACAAGTACAATATTTGACGTAAGATATAGAATGAGGTATTATATTTATCAGTTTATTAGTTTTTTGAATACTGACATGCATTGAACGGGAAAGTAGTGAATGATCGATCCGCGAAATAGCGAGCCGGGGGCGGTGGAAGCCTGGTGGGAGATATTCATGAACAGGGCACCCGGGAGCATGATGAAACGATAAAGTGGGTTTTGTTGATCGCTGAAGACCAAGATTCTGTAGGCGACGCAGCAGGGCCAAGTAGGGTGGAACCGCGGGAAGCTACAGCTCTCGTCCCTATGTCTGTACAACAGGCGTAGGGCGAGAGCTTTTTGTTGTACAGAGAATGGATACGTATGACGGAATGAATTAGAAAAAGAATGTAAAGGAGCTAAAATCATGAATTTTCAGCAGATGATTTTGACGCTGCAGCAATTTTGGGCAGAACAGAATTGCATCATCGTGCAGCCGTACGACACGGAAAAGGGTGCCGGTACGATGAACCCGATGACATATTTGCGTTCGATCGGACCCGAGCCTTGGAATGTGGCTTATGTAGAGCCTTCCCGTCGCCCTGCTGACGGCCGCTATGGAGAGAACCCGAACCGTCTGTATCAGCATCACCAATTTCAGGTCATTTTGAAACCTTCGCCGGACAATATTCAAGAGCTGTATTTGGAGAGCTTGAAGCGTCTTGGCATCAACCCGCTTGATCATGACATCCGTTTTGTTGAGGACAATTGGGAAGCGCCGACGCTTGGTGCATGGGGCCTTGGCTGGGAAGTATGGCTGGATGGTATGGAAATTACGCAGTTTACGTACTTCCAGCAGGTTGGCGGCATTGACGCTAGCCCAGTCGCTGTAGAGATTACCTATGGTATGGAGCGTCTTGCCTCCTACATCCAGGATAAAGAGAATGTGTTTGATCTGGAATGGGTAGACGGCATCACCTATGGAGACGTATTCCATCAGCCGGAATTCGAGCATTCGAAGTACACTTTTGAAGTATCCGACGTGAAGATGCTGTTTACGCTGTTTAACATGTATGAAGAAGAAGCGAACAAAGCAATGAACCAAAATTTAGTATTCCCGGCGTACGATTATGTTCTAAAATGCTCCCACACGTTTAACCTGCTGGATGCCAGAGGGGCGATCAGTGTAACGGAGAGAACGGGATACATTATGCGCGTGCGAAACCTGGCTCGTCAGGTTGCAGCCACATATTTGGAGGAGCGCGAGAAGCTGGGCTTCCCGCTGATTAAGAAAGGGGGCGCAGACCATGTCTAAGGATTTATTGTTTGAAATCGGTCTGGAAGAAGTCCCGGCGAGATTTCTGCGCGCCGCGATGGAACAGCTTCAAGACAAATTAGTCAAATGGCTGGATGCTTCCAGAATCGGACATGGCGAAGTAACGGCATATGCTACGCCGCGGCGTTTGGCGGTATGGGTACAGAACGTTGCGGACAAACAAGAGGACGTCAGCGAAGAAGTGAAAGGGCCTTCCCGTAAGATCGCATTGGATGATAGCGGACAGTGGAGCAAGGCAGCGCTTGGCTTTGCAAAAAGCCAGGGCGTAGATCCCGCGAGTTTTACGTTTAAGGAGCTCGGCGGGGTAGAGTATATCTATGTGACGAAGAACAGCGTCGGCGTGGATACGAAGTCGATCCTGTCCGAAGGACTTCTTGGAATTTTGACTTCGATGACATTTCCGAAAAATATGCGCTGGGGGGCGCACGAATTTAAATTCGTTCGTCCGATTAAGTGGATGGTCGCTTTGCTCGGCAGTGAGACGATTGATCTGGAAATTACGGGCGTGAAGGCCGGCAACGTGACCCGTGGTCACCGTTTCCTTGGCGGAGAAGCCGTTATTCCTGAGGCATCCGCTTACCGCGATGTATTGCGCGAGCAGCATGTCATCGTAGACGTGAATGAACGCCAAGAGATGATTGTGTCGCAGATTCAGGCATTGGCCAAAGAGAAGGATTGGAATATCGCCATCAAGGATGATTTGCTCGAAGAGGTATTGTTCCTGGTTGAGACTCCAACTGTGCTGTATGGATCATTCGATTCCTCATTTCTCCATATTCCGCAGGAAGTATTAATTACTTCAATGCGTGAGCATCAGCGGTATTTCCCTGTACTGGATAAGCAGGGACAATTGCTTCCGTTCTTCGTAACGGTGCGCAGCGGAGACAGCCGTTCCCTTGACGTTATCGCAAGAGGGAATGAGAAGGTGCTGCGGGCTCGTTTGTCGGACGCCAAATTCTTCTATGAGGAAGATCAGAAGCTTCAGATCAAAGATGCCTTATCGAAGCTGGAGAGCATCGTTTTCCATGAGGAGCTGGGGACCATCGGTGATAAGGTCCGCAGAATCCGCCGGATTTCCGATCAGTTGTCCGCGAAGCTTAGCATTTCGGCTGACGAAGCCGATTCTGTGAGCCGTGCAGCTGATATTTGCAAATTCGATCTGGTGAGCCAGATGGTTTATGAATTCCCTGAACTGCAGGGGGTTATGGGAGAGGATTATGCAAGAAAAGCCGGTGAGAAGGAGCAGGTCGCCAAAGCGGTGTTTGAGCATTACCAGCCTCGCTTCGCCGGTGACGCAGTGCCTTCCACCTCGGTGGGATCCATCGTAAGTATCGCGGATAAAATCGATACGATTGTGGGATGCTTCTCCATCGGCATCATTCCGACAGGGTCCCAGGATCCTTACGCACTGCGCCGTCAGGCTGCGGGCATCGTTCAGATCATCTTGGAGCACAAATTCCCGGTGACGTTATCGGACGTCTTCGGCGTGGCCCTGGAGGTTCATGAGAACATTCGCGTATTGAAGCGCTCGGTGGATGAAATCCGTAAGGACCTTAAAGAGTTCTTCGGGCTTCGCGTGAAGAAGCTGCTGTCCGAAGATCAGCGTTATGATGTGGTGGATGCCGTGATTACCGCTGGATTTGATCATGTGGTGTCGGTTGTATCCCGCGGTCACGCGCTGATGAATGCTGTGGATCATGTCCAGGACTTCAAGGCGACGGTGGAATCCTTCAACAGGGTCAGCAATTTGGCTGCCAAGGCCGGCAAGGCTGCGGTCAATCCTGAACTGTTTACGGAAACGGAAGAAGGCAAGCTTTATGAAGCTTGGAGCGCGATCCGCGAAGATTACCAAGCCGCGCTGCAAGCTGCTGACGGTGAACGTTCATTGTCCTTGCTGGGTGGACTCAAAGAACCGATTACCGGGTTCTTCGACTCCGTTATGGTCATGGCTGAGGACGAAGCCGTTCGGGCCAATCGTCTCGCACTGCTCTCCGGTATTGATGGAGATTTGAAGCGTTATGCCGATTTCACAAAATTAGTGTGGTAGTAGTGACAGCATGATTTTACTAATGTTATAATGCATTGTTCAGTGAAAGCGACAGCCCGTGATTATGCACGGGATGGCGCTTTCGCTATGAACGGACGGAATCAAGCAAGTGAGGGTCATTGTTTATTTGAAGAGATAAGAAAGTATAAGCTTCAGAGGCTTACCAACCTTATCTCGCAAGAAAAACTTCCGCTATACGCGGTCTGTCTTCTGTGAAAGTACGTCGATAGACGTTTTTCTTAGAAGCAGGATTTTAATCGGTCAAAGACGTATATAATAATATACAGCATAAAGATGAATCCCAAGATTAACGATAAAAGCCGGTGATGCGAATGAACGAAAGCAACTCCATTTCGATCGTGGTTGACGGTGATGCATGTCCAGTCAAGAAGGAAATCGCAGAGACTGCTCGTACATTTCGTGTGCCGGTACTGCTTGTTTCTTCCTATGATCATCTGCAGCAGGCAGAAGAAGGGGTTACGACGGTCCAGGTGGATCGGAGTGATCAAAGTGCGGATCTATACATCGCTAACCACATATCCAGAGGGGATATCGTGGTGACGCAGGATTATGGACTGGCTGCACTTGCGCTTGCCAAATCATGCCATGTGATATCTTTTCGTGGTCGTATTTTCCATAATGCGGATATCGATTTCATGCTGGATTCCCGTCACCATCAGGCGAAGGCGAGGAAGCAAGGAAAGTATGGCAAAGGGCCCAAAAAACTGCTTGACGAAGACCGGAGTTTTTTTCAACATAAACTGACAAAACTTTTGCATGAATTGCAGGAGAATGTCCACCCGTAGCGAATACTATTTACGTGCCAAAAGAGATGAAGGTGGTTTGGATGAGTACCGGACAAGGTAATATTCCGGATGATGTCATTGAGGAAGTACTGGCCAAAAGCGATATTGTGGACACGGTCAGCAAATACGTGCATCTTACCAAACAAGGGAAATACCTGAAGGGCTTGTGCCCGTTTCACTCAGAGAAGACTCCTTCCTTTACGGTTACACCGGAACGCCAAATCTTTTACTGCTATGGCTGCGGTAAGGGCGGAAACGCCATTAAATTTAGAATGGAAATCGAAGGATTTTCTTTCCCCGAAGCCGTAAAGACAATGGCAGAAGAGAATGATATCTCGTTGCCGGAAGGTCAAGGAGTTCCCGTAATTCCTCGTAATCCGGAAAAAGAACGTTTGATTGAAGCCTATGAGCTTAGCGCCAAGCTGTACCATTTCCTGTTGAAGAATACGGAGCATGGTACAGAAGCCATGAAGTATTTACGATCCCGTGGAATGAGCGACAAAATGATTGACCAGTTCCAAATCGGTTATGCGCCAGATCGTTGGGACACGCTGGTTCAGTTCCTGACGAAGCGAGCCTTTGACTTGAAAGAGATGGAAAAGGGCGGTTTATTATCCGCAAGAAATGAACAAGAAGGCTATCTCGACCGTTTTCGCGGACGAATCATGTTTCCGATACATGACCGCAGCGGCAAGGTCATTGCTTTTGCTGGCAGAATACTGGGGGACGGTCAACCGAAGTATCTGAATTCCCCGGAGACACTTCTATTTAATAAGAGCCGCACATTGTACAACCTGCACCAGGCAAAGACATCCATACGCAAATTGCGTCAAATTCTGTTATTCGAAGGTTACGGTGATGTCATTTCGTCATGGGAAGCAGGACTTCACAATGGTGTGGCAACGATGGGGACCTCTCTAACGGAAAACCAAGTAGCAATCATGAAATCGGTGGCTGAAGAAGTTGTTGTTGTCTATGACGGTGATAAAGCCGGTATGGCTGCTGCGTTAAAAGTCATTCCAATGCTGGAAGGCGTTGGTCTCAGAGTACGAATCGCTTTGGTGAACGAAGGAATGGATCCCGATGATTACATCCGCAAATTCGGTGCCGAGCGTTTCAGGCATGTAGTAGAAACAGCTGTTTCAACAACAAAATTTAGACTTATATATCTGAAGAAAAACCATATACTGCTAGAAGAAGATGGTAAGATTGCGTACGCCAAAGAGGCATTGCCCATTATCGCAGTACTGAATTCCTCAACTGAACGAGAAGTTTACTTGAGGGAATTGTCCTCCGAGCTTCATCTTTCCTACGAAAGTCTTAAGCAGGATTGCAATCTGCTACGGCAATCGATGCAAAAAAAGATGGGCGATGGGGATAATAAGGAAAAAAGGTGGAATAATGGTAGGCATAAAAAAGGGCGCCAGCCCGCCCCGGTACTTCTGCCTGCTTACCATGCTGCAGAACGGCGGCTGCTGTCGCTGATGCTGCAGGATGCGGAAGCCGCGCGATACGTTGGCGATCGCCTGGGAGAAGCGTTTAATATTGAAGATCATGCGGCAATTGCTGCTTATCTATATGCTTTTTACGCACAGGGTAAATCTCCGGATATCAGCCGTTTCATGTCATCGCTCCACGACGATCGTTTGGAAATGACGGTCAGCTCGATCATGATGATGGAAGCACCAGCCGAGTGGAATGTTCAAGTGCTCGATGATTGCATACGTGAGGTGCTGAAATTTCCGCAGCAGAGAGAGATCGACCAGAAAAAAGAAGAGATGATAAAAGCGGAGCGCTCAGGTGATTTTTTGCGAGCCGCACAAATTGCAAGTGAGATTATCGCCCTAGAAAGACAATGAAGCCCCGCACATTGCTGTTTCTAGGGAGGAGGGAGTCGAATGATGGCGAATGATCAGCATACTGAACTAGAAACGGAATTTACGCTGGATCAAGTCAAGGATCAGTTGATTGAACAGGGTAAAAAGAGATCCGTATTGAGCTATAAAGATATTATGGAGAAATTATCGCCATTTGATCAGGACACGGAGCAGATGGAAGAGTTCTATGAGCAGCTGGCCGACCTGGGTATCGATGTAGTAAATGAGAATGATGAAGAGGGTACTCACCGGCAATCGGGAGATTCTGAATCCCATGATAATGAGGATTTTGGGTTTGACGACGATCTTTCACTGCCTCCGGGGATTAAGATTAACGATCCGGTGCGGATGTACCTGAAGGAAATTGGACGGGTTCCGCTGTTGTCCGCGGATGATGAGATTGAACTTGCCAACCGGATTGAACAGGGGGATGAGGAAGCCAAGCGCCGTCTGGCCGAAGCCAACCTGCGTCTTGTTGTAAGTATCGCGAAGCGTTATGTCGGACGAGGAATGCTGTTCCTGGATTTGATTCAGGAGGGCAACATGGGTTTGATCAAAGCCGTGGAGAAGTTCGATTACAAAAAGGGTTTCAAATTCAGTACGTATGCAACCTGGTGGATTCGCCAAGCGATCACCCGTGCTATTGCTGACCAGGCCCGTACCATCCGAATTCCTGTGCATATGGTGGAGACCATCAACAAACTGATTCGTGTATCCAGACAGCTTCTGCAGGAGCTCGGACGCGAGCCTTCGCCGGAGGAAATTGCTGCAGAGATGGAACTCAGTGTTGAGAAAGTTCGGGAGATTATGAAGATTGCCCAGGAGCCGGTTTCGCTGGAAACGCCAATCGGTGAAGAAGACGATTCCCATCTTGGCGATTTCATCGAGGATCAGGAAGCGCTCGCTCCTGCGGATGCGGCTGCTTACGAACTTCTAAAGGAACAGCTCGAAGATGTGCTGGATACGCTGACAGAGCGCGAGGAGAATGTCCTTCGTCTTCGTTTCGGACTCGATGATGGGCGCACGAGAACACTGGAAGAGGTCGGCAAAGTGTTCGGAGTTACACGCGAACGGATTCGGCAGATCGAAGCGAAAGCGCTCCGTAAGCTTCGTCACCCAAGCCGCAGCAAGCGGTTAAAGGATTTTCTCGAATAGTTTAATCCACGGACCTTCTGCAGTAACGGCAGCAGGTCCTTTTTTTCGAATTCATGCATTGCATGTATAAGTTTCTTGGTTATGGAATTTCTTCCTGCATTTGTTTTATTGGTCTTTATTTTAGCTCTTTTTCAGACCCATTGCAAATGACCTGGCACAACTTATTTTCACCGGCTTTGCCGGTTTGCAGTTTGGTATCGTCTCTGTTAGGGTAAGGAATAGATCGTGATTTGGACGAAAATATGGAATGGTAAGGTGTGTCAACCGTGAAATTATCAAGAAGATTAACGCAAATACTGGAGAAGATTCCACGCGGCAGCCGACTTGCAGATATCGGTTCCGATCATGCCCTGCTGCCTGTGGCTGCCGTAGAGAGCGGAGCTGCAATTCAAGCGATCGCCGGTGAAGTTAATCCCGGCCCGTATGATGCTGCTGTCAAGCAGGTCATCGAATCAGGGATGACGGATGTCATCAGTGTGCGAAGAGGAGACGGTTTGAACGTACTCTCAGCCGGTGAGGCCGACGTCATTACGATTGCCGGTATGGGCGGCAGCCTAATTGCAGCGATTTTGGACCGCGGCATCAATAAGCTGGAAGGCGTCCGCAGGCTGGTTCTGCAGCCAAATGTAGGAGAAGATATCTTGCGTAAATGGCTGTACTCCCATGGCTGGGTGCTGATCGAGGAGTTGATCCTGGAGGAAGACGGCAAAATTTACGAAGTGCTGATCGCCGAGCCTTCGCATACAACAGACCTGACGAATGAGCAGGTTTACACGGAAAGGACGATTGGAGACGGTGTCCGGTTATCCACGGACTGGCTTTTCCGGATGGGACCTTGGCTGACGAAGTCCCCGAATCCGGTGTTCTACGATAAATGGAAGTCGGAGATGGAGAAGCTGGGGTATATTCTTCAATCGCTTTCGCGTTCAGATCTCACCACGGCAGCCGATAAGGCGAGTGAGATTCGATCGGATATCGAGTTTATTCAGGAGGTGCTGGCATGCTTGCCAAAGGACAAACGGTAATTCAATACATGGAGCAATTGGCCCCGAAGCACGTGGCCGAACCCGATGACCGAATCGGACTCCAGCTTGGAACATTGCAAAAGGACATACGCACGGTGCTGATAGCACTGGATGTCAATGATGAAGTGGTGGATGAAGCCATTGAACTTGGAGCTGACCTGATTATCGCGCATCATGCGATCATATACCGTCCGCTGAAACAACTGCAGACGGATACGCCAATGGGCAAGGTATACGAGAAGCTGATCAAACACGACATTGCGGTATATATAAGTCATACCAATCTGGACGTAACCGAAGGCGGGATGAACGATTGGATGGCGGAAGCCTTGGGAATCGAGAACACGTCGCCTATCCATGACATGCATAATGAGCAGTTGTCCAAGCTGGTGGTATTTGTGCCGAAGAGCCATCATCAAGAGGTGCTGGATGCTGTGCTAGGCGCTGGTGCAGGCTGGATCGGAAATTACAGCCACTGCAGCTTCAACATCGAGGGCTTTGGCACCTATGTTCCGCGAGAAGGCAGTAATCCTTTTCTAGGTAAGGAAGGCAAGATGGAACGTGCAAATGAGGTTCGGATCGAGACGATTGTTCCTCATGCCATCCGAAATAAAGTGATCCAGGCCATGCTGAAGGCGCATCCTTATGAAGAGGTTGCCTATGATCTGTATGCGATGGATCTTAAGGGTAGATCCCTTGGTCTTGGCCGGGTCGGTAAGCTAAAGGAGCCTAAGACGTTGGCTGAGCTGGTAGACGTGGTAAAAGAGAAACTGGAGGTTCCTCATGTTCGTGTCGTAGGTGACCTCGACCGAACCATCCGCAAGGCGGCCGTCATAGGGGGCTCCGGAGGACGCTACATGATGAAAGCACTGTTCCGAGGAGCTGATGTGCTGGTCACGGGAGATGTGGATTATCATACGGCACAGGATGCCCTTGCAGCGGGACTTACGATCATTGATCCGGGTCATAATGCCGAGAAGATCATGAAGGTCAAAGTGGCCGAGTGGATGGAGCAGAAACTGCAGGAGCATAAGTACGAAACCCGGGTTGTCGCTTCCCGCATCAATACAGAGCCGTTCCAGTTCGTTTAAAGAACAGCATTGTAAGTCATGGAAAAGGGTTCTCTTTTTAACACGTGACCATGAACATTACGTCGTCCAAGCTGGGAAATTAATCAGTTGTTGTTAATGTTTAATGGGTTGTGTACCGCTTCAAATCACTGTATAATATATAATGTTGTCCGGAAAGTTTGACAGACAATCGCTGGCGGCGTCAAAGCCGCGAGAGGAAAGTCCGGGCTCCATAGGGCAGGGTGCTGGATAACGTCCAGTCAGCGCGAGTTGAAGGATAGTGCCACAGAAATGGACCGCCGATGGCCGCCTTAGGGTGGCACAGGCAAGGATGGAACCGAGGTGTAAGAGACCCCGAGGAACGCTGGTGACTTCGTTCCTGGTAAACCCCACCTGGAGCAAGACCTAATGGGACGCAGTCTCCTTCGAGGAGACAGCCTTAGCCCGAGGCGCGTCCGGGTTGGTCGCTTGAGCCGATTAGTAATGATCGGCCTAGATAGATGATTGTCGCTCATGGTGGCAGGGTAGTTCCCGCTATGACCACGAAGAGCACAGAACCCGGCTTACGGAAAGCTTTCCCAACTGAACAACATATTGTTTTACGGATATCGCAATGGTACAAGCGCGCATTTTCTTTACATTCCTTATCAGGTGTGTAAAGGAAATGCGCGTTTTTTCAAGATATCAGAAAGTATAAACTTCGAAGCTTGGGTCTTCCTGATATCGCAAGAAAAACTTCCTCTAACCGCGGTCTGTCTTCTGAGAAAGTACGTCGATAGACGTTTTTCTTTTAGATATCAGAAAGTATAAACTTCGAAGCTTGGGTCTTCCTGATATCGCAAGAAAAACTTCCTCCAACCGCGGTCTGTCTTCTGAGGAAGTACGTCGATAGACGTTTTTCTTTTAGATATCAGAAAGTATAAACTTCGAAGCTTGGGTCTTCCTGATATTGCAAGAAAAACTTCCTCCAACCGCGGTCTGTCTTCTGAGAAAGTACGTCGATAGACGTTTTTCTTATGGTTTTGTGAAAATATTGGGAGTTCATCCGCCCTTTAAGGATAATCGTCCATACCAAATAGCCCTTTGGGTAATAAGCTATAATCATCAACGGAAAGGAGATGCAAAAAACATGTCTTGTTTTAACGAAAATCCATGTCCTCCTGTGTCACCGATAGTGTGCGAACCGATCGTTGTCGTTAGAGACCACTATGTACCGCAAATTGTACCCGTTATTCATCCGATTAAAGTGGTGGATAAGATTCACTGTGTACCTGTAGAAAAACATGTATATACGTACAGCGAAGAAGAAGTCGTATCCGAGAAGGCAGGCTATGGCGGAGTTACCGTATCCGGCAAGCGTTCGAAGAAAGCTGCAGCACGTACTAGCCGTTCCCGCCGCAAGAAATAAATGTAACGGCGCCTTGCTTCTGAGTATGAATAAAGCAGCTAACGCTAGCGAGGCGGAAGCTGCTTTATTTCGATTGTTTTATTCCTTTGAGCTGTTTAATTTGCGAAGCTCCCGCTCCAGATTCCGAAGCGTTTGACCTGGCCACATTTGGAGTGGGACTTCGGGCACGCCAACCGATTTCAAGGATTGGAAAATATCAATCTGACCATGACCGTAATATTTATCTTTTCCTTTATCGCCAAGATCGACCGCTTGGTTTATCATGGCGTCCATGACTTCCTGATTGGTCAGGTCAGGGTTAAGGGAACGAATGAGACCGGCCATGGCAGCTGCGTGGGGGCTAGCCATGGAGGTTCCGGATAGAGCCGCGTATTGATTCCCTGGAAAGGTGCTTGCAATATTGGTCCCTGGAGCAGCCACGTCGATATAATCGCCGTAGTTGGAATATTCCGCCCGCTTCTGATTGGAATCCGTTGCGGCGACGGCCAGCACTTCCGGATAGGCGGCAGGATAACCAGGGCGCTCCGTGTTGTCATTGCCTGAGGCGGCAACAAGGACAACGTCACGGTCATAAGCATATTTCACGGCATCATGCAGGAACTGGGAGTCCGCATAGTTGCCTAGACTCATATTGATCACCTTGGCTCCGTGATCTGTCGCCCAAATAATCCCTTCTGCGACGGCATAGGTTGTTCCTGATCCGGATCCGTCAAGCGCTTTGACCGGCATGATTTTGTTGTACCAGCTTACCCCGGCAACACCTTCACCGTTATTGACCAGGGCGCCGATGATCCCGGCCACATGCGTTCCATGACCAACATCATCCAAGGGCTGCTTGTCCTTATCTACGATGTTGTACCCTTCCACCAACTGCCCATTCAAATCGGAATGCTGAAGATCCACTCCCGTATCAACGACTGCAATGATCACATCTTCACTGCCCCTGGACAAATCCCAGCCCCGGTTCGTCTCAATGACGGGCAAATTCCACTGATACTCAGAAAACAGCAAATCATTCGGGATATTGACCTGCGCGTTCGCTCCATCCGGTAAGGAATCCGAGCTTACCCTGGATTGATGGATGCGATCATTGGTTAAATAGATGTAGTGAGGCTCGGTATATTTGGGTTTCCACTTCTGCTCGAAATAGGAGCGGAGTTTAAGGTAGTCCATATCCTTGGAACGGAAAACATAAGCATAGCCAAGTTTCCTCGGAGTTTCACACGATATTTCCTTAGAGATATCGTGGAGCTGCTGTTGTGACGGCTCATTTTGAAAGGACACCACAATTTCATTTTCGTAAAAGTGACTGGCCTTTTCATTATCATGTCCGGTTTTGACGGTGATGTCGGAGAGGGTATCTGCATGAATGGATTCGACCTTGAATTTTCCTTCCTTTGGGTACGGAATTAATCGCAGATTCCGCTTCTGGTGATTGCTTACTTCATGCAGTATGCCTTGATTAACCAAAGCAGCGGCGCCATATTTGCCATCCTTGGACGGCTCGGCAACAACAAAATAAGGCTGTCCCGCGACATTGAACTTGGGTGAATCATAAGTTTCTCCCCGTTTAAGCTTCTGCTGCGCGATTTGGAAATGATCGGTAATCAGTTTTTTATCTTCTTTGCTCATTTTGGGAAGCAGACCCTGTATATCTGTCATTGTGTTTTGCTTAAGGTTATACCACCGTACTTGCTGAAAATGCTTGTGAAACTTTTGTTCTTTTTGCGTATAGGCTTTTATTTGACCTGGGCTGCGCAAAGCGTTATTGTTCAGCATCCTGCGCAGATGACCTTTTGCATCAATACGGTTTAGTTGATCCGTTGCCTGGATATCGCTTTGCATAGTAAAGTGCTTGGCCTTGTTCTCCTCTTGGGGCCTTAAAGGCTGTGCCGGTTCAGCTGTTGGAGCAGGCTGTTTCGAACCGGGGATGAACAGTAAGATCAGAAGCGCGCCAAGAACTGACGCTGCACCTAGGATGCTCCACAGGGTACGAGATTTCACAAGTTTTCCTCCTCGCCGCATTTCATGATTTAAGTAGTCTTAGCGTGGGAAGAGTGAATCCTTTTTATGCGTTCCATTTCGTGATAAAACGGATGTAAGTTCGCAAAATGAAATGTACTAAAAATAACCGTGTAAGTGTATTCATGATAGGGATTTCGTTATCCCAAAATTTGTGTTAGGATAGTACATATTATAACGGCCGCCAGGTTATATGACCTGTAGGGTCACGACCATTTAAGGGGGATCTATCGTAATGCCAGCAGACAATCTTCAGAAATTATGCTCAGAGTCCAGAGAAAAGTTGAAATCTGCTATTTCGATTATGGAAACGTTTTTGAACGAACATGCTTTATCCCAATTGGTAACGGAACAGGACGAGGAAACCGTTCATTTTTACAAAGGATTTCTGTCGGATGTTCGCCATTTGCTTGTGTTTTCTGAAGTTTCCTATGAGAAGCTAGGTGTTGTACAGCGTCGCCCTAATTTTGATATCGATTTTGCCGAGAAGGCTTTGTATAATTTGTATCACCGCTGTGTTAACAGTTTCTTCTATCCCAAAAATGAAAGCTATTCTGAAGATGGTCGTTACGCCTATACCGGACAGGATGCGATTCGTTTCCGGAAGAAGCCGGTTCGTCCTGCCCGTGATGTGATTATGAACATTACCAAGATTTATGAAGAGCTACGTGATGATCTTGCTTATTACGAAAGCGATTATTTGACGGAGCGCCGTATGCAATCAGAGAAAAGTCACGCTTAACATATTAAGGAATACTCATGAGATGCCAACCATTGGCATCTCTTTTTGCGTTTTGCTGCTTAGGCACCAACTGACAATCGTTCTTGTGCATACCGGCAGTAAACTAAGGAAAAAATGTTGACGAGGTGATGCTAAAATGGCCAACGAAGCCAAACCATTAGTGAAGTGCAGTGTCAGCAATTGCCATTACTGGGGAGAACAAAACTTATGTCATGCCGAGATGATTATGATTGAAATTGACCGTCATGCGAATGTGAAACTCAATGAAGAGTATGGAGCAGAGCCTTACGTAGACGACCATCAGGATGTTGCTGACAAGTCTTCCGAGACCTGCTGTTTGACCTTTAAGCCGAAGGGCTGACAGGAAAAAAGCCGGATAAAGTCCGGGTGCTGGGCACTTTAGGATGATGGAAATGGAGGAAGCACGTTTATGGATAAAAAACATCGCAATCACAAAATGAAGGTTGTTGAAGGCAAGCGAAACAGGGTAGACTTCCCGCGCAAAGATCATCGTGAAGAATATGCAACTGAGGTTGCTCCCCCTATGGATGCCTCAACACGAAGAGCAGACGAGGATAAAGCAGACGTTTCTACCGGACGTACTGTCGGATATGTGGGCTTGGTATTGGGCATCGCCTCCTTGTTCATGTGGTCGGTTATCCTGGGGCCCATCGCAGCGGTTGTTGGATATTACGCGTACAGCAAAGGCAGCAGAACGACAGGCGCGTGGTCGATCGGACTCGGCATATTGGCAACGCTCAGTTATTTTATCTTGATTCCTTTCAGTAGGTAATTCATTTTGTAATGATGTGAATATGGGCGGGTCAACCAGTGAGTGGTTGATTCGCTTATTTTTTTGCCGAATAGGTCTAGCAGATTGTTCCAGTTCCATGATAAAATAAAGGACAAGTTTGAAATTTTGCTGCAGAAAGTGAGTTAAACGATGCAAATAGACCCGATATCATGGAAGCAAATGACGGATATACCACAGATGAATACGAATTCCACCGAGTCGGCAACCGGATTTGTCAATGTGCTGAGCAGCTTGCTTGCCGAAGATTCCACCTCCAAGCCGGTTGAACGTTCCATGACACAGCTTGCGCCGGGAGTAACCTTTAAAGATGGACTGTTGTGGCAGCAGCTAGGAGCTGTAGATGAATCCGCCTCGTCTATACCAATGGAGGGGGTCGTGCATGACACGGGGGCAACAAAGCCAACAACCTTTGAGGATTTAATTACAGCGGCAGGGGAACGGTATGGAGTGCCGGTATCGCTGATTAAAGCGGTCATCGATGCGGAATCCTCCTTTAATCCGAATGCGGTGTCCTCTGCGGGAGCCAAGGGCCTGATGCAGCTGATGGACGGCACAGCAAGGGGACTTGGGGTAAGAAACCCTTTTGATCCGGCTCAGAACATCGAAGGTGGTACTAAATATCTGTCCAATCTGATTCAGCGGTTTGGCGGAGAAAAAGCTATGGTACTTGCAGCGTATAATGCAGGTCCAACCCGTATCGCCAATATGGGTGTATCCAGTGATGAAGAGTTGATGTCTGTTGCTCATGAATTACCTGAGGAAACACAGGCATACATTAGTAAAGTCATGAACGCTCAATCAAAATACACTTTATAAACCCGCTTGGGGATAAATAGTAACCTGATAGAGGATCAAACGATAAGCGCCACTTTGTCCTATCAAAGATGGAGTGCGGCTTTACCGTTTGGTCTTTTTGTGTAAATATAAAGGTCTGGAATAATAAGTTCTACAACGTGCAATGCGTATGATGGAAAGGGGAATTTACCTTGATATATTGGGATCACGCTGCAACGACCCCTCCCTATGATGAAGTAGTGGACACAATGGCTGAAATCATGAAAATGCATTATGCTAATCCGTCAGCGCTTCATCGTTCAGGCGAGGCTGCCGCTAAACTGCTGAAGAAGGCAAGAGAGGTGTGTGCAGCCGCGCTGGACGTTCAGCCGACGGAGATCGTATTCACATCCGGGGCAACCGAAGGCAATAACATGGCGATTAAAGGGGCTGCGATGCAGTACAGCAGCCGTGGCCGGCATATCATCACGACCGGAACCGAGCATCCTTCCGTATTTGAATGCTGCAAACAGCTGGAAACGCTGGGATGGGAAGTGACCTATCTCCCGGTGGATGCCGCCGGTGTGGTGGATCTGGCTGCTTTGACGGAAGCTGTGCGCAAAGATACGGTGCTCGTCAGCATCATGCATGTCAATAATGAGACGGGGGCCGTCCAGCCGCTGGCTGAAGTGGGGCGTATCGTCAAGGAACGAAATTCACGAACGCTGCTGCATATCGATGGCGTACAAGGATTTGGCAAGCTGCCGGTTACTCTTTCCCAGTGGCAGGCCGACTTATACAGCCTGTCTGCACATAAATTCAATGGCCCGAGAGGAATGGGCGTGCTGTACATTAAGCAAGGCGTGCAGTTGTTCCCGTTGGTATCGGGCGGTTCACAAGAGAATGGGCACCGGGCAGGAACGGAGAATGTTGCTGGAGCCGTAGCGATGTCGAAGGCCATGCGGTTATCCAGAGAACGCCAGCCCGAGTTTTATGCAAGGATGACGGAATTAAGGGAGCTTCTGCTCCAGGGCATCGACAAAATTCCGGGATTGGTGTTAAACAGCAGTGAGCAGAGTGCGCCACATATCCTTCATTTTTCGTATCCGGGATTAAAACCCGAGGTGATGGTCCATGCTCTGGAAGAGATGGGGATGCTCGTATCAACCAAATCCGCTTGCTCCTCTAAATTAAGCGAACCGAGCCGGGTCCTGTTAGCGATGGGGAAGGACATGAACGTTGCTTCCTCTGGAATTCGTATCAGTCTTGGCAAAGAGCATCAGCTGGGCGATGCAGCGCGACTAGTCGAAGTCTTGGCAAAAGTTTGCGGGAACCTGCGTCCCATTATAGAAAGAGAGGGTAACCGAAGATGACTTACGATAAACTGCTGCTTCGCTTTGGCGAATTTACCCTAAAAGGCAAAAACCGCAACCGATTCGAGAGATCGGTATTAAATCATATTCGAAGCGTGCTCAAACCGTTTCCGGGAGCAAAAATCGTAAAGGAATACGGCCGCTTGTACGTCGAGCTTAACGGGGAGTCACCCGAGGCTCTGATCCAAGTTCTAAAAAAAGTATTTGGTCTTGTTTCCATCAGTCCGGTTCGCGTATGTCCTTCCGAGCTTGACCGCATTATCGAAACAGCGATTGATTTTGTGGGACAGAAGGAACTGGCTGACCCGTCGACCTTCAAAGTCAATGCGAGAAGGGTGTGGAAACAATTCCCCCACTCCTCGCAAGAGATGAACCATTTCGTCGGATCGCCTTTGCTGCGAACATATCCCCAGCTTAAAGTAAAGGTAAAGCAGCCCGATATGGAGCTTCGCGTGGAAATTCGGGAGAACGAGACGTATTTGTATTATGAAGTAATCCCAGGCGCCGGCGGGTACCCGATTGGTACGAATGGGAAGGCCATGCTGCTCCTCTCGGGGGGGATTGATAGCCCTGTAGCGGGCTGGTCGGCCATGCGCAGAGGCCTTGAAATTGAATGTGTACACTTCTACAGCTTCCCTTACACGAGCCAACTGGCGAAGGAAAAGGTAATGGAGCTAACCAGGCTGTTATCGGGCTTCACCGGCAAAATCAAGCTGCACCTGGTTCCGTTTACCGACGTACAGACTTCATTTGTCGGTATCGGCCAGGATAATCTGATCATTACGTTTATGCGCAGAGCGATGTTACGAATTGCTTCCTCGCTTGCGGAGCGGGAAGGGGCATTGGCTATCGTGACGGGAGACAGTCTCGGACAAGTTGCCAGTCAGACGCTGCCGAGTATGAATGTGATCGGCAGAGCCACCGAGCTGCCGCTGCTGCGGCCGCTCGTTATGATGGATAAGAACGAGATCATCAATATCGCGATGGACATCGGCACATTCGAGACATCGATTTTGCCGTATGAGGATTGCTGTACGTTGTTTGTGCCTAAATCACCCACCACCAATCCGAATTTGAAAATCATCGAGAAGGTGGAGGCTTCCATTACCGAGCTACCTGCACGGATCCAAGCAGCGATTGAAGGTACGGAGACTGTGATCATAACCCCGGAAAGCAAAATCGGCGAGCTAGGCGAGAAGCATGCGGAGCCCGTGGTAAACGAAGACTGGTTCTAATCGAGGTTCAAGCGAAGGTCAACATAAACAACACCCCAAAGCTTCTTGGAAGCCTTGGGGTGTTGTTTTTATCGCGCGTATGGAGTTTCAATTATGACTGGGTAGATGACTTGTGGCCCCCGGCAGATCTCTTTCTCAGATGTCCTGCAGTCAGCACACCGATAATGATGGCAGCTATGAAGAGATATTTTATAAGCTGATGCGCTTCGAAATATCCCAGAAAATGCTTCTCTTCGGTAATCATGGAGGACGCCGTGTATGCAAGCACCGCAGAGCCTACATAGATAATCCATGGGAAACGGTTGATCAGTTTGATAAACAATGTGCTGCCCCATACCACGATGGGTACACTGATGAGCAGGCCTAGCGTTACAAGGATCACATTGTGTTTGGCTGCGCCTGCAACGGCAATGACATTGTCAAGACCCATAGCTGCGTCGGCTACAATGATGGTACGAATGGCAGCGCCAAGGCTTTTGCCGGCTTTTATATTGTCGTGGTCATTATTGTCGTCGGTCATCAGCTTGTAGGCAATGCCAATCAGGAGTACACCTCCCACAAGCAGCAACCAAGGGATGTTAAGCAGCCAGACAACGAGGATGGTTGCAATGATACGAAGAATAACAGCTCCGGCAGTGCCGTAGATAATTGCTTTTTTCTGGGTTTCCTTCGGAAGATTACGTGCTGCAAGACCGATCACAATGGCATTGTCCCCGGCCAAGATCAGATCCAAAAAGACAATGTTGATTAATGCAAGAAAAAATTCAGCGGCTGTGGTTTCCATGAATGTCACTCCTCTTAGAATACGGTTCCACCATTAAACAAAGTGGATTAATTATAGGCCTATTTTTCCCGTTGTGCAAGCATAGCCTGGACCATTACCACATATGTGTAGAGTGGGGGTGTTGTTCTAGTGGAGACGATTTTTTTATTGGGACAGATATTGATGATCAACCTTGTACTCAGTGGCGACAATGCCCTGGTTATCGCGATGGCCAGCAAAGACCTTCCCGAAATACATCGCAGACGGGCGGTCTGGATCGGGACTGCAGGGGCTGTTCTCTTACGGTGTATTCTGACTTTTTTGGCGGTGTTGCTGCTGAAAATCCCATTTTTGCAGGCAGGCGGCGCATTACTGTTGATCTGGATCGCAGTCAAACTCATGATGCAAAAGGAACATGACCATGCAAGCTTGGCCAAAGCTTCAACGATATGGGCCGCTGTCAATACAATTTTGGTTGCCGATTTCGTGATGAGCCTGGATAATGTCTTGGCCATTGCGGGGCTTGCAAAAGGCGATCTTTCCTTGATTGTCATCGGAATATTATTAAGCATTCCCATCGTTGTATGGGGAAGCGGGATGATCTCAAACCTGCTTCACAAGTTTCCCGTGCTGCTTTACATAGGTGCCGGCATTCTAGCTTTTACAGCAGGCGAAATGCTCATACAGGATTCTCGCGTAGGGCTGATTCTGGCTTACTGGATGCCTTATGCCCACAATCTGCTGCCAATTGTTGTTGCAGGTGCTGTCGTACTCATTGGCGGATTACAGACAGTAAGGCGGCCAGGTATGTAACGGGATTTTACTTCAACAGCCTATTCGCGTAAACGGGAGTGTTCAATCCAAGAATGGACGATTGTCTTGTGCAGTCGTCCATTTTTTGTTAGCTTCATGCAGGTATATGAGGCGGGCCTAGGTTATTTCAAGTGGAACAAGCTCGGGATATGGTTTTTTTTGTCGGTTTGGGCTAAAATTAACGTAACTGCTTCTTTTAGAAACCGCTATTTTTGGTGATACATATATTGAAGAGAGGGTGATCAAATGTCCTCCAGAAAAGATTTGGCGTTGGGTATATTCATCGTTGTTGCTGGAGTCGTTATTTTGCTCGGTAAGCTTGGTGTGTTTGGATTTCTGGGAAGAACGTTATGGCCGCTCGTCCTGCTGCTGCCGGGTATTTTTTTGCATATCATGTTTTTTGGTCGCCGTGCCTCTGCCGCAATTCTGATTCCAGGCGGTATTCTGACAGTATATGGCCTTCTGTTCTTCATATGTAATATCGGGGGATGGGGACTGATGGCTTCATTATGGCCTGTGTTAATTCTCGGTGTGGCTGTCGGCTTGTATGAATATTATCTGTACGAGAGCCCGCGACCTGGCGCAGCGCTGCCGGTTGCGCTTGGACTGACGGTGCTTTCCGTTTTGATTTTCATCTTCACCTGGCTTGAGACAGGGGCGTTCTACATTATTGCCCTGATCTTAATCGCAGCGGGCATTTGGATGATCTTTGGCCGCAATCGTTCTGGGCGCAATAATAAATGGAGCAGAGGTTGGTAATTAGTAAGAGGTAAAAGTTGCTGGAAGTTTTCTGAAAAGACTTGATTTTCCCGCTCGTTTACCTATATTATAGGATGTATGTTGAAGCGTCGGCATGTCGTCCGGCGCTTTCTTTGTGGCTCATTCGAACAGAAGGGATTTGAGATATATTTATGCAATCAAGAGATCAGATTCGCAACATTGCCATTATTGCTCACGTTGACCATGGCAAAACAACACTTGTAGACCAACTGCTGCAGCAGTCCGGTATTTTCCGGGAGCATGAGACGCTGCAGGAACGCGCGATGGACTCCAATGATTTGGAGCGCGAACGCGGAATTACCATCCTAGCCAAGAATACGGCTATTACGTATAAAGATTTCTTGATTAACATTGTGGATACACCTGGACACGCCGATTTCGGTGGTGAAGTTGAGCGTATTATGAAAATGGTCGACGGCGTTTTGCTCGTTGTTGACGCTTATGAAGGATGTATGCCTCAGACTAAGTTTGTGCTAGGTAAAGCTCTTGCACATAACTTGACTCCAATCGTCGTTGTGAACAAGATTGACCGACCGGCCGCCCGCCCAGCAGAAGTGATCGATGAAGTGCTTGATCTGTTCATTGAGCTTGGTGCGAATGACGACCAACTGGACTTCCCCGTTGTATATGCATCAGCCCTAAACGGTACTTCAAGTCTGGATCCGGAGAAGCAAGATGATAACATGCTTGCTCTTTACGAGACCATTATTGACCATATCCCATCCCCTACTGAGAAAGTGGACGAGCCTCTTCAGTTCCTCGTTACCTTGATGGATTACAATGAATATCTGGGCCGTATTGCCGTCGGCCGTGTGAACCGCGGTATCATTAAGCAAGGCCAACCGGTTACCGTTATGCTTCGTGATGGTTCCACCAAGAGTGCCCGTATCGAGAAGCTGTTCGGCTTCCAAGGATTGAAGCGGATCGAGGTTGCTGAAGCAGGTGGTGGCGACATCGTGGCGATCGCAGGTATCAAAGACATTAACATTGGAGAGACCATTGCGGATCCACAGAATCCTGAGGCATTGCCTGTCCTTAAAATTGATGAACCAACCCTGCAAATGACGTTCCTTGTTAACAACAGTCCTTTTGCCGGACGCGAAGGCAAATGGGTAACATCCCGTAAGCTGCGTGACCGCCTCTTCAAAGAACTGGAAACGGACGTAAGTTTGAGAGTGGATGAGACGGAGAGCCCTGATGCCTATATCGTATCGGGACGCGGTGAGCTTCACCTCAGTATTTTGATTGAGAATATGCGTCGTGAAGGTTATGAGCTTCAAGTATCCAAACCAGAAGTTATCGTTAGAGAAATTGATGGCGTCAAAATGGAGCCGATCGAACGTCTTATGATCGATGTACCAGAAGAAAGCATGGGTTCTGTTATGGAAAGTCTCGGAACACGCAAGGCTGAAATGGTGAACATGGTGAATAACGGAAATGGTCAAGTGCGTTTGGAATTCCTGATTCCCGCTCGTGGACTTATCGGTTACCGTACCCATTTCCTGACCTTGACACGCGGTTATGGTATTATGAACCACGCATTCGACAGCTACGGTCCGCTTATTGGCGGTCAAGTGGGCGGACGTCACCAAGGCGTGCTGGTTTCCACGGAGAACGGATCTTCAACGTTCTATGGCATGATGTCAGTGGAAGACCGCGGTACCCTGTTCCTGGAACCGGGAACTGAGATTTATGAAGGTATGATTGTCGGGGAGCATACCCGCGATAACGATATCGTCGTAAATATTTGTAAAGAGAAGCAATTGACCAACGTTCGTTCGGCAACGAAGGACGACACGGTTAAATTGAAAACACCGATTATTTTCTCACTGGAACAAGCGCTTGAATACTTGAACGATGACGAGTATTGCGAGATTACGCCGAAGTCCGTTCGTCTTCGTAAGAAGATCTTGAACAAGAGTGAGCGCGAACGTGCAGAAAAGCATCGTAAAATGGCGCAAGCAAATCTATAATAGATAGAGATCTACTTGTCCAAAAGGAGTGAACCTATCATGCAAGAATGGTTTGCCTCGCACCCACTCATCTCTTATATCGTGATTTTTGTGCTGATCACCTACGTTTACAACAAGGTATTCCGGGTGAAGCAGAAGCTCCCTCTGTTGAAGGAGATTCTCCTGTATATCTTGATGGCCTTGGGTTCGGCGATACTGCTTGTGTTTCAGATTGATAAGCTGCCGATTATCCAGTGCTTGTTAGTAGCTGTGGCATTGATGCTGATGGTGCGTATTCGATATTTTGTTGAAGATCGTCAGAAGAAGAAGGCTCAAACCGAGCCGAAGTCATAAGCTTTGTAGAAATTTAGCAACTCAGGTAACAACCATACGGCAACTTTTTGTCAGTCCCCATCGTTTATAAGAGAGAGAAGTCAACCAAGGTCCGGTAAATGCTTCGAAATTTGAAGCGTTTACCGGACATTCATCTAATTTGAATGAAATAAGGTGTTATGATATGAAACCTACTCATACCAATCTCCCTCCGAGAGCCAAAAGTGGGGGGAAGGGCAAGAAACAGCCAGTTCCAAAAAAGAAAAAAAGCGCATGGAAATCATTTTTTAAATTCATTCTTATCGTCTTGTTAATCGCAGTAATCTCTGCAGCAGGTTATGCCGGGTACTTGCTCTTCAAGGGTAATGAGATCATTGAGAAAAGCGGGATTGATAAACCTGTAGCTCCAGGACAATCTGCAAAAGAAAAACCGATTACGGTGCTTCTCTTGGGAACGGATCATCGCCCGGAGACGGGAACTTACTTGACGGATGTGGTCATGGTTGCCACCATGCATCCAGAAACTAATACGTCGACGCTGGTTTCCCTGCCGCGGGACACACTGATTGAACTCGAAGGATACAAAGCGAGTAAACTGAACGCTTATTACCCAAGGTTTAAAGCGGCCTACAATGCTGCGGAGAAAAAGGAACCGGGCAGCGGCATTCCGGCTGAAGAAGAAATGAAAGTCATGATGAGCAAATATCTTGGCGTTAATATCGACTATGTAACGGTTATCGATTTCCAGGGATTCCGTGAAGTGGTGGATACTTTTGGCGGAGTGGATGTTAACGTTCAGTACAACATGTGTTACCGCGACAGTGCGGATGGGACGGATATTAACCTAACTGCAGGCCCTCAGAAGTTGGATGGCAAGAAAGCGCTGGATTATGTCCGTTACCGTAAATCTCGGAACTGTACGCCGAAGACGAAGGAATCCAATGACTTTGATCGCAATGCCCGTCAGAGTGAGGTACTACACTCGCTGCTCGATAAAATGAAGTCTTTTGGCGGCGTAACTAAAGTGGGTAATGCGTTGGATGCGGTCAGCGACAACATGACCACCGATTTCGAGCAGGAGCAGATCCGGAACTTGCTCACGACTTATTATGATATTGGTAAAGATGACGTTAAATTTATGCCGATTACCGGTGAGTGGAGAAGCCCTAACGTTTACATTAACGACAATGAACTCAATGCAGCGAAACAAGCGCTGCAAGATGAGCTTGCCGGTAAGCATAACGCTGGCGAGCAGGGGACAGAAGCGGATTCTGCAACAACTCCGTGACAATTGAAGGCAAGTTTTATTGTATGCTATAATACAATGTATCAGATGGAGATCATTGTACAGGAGGCCGAAGGCATGTCCTACCTTATGATGCATACGACACACCCATTGATCTGTAATCGGCAGACGGATAAACCTGCCCATGCATTTGTTCGAGCAGATTCCATTTGGGGATGGGAGCCTTTCAGATGTCATCCTTCTGATTCCATGTCTTCTCAGGCGTGTTCATTCGACATGGGTGTCAATTTCACACCGAACAGGCTACAGAACTCCGAATATGATACGGGTCATGTCACTGGCGAAGCAGAAATGCTCGTTAGTCGCGTTGTTATGACCTTAAAAAAAGCCCAGTGAGCTTCACTGGGCTTTTTTGTATGAAATTT
The DNA here is from genome assembly GCF_037976825.1 of Paenibacillus sp. FSL K6-1330. Taxonomy (NCBI): domain Bacteria; kingdom Bacillati; phylum Bacillota; class Bacilli; order Caryophanales; family Paenibacillaceae; genus Paenibacillus; species Paenibacillus sp. FSL K6-1330. The sequence continues at coordinate 2,335,196 of NZ_CP150269.1, forward strand.
GGGGTTAGGTGACGGGCAAACTCGGGTTATGACAGGATTTGTCTTATGCTGATTGGTGAGTTTACCTTCAAGAAGGTCTATTTATTATGGTGCGGGTTGGCTGGTGCATTCCCTCGGTTATTCGGTTTAACCGATGGAGTACCGTTTTGCTGTACATTCCCGTCTCGCGGCGTTACATCTTTAGGCAGCTGAGGAATGATGCGACCTACGATGTCAGCAAGTTCACTGGCAAGTCCTGAAACAGGATGCCCCTCCTGAATATGCCGACCAAGATCGGCAATCCGGTTTGCAACGTCCAAATCGGCCGTAACAAGTGCATTGGCACCTGCCGGATCGGCTTGAAGGGCTTCCGCGACTGTGTATTTTATGGTTCCGACTTCCGCACGATCTAAATTTCCATCTACATTAAGTCCAACAACAGCCGTTTTTCCCATGACAACACAGTTCGCGTTTTTAACGCCGGGCACCCTCTCGGCAAGTGATTTCAGGTGATTCGCGGTTGTAGCGTCGACTCGTCCGTTGTTATCATTTACGTTGCCAACTCGTCCCGTATTCGTGTTATTCGGAGTCCGGCCGTCTACATTGTTAGTGGTATAACCTCTGTTCCCGCTCATGTTGTGAACACTGTTAGCAGTAGTACCATTGGTTTTACCACGAGGAGAGGGTGATGCATTGTGATTGGTGGTCCCGCAGCCTGCGAGCAACAACACCGTTAGCATTATGGATAGAGCAGCTCTCATGGATTGATCTGTCCTTTCGTAGTAGAGTTCACTAAATGACTTCAGTCGCTACGCTTATTATGTCCGGGACAGAAAGGTTTATGTGTGTACCTGATGAAGAAGCAGTGGAGGGATAAGATGAAAAAAATATTTGTGCTGGATACGAACGTATTACTTCATGATCCTCAGTCGATTTATGCATTCGATGAGCATGAAGTCATCATTCCTGCGGTGGTTCTTGAAGAGATTGACTCGAAGAAACGAAATGCTGATGAAATCGGCCGCAACGCCCGAACGGTCTCCCGATTACTTGATGGTATAAGAGAACAAGGCCATCTTCATGACGGAGTTCTTCTGGAGAACGGCGGGACGTTGAAGGTCGAGCTGAATCATCGCAGCTTCGTCAAGGTACAGGAGTTATTTAGCGAAGCATCCAACGACAACCGGATTTTGGCTGTCGCGTTAAATTATAAATTGGAGGAGGAGCCGAAGGAGGGCGGAAGACCTGTCGTTCTGGTCAGCAAGGATGTGCTTGTTCGAATTAAGGCCGATGTGCTCGGATTAACGGCACAGGATTATCTATCGGACCGTACAGCCGATCCCAGTGAATTATATCCTGGATTCTCTACCTTAAAGGTTCACCCTTCGGTGATTGACGAATTCTACAGCTATCGTTATTTGCCGATTAAACCTCTTCAATTGTCTTATCCACTTTATCCCCATGAATTTGTTATCCTGAAGGATGAGATGGGGTCAGGAAAGTCTGCCCTCCTTCATGTAAATGAGGATGCAACTAGATTGGAGCCCCTTCATTTAAGCAATGAACCTGTTTGGGGCATCAGCGCCCGTAACGCCCAACAGCGTATGGCGATTGAGCTTCTTCTGAATGACGAGATTCCGCTAGTCACCATTACCGGGAAGGCCGGAACGGGAAAAACCTTGTTGGCTTTGGCAGCAGGCCTTTCCAAGGTGGAGGATGAGCATAAATACAAAAAACTGCTGATTGCGCGTCCGGTCGTTCCAATGGGGAAGGATATCGGTTATTTGCCTGGCGAAAAGGAAGAGAAATTAAGACCATGGATGCAGCCGATATATGACAATCTGGAATATTTGTTCGACACCAAAAAATCGGGTGATATCGATAAAATATTGATGGGGCTTGGCAGCATCCAGGTGGAGGCTCTGACTTATATCCGGGGCCGCTCGATACCAGGTCAGTTCATCATTGTGGATGAGGCCCAGAACTTATCCCGTCATGAGGTCAAGACGATTGTTTCCCGGGCGGGAGAAGGGAGTAAGGTGATCCTGATGGGAGATCCGGAGCAGATTGATCATCCTTACCTGGATGCTGTGAGTAATGGGCTGACCTATGTGGTTGAACGCTTCAAGCAAGAAAATCTGAGCGGGCATATTACGTTGACAAAAGGGGAACGATCCAAGCTGGCTCAGTTGGCTGCCGACTTGTTGTAATATATATTTCCCGAGAAATGATTCTCAGAGTAACTTTGGGATAAAGACTGTTCAGATTCATAGGACAGTCTTTTTTCCTTCCCATCGTTAATTAGTAAAATCTGGACTAGATAATTAACAAAAAAGATAGGACAAGAGCACTAGAAGTTTGGTAAAATAAGGGCGTGCGACTATTGAAGGAGTGAAGATGGGATATGAAGCGGAAGAAATATTGGTTCTTATTTGCCATTTTACTGTTGTCTTTATCCAGTTTATCTCCCAGCTTTGACTTCACTCACCATACTAGACGAGAGCCCCCGGGGGATGAACCGAAACCTCCGCAGCAAAGACCGGAGGTACCGGAGACTGATCTGGGCCCGATCAAGGTCGGTGTTCAGTTAAACCCAGATGAACTGAGACAACTTAAAGCTCTTAATGAGCGTTTTATGGAAGAGACCGGTGCTGAGATTGAAATCACGCCTCTGGAAACGAGTGAAACACAGAAAGAGTCGTTTCTGCTCGAGATGTCCCTTGGTGAAGGGCCTGATATTGTATTAACGGATTCACACCTTATTAAAGCGCTTGCAATGAGTGGCTGCTTACTGCCTGTTGATGCTTCTCAAGGCACAATGCCAGGCGAAGATATCTTGAATGGTCTTCTGCCGCCGCTGCAGTGGAACGGGTATCAATGGGGAATGCCGTTTGATATAGACCCCTATATTATGACTTGGCAGACCAAGGGAAAGGGCGGCGAACCATTTAAAGTGCCAGAGAGCCGTCAAGCGTGGCAGGAATATTTGGAGCGGCATAAGGTAAGCCCTGTCCTCTCATTTGACTGGAATGATCCTTATGCGTTCGGTGCGGCGGTTCATTTGCTCGAAGGTGATCCCTCCAAGCCGGATCAAGAGGTGCTCGATATGCTGATTCGCAATCATGGAAGAGTGACAGAATCAGCGCAAGGATCGACAGAGGCAGACGTTAATGGCCAAGAGTCGACCATCTCCGGTAAGGTGGAAGCAGCCGTGGTCATTGGGCCGTATTCGAGCTTTTCAGATCAAGAGGACGTTGGAGTGTCACTTGCATTGGCAATGGGGAAGGCGCATCTGGATACGCCGGTTGTCCGAACTCGAAGTTTTGCGGTTGCCGCACACACGGAATCATCGGCGCTTGCCATGAAATGGATTACGTATATGACTGGCAAAGCGATGCAGCGTGAATGGAGCAGAGCGGCAGGAACGCTGCCCGTTATTCCCGAGTTGTATGTCATGGGTACAAACCTAAGTGATCGGGGCATTTGGCAAAAAGCGGCCGTTCCAGCCCAGGTGCTGCTCTCTCGAAATGAGCCGGCCGCTTTGAATTTTGGTGATTCGGAAGGTTTTCAAACATATAGCCAAGCAGCAAATCGATTGCTGCTTGGCGAAATCACGATCCAACAATATATGGAATTGTACTCGTCTCCTCAACCTTAAAAAAGCTGCCCAAGTGAAGGGCAGCTTTTTTCTATAAATCCAGCTCCATTTTGACCACTAATCTTTGATCTTGGCTGGATACCTGTGTTGCTTTTAAGAAAGACACCAACTGTTTAGGATAAAAATTCATGTCGAATTCGTCCTGCAGGGCTTTGCGCGTGGTGTCAGGCAATTCCAGTCGATTGAATACAAGTTTGTCGACTTGAAACATGATGGCATTCTCCGGTTCGTTGATCACGGTGTATTTTCCTTCAATCAGCAGCGACAGATTTCCGCTCTCACCCGAAGCTATAACTTTTCCATCGTCAAAGTGGAAAGCAAAACTGTTAAAGATTTCATCTTCGGATCTTAAAAATGCGTTGAGATCGTCTTCATGGATATCGATGGTGTACTCCTTGCCGTTCGTTTTCAGCATATTCTTACTTCCTTGGACGAATTGCGGCAAGTTTTCCATGGCGCTGGCTAAAGCCTGGAAGTGACGCTTTACTTCGTACAGCCCCACGTTCTCCCAATAAAGGGTGAATTCCTCAATCAACTTTTTCATGGCATCCGGGTTGCCGCTGGCTGTCAGTGCTCCGTCAACCTGCTGTTCAAGTGCCAGCACCCGTTCACGCTGCTTAACAAGGCTGTCCTTTACTTCGGCGAGCTGAGCAGCATTGCGTGCTGCTTCAGCCTGGGCGGAGGCAAGGGAGCGGTACTGATTGTTATATACCGCAAGTGTATCCCGATCGTTTTGAATAATGATATCGTAAAAGTCCATGATCCGGAATAAACCGGCTAAGTCTTTTGCAGACAACAGCATAAAGAATAAATGATCACGTTCACCCATGTAATAAGACCGAAGAACAGCTCCAGCCCGATCGCGCCGGTCTTCGATACGCAAGCCCATATCCTGAATTTTGATTTGCAATTCGCTCTGAAGCAGCTGCAATTCGGCGATGCGTTTGGTTATCCGTTCGATTTCATGGTCAATCTCCACGATGGAGAGACTGTCCTCCAGAAGTTTGCGTGCCTCTTCCGAATCAGGCATAACCGGGCTTACATCCTGCTCGGAATATACCAGAGCGGGAGTCCCTATGAAGCAGAATAACAGGGTTATACACAGCATGACCGGGAGGAGAGTTTTTTTTACTCGTACATTCAAACGGGAGTCCTCCTTGAATGGTTGTTAGTCGAAAGGAATCCAACCACTGTCTGTCCCTTCATTTAAACCAATATATGACGTATACGACTTAATTATCAACCTTCAGGCACTAAAAAAGCGATCCGGCTGCTAAAGCACCTGATCGCTCTTTTAAGTACTCTCGTTCTCTAATTGCAAGGAAAATCCACCAGCGGGCCTCTGTTTGTCCAGGTTGAGCGCCGGTGGATTTCAAGCATCGCTTGCACCATTTACCTATTAGAGTGGTTTGCCCATAATGAAGACCGTCCAATAGCTAAAGCCTGTGAAGGTCACGATCATATAAGCCCAGAAGAGAAGAATATAGGTTCTCTCCGTGAATTTCAAATATCCCAGGATCACGAAAAATGCAGTCTGCAGGAAGAAAAGCAGTGCCATTTCAATATGATCTCCGGCAAAGGCCATCAACCCGATAGTCAGGGTGAAAAAGCCAAGGACTCGAAACATCCGTGCCACGATTATATCCTCCTCTCGTATGTACGCACATAATGCTGCTATCAACATTATAGCGTTATGGCAAAAACGTGTAAACGCCTAACTCAAGAAAACCCTTTATTTTTTATTATTAACCAGAAGTAAGACATTGGATTCGTGAATAATTTGGACGAATCTCCCCCTTTTCCCTTCGTAAGAGTATGATCTGTATTCAAAATGGAAATACATTTTAGTATCAAATAGATTCTATGAACTCTATGAGAGGCATAGAAATGAATTAAGCAGTTTTTATACCCTATTCAGCAGCCGATTTACGGTATTGAAGACGGTTATTTTAGGATGTCGTTAGGAGGGTTTTGTGGTATGTCAGCAGTGAGACAGGATGCATGGAGTGCAGAGGACGACCTAATATTGGCGGAGGTGACTCTTCGTCATATTCGTGAGGGCAGCACCCAATTGGCTGCCTTTGAGGAAGTGGGAGAAAGAATCGGCCGGACATCGGCAGCTTGTGGATTTCGTTGGAATAGCTGCGTTCGCAAGAAATATGAGGATGCTATTAGCTTGGCGAAATCTCAGCGTCAAAAGAGAAGTTATTATAAAAAACAGCCTTCGGTAAGTGGACCGCAGGTTGCCGGCTTGGCTGCTCCGGAACTGGAGCACGATGTCTATAAGAATGATGGTGCAAGTGAAGAAACACTGTCCATCGATGCCGTTATCCGTTTCCTTCGTCAGTGGAAGGGCGGGCTTCAGGAAAGTTCACGTCAGTATAAATTGCTTGAGAAGAACTTGCGTGAAAAAGAGGATGAGCTTTCAAGACTCCGCAGTGAGAATCAAAGGTTATTGAAGGAAGTCAGCGAAGTGAAAACGGACTATCATGTGGTCAATGACGATTATAAGGCACTGATTCAGATCATGGATCGGGCACGCAGACTTGCTTTCTTAAATGAAGAAGACGAGGAGCTTAAAACACGCTTCAAAATGGACGCAAACGGTAATCTGGAACGAATCGAATAGGTAAAGGTTATCTTGCTCTAGCCGTAACCCGCATTAGTGCATTCCATGCGCTTTGGCGGGTTATTTGTGCGTATCGAGGATTATTCTGATATATACTAGGACTAGTACTTCGTGGTTGATTACAATAATGGGGGATTATGATGAATATCCATATTATCGGAGCTGGCTCATTGGGGCTATTATATGCGGGTAAACTTGCGAATTCAGGGTGCCGTGTCACGTTATGGAGCCGAAGCGAGGAGCAGGCGGACAAGCTTCGGGCTTCCGGCATAACCATCGAGGAGAAGGGGCAGCACCAGGTCGTTGACGCCCATGCGTTCTCGGTCTGTTCATGGTCAACCTTTGCGCAGTCGGGTGGCGCTGGCGATGCGGATTATCTTTTCCTCATGTTGAAGCAGCAAGGGATCGAAGAGATGGCAACGGAGATGTTGGCTCAATATGGTCAAGAACATCGGAGACTAATATGTTTTCAGAACGGTACAGGCCATTTGGAGCGGCTTCAAGACCTGCTGCCGGTATGGACGATCTACGCTGCCATTACTACGGAAGGGGCCAAGCGTTCAAGCAGCGTCTCTGTTTTGCATGCCGGTCATGGAACGACGACAATCGGCAAAATGATGCCCGCTGGGAGCCCATTAGATCCTTTCTCTCAAGAAAATCATGAAATTGAACTGGTTAAACAGCTGAATAGAGCAGGATTTGAAGCTTTTTTGTCGAATCAAATGGATGAGATGATTTATCGCAAGCTGCTGATGAACGCAGTCATTAATCCATTGACGGCATTGTGGAGGATTCCTAACGGAGCGCTGTTATCTTCCCCTGAACGAGTCAGGCTCATGAAGCAGTTATATCATGAAGGGATCGCCGTATATGAAGCGGGTGGAATTCCTTACGGAAGCGGGCTGTGGGAATGGATTATATCCGTCTGCCAATCGACTTCAGGTAACACGTCCTCCATGCTTAAGGATGTAATGGACGGCAGAACGACGGAAGTTGCCTGGATTAACGGAAGTATTGTCCGTTTGGGCCAAAAATATGGCATTTCTGTTCCAACACACGAGCTGGTCACGCAGCTCATCGAGGGGATGAATACATAGGGGGTCTTAGCATGGGTTTCTTGCAGGGGCTGTTTCAAACATTAAGTTCTTTTCCGTTCATTCCGTTTTTACTGGTTTATTTCATTGTCTTGCAAAGAAATAAAAATCGAAAGCAAGCGCTGGAGCTGGCCATGGATGTCACCACATTTTTTATGCTGTTTTCGGTCTCCGCCTTGTTTAATAATACATTCCAGTCCAAATTCGGTTTCTATCTCATACTCCTCATGCTGCTCATTGCAGCGGGGCTGATCGGCAGTGCGCAGAACCGCTGGAAAGGCAAGGTTAACGGTAAAAGGCTGCTGCGCGCCGTGTGGCGTCTCGGGTTTGTCAGCATGAGTTTCGGGTATATCATGTTCACATTTTTTGGTGTCCTCTCCTACATAATTAAGATGATGTAAGAACAATCTAATAACTAGAATTTTATGATAAATCTGTTTGATCCTTGGGTCAGGCAGATTTTTCAATTTATTGATTTCTGGATTTTTTTGACCACTGGTTGTATAATCGATAAGCATATACCTAAAATCTATGAGGGGGATACCGCAAGATGAAGAAACAAAAGAAATTAATGCTTCTCATGACGTTAATTCTTGCTTTCAGCTCAGTTTTAGCAGCATGTGGAGCTGACAAGAACGATGGCGCCAATAAAGGCGGAACGGCGGACAAGCCTAAAGAGCAAGTCTTCCGTATGAACCTTGCTTCCGACCCTCCTACATTGGATCCGGGCTTGGCTCAGGATAACACGTCGAATACAGTAATCAGTGCTGTGTTTGAAGGTTTGGTTCGGAAGGGTGCAGACGGCTCAGAAGAGCCTGGCGTAGCCGAAAAATGGGATGTTTCTGAAGATGGATTGAAATATGTCTTCACCCTTCGCAAAGATGCCAAATGGAGTAACGGCGATGCAGTAACGGCAAAAGATTTTGAGTATGCATGGAAACGCGTACTTGATCCGAACTTTACTCCAGCATCACCATATGCGTATCAGCTCTATTACATTAAGAACGCTGAAGCTTACAATCTTGGAGAGATCAAAGACGCCAATGAAGTCGGCGTAAAAGCAACCGATGATTATACGCTCGAAGTAACGCTGGCAAACCCAACGCCATACTTCCTCAGCTTGATGTCATTCCAAACCTACTTCCCGATTCACAACTCCGTTGAAGGTAATGCTTCTTGGGCAACTAAACCGGAAACATTGATTGGTAATGGTCCGTTCAAAGTTTCACAAATGACCAAAGGTCAAAAGATCGAGCTTGTGAAGAACGACCAATATTGGGACAAGGATGCAATCAAACTTGAAAAAGTTCAAATGAGTATCGTGAACAGCTCTGCAACTGAACTTTCAAGCTATCGTAATGATGAATTGGATTATGCAGGACATCCAACAGGGAATATTCCGACGGATCAGCTGAATGCGATCAAGAAGGAATTGGGCGATGAACTGATGATTAAAGGTATTTCATCGACGTATTTCTATATCTTTAACACAACAGAAGAACCATTTGACAATGTGAACATCCGTAAAGCTTTCGCAATGGCGATTGATCGTCAGGCGATCGTAGAGAAAATCACGCAAGGTGGACAACTTCCTGCACATGGTTTTGTTCCTCCTGGTATCAAGGGTGAGTCCGACGAGTACCGTAAAGAGGTACCGGATACTTACTTCGATGAAAATCTTGAAGAAGCTAAGAAACTGCTCGAGCAAGGTATGAAGGAAAAAGGCTATACCACATTACCGGAAGTTACTTTAATTCATAACTCCGATGACAACCATAAGAAAATTGCGCTTGCTATTGCAGATATGTGGAAGAACAATCTCGGCGTTAGTGTGAAGGTACAAAACCAAGAGTGGGGCGTATTCCTGAAGAACCGTGATGCTTTGAACTATCAAGTGGCACGATCCGGTTGGGGAGCAGACTATAACGACCCGATGACTTATATCGATATGTGGACATCCAACGGCGGCAACAATGACACTGGCTTCAAGAGCGAAGAGTATGACCAGCTTGTGAAGGATGCTTATGCAACTAGCGATAACGCTAAACGCATGGAGCTGATGTCCAAAGCTGAGAAAATTCTCGTTGAAGACAACCAAGTTGTTATGCCGATCTACTACTACTCCAGTGTGTCCCTGGTTAAACCATGGGTGAAGAATCTTCATCTGGATTATAAGGGTGATATCGATTTCACACGTGCATATATCGAGTAGTCTTTTGTAAACCATTTATAAAAGACTACGGTTCGGGATATATATGTGGGGCACTTCAAACCTCATATATATCCCGATTTTTTTGTATGAGCACAAGGTTTCCAAATCTTGTGTCCGTTGGTGAAAGTTAAGGGATGCCAGGTCCGTTCTAGAATAATACAATTATATAGACGGCTTGGTTTAGAACAACTGATCAGGAGGCTAGCGAAATGCTGAGGTATGTGGCGAGTAAGTTTTTTTATATGCTTGTATCGTTGTTCATACTGATCTCAGCCACTTTTTTTCTTATGAAAGCCATACCGGGCGATCCGTTTATGGGAGAGAAAAAGCCATCGCCTGAAATTTTGGCGAGGCTGATGGAGCAGTATGATTTAGATAAACCGGTATTTCAACAATATACGAAATACTTGGGCAATATCGTTCAGGGTGACTTTGGTTTGTCTATGAAAAAACAGGGGCAATCCGTCACTGATATTATTATTGATACATTTGGCCCTTCACTTCGATTGGGTCTTGTCGCGATCGTAGTATCTGTTATTGTGGGTGTCCTGCTGGGGATGCTTGCAGCTCTGTATCACCGCAAGCTGATTGACAACATCGCCATGATTATCTCGGTTCTCGGGATCGCGGTACCGAGTTTTGTACTCGCGTCATTGTTGCAATTCGTTCTCGCAGAGAAAGCGGGCATTTTCAATGTTATGGGCTTTGAAGGACCGCTCGACTACGTGCTTCCTGTTATGGCTCTATCTGCTCAGCCGATTGCATTTATCGCGCGATTAACGCGATCCAGCATGCTGGAAGTACTGCATTCGGATTATATCAAGACGGCGAAGGCCAAGGGTCTTAACTGGTTCGCTATTATGTTCCGCCACGTGATCCGAAACGGGATATTGCCGGTCGTAACTTATGTAGGGCCAATGACAGCGAACATCATTACCGGTTCGGTCGTTATTGAACAGATCTTCGGTATTGGCGGCATTGGCAAGCAGTTTGTGGAAAGTATCACAAACCGCGATTATACAGTCATTATGGGGATTACCATATTCTACGGCATCTTGCTGATGCTGGCGCGTTTCATTACAGATATCGTATATGTATTTGTGGATCCACGCATTAAATTGACCGGCGGGAAGGAGGGGTAGACATGGAGAAAGAACAAAGTATGCCTCATCCTGCGGCACTAAACTTGAAGCCTGAAGATTTTCAGAAGATTGGTCCTGATGAGAAACAATCCGAGGTAATACAGCGTGAAAGTTTGTCCTCCTGGAGAGATTCATGGGAAAGATTGCGCAAGAACAAGCTTGCTATGTCCGGCTTGATTATTATGATCCTGATTGTCATCATGGCCATTATCGGCCCGATGATCTCTAACTATGATTATGAAACGAATGATTTGATGAATACGAATATGCCGCCTTCATCAGAACATTGGTTTGGAACCGACGATCTGGGCCGCGACGTTTTTGTTCGTACTTGGATGGGTGCTCGGATTTCCTTGACCGTTGGTCTTGCAGCAGCTGCGATTGACTTGATGATTGGTGTAATATATGGCGGCATCATGGGTTATTTCGGTGGCCGTATCGATGAGTTTATGAATAAGTTTGCCGAAATTTTGTATTCCATTCCGTACCTGCTCGTTACGATTTTGCTGTTGGTTGTATTTGAACCAAGTTTAGGAACGATCATACTCGCCTTAACCATCACCGGTTGGATTAACATGTCCTGGATTGTGCGGGGCGAGATTATGCAGCTTAAGAACAGAGAATATGTCCTCGCTTCACGTTCGATGGGTGCGGGAACCGGGCGCCTGTTGTTCCGGCATTTGATTCCGAATGCGATGGGTCCGATTATCGTTACCTTGACCCTGTCGGTTCCAAGTGCGATCTTTTCCGAGGCTTTCCTGAGCTTCCTTGGTCTTGGAGTTCAAGCACCAATTGCTTCATGGGGCTCCATGATTAATGATGCCCTGTCCGGATGGATGTACTATCCATGGCGGATGTTGTTCCCTGCTCTATTTATCAGCTTGACGATGTTAGCATTTAACATTTTCGGTGATGGATTGCGTGATGCGCTGGATCCGAAATTGAAAAAATAGGAGGTGGGAAGGTATGGAACCGATCTTGCAGGTAAAGGACCTCAACGTATCGTTTCGTGTTCGCGGCGGTGAAGTAAAAGCAGTCCGCGGCATGAATTTTGAAGTCGGCAAGGGGGAGACGGTTGCCATCGTCGGTGAGTCCGGAAGCGGTAAAAGTGTTACCGCCCAGACCATTATGCGATTGATTCCGTCCCCGCCCTCAGAAATAAAAAAGGGTGAGGTCATTTTCCAAGGACAAGACCTTCTCAAAAAAACAAATAAACAGATGGAAGCGATTCGCGGCAAGGATATCGGGATGATCTTCCAGGATCCAATGACGTCGCTAAACCCGACCATTCGAATAGGTAAGCAAATTACGGAGGTGCTGATCAAGCACCAGGGGATGTCTTTCTCCGAAGCCAAAAAACACGCCATAGAAATGCTGAAGCTGGTGGGTATCAAAAATGCGGAGGAGCGCTTCAATCAGTATCCGCATGAGTTCTCCGGCGGTATGCGGCAGCGTGCGATGATCGCCATTGCGCTTGCATGTAAGCCGACGCTGCTGATTGCGGACGAACCGACAACGGCACTCGACGTGACCATTCAGGCACAGATTATGGACGTTATGAAGGAAATGCAGGAACGCTTGGGCACATCGATCATTCTGATCACGCATGACCTCGGCGTTGTTGCCGGCATGTGTGACCGTGTCATCGTAATGTATGCAGGTGAAGTGGTGGAAACAGGAACGAAATGGGAGATTTTCAAAAATCCGCAGCATCCTTACACCAAAGGTTTGCTTCGCTCCATGCCTCGTCTGGATCAGAAGAAAGACGAACCGCTGATTCCGATTATCGGAACACCACCGGATCTGATCAAACCGCCTGTAGGCTGTCCGTTCGCCGCTCGCTGTGATGAAGCTATGCGAATTTGTGAACGGGTGGATCCGGGCGCAACGGAATTTAGCGACACGCATATGGCGCGCTGCTGGAATCTGCATCCGATGGCGAAGGAGGCGCAGGGTTCATGAAGGATAACCACTTGATTGAGGTAAAAGGCTTGAAGAAGTATTTTAACGTGGGCAAAGGCCAGATTCTTAAAGCGGTTGACGACCTGAACTTCTATATCCGTGAAGGCGAAACGCTTGGCATGGTAGGAGAGTCGGGTTGTGGTAAATCAACAGCAGGACGGACGATTCTCCGTCTCTATGAACCTACGGCCGGCAGCGTTAATTTTAACGGAACGGATATTTACAAGCTGTCTCCGGGCAAGATGAAGGCGATGCGCCGCGATATGCAGATGATCTTCCAGGATCCGTATGCCTCGCTGAATCCAAGATTCACGGTGTCGGATATTATCGGAGAAGCTTTGGATATTCACGGCATGGCCGGCAGCCGCGCCGAACGCAAGAAGCGGATTGAGGAGCTGCTGGATATGGTCGGCTTGAATAGTGACCACTCGACGCGTTACCCTCATGAATTCTCCGGCGGTCAGCGTCAACGGATCGGGATTGCTCGAGCTCTTGCGGTAAACCCTAAATTCATCATATGCGACGAGCCGATCTCGGCGCTTGACGTTTCGATTCAGGCGCAGGTTGTCAACCTGCTCAAGGATTTGCAGGACCGTTTGGGCTTGACCTATCTCTTCATTGCGCATGACCTGTCCATGGTTAAGCATATCAGTGACCGGGTAGCGGTTATGTATTTGGGTAAAATGGTGGAGCTAGCAGACAGTGAAGAGCTGTATGCAAATCCGATCCATCCTTATACCAAGACCTTGTTGTCCGCAATTCCGATTCCGGATCCAGAAATTGAGGCAAACAAAAAGCGTCTCAAGCTGGAAGACGATATGCAGGTGCCGATTTCAGCTGCCAAAGGCGAAGACGGAACGGTTCAACTGGATGTGAAGGATTCGGAATTGGTCGAAGTGTCCAAAGGACACTGGGTTGCAAAAGCCTACGCTTGAACAAGCGGACCTGAATATGAGAAAGCTGCTTCAAGAATAGCCGCTGGCATCGTGCCGGCGGCTATTCTTTTCCTTTGACGCAGAATGCCAACATTCGGTACAATCAAGAAAGGCAAAATGTTATAGAATAAATTAAATTTCATGCACAATCTAGATTTGGTTGCGACGTAGAATAGGAGGAATACCTCATGAATATCGTTCCGGAACCATTATCCCTCGCTTCGCGTCTCGCTCAGGATTATATTCATCATTTTGACCGGGTAAGCGGGTTCTACGGTGAAGATTACCGCGGCGAGCACAGCTATGCAGAGCGGGTACAATGGCTGGATCTTTCGGAAGACAAACGAATTCAGCGTAAAGCGCTGGCAGATTGCCTTCGGACGTATAATCAGAAACACAATGATCATCCCGCTGTACATAAATCACTCCAACTTCTGGAGCAGCCAGGAACGGTTACCATGGTTGGTGGACAACAAAGCGGTTTGTTCACCGGACCTCTGCTTGTCATATATAAAGCAATTACCGTCATTCAAGCGGCCCGTGAAGCGGAAGAGCGCTTGAATCGTCCTGTCGTGCCTGTATTTTGGATCGCCGGGGAGGATCATGATTGGGATGAAGTGAATCATACGTACTTCCTGAGTCAGGATCAGCAGCTTTCCAAGATCAAGCTTGATGCCAAGGACGGACTCAGGACGTCGGTTAGTTATACTGACGTTGCTGAGGAAGATTGGAATGCAATGCTGGCAGAGCTCCAGATTCAACTGGCAGACAGCGAATATAAGGCGGATCTGCTGAAGATGGCCAGGGAATCGTTTGACGGTTCGGCTGGACTCAGCGAGGCATTTGCTAAACTCATCAGCTGTATGTTCGGCAAATATGGGCTAATACTCCTGGATTCTGCAGATCCGGGACTGCGGGCGTTGGAAGTGCCCGTATTCGAATCTTTGATTACCCGCAACGAAACAATGGGACTTTCGTACCAGCAGGCAGCAAGGGATATCGCAGGTTTGGGTTATGAAGTGCAGGCTGATGTATCCGAGAATGGGGCCAACTTGTTCTATTTGCATGAAGGCAGACGCTTGCTGCTTTACCGAGAAGGACGTGTATTCTCAGACCGGAAAGGCATCATTACGCTCACGGAGGAAGAACTGCTTCGGGATTTGCATCAGCATCCTGAACGCTTCAGCAACAATGTGTTGACCCGTCCAATTATGCAGGATTCGCTGCTGCCCGTGCTCGGAACGATACTCGGTCCAGGCGAGATTTCTTATTGGGCGATTACGCGCTATGCATTTTCCGACTTAGGTTTGCAGATGCCGCTGATCATCCCGAGAATGTCATTCTCCATCGTTGATGGAACCGTCCATAAGCTTATGGAGAAATATGGATTGTCCTTCGAGGATGTTCACCTCCGTTTGTCTGAGAAGCGTGAGGCTTGGCTTGCCAGCAAGGATGAGTTGAATCTTGAGGAACGATTCAGTCAAACCCGGGAACAATTTGAAGCATTATATCAGCCTTTAATAGAAGATCTTGGCAAAATGCAAAGTGGACTGTTAAAATTAGGTCTAACCAATAAAGAAAAAATATTGGAGCAGATGGATTACCTGTTAAGTAAATCCCGGAATGCCTTGGAACAGCAGCATGAGGCCGCACTGGCACAGTGGAAACGCATTGAACAGACACTGATGCCGGAAGGGAAACCCCAGGAGAGGGTGTATAATATCCTGGAATACATGAATCGTTATGGATTGAATCTGGTGGATCGCCTGATGGAAATCCCATACGTTGCTTCGGGCATTCACAGGGTCGTTTACGTATAATGATCAGGAATTCAATTATCAGATCATAGGAGGCCGTTAAATGAGCTCATCATCAATACAAACCAGCAATATTACCGACTTGAAACTGGCACCGGAAGGTCATTTGAAAATTGATTGGGTGAAGGCGCATATGCCGGTATTGAACCGGGTGCGTGAACAATTCGAGAAAGAACAGCCATTCAAAGGGTTGAAAGTCGCCATCTCCTTGCATCTGGAAGCCAAGACCGCTTATCTGGCGAAAGTCGTTCAGGCTGGCGGAGCTGAAGTGACAATTACGGGCAGTAATCCGTTGTCTACTCAAGATGATGTGTGTGCCGCATTGGTAGAAGACGGGATCACGGTGTTTGCCAAGTATAACCCGGATCCTGCAGAATACAAGCAGCACCTCATTTCAACACTCGAGACCAGACCCGATCTGATCATTGACGATGGCGGGGATCTCGTAACGATCCTTCACTCGGAACGTACGGATCTGCTTGAAGGAATTCGAGGCGGTGCGGAAGAGACAACGACAGGCATCCTGCGCCTGAAATCTTTGGAGAAGGAAGGCTCTCTGAACTTCCCGATGGTTGCCGTGAATGATGCATACTGCAAATACTTATTCGATAACCGTTATGGTACTGGACAATCGGTCTGGGACGGAATTAACCGGACGACCAACCTGGTGGTTGCAGGCAAGACCGTCGTTGTCGTAGGGTATGGCTGGTGCGGGAAGGGCGTCGCCATGCGTGCCAAAGGTCTTGGTGCCAACGTCATTGTGACCGAGATTGATGCAATTAAGGCCGTTGAAGCTTATATGGACGGCTTCCGCGTCATGCCAATGCATGAAGCAGCCAAATTGGGAGACTTCTTTGTCACTGTCACGGGTAACCGCGATGTCATTAGTGGGGAAGACTTTGATGTCATGAAGGACGGTGCCATTTTATCCAATGCCGGTCACTTCGATGTGGAAGTCAATAAACCGGATTTGTCAGAACGGTCTCAATCGGTTCGGACGGTTCGGCGGAATATTGAAGAATATCATCTGAAAGATGGTCGTAAGATTTATTTGCTTGCCGAAGGCCGTTTGGTGAATCTTGCGGCAGGTGACGGACATCCGGCAGAAATTATGGATATGACGTTTGCGCTTCAAGCTTTGTCTCTCAAACACGTGAATGATCAGTACAAGAACATCGGTAACCACGTAGTAAATGTTCCTTACGAATTGGATGAACAGGTTGCCTTATATAAACTGGAAAGTCTAGGTATTACAATCGACAGTCTGAGCGCTGAGCAAAAGTCTTACTTGGACAGCTGGGCTCAGCACTAAACAGCAGCAGCTTTAGATCATTTGCAAACCTCCTTTCCATCCCCGAGTGGGATGAAAGGAGGTTTTTTGTACGAATGTCCTGAGAGAAAGTTCCAAAAAAACAAATGCTCGTTAGAAGGTATTTGATTCTTGACGCCGAATCTATTATCCTAAAGTGGTGGAAAGTGGTGCAAAGTGGGGAATCGGGGTTAAGGGGTGGAGTGCCTGATGTTCATGGGGGAGTTTCAACATAGCATCGACGATAAGGGGAGAATCATCATCCCTGCTAAATTTCGTGACCTCCTGGGCACCTCGTTTATCGTAACCCGCGGATTGGACAATTGCCTCTTTGTATACCCCAAAGATGAATGGGCCATCATGGAGCAGAAGCTCAAATCCCTGCCACTCATGAAGTCGGATGCACGCGCATTCACTCGGTTTTTTTTCTCCGGGGCGACGGAATGTGAATGGGATAAACAGGGAAGGGTAAATTTGCCGGGCAATTTGCGCGAGTTCGCCAAGCTCGAGAAGGAATGCGTTGTCATCGGCGTATCGAGCCGAGTGGAGATCTGGAGCAAGGAGCAGTGGCAGAATTACTATCAGCAGTCGGAGGAAGCATTCAACGACATTGCTGAGAAGCTGGTAGACTTTGATTTTGATTTATAACCAGCTAGGAACATCGTATTGAAATGGACAAGTTACACTTAAAAATCATGAATGAGACACAATGGAGGGCTGCAGCTTTGTTCCATCACATCACAGTGCTTAAGCAAGAAGCAACAGAAGGGCTGCGCATCAAACCAGACGGTATATATGTTGACTGTACGCTCGGGGGAGCAGGGCACAGCTCGCTTATTGCTTCCCAACTAAGTTCTAAGGGCCGGTTAATCGCACTGGATCAGGACGACTGGGCATTGAATAATGCCCGGGAAGTCATGAAGCCTTATGTGGACCGGATCACTCTTGTCAAAACCAATTTTCGTGATTTGGAGGAGGTGCTCCGAAACGAAGTGGAGGTTGACGAGAACGGGCAGCCGCAAGTTGACGGTATACTGTTCGATTTGGGCGTATCCTCTCCGCAGTTCGATGAAGGGGAGAGAGGCTTTAGTTACAACCATGATGCCCCGCTTGATATGCGGATGGATCAGTCCGCTGAGCTTACCGCAGCCAAGATTGTAAACGAATGGCCAGAACAGGAAATCGCACGAATATTGTATGAATACGGCGAAGAGAAATTTTCAAGACGAATTGCCAAGGTCATTGTTGAAAGAAGGGCACAGAGTCCTATTCAAACAACGGGTGAGCTTGTCGAAATGATTAAGGAAGGAATTCCGGCCGCAGCTCGGAGAACGGGCGGCCATCCGGCGAAACGAAGCTTTCAAGCGTTTCGGATTGCGGTAAATGATGAGCTTGGCGCATTCAAAGATGCGCTTCACCAAGCCGTGAGATGTCTTGCACCAGGAGGAAGAGTTTCAGTAATCACTTTTCACTCGCTCGAAGACCGGATATGCAAACAGATTTTTAACAGCTACATTCCCAAGTGTACGTGCCCTCCAGACTTTCCGATGTGTGTGTGCGGAGGCGGCCAAGGTGATCTGAAACTGGTGAACCGCAAACCGCTTATGCCCTCTGCGGAAGAGATTGAGAGTAATCCAAGGGCACGATCAGCGAAGCTGCGGATTGCGGAGAAACTGTAGAAACATAAAATCCCTGAAGAAGGAGAATCAGCCATGGCCTACACACGCGGCAATTTAGCCGTACAGGAGAGACAGAATGAAACGCAGCAGTCCGCTTATCTCGAGAAGACAAAAGTCGTCAAACGTCGTTCCCAGCTTCCGCAAAAAGAAAAGCTGCTGTATATGTTGTCCGTGGTGTTTGTGGTTGCCGTCATGGGCGTCATTGGCATGAGTCATGTTCATTCCTATGACTTAAATCGGCAAATTCATGATACCGACAATAATATACTCAAAGCGAAACGAAATATTGATCAGCTTCAGGTTGAAAAGCAAACACTGGAGACGCAAATATTGGACAAGGCAAAAGAGTTGGGTTATGTGCCTATTGAGGATAAAAATACGATCCATCTATCACCCGTCTCGGGTTCATCCGGGACACAGAATTCGGACTCGGGACAAAATGATTGAAGTGTGAGGTTTTGACCGATGATAAAAAAAATCAAACTGCGTACCGTGCTAATAGGGGGATGTATAACCCTCTTTTTTGCTTTATTGATTGGTCGGGTCTTTTGGCTGCAGGTAATCGATAACGACTTCTGGAAGGAACAAGCTTTATCGAAATGGTCGCGTAAACAGGATCTTCCGGCCACGCGAGGGACGATTATGGATCGGGACGGCGATATTCTTGCCATGGATGCGCCTGCCTTTACGGTCATTGTGAACCCTGCGGTCATTCAGGCTAACGGCATGGAGAATGAGGTCGTTAAAGGGCTGCATGAGATTCTCGACAAGGATGAGGGCGAACTTCGTGAGCTGGTTAAAGCTAAAGACGATAAAGGGGAATACCTCAAAGGCCGTGAAGTCCGCAGTGAAGGATGGAAGATTGACCAGGAGAAGATGGAAGAGGTTAAAGAGTTTAGTGAAAGCTTGAATCAAAAATTAAAGGCTGCCGGTAAGGTTCCCGATTCGGGCATCGGCTTTCAGCGAGAGTCAAAACGATTCTATCCCAAAGAGACATTGGCTGCACATATCTTGGGCTATACCGATCGTCAGGGTAACGGTATCGGAGGCATTGAGCAGTATTATGACGACAAGCTGAAGGGAACCGACGGATTCGCTTCTTACAAGAGTGACAAGAAGGGGGTCAAGCTGCCGAGTGAGAACGATTTATATCAGCCTGCAATAAATGGGAAAAATTTAGTGCTGACGACCGACGATACAATCCAGTATTATATCGAGGAAGCGATGCGCGACACGTATAACCAATATAAACCAATCAGTATGACGGTAATCGCAGCGGATCCGAACACGATGGAAATACTGGGGATGGCCAATATGCCGACTTTTGATCCCAATACATATTCGAAATGGAATCAAAAGAATTTTAACAATCATGCCGTCCGGTCCATCTATGAACCGGGATCGACTTTCAAAATTGTAACGCTGGCCAGTGCAGTTCAGGAGAAGCTGTTTAACCCGGGTGCTATTTATCAATCCGGATCCATAAGAGCGGGTGGAAGAACTCACCGGGATATTAACAGCGTAGGCTGGGGCCCTATCACCTACTTGGAAGGCGTCAAGAAGTCGAGTAACGTTGCTTTTGTCAAATTGGGATTCGAAATGCTTGGTAAGGAACGATTTACCAACTACATTCGTGAATTTGGGTTTACGAAGAAAACGGAAATTGACCTTCCGGGCGAAATTCTAGGTAGCATAAATATGACTTATGATTCCGATATTTCAACCATGACTTACGGTTACGCCGTATCCGTAACGCCTATTCAACAGATTGCTGCTATTTCGGCAGTGGCCAACGGAGGCAAGCTCATGAAGCCTCATATGGTGAAGCAGATCGAGGACCCTAACACGGGCAAGGTTGAGAAAATCGAGCCGGAAGTTGTGCGTCAGGTTATATCTCCTAAGGCCGCAAGAGAAACAGGGACTTACCTTGAGCAGGTCGTAGCCGACCAATCCATTGGTACAGGTAGGCTTGCGTATATTGATGGCTACCGGGTTGCGGGTAAAACCGGTACCGCTATAAAATCCGGCGGCGGATATAAAGACCGTTCGAAACAAGTGGTTTCGTTCATCGGGTACGCTCCCGTCGAGAATCCGAAGATTGCCGTGCTGGTCATTATCGACGAACCAAACGTGGAACAGGGCGGCGGTAAGCTGGCAGCACCGATATTCAAAGAAATCGTCTCCAAGACCTTGAATTATTGGGGCGTTCCCAAATCGAATGAGGCTCAGGATAAAGAAAAATCGAATGCAGGCACGACGCAGAAGGATTCCCTGAAAGCACCAGACTTTACGGGGCTGAAGCTGAGTGACGTAAAAGCCAAGCTGCTGAAAGATGGAGTGGCATTTGAGACCTTGGGCAACGGAAACACGGTGAAAGAGCAATATCCGCCTGCAAATGCGATCATTAGTGCAGGGCAACGGATCTATCTTCTTACTGAGGATAGCCCAACGATGAAAATCCCGAATTTAGAGGGTGAATCGCTCAGGGACGCCATGGAAGTACTCACCTTGATGAAAGTAAAGGTTAATGTTCAAGGTGAGGGCTACGTTGTTTCGCAATTGGAAGCCAAGGAGAATGGCCAGCGAATCGTGCAGTTAACCCTGAAATCGGCGCAAGAGTTAATAACGGGAAGCAGCAGCTCCGATGAAACATCATCCGCTGGCAACGAAGATCCTAACGGGGAAGAATCCAACGATGAAGAAACTGAAACAACAGGCAGCGCAGGAGGGGAATAGCTTGTTCTAACCCGGGTTTGTCCCGAATACTCATGTGAAGAACGCATAATCATGAGCTTTCGGGTTCAAACAGGGAGGGAAGCTTAGGTGAAAGTATCCAAGGTATCGCAGCGGAGAAGACTGCTCTGGAGCCTGCTGCTGCTGCTCTTGCTGTTCTCTGCACTGATCATCAGACTGGCTTATGTGCAGATTGGGAAAGGTGCGGAGCTGTCGGCGAAGGCGGAGAACCTCTGGCGCCGTGACATTCCGTTTGCGGCACAGCGTGGTGAAATTTTGGATCGTAACGGAACCGCATTGGTTACGAATATAACGACACCGACCATTTGGGCGATTCCTGTACAAATCAAAGATCCGGACCATACGGCTGAGACCTTGGCTGGGCTCATCAGCATGGACAAAGCCGATATCAAGAAAATCATTACGAAACGTTCGAGGTTGGAACGGATAAATCCCGGTGGACGAAAAATTACGATGGAGCTGGCTCAGGAAATTCGTGATTTGAAGCTGCCGGGTATCGTTGTTGCTGAGGATAACAAACGGTATTATCCCTATGGCGATCTCGCAGCCCATATTTTGGGGTTCACAGGGGCCTACAGTCAGGGACTTACCGGCTTGGAAGCCATGCATGATGACAAGCTGAAGGGCTTTGAAGGCGGAATATCCTATCTGTCCGATGCAGGCGGAAGAATCATGCCGGGCTCCTCGGAGAAGTATGTCGAGCCTCGTGATGGTCTGAATCTGGAGCTAACGATCGATAAATCGATCCAGTCCATTATGGAGCGGGAGCTTGACCAAGCCATGGTGAAGTATCAGGCGAATGGGGCTTGGTCGATTGCCATGAATCCCAAGACGGGCGAGATTTTGGCGATGGCCAGCAGGCCGGGTTATTCTCCTGCCAATTACCAGCAGTTTTCAGCCGAGACGTATAATCGCAACCTGCCGATCTGGATGACCTATGAACCGGGCTCGACGTTTAAGATTATTACGCTTGCCGCTGCCCTTGAAGAGGACAAGGTCAATCTGAAGAACGATCACTTCTTTGACAGTGGGGCGGTAGAGGTCGGTGGAGCAAGACTGCGCTGCTGGAAAAAAGGCGGTCATGGCAGCCAGACTTTCATGGAGGTTGTCCAGAACTCCTGCAACCCTGGCTTTGTGGCGTTAGGTCAGAAGCTGGGCAAGGAAAGCCTGTTCCAGTATATCCGCGATTTTGGCTTTGGGGCCAAGACGGGCATCGATTTGAATGGGGAAGAGAATGGCATCCTGTTCAAACTCGCTAACGTCGGTCCGGTTGAGTTAGCCACAACGGCATTTGGGCAGGGAGTATCAGTTACGCCGATCCAGCAGGTTGCGGCAGTGTCCGCGGCCATTAACGGCGGCAAATTGTTTAAGCCGCATGTGGCCAAGGCG
This sequence comes from Paenibacillus sp. FSL K6-1330, assembly GCF_037976825.1. Lineage (NCBI taxonomy): Bacteria > Bacillati > Bacillota > Bacilli > Caryophanales > Paenibacillaceae > Paenibacillus > Paenibacillus sp. FSL K6-1330. Next base: position 2,357,755 of record NZ_CP150269.1, read on the forward strand.
TGGGTCAATCCGGAGACGGGCGAGACGGTTGAGGAAATCAAGCCGGAGCTCGTCAGACAAGTGATCTCGGAAGAAACATCCAAGCAAGTGCGCGAGGCGCTCGAGAGCGTTGTCGCCAAAGGGACCGGACGTCCGGCCTTCATTGACGGTTATCGCGTCGGAGGGAAGACGGGAACTGCCCAGAAGGTTATTAACGGCCGCTACTCGTCGACCGAGCATATTGTATCGTTTATCGGATTCGCACCTGCCGATGATCCTGAGATTGTGGTGTACACTGCGGTAGATAATCCGAAGGGCATTCAGTTCGGTGGTGTCGTAGCTGCTCCAATCGTACAGAACATCCTGGAGGATGCGCTGCATTATATGAAGGTTCCACCGCGTAAAGATCAGCTTGCCCGCGAGTATAAATATGGCGAGACGCCAACCGTGACTGTGCCGAATTTGGTCGGAGCGACCATTCAGGATCTGTATGAGGATCTGAATATGAATTTCATGCTGGCCAAGTCCGGGACCGGCAACACGGTGATTTCCCAGGCCCCGAAGCCGGGAAGCCGGGTGGAGCGGGGGGCTACCATTCGGATTTATATGGGTGAAGACCCGGAGGAATCCAAGCACGAACATTAAGGCATCATCTGGTTCACGAGCGGGACGGATGATGCAGATATATAGAGAGAGGGATAACAATGAAATTGAAGCAATTATCATCCGTATTGGCTGCTGCTGTTATCAAAGGATCCGGAGATGTTGAAATAACGGGGATTGAAACAGACTCGAGACAAGTGAAAGCGGGGGATTTGTTCATTTGTCTGCCGGGTCATACGGTAGATGGGCACCAGTTTGCAGCCCAGGCCGCCGACCAAGGCGCTGCGGCATTGGTCGTTGAGCGTAAGCTTGAGGTAGACCTTCCGCAAGTCATCGTGAAGGACAGCCGCTTTGCGATGGCGGGTTTGGCGAATGCCTTTTTTAATCAGCCAAGCTCCCGCATGAAGATGATCGGTGTAACCGGAACGAACGGCAAGACCACGACAACGTATTTGATTGAGTCGATCATGAACGATTACGGTCTGAAGACCGGACTCATCGGCACAATTCAGATGAAATACGACGGCCGTTCGTTCCCGATGCCGAGAACAACGCCCGAGGCGTTGGAGCTTCAGCGTTACTTGAACGATATGGCGAACGCAGGCACCGAGTGCTGCGTGATGGAGGTATCCTCGCATGCGCTCGAACAGGGGCGGGTGAAGGGAACGGATTTCCGGACGGCCATATTCACAAACCTGACGCAGGATCATCTGGACTATCATCATACGATGGAAGAGTACCGCGGGGCAAAAGGGTTATTTTTCTCCCGGCTGGGCAACGCTTTTGCCAAGGATGAATCATCGCGCAAATATGCTGTCCTGAATGCGGATGATGAGGCTTCAGCTTATTTTGCCAAGCAGACGTCAGCGGAAGTGATTACCTATGGTTTGGGAGACGATGCGGATATACGAGCAAGCAACATCTCAATCACCGCTCAAGGGACCTCGTTCCATGTGGATACATTCCGCGGCAGTGCCGATATTTCAATTCGAATGGTAGGGAAATTCAACGTGTATAACGCCATGGCCGCGATTGCTGCCGCGCTTCTTGAGGGAATCCCGCTCGAGGATATCAAGAACAGCCTGGAATCCGTACCCGGAGTCGACGGCCGCGTTGAGGTCGTGGATGAGGGTCAGCCGTACGCTGTGATTGTGGATTATGCACATACGCCGGATGGACTCGAAAATGTGCTGCGTACCGTTAATGAATTTGCTGAAGGACGGGTGCTCACGGTATTCGGCTGCGGCGGCGACCGGGATCGGACCAAACGGCCGATCATGGGTAAAATTGCCGCGAAATATAGCGATGTTGTATTGGTGACTTCCGATAATCCCCGTACCGAAGACCCGGATTTGATCTTGAAGGATATCGAAGCCGGCTTGATTGAGGACGGAGTGGCAACAGAAAGCTACAAGCTCATCGTCGATCGTCGGAAAGCGATCGAAAAGGCTATTGAAATGGCAAGCCCGGGCGATGTAGTATTGATTGCGGGGAAAGGTCATGAGACCTACCAGCTGATTGCGGGCGAAGTGCTAGATTTTGACGACCGCATCGTAGCCAAAGACGCGATAAGGGGCAGACAATAGTGATCCATAAATCATTAAAGAGCATCGCCGACATGTGCGGCGGGACGCTCTCACGTAACCAAGATGACAGCATTATCATTCAAGGGGTCGGTACCGACTCCCGAACCATACAGCCGGGGAATCTGTTTGTTCCGATTGTCGGCGAGAAATTTGACGGGCATACGTTTGCCGAGAGCGTGCTTGCCAGCGGAGCGGGCGCAGTGCTCTGGCAGAGAGATCATCAACCGATTCCCGACGACCTGCCGCTCATTCTCGTTAAGGATACGTTAACGGCACTCCAGTCGCTTGCTGCGGCCTATTTGTCCGAGAGCCGTGCAAAGGTGATCGGCATTACCGGCAGCAACGGGAAAACGACAGTGAAGGACATGGTGTCCGCACTGCTTGAAACGACGTTTAAGGTTCACAAGACGCAAGGTAATTACAACAATCATATCGGTCTTCCGTTAACCGTACTCGCGATGAAGGAAGATACCGATGTGATTGTACTTGAGATGGGCATGAGCGGACGTCGCGAGATTGAACTGCTTTCGAACATCGCGCGTCCGGATATGACGGTGATTACTAACGTAGGGGAAGCGCATATGCTTCAGCTAGGTTCGCGCGAAGAAATCGCCCGCGCCAAGCTTGAAATCATCAGCGGCATGAAGCCAGGCGGCTTGCTGATCTATCACGGGGACGAACCGTTGATCCGTCAAGTGCTTGCTGAAGAAGCTACGGTGAAGCCTGAGGGACTGCGAACGTTTACGTTCGGCAATCAAGAAACCAATGATGATTATCCGACGGGACTCATGTTCCATGCAAGAGGCATCATATTCACTTCGAACCGGCATGCGGGCGAAGGCTTCAGCTTGCCGCTTCTCGGTCGTCATAATGTAGTCAACGCGCTGGCGGCGATGGCTGTAGCGGCCCATTTGGGAATCGGCGATGAAGCCATTCGCAGCGGCTTTGCCAATCTGAAGCTGTCGAGTATGCGGATCGAAGCCGTGGAGACTGCGTTCGGGGTCACCGTGCTGAATGATGCTTACAATTCCAGTCCTACCGCGGTTAAGGCGGCAGTGGACGTGCTTGGAGATATGAAAGGCTACCACCGACGGATTGCCGTTCTCGGGGACATGCTGGAACTTGGTCAGCGGGAAGAGGAATTTCATGCCGAGATTGGAGATTATTTATCTCCGGACAATGCGGATCTTGTGTTCACCTTCGGCCCATTGTCGCTTCACACGGCGAAGAAAGCGAAAGATCGCTTCCCTGAAGGGACTGTGCTTCCGTTTACGGATAAAGAGCAGCTGATCGAGGCTTTGCTGGAGCGGGTAACGGAGAAGGATATCGTATTGGTGAAAGCTTCGCGCGGCATGAGACTGGAACACGTGGTTGACGCCTTGAAGGCCCTGCCTGGCGGCAACAATGGAGTGAGGGGGTGAGCGGATGGACTTTCAATTGCTGTTATTGACAATCGGTGTAGCGTTTGTGCTTGCGGTGATATCGGCTCCGCTGCTCATTCCGCTGCTGCGGAGGATGAAGTTCGGCCAGCAGGTAAGGAGCGACGGTCCGCAGAGTCACTTGAAAAAAGCCGGGACGCCCACGATGGGCGGCGTTGTAATTTTGCTTGCTTTTACACTGACTTATATTAAATTTTCACCTGTCGATACTGATTTCTATGTAATGATCGTAGCCACGCTCGGTTTTGGTTTGATCGGCTTTCTTGACGACTATATTAAGATCGTATTTCGCAGATCATTAGGACTCACGGCTAGACAGAAGCTGTTTGGACAGCTTCTGTTTTCCGGTATTATGTGCTGGTTGTTGATCTCCAACGGCCATAGCACGGCAATAAGCGTTCCAGGAATGGATTGGTCCTTTGATTGGGGGCCGTGGTTCTATTATCCGTTCATCGTGGTCATGATGCTTGCGATCAGCAACGCGGTCAATTTCACCGATGGATTGGATGGTCTTCTGTCCGGTGTGAGTGCAATTGCCTTTGGTGCTTATGCCATTGTGGCGATCCAGTCTACCTCGTTTGCGGCGGCATTCTGTGCAGCAGCGATGATCGGCGCGGTTCTCGGTTTTCTGGTATTTAACGCTCACCCTGCCAAGGTGTTCATGGGAGACACAGGCTCTTTAGGAATCGGCGGTGCCATTGGCGCTATTGCTATCGTAACCAAGAGCGAGCTGCTGTTCCTGATCATTGGCGGAGTCTTCGTCATCGAGATGCTATCTGTTGTGCTTCAGGTGATCTCTTTCAAAACCCGGGGCAAACGAATATTCAAAATGAGCCCGATCCATCACCATTACGAATTATCCGGTTGGTCGGAGTGGCGCGTCGTCTTTACATTTTGGGCCGTGGGACTGATACTTGCGGGACTCGGACTTTATATCAACAAGGGGTTGTAACATATGAAGCAGCTAGATGACTATCGGGATAAGCATATCGTAGTATTGGGCCTTGCCAAAAGTGGAGTACAGGTAGCTAAAGTGCTGCATCAAGCTGGGGCTTTCGTCATTGTAAATGATAGAAAGGAAAGAGAACAGTGTCCTGAAGCTTCGGAGCTCGAGGCTTTGGGTATTTCTGTTATTTGCGGTGGACATCCCGATGATCTTATTCATCCCGGTGTGACGCTTCTTGTCAAAAATCCCGGAATTCCGTATTCCGTCCCGCCTGTTCAAAAAGCGCTTGAGCTTGAGATTCCTGTCGTAACCGAAGTTGAAATCGCCTATCACCTTTGTGAAGCTCCGATCATTGGCATTACGGGCTCGAATGGCAAAACAACGACGACAACCTGGGTGGGCAAGCTGCTGGAAAGCGCAGGTTTTTCCCCGATTGTAGCCGGTAATATCGGCACGCCTCTATCTGAGGCTGCAGCAGAAGCAACTGAAAACGACTGGATGGTCGTTGAGCTGAGCAGCTTTCAGTTAAAAGGAACACAGGCATTCAGACCGCGTATTGCCTGCCTTCTCAACGTTGCGGAAACACATCTTGATTACCATGGCGGAATGGATGATTATATTGCATCCAAAGCCAAGCTGTTCGCCAACCAGACTGCGGATGATACCGCTGTGCTCAATTGGGATGATCCCGTGTGCAGAAACCTTGTTCCGTATATCAAGGCGCGCATCGTGCCTTTTTCGATGAGTGAGAGCCTTCGTGAAGGGGTTCACGTCATGCCGCCGTATGCTGCCGGTGCCCAGGACTCGGACGAAGACGATCAAGGGCGTACCGTGATTTATACAGATGGCGAAGGGTTTACGCATGAGATCATCCGTGTGGAGAACATCGGACTGCCCGGAAGATTTAATGTAGCGAATGCATTGGCAGCTTGTGCAATTGCCATAGCGGCCGGCGTTGCCCCCGATAAGCTGGAAGAAGCTTTGTCCAACTTCCGCAGCGTTGAGCACCGCCTGGAATACGTTGCCGAACTTAAGGGCGTATCCTATTACAATAACTCGAAGGCAACGAACTCCAAGGCGACGCATATGGCGTTGACTTCGTTTAAGGAGCCTATCGTATTAATCGCTGGCGGGCTTGATCGTGGCTCGGATTACGAGGATTTGATTCCTTCTATGCAAGGAAGGGTGAAAGCCATCGTGCTTCTTGGCGAAACCAAGGAGAAAATCGCGAATGCTGCTGCCAAAGCCGGATTAAAGGACATCTTCCTCGTCGATAATGGAAAGGACGCCGCCGCGACTTTAACCTCGGCTGTCCAGAAGGCTGCCGGGCTGGCAGAGAGCGGGGATATTGTTCTACTATCTCCCGCATGTGCAAGCTGGGACATGTTTCCTTCCTTTGAGGTACGAGGACGCATTTTTAAAGAGGCGGTGCATAACCTTTAAGTAGGGGGGTGGATAAGCCCCTACTTAGGATGTACGAGGTGGCCTTTCCATGAACAAGAACCGCCAGGCGCCCGATCTGTGGCTGCTTATCTGTATTTTGGCCCTGCTGGCCATCGGAATCGTCATGGTATATAGCGCAGGATCCGTCCTCGCATTTCATGACTATGGCGATAAGTTTTATTTTGTGAAGCGTCAGCTGTTTTTTGCCTGTCTGGGGCTTGCCGCAATGTATTTCACATCGAAGACCGACTATCGGGTTTGGAAGAAATACAGCAAGCTTGCACTGCTGGTCTGCTTTTTTATGCTGATTATCGTACTTATTCCAGGGGTTGGCGTTGTTCGCGGCGGGGCCAGAAGCTGGCTCGGCATCAGCTCGTTCGGTATTCAGCCCTCCGAGTTTATGAAGCTGGGGATGATTCTGTTTCTATCACGCTGGCTTAGTAAGCAAGATTATGATATTACGTCTTTTACTAGGGGGCTTTTGCCGCCGCTTGGTTTGATCGGACTGGCATTCGGATTGATTATGCTGCAGCCTGATTTGGGTACGGGTGCCGTTATGCTGGGTGCTGCGATGATGATCGTTTTTACCGCAGGGGCACAGATGAAGCATCTGGGCTTTCTCGCATTAGGCGGGGTAGCCGGTTTCATTGGTTTGATTCTAACAGCCCCCTACCGGCTGAAGCGGATAACTGGATTTCTCGATCCGTGGTCCGACCCGCTTGGCGCAGGCTATCAGATCATCCAATCCCTCTATGCCATAGGGCCGGGGGGACTTGGCGGACTCGGACTTGGCATGAGCCGTCAGAAGTACGCTTATGTACCTGAACCGCAGACAGATTTTATTTTTTCGATCTTGGCCGAAGAACTTGGGTTTATTGGCGGTTTGATTGTCCTGCTCTTGTTCGCTGCCTTGGTGTGGCGGGGCATGAGGGTGGCCATGACCGTATCCGATGGCTTTGGAAGTCTGCTGGCTGTTGGTATCGTAGGCATGGTCGCCATACAGGTCGTTATCAATATCGGTGTCGTTATCGGTTTAATGCCGGTGACAGGGATTACGCTGCCGCTCATCAGTTACGGAGGCAGCTCACTGACGCTGATGCTGACGGCGCTGGGCATTCTATTAAATATTTCCCGTTATGCGAGGTGAAGGGTATGCGTGTCGTATTAACCGGCGGCGGAACGGGGGGGCATATTTACCCCGCCGTTGCCATTGCAAGACAATGTGAAAAAGAAGATCCGAAAACGGAGTTTTTATATATCGGAGGTAAGCGGGGTCTCGAAAGCAAGCTAGTCCCCCAAGAGAAGCTGCCGTTTGAGAGCATCGATATCACGGGGTTCAGGCGCAAGCTGTCGCTGGATAACGTGAAGACGATCATGCGTTTTTTCAAGGGCGTGAAGCGATCGAAGGCCCTCCTGAAGGAGTTTAAACCCGATGTCGTGATCGGTACCGGAGGTTATGTGTGTGGTCCGGTGGTTTATGCAGCGGCCAAGCTCGGAATACCGACCATGATTCATGAGCAGAATGCGATCCCGGGCCTCACCAACCAGTTCCTTAGCCGATATGCGGATACGGTTGCCGTCAGCTTTGAGGGATCGGAGTCCTCTTTTCCTAAAGCCAAAAGAACGGTATATACAGGAAATCCACGTGCGACAACGGTATTATCCGCCAATCGTGAACGTGGATTTGCTACGCTCGGCATTCCGGTGGACAGCCAGGTCGTGCTGATCGTCGGCGGAAGCCGGGGAGCCAAGGCGATCAATAACGCGATGATCGGGATGGCACCGTTCATACAGAAGCTGTCAGGCGTACATTTTGTGTTTGTTACGGGCGATACGTATTTTGAGAACACACGGGAATCCATCCTGTCGCAGCTCGGTACTATGCCGAATCATCTTCATATCATGCCTTACGTTCATAATATGCCGGAAGTGCTTGCGGCTACTTCGTTGATTGTAAATCGTGCTGGAGCTTCATTCCTGGCGGAGATTACATCGCTGGGCATTCCATCTGTACTTATACCTTCACCTAACGTCACCAATAACCATCAGGAGGCGAATGCGAGGCAATTGGAGGAAGCGGGCGCATCCAGCATGATTCTTGAAAAGGATTTGACGGCTGAAACGCTGTTTCGAAAGCTTGAGGAGATCATGACCAGTCGCTCTACCAGAGAGGCGATGTCCGCGGCTTCGAAAAAGCTCGGCAAACCGGATTCGGCTACCGTCATTGTTCAAGAAATCCGCCGGTTAACCGGTAAACGCTAAAACGGCTGGGCGATTGTCACACACCTATGGAGCCTGACATAAGATACTCTATAATCGTGACACACCCATGAGGCCGGCATTACTGACAGCGGCCATCTCTTCATCTAGTTGAAGGAATGGCCTTTTGGTTTTGAAAGTCAAGGGGAGGTTTATTTAAATGCAGCAGTGGAAATCGCTACTATCAGAGGCCAATGTCGGAACCGTATTATGGAATGAACCGCTGGCAAAATACACGACGTGGAAAATAGGCGGACCAGCCGATTGCCTGATTATTCCTGAGAACAAGGAACAGCTCAGGGAACTGGTCACTCTTCTCCATGCCCATCACATACCTTGGACACAACTGGGCCGCGGTTCAAACATGTTGGTTGCCGATAAAGGCATTCGGGGAGCGGTCATCAAGCTGGGCCAGGGATTTGAGGAGCTTCATTTTGAGGGAGAGACGGTAACTGCAGGCGGCAGTCTGTCTTTTGTCAAGCTCAGTGTTCTGGCCGGAAAAGAAGGATTATCCGGTCTTGAATTTGCCGGAGGCATTCCTGGATCGGTCGGAGGGGCCGTCTACATGAATGCAGGTGCCCATGGGTCAGATGTGTCACGCATATTCAAGTCCGCTGACATTGTACTGGAAACAGGGGAATTGGTTACGTATGCTGCGAAAGATATGGCGTTTGATTACCGACACTCCATTCTGCATGAACGAAAAGGGATTGTGACTGAAGCGGTATTTGGGCTCCGACAAGGAGACCGCAAAGAAATTTCAGCTGTTATGGCCTCCTACAAGGACCGTCGCCGGCGTACACAGCCGCTCCAATCCGCAACGGCAGGCAGTGTGTTTCGCAACCCGCCCGGCGACCATGCCGCGAGGTTGATCGAGGCTGCCGGTCTTAAGGGCCTACGGATCGGGGGAGCAGAAGTTTCTTTACAGCATGCCAATTTCATTGAGAACACCGGTCAAGCGACAGCAGAGGACGTGCTCGCTTTGATGGAACGCATCAAGGAAACCATCTCGGAAAAGAACGGAATTCATATGGTGCCTGAGGTGTACGTTCTGGGCGAGCGGTAAACTCGGAGGTGATACATTGGACAAATTGGTGATTGAGGGTGGAAGGCCCCTATCAGGAACCATTCGTATCCATGGCGCAAAAAATGCAGCTTTACCTATTCTAGCAGCAAGTCTTCTGGCAGAAGGGACGGTAAGATTAAGCAATGTCCCGCATCTGCTGGATATTGAAGTGATGCTCAGCATTCTCAGCCGTCTTGGCTCCAAATGCAAGCATGAGCTGGAGACGGTTACCGTGGATACCTCGTCTGCCAATTCGTTTCATGTCCCGGAAGATTTAATGAAGCAGATGCGATCCTCCATCTTTTTGATGGGACCTCTGCTGGCCCGTTTTGGTGAAGTGACGATCTATCAGCCCGGAGGCTGCGCGATCGGAGAACGTAAGATCGACCTCCATCTTCAGGGATTGCAGGCGCTTGGTGCGGAAATCGAGGAGAGTAACGATAAGATCCATTGCAGGGCAAGCCGGCTGGTCGGGACTGATATTCATCTGGATTTTGCCAGCGTAGGGGCAACGGAGAATATCATGATGGCAGCAGCAACGGCGCTTGGCACAACGGTGCTCACCAATGCCGCCAGAGAGCCTGAAATTCAGGATCTTCAGCATTTCCTGAACAAGATGGGAGCGAACATTATCGGCGCAGGAACGGATACCATCACGATCCATGGCGTGGAGCGTCTGGAGCCTTGCGAGTACGAGATCATACCGGACCGGATCGTAGCCGGCACCGTCATGATCGCAGCGGCCGTCACCCGCGGTAGTGTAACGCTTACAAAGACCAATCCATCTCATTTAACTTCCCTTATACATGTGCTAAAGCGCGCCGGTGTTCAAACCAGTATATGCAATGATATAATAAACATAAGCTGTATGAGCCGACCTAAAGCGGTGGAACGTATTGTGACTTCACCGTATCCTTCGTTCCCGACGGATTTGCAATCCCAAGTCATGGTCTTGCTGTCCTTGGCGGACGGATTTAGCGTAATGAAAGAGACGGTATTCGAAGGACGGTTCAAGCATGTGGAGGAACTCTCCCGTATGGGGGCGGACATTTCCACGGATCTGAACTATGCATTTATACGCGGTGTTCAGAGAATTTATGGAGCTACGGTGGAGGCAACCGATCTTCGGGCTGGAGCGGCGCTCGTCATCGCCGGTTTGGCCGCGCAGGGAACAACCGTGGTGGAGCAAGTTCACCATATTGATCGCGGTTATGATCGTATTGAAAACATGTTCCAAGGTTTAGGCGCTCGGATCTATCGTCAATCTCCGGTGCCAAAACCGCTTGATTTAGCCAATTGAGGTCCTGTGCTTCCCCTCCGGAAAAGGAGGGGATAACAGGTCTTTATGGAGAGAGTGGATATGTCCAAGACACATATGCCTGTCCTTAAGCAGGACAAGCCCAAACCGAAAACAGCCAAAAAAATCATAGGGATACTTTTGCTGCTATTCGTAGCCCTGTTGACGATTCTATTTTTCCGGTCGTCAGTCAGCCAAGTTACCGAGATTCATTTTACAGGCAATACGTTTAATACAAATGAGCAGCTTATCAAGCAAAGCGGACTCCACATCGGAGACCAGTACTTTGGCGTTGAGCCGAAAGATGTGCAGGAACGCCTGATGAAGCTGGGAACGATTAAGTCGGCTGAAGTGGTCAAGAGCTTTCCGGGCGAAGTCAGCATCGTGGTGACGGAGCATCCTACGGTGGCCTACGAGTTGTCTGAAAGCGGGGAACTTCAAGCCATATTGGCCAGCGGCACCTCAGTTCCTGTTACAGCGAGCGGTATTGCCGTTGAGAAGCCGATTTTGACCAACTGGGCTCCAGACGATCCCAACAAGGCCGAGCTTAGCGAGGTGCTTGCGGAGATTTCGGGCAGCCTGACCTCCGATATCTCGGAAATCATGCCGTCTCCGACGCTGTCTTTTCCGGATCGGATCAAGATGTATACACGTTCCAAGTTCGAAGTCATCACTTCGGTTTCCTTGCTCCGTGACAAAGTAGAGTACCTGAACCAGGTGACCGAGATGGAGCGGCCGGGTATGATTACGATGCTGGAAGCGGACTCTTATGTGCCGTTTGTAGAAGAAGTTGGAGAAGACGCGGAAGAAGGGCAATAACCCCCTACTCAGGGATTGGAATAAATGGTACAATTGAATGTATTGACAACTTGTTTCGGCTCTTCTTTTTTGAATGACTTTTACGGCCTGTTATAGCAAATGTTGGCAGTAAAAAAAATGTTGAAAAAAGAGGGAAAGACCTGCGAGTGTTGAATAAGTAGAAATGTATTCTTTATTATCAAAATTAATTTGCTAAAAACAGGAGGTGCCAGGGCTTGAGCAACAATGACATCATTGTTAGTTTGGACATCGGTACATCCAAAGTTCGTGCTATTATTGGGGAAGTTAATAATGGAACCTTTAATATTATTGGAGTTGGATCTGCCGACTCGGAGGGAATTCGCAAAGGTGCAATTGTAGATATCGACCAGACCGTACAATCCATTCGCAGCGCTGTTGATCATGCGGAGCGTATGGTCGGTATTCAAATATCCGAAGTATATGTCGGCATTTCTGGAAATCATATCGGACTTCAATCCAGCCATGGAGTTGTGGCAGTATCGAACGAGGATCGCGAAATTGGTGAAGAGGACATCGACCGCGTGCTGAAAGCAGCGGAAGTCGTGGCGCTTCCTCCGGATCGTGAAATTATCGATGTGGTTGCTAAACAGTTTGTAGTTGACGGTTTGGAAGGAATCTCTGATCCGCGAGGAATGATCGGCGTAAGACTGGAAGTTGAAGCGACGATTATTACTGGCGCCAAAACGGCAATACATAACCTGTTACGTTGTGTGGAGAAATCAGGCCTGAAAGTAAAGGATCTGGTGCTGATTCCGCTTGGTGCCGGACAGCTATCCTTGTCCAAGGACGAGAAAACGATGGGTTCGGTGCTGGTTGACGTCGGGGCGGGCTCAACCACGTTGGCTGTGTTCGAGGGAGGCAGTATTGCCGCAACTTCGACGCTCCCGGTTGGTGGAGATTTCGTTACGAATGATATCGCTTATGGCCTGCGAACGCTAACGGATCAAGCAGAGAAGGTTAAGCTGAAGTACGGATGCGCGCTGATCGAGAGTGCCGCACACGAAGTAACGTTTAAAGTAACGAGAATTGGAAGCAATGTGGACAAGGAGTTCACCCAAGAAGATCTGGCAGCTATCATAGAACCTCGCGTTCAGGAAATTTTCCAATTGGTGCGCCAAGAAATTAAGCGCTTGGGTTACAGTGAGCTTCCTGGTGGTTATATACTTACTGGGGGCACTATGTCCATGCCTGGTGTGCTGCAGGTGGCACAAAATGAGCTGGCGACTTCCGTACGGATTGCGGTTCCCGATTTCATCGGTGTTCGTGATCCGGGATACTGCAGCGGAGTCGGCATCCTCCATAATGCAATCCGGAATGTACGTGTACGCAATACAGGAGGAAGCAACAACAGCAGCGGAAATAGCAAGAAACCGGTGAACCGCGCTAAGCAGCAAAATCCTGTCGCAGCAACTCAGGAGACCAGCCAGAAGCCGGGATTTATTGAACGCTTGAAAAAGATGTTCAGCGAGTTTATATAGCGGATTCATTCGACTGTGGACGTGCCATCCACGCACATTGAGGGGGAGATGGATTAGATGTTGGAATTTGATTTTGAAATGGAGAGCTTAGCTCAAATAAAAGTAATCGGAGTAGGTGGCGGCGGAAGCAACGCCGTTAACCGAATGATTGAGAATGGTGTGCAGGGTGTTGAATTTATTACAGTCAATACGGATGCTCAGGCACTCCACCTTGCCAAATCAGAACATAAACTGCAAATCGGGGATAAGCTGACTCGCGGTCTTGGTGCCGGCGCCAATCCTGACGTAGGCAAGAAGGCTGCGGAAGAATCCCGCGATTTGATCATGAACACCCTGAAGGGTGCCGATATGGTATTCGTTACGGCCGGTATGGGTGGCGGAACCGGAACGGGTGCTGCACCTGTCATTGCTGAAATCGCAAAGGAATGCGGTGCACTGACCGTAGGCGTGGTGACTCGACCGTTTACCTTCGAAGGCCGCAAGCGTGCTTCCCAAGCGGAGCTTGGCATTGAAGCATTGAAAGAGAAAGTGGATACACTCATCGTCATTCCGAATGATCGCTTGCTGGAGATCGTGGATAAGAAGACACCGATGCTGGAAGCGTTCCGAGAAGCTGATAACGTATTGCGCCAGGCCGTTCAGGGCATTTCTGATCTGATCCAAGTGCCGGGTCTGATCAACCTTGACTTTGCCGACGTGAAAACGATCATGACAGAACGTGGCTCGGCCCTGATGGGTATTGGACTGGCTACTGGTGAGAACCGTGCCTCCGAGGCTGCCCGCAAGGCAATCATGAGCCCACTGCTGGAAACCTCTATCGAAGGTGCGCGTGGTGTGATCATGAACATTACGGGAGGAACCAATCTCTCCTTGTATGAAGTAAATGAAGCGGCCGAAATCGTAACTTCAGCTTCCGATCCGGAAGTGAACATGATCTTCGGTGCGATTATTGAGGAAAACATGAAGGATGAAATCAAAGTAACGGTTATCGCTACCGGCTTTGAAGGCAAACCTGCTCCAATCCCTCCTGGACGTCGTCCTGTGCCTCAAGAGGAACAGCAGCAACAACAACAGCAGTCGGCAACGGACAAGAGTAATGTGAATCTGAAGCCATTTGGCAACCAGAACAGCAATGATCAGCTTGATATTCCCACTTTCCTTCGCAATCGTTCCCGCAATAATGATTAATATAAATAAGCCTGGGCTTCGTCATCATGATGAAGACAGGCTTATTTTTGTATTCAAACCTCGTTCTCTTCCTTTTGTTTCATTTGTAGGATCATACAGCTAATGCTGTCACACTTTCACGAATAAGAACCCGCCGATGGGTAAATACCGCAGAATTTAAGGATATTCCCCAAGCTTTCCTTCCAAGATAGAGATTGCTGATAACGCCAAGTGGCTGCTCTTGGTTCGGGTCTTTTAAAAACTGCCCTTCATCGACAAAAAAAGTCTATAAACCGCCCACAGGTTTAGACAGACTTTGAATTCTATTCTTCTTATACTAGTAACATCTCCCATTGCCCAGCAAACAACAGAAGGATAACCGAAGTCATTCTTCGACTAGGCAGGTGAACAACCTGGTTGTTTATATTGATCTCATATTTTTGGCAAACCTCGTCATTGACGGCATTTTGCTGGCTTTGACCGCCTGGATGCGCAGGGTTCGGCCAAGGTGGTGGAGACTTGCATTATCCTCTGTGGTAGGCGCACTGTATGTCGTCATGATGTTTGTCCCGCAGCTGTCATTTTTGTTTACCTTTCTCATCAAATTTGGACTTTCGTTGATCATGTTATGGATAGCTTTCGGCTTTGCAAGTTTACAGAGTTATCTGCGGAATTTGGGAGCATTTTATATGGTGAATTTTGCCGCGGCCGGAGGCATTATCGGTGTTCATTACTTGGTCCAAAATTCGGGAGAATTGTTCAGCGGGATATGGTATACGACGTCGGGAGGGCTATCGTTTGAATTGAAGGTGGGATTCTGGTTTGCGTGCATTACCTTTTTTGTAGTTGTATTCGCGTTTAAAGCCGTTCAGACCACGAAACGTAAAACCGAGAACCGGGAAGCCTTATTGGGAGAGGTGTCCGTATGGATCGGCAGCGCCAAAATATGCTGTGTGGGGCTCCTGGATACAGGTAACCAATTGAGTGATCCCTTAACGCGCACACCGGTTATGGTGATGGAAGCAGCACTGTGGGAAGCCCACCTGCCCCAGGGATGGAGTAAACAGTTGATGGAGGGGGAACCGGACAAATTAATCATGGGGCTGGAGGCAGAGGAATTTGAATGGCAAGACCGTCTGCGGCTTGTTCCGTATCGCGGTGTTAACCGGGGGGCTGCCTTCATGCTCGCGCTAAAGCCCGACATGGTACGGATCGAACTGGGAGGATTTGAATATTCGGCATCCAAAGTGTTGATTGGTCTTGATGGCGGGACGCTCTCGGGTGACAGGGCATACAGGGCCATCATACATCCGGCGTTGACGGAAGGAGAAGGTACCCCGAAGATGAATGGACATTCTACCGAAATGGGCGCTTCATCGCTCAATGGAGGAACCGGTCCGGAATCAGGTGAAGCCGAGAATGCAGGATGATAACGGTGAAGCCATTTTCATAGTGCTCGCATGCTGCCGTCCTTGCAGCGAACCGCATGGATAAGTCTTTGAAAACCTTTATGACATTTCCAATGCATGCCGAACTAGAAGAATGAAAATTACGCTATGAAGTCAGTTATCCCTACGGGAAAACGTTTAGGAGGATAAGAGATGCCCGTTAAATGGAGATTAGCATTGCAGCTGCAGTATTATCGCGTACTTTTTTTGCTAGGCCTGAAGAGTCAGGAAATCTACTATATCGGAGGAAGCGAGGCGCTCCCGCCGCCGCTTACAAAAGAGGAAGAGGAGTTCTTGCTCAAGAAGCTGCCTACAGGTGATGCGGCCACCCGTGCCATGCTTATCGAACGTAACCTGCGTCTGGTTGTTTACATTGCCCGCAAGTTCGAGAACACCGGCATTAACATCGAGGATTTGGTATCGATTGGTGCCATCGGTTTGATTAAAGCGGTGAATACGTTTGACCCGGAGAAAAAAATCAAGTTGGCTACATACGCCTCGCGCTGCATTGAGAACGAAATTTTGATGTATTTGCGCCGGAATAACAAAACCCGCAGCGAGGTTTCTTTTGACGAACCGCTGAATATCGATTGGGACGGCAATGAATTGCTTCTGTCCGACGTATTGGGTACTGAGAATGACACCATTTACCGTAACATCGAGGAGCAGGTCGACCGGAAGCTGCTGCAAAAAGCACTCGATAAATTAAGCGACCGGGAACGCATGATTATGGAGCTTCGTTTTGGCCTTCAGGACGGCGAGGAAAAGACGCAAAAAGACGTGGCAGATCTGCTTGGAATCTCACAATCCTACATTTCCCGATTGGAGAAGAGAATTATAAAGAGGCTCCGTAAAGAATTCAACAAGATGGTGTAACTGGAAATCGTAAGGAATAAAATAGCCCCCCTCGGAGATAATGTACAGTAATGTTTCTCCTTGGGAGGTTAGTCATCATGACGCGAAACAAAGTTGAAATTTGTGGTGTGGATACGTCAAAACTGCCTGTTCTGACGAATGTGGAAATGAGGGAACTGTTTCATAATCTGCAGCAGAACAATGAACGATCGGCTCGAGAAAAACTGGTGAACGGCAACCTGAGACTGGTGCTCAGTGTCATCCAAAGGTTTAACAATCGGGGAGAGTTTGTTGATGATCTGTTTCAGGTAGGCTGCATCGGATTGATGAAAGCCATTGACAATTTTGATTTATCGCAAAATGTTAAATTTTCCACGTATGCCGTACCGATGATTATCGGAGAAATACGTCGGTACTTAAGGGACAATAACCCGATTCGCGTCTCCCGATCACTGCGTGATATTGCTTACAAGGCGCTTCAGGTCAGGGATCAGCTGACAAATGCGAACTCGCGTGAACCGACGATTTTTGAAATTTCCGAAGCGCTGAACGTGCCCAAGGAAGACGTTGTTTTTGCACTTGATGCTATTCAGGATCCCGTTTCGCTGTTTGAGCCGATTTATCATGATGGTGGCGATCCGATATATGTGATGGATCAAATCAGTGATGATAAGAACAAAGATGTGTCCTGGATTGAGGAAATAGCCCTCCGGGAAGCGATGCACAAGCTCGGACAACGCGAGAAAATGATTTTATCCATGCGCTTTTATGAAGGCAAGACCCAGATGGAAGTTGCGGATGAAATCGGCATCTCCCAAGCTCAAGTGTCCCGCCTGGAGAAGTCAGCGATCAAGCAGATGCAGAAACACGTCAAAACGTAAGAAGACCAGCCATCAATCGAACAGATAACGATCCCGTTCATGGGATCGTTTTTTTAATTTTAAATAAGCTATTTTACCCAATCGGCTCATATATTGAACAGAGGGATATGGAATGAAAACGGATGGACGGCTAACCTTCAAATACATCTAAGGTGTGATGTGCATGATACCTGATAATCAAATGGTGGGGAAAAAGATGAAAATTTCCGATTTTCAAACGAAGGATGTTATTAATATCATTGATGGCAAGCGGCTCGGACAGATCAGCGATCTGGAGCTGGACTTGCGGCAGGGCCGGATTGAAGCGATTGTGGTGCCAAGCTACGGTAAATTCATGGGGCTGTTCGGCGGCGGGAGCGACCTGATCATTCCGTGGCGGAATATCGTCAAGATTGGCTCGGATGTCGTCCTTGTCAAAATGGAGGAATTGCGAAGAACGCCCGATGATCCGGAATCGGTGGAATACCTTGAACGACCGGACCGGCGATCCTTCTAAACAGACGGATGGGTTAATGTGTCTCCGGCGTAGGTTTTCTGTTACACTGGTCATAGAGGTGGGATGCTCATGGAACCGTTTGTTAGGCAGAATCAGCAGACACCGAGTCTGTTTGTGCTCGAAAAATGGAGTGGGGGATTGGGAAGCGCCGCACTCACGGCCGGTTTTACAGGCCGGCATGGCGGCGTTAGCCAGGCCCCCTATGATAGTTTGAATTTAGCCTTTCATGTCGGAGACGAGCCGGGTGACATTGTAGAGAACCGGAAACGGACCGCTACCGCGCTTGGCTTTTCTCTGGAAGACTGGACTTGCGGTGAACAGGTCCATGATGTTCAGATTGGCGTGGTTCATGATAAGGACAGAGGCAGAGGGAGCTTGGACCGGGCATCGGCTTTTCAAGATACGGACGGACTTGTAACCAATGTTCCCGGCGTTTTATTGACGTCCTTTTACGCGGACTGCGTGCCGCTTTATTTTTGGGATTCGGTTACGGGTGCTGTTGGTTTGGCACACGCCGGGTGGAAGGGGACCGTGGGAAGCATCGCTGAGAAAATGGTCGACAGGATGGCTGTGGAATACGGAAGTTTGCCTCAGCACATTCACGCAGCGATTGGTCCATCCATAGGCGAGTGCTGTTACGAGGTAGATGATCGGGTCATGGATCGTGTCCGTGATATTGGAATCGGGGAGTTTATATCCGAGGAAGTTACAAATTCAGCTGTTTATATCGACAAGGGACACGGGAAATACATGCTGAACTTGAAAGAAATAAACAGACACATTATGATTAAAGCAGGAATATTGGCGGAACATATCGAATGTACATCATGGTGTACAAGCTGCAATCACGATCTGTTCTTCTCCTATCGTAAAGATGGAGGGACTACGGGTCGTATGGCGAGTTGGATCGGGATGAGAAAGAGGTGAGTCGTCCCTTGAGTTTGAAGGAACGTATCGATCAAGTGGAACAGCGAATAACGGAGGCTTGCGCAAGAAGTGGCAGGGACCGAAATGATGTAAATATCATTGCGGTCACTAAATATGTCTCCTTGGATATGACAGCTTCGGTACTGGATCAGGGTCTGCAGCATATTGGCGAGAATCGCTGGCAGGATGCCCAGGCGAAGTGGGAAGCTCTTGGAGATCGCGGCACATGGCATTTCATCGGCCATCTTCAGACTAATAAGGTCCGGGATGTCATTGATAAATTTCAATATATTCATTCGCTCGACCGCTTGTCCTTGGCCCATGAGCTGGAGAAGAGGGCTGCTGCGCTGAATCTGCAGGTATCCGCCTTTATGCAGGTCAATATCTCGGGTGAGGAATCCAAGTATGGCTTGCCTCCTGAGCAAGCAGCCGAGTTTTTGAAGGAAATCAACAGTCTTTCACACGTAAAGGTGACCGGACTCATGACCATGGCTCCATACGAATCGTCGGCGGAGCAGACGCGTCCTGTATTTCGTGGTTTAAGACAACTAAGAGATGAGCTGAACAAGCAGGCGCTTACGGCGGAGCCATTGACTGAATTGTCCATGGGCATGTCCAATGACTTTGAAGTAGCCATAGAGGAAGGGGCGACCTGGGTGCGTCTCGGCTCGATTTTAGTAGGGAAAGAGGAGGATTGACGATGGGCGTGATGAACCGGTTTATGAATTTCTTGGGACTGCAAGAGGAAGAAGAAGTTGTGGAACGCGAGGTTCTGGCCTCGCAGGATGAGCCGGTGGAGGCAACGCCGTTTGATCATCGGAAGAACCAAAAGAGCGGCAATATTGTCAGCATTCATTCACAGAAGAACGTTAAGGTGGTATTAGTGGAGCCTCGTTCATATGATGAAGCACAGGAGATTGCAGATCATCTGCGCTCCTTCCGAACCGTTGTGGTCAACCTGCAGCGTGTAAGGAATGATCAAGCGCTGCGCATTATCGATTTTCTAAGCGGAACCGTGTATGCGCTTAGCGGCGGAATTTCAAAGGTGGGCGGGAACATCTTCCTATGCACGCCGGACACCGTGGAGATCCAAGGTTCAATCTCGGAGATTCTAGCGGACGAGCATGAATATAACAGAATGAGGTGATTTAGGCTTTGACCTACGAAATTTACAGTATAGTCGGAACGCTGTTCCAAATTTATTTTTATATGATCTTGGTCTACGTTTTAATGTCATGGCTTCCGAACGTGAGAGAAAGCTTTATCGGTGAGCTGCTTGGCAAGTTAGTGGAGCCGTATCTATCACCTTTTCGCCGCTTCATTCCGCCGATCATGGGTATGATCGATATTTCCCCGATCGTCGCACTGTTTGTGCTTCAACTGGCACAGCGCGGCGTGTACGCTATTCTCGGATATTTCCTGTAAGCAGGTGAATCAGCGATGAGACTGGACATCTATGATCATTTTCACAAGGATGAACGGGAATTTGTGGACCGGGCTTGGGAGTGGGTTGTCAATGCCGGACAATACCATGAAGCAAAACTGACGGATTTCCTGGACCCTCGGCAGCGATTCATTCTGGAATCGCTCGTGAATCGTCATCCGGATGTGCATGCCATGTTTGATGGTGGACATGCTGATGCAGAACGCGTGCGGGCGTTGATCGCTCCGGATTACCGAACGCTTGAAGGCGAGGATTTCAAGATGAAGGTGCTCAGCATCTCTTCCGGAGATCAGAAGTTTTTGGAGCTGGAGCATGGCGATTATATGGGTTCGATATTGGGTCTTGGCATTAAAAGATCGAAGATCGGTGACATCCATGTGCTCGCGGACGGCTGCCATGCGGTCGTTGCCGACGACATTAGCGCGTTCCTCCATCTGAATCTCAGCCAGGTCCACCGGGTGCATGTGATGACGGAACTGCTGCCGCTGGACAAGCTTCAGGTTGCCCGCACGAATTTTGAAACGATGGACATTACGGTATCTTCCATGAGACTCGACGGGATCGCCAGTGATGCATACCGCATCAGCCGTACGAAAATCGTGGTGCCGATCAAGGCTGGCCGATGCCGCGTGAACTGGAAAGTGGAAGAGGATCCCTCAACGAATTTAAAAGAAGGCGATGTCGTTTCCATCCAAGGATTTGGGCGGTTTAAAGTTTTGGAGACAGGAAGCCTGACGAAAAAAGGGCGGTACCGTATCAAGGTTGGGAAATATGCCTGACCTTTGAAGGAATTGCCGTTTTTTTGTCGAATGAGTACAAAGTAACATTCAAAATTACAATGGATTTACCGATAAATCGTAAATGACCGCTATTGTCTTCACGGACGGGTGGTTTGGCTAACACAGCGGATGAACCGTCCTGTAAGGCCCATATATTTAGGAGGTGCACACCATGCCATTGACGCCGCTTGATATACATAACAAGGAATTTGCCCGTCGAATTCGGGGTTATGATGAGGACGAGGTCAACGAGTTTTTGGATCAGATTATTAAGGATTATGAAAGTGTGATCCGGGAGAACAAAGAGTTGGGTAACCAGCTTATGACGATGCAAGAAAGACTGGATCATTTTTCGAATATTGAGGAAACCTTGTCTAAGACCATCATTGTCGCTCAGGAGGCGGCGGATGAGCTGAAGAACAACGCGAAGAAGGAAGCTCAGCTGATCATTAAGGAATCCGAGAAGAATGCGGACCGGATCATTAACGATGCGCTAGGTAAATCCCGCAAAATCGCGCTTGAGGTTGAAGAGCTGAAGAAGCAGGCTTCCATCTACCGCACCCGCTTCCGTTCCTTGGTTGAGGCGCAGCTGGAACTTTTGAAACAAGAAGGCTGGGAGACGCTGGAGAACCGTGAACCGAGTCTTGAACCTAAAGAGGTATACTAGGCGGGTATCCGGTTGACTTTTCTCGCGAAAGAGTCTATAACTAATAACATATTGTTGATTTATACAAGAATTCGTTGATGGGAATAGTACGCGAAGGATCTGTCCCTCAGAGAGCCGGCAGTTGCTGAAAGCCCGGCGTTCAGACCAAGCAGAAGATCATCCCGGAGAAGTGAAGCTGAAGCGTGTAACCGCGTGCGTAAGCTGAACCGTCAGCCGAACGTTACATCGGACCTTGCCTATTACACACAGGCATGGACATTGAGGTGTCGCTTGCGCAGGCTTTTTAGCGAAAAGTCGGTTAAGCGAAATTAGGGTGGTAACGCGAGAACAGGTTCTCGTCCCTTGGGGGATGAGGCCTTTTTTTATTTTCACAGAACTTTACGAAAAAGGGCGAAAGGAAGATCTGCATGAACAAAGTAGATGTCAAGGAGAAGGCGCGGGCAAGAGAACTGCGCATCTTGAACAAATGGAACGAGGAGAATACGTTCAAGAAATCAATCGAGCTGCGGGCCGGCAAGCCGAACTATGTATTCTACGAAGGTCCCCCAACCGCAAACGGCGCGCCCCATATCGGTCATGTGCTCGGCCGGGTTATCAAGGATTTTGTGGGCCGTTATCAGACGATGAAAGGCTTCCATGTCGTTCGGAAAGCGGGCTGGGATACGCACGGACTTCCGGTGGAGCTTGGCGTAGAGAAGCAGCTTGGCATTTCCGGCAAGCAGGAGATCGAGAATTATGGCGTTGAAGCTTTTATCAAAAAGTGTAAATCCAGCGTATTTGAATATGAGCATAAATGGCGCGAGCTGACTGAAGCGATCGCTTATTGGACCGATCTGGATCATCCGTACATCACGCTCGAGAACAACTATATCGAGAGCGTATGGAACATTTTGGCGACGATTCATGATAAAGGCCTTCTGTATCGTGGTCACCGCGTAAGCCCATACTGCCCTTGCTGTCAGACCACGCTCAGCTCCCACGAAGTGGCACAGGGTTATGAGGATGTTAAAGACCTTAGTGCAACGGCGAAATTTAAGCTGCATGACAGCGGAGAGTATGTACTGGCATGGACGACGACGCCTTGGACGCTTCCGTCCCACGTAGCACTGGCCGTTAATCCGGATATGGATTATGCCCGCGTCGAGCAGGAGGATGGCATCTATATCGTGGCTAAGAATCTGGTAGAGGATGTCATGAAGGGCGACTTTACCGTTCTATCGACGCTGAAAGGTTCTGAACTGGTCGGCAAGACTTACGATCCTCCGTTCCCGTATGTACAAGCGGAGAAAGTAAATCTCATCGTCGGCGCATCCTTTGTTACCGATGCAAGCGGTACGGGGATTGTACACATGGCGCCTGCACACGGTGAAGATGACTATCGCGTGTGCCGCGAGAATGGCATCAGCTTCGTGAGTGTCGTGAACGGCCAAGGCCGTTACACCGATGAAGTGACGGATTTTGCCGGACGCTTTGTCAAGGATTGCGATCTGGACATTGTGAAGGCATTGTCTGAAAAAGGACTGCTGTACAGCAAGGAGAAATACGAGCACAGCTATCCATTCTGCTGGCGCTGTAAGTCCCCTCTGCTCTATTATGCAATGGAGAGCTGGTTTATCGAAACGACAGCGGTTAAGGATCAACTAATCGCGAACAACAATGAGGTA
The DNA here is from genome assembly GCF_037976825.1 of Paenibacillus sp. FSL K6-1330. Classification (NCBI taxonomy): domain Bacteria; kingdom Bacillati; phylum Bacillota; class Bacilli; order Caryophanales; family Paenibacillaceae; genus Paenibacillus; species Paenibacillus sp. FSL K6-1330. The sequence goes on from NZ_CP150269.1 coordinate 2,381,019, forward strand.
ACCTGGTATCCGGGCCATGTGCGCGACGGCCGCTTCGGCAAATTCCTTGAAGATCTGGTCGATTGGAACATCAGTCGAAACCGTTATTGGGGAACGCCGCTCAATGTATGGGTCTGCGATTCTTGTGAAGGACAATTCTCGCCGCACAGCATTGCGGAGCTTCGCGCCAACGCGGTAGGTGAGGTAGCGGAGGATCTGGAGCTGCATAAACCTTATGTGGATGATGTGAAAGTGAAATGCCCTCACTGTGAAGGCGGCGTGATGGAGCGGACCTCGGAAGTTATCGACGTATGGTTTGACAGCGGATCGATGCCGTATGCGCAATACCATTATCCGTTCGAGGACAAGGAGAAATTCGAACAGCAGTATCCTGCCGATATGATCTGCGAAGGGATTGACCAGACGCGCGGCTGGTTCTACAGCTTGCTCGCCGTATCGACGCTCTTCACGGGTAAGGCGCCATATAAAGCGGTTATGGCCACAGGTCATATTCTTGATGAGAACGGACAGAAGATGTCCAAATCCAAAGGCAACGTCATCGATCCTTGGGAAATCATCGAAGAGTACGGCACGGATGCGTTCCGTTGGGCGCTGCTGGCTGACAGTGCGCCATGGAACAGCAAACGCTTCTCGAAGGGAATTGTTGGCGAAGCCAAATCCAAGGTTGTGGATACGCTGGTCAATACTCATGCATTCCTGACGCTGTATGCCGGTATTGACGGCTATGATCCGAAGAAGCATGAGTTCAAGGGATCGGACCATAAGCTGGACCGCTGGATTCTGTCCCGCCTGAACAGCTTAATTCAAGTGGTTGACAAGGGATTGGCTGTGAATGATTTCCTGAATGCGGCAAAAGCAATCGAAGCTTATGTGGATGAGCTGAGCAACTGGTATATCCGCCGTTCGCGTGACCGTTTCTGGGGCAGCGGACTCGGAGAAGATAAGCTGGCGGCTTATGGAACGCTTACCCATGTGCTGCTGACCCTCTCCAAGCTGATGGCTCCATTCACGCCGATGCTGTCTGAAGACATTTTCGTGAATTTGGGTGGAGGAGAAAGCGTGCATCTGGCCGACTTCCCGCAAGCCGACGAAGCATTGATCGACAAGGCGCTTGAGCAGGACATGGAGACGGCAAGACAGATTGTAGAGCTCGCGCGCAACGTCCGCAACGAGACAGGGATCAAAACGCGTCAGCCGCTGTCTGAGCTGATTGTGTCGATGGATCGTGAGTTCGATCTTTCCGGTTATCAAGACATCATCAAGGATGAGATTAATGTCAAAATGATTGAGGTGGAGACCAGCGATAGTGGTTTCGTCGATTTTACACTCAAAATGAACCTGAAGGTCGCAGGCAAGAAATACGGTAAAAATATCGGTTTCCTGCAAGGGTTCCTGAAAGGCATGAGCAGTGACGAGACCCGCAAGGTGGTGCAAACGGGCGGCGTGAACGTTACTTCGCCGGAAGGTGAAGAATTACAGATCACGTCCGAAGAGCTGCTGGTGGAGAAGAAGGCGAAGGAAGGTTTCGCATCTGCTTCAGGTTATGGTTTAACCGTGGCGCTCAATACAGACATCACGCCAGAGCTGGAGCAAGAAGGCTGGGTTCGCGAAGTCGTGCGTGCCGTACAGGATACGCGGAAGAAGCTGGACCTTCCGATCGAGAAGCGGGTCAATCTGACCCTGGATACAGATGATGAGCTTACAGTTGCGATCACTGCATTTGAAGATGTGCTGCGCGAGAATGTCCTGGTTAACGAATTGCAATTCGGACAAAGCGAAGGCATGGAGCGGGTTGAGCTTGGTGGCAAAACCATTGGCATCCAAATCGCATAAGTAATAAATTGGTTATATACAACACTGCCCTTATCTACAAGGGGCAGTGTTTTTTTCGTGTTCAAAAAAGTATCGGTTTTCGACAAGGTGATTCTCACGAACGAATGGGATTCTTCCAATTGATGCATAATAATCAGCGAAATCAAAAGTAATGATAAACAGGCTGCGACCACACATGGTGATGGAGCTGCTCTTGATCTCATTTATTTGATGTCGATTAGTTTAGGCAAAGGGGCGGTGGACATGGCGGAGAAGCCGGATGCTGGGGTGTCAACTGAACAAAAAAAGCCGTTGGAGGATGAGCAGGACCAATTGAGCGCCATACACCGCATGACCACGGACATTGCAGAGCAGCTGGAGAAGGCCCGAATCGCTGAATACACCCAGCTGCTGAACCGCCCATGGAAATTGATATGGACCAATCTGCTGGCCGGGTCGGCCCGGGGTGTGGGAATCGCGATTGGCTTTACCTTTTTTGCGGCGACCATTATATACGTCCTGCAGGCGCTTGGCGCGTTGAACTTGCCAATTATCGGCGACTACATTGCGGATATTGTTCGGATCGTTCAGCGTCAGCTTGAACTAACGTGAGTTTGTATGTAATGCCCGGCAGCACTGCATCCAATTTTATGCTGCCGGTCGTAAAGACTTATTTAACTTAAAGATTCATCATCAGGGTCGGCATGGGGATCCAGCAGGTAACTTCCTTCGCCCCGGTTTAGGTAATCGATATATTGCGGACTTCGAACAATAAACACTTCGGAGCCATCGATATTGGTTGCAACGAAATTTTCATACACTTCAACAAATCCGCCTTGATCATCGCCATTCTCGATATCCATCTCGTTATAGCTGTCAATTTCGTTGCCTTCCGCCAGAGCAGGGGAATTGGAGCTACCCCAGCTTTCAACGATCTGCCAGGCGTCCTCGCCGTCAAACGCAGCATACTCGTGCTCATCCATACTGGATTTTCCAAAAGCGGGAGCAAGGACTTCCTCCTCAACCGGACGATCACGGGAGACTCGTTGACGAGGCGTGTCTTTTATACAATATTGCGTATCCGGGAGAACCTCCAACCGCTCGTACGGAATCGGCTGGCCGCAGGTAAGGCACACACCGTAACGGCCGTGATGAATCGCTTCAAGCGAAAAAATAACTCGCTGCAGCTCCTGATCCACCCTATCCTGAAGGGCGAGGTCTTTTCCTCTTTCAAACATCTCGCTTGCCAAGTCCCCAGGGTGATTATCAATATGGGACAGCTCGCCGGTCATATCTCGCTCCGATTCCCCCAGCCCATGTTGGTCGTTATATACCATGCGCCGTTCAAGCTCAACCTTTCGATCCATCAGCTTTTGTTGTAAATTATTGAGTTGCTCCTGAGTTAGATGCGACATGTCAGGCTCCTTTCATGGTCCGAAGTTGACCTTCTGGTTCATATGTATAGAGTGCACCCATTGAGATGGTTTTACTGACGGAAAATGTTCTCGCCACTGGACAGGAATGGACGGTTTCTGAGCCGCTGTGCTACAATAAGACGAGTTACTGACCGATCAGCGAAGTGATCGCGAGATTGGAGAAGACAAGAACGGAGTGACATAAACAAGTGGTGTATTATTTGATTGCATTTGTTTTATTTCTTATCGATCAGGGAACCAAGTACTTGATTGCCTCGAAGCTGGAGCTTTATGAACAGATCCCTGTGATCGGAGACTTCTTCCTGATTACCTCGAGCCGAAACCGGGGAGCCGCGTTTGGCATACTGCAGGATCAATTATGGTTCTTCATAGTGGTGACGCTAATCGTTGTGGGCGGGATTGTCTGGTACCTGCGGAAGGTATCGAAAGAAGGACGTAAGCTGCTGCCTACGGCTCTTGCGCTTGTACTTGGCGGGGCAATTGGGAACTTCATCGATCGGTTGGTGATGGGAGAGGTTGTCGATTTCCTGCAATTTAATTTTGGCAGCTACACATTCCCGATTTTTAATATTGCCGATTCTTGTATTGTCATCGGTGTGGGATTGATCATATTGGATACGCTTCTGGAAGGAAGACGCGAGAAGATACAGACAACAAGTGAAGTTTCTGGCACAGAAGGGAATGAATAATGTTGCAAGACGGTATGGATACAGATACGGAATGGACAGGCGAAACAGGGCACGAATCCGAAACCTATGAGTGGACGGTGGATGCAGAATCCGCCAAAACCCGTATAGATAAATACATAACAGAGAACCTCGGTGAGAATGTTTCACGCTCCCAGGTGCAGTTATGGATTACCGATGGACATGTCATCGTTAATGAAGGTCCGGTTAAGTCTAATTACAAAGTGAGTCAGGGTGACCGCATCCTGCTGAAGGTTCCTGACCCATCGGCAGTAGAGATTATTCCGGAGGACATCCCGCTAGAGATCGCGTTTGAAGATGCAGACGTCATTGTTGTGAACAAGCCAAGAGGGATGGTTGTTCATCCGGCTCCTGGTCATTCCTCGGGCACTCTTGTGAACGCATTAATGTTTCACTGCAAGGATTTGTCAGGCATTAACGGTGAACTCCGGCCTGGCATCGTGCATCGGATTGATAAAGATACAACGGGTCTTATTATGGCAGCGAAGAATGATAAAGCTCATGCTTCTCTTGCGGCTCAGTTGAAGGATCACAGCGTGAACCGTCGTTATCTGGCTTTGGTTCATGGCAATATGAGTCATGATCAAGGGACCGTTGACGCGCCAATCGGGCGGGATGCACATGATCGTAAATTGTATACGGTCACGGACCGGAACAGCAAGCATGCGGTAACCCATTTTACCGTCATAGAACGCTTCGGCGATTACACTCTTCTTGAGCTGAAGCTGGAGACTGGGCGTACGCATCAAATCCGCGTGCATATGAAGTATATCGGCCATCCTCTCGTGGGCGATCCCGTATACGGCAAGAGCAAGGGCATAAAATTGGACGGCCAAGCCCTTCACGCAGCCGTTTTGGGTTTTGTCCATCCTTCGAGTGGTGAGTATATGGAGTATTCGGCGCCGATGCCGAATGATATGGAAGAACTTTTGACGATTCTAAGGGGCCGCTAGCGGTTCCTTTTTGCATTTATATGTTTTGGGGTCACCGCAAAGTATTTGGAGTAAGTATCGAAGCATAGGCTCCACTTTGTGGGGCTATTTTTCTTGCCATTCCATCCCGGGATATGTTATAGTGACGATAACTTTTGATGAAGGAGGTGAGCAGGATGAATATCGAGATGGTTAACAACCGTATTAGCCAGCTGCCTTTAGCTATGGCTGGCATTGTTCATGCATTTCTCTACAACGGGAGAGGTCTGTCCAATTTTACCAATACGGTTTGTACCATCGCGAGAAGTCACCTGCCTGCCTGCACGGATTAAGCCTATCTAGGCTTACAATTCTTGAAGGGTCCGCGGAGCTTGCTCTGTGGGCCCTTTTTGCGTTTGCAGTCCGGGTCTTCTCCCTAATCTATACGCTCTTCGAACAGGTTGAATGTTCGCAGCATACAGGAGGAAACCTAGAATGAATATAATCAATGTACAGAAAATGACGCAATACCACGGTGCTCATCTGGTACTGGACCAGATATCGTTTGAAATACAGGAAGGCGAGAAGGTTGCGCTTATTGGAAGGAACGGCAGCGGGAAGTCGACGCTGATGCGCCTGCTTGCCGGTTTGGATCAGCCAAACGAAGGGCAGCTGGCTATAAAGAAGGGGGCAAAAATCGGATATTTAGAGCAGATTCCGAGCCATATGGATACCTGGACGGTGCTGGATGTATTGTCACAGGGGTTGAGTCACTTGAAGGATTACCGAGCGGAAATGACGGAGCTTGAGGAGAAAATGAGTGACCCGGACACCGCTGGAAATCCGGAACTGCTCGATCGAGTGCTGCGGAAATACTCAGCGCTTCAGGAGCGGTTTGAAACAGAGGGTGGTTATGAGCTGGAAGCGAGCATCGACAAAATCGCTTCCGGGCTGCAAATACCCAAGAGCGAGTACGGACTGGCCTTTGGCTCGTTGTCCGGTGGAGAACAAACCCGTGTCGCGCTGGCATCGCAGCTGATCGTACAGCCGGATTTGCTCTTGCTTGATGAACCGACCAACCATCTGGATTTGGCACGTACGGAATGGCTGGAGGAATTCTTACGCGAATATCCGGGAACCTGCGTCATAATCTCTCACGACCGATATTTTCTGGATCGGGTCGTGTCCAAAACGATTGAGCTTGAAGATGGCGAAGCTTTTACAGCCCATGGTGGCTACACCGCGTTCATGAAAGATAAGGAAGAGCGTTTGTTGCAGCAGTTTGCCGAATATCAGGAGCAGCAGAAAGTAATCAAGAAGATGAAGGAATCCATCAAGCAGCTTGAAGAGTTCGGCCGGATTGGCGGCAATGAGAAGTTTTTCAAGCGCGCGGCTTCCATGAGACGGGCGCTGGAGCGGATGGAGCGGGTAAAGAGACCCGTGCTGGAACGAAGACAGGCTGATTTTGAACTGAATCCTCAGGATCGTTCCGGTCGCCGCGTGGCATACTTTGAGCAAGTTGAGGTTTCTTATGGGAATCAGGCGGTGCTGAGGGGAGCATCCGGTCTAATCGAATTTGGCGAGAAAATTGCACTGATGGGCTCGAACGGTAGCGGGAAAACAACGCTATTCAAAGTGCTGTTGCGCGAGCTTACGCCTGATTCCGGTTCGCTTGAATGGGGTTCGCGTGTCGATGTAGGCTACCTCGCTCAGCAGGAGGAACCGGACAATCCGAAGGAAACGGTGCTTCAATATTTCCGGGAGAAGGCTGGAGTAGAAGAGGGAGAAGCTCGAGGAATACTGGCAAGGTATCTGTTCTATGGTGCGGCCGTGTTCAGATCGGTGGGGCAGTTGTCCGGAGGGGAATGGACACGATTGAGACTCGCGCTGCTAATCCATCAGAAGCCGAACCTGCTGCTTCTGGATGAACCCACGAACCATCTGGATATTGCCTCCCGTGAAGCATTGGAGGACGCACTGCAGGATTATGCGGGGACCATTCTTGCCATTTCCCATGACCGTTATTTCGTGAATCAAGTGTCTCGCAAAGTGTGGGATTTGAATCAAGGGAAGCTGACTGTCTATCATGGGAATTATGATGATTTCCGAGCTAAGAAAGAACAGCTTGAAGCGGCATTGATAGGAAGGGAGCTATCAGCGGGGAGTGAAGGTATTACCAAACAGAAGGTGGCGCAGCAGCCCCAAGCGAAGGATAGCCCTGCTCCGCTTTCCAAACGCGTAAACGCGGATCGCTCTTCCGCCGTAAGGTCCAAATGGTTGGAGGAGGAAATTGCTCGTATAGAGTTCCGCATCCGGCAGCTTGACGACTGGCTCGAGACGGAAGGCGATGATTTACACGAGGATACGGATCTGTCGCTGCTCGAGCAGCGCTGGAACGAGCGGGAGTTGCTATCCGCGAGTCGTGACGAGCTCCTTGCGGAATGGCTGGAGCTGACTTAAGCTCCGCCCAGCCGAAAAAGTACAAATCATTTGATATATAATGCATGGCTCCAGTTGTGATTTTCCTGCATATTTAGGATGAGTATGAAAGCATGAGTAGGAGATGAATACAAATCATGAGTATGGATAAATATCAGGAAACGTACATTCAACAGAGCTTCGCCAACCGGATCGGCGGTGCTAATTATGGCAAAGATACAGCCATTTATAAATTCGAGAAGATCAAAAGAGCGAAGGCTGCTGCGAAGCAGGAACACCCTGGCACGGAGCTGATCGATATGGGAGTTGGCGAGCCGGATGAGATGGCGGATGCAGGCATCGTGGCGAAGCTGGCAGAAGAAGCGGCAAAGCGGGAAAACCGCGGTTATGCGGATAACGGAATTCCGGAGTTCAAGGAAGCGGCTGTTCGCTACTTGAAGAATGTATTTGGTGTTGAAGGCATTGATGCCGCTACAGAAGTTCTGCACTCCATCGGTTCCAAGCCGGCACTGGCCATGCTGCCGTCCTGCTTCATTAATCCTGGGGACATCACCATCATGACGGTTCCCGGATATCCTGTACTCGGCACGCATACCAAGTACTTGGGCGGCGAAGTTTACAATGTGGAGCTGAAAAAAGAGAATGGATTTCTGCCGGATCTCAACTCGATCCCTGAGGACATTGCACGCCGTGCCAAACTGCTCTACCTGAACTATCCGAACAACCCGACGGGTGCCAGCGCAACGGCCGAGTTTTTCACCGAGGTTGTCGAGTGGGCCCGCAAGTATGGCGTTGTTGTTGTCCATGACGCTCCTTATGCAGCGCTCACTTACGATGGCTTAAAGCCGCTCAGCTTTCTCTCCGTCCCCGGCGCGAAAGATGTTGGGGTAGAGCTTCACTCCCTGTCCAAATCTTATAACATGACAGGATGGCGCATTGGTTTCATCTCCGGTAACCCGCTAGTAGTTAAGGCCTTTGGTGATGTGAAGGACAACAACGATTCCGGACAATTCATAGCCATTCAAAAAGCTGCCGCATACGGTCTGGACAATCCGCAAATTACGGAGAAGATTGCTGAGAAGTATTCCCGTCGCCACAACATGCTGGTAGACGTGTTGAACGGACTTGGTTTTACGGCCGAGAAGCCGAAGGGTTCCTTCTTCCTCTACGTTGAGGCTCCAAAAGGCGTTAAAGGCGGACGCCGTTTTGAATCCGGCGAAGATTTCTCACAATATCTGATTCGCGAGAAATTGATCTCGACCGTACCATGGGATGATGCGGGACACTTCGTACGCTTCTCCGTAACCTTTATTGCTGATGGCGAGGAAGAAGAGAAACGCGTCATTTCCGAAATTCGCAGAAGACTTAGCGATGTAGAATTTGAATTCTAATGAACACCATATAAACTCCGCTTGGCACACGACATTACTCGACATGATTGCTGTTGACATCTCCTGTAGGGTCTGTCATAATGGGATCAATCGAATAGCACCTTTAAATCAGTCCCGTGAGGCTGGCAAGGTAACGTGAACCGAGGTTCATTAACAGGAGGCATGGCTCTGTCTGCGGATAGATGCTGCGCTTTCGACACTATCTCTATGAGATCAACTCCTTGTCCAGCCGGGCAAGGAGTTTTTTTGTGTGTAATGAACTCACGGATCGTCTGAACTAAAGAGGGCTAATCAAACGTTTAGAAGGAGGATTTAAGGATGAGCAACGAACAGCATGTGATTATGGACGAGACGGCCATCCGCCGCGCACTAACGAGAATTGCCCATGAAATATTGGAAAAGAATAAAGGGATTGAGGACTGTGTCCTGGTCGGCATTCGCACACGCGGCGTGTTCCTGGCTCAACGAATCGCTGAGCGAATGAGTGAGATTGAAGGTACGCCGATTCCATGGGGAGAGATCGACGTGACTTCCTACCGCGATGACCGTGAAAGTAAAGAAGCCACTGCAGAACGGGTAGAAGGAGCCAAGCGCAGTCTGGAACACCTGAATATTCATGACAAGAAAGTCATTTTATTCGATGACGTGCTGTACACGGGACGGACGATTCGGGCTGCGATGGATGCCCTGATGGACTGCGGGCGGCCTAGAATGATACAGCTGGCGGTTCTGGCAGATCGCGGACATCGCGAACTGCCCATCCGGCCGGATTATATCGGTAAGAACGTTCCTACCTCCAAACATGAGGAGATTACGGTTGCATTAACCGAATTCGACGGCAAGGACGAAGTGACCATTAGCCAAAGAGAGGAACGATAATCATGACAACAGCCATTTCATTGAAAGAACGTAGCCTCTTAGGTTTGAAGGATATTAGCAGAGACGAGATTGGATCGATCCTGAGTCGGGCGTCATATTGGGAAGCACAGTCCGAGAAAGTGGTGCCGGTACTTAAATCGAAATTTGCGGTTAATATGTTCTTCGAGAACAGCACCAGAACGAGATTTTCGTTTGAAATGGCTGAGAAAAGACTCGGCGCCGAGGTCATGAACTTTGCAGCGGCAGCCTCCAGCGTCGAGAAGGGCGAGTCCATCTACGATACCGTAAGAACACTGGAATCCATGGGAATCGATGCCGGCGTCATCCGGCTGAAACCCTCCGGAGTGCTTCAGGAGCTTGGGGAGCGGATCTCGATCCCGCTAGTCAATGCGGGTGATGGCAACAACGAGCATCCTACCCAGGCGCTGCTCGATCTGTATACGATGAAGAAAAGCTTCGGAGAGCTTAAAGGATTGACGGTATCCATTATCGGAGACATCAAGCATAGCCGGGTTGCGCGTTCGGACCTGTGGGCACTGCAGAAGTTCGGAGCCCATGTGCAATTCTGCGCACCGGAAACGATGCAGGCTCCAGAGCTGGCTCAGTATGCGCCCTATGTATCAATGGAGAAGGCACTAAAGGCAGATGTGGTGATGATGCTGAGGGTTCAGCTGGAACGCCATAGCGAAGGTGCATTCAAATCCAGCGCGGAATACCGGCAGCAGTATGGTTTGACGGAAGAACGGGCGGCCAAGCTGTCAGAGCACACGATGATTATGCACCCGGCACCGGTGAACCGCAATGTTGAAATCGACGATGCGGTCGTGGAAAGTCCTAAATCGATGATATTCAAGCAGATGGCGAACGGAGTGCCCATTCGCATGGCGGTTATGGAACGGGCGATGGGCTGATTGGAAAACGTGATATACGGTGTATAGAATGAATATACGCTAATATTTATACACAAAAGTGAATTTTTATTATACAATATACAAAGAAGCGAATGGTGCTTCTGCTGCGGAGGGAATCAAGATGCAAATGCAAGTGATAAAGAATGCCAAAGTGATCAATGAACGAGGACAGCTCGAAGATAAACATATCGTCATTGCAGACGGATTGATTCAGTCGGTTGCAAGTGATATCGCAGCTTTGCCGGAAATGGACGATAACGTTCAACTAATCGATGCCGAGGGCAAACTGGTCACACCGGGATTCATCGATATGCATGTGCACTTGAGAGAGCCGGGTTATGAGCACAAGGAAACGATCGAGAGCGGCAGCCGCTCGGCAGTGAAAGGCGGCTTTACAACCATTGCCTGCATGCCGAACACAAGACCAGTGACCGATTCGCCGGAAACGGTGAAGGTTGTGCTGGATAAGGCTAGCGAAGCGGGTCTGGCCAAGGTGCTGCCTTACGCAGCCATTACCAAAAACGAGCTGGGCCGCGAACTGACGGATTTTGAGGCCTTGAAGGCAGCGGGTGCGATCGGGTTTACGGATGACGGCGTTGGTGTGCAGAACGCACAGATGATGAAAGATGCCATGAACAAAGCGAAGGCGCTGGGCATGCCGGTCATTGCTCATTGTGAGGATGACTCGCTGGTAAAAGGGGCTTGCGTGACGGAAGGAAAGTTCGCTCAGAAGCACGGCCTGAAAGGTATACCCAATGAGTCGGAAGCGATCCATGTCGGACGGGACATTCTGCTCACCGAAGCCACCGGCGTACATTACCACGTATGCCATGTGAGCACAGAGCAGTCCGTACGCTTGATCCGCCAAGCTAAAGCAATAGGCATCTCGGTAACGGCCGAAGTATGCCCGCACCATCTGGTTCTCTCTGACGAAGATATTCCCGGTCTGGACGCCAACTGGAAAATGAATCCGCCGCTGCGCACCCCGCGTGATGTGGAGGCTTGTATAGAAGGTCTGCTGGATGGAACGCTCGATATGATCGTAACGGACCACGCGCCGCACAGCCCGGAAGAGAAGGCGAAAGGCATGGAGCTTGCACCATTCGGTATTGTAGGATTCGAAACAGCATTCCCGCTGCTCTATACCCAATTTGTCGCTACAGGCAAATGGGATCTTGGCTTGCTGGTGAAGCGGATGACCAGCGACCCGGCAAGAGTATTTGGTCTTGCAACGGGTGTGCTGGAAGCTGGTAAAGCAGCAGATCTGACCATGATTGACCTCGAAGCAGAGAAAGAAGTGAATCCGGAAGAGTTCGCAACGAAAGGCCGCAACACTCCATTTACAGGCTGGAAGCTGAAAGGCTGGCCTGTGATGACTTGGGTGGACGGCGAAGTGAAATGGTCGGAGCAGCACGGATTTTAAGTAACACTTAGGCAAAAGACTTATAAAATAAATTACACATAGATGACAGGAGTGATCGGGATGCAGGCAAGATTGTTACTGGAGGACGGAACGCTGTTCAGCGGAAAATCCTTTGGCGCGGATGCTGAAATGACCGGAGAGGTTGTTTTCAATACAGGGATTACAGGATATCAAGAGGTGCTGAGCGACCCGTCTTACTGTGGACAGATCGTGACCATGACGTATCCTTTGATTGGAAACTACGGCATCACGCGGGATGACTTTGAATCCATTCGGCCGTTCGTCCACGGATTCGTTGTTCGTCGTCATGAGCCTGTTCCTAGCAATTGGCGTGCAGAATATAGCGTTGACAGCTTATTGAAGGAATACGGTATTCCAGGTATCAGCGAGATTGATACCCGGATGTTGACCCGGATCATTCGTCACTACGGTACGATGAAGGGGATTCTGACCACTTCCAACAAGCCAGTGGAAGAGCTTAAGGAGATGCTCGGTGATACGACGATCGCCGAACTCCGCAACCAGGTGGCAAAAACCTCAACGCCGCAAATGTTTACAAGCCCAGGCTCCAAGGAGCGGATCGTTCTGGTTGACTTCGGTGCAAAAAGCGGAATTCTGCGCGAACTGACTTCCCGCGGCTGCGATGTGATGGTCGTTCCGCATGACACGACGGCTGATGAAATCCGCAGACTTCACCCGGACGGCATTCAGTTGTCCAACGGCCCTGGGGACCCGAAAGACGTTCCGTATGCGGTCGATATGGTCAAAGAACTCCTTGGCGAATATCCGATCTTCGGCATCTGCCTTGGCCACCAATTGTTTGCACTGGCTGCTGGCGCTGATACCGAGAAGCTGAAATTCGGCCACCGCGGCGGGAACCACCCGGTAAAAGAGCTTGCCAGCGGACGCTGTTACATCACTTCCCAGAATCATGGCTATACGGTAAATGAAGATTCCGTCAGAGGTACGGATCTGGAAGTTACACATATCAACAATAACGATAAAACGATTGAAGGCTTGAAGCACTCGAAATTCCCGGCCTTCTCCGTGCAATATCATCCTGAAGCTGCACCTGGTCCGCAAGACAGCAGCTATCTGTTCGATCAATTTCTTGAGATGATAAGAGACCATAAACAGAATGAAATCCGGAAACCGCGCCAAGCGGTTCTGGCCGCAGCCGTGAAAGGAGCTCATTAATATGCCTAAAAATGATACATTGAAAAAAATTCTCGTCATCGGCTCCGGTCCGATTGTCATCGGGCAAGCAGCGGAATTTGACTACGCTGGAACCCAAGCCTGCCAAGCATTGAAAGAAGAAGGTATCGAGGTTGTGCTGATTAACAGCAACCCGGCGACCATCATGACGGACACGAACATGGCGGATAAAGTATATATCGAGCCAATTACGCTCGAATTTGTTACACAGATCATCCGTCAAGAGCGTCCGGACGGATTGCTCCCGACGCTTGGAGGGCAAACGGGCCTGAATATGGCCGTTGAGCTTGCACGCGCAGGTATTTTGGAGCAGGAGAATGTGAAGCTGCTCGGAACGCAGCTGGAGTCCATCGAGAAAGCGGAAGACCGCGACTTGTTCCGTGAGCTGATGCGTGAACTCGATCAGCCCGTACCGGAAAGCACGATTGTAACGACTCTGGAAGAGGCGCTTGACTTCGCAAATGAGATTGGATATCCGCTGATCGTGCGCCCGGCATACACTTTGGGCGGCACCGGCGGCGGTATCTGCGCAACCGAAGAGGAACTGCGTGAAACGGTCAGCTCCGGACTTCGTTACAGCCCGATCACGCAATGTTTGGTCGAGAAGAGCATCGCAGGTATGAAAGAAGTCGAGTATGAGGTTATGCGCGACGCGAACGACAACTGCATCGTGGTATGTAACATGGAGAACTTTGATCCGGTCGGCGTTCATACTGGCGACAGCATCGTCGTGGCACCAAGCCAGACTCTGTCCGATCGCGAGTATCAAATGCTCAGATCCGCATCGCTGAAAATCATCCGCGCCCTGAACATTGAGGGCGGTTGTAACGTGCAATTCGCGCTGGATCCAAACAGCTATCAATATTATGTCATCGAGGTAAACCCTCGGGTCAGCCGCTCTTCTGCCCTTGCTTCCAAGGCAACGGGCTACCCGATCGCGAAGATGGCAGCAAAAATTGCGATGGGTTACACCCTGGACGAGATCGTCAACCCGGTAACGGGACAGACTTATGCTTGCTTTGAGCCTACACTGGACTATATCGTCAGCAAAATTCCACGCTGGCCATTCGACAAGTTCATCCACGCAAACCGGAAGCTGGGAACTCAGATGAAGGCAACCGGCGAAGTGATGGCGATTGGCCGCACCTTCGAAGAGTCGATCCATAAAGCAGTTCGTTCTCTGGAGATCGGTGTGCACCGCCTTTACTTGAAGGGCGCTAATGAGCTGAGCGATGAAGTGCTTCAGCAGCGTCTGATCAAAGCCGACGATGAGCGGATGTTCCTGATTGCAGAAGCGTTCCGCCGGGGGTATGGACTCCAGCAGATTCAGGACCTGACAAAGATTGACTGGTGGTTCCTGGACAAGATCGAGCGCCTGATCCAATACGAAGATCACATTCGCAGCGAAGCGTCACTGACTTACGAAACGCTGTACGAAGCGAAGCGACTCGGCTTTACGGATCGTGCGATAGCCGAACTTCGCGCAGAAGGCAATGCCAGCACGCATACAACTGAGGAGTCGATCGGATTCCTGCGTCGCGAGCATGGATTGCGCCCGGTTTACAAAATGGTGGATACTTGCGCAGCGGAGTTTGAAGCAACGACGCCGTATTACTACTCGACGTACGAAACGGAGAATGAAGTCATCGAATCCGCCAAGGAGAAGGTCATCGTGCTGGGCTCCGGACCGATCCGGATCGGTCAAGGGATCGAGTTCGACTACTCCACAGTGCACGCTGTATGGGCGATCCAGAAGGCGGGATACGAAGCGGTTATCATTAATAACAACCCGGAGACCGTCTCCACTGACTTTAATACGTCGGACCGACTCTACTTCGAACCGCTCTTCCTCGAAGATGTCATGAACGTCATCGAGCAGGAGAAACCGATCGGTGTCATCGTACAGTTTGGCGGGCAGACAGCAATTAACCTCGCTGAGCCGCTCAGCAAAGCGGGCGTGAAGATTCTGGGTACCAGCTTGGAAAGCATTGACGAAGCTGAGGACCGTAAAAAATTCGAAGCGCTTCTGTCCAGACTCGAGATTGCCCAACCGAAAGGCAAAACTGTAATTTCAGTTGATGATGCTGTAGAAACTGCGCAATCACTGGGTTATCCTGTTCTGGTAAGACCATCTTATGTACTCGGTGGACGCGCGATGGAGATTGTATACTCCGACAGCGAGCTGCTGAGTTACATGAAAGAGGCGGTTAAGATTAACCCGGACCATCCGGTTCTGATCGACCGTTACATGATGGGTAAAGAAGTGGAAGTAGACGCGATCTGCGATGGCGATACGGTGCTGATTCCAGGCATCATGGAACATGTAGAGCGCGCGGGCGTTCACTCCGGTGACTCGATTGCGGTATACCCTCCACAGTACTTGTCCCAGGGGCTGAAAGATAAGATTGCCGAAATTACGATCAAAATTGCCAAAGAGCTGAATACACGCGGACTTGTTAACATCCAGTTCGTTATCTATAAAAATGAAGTGTACGTGATCGAGGTGAATCCACGTTCTTCCCGGACGGTTCCGTTCCTGAGCAAGGTAACAGGCATTCCGATGGCGAACCTGGCAACACAGGCGATCATGGGCAGCAAGTTGAAGGATCTTGGATACGAGGAAGGCATGTGGCCGGAAAGCGAGCATGTATCGGTTAAAGTACCGGTCTTCTCCTTTGCTAAACTTCGCCGCGTTGAGCCTACACTTGGACCGGAAATGAAATCCACCGGTGAGGTTATGGGCCGTGACGTGAAGTATGCCAAAGCGCTGTACAAAGGTCTGATCGGTGCAGGCATGAAAATTCCTTCAACGGGTGCGATCATCGCTACCATCGCAGATAAAGATAAAGCTGAAGCTGCAGCACTGCTGAAAGGCTTCCATAAGCTTGGTTATAAAATCATCGCCACAGGCGGCACGGCTGCAGCATTGAAAGAGGCGGGTCTTAACGTGACCACCATTAATAAGCTGTCCGAGGGAACACCGAACATTTTGGATATGATCCGCACAGGCGAAGCGAATTTCGTCTTCAACACATTGACCAAGGGTAAAACGCCACAGCGTGACGGATTCCGAATTCGCCGTGAAGCGGTAGAAAACGGTGTGGTATGTATGACCTCGCTCGATACGGTTCGTGAGCTTCTGACGATGCTGGAGACCATCAACTTCTCCTCTGAAGCGATGCCGGTTTAATCGAGAAGGAGGGATATAGATGAACGCCCGCTACAATGAAATGGCGGGCCGCCTGATGGTGGCCCTGGATTACCCCGATGCCGAGCGCGCGAAAGCATTAGTGCAGCAGTTGGAGGGTATCCCGTGTTATATGAAGGTCGGTATGCAGCTGTTCTACGCTGCCGGTCCCGATTTTGTTAAAGAATTAAAAGCAAAAGGCTATTCCGTGTTCCTGGATGTGAAGATGCATGATATTCCGAACACGGTAAAAGGTGGGTCGAACAGCGTAACGCGGCTGGGTGTGGACATGTTTAATGTTCATGCCAGCGGCGGCGCTCTCATGATGCAGGCGGCAAAAGCCGGGGCGGAGGCCGCAGTGGCGGACACCCCGGGTCTTGCCATGCCTACGATCATTGCGGTAACCCAGTTGACTAGTACGAGTCAGAATGTCATGAATAACGAAATCGGCATCCCGGGTTTGGTAGAGGATGCGGTCGTACGATATGCGAAGCTGGCTCAGCAAGCGGGACTGCATGGCGTCGTCGCTTCATCGCTTGAAGTGGAGGCCATTCGGTCCGCATGCGGCCAAGCGTTTAAGACCGTTATACCGGGTATCCGTCCAGCCGGTGCGGATATCGGAGACCAGACTCGGGTCCTTACACCAGGGGAAGCCATCCGCAAGGGCAGTCATTATCTGGTTGTCGGCCGTCCCATTACGGAATCCCCGAGCCCGAGACAAGCTGCAAAACAGATTATTGAGGAGATGATTCAAGCATGAGTACACTCGCGAATATTCCACATCAGATCGCATCTTATTTGCTGAAGATTGAGGCCGTTTCTCTTAGACCTCACCAGCCGTTTACGTGGACGTCGGGAATTAAGTCCCCGATCTACTGTGACAATCGCTTGACGATGTCCTATCCCGAGATTCGCGACTACATTGCTGAATCGTTCGCAGCCGTCATCCGGGAGCAATATCCGGAGGCCGAGGCCATTGCCGGTACGGCCACAGCCGGGATTCCGCATGCAGCCTTTGTATCCCAGAAGATGAACCTGCCCATGTCCTATATTCGGGACAAAGCAAAGGGGCATGGCAAGGAAAACCTAATCGAAGGCTTGATCAAGCCAGGTCAGAAGGTGGTTGTGATCGAGGATTTGATCTCCACGGGCGGCAGTTCGCTCAAAGCGGCGCAAGCGGTCAAGGATGCAGGGGCAGAGCCGCTGGTGGTATTGGCTATATTCAGCTACCAGCTGGATAAAGCGGTACAAGCTTTTGCTGAAGCCGGTATTCCACTGCAGAGCTTGTCCAATTACGGAGCGCTGATTGATGTTGCGCTATCCGAGAATCGGATTCAGGAACAGGATGTGGAGCTTCTTCAATCCTGGAGATCGAATCCAACTTCCTTTGGCGTGTAAACAACTTATACCAGCTAAGATCATCAGGCTGTCGTCTTTGTGAGTTATCGCAGAGCGACGGCTTTTTTTATTGTAATGTGGCGAAGACAATCCATGGTGGGTGCCGGGTTGACAGCGGCAGGCTGGATCGTTACATTAGGACTGTATGCGGCTGGTAGCCAGCCATCGGTGTCCTTATGCTGATATAGAAGGGATATAGTCTAACAGATGAATGCTAAGAAAGAAGCAGTGCTTGAAGCCGGGAAGCGGTTGTTTTTGGAGCAGGGGATTTTACAGACGAGTATGGAGCAGATTGCCGAAGCGGTCCCCGTTTCCAAGATGACGATTTATAACTACTATCAGAGCAAAGAGGGCTTACTGGATCATGTCGTGGACCGGATGGTTGACGAGCTCATGGCGATTTACCGCGATATGATGGACCAGGCAAAAGATCCGCTTGAGGCGTTAACCGTCTTCTACAAGGATCAGCACAAATTTTCGGCGTTTGTCTCGCAGAAATTTGTGGCGGATCTGGCCAAATTCCCGGAGCAGATGGACAAGCTGCTCCAATTCAACCAGAAATTCGTTGTTCCGGAATTTGAAATGCTGATCTTTAAAGGCCAGCAGCTTGGACAGATACGGAAAGACATCTCTCCCCAGGTATTGGTTGCGTTCCTTACTTTTATCAAGGAATTTACAGCCCGGAACGAATGGTACCATGGTCTGGGGAGCCTGAACGTGATCAGTGAACAGCTGATGACGATTCTTTATCACGGTATTATCCAGCAGGAAGATCCGTCTAATCTAACATGAGTACAAGAACATTCCAGAGGTGATTTCGACCCGGGAATGTTTTTTTATGAAATTTTACTGTTGAGCAGTTTGAAAATCGGCTGATTTGAGTATATGTTCCTATAAATTTAGGGCCACGACTTGGTAGAGGGCAAGGAGATGTCTCACCTATAATAGTAATGATAACGTCAGATTTTAACACAAAAATAGGCGGGGCTGACCGTAAGGAGGAGAGATCTTTGGAAATTCCGTCAAGGATCCAACTGACCGGCAAACAATTCTTTGTACTTACTGGCATTGTCGGTGCGCGGGCTGTTATTGGGTTAGAGGACCCTTTTCGTGGAACGTTGACCGAGGAGATGCCCATAGAAGTGGCCAAGATTGAGCAGGAGCTGCAGGAGAAAGACTTGATTGATACGGGTGACAGCGAGCCGGTTCTTGTGCAGGAACTGCTGGAATACATAAAAGTATGCAGCCGGACCCTGTTAACGATACATATGAGGGTGTCCGGTTCCGACAAGGAGCCGAAGGAGTGTTTCATTTATTACAGTTCAAGTCTGGTGGTAAAGGCCGATATTGAAAGCGAGCCTGACGGTGAGAGAGTCTATGTGCTGGAAGCGCTGGGAACCCCTTCGGAAGCTTGGCTTAAAATCATCAATCATCTGCAGCTGGAGGATCGGAAGAACCGTGATACAGCTCTATTGGCAATGCCTAAAGGCTGGTTTCAGCAATGGATGAGTGCCGAGCAAGGGGAGCAGGAGCCTCGCAAGTACTTGCTTGCCCAAGGCTACCCGGAATCGGTTGTCTCCGCCTTGGCCGATTGTGTCAGCCATCCGGAGAGATACGCTACCTTTACAGCGTACTATTGTCCGGATCTGAACTGCCGAATACAGGGAATCGAACTGTTGAGAGGACAGCATTCCAATTGGCTAATTCGCAATGAAGGCGAACAGGATCAAATTTGGGGCGCCACGGTAACGGAAATCATACGGGAGCTTGGCGCGGTGATTGAGCGCATTAAGTGTAGTACCTGAAATGCTGAACCAACAAGGGTGTCTGGCTTGAGAAAGACAGGCGCGGATATGCGAGCCAATGTGACAAACGGCGGGGAATCTGGTCACGAATATCAACGTGAACAAGAGCGGGGCAATAAGGGGAGTGGCAAGATGAGCACAAAGATTTCAGAGGAAGAACAGTTTCATTTCCGGCTAATCCCTGCCGAGCAGATTCGGGGCGGCATTGTATGTTTTTTATTCATTATGCTGATCCCTGCACTGGTCACGTTGGCGGCGCCGATGATGTCGATATACATGTATGTAGCTGCGGCGCTGTGGGTGGTTATGCTGCTATGGGGGATTGGCCTGAGTGTAAATCCGTACCGGTCTGAGGTCGGTTTTGTGCTGTACTTGGGGATATACGGGTTGGCGGTGGCGGTCACTTGTGAGATCGCTATACTCAAAATGATGTATGACATGGCCCGAGTTGAATCCATCGGGTATGGGCTTAGCTCGGCAGCGGTGATGCTTTTGCTCATCCTCGTTTTTTATGTGTTGTATTTCAGAGCACTGCAGCAAGGGGCTTACCAGTCCATGGAGCGCAAAGGCGGCGTTGGAAAAGCGGGCAAAGCGGCCCTGCTGTTTGCGGCTATCGGTTACACTGGGTATTACGTAGTGGTTGCGGTAACCGGCGATCTTGGCGGATTTGTGATGGGGATAGCGGCCTTTTCTGTTCTGTTAATTCTCGGTCTGTACATGGCCGTTGTTTTCATTCATCGGTATAAGTTCATCCAGGACAATATGGATAAGCTGAAAGCTCATTATCCCGTACTGGGATTGCCGAAGAAGCAGCGGAACGCCGCGTTTCTGAACAAAATGAACCGGGGCCGTATGCCTGCGGCACCGCACCGGAGGAGCAAGAAAAGGAGAGGATAATTACGACGCAACAACAGCAGCCAAACGGATCGATTGTCATTTTTGAAAGAAGGCAAGAAGAAGCTGGTGATCTACGGTCGCAAGCAAATTCTGGCGCTTGAGCAGCCGCAAAAGAAGTTTGTTGGATTTCGGTTTTTTTGTGGAAGTTTGGATATAATATGACAGCATTACATTATCATTCGGGTAAGGAGTCGCATAGGATGAACTGGGTATATTACGGAAAGCTGTATACAAGCAAATTTCAGGCGGGCTGCTTCGCTAAACGTTTGGAGCAGGATGGCTGGCTGTTCGGGTACCATGATCCGCGGATGGTGGAGGTTTACCGTTCCAAAAAGGGTCGCTATGGCGTGCGGTTTATGCCTTGAGAAAATTCCATTAAAACAGCACTTGACTTGTTGTAGGGGAATGGTGTATATTTATTCTTGTCGCTGTTTGATACAGCATTGACGCGGGGTGGAGCAGTTCGGTAGCTCGTCGGGCTCATAACCCGAAGGCCGCAGGTTCAAATCCTGCCCCCGCAACCAATTTTTAAACGATGTATGTATGACGTCCTTATGTTTATGTGTACATGTATGTTCAGGGCCCTTAGCTCAGTTGGTTAGAGCGGTCGGCTCATAACCGACTGGTCGGGGGTTCGAGTCCCTCAGGGCCCACTTTATCGAAAACCCTTGCGATGCAAGGGTTTTTTGCTGTTTATAGGACTGTTTAGTTGAGTGAAAAACTATGGTGAAAAACGCATTTGCTAACGGCAGCTATTGATCGACAGTATCGTTCATTGAACATTGCTGTGGTCATTCCAAGGTGTTCAACTGCGACTTTCAGATAGCTGAAGGCACTGAGAGTATGGCTAATACGTCCGTTCTTCAAGTAGACCGCGATGTGAGGAACCCCTCCCAGTCCTATTTATGGTACATTAGCACATTCTGATCATGATTGCCGAAATGTCCAGACTAAGTCCGTCTATGTACATAAACTGTACCATTCCACAAAACAAGGAGGTAAATATCGGTGAGTTACGAAAAATCTTGTTACGGCGGATACGGGAATCCAGTAGGTACTGTTCTGGTTTTATTTATTCTCTTGGTTATTATCTTGGGAACTTTTTGGATTTAACTAAGCACCTGAATGAAGCATTCATTGATTTGATTTAATTTAATTCAGCAATTACGATACTGCACCCATGCGGTATCCCCAATTCGGTAAACGGGGACGGCTACTTTCCGTCCCCGTTTTTGGATTAAGTTCATTGTACATAAACCGAACATCAAACAACGAGGAGATCAGTGCTGTAAGGCATGTTTATTTGTCTGCGAACACATGAATCGTGACAAGGGCAGAAAATAGTAGAGAAGGGGCACAGCGTTGGCGTGTGCCCCTTATTTGTCGTGCATCCATATATAGAAACCAACAGGGCATCAACGGTATAAGATCATGGTTCATGAGCTGGGCTATCAGAGCTGGAGGTGTCAGTTGTTGACCTGGACGATCGGCAAGAACTCTATGTAGCTGGTTGCAAAATGTGAGACAGATCTCCGTTTTTACGGGGGACTATTTTCATTTGAGGAAATTGAGCGATTTGACTAATCATTTGTCCATATCCATTGAATCCATGTACTCATATATATGTTAAGGATTTGATAATTAAAAAGGAGGGAACACGAATTGCCAAAAAGAACAGTCAGAAAAATGGGAAATCATACGGTGAAACAACTGCATGCACCTAAGAGACATTCCGGAATCCGTTCGAGTAGCGTTGCAAAGGCAATGAGGACGATGATTGCCGCGCAAAGAGCATTGAATGCACAAGTACCAGTTGTTATTAACCAAAGAAATAGGATAATCAGCACGAATCGAAATTGGGTAAACGCACTTGAAATCGAGCGGAATCCTGCCTGGGTAGCGCCACAAGCTGGTGAATCCTACGTTTGGGGAAGAAATGACCCTAACGGTCCCGCTGCTGTGGTCGCCAGAAGATTTACGATTAGAGACGATATTGAGAGAGCTAGCTTATTCCTGTCCGTTGATAACTTTGCCATCGTTTTAATAAATGGACGGCCGGTAGTTATCGACAATCCGCAGGGCAATGTTTCATTCTTTAATCCGGGAAGAACGTTTAATATTAGGCGTTTCCTTCGGAGAGGTACAAATGATATTGTGATCGCCGCCTTTAACTTCCCGTCAAACGCAAACAGAAGCGGAGATAATCCAGCTGGTGTCCTTGCACGTATCGCAATTGAGCTAGAAGATTAGTCCGGTAGTAGCTCTAAGTTCAATCGGTTGCGAACGCTAAAGCATTTGCCGACATCGTAATCATCGCCATGTTCGACTTTAATTCGGCGCAACCGGTATGTTGAATACAAAATAGGAGTAGACGACTTTTTTGATGACCGAGTTTTTTCAAATGATGTGCTCCTCATCGACGTACTAAGCTGACTAAGCTAACGGAACACTATAGTTTAGAACAAACCGCCTAATGATTGGGCGGTTTTTCTTATGCAAAGACTTATTAAAAGGAGGACGCTGACACGTCCTCCCCTTAGTCCAGGTATCCCCCGGCTGAGATAGCGGCCCGCCGAGCGCAATTTATCTGACATCCGCTATCTCGCATTCCATCATAACTGAAAGCCGAGAGGAACGACAATCGGAACACTTGAGAGTAAGAATTTGCTAATGCCGCACGAGCTCTTCAAAGCCGGAATAGCCAAACAGAAGGATGAACTATAAAAACTATTAGAGTAGTCCTAATAATGGCCTTGCACATAACCATGTATGTCTAAATAGGATGTTGTAAGTCGTTTAAATTTAAGGAGGCATACAACGAATGCAGACGAAACGGCAAGCAGTAAAGAAGGTTAGAATAACATCTACAAAACAGGTGAAGAGACGCGTAAAGGTACAGAGACACGTACATGAATTTGAAGGTAGTACCAAGCTGGCAGAAGAAGGAGCAGATCGGCACAATCATCGGTTTGCTGGTGTTACAGGGCAAGCGATTCGAGTGGGGAATAGTCATGTCCACGAAATTGAATTAGAAAAAACTGATTTCTTGAACCATTTTCATAATCTGAAAAAGATTAGAACTGGACCGGCTATTCCAGTAGGAAATGGCAAACACGTACATTTTGTAACTGGTCAGACTACATTAAACGATGGTCACGTACACCAATTCAATTTTGCGACATTGATTCAATCACCTCTCGTTTAAGAATTATAAAACAATAAACTTTGACGGCTAGTGGTCTAACGCAATTGCTGACAAAAACATAAAAACCACGAAAACATTTGCAGTTCTAAACCTATATATAATGAAGTAACTAAACTGGCTGTACCCCGCAAAAACGTTTTCCTTAGCTCAGTTGGTTAGAGCGGTCGGCTCATAATCGACTGGTCGAGGGTTCGAGTCCCTCAGGGCCCACTTTATCGAAAACCCTTGCGATGCAAGGGTCTTTTGCTGAGATCACCGATTAATTAGAAGTTCAATTAGAGTATATTCTTGAAACTTTGCTATCCTTATCGGTTTATTTTTGCGAAAATTGCCCATATATATGTTATACGATGAAAATGGGGTGTATGGGCTCACATGGATGAACATATGATAATTCTGCTTCGTAGTATATCTGCATTTGTGCTTTTGTTGATTATTACGCGATTCTTGGGAAAACAAACGTTATCTAACATGAATTTTCATGAGTTTGTTACCGCCGTTATTTTGGGTGCAATTGCTGCAAATTTTGCTTTCAATGAAAAATTGCAGGTAATACAACTACTCATCTCGCTTGCTGTTTTTACATTTACATCCTATCTTTTATCAAAGCTCGTTGTGAAGAACCGTAAATTCCGTATGTGGGCTGAAGGGACACCGAGTATACTTATAGAGGGTGGGAAGATTCTTGAAGAGAATCTAAAGAAAAATAAATTAACATTAGATACAGTAAATCAGATGTTACGACAAAAAGATATTTTTGACATCTCGGAAGTTGAGTACGGCGTATTAGAGATCAATGGAATGATATCTGTGATGAAGAAAAAGGAATACCAGAATGTAACTTTAAAAGATATGAAAAAGGGAATGAAAGGGAATCAACAGTTTCCGATTGAGCTTATCATGGATGGACAACTTTTAGAGAAGAATCTAAAGGTAAATGATCTTTCCCCCGATTGGGTTCATGATAAATTAAAAGACCGGAACAAAAATATTGAAGATGTTTTTTATGCGGTCAAGGGAACCGACGGTCAATTGTATCTCGATTTTTATAAGGATAAGATACAACATCCAATTGACGTAGAGTGAAGCTGAGCGGCATGATCAGGACCTTAGCGAAACAAACATAACCGAAGCGAAAAACTCCCCGCGGTTCACTTTAACGTAAGACTCCACCAACAATGCCGGTGGAGTCTTTTTCGGTATATATTTTAAGCGAGATTTGTAATCGGGGGCGACATACGGTACATTTTAATAGAATCATTGGGGATACGCTTATTTATACAGCTGCTGCTGGGTGGATGCAGCTGATTTTAGATATAGGATGGGGGATTAAGGTGTCAGAGTGGGTGTTAAATCAGTCGTGGGGATTGCCTGTGTTGCTTGCCTTCTTGATGGTCGTATTCGTATTTGAGTCACGGAAAGCCTTTAAGGCATATAAAGAAAAAAGACGGTTCGAATTGGGATGGGCTCTCTTGTTTGCGCTGGTGGCTTTATTGGCGATGATCGTCCTGGTGGCATATTAAAAATACATAACCAAAAACAAGACACCGCCAGAAGCTTCCGGCGGTGTCTTGTTTAATGATTGGCTATAAACGTTGCTGAAGGAAGTTATCCTTCGTTACCCTTCACTCATGACAGCCTCTGTTGCGGCCCAGGCTCTGCCAGCACGCATGGCCAGGAAGAAGCAGAGGATGAGGACGATGGACGCGGAGATGTAGGGAAAGTTGATGTCCAAATCAAACAGATACCCTGCTACCAGCGGTCCTGCAATATTCCCCAGGCTGGTATAGGCCGAGTTCAGACCGGCCACGTAGCCTTGCTGATCCTTCGCCAGCTTGGACATTTGCGTACCGATAGCGGGACGTAAGATGTCGATCGACAGAAAGACCAGGAAGGTAACAAGGAATATCAGCCAGTATTTATGCACAAACAGGGTTAACAGGATACAGATTCCTGCGGTAAGCAAGCTGAGCGTAATGACTCTTTTCTCACCGAACCGGTTCAGGATCCAACCGAAAATCGTCGCTTGGACGACGGCACCCGCAATCGATCCAAATGTGATGATCATGGCAATATCTTTAGGGGTGAACCCAAATTTATGATCCACAAACAGGCCGAACACCGTTTCATAATTGGCAAGGCCGAAAGAGAGCACAAATACAATGATCAAACTTAAGAAATAAGGTTCTTTGAAAGAACGTACCAGTTGGACAACCATGCTCTCCTTCTTCCGTCCCAGCAAGGTAGGTGCTTCCTGTTTGGTGGATGACTCCGGAAGCAGCAGCAGCGTTACCAGTGCGGCAATTCCTCCCGCAACAGCCGCAGCGTAGAAAGGAACGCGAATGCCAAACTCGGCGATAAACCCTCCGATGCCCGGTCCGATGATGAAACCTGTCGTAATCGCAGCATTAATGAACCCCATGCCCCTGGCACGTTCCTCATTCGAAGTCACGTCAGCCGTGTAGGCCATAACAGCAGGCATAATGAGCGCAGCGCCAATACCGCCGAGCATTCTCGATGCAAACAGGAGCGGCGGTGTGCTGGCAGCTCCGAACAACCATTCCGATATAGCGAACACAATCATGCCGGAGATGATGATTTTTTTACGACCCATGGTATCCGACAATCTACCCGCAAGTGGCGAGAATAACAGCTGTGTTAATGAAAAAGCGGCAACGAGCATGCCTACCGTGCTTCCGCTGATATGCAGTTCCGTCATATAGGTTGGCATAATAGGTATGACGAGCCCGATGCCGGTGAAGACTAGAAATATATTGAACATGAGGAGCAGGATGGCTCCATTGTTTCGCATCAGTAATGACATGATGATTCCTCCAAAATAAAAGACGATTTAATAATGACATGATGAAAATGATGTAATCCGACTATTTATATACTGAACGTTCGGTTTGTAATAGATTATGAAAAAAGAGTCTTGTTTTTCATGATTTCTTTTCAATACCATGCAGAAATACTTTGATGGCGGCATGATAAAGGGAAAGCGCATTTTCCACCTTCGTTATGCGGGACATTTGGCTTAAACCAACAATGAGGCTCTCAAAGATGACGGAAAGCTGCTCCACATTATGATTCTCAAACTCCCCGCGATCAATCCCTTGCTGCAGCAATCTTTGATCGAATTCCAAATGGCTCCGAATAATCTGGACGATTCGCTGCTCTACTTCCTCGGTAACATCTCCATTGCTGTTCATAAATTCATCAAGCGCCTTAGAGAAGGGGTGGTTCAGATCATCAAACACCAATTGATCCGCTATTCCGTATAGCTTGTCAACGGTGGTGGTGTAATGCTGCTCTTTACTGTTCCATTTCTGTTCCCACTCGAGGTCCCATTCCTCGATCAGATACAGAAACAGCCCTTCCTTGCTCTTGAAATGATAATAGATATTCCCTTTACTGCTGCCGGTGGCTTCAACGATTTCCTCTATTGACGTTGATTTGTAACCCTTCTGCATAAAAAGCGCCTTGGCGGCCTCGGCTATGCGTCGCTTGGTATCTTCCGTTTGTTGTTGTTTTTTATTCACGCATGCACCCCCCTTATACCCTTTGCGAGCTTTTCAAAATTTATATACTGAACGTTCGTTCTGTATCTTACCAAATACAATTAATTTATTCAAGACCTCTTGCTGGAGACCTCCAGGCGTTTTTAATTCCAGGATATCGCCCTTGAGCGTAAAGGAAGTAGCGGCCTGCTCCGTAACCTGGGTACGAATATTGTCATTCCGCAGAGGAGGAGCTCCATATTGCTCAGCCGGCGCTCTAGCAAGACATTTCCACTCGAGGAGGATCCGAAATTGAACTCTGTGTTATCGGATCCAATCGGTTTCCCAAAAATAACCGTTACCATGAGTAGGTAGCGGTTATTGTAGAAGTTGATTCATTCCCTTTAATGGTTTACTTCAATGAACTTACGCGATTTCTCATGATAGGACAGCAGCCCCGAAACGGTCACAAATTCGTAGCCTCTCTTTTGCAGCTCCGGCAGAATCACTTTGAGGGCTTCAACTGTCTGTGTACTACCCGGCACAAAATCGTGCATCAGTACAATGTCTCCATTATGGGCATTATCCAGCACTTTTTTGGCAATCCGATTAACGCCGGGCTTTCGCCAGTCCAGCGTATCCTGGTGCCATGACCATAATACGGTCAGCATACCGAAATCCTTGCTTGTGCGGACAATCGCTTCATTATAACTGCCTCCGGGTGGACGAAACAGAACGGTTCGAATGCCGGTTGCATGAAAAATCGCATCCTGCGTACGGTTCAGTTCGCTCGTTAACTTGCTGACGTTAATATTGTGAAAGGGAGGATGGGAGTATGAGTGATTGCCGATCTCATGTCCTTCCTGCAGCTCTCGCGCTACGATCTCAGGGTGTTTCTCCACCCGGTTGCCAACAACGAAGAAGGTAGCCTTAGCGTCATATTGCTTTAGCAGATCCAGAATTTGAATGGTATTCTGTTCGTCCGGACCATCGTCAAAGGTAAGGGCAATTACTTTGTTTTGTGTGGGGACTTCCCATACAATCTCGCCGCGTTCCTCATAATAATCCCTGCCTTTGGAAGCGGATGGTGCATGCTCGGCGTTAACAACTTTCGGATAGCAAAGGGAAATGGAGAGAGCGATTAATACGACGGTTGAGAGTTTTTTCATGGTGAGGGGTATCCTTTTCTCGGCTGTTCTAGTCTTCGCATATGACAATGCAAGCCTATTTATCATTTGGCGATAACGGTAAAATTATTCTTTATGGCATACGGAAGCCTTTGAATCGATGAATTAAAGCGGTGGTTCAAGCTATTAAGTAAGGTGATGCCAAAAATTATGAGTTTCATATATTGACATCACATGGTTGGACATGGTATTATCAATTTTGTCGCTAAGACGAAATGTGCACACCTAGATATCGGAATGAGATCGCAATATATTGCGATTCCCACGCGTACCTTCGGCTATGTAAGTGAACGTGAACGACGCTAGGAACATGCGCGGATAAATATGCCGGGGTGGCGGAATTGGCAGACGCACAGGACTTAAAATCCTGCGGTAGGTGACTACCGTACGGGTTCGACCCCCGTCCTCGGCATTATAACAGCGTCTGGTAAGATGCAAAATAAGTCGGCCCCCGTATGGGTGCCGGCTTATTTTTTTAAATCGACATAAGGTCAATTCATGATGAGCGTTGTTATTGGGTTCAAATTGAACGGAAGATGTTATGGTGTTCCGATTATAGAAATCGCATTCTTTATGATTCCATGCTGGCCTGTGTGAGAGGAGAGAGGAGACATGCGGATGTTTAACAATGATTGGGACCTTATTCTGCAGGGAGAAATGGATAAGCCTTATTTTCAAGCTTTGATGGAACGGGTGGACGAGGAATACAGGCGCAGCACGGTGTATCCCCCCAAGGAAGATATATTTCGGGCTCTTCAGCAAACATCGTACCAATCGACAAAAGTCGTTATTTTGGGACAAGATCCTTATCACGGTCGTAGGCAGGCGCAGGGACTGAGCTTTTCCGTTTCGCCCGGGGTTACGATTCCTCCGTCTTTACGAAATATACATAAGGAGCTTGCTTCGGATCTGGGAATCTCGATTCCCCGTCACGGTTCCTTGCAATCGTGGGCGGATCAAGGAGTACTGCTGCTCAATGCAGTGCTTACGGTTCGCGAAGGCGAGCCGAACTCGCATAAAGGGATCGGGTGGGAGACATTCACCGATACGGTTATTGCGAAATTGAATGAACGTGATCAGCCAATGGTTTTTATATTATGGGGCAGTTACGCACAGAAGAAAGGTTCTTTCATAGACCGAAGCCGGCACAAGGTGCTTGAGTCCAGTCATCCGAGTCCATTTGCAGCGCATAAAGGATTCTTCGGTAGTCGTCCATTTTCAGCATCGAATGCTTTTTTAATGCAAAAGGGTATGGATCCGGTGAATTGGGACATCCCAAGCACACCGGGCGATGGAGATGAATAATCCGCGAGAGGTGACCTTCATGAAGCATTGGATTGGTCGTCATGTTGTCATTCAGCGTTTAGACGGGGCGAAAAGCACGGTTGAAGGTGTGCTGAAAGGGTGGGATCCCGTTCAGGAAAAAGTGATTCTAGGTCCGGGTGAGCTTGTTATACCGTTTCGTGCCATTCATAGAATTATGCCAAGAAACGCATACCCTGCCTTGAACTCCATCGGTTATGTCGTGAATCATACCATTCAATTCGATAACGCCATCTATTTTGGATCTTCCGTGATGATATGGCGAGGCAATCGACTGGTGTTATCACAGGCCATTCTGACTGCTCACGATGAGGATACCGTTACCTTGTCAAATGGCATGATATTGCGCAAGGATGAGCATGATTTTGTGGTTCGATCTCTGCGCGGCAATGCGTGATTCGTTATATAAAGGATGTCCCCAGGAGCCATCGTGAAGTTGGCGGGGACATCCTTTTTTGTACAAATGTCACTTGTATGTCTGAAGTAACTCGAGTTCATTATGCGTCTTCTACTTTTTCGGCAAGGAACAGTTCGTAAATCCGTACCACGATAATTTTGACGATCATGTAAGCGGGAATGGCGAGCAGGATGCCAAGCAGCCCGAAGAAGTCGCCGCCTACAAGAATGAGGACAATCGTGGTCAACGGGTGAATATCCAGCTGTTTCCCGTAGATGACCGGTGTCAGAATATTATCTTGGATCTGCTGTGCGATGACAATGACGACAACAGACCATATCGCAATCGAAGGAGATTCGATAAAACCGATGATCACGGCAGGAATGGTAGCCAGCAGCGCTCCGATATACGGGATGAAATTCAAGAAGAAGGAGATCACCGTCAAGAGCAAAGAATAAGGCAGCCCGATGATCAGAAATCCGATATAGATCATGATGCTAAGTATAAGATTCAGGATCACTTTGCCGATAATAAAATTGCTGAGTGCTGTATCAATCTCACCCAGCACTTCATTGCCGTCACGGCGGTATCGTCTTGGTAGGACACTGAGCAGCTTGGGCGGAAGCTTGCTGCCTTCCTTCAGCATGTAGTACAGAATAATCGGAATCGTAGCAATAATAACGACAACGCTGGATACAACGGCAATCAGGTTATTGATGGAGTTGCTGATCCAGGTAATGATCCGATTCATGTATTCCGTCAGTGAGGTAGATAACTCGGATTCCGTTGGTATAAAGCGTGACCAGTATGGATTCTGCTGCAGCTGGTCGATCTGTTGCTGCACACCCTCTACCAGAAAGGGGGCATTACTGATAAAATTTTCGATCTGCTCGCGAAGTGTCGGCCACACCACAATGCCGAATATGGCGCAGAGACCGGCAAACACGAAATACAGCATCAGGACGCCTATGGATCGTTTGATTTTCCGCCGCTCCAGGTAGTCCACAATCGGTCTGAGCAGATAATAGAAGAAGCCGGCCATCGCGACGGGAACGATCAGCATATTGAACATGGAGACGATTGGCCGGAACAAGAAGCTGATTTCGGATCCGAGATAAATGATCAAGAGCAGTGCGATTATGCCAAAGCATGTCCTGAAATATTTGCTCTGCATCATGGGCAATCCCTCCATACAACGAATAGGTAAATACATTGGTACGATGTAACATTTGTATTTAACCAATTTGGAGGGATTTGAAATCACCAGTTTATGCTATCAGTTTCGTATGGTGACCCGGGTATGAATCGGAACGAGGGAGGCAAGCTCAATGACGTCCTCGTTGTACATTCGAATGCAGCCATGGGAAACGTAGCGGCCGATGGATGAAGGGTCATTCGTGCCATGGATGCCATAATGGGGTTTGGACAACCCTAACCAATAGGCTCCAAAAGGCCCCCCGGGATTTGGCTGTTTGTTGACGATGGTGTAATTGCCTGGCGGCGTCTGCGTAGCCATTTTACCGATGGCAACCGGGAACGTACGTACCACGGTGTCGCCATCCAGCAGGTGCAGCTGAAAATCGGATAAATCGACAATAATGCGGTATTGGGGCATCTTAATTCATCTCCTTCCTGATTATGCTATGAATTAGCGGGAAGAGCGACCCCTAAATCAACTTAAAATAGGCAAATTACATCTTCATGACTGGTAGAAATTTCATCCATTGATAACGCTCTGCTGATGTTATTATTTAATAGGTTAAGCAGTAACAACGTTTACATCAGGAAGGGGAAACCAATGTCTCCTGCTAAGTTTTATCAAAAATATATTAAAAATAATATGTTTACCAAAATGCTGCTGTTAATCTCCTTGATTGCGGTGGTTACCATCGTCACCTTATCTTTTCTCATGTATTACTTCTTGTTTCAATCGGCCGTGCGCAGCGAACTCGACATTCAGCGAAGAGCGGTTGAACGGGTGGAGCGGCAATTGAATCAAAAATTTGAGAATGAGCAGTCCTATGTAAATGACTTGTACCGCAACAGTTCTCTAGGGATTGACACTTCCTATTTCCTCATGAACTCGTTTGATGAGTACATGGCCAAGCGAATGGATCGGATCGCGGGCGGCGGGCAGTCCAATTCAGACAGTGTGGTTGCTTATTTCAAGCAAAGGCTGGACGACGACCCGGATATTGAGAATATCATGCTGTATAGTGCCGAGAAACAATATGTATATGTATACAAGCAGGGCAGCATGACAAGGCTCTATCAGGCGAATGCCACGCATTCGTACATTCCTGATGTGATGGCGATGGAGAGCCAGAGCGTCACGCTGCCGAATCTCTGGGTACGTAAGCTGGCCGGAGATGTGAATTTGCCTTTATTCTCGATCCGGAGCCCGATTAATGATATGACCACATACAAGAATTTGGGGCAGTTGGTTATTTTATATCGAACGGAAGCACTGGGTGCTGTCCTGAACAGCGGCGAAGATCCCCTGAAGGGATCCGTGCTGGTCTTGTCGGGTGACGGCCGTGTGATGTTTGATTCTTCCGGCAAATATTACGGGAAGAAGTATCCTTATGCCGACCGGCTGCTGAATTCCAAAGATACCGTGAACCTGGATGAGGAATCGTACATTACAACAGCGGCTCACAATCAGGCAGGGTATACGGTGGTCGGAATCACACCCAAACGTGAGATATCGGAGTCCTTCCATGGTTTGCAGAACACCATCATCATTGCGGCCCTGCTATGTATTGTCGTTGCGGTATTCATTCCTTCACTGACAATCGTGAATTACTCCAAGCGCACCGATAACATTATCCGTTTTATGCGCAAGGTAGAGAAGGGGGAATTCGTTGCCCGGATGCAGGATACCAAGGAGGATCAGCTAGGGCAAATTGCGGGCAGCTTCAATGAGATGCTGGATGAACTTTCCCGGTATATCGACAAGGTATATAAGGCAGAGATTAACCAGAAGAACGCGGAGCTGTCTGCACTGCAAGCGAGAATTAACCCGCATTTTTTATACAATACGCTTGAAGTGATTCGGATGAGAGCTCTTTCGCAAGGGGCTCAGGATGTCGGTGATATGATCTACAGCTTGTCGATGCTGTTCAAGAATATCGTGCAGCATAAGTCCCACTACACATTGAAGGATGAGCTGGAGGCGTGCAGGCTCTACCTGGAGCTGTTTCGCATTCGCTATAAGGACAAGTATATTTATAAAATGCACTGTGAGGAACAAATCAAACATGTGCCGATGATGAAAATGTCGCTGCAGCCCCTGATTGAAAACTACATCGTTCATGGACTGCGCAGCGACCAGGATGATAACTGGCTAACGGTTAACGCGTCGCAGCAGGATGATGATGTCGTAATCGAGATCAAGGATAACGGGAAAGGGATCGAGCCAGAGCAGCTTGAGGAGATCAAATCCCGGCTGGAAATGGCCGAGTCGAGTGGAGAATCATTTGGTCTGCGGAGTGTGAATGAGCGATTAAAGCTGACGTTTGGAAGTTCGTACGGAATGGACATCCAGAGTGAGCCGGGCAGCGGTACAACGGTGACAGTCAAATTTCCGGTGGCAGAAGGGAAGCTGAATAACGATGTATAAAGTGTTTATCGTGGACGATGAGCCATTTATTATAGAAGGATTGGTTGACGTCGTGGATTGGTCGAAGTATGGCATTGAGGTGGTGGGGCATGCGGAGAATGGCCGTCAAGCGCTGGAGAAAATGGCGGTCATTCCGGTTGATATTCTCATTACGGATATCTCGATGCCTGTCATGACGGGACTTGAATTGATTGAAGGCGCACGAAAATTGAACCGCAATTTGAAGGTAATCATCCTGAGCGGCTTCGACGATTTTGCCTATTTGAAGGAAGGCATGCGTCTGGGGATCGAGAATTATTTGCTCAAGCCGATCAATCTAAAGGAATTGGAAGAAACGATTGCCAGCACAACGGATAAAATGAACAAATCCAGAAGAGAGATGAGACTGGACGAGTACGACATTAACGTATTGCGGAGCAATATCCTGTACCGCTGGATCACGGACCGGATTGAGCCGGAGGAACTGGAGGAGCGCACGACCCTTCTGGGGCTGAATCTGAATTTGCCGTATGTCATGGCGTCTATCCTGAGAGCGGATTTCACGCCGCTGGAGAATAGCCTGTATCAATTAATGGATCAGGAGCCGGGTGTCCTGTATTTCCGGGACAACGACGGCGATCACGTGGTGATTTTTATGATGAAAGATCCGGACACGGAAAAAGCGAGAGCCATTCGGCTGCTGCAGCAGGTGCGCGAGCAATGCTATGAAGAGGAGCTGTCCATCTCGCTTGGCAGCGTGGAAAGTCTCGGCGGAAATTATAAGGACAGTTATCTTCATGCCAAGGAGGCGCAGGAATACTATCTTGTTCTGGAGCAGCCCTCCTACGTGGATTATGTTGATGTTCAAGCCAAGAAGGGGGAAGCGGCGGAATCCTATTCCGTGCAGTGGCCCGAGTATGCCAAAGGCATCGCCGGTAGGGACAAGCAGGTGCTGTTTGATTTGATCGATAGTGATTTTGATCGGCTTCGCCATACGCAGGGGATGATCCCGACGACACTCAAGAGCATCGCGGTCGAGATGGTCATTCGCCTGAAACTGGAGCTGAACGATATCCAATACACGGCTGCCCCTGATTTTGTGAAAAATACGATTACGGACATTATGGATTCCGTATCGATCGACGATCTGATTACGGCTGTGAAGGATGGGGTAGGCGGGCTGGTTGATTCGCTCAACAATGATGTGAAGAGCCCTGTCATCCAGCAGATTCTGCATCATATCCAGCACCATTATAATGAGGATTTGTCGCTGAAGGTGTTGGGCGCTCAGTATCATATTCATCCCGTCTATCTGGGGCATCTGTTCCATAAAGAGACGGGAGAGAACTTTACGGAGTATATTAACCGGTACCGGATTGAAAGAGCGAAGGAGTTGCTCCGAAACTCTTCAACGAAAGTACAAGATATCGCAAAAAATGTAGGTTATTGGGAAACCGGTTATTTCTATAAACAGTTCAAAAAATTTGTCGGCGTATCGCCGAGGGATTTCCGAGGAATGCTCTGATTGATTTAATCAGAGTTTTTTTCTTTATTTTCACCATAATACCTTTAATTTTTCGCCTATGTGAAACTGCTTTCATGGGATAACCTTATAAGTGTAGAGACACAAGGATTCAAAAGGGAGGATAAACATGAGTAAATCGAAAAAGAAATGGCTCCTGCCCCTAACGCTTTTATTGTCCGCATCCATGCTGTTGTCGGCATGCGGGGGCAACAAAGAGAGTGCAGGAAACGGCGGGGGAACTGCCGAGAAACCGGTTGAGCTGATCTGGTACACCATCGGAACACCTCAAAAGGATGTTGACAAGGTTGAGGAAGAAATCAATAAATACACTGCTGAGAAGATTGGTGTAACCGTTGACATGAAAATGATCGACTTCGGTGATTACAACCAGAAGATGCAAGTAATGGCAGCTTCCGGCGAACCGATGGATATCTTGTTCACAAGCTCATGGGCGTTTGACTATGTGCAAAATGCACGTAAAGGCGCATTCATGGAAATGGACGAGCTGATTGAAAGTCATGGACAAGGCATTAAAGACGCGATTGACCCTGCGTTCCTGGAAGGTTCCAAGGTTGATGGTCACAACTATGCGATTCCGGCAAACAAAGAGCTTCCTGCTCAAGAAGCATGGCGCTTTAATAAAACATTGCTTGATAAGTACAACCTCGATATTTCGAACGTGAAATCGATGGAAAGCTTGGAGCCACTGCTGAAAACGATCAAGGAAAAAGAACCGAACGTCGTTCCTTTGGCACTTAGCAAAGACTTCGGTCCATTGCTTCCGTTTGACTACATCATCGAAAAAATGCCAATGGCCGTTTACCTGGATGACAAGGAAGATCTGAAAGTTGTGAACTTCCTCGAAATGCCAGAAACAATGGACATGCTTAAATTGATGAACAAGTACTACAAAGCGGGATACATTTCCCCAGAAGCAGCTACAACAACTTCGACGCAAGATCTGATGACTTCTGGCAACTGGTTCGCAGACCGTGCGGCAACGCAGCCATTCGCAGATAATCTGTGGAGCCAAAGCTACGGCTATCCGGTAGTGTCCACTCCGGCTGGCGATGCAACGATCTTCAACTGGTCGGTAATGGGTTCGATGCAAGCGATTTCCGCTAACTCGAAATACCCTGAGAAAGCCATGGAGTTCCTGAACCTGCTGAACACAGACGTATATCTTCGTAACCTGGTTGACTCCGGTATCGAAGGCGTACACTACAAAAAGCTTAGCGAGAA
Organism: Paenibacillus sp. FSL K6-1330; assembly: GCF_037976825.1. NCBI lineage: Bacteria > Bacillati > Bacillota > Bacilli > Caryophanales > Paenibacillaceae > Paenibacillus > Paenibacillus sp. FSL K6-1330. The sequence goes on from NZ_CP150269.1 coordinate 2,417,410, forward strand.
CGTAATGGAAAACTTGCCAGAATCGAAAAACTACGACATGCCTACCTTCGCGCTTGGTAATGTCATGCTGACTTACTTGAATCCTGAGGATCCTGAGAACAAATGGGAAGAGTTCAAGAAGTTTAACGAGTCCGGCCAGGCTGCTCCGCTTCTCGGTTTCAACTTTGATCCAACCAAAGTATCCACAGAGCTCGCAGCAGTCAACAACGTAAAAGAAGAGTTCTGGGCGCCGCTGATGACAGGTACCGTAAATCCTGAAGAGTTCCTGCCAAAAGCGAATCAAAAGCTGAAAGCCGCTGGTCTGGACAAGATCATCGCTGAAGCACAAAGCCAAATTGATGCTTGGAAAGCAAGCAAGTAATAACAATGCATGAAGCGGTCTTTCTTGTCCCAAGGACAGCAGAAACCGCTGCAGTATGAACAAGGACGGGGCGGCGGATGTTCACCGCCCTTCTTTTGTTCATTCATGCACATCACGAGGAGGGGTAAGCGTGAGAGCGATCGGACAGTTTTTCAAAAATATTATGACGAATAAGGCCATGCTGTTCATGGTTTTGCCGGGGACCCTATGGTTTCTCTTATTCTCATATTTGCCCATGTTCGGGACCATTATTGCATTTAAGGAATACCGCTTTAGCCGGGACGGCTTCTGGGCAAGTATCGTTAATAGTGAATGGGTAGGATTCCAAAACTTTAAATTCCTATTCAGTACCAACGATGCTTACATCATTACGCGCAACACGGTACTTTATAATTTCGTGTTCATCATTTTGGGTCTCATTCTATCCGTAGTACTGGCTATCGTGTTGTCCGAAATTGTGAATAAGAAATTGGCTAAAGTCTATCAAACGGGTATGTTTCTGCCGTACTTCTTGTCTTGGGTTATTGTAGGTTATTTTGCATTCAGTTTCCTGAGCATGGATAAAGGGATGTTGAATCAAATCCTGGGATGGTTTGGCATGGAGCCGGTTCAATGGTATTCCGAAGCCAAGTATTGGCCGATATTCCTGACGTTAATCAGTTTGTGGAAATCCGTTGGTTATAACAGTGTCGTTTATCTGGCGGCGATTATGGGGATCGACAAATCCTTGTACGAAGCGGCGATGATTGACGGCGCGAACAAATGGCAGCAGATTAAAGCCATCACGCTTCCGATGCTGAAACCGCTGATGACCATTTTGACTCTTCTTGCGATCGGTAAAATCTTCTACGCTGACTTTGGTCTCTTCTATCAAGTGCCAAGGGATTCGGGAACCTTGTATTCCGTAACGAACGTTATCGATACCTATGTATATCGTGGTCTGAAGACAACAGGCGAGATCGGAATGAGTACTGCTGCGGGTCTGTACCAGTCGGTAGTCGGATTTATTCTCGTTATGGTATCGAACTATATCGTTCGTAAATATGACAAGGATAATGCATTGTTCTAATCGATCAATCTACCAAGAAGGGGGTATGTGACGTGTTCAAATCTAAAAGCAAGATGAAAGATTTCCATCAGCTTTCATCCGGGTGGAATGTCGTGTTCAACCTGATTGCCGGTATTTTCTCGTTCCTGTGTGTATTTCCGTTTTTGTTCGTCATGATCATTTCATTTACGGATGAAGGCGCCCTTGCCCGCAACGGATATCAAATCTGGCCGGAAAAATGGAGTCTGGAAGCCTATAAATATGTATTCCAAACGGGCGATACACTCCTTCGTTCCTATGGCGTTACGATCTTTGTAACGGTAGTGGGGACGTTGATCAGCTTGTTTATTATCTCGTTGTATGCTTATGCCATCTCTCGTAAAGGATTCAGATATCGGAACTTCTTCGCGTTCTTTGCGTTTTTCACGATGCTGTTTAACGGGGGTCTGGTACCGACTTATATCGTTGCAACACAATTGCTCGGTCTGAAAGATTCCATCTGGGCTTTGATCCTGCCATTGGCACTCAACGCCTTCTATATTATGATACTTCGTACGTTCTACAGCACCAGCGTTCCGGATGCTATCATTGAATCCGGTAAAATCGACGGTGCGAGCGAGTTTAAAATTTTCTACAAGCTGGTATTGCCGCTATCCTTGCCGGGTCTGGCAACCATCGGGTTGTTCAGCACCTTGGGTTATTGGAATGACTGGTTCAACGCATTGCTCTACATTGATGATCCGAACCTGGTTCCGCTGCAATCCATGCTCATGCGGATTGAGACCAGCATGCAGTTCATCTTGCAGAACTCTCAGAATTCATCCCTTAGCATGGCCGCTCTGCAGAGCATGCCGCAGGATACTTCGCGGATGGCGATGGTCGTTCTGGCAACCGGACCGATTATTCTGGCCTATCCGTTCTTCCAGCGCTATTTCATTCAAGGTCTGACCATCGGCGCGGTTAAAGAATAAATTCTTCATGTACCGGAGGGTATGAGATGACTTATAAAGATTCCAGTAAACCCATTGCGGAAAGAGTGGAACATCTTCTTGGCCTGATGAACCTGAAGGAAAAGGTTGGGCAGCTGATTCAGCCGTTCGGCTGGAAGACCTATGAAGTGAATAAAGGTCGGATTACATTAACGGATTCATTTAAAGAGCAAGTGAAAAATGGCGGCGTCGGATCCCTTTACGGGACCCTGCGCGCCGATCCATGGACCGGTGTAACACTTGAGACCGGTCTTTCTCCGCGTGAAGGAGCAGAAGCCGTCAATCACATCCAGCGGTACGCCATTGAGGAATCACGTCTGGGTATTCCGATTCTGATCGGGGAGGAATGCTCGCATGGGCACATGGCCATCGGCGGCACGGTTTTCCCGGTCCCGCTGTCCATTGGAAGCACATGGAACGTGGATTTGTACCGGGATATGTGCCGTGCCGTGGCGCTCGAAACGCGCAGCCAAGGCGGTGCTGTCACCTATTCCCCGGTCCTCGACGTCGTGCGCGATCCAAGATGGGGCCGTACCGAGGAATGCTTCGGCGAAGATCCATACCTGATCAGCGAATATGCGGTCGCATCGGTTGAAGGCCTTCAAGGCGATTCATTGGACAGCCCGAACAGTGTTGCTGCGACATTGAAGCATTTTGTGGGTTATGGGAGTTCCGAAGGCGGGAGAAATGCGGGTCCCGTGCATATGGGAACACGTGAATTGATGGAAGTGGATATGCTGCCTTTCAAGAAAGCCGTGGAGGCAGGAGCTGCATCCATTATGCCGGCCTATAATGAAATTGACGGTGTGCCTTGCACCGTTAATACCGAGCTCCTTGACGGCATTCTCCGCAAGGAGTGGGGTTTTGACGGCATGGTAATTACCGACTGCGGTGCCATCGATATGCTGGCCAGCGGCCATGATACTGCTGAAGACGGAATGGATGCCGCTGTTGAGGCGCTTCGTGCCGGTATCGATATGGAGATGTCAGGCGAGATGTTCGGCAAGCATCTCCTGAACGCGATCGAGTTAAACAAGCTTGAGATTGCCGTACTGGATGAGGCGGTTCGCCGAGTATTGACCTTGAAGTTCAAGCTCGGATTATTCGAGAAGCCTTACGTGGATCCGCAGGTAGCGGAGGAAGTTATCGGCAGCCAGCAGCATGTCGAACTTGCCAGACAGCTTGCGGCGGAAGGCATCGTCCTGCTCAAGAATGAAGGCCAGGCGCTGCCGTTATCCAACGAAAGCGGCGTGATTGCCGTCATTGGACCTAACGCCGATCAAGGATACAATCAGCTTGGAGATTATACGTCTCCGCAGCCGCCGGCAAGCGTGACCACCGTACTGGGTGGAATCCGCGCGAAACTGGAGGATGAAGCTGAACGTGTATTATATGCACCGGGCTGCCGCATTAAGGATGACTCCAGGGAAGGCTTTGAATTCGCTCTAGCTTGTGCGGATCAGGCCGATACCGTGGTCATGGTACTGGGTGGTTCCAGCGCACGCGACTTTGGCGAAGGCACGATCGATTTGCGAACAGGAGCATCGAAGGTCACGGACGACGCTTTAAGTGACATGGATTGCGGTGAAGGCATCGACCGGATGACGCTGCAGTTATCCGGCGTTCAATTGGAATTGGCTCAGGAGATTCATAAGCTTGGCAAGCGGATGATCGTTGTGTATATCAACGGTCGGCCCATTGCAGAGCCGTGGATCGACGAGCATGCGGATGCCATCTTGGAAGCATGGTATCCGGGCCAGGAGGGCGGCCATGCGGTAGCGGACATTTTGTTCGGCGATGTGAATCCGTCCGGCAAACTGACGATGTCGATACCGAAGCATGTCGGACAGCTTCCGGTTTACTATAACGGCAAGCGGTCGCGCGGTAAGCGTTACCTCGAAGAGGATTCCCAGCCGCGTTATCCGTTCGGATACGGGCTCAGCTATACCGAGTTCAGTTATTCGGATATTCAAATTACCCCAGAAGTGATTAGAACGGGCGAAACGGCTGTTGTCTCCGTGAATGTTACAAACAGTGGCGACAGGGAAGGATCCGAGGTTGTACAATTGTATGTGAGCGATGTGGCCAGCAAATATACGAGACCGGCCCGTGAGCTGAAGGGCTTCCGCAAAATCTCTCTGCAGCCTGGAGAGCGGAGCAAGGTGGAATTTACCATCGGTACGGAACAGCTTCAATATATCGGTCAAAATTACAAGCAAGTGGTTGAACCTGGCTTGTTCCGTATCATGGTTGGCAGACATGTGAACGATACGCTGAGTGCAGATCTGACTGTACAGGAGGGTTAAGGAATGGAACGCATTCGACGTTTTATACGCGAACTTTCGGAGCGGCAGTGGCTCGAGTCAGTAGAGCTTGGAGAGTGGAACATTACCCGAGCTACGTACATGGTTCCGGGCGTGTATGAAGATAAAGCCCCTTATACGGAAGGACAAGACTTCAACCGATTCCCGAGCACACAGGGGACAACCTATTTCTTTCGGAGGAACCTTGAATGGCCCACGCACTGGGTGGACGGAGCGATCGGACTTGTGTTCCACTCCGGGGGCGAGGGCTTACTGCGCATAAACGGAGTATCTTATCAGGGTTTGGATCGTAATCATACCTTCGTCAAGCTTGATCCGAAACGCACCGGCTTGAATATGGAGCTTGAGATCGAGTTATACGATCCGATTCCGGAGCCGGTGGACCCGCTGAATCAGCAGGCTGTCATTCAGCCTCCGATTACTAAGGTGCAAAGCTTGCTTGTCAAGGTGAACGTGTCCGTTCAGAGCCTGATGTACACCGCGACCGTGATTCGGGATTCACTTATCCTGTTGCCGGATAGCGATATGCGGCGCATCCGCTTAATGGAGGCGCTGTATCAGGCGATGGACCGCTTTGTCAGCCTGGATGACGCCGCCATCCGGGACGGCGCTCAGGTAACCGGGATTGAGCATGATCTGAAACGGAGCGTTACTGCCATTGGCGGCCATACTGAAGGCACGGAGCATATGGTGGGTCAATCGCATATTGACATCGCTTGGCTGTGGCCCGTCCGGGAAACCGTACGTAAAACAAGCCGGACCTTCTCCACCATGGATGCGCTGATGAATGAATATCCCGAATTTAAGTACGCGCAGAGCCAGCCTTTGTTATACCAATTCCTGAAGGATCATGATCCTGAGCTGTACGAGAGAGTGAAGGCTAGAATCAAGGAAGGACGCTGGGAGCTTGTCGGCGGGATGTGGGTCGAACCGGACCTGAACATTCCGAGCGGGGAGTCCCTCATGCGTCAATTGCTATACGGGCAAGGCTTCTATCAAGAAGAGTTTGGCCGGACATCGCATATTGAATGGCTGCCGGATACATTCGGATATTGTGCATCGCTGCCTCAGATCTTGAAGCATGGCGGCATTCGTTATTTCATGACAACTAAGCTTGGCTGGAACGATACGAATGTGTTTCCTTATGACCTGTTCCATTGGGTTGGGATCGATGGAACACCGATGTTATCCTATCTCAATCATGGCGTGAACGAGAACACGCTGCCCAAAGATGTTCACGAGCATTGGCAGTCATACCGCCAAAGAGCCGTTCATCCGGAGCAGATGCTGCTGTATGGACACGGTGACGGCGGAGGCGGCGTAACCCGCGAAATGTTGGAATATATCGACCGTGCCGAGCTTATGGTCGGTCAACCGGCCAGCAAGTATAGCACAGCTGCCGAGTTTTTCGGCGGGATTGAGGATGCACAGCCGAAGCTGCCCCAGTGGCGCGGGGATTTGTACCTCGAGCTTCATCGCGGCACCTATACAACGCATGCGCGGAACAAGCGTCATAACCGGAAAGCGGAAATCCTGTACCACGAGGCGGAGTTATGGAATTCGGTGGCATTTCCGTCGATGAGCAATGAGCAGCAGCAGGCGATTATGGGCGAGCTGCATGACGGCTGGAAGTTGATTTTGCTGAATCAATTTCATGATATTATCCCGGGCTCTGCCATTACGGAGTCTTACGTTACTTCTGAGAAGGAATACGCAGAGGTGTTCCAAAAAGGAAATCAAAGCCTCCGTCTTGGGCTTCAGGTATTGGCGGATCAGGCCGATACAGAAGGGGAAGGCATTCCGTATGTCGTCTTTAACGGACTTGGATGGAGCAGAGATGCCGTCATTTCGATTGAAGGAGAGCAGGGCCTTGCGCCGTATGATTCGGATGGAGCGCTGCTGCAGTACGATGCGCGAACAGAAGGAAACAGTAAAACTTCTCACCGCTTGAATGTTCATGTTCAATGCATCCCGGCTTTGGGATACAAGACCATTTGGTTGAAGCCTTTGGCAGGAAACAAGGCGGTGGCGGAGAATTCTACTACAGTGTTCGCAGATTCCTGGGAAACGGATTATTATAAGGTCAGCTTTAATGAGCGTGGGGAAATCACGAGCCTGTGGGATAAAGAGGCCAATCGGGAAGTGGTCAAGCCGGGCGAAGCCGCAAACCGCTTCCACTTCTTCCATGACCGTCCGACGCTGTGGGACGCATGGGACATCGATACCCGTTACGAGGAGCAATTAGCCGGAGAGGCGGAGCTGATCGAGAAGAAGCTCGTGCAAGCGGGTGAGGTACAGGATGTGCTGCGTTTCCGCTGGCGTATCCATAACTCGGAGATCATACAGGATATGATTTTTTATCATCATGACCGGCGGATCGACTTCAAGACGCAAGTCAGCTGGAACGAATCACACAAACTGCTGAAAGTCGGCTTCCCAATCGGGGTCGTTGCCGATAAGGCTACGTATGAGATTCCGTTCGGAACCATCGAGAGACCGACCCATCGTAATACAAGCTGGGAACAGGCGCAATATGAAGTCTGTGGCCACCGTTTCGCGGATGTGTCGGAGCATGGATACGGCGTCAGCCTCATCAACGACTGCAAGTACGGGTATGACATTCAGGACAGCACGATCCGGTTATCCCTGCTGCGCGCACCGAAATGGCCCGATGCCACGGCAGACTTGGGTGAGCATGAGTTCACGTATTCCTTATACCCGCATAACGGAGACTGGAGAAGTGCCGGAATCGTCCGTAAAGCTGCCGAGCTCAATCATGAGCTTCCTTGCGTAAGAACAAGTTCGAATCAGGGTACCCGGCCTGCTGTTCATTCATTTATTCCGTTCGAGAGCCATCATGTAATCCTGGATACGGTCAAACCTGCAGAAGACGGTTCAGGGTATATCCTTCGGATGTACGAATCTGCGGGAGGCAGAGATAATGCAGCAGTGAGCTGGCCTTATCCTTATGAAAGCGTCCATTTATCCAACGCCTTGGAAGAAGAACTCGAACAACTGGATACCGCAGAAGGAAGGTTAACCCTTCGATTCATGCCGTATGAGATCAAAACCATCAAATTGACTACACATCATACTTAATTAAAGGAGCCAGAACAACCATGGAACAATTCAGACTCCCCAAAATACCAATGCCGGAGCTTGAGCTGCCGCAATCGATTCAGGCAGTTCTGCAAGAGGCTGAAGAAAAGCTTGCGCACCGTCCCAAGCTGCTTCAGCTGTTCAAGAACTGTTTTCCGAACACGCTGGAGACAACAACCAAACTGATGGAGGATGGCACAACATTTGTGATTACCGGTGATATCCCGGCCATGTGGCTGCGCGACTCGGTAGAACAGGTGATCCATTACATTCCGTTTGCGAAGAATGATCTGCAGCTGCAGCGGATTTTAAGCGGATTGATCAAACGCCATTTTCAATATATTCATATCGATCCTTATGCCAATGCCTTTAATGAATCGGCGAATGATTGGCATTGGAACACAACCGACGAAACTGAAATGTCCCCATGGGTGTGGGAGCGCAAATTTGAGATTGATTCGCTATGCTTCTCTGTTCGCTTGGCCTACCTGTACTGGAAGGAAACCGGCCTTACGGATGTGTTTGACGCCAACTTCAAGTCGGCTATGATTAAGATTATTGAGCTGTTTAAAACGGAACAATACCATTTCGAGAAATCGCCTTACCGTTTCACACGGGATAACGGAATTCCAACGGATTCCTTGCGCAATAACGGGCTCGGCATGCCGGTGAATTATACGGGCATGATCTGGTCCGGCTTCCGTTCAAGTGATGACGCTTGCGATTTCCACTACAATATTCCAGGCAACATGTTCGCCGTTGTCGCCTTGCGTCAAATGCAGGAATTCGCGGAATGGGTATTCCGGGATATGAAGCTGTTGGATGAACTGAAACGACTCGAAGCCGACGTGGATCACGGAATTCAGTTGTACGGCATTTACCGTCATCCGGAGTTTGGACCGATTTACGCCTATGAAACAGACGGTTACGGAAATTACTGCTTGATGGATGATGCGGGAACACCTGGATTGATGTCCATTCCTTATCTGGGTTATTGCTCTGCAGATGATCCGATCTACCAAAACACCAGACGGTTTGCGCTAAGCAAAGAAAATCCTTTCTACTACGAAGGCGCTGTTGCCAAAGGAATCGGCAGTCCGCATACGCCGCCGGATTATATCTGGCATATGGCCTTGTCCATGCAGGGAATTACGGCACAAACGGCAGAAGAGAAGCTGCAGATGATTGCATTGCTGGAAGCAACCGATGCCGATACCGGATTTATGCACGAAGGCTTCCATGCCGACGATCCGAAAGTTTTCACCAGATCATGGTTTGCCTGGTCCAACAGCCTCTTCTCGCAATTGGTGTATCAGGCGATGAAAGCAGGGATTCTATGAGCGGGCGTCTGATTGTATTTTATGATCCGTCCTTTCCGGCAGCAGAAGCTGCCGGTTTGCCGGCTAGCGCGGCGGCTCTGAATGCATTCGATGTCGTGTGCCGCGCTGAGAATTTGGCTGAAGCACTGGAATCTGCAGGAGGACAGGGCGCAAGCTTTGTCAATTTGCATGCGCCTTACTTCCCGAAAAGCGCCTGGAGAGCGATCCTGGACTTTCTGAGAAATGGCGGCGGCTTGGTCAGCATTGGGGGCGCACCTTTCAAGCGTCCTGTCCGCATGGAGGACGGCGTTTGGGTGGTGGAGCACGAACAGACGGCATACCATCAGCAGCTCCACATACATGAAGCGCTGCCAGTGGACAGCGGACGCGTCGACCATCTGACTTCCAGTGACGTTATTCCCCTTATGGAGAGCAGCCGGGAGCGGTTATCCATAAACGAAACGTGGAACCTGGTTCCACATGTCACCAAAAGCAGTGATTTGCCGCATCAGATGGGATCGGCCGGGCCGATGGATACGCGGATTTATCCGCTCCTTAAGGGGAGCACAGCGAAGGGAAGAGAAGTCGCGGCTCCTGTCGTTCTGTGGGAAAATGTCGGCGGGCCATTCTTGGGCGGACGCTGGCTGTTTGTGAATCAGCCTCTCTCTGCTTCATTCTGGGAACAGGATGGAGGCGAAGAGGTGCGCAGCTGGGCGGCATTCTGTGCGAAGGGGATTACCGAGCTGTGGATCAAGCCGAATTATGCGACCTATGAGTCTGGCGAGCGTGCGATCCTGACCCTGCAGGCACAACGGCTTGGCCGGAAACTTTCCGAACAAGAGCCGCAGAGCTGGACGTTCCGCATCTCCGTCCAACACGACCAAGATGAATCCTTATCATGGAATCATTCCGTGAAGGTGGATGTGACCGGACAATTTCATGTACAGCGCATTCCGGTTATGCTGGATATCAAGCCAGGGTCTTATCGGGTGGTGTGTGAAGTCGAAGGGCCGGATGGAGAAATCCGCAGGCTGAGACAAGGGTTCTGGGGAGCGGATTCCGAGCTTTTGCAGGCGGGTACGCCTGTAACCTGCAATCGGGATTACTTCATCAAGGATGGTCGCCCACTGCCTGTTGTCGGGATGACTTACATGACGTCCGATGTAGCGCGTAAGTTCCTGTTCCTTCCGAATACGGATGTGTGGGATCGCGATATGGCGCAAATGCGGGGTGCGGGCATCAATTGGATTCGTACCGGGATCTGGACCGCGTACCGCAATATTATGCAGGTGGACGGGCATGCATCCGAAGAGGTCTTGCGTTCGATTGACGCCTTCCTGTTAACGGCGAAGAAGCATGATTTGCAGGTAACATTCACGTTCTTCTCCTTCACGCCGGAGACTTGGGAAGGCCAAAATCCTTACCTCGATCCGCGAAGCGTGGAAGCGCAGAAGCGTTTCATACGTTCCATCATTAGTAGACATAAAGATACGAAGAATGTGGACTGGGATCTGATTAATGAGCCATCCATGTTCGATCCGCCGCAGATTTTCTCGGACGGCCCGCGTTCCGCGAAGGATCCGTTTGAGAAACAAGCTTATATCGAATGGCTGAAAAAGCGTCATGGTTCGATTGAGCGTCTGCAGGAACGTTGGAATATGACAGCGGATCAGCTGCCGGGTTTTGACTCCGTGGTTCCGCCGGAACCTCAAGTCATTAATTTTGATGTTCAAGACATGCATCAAGGGAAAAAAGGCACACAATGGCTCGATTATGCACTGTTCTCGATGGACATGCATAACCGCTGGGCCAAGGAGTTATATGACGATATCAAAGAGGTATGCCCTGATCATATGGTTACCGTTGGACAGGACGAGGCCCTTGGGGCACAGCGTCCATCTCCGTTCTTCTATGCCGAAGCCGTAGACTATACGACGGTTCACTCCTGGTGGTTCAACGACTATTTGATCTGGGATGGCATATTTGCCAAAACGCCGGATAAACCGAACCTGATTCAGGAAACAGGCATCATGTACGTGGAGACACCGGATGGCCGGGCGAAGCGAAGCGAAGCCGAGCTTCGGAATCTGCTGGAGCGCAAGTATGCTTACGCCTTCTCCACAGGAGGCGCTGGAGCCATTCATTGGATCTGGAACACGAATTTCTACATGGATAATGCCAATGAATCGCATATCGGAGCTGTCCGCGCTGACGGCACGGAGAAACCGGAAGCGGATGTGTCGTATGATTTCGGTGCCTTCATGGAAGACATCCGGGACATGTTTAAAGGCCGGAAGCTGGAAGAAACCGCGGTCATTTTCCCTTATTCGAACGATTTCTCGAACCGGAAGCTCGCTTTTGAAGCGACGACCAAGGCGACGCGCGCGCTTGCTTACGAGCTGAACGTGCCGTTCCGTGCTGTCGGGGAGTATGATTTAAGCTCGCTGCGTAACCATCCGGTGAAATTCATCATTCTGCCGAGCGCGCACAATGTCGATGACCAGGCGTTTGCTGAGTTGATGGATATCGTGAAGGAAACGGGAGCTACATTGCTTCTGACGGGTCCAATCGGTCTGGATGCATATTGGCATCAGGTCGATCGAATGACAGAGGAGCTGGGCGAGCGGAAGCTGGCGAATGTGCGCCGGGAAGAAAGCTTGCGCATTGGGGACCGTACATGGTCTGCATCGTATGGACATCGGAAGATTGCCGAGCTGACCAAAGAAATTCCGGCAGGCAGCGGGGCGAAACCGGCCGATATGGCTGGCGATTCCATCGTGGACGTGAAGCTTGGGGCAGGACGTCTTCTCTGGAGCCCGCTTCCTGTTGAATTGAATGATCGAATCGACACCATTTCGGCTTTATATCGGTATGCATTGGAGCTATCTGCTGCCGACACAGGGCTCATCTGGAATCAAGGCGGAGAACATTCCGGCGTATATGGACGCAAGGTAACGTTTGAAGAAGGAGCACTCTTCGTATTCGGCTCGGAGCAATCGTGGGACACGAACGTCGAGGTAAAGGATCCTTCAACAGGACTCATCTATTCATTCGTGCTGGAAGCGGATCGTTCGATCTTGTTTGCAGTAGATGCAAGCGGTGACCTGTTATCGGTGTACCGCCCGGATGAGGTCGAAATCACAGTATCGAAGGGCTAACATAAGGGGGACTAAGCAGAGATGGATCAATCCAGAAAAGCACATATTATTTCGCATACTCACTGGGACCGCGAGTGGTATTTACCGTATGAAAAGCACCATGTGCGGCTGATCGAGCTCATGGACAGCTTGCTAGAGACGATGGAGAAGGACTCGGAATACCGCAGCTTTTTCCTTGATGGCCAGACGATTATTATCGAAGATTATTTGCAGGTAAGACCTGAGAAGAAAGAGCAGCTTGAGAAGCTGATCACGGACGGACGTATCATTATCGGTCCATGGTACATTTTGCAGGATGCCTACCTCACGAGCAGTGAAGCTAACGTGAGAAATATGCAGATAGGACACCAGGATGCCGAGCGATATGGCACGGTTGCCAAAATCGGTTATTTCCCGGATACATTTGGACTTACAGGCCAAATTCCGCAGTTGATGCTGCAGTCCGGCATTGATAATGCCTTCTTCGGCCGGGGCGTAAAGCCAACGGGCTTTAACAATACCGTCTCCGACAGCGGCTATGAGTCTTCATTCTCAGAGCTGATGTGGGAAGGCCCGGATGGCTCCAAGGTGCTGGGCATCCTGTTTGCCAACTGGTACAGTAACGGTAACGAGGTTCCCGTTGATGAAGCGGAAGCGAAGGCATTCTGGGACCGCAAGCTGGCGGATGCCGAGAAGTATGCTTCCACACCTGAGCTGCTCTATATGAACGGGTGTGACCATCAGCCGATACAGACCGATCTTCCGGAAGGCATCCGTACAGCGAAGAAGCTGTATCCGGATACGGAATTCATTCATTCCAATTTTGACGATTACCTGACAGCCGTTCGGGAGAAGCTGCCGCAAGATCTTTCCTCCGTAAAAGGAGAACTGCGCAGTCAGCGTACCGATGGATGGGGTACACTTGTGAATACCGCTTCGGCACGCGTATACCTGAAGCAGATGAACCAGCGGGGCCAGACCTTGCTGGAAAAAGTGGCCGAACCGCTTGCATCCTACGCCAGCCTGCTCGGCAAGGAGTATCCGCATCATCTGTTCACCTATGCGTGGAAGACGCTGATGCAGAATCATCCGCATGACAGCATCTGCGGCTGCAGCGTGGACGAAGTTCACCGCGAGATGGTGACCCGCTTTGAGAAAAGCGCACACGTGGCTGAAAATATCGTGGACGATAGCGTTCGCGTCATTGCCGATGCGGTTGACACAACCGCCTTCGAACAATGGGGATCCGATCCGCTGCCGCTTGTTGTTTTCAATACGACGGGATGGAGCCGCAGCGGTACGGTCAGCATTGAGCTGGACGCGAAACGCCTTTATTTCCGGGAAGGTTACTCTTTGGAGGAAACCAGCCGCCGGATGAAGGAAATCGACTTGTCCGGCCGTGTGCTGGTTAACGCACAAGGTCAAGCTGTGCCTTGCACCGTTGAGGATCTGGGTCTTCAGTTCGGGTACGATCTGCCGGACGACCGTTTCCGCCAGCCGTATATGTGCCGCCGTGTGAGACTTACCTTCGAGGCAAACGCGATCCCAGCAATGGGCTTAACTACTTATGCTTGGGTGAAGAGCGAAGTGAAGCCTGCCGAGGTAGCATCCTTAATTAGTAAGTCCAATGTGATGGAGAATGAGCTGATCAAGATTGAGATCGCTGAGGATGGTTCCTTCTCCTTGACGGATAAAAAGAACGGACAAGTATACCGGGATCTGGGCGTCTATGAAAATACCGGAGATATCGGTAATGAATATATGTACAAACAGCCGGATGGCGAAGCAGCATTGACCACGAAGGGCCAAACCGCCCAAGTTTCGGTTCTGGAAGATACGCCTTACCGCGCATCCATTGAAATCGTTCATAACTGGTCCATTCCGGCTATGGCGGACAGCAAGCTGGATGAAGAGCAGCATGAGCTCATCTATTATCCGAACCGCAAAGCGCAAAGATCGAGCGAAATGGTGCCAATGCGCATTCGTACCGTAATCAGTCTGAACCGCAGCGGTAAAGGCGTGGAGATCGAAGCGACAATGGATAATCAAGCGAAGGATCATCGGGTGCGTGCATTGTTCCCAACGGATCTGCTGGCATCGTCCCATAACGTGGATTCCATGTTTGAAGTGGCAACTCGGGATAATGAACCTGCTGCCGAATGGGAGAATCCAAGCTATACCGCTCATCAACAGGCATTCGTTGATGTCTCGACAGCTACTGCAGGATTGACAGTAGCTAACCAGGGCTTGAATGAATATGAAGTCCTGCGTGACGGCCGGAATACCATCGCTGTTACATTGCTTCGTTCCGTAGGCGAGCTCGGTGACTGGGGGTACTTCCCTACGCCTGAAGCTCAGTGCATCGGCGTGCATACGGTACGTATGGAGGTCATTCCGCATCAGGGCGACGGCATGAAGTCAGGCGCATACGCCGAGGCTTACCAATTCCAAATCCCATGGACGGTTGCACAGACCGGGGTCCATGCCGGCGCTGTCGCATCGACTTCCGCACCGTTTGAATGGAGCCATGAAGAACTTGCGTTCTCTTCCCTGAAAGTGAATCCGAAGACCGGGGATCTGATGCTGCGCTGGTTCAATATGGCAGGCACGGATACTGAGCTGAAGCTGAAATCTTCTCTACCTTCCCAGGGTGTGTATAAGAGCTCTATTCTGGAAGTAGAGGGAGCGGTTCAAAGCTTTGATGGCGATGGAAGCTTCACGCAGCCGGTTAAGCCTCACGAAATCGTAACACTGGGAGTTAAAGTTTCGGTCAAGTAAGAATTTATTATGATATAGTGCTGGGAATGTTGTTGTACATCCCGGTCCAGCAAAGCCCGATTCCGAAATTACAGGGATCGGGCTTTACTCCTCTTGCCTAATGACAGGCAATTCCTGAACGCTCTGAAATATATATAATGAAAAGGCTGCTCTCCCTAGGTCTTTGCGGACGGCTGGAGGGCAGCTCTTTATTGTACTCGGCTTAATTATTGATTTTTCCCTTGGTTTTGGTCTTTCTCGTAAGCAATCAGGGTGATATCTTTGCCTGTAAGCTCGGCAATCTTGGTCTCGGCGTCTTCAATCGCTTTCAAGGTACCTTCATTCCCATTGAGTGAGGCAATTTTATATTCCTCCGAATGGATGTCCATGTGAATCCCCCCTTAGATGGTTGATAACAAATATAATGATAAGTTATCCTATACAAGATGGTTACATACCTGGTATTCAAAAAATTGGAATGAACTTGAGGAATGGAGCGGAGTATGGTTCCTATGCGTCCAATTTAAAAAAGCCAGACACATGAAATGTGTTTGGCTTTTTGCGTTCTTATTTTTGGATGAGGACGGGGGTACTCATTTTCACCTTGTCGTAAAGCCAGCGTACGTCTTTATTATGCATCCGTATACAACCTGCCGACACGTACTTGCCGATCGAGTTGGCGTTGTTGTTTCCATGTATGGCGTACGCGTAGCTAACTCTACCGTTCACTTTCACATTAATGCCGAGCCAGCGATCCCCAAGCGGATTGCGCGGGTCTCCTCCCTTGATGCCTTCCTTGTAGTAAGGTCTGTTCTTCACTTTTTCGTGAATTCTGAACAGGCCTTCCGGTGTATAGGAGGGTTTTTTGCCTGTAGCGACGGGAAATGTTTTTATGACCTTACCTTTTTCATAATACGTCAGTTTGTTGGTGGATTTATCAATGACAATAAACTGTGCGTATTTGGTGTACTTACTGTCCAGCTTCTGTCCGGAAGCGCCTTGGGATACGGCGGGGAAAAAGAAAACCAGCAGTAAGGTGAAGATCAGTATGCGGCTGATGCCCTTAATGATGTCCGATCACCTCTTTTCGTTCTCCCCCATATATATGCAGCTATTCGCGAATGTTGACGGAAATGTGCATAAGCCGAAAAATAGAACAAGTTGTTTTCAAAGAGAGATATAAGGGCGCGGAGGGGACATTCTATCGAATATCGGATCGTGGCTTGGCTGTACGCAAATGACCTCCTGAAGGGATTTCTTCAAGAGGGTTTTCGCGTTCATTATAGCAACCACTTGAAAACGACACTAATGTCGTTTATGATGAAATGAGTTAAAAAAGACACTTATGTCGTTTATATTGAGGTGAAGTTCATGGAATCGATATTGATGTTAAAGGCGGGAGAGGGATGACTTATGTGTCCACGGGTTAGTGAGGAATATAAACGGGAGAAGAAGTTTGAAATTTTGACGGCAGCCAGGCGCGTCTTTATCAGAAAGGGCTATACCCGCACCGTGATGCAGGACATTATGGATGAAGCGGGCATGTCCCGCGGAGCCGTGTATGCGTATTTTGATAATGTGGAGCATGTATTTATAGAGGTTCTGCGTTTTGACGACCAAGAGACGCTCGGTTTTTTTGAACCGGATCCGCAATATCCGATATGGAATCAGTTGATGGACTGGGTTCAGAAACAGCAGGGTGATATTTCGCTAATCCAGCATTCACTTGTATTGGCCAGGGCGGAATTTTTCCTGTCTTCCTCTTATGTTCATGCCAAGAAGGAGTATCCCTATATAACTGAACGTTATCAGCTGACCGTTGAGGCCATGGGCCGGGTCATTCGAAAGGGCCAACAGCAAGGGGAGTTTCGGCCGCGATTGGAACCGGAAGCCATAGCACGTTATATGATTTCGTTTCTGAACGGACTGATGCTGGATACCTTCCAACTCGGACCGACGGTGACTTGCGTGCCGGAGCAGTTGGAAACCTTCATACATTCTCTCAATGCAATGTTAAATCCGATAACACTAGAACCATGATGATGGAAAGGGTGTTTTTTGAATGCTATTTGAATCTGCTAGACTTGCTTGTCGAAAAATGACGATAAACGACGCGGAGCTGTACCATTCCTGGCGCAATGACCTAGAAGTGATGCAATCCACCAGTCCCAACCTGGATACTTATCAACTGGAGGAGACAAAGGACTTCGTTCAGCAGGTGATCCTGGGTTCTTCCTCCTCGAAGAGCTATCTGATCCAGTTGAAGGAAACCGGCAGACCGATTGGCATCATGTCATTGATTCATATCGATACCAAGAACCGGAACGCGGAATGTATCATCGACATTGGCGAAAAGACCTATTGGGGCAAGGGTTACGGCTTTGAAGCGATGACGCTTTTGCTTGATTATGCTTTTTTGGAGCTGAATCTGCACCGGGTAAGCTTGCAGGTATTTTCCTTCAACCATAACGCGATCAAACTGTATGAAAAAATCGGATTTGTCCAGGAAGGCAGCTCCAGACAGAGCTTGTACCGGAATGGCGTCTGGCATGACATTGTACACATGGGGATATTGCAGAGCGAGTATATGCGTCAAAAGGTTGATTTTCCCTCCCTTCCATAATAAGGTAGGTATGTGAAGACAATGAGGGAATGGGAGAATAATATCATGTCTGAAAATGAAGTGTTATTGATTCAAGACCTGCGCATGAAATATGATAATCGTTATGTGCTGAACGGTATCGACTTGGAAGTACGCCGCGGCGAGATGATTGGATATATCGGTCCGAACGGCGCGGGGAAGAGCACGACGGTCAAGATTATGCTTGGGCTGGTTGAGGGGTACACGGGGACAGTGCGCATATTCGGTCAGGATATTTCCGATGGGAATATCGATTACAAACGGAGAATCGGATATGTGCCTGAGGTGGCGGAATTGTACGATCAGTTAACGGCAGCCGAGTATTTGACTTTTATAGGCGAGTTGTACGGACTTACATATGATGCAGCGGATTATAAGGCGAAGCAATTAATGGATTGCTTTGACATGGAAAAGGCTTATCACTCACGGATCGCTACGTTTTCAAAAGGAATGCGGCAAAAGGTGCTGCTGATCTCGAGCCTGCTGCATGATCCTGATCTATTGTTCCTGGATGAGCCCTTAAGCGGGCTGGATGCGAACAGCGTGATGGTAGTCAAGGAAGTACTGGCCCAGCTGTCTGCCCAGGGCAAGACGATTTTTTATTCCTCACATATCATGGACGTCGTTGAGAAAATCAGCAGCCGGATCATTCTGCTCGCTGACAGCCGGGTAGTGGCGGACGGAACGTTCAAAGAATTGCAGCAGCATTCCCATGAGGGGTCCCTGGAAGAAGTGTTTAATCAGCTGACGGGGTTCCATGACCATGCCCGTATTGCAGAACGGTTCGTATCGATCGTTCGGGAGGGAAGCTGATATGGCGGGATCGGATTCATCGTTTCGGATGCTGAAGATACTGGATCGATTTCAGGGAATCATCTCGAGATTGGGTGTCGACTATAAAACGCTGCGCCGGATACTCCATGTCAAATTGTTGATGGATTCGAGGCGCGCACCCGTCATATTATCTTCTAGCAACCGGAAGAAAGAAGAGCAGGACAAGAACCTGTTTGTCAGCTCCCTCTGGCTGTATGGCTTAATCGGGCTTGTCCTGACGCCGTTTGTGTTCTGGAGCGATCCGGAATATTTAATGCCGATGAGCATCCTGTCTGCGATCCTAATGTTCCTGATTATGAGCTCCATGATTTCAGATTTCTCATCCGTGCTGCTGGATGTGCGCGACCGCAGCATTTTGATGACGAAGCCGATCGACGGTCGAACGGTCGGATTGGCGCGATCGATTCATGCAGGAATTTATTTGCTGCTGCTAACCGGAGCGCTCTCAGCAGGCTCACTGGTCGTGGGATTGATCAAGCATGGCGTGCTGTTCTTTCTGATCTATATCCTGGAGTTAATACTGATGAATATGCTCATTCTGGTGAGCACCTCCTTGGTTTATCTGTTGCTGCTCAAGTATTGGGATGGAGAGAAACTGAAGGATCTGATCAATTATGTACAGATTGGACTTTCCGCCACGCTGGCCATCGGCTATCAGTTTGTGATCCGTTCCTTCGATCTGATTGATTTTCATCTGGTATTTAAGCCAGCCTGGTGGCAGATTCTGCTTCCGCCGGTGTGGTTTGCGGCTCCGTATGAGTGGTTGTTTGGCGAGGGGAGCAGGTGGCTGGCTGTTCTCTCGTTGCTGGCTGTATTCGTCCCGATTGTGTTTATGATCGTCTATGTCCGTTATATTCCTTCGTTCGAGCAGCATCTGGAGAAGCTGGCTCACAGCGAAGCGGGAAAAGGGCGGGAGCGCGGGCGATTGGACAGATTCTTGGCCAAAATGGTATGCGGGTCGCGCACGGAGCAAGCTTGTTTCCGACTATCAGCCAGCATGCTGAAGAACGAGAGAGAGTTTAAACTTAAGGTGTATCCTACACTTGGGTTGTCCGTGTTATTGCCTTATTTATTCTTTGTCTCTACGATCCGTAACTCCTCATTGGCGGAAATCAGCCAGGGATCGTCGTACTATGTACTGCATAGTATGCTCATCATGATTATCACCGTCGTTATGATGCTGAAATTCTCCGGCAAGCCCAAGGCCTTCTGGTTATTTGGCGCAGCCCCGATGCAAGGCATGAATCCTTTGTACAAAGGGGCTTTAAAGGCTTTTGCCATCAAAATGTTCGTGCCGCTGTTCATTGTGAACGCGATCGTGTTTCTGATCGTGTTCGGTACTCGGATCATGCCGGATATTCTCATCATACTCCTTACCGGATTGGTGTTGATTCCCTTGTCAGCCAAGGCAATTCTGCGCAATCCACCGTTCTCTCAAGCGTTTAATATGGCGCAGCAGAAAGACGGCTGGTGGGTATTGTTATTCTTCTTTGTTATTGGTGGACTCTGTGGTTTACATTATGCAAGCAGCACGATTCCTTATGGTATGTTGGCCTATATCCTCGCGCTGCTCGTTGCGAATGGCTTGGCATGGGCCAAGCTGTATAAGTAAATTGGGGAAGGCATCCGAATGGATGCCTCTTCTTTTGTTTTGTCAGATCATTGTATACTTGCGTTTAAAAGCGGTTGAGCTAGAACGTAAGTTCGTATATAATGAAGATATAGCAAATTAACTCTCTATTTCACTCTTCATTTCATAAATCCATGATGGATTCCCCCACTAATGTATTTAATTACCTGTTGTTATGCCTTCCGGGCCTTATATAATCAACTTAGATGATGTCAGGATGTTAAATAGTAGGATCTGAGTTTATTCTGGCTTAGTCATATTCACAAGGTCGTGGATTCTTGATAACTAATGCTTGGTTTTCGTTTGGTTAAAAACGACGTTTATTGTTTTTGCATTTTCCATCACAGTTTCCAGACATATAAGAAGTGGCAGGCGCCATCGGAATTGACCTCAAGAACATGCATCATTAGGACGACTCGATAGAAGCTGAGGGTCTGTCGGTATATCGTTTATTTATAGACGTTATAACCATCAGTGTAATCAGGTTACATCGGGAAGTGGCGTAGCACACATTTAACCATTTCTTATGGTGTAGGGAGGAAATCTTTGAATGGAAGTTATTTGGTTTATGGTGTTTTCAACATTTGAAACACTGGCGATTTATTCACTAATCATGACATTGCTTAGATTTAAGACAACAGAGTACATATGGCAGGCGTTGATTGTCATGATCCTTGCCAATTTGCAAAGTTTCGTTATGCGCAACGAGCTTCAATTGGATTTTCTCGCCCCTCTCATTACCGTGCTGATCTTCGTTTTCTTGTTTTCTGCCATTATTAAGATCCCAGTTATCTGGTCTGCGATATGTACCATTCTGGGGTATATGTTTTATGCTCTAATTCAGGCCTTTTACATGCTATCATTGTATGGCTCAATCGAAGCTACACACAACAATGAAGTAGATGGCTATGTACTTCAGCTATTATCGTCAGTGACGGGTTTACTCATTTCTTGGATTATGTATAAGTTTGCAATAGGTTTTACATATGATCTCGAAAAGTTGCGTATTAAATTTGAGCACATCTTACTAATCTCCCTCATCGTAGTCGTTTTGATCTTATTGGCGATATTATTTTATCTTAATCGGTTATGGCTTCTTCTTCTCTTTTTTGGTATAACTTTTGGTATTTTCTTATTTTATGCGATCCAATCAAAGGAGTGACAATTAGTGATTGAAAGAGCCGCCCTTTGGATATCGGAAGGCATTAAACGACAAGTGCCTGAACACCCTTCATCTGTTGGAGTTTTAAAGCATGCGATCGCAATTCTATTAAATATACTATTTATTGTTACATTTACTTTATTAATATCCATTTATACCGGACATATGAAGCAGGCTATTACAGGTTTGATCGGTTTTGCACTGCTAAGACAGTTCTCTGGAGGAATCCACGTTAAGACTGGCGCTGGTTGTATTGTTATTACTACTGCTTTGTTTACTGCAGTGTCTTTTGTTGATTTAGGCGAACTGCCTACACAAATTTTGAACATCCTAAGTTTTTTGTTAGTCGTTTTATTTGCCCCTAGTAAGATTGCCAAGCAATCAAGAATACCAAGAAAACATTATCCTAAACTTCGTCTAATTAGCTGTATTATTGTTGGGGTGAACTTTCTCATTCAATCACCAACGTTATCCATAGTATTCTTTATCCAGGCACTGAGCCTAATTCATTTGAAGGGAGGTGAGTCAAGTGTCGGTAATCAACAAATCTAAGCATGGCTTATTTTCATTTATCGCATCTGCTCTTACGGTGGTAGCTGTATTCTTTGTTAATACTGCAAGTCCTGTTTTTGTGTATAGTGGTGATACACCCGAAGAGCTCTTGAAATAACCTTTCTAAATATGAATCCATTATTATTCTGTTTATTGAATTCTGGTACCTACTAGGTGCCGGATTTTTCTTTTACTATCAACATCAACAAAGCATGATCATGCAAATTAAACTGTAGTCATCATGACCAGGATTTATAAATTGCTGCGTCCTCCTTTAATCAAGTGCAGTCAGGGTAAAATTGACATTGCTAAAAGAACGAATGTTTGCATATAATACAAACAAACGTTCTGGTTAGAGGTGGTGGCATGATGTTTAAGAATTACCTAGAGCAAACCATAGAAATCATATATGAAGACAGGAAAGGGAATATCACCCAACGGAAAATACAGATACACAGTATTCGGGATCATCGGATACGGGCAACGTGTCTGGAGACTGGAAAACCTCGGGTGTTTAATGAACATAATATTCTGTCCTGGAGACCCGGGAAAGGAAGGGGAACGCATGCTTCCTGACGGAACGAATATGGCTGAGAATCTCGGTCAACCCAAATAGACAATAGGTTTAGAAAATGAAAAACCCCTGAAGCCAATGGCATCAAGGGTTTTCGATTATGATCTGTAGTGGGCTCGAACCACTGACCCCTACCCTGTCAAGATAGTGCTCTCCCAGCTGAGCTAACAGATCATGAAATATTTAAAAAGGTAATTCATATATTACCAGCAGACAGTGTGGCTGTCAATGGTTTTCTCGTTATAAAAAATCACATTCCGGTTCAGACTAAATACAGCATGATTATGCCAATGGAGGAGTGTGAATGGCATGGCAGGTGGGAAATCCCATCATTTTAATCGAGCCAGTCTGGTGCTCTCGTTGCTGGGGGTATCTGTACTAGGGAGCGGTTGCAGTATCTCGGAGAGAACGTCGGTGCAGCTGGAGCCGCTACATGGGCCTGCGGCGCCTGTAATGCTTGATGTTTACGGACGTTCGATAGATCAGGACGTATATTCTAAGCAGGGAAGCGGAGCACTGGAGCCGGTATCCCCGATGGATTCGGTGGATACCTTACGCGATCTCCACCCGTAATGGGTGCAGCAACGTCTATAACAAATCGGTCATACCAATATCCCTACCTTTTGCTCGAACAGCGAGCAGAGCAAACCGCCGGCAGGCAAGCTGGCGATTTGCTGTAAAACGGCCGATGCTATTCCTCATCCCATTTGCGGGAATAACCTTTTTTAATCGCCCAAAAGATAGGGTAGATGATGATGGCTGAGATGATAACAGCCCAAAATATCGTGGTTCCCATGCCCATAAAGGCAATGCTCCTTTCAAAAAAACGTTAGCTTATACTATACAGGAAAATGATTATTTTGTATAATATCTCGATCTGCGATATTACAAGGAATTGATTCTACATAAAGAGGTGTTGAAATGGCAGCAGAAATCATAAATGTATCAACCGAAGAGCAGTTGCAGCAAGCGCTGGATATCCGGAAGGATGTTTTCGTGCTTGAACAGAAGGTTCCGATTGACCTGGAGATTGATGATTACGATCGTCTGGACTCCGATGCACATCATGTCCTGATCAAGTCGGAGGGACAGTACGCGGCAACTGGACGTATCACCTATTACAATAAGGACTCCGCCAAAATGCAGCGCATTGCGGTACGTAAGCCATTCCGATCCAAAGGGATAGGGCGTGTGCTGATGATGGCACTGGAAACGCAGGCGCGTGAATTGAAACTGCAGTATTCCGTGCTGGATGCGCAGGTGCAGGCGGAGGCGTTTTATCGCAAGCTGGGGTATGAGACGATTTCGGACGAGCCGTTTGATGATGCTGGCATTCCCCATGTTCGTATGAAAAAGGAACTGTAGGCATCTTCTTAACTATAAGGTGGCTGATGATCCCATCGTTCTAAAAAGGAAAGACCTCGAGTATCGATTCGAGGTCTTTTTAGGCATGAATTAAAAGTTTGGCATATTATCCAGGTTGTTGCTGGGATCGCCATCCGCATTGGAACGAAGATGTTCATCTCCGTCACGTCCACGGAATACGTTCACGTTTTTGATTTCTTTATTCTTGGCCATCTGTTGTGCAGTCTTGTAGTCCACGACACTACCGTTATCCAGCTTCAGTTCGATGATGTCGCCGTCGCCATTTTTACGGACGCCTACGATTTCTTGTTGTGTATTATCCATATAGATCGCCTCCCGGAATTAGTGTTCCCGGGAACCCTCATAAACTATTCATCTATATTGAACTACAATTCGTATACCCGCTGCTGCTCCACAAATTCCATGATTCCGGTCTTGCCAATGAAAGCTTCGACCTCATCACTGTAATGCATGAGATAGGTGCGTTCCTGAATTTCTTCAGGAAGGCTGAGCAGCTCATCCAGTGTCGTATGAACCTCGCCGGGGCCTTGCAGCTGACATTCATGCAGAATCACTTCACAATCCCGCTCATTCACCAGTTGATTGAGCAGGATCGGATCGAATACCATGTCAGCACTGTAAAATATTCGATCATTCAGATAAAGCGAATAGCTGTCCTTGCCGGGAATATGCTGCGTATGAATCAGCTCTACCGAGATGCCTGATGAAATATGGGCCTTCACTCCCGGTTTCAGAGGGTGTACGTCAAATACATCATGCAGGGAGGAGATATGTCCCTGTTGATATAATCCGCCTTTGAGTGAATGTTCCCATATCGGTTCCACCAGCGATTCAGCAATGTAAAGCGGGAGTTTGCGGTTGTATTTCATTTTCATCATAAAGGCAAGCTCTTCGAGTCCGCCCACATGGTCGGCATGAATGTGTGTGATAAGCACGGCATCGATATCGTTAAATGTCTTATTCAGCTGATGTAGTGCCATTGGAGCGGTGATGCCGCAGTCGATCATAAGTGTGAAATTCCCGTCATGTACCAGTGCGTTATTGTTATAGTAGTTCTTGGCAAACGCACTGCCGGTGCCAAGCATTTGTAATGTCAGTGTCAATGGATGAAACCTCCTGATGATATGATATGTAGTCCAGTATGCTAATGTATATTTTAACGAATTCCACGTTGATTTACACGGATTATATGATCGAATCGGCCCTGAAATGCAGTATAATTCGCGATAGGCACAAACCTTACTGCATGAGGAAAAAATTTTACCACAAAGTGCAAAATTGTCCGCAACTTGTTTTTTGACATGTAGTATACACATATAACAACAAGATGAGCCAATGGAGGGAAATGATTATTATGAAATGGAAAAAAGTGATGGCATGTATGCTAGTGCTCTCTTTAATGGGTGGCAGCACCCTTTTGTTTGCAGATTCCGTCAATGAGCGTGTCCGTGTCTGGCTGAACGGTCATGAATTGAAGGATGGCGGATATTTAATTGATGGCAAAACCTATGTGCCGGTTCGGGAATTTGACGGGGCCGTGGATTGGAATCCCGCGAATGGACAAGTTCAAGTCATCAAGCCGAACGTGCATATATTTCTGTTTAAAGGAGATACTGTATTCGGCAACGTGAACAAGGGTAAGCTGAAATTCAATGTTTTTAGCCAGGTGGACAGCTTAAACAACGATATTCATTCAGTGAAAGTAGCGATTGAGGATCCTTCGGGCAATATCAAGGATATTCAGTCCCAGGAAGTGAAGGATCGCAAGGATAACTTCTGGTTCCGAACCTATGATTTCACGTACGATTTTAAAACGGCGGGCAAATACTCGGTAGGTTTTTATGTAAAAGTCAAACCGGATGACGGTTTTGTGAAAGTTGCGGAAAAAGTGATTACTGCCCTAAATTGATGGGCCCTAAGGCGATTGGCAGAAATTGACCTGGAGAAGCTATCCGTGATACGATACGAAAGTATGATAATTTAACCGAAGTGAGGTTTTTTCAATGAGTGAACACAAACATGAACACGGAGATGCTTGCGGCTGCGGTCACGATCATGACCACGACCACGAACATGAAGAGTTTGTGCTGACATTGACGGATGAAGAAGGAAAAGAAGTAGAGATGGTTCTTGTGGAGACATTTGATGTCGGCGAGAAACTCTATGCGCTTTTGCTTGAACGCGAAAATCCGGAAGCGGACGGCGTCATTCTACGTATGGAAGAAGAGAACGAGGAAATGGTTCTTTACAATATTGAGGACGAAGAAGAATGGAATGAAGTAGAGGCGGTTTACAACGAACTGGTCGCTGCTGCAAACCAGGAATAAGACTCCTAAGCAATAAACCCGGTGCGAACCTCTCGCACCGGGTTTATTGTATTTACAGCTGCCATTTTAGAATATAGGATCCGTTTCCACGATGACTTTAACATTTTGGATACTGCGGTCCTCAGGACCTTTCACCGGAAGGCCTACCTCGACATGATCGATAATGTAATCGATGTTTTCCTGGGAAATCACTTCGCCCGGAAGCAGAATCGGAATGCCTGGCGGGTAGACATAGATGAATTCGGCAATAATGCGTCCTGCCGATTCCTTGAAAGGTACAACCTCTGTATCCCCGTAAAACGCATCGCGAGGGATAAGCGACAACTGCGGAATTTCTGGTGTTTTCACAACCAACTCGTTAATCTCATTCACATGCATGTACTGATTCGAAAGCTCGCGGAGCGCTGTCAGCAAAATATCGATGGCCTCCTGATTGTCTCCAGGTGTAATGAGGCACAGAATATTGTACATATCACTGAGCTCAACTTCAATATTGTAGTGATCCCGCAGCCAGTTCTCGGTTTCATATCCTGTAATGCCGAGATGGCGTACATGGATCGTCAATTTGGTCGGATCATAGGAGTATGTTGCTTCTCCGCCTAATATTTCTTCACCGAAGCTGTACAAACCTTCGATTTTATTGACTTCCTGACGTGCATATTGCGCCAATTCAATCGTCCTTGCTGCCATTTCTCGTCCATGCAGCGCCAGACTGCGGCGTGAAGTATCAAGCGATGCCAGCAGGATGTAGGAGGTGGAGGTTGTGGTCAGCATGCTGATGATCGTCTGTACGCGATAAGGATTGATGTATCCGTTCTTGGTATTCACGTTCAGTACGGAGCTCTGCGTCATCGAGCCGCCGAGTTTGTGCACGCTGGTCGCAGCCATATCGGCCCCGGCTTCCATTGCCGACATCGGAAGATCTTCATGAAAATGGATCAATACGCCGTGCGCCTCATCCACGAGAACGGGTACGTTGTAGCTGTGAGCCAAATCCACGATTTCTTTCAGATTGGCGCTTACGCCGAAGTATGTCGGGTTAATGACCAATACGGCTTTGGCGTCAGGGTGACGTTTTAATGCTTTCCGGACCGAGCTGATGGTGATGCCGTGATCGATGCCCACATTGGCATCCTGGGCAGGCGATACGAATACAGGCTTGGCCCCGGTAAAAATGATGGCGGAAAGCACGGATTTATGGACATTGCGCGGTACGATGATTTTATCGCCAGGCGAACATACCGACATGATCATAGTCATGATCGCTCCACTTGTTCCTTGGACACTGAAGTAGGTGTGATCGGCACCGAATGCATCGGCGGCCAGCTTTTGGGCTTCCTCGATGACGCCTGTAGGTTGATGTAAATCATCCAGCGGCGCAATATTGATCAAATCTATAGAAAAGGCGTTATCCCCTATAAATTCCCTGAATTCGGCATCGGTGCCGAGGCCCTTCTTATGTCCCGGAATGTGAAATTGCACGGGGTTTTTGGCCGCATGTTCTTTAAGTGCGGTGAAGAGCGGTGTACGACTGTGGTCCATGGACGTTGTCACAACCTTTCCCTATGTTTATTTTCTTATGATTTGTTGATTTCTGTTTTTATATAAACAAAATTGAGTATAGCAAAATAGGGGGGGAATGCAAGGAGAATGAACGTCTTTTTTTGCTTCGTCCAGCAACGCTTCAAACTTTAGACATATTAATGGAGGAGCAACAAGATCTTCATCGTTCCTTCATTAAAATATCATCCATAAGAAAAACGTCTATCGACGTACTTTTTCGGAAGACAGACCGCGGTTAAAGGAAGTTTTTCTTGCGATTATAGAATTGTTCAGCTTCGCTGAAAATTTATAAATTCTATAATCTTAAAAAAAGAGCTGCACCAGCAGCCCTTTTCATCAACATATCTTGCTCATTAAAACGCCATTTTATAAAGCGGCAGCAGCGACTCAAACGTCTCCTGCACCTTTTGCACCAGCTCGTCCCCTTCAAGCTTGACGGCTTCCTCGCGCGGGATGCGCAGTCCGCACATGACTTCAGCCTTTTTCACCTGCTTCAGCTTCTCAATCAGACGCGTGAAATCCTCCTCGCTCATATCCTGATGAGGGGTGCCGGACGGGTTCATGTGATCCATGGACCAGTAGAAATTTTTGGGCAGCGCCTTTGCTGTTTTCTTCAGCTTGGCTTCCAGGTTGCTGGCAAACACGGTCTTATTGGGACTTTCGTAAATAATCGCGAAGATGACAAACAGATGGGTTCCGAACATGCCTACCTCAAAATGAGGCAGTGCTTTGTACCCGCGTTTGCTGGCAGCCCAAGCGACCCAAGTGTCAATGGGAGGATTGACAGTGCGTCTTGCATGCTTGGCGACATGCACAAACATCTCTTCCCCAGCCAAGACGGATACATAGGGGGCGAGCTCAGCCCCTAGCGCCTCCAGCTTGGGTCTTACCCGTTCAATGAGAACCTCCATACGGGCTTCAAGCCCGGGAACGGAGAATACGTCGAAATCTTGATCTGTAAATCCGGTAACCGTCATGGATGTGATGGCCTCCCTGTTGTAGATGTTATCGTTACTAAACTCGGTTTTTAGATAACTTATTATAACATAAGGCGAATGGACATCACGCATTACCCAGAAAAGCTTCACCGTATGTTCATGTGGGCTAAAAATAGTCAATAAACCAAGTTACCGTTACATAAGATGGAGTATAAGATATAGATAAGACAACATCAAAAGCAGCCATGGGGGAAATCTTCACCGCCGTTTAATGATCGGTAGTAAACCGGAGGAGGGAGTGCCGTGAATAAGAGCGAGGAAGTGGAGTATTGCAACCTGGAGCTCCGGTTTGATCGCCGGCATATCCAGGACCTAATCAAGGAATTGATCCAGGAAGGATATTCGCTTTATTGGAGCGAGAATGATACGCAGTTTGTCATTTCAATCCGAACAGGTCGCAAGCTGGTAAAGCTGCGGTTTCAACGAACAGGAAGCGGTTTTAAACTAGTAGGCGATTATATGATCCGTGATCCCAAACTCGCGGAATGGATGGAGAAATTGATCGAAAATACCCGTGGCCATGCTGTCGTGAAACGTTTCAAGGACCGGCAAATATTGATCGAGAATATTTTGTTCGGTGAGGTCATAAGGCTTGTGGAAATATCCGGTTACCGGCAGCGGGTGCTGTTTCAGAAGGGGACGCCGATGACGGAGCAGGAAATGCTGCGGTTGTTTGAATCGGATGTAGGGGAACAGCGATTGCTGCTGTCCAGACTGGAAACCGACGATGAGCTTGAGAAGCTCCATGCGGCACTGCAAGAGGGGAACGAAGACAAAATTTTGGCTTGCAAGCAAAGACTCCGTGAGCTTTCCTTGGAGCTGATGAGGCTGGAGTGGTAACTACTTCTATCCGGATACAAGTTTAAAGCACGAACAACACTCCGAAACAGAAGGGGTGTTTTCGCGCGTGTTCTGATTTTGTGACAGGGGTTCACTTGTCAAATGAAAAACGTTAATATAAGATTATTGCAAATCATCTCGGATAGGGATGGGTTGTTTAAAAATATATTGGAGCAAAGGATGGAGAACCAGATGTCAAAACAACAAATCGGTGTGATTGGCCTTGCTGTAATGGGAAAAAACCTGGCCCTGAACATCGAAAGCAAAGGCTTCACCGTTTCTGTATATAACCGCTCTCCGCAAAAAACGGAAGACATGCTGAAGGAAACCGAAGGCAAGCAAGTGAAGGGGACATTCTCGATCGAAGAATTCGTGGACTCCCTTGAGACACCTCGTAAAATCCTGATCATGGTACAAGCCGGACAAGCTACCGATGCTACGATTGAACAGCTGATTCCACATTTGGACAAAGGCGATATCATCATTGATGGCGGTAACGCATATTTCCCTGATACACAGCGTCGCAGCAAAGAACTGGCTGAAAAAGGCTTTAACTTTATCGGTGCTGGGGTTTCCGGCGGCGAAGAAGGCGCATTGAAAGGCCCATCGATCATGCCTGGCGGACAAGAAAGTGCTTACAAGCTGGTTGAGCCTATTTTGACAGCCATTTCCGCTAAAGTTAACGAAGAGCCTTGCTGTACATATATCGGACCAGACGGTGCTGGCCATTATGTAAAAATGGTTCACAACGGTATCGAGTATGGCGATATGCAGCTTATTTGCGAAGCTTACCAATTGCTGAAGGACGTACTTGGCCTTGATGCGAAGGATCTGCACGGAATCTTCACAGAGTGGAACCAAGGTGAACTCGATAGTTACCTGATCGAGATTACGGCTGACATTTTCTCCAAATATGACGAAGAAACCGGCAAGCCGATGGTGGACGTGATTCTGGATACGGCGGGTCAAAAAGGAACAGGTAAATGGACAAGCCAAAGCTCCCTGGATCTGGGTGTGCCGCTGTCCATGATCACCGAATCCGTATTCTCCCGTTTCCTGTCCGCGATGAAAGAAGAGCGTGTGGCAGCAAGCAAAATCCTGAATGGTCCTAAAGCAGCTGCATTTGACGGCGACAAAGCCGAGTTCATTGAAAATGTGCGCAAAGCGCTGTTTGCAAGCAAAATCGTATCCTACGCTCAAGGCTTTGCACAGCTTCGCGTGGCATCCGATGAGTACGGCTGGAACCTGCAATACGGCAACCTCGCTAAAATTTGGCGCGGCGGCTGCATTATCCGTTCCCGTTTCTTGCAGAACATCACGGATGCATATGAGAACAATCCTGAGCTGAAGAACCTGCTGCTGGATCCGTTCTTTACCAATATTATTGAATCCTATCAAGATGCATGGCGTAAGGTTGTTGCTTCCGCAGTATCCTTGGGCATCCCGGTTCCTGGGTTCTCCAGCGCGCTTGCATACTACGATAGCTATCGCACCGCAAACCTGCCAGCGAACCTGCTGCAGGCTCAGCGTGACTACTTTGGAGCTCACACGTTTAAACGTGTGGACAAAGAAGGAACCTTCCACTATAACTGGATGGATTAATTCTGCTCTATCTATGGCAGCATGAATACCATCCTCCCTGGATGAATTAATCCTGCTCTTTTACGGGAGTGTGAATGCCATTCCCCCTGGATGGATCAATTTCACTCTCGGATGTAGGATGAATTCCGTTCGTCGGAGGAGAAGCCGGAGATTCAACCATGCGGGCTTGAGAAGGGGAGTGCGCCTCCGCCAGCTCAGGGAGTCCGTGCATGGCTTCTAAAAGACAGGTGCGGATGTCGTGGTTCTTCGTATGGATGTGGTTTCCGCTTCCGAGCAAGAGAAGCGCGGCTTCGCAATAACTGTTGTAATTTTGCAGCAAACGTGGCTTTGAAAGATCCAGCAGTGCAGGATCCTTCAGAGCCACTTTTTTTTGGACAAAATGAAGCACCCAGGTCACATCTTCGCGGCATAGCGGGTAGGATGGGTCGAGGATCCGGCGGATGCGCTTGGCAGCGGAAGAGAGGCCAGTTGGACGAAAAGACATAATGGATTTCACTCCTTTCTTCTAATCTTGTATTCTTGTAATTAGTATATGACAATAGGGAACCAGATAGACTCGATAAAATTGGAGCATTACTTGGGGTTACTCACGTAACAGCAACCTAACAGTAATTTAGAGAGTTAGGTCCATTGTCGAAAGATTTGGGGCTGTGGTATGATATGAGCAACCTTTACAGTGAAGCAGCAAATGGGGTGTCAAATTGGATAAGATAGGTAAGAACATTATTCTGATCGGGATGATGGGCACGGGCAAGTCAACCGTAGGGCGTCTTCTGGCAGAAACGCTCGGCTACACCCTGATCGATCTGGATGGGGAAATTGAGAGGATGGAAGGCAGAACGATTTCCGAGATGTTTGAAGCGGATGGAGAGCCGTATTTTCGTGAGGCTGAATCTGTCGCACTGCGCACGGTATTGCAACGGAAAGGCATTGTTGTAGCGTCCGGCGGAGGGGCTGTGCTTCGTTCCGAGAATTGTGACCAGATGAAACGTGATGGCTGGGTCGTCGCTCTAACAGCGGATGCTGCTAGCATCGTCGAACGGGTACGGGGTGATGCCAATCGGCCGCTGCTTGCGGGTGATGTCGAAGAAAGAGTTCGGCGTATCCTGGATGAACGAAAGGACAAATACCTGTTTGCGGATGTCATAGTGGATACGGTTGGCCGATCTGCAGGGGAAGTGGCGACTGACATTTTAACGCATTACCGCGGCTAAGATGGTCAGCGAACGGGTTTGGCGTGATGATTTTGAATCAGTCTCTATGGGTGAATCTGGGGATCGCATTCGGATTGGAATAAGCAAAAAAAGGCGGGGATAACGATCATCCCTCACCTTTCATAGCTGGTTTATTCTTCATCGTCATGCCACTGAAGCATGCCGCCCTTCATATTGATTATATTAGTCAAGCCTTGGTGATTCAAAAATTCGCATACGTGTTGACTGCGTCCGCCGCTGCGGCAGATGAAGACAACCTCTTGATCGCGTGGAATTTCGTCCAGGCGATTCGGGATCTCGCCCATCGGAATATGCTTGGCACCGCTGATCATGCCGGCGGCAACTTCCTCATCCTCCCGGACATCAATCATGTATACATTTTCGCCGTTTTGAAGCCGGCTTCTAAGCTCCGTTGTTTCCATTTGAGGGATCGGTTTCATCATATAGACCTCTTTTCTGATAATAAATGATTAAGATCGTAACGATCTGTATTTCCAGTTCACATGAACTATGATAACCAAGCGGTTCTTTCCCTGTCAATTTATCCTAAGGGAGATTTCAAGGTTGGTTTATCGTAACATAATATATACAAGGAGAGATACATACGATGGATGTAATCGTCAAGCCTACGCCTATACTAAACGGAGAGATTGGAGCGTTATCCTCCAAGAACTATACAACCCGTTACCTGCTGGTGGCTGCACTTGCGGAAGGAACAAGCACGATCTATTACCCAGCTCATAGCGAGGATAGCGATGCCATGAGACGCTGTATCCGGGATCTCGGAGCCGTGATCGAGGAGGACGAGGAGAAGGCGGTTATTACGGGCTTTGGCAAATCGCCCCGGGATGTGAAGGAGCTGAATGTCGGTAATGCCGGTGCTGTATTGCGTTTCCTGATGGGCGTTACGGCATTATCTAAAGAGGTTACTTTCGTCAATACCTATCCGGATTCACTGGGCAAACGTCCTCACGATGATCTCATTGAGACGCTTGGTCAATTGGGTGTGGAAGTGGAGCATAACGAAGGCAAACTGCCGATCACGATTCGTGGCGGTCAACCTAAGGGCGGAAAGCTCACTGTTTCTGGCGAAGTGAGTTCGCAGTACTTAAGCGCACTGCTGTTCTTAACGCCACTGCTTGCTGAAGACAGCGAGATTACCGTTACCGGAGATTTGAAATCCAAGGTCGTTATCGGTCAGACCCTGGAAGTGCTGGAGCAGGCGGGCATTACCATTCACGCAGCGGATGATTATACATTCTTCCGGGTTCCTGGCGGTCAATCCTATGAAGCGAAGACCTATACGGTTCAAGGTGATTATCCGGGCTCTGCTGCTGTCCTGGCGGCGGCTGCGGTTACGCAGTCGGATGTAACCATCCGCAATCTGTCAGAGGACAGCAAGCAGGGAGAGCGGGCCATTATTGACGTCCTCCGGATGATGGAGGTTCCGCTCACACACGAGAACGGAAATGTCCATGTACAGGGCAATCGTACCCTGAAAGCATTGGAATTTGACGGAGATGCAGCGACGGATGCGGTGCTTGCTATGGTAGCGGCAGCTGTGTTTGCGGAAGGGACCTCCCGATTCTACAATGTGGAGAATCTCCGCTATAAGGAATGCGACCGGATTACGGATTATTTGAACGAATTGCGGAAAGCCGGAGCCAACGTTGAGGAACGCCAGGCAGAGATCATCGTTCACGGCCGTCCTGAAGGCGTCGAAGGTGGCGTTGAGATCAATGCCCATTATGATCATCGGGTGATCATGGCTCTGACGGTGGTCGGGCTTCGCGCACATCAGCCGATCCGGATTAAGGACGCGCATCATGTGGCCAAGTCGTACCCGCAATATTTTGATCACATGAAGGCGCTTGGAGCCAACGTGGAATGGGTAAAATAAAGAAATAGCCAAGCAGCTCGTCTATTACGAATGGAGAGGTGGTCATGAAGCATGGCATTTGAAAATCCTACGCGTGAAGAAATCGCGGATATTTTGCGAAACGCAGGCAATATTGCTGTTGTCGGTCTGTCTGATCGGCCGGATCGTACATCCCATATGGTTTCTGCTGCGATGCAAAAGCGCGGGTACCGGATTATCCCGGTTAACCCTGGTGCAACAGAAATACTCGGGGAGAAAAGTTATCCATCCCTGAAGGACATTCCGGAGCCGATCCATATCGTTAATGTATTTAGACGCAGTGAATACTGTGCCGATGTGGCGCGGGAAGCTGCCGAGATTGGCGCCAAGGTGCTCTGGTTGCAGCAGGGAATTATCAGTGAAGAGGCGGCGGCCATCGCGGAGAAGAGCGACATGATCGCCATCATGGACCGCTGCATTAAGGTGGAGGATTCCATCGCTTTGGGCGGGCGTTAAGGTTTAAATGGTGAATTGGAAGTATGGGCAAGCCTTATGTTGAAGCAGCCATGGCAGACTGGACACGATCCGTCTTGCCGAGGTATTGCTTGTGAGGCTTGCTTTTCTTTGTGGCATTTGCCCTGATTTCTTTTTGACAAAAACAGGCGCAGCGCTTACCATCAAGGATAGAAAGGAGGGCTCGCCTTGAATTGGTTGGGATCATTACAACAGCTGGGCAGAGCAGTTATGCTCCCTACAATGGCGCTTCCAGCGGCAGCTCTCCTGCTTAGCGTGGGAAGTCTGCCATGGTCGGCGTGGGGCTTCGGAACCTTGGGCGAGATTGCTCAGGCTGCGGGGCACGGCGTGTTTTATTACATGCCGTATTTATTTGCCATTGGTGTCGCGTGGGGACTTTCGAATCAGGGAGGACCCGCAGGGCTTGCCGCTCTGGCTGGCATGTTCATCTATGATCAGGTTATATCCCGTCTGGGAGACGGGAGTGTACAGCCCTCGACTTTGATTGGTATTATTTTTGGGGTAATGTCCGGTTACGTTTACAACCGGTTCAAACATATTAAGCTTCCCGAAGCGATACAGTTTTTTGGAGGCTCCCGATTTGTACTTTTATTCATGGGACTGTTCTCCACGATATTTGCATGGGTCATGCTGGGGATGGCCCCCATTGTACAGCGCGGATTAGATGTTTTTTATGATCTGACCGTACATATGGGGGCGTTCGGATTATTCCTTTACGGAATTTTGTACAGGGTGCTGACGGCATTCGGTCTGCATCACTTGTTGAATAACGTGTATTGGTTTCAGTTGGGATCGTACGAGACGGAAGACGGAACCGTCGTTCAAGGGGATCTGCCCAGATTCTTTGCGGGTGATCCAACAGCAGGCGACTTCATGGCCGGGTTATTCCCGATTATGATGTTTGCTCTGCCGGCGATTGCATTTGCCATTATTCAAGAAGCACGTGAAGATTTGAAGCCAAAGGTAAAAAAAACGTTTATGCGGTCCGCGCTTGTCTGTTTTTTGACCGGGGTATCGGAGCAGATTGAATTCGCGTTTTTATTTGCGTCTCCTTATCTGTATGTGCTCCACGCCTTGATGGCCGGGTTCGCGATGGTGCTTACCTATGCATTTGATATTCATCACGGGTTCTCGTACTCGGCGGGATTTATCGATTACGTACTCAATTTTCACTTGTCCAAGAATGCCTGGATCATCATACCGATCGGGG
The DNA here is from genome assembly GCF_037976825.1 of Paenibacillus sp. FSL K6-1330. Lineage (NCBI taxonomy): Bacteria > Bacillati > Bacillota > Bacilli > Caryophanales > Paenibacillaceae > Paenibacillus > Paenibacillus sp. FSL K6-1330. Next base: position 2,453,369 of record NZ_CP150269.1, read on the forward strand.
CCGTATACGGCATCGTTTACTATTTTCTGTTCCGTTGGGCCATTCGCACCTTTGAAATCCCGACACCGGGGCGTGAAGAAGGTTCGGCGCTGGAAGGCCGGGCAGGAGACATTCCCTATCAGGCACCGCTTATTCTGGAGGCGCTTGGGGGAAAAGACAACATCGTTCAGGTTCAATCCTGCATGACGCGTCTTCGATTAACCGTATATAATGACCGCCAGATTGATTCTGATGCACTTAAATTGCTCGGTTCAGCTGGTATCATCAAGCTGGGCGGCGGTAACGTTCAGGTGGTGTTCGGGACGTATTCCGAGCTCATCCGCGAAGAGATAAATAAGCTGATGCAGCAGGATTTGCCGCGCGTTCTGTTCAGCGCGCCCGTACAGGGACGCATGCTTCCTATTGACGAAGTGCCGGATGATATTTTTGCCGCCAAGCTTGTCGGTAACGGCGTGGCGTTCATTCCGGAAAAAGGAGAACTTGTATCTCCGGTATACGGCACCGTGATGCATGTCTATCCGACGATGCATGCCATTGGCATTTCAACGCCGGATGGACTCGAGGTATTGATTCATATCGGGATCGATACCTCTCAACTGAAAGGGCCGTTTTCAGCTGTGGTAAGCGAAGGGGATACCGTTGAGCCGGGGCAATTGCTGGTCAAGTTCGATCTGGCTTATTTAAAGACACATGCCGCATCACTGGCCACACCTATGGTGATCACGAATCCCGATAAAGTAAGATCTTGGAGCTTTGCTCCATTCAAGTCCGTTAAGAGAGGACAGTCATCTGTCATGTCCGTCGTATTAAATGAGAGTAATGCTGGGGGTAGAGAATCATGATACAAGGCATTGGCGCAGCAACAGGCGTAGCGATTGGTAAGGCTTTCGTACTGCCGCACTGGGAGCTGGACCTTCCAGATTCCGAAATGGATGCTGTCGATTTAGCCAAAGAGTTCGAGCGCTTATATGAAGGCATACGAACCTCCAAGAATGAAATTGAATATATCAAGAACGAATTCAAGGAAATGGTGGGACACGAGGAGTCGCAGATCTTTGATGCGCATCTGGCCATACTGGAGGATCCCGTGTTCATGAACGAAATTCAAGGGATCATCGAGCGCCAGTACAAGGCTGCCGAGGTGGCGGTTAAAGAGGCGATCGATCATTTCGTATCCATGTTCGATTTGCTGGACGACGAGTATATGAAGGAGCGGGCGCTGGATATTAAGGATGTTGGCAATCGGCTGCTCAAGCATCTTCTCGGTGCTCCGGAAGTCAAACTTCCGGCTGATACGCAGCCTTATATTTTGGTTGCGAAGGAGCTCTCTCCGTCTCAGCTCGTGCACCTTAACCCTTCCCACGTTCTTGGCATTGTGACGATGACGGGTGGCAAGACCTCTCATTCGGCGATTATGGCCCGCGCTCTTGGCATACCGCTCGTATCCGGGATTGAGAACAAGCTGGATCATCCGATCCAGACCGGACAGCATTTAGTTGTGGATGGAGATGAAGGCTTGCTGTATTTGGAGCCTGACACGCTGATCGTGGAGCGTTATGAAGGAATCCGAGAGCAACAACGGAAAAAGAAAGAGCAGTTGCAACTCCTGGCAACGGTTGATGCGGTTACGAAGGATGGAACATACTTTAATCTGGCCGCGAATATGAACTCCATAAAAGAAATGGAGATTGCGCTCAAGAACGGCGCGCAGGGAGTTGGATTGTTCCGGACGGAATTCTTATATATGGATCGCCACAACTTTCCTTCGGAAGAAGAGCAGTTTGAAGTGTATAAGCTGGTTGCCGAGAACGCAGGTCAGGCTTCGGTCGTGATCCGTACGCTGGACATTGGCGGCGATAAGCAGCTTGATTATTTCGGGCTGCCGGAAGAAGAGAACCCCTTCTTGGGGTATCGCGCCATTCGTATCAGTCTGGATCGCACAGAGCCGTTCCAGACCCAGCTGTCTGCTATTCTGAGGGCCAGCGCTTTCGGTAACGTCAAAATCATGTATCCGATGATATCCTCGGTAGAGGAAGTCAGGCAGGCTAATGCCGTGCTGCGGCGTGCGATGGCCGATTTGGACCAACGCGGCATAGCGTACGATCCGAACATTAAGGTTGGCATTATGATTGAGGTACCGGCAGCAGTCACCATTTCGGATTTGTTGGCAGAGGAGACTGATTTCTTTAGCATCGGGACCAATGATCTGGTTCAGTATGTGCTGGCGGTGGATCGCATGAATGAGCAGATTGCACACATGTACCATCCGTTTCATCCAGCGGTTTTGCGCATGCTACGGACGACGGTGGAGGCTGCGCATGAGGCAGGCATACCGGTCAGCGTGTGTGGAGAAATGGCAGGGGACGAGCGGGCGATTCCAATATGGCTGGAGCTTGGCGTTAAGGATCTAAGCATGTCTCCGCAATCCTTGCTTCGCGTGAAGCATCGCATCTTGAATACCAATGCGGCAGAAGCGAAGGGGGAGGCAGCGGATTGCTTCAAATTGCGTACCAGCGACGCTGTCGAAGAGCGCCTTAGCGCCTTTGCCGAACGCAGCAGTTATCTGAACGGAAAGAATGGTAAGGACAGCACGGCCTCTTAAAAGGCTTCTAGGATAACGTTCCAATTTTTCATGTTTCTTTTTTGAGTGGACAAGCTATATTCATATAAAAAACAGCTGCCTATCTCACCAGGAGCACTTCTTGGTGAAATGAGCGGCTGTTTTTGTGTGGTGCAGGGGAGCTTTAGCCTTGCTGTGCCAGAGCATCGCAAAAGGCTTTGCCGTACGGCGGCAGATCCGGAGGACGGCGGGCGGAAATAATATGGCCATCGGTTACGACCGCTTCATCCTTCCAGATTGCACCGGCATTTTCCATGTCGTCCCGGATTCCCGGTGTGGAAGTCACCGTAATGCCGTCCAGGATTTTGGCAGAGATGAGCACCCATCCGGCGTGGCAGATCTGTCCGATCGGCTTTTTGTCCGCATTCATCTCTTTAACGAGTTGCAGCACTTTATCATAACGGCGCAGCTTGTCCGGCGCCCAGCCGCCCGGAACGAGAATTCCATCATAATCCTCGCTTTTCAGTTCTTCAAAGGAATACTCAGCTTGAGCGGGAACACCATATTTGCCTGTGTAAGTTTTTCCTTTTTCCAATCCGGCGAGATGGACTTCGGCCCCTTCTTCCCGGACTCGGTAAACGGGATACCATAGTTCCAGATCCTCAAATTCTTCGTCTACAAGCGCTATCACTTTTTTTCCAGCCAATCTCATGATCGATTTAGCCCCTTTCTCTGCAGATTGCTTGATATATCCGTAACATGATCGAATAGGTCTCTTAAGACTGTATTCATTGTAACAAATATGGACAGGGGTTTCATAGGAGCGACCAAAGAACAAACATTTGGAAACATATCTGGTAAATAAAGCATTATCACAAAATAGCAGGATTCTCTGGTATGATAGTCGAATAGAACTAGTTCAGGTGACAGATTTGTGACATAGGGCTGTTGGTATTAGATTACGTGATAGGATTTGGGGTGGGCATTTTGTTCAAAACCTGCAACTGCGGACAATGGATGAAGTTGGAATTAAGGAAGCTGATTCATGAAAGAAAGACTCGAATATGTCATGTTCCTGTTTATGCCTGTCAGTCTTGTATGAAGTATGAGCTTCTACCTCTTATTAAACCGGATTTACTTCGCTATCTCGCATCGATTAGCAATGAAACCGGACGAATACGCGTTTCGTTCGCAGATGTTAATGAGTCTGCATACGTACTTCGAGAAGTGTTCCGTACATACGATGATAATTTGTCGGTAGAATGGCAGGCACGCTGCATGGAAGTCTTTGATGAGCGAATTAATATGCTGTTGGATCTATTTCGTTATGCCCAGAGCATGGGCGACGGTGACTGGATGAGACAAATTGAGGGACGTCTTGAGCAATTAAGCACCATCAAATCCCTCATTCCTGAAAATTCGGGCAATTATGCAAGATAATTTTCAGAAAATTTTCGCGGTTGTTGGATTTTTCACGCACTTTTTGTTAGGATAGAGGATAGGAACTTCAATACAATGAAGGGAATGTATATCCTATGGCGACGTTGACGAAAATGACTACTATAGAAGAGTTACGCAACACGATTGAATCTTCCGAGCAGAGGCCCTTGCTGTTGTTCAAACATAGTACCAGATGCCCAATTAGTGCCGGAGCTTATAAGGAAGTGCAAGCTTACCTTGAGGACCAGCCGAACGAGCGGATTGACTATGTATGGATCGATGTCATTGCCGACCGTCCGGTGTCGAATCAGGCTGCGGAAACTCTAAGCATACAGCACGAATCGCCACAAGTTATTCTTGTAAAAGAAGGAGCGCCAGTCTGGCATACATCCCATTCCCATATTACGGCTGAAGCGCTGAAAGCTCAATTGGACGGCATCTAATGCCGTGTCGTTGCACAAAGCAGTAATTTGTCGTATCATAAATTCAATTGGTATTGAACGAATGAAAATCTATTGGCAATGGAGAGAAGGAATTTGACGGTAACCATTTACGATGTTGCGCGCGAAGCAGGCGTTTCCATGGCGACGGTATCACGGGTTGTAAACAATAACCCGAACGTTAAGCCTCAGACCCGGAAAAAAGTATACGAAGCGATTGAACGTTTAGGGTATCGTCCGAATGCGGTAGCCAGAGGTCTGGCCAGCAAGAAGACCACAACCGTCGGCGTTGTGATCCCTGATATTTCGAACTCGATCTTTGCGGAGATTGCCCGTGGTATTGAGGATATTGCTAACATGTACCACTATAATATAATTTTGTGTAATGCCGACAAACGTAAGGAAAAAGAAATCCGCGTTATCAACACCTTGCTTGAGAAGCAAGTGGACGGGCTGTTGTTTATGGGTGGAACGGTGACGGACGAGCATATCCAGGCGTTCCAGACATCGGCTGTGCCGATTGTTCTTTGTGCGACAAGTGATGAGAGAGGTTCTTATCCTTCGGTCGACATTGATCATGAACAAGCTGCGTTTGATGCGGTAAGCACACTGATCCGGCACGGGCATCGTGAGATTGCCATGATCAGCGGAACGCTGCAGGATCCGGCGAACGGTTATGCACGCTTCCAAGGCTACAAGAAGGCACTGGAGACAGCTGGCATTGAGTATCAAGAGGATCTGGTGCGGATTGGTAACTATCGCTATGAGTCCGGCGTGGAAGCGATGAAATACTTCCTGGGGCTTAAGAAGAAACCGACGGCTATTTTTGCTGCTACCGATGAGATGGCAATTGGCGCTATTCATAGCATTCAGGATGAAGGCTATAAAGTGCCGGATGATTTCTCTATTATCAGCGTTGATAATATCCGGATGGCATCAATGGTTCGTCCACAGCTGACAACGGTAGCTCAACCGATGTATGATCTGGGAGCTGTAGCTATGCGTTTGCTTACCAAGCTAATGAAGAAGGAGAATGTGGAGAATCCTCGCGTGATTCTGCCGCATGAAACGATTCTTCGGCTTTCGGTTAGTCATGTGAACGAGTAAGAAGTGTGAATAAAAGCTGTTTAGACATCTATTGATTTGAAGAAAGCTCCTGATTTTAAGGGGCTTTTTTCTGGTGGGATTTATATGTGGTCTTGAATTCAGGAGGGATATCGGTATGACAACACAGGTTATCGGCCTAATCGGGGCCATGGACGAAGAAGTGGAATTGCTGCTCAGTCAACTGGAGAATAAAGAAACAGCAGTCCGTGCAGGAGTTACATATGCTTCAGGAACGATTCATGGCAAGAGAGTCGTTGTATGCAAGAGCGGGGTGGGTAAGGTGAATGCCGCGGTTACCACGCAAATCCTGATTGACACCTATGGCGTTTCTAAAATATTGTTTACCGGCGTAGCGGGTGCGCTGCATCCGGAGCTGAATATTGGCGATATCGTCATCTCTTCCTCCTGCATGCAGCACGATATGGATGTGACTCCGCTCGGCTTTGCGCGCGGTTTGATTCCGTATCAGGAAGTGTCTGATTTTCCTGCGGATCCGTCGTTGATCGAGCTGGCAAAGGAAGCGTGCAAAGAGCAGGCGGTGAATCATTACGTCATCGGGAAGGTTCTGTCCGGCGACCAGTTCATTGCCAGCCGTGAAACGGTACGGACGCTCTACGAGGATCTGAACGGGGCTTGCGCGGAAATGGAAGGTGCTGCTGTTGCCCAGGTGTGTTATATGAACAGCGTGCCATATGTGGTGATCAGATCCATGTCAGATAAGGCTGACGGCTCTGCCCATGTCAACTTCCCTGAGTTTACAGTGAAAGCTTCCAAGCGTTCGCACGAAATCGTGAACTACATGCTGGGCAAACTCTAGTAACAAATTTGAGCAAGCAGTCGGTATGTATATTCAGTTATGCGCCCGCAGATAACAAACTCCCCTGTGGCAAATTCTCGGGGAGTTTGTTTTTTTGTTTATTTTATTGGGTATCGACTTAATACATAAACCGCTGTCTGAAACGGATACGATCGAATTGTTCTTGTGATGAAAGCGGTACGTGCCGCCCGATTCTGACCATAAGACAGTTGGCAGGATGGGAACAGATTTCCGGATCATCGGTTGCGTACCACTCCATATCCACGATTTTCATTAACCGTTCCATCATTTTGCGGTAATCCCATACGTTAAGGCCGCTTCCTTTAAGATCCCAATGCCAGTAGTACTCGGTCGTAAACACGATGTAACGCTCCATCTGTTCTTCTTCAAATGCAGTCTTGATCATCTGCTGCCCAAGTCCCAGAGAACGGTAGTCTTTTGCTACCTCGATGGCACCAAGTTCAATCAAATCTTCCATATTGCCCTCGGACCAGCGTTCCTGCTCATCCGGGTGATGAAATGTTACATATCCAACGATCATATCTTGGTCTCTCGTGATGATGATTCTGCCTTCGGGCAGGCCTGCAATTTCCACCAATGCCTCATGCTGCTCCGCAGGACGACGAAAAGCCTTGAGATCAGGGTGCATGGTTAGCTCGGATAGTTGCTCGGGAGGTACAGGTCCTTCGATGATCAGGCGGCGGTCTTCAGGGAACAAAACATGAGACAGGTATACCTTGCAGTGTTCCATCCGTTACGCTCCTTTCAATTCCATACCCTACTTATAGCAAAAAAATAAAAAAATGAAAAGCAATGACAGGCAAACAAGAGCTATGATATAATCTTTTCGACATAAAATCTTCACATTTATGTTGTACTTAACGATATGTTTCCTTGCGAATTCTAAGGGTTGATGACTCGATGACTGCGACAACGTGACGACCCACCGCAATGTGTAAAATGTATGTTTCATTCAATCATTTTGTAAGCGCTGTCCACTATGAGGAGACCGATTTGAGAATGAGGAGGATGTTATCATGAATCAAACGCATAGCGAAATATTGCCAAGTGAAGTTTCACATTCCAATATGAAGAGTTACGAGCAGGCACGCTCCGAGTTTTCATGGGACGAAATCGAGAGACATTTTACTTGGTATGAGACGGGCAAAGTAAATATGGCGTATGAAGCTATTGATCGTCATGTAGCAGAGGGGCGAGGAGACAAGGTAGCTCTCCTGTACAGTGACGCCAATCGCGAGGAATCTATTACTTATGCGCAGTTGAAAGAGAAATCCGACAAGTTCGGTAATGTACTCCGCAAATATGGTGTTGGCAAGGGTGATCGGGTATTTATCTTTATGCCGCGCGGCCCTGAGCTCTATGCCGGTTTGCTGGGCATTCTGAAGGTAGGCGCCGTGGTCGGCCCATTGTTCGAGGCGTTTATGGAAACGGCGGTAAAGGACCGTCTGGAGGACAGTGGTGCTGTTGCACTGATTACGACGCCTGCACTGTTGTCACGTGTGAAGCGAGACGAGTTGCCTGAACTGAAACATATTTTTGTTGTTGGCGAGATTGAGGAGGAGGACTCGCGGCTAGTAAGCTACCACGAGGAAGTAGAGGCTGCATCAAGTGAGCTGGAGATTGAATGGCTTGAGCGGGAAGATGGATTGATCATGCACTATACATCAGGCTCTACCGGGAAACCGAAGGGCGTGTATCACGTGCAGAATGCCATGATTCAGCATTATTATACGGGCAAGGTTGTTTTGGATTTAAGGGAAGATGATATATATTGGTGCACGGCGGACCCGGGTTGGGTAACCGGTACGTCCTATGGTATTTTTGCACCGTGGTTGAATGGGGTTACCAATGTCATTCGCGGAGGCCGTTTCAGTCCACAGGATTGGTACAGCACGTTGGTGAACAATAAGGTAACGGTATGGTACAGCGCTCCGACCGCTTTCCGCATGTTGATGGGTGCCGGTTCCGACCTTATCGACCAATATGATTTGAGCCATGTACGGCATATTTTATCTGTTGGTGAGCCGCTTAATCCCGAGGTGGTGCGTTGGGGACACAAGGCTTATAAGCAGCGTATCCATGACACATGGTGGATGACAGAGACGGGCGGACAGCTGATCTGTAATTACCCGGGCATGGCGATCAAGCCAGGATCCATGGGGCGTCCGGTGCCGGGCATTACAGCTAAGATTTTGGACGATCAGGGGAGAGAAGTGCCTCCGTACACGATGGGTAATTTGGCCATCAAGACACCTTGGCCGTCCATGATGAGAAAAATTTGGAACAACGAGGCGAAGTATGAAGAATACTTCCGAATTCCGGGCTGGTACATTTCAGGTGATTCGGCATATATGGATGAAGAAGGATACTTCTGGTTCCAGGGCAGAATAGACGATGTGATTAATTCGTCCGGTGAACGAATCGGACCGTTCGAAGTGGAGAGCAAGTTGGTTGAGCATCCCGCTGTCGCTGAAGCAGGCGTGATCGGTAAGCCTGATGTAACCCGTGGCGAGATCATAAAGGCCTTTATCTCCTTACGTGAGGGGTATACACCTACTCAGGAGCTCAAGGATGAAATCTACCGTTTCGTAAAGGAAGGACTTTCCGCTCATGCCGCACCTCGTGAAATTGAGTTTAAGGATAAACTTCCGAAGACGCGCTCTGGTAAGATCATGCGCCGCGTATTGAAAGCGTGGGAACTGGATCTTCCGACAGGCGATTTGTCCACGATTGAAGATTAAACCGTGATCAAGAACAGACTGACAATGGAGATGGTGACCACCATTTCCATTGTCAGTCTTTTTTTTTAGAGAAAGTTTAAACTTCCGAGGTTAACCTTCTTATCTTGCAAGATGCAGTCTGTCCTCATGGAATATACGTAGAAGTATCTGCTTTACCTAAAAAATAAAGCCAGCCCTTCTAACAGATGATCTCTGTAGAGGGGCTGGCTTTTTAGTATACCAATCTATTTTTTCTCAAAATATACGGCCGGTGAAGCTGCAGATTCACCGATTGGATTTACGGCAGTTACTCTAAAGGTACCGCCGATTGGGTTACCCGAGGAGTAGTAGAACTCCGTGCTCTTACTTGAGCCAAGAAGCTGGTAATTGCCATCACTGTTCGGACTGATGTAGATGTTGTAGACCATTACTTCTTCCTCTGGAGCATTGCCGCTCCAGGTGGCCTGGAAGCCCTCAGGGGTAGCCCCAAGGGTCGGCTGACCTGGTGCAGACGGTACGGTAGTAGCGCCTTCATTCCCAAGTTCCAGGTCGTCATTGGGATCTCCCTCTGTGATGCCGTCATCAGGATTATCGATGTCGTCATCCGGATTCGTGTCGTTATCGCCTGGAACTTCGAATCCAGGTGCTGTACCGCCCACAATAGCGCTTGGTTCAGATGTTTTGCCGGCTACGTCAACGGCAACAACGTAATAGGAAGTAAACATTCCGTCAGCTCCAAGTCCCGAGAAGACAAGGCTCTCGTCGCCGAGCACCACCTGCCCTTGATGTGTAAACGGACTGCCGTTAACGGACTTAAAGAGCCGGTATCCGACAACATCAGGAGATCCACTGGCATTAAAGCTGATGGAGCCGCTGCCCATCGAATAATGTACGTTTTTCGGTGGGGTAGGGGCTTTGCCGTCATCTGTTCTAGGGTCAACCTTGCTTGGCATCCCTTTCTTCGCGTCCTGGGGAAGATAAGACTCCAGCGATCTCTTTTCACCTTTCATGACCTTCAAGGCGTTCTGCAGTTCTACAATCAGCTCATCAAGGGGCTTCTCACGCTTGATTACGATTTGTTCTCTCAACATATCCAAAGGCGTCGCTTCCTGTGGAATATAATTTACACCCCGATAGGTGATGTATTTCGCTTTTGCGATACCGTCATCGCTTTCGGTAGGCACAAACTTCACATTAAACAGATCCGTTACGAATCTGTCCGTTAAGGCCGTCGGCAGCTTGCCGCTGTAAGCTGAAACTGTCTTGGACGTTATGCCTTCAGGTTTCTCGAACGTTTTGGTCGGGAACAGCTCCGGTTTCACGTCCGTTACTTCGTTCATGATTCTGGCCCAAATGGCCTGGGCGTGCTTGCGCTGGTCTCCGACGAGCGTATTTTTTTGTTCCTTATATCCAACCCATACGCCAAGCGTAACGTCAGGCGAGTATCCCATGAACCAGACATCCCCGTAGTTCTGGGTGGATCCGGTTTTACCAACAACCGGAACCTCATTAAATTTCTTGTACGTGTCTCTGACCTTGCTGCCTGTTCCGTTCGTAATGACGGTACGAAGCATATCCGTCATGAGATACGCGGTTTGTTCAGAGAATACCTGCTCCGGCTTTACTTCGTGTTTATAGACAATATTGCCTTTGGAATCCACGATTTTCTCAATCATGAAGGCGTCCGTGAATTTGCCTTGGTTGCCGATGGCACTGTATGCATTAGTGAGTTCTTCCACTGTCACCCCGTAATGCAGCCCCCCCAGTACACCGGTGGAAGCATTATAATCGTCTTCCTCCAAGGTAGTGATACCCAGCTTCTTGGAAAACTCCCAAGCCTTCTCGATGCCAACCGTGTTGTTAAACAACTTGAGCGCCACCGTATTGGTTGAATTGTTCAGTGCCTGTCTTGCCGTCATCAATCCCCTATACCCGCTGTACGAGTTTTTAGGAATATGGAACACTTTGCTGTAGTCCTTTAAGATGATCGGTGAATCGTCCACCACGCTGGCAGGCTGAATCGCCCCCGAATCGAGTGCCGGTAAATAGGCGGCAATAGGTTTCATGGCAGATCCAGGTTGTCGTTTCATTTGCGTAGCGTAGTTCATTTGTTCTGTGTTAAAATCCCTGCCCTCAATCATCCCGAGAATGGCGCCGGTTTTGTTGTCGATCATCATCGCGGCGGTTTGCTCCATTCCTTTTTCCGCGCTGTCAGGCACGTAGTTGCTGTCATTCTCTGCGATGGATCGCATGGTCTTGTATAATGTCCGGTCGATGGTGGTGTAAACACGGTAACCGCCGGTGCTGAGCTGAGCTCGGGATGCATCCATCAGATCGGAGTTCGCTTGCGTGCCTTTTGCGTTCTCTTCGGCTTCCTCGCTCAGCTTCATCAGGATATTCGATGCTTGGCGCTCTACTTCCATCATGAGATAAGGATAAGTCACATAGGCCTTCTGCGTGCGAGGAGCAAGCGATTTTTTGATATCGAATGCCTGGGCCTCTTCATACTCAGTTTGCGTTATTTTACCTTCTTCCAGCATGCTTCCCAGTACGCGGTGCTGGCGGTTTATTGCACGGTTGAATGATTTCTCGTCAAATTCCCCCTTGCCGTTAAAGGCAGAGTAGGAGGACGGTAGCTGCGGAAGACCTGCCAAATATGCAGCTTGAGCCACATTCAGATCATTCAGATTGTTAATGTTAAATATACCTTTTGCCGCAGCCTTGATCCCGAACAGTTGGTATCCGCTGGAACCGTTACCGTAAGGAACCTTGTTCAAATAGGCTGTTAAAATTTGGTCTTTACTCAAAAAGCGTTCCATCCGCATGGCCAGCAGCATTTCTTTGACCTTGCGGTTATCGGTTTTGTCGCGACTTAAAAAAGTGAGCCTGGCCAGCTGTTGCGTCAACGTGCTGCCGCCGGTTTGAACCGACTCGTTCAGCACGCGTTCCTTAACGGCGCGAGCGGTACCTTTTATGTCAACACCCTTATGTGTATAAAAACGGTTATCTTCTATGGATACGACGGCATCCTTCACAAGCTGGGGAATATCCTTGAATTCCACAGGTCGTCTGTCTTCTTCGGTTCTAAGCTGCCCGATCGGTGAGCCATCTGCGAAGTAGGCGAAGCCCGTTATAGCATTATCGTTCACCGTATTCTCGATGAGAGCCCTGGATCTTACCGGCTCATTCTCAACAATAGAGGTTACGTAGCCACCTATGGCTCCTCCGGCGAACAAAACGCCCATCAGACCTACCACAAAGAGCCATCCGATGACGGATCCGAGTACCCGCAGAAAGGACCGTTTACGCGGTTTCTTCTGTTTTTCAGGCTCTTGTTTTTTCTCCTCAACCATGAATGTATACTCCTCCTTTTAACGCACCTATTATAGCATAAATCGAAGGTTTTGAATCATGTGTCCCTACATAGCGTGTCCTTTTTTGAGGAAGATTGACTTTTTCGGGAAGCATATGATACAAATAATGCAAAGTTCATATCGTGAAAAGCTTTGAAGGACCCCAGTAGAAGGCGGAGCCTTTCGTTTCCAGAGAGTCGGTGGGTGGTGCAAACCGATAACGAGCCCCTTTGAATTACCGTCCGGAGCTGACCGGGGGAAACAGAGTCGTGCACCAGTACGGCTGTTACAGTAGTCCGGTTCCGGGATGACAACCCGTTATGGCAATGAAGTGAAAATCCGTTCCTGAGGCAACGGATTTTAATTAGGGTGGTAACGCGAGCGCTCCTACTCGTCCCTTGGGATGAGTAGGAGCTTTTTTGCGTTCAAATTTAGAGGGAGGTGTATGGAAACATGAAATGGGATGTGTTATCGAATGTCCAGCAGCAGGAGGTGGAACGCCAGATGGAGGTGATCTCCCGTGGAGCGGTGGAGATCATTCCGGAAGAAGAGATGAGGCAGAAGGTGATGACATCGGTCGTAACCGGCGAGCCGCTGCGCGTGAAGCTGGGAATGGACCCGTCAGCGCCCGATCTTCACGTCGGGCATACCGTCGTGCTGCAGAAGCTGCGTCAGTTCCAGGAACTCGGACATGAAGTACAGCTCATCATCGGGGACTTTACTGGCAGGATCGGAGATCCGACAGGCAAATCCGAGACGCGCAAGCAATTGTCAGAAGAGGATGTGAGGCGTCATGCGGAAACGTACAGGAAACAAATATACAAAGTATTGGATCCAGAAAAAACGAAGGTATACTACAACTCCGAGTGGCTTGCGCCGATGACTTTTGCTGAAGTGGTCGGCTTATCGGCAAAGGTTACGGTGGCACGGATGCTGGAGCGCGATGATTTTACTAAACGTTACCAGGGCGGGCTTCCGATCAGCATCCACGAGTTCTTTTACCCGTTGATGCAGGGTATGGATTCTGTAGCGCTTAAGACCGATGTCGAGCTTGGGGGAACGGACCAGAAGTTTAACCTGCTGATGGGGCGGACCCTGCAGAAGGAGTATGGCACAGAGCCTCAGGTTGCGATCACGATGCCGCTTATCGAAGGACTTGACGGTATACAGAAGATGAGTAAGAGCTTGGGGAATTACATCGGTATCGATGAAGAGCCAAATGAGATTTACGGTAAATCCATGTCCGTTCCGGACGAACTTATGCTTAAGCACTTCGGCTTGGCCACCGATATGGCAGGTGAGGAGGTAACCAGACTGGAGAAGGGGCTTCGGGACGGAAGCGTTCATCCCCGGGATGCCAAGATGAGTCTCTCGCACACTCTCGTTCGGATGTATCATGGGAGGGAGGCTGCGGATGCCGCACAGCAGCATTTTGTGACCGTGTTCCAGCAGAAGGCACTTCCTGAAGACATTGAGGATTATATTGTACCCGAAGGAGAACTGGAGGAAGGAAAGATTACGCTTATCAAAATGCTGACACTGCTCGGTTTTGCCGCTTCCAATGGTGAGGCCAGACGCAGTATCCAGCAGGGGGCTGTAAAATGGAATGGAGAAAAGTGCAGCGACACCCACGGTGAAATCGCTCCTCAAGACGGGGATGTGGTTCAAGTAGGCAAGCGTAAATTTGCCAGATTGAAGTTTTCTTAAGATGATTGAACTTGCGGAGGATTCATTTCGATAATAAAAAAACCTGAAGGCCAAGGCCTTCAGGTTTTTTGGGTTCCGAGTTAATCTTAACGGTTGTAGAATTCGACGATTTGTTTCTCATCGATATCTTGGGAAAGTTCGGAACGTTCTGGAAGACGGATGTATTTCCCTTCCATTGCTGCTTCATCAAACTCAAGGTAAGCTGGAAGATGTACGCGGTTAGCCAAAGCTTCCTTGATGGAAGAGAGGCTACGGCTTCTTTCACGAAGACCGATTACATCGCCAGTGCTTACAGCGTAAGAAGCGATATCGACTTTCTTGCCGTTCACAGTCACGTGACCGTGAGCTACCAATTGACGAGCACCCGCACGGGAGTTGCTGAAGCCAAGACGGTAAACCAGGTTGTCCAGACGGCTCTCAAGCAGGAACATAAAGTTCTCACCAGCGATACCTTTCATGCCAGTTGCTTTGTTAAACAAGGTTTTAAATTGCTTCTCGCCCAAGCCGTACATGTGACGCAGCTTTTGCTTTTCTTGAAGCTGCATACCGTAGTTGCTAATTTTTCTCCGTTGGTTAGGACCATGCTGACCTGGAGGGAAAGGGCGTTTAGCCAATTCTTTACCTGTACCGCTCAGGGAGATTCCCAGACGACGGCTTAATTTAAATTTAGGACCGGTGTAACGTGCCATGTTATATAGACTCCTTTTTAATTAAAGTTTCATTAGGGCTCTATTTGCGCCGTATTTGTTTGCTCTAGCCGTAATCTCCGGAAGATCTGCCAGGAAAGTTCAGCCGCTGTCCTGGCAGTAACAAATAACGTGAGGGTGACACAACCCGCCCAAATTCATGGAATGCATTGCATTCTTACTCAACAATAAATATTATATGAAGTAATGATATAAAGTCAAGTTCAACCTGCAACTTACTATAACTTGGTTTTTGTCTAATTTTGTCGATAGGACCACAGACCTAAAAATATTGTGAAAAACGCATAAATTTTAATGCAAAAATGGGTAGAAAAGAGTAAGATGATATTGGATTAAGTAGTCTCATTTATCTAGTTACATATCGTAACATCTTTTGTGTTTATCATGACCCTCCCAATATGTTGAACAGCTGGGTTACCGTTATTAAATGCGGCAGCCAAATGGATCCTTACATTATGAATCCCGAACGCCAGTCTTGGATAGGCCTTTTATAATGGTGCAAAGGAGCGCCCAATATGTCAGAAGATCAACGGAAAGCGTATGAAAGCTCTCCCGGTTCTGCAGTTATGTTTAATGATGCTGGGCCAATTCCTGGAAATGGGCCTCGTTTTTGGCTTCAGAGCTTGGATATTACACCTCATGATTTCCCTTATATTCAGCCTCTCATATCAGACAGCTATCTGGAGTGGCTAAGAGAAAGCGCAGGCACACAGGCGATGAAGAAATTCAGCTGGGCCCTTCTTTCTCATGAGGGAGCTTGGCTGACAGGGGCGTCCGAAATAACGCAATACCTTAACGCAAGTGAAGATGAGACATTATCGCTTACTTTAAACTCCAAAGAAGCCGCCCAAGGGATGGGAAAGGGTTCTTTGGAGGGAAGCGTGCTGTGCGCTGTCCCGCTCTTCACTCGCATTCATGGCGATGTATTTGCGGTGATGGTCAGTGTTTCCTCGCTTGAGATGGAGCCGGAACAGTCACTTATGCTGACAGAAACTCATGCGTTATTGTTTCGTTCCTGCTTCTATCGGAAGTTGGAATACGTATTTGCCGATGATCTGGAGAAAGTCCACAACCAAGCTGAGCGTGAGGTGCACAGGCGTTCCATCATGTTTCAGTATGTAAAGCGGATGCATGTGCAGATTAATGTGGACAATGTGCTGGTGGAGGCTATCGACAGTGTTCTGGCACTGTATCCCAAGGCCAAAGTTGAATTGTTTATGTCTCAGGACCATGAGAGCGGACATCCGCTGGTGCGTCCCCTGCTGCTTCATCATTGGCAGAGAGAGGTTTATGTCCGCACATTTATGGAGGGTACCCTCACGATTGATGAACATAAGGAACCCGATTCGATCGTGGAAATCGGGATTCCCATGGGAGGCAAGCAGGGCGTTTATGGCGTGCTCCATGTGGAAGTGGACAAGTCTGAGCTGCCCGATATGGATCTGGAATTGCTCTCTATGATGGCCGATGCTGCGGGCACCGCGTTTGAGAATGCCAAATTGTACGAGCAGTCCAACCTGATGATTCATGAGCTCCGTATGATTAATGAACTGACACAGCGGTTGAACAAAAGCTTGCATTTGGCGGAGATATTTCAATTTGCCAACCATGAGCTGCTAAAGATTCTTGAGGCCGATTACTGCTGCATTTTGATTTATAACGAGGAGCTTGGCGGTCTTGAAGTGGTATCCTGCAACGCCGAATGGCTTGCCAAGGAGGTCTTTGAGAAGGATTATGGTTTGGGCGGCCTAGTCTACCATTCGAAGGAACCGCTCATCCTGTCAGACTATAACGAAGAACGTCCGGCGGAATCCCGGCTAATGGAGAGCACTCATTCCAGCTCGATGATTGCTACTCCGCTTACCGTAAACGGTGAGGTGCGGGGGGTTGTCCTTCTCACCCATGCGAAGCGGCATTATTTTTCGTATGACAGCTATCGGTTGCTTCAAGCTTTGACAAGCCATATTGGTCTGGCTATCGGCAATGCCTTCCTGCATGCGGAAGTGAGAAGAATGGCGAACCGGGATATGCTGACTGAACTGTATGCGAGACATTATCTTGATGAAATGATCCATGAATGTCAGACTCGTGATTTTTGCGGTTCTCTCATTGTTGTGGATATCGATGCATTCAAGCAGGTTAATGATACGTTCGGTCACCAGCGGGGGGACAAAATTCTGAAGCAGGTCAGCAGTATCGTGAAGACAACGATTCGCCATAGCGATATTCCGGCCCGCTGGGGAGGCGAGGAGCTTGCCGTGTATTTGCCGGGACTCGGCATTCAGCAGGCGATGCAGGTCGCCGAACGGATTCGCATAAGGGTATCGGAAGAGACCGACCCGCGCGTAACGGTGTCCTGCGGAATTTCCGAATGGAACTGGACCAATGACAAGATCAGCGTGGAGTCCCTCTTTTATCGAGCGGATATGGCTCTTTACGAAGCGAAGAATGGTGGCCGCAACCGGATTGTCGTGGAGAGGGCCGAGGCTGAAATCGGATTAGATTAAAAACCCTGCAGCTATTTAGTGGCTGCAGGGTTTTTTCTGTCATCTGCATAATGTCATGGACCGCGGATAGCCTAAGAGAAAGATCAATGAGGGGCTGAAGATTATGAGAATAAGAAGATCACGGAGCGTCATCGGAATGGTTTTGTTTGTCTTTTGCTTAACCGGATGTGCCTGGCAAGATCAATTGTCTGCCGAAGAGTCGTTTAACCGCGCCCTGTCGGGGCTGTCTGGCGTTGATAATTTCTCTTTTCGGGGAGAAGCGGCGATTCGGAGCGGAGAAAACGGACCGTTTCAGCAAAGTTTGGCATTTGAAGGCAATCTGCAGCATCATACGGATCTGACACTATCCTCAAGGAACAAGGGCACAACCATACGTAATGATAAGGATAAGGTATATGCCGATTCGGTATATCAAGCGGATGGACTTACCGTGTCCCTGAAGCGCAAGGAGGGCAAGTGGAGCACACTCTCATCAGGACATGTCGAGGAAATGTGGATAACCCGCTTGAATCCATTAGAATTACTGGAATATATCGGGAATTCGGAGAAGACGGTGACTCAGGAACTGGGGGCGGCAAGAGGAACCAAGGTACTGCGCATCGAGCTGTCACCCGAAGCGGCAGCCCAAATGGTATATGGATCGCTGGATGAGCAGATGAAGACGCTGGCGGAACGGATCGAACGCAAAGGGGATCCGCTGTACAGTGAAGATCCGAAGGTACGCAAACGACTGAAGGCCGTGTGGGAGCGGGACTATAATGAAATGAAGAGCATGTTGAGCAAGGCGGACACGGTTTCGGTTTCTCATGTAACGATTAATCAAAAAAAACAGCTTCCTACCAAACTGACTATGGAACGAACGTTGTTTTTTGTTGATGAACAAGGCAAAACCCGCACGGAAACGCTGCTGTCCGATGTTACATTTACTGGTTATTGAAGGGATTGCCATGAAAATTTTTTTAACGATGAACGCTGACTTAAGGCTGTTCGCATGCTACAATAATGAATAAATTTACCGCTGTTCAATTCATAACGTAGGGAACAGTCATCATAAGGAGGATATGACATATGCGTGATCCCAGAATTCAAAAATTGGCTCAAAATCTCGTGAACTATTCGGTAGATATGCAGCCGGGCGAAAATGTGCTCATCGAAATGATTGGATCGGAGCGCGATCTGCTGAATGCCATCATTGAGGAGGTTTCGAATCAAGGTGGCCGCCCGTTCGTGCAATTGACAGATCGCACGGTTCAACGTGCCATGCTGAAGAACGCAAATAAGGAGCAGCTTGAGCTGTGGGCTGAGCTGGATCTTGAGCGCATGAAGAAAATGGATTGTTACATCGGTATCCGCGCAGGCGAGAACGTCAACGATATGGCTGACGTGCCTGAGGAAAACATGAAGCTGTATAATGCACTTTATTCGCACCCCGTACATAGCGAAGAGCGCGTCAAGCGTACGAAGTGGGTGGTTCTCCGCTATCCGAACGCCAGCATGGCGCAGCTTGCCAACACCAGCACCGAGGCGTTTGAGGATTTCTACTTCGATGTGTGCAATCTGGATTACTCCAAAATGGACCGCGCCCAGGATCCTTTGGCCGAGCTGATGAGAAAGACCGACAAGGTTCGCATCGTTGGACCGGGAACGGATCTCAGCTTCTCGATCAAAAACATTGGTGCAGAGAAATGCTCCGGTCAGAAGAACATTCCGGATGGCGAGGTATATACAGCGCCTGTTCGTGATTCAGTTAACGGTACAATCTCTTACAATACACCGACTCTCTACAATGGCGTAACCTTCGAGAATATTAAATTCCGCTTTGAAAACGGAAAAATTGTTGAAGCAACCGGCAGCGACACCAAACGTTTGAACGAGATTTTGGATGCGGATGAAGGTGCAAGATATATCGGCGAATTTGCCATCGGCTTCAACCCATACATTTTGACACCGATGAAAGATATTCTGTTTGATGAGAAAATCGCCGGAAGCCTGCATTTTACGCCAGGTCAAGCATATGATGTAACAGACAACGGCAATCGTTCCTCGATTCACTGGGATCTCGTTTTGATCCAGCGTCCGGAGTACGGCGGCGGGGAAATCTACTTTGATGATCGCTTGATTCGCAAGGATGGTATATTTGTTATTCCAGAACTAGCAGCGTTAAATCCGGAAAATCTTAAATAGATTGGAAAAAATGTTGCATAAGAAAACGGATTCAATGTATCATGAAGGTGCAGTGATGAGCTTTATTCAGATCCTAAAGTTACGGAGGGATTCGTATGTCCAATAACAATCAATCTATCGTAGAAATTTCGCAAACCGCTAGCCAGTTCTCATCCTCCATCGTTTTGCAGGCAGAGAACAAGTACATTGATGTTAAGAGCATCTTGGGTCTGTTCACAACGCTTGTCAACAGCCAAAGCTATGAACTGCATGTTCATGGACCTGATGCTGATGCAGCTAAAAAAGCAATGATCGACGTATTCACCAAGCATGGTTTGAATGTATCCGTCGTGGCTGAATAACAGTCGCCCAAAACACCCCTCCATAGAATGGAAGGGTGTTTTTTCGTAGAGAAAGGGTCTATTTTGTTCAGGTCCTTGTATTGAGAAACGATTTCGACTAATATTAAAGGTAGTAACTGTGCTGTGATTTTTGACATAGGGGGGAAGATCATGACTTCATCTGATTTACAGGAACAGCTGAATTTAAAAGCGATCAGTCTTCTTCATGAAGATGCAGATAAAATCCTAAAGCTTATTGAAGTACAGATGGAGAATCTGGCGACCCGTTATTGCCCTCTCTATGAGGAAGTGCTGGATACCCAAATGTACGGTTTTTCAAAAGAGGTTGATTTCGCGGTGCGGGCCGGGCTTCTTCCGGAAAGTACGGGAAAGCAGCTGATCAGCAAGCTTGAACGCAATCTGGCGGTCCTGTACGAAGCCATGAATCAATCCAAATAGCCTGTATTCGTACAGGCGCATACATAGAGAAACGCATGTCGCACTCAGGCGGCATGCGTTTTTTTCTTGTGAATTATCGCACACGATGTAGGCAACTGTGTGGGCTTCCCCTTCCTTACATTACATTTAGACGAGGAAGAACGAGACGCCTAGTATGACGTACACGGCGAGCAGCAGAAGGCCTTCATACCAGTTGGAGGCACCGTCTTGCGTAATGGATCTGGCAATGAATACGGCGACACCGATAGCAACCAGCTCCAGCGTGGTAAACACAATATCCATCGTATCCCCAAGGAAGAAGCTGATGAACACGAGCACGGGAGCAACAAACAGGGCAATCTGCAGGCTGCTGCCAACGGCAATTTCAACGGCTGCGCCGATTTTGTTCTTCATGGCGAGCATAATGGCTGCACTGTGCTCGGCTGCGTTACCGATAATCGCTACAAGGAATGCACCGATAAACAGTTCGCTAAGGCCATACTCGTGGCTGATAGGCTCAAGCACCCCCACAAGCCATTCACTGACAAACGCAACCATCACCGTAGCGACAACGAGGTACAGTATTGAGCGTTTCTTGGACCAGACGGGACCGTGCTCGTGCGGCAGCGCATCCTGATCGTTATCGTCGCTGACATCCGCCAAATAGTTCTTGTGGGTGATCATCGAGAACCCCAGCCATGCGATGTAGGCTACGATCAGAATTCCCGCCACAATGAGGCTGAGCGTCTTGGTCTCACTCTCCGTAATGGAGTGGGTATTCAGAAAGACAGCAGGGATAAACAGGGCGATAATCGCCAGCGTCATCAGGGATCCGTTCAGACCTGCCAGCGTCACGTTGTATTTTTGGATTTTAAATTTGAGGCCCCCGGCAAACAGGCTAAGTCCGAGGACGAGCAGCAGGTTGCCGATAATGGAGCCGGTGATGCTTGCTTTCACCATATCGTACAAGCCTTCCTTGATCAGCAGGATGGCAATGATCAGCTCCGCCGCGTTACCGAAGGTGGCGTTCAGGAATCCCCCGAGCCGTTGACCGGCGTAATGCGCAACGCTTTCGGTTGCTTTGCCAAGGAAACCGGCGACAAAAATAACTGAGATGGCAGACAGAATGAATTGGAGTGTGAAGTTCCAATTCGCAAAATGCCCCAGCGCACTAAGCAAAAAAGTGAAGATGAGCAGCGCGGGGTTTAGCCATTTTTTCATAATCGACACCTACCTTATGATTTATGTATTGATGAGTTCTTGCGAGCGGAAACGACGATTCTCGTATCGCTTTTTACAATATACCCAAATTTTTCGGAAAATTATCCTTCTTTTCAGAAAGGAGCATTTGCTTTTTAGGTCCGTTACCATTTACAATAACGGATAATGAGGTGAAGGAGGAAATGGCATGACGGAACAACTTCAACTGGATAACGGTTTGATTCGAATATCGGATGATGTCGTCTCGAAAATTGCCGGATTAGCTGCCTTGGAAACCCCAGGTATTGCAGCAATGTCCGGTGGATTGTCCGAGGGCTGGGCTAAGCGACTGAGCGGCAAAAATGTGCAAAAGGGTGTTACCGTAGAAGTAGGTCAGCTGGAAGCGGCGATTGACCTGCGGATTATCGTGCTTTATGAGACACCCATACATGAAGTGTGCCGCATGCTTCAACAGAATGTCCGCGAAGCTGTCGAGAGCATGACAGGACTTCGTGTGGTTGAGGTCAATGTGAAGGTCGAAGGCGTAGCTTTCAAAGACGATGAAATCGACGATATTCAGCTTCGAGCTAAATAAGACGTACTATAGGGGATCCGTTCCCCGCTGATGATGAAAACAAGAAAAAAGACTACCCGATTGCCCGGTAGTCTTTTTTAATTACGGATTTAACCTGCTCCTCTTTCATCGGACGGTTGCTGTCCCTGGATATGCTAAGCACGATTCCCATGCTCAGCATCATAACCAGCAGCGAGGATCCGCCATAACTGATGAATGGGAGGGTAACGCCCGTTATCGGGATGGTATTGGTAACCCCACCGATATTGATGAAGGCCTGTATGGCGATTAGTCCCATGATGCCGACGCCGGTCAAGGTTCCGAACGGATCCGAGCAGCGAAGCGACACAATGATCCCTCGCAGGATAAAGTATAAGTAGAGCAGGAGGAATATCGCAGTTCCGATAAAACCGAATTCTTCGCCGATGACCGAAAAGATAAAGTCATTGTAAGGATTCGGCAGGTAATGCAGCTTCTGCACACTCTCCCCGTAACCGGC
This sequence comes from Paenibacillus sp. FSL K6-1330, assembly GCF_037976825.1. Classification (NCBI taxonomy): domain Bacteria; kingdom Bacillati; phylum Bacillota; class Bacilli; order Caryophanales; family Paenibacillaceae; genus Paenibacillus; species Paenibacillus sp. FSL K6-1330. Next base: position 2,475,963 of record NZ_CP150269.1, read on the forward strand.
TCCAGTGACACCGCCCTGGCCGATGGCGATCAGCGATTGCACCAAGTTGTAGCCCGTGTCCGACTCATCGTGGAACGGGTCCATGAAAGCCTCGATCCGGCCCATCTTGTAGTTCTTGGAAGCCTGCTCCTGATCTCCGCTGGAGTTAAAGAGTGCACCGACGCCCAGAGTGAGTACCAGGCCAAGCGCGACAAGCGAGATACATCCCAGGATATGCTTGAGGCTGGCGCCGCCAGCATAGATCAGCAGCCCGCTCGTAGCCACGAGGATGAAGCAGGAACCTAAATCCGGCTGAAGCATGATAAGTCCCGCTACGACCCCTACAATAATGAGTACGGGGAAGAAACCGCCCTTCCATTGACGGATTCGTTCCCCTTTTTTGGTAATCAGCGCTGCCAGATAGACAATGGTCGCAATTTTGGCCAGTTCGGTCGGCTGTATGCCGAATTTTCCCAGGTTAAACCAGCTTGTGGCTCCGTTGGTCGCGGAACCGATGATCACCACAAGAATCAGCAACATCAAGGTTAGAAAAAACACCGGTATGAATAGCTGCTTGTATTTCTTATAGTTGATGTTCATGGCAACAAACATAACCAACGTGCCAAGGACGGCAAACGCGACTTGCCGCTTCGTAAAATGCAGCGGATCGTTATTGAATTTTTCATTGAAAACGGCCAAGCTGGAGCTGGAACTGAACACCATGATCAGTCCGAATCCCACTAACAGCAAGGTAAGGATCAGCAGTTGAAAATCAGGCGTCCCTCTCTTCGGCTGAGGTTTGGTCGTATTCATAATGTTCGACCTTACGCTTCCAGAAGAGCTTTGAGCTCTTGAAGCTTCTTGGTAGCCACATTCATAACGGGCTGTGGAGCCATGGATTCATACTCAAGTCCGTGCGGGAACGTGGCTCTACCCAGGTATACCGCTTCGATTTTGAGGATGGCGTCCGGTTTTTCGAGCTTGCCTTCAACAGCGCGGGTGTTAATGCGCAGGAAGTATTCAGCCTGATTTTTTTTATCTTCGATTTTCAAGTCATATGTAGCGCGGTAGTATTCCCACTGCCAACGAATGAAGCCTACTTTCTCGGCACATTCATCAAGGTAAGCTAAATCGCTGTGCAATTCGTCCAAGCCTGTATTTTCGAAAATCATGTGGTTGTAACCCCCTTAATAGTCCTTGCAAAGTTCTTTAATATGATAGTATGTTTCAGGAACTTGTGCAAGCCTGTACCGCCCGTCACGCTTCAATTGAGACCTTTTATCCAGGGTGAGATTTTGATAACGACAGGCATTCTTCTTTTCTGCTAAAATAAAAGGAAGTGAAAACGCTGTGAAATGTACGCTTTCCATCCTGGTGGTTATATATTCATAGGACTTCAATTAAGCGAAGGGTGGATATGGCCAATGAATCGCGTCGTTTACCGCACGGATTATTATGTAGTGGAAGAGAACGGGCAGCAGGAAATTGTCGTGATCGACCGGATTCCGGAATCGGCAGCGGTTGTGGCCGTTCATCAAGGTTGTCTGCTCTTGGTATGCCAGCACCGGGAAGCGGTTGATAAGATCACCTGGGAGCTTCCCGGCGGAACGGTGAAACCGGGTGAGGAACGGAAGTTTGCCGTTAAGCGGGAGCTTGAGGAAGAGGCAGGCGTGCTGTGCAAGGACCTGTCCTACATGGGCAGTGCTTATCCGATGGCTTCTCTGGCCAACCGGAACGTTCATTTTTATTTCACCGACGATTTGAAGGTGTCCGGCAGCCAAGAGTCGAATCAAGATGAGGACGAAGATGTTAGAGCTGTGTGGGTCCCGCTCAGGGATGTATATCGCAAGATCAAGGAAGGCGGCCGAATGGATGCCATGGTTGGGCACGGACTGCTGCTGAGCAAGCTTTACGGATTTCTTGCGATCGATTGAGCCGCATATAGCGGGGGAGGATGATGGAACTTGACGAAGGAAGCATTTTGGGAACAATGGTATCCACGGATGGTGGAGTGGCGTCGTCATTTACATATGCACCCGGAACTTTCGTTCCAGGAGAAGGAAACTTCGACATTTATAGCAACCCGGCTGCAGGAGCTGGGCCTTGCGGTCAAGACAGGTGTGGGCGGGCATGGCGTTATAGGAATTATAAAAGGAGATACACCTGGCAAGACCGTTGTGCTGCGTTCTGATATGGATGCGCTGCCGATTGAAGACGGCAAGAGCTGCGAGTACAAATCCCGGGTGCAAGGCGTGATGCACGCTTGCGGGCATGATGGGCATACCTCCATGCTGCTGGGGGCAGCTGCTTATTACAGCACGTATCCTGAAGAAGTCCAGGGCGAAATTCGTTTTATGTTCCAGCCAGCGGAGGAAGTCTGTCCCGGCGGTGCGGTAGAGATGATCAAGGATGGAGCACTTGACGGAGCCGACGTTGTCTATGGTCTCCACTTATGGACGCCGTTTCCGGTAGGGACCGCAGCGAGCGCGCCGGGTCCGCTGATGGCTGCGGCGGATGAGTTTTTCATTGATATTACAGGGCGCGGGGGACATGGCGGTATGCCGCATGTGACAGCCGATGCCCTGGTAGCGGGAGCAGCGCTTGTTATGCAGCTCCAAACCATTGTAAGCCGCACGGTAGATCCACTGCAGCCTGCCGTGGTTACGGTAGGAACGATGCAGGCCGGAACGGCGCAAAACGTAATTGCTTCCTCTTGCCGGATCACGGGAACGGTGCGCACCTTTGACGAACCTACCCGGACATTGATCCGGGAGCGGATCGAACATATGACCCGGACGGTTTCTGAAACCTACGGCACGAAGGCAGCGGTCCGATATCTCGTCGGTTATCCACCCTTGGTGAATGATGAGACCGAAACCGAGCGGTTCTTCCGTACGGCACCGAAAATATTCGAAGCGGATCAGGTCAAGGTCTCGCCCAAACTGATGCCAGCGGAGGATTTTGCCTATTACTTGATGGAAATTCCAGGCTGCTTCATTTTTGTTGGAGCCGGTAACCCGGACAAGGGGGCAATCTATCCGCATCATCACCCGATGTTCGACTTTGATGAAGATGCTATGCGTTATGGGGCGAAGCTGCTGGTCGAGATGGTGTCGAGTTATCAGAACGGGGACTAGATTTTAAGAAAATCGCAATCATCGCGCATGAACGCTCGTCATTTGGAAATCCTATTGATCATAGGGGAAGTTCAGATCCATGGATATGGATGTGGACTTCTTTTTTTTAACCTCCGCTATATGCGGTCTGTCTTCTGAGAAAGTACGTTGATAGACGATTTTCTAACCTGCTATGAAAAATAAAGAGCCAAATGTTACGAGGAGGGATTAGGATGCATAACAAGCCGTGCATCGTCCAGCGGGATCGGACCATCTTGCTTGAGACCGCTCATGTGGAGGCTGAGGCCGCACGCGAACAACTGGCCCAGTATGCGGAATTGATCAAAAGTCCTACGTCTTTTCATACATATCGCCTGTCCCCGTTATCCTTATGGAACGCTGCTGCCGGAGGATTGACAGCTGAGGCGATTTGTTCGAGCCTTCAGTCGCTATCACGTTGGGATGTGCCGGCAGCCCTGCTGGAAGAGGTTATCCAGCTCGTTGGGCGTTACGGACAGCTGTCGCTGCTCCCGCATCCCACACAGGATCGTTCATTGCTGCTACACAGCAATAGCGAAGCCCTGATGCAGGAGCTCAGGTCCAAGCGTTCCCTGATGGAAATCGGCGTTCGGTTGATTTCGGCAAACGAGGCAGAGGTGCCCTCAGACCGGCGTGGCCTATTAAAGCAGGAGTTGACCCGGCTTGGATATCCTGTGCTGGATCAGGCGGGATATTTGGACGGGCAATATCTGAACATCCTTTGGCAAGGAGAAACAACGGGTACGGAGAGAGGCGGAGGTTTAAGCGGCGGCTCAAACGATCAGCGATTCAAGCTTCGCGACTATCAGCAGAAGGCTGCTGAGTCCTTTCGGGATATCGGCGGAGAAGGGGGGAACGGGGTGCTTGTCCTGCCCTGCGGTGCCGGGAAAACGGTGATTGGCATCGCCGCTATGCGCGATCTGCAGTGCGAGACCCTGATTCTAACCTCCAACACAACGTCTGTAAGGCAGTGGATCGACGAGCTGTTGCAGAAAACCTCACTCTCCGCGGAGGAGATCGGTGAATACTCTGGTCAGCGCAAAGAGGTGAGGCCGGTAACGGTCGCTACCTATCACATCTTGACCCACCGACAGGGCAAGGGCGATGAACAACAGCATATGAAGCTGTTTAATGAACGTCGCTGGGGCTTAATCATCTATGATGAGGTCCATCTCCTCCCCGCCCCGGTATTCCGTGCGACGGCCGATATTCAGGCGACCCGCAGGCTTGGTCTGACCGCCACCTTGGTTCGCGAGGATGGAAGGGAGCATGACGTGTTCTCGCTGATCGGCCCCAGACGATATGAAATGCCGTGGAAAAGGCTGGAGGAGCAGGGCTGGATTGCTTCGGTGGACTGTATGGAGATTAAGGTGCCGCTGCCGGATGAGATAAGAGAAGCCTGCAAGACGGTAGGCAAAAGGGAGCAGTATCGGCTGGCTGCCGAGAATCCCTCCAAGCTTCGTGTGATTCGGCAGCTCGTGGATCTCCACAAGGATGCACAGACGCTGATCATCGGGCAATACCTGGATCAGCTTCATGCCATTGCCGAGGAACTGCAGGCCCCTCTCATTACGGGGCAAATGACGCAGGATCAGCGGAATGAATGGTATAAGGCTTTCCGGGAAGGAGCCGTCCGTGTACTTGTCGTTTCGAAAGTGGCTAACTTCGCGGTTGATCTGCCCGATGCTTCCGTCGCGATCGAGGTTTCGGGCAGTTACGGCTCACGGCAGGAGGAGGCGCAGCGCCTTGGACGCTTGCTGCGGCCGAAGCAGGGGGAGAATCGGGCTTATTTCTATGCATTGGTGACGGAGGACAGCCGGGAGGAGATGTTTGCGATCCGGCGCCAGTTGTTCCTGATTGAGCAGGGATATGAATATCACGCGATTCAAGCGAAGCATCCGGCCTCCCTTGACCTCATAGCGATGCGGCATACGCATCGCTTGCCGATTCCTGACGGGAAGGAGGCCTCGTGGAGATGATGGAGCAGCAGAACGTGGCGGAAGCCACAAGCTTAGAGCATCTTCTTGCCAAGGAGCGATCGGTCCTTCATCATATTTGGAACCGCTTTGTCGGGCAGAGCTTTGATGACGACAAGCTTCGCTCGCTTCGCGTTCAACGCCTGAGCGGTGTGGAAGTACAGCTCGCCTTCTTATCCTTGAGGCAGCAGCGATGGGTTCAAGCAGTCAAACAGGGCTGGGGCGAGAGGCTGTATTTCATTCCTTTTGATAAACTTCAGATTCTCCAGGAGGCTTTTGGCAATCTCGAGGCGGATTCCGTTCCCGCTGCTGCCGTGAAGCTCCAGCAAGAGGGAAGAAGCGGCATAGCAGTTGATATGTTCAATGTGCTTGTCTATATGGCCAAGAACCAGGTGGCTATAACCGCTAAAGGGGTTCTACATAAGAAGTTTATTCAGAAGCTGGGGAGCATCGTGGGATTAACGCCATCCGATGTCGAGGGGCTTACTCTCCAATATGATCACGCTGATGTTTACCCACCGCATGTTGCGATCGTATTGGATCTGCTGTTTTCGTTTGAGTTGGTCGCCTTGGAGCAAAGGGAGCTTAGGCTAAACATGACCGCGCTCCGTCATTGGCTCGCACTCTCACGCGAAGCGATGGAACGATTGGTTCTTTTGCACATGATGGAACGTTATGTTCCGGGTTCGGCCGAGTATCAGCATTTCACATGGCAGATTTGCCACTCATCACGGATCGGCGGGATGTGGTATTATGCTCAGCACATGGTAGCAAAGGGCGAGGAACCACTGAACTGGAATCCTCTTAGGGGAAGGGAGTTGTCCGCGGGGGATGCGGCTTCATGGCTCCGTTTATTGACCGGTTGCGGTTACATCGATCTTGGGATGGATCACGATGGTCAATTCCTGTTCCGGTGGCGTATGGATCCCTGCTCCTTGTTGAGTGGAAGCAGTAAGGATGACACCGGATCTTCGGGGCTGTTTATTCAGCCGGATTTTGATATATTGATTCCGCCTGACGTGCCTTATATGGTCAAGTTTACGGCTGCTCTATGCACGGAGCGCATATCGGATGACGTAATGACGGTTTATCGACTGACCAGAGATTCGGTAGCTCAGGCGGCGACTGCAGGAATGGGGCCGGAAGCGATCACGGCTTTTTTCACGGAACATGCAGTGGCAGGAATTCCAGAGAACGTGTACACGGCCCTACGTCAATGGGGCAAGGAGATTGAACGCGCGGGGAGGAATGAGTTCTTACGGTATGTCGGCGCAGCTCCGAAAGATGAAACGGAATTCGAGGACGGTGATGAAAGAGATAACCGTTACGCTTTGCCGCGTTATCCAGGCTGCCCTTCTAGCGGATTGATTCGCTCTGCTCGCAGTGAGCTTGTTCTTGAATGGGACGACAGCCTTCCGGATAAAGCGTCAATCGTTCCGGATTTGAACAGGATTCCCATCATGTGGACACGGGATTGGCGTTCTTATCACGGTTCGACGGCCAAGCAAATGATGGAGCAGGCGCTTGAATTGTCAGCCAAATTAGAGATTGCAGTCGATGGAAGCCGGATGGAGTTTATTCCATATCAGCTCGAGCGGCAGCCATGGAAAATTTCGGGAGCATTATATGATCTGGATTCCGATTTCGAAATGACGGGAACCGTGGTGCAGTTAGGCGAAGGGGAATGGAAGGAAATGCGGCTTGTGATTCCGTAAAAGCGTATGAATTCCCCCTTCTTAAGATACGAGCGTTATGCTATGATGAAAGAGTCCACAAAAATAAAGCGTGGGCCAAACTATTAGAAAAGCGGGATGAGTTCATGAGCGTATCGGAAATAAACACGGTCGATATGGCCGAGGTGCTCACCTATGCCTATGAAATAGGCGACATGATTAATGCTTCCGTCGAAGTGGCGGATTATCTATATTGGAAGCAGGCAGTTGAAGGTGATCCTACGATTCAGGCTTTGATCAGAAAGCTTGATTCCAAGAAAGAGCTATTTGAAGAGACTCAGCGGTTCGGTCACTTTCACCCGAATTACCATTCGGCCAAGGATGAAGTAGCCGCAGTGGAGGCGGAGCTTGAGGCTTACGAGCCCGTAGCCCGGTTTAAGCAGGCGGAGAAGAATCTGGACGATCTGCTGCATTCGATGTCGGAGAAGATTGCTTTTTCGGTTTCGGAGAGCATCAAGGTACCTGGTAACGATCCTCTTCCCAAGAAGGGGTGCGGCAGCGGCGGAGCTTGTTCGTGCGGATAATAAGCATAGACTAGAGATAGAGACGAAAGTGAGGCGAGGAGCTTAGGATGTTGGCTGAACGGACCGGTTTTATTATATGGGTCAGCGATGTAAAGGCAGCAAGAAATTTGGAGAAATACGGCAGCGTGCACTATATATCACGCCGCATGCATTATGTTGTCATGTACGTCAATGCTGACCGCGCCGAGGAAACAATGAAGAACATCCGGAGATTGTCCTACGTTCGTAAGATCGAGCGCTCCTTCCGGAATGAGATCAAGACGGAGTACAGCAGCAAAGGGCCGGATAAAGCGAAGTTTTACGGTCCTTAGCATGATGTGCCTGATCAAGACTCTAACGTTAACGCATAAGTTAGCATAAAGAGTGTAAAGCGGCCCCCACGGGGCCGCTTTTTTTAAGATATTGGAAGGTATAAAATTGAAGCATGGGACTTCCTGATATCGCAAGAGAAATCCACTTTTTTATAAAGTTTTTTTGGATTGATGGCGATAGATTGGCATAAATCGGAATCTTGTTTGATAAAATAGTATAAGTAAGGTACAATTTACATTTTAATCAAGCCATCATTCCAGGCGACGTCAGCGCCTAACGCACAGGATACAACTAGAGATATTTCTAAATTTTCGGTGATTGTTCACAAGAAGCGAGGTTTCAATCTTGTGAATGCCAGTGGAATGATGTAATATGTTGGGTATATATACATAGATACAAAGACCCATTTGGTGGAGAGTGATATTCCATGCGCGACAAAGGGACAGAGCGGTGGAGCACCTATGAGCCGTTTTATATTACGTTAAATGATAAAAAGGTAGCCGACATCATCATTACCAATCATGCGAAGAGCCGTTATACGGACCGGGTTCAGGGTAACGACACCTCCCATGAGGAAATCGGGACTTGGATGTGGGAGTGCCTGAAACAGGACCGGATCGTGCCGTATTACCGCAACGAACAGGATGTCTATCTGATTGACGACGACTTGGTGGTTGTGGCGGAGTTTTCGGAGCTGGAGCATGAACGTGATTTGATTGGCAACCCGCTGCACCGGATGATTATTGTAACTTTTTTGGGACGTATGTCAGAAACCATTGAGCTTCGAGACCTGAAGTCGTATTACTCATGGCTTCGCCATTCACGTCGTATGACACTGATTAAGAATAGCCGGAAACGTAAATAAAGAAATAGAGTCACCATATGGCATGCGAGCGTAAGCGCGGATGTCTTTTTTGTATGCTCCGCTCTGATCCGTTACAATGATAATAACAAAGAGAGGCAGCGAGAGGGGAACCGATGCTATGAACTTTCATCAGCTACATATTTTTTATACGGTAGCAGAGCGTGGGAGTTTTTCTGCTGCTGCCCAGGCACTTCATATGAGCCAGCCCGCTGTGACGATGCAGGTACAATCGTTGGAGGAATATTTTGGGACAAAGCTCCTCATTCGTTCCACCAAGCGCATGGAATTGTCCGAGGCCGGGAGGACGCTGCTTCCTTTTGCCCGCAAGAGCCTGGAGCTGTCGCAGGAAACGGACGCAGCGATGGCGGCATTCTCAAATAAGCTTCAGGGAAGACTGCAACTGGGGGCTAGCCTGACTATCGGGGAGTACGTGCTGCCTCGATTGCTGGGGCCCTTCGGCCGGGAGTATCCCGATATATCCATCATGCTTAAAGTGATGAACACCACGCAGATTCTCGAGGAAATCGCTGGCCATCAATTGAATTTTGGGCTGATTGAGGCACCTGTCGAGCATCCGGATATGGTCCTGGATTCGGTTATGGAGGATGAACTGAAACTGATCGTTCCTTCCAGCCATCCTTTAGCGACAAGGGAAGATGCGATATATTTGGAGGAGGTGCTGAAGTATCCGTTTGTCCTTCGTGAGAAGGGATCTGGCACCCGGAAGGTGATGGAGCATGTGCTGCTTATGCGGGGGTACGATCCCGAGAGCATCCGGACGGTGATGGAGCTTGGGAGTACGGGAGCGGTGAAATCGGCGGTAGAGGAAGGACTCGGCATTACGATGCTGTCGACTTCAACGGTCAAGCATGAAACGGCGCTCGGCTTAGTCAAAATGATCGATATTGCGGATGCCTCATTTAAACGGAACTTTTATTCCATTCAGTTGCGGTCAGCGCTGCTGCCGATGTCGGCGATGACGTTTTTGGCCTATTTAAGGGAACGCCAGCGAAACCAGCGATAAAGCACGCCCGCACATACAACGAAAGGGGATTGAATATCATGGATACATCGATGGATCGGACAGGCTGCGACCTTCATTCCCACACTCAGGCTTCGGACGGGATGAACACACCTTCGGAGAACGTGCAGCTTGCCTTCGATCGGGGACTTGGGGCGCTAGCTATAACGGATCATGACACCGTAGCTGGTGTCGAGGAAGCGCTGCAAGCCGGAGAACGGCTGAACATGGTCGTGGTCCCTGGCGTAGAAATCAGCACCATGGCATGCGGGACGGATATTCACGTCCTAGGCTATTACATAGATTACCGGGACCCCGTATTTCTGGAGCGGCTGGCAGAGCTCCGTCGCACGAGGGAGAAGCGTAATGAGAAGATCATGAGCAAGCTAAGAGAGCTTGGCATCGAGCTTACGATGGAGGAAGTGATCGCCAGCTTGGGACGGCCGCTGGAACCCGATGAGAGCATCGGCCGCCCGCATATTGCGGATGCGCTGGTCCTGAAGGGCCATGCTCTCGATCTCAGGGATGCCTTCGACCGTTATCTCGCACAGGGCGCAGCTGCTTATGTGCCGCAGCCGCGGATTCATCCCAAGGAAGCCTGCGAATGGATACGGGAAGCCGGGGGTGTGCCGGTGCTTGCACACCCTGGACTCTACAGCGATGACGCGTTGGTGAGAGCGGTCATTGAAGAGGCTGCATTCAAAGGGATTGAAGTCTATCATTCAGACCATGGGGCAGCGGAGGAGAAACGCTACTTGGCCATGGCCGAAGATTACGGTTTGATCGTGACCGCCGGATCGGATTACCATGGTGAGAGGCAGGGCCAGGTATTCCATGGGGATATCGGAAGCCGCCAGGTATCTATCCAGGTGTTGGACCAACTTCAACAGGCGCAGGCAAGGAGCTGAGAACCCGACAATACTGCCGGTTTCGAGCGGATTAAGTTTGTGCGGCTCCGGCGGATTCGTATAGGAGAATCCTGGCATGAGAATAAGAAAAAACGGGCATCCCGGCTGGTCACACGACCTTTCGGGGTACCCGTTTTTTAGTTAAATTAACGATATATCGATGTCTTAGATTATCTTAATTACGATTGTTTTTTACCGAACTGGGCATCGCCTTGATCCGCTGCTCGTCTGGCGTGACAAACAGCGTTTTCTGATTGTCATAAATGACAAATCCGGGCTTGGCTCCATTCGGCTTGCGTACATGGCGAATGAGTGTGTAGTCGACGGGAACACTGCTCGATTCTTTCGCCTGACTGTAATAAGCAGCCAGCTGTGCCGCTTCCTGCAGCGTTGCATCCCCGTACTCGCTACTGCGGATAACCACGTGGGAGCCCGGGATATCCTTGGTGTGCAGCCATGTATCGTTAGAGGAAGCGAGACGGTTGGTAACGTACTCGTTTTGTAGGTTGTTTTTGCCTACATAAAGCTCGATGCCTTCGGATGAAGTATAGACATGCAGCGTCGGCTTGTCGTTTTTTTTCTTTTTCTTCGCTTTACGATTGCGGTCTCTTAAGTATCCCTGCTGGATCAGCTCTTCCCGGATTTCATCGATGTCGCTCAAGGAAGCATGCGACAGCTGCTGCAGAAGATTCTCGATATAGTTGATCTCTTCGCGGGTTTTGATTAATTGTTCGTCGATGACCGCGAGGCTGTTCTTGTACTTGTTATATTTTTTGAAATAGCGCTGTGCATTGTCCGACGGAGTCAGGAGCGGATCCAACGGGATGGTGACGGTCGCCTGCTCTTCATCATAGAAGTTAACCAGCTGGGCTTCACGGTCGCCCTTCTTAATCTGATGGAGCGAGGCGAAGAGAAGCTCGCCAAAGATACGATACCGGTCGGCATCCCCGGCTTCTTCCAAGTCCTTATTCAGATTATCCAGCTTCTTGATGTTCTTCGTCCGTTCATTCTGCAGGAATCGGAGGAGGTCGCTTACCTTCTGTTTAACTGTATCCCGCTGCGCCTTATCCCCGTAATAATCCTCCATGCATCGGCTGACCGACTCGTAGGTTGTGGTTTCGTCCACCAGCAAGGTCAGCGGAATGACGGAGAACACCGATTTCCCCTTGGCATTGACGCCTGTAACGGGCGTATATTGATGGTTACGAACTTGTTCCATGAGTTCATCAAAAACGCTCCACAGGCTGCCGCAATCTTTTTCCCCCTCAACCCCGCTAGCACTGCTTTCTCCTGCGCGGTGGGCAATTTCCTGTGCCGCGAGCGGACTGAGGCCGCTGAACGCGCTGACCAACCATGGAACGGCCTGCTCCTCGTTCATCATACAAGATTCCCGGAAGGCTTCCTGCAAGGTTTCGAGCGGATTCAGCTTGTGCTGCTCCGGCGGATTTGTATAGGCGAATCCCGGCATGACCACGCGATAGCTGCTGATGGCGGGTGTCACATGGTTGATGCCGTCCAGAATGGTGTCGCTTGCTGGGTCGAGCAGAATGATGTTACTGTGTCTGCCCATCAGTTCGACGATGATTTTCTTGGAGGAGATATCCCCAAGTTCGTCGCGCTGCCGGATCGTAATATGGATAATTCGTTCCATACCGACCTGCTGGATGTCCTCGATGATGCCGCTCTCGCAATGCTTGCGCAGAATCATGCAAAACATAGGGGCTTCGGCCGGATTCAGAAAGGTCTCCTGTGTCAGATGAACCCTGGGATACGTGGGGTTTGCGGATAGCAGCAGCTTGGCGTTTCCCTGCTGGGTGCGTATATGAAACACGATGTCCCGATCGTTCGGTTGATATATTTTATTGATCCGTGCGCCCCGGCATGATTGAAGCTCATGCACGATCGCACGTGTGACAATGCCGTCTAATGCCATCCTTCATTCTCCTATCTGTCTGTTACCCTTCCTATCGTACTTCTCTATGATGCCATATTTCCCTTAAAAACTTAAGGCCCCTTCTGTGATAATTCAGGACCTGTCCGAATACATTTACGTAGAAAGGGTGGAAAAGCTGTCATCCGCCGGAGGAAAACAACCGGGAGGGAAAGGAAGCATGGAACAAAAGCAATGGCATCAAATGGATACGGATGAATTGCAGCAAGCGCTGCATATGCATCCGGAGCAGGGCCTCACGGAAGAGGAAACCGGGGAGAGACGAAAAAAAAGCGGCTATAATGAGCTCTCCGAGGGCGTTAAAATTTCTCCATTTGTTCTGTTTCTGAATCAATTTAAGGATTTCATGACGTTGGTGCTCCTTGGAGCCACTCTGGTATCGGGTCTGCTGGGTGAGTATCTGGATGCCGTAACGATTGTAGCCATCATCCTGATCAACGGGATTCTTGGTTTCGTTCAGGAATTCAAGGCGGAACGCTCGCTTCGGGCCTTGAAGCAGCTGTCCGCACCAATGTCTAGGGTCATTCGGGACGGTAAAGTGGTACAGGTTGCGGCCAGAGAACTCGTCCCTGGCGATGTCGTGCTCGTCGAGAGCGGAGACCGCATTCCGGCCGATGTTCGCTGGCTTGAGATCAACAGCTGCAGCGTCGAGGAATCGGCCTTGACCGGCGAGTCCCTGCCGGTGAACAAACATGCCGAGCCGATCCGCGATGCGGATGTTCCCCTAGGTGACCGGAAGAACATCGGGTTCATGGGCACGATGGTGGTCCGCGGTACGGCGAAGGGTGTTGTCATCCGAACCGGAATGGATACGGAGATGGGCAAAATCGCCGATTTGATCCAGAACACGGAATCCCAGGAGACGCCGCTGCAGCATCGACTGGAGCAGCTGGGCAAAATCCTGATCGCCGTTTCACTGGGGCTTACGATTCTGGTCGTCGTAGCAGGCATTCTGCATGGACAGCCTGCCGCAGGCATGTTCCTTGCAGGAGTCAGTCTTGCGGTTGCGGCCATCCCGGAAGGGCTTCCGGCCATCGTCACGATTGCACTCGCCCTCGGCGTGCAGCGCATGATTAAGCGCAAAGCGATTGTACGCAAGCTGCCATCCGTGGAAACGCTGGGCTGTGCATCCGTAATCTGTTCGGACAAAACCGGGACGCTCACGCAGAATAAAATGACCGTAACCCAAGTTTGGCTGGGAGGGCGCTCATTGGAAGTGACCGGGCATGGTTATGACCCGACGGGTCAGATCCTTCATAGAGGCAAACCGGTCGAGCTGCGGTCCGACCAGGGCCTGCGCAGATTATTGCAAATCAGCGGTCTGTGCAACAATGCCGAAATCTATGAGAACGTGCAGGAAGAAACGCGGAACAAGCGGAAGAGCAAGGAAGAGCCGACAGCTGCTTCCTGGGAATTAAAAGGGGACCCGACCGAAGGGGCGCTGTTGACGCTATCGTCCAAAATGGGATTGACAAAGGGAAGCCTGAACTCCATCTACCAGAGAGACAAAGAGTTTCCGTTTGATTCGGAGCGAAAGCTGATGTCCGTCATTGTCAGCCATCAGGGCGGACGCTTGCTCTGCACGAAAGGCGCGCCGGATGTGCTGCTAGATGCATGTGCTTATATTATGTGGGACGGAAACGTTGTTCCGCTTACCGCTACGCTCCGTCAGAAGGTGTTTGCCGCCAATGAAGGTATGGCCTCCGATGCGCTACGCGTGCTTGGTTTGGCTTATCGGGATTTGCGTTCTTATGACAAGCCGGAAACGGAGAAAGAGGCCGAGAGCCAGCTTATCTTTGTCGGGCTGGCCGGGATGATCGATCCGCCGCGCCGTGAAGTGCGCGATGCAATTGCGACATGCCGCCGCGCGGGCATCAAGACCGTCATGATTACGGGCGACCACCGGACGACGGCGGAAGCGATCGCCGCCCAGCTTGGCATCCTGCCAAGGAACGGCCTGTCGTTATCAGGCCAGGAGTTATCCGGGATGGATGACAAAGAGCTCGATGCGAGGGTGGATCAGACCTTTGTTTACGCCCGCGTATCCCCTGAGCATAAGCTCCGCATCGTAAAGTCGCTTCAACGTAAGGGGCATGTGGTTGCCATGACGGGGGACGGCGTGAACGATGCTCCGGCCATCAAAGCGGCGGATATCGGAATTGCCATGGGAATTACCGGGACAGACGTAACGAAGGAAGCGTCTTCGCTTGTGCTCAGTGATGATAATTTCTCCACAATTGTTTCAGCGATTGAGGAGGGGCGCAGCATCTATGAAAATATTCGCAAATTTATCCGCTATTTGCTGGCTTCTAATGTCGGCGAAATTCTGACGATGTTTTTCGCGATGATGATGGGTCTGCCGCTTCCGCTCGTTCCGATCCAGATTCTGTGGGTCAACCTCGTGACCGACGGACTGCCGGCTATGGCGCTTGGGGTGGATCAGCCGGAGAAGGATCTGATGGAGCACAAGCCGCGCGGAGCCAAGGAAAATATTTTTGCCAGACGTCTTGGTTGGAAAATCATCAGCCGCGGCATATTGATCGGCCTGTGTACACTTGGCGCATTTTGGATTACGCTGCGCATCGCGCCGAATGATCCGGGTCAGTTGGCCAAGGCACAGTCCGTTGCCTTTGCGACACTCGTCATGGCCCAACTGATCCATGTGTTTGACTGCCGCAGCTCGCGTTCGATTTTCCATCGCAATCCGCTTCAGAACAAAGCGCTGGTGCTTGCTGTGCTGTCCTCGGTATTGCTGATGCTTGGCGTCATGTACATCGAGGCGTTTCAGCCGATCTTTAAGACCGTTCCATTGAATTTGAAGGAATGGGCACTGACACTCGTGGCCGCCGGCATTCCTACCTTCCTGATGGGAGCGGGAAGCGTGTGGGGAGGCAGACGAAACCGCAACCGGAACCGCCGCAGCATGATGACGAAGAGTGCAAATATTTCGGCATAAATTGAATGGATAGCCCATCACCTCTGCGATATGCTAAGCACGAGCATAGCAATTGCAGAGGAGATGGGTTTTATGATGGAATTTACGAAAATGCATGGACTTGGCAACGACTTCGTTGTCGTATACGGCGAGCAAGAACTTCCATCCCATGCATCCGAATGGGCCGTGAAGCTGTGCAATCGCTTTTTCGGCATCGGTGCAGACGGACTTGTATATATTTTGCCTTCCACAAAGGCTAACTTTATGATGCGCATCATGAACTCAGATGGTTCCGAAGCGGAACAATGCGGCAACGCCATTCGGTGTGTAGCGAAGTATGTGTATGATCACGGTCATATTGACCGAGAGGAGATTACCATTGAAACCATCGGCGCCGGGGTACAGCAAGTACGCCTTACGGTGCAGGATGGTCAAGTGAGCAGCGTGCGGGTCGATATGGGTGAACCGGTCCTGAATGGACTGAGCGTGCCTACGACGATCGATCTCCATCCGGTGGTGAATCATCCAATTGAAGTAGACGGCCAGGATTTCCGCTTCACCGCGGTGTCCATGGGCAATCCGCACTGCGTCATTTATGTGGACGATGCCATTAACTTCGATCTCGGTGAATGGGGACCTAAGCTTGAGGTACATCCGCTGTTCCCGAGAAAGATTAACGTGGAGTTTGCGACGGTGAATTCACGGGGCCAAGTGGACATGCGGGTATGGGAGCGTGGTGCAGGACCGACCTTGGCCTGCGGCACCGGCGCCTGCGCAACTTTGGTATCTTCGGTACTGAACGGATTGACAGACCATAGCGCAACGATCTCTCTTAAAGGCGGGGACTTGTTTATCGAGTGGGATGAGTCCGACAATCATGTGTACATGACAGGGCCAGCCGAGGTCGTGTACGCAGGCACGATTGCCTTGTAGAGCATCCGCCAGCCGTTACAATCCTGCCCGCAAAAGTGAAAAAACAGTATGATCTAAAGTTTGTCCATTAGGGGTGGACACGTTAGGGAGGCCTTCTGAAGGCTTCCCTTTTGTCTCTTTATCTTTTGAGAGGTTTTATGATACATTAGTTGAAAATAAACGTCGGGTGGAGGAGAAACGCGATGAAACCGAATCTTCGGCAGGCATGGGAGAATCAGGTACTGGTCGGTGACGGCGCGATGGGTACTTATTTATATCAAAAAGGATTTCCTGTAGGCATATCATATGAAGAACTGAATTTAACCTCTCCGGAGGTCATCGGAAACGTTCATCGCCAGTATGCTGAGGCTGGTGCCCAGGTCATTGAGACGAACACGTTCTCTGCCAATTATGACAAGCTGTCCAAATACGGTTTGGAGGCGAAGGTAGGAGAGATTAACCGCGCAGGCGTGAGAATTGCGCGTGAAGCTGCCGGCGATAACGGATATGTAGTGGGTGCGGTAGGCTCCATTCGTGCAGGCAAAAGAAGCAACATTTCCACGAGCGAGCTCAAGCGTTACTTCGAAGAGCAGCTGTCGGTACTCATATCGGAAGGCGTTGACGGCATTCTGCTCGAAACGTTTTATGACGTGGACGAGATTCAATTGGCTTTGGCGCAGGCTCGGATGCTTAGCGATCTGCCGGTGATCTGCCAGTTTGCGGTAGAGGATATTGCCCGTACACTGGACGGCTTCACGATGCCGGATGCTTACCGCATCCTGAGTCAAGAAGGTGCGGACGTGATCGGCTTTAACTGCCGGACGGGTCCAAACGGTATCATGCGCGCACTTGAAACCCTGAACGGCATTATGAATCTTCCGGCTTCGGTCTACCCAAATGCGGGGATCGCTGATTATGTGGATGGGGAATACCTTTATGGTGCGAGTCCTGAGTATTTCGGCAAGACGGCTTTGGAGTTTGCGAAACGTGGTGCCCGGATTGTCGGCGGCTGCTGCGGAACGACACCGGAGCATATCGCCGAAATATCATCGGCGTTGTCCGATTACGTACCCGCGCCGCTTCCTGCCGTCGATGAGGCTGAAGTCAACCGGATCGTGATTCACGAGACAGCCCAAGAGCAATTTTACGAGCGCATCGGGGAGCCGACGATTGTCGATATCGTGAAGGAACGTCATACCGTTATCGTCGAGCTGGACCCTCCAAGGGATCTGGATATCACCAAGTTCATGAAGGGTGCGGAAGCTTTGAACAAAGCGGGAGCCGATGCGCTGACCCTTGCAGATAACTCGCTGGCCGTAACCCGTATGAGCAACATGGCGCTCGGCCATCTAGTACAAGCACGCACGGGACTGCGGCCGCTGATCCACATCGCTTGCCGTGACCGAAACCTGATCGGCACGCAGTCGCACATGATGGGCTTTGATGCGCTTGGCATCGACCATGTGCTTGCGGTGACGGGGGATCCGGCACGCTTCGGGGATTTGCCGGATTCCAGCTCGGTGTACGACATGACCTCATTTGAAATCATCCGCATGATCAAACAGCTGAACGACGGCATTGCTTTTTCCGGAAAGCCGCTTAAGCAGAAGGCCAAATTCGTTGTCGGCGCAGCGTTCAATCCCAATGTAAGGCATCTGGACAAAGCGGTTGCCCGCTTGGAGAAGAAGATTGCGTCGGGTGCGGATTATGTGATGACACAGCCTGTGTACGATCCCGAGTTAATGGTTAGGCTGAGGGAAGCGACGGCACATCTGGATATTCCGATCTTTATCGGCATCATGCCGCTGGCAAGCGGACGGAACGCGGAATACCTGCATAATGAGGTACCGGGCATTCAACTGTCGGACGAAGTCCGCAGCCGCATGGCCGGGCTTGAAGGTGAAGCGGGCCGGGCGATGGGTGTCAAGATCGGCAAGGAGCTGCTGGATGTTGCAACAGAGCATTTTAACGGCATATACTTAATGACGCCGTTTATGTTCTATGAAATGAGCGTACAATTAATGGAGTATGTCTGGGAGAAATCGGGCCGTCGATTGACCCCCTTGTTTCATTAATAATTATCAATTACAATAGTGTAATGGATGTGATTCCGATGTCATTGAGCATGACCGGATATGGGCAATCCGTTGTCGATTTTCAAGGTTACAGTATCTCTTTCGAAGTGAAGTCAGTCAATCATCGGTATTGTGAAATCGTCTTTCGTATGCCCCGTGAGTGGGCTTGCTTCGAGGATTCACTTCGACGGGCGGTACAGAGCCGAATTGGACGCGGGCGGATTGATGTTTATATTAACAAGGAAAACAACGGCGAGTCCCAGGGTGCTGTGCTGAACCACGCCATGGTTCAGGCGTATTTACAGGCAGCCGAGGATTTGAAGTCATATGGAATCAAGGGAGATCTGGCGGTGCGGGATATTTTGTCGCTGCCAGATGTTCTTGTTAGTCCGAGCGGACTTCCCATGGATGAAGCGCAGCAGAAGTTATGGAATGATGCGCTTCTTCAAGGTCTTGAACAAGCGCTGGAGGGTCTGATTCAGATGCGCAGCAGGGAAGGTTCTTTTCTCGTGAAGGATATCGGGCAGAGGTTAAACCGATTGCAGCTGCTTCACCGAGAGATGACCGAGATTGCTCCTGAAGTTCCGGAAGAGTACCGGAAGCGTCTGCGGCAGCGCATAGAATCTCTTGATGACGGGTCGCTTGCTGTTGATGAACATATATTCGGAATGGAAGTTGCCCTGTTTGCTGAACGTTCTAATGTGGACGAGGAGTTGATTCGACTTCACAGTCATTTGGAACAATGCAGAGAGCTGCTTCATCAGAAAAGCCCTGTAGGCCGTAAACTGGATTTTCTGATTCAAGAAATGAACAGAGAAGTCAATACGATTGGATCGAAAGCCAATCATCTGACTCTGGTAAACCGTGTTGTCGAAATGAAAGCGGAACTGGAGAAGATTCGTGAACAAGCCGCTAATGTGGAATGACCGCAGCTTCATCGGCAAGTAAGAGTCAAATGTATAGGGGGAGCAACCGCACAATGGCAATCAAACTTATTAATATTGGCTTCGGAAACATCGTATCGGCCAATCGGATCATCTCAATCGTGAGTCCTGAATCGGCTCCGATCAAGAGGATCATTCAAGAAGCACGGGACCGTCATATGCTGATTGATGCTACATATGGCCGAAGGACACGAGCTGTTATCATTACGGATAGCGACCACGTGATTTTATCGGCTGTGCAGCCAGAAACGGTGGCTCACCGTCTGTCCAGCAAAGATGACGACAACGACGAATAAGATGAGGAGTACTATGTCTAGAGGATTATTGATTGTATTGTCCGGTCCTTCCGGGGTGGGAAAAGGAACCGTCTGTACGGCACTTCGCAGCCTGGTTCCAGAGCTGGTGTATTCGGTGTCGGCTACGACACGTTCACCGCGGCTCGGCGAGGTACATGGTGTGAACTATTTTTTCAAAAGTCGGGAACAATTCATGGATATGATTGAGAACGACCAGCTTCTCGAATATGCGGAATACGTCGGGAACTATTATGGAACCCCGCGTGATTTTGTGGAAGAAACTTTAGCCTCCGGCAAGGATATTATACTGGAGATCGAAGTGCAGGGTGCACTGAAGGTCAAGGAGAAGTTTCCAGAAGGTATCTTTGTGTTTCTGATGCCGCCGTCGCTGGATGAACTGAAAGATCGGATCCAGGGACGTGGGACAGAGAGTCAAGCTACCATCGACCACCGCATGTCCGTAGCGGTTGACGAAATCAATTTACTGCAGCATTATGATTATGCGGTAGTGAACGATGAAATCAATCTCGCTTGTGAGAGAATACAATCTATCATTATTGCCGAACATTGTAAGGTGAGAAAGTAACCTGTCTATTCATAGACGGTGTTAACTTTCAAGTAAAAGAAGAAGAGGTGCTTCGCCATGTTATATCCATCCATTGATGAAATGATGAATAAGGTAGACAGTAAATATTCTCTTGTGGTTGCGGCTTCCCGCCGTGCACGCCAGTTGCGTGAAGGCGGAGTCAGCGAGTTGAAGAATCCGAAATCCCATAAGTTTGTCGGTGTCGCTCTGGAAGAAATCTATGGCGATTACGTGAAAATCGAGAAGGGACAGGACTAAGACTTTTTCTTCAATATTTGAATAACATGCGTTAGCGCGCGAAAATGTGACAACCGAAAGGTTGTTATTTTTTTGAGAAGATATGAGAATGTAGCCTTTATACAATGGAAAGCGGGGGATTGTCATGTTGAACGGAAAAGTCATTGTGCTTGGCGTTACAGGTGGCATTGCCGCGTATAAAGCAGCGACTTTATGCAGCAGGCTTGTCCAGAGGGGGGCGGATGTGCATGTCATTATGACGGAATCCGCGAAGCAGTTCATTCCGGAATTAACGCTTCAAACGCTGACTAAAAACCCGGTTTATAGCGATACCTTTGATGAACGGGACCCATCGGTCGTCTCGCATATCCATTTGGCTGATTTGGCCGATCTGGTATTGATCGCTCCGGCCACAGCCAATGTCATCGGCAAGATGGCACATGGCCTGGCGGATGACATGCTGACCACAACGCTGCTCGCGACCACGGCTCCTGTCATGATCTCGCCGGCAATGAACGTGCATATGTACACGCACCCAGCCGTCATGGCGAATATGGAGACGCTGGTCTCCCGCGGGGTATCCATGATTGAACCCGGAGAAGGGCTTCTGGCTTGCGGATATGTCGGTAAGGGACGGATGGAAGAGCCCGATACGATTGTTGACGTGGTTGACCGGTTTTTCCGAGATCGTGCCGCACAACCTGTGGCGTTGAATGAGGAAATGGCGAGCAGCTCGACAGGCATATTGCATGGTAAAAAGGTAGTTGTCACGGCCGGCGGCACGATCGAACGCATTGATCCGGTCCGGTATATAACGAATGATTCTTCCGGAAAAATGGGGTTTGCGATCGCGAAAGTGGCCCAGCAGCTGGGAGCGGATGTTCACCTCATTGCCGCTCATACCGATGAAGTCCCGCCAGAGGGAATCAAGACGGAAAAGGTGGAATCGGCTCAAGATATGTACGATGCGGTGCAACGTGTGTTCGATCATAGCGATATCGTGGTCAAGGCAGCAGCGGTTGCCGATTATCGCCCTGCTGAGGTAGCGACATCAAAGATCAAAAAGCGCGGGGAGACGATGACGCTGGATCTTGTCAAGACAACGGACATTCTGGAGAGCCTGGGACGCCAAAAAACCACCCAGTTCTTAATCGGATTTGCTGCTGAGACCGATACGGTGGAGCAGTTTGCCAGAGAAAAGCTGAAACGCAAAAATTGCGATCTGATCGTTGCTAACGATGTTACACAGGAAGGAGCAGGCTTCCGCACGGATACGAACAGCGTTCATATCTTTGATGCAGAAGGGCTGGTCCTGCAGCTTCCCGTGATGTCCAAGGAGGAAGTGGCCCAGAGGCTGTTAACGCTGGCGGCTGATCGGTTGTCCGGGAGGTCATCCTGATGGAAATGGCACGAGTGATTGTGGACGTGCCGTCCAAGGATACGGACCGGCCTTTTGATTATTTAATCCCTGAGGAGCTCCGCCCATGGGTCGAGGTAGGCAGCCGGGTCGGCGTGCCGTTCGGGCATCGTACGCTTCAGGGGTTTGTGGTCTCTCTGCATCCCCGGCCCGAGATGGATACGGCGAAAATGAAGCCGATTCAGGAAGTGCTCGATGTGATGCCGCCGCTTTCGCCTGAACTGATTGAGCTTGGAGAATGGATGAAGGAGCGGTATGCATGCCGCTATATATCGGTTCTGCAGTCGATGCTGCCAACGGCGCTGAAAGGGAAGGCTGAGCGGTACATTTCCATTGGCGATTCAGGCACGTCTCCGACGGATGAAACCGACGGATTATTTGCGCTCCTGCCCGAGAGTGAGTCGGAACAGGAGATCATCCGCTTTGTCAGTCAGAGAGGCGAGGTTTCGCTCCAGCAGTTAACGCGGGCATTTCCGGATGGGGCTGCCACCATCAAAGCACTGATCGGCCGTGGACGGCTGAGTGAATATCAGCAAATCAAGGATAAACTGCAGAAAAAAACGGTGAAAGCGGTAGAGCTTGCCGTATCGAGCGAGGAAGCGCATCTGGCGCTTGCCTCATTTCCGGCCAAGGCCCAGCGCCAGAAGGAAGTGCTCCAGTATATATTGGAAATGGAAGCATTTCTGCCAATATCGCAGAAGGATCTGCTACAGGCGCTGGGCGTCACCGCAGGCACCGTGAAGGCGCTGGCGGACAAAGGGCTGATTACCCTTGAGGATATCGAAGTGTTCCGTGACCCCTATCGGGGGCGGCATTTTACGCCTAGCACCCCATTAGCGCTCACACCGGAGCAGCAAGCGGTGTACCGCAGCATCGTGCACAAGCTGGATGAACGCAAGCATGGCGTGTTTCTTCTCCACGGGGTAACAGGCAGCGGCAAGACCGAAATCTACCTGCAAACGATTCAGCGATGCCTCGAACAGGAGCGTCAGGCGATTGTGCTGGTGCCTGAGATATCGCTGACACCCCAAATGGTGGAACGATTCAAAGCCCGTTTTGGCGATCGCGTAGCTGTCATGCACAGCCGGCTTTCAGATGGGGAGCGATATGATGAATGGCGGAAAATAAGGGAAGGCCGGGCGTCCGTTGTTGTGGGCGCACGATCGGCAGTGTTTGCGCCGTTTGACCGTCTGGGCTTGATCATTATGGATGAAGAGCATGAAGGTTCCTATAAGCAGGAAGAGACGCCGAAGTACCATGCCAGGGATGTTGCGATTCACCGTGCCCAACTGACCGGTGCAGCCGTCATTTTGGGTTCGGCAACGCCTTCGCTGGAGAGTTACCATGCGGCGAGATCGCAAGCTCAGGATGATTTTGCGCCTCATCTGCTGGAGATGCCGAGCCGTGCGCTGGGCAACAAGCTGCCTGAGGTCCAGGTCGTGGATATGCGAGAGGAGCTGCGAGAAGGAAATCGCTCGATGTTTAGCCGCTCCCTGCATGCCGCGATTTCGGCAAGGCTGGAACGCGGGGAACAGACGGTACTGCTGCTGAATCGGCGGGGCTACTCCACGTTTGTCATGTGCCGGAGCTGCGGATATGTGGCAGGCTGTCCGGAATGCGACATATCGCTAACCTATCATCAGAAATCGAATAATTTGCGCTGCCATTATTGCGGTTATGCCGCACAAGCGCCGGAGGTTTGCCCGGATTGCGGAAGTGAACATATACGCTATTTCGGTACGGGAACGCAACGTGTCGAGGAAGAATTGGCCAAGCTGTTTCCCGGCATTCGCGTCATTCGGATGGACGTGGATACCACGACCGAGAAGGGTTCCCATGAGAAGCTGCTGAAGCAGTTTCGGGATAAAAAAGGGGACGTGCTGCTAGGTACCCAGATGGTCGCCAAAGGCCTGGATTTCCCCGATGTCACCTTGGTCGGTGTCATTACAGCCGATTCGGCGCTGAACCTGCCCGATTTCCGGGCGGCCGAGAAGACGTTTCAACTGCTGACGCAGGTTGCCGGAAGAGCAGGACGCCATCATCTGCCGGGTGAAGTGGTTATCCAATCCTATACACCCGAGCATTATTCGATTATTCATGCAAGCAGCCATGATTATTTATCCTTTGTCAAGGACGAACTGAAGCACCGCAAAGCGCTCCATTATCCGCCGTATTGCAGGCTGATCCTGGTGACGCTGTCGCATGAACAGCTGCCGCTGCTGGTAAGAATGGCGGAGAATTTTGCCGCGACCATCAAAAGCGAATCCGACCGCCGGGGATGGTTTGGGAGTCTGGACCGATTCGACGCTAGCGCGCTCGATATATTGGGCCCGGTAGCCTCCCCTATTCCGCGGTTGAAAAATAGATACAGATTTCAATGTATGATAAAATGGCGGGGAACGATGGATGCTGTCTCGCTGGTACGTTCGGTTGCCGAGAAGCTTCAGGATTCGGCGCGGGACAGCAAGCTCCAGATCAGTATTGACGTAGATCCGCAAATGTTAATGTAATTCAGCATATAATGATGAAAAGCACAAGGATGGTGTCATAGACATGGCGATTCGTATTATCGTTAAAGAACCGGATGAGGTTCTTCATAAAAAGGCAAAGGAAGTTACCAAAATTACGCCGAACGTTCAAAAGCTCCTGGACGATATGGCCGATACCATGTACGATGCGGAAGGCGTTGGATTAGCTGCGCCGCAGGTCGGCATTCTGAAGCGTCTGATCGTGATCGATGCCGGTGACGAGCACGGTTTGATCAAGATGATCAATCCGGAGATCGTGGAGAGCGAAGGCGAGCAATTCGGACCGGAGGGCTGCCTGAGCATTCCGGGATGGAACGGGGATGTGCGCCGTGCGGAGAAAGTGACGGTTAAGGGGCTTGATCGTGAAGGCAAAGAGCTTATCATTACGGGTACCGGGCTGCTTGCGAGAGCGTTTCAGCATGAAATCGATCATCTGAACGGGGTGCTGTTTACGGAAATCGCTGATCGGGTGTATGAGTATGTTCCGGAACAGCCGAGAAAAGAGCTGGAGAATCGATGAATATTGTATTTATGGGCACCCCGGCCTTTGCAGTACCCAGCCTGGAAATGTTGATTGCCGAAGGTTATTCCTTAGCTGCCGTCGTTACGCAGCCTGACCGTCCGCAAGGGCGTAAAAAAGTGCTGACCCCAACACCGGTTAAGGAAGCCGCTCTTCGTCACGGCATCCCGGTTCTGCAGCCTCAGCGGCTGCGGAATCCGGAAGCCGTGGCCGAGCTGGCCCAATATAAGCCTGATTTGATCGTCACGGCCGCCTATGGCCAAATCCTGCCGAAATCAGTGCTGGATATGCCGTCACTCGGCTGTCTTAATGTCCACGGCTCGCTGCTCCCCGCTTATCGGGGAGGAGCTCCGATTCAGCGCAGCATCATCAACGGAGAATCCGTAACAGGCATCACCCTGATGTATATGGCTGAGGGGCTCGACACGGGGGACATGATCGCACGGACCGAGGTTCCCATTGAAGATGACGATACGGCCGGAACGATGTTCGAGAAGCTGAGCCAAGCCGGTGCGGAGCTGCTCCTGCGGGAGCTGCCGCGGCTCGTGAAGGGCAAGGTGGAGGCTGAGCCCCAGGATGAAACGAAGGCAACGTATGCTCCGAACCTGACCCGGGATGACGAGAAGATCGACTGGAATCGCACTTCCCGCGAAATTTATAATCAAATTCGCGGTCTGGTTCCTTTCTCCGGTGGATTTACGCTGTGGAACGGGGAAGTGTTCAAAGTATGGGCAGCGGCTAAGCCGGACAGCGCTCAGAAGCCATCTGGCGATGCACAGCCCGGAACCGTGCTGGAGCTGCATGAGAAGGGGATCGTTGTGAAAACAGGCGACGGCGCGCTGACGCTGCTTACGGTTCAGCCCAGCGGCAAGAAGGCAATGGATGCAGCGCAATTCGTGCGCGGGACGAGCCTGACGGCCGGGACGGTGCTGACGTGAGCGGAAACCGCAGCCCGAAGGGGCGTCAGGACTCCCCGAGAGAGCTGGCGATGAATGTATTAACACAGGTTGAGCAGGAGGGGGCGTACAGCAATCTTCTGCTCAACACCGCCTTGCAGAAGTCCTCGCTTGCGAAGAGCGACGCCGGACTTGCTACAGAGCTGATCTATGGCACGATCTCGCGACTGAACACGCTCGATTATTTTTTGGACAAGTTTGTCAATAAAGGGGTACAGAAGCTGCAGCCGTGGGTAAGGGCACTGCTTCGCATCAGTCTGTATCAGGTCGTATATCTGGATCGGATTCCGGATCACGCGGTTGTCAGCGAAGCCGTTAATCTGGCGAAGCGCCGCGGGCATCAAGGGATTTCCGGTATGGTGAACGGGGTGCTTCGGAATATTTTGCGTCAGAAGGAAAGCTTGGCGATCCCTGAGAATATGCCGGCGGCCCAGCGCATTTCTCTGCTGCATTCCCATCCGCAGTGGCTGGTGGAGCGCTGGATATCCCAGTACGGGATCGAGACGACAGAGGCAATCTGTGCCGCGAACAATGAACCGCCCGCTGTCAGCGTTAGGGTGAACACCACGATGATCAGCCGGGAGGACATGCTGGCATTAATGAGCAGCCACGACTTCGATGCCACCCCTTCGTCGCTTAGCCCCTATGGGATTGTCGTAAAAGGAGCGGGCAATATGGCCTTGACCGATTGGTATCGGGACGGGATGATCTCGATCCAGGATGAAAGCTCCATGCTGGTCGCCGAGGCTGTCAAGCCAGAGGCGGGAATGCGGGTGCTGGATTGCTGCGCAGCCCCGGGCGGGAAAAGTGCCCACATGGGCGAGCTGATGAAGGATGAAGGCAGCATTGTTGCCAACGACATCCATGCCCATAAAGGCAAGCTGATATCGGATCAGGCCAGCCGTTTGGGACTGGACAGCATTTCGATCGTGACTGGTGACGCGCTGGATTTGGTTGACCGCTTCGAGCCTGCGTCTTTTGACCGAATTTTGCTGGATGCTCCATGCTCGGGCCTTGGCGTAATCCGTCGCAAGCCTGATCTGAAGTGGGGCAAGTCACAGGAGGACATACATGAAATTGCGGCGCTTCAGCTAAGGCTGCTGGAGTCGGTCTCGACCTTGCTTCGTCCCGGAGGACTCTTGGTGTACAGCACGTGTACGATTGAGCCGCTGGAGAATGAAGGCGTTGTATCTGCTTTTCTGGAAGGCCATTCCGAGTTTGACATCCCGAAAGACGGTCTTGGAGCCTTAAGCCGGCTGGAAGAGAAATCGCTTCAGCGTGGAGGCGGGATTCAAATTCTGCCGCAGCACTATCACAGTGACGGCTTTTACATTGCAAGACTCGGCAGACGCCCCTCTTAGGGTGTCCGCCGCCATGACTATAGTCGTATCCCGCCAATGCCGGCGGGTTTTCCTCTTTTACCGTCTCTTTTATTTATGTTAGAATAGGAAGAATGAAAAAAGAGATGCATATGAATGTAATAGGGAGAGTTCGGAAGAATGCTGACTGGACTTCCTCTAAATTAGACAGGTGTGGTGAGAATGAAACCTTTTATATATGATTATTCACTGGAAGAGCTTCAAGCATGGGCTCAAGAGAATGGGGAACCGGCGTTTCGCGGAACCCAGATCTATGACTGGCTGTACGTAAAGCGGGTGAACGACTTTGCTGAAATGACGAATCTGTCCAAGGAGCTTCGGACGAAGCTGGAACAGGAGTTCAGTTTTGTTACCCTGACGGAAATCACCAAGCTGGAGTCAAAGGATGGAACGGTCAAGTTTCTGTTCGGTCTGCATGATGACCATGCGATCGAGACCGTCATCATGAGGCACAATTACGGCAACAGCATCTGCGTTACAACGCAGGTAGGCTGCCGCATCGGATGTACGTTCTGTGCATCCACACTGGGTGGCTTGAAGCGGAATCTGACCTCCGGCGAGATTGTTGCCCAGGTGGTTCAGGCGCAGAAGATTCTCGATAAAACGGGAGAACGTGTCGGCAGCATCGTGATCATGGGCTCAGGCGAACCGTTTGAGAACTATGAAGCGACCATGAAGTTTCTGCGCACGATGATCCATGAAAAAGGCTTGAATATCGGCCAGCGCCACATTACCGTTTCGACGAGTGGCATTGTGCCTAACATCTATAAATTCACGGAAGAGGATACTCAGATTAATCTGGCCATCTCCATCCATGCACCGAACGATAAGCTGCGCTCCAAGTTAATGCCTGTTAACCGCCGGTTCCCGTTTGATGACGTGATTGAGTCGCTTCGTTATTATCAAGCAAAAACCGGACGGCGCATTACGTTTGAATACGCCTTGATCGGCGGCGTAAACGATCAGGTTGAGCATGCCGAAGAGCTTGCGGATGTCATTAAGGATATGAACTGCTTCGTCAATCTGATTCCGGTTAACCATGTGCCGGAACGGAAATATGTTCGCACATCGCGTAACGATATTTTCAAATTTCAACGTGCGTTAGCAGACAAGGGGGTCAATGTGACCATCCGTCGTGAACAAGGCCATGATATCGCTGCCGCTTGCGGTCAGCTGCGGGCCAAGCATATGGAGTTGGGGTGAGAAGATTTGATCAAGACGGTTCATGTAAGCCATGTGGGACGCGTTCGTCCTGTTAATGAAGATTCGGTATTTGTTAGCACACTGGAGCATGGCTATACCTTGGGTGTGGTTGCTGACGGTATGGGAGGTCACCTTGCGGGTGACACCGCCAGCAGGCTTGCGGTAGATACCGTAGCCGAGGATTTGTCTTCTTTGGAACAGGACATGTCCATGGAAAGTATTCGGGCTGCGCTTGGTGATGCCATATTGCATGCCAATGCCGTTATCTATCGTGAAGCCTCGGCTGATGAGCGGCTTCACAATATGGGCACGACGATTGTAGCGGTGCTGCTGCGAGGTTCCGAAGGTTATATCGGACATATCGGGGATAGCAGGGCTTACAAAGTCGTTCCCGGACAAGTGATTCGACTCACAGATGACCACACATTGGTCAATGAGCTTTTTAAGAGTGGTCAGATTACGGAAGATCAACTGGAAACCCATCCCCGGAAAAATGTATTAAGCCGGGCACTTGGAACGGATGTGGATGTGACGGTTGAGCTAACACCGGTTACGATCGGAGAAGGCGAAGTGCTGCTGCTCTGCAGTGACGGGCTCAGCAACCGGGTCAGCCGCGAGCTGATCGGTCAGATTTCCGGTTCACTTGACCTTCCTCTGGAAGAAAGAGCGGATCGCCTGCTTCAACTGGCACTTCTTGCTGGCGGTGAGGACAACATCACGGTCGCAATGTTTGAACATCAAGAAGAAGTTGTCGGGCAACGTATAAAGGGGTGGGATTCATGATCGGACATGAATTGGCTGGTCGTTATAAAATTATAGAACGCATCGGTGGCGGTGGCATGGCGCTGGTCTACAAGGCTCAGGATATTTTGCTGAACCGGAATGTAGCGATCAAAGTGCTGCGCCAGCAGTTTGTGCACGACGAGGAATTTATTCGGCGTTTCCGGCGTGAGGCACAATCAGCGGCTTCGTTGTCGCATTCCAACGTGGTCAGCATCTATGATGTGGGCCAAGAGGAAGAAGTGCATTACATCGTCATGGAATATATCGAAGGTCAGAATTTGAATGAAATTATAAAAGAACGGGCACCGCTCCAGGTGGAAGAAGCTGTACGGATTGCTATCCAGATCTGCGATGCACTGGGGCACGCCCATCATAACCAGATCATTCACCGGGACATTAAACCGCATAATATTCTGATTGGCCGGAATGGGAGGGTCAAAGTAACCGACTTTGGCATTGCCAGGGCGGTCACGTCGACAACTATTACGCAAACAGGCTCTGTTGTGGGCTCTGTGCATTATTTTTCGCCGGAGCACGCCAAGGGCGTTGTTACTGGCGAGAAATCGGATTTATACTCACTTGGTATTGTGTTATATCAAATGCTCACGGCCCGTCTTCCATTTTTGGGCGAGAGCCCGATTAGTGTAGCTCTGAAACATCTCCAGGAGGAGTTTGATGAGCCTAGAGAAGTGAACCCGCTCATTCCTCAAAGCGTGGAGAACATCATCCTGAAGTCCATGCGCAAAAACCCGGAGGAGCGTTACCAGTCTGCGGAAGAAATGATGGACGATCTCGAGACGTGTTTGATGCCGATGCGACTCAACGAACCGAAGATGGAGTTCGAGGACGATGCCGATTCAACCCTGGTCATGCCGGCGCTCAAAACGATGCAGCGCAGCAGCCAGCATCACCATGACCCGGACGACGACTCGGATGACGAGGAGTTTGAGGAAAAGCCGACCGGTAAACCGAAGAAAAAATGGGTCAAGCCGACCATCATCATCGGTTCGGTGCTCCTGTTCCTCGGCATCATGTTCGGTGTCGTCATGTATGTGAACAATATGCTGGAGGTACCTGAGGTTAAGGTGCCCCAAGTTGTAGGCATGACGGAAGAGGATGCGATCCGCGAGCTTGAGGCCCAAGGTTTGACGGTGGATGAGGAAGTCATTCGTGAATATAAACCAAATGTCGATGAAGGCATTGTGTTTGCCCAGGATAAGGAACCAGAGACCATGCTCAGGCAGGGGGCACCGGTTCAATTGTCGGTTGGGGATAAGGAGCCTCTTAAGCAAATGCCGGATCTCTCGGGTAAGACGTTTGATCAGGCAGTTGAGATACTGAAAAATATGGGTATTAAGGATAACGCTATTAAGCAGTCCTCTGAAAACAATGATAATGTACCTGTCGGTCAGATCTATGATCAGAGTCCTTCCGCGACCACCGAAATTGATCCTGAACAGGTGGAGGTCCGGGTCACGATCAGCAAGGGAAAGCAGACGTTCAATATGCCGAGCCTGGTTGGCATGACAGAAGAGCAAGCCCGAAACACGATTGAATCGCTTAACCTTAAAGTTGATGCAGTCAAGGAAAAATCCAGCTTTGAAGTAAAGAAGGGCATCGTAATAGAGCAATGGCCGCATATGGCCAACCAACAAGTTGCTCCAGGCGACAAAATCACATTATTCGTCAGCTCAGGCTATCCTTCGGATGCGCTTGAGTACAATTACAGTGTACCGGTCTCACCAAGCATGGAGGGACAAGAAAGCAAAATTCGGGTCGTTTTCACCGATGCGCTGGGAGAAAACCAGGAAGCTATGAACAAGGTCATTACAACCTCGGAAATGGTACCTGTTAAGCTGCTGCTGGCTCCCGACAAGCATGCAACGGTCATGATCTTCCGTGACGGTCGCCAAGTGGATACGTACAGCGTAAGTTACAGCGATGTCAAGAATGGCACCGTGCCGCAGCCGACCTTTGAACAACCGCCTGTTGAGCCTGATGTGCCGGTGGACACCAA
Source organism: Paenibacillus sp. FSL K6-1330 (assembly GCF_037976825.1). Taxonomy (NCBI): domain Bacteria; kingdom Bacillati; phylum Bacillota; class Bacilli; order Caryophanales; family Paenibacillaceae; genus Paenibacillus; species Paenibacillus sp. FSL K6-1330. The sequence continues at coordinate 2,507,175 of NZ_CP150269.1, forward strand.
TCCGGATGAAGGAACTGGCGAGGACGGTTCGAATGAGGAAGATGATGCTGCTTACCATTGGGACTCCGGCAACCATGAAAAAGGCAAAGGCCCTGGTAAAGGTAAGGATAACGATTAGAAACAAGTTGTGAGCACACTAAATTTCAACAAGAAAGGTGAGGCCTATTATATGCTAGAGGGACTGATCGTGAAGGCACTAAGCGGATATTATTATGTCAAACCAATGCAGGATGGCAACATTATATCCGGGGAGGACCCAGCGGTTCAATGCAGAGCCCGCGGCATTTTCAAAAAGAAAGGTATCTCTCCGCTCGTTGGAGATCACGTGATGTATTCATTGACTGAAAATGGGGAAGGGACCGTGGACGAAATTCTTCCACGGTCTTCCCAATTAATTCGCCCGCCTGTCGCGAACGTCGACCTGGCGGTACTGTTGTTTTCGGTCAAAGAACCGAATCTGAGCCTGCATCTGCTGGACAAGTTTCTGGTACATATTGAGCATGAGAGCCTTGAGGCATTGATCTGTCTGACGAAGCAGGATCTTGTAGACGCCTCCGACGATGTACTGGAGCAGGTGAAGCGCAAGTATAAAGAGATTGGTTATGAAGTGCTGATTACCAGCTCTCTGCAAGGGATTGGGACCGAAGAGGTGAAGAAACGCCTGGCCGGTCGAATCAGTGTCTTCTCCGGTCAATCCGGTGTCGGGAAATCGTCCCTGCTGAATGCGTTGATGCCAGGCCTCTCGCTGGAGACGAGTGAAATCAGCCTGCGTCTTGGCCGCGGTCGACATACGACACGCCATGTGGAGCTGATTGAGCTTGATAACGGAGGGTATGTAGCCGATACACCCGGCTTTAGCCAACTGGATTTTCTAGAGCTGGGTGTCGAGGAGTTATCGACCTGTTTCAGAGAATTTGCTCCTTATGCTGCGGAATGTAAATTCAGAGGTTGCAGTCATCTGCAGGAGCCGGGCTGCCGGGTGATCCAAGCCAAAGAGGATGGAATCATCCTGGCTAGCCGTTATGAGCATTATGTGGAGTTTTATACAGAGATGAAAGACAAGAAGCGGAGGTACTGAATGATGATTAAAATTGCGCCATCCATATTGTCAGCGGATTTTGCGAAGCTGGGACAAGAAATTAAGGAAGCCGAGGCTGGCGGAGCCGACTGGATTCATGTGGACGTCATGGACGGACACTTTGTACCTAATATTACGCTGGGACCGCCGATCGTCCAAGCCATCAGACCCCATACGAGCCTGCTGCTTGACGTACACTTGATGATTGAACAGCCTGAGCTGTATATTGCGGACTTTGTCAAGGCTGGAGCCGATCTGATCACCGTTCATGCCGAGACCTGCCAGCATCTTCATCGAGTCATCCATCTGATCAAAGAGTTTGGCGTGAAGGCCGGCGTCGCGATCAATCCGGCTACGCCAGCCCATGTCCTTCAGGAAGTGCTGCCTGACTTGGATTTGGTGCTGGTGATGACCGTGAACCCGGGGTTTGGCGGACAGGCATTTATCGAGCGGACTGTAAACAAGATCTCACAGCTGCGTGAATGGGTTTCAAACTCCGACTACCCGAATATCCATATTGAAGTGGATGGCGGCATTACAGCGGAGACAGCGCCGCTTGTGGTGGAAGCGGGAGCGGATGTCCTGGTTGCGGGCAGCGCCGTATTCGGCAAGCCGGATCGCGCGGCAGCCATTGCAGTAATCCGTGACAGTGTATCATCTTGACCAGAACGTGAGCAACGGGATGCATAGGGCGCGGGGTTCCCGCATAAATATGGTTACATGAGCTGGGTTCTCATGTAGCCTTTTTTGTCTGTGTTCACATCTGTGGGCTTGGTGCATAACATAATCTAGGAAGGCATGAGAATGATGGGGAGGGTGAGACATGAAATTCTATACGTTCAAGCTGCCGAAGTTTTTGGGAGGTTTTGTGAAGGCCATCTTAAATACGTTTCACAAGAGCTGACAGCTTGTCCCGGCGTAACAAAACCTCCGCCTGGGACTGACGCCGCCTAGCCGGTTCTGGGGAAAGAGGCAAGAACACTCCGATAGAGCGCGCATGGAGGACATACCGCATCTGTGTGCGGAGGTTTTTCTTGCGGTATAAGAAAGCCATAATGTGCGGGAGTTCTCCTTCGCTTTCTTATATCAAAAGAAGAGTGTCTAGCGACGTACTTATCGAGGACAGACTGCGTTCGACCGGAAGTTTTTCTTGCGATATAAGAAAGCGGAAGTTTTGCTCTTTCATTTTTCTTATATCTAAATAAAAAAAGCACCTGCTATCTGCTTAGGGTGCTTTTTGTTTAGAAGGAGAATATGTATCTAAACGCAAGAAAAACTTCCTTGTCCCGGATCGCCCACAAATGGTGCCTGGAGATTAAGAAGTTTTTCTTCATATAACACAAGATGATTATACGCGAGTCACTTTACCGGATTTCAAAGCGCGAGTGCTGACGTATACACGTTTTGGCTTGCCATCCACCAAAATGCGAACCTTTTGAACGTTGACACCCCAAGAACGCTTGTTGTGATTGTTAGCGTGAGAAACATGGTTACCACTGCTTGGTTTCTTGCCAGTTACATAACATTTGCGAGCCATTTATTACACCTCCTTGTTCCTAACCCTGCATGAAACAATACTTAAATATAATATCACAGTAAAAATTGCTCCGTCAACTGTCTTAAAAACATTTATTTCTCTTTGCCATTATAGTACAATGTTGATTAGTCCATAATATTTCCGAAGAAATAGTTCGTGGGCTTGTCGGCATGGCTCTCAGAAGGCTTGGGAACCGCCGGAAAGCGTAGAGGACGAGAGGATAGCCCATCATAGATTTATGATCCATTAATCATGGTAAGTCTTTTATTTACTGCTTGGGCATTTCGTCAGCTATAAGCTATGAAATAGATATGAAATTTACAACAAGAAGTGTTATGGGTATCAAGCCAGGAAGGGGAATTCTCATTGAGTAAGCGTTCTTTGAATGGAACAGAATTTACCGCGATGGTCCTAGCCGGAGCGGAGCAGCTGCAGCAGCATGCAGAACACGTCAATTCCCTGAATGTATTCCCGGTGCCGGACGGCGACACGGGGACCAACATGAATTTGACGATGACTGCAGGTGTGGCAGAACTGAAGAGTAAGTACTCGGAGTCCGTCGGGCATAGTGCCGGTGTGCTGTCCAAGGGGCTTCTGATGGGAGCCAGAGGGAACTCGGGGGTTATTCTGTCCCAGCTGTTCCGTGGTTTCAGCCGATATGCTGCACCTTATACAGAACTAAATTCTCATCAATTCGCCGCAGCACTGCAGACAGGCGTAGAAGCTGCGTATAAAGCTGTCGTGAAGCCTGTTGAAGGTACCATCCTTACCGTAGCTAAAGAAGCGGCCAAGCATGCGGTCTATTTCTCCCGCCGCAACAACGATATCGTGGAATTGATGGAGCAGGTGTTGGCCAAAGCCAAAGAAACACTGTCCCAGACGCCGGATATGCTCCCTGTTCTGAAGCAGGTTGGCGTCGTGGACTCGGGTGGCCAGGGCCTGGTTTACATTTATGAAGGTTTCTTGCAGGTGCTGAGAAAAGACGCTCCGCCCGGATCGTTTGCTATTGCCGGAGGACAAGCTGAACAGAGCAACACGGCACCGGCCTTTCAAGCAGTCCCTGACTTCTCGGCGGTTCAAGCTCCGGCTTCTGCCCAGTCCAGACTGTCCACAGAGGATATTGAATTTTTATATGACATGGAATTCTTTATTAATCGGCAGCTCGGAGAAGGAACGAACGCAGACTTTGATGAAGATAAGTTCCGGAAAGCGCTTGCAGTGAATGGTGATTCCATCATTGTCATCGCCGATGACGAGACCATCAAAGTTCATGTGCATTCCAAGGCTCCGGGCGAGGTGATGAATTTGGCGCTAATGTATGGAGAGATCACTCAGATTCATATATTGAATATGCGCGAGCAGCACCGTGATTTGCTGACAACGGGAATGGATATCGCACCGATGCCCGAGTTATTTGCGGATATTCCGGCAGAGACCGTTACACCGGAAGCTCCGGCTGTTCCTCCGGCAGACGAGATCGCACCGTACGGTTTCATTGCGGTATCGTCAGGGGAAGGCATCTCCGATATATTCAAAAGCCTGGGCGTTGACGTCGTTCTCTCCGGAGGACAGACAATGAACCCGAGCACCGAGGATTTTGTTAATGCGATTACTTCGATCTCGGCACAGCAGATTTACATCCTGCCGAATAACTCCAACATCGTGCTGGCTGCCCAGCAGGCGAGAGAGCTTCTCGAAGGCGAGCGCAGCGTAACGGTTATTCCGAGCAAGACGATTCCGCAGGGGATCGCGGCAGCATTTGCTTTCGAGGAAGACGAGAATGCGGATACGAATACCGACAATATGCTGAATGCGATCACTCGTGTGCAATCGGGGCAGGTAACCTATGCCGTTCGGGACACAACGATCGATGATCTCGAGATCAAGGCTGGCCAGTTCATCGGTATTCGCAATTCCAACATCGTTGCAGCAAATGCGGATCTGATTACGACCTCCCGGGATTTGCTGAGTAAAATGCTGGAATCCGGGGATGAAATCGTGACTCTGCTTACCGGCGCGGACGCAACCGAGGAATCGACCAACACACTCACCGAGTGGCTTGGTGAGCAGTACCCTAACGCAGAGGTTGAGGTACACTACGGCGGACAGCCGATCTATTCTTATCTGTTCTCCGTGGAGTCTTGATATAGAACGCTTTGATATTATGCAAGGTACATTTATAGGAGGGGTTCCGGTGAATAAGACCGTTATTGTGACAGACAGCACAGCGGATATTCCGGCAGACCTGGCGAAGCAACACAACATTCATATTGTGCCGCTGAAACTCATGTTCGGGGAAGCTTCGTATTTGGACGGAGTCGAAATCACGCCGAGAGAGTTCTACAAAAAGCTGGTTGAGTCGCCACAGCTTCCGACGACCTCTCAGCCTTCACCCGCAGATTTTGCAGCTGCGTATGAGTCCATCTTGGAACAGCACCCAGGCTGCTCCATTGTGTCGATTCACATCTCATCCGGCATGAGCGGGACGTATCAGTCCGCATTGCTTGCCACCTCTATCATCGAAGGAGAAGCGGATATTACCGTGTGGGATTCCAAATCGGCCTCCTATGGTTTCGGATTATTCGTGGTCCATGCAGCGAAGCTCGCACAAGAAGGAGCCTCTGTTTCTGATATTATTTCGTCACTCGAAGAGCTCCGTTCCAAGCGCCGTCTCTACTTCCTGGTAGACACGCTGGAATATTTGCAGAAGGGCGGACGGATCGGTAAGGCTTCGGCTGTGCTGGGCACGCTGCTTAACATTAAGCCGATCTTGTCCATTGATGGCGAAGGAATCATATTTCCGGTAGACAAGGTCCGCGGTCGCAAGAAAGCGACAGCGAAAATCATTGAACTGTTTCAACAGGATCTATCCGGTGTGAAAAATATTAAAGTGGCTGTGGGTCATACAGCTGACCCTGCTCAGGTTGAGGATTTTCTGCAGCAGCTGTCCGCTGTGTTTACGATTGAGGAAACGGTATTTTCCGAGATCGGTCCGGTTGTCGGTACGCACGTTGGACCGGGAACCATTGCAGCATATATATGGCCTGCTTAAGTGAGGTAGATGATATGAGTCTCAAACTCGATCAAATATCCGTCAGACAGATCAACGGCGTGAGCGCCCTGAAAGAGGGGGAGCTTCACGCCTTTGGCGTCTCTACGGTCAAGGATCTTTTGGAGTATTACCCCTTCCGGTATGAGGATTACCGGCTCCGTTCCCTAAGTGAAGTCAAGGACGGGGACAAAATCACCATTCAAGCCAAGATAGCCAGCGTACCGGTACTGCAGCGCTATGGGCGTAAATCCCGTCTCACCTGCAAAATGCTGGCCGAAAACTGGATGTTCACTGCGACCTGGTTTAACCGGCATTTTCTGAAGGACCAGCTTACGGCTGGCCGGGAGATTGTGCTGACAGGCAAGTGGGATCAGCGCAGAATGCAGCTTACGGTGTCCGAATCCGAATTCCCGGATAAGGGAGCCTTCCGCAGCGGGACGCTGCAGCCGGTGTATTCCATCGGCGGTAAGATCACGCAATCGTGGATCCGAAAAACAATGGGGCAGGCATTGGAGCAATACGGGGAGATGATCCCCGAGATTTTGCCGCAATCCCTGCTCAGGAAATATGATCTGATGCCCCGTAAAGCGGCAATCATGACGATCCATCAGCCTGTCGACTCCCGGGAAGGTCAGGAAGGGCGGCGCCGGATGGTGTATGAGGAGCTCTTCTTGTTCCAGTTGAAAATGCAGGCGTTCCGGGCGCTGAACCGGAGTCGAATGGACGGTGTTGTACATACGGCTGACAATGCAACGATCCGGGAGTTCGTGCGCAGCTTCCCTTTTGAGCTCACGGATGCGCAGAAGAAGGTGGAGCTGGAGATTTTGCATGATATGCGCTCCCCTTACTGCATGAACCGTTTGCTTCAAGGGGATGTCGGCTCGGGAAAAACGATTGTTGCCGCCGTCGCTCTGTTTACAACAGTGCGCTCAGGCTTTCAAGGGGCCTTGATGGTGCCGACAGAGATTCTCGCCGAACAGCATATGCGTTCGCTGCAGAAGCTGTTTGAGCCCTTTGGCATTACCGTTGGCCTGTTGACAGGCAGTGTCACGGGTAAGAAGCGCAAAGACCTGCTGGCTTCCTTACAGATGGGGTTGACGGACGTTGTCGTGGGCACCCATGCTCTCATTCAGGATGATGTATACTTCCGGGAGCTGGGACTCGTCGTGACGGATGAACAGCACCGTTTTGGCGTGAATCAGCGAAGCGTACTCCGCCGTAAAGGCTACAACCCGGATGTGCTAACGATGACGGCGACGCCGATTCCACGGACGCTGGCCATTACCGCCTTCGGGGATATGGATGTATCCACGCTGTCGGAGCGTCCGAAAGGCCGTATTCCCATTACGACCTATTGGGTCAAACATGAACTCATGGACCGTGTGCTCGGATTTATTTCCCGGGAAGTAAATCAAGGACGTCAGGCATATCTGATTGCTCCTCTGATTGAAGAATCGGACAAGCTGGACGTTCAGAATGCGATTGATCTGCATGTTCAGATGCAGCAGGCCTTTCCTACGTATGCTGTGGGTCTGCTGCACGGCCGTATGACGCCTGCCGAGAAGGATGAGGTTATGCGCCAATTCTACAGCAATGAGGTCCAGCTGCTGATTTCCACGACGGTCGTTGAGGTTGGCGTCGATGTGCCGAATGCCACGTTGATGATCATTATGGACGCCGATCGCTTCGGTCTGTCCCAGCTGCACCAGCTTCGGGGCCGCGTAGGCCGTGGGCAGCATGCATCCTACTGTGTTCTTGTGGCCGATCCGAAATCGGAAGTGGGCCAGGAACGGATGCAGGTGATGACCGAAACCGAGGACGGCTTCGAGGTATCCCGGAGGGATTTGGAGCTTCGGGGCCCGGGCGACTTTTTCGGTACGAAGCAGAGCGGACTGCCGGAGTTCCGGCTGGCCGATATGGTCGCCGACTTCAAAGTAGTGGAAGAGGCTAGGGGCGATGCAGCGTCCCTTGTCAGCGACAGTTCCTTCTGGACGTCTCCTGAATATGAGCCATTGCGCGACTTTCTTCAGCAGGAGAAGATCTTCCAGGGCGATATCATGGACTAATAACATGAATCTGTTAGCACAATGGACAGACCTTCGTCATATACTCAAAAAAGGTAGCAGCATTTATGACTGGAGGTGCTTCAACATTGAGTTATCAGCAGTACGGGATTAGTCCGCAGCTGGTAGAACGAATCAAGCAAAAAATGAAAAACCCGGCAGTCAAGGAAAGAATCAAAGGGCTGACTCAGGGTTTAACCAAGGCAGATCTTCAAAATAGCGCAAAAGTGCATCAAATGATCCGGACGGCCAGCGGCATCTTGAATGAAAAGCTGAGCTCCACGCAGGAGCAGCAAATGGTTCAGTTTGTGCTTGCACAGCGCATCGATCCGAACAACACCTTCCATTTGATCAAGCTGTGGGGGATGTTTCGATAACAATTGGATGACATCAAGGAATTACTTTGCATAGAAGAAGCCCCTCTCGGGAGTGTTTTCTCCTTATGAGCAGGGGCTTTTGATTTCGCGTATGCAAAGGATGCAACATTCCTGGCGGACTCCCGTAAAAGGAATCCCTTAGTTTGTGGTCAACGGATTTAGCTGCCTGTAATAGAACGGATGCAATCTTCCGTGTCATTTTTAACGGAATTTACGGTTGTGCTAACCGCAATGGCTTGCATGTCCTCCTCGGGGTAAGGCCTTAGAAGCTCTTTGAGGGATTGCAGGAGGGAGGGGCTACCTTCATGGGTATGGGAAGACGTCTGCCGTTCAAGCCATAACGCTTCGTCTTCGGGTCTCAGAATGACCGGCATCCGGTTATGGATCGGCGCCATGAGTTGATTGGGTTCGGTTGTAATGACGGTGCAGGTGCTAAGCTTATCTCCGCTTGGGGTAATCCAGGTATCATACAGACCTGCCATGCTGAATATTTCGCCGTTCTTCAAGCTGATGCGAAAGGGCTGCTTGCCATTGCCGTTTTTTTGCCATTCGTAAAAACCGTCTGCAGGAATTAGGCATCTTTTCCGATAAAAGGGCATCCTATAGGCAGGCTTGGCTTCCAGCGTTTCACTACGCGCATTGATCATTTTGGCTCCGGCCGAGGCATCCTTGGCCCAGGATGGGACAAGCCCCCATTGCAGCTGACCGATCCGATTGGTGCTGCCGTCGTTGATAATAGCCGTGACCATCTGCGTAGGCGCGATGTTGTACCGGGGAATATGAAAGGGAGAGACCGATTCGGGATCGATGAGATACCTGGTCATCAGTTCTTCCCAAGTGACCGTGAGTGTAAAGCGTCCGCACATCGTTTCAAGCCTCCTGTCATTTGCTGTCGCTAAGATTTGAATATAGCGTCTAATTAAGACTTTTATCGAGTTCAGAAATAAATTGCTAGTACATTTGTGTTTGAGTATATCAAATATAACGTAACTAACCAAAAGGGCCTAGCGTATAGCCAGGCCAAGCATCATGAATGGAGGATTTTTTGTGTTTGATTTAAAAGCTAACGGGACCTCGGTTAAGACAGAAGTTGTTGCCGGGGCCACGACGTTTTTCACGATGGCGTATGTGACTGTTGTGAATCCGCTGATTCTATCGCAAGCGGGTGTGCCTTTTGAGCAGAGCTTCACGGCTACTATTATTGCCGCTGTGATTGGTACACTGCTGATGGGGCTCGTAGCCCGTTATCCGATCGCTGTAGCACCGGGGATGGGCTTGAATGCCTACTTCACCTATTCCGTCGTTCAGGGACATGCCGGACTTGGGTATATTGAAGCTTTCTCAGCCGTTTTTATAGCCGGTATTCTGTTTCTGGTATTATCGATGACTTCCCTGCGGCGCAGGCTGATTGAGATGATCCCGGCCAATTTGAAGCATGCGATCACGGTCGGAATCGGCTTGTTTATTGCTTTTATCGGATTGCGGATGAGCGGCATCATTACAGCGCATCCGGACAATCTGGTAGCGCTCGGTGATCTGCACCAGCCATCAGTTGTGCTCGCCTTGGTAGGACTTGCGGTTACGCTTGTGCTGCTGTCGCGCGATGTGAAGGGTGCCTTGTTTATCGGAATGATTATTACCGGGATTATCGCTTATTTTGCCGATATGCTGTCTTTTACGAACGGGATTATGTCGCTTCCAACGCTGCCGGAAGGCATTCTGGTATGGAACCCGATTACCGCTGCCTCGGATGTGATCAGTCATGGACTCTATGCCGTTGTGTTTTCGTTCCTCCTGGTGACACTGTTTGATACCACAGGTACGGTAGTTGGTGTGGCAGAACAGGCGGGGCTTATGAAGGATAACAAGCTGCCTCGTGCGGATCGTGCCATGTTCTCCGATTCGGTGGCAACTGTGGCCGGATCTATGGTCGGTACAAGCCCGACCACCGCTTATGTTGAATCTGCAGCCGGTGTTGGCGCAGGCGGTCGGACAGGATTAACGGCGGTCGTCGTTGCTGCATTGTTTGTGGTTGCTGCCTTCTTCAGCCCGCTGATCGGCGCGGTTTCCGGATTATCCGCCATCACCGCACCTTCGCTCATCGTAGTGGGTTGCCTGATGCTAAGCAACGTTCAGCACATCCGGTGGAATGATTTTGATGAAGCGTTCCCCGCGTTTCTCGTGATCTTGACCATGCCGCTTACGTCCAGCATCGCGACTGGGATCGCGCTCGGTTTTATCTCATATCCGCTGATGAAAATCGTGAAGGGCAAGTGGAAGGCGGTTCACCCGCTGATGTATATTTTTGCTGTGCTGTTCGTACTGCAGCTTGTCTTTGTCCCGCATTGATTCAGGAGCATTAGAAGCATGACAATCCCCTGCCAAGGTCTAAGCAGACCCGGCAGGGGATTTTTGGCATGCCGATAAACCCTCGTATGAGCTTGAACATTGTTTGTGACGGATCGAGAAAATGCTGCAACGGCTCCTGGTTGTTAATTCTCGTCCGGTTAAAAGGGACATGCCTTCTTATGGCCGTGCAGATGCACAGAGCTTAGCGAGTTCGGCTCCATACGTCCGCGTACCTCGTGACGAGGCCGTGCTCGTCAACCTCCAGATCCGCTTGATAGGCCCCATGGTTACTCTCATAACGGTAGGTGTACTCGCCCGTACGCGTGTATTGTTGGGGAAGCGGGGCGATGGTTAGGCTCGGGAACTGAATCCAGACTGCCGTCATGGACGCACTCTCCCCAGGCTCCAGCTTCAAGCGCCGGATCGGCAGCGTGTTGGTGGATGGGGTAATCCCGAGATCAATGTCGTTCATTCCGGCAAATGCCGTGAGCTCGGTATCGCCGCTCCACCAGCAGCCGTCGTCATCCCGCTCCAGGTGAAGGGACCGTTCCTCCGTGCCGCTTGTGAGCTTAATCTTTACCCTCCGGGTCTGCCAGCTGCTGGTGGTTTCAACCTCATAGGAGCAGTGGAGCTGCCGACCTTCCAGGCTGGCTACGACCGTTCCGGTGAGCGTAAATCCGTCATGATGCCGATAGAGCCGGCCATGTTCCAGAGAGGGAAGATCATGCCTGTTCCATAACAGCGATTCCAGAAGCTGGGACGAGCTTGTGGTCTTTTGTCCCAGGGGCTGCATGTCTGCTTCAGCATGGATATGGTCGTTCAAAGTGAGATCACGTCCTTTGTCAAACAAGAGTATGAATAGATGCTACACCTCTATATTATATAACGAACATATGTTTGTTATAAAGCGATAAATACCGTGTGTGATAACCGAAGATAAATCGGGGACTTCCACACAAGATGCTTATTCCATATATGGACGCAAAATCGTTTGTGAAGTAATATGTAAAGATCATATACTAATCCGGCAGTATTTTTCATCAAGAGTAGGGGTGCAGCGGTCATAAACATACCTAAACAACGCATCAAAATAAGTCTAGCCATGCTCATGCCTGCGCTGGTTTCCTTATCCATTCTCATGACGATGTCCATTATGATCTACATTCAGTATAAAAATGAGAAACGATCCCTATACAACAATACCATGTCGCTTAATTTATCCTCCGCACAAAAAATGGCGGTTACCATTGAAGCGCTTTTCTCAGGGATGCGCCAAAGTCTTCGCGCCTCTGCCAACAACCCGGCAATTGAGGCTAGTGCGACATCCGATGAGAGGGAGTTGCAGGTCATTTTTGATCTTATGCTTCAGAGCAGCCCTTACTTCAACTCCGTATTTTGGGCCGATCAAACGGGTACCATTCGCGTGGTTTCTCCTGTGGGAAACAATTTGAATCCGGCCCGATTAAAAACAGTGGGGACCACGGAGGCGCTAAAGGAGAGAAAGTCCTACATATCGGCACCGTATAGAAGCCCTACCGGCCGCTGGATTGTTCTTGCGAGTGAGCCGATTTTTGACAGCTCCGGCAAGTATCACGGGATGATTGCCGGCACGATCTACCTGGAAGAAAACAATATATTGCATCGGATTTTCGGAAGCGGCGCGGGGAATATCGAAGACTCATACTCGTATATCGTTGATTCCGGCGGGAAGCTGCTCTATCATCTGGATAAAAGCCGGGTAGGGGAGGACGTAAGCTCTAATGTCGTGGTGCAGCGGCTTATGAGCGGCGAGAGCGGTATGAAACGTGTCATGAATACGCAAGGTGAAGATTACTTAACAGGGTACGCCAGTGTCTCGATGAATGGCTGGGGGATTGTCATGCAGACATCGGTTAGTTCCATTCTGGCCGATGTCAATCGCAACTTGCAGGACCAGCTGAGAAGTATGCTTTTTCCGATCGTGATCATGCTCGTCATTGCCGCATATATGGCTGCAAGAATTGCCGCTCCATTTACCCAGCTGTATAAATTAACAAAAGCGGTAGCAGCTGGCCAAACGGTGTCTCCCGAGGAATTCCAGCCGCATTGGAATCGGGAAGCTGATCAATTGAACCAGATTATGGGGGCGGCTGCCGAAACGCTTGCCAAACAGGCCTATTCGTTACAGCAGGAAGCCAGCACGGATCCATTGACAGGGCTGACCAATCGCAGAGAACTGGAACGCTGCCTTGACTCGTGGGATATGCTTGGGGATCCGTATGCTGTTTTAATGCTGGACATCGACCATTTTAAGAACGTTAACGATACATATGGCCACCAAACCGGCGACCAAGTCCTGAAACTGGTAGCAGTGGTCATGAGCGATTGTGTTCCTGAGGGTGCAGTCTGCTCCCGTTTTGGCGGGGAGGAGTTTGTCATTCTTCTTCGCAAGCATCGTATGGATGAAGCCTACCAAATGGCTGAGCGGATACGCAACGCGATTCTGATGTCCAAAACCCCGTACTCCCTAACACTTACCGTATCGATCGGCATATCCTTATATCCTGAACATGGCAAAAGCCGCGAAGGTGTATTCCTGGCAGCGGATATGGCGTTATACCAGGCGAAGGCCGAAGGCCGTAACCGGACGATTGCGGCAGAGATATCGGCGTAATAGTATAAGGCATTGGTATGGCAAAGATCCCTGTTGGATGAAGCTGCCGATAAGATGACTCCTGAATTCATTCAGGGGTCATCATGTGAATAAGGGTTGAAGGAAGCCCAGCCGACCAATGGGCCGCATCATTGATGCTTGACGTGTCAATGATGGCTTGCTACAATCAACACATCAAAATAATTTGATGGAAAGTTGTGGTGACAACATGAGGGTCTCTATTATACAAGATGACGTATTAAGCCTGTATGAACAGAAATTTAAAGCGTTATCCGATAAGAATCGCTTAAGAATCATCTATGAATTGAACCAGCGAGGGAAAGTGTGTGTATGTGACCTCACCGCCTTGCTGGATCTTCCTCAATCGAAACTGTCTTATCATCTAAAAATGTTGCTGGATGCAAATATTATATTGATGGAACGAATCGGAAAATGGAACTATTATGAGCTTAACGATGAAGAGGTTAAGGGACTGTTATCCGAGAAGCTGTGCTGCGTTTTTTATCCGAATTCAAAAACATAATTTTTTAACTAATGCATCAAGAAAAGTTGATGATTATAAATGTTTCTATTAGAGGGCTTATGTATGAAAAACATTGAATTTAAAGTGGCTTCAACTTCCTGCTGTACACCCCAAGTGCCGACAATTGCTGAGGATAAAGTGAAGGAAGAGTATGATCGGTATAACGGCACCCATCCAGTCACGATTATCGGTGGTGGACCCATTGGCTTGGCAGCAGCAGCTCATTTGGCCGAAAGAGGGCAACAATTCATTCTATTTGAAGCGCGTTCGTGATCAAATCGGCGAGCGCATTCAACGATTCGCTGAAACCGGCGAATAATACGATAACATTATGCCGGGGTCCGAACCATAAAAGAATCTTTAAGAAGATATCGAAAACCTGCATCCCAATATACCAAGAACGCCCTTAACCGGGGCGTTCTTTTTTTGTCAACAACGTGAAGCGGATGGTCGGAAACTGAGCTCTAATGGAGGGTCACGGATCATGTGTAATTCTTTATCCTGTGCAATGGGATAGGTCTTGAACCTTGAACCTGTTCCAACATTAAATTCAGACACAAGAGGTGGATGATATTGTTCGTAGTATCCTTAAAGCACCGTTTGCTGGTATGGTCCTCATTTATCGGTATGTTCTTAGTATTGCTGGCTGGGGCGCTTGTAACTAAGACCGGTTCCGGCCTTGGGTGTGGCGATGATTGGCCGCTTTGCAACGGGAAATTCATCCCGGCTTATACACTGGAATCCATGATTGAATATTCGCACCGGATGATAACCGGCGTGGTCGGAATTCTGGTGCTTGCCACTTATATCGTGATCCGGAAACATTACCGGGGCCATAGGGAGGCGAGTTATTATGCTGGCGGTACCTTATTGTTCACCGTGATTCAAGCTCTAATGGGGGCCGCGGCTGTCATGTGGCCGCAGCAGCCGGCGGTCATGGCGCTTCATTTTGGAATCTCCTTGTTTGCGGTGGCCAGCAGTATGCTGCTCGTGGTATGGATGCGTGGACTCCATGGAGCACAGGATTATCGTACTAACGTTACGGTTCCGCGATCTATCCGCTTCTTGGGCTGGGGAATCTGGCTGTATAGCTGCGGAGTGGTATACCTCGGTGCCTATATCCGGCATACGGAGTCGGAGGCTGGCTGTATGGGCTGGCCGCTATGCAATGGCCAGGTCATACCGTATCTGGGCGGGGCTTCTGGCATTGTCTTTCTTCATCGGGTCGCCGCTGCGGTTTTACTCATATTGCTGATTCTTCTGCTCTTAGCTGTAAAAAATTATGAGACAAGGGTGCGTTCAACAGGTCTGACAACGCTGGTAATCGGTCTTAATCTCGTAGTGCTAGCACAAATTTTAAGCGGGGCGTGGCTGACGCTTGCCATGAACAATCATCATATTTTTATTTTTGCAAGTCTTGTTCACAATGTGTTAGCGACCTTGCTCTTCAGCATGCTCGCGGTTTTTGGGATTCGTACATGGAAGAGAAGATGAGACCTAAAGACGAAAATTCTGAATTTGTATGTGAAATTTGTTACAGAATCTTGAACTTGGCCTGCATATTTAGTGAACGAACGGCTGGTGACACCAACTGCCTTGTCAACTAAAGTAAGTCAGGACAAGTGAGCAGATTGGAGCTGAATGTAATGAAACGACCCAAAACACTTCGAATCATGGGGTTAGCGGTTCTGCTGACCATCATGCTGCTGGCCATGACCGGATGCAGCGAGAACATCATTATTTTGAATCCGAAAGGACCCATTGCCGAGCAGCAGCGTGATTTAATGATCATCTCGACCTTGCTGTGCAGCATTGTCATCGTTCCGGTGTTGATACTGACAGCTATCATCGTGTGGCGGTATCGGGACAAAAAAGGAAGAAAAGCAGCGTATACCCCGGAGTGGGAGCATAGCACGAAGCTGGAACTGATTTGGTGGGGAATTCCCATCTTGATCATATTGACGCTGGCAATTATCACGGTCAAAGCAACGTATGCACTGGAACCGTCGAAGCCCATTGCCTCCAGTGAGAAAGCGCTGACCGTACAGGTAACCTCCTTGAACTGGAAATGGCTGTTTCAGTATCCCGAACAGGGCATAGCCTCGGTCAATGAATTGAAGATTCCGGAGGATGTGCCTGTCCGCTTCGAAATTACGGCCGATTCGCCAATGAACTCGTTCTGGATTCCGCAGCTTGGCGGCCAGATGTACGCTATGTCGGGGATGGCGATGACACTGTATTTGCAAGCCGATGAGGCTGGGGATTATTGGGGGTCCGGCGCGAACTTTACGGGTACGGATTTTGCAAAAATGTATTTTGACGTGGAAGCGACGTCCAAGGAGGAGTTTGACGCATGGGTGGAGGAAGTGAAGGCAGAGTCGCCCAAGCTGACATTGGAGGGATATAAACAGCTGAGGGAGCCGTCCGCATCCGAGGTTCATACGTATTCCGCTTTTCCGGAAGGGTTGTTCGAGATGACGGTGACAAAATATGCCGCTTCCCACAACCATGGTTTGTCATGGAAAAACACGCAAAACTTCAATTTCAAGGACCAGGTGACTAGGTAAGGAGAGAGCTTCTAATGTGGGAAAAGATAAAAGAATTTGCTTCCGGATTTTTCGTGACGGGCGATCCGTTAATTTATGGCGCGGATGTCACCATCGTTCTAACGTTGATTGCCATTGTAAGCGGCTTGACGTACTTCAAAAAGTGGAAGTGGTTATGGCGGGATTGGCTGACCACTGTCGATCATAAAAAAATCGGCATTATGTACATTTTGTCCGCGTTCCTGATGCTGTTTCGGGGCGGAGTAGACGCGCTTCTCATGAGGGCGCAGCTGGCTATGCCGGAGCTTGATTTTTTGCCGCCGGATCATTATAACCAGATCTTCACCACGCATGGGGTCATCATGATTCTGTTCATGGCCATGCCGTTCATGTTCGGTTTGTTTAACATCATGGTGCCGCTGCAGCTCGGAGCTAGAGATGTAGCCTATCCGTTTCTGAATTCGCTCAGCTTCTGGCTGTTCTTCTCAGGGGCGATGCTGTTTAACCTGTCGTTTGTCATTGGTGGCTCGCCCGACGCCGGGTGGCTGGCGTATCCGCCCTATTCGGGCTCCATGTACAATCCGGGTGTAGGGCAGGACTTTTATATATGGGGAATCCAAATCTCGGGGCTCGGCAGCTTGATGACCGGGGTTAATTTCCTGGTGACGATTCTGAAAATGCGGGCGCCGGGCATGAAACTTATGAAAATGCCGATGTTTTCCTGGTCGGTCCTATCCAGCTGCATCGCCATTATATTCTCGTTTCCGATTTTGACGGCAACGCTGGCACTGCTTTTCCTGGATCGTTATGCCGGGGCGCATTTCTTCACGCTTGACGGTGGGGGGAACCCGATGATGTATATCAACCTGATCTGGATGTGGGGACATCCTGAGGTGTATATCATTGTCCTGCCGGCTTTCGGCATATTTTCAGAGATCGTCTCCACGTTCTCGAAGAAAAAGCTGTTTGGCTACAAGTCCATGGTGTGGGCGATGATGATCATCAGCGTCCTGTCCTTTCTGGTATGGGCCCACCATTTCTTTACGATGGGGTCGGGGGCGGACGTCAATGCTTTCTTTGCTTTAACAACCATGCTGATCGCAATCCCAACTGGCGTGAAAGTGTTCAACTGGCTGTTCACCATGTTCCGTGGAAAAATTACATTCGAAACGCCGATGTTATGGACGATTGGATTCATTCCATGTTTTATCATAGGGGGGTTGACGGGGGTTCTGTTATCCGTCGCTCCGGCGGATTTTCAGTTCCATAACAGTTACTTCCTGGTCGCGCATTTCCATCAGGTGATCATAGGGGGCGTCGTATTCGGTTACTTTGCCGGGCTGTACTATTGGTGGCCGAAAATGTTTGGCTTCAAGCTGAACGAACGCATCGGGAAGTGGGCATTCTGGTTCTGGAACATCGGTTTCTATTGCTGCTTCATGCCGCAATATGTGCTCGGTCTGATGGGAATGACCCGCCGGGTCGTTTCGTATAGCTGGGACAAAGATTGGTGGGAGCTGAATCTGGTGTCCACGATCGGTGCTGTGCTCATGGCGATTGCCTTTCTGTTTCAGGTTTGGCAGATCGTGGATGGGTTTAAGCACCAGGCAAAGAACCGGGATGTCACGGGGGATCCGTGGAATGGCCGTACGCTCGAGTGGTCCATTCCTTCGCCGGCACCGGTCTACAACTTTGCCGTATTGCCGAACGTCTCCCGTCAAGACGAATGGTGGGAGCAGAAACAAGCGTCAGAAGAACATCGGACCAAGAAGCAGCACCTGGAACCGATTCATATGCCTAGAAATTCCGGTGTTCCGATTGTCATGTCGGCTTTCTGGTTTATAGCAGGGTTTGGCTTCATATTCGATTGGACCGGATTTATCTATACCGGATTGGCAGGCGTGGTAGGCTGTTTACTATATCATTCCTTTAATTATGACACGGATTATTATATTCCGGTTGACGAAATCGAGCGAACTGAAGCTGCCATAAGGAAGGTGAATATCTAATGGCTGAGTCCCAAATATCAGAACCCATAACTCAAGCACACTTGCAGGAAGAACATCAGGGTCATCCGGATATGGAGGAAGTACGAACGTTCGGCTTCTGGATTTATCTCATGACCGACGTTATTATATTCGGCACGTTGTTTGCCACCTACATTGTTCTGCAACGCAACACGGACGGAGGTCCGGGACCTGCAGACCTGTTTCAGATGGGCGGAATTATAGCCAGTACGTTCATATTGCTTGCGAGCAGTTATACTTGCGGCCTTGCGCTGCTGTCGATGCACAAGCATAACGTTAAAGGCCTCATATCCTGGCTGGCGATTACAGCCGGGCTGGGTGCCATATTTATCGGGATGGAGATTGCTGAATTCAATCATCTGGTACATGAAGGCGCGACGATAGGAACCAGCGCATTTTTATCCGCCTTCTTCACGTTGGTGGGCACGCATGGATTGCACGTATTGTTCGGACTGGTCTGGATGATCGCCCTGATCCTTCAGATCGCCAAGCGGGGAATTACCCCCGTGACCAAACGGAAGGTCAATGTGATCAGCTTGTTCTGGCATTTTCTCGATGTGGTATGGATCTTTGTATTTACAGTCGTGTACTTAATGGGGGTGAGTTAATATGGTGCCGTCCAATACGCATCAAGCCCCGGAAGGGCACGGTTCTTTCAAATCGTATACCATCGGATTCATCTGCTCGATCATTCTGACACTTATTCCTATCATAATTGTCATGAATGACTGGTTGGATGGAACCTGGAACACCGTTGTGTTGATGATTGCGGCCGTGCTGCAGCTCATGGTTCAGCTCTTATTCTTCATGCACTTACGTGAAGAGAATAAGCCGAGGTACAACCTGATCTCGCTGGTTCTGGGCCTGGTCATTTTGCTGGTCATCGTAGCAGGGTCCATGTGGATCATGCTGTACAACATGGTGGCTGTATGAGGAGACGCACCGTACTGGGAGATTGGATACAGCTCGTCAAACCGCGCATTATCCAGCTAAATCTGGTTGCAGCATTCGGAGGCTACTGGCTGGCTTCTAAATGGGTCATAGACTGGGGCTTGTTATGCTGGATGCTGCTTGGTACAACGCTAACGATGGCATCTTCCTGTATCTTCAATAATATTTGGGATCATAAATTGGACCGCAAAATGGTTCGAACGAACAGCAGGCCTCTTGCCACGGGGCGGATTCAGTTAACCCATGCCTTATGGTGTGCTCTGGTCCTTGGTATCTTAGGAGAATGGATCCTGTTCTTAAACGTGAACCGGATTGCAGGTTGGCTCGGTTTGCTGGGGATGTTCTTTTATATTGTCATATACACGATGTGGCTTAAACGGAAGTCAACCTGGAGTACCGCTGTCGGCGGCGTGTCGGGAGCGGTTCCGCCGGTTATCGGATACTGTGCCAGTACGGGAACGGTAGATATCGGAGCTGTTTTGTTATTCTGCTTGCTGTTTTTGTGGCAGCCCGCGCATTTTTGGTCGCTGGCCATCCGGCGGGTGGAGGAGTACAGAGCGGCTGGTTTTCCCTTACTTCCTGTACGAAAAGGGGTCAGGCGCACCAAGCTGCAGATGATTCCTTATGTAACGCTGCTGCTCCCAACCGTCATTTTGCTGTACGTTACCGGTTTTTCCGGTCCCGTATTCCTGATAGTGTCTGTGATCGGTGGCGTTATATGGCTATGGCATACGCTGCGCGGAATGATCGTTTCACTGGATGAACGCTGGGCCAGGACCAATTTTCTGATTTCCGTGAATTATTTGATGATTGTGTTCATTGTTATGATTCTGGACACGCCTGCGATTTAATGAAAAGCATTGCAAAAACGAGGTGAGGCTTATGAGGAGATTAGGGTTATTTGTCCTTTTGGCGTGTGTACTTCTGTTAGTATCGTGTTCTCCGGCTCCTGCGTCCGATCCAGAGGTTGAAGCATTGATTCAGGTTGATCTGATTTTACCGACCGGCCCGGTGGAGACCTTGCAATCGGTTCCCTTTGAGGCGCGAGTGACGCAAGGTGAAGAACCTGTAGCAGATGCGCAAGAGGTGAGTTTTGAATTCCGGCTGGTCGGTCAGGACGAACATGATTTGATTGACACTAACCATGCTGAAAACGGCAGTTACCGGATCGATAAGACATTTGAAGCGGAAGGGACCTATGAAGTGACTGCGCATGTTACGGCAAGAGGCATGCATGTGATGCCGAAGAAAGAGATCGTTGTAGGAAATCCGGGGAAAAAGTGAACTTAAGGTTGCCATGATCCGGTAGGAAGGGTGGCAGATGGAATTGATCCGAGAATATATATGGATTGTTGTTATGCTGGCTATGCTGACGTTGTCTGCATGCAGCGAACGGACCGAGGATGATTCGGTGCTTCGTGCCAGCATCACCACAACGGAGGATGAAGAGGCGGTTGCGCTGTACAAGAGCCAGTGCCTGTCATGCCATGCCGTCGACTTAAGCGGAAGGGTTGGCCCAAGTCTGAAGGATGTCGGGACGAGGCTATCTGAGGATCAAATCGCGGACATTGTAATGGAGGGTTATCAAGGCATGCCATCATATAAAAAGATTCTGGAGG
The DNA here is from genome assembly GCF_037976825.1 of Paenibacillus sp. FSL K6-1330. NCBI lineage: Bacteria > Bacillati > Bacillota > Bacilli > Caryophanales > Paenibacillaceae > Paenibacillus > Paenibacillus sp. FSL K6-1330. Next base: position 2,527,950 of record NZ_CP150269.1, read on the forward strand.
AGAGCGAGATCAAGTCCATTGCGATGTGGCTTTCGAACATGAAGGAGGAACAGGAGGGAGATACATGAAAAAGATTGTGTTTATAGGCGTAATCATGGTGTTCACGTTGGTGGCAGCCGCATGCGGCAACTCTAAACCAAGTCAGCTGAGCATTCCGATCCAGCCTTTTGAATATATCAACCAAGATGAAGAGCCGATTTCTTTAGCCGATCTGGAAGGCAAGGTATGGATCGCAGACTTTGTGTTCACGCGGTGCATTACGGTATGTCCGACCATGACCGCTAATATGGCCGAGCTGCAGCAGCGGCTGGATAACGCGGGGCTTGAAGCCACGCTGGTATCTTTTTCGGTGGATCCCGAGCGGGATGACCCTGCAGCACTGAAGAGCTATCTGAGTAAATTCGATGCGAATTTCACGAACTGGCATGCGTTAACAGGCTATTCGTTTGAAGAAATTAAAACGTTTGTGCTGCAATCCTTCAAAGCGCCTATCGCCATGGATACTGCAGCGGATCAGGTCATCCATGGGACGTCCTTCTACTTGGTTGATCCATCAGGTACGGTCGTTGCGAAGTATGATGGTAACACAGATCCTCCATATGACAAGATCCTGAAGGACGTCAAATCGCTGCTGAAGTAGCGGCGAATATCGTGAGGTGGAGTGAGATGAACCTTATCGCTCGTTCAACATGGGTCCGAGGGCTGATTCTGGCAATTCTTCTGGCAGCCGCTGCATATGCACTCTTTCAATCCATGATGAAGGATGGCCAGATTGCAGAGATTGGGCATGCCGCGCCTGGCTTTGAAGCGGTGAATCTTCAGGGTGAGCCGGTCCGGCTCTCCGATTATAAAGGGCAGGCCGTGCTACTGAACTTCTGGGCGTCCTGGTGCGGTCCCTGCGTGAACGAAATGCCGATTCTGAACGAAGCGTATGCACAGGAGCCAGGTGTTGAAATAATTGCCGTTAATATAGGCGAAAGCCGCGAGAAAGCAGAGGCGTTCGTTCGGAAGCATCAACTGGATATACCGATCGTGTTGGACCAACAAAATAAAATCAAAGGGAAATACGGCATAAGCGGCCTGCCGGTAACCGTGCTGATCGATGACCAAGGCAATATCGTGGATCGCGTAACTGGTGAGCTGCCAAGCCTTGAATTTATCAGAGAAATGATGGACAGGATTCGATAGGATGGGATTTGTCGGGTTATGAAAAAAAGGTTAGCTTCCGGTAAGCTAACCTTTTTCGTGATTCCGGAGAAGGGGGCTGTCCCTGTTCCTGTTGTATTGCCCTATTGGATCGTGGCGTGCAGAGCTTCAGCGAACCTGGATATTCCAGATGGGATATCCTCAGCCCTGGCACGAGCATAAGTGAATCTCACATAACCTGAAGCTGAACCGTATACGCTGCCCGGTGCAAAAATCACACCTTTTTGAATGGAGCTTTCCAGCAGCTTGCTGTCATTCACGTCCGGGACGATTTTGCACCAGAGATGCAGGCCGCCCTCGGGCACATGGAAATGCACCAGGCCTTGCAGTTCCTTCTGAAGGGCCTCGATCAGTAAATCCCGCTTGTATAGCAGGCTTGCTCTCAGCCTGTCCAGGTGCGGAGCAAAATGGGAAGAATTGAGGAACTGTCCCGCCAAGCTTTGGGGCACTACGCTTAACCCGAAATCCATCTGCTGCCTGGCGTCCGCAAGCCGCTCCACCACCGAATTAGGGGCGACCATCCAGCCTACCCGGAGACCGGATGCGGCTATTTTCGAGAAAGACCCGATGTACACCACCGACCCGACAGAATCCACGGATTTCAAAGGGGCAGGCGGAGAACATTGATAGGCCGTTAAACTGAAGGGGTCATCCTCCACGATCGGAAGCCCGAGCTCACTTGCCGTATCCAGCAGTTGGGCCCTTCTCTCATGATCCATAACGGTGCCTGTCGGGTTCTGAAAATTCGGATTAATGAAAATCATCTTGATCCGGTGTTTCTTGTACAGGGAGCGGATGTCTTCCGGTTGTACCCCTCGTTCATCGACCGGGAGCCTGAACAATCGCAGACCTGCGGATTGAAACATCGGCAGTGAATAACAATAGGATGGATCTTCGATGGCAACCGCGTCACCAGGTGACAGCAAGCACTGTGTAATGAGATACAGCGATTGCTGGGATCCCGACGTGATCAGGATGGACGATTCGGTGGTATGAATCCCGCGATATTTTTTGAGATACGTAACCAATGCTTGTCTGAGTGGACCATATCCTTGTGGATTGTCATAACCGAAATAGGACATATTGGGTTTCTGACTCATCAACGTATTCATTTCTTGGATCGGCGCCAAATCCCCGGCGAGCTCCCCGCTGGCAAAATCAATCAAAGAAGGATCATGCGCCAACGCCTCCCGAATCCGGCGGAGAAAAGGGGGATTAGGCAGGAAATTTCCTCCCTCAGCGTAACGGCGCCAGTTCGGCGTATGTTTTGGCGTGGCGCCCCACTTGGAACTGCTGACCCGCGTACCGCTCCCGGAACGGCTCTCTATGATTCCAAGCGCCCGAAGCTCCGAGTAAGCCAGGACCACGGTGCTTCGATTAACTCCGATTTGCTCCGCCAGTTTTCGCTCGGAGGGGAGTAAGCTGCCTGGTGGAAATTCTCCATACGATATTCTCTGCTCCAGATCATCAGCAATTTGCTGATATAGAGGTTGTGTGCTGTTGCGATCCGGCTTCCACACCTTCCTCATCCTTTCATAAACATATTCAGTCTGTTTCTGTCTGTAATGTTAATCATATCATTATGTATAAATGAAGGGTTTTCATAATTTCATCATTACGATGACAAATATCCTGCAATCCGTTGAACATGGATGGTGTATCTGATTGTAAATTGGATGGGTCAACGTAATCCCTCTTACTGGGATGTGGCAGTAATTCGCTTGCGCTTTCGGTTTCTTGACAAAATTTAAAAAGAGGAATAAAGTATGGTTTGAATAATCGTAATTGTTACGATTAAACAAACACAAGAATAGGAGGTGCTGACTATGCGAGTGACGGTAACATTGGCATGCATGGAAACCGGCGACCGTAACTATACAACGACCAAAAATAAAAGGAATCACCCGGAGCGAATGGAATTGCGCAAATATTGTCCACGGTTGAAGCGGGTAACGCTTCATCGGGAAACCCGATAGTGAATACGGACCGTAAGCCGGATCTATCATCCGGCTTATTTGACTTCAGGTGAAATGGGATTACACTAAAAGTAGCAGAAGTGCAGCCATGTAAATGAGGGGGATGGATGGGATGAACCAGGAACGACATGATTCCAGCGGTGAGCTGCTCCTAAGCACACATACCCCGGAACAGTGGAGACGAAGAAGGCAGGAGCTAAATGAGTGGATCAACAGACCTAAGGTGCGCAAACAGCCCAAACGGACGCGTGTATTCGGCAATACCCCTGTCGATGAGCAGTTATACCTGATATTGATCCGGCTGCAGCAGGCGGGATTGGAGACCGAGTTTTCCTGCGCGGGTGTAAGCCCGCTTGATGAACCCGTTGATCATTCCCTGTACGCCTACCTAACTTTTTTCTCGAGCGGTCCTGCGGAGCAGTTCGCTAACATTTTGAAGGGTAACATGAAGCATCGAGCGCTGATTACCTATGAGCCTGCCCGTCACCGCTATGACGTTTCATCGTTCTTTATCGGACATAACCGTTCCTTTTGTATACTTCTCCAGCACAGTGCGGATCAGTTACTGAGAGATTTAGTCCAGTAGAAAATGGGGCTTTTACATAAAATAACATTGCTTTGCCGGCTCAGAGTCCCTTGAGCAGCTTAGCTTCGAACAACCCTATTAGGGGAAATAAGGAGTTGTGATCGAATGACGAAACGGAGAATTGCTTGGAATTCAGGTCAATGGACAACCGAACCGGTATCGGTGGCAGAGGAAGGGTTGCATCTGAAGGTTGAGTCCAGAGAAGGCAGTGATTATTGGGAGAAAACCCTGTATGAGTTTCAACGTGACAGCGGTCATTCACTGCTTGCGGCGTGGGATAAGGATACGGCCATAGAGGTCACCTTTGAATTGGATGCCTTTACGGAGCTATATGATCAGGCCGGGCTTATGCTAATGAACGCTCCGGGACAGTGGATCAAAGCTGGGATTGAAATCAATGACGGAATCCCCCAGCTGGCCACGGTGGTCACCCATGAATATTCGGATTGGTCACTCGCACCCGTGCCGGAGTGGGTTGGCGAGCGTGTCACGATCCGTGCCTCCAGGCTGAATGATGCGGTCATCATTAGGGCGAGAACCGGGAAGCATCCTTGGCGCACCGTTCGCGTGGCGCCCTTTCCCGCCCGAACAGCAAGTCAGGCCGGGCCTTTTGTCTGTTCGCCTACCCGCTCCGGTCTCATCGTGACCTTCACACGTTGGGTGAGCACACTGCCGGACAGCGACATTCATGTTGATCCGCAGGTGGAAGAGTAGAGGTAGGGCCAGGACTCCTGAGTTTAACCAACAGCTATAGAGGTAAAGAGACTTCACCCATCATTTCGTGATCGGTGAGGTCTCTTTTTATATGCAGACCGTTCTGTATCAATTGCCACAGCGGCCATGCGGATTGTGGTGGTATATTGAGGCTGGATACACACTAATCTGCCATATATTGATAACGTCCAGCAAAGGGGATAAAACTATATGCCGAGCAAAGAAAGTTTTGCTATAAAGGAACTGCTGACCGCAGAGGGATTCAATCATAAATGGGAAAATGCCGGAACGATTCGGCAATATATCGAAACGCTGCCTCCATATCCTGCACTTCCAGAGGAACAGGAGGGATTTGAAACCCGCTGTTTTGAAAGTGGATCCGGCTTGAGTATGAATTATTATATATCGCATGGTGCATTGGAACAGGGGACTGTCGTTTATTTACACGGTGGAGCTTATATCGAAGAGATTCTACCGCCCCATTTCGCTTTTGCCAAACAGTGGACGAAGCGAACCGGATTCACCGTAATTATACCCAATTACCCTACCGTCCCGGCTATTGATGCAAAGAAGCTGACAGGGCTAATGCGCGAATTTTACAAGTACATCTGCGCCGAGGCGGGGAGTGCGGTATTTCTAATGGGCGATTCGGCCGGTAGTGCGCTGGCTCTCGATATGGCCCAATCAGTAAAAGAAACGCCGCTTGCACCAAAAGGGTTAATCCTGCTCTCGCCATGGGTGGATGCAGCTACGGACAATCCCCAGATTGCTGCGCTCGGTATACCGGAGCATGACGTCTTTCTGCAGCCGGCCGGGCTCGGTGAGGTTGGAAGGATGTATGCAGGAAGTCTTTCTATGGACGACCCGGCGGTCAGTCCGTTGTTTGGCGAGATGGGAAGCCTTTCCCGCACGGTCATTCTCGTCGGAACCGATGATTCTCTGCTGCCGGACGCTCGTCTGCTGCGCGATAAACTGGTCCGAGAAGGTGTTGATTCCGAGTACTGGGAATACGAGAACATGATGCATGTGTGGCCTCTGTTTCCGATGCCTGAAGCCGTAGAGGCACTGGAGCGGCTGCATCAATGGGTGGCGTACGGTGGTGGAAAGCCATAATGGAGGGTGACAGACCAGCCAATTGGATGGTTACAACTGTCGCGCAATTGGATGGTGTGCATTAGCCGATTGTTCATTATAATGAGGCGGAAATGACAAATGAATGATGATTACTGTTGATCCTGATGCCTCAGGTTCTATAATAGAGTGTATATAATGAATAATCGAATGGGGTTGTTTGTGGTTGGTTATGTATATTATCGTCATCGCGCTGGCATTAATTGGTGGAGTTTCCACGCTTCTTGTCGGATTATCTCAGGAGAATAAGAAGGCAAACCCGAACTATGAGCGGAAAACAAAAACCAATCTCACGAAGCTGCTCATCATTTATTTTGTTTCGTTAATTGCGTTTATTGTGATATGGATGATTTTGAGATAACTATAAAGGCTGTTTCCTGAACGATCGGGGAGCGGCCTTTTGTTATTCATGATTATCATTGGAACCCAGGTCCATTTGATGTATTCTGGAGACATCAGCTCCACGGAGATCGTCATCATCGCTTACGTCCTGATGCTGGTTGTGTTCGCTGCAGGATTTGTATATCAATGGCTGAGAAGAAAACCACAGCGTCTCTAATCGAAGGGGAGGTCTTAGGATTACATGGCATTGCGAATTGGAATCATAGGCACAGGCTGGTTTAGCAAAGTACATGCAGATATATTATCCAACATGGACGGAGTACAAGTTGCTGCTTTTGTCGGGACAAGTCAGGAGAAGGCGGCACGAGCGGCGCAGGGCTATGCCTCGGCGAAGGCGTATAGCAACACTGAGCAGATGCTGGATGAAACCAAGCCCGATGCGGTTTATATCTGCGTTCCGCCGTTTGCGCATGGAGAGATCGAATCCCAGCTCGTGCAGAGGGGCATTCCTTTTCTGGTTGAGAAGCCGCTAGGGACAAACCTGGCTACGCCAAGACAGATTCTGCATGGGGTGAAGAAGGCCGGATTAATGACGTCCGCCGGGTATCATTTTCGTTATACGGATGCAGCCATGAAGGCTGCCGAGATGCTGGAAAGCCGGAAGATCGGGATGGCTCTTGGCTACTGGATGGGAGACATGCCGCAGGTGTATTGGTGGAGACAACATGAAGGCTCCGGGGGGCAATTTATCGAGCAAACCACTCATATGGTTGACCTGCTTCGCTGCCTGCTTGGTGAAGTGGATGAAGTGTATGCGGCGTTCGCCCATAGAGCTATGAAGGACATTCATGAGGGGGTAACGGTACACGACGTGGGTACCGCGACGCTGAAATTAAGGAGCGGGGCCGTGGCAACGATCTCCAATACCTGCATGCTGCCGGAATCGGATAAGGTAGGCTTGGCTATCTATACGGAGCAGGGAGTCATTGACATTCAACCTGATAAACTCATCGTCAAGGAAAAAGGAAGAATGACGGAAATCCGCAATGCAGCTAATCCTTATCTTCGAGAGAATGAAGCCTTTATCCATGCGCTGCGCACAGGCGATGCTTCCGGAATCTTATCGACTTATGAGGATGCCGTCAAAACCATGGAAGTTACCTATGCGGCTTTGCGGTCGGCTGAAACGGGAGTACCGGTAAAGGTAGGGGAATGATCGACTAACCGTTCAGATTCATAATGATTGCCTTAGGGATGTCCCACGAGATCTGCAGGTCTTATGGGGCATCCCTTTTTTCGTTCAAAAAACGCTCCGTGCACGACTCGCTCCTTTCGATGGGGCAGTCCGGGCGACAATCCATCAACAAGGGAATTCTCGGAGGAATATAGGTGTTTCCCTAATAGGAACCAAGGAAGAGGCCACTCATAATTAAATTATACGAAGGACGGCATATTGATTCCCCAATCATTGTCATTCAAGCAGAAGGAGTTGAACTGTCCTATGAAACGAAAGTCGGGGCTGAAGTTCTTCAAGAGGATGGAAAGCTATTCTGACAATTGGTCCGTTCTGGAGGAGAAAAGCAGGGAATGGGAAGATATGTACCGCAAGCGCTGGTCGCATGACAAAGTGGTACGGACGACGCATGGCGTGAACTGCACAGGCTCCTGCAGCTGGAAGGTTTTCGTGAAGAACGGGATCATCACTTGGGAAAACCAACAGATTGATTATCCTTCCTGCGGGCCGGATATGCCGGAATTCGAACCACGCGGATGCCCGCGTGGAGCTTCATTTTCCTGGTATGAATACAGTCCGCTGCGAGTGAAATACCCTTATATGCGCGGCCGGCTATGGCATATGTGGAAAGAGGCCTTAAGCCAACACAGCGATCCGATCGCCGCTTGGGCCAGCATCGTCGAAGATCCGGAGAAGTCCAAGTCCTATAAACAAGCGCGGGGTAAAGGCGGTCATGTCCGTGTGTCCTGGCAGGAGGCCACGAAGCTGATCTCCGCGCAGCTCATTTATACGATCCGCCAATACGGGCCAGACCGGATTGCCGGGTTTACGCCCATTCCGGCCATGTCGATGATCAGCTATGCTTCAGGAGCCAGATTTATTTCCCTGCTTGGGGGAGAAATGCTCAGCTTCTATGACTGGTATGCGGACTTGCCGCCGGCATCTCCACAAATCTGGGGAGAGCAGACGGATGTGCCGGAATCCAGCGATTGGTACAATGCCGGTTACCTTATTATGTGGGGCTCGAACGTGCCGTTAACGCGGACGCCGGACGCCCACTTCATGACGGAGGTGCGGTACAAAGGCACGAAGGTTGTGTCGGTCGCGCCGGACTATGCCGAGAACGTCAAGTTCGCGGACAACTGGCTGGCTCCGAATCCCGGAACCGATGCCGCAATTGCACAGGCCATGACGCATGTTATTTTAAAAGAATTCTATCATGAGCGTCAGGAACCGATGTTCCTGAATTATGCGAAACAATATACGGATATGCCTTTCCTCATTCTATTGGATGAGTTTGAGGGGGGATACAAGGCGGGACGCTTCCTGCGGGCAAGCGATTTGGGCGATACCACGCAGCATGCCGAGTGGAAGCCGGTGATTATCGACGAGAATACCAATGAAATCACGGTTCCGAACGGCACGATGGGGCAGCGCTGGGAGCAGGACAAGAAATGGAACCTGATCCTGGAGCGCGAGGACGGCTCGGTCATTGCGCCGGCGCTATCCGTGGAGCCTCAGGGTGGAGAGCGACAGACGATTTCCTTCCCGTTCTTCGATAACAACGCCAACGGCACTTTCGAACGCCATATTCCGGCGAAGACCATTCAGCTGGCGGACGGGACGCAGCGTCTGGTGGTAACGGTATACGATCTGATGCTGAGCCAGTATGGTATTGGACAGGCAGACAGCGGGCTGGATGCAGACGGGTACAAGGATGCGGACTCCTTCTATACCCCGGCCTGGCAGGAGAAAATCACCGGTGTGAAGCCATCCATCGTGGTTCAGATTGCCCGGGAGTTTGCGCAGAATTCGCTGGAAACCGGCGGTCGCTCGATGATCATCATGGGCGCCGGGATTAACCACTGGTTTAACAGTGACACGATCTACCGTTCCATTTTGAATCTGGTCATTCTAACGGCGTCCCAAGGCGTAAACGGCGGTGGCTGGGCGCATTACGTCGGCCAGGAGAAATGCCGCCCGATCGAGGGCTGGTCCACGGTTGCCTTTGCTAAAGACTGGCAGGGAGCGCCGCGTCAGCAAAACGCCACTTCGTTCTTTTATTTTGCGACTGACCAATGGAAGTACGAAGAAATGGGAGCCGATTCTCTGAAATCGCCAACGGGCGGGGAGATCCGTTACCAGCATCCGGCGGATTACAATGTGCTTGCCGCGAGACTTGGATGGCTTCCATCTTACCCGCAGTTCAACAAAAACAGCCTGAAGTTTGCGGAGGAAGCAGCGCAGCAGGGGAAAACCACCCATGAGGAAATTGTGAAGCATACGCTTGAACAAGTTGTTTCCGGGGATACGAAGTTTGCGGCCGAAGATCCCGATGCGCCTGAAAACTTCCCAAGATCGCTGTTCGTTTGGCGCTCGAACCTGATCTCGAGCTCCGCCAAGGGTCAGGAATATTTCATGAAGCATTTACTGGGCGCTTCGGACAGCCTGCTCTCGACGCCGAATGAAGAGAATAAGCCGGAGGAAATGGTCTGGCGCGAAGAAGTCGAAGGCAAGCTGGATCTGCTTGTTGCCTTGGACTTCCGGATGACATCAACTCCGATGTACGCAGATGTAGTCCTTCCTGCAGCAACCTGGTATGAGAAAACGGACTTGTCTTCAACCGATATGCATCCTTTTGTGCATCCGTTTAATCCGGCAGTGGATCCCCTCTGGGAATCCCGGTCGGACTGGGATATATACCGAACGATTGCCGAAGTCTTCTCAGATATGGCGAAGACCCATCTTCCGGGAATATATAAGGACCTGGTCACCACACCGCTCTCTCATGACTCCATAAGCGAGATCGCCCAGCCATACGGTGAAGTGAAGGATTGGCGCAAGGGGGAGATTGAGGCCATACCTGGCAAAACGATGCCGAATCTGACGGTGGTCGAGCGGGACTATACGAAAATTCATGACAAATATATAACGCTCGGTCCGAACCTGGCTACAGGTAAAGTCGGAGCGCATGGCGTCAGCTTCTCGGTAGCCGAGGAGTATGAAGAGCTGAAGCGTTTGAACGGAACTTATTACGATGACACGATCAAGAATGGCCTGCCCAAACTTCATACGGCGCGAAATGCGGCGGATGCCATTTTGAATCTGTCTTCCGCCACGAATGGCAAGGTATCGCAGCGAGCCTGGGAATCGGCGGAACAGGACACCGGCGTGCAGCTAAAAGACATTTCCGCGGACCGCGCCGCAGAGCGCATCACGTTCCAGAGCATTACGGCCCAGCCGCGGGAAGTCATTCCGACGCCGGTATTCAGCGGATCGAACAAAATGGGCAGAAGATACTCCCCGTTCACAACGAATATTGAACGGCTTGTGCCGTTCCGTACGCTGACCGGCAGACAGCATTTTTATATCGATCACGAAATTTTCCTGCAGTTTGGAGAGGCGCTGCCGGTGTATAAACCGACGCTTCCGCCAATGGTATTCGGACCGCGCGACAAGCAGATTACCGGGGGGAAGGATACACTCGTGCTCCGATATCTGACGCCGCATGGCAAATGGAACATTCACAGCACCTATCAAGATAATCTGCACATGCTGACGCTGTTCCGCGGAGGCCCGACGGTATGGATTAACAACGATGACGCAGCGGCTCACGACATTCAGGACAACGATTGGTTGGAAGTATACAACCGCAACGGGGTCGTCACCGCTCGCGCCGTCGTCAGTCACCGGATGCCGAAAGGCACGATGTACATGTATCACGCGCAGGATAAACACATCAACGTGCCGGGCTCGGAAATTACGAAGGATCGCGGCGGCAGCCACAATGCGCCGACGAGAATACATGTGAAGCCGACCCAGATGGTTGGGGGTTATGCGCAGCTCAGCTATGGATTTAACTACTACGGACCGATCGGCAACCAGCGGGATGTGTACGTGGCTGTCCGCAAAATGAAAGAGGTGGATTGGCTTGAAGATTAAGGCACAAGTCGCCATGGTTATGAATCTGGATAAATGCATTGGCTGCCATACGTGCAGCGTCACCTGCAAGAGCACCTGGACGAATCGTCCGGGTGCGGAATATATGTGGTTCAACAACGTGGAAACGAAGCCGGGCGTAGGCTATCCGATCCGCTGGGAAGACCAGGAGAAGTACAAGGGAGGCTGGACGTTGAAAAAGGGCAAGCTGCAGCTGAAATCCGGCAGCAAGCTGTCCAAAATCGCGCTCGGCAAAATCTTTTACAATCCGGATATGCCGGAAATGAAAGATTACTATGAGCCGTGGACCTATAACTATGAGCATCTAACCAATGCCGGGGAGAAGAAGCATCAGCCGGTGGCCCGTCCGAAATCGGCGGTAACCGGCGAGACGATGAATCTGGAATGGGGTCCGAACTGGGAAGATGATCTGGCGGGAGCCCATGTGACCGGCCCGAAGGATCCGAATATCGAAAAGATCGAGGAAGAAATCAAGTTCAACTTTGAGCAGACTTTCATGATGTATCTGCCCCGCCTGTGCGAGCATTGCCTGAACCCGAGCTGCGTAGCGTCCTGTCCTTCCGGTGCCATGTACAAGCGGGATGAAGACGGCATCGTCCTGGTGGACCAGGAAGCCTGCCGCGGCTGGCGGTACTGCATGACGGGCTGTCCGTACAAAAAGGTGTATTTCAACTGGAAAACGAATAAAGCCGAGAAATGCACCTTCTGTTTTCCGAGAATTGAAGCCGGGCTGCCTACGGTATGCTCCGAAACCTGTACAGGACGTATCCGGTACTTGGGCGTGCTGCTGTACGATGCCGACAAGGTACAGGAGGCAGCCTCCATGCCGGATGAGAAGGATCTCTATCAGGCCCAGTGCGATCTGTTCCTGGACCCGCATGATCCGGCAGTGATCGAGCAGGCGCGCAAGGACGGATTAACCGAAGAATGGATCGAAGCTGCCCAAAACTCGCCCGTATATAAACTGGCCATTGAATACAAGCTGGCCTTTCCGCTCCATCCGGAGTATCGGACGCTGCCAATGGTTTGGTACGTGCCGCCGCTCAGTCCGATCATGAACTATTTTGAAGGCAGGGATTCGATCGAGAATCCGGACATGATTTTCCCGGCGATCGAGGAGATGCGTACACCGATTCAGTATCTCGCGAATCTGCTCACGGCAGGGGACACGGTGACGGTAAAGGAAGCCCTGCAAAAAATGGCGATGATGCGTTCTTATATGCGCGCGCAATCGTCAGGGACTGAGTTTGATGAGACACGGCTAGAACGGGTTGGGTTGACCGCCCATCAAATGACGCAGATGTATCGGCTGCTCGCCATCGCTAAATACGATGACCGGTTTGTGGTCCCGACTTCGCATAAAGAAAGCCATATGGATGTTTACCGTTCACAGGGCTCCGAAGGCTTCAGCGCAAGCTGCGGCGGCTGCGGTCCGGAAGGTCTGCAGGGCAAAACGGGCAAAGAGCTGTACGAAGAAAACTTCTATGGGGGGATCTGGCGTGATTAATCTCGGAAAGCTGCATGATTATAAACATGTTTTCGGTTTTTTCGCTCAGCAGCTCACGTATCCGGAGAAGCTGGATTTCCATCCGTCGGTCATGGAGGAGTCGCTTGGCTCCTCGGACCCGGCCTACGAATCCGTCAGAACGTACTGGACGGCCATGCATGAATACAGCATGGAAGAGATTGAAGAGCTGTACGTCCAGACCTTCGACTTTCAGGCGAAATCTACATTGTACATGACCTTTTATAAATTTGAAGATGGCCGGGAACGTGGCCAGATGCTCGCCAAACTTAAAGAGACGTATGAGATGTTTGGCCTGGGCATCGCGGGCTCGGAATTATCGGATTATCTTCCGCTGATGTGCGAGTTTATATATGCGGCGAATTGGCAGGGTCGCGAGAAGGAAGTGGCAGCGAGCCTGGATTTGATGCTGGCTGTTATGGAAGACGGCACCTATCATCTGCTGAAAGCTTTGGAGAAGTATAAGAGTCCGTATCTTCATCTCATTCAAGGTCTGCGTGAGACGTTCAAAGCATGTTTCAATCAGGAGGCGGCAGATCATGAGCATGATTAATCAGTTTCTGTGGGTCATCTTTCCCTATATCTGCCTTGCTGTGTTTATTGTCGGTCATATTTACCGTTACCGTACAGACCAATTCAACTGGACGGCAAAATCCAGCGAGTTTATCGAGAAGAAACATCTCAAGCTGGGCAGTCTCATGTTTCATTTAGGCATCATACCGGTTATCGGGGGGCACGTCGCAGGCTTGGCCATCCCTCAATCCTGGATGGAGTCACTGGGCATCAGTGATCATATGTACCACATCGGGGCGGTGTATATCGGAAGCGCATTTGGCTTTCTAACCCTGGCAGGTATGGTACTGTTAACTGCCAGGCGGTTCACCATTCGAAATGTGCGAAAACTGAGCAGTGCTTCCGATATGATGGTTAATGTCCTCCTGCTGTTTATCGTATTTATGGGGATGTACAGCACGCTGGTTACGAACGCGGTACAGCCGGAATTCAATTATCGGGAGTCGGTATCCGTGTGGTTCCGTGGATTGTTTATGCTCCGTCCGGATGCTTCATTGATGGTGAATGTGCCGCTGGCGTTTAAAATTCACATTTTGGCCGGATTTGGTATTTTTGGCTTATGGCCGTTTACTCGATTGGTGCATGTGTGGAGTGTTCCGTTGAATTATGTGGGTAGAAGATATATTCTGTATAGAAAGCACCGTAAATTTGAATCGTAGAGCGGAAGAAGGCTTTTTGGCCTTCTTTTCTACGTCAGAGGAGTAATGGAAATGAAGAATCAGCCGATCTTTAACTACCAAAGTGAAATGGATAAGCTTCGTGCCCGGTTTCAATTCGATTTCGTGTCCATGGCATTGGTGCAGCCGGCTGAAGACCGATTTGTATTGACCTGGCAGTATGCCTCGGGAAATATAAACGAGAGGTATAAGCGCATCGTTTTACATTCCGGCAAAGGCATCGCCGGCATGGTGTTTAAGACAGGAAAACCGATGCTGATTCAAAACGTGAATGCTGATATTGAATCAAGGGACTTGTATAATTACCCGATTATCGTTGCCGAGCAGTTGAAAAGCCTTGGTGCAGTACCGCTGTGGGAAGGCTCTCGCGTCAGGGGTGTTTTGCTTGTGGGATACCGCAAGGAAAACGTGCTGGATCCAATGTCCTTTGAGTCGTTTCAGGAAGGAATAGGAACGGAATTTGGTGCTTTTTATGCCAAGGAGGTATCACAGCCTTGATTCAAATGACGGATGAGCATTTAAGCGAATTGCTTAGAAACATGTATCATAATAGCATGGAAGCCATTTTTTTTATTGACGAAAAGGGCAGCGTGGTGGCTATGAATCCGGCTGCAGAGAACATCCTTGACATTGAAGTGATCGAGAGGATGCATTCTGGTGCGGATGGTTCCTTCTGCCAAACCTGCAAAGGGTACACCGATGAACAGGATCTCATAACCTGCTCCACATGCTATCTGGATTATCCGGATGGCGAGTTTTCGTCGTTCCAAGTCTATCTTAAGACACGCGGCGAAGGAATCGTTCCCTATGCGGCCAGTTACCATATCATCGATGAAGCTCGCGGCATCCGGGTGATGATGCTTCTCGACCTGACGAAGCAGCAGAAGACACAGGAAATGCTGCAGCGGACGAATATGCTGAAATATGTCATCAAGGCACAGGAGGACGAGCGCAAGCGGATATCCCGCGAACTGCATGATAGCGTGGCTCAAGAGCTCTTAAGCTCGCTGGTCGACCTGCGCGTCGTTAAATATATGAATGTGGGCGAGGATGTGCTCAAGAAACTGCACCAGACCGAGGTGTCTTTAACCAGGCTTCTGGATGATATCCGGCATTTATCCGTTGAACTCAGACCGGCTTCATTAGATGATTTGGGGCTTGAGGCTGCATTCCGCTCCCATTTTAAATGGATTGGAAAGAACTACGGAGTGCTTGTTGAATTCTCTGCGGAGTTAGCGGCAGCCCGCTACGGCAGCGAGATTGAAACAGTTGTGTACCGGGTATGCCAGGAAGCGGTGCTGAATGCCATGAAATATTCAGGAACGGATGAGGTACATGTACGCTTATGTGAAGTGAATGGCTACCTTCAGTTAACCGTCCTGGACCGTGGAGTCGGGTTTAATATGGTCATTGATGAAGCTAAGGGAACCGGACTGGGACTGTACGGGATGCGCGAACGCGCAGAGCTCGTCGGTGGTCAGTTTATTTTGCTTTCCGCTCCCGGTGAGGGTACGACGATTCAGCTTAACATTCCGCTTACGAATGGTGACGACAAGCTGGAGGTGATGGGTACATGAAAATTGTGATTGCGGATGATCATGCCGTGGTCCGCAGCGGGTTTTCCATGATTCTGAATTACCAGGAAGATATGGAGGTCGTCGCGACGGCGGCAGACGGCATGGAGGCTTACACCATGGTG
This sequence comes from Paenibacillus sp. FSL K6-1330, assembly GCF_037976825.1. Taxonomy (NCBI): domain Bacteria; kingdom Bacillati; phylum Bacillota; class Bacilli; order Caryophanales; family Paenibacillaceae; genus Paenibacillus; species Paenibacillus sp. FSL K6-1330. Next base: position 2,543,573 of record NZ_CP150269.1, read on the forward strand.
GCGAAGCACCGGCCGCATGTGCTATTGATGGATTTAAGCATGCCTCCCGGCGAAAGCGGACTGATTGCAACCGGCAAGATCAGCAGTGAATTTCCAGACACGAAAATTCTGATTCTAACCATGTATGATGATGACGATTACCTGTTTCATGTTTTAAAAAACGGTGCTTCAGGTTACGTACTGAAAAATGCGCCGGATGATGAATTAATCTCCGCCGTCCGCATGGTGCATAAGGGAGGGACCTATATCCATCCCCAGATGGCTACTTCCCTGGTTCGGGAGTTTATTAAGAAAGATAGCGAGAGCGCGGAACAAGATCCGTTTAACAGTCTGTCCAAACGGGAGATTGAGATCCTGCCCTTGATCGCCAAGGGTTATGGCAATAAGGAGATTGCGGAAAAACTTTTTGTATCGGTCAAGACGGTGGAAGCGCACAAAGCCAAAATTATGGACAAGCTGAATTTGAAAAGCCGCCCGGAGTTAGTGGAATATGCATTGAAGAAAAAATTGCTAGATTTTTAGTCCTTACGTATATAAAAGGGCGCAATAAAGGGTTGTTGCTTTAAGGAATAGGGAAGTTCCCCGGAGAGATTCAGGGAACTTCCCTATTAGCATTGTGAATAGGTGCACGTACAATAGGAGCTGGGGATCAATTGCCATTCATTACGCTTTAGAAAAGGTGATGGAAATGATCAAAAAGCTGCAGCTTCCGCTGCAAACAATGAATCTGGTGCTTGGCTTTATGGTATGGGTCATCATCTCCGCGCTCTTGCCGTTTATTCGAGAAGATATCTCCATTCCGGCGGACCGGCTCGCTATTCTGACGGCTATTCCGGTGGTGCTGGGTTCGGTCCTCCGGATTCCGCTTGGCTATTACGCCAATGTCGTGGGAGCACGAATTGTTTTTATCGTCAGCTTTATCCTGCTGCTGTTTCCGGTTTATTTTATCAGCTCGGCTTCATCCTTTACGCATTTGGTCATCGGTGGCTTGTTTCTGGGGATCGGAGGGGCCGTGTTCTCGGTCGGTGTGACCTCATTGCCTAAATACTATGCGAAAGAAAAGCTGGGACTCGTAAATGGGATTTACGGGATGGGCAACATTGGCACCGCCATTACCACGTTTGCTGCACCGGTCATCGCGACTCAGATCGGATGGTCCAAAACCGTCCAGCTGTACTTAATTCTGCTGCTGATATTTGCCGTGCTAAATGCACTCTTAGGTGACCGTAAAGAAATCAAGGTGAAAACACCGATTATGGAACAGATCAAGGGTGTATATAAAAATGAAAAACTGTGGTTTTTCTCTCTTTTTTATTTCATCACATTCGGTTCGTTCGTAGCCTTTACGGTGTACTTGCCGAACTTCTTGGTTACCCATTTCGAGCTTGCGAAGGTGGACGCCGGGATGCGGACGGCAGGATTCATTTTGGTAGCCACTTTATTACGTCCTGTAGGCGGCTGGCTTGCGGATAAATTTAAACCGTTGTTCTTATTAATGGGCATATTCTTAGGGCTCACGGCTGCGGCCATCCTGTTGGCATTCTCTCCATCCATTGGCTTATATACGGCCGGATGCTTAACCATTGCCGTTGGTGCCGGTCTCGGAAACGGCGTTATTTTCAAACTCGTGCCCCTTTATTTCAACAAGCAGGCGGGCATTGTGAACGGTATCGTGTCCATGATGGGCGGCCTTGGCGGATTCTTCCCGCCGCTGATGCTTTCCTTTATCCATTCGGCCACAGGGCAGTATTCCATTGGATTCATGGCCTTATCGCAGGTTGCGCTTGCCAGTTTCGTTATTGTGGTATGGATGTACTACCAGGACAAACTTTCCGTGCAATCCGAGGTGTTTAACTCCACCGGCCAGGGGATTCTGGTTACGGATTCGAACGGTAGGATCAATGCCGTCAATCCGGCATTCACGAAGTTAACCGGATATTCGGAGGAGGAAGTGCTCGGCAAAAATCCGAGCGTATTGAAGTCCGGAAGACAATCACCGGCGTTTTATCAGGCGATGTGGTCTGAAATCAGGGAACACGGGAGCTGGCAGGGGGAGATTTGGAACCGCCGGAAAGACGGAGAAGAGTACTTGGAGCTACTTACGATTAACGCGGTAAAGGACGAATCCGGTGACATCGTACAATATGTGGGTACCTTCAGCGATATTACTTATTATCCGCCTGGCCGTTGTTCGAATGGCTGAAGATATGAATCAGGATTGGTATGAGTTGATGGATTGGAGAGGGAGAGACGCATGAAAAAGACGAGGATTGTCATCCCACGGGAGCATGGCGGCTGGGCTATGGTCAGTGTACCCTATATCATAGGAATGGCGGCAGCCAAGCCGGTTCTGCTGCACCTTCCGCTATTTTTGGCCTGGTTATGTTTATATATGGCATCCTATCCGTTTCTGCAATCCTTAAAGAAGACGTCCCAACGTAAAACTTGGATATCCTGGGGGATCGTTTATGCCCTTATCGCCGTTGTTTTTCTGATTCCGGTGCTTGTCTTCAAGCCGTCGATGCTCTGGTTTGCACCTGTGCTGCTCATCCTGATCATGGTGAATGTTTGGCATGTCCTTAAGAAAGCGGAGCGTGCGCTGTTAAATGATATTTGCGCGATTCTGCTGTTCTGTACCGGAGGTGCCGCTGCTTATATGCTGGGGGGCGGTGGTTTCGATCCGATGCTTGCCGCCGTCATTGTGTATAATTTCCTATATTTCACGGGCACCGTGTTCTTTGTCAAATCGGTATTCCGTGAGCGGAAAAACAGGCGCTGGACGATATACGCAAGAATATATCATGCCGTCATGTTGGTTCTGCCGATCATCTTCGGGAATCCGTGGATGTATCTGCCATTCGTATTTCCGTTCATTAAGACGTTACTGTATTCCGGAAAAGCAATGAAACCGATGAAGGTCGGAATCATCGAGATTGTGGGTTCCGTTCAGTTTTTATTGCTGTCCATGATCTTGATGTAGTCTGCCGTTTTCATAAAAATCGATTCCATCGTCCATTCTGTTATAATAAGTGAAGGTATACAGAAGGGAACGATGTTCATATGACATATACAGCGCAGCAGGTGGCCGAATGGATGGTGGAGGAAATCCGGTTTACGGGTAATTTGTATCAGACAGAGGCCATCCGCTATGTACGCGAGAACTTCGGGGAAGAGTTTGTTTTCGTTAACGAAAACGGTAATGCCTCACTGTCCAAGGAAGTGAAGAAGGCATTCCGCAAACTGCATGGCGGTCGGATCGCTTGGGATCGTGACGGATTCATGTGGGCATGGACGTAGTCTTACTGTGGAAAAATAATAAGGGCTGGAGCGGCTTGAGGGCCATCCTGCCTATCATAATGAAAAACAGCTGCCTTGAAACCAGGGCAGCTGTTTTCCATCTTGACTTATTTGATTCGGTGAATCGTGAATTGTCCGGTTGAAGCGTGCAGGGTTTTCACAGCCTGCTCCGGGTCCAACTGGCGATGCCGCTCAAGCGCATAACGGAACTCGTAGAAGCCGCCGAGCGTCGCCTTGAAGTTGGTTTCCCAGTAGTTGGTCAATATCCAGGCATACGTGGAAGGACGGCTGTCCGCAGACTGCATGGTGTGGAGCAGCCGGGGGGCGTGCTCCAGCGTTCCCAGCTGTACGAGCGGCGTGTCTGTCATGGACAGAATGAGCGCTTCCCGTTCTTTGGCCGAGTGCCAGAATATTCCCTCTTGGACACTGGTGTAATCCAGGCAGGTTCCGGGAATCTGATCCTTCCATGGCCGGACATGACAGCCGGCTTTTTCTACATATAGCTCGGCTTCAGTGCCCATAGTGAATGGCAAAGCCACGTAAACATTCTCCGGTAGCCAGACGCTGTCCTTGTGGAAGCGGACGGACACCTCGACACGAGGTTGGTTCGCATACATCTTGATGTGTAGGGCATAGTAGCTGAGCCCTTTCACGTCAAAGACCAGCTCCACCAGGGCAAACAGCGGTCCGTTGTCCAGCACGGTGACTCGGGTCAAGCGTCCGGTATCCTGCTGGACGTTCGTGCCCTTCCGGTTGCGTCCCATGCGGCGGCGGGTTGAGCATATTTCGGACGGATTATGCTCATCCTGTGCCGGCGTTACCTCGTACACGGGGGTGAATGGCGCGTGCTCGCGTGCATCGTCCAGCAGGTCTGCCGAGCGTGTCTTATCGATCCATGCCGTAATGCCTTCGTTCATCTCCCATTCGATCCGGAAGGATTCGGATTCGATCGAACGCTTGCCCACAACGATTGGATATGGAGTTATGGGCTGAGATTGGATGTCGGCAATTCCTTCGCATGCAATCGGTTCGGTGTTGCGCGCAGTCACCATGTTCCCGGAAGCGGAGAGTGCATCCGGTGTTTCGTGCGGATGGATGTACAAGATCCGGGACTCATCCGGTTTAAGTGAGAGCTGCGTGACAAGCGCCCCCGTGTGTGCCAATTGGTACGGTAATGCCTGTCCGGTCGTTTCGTCGATGAGCTCGAACTTTTTCTTCAAGATCACATGTTCCCAACCATCCAGCGGGATGGCGACCTGCAGCGTCGCCGCGGCCGACTCCGTGTTGATCACCTCGTAGCGCAAGGGACGATGAGGGGCAAGCAGTGCGCCCTGACGGGCAACAAGCGTTTTATCCAGCGCCCGGTAAGCCAGCTTGCTGGCTTCAGCCGCATAGGCTTGCTTCCGCACCTCCAGCATTTGCACCTGCGGGTGCCATGGCTCATACACGGAGGAATGATAGCCCCATGTATGCTCGGCGTACATGGTCAGTGCTTGTGAGGCATCCTCGATCTCGGTCAGGCTTGCCGCACCATGGACCGGATCGAGCCGCTTGACCTTGCGAAGGGTGCGCTGGGCATCCCGGTAAATCTGGGTATGCATCGCTGTTGAAGCCACCCCATCGGTCCACCAGTCCGGCCAATCCCCCCGGTGTACCGGAAGCGCGGACAGGTCCTCCTGTTTCAATGCTGCAAAAAATTCGGACAGCGTAGCCATCTTAATGGTGATTTGGTCGCCGTATTGTTCATTCCAATTCGTAATCCACTCCGCGATATCCGCATTCGGGGATGCATTGTCCGTGCCTAGGCCTGAGACCATGACCGGAACGAAGGAGTAGGGGTAGGATTCCTGCTCGAGATTCCATAAATACCGGTTAATCCGTAAAGCAGCGATGTCGTTATGACGTTGTTCAGGCTCCATCAGGTTATGCTGAAGCTCGTCTTTGATGATGTATTTACCCAGTGCATCCGGACAGAACCCGAGCTCGTTGCCGAACATATAATGTTCGCCGTTCCAAACAAGCAGCTTGCCGCCACTTGGACTTTCCCACCAGAACGGCGTTTGTTTGCGGCCCAGCGGATACATGCCGTGATGCGTATGGATGCAGGAAAACAGGTGCTCGATGTTATGTTGCAGCAGGCTTTCGGCATACCCCCAGCTGTACCCGTTAATGTCGGCGGTCATGGCGCTGTCGATCCGATGTCCGAAGGTCTCCGCGAACCTTTGCGCCTTGCCGTGATTCCGCAGAAGGAGGTCGAAATCCGGGAGCTCGGTCATATTGAGATAGGTTCCGGACAGTTCGATATCGCCACGTTTCACCGCTTGTTGAAAAGCTTCTTTCTCTGCCGGAGTTGCTTCTTCGAGAAATTTCTCCACGGCCCAGAAGGTCTCGCAGGTCCAGCGGAATGTTTTCCATTCCGGGCGCTCCCCGCGGTGTGCGGCTTCCGTGATGTCTAGTGCCTGGCGGATAAAATCCACATGGTACTGCTCAATTCTTTCTTGGCGCTCGGTGTAGCCGATATCTGTGTGGGAATGATGGATGACATAGATCGTCCAGGGGCGGGCGGGTCGATGACCGCCTTGCGTGGATAGGTTCATAATATTGGTGACCTCCTATAAATTAATTGGGAGCGGAAACATGATGATCCGGATCCCCGAATAACTTCTCAATGCCGTTAAACACAGCCGCCGTTCCATCTGCGAGAGTATGAACCGGAACGGCATGCCTGCTTAAAGCTAGCTGGATTTCCCTTTCCCATAAGGGCAAGCTGTACGAGATTTGTCCCCCTAGCACTAGGCGGCTAGGTTTGAACTCGGATAGATAAGGGAGAAGCATCTCTCCTAGCTTGGTGCCGTATTCCCGAAATACATCCTGAGCTTGCGTGTTACCGCCCTTGGCTGCTTCAGCGAGGTCGGCTACATCGATCCCGTCGGTCAGGAGACCCCGCTTCGAAGCCATGTTCAGAATGCCCCTTCTCCCGAAATAGCTGTCCACGATGTGATCCCGGTAAGGCTCCGCAAACAGCATTCCGCTGCTTGGGATACCGTGTCTACCGGCTACGATTTGACCATTCTCCACAAAGGCAGAGCCAAGGCCTGTACCGAGCGTAAGGCATAGGAGACGCTCCGATGGGAACCGGATGGAGGCCCCAAGCCCGAACATGAAGGCGTCATTCCCGAACCGGATATCGGCCGCAGTCAGACGATTCATTGTGACACCCGGGAAGGATGACTTGAGTCTCTGAAATTCGAAACGGAGCAGATCCCGAACCGACAGCTTGAACAGGGCTTCATATTTGCCGATGCCTTGAAGAAGCGCGATGCCCTTTGCATAATCGAAGGGCCCCGGAAAAGCAAAGCCGATCCGGATCGAATCGTAATAATCCAATGGCCGGAAGGCCGAAGCGTAATAGGTGATCAAATCATGACAGGCTTGAGCAAAGCTGGCGATTGTATCCGCCGCGGCTCCTTGGGATTCTGAAGGCCGGGTTAGGAACGAGCCGGGGATTAGCTGCCCGTTCACGATGAGCGCTCCCTTCAACGCAGTGCCGCCAGCATCGAGCGCGATCGTGATAGGGGCAGGAGAAGGCACGCTTTCTGGATCGGCGCTATCATTGCGGCTCATTGAGTCTCCCCACTTTCGGTTGCCCAGTGAGGCGGAAGAAGCGGAAGATTCCACTCCGGATTGACTCTGGCGGCGATCAAGGTGCACGGGGAGCCGGACAGGTTCTCCAGACGGTATTCTCCCACACATGCCGGGACGATGTAGGATTCCGCATAACCCCATTCAACGGCCGCACCCTCGTCCGCTGCCGGTACAAGGCGGACACGTTCACCTTCCACAAGGTTGTACATGACGAATTCTCCTTGTGTGTCTGCATTCCATGTTTCATGCAGGGTCAGCCTGCTAACCTGGAATAGCAGATCATCCCGTTGACCGAGCAGTTCCTCCGCACTACGGCCTTGACGGCTTATGACGGTTGGCTGGGCGATAAGTCCGCTTTCTACCGCTGACGTATTCATGGCGTCATTGATATTGTGGTGTGCATGCTCAGGGTTCATCGGGCGCGGCTTGCCATCTGCGTCCATCCGTAAGTAATCGTAGATCTTGAACGTGAACCACCAGGTGGTTGAGGAGATTTCCAGCACCAGATTATCCCTGCCAGAGCAGTGGACCGTGCCTGGTGGAATGAGGTAAAGACCCCCTGTTTGCGAATCGTACTCGTTAACGTAGTCGGAGAGCTGAAGCGGCTTTTCCTGAAGCTGGGCGTCTTCCACTGCTTCAAGCAGACGTCCGCCGCTAATTCCTTCCTTCAGCCCGAGATACACCTTGGCTCCCGGGGCATTCCGCATGATGTAGTACGACTCTTGCTGCGTCATATGTTCATTGAACCGTGACTCGGCATATTCTTGCAGCGGATGCACCTGCAGCGATAGCTCGCCGCCCTGCATTGTATCCAGATAATCAAACCGGATCGGGAAATAATCGCCGAATAGCCTGACATTACGCTTTCCCATGATCTCTTGAGGCGCTGCCTCCATCAGCAATGTGAACGGAATCTCGAAGGTGATATCCTGCACGCACAGCAGAAGCGTATTCTCGGGAGCGATGGGCTCAAAGCTCCAGGCGCAGTTCGGCCATTCGTCGGGAAGGCCGCATAATTCCTTAAGGTATTGACCACCCCATATTCCCGGGGCAAAAAACGGCTTGACCCGAAACGGCTGCTGACTCGCTTTATGCAGTACGTTTGCCAAGGTTGCTGCCGGCAGCCACACCGGCTCTTCCGGACGATTGAAGTCCATGTAGAACGCTTTATTGTCCGAGCGTTCGGCATGGGTATAATGGGCTAACCAGTCACGACGGTAAGTCTCCCAGACGGGCCATTCGAGAAATAAACAATTCTTGTAAGTCTCAACCTTGTCGTGGGAGATGCCCAAGCCGAAGCTGCCCATCTGCTGGGCATGACGCCGCTGCTGGTTTTCGCGGGAGTAATCGGCGTAGAAACGAAGGTCGGGGGTCCGGCCTTCAAGCAGCGAAGCGCCGGGTCCGTGCAGTACGTATATGCCGCGCATCGCGTCAGATTCAAGCGCACTTTTTTTCAAGGCAGACCGTGCATCCTGTTGAAAATATTGAATGGGACGTACATCGGTTGCTTTATAGCCGAATGCCCGGTTGTCAGTCAGATAAGGAGCCATCTCGGCCCGGAGCTCGGCTTCGGGTTTGACATAATCGGACGTGGAATCGCATGTGAAGGTGATCCCTTCTTGCTCACAGGTTTGCTGAAGCTTTGCCAGAAGTTTATCGAAATCCGCGCCGTGTGTTCCGTCAAGCGTAATGAAGATACTGCTCTTTTCTTGCACTTCATGCTGGGATTTTTGTTTGTAGGTCGATAGGATCAATGAACACCATGAGTCGATCCCGCTCTTCATGAATTGGGGTCCGTTTCGAAAGTCCAAGTGGTTGATCGGGTGTGATTGAAAGGCTGTTGCAGGTTTCATGGATAGATGGATCCTCCCTTCCGGAATGTCTGTTACGACTTCATTGTAGAAGGCAAGGGAGGATCCGTCTTTATAAAAAGAGGAAGTGTTTTTGTACGATCAGGACATCGACGTCTCTAGCCGCTAAAGCTCGGAGTCGTAACGACCTTCCGAAAACTGCGACCGCCGGAAGCGGGCCGGGGTTACACCAAGTTTAGATGTAAACACCCGGGTGAAGTAGTGCACGGACTCGAATCCGCAAGAGATGGCAATCTCTTTGATCTGCCGGTCTGTATTCAGAAGCAGGTGTTTAGCCTGCTGCACACGCTGCTCCTGCACATAATGAACAAAGGATTGATGTCCGTATTTCCGGAACAGTCTTGTCAAATGACGGGTCGTAACGTGAAGATGGCCAGCCACCCGCTCCAGCGAGAGCGGCTCGCCCAGATTATCCTTGATAAACAATTCGGCCTGATGAAACATCGAAGCTCCTTCTTCGTTTGCTCCACCATCGGAAGGTTCTTGGTAGAAACCGGGGCCGTGGGCTGCCAGAATCGATAATATGAGTGAAATAGCCATGCTGTTCAGCATATGCGGCGGGTGCTGCTTACCGCCAGAGCCCGACTGAAACACGGATAACAGCGAAAGCCACAAGAGTCCAGGCGCTTGCCCGGCACCTTCCTGAAGCACCGGAATGCCTTGGCTGGCTAACCTTCGGAAAGCAGCCGTATGGAAATCGTTGTTTGCCGATTCATCCAGCTCAAAGGCAACATAACATAAGGCCAAGCCTTCTCTGCTCTTAATTTGGTGCTGGACCCCCGGCCTTGAGAGAAACAGGGTGCCTGGATGAAGATGGAACTCTGTCTCGTTTTCGATATACGATCCACGGCCTGTCAACACGTAACAGGCTTCAAAAAAAGAATGCCTATGCTCCGTATTATCGTAGTGGCGCGGCATAAATCCCCAGTAGTGGATCCGGATGCTCAGTTCCTGCTGATCGATACGGTTCAGGGTTCGGTTTAATATGGAATTGGCCCGTTTAAATAACGGGATGTAAGTTTCGTCATTGATTTGCATGGGAGAAAGTGCTCCTTCTGGGAATTGGCAAATATGTCTACCAAGAGTATAGGACTAAATAGTAGTTATGATCACTCTCTATTTTATATCACAGATAAGTTTTATTGAAAAAATGGGTATAGTGATGTAATGCATAGACAGCTACACATGTTCTTCATAAGTAGTTGCTATGCTATGAACATTCAATATAAGAGAGGAGTTCATCATATGTCAGCTAAGAAACGATGGAAGCCGCTTATTCTGGTTGCGTTAGCATCCCTCATCCTCATACTGGGTGCCTGCGGTAATACGAAAAGCGCAAACCCCGATAACAAGGAAAACACGGAGGCCACCGGGAACATGGATGACATGGATCATGGCAGCATGAACCATTCCGGCTCGGGGGAGGTTCCGGAAGGGTTGAAGCCGGCAGAGAATCCAACCTATGCGGTGGGCACCGAAGCGATCATTGAATCCGACCACATGCCCGGAATGAAGGGGGCAAAAGCAACGATTGTCGGGGCGTACGATACGACGGTGTACACGATATCGTATACGCCGACGAGCGGCGGACCTGAAGTAAAGGATCATAAATGGGTGATTCATGAGGAGATGAAGGATGCCGGGAAGGAGCCCCTAAAGCCCGGAACGGAAGCCGTCGTGAATGCGGATCATATGGAGGGAATGAAGGGAGCCACTGCCGTTATCGATTCCGCCGAACAAACGACGGTCTATATGGTGGATTTCACGACGACAACCGGCGAAGAAGTCAAGAACCATAAGTGGGTGACGGAAAGCGAGCTGGCCCCCGTACAATAGAAGTTTTATGAAAAAAAGAAAACAATCGTTCTCTATACATGAGAGCGATTGTTTTTCTATGCATGTGGCCGTACAGTTCAGCTTTCTTTGATCTGCTTCAGTGCGTCCGTCACTTCCGGATAGCGAAACTGGAAGCCGTGACGTTGGGCCTTAGCCGGCAGGATACGCTGGCCCTTTAGCAGAATGAGCGACATTTCGCCCAGGATGGCTTGGAGCATGAAAGCAGGCAGGGGGAGCCAGTGCGGACGGTGATAGACCTTGGCGATGCTCCTGCCGAATTCATCGTTCGTGACCGCATGCGGGGAAGCCGCATTCACGACTCCGGATATGTCCTCGTGCAGGATGCAATAATCGATGAGTTCCACGATATCGTCGATATGTATCCAGGAGAGCCATTGTTTGCCGCTGCCGATCTTGCCGCCTACGCCTAGTTTATAGGGCAGCAGCATTTTGGGAAGGGCTCCGCCTTTACCTCCCAGAACAACGCTGATGCGCAGCTTAATTAACCGGTCAACCGGGATGCGGTCGGCCGCTTGCTCCCATTGCAACACAACCTCGGACGGGAAATCCATAACCGTGGCAGGACTTTCCTCATCAAATGTTTCAAACTCGGATGTGCCGTAAATGGCCATCGCCGAAGCTTGAACTACGACCGGAGGTTTATGCTCCAGGCGGTCCATCAGTTCGGCTACGGAGGAGACGGTTCGTTGTCTTGACTGAAGGATTCTCTGCTTGCCTGCTTGCGTCCAGCGCTGACTAAGGGAAGAGCCAGCTAGGTTAACGATGGCATCCAAATCCTCAAACCGCTCGGGATGGGACTTCATCTCATCCCAGGTCAGATAGGATATAGGCCCGTCTTGTTGGCGATTGGGAGGAACTTCCGGCTTCGATCTTGTGACGATGATAACGTCATGTCCATCGCGCTGCCAACGCGAACACAATGCCTGCCCAATGAAACCGGTGCCTCCGCAAATGGCTATTCTCATATGAACCTCCTTATACTTTTAATTTGTCCTGAACATTATACAATCCATTATACAAAAAATGCGGTATGATTCCGTTATATGATTTTTCGGTCATTACTTCATTTTGTCCATGATTTAAATGGTAAGGGGTGCGGGATGGGACTTATAGAGAAACTTCAAACTTTGATCATCATGGGTGCGGTGGCAATCGGGCTGTTATTGGGGCAGTTTCCGGTTGTTTCGGAATATGCAGACTACGGGATCGTTCCTTTTTTGCTGCTGATGTTGTATGGATTGTTCTTGACGATACCGCTGCAGCAGTTAAGAGAGGCGTTCAAGAACATTAAGTTTCTGGGGGCGAGCACCGCCATTAATTTTATCTGGACGCCGCTGCTTGCTTGGGGACTCGGCGCTGTTTTTCTGTCGGATCACCCGGCGCTTTGGATCGGATTCATTATGTTGATGGTGACCCCATGTACCGACTGGTATTTGGTGTTTACCTCGATTGCCAAGGGGAACGTGCCCTTGTCAACATCGGTGCTGCCCATTAATCTGATCCTCCAGGTGCTGCTGCTTCCGCTATATTTGCTCTTGTTCTCCGGTACGATCGAAACGATATCGCTGGAAACATTGATCGAAAGCGTGCTGCTTGTGCTTGTAGTTCCGTTCACTCTTGCACATCTCACCCGTTTCTTGCTGAGAGCGAAGAAAGAGGCGCTGGAGCACAAGGTGCTGCCATTTTTTGGCCGGGCACAGATTGTCTTTCTATGTCTTGCCATTGTCGCGATGTTTGCGTCACAAGGGTCATACTTATTGAATCATATGGACATGATTTATATTCTCATTGTTCCGATCTTGATTTATTTTATGATGAATTACACGCTGGGCAGCGTAGTGGGCAGAATGCTGCGTTTCTCTTACGAGGATTCGGTCAGCCTCCATTTAACGATCATTGCCCGGAACTCCCCGGTAGCTCTCGCGATCGCCGTGACGGCCTTTCCGGAACAACCCGTGATTGCTCTAGCCTTGGTCATCGGCCCGTTGATCGAACTGCCCGTGCTTGCTGTTGTCTCTCAGCTGCTGCTTCTATCAAGAAGAATGAAAGTGAAGTCGATTAAATAACTGTGCTCAGACCCTATCAGGAAAGTGGCTCGGTGAATCGCAGTATCAGGATAAGCTGCAAAGCTTGAGTGAGAGAGGAACCAGAAAAACAGTTTGCCGCACCCGTTGTTATTTGAGCCAGGGGGTGAACAAACTGTTTTTTTATGCAATTGCAAGTCTGTTTCGGATCGTCACGCAAACGCTTGCCTTACAATCCCAATGGCCTGGTCCAGTTCCGCTTTGGTGATGATGAGCGGAGGGGCGAAGCGGATAATGGATTCATGGGTTTCTTTGCAGAGCAAACCGAGATCCTTTAGTGTCTCGCAGTAGGTTCTGGCTGGAACCTTCAGTTCCATGCCGATGAATAGGCCCCTGCCGCGCACCTCCTGAATATCGCGATGCCGGATGGATCGAAGCTGCTGAAGAAAATAGTCGCCGAGCTCCTTGGAGCTGCCTTCCAGCCCTTCCTCCAGGAATACATCCATGGAAGCGATGGCTACCGCGCAGCCGAGGGGATTCCCGCCGAAGGTGGAGCCGTGGGACCCCGGCTCGAATACACCGAGAATATCGGCGTCCGCCGCCACGGCAGAGACTGGGAAAACACCGCCGCCCAGCGCTTTTCCGAGGATGTACATATCCGGCATGACATCCTCCCAGTCGCAGGCAAAACGTTTTCCTGTCCTGCCGAAGCCGGTCTGGATTTCGTCCGCGAGCAGAAGAACGCGATGCTGCTTGCACAGCTCCATTGCGCCGCTAAGGTATCCGTCAGGAGGGATAATGATGCCGGATTCTCCCTGGATCGGCTCTACAAGAAAGGCGGCCGTATTCGGTGAGATGGCCTGCTTCAGCGCTTCCAGGTCGCCATAGGGGATGACTTTGAAGCCCGGCGTGAAAGGGCCGAAGTCTTCCCGATATTCGCTGGATGAGGAGAAGGAAGTGACGGTGATGGTGCGGCCGTGGAAATTACCTTCGCAGACGATGATTTCGGCCTGATTGGCCGGTATGCCTTTCTTCCGGTAAGCATAGCGGCGTGCTGCCTTGAGTGCCGTCTCAACAGCCTCGGCCCCCGTATTCATGGGAAGAATCATGTCTTTGTGGGTGAAAGCAGACAGCTTCTCGTAAAACTCGCCCAGTTGATCATGATGGAATGCGCGCGAAGTCAGTGTCACCTTATCTGCTTGTTCCTTTAAAGCGCCGATTATTCGGGGATGACAATGACCTGCATTCAGCGCTGAGTAGGCGCTTAACATATCGATGTACCGCTTGCCGTCCGAATCCGTCACATGGATGCCTGCAGCTTTGGCAATGACAATGGGTAGCGGGTGGTAGTTTCTCGCACCGTACCTTTCGGCTTTCTCGATATGTGGGTTTGAAGGGTCCATAGTGTAACCTCCTTGGGAGTCTTAAGAAACCTAACCGGCGGCTGGCACCGGATACCGCGCCAAAAAAGCCTCTCATAATCAAGTATGAGGACGCGTCACAAGATGCTTTCGCCCAGCATGGAGCCGATTAAGCCGACAAGCAGCCGGGACGTTGTCTGTCCGCGGTCCAGCAGCGGGTTGTTCTCCACGAATTCAGCCGAGGTCAGAATAGCGGATTCCGACAGCATCTCCATGGCCAGATGCGCTTCCCGGTAACTGAGTCCGCCCTGAACCGGCGTTCCCGTTCCAGGTGCGATTTTCGGATCGACACTATCGATATCGAAGGAGAGGTGAACGCCATCCGTGCCCGTTGACGCTATTCGGATAGCCTCCTTCATGACCCGGAACATGCCCATGCGGTCGATGTCCTGCATCGTGAAGCAGGTAATGCCTTCCCGACGGATGAAATCCCGTTCGCCCTGATCGAGGGAACGAGCGCCAATGAGCACTACATGCTCCGGCTTGATCGTTGATTTTACGCCGCCGATCGATGTTAGCCGTGCATCGCCTCTTCCCAAGCTGACAGCCAGCGACATGCCGTGGATATTGCCGCTTGGAGTTGTATCCGGCGTATTGAGATCGGAGTGAGCATCAATCCAGATGACGCCCAGGCTTTGATAGTGCCGGGTAAGCCCGGCTAGCGTGCCGATTGCAATGCTATGGTCACCGCCAAGGACAAGCGGGAAGACGCCCGATTGTGCCAGGGCAGACACATGAGCTGCGAGCTGCTCGTTAATCGTTATGACTTCTTTCAGATGTTTTAATTGAGGATCGTGCGTTTCATCCTTGTGTTCGGGGAGTCCAGCAAGGTCATCGACCTGGTAGGATACACCGAGCATGTCAAGCTTTCGTTTCAAGCCGGCTCCGAAAATCGCATTCGGTCCCTGGCTTGCGCCGCGGCGGGTAGCACCCCGGTCAAACGGCACCGGGACGATGGTTACGGTGGACGGAAGATTTCTCATCATAGGCTCACCTCCACTTTGTATCAGTGTATTCAGGAGCCCGGCTAAGTGACTTGGGCAAACCCCTATACAAGCTGATCCAATATGGAAAGTTGAGGTGAAGCTGCCATCAGAAAAATACCCCTGATGCATGATTCATAGGGCACCGCGGAGGGCCTTATGATCCTGTATCAAGGGTTGCAATTCGTTCATATAGGACAGTATATGAGGTCTGTCTTCCGAGAAAGTACGTCGATCGACGTTTATTTCACCGTTTTATTATAGGTCTCGATCTTGGAGCTGATCTCCTGAGCGGCTTTGTCCAGTGCTTCCTGCGCCGTTTTTTGACCGTTTAGCACTTCCTCGATGGCCGTTTCCGTCAGCTGGCGGGCTTCAGGGAACACGCCCATGACAGCGCCTTGCGTTGCCAGGTTGGCCGTCGTTTGATGCAATTGATCCACGGCCGTCTGGAATTGCGGATATTTCTCCAGGTTTTCCTTTACCAGGGTCTCTTCGTAAGCTTTAGTTGTTACCGGGAAGTAACCTGTGTTGACATGCCAGTAGGCTTGCGTTTGCGGCTCGGCCAAATATTTCATGAATTCCCAGGCTGCCTGCTGCTCTTCTTCCGATTTGTTGTTCATCAGCCACAGGCTTGCACCGCCGATAATAACGCCGCCTTCGCCGCCGTCAGCCGGTTTGGGCAGGAACGCCGTACCGACTTCGAATTTGCCTTCCGCTGCGCTGACGATTCCGCGGAGGGAAGCCGTCGAGTCCAGCGTCATGGCAATTTGACCTGCTGCAAATGCTTTTTTGGTGTCATCCGTTTTACGTCCCAGGTTCAGGAGCACCTTATCGTCCAGCATTTGCTTCCACCATTCCAGCGTCTTCACGGCAGCGCCGTTGTTGACCTGCGAAGCGGTTGCCGGGGAAGTGCGGCCATTGCCGTTGTTCAGCAGCTCAACGCCTTGATTCGCAAGGAATTGTTCCATGAGCCAGCCATAGATGGCGAAGGATGCTCCGGTTTGGCCGCCTTTTGTCAGCGCTTTTGCCGCTTCCGCTACCTCTTCGTAGGTTTTGGGAGGGTTTTCCGGGTCGAGACCCGCCGCTTTAAAAGCGTCCTTGTTGTAATACAGAATCGGGTTGGAGGAGTTAAACGGCATGGAGTACAATTTGTTGTCGAATGTATAGTAATTTTTGATATTCGGTTCCAAGGAGGAAATGTCGTATGCTTCAGCATCCATGAAGTCCTGAACCGGACGGATGGCCTTGGTATCCATCATGAAACGACTGCCGATTTCGTACACCTGGATCATGCTTGGACCGCTCTTTGATCCCAAGGAGGCCTTCAGCTTGTTCAAGCTTTCATCATACGTTCCTTGAAACACGCCCTCAACCTGAATATCCTTGTGGGCCGCATTAAAATCGGAGATCAGCTTGTCCGCGACAGTCCCGAGCTCCCCGCTCATGGAATGCCACCACACAACCTTAACAGGATCTTTGGCTGGCTCGCTGCCGGCAGCAACGGTCGTTTCTCCAGCGGCTGGCGTATTGCTGCAAGCGGCGCTGATCAGCATGAAGCAGGAAAGCAGGAGCAGCGCGAAGGACCTTTTACCAAAACGTTTCATGATCGGTTAATCTCTCCCTTTTTGAAAATAAAGTATGGTTTGATCTATCAGAAATTGCGCGGCCCGTTTCTTATCGATAACCGGCACGCAAGGCTGATTCATTATAGTCCGAATTAATATAGCGATTAGCCCTTCAACGCACCTGCCGTGATGCCGCGGACAAGCGGCTTCAAACCGAGCGCAAGCAGCAGCAGGGAAGGAAGCAGCAGAAGGAGTACGCCGGATAGAATCAAATTCCACGAATTCATCTCTTCGAACTGCAGCATGCCAATCCCGATCTGAACGGTACGCATTTCAACGCGGTTGGTGGTCAAGAGCGGCCACAGGTACATGTTCCAATTGTTCAGGAACGAGTACACGCCCAGCGTGGCAATTCCAGGTACGGATAACGGCACCACCATGCTCAGAAAAATCCGGACATGGCCGCAGCCGTCCACCCGGGCCGCTTCAAACAGCTCCTTCGGCAGCTGCAAAAAGGCTTGTCTGAGCAGGAAGGTTCCGAAGGCGGTTGCCAGGAATGGAACGATAAGCCCCTGGTAGGTATCGAGCCAATTCAAGCTTTTGACCGTCAGATAGTTCGGGATCATGATCACTTCCCACGGGATCATCATGGTGGCGAGAAAGAGGCTGAACAGCAGCGTTTTACCCGGGAACCGGAGGAAGGCAAAGGCGTATGCCGCCAGGCTTGCGGTCACGATCTGCCCGACCATGATGGCAATGGAGACGACCAGGCTGTTCCCGATAAAGGTAAGGACAGGGATCGTATCGATCACCTTGGCGAAATTGGACAGATTGATGGCTTCCGGAAGCAGAGGCGGCGGATAAACGGCCGATTCAGCCTCGCTCATAAGCGATGTCGACAAGGTGTATAGAAGCGGAAAGGCAACGACCAGCGAACAGAGAAGCAGCGCGAAGTAGATGAAGCTTTTGGGCATGAGACGCATGTTCATTGGTAATGCACCTTCTTCTCCACGAATTTAAATTGAAAGACGGTCAGCAGCAGAATGATCGCAAACAGGATGAGCGCTTGCGCACTGCCGATGCCGAAGCGGAAGTTGACGAATGCATCCTGATAGATATTGAACACGATGACGTTGGTGCTGTTCATCGGACCGCCCTTGGTCAGGATGTTGATCTGTCCAAACGCTTGGAAGGCGCCAATCACTGACACGACGGATGTGAAGAATAACGTAGGGGAGATCAGCGGCATCGTAATCCGGAAGAAGGTTCTTAACGGACCGGAACCGTCAATCTTGGTACTGTCATAGATATCCTCGGATACGCCCTGCATGCCGCTCAGCATCAGGATGTAATTAAACCCAAGATTCATCCAGACCGTCATGATGGCAACGGAGATCATGGCCCATTTCGGATCGGTCAGCCATTGGATGGGCTGCGTGCCGAGTTGCGACAGGAAATAATTCAGCATGCCCATAGTCGGATGGTAGAGGATCATCCAGATCATCGAGCCGGTACCGACGGACACGGCCATGGGCAGCGAGAATATAAAACGGAATATTTTCATGCCTTTCAGTTTATTATGCGTCAGGGCTGCGAGCAGTATGGCGGCTGCCATGCCGGTCGGGACCGTCAGTACGATAAACAGCAGTGTGTTGCCGAAGCTGGTATAAAACATCTCGGAGGCCAGTATCTCCTTGAAATTATCGAACCCTACGAATTCGGCTACCCGGCCTTGAGGATCGGTCAGGAACAAGCTCAGATAGACGGATTTGAGCAGCGGATAGAACAGAAATAGACCGAAAATGAGCAGCGATGGTGCTAGACATGCATAAGCGAGCATGATTTCCCTGCGTCTTGTTTTCTTGATAGAGATCGGTTTTGCGGCTGTCGAAGGCCCAGCTTCGCTAACCGGCGGCGTCAGAGAATGACCCGGAGAGGGAAGCATAAATTCTTTTTCCATAATCATGTTTACCTCACTTTCCTGCTTGGCCTTACAGGTATTGAGTATAGGAGCCGGATGTAAACTCCAGTAAAGGTTTTTGTAAGAATACCGTAATTTATTGCTGGCCATGTTATTACTGAAGGTGGGTTTGCCAATACCCGGTACAAAAATATTCCAATCCTCAAAAGCTTGCAGGTTAAAAAAAAATGTGATATGTTATAGCTGTAACCGGTTACACATGAATGAGGTGATGACGGTAATGGCAACGATCAAGGATGTGGCAAACCGGGCTGGCGTGTCCGTGGCCACGGTTTCACGGGTTTTAAATGGAAACGGTTACGTGCATGAGGACACCAGGTCCAAGGTAGAACAAAGCATTCGCGAGCTGAATTATACGCCGAATGAAGTAGCACGTTCTTTATATAAAAGAAAATCCAAATTGATAGGACTTTTGCTTCCGGATATTATGAACCCTTATTTCCCGCAGCTTGCCCGCGGAGTTGAGGATGAGATGCAGGAAAATGATTATCGGTTGATATTCGGGAACAGCGACGAGAGCAAGAAGAAGGAAATGGAGTACATCCAAACCTTTGTCCAAAATAATGTGGTTGGTGTCATATCATCGACCAATGATCCGGATGCCGACATATATGCAGGGCTCAAGATCCCGGTTGTATTTCTGGATCGAACCTCATCGGATCGACCTTCCGTATTTGCGGATGGTCGGCAGGGAGGTAGGATTGCGGCACAGGAGATGGTTAGGCGAGGCAGTAAAGCTATAACCGTGATTCAAGGCCCGGCGGATGTCCGTCCTGCCCAGGAGCGTTTTGAAGGCGCTGTTGAGGTTCTGGAAAAACAGGCGGCTGCGTATCAAGTGCTGAAGACGACATCGTTTTCTTTAACCGACGTGGAAGAATTCGCCCAGCAAGTGTTCATTGAGCATCCGGACACGGACGGCGTCATTGCCAGTAACGATATTATGGCATCCGCCGTAGTCAAGGAAGCGCATCGGCTGGGGAAAAGGGTGCCGGAAGACGTACAGATTATAGGATTTGACGATATTCTGCTCAGCCGACTGCTGGCCCCGCCCCTGTCCACGATTCATCAGCCGGCATATGAAATGGGCCGGGAAGCGGCCAGATTGCTTATCGGACTTATTGAAGGGCAGCACATCGAGAGAAGCAGTATCGAATTCTCGGTAGAATTTATTGAGCGGCAGACAACAAGAAAGGTGGAATCATAATGGCGAAGATCGTGGTAATCGGAAGCGCGTCGATGGACTTGGTGGTCACCTCCACCAAGCGCCCCGGCGCTGGAGAGACGGTGCTAGGCGACAGCTTTAAGACGGTACCCGGAGGGAAGGGAGCCAACCAGGCCGTCGCGGCGGCGAGACTGGGTGCAGAGGTAACGATGATTGGCTGTGTAGGTGAAGATTCCTTCGGCGAAACGATTTTGAGCAATTTGCAGGCGAACGGTGTTATTACGGAGTATGTGGAACCGGTTACAGATATTGAAAGCGGAACCGCACACATCATATTGGCAGAGGGAGACAACAGCATCGTGGTGGTTAAGGCTGCCAACGATCGGATCACCCCGGATTATGTTGATCAGGCAGCGGAGGTTATCCAGGCTGCGGATATCGTGTTGATTCAGCAGGAGATTCCGGAGGAAACGGTGGTGCATGTCAGTGAATTATGCGCAAGATATCAGGTGCCGTTGATGTTGAATCCGGCTCCGGCCCGCCCGGTGCCGAGCGTTGTTATTGAACGGGCGGCTTACATGACGCCGAACGAACATGAAGCGGCTATTCTGTTCGGAGATGAGCCATTAGGCGACGTGCTGCGCCGTTATCCGAACAAACTGATCGTGACGGAAGGCAAGCGGGGAGTTCGTTATTTTGACGGCAATGAAGAGGTTGTGGTTCCCGGCTACAAGGTTGAAGCCGTGGATACAACGGGAGCGGGCGATACATTCAACGGTGCCTTTGCCGTGGCTCTGTCCGAAGGCATGAGCATGGCCGACAGCTTGAGATTTGCGAACCGCGCAGCTTCCTTATCGGTCATGAAGTTCGGAGCGCAGGGAGGAATGCCGTCGCGCCTCGAAGTGGAAGGGAGTCTTTGAATATGAAGAAGAACGGAATGCTGAACAGTCACATCGCGAAAGTGCTGGCAGATCTGGGACACACCGATACCATCGTTGTTGGCGACGTGGGCCTTCCGGTTCCTCCCGGAGTTCCCAAGATTGATTTGGCGCTAACGCTGGGGACACCAAGTTTTACCGAGGTGGTAGAGGCGATCGCTGACGATATGGTAATCGAAAAGATCGTCATCGCTGAAGAAATGAAGCTTGATAATAAGGAAACACTGCATTATATACAGGAAAATTTTCAGGATTGCGAGATCGAGGCTTGCTCACACGAGCAGTTCAAGGCACGGACTCGAAACGCTAAGGCGGTTATCCGTACAGGCGAAGCCAAGCCCTATGCGAACTGCATTTTGCAGGCCGGTGTTCATTTCGGTTAAAAAGGAGGAAGCACCATGAACATTGAGATGACGAATATCCAAAAATCTTTTGGCACGAACCGGGTGCTGGCAGGCGTGGACTTTGATCTCCGGGAAGGAGAGGTCCATGCCCTGATGGGAGAGAACGGCGCAGGTAAATCGACGCTGATGAATATATTAACCGGTCTTCACAGCCGGGATGAAGGCAAGATTGTCATCGACGGTAAGGAAACCTATTTTGCTAATCCGAAGGAAGCGGAAGAGAGAGGCGTTGCCTTCATCCATCAGGAGCTTAACATCTGGCCGGAGATGACGGTTCTGGATAACTTGTTTATCGGCAAGGAGATGACGTCCGGCCTCGGTTTCCTCAATATGAAACAAATGAAGGCGCTTGCGAAGGAACAGTTCAGCAAATTAGCGGTGACGATACCATTATCGCAGGAGGCAGGAGAATGCTCCGTCGGCCAGCAGCAGATGATTGAGATCGCCAAAGCGCTTATGACAAAAGCGAAAGTCATCATTATGGATGAACCGACGGCGGCGCTCACCGAAAGGGAAATTGAGAAGCTGTTTGATGTCATCCGTTCATTGAAAAAACAAGGCGTATCCGTCGTTTACATTTCCCACCGGATGGAGGAGATCTTTACGATCTGCGACCGGATTACGGTCATGCGAGATGGTAAATCCGTCGATACCAAATCCATTCCGGACACGAATTTTGATGAAGTCGTCAAAAAGATGGTCGGCCGGGAGCTGACCGAGCGATATCCGGCACGTCATCCATCTCCGGGTAAGCCCGTGCTGGAAGTGAAGAATATTAGCAGTAAAGGCCGGTTCGAGAATGTAAGCTTCACGGTTCGTGCCGGCGAGATTGTTGGCGTATCCGGCCTGATGGGGGCAGGGCGCACCGAGATGATGAGAGCGATCTTCGGATTGGACCCGCTGGATAGCGGCGAAATCTGGGTACGCGGAAAGAAAGTTTCGATCAAGAAGCCGGATGACGCCGTGAAACACGGCATTGGATTCATAACAGAGGACCGCAAGGATGAAGGGTTGGTCCTGGATTTCTCAGTCCGTGAAAATATGGCACTGCCCAATCTGTTCAGCTTCTCTTCCAAAGGGTTCATTTCCGGGAAGAAGGAGCAGGATTTCGTGGACACCTTGACGAAGCGACTGCAGATCAAGACGCATACATCCGAGACGCTGGCACGCAATCTGTCGGGTGGTAACCAGCAGAAGGTCGTTATTGCCAAGTGGATCGGAATTGGGCCGAGCGTGCTCATCCTGGATGAGCCGACACGCGGCGTGGACGTTGGTGCGAAGCGGGAAATTTATCAGCTGATGAATGAACTGACCGAACGCGGCGTGGCGATTCTGATGGTGTCGTCGGAGCTGCCGGAGGTGCTCGGAATGAGCGATCGGATTCTCGTTGTTCACGAAGGCAGGATTTCCGGTGAATTGGACCGTGAACAAGCCACGCAGGAACATATCATGACTCTAGCTACAGGAGGTCAGTAATATGACAACTATTAACGATGCCAAGGCGGAAAAAGGGTTTAAGGTATCAGGTTTGACGCAAAAGCTCGGTCCGCTGCTCGGACTGATCATTCTAATCGTTATCGTATCCGTCCTGAATCCAAGTTTCTTGGAACCGCTTAACATTCTGAACCTGCTGCGTCAGGTATCGATTAATGCATTGATTGCATTCGGTATGACGTTTGTTATTCTGACAGGCGGTATTGACCTGTCGGTTGGTTCGATTCTCGCGCTCTCCAGCGCATTTGTCGCCAATATGATGGTGGCCGGGTTTGACCCGATCCTATCGATCATCATCGGCGTTGCGCTTGGCGGTGTCATGGGGATGATCAATGGTCTCATGATTACCAAGGGGAAAATGGCGCCGTTTATTGCCACCTTGGCCACCATGACGATATTCCGAGGACTTACGCTCGTCTATACGAACGGTAACCCGATTACGGGTCTTGGCGACAGCCTTGCATTCCAATTGTTCGGTCGCGGATACCTGCTTGGTATTCCGGTGCCTGCTATTACGATGATCATCACGTTTGCCGTGCTATGGGTCATCCTGCATAAAACGTCATTTGGCCGCAAGACATATGCCATCGGCGGTAACGAAAAAGCATCGCTTGTATCCGGTATTAAAGTACCACGAGTCAAGATTATGATCTATTCCCTGGCAGGGATGCTGTCCGCGCTTGCAGGCGCGATTCTGACCTCCCGTTTGAATTCCGCACAGCCGACTGCAGGGACGTCCTATGAATTGGATGCCATCGCAGCCGTTGTTCTTGGCGGTACAAGTCTGACCGGTGGTCGCGGCCGGATCGTCGGTACGTTAATCGGTGTGCTGATCATTGGCATACTGAATAACGGGCTCAACCTGCTCGGTGTGAACTCTTTCTATCAGATGGTTGTCAAAGGCGTCGTGATTGCGATTGCCGTACTGCTCGACCGTAGAAAATCGGCTTAAGGGGGAGAATGAACGATGAAAAAAACAACTTTGCTGCTCGTATCACTTATGTTGATCTTCATAACAGGCTGTTCTCTGGAGCCGCCGGAATGGGCGAAGCCCAAGGCTGGCGGAGATGTCAAAGACATCAAAATCGGTCTTTCCATCTCGACCTTGAATAACCCGTTCTTTGTATCCCTGAAGGATGGCGTCGTTGCCGAAGCGACCAAACAAGGGATGGAGGTCGTTGTCGTAGACGCACAGAACGACTCGGCCAAGCAGAGCAACGACGTTGATGATCTGATTCAGCAGGGCGTCAATGTACTGCTGATTAACCCGACAGATTCGTCCGCAATTTCCACTGTGGTGCAAACGGCGAATAGCTTGGGTATTCCGGTCATTACACTTGACCGTTCGGCGGATCAGGGCGAAGTCGCTGCGCTGGTTGCCTCCGATAACATCAAAGGCGGTCAGATGGCAGCCGAGTATATCGTGGATCAGCTGGGCAAAGATACGAAGGTCATCGAGCTCGAAGGGGTTCCGGGTGCTTCCGCGACCCGCGAACGCGGCAAGGGATTCCATGATATCGCAGATAAGCAGCTGAACGTGGTGGCGAAGCAGGCAGCGGATTTTGACCGGACGAAGGGTCTGACCGTGACGGAAAATCTGCTGCAGGGCAACCCGGACGCCAAAGCGATTTTTGCCCACAATGACGAAATGGCCTTGGGCGCAATCGAAGCGATCCAAAGCTCGGGCAAAGACATTATGGTCATCGGCTTTGACGGTAACGACGATGCGCTGAAGTCCATCGAAGCCGGCAACCTGACGGCTACCGTAGCCCAGCAGCCGGAGCTGATCGGTCAGCTTGCCGTCGGCGCAGCCAAGGACGTGCTCCAGGGCAAAGAGGTGGAAGAGAATATCGCTGCACCTCTGAAATTGGTGGTGAAGGAGTAATCCAGTATGATTTAGAAGCGTTACCTTTTGCGATAGAAGCAGGGTAACGCTTTTTTTTGGGAAATATATTGACCATTTCTTACAGGATGCGAAGTAACTCACAGCCTTGCGATAATAGCGGGAATACAATATCGTTAAAAGAGGACAGTTATTTCGCATATTATATTATAATGGAAGTGTATGCGTTTACTTCTTAGATGTGATAAAGGAGCTATGTAATTATGACGATGGAGAAAAGAAAACATGCGATTGTGATCGTAGGTTATGGCGGAATGGGCAGCTACCATGCCAAGCTGATTAAGGACAATGCATTTCTTGAGGTTACGGGAATCTACGATATTTTGAAAGAACGCCGGGAAGTATCCCAACAAGACGGGTATGCTGCCTACGAGAGTTATGAACAGGTACTAAACGATGCTGCGGTTGACGTGGTGCTTATCGCTACGCCTAATGACGTGCACAAGGAACTGGCGCTTCAGGCGTTTAAAGCCGGCAAACATGTCATCTGTGAGAAGCCGGTAACATTGTCCGTTAGTGACTTCAAAGAAATGGTGTCTGCGGCTGATGCAGCTGGCCGGGTGCTGATGGTTCACCAAAACCGCCGCTGGGACGAGGATTTCCTGACCATTAAGCAAATGTACAACGAGAAGACGATTGGCGATCTGTTCCGCATCGAATCCAGGGTTCACGGGGCGAACGGCATACCGGGCGACTGGCGCCACCTGGAAGTGCACGGCGGCGGCATGCTGCTGGACTGGGGCGTTCATTTGCTGGACCAGATCCTGTTCATGGTGGACAGCCGGATTACCAGCCTAAGCAGCCGCTTAAGCTTTATTCTCGGCGATGAGGTGGATGACGGCTTTGAATCGATCATCGAATTCGAGAACGGCGTATCCGTACTGATTGAAGTTGGAACAACGAATTTCATTACGCTGCCGCGATGGTATGTTAAAGGAACCGAGGGAACCGGCATTATTGAGGATTGGTCGTTAAACGGAAGAGTCGTTACCCGGAACCAGGATGCCGTGAAGGTGGAGCCGAAGCCGATTCAAGCCGGGGTAGGCTTGACCAAAACGATGGCCCCTCCTTCCGAAGAAGCTACCATTACGGGAGCTCTGCCGGAGCCATACCGTCAATCCAGCAGCTTCTTCGATAACTTTGCGGCCGTGATCCAAGGCGAAGCAGAACCGATTGTGAAGAACGAGGAAGTACTGCGTGTCCTGAATCTGATCGAGGCAGTATTTGAATCGGCCAGAACAGGAGAAACGCTGAAGGATTTTGATATTTACCCTGCGTAATCTATACAGACTAGCACTCATTATGATCATAGAAAAAGTACCGCGGCTGCCAAGCATAAGCTTGAGGCTGCGGTACTTTTTCTTCATGTTGTGGTTGCTGTCAGCTCATTCGCGATGCCAAGCCGAAAGTGTAATGTTATTTCGCATGATCGATCTTTCCGCTGCTCCCGGCTTGCAGCACCCGTCTATAGTCACTGGGTGACCAGCCCGTATCCTGCTTGAACAGCTTTGAGAAATAGGAATAGTTGGCGTACCCCACCTTAGCCGCAATCTGGTATACCGACAAGGGAGTCGTCTCCAGCAGATGCTTGGCCGCCTTGATGCGGGACTGAATGATGTAAGTACCCAAAGAGACGCCCGTTTCTTTCTTGAACACGCGGGCCAAATAATCCGGGTTGAGATAGACGATTTCCGCGAGGCTTGTTCGCGTCAGCTCATCCCCGTAATGGCAATGAATATATTGCTTGATCTCCTCCACCACGGTATGCGAGTGGTCCGCGTAGGCATGATATTCTGCTGCCGTGCTGACGAGATATTTCGTATATTTCTCCATATCTTCAATTGAGTTCAAGGATTGCAGGAACAGCTGGTCATTGGTTTTGCCGGTATACAGCTTATGAGCCTGGATCTCTTTGCCCTTCAGATAGGAATATACCAGCTGTACGATATCCAAGCGGAATAAACGCAGCACCGAGGTGTTGTAGACGCCATTCTTGGCCAGGTTGTGCAAGTATTTGCGGGTTTCTTCCAGAAACCCAGCCGGATTGTTCCCGCTGAGAAGGACTTCCCAGTCTTGCAGCGGGGGAGGGGTGTACGTGGCTTCTTGCAGGGAATGGTGTTCCAGAAAAACAATCTGATTCCGCTTTTTAATCATATCCTCATTCATTTGCAGCAGCATCCGAATGGACTTGTTGATCTCCTCCAATACCACCGAAATCGATACGCTGCAGGAAGCATCGCTTCGGAGAAATTGATTGGCTTTTTCAATAAATGACGTGCAGATGTTTTCCATGACGCTGGAATCCGGAGGAAGATTCCATTTCAGCATGACCATCCAATTGTAATCCTTATATTCCATAGCGGCTTCAACCGTGAAGAGCGGGTCCTGGAACAATTCGGACAGCACGTTGAGAAACGCATAGTCAAACAGGTCTTTGTCTTCTTTACCCAAACTTTGATCATGCGGAAAAATGGTGATGAGCACAGGAAGAAATAGATCCGACATCTCATAGGAGAGTTTCTGTTCCGCGATATATCCTGCGATGGAGGCCCGGTCCGAAGAAGCTTTCCGTTCCTTTATCAGCTTGCTCCAAAAATGCTCCTGGAGCTTTTTTTGATTTTTTTTCCACAGCTGCCCGTCCTGTATCGCTTCCTGATCGCTTTGCTGTTCCTTTGCTTTATAGACGGCCTTGGAGATGATAAGGCTAAGCTTATCGAATTCAATCGGTTTCAGGAAATAGTCAAAGCTTTGCAGCTCAATGGCTTTCTGCGCATAGTTGAAATCAGCGTAATTCGTCAGAAATATCGTTTGAATGCCGTATTGTTCCTCGCGTATCCAGGCGAGAAGCTCGAGTCCGCTGCCCTGCGGCATTTCGATATCGCAGATGAGGATCTGGACCGAATGCTGCTGCAGTATATCCCTTGCCTGCGCAACGCTGTAAGCGGTATAGACCTGTTCGATCGAGAGTGTCTTCCAATCAATCTTCTTCTCCAGCGCGGCCACGACAAAATAATCATCATCAACCAGCAATACGTTCATTGAATTTCTCCTCTCCATTCCTGCACGGGTTGTGGAAGCGTTAATGTGACGCTAGCGCCGCCCTCTTCCGGGTTCGAAAATTCCACATGCGCCCGGCGATGATAGAGCAGCTCGAGCCGTTGAAGGGTGTTCATAATTCCGATGTGCTTCCCTTCGCTTTGATCGAGCGCTTTGCCGGTTGTCAGCTTATCCAATACTTCTGCGGGAAACCCGGGCCCGGTATCGGATATCCGGATGACCATAGAAGGTTTATCACCCTCCATCCGTAGACTAACGGACAATCGGATTTGCAGCTCATGATCACGGGATACGGCGTATTTTACCGCGTTTTCGATAAAGGTCTGGAGCACGAGGGGCGGAATGGTGAGACCGGTAAGCTCCTCTTCAACATCGATACGATAAGAAAAGGCATCGCGATAGCGGTGCTTCTGAATCTCCAGGTAAATCCGGACATGCTCGATTTCGTCCTCAAGCCGCACGAGGTTATCGCCGCTTTGAAAGATGTAGCGAAAGTATTTGGACGTGGACAGCGACATATATTCGATTTCCTTAAACATCTGCATTTGCGCCATGCTGTAGATGTTCGTCAAGCAGTTCAGGAAAAAATGGGGGTTGATCTGCAGCTTCATATAATCCAGCTGGATTCTCTGTTTATCCAGCTGCTGCTCATAAATATCGATTTTAAACTTCTTGATCTGTTCGATCAGATGTTTGAATTGGGAGTTGACCTGCTCAAGCTCGATGATCTCGCTGCTCATGAAATCCAGATTTTCGCTATCCTCATGGATGCGCCTTACGTTTTCCGAGAAATTCTGAATCGGCTTTAACACTTTCTTCTTGAAATACAGCATCACCAGGCTGAGCGTACACGTGAGTATAACAAACAGCAGCATAATGAGGAGCTGGGCGATCATGATCGTCTCAAATACGCCGAATTGGATGACCAGTTGCACGTTGAAGGAAGCGTTCGAGAATCCCTCCGTGACCGTAGTCCGCGGCTGTGACAGGCTAAAAGGGGAAGCTTTGGCAGCTTCGACCATGGCTCCCAGCTCGCCGACACTGGCGCTCGAAAGAGCTGCCCCTTGATCATCCACCAGAGACACGTAACCATCCTCACCCAAATCCAGTTGTTGGAGTGGTCGGATCAGATCGTCTGCGGAGATGAGACAGATCAGATACCGGTTGTGGTAAGGAACGATGTTGATGATGTAATTCGTGTCTTGAACAAGGATTGGATTCCAGTTGGAGTAGAACGTTTCGTATACGTTTTTGGAATCCGTGAGGGAGACGATTTGCTCCTTGAGTTCCAGGAACTCTGTATACGACAGGGACATGGGTGCATAGTTCTGAAAAAAATCCTGTTCTTTTAAATAGAAAAAGAAGTTGTATTCTTGGCCGTAGTTTTTTTGAAGCTCATTAAATCGTTTATGCACTCTTTCGCTCGACTTGATGTAGTCCACGTAATCGGTGCCGGGGGTATCCATGATCTTAACGCTCTCATCATTCGCCAGCGTCCAGCCCATATAGTGGTTGATGTAGGAGAAGTCATGATTGATCTGCCTGATGTACAGATTCGCTGTATCCTGCAAATATCGGGTCGATTGCTGCTTCACGATGAAGATGGAAGCGAAACTAATCACGAGATCCACCACGAGGGCAAAGATTGAGATAAAGAGCATGATTTTCACATAGTGACGGATGGGATAGGGTTTGTTATTCAGTGCTTTAACCATTGAGCTGCCGTGATTCCTTTCAATTCGCCAAATAATGAAAGCGTTTTAATAGTGGTACTGTCATTATAAATGGAAAAGACGAAAAAATCAGGAGCGAACGCTCGGGCATCTTCCATAAAGTCCGGATACCACATCGTAAAGTCCGGATATTAGCATGCTTGTATATGGAAATCGAGGATTTCTTGAAGGGGGACAAGGCGAAGGTCCGAATAACGCATGATGAGGTCCAAAAAACGATTCCGGGTGGAAGTATACTTGAGTTGCTTACGCGACATGCCGGATCCACGACGACGCGAACAGAAAGGGGAATCGATTTGAAAGCAGGCCAACTGAATAGAACAACACACCCAACCCTCGGGCGCATCAAAAAGAATTGGGGCCTGTATCTGCTGCTGCTGCCTGCGGTTGTGCTGGTTTTGTTGTTTTCTTACGTACCGATGTACGGGATCTTGATCGCATTCAAGGACTATAGTCCCGCTCTCGGGATTATGGAGAGTCCATGGGCGGGTCTAAAGTATTTTGAGAAGTTTTTTAACTCCTATCAATTCTCGACAACGATCACCAACACGCTTGTGATCAGCTTATACAGCGTTGCGACGTTCCCTATTCCGATCATGCTTGCCTTGATGGTCAATCAAATGCGCCAGAATTGGTTCAAGCGCTTCTTCCAGACCGTAACCTATATGCCGCATTTTATCTCCACGGTCGTGATGGTTGGACTCATGCTGATTCTGTTCTCCCCGGGGTCGGGGCTGATCGGGAATATATTTCGTCTATTCGGTGCGGAAGCGCCGAACCTGATGGGATCGGCTGGCTTGTTCAGCAGCGTGTACGTATGGTCGGACGTGTGGCAGCATACGGGATGGGACAGCATCATCTATATCGCGGCGTTATCTGCGGTGAGCCCCAGCTTGTACGAAGCGGCCACGATGGACGGGGCAAGCCGATGGCAGAAAATCCGGTTTATCGATATCCCGATGCTGATGCCAACGGTTGTGACCCTGCTCATTTTGCGGATCGGCAGCTTGCTTGGTGTCGGCTTCGAGAAGGTTTATCTCATGCAAAACAGTCTCAATATTACCTCCAGCGAGGTCATCTCCACGTATGTGTACAAAATCGGCATGCTGAGCAGCCAATACAGCTTCTCGTCGGCGATCAATCTGTTTAATACGGTCATTAATTTTGTTCTGTTGATTCTGGTTAACCAGATTTCGAAAAAATACAGCGAAAACAGTTTGTGGTAACGCAAGAGAGGAAGGGTTCTATGGGCGTTGTGGAAATAAGAGAGAAGACAGCGCCAAGGCAGAGGAATACCCGATCTTCCGACAGGGTGCTGGAGATCGGCCTGTATGTATTCGCTGTCTTGATGCTGATTGTGTTGATCTACCCGCTATACTTCATCATCATTGCTTCGTTCAGTGAGCCGGCGGCGGTAGCGAATGGACAGGTATGGCTTTGGCCCAAGGATTTTACGCTGGCAGGCTATCAAGAATTGCTGAAGCACTCTAATATATGGATTGGGTACCGAAATACGATTGTGTATACGATTGTAGGTACCGCCATCGGCTTGGTGGTTAACATTTCTGCGGCTTACGCGCTCTCGCGAAAAGACCTCGTGGGCCGCAAATATATATCGCTGCTCTTTATTTTTACGATGTTCTTTAATGGCGGTTTGATTCCGACCTTTATGACGATCCGCGATTTCCATCTGTACGATACGTTTCTTGTCATGGTGCTGCCGTTTTCGGTTGCAGCCTTTAACATCATCGTGGCACGGACTTTTTTCCGGAGCAGTATTCCGGAGGATTTATGGGAGGCGGCCCAGCTGGATGGCTGCGGAAATCTGAGATATTTCGTGACCATCGTGATTCCGCTATCGAAAGCAGTCATCTCGGTCATTGCCTTGTGGACGGCCGTGGGTCATTGGAACTCCTATTTCAATGCCCTGATCTATCTAAAAGATACGAACCTGTACCCACTGCAGCTCATTTTGCGAAATATTCTGGTTACCAACCAGATGCAATCCGCTATGGGTACCGGAGAGGCCGCAGCCATAGCGCTGCGACTCGCCAATATTATGCGTTATGCAGTCATTATCGTCGCAACGGTACCGATTATGTGCATCTACCCGTTCGTGCAGAAGTATTTCAATCAGGGGGTGATGATCGGAGCCGTGAAGTCGTAAAGCCGGATAGATCTATTAAAAATAATAATTGGGGGAATGGTTGAATGGGAACAATTAAGGCAATGAGGAGACATCGTCTGAAGCTGGCTGCCGTCATCATGTTGGCCGGAGTACTGCTATTAAACCTGACGGGCTGCAGCGGCGGCAAGAGCAATGATACTAAAACGGATACCGAAGCGGCTTTTAACAAAGAAGGTCTGCCGATTGTCAATGAGCCAATAACGCTGGATGTGCTGACCGTTCGCTGGGGCAACATGGGAGATACGTTCCTCCAGAACCAGTGGCTCAAGGATTTAGAGAAGGAGACCAATGTCAAAATCAATTGGCAAATCATGTCCTCGAATGATTGGGGCGAGCAAAAATCGATCATGCTGGCGAGCGGTACGCTGCCGGATATTATTTTCGGCGATATCGTATTCAGCGATTCCGATATCGTGAACAACCTGTCGTATTTCCGCCCGCTGGATGACTACATCGATCAATACATGCCGAACCTGAAAACGGCGCTGGAAGAAACGCCCGAGATGAAAAAGATGAGCACATTCCCGGACGGGAAAATCTACTCCTTGCCGGCGCGGCTGCCGTCAAGGCCGAAAGCATCGATCCAGCCGATCATTAACAAAACATGGCTCGACCAGCTCGGACTGGATATTCCGGACAACACAGACGAACTGTACGAGGTGTTCAAAGCGTTTAAAGAACAGGATCCAAACGGCAATGGCAAGGCCGATGAGATTCCGGTCAGCGGATCGGGGAACATCAGCATCGACCTGCTGAATCCGTTCGGCATCACGGACATTAACGGCAACAGCATGATGGTCATCGATAACGAGCCCGTGTTCTACCCGGTGACGGGGAACTACAAGGAAGCGATCAAGTGGGCGCATAAGCTGTATTCGGAAGGCCTGATCGACCAGGAGATCTTTACGCAGGACAGCACCATGTCCACGGCGAAGCATCAGAATCCGGATGCGGCGCTGATCGGTTTCTCCAACCAATGGGTGCCGGATGCGGTGTTCGGGAAGTGGAAGGATCAATATATTGCGATTCCGTCCATCGCCGGACCTGACGGAAAAAGGTATCAGGGCGGCGAGCCTCAAGGCATGAGCCTGCGGAGAAACGAGTTCCTTATCACCACGTCGAACAAGTATCCGGAAATTTCGGCTCGTTGGGCGGACCAGTTCTACACCAATGAAGCGAGCATCCAGAACTTCTGGGGCGCCATCGGCACGGTGATTCAGAAGAACGACGATGGGACGTTTACGCTCATGAGTCCGCCGGAAGGCACGAGTGCGGATGCGTGGTACTGGGAGCAATCCGTAAGGGATTTCGGTCCAAAGTACGTAAGCCCGAGCTTCGAGAAAAACATCATACTGGATGAGACCACGGGCGATGGCTTGAAGCTGGTCATCGACAAGTTGGGCAGCGATTATGTAACGACGCCGTTCCCGAACGTGATGTACAGCGCCGAAGAATTCCAGGAGCTGCCTACGCTGACAACGGATATCGACGGTTATGTCGGCACGACCCGGGCGAAGTGGATATCCGAAGGCAATATCGATGCGGAATGGGACGCTTACGTCAAGCAGCTGAACGATATGGGCCTTGAGCGGCTGGTACAAATCCGCAAGGAAGCCTATCAGCGGTATATCAGCGTCAAATAAGGATTGCCTGCATCCGTCCGGGCTGCCCCGCAGATCGAAATGCTGCGGGGCATTGTGGTTCCGGCGTGGGACGGAAACGATTTTTTGATCTGTATTCATGTATCTGCTTCAACGGAGAAGGCGGAATCATACTGGAGAAGCGAAGCGGTCCCCTGAAAGCTTTCCATCGGAAAGCTCGCAACGAAAGCATATGCTATCCCCGGATTTCAACATTATTCACTTCATTCCGAAAAAATCCGGGGGTAACAGGGATCGGAAAAACGATCCGCATGCGTAGTGATGATTATGCTTCTGAATAGCATTCTAGCGAGCACAGGAGGCAATATGAGAAAACATCAAAGTCACGGTGTGGAATGGAATACCGGCATGAGAAACATAATGAACAGGTAGCCAGCCTATATCCGAACAGCATATTCAATCCTAGTGATAGATAGATTTATAAACAAGGAGTGTTTCGATGATGAATAAATTTCGAATCGGCTTAATCGGTTTGGGCGGGATGGCGCAGGAGCACATCCGCTGGATGAATGAAGAGAACATCTATCAGTTCGTGGCCGTGAGCGACGTCAATGGGGAAGCCGTGGCCAGAGTAGGCGATCAGCTGGGGATTAAGGACGGCAAGCGCTATGCGGATTTCAAGGATTTAATTGAAGATCCTGACGTCGATGCCGTCATTTCGGTTACGCCCAACAACGTGCACGCCGATATCATCAGCGCATGCTTGCAAGCGAGCAAACCTTTTTTGGCGGAAAAACCATTTACGCGAGTCTTCGAAGAGGCCATCTCCTTGCTGGAGCTGTATGAGAAACAGCCCGTCCCCGCCATGATCGGGTTTACGTACCGTTATACGCCCGCTTTTCGTTATGCCAGGGAACTGATCCGTACGGGCAAGCTGGGTACGGTCCGTCACTTCTCCATTCAGTACTTGCAGGGGTTTGGCGTGCCGAACCAGCAGGTTCCCTACATGTGGAGATACAACAAAGGCATCACAGGGACGGGGACCCTGGGAGATTTAGGTTCGCATATGATCGATATGGCCCGATTTCTGTTTGGAGAATTTGAAGAAATTACGGCACAGCTACATACCATCATTCCAGAACGTAGGGACCCGGTAACGGGAGCGATGGCCAAGATCGAAGTTGATGATTTTGCCAGCTTTCAGGCACGGATGACCGATGGCATGATGGGCGTGTTCCAGACATCACGCAATGCGTTCGGTTCAGGCAACCAGCATGAGGTGTCCATTTACGGCGATCATGGCACGGTCCACGCCAGCACATTGGATCCGGAACGGGTGGTATGGATTCGCGAAGAAGAGCCCGGGCAGCTCGCTAGAACGACCATGGAAGTGCCGCAGCATTGCAAAGTCAAGCAGTATGCCGATTTTGCCGCGATATTGAGGGGGACGCCTACCGATGGAGTCCCCGGGTTTATGGACGGATACCGGAATCAAGAGGTGCTGGATGCGGTCGTTAGAGCAAGCGAGACCAAGGCCGTGGTAGAGCTTCGAAATACGGGCCAACGAATCTAGAGTTTGTCATAACGTCTTGCCCATCCAGATATACAGCGCCATCAAAGTGAACAGAAACAGGCAAAAGTTAACGCTTACAAATAATCCGCGAAGTACAGCGGAGCGGTGGAATTGAAATGGAGTTTTAAGCTCACCCGTACCTTCGATTAGGAATAAGATCAGTACCGTGTGAATGATCGTATGGCCAATGACTTCTTTGTAACCGAATACAAGGCTTGTCATAATAAAAATGCCAGATACCAGCAGAGCGGTGAATCGGCTCATGATGCCTACGATAAATGCCCACGCTAGCCCTATTTCGACAAAAGCGCTGATCATGACGAAATGCTCAATGGTAAATCCGAAGGTAGGAAGTCCGTAGCTGCCCATTACGGTGCAAGCAAGCTCGGGGATGGTCAGCTTTTCCATAGCAAGCCAAGCAAGGGACATGCCCGTACATATATACATGACGGGAGGAGCCGTTCTTTTTATTGGAGTGCCGCACACAAACAGATAATATACAATACCGAGATAGATTAAATAATCGATGGAATGAAAAATGCCGTAGGTTAATGAAGCTTGTAGATAGAGCAAGAATAGGATGGCACCGCTCACCGGCAATGTGCGTTTATAGAGCAGGCAGGCTGCGGCGGCGGAGAGACCGAGGATAATCCACATGGAATTGGTTTTGAACTCGGGTGCCAGGTACGAGCCGCTCAGAAGCTGCAGCACCAGGCCGATGGCCAGCCCTATGCGCAGAATGACTTCGGAATGGGGCCTTAGTCTGTGCAGCCATTGGTGAATTTTCATGATGGGCCTCATCTTACCCAGGGGATCGTGAAAGGCACAGGTGAGTAACAGGATCAACAATGTAAACGCTAACCAAAACAGGAACGTCAGCGTAACGATACGGGGAAAGGGCAGGGGGACCCATTCAAAGTTGTCCGTAAACCATTTGACATGAATATAGATGTTGCTAATCTTGGAGAAATGCATTACCATTCAATCAGCTCCTCCCTTAACCAACTCTAGTCACCTATCCAAGATAATACAATATTAGATAAAAAAGTATATTGCTGGATGAATATATCCCCCATTTTGAAAATATTATCCCTTAAGAGCATTCATAGACAGCATTTGACTTTACAGTCATAGCGTCACTAAACAAGAGGGTGTCCCAAAGAGCTTAGATCTTGCGGGAGGCCCCCTTCTTGCTGTTAGAAGACGCTCCGTGTACGAATCGTTCCTACCATCGCTGTTGCCCCCACATTTCTTGGAATGGTTCTGAGCAAGACGAAATGGGGGGCAAAGCATTCCTGTATGCTCTTAAATTTCGGCTTTGAAATTGAACGAGCACCTCCTTATGATGAAAGGTGTCCACTACGACAACCACAACATCATAAGGAAGGTGCTCTTATTATGAAGTTTAAACAATCAGTTAAACAAAATCAACGAATTGAACGTATAACCAACCATCATCTCATCATTGGCATCGACATTGCAAAATTTAAACATGTCGCACGTGCGACAGACTATCGTGGCATTGAACGAGGTTCCTACCTTGTGTTCTCTAACGATCTCGAAGGATATGAAAAGTTATATCAGTGGATGCAAGCTCTAATGCTTCAGTTTAACAAGACCGATGTCATCTTCGGCGTTGAGCCAACCGGTCACTACTGGTTCAACCTAGCGTTCTGGCTTAAAGAGAGGCTGCTCGAGCTCGTTCTCGTTAACCCGTTTCAAGTGAAGCGTAACAAAGAAAACCGGGACAACTCTCCAACTAAAAACGATGTCAAAGATGCCTTGGTCATTGCCGACATGGTGAAGAATGGATACTATTCTGAAACTCATATTCACGCCGAGCCGTATCGGGCGCTTAGGCAGCTTGTGGGCACCAGAGACTTTGTGACCAAGCAAGTCTCCAGTGTCGTCAACCAGATGTATCGGTGGACTGACATGTACTTCCCTGAGTTTCAGCAGGTATTTAAGGACATCACCTCGAAGACGGCACTCGCAACGTTGGCCGAATTTGCGCATCCATCCGATCTTCGCCACTTAACGGTTGAAGACGTTATCGCCGGGTGGAGAAAACGACTGAAGCGCGCAGGCAGCCGTAAGGTATCCGCTGCCCTCATCCATGCGGCGCAACGGACAGCTGCCATTCCGAATTGTGTAGAGGAAGCAAAACTTAGTATATCGTTACTGCTGCAACAACTGCAGATGTATAACGACCAATTGAATCAACTGGAAGAAAAGATGAGTCAACTCCTTCGAAGCATTCCCACAGCAAAGCTCCTTCGTACCATTAAAGGCATGAATGATATTACGCTGGCTACGTTATACAGTGAAGCGGGTGATTTGGGCGGCTTTACTCATGGTAACCAAGTCCTTCGGTTAGCTGGCTTACATCTGTCCGAAAACAGCTCAGGTACCTACAAGGGCGAAGTGAAAATCACGAAGCGAGGGCGACCTGGACTGCGAAAACTTCTTTTCATGACGGTCTTTCATATGGTTTCCATTAATCCAGAATTTCGGGCGCTGCATCAGTACAACAAACAAGTGAAGAACATGAAAGGTATGAAGTCGATCATGAAGCTGTGCGGGAAGCTTGCTCGTATGCTTGTAGCTATGGCGAAGAAGCATTCCGTTTACGACATCAACAAAGTAACGGTCGCCGCTTAATAACCGACCACTTGCCTACTGGCTCATTCGCAGGATTCACAAGAAGCATGAAGAACCGATACGCTCGCCTAAAGGGCTCAGACCCGTGGACAAAGCAGTAACGGACTCCATCTCCTTGATAGGTGTAACGAAGGAATGAAAGGGCATAGACCCGTTGAGACATGGGAGGGCAAACCTCAAGGACGAAGATGGAGCATGCGAATAAAGGAAAACTATGGGAATTTCGCACTTCCCCTTATTTCGTTATGCCCACATTCGCCATACGGTCCCCCCTTTTGTCGCCTTCGTTGTCACATTTGTTTTCATAACGAATGAAATCCTGCGAATTAGCGAGCTAGCGCAAGAAAATTGAATCATAAGGAGGGAGGCGAGCGCTGACGCTTGTCCGGAATCGATTCGTCCTCTCCGCTACGCCGTGCGGATTGCTTACTTTTTTAGACGCAAAGAAACCGTTCTTTGGTAAAATGGAGGTTCGAACCAAACCATTTACGAAAGGAACGGTTTCTTTTGTACATTCAATATACCATGGACCAACTCTATCTGCCAATGGATTTGGATTTCCTTTTACCGCTGAATGCGACATAATGACAGGCTCAACCCGGCTAGGGAAGCTGTGTTCCGGCAGCATAACGTTCAACGGTTTCATAAGGCAGATGATCGGTAATAAGACGACCGTAATGCGCAATCCGTATGATGCCGTCCTCATCCAACACAAACTCTGCCGGAATCCGATTAAAATTTGAACCTTCTTCCGGCGTCAGCTTGAAACCTGCCGCTTCTGCTTCATCCGTGAATTGATGCACATTCGGTTGTGCTAAGGTGGCTTGTGTCTTGGCTACCGAAGTCTCGACTCCATAGCGAGTGTAGAGCTCCGCATTCGGATCGGCAATAAGAGGAAATGGAGCATTCTGCTGACCGACATGCTGATGAAGTGCCGCTTCCGGTGATTCGAAAACGCAAATGACATCGAGATGATACTGCTGCTGCCACTGAGGATATCGCTGAATAAACTGGTGCACCCTCAGATTGCATAGTGCACAGGCTGCGTTACGGAAAAAAGCGAGAAGTAATTTACGTCCGCGATGGTTTTCTAGTGAAATGATATTTCCATTTTGATCTACGCTTTGGAATAATGGAGCATAATCTCCGGGTTGGAGCACATTGTTCATTTTGGATTTCCTCCTGGGTTAACGGTATATAGGCGTGAGGCCTATTACCAATGTAGCAGGGAGGACTACATTGCTCTGTGACTAGGTCACATAGCAGTTTCTGTTAGACAGCCCCGGTTTATAATTTTCACCCAGCCTCTTCCTGTTTCCAGCCATCCTTTCTTTTGGAAATGGCCCAGCGTACGGGAGACGACCTCTCTTACGGAGCCAATTTCATCAGCAAGCTCTTGGTGGGTTGTGTGTACTAACGGATGTTCTTCCGAGGTGATGCGCAGCAGAGTCCTGGCAAGGCGCTGCTCCAGCGGTAATGACTGTCTTTCCTGCAGCATATTTGCCATCCGCAGTGTTCCATCAAGCAGCCCACCAAATATAGCGCTACGGATGGGTTCATATACCTGCAGCCAACGGAGAAAGCTGCTTTTCAACACATACAATACCTCTACCTCGGACTCGGCAATGAGAGTCCCCGGATAATCCTGCCCACTAAGCCCGCTAAGCACGAGGAGCGAACAGACTTCACCGGCTGATAGTATGTTTAACACCGATTCGTTGCCATCTTCGTTGATGATTGTGATACGGGCCGATCCGCTGATCAGGAACATGCCATACATCGTGGCATCCTCTCGATGAAAGATTCTCGATTTGGCATCAAAATGTTTTGTGAAAGCTTTAGCGTGGATCCATTCTTCTGGCGGTACGACTTTCAAATAAGGAAAGATGCCGGTTATCTGCTTCTCATTCAGTTCAGGTTTCATGGTTGGTTTCCGCCTTTCGGTAATCATGCACGGACATGCGAAACTGCTATTCTTTATTGTTAACATTTCGGGCTGACAAAGTTCAAGAGAATTTTCTGGATTTCATGCGGGAAGAACTCCTTTAGCGATGCGATGGTTTTGCTATAATGATGTGAGCAAGCGATTTAAGTCAGGGAAAAGGGTGAAGAAGATGAATGAAACGCAATACATAAGGGATACGCCTACGAAGATCAGGAAAAGACAGGGAGCAGTGCTCATGCTGCAGGGCACCGCTTCGGATGTAGGCAAGAGCATCGTAACGACGGCGCTATGCCGCATATTTCTACAGGATGGTTATCGTACGGCTCCATACAAATCGCAAAATATGGCTCTTAATTCCTACGTGACGCTGGATGGCAAAGAGATCGGCAGAGCACAAGGCGTGCAGGCCGAAGCCTGCGGCATTGCCGCAACAACGGACATGAATCCGATCCTGATGAAGCCGATAAAGGACATGTTTTCACAAATCGTGATCCACGGCGTTCCCCACATGCAGATGAGTGCGATGGATTACAGGACGCAGTTCCTGCCGAAGGCCAAAGAGATTGTGCTGGATGCACTGGATCGTCTACGGGAGAGCTACGATATCGTTGTCATGGAGGGCGCGGGAAGTCCTGCGGAGATCAATCTTAAGGATCGGGACATTGTTAACATGAATTTGGCAGGATGGGCGGATTCGCCGGTTATTCTGGTTGCGGATATCGATCGCGGCGGCGTGTTCGCTTCCATTGTAGGTACGCTTGAACTGCTCGAGCCCCATGAGGCGGCCAGGGTCAAAGGGTTTATCATTAACAAGTTCCGTGGGGATTTAGCACTGCTTCAGCCGGGACTGGACTGGCTTGAAGAGCGGACAGGCCTTCCCGTGCTGGGCGTGCTCCCCTATATTCAGGACATGCGAATCGAGGCCGAGGACTCGGTTGTACTGGATGAGCTTCAATATCAAAGACAGGAAAAACGCGACCTCGATATTGTCGTTATCCGGTATCCGCGTATTTCGAATTTTACGGATGTTGAAACGCTGCGCTGGGAGCCGGATGTTGTCGTTCGCTTTGTCCAATCGGTGGATGAACTTGGCACGCCGGACGTCATTATTTTGCCTGGTACCAAGGATACGATCAGTGACCTCGGATTCCTTCAGGATCGGGGCCTGGCCGATGCGATCTTGAGGCAGACGCAGCAGCGGGATGTGCAGTTGGTTGGCATCTGCGGAGGATATCAAATGCTGGGCGAGCAGCTGTCGGATCCGCATGCGGTCGAAGGAAGCGTTCGGGAAGCGAAGGGGCTTGGCCTTCTGCCGATTCGGACTTCCTTTTTGAAGAATAAAAGGACGGTTCGGGTGAAAGGGGAATTGTTACCGGAACATCCGCTGAGGTTCGTTACTTCGGATACAGAGGTCGATTTTACGATTACGGCCTATGAAATCCATATGGGCGTGACCGAATGGAGCGCCGTGTCTGACGGCTCAGGACACCGCCCGCTTTTTTCGATTGAAGCAGATGGTACAGATTCTTTAAAGGCAATAGAAGATATTCAGCCGCACATTGAAGGGATTGCTACTTCTGATGGCCGTATATGGGGAAGCTATTTGCATGGCTTGTTTGACAACGATGTCTTCCGCAGGTCCTGGCTGAACGGCATTCGGATAAAGAGGGGTCTGATTCCAATTCCGGAAACGTTTAAAGCAGAAGAACGCAAATTCGCGGAATTTGACCGTGTAGCGGACATCGTTCGTAATCATGTGGATATGAAAAAAATATATGAAATCATCGGTTATGCGCATTGAAAGATGGGGAATGCATCCGATCATTCGGGTAATAATGATGAATAGGAAGATAACACCATGCACACGGCATGGTGTTATTTGCGTGGAGCGAAAAGAAAAAAGTTGATTAATTATAGGATAGGGGGGTATACTAAATATAGAGGCGGATGAAAAAATTCATCTTTCAGTATATCCCCTGATTGGAGTGATAGCCCATGTTGAATAGGAAGGGCACCATACTAACCTTAACGGGCATACTTGCTTTTGGATTGTTGACAGCATGCGATAACGCGAAGCAGGCCCCTGATACGGGCGGTCATGGCGGAAACCATGAAAAGGAAAGCGGAAGCCGGGAAACGAACGGGCACAGTGAACACGCTGGCGGTCATGAAACGGCCTCAGATCATTACAACGCTGCATTTACATGGAATGAACCGGCAAGAGCAGGTGCTGAATCTGAGTTGACGATCCAAATTACGGATAAAGACGCTGGACCTGTCCAGGATTTTGATGTCAATCATGAGAAACTCCTGCATCTGATCATAGTGAATCGCGATTTGTCCTTCTTCAACCATATACATCCGGATTACAAGGAGAATGGCGTATTTACCGTGAACACGACATTCCCGGCTGGCGGCGAATATAAATTGTTCGCAGATTTTGTGCCTAAGGGTGCTGGAGGGACCACGCTTAGCGAATGGGTTCAGATTGAGGGAGAAGCAGGGAAACCTTCGGCGATTCAACCGGATTCCAGCCTGATCAAACAAGTAAACGGCAAGGAAATTGAGCTGAGTTTAAGCAATACTTTATCGAATGAAGAGGTTGTGCTCACCTATCAAATTCAGGATGCGCAGACGAAGCAAGGCATCAACAACCTCGAGCCTTATCTGGGCGCAGTCGGGCACGTTGTCATTCTGTCCGCAGACGCTGAGCAGTACATCCATGTGCATCCTCTAGACGAGCAGAGTACAGGACCCCAAGCGGAATTTGCTACTACCTTCCCCCACAGCGGTATCTACAAGATCTGGGGACAATTTCAGCATCAGGGTGAAGTGATGACCGTGCCTTTTGTCGTTGAGATACAATAATTTCAGTTGAAGGAGTGATCGATATGACAGAACCATTGAAAATCTACACCATCCCGACTTGCAGCGATTGCCATCATGCCAAGCGTTACTTCAAGGAGCAGGAGGTTCCGTATACAGAGTATGATTGTACACAGAACCCGGAATATCCGGAAGAAGTGCGACGGTTGACGGGAAAACAGATTGTGCCTACGATCGTTATTGGTGACAACGTATTTATCGGATTTGCCGATAACTTTCAGGAAATCCGGGAATTGATGAAATAAATAAGGGTTCATGGAAGTGAAGAAGAAGCATGGATTGTTCCCCGCGGGAGGATCTATGCTTCTTTTAACGTGCGTCTATTTTCACACCGCGCCAATGGCCATAATTGCAACTCGGAGACGATGTTCATGAAATTTGATGCTACACCATATAAAACGTAAATAATGAGGTATTGTACGGCCAGAATGTTCGTTTTCATCAGTTTTTTAATGGTAATTCGCAGGTGTAAATAATCAGTAGCGGTGTTATTATATGGGTTGCGTCTTTTGGAAAAGATCATTGTGGCAAGCGTTGATAGCCCATTGAAATTTCTTGAAACGATTCGGAATATAACACGTATCAATACTCACTGCTTAGATGGAAGGGGTAGACACACAGTGGATAATGGAATGAACGTTATTTTGTTTGAAAAGAAGCCGGACGGTGAGCTGGTGCAGATCGAAGAACGGTCATGGACGATGAACATGGTTGCTGCACTGGAGCATGTGAATTATATCGTTGTTGGCGGCCGGGAATACGAAACGATTGAAGGCAGATTAAATGTAGACACGGGCAAACTTGAGCTTCTGCTCGTTCCGATGCGGAACGATTAATCTTGTCCGAAAGGAGAAACCATCTTGAGTAATGAAAAAGACAAAAAAGATCAGCCAACATCTAAATGGCTGACGCCGGAAGGCAAACCGATTCGGGTCCTGTCGAGCTCGCTGGGCATTGCCTTGTTAGCGAACGCATTTCTGGTATCGGGCGCGGCAGCGAAAGACCTTGCTTCGGAAGCGGTTACTTCATCCGAAGAGCCGCAGCTGGTGTCCTGGTCGACAGAAGAAGTGAAGAAGTATTTTGACAAGAATGTGGATTGGAACATTCCGTTTCCTAGTGAGGAAAAATTCCAGGAAGAGCCGGTAGAAGGAGCCGCTGCAGGATCGGGTTCGGGCGGCGGAACAACGATCGTCAACAACTATGGCGGGTACAATTCCGGTTTCGGCTGGGATGACTTGCTGCTCTATCACATGTTGTTTAACAATGGTTCCTATTATTCATCCAGCGGATGGTACAACAATCATCGCGGTTATTATGCGAATAACGGCAAGCCTTATAAACCCCGCACGTATTCGAGTGGTACGTTCCAGAATAAACCGGTGGTGAACTCCAATGTTCGCCCGAAAACCTCCACTTCATCGTCAGGAACGATTACGCGCCGCTCCACGTCGTCCAAGTCTGGTGGCATCGGCGGAAATTCCAGCGGGTTCAGTTCCTCGGGTTCGAAATCCAGCTCCAGATCTGGTGGTTTTGGAGGATGAGTCACGACAGCGTATTCACCGTATCGGGACAGCCTAGCCCCAATCGGGATGGGCGGGTATCTGAGCTCGCGGAGCTCGGCTTTACCTGGGCGGATCTGGAAGGGGAAGCCTACTGGATAGACCAGATCGTCACCATACGTCATGAGACCTATCGTGAGCTGGAAGAAGCAGCCGCGATATTATGGGCCATGTTGGACAAAACCGTTCGTTATATTCATCGCAATCATCATATATACAGCTTGATTGGCATTCCGCCTATCCTGTGGCAGATGCTGGATGAATGTCCGCTGCCGGAAGAGGGATTGATCAGTAGGTATGCCAGGTTTGATTTCGCTATTGCCCATGATGGCAGCATCAAGCTGCTGGAGCTGAATGCGGACACGCCTACAGGTTATGTTGAAGCTTCCATTGCAACGCCGTGGATGTGCCGTCAGGTCGGTATTGTCTCTCCCAACGAACGGATGCAGGAGCTGGTCGCACAAGCGTGGGGAGCGGAGCGTCCGGATACGGCTGCCTGCATCGCTTATGGCGAACATAAAGAGGACTCCGGTACGATCGAAGCGTTGGTTCGGCACAGCGGGCTGGATATCCGACTGGTGGATTGTCTTGATCTGTGGGTGGATGAAGGTATGCTGAAGGACGGCGATGGCCGGGAGATTCACCGGATGTTCGCCCTATATCCGAAGGAGTGGATGTCCGTCGATGATGGCGGAGATGCTCTTGCTTATGCCATCGAGACGGGACGCCTGCAGCTGTTCAACTCGCCGCACAGCATTTTACTGCAATCCAAAGGACTGCTTGCCGCCATGTGGGGGATGTATGAGCTGGGCCTTTTGTTCGATGAGACAGAACGGGAAGCCATCGTCAATTATATGCTGCCCACTTACAACAAACCGGTATTCTCCGGTAATTTTGTGTCCAAGTCGATGTTCGGCCGCGAGGGTGGTTCTGTCAAGCTGTACGACCAGGCCGG
Source organism: Paenibacillus sp. FSL K6-1330 (assembly GCF_037976825.1). Classification (NCBI taxonomy): domain Bacteria; kingdom Bacillati; phylum Bacillota; class Bacilli; order Caryophanales; family Paenibacillaceae; genus Paenibacillus; species Paenibacillus sp. FSL K6-1330. The sequence goes on from NZ_CP150269.1 coordinate 2,588,276, forward strand.
ACAAATCGAGGTAGAGGATCAGGACGGATATGATACAAGTGTCATGTTTCCGACGGTCTATCAGCGGAGGGCAGACCTGGCTCGCATCGAGACGGCGGAGGGCCATTTTCATTTACTGACAGGATTGTTCGTCCTGAATGGCACCCCTTGCGGTTTGCTGGGACGTGCGGGCGGTTTGATTACGGGTAATTCCAGCCATTTTATCGCAATGGGAGTGAAATAAATGCAGTTGAAACAAGATAGAAGGCAGCATAGCGGTGCTCCTAAGGGAAAGAGGAAACCTCCGGTCGTTCTGGCGGTACTACTATTATCCCTCATGGTCTTGGCGCTGAGTGCATGCTCCAATAGGTCCACGGTATTTCATACCGGATCGGAGGAAGTATCTTCAACCTCTGCTCGCGTGCCTTGGGACTACCGGATCATTGAAGGAACCGTCGGTGATTTGATTGGCGGCGATATGACCGTGCTGCCGGATAACGAGCTCCTGCCGAACGATAACAACTATGCTACCGGGGACAAAATTTGGACGCTTCAATTCATGGATGCGGAGCTTACCACGGATGCGAATCAACGTAATGATATCCGGTTATCGTCTTGGCAGACCCTTAAGTCGTTCAAGGACAAAAAGACGGCAGAATCGGATTTGACCAACCTGAAAGTCACGGTCAAAACTGACGTGAAGTTGGTTGGGGTTTATAAAACAACGTATAAAAAAGACACCAGGCATTTTGCTGTCATTGAACTGCCGACGGGCAATCGGATCAAGCAGCCGATCGATGAGAAGCGTTATGCCGCAATGGAAAAGAAGGACAAGGTTGATGTTGTATTGGAGGAAGTGCATGATTTCGCCGATTACGACTTGGCCTATGCAAAATTTCGGGGGTGGGCGGATTGACGGTCGTCATTAATATTGTAGTAAGTGTAATCTGCATTATCGTGCTTCAATTACTGGGTATGTTGATTTTCAGCTGGATGACCCGGTTTAACGACATGGAAGAGCTGAAGAAAGGCAATGTCGCGGTTGGTCTTGCCTTTGGCGGCAAGTTTATGGCAACAGCCATTATTCTGGGCATATCGGCGTATACGAATTCATCGATCTGGCACATGATACTGTGGTTTACCGTCGGGTATGTATGCTTGATCGTTGCCTATTGGGTATTTGAGCTGGCTACGCCGGGTCTTAAACTTTCCGAGCACCTGCAAAAGGGGAACGTAGCGATTGGCATTCTGCTTGCGATGGTGTTTATCGGTACAGCCTTTGCAATCAGCAGCCTGATTATTTAGAACGAATGGCACCATGGAGGAGAGGAGCAGAAACGTGCACTTTTTTCTAAGATTATCTTTGAAAATGATGCGTCTGCGCAAAACAACGATCAGCGTTCTTGTGGTACTGTTTGTGGTGCTGTGCTCGACCCTGGCATTTCTGCTGGAGCCCGAAACCTTTCACCATTGGTTTAACGCCCTTTATTGGGTGCTTACCACGATGGCAACCGTAGGTTATGGCGATTACTATGCAGCTACCATGCCAGGCAAGATATTAACGATATTCATCTATATCTTTGGCATCGGGCTGTTGAGTTTGGTGATCGGTAAGGTGATCGAATCGTTTGGAAGCATGCAGCGGCAGAGAGGAGCGGGCAGGTTGAATTTTAAGGGTAGTGGTCATGTCATCATAATCAATTGGAGCAAAAAAGCAATGTCCGCGATCGATGAGATTTTGTCGTATTCGCCGAAGTCCGAGATTGTGGTCATTGATGATACCAGTCAGCATCCTGTCGAACATCTCGAACAGGTTCATTTTGTAAGCGGCGATCCTGCAGCGGATGACGTGCTGATAAGAGCCAACATCCTGGAGGCCAGATCGGCCATAGTCTTTGCGGATGCTCGGATTGACGAATCGGCTCTCGTGGACGGCAAGTCGCTGCTGATTGTTTCCAGCATTGAACGGATTGCGCCAAATGTACATACCACGGTGGAGATCGTGCAGGAGAAGCATGTTCAGAATTTCCGCTACAATCATGTGAACGAGTTTGTGCTCTCGCACGATGCTGTGTCCCGATTAGCCGTACGCGCGGCCCTGCAGGAAGGAAACTCAGATGTGCTGATGCAGCTGCTCAGCCGCCAGCATGGCGATGATATTTACGAAGTGGCTTTAAATCCTGCATGGAATACTTACGGCGATGCCTTTCAGGATCTGCTGCGGCAAGGAGCGACGCTTATATCCGATCGCAACGACCTCAGCATCAACCGCAAGCTCGATGTGCCGATTCCGCGGGATGCGAGATTGTATGTGGTTTCGGACGAGGCGACCTATAAGCGGATTACCGGCAAGCTTGCCTGATAGGTGGATAAGTAAAATTTTGAACAATGGGGCTGTCCCAAAAGCAGGTCTACATACTTGACGAGATAGCTCGCCTTATGAAAAAAACGTTACAAATAAAGAAATGGCAGTACAGAGGAGAACATCCCTGAACCGTCATTTCTTTGTTTTGGTCTATTGCCGCCTTCTTCAGCAGGTTATGGGTGAGCGAAAGCCACCCGACCTCTGGGCGCACTTTGGACAAGCGCCAGGTCATTGACGTCAAGTGCGGTGCATCTTTCTGTAAAAATCACTGCTATCCAGCGTGATTGCCTTTATACTGGAAACTGAAAGAGTACCATACTTGGTACCGGCGTCGGAGCGGGTGCCGTGGTGGACGGCAAGCTGATCCATGGCCTGTCCCAATGGGACATATTATTGTTCGCCTCCGGAGGACACCTACGAAGGCACGTGTCCGTACCATAAGGATTGTCTTGAGGGCTTGGCAGCCGGCCCGTCGCTCGGTAGACGCTGGGGCATGGCCGGCGCGGCATGCCTATCCCTTGGTCGCTTGATGGATAAAGGATTTTTCCCTTTATATAAACGCCTATAAAATTTGGATTGTTCTACAATTGACTTAGGCAGAAGTTCGGGTATACCATACTATGGTAGATTGCCCGATGATGTTGTATCCACTTCATAGTTTCACAAGGAGTAATCATTATGACAATAAAGGCTATATTGATCGGCGCCGGTGTCCGCGGTGCGAACGTTTACGCACCTTATGCCAGGAATCACCCGGATCAATTGCAGTTTGTCGCAGTAGCAGAACCGGATCCGATACGAAGATCTTCGTTTGCGATGCAGTACCATATACCGGATGACCAGATCTACGAGGATTGGCGCGATGTGCTTCAGAAGCCTAGGTTTGCTGATGCTGTTTGGATCTGTACCCAAGATCGTATGCATTATGATGTTGCCATGCTTGCTCTTCGGCAAGGGTATCACGTCCTGCTTGAGAAGCCTATTTCCCCTTCCCCGCTGGAATGCCTGGAGCTGGAGGAGACGGCCCGAAAGAGCAACCGTTTACTGACTATCTGCCATGTTCTTCGATATACCCCATTTTGGTCCGGCATTCACCGGATTATTGAACGGGGCGATATCGGCAGGGTGGTGGATATTCAACTCAGAGAAAATATTGGATACGCGCATATGGCCCACAGCTATGTTCGCGGCAATTGGAATAATACAGCTTCGGCGAGTCCGATGATTTTGGCCAAGTCCTGCCATGACCTGGATTTGATCTCTTGGCTGATGGGGCAGGACTGCGTACGCCTTACTTCTTTCGGATCGCTGTTTCACTTTACCAAAGACCAGGCGCCGGAGGGGGCGACGGAGCGTTGCTCTAGCGGCTGCCCGCATCTGAAGGATTGTTGTTATGTGGATCTCCGCTACTATATGGGAGAAGGCCGGCGGAGAGCCAAGCATTTTTCGGACGATCTGTCCGATGCAATGATTCGGAGACAGCTGCCGAATACGCCGTACGGGCGCTGCGTCTATCACTGTGACAATGACGTCGTCGATCATCAAAACGTCAACATGCAGTTCCAGAACGGCGCAACGGCATCATTCTCGTTGTCCGCGTTTACGCATGACAGCTCCCGCACGGTTCAGATTTCAGGGACGCGCGGCGAGATCCGGGGGAATATGGCAAGACAGGAGTTTACGGTATATTCCTTCGTGGATGGCGGGCGCACGGAGATCCGGGTTGAAGACGAGGGCCGCGAAGGAACCGATTCGATGCTGAACGAGTTTTGCGAGCAGGTCAACTGCTTTACGGGCAGTTCCTTAACCTCGGCATCGGCTTCGATTCAGAGTCACATGATGGCATTTGCGGCAGAGGAATCCCGCTTGAATGAAGGGCAGTGCATTGAGTTAGGAAAGTTGATTACCAATTACAGAGAGGAAGCCAGCATTTTCCGAAACTCGAATGAAAACGGCGTCAATCGTTACTGCACCGTATGAAGACGAGGGGTGCTCCAGAGTCAAACCATGACTTTTGGACATCCCCATTTTTGGTCTGGCTGCCCATTAAGGGATTGACATTCGGATTTGCTTGGATTAATATGGCTTAAATATTACGAACACTTAGAAAAGCGATGAAGAGAAGAGTAGTTAAGATACGTTGTTTGCAGAGAGCTCCTGCCTGGTGAGAATGGAGCAGCAATATTCTTAATGAACAAAGACTCGGAGCTGCGTATGGAATTGGGCGGTTTGCTCAAGGATGTTACGCCGGGACTCTCCCGTTACAGAGATAGGGTATAAGCATCGTGATGCCGTACCTGAAGAGGTGAAGATGGCGACAAATTCACAAACCGGGGTGGTACCACGAAGCGTTTATAAAGCTCTCGTCCTCAAGATGACAATCTTGCGGATGGGAGCTTTTTTTGGTTGATACTAAAAGTAAAGGCAGGGGATCAGAATGCATTGGTCAGAATAATGGGCAGATCAGTTAATCGAGAGGTTTCCTGACAAACCGACTCTGGTATGCGCAGCCGGCATCAGCCCTTCCGGGGCTGTGCATATCGGCAATTTCCGGGAGATCGTAACGGTCCATTTTGTGGCAAGAGCGCTGGAAAAGAGGGGCAGGGACGTTCGTTTTATTTTTTCATGGGATGACTTCGATCGGTTCAGGAAGGTTCCCGCGGGGCTGGATCCGGCGTTTGAAAAGTTTATTGGCATGCCGTACGTCGAGGTTCCTTGTCCGTTCGGATGCCATTCTTCCTATGCGGCGCATTATGAGCAGGAGTTTGAGGCTTCCCTGGCGGCATTCGGGATCCAGCCCGAATTTATATATCAAAGCCGGGAATATCAGTCTGGACGATATCATCCGTTCATTCTGCATGCGATCAAGCACAGGGCCGAGATTTATAATATACTGCATGCCTTCAAAACGGGCGGAGCCCATGAGTATGAGCGAAATAGTTACTATCCTGTAAACGTGTATTGTCAGGTATGCAGAAGGGATACCACCGTCATACAACACTTCGACGAACCCGGAGAGAGCCTGACCTATGCCTGCCAATGCGGGCATCAAGCCACCTTGCCGATCCTTCGGGCAAACAATATCAAGTTGCAGTGGAAAATCGATTGGCCCATGCGCTGGAAGATGGAATGCGTGTCGTTTGAACCCGGGGGCAGAGACCACTCATCTGAAACGGGCAGTTATAACGTAGCCAAGGTCATTTCGGAGAGAATTTTCGGGAATCCGCCACCTTCGTATGCAGCCTATGAGTTTATTCGGATCAAGGGGAATCAGGCCAAAATGTCCAGCTCGACCGGAACCAATTACACCCCAGGCGATCTGCTGAAAATATACCCGCCTGAAATCATCCTGTATATGTTCGCGAAATATCAGCCGGATGCTTCCTTCCATATTGGACTTGATGAAGACGTGATCCGCAATTACACCGAATATGAACGATATCGGAATCAAGATGGTTCCAAGCACATGAGCGGCGATATTCAAGCAACGCTGGAACTTTCCGGGACAGACGGAAAACCGGGGCCGACTCCGAAATTCGGCCAGATCTCCGGCATACTGCCGCTCGTGGATTTTGACCGGCAGCTTCTGCAGGAGGTTTTGCACCGAGTGGGCGAAAAGGTTGAGCCGGAGCTGCTTGAACCCATTGCACGGCGAGCTGAGCATTGGATCAAATACCATTATCCGCAAAAGCAAATCTCCGTGAACGAAGAACAGGACCATGAGCTGTACGGGACGCTGGATTCAGTGGAGAAGCAATGGCTTCATCACTTTTGCGATCTGTTGAAGGATGATAAGCTCGATGATGCCAGCCGACTGGAGAAGATTTATGCGATCTGCCATCATGATGACAGCAAGACGGTGAGGAAAAATCAGAAGAGGTTGTTCGGTCTCATCTACCAGTTTGTCCTTCACCGCCATGAAGGTCCCCGTCTCCCGATCTTGATCCAAGTTGTCGGTGTACATCGACTGCTCGCTCTGCTGGATTTTCGGGAATGACACTTGGGTCAGCGGTCGGATGGATATATTCCAAAGTTAAAAACGCCCCTGTTTAACATTGGGCGTTTTTTCCTATAGAGTTCAGACCATCTCTCTCAGAATGCTTTGGCTGCTTTTTTCCAGCGTCATAGGAAACATTTTCACTTTCCCGGGCGATAAGGCTAGAACCTCTTCATATGCGGCGGCAGATGCATAGACCAGATCAGATTCCTCGATCCGTTGCAGTAGGTCCTCCCGATTATCCAGTCCAGCCAAGCTGGCGTAGACCCCTTCAATACCGGCTTCTTCCATGCGGCTGGCCATCCACTGTGCACCTGCCTTACCCAAGCAGACAAAGCTGATATTACTTCCTGGTGTAAGCCGGGCAATATCAAGTAGGACCGACGTTTCCGCATTCGCGCCAATGACGGATACTTTTTTGTCGCTGCATAGGGCCTTTACTTCGTTATCGTGGTTTAATGTCGTGATTATGAGGTTTGAGTACTCCAGTGCCTCGAATAAGGCTTGTTTTCCCGTCAACAGATCCTCCAGAAATACCGTTTTCACTTCGGCACCCGTCATTTGCTCAATCGCTTTCTGATAAAAGGGATAATCATGTTCTTTACATTCGATGAACAAAATCCGCTGTTTCGTGTTCAGGACAGGCTCCTGCAGCAGCGTATAGGCGAGGGATGCGGCAAAGAACTCGCTCGCGGGGATGTTAACGGAGCTAAGCTCCTCCGTCGTTCGCTTTACCAGCTCATGCATGAGCTTTCTGCGAGTTCTGAGCTCTTCTACCTGTGCGTTGTTTAATACCTGCGTACCTTTACCCTTATGCATCGAGACGATCCCCTCATCCTTCAACTGGTTGTAGACCAGATTTACGGTATTGCGGTTCAGTCCCAGCAGATCCGCCAGCGCACCGGCCGGAGGCAGCATATCAAAGGGTTCGATCTGTCCAATCCCAATCAACCACTTTAATTGCTCTTTGACCTGTGTGCTGACATTAAGGGTGGCGTGCGGGTCGACTCGAAGCATGAGTTTATGCGGCATAACGAAACCTTCTTTCCTAGTCAACTAGTAATTTAACTTTACATAATTATTTGTCAATTATCAAGAAAAGTATTGACATATATGGCTGTAAGTCATTATCTTATATATAACTAAATAACTAGTTAATTATGAATATCGGAGGGTTACAATGAAGGATCAGGCAGCAGCATATGTACAAAAAATGAAAGGTGGGGCTAGAAGTCCGTTGACCGTCCGTCCCATGAATATTGCCATTGGTTTTATCGGCGGCGCTATTTCCATCGGGTTATTAGCTCTTCTGACGTCGCTTGCAGAGAGTATTTGGATCATGGCACCTTTTGGTGCGAGCTGTGTGCTTGCGTTTGCGGTTTGGGATGCGCCGCTATCACAGCCAAGGAACCTCATTGGAGGGCATCTGATTTCCACTTTCACGGGACTTGTAACGCTTGAGGTTCTGGGGGACGGAATCTGGGCTATGGCCATTGGTGTGGGAGCGGCGATCAGCTTGATGGGCATAACCAAGACGACCCACCCTCCGGCTGGTGCAGATCCCTTGGTTGTCATTATGGCTGGCAGCGGCTGGTCATTCTTATTTACGCCGGTGCTTGCCGGCTCGGTCATGATCGTGGTTGTGGCTCTGCTCGTCAATAATGCGGTAAAGGAGCGAAGATATCCGACATTTTGGTGGTGAAGGCAGTTTTTTCTTTGATGAATAAACGGTAATCATGGTAATATCTTCAATCTTATATCGTCAACAACAGACTCGGATCTACAAGGGACCGGGTCTAATTTATGTTGTTTGGCCGCGGATCTGAAATTTCCCAAACTAATTTATATACCACGATGCGAGGGAATCCAAACCGAAATCATAAAAAATAGGAGATACTTACCACTTGATCCCGGGTGTCAAATCTATAGAATATTACACAATCCCGGTACAGGACTCTATTCTTATTTTGTATAAAAGGTTAATATTGCCAAACCTTTACAGAATGCGGTTCTCAGCCGTTTTTTTATACGACTTTGGTATCAAATTTGTAATAACTATGGATAATGATGTAAAAATGACCGGAACTTTAGCAATTTTTCTGCGTTTAACCTTATGATTCACGAAAATTTTCTGAAAATCTTCGTCATCTCGCTGCGTTCCTCTGATGGACTGAAGTCGTGCGGTTCCAGCCTTATCGGGCTGCGATGCTTTCACTGCACACAACTAAACATCAGACTGTGAAGTTGTCAAATGACAGGGACGAGGAGGCAGCGGAACGCTTTATCGGGGGAAAAATGTGGAAGAGGTTTGTTTTACTTCTTTTTGACTACTATCGATATTGGAAAAGTTGGTAAAGAAGGAATATGGTATCGGGAAAGCATCGGCTATACAATGACGAGTATGGCTCAGTCGTCATATGTCGGTGCAGCAACAAGCATGTCATAGAAAGGGCAGGTGAGCAACGAAGACGATGAGCAGGCGAAAATGGTGGGTGATCGCAGCACTTTGCACAATAGTGCTTCTCTGCGGTGCTGCTGTAATTCAAGGATATCTACGGCCGTCATTAAAAACGTATGCGGATGCGGACGGCGTGAAAATGAAATTCAAAACAGAGGGAACCTCCTTTCTGGAATATGAGGATGACGAAGTTTGGAAAGAGGTTTTTGCCAAAGGCGTGAATCTTGGGGCAACCGTACCTGGACATTATCCCGGTGAGCTTCCGGCAACGGAGGAGGATTACCTTCGCTGGTTTAAACAGATTGATGACATGGGAGCGAATGTAATCAGGGTCTACACCGTGCATAATCCGGTCTTTTATTCTGCATTGGTGAAATATAACCGGGATAAAGGCGATGACCCCTTGTACTTCATGCAGGGCATTTGGTCACCGGAGGAGCAGCTAATCGAGCGTAAGGATGCGTATGACGAAGAAATCATCCAGACGTTCAAAGCGGAGATATCGAAGGCTGTTGCTGCTGTCTACGGTGATATCAACGTTGAGCCGAAGCATGGACAGTCGAGTGGCAAATATAAGGTCAATGCAGGCAAGTACCTAATGGCCTGGCATGTGGGAACCGAATGGGACCCTGCCATGGTCGATAACACTAACACGGTACATAAGGATGTTCCTCAGTATGAGGGGTCCTATTTCTCGGGGACGAAGGACGCAAGTCCCTTCGAGAATTGGCTGGCATCTTTATTGGACTATACAGCTGCCGAGGAGCAGAAGTATGGGTGGCAGCATCCGATGACATTTACCAATTGGGTCACAACCGATGTGCTTGAGCATCCGGGGGAACCGCTGTTTGAGGAAGACCTGGTGTCTGTCGATGCGAGGCATGTAGAACCGGTGAACTGGGATGCAGGATATTTTGCCGCATACCATGTGTATCCGTACTATCCGGATTTTTTCCGTACGGACAAAACATTACAGACCATTCCCGATGGGGATGGGGGGTACAACACGTACAAAGCCTACTTGCGAAAATTGAAGGCAGCGTTCGAGGATATGCCGATTATGGTCACCGAATACGGCGTACCGTCATCCATCGGTATTTCACACCATGGTCCTGGAGGTAAGGATCAAGGGGGACACGACGAAGCTGAGCAAGGCTCGGTTAACGTCTCGCTGACCCAGGATATCTACGACGAAGGTTATTCCGGGGCCATCTTGTTCATGTGGCAGGACGAATGGTTCAAGAAGACATGGAATACGATGCCTTTTGAAATACCGGCAGACCGCCGGGCATTCTGGTTGAATGTGCTGACGAATGAGAAGATGTTCGGCGTTCTTGCCATGCAGCCGGGCAAGGCAGAGCAGATCACGATCGACGGAGATCTCAGCGATTGGGATAAGGTCCCCGAAGGGGAAGTCAAGACCTGGTCCGGAACAGCTCCGGGCGTCAAGAGCATGAAGCTGACACATGATGAGGCCTATCTGTATATCGGGATGGAACTGGAAGAAGCATTTGATCCCGAACGTTCCAAGCTCTTTATCGGTGCAGACACGATCCCTGGCGGCGACATTCCCAAGAAAGAGCTGGCTGGACGAACGCTCAAAGGCGGGGCTTTGGAAACTTTAATTCAGTTAGGCCAAGAGGATGAGTCCCAGGTCACCATAGCACCATCATACGATTTCCACAGCCGGTTGTACGGTAAGGAGGGATATTGGATGCTGCCAGGTGAGGAAGCCAAGGGGACCAAGGATGATCCTGTAGTGCCTGGAGGTTCGTTTCATTCCTGGAAGCTGGCCATCAGCCTGCTGATGAATCCGCCGGATACCCGCTTCTCCCATCCGTTTGTGGATGAGAGAGTGGGGATGCTGAAACGGGGGACCAGTGATCCGCAATCTCCGAATTTTAATTCTCTTACAGCCTGGCAGTATCAAGACAGATTCGTTGAGATGAGAATCCCTTGGATGCTGCTCGGATTCGGGGATCCGAGTTCGCTGCAGGTGCTGGATTACAGTCCGCTTCAAGACAAGCGTACATTCAGCACGATCACAGCGGAAGGGATCCGGCTGGCTCCGTGGATCGCACAGCGATCTAAGAACAACGGGGATTCAGCGTCAGGATCGGCGGAATCCATCAACCTGGAGGAGATCGAACCCTATACTTGGGAGCTGTGGGAAGCAACCAAGTACAGTGAACGATTAAAACAAAGCTATTATGATATGCAGGACATATTCACCCGTCTGCCTGAAACGGAGCGGGAACCAGATGCTAAATAAAAGGAGGAGCCATCGGATATGTTTTCAAATTTAGAAATGGCATACGTCTTCGCCTATGTATGTCTCGGCCTTATTGCAGCCGGCATTATCCTGTTGTTCCAAATGAAGATCAAGCACAATGCCATACAAAGAGAAACGGAACGCTTAACAGAAAAACATCATGATTATTTTGTGTATGTGCAGAGTCATCTGCATGACGATACGACGCTGGAGCTTCCGCCGGGCAAATTGACATCGGCAGAGCGCCGAGTCATTCAAGCCAAGTTTATCGAGTGGATCGAGCAATTCAAAGGGGACGCCAGAGAGAAGCTCCTGCGCTTATGCCGGGAAGCTGGATTTGTAGAAGAGGAGATTCGGGCATTATCCAGCCTGGGAAAAGACCGCCGTATTGAAGCGGTCTACCGCCTTGGGGGGATGCGTGCGGAAGAGGCTGTGCCGCAGCTTCAGCATCTGATGAACCGTACGAAATATGGTCCGATGACCATCATCATTGCACGGGCGATTGCCAAAAGCGCAGTTCAGTCACAGCAGATTCGAGAAATGTTGTCCAAGCTGCTGTCCTACGATAAAGCCATTCATCATATGGCTGCTGATATTTTGCTTGAAACCCGGCTGGATTCGGCCAGCCTTATGCGCAAGCTCTTGGATGATCCCGATCCTGGACTGGTCAAGGTTTCGCTTGTAGCCATGTGGGGGCAGGCCATTCCGGCTGTCGTGCCGGCACTCGATCGATTGGTCGGATCCGAGGAAAAGGATGTGCGTGCGGAGGCGGTCAAGCTGTATCTTGGCTCCTACCCGGCCCTGAAGGATGATACCATTGCGGAGCTCATGAATGATCATGAGTGGGAAGTACGCGCAGCAGCGGCAAAAGCGCTGGGACGGCTTCATGCCGCAGGCAGCATTCCGATTCTGGCTTCCGCCTTGAAGGACGAGAATTGGCATGTGCGCAACAACAGCGCGGAGAGCCTGGCCATGTTGGGAGAACAAGGCTTCGAGACATTGTGCCAAGCCGCGTTGACAGGAGAAGGTCCGGCCAGGGAAACGGCCTTGTACCGGATCGAACGGATCATGTCCAACGAAGTCGAATACGAGCAAGTTGAACAAATGGTGGCCTTTAATAAAAAGAAACTGGTGTACGATCGTTATTTCGGTGTTCAAACGAACAAACGGATCGGCACAGTTGCAGGAGTAGGAGGAGATTACACTGCTTAGAGATATCCTGCTCACTTACGGTATGGTGGCGATATATTACGTCATGATCGTTAGCGCGCTTTATTTTGTAATTCTGATGTTTTCTTTCAGAAATATTAAAGATATTTTCAGACGCGCGACGTATTCCAAATACAATACGCTCTCGGGTTCGGAACTGGTTCCATCGGTATCTTTGCTGGTTCCGGCCTATAACGAAGAGCTGACCATTGCGGAGAATGTCCGCTGTCTGATGACGCTGAACTATCCAACCTACGAGGTCATCGTCATCAATGACGGATCCTCCGACGAGACGCTGAAGGTGCTGATTGAGGAGTACGGTTTGACACTGCTGCCCAATCCGGAGGTCCGCGGCAACATCAATACGAACAAGGTTCGCGGCATTTATTATAATCCGCAGTACCCGCAGCTTTACCTCATTGACAAAGAGAACGGCGGTAAGGCGGATTCATTGAACGCGGGCATTAACCTGTCCCGTTATCCGCTGATTTCTTCCATCGATGCCGATTCATTGCTGGAGAAGGATGCGCTGATTCGGATGGCCCGCATGTATATGGAGAATCCCGAGGAAACGGTGGCCATCGGCGGGGATGTTCGAATCGCCAATGGCTGCGTGATTGAGAACGGAGAGGTTAAGGACGTATCCTTGCCGCGCCGGATATGGCCGATGTTCCAATCAATCGAATATATGAAAGCTTTCCTGGGAGGACGAATCGGGTGGAGTCATTTCAACGGACTCATCATCGTATCGGGAGCCTTCGGCTTGTTCCGCAAAGATTATGTCATTGCGGTGGGCGGCTATCGGGGAGGTTACCCCGGGGAAGATATGAACATCATTATCAAGCTGCACCGCTATATGCTGGAAAATAAAATCAAATATCGCGTTTCCTTTTGCCCGGAAGCGGTGTGCTGGACGCAAGCGCCGGACAGCTACAATATTTTGTCCAATCAGCGCAAGCGCTGGGGACGGGGAAACTTGAAGAACATGATCGAGAACCGCGATATGGTGTTCAATCCGAAATATAAAGTCATGGGCTTGTTGACGATGCCCTACAACGTTATTTTTGAAGCGCTAAACCCTTACTTCAGAATTACGGGCCTTCTGGCTCTGCTTGGATATGTTTTGCTGGATATGACAAATTGGCATGTGCTGGTCGTGTTTGGACTCGTCAATTTTTTAAGTGGGTACCTGCTCAGCGTGGGCGCTCTCATCCTGGAGGAGATGGCCTTCCGCCGGTATACCAAATTGTCCGATCTGGTGAAGATGCTCCTCTTCTCGGCACTCAAATTCGTGGGTTACCACCAGTTAGGTGTGCTGTGGAGAGTGCAGGGGCATATTCAATATCTGCAAAACAACAATTCATGGGGTACCATGACCCGGCAGAGCTGGAAAGATAAGAACAAGGCTGCCTGACTTCAAGGCCCGGTTCATATGTAACAGCATCAAAATATAAAGAGAGGTGGGACCTACAGTTATGTCTCAATCCGCAACATTGCAACGCGTGCAGGCCGTTGATTTTTACGGCCGCCTGGAGGAGGAAGTGAGAAACCATAGCCATGGGACAGCATTGCTGTTTCTGTACTGTGCAGGCAATCCGTCCGAGACGGAGGCTGGGCTGGCGGAGGTTCAAAACTTTGTGGACCAGTTGTCCGGCGTGAATGGTGAGGTACTGCAAGACACCAATACCGGTGTATTGGCTGTTACCTTGCCTGGATATTCGCTGGATGCCGCCCATTATCAGGCGCTGCTCCTGAAGCAGCATCTGCAAGGCCGTTTGGAGCAAGCAGATCCGCGTATTACGCTTGCAGCGCTTACCGAAGCGCCGTCAGCGTTGACGCTGAAGCAGATGGCGGAAGCGGCCAAGCTCAGCACCTCTTCGGATATTCATATATTTACGCAGGAGGAAGCAGACAGCGGTCAAAACCGCATTCTCATCGTGGATCAAGATGCCACGGTGAGGGAGTTTTTACAGATCCGCTTGACCATGCAAGGTTATGAAACACTTGAAGCGGTAGATGGTCTGGAGGCACTGGATCTTATCCCGAAATGGGAGCCGGATCTTGTGCTGACCGAGCTCAATCTGCATGGCATCGATGGACTGCCTTTCATTCATCATATCCAGCAGCTGGATGTGAAGGAACCGCCGAAAATTGTGGTATTAACCGAAAAACGTGTGGAGCAAACGATCAGCCAATGCTTCCAAAACGGGGTGGATGATTACGTAACCAAACCGTTCTCGCCGGTGGAGCTGGATGCCCGCATCCGCCGCTGCCTTCATTAAACACATCGTTATTAACGCTTTTAGTTTGATCAGAATTGATGAATGATACGTGATTACTTGAGCTGAGAGGTTCTTTAATCGCAAGGAGAGAGTTCAACAAAACGAGGTCTGTCTTTTGGCGAATGGGCAAAAGAAATAGACAAATAGACTATACATCCGATGGAGGTTGAATACTTGTGAATGAGGAATATGAAACTTTATTGAGTGCCATTGAGAATAAGAAAGCCGTTCTGGGTGTTGTGGGACTGGGCTATGTAGGATTGCCGCTGGCTGTAGAAATGGTAAAACAGGGATTCACGGTCATCGGTATCGATCTGGATTCTGACAAAATTGACCGGATTTACCGCGGCGAGTCCTATATTACGGACATCTCGTCCGAAGAGCTTGCGGCATGCATGGAAACCGGACGCTTTAAGCCGACAACGGATTACAGCATGATTGCTGTGATTGACGCGGTCAGCATCTGCGTGCCAACGCCGCTCAGTGAGAATCAGGACCCGGATACTTCCTACATTACAATGGTAGTCGATCAGCTCAAGCGCTTTATGAAGCCTAATCTGTTAATTACGCTGGAAAGCACGACTTATCCGGGAACCACGGAGGAGCTGATTCAACAGCCGATTGAGAAGCTCGGTTATAAGGTTGGCCAAAACTTTTATTTGTGCTTCTCGCCGGAACGGGTCGATCCCTCCAACAGCCGGTTCAATACACGGAATACGCCGAAGGTCATCGGCGGAACGACGGAAGCCTGCCTAAAGCTGGGCGAAGCGTTGTACAAGCAATACGTGGAGACGGTGGTACCCGTCAGCAACCCGAAAGTGGCGGAAATGTCCAAGCTGTTGGAGAATACGTTCCGCAGCGTGAATATTGCCTTTGTCAACGAGATGGCCATGATGTGTGACCGCATGGGCATTGATGTATGGGAAGTGATCAATGCAGCGGCAACCAAGCCGTTCGGATTCATGCCGTTCTATCCGGGACCGGGCATCGGCGGCCATTGCATCCCGCTGGATCCCATGTATCTGTCCTGGAAGGCCAAGGGTTTTCGCTTCTATAGCAAATTCATTGAGCTGGCACAGTCCACCAACGATAATATGCCTTACTACGTGATCAACAAGACGGCTACGATTCTGAATGAATATGCCAAATCGATCAAGCGCTCCAATATCCTGCTGTTAGGCATGGCTTACAAACCGGATATCAGCGATTTGCGTGAGTCTCCGGGTCTTGAAGTATATGAACAGTTCAAGGAAAATGGTGCCTATGTGGATTATTACGATCCGTATGCCCACAGTTTTGTGGATAAGCAAGGCGGGACGATTCACAGCGTGGAGTATGATCTTGCGAAATTCAGCCGTTACGATTGCATCGTCCTCATTACAAACCACAGCAATCTGGATTATCATTCAATCGCTTCGACCGGCGTGCCGATCTTAGATACGCGAAATGCATTTAAAGCATTCGCCGAACCTCATATTTACAAGATCGGCCATTCTGTTCAGCATGTAGCTGAGCCGGGTGAGGCTGTCTTGATCTAATGAAATGGACGAGAAGAATGAGGCCTATACACGCAAAAGCGAAGTGGATCATCCTGGTTGCCGGCATCTGTCTTTTGCTGCTGATCCTTTTTCTTCTCCCGTCAGGCAAGGTGAATCAGAACAAGGCTACATGGCTGTGGGATGCAAGTCTGATCCGAAGTGAAACGGAGGAGATTGTAGCCTTTAGCGGCAGGGAAGGCATTACAACGATCTTTTTGCAGATTCAACAAGAGGTGACGGACGAGGAGTACCGCCATTTTGTGGCCGCAGCACATCAGCAGGGCATCAGTGTTCACGCCTTGAACGGTCAGCCGGATTGGGCTTATGAAGAAGGCCGGCGAAAAGGGATGGAGCTGCTGACCTGGCTGGAAGCGTACAATCGTACGGCTGCGCCTGAGGAGAAATTCGAGGGCGTGCAGTTTGATGTCGAGCCTTATGTGCTCCGGAGATGGGGCCGCGAACAGGCACAGGTGGTGGAAGAATGGAGCGCGAACATGGAGGTTTGGGTGCAGGAGGCGAAGCGTCAGGGGCTCTCGTTCAGTGCCGCCGTTCCATTCTGGCTGGACTCGATACCCGGACCTCGGGGCGCGGATGCCGACTCGTTCAGCCGCTGGATGATCCAGAATACGGACGCGATTGCCGTGATGGCGTACCGGGACAGCGGGGAGCAGATGTATGAGTTGTCCAAGGAAGAGCTGGAGCAGGCGGATGAACTCGGCAAGTCCGTCTGGATCGGCATGGAGCTCGGAGATACGGAGGAAGGCGAGCATCTGACCTTCTTTGCCAAGAGCGAACAGGAGATGGAGGACGAAGCCCTGCGTGCCGCCAAACTTGGCAGCGACCATTCCTCCTTTGCGGGAATGGCCGTCCATCACTACCAAGCTTGGGTTCATAAACGAACCGCGATGGCTGGGGAAGAGCCTTGATTTGCATGAGATTTCATTACGATTTCCAGGTTAAATGGTAACAGCATGAACAACATGAATCATTCACTATTCAACATACCTTCGAAGGTCTTTATAGACTTTCGGAGGTATTTTTTTGTCTGATAGAAGATGAGGCCCCGGTTGAATCGGAAATTGTTTAGAAATTGTATAGAACTGAATTCTATAATGTGAATCATCAAGCGGCAAGGGGTAAGAGTCGGTTTTGAAAAAACATGGGACAACGGATTACATAAGCTGGACGACCGGGGTTCGTTATTGTAATTCAAAGATATGAAAATGATGAAAATCTATGAATTTTTCAAAAAAGTTATAGCAATTATGATACGTTGGTGATATATTCTATTGGTTTATTCAGGAAGGGCTTTAAGAAAAACCCTGTTTGAAATTTAAAAGGAGTATACAGATGAAAAGAGATTCTAGTAAAACCCGAAAGTTATACATACTTACCAGAATGACCGGACTGTTGTTAACCCTGGCGTTATTGGGTGGTTGCGGTCTTTTTGGAGGTAAGCAAGCTCCCGGCGATGAAGCGGGCGGTTCGACAGCGGCTGTTCAAAAAGTAGAACGGTATACAGGAGAGAAGAGTAGGGAAATCCCGTTTGTTTATACGGCCAAGAAAGAATTAGCGCTTACCTTTAACGGCATGGGCGATAAAGCGACCATGATGGCCCTGATCGATGAGCTGGATGCGTACGGAATCAAGGCGACCTTCTTTCTTCCGGGCATCCGAGTGGCGGAGGAACCGGACATCGCGGATGCCATTTTGTCCAGAGGTCATGAAATTGAGAACAATACGCTCAATCAGCTCGATATGAATCAGCTTGATTACGATCAGATCTATAAGGAGATCAAGCTTGCGAACGATGTCATTGAGCGGGAAACGGGCGTCCAGCCCCGCTATGTTCGGACACGCTCCGGCGATTATCCGGAAGAAGTGCCACTGGCAGCCGCGCATCTCGGGATGAAGGCTGTTGTAAGTTATAACATCAATCCTAAGGACCGCAACATGCAGAGTGCTGAAGAGATTGGAGAGTATGTGACCAGGTTCATCTCCAGAGGCGGCATTATTTCCATGAATACCGACGTCAATCCGGAAGTGATATCTTCTATTAAATACATCGCCCAGGCAGTGGACGATATCGGATATCGATTGGTCACGCTGGATGAGCTGGTGCGAAATGGCGGCGAGCGAAAACCGCTCGAGTTAATTCCGGGATACGACGCTGCGAGAATGAACCCGGATTATGAACAGGCGAAATATGAACTGGTTTATAAAGTCAATACGAACAAAAAAGAAATTGCCCTGACGTTTGATGATTTCGGTAGTGATAAAACGGTTACCCGCATCCTTGATATTTTGGCGGAGCATGACGTGAAAGCCACCTTCTTCCTGCGGGCCAAAGGAGTGGAAAGCAACCCGAATTTGGCGCGGGCGATGGTGGAAGGCGGACATGATGTGGCTAATCATTCCTACAGTCATCCCGTCGTGACATCGCTAACGCCCGAAGAGCTACAGAAGGATGTCGTCAAGGCCCACCAGGTCATTACGGAGGCCATACAGCAGCAGCCTGTCATGCTGTTTCGTCCGCCGACCGGCGTGGTTGATGATGAACGGGCCAAAGCGCTGGCGGCTACCGGTTACCCGGTCATTGCGATGTATGATGTGACGACGCTGGATTGGGATGTTTCCAATAGTGCCGACGATATTGTGAACGGGGTAATGACAAAGACACAACGGGGAAGCGTCATTTTGCTGCATATGCTGGATGACATTCATACCATTGAAGCTCTGCCAAGTGTGCTGGAAGGGCTGAAGAATAAAGGAAATACGTTTGTAAAAATGGCGGACATGATGCAGCTGCAGGACAAAGCCGCAATGGAGATGGAATAATATGGAATTATATGAAAATATGCTGGACCGCGTAGACAGACTGGCGGTCGTCGGTCTTGGATATGTAGGCCTGCCGCTGGCGGTCGCATTCTCAAGAAAGCTGGATGTCATCGGCTTCGATCTGAGCGAGGCCAAGGTGCAGCAGTATCGCAGCGGATTCGATGCTACCGGTGAGATCGGAGATGCTTTGCTTACGAACTGCACGGCTGCCTTCACTTCGGATCCGGACAAGCTTAAGGAGGCTCGCTGCTTTATTGTGGCCGTTCCGACACCCGTGAAAAGCGGAAATGTCCCGGACCTGAAATTCGTGCGCAATGCCAGCCGGTTGGTCGGCCGCGCATTGACCCGGGGAGCGGTTGTTGTGTATGAGTCAACGGTATATCCGGGCGTTACGGAGGAAGTGTGCATTCCGATTCTCGAAGAGGAGTCCGGCCTGCGCCTGGGCGAAGATTTCAAGGTGGGGTATTCCCCGGAACGGATCAATCCCGGAGACCAGGTGCACCGGCTCGAGACCATCGTGAAAATTGTGTCCGGCAATGATCCGGAGGCGCTGGAAACGGTTGCCAGTCTATATGAGCTGATCATTGATGCGGGGGTCCATCGGGCGGAAAGCATCCGGGTTGCGGAAGCGGCCAAGGTTATCGAGAATGCCCAGCGCGATATCAATATCGCCTTCATGAACGAGCTCTCCATGCTGTTCAATCAGATGGATATCGATACGAATGCCGTGCTGCGGGCGGCGGAGACGAAGTGGAATTTCCTCCCGTTCCGGCCGGGGCTCGTTGGCGGGCATTGCATCGGAATTGATCCTTATTATCTGACATATAAGGCCGAGGATACGGGATATCATTCCAAGATTATTTTGGCCGGGCGGCATATCAATGATGGAATGGGGAAATACATCGCCCAGCATGTCATTAAACTTGCGGTTCGCCATGGTATTGATCTGATGAGGGCGAAGGTGGCGGTAATGGGTCTGGCCTTTAAGGAGGACTGCCGGGATATCCGCAACTCCAAGGTCATCGATATTATCCGGGAGCTGCAGGACTACGGGATCCAGCCGATGGTGGCGGACCCGCACGTGGACCGACATCAGGCATATGAGGAATATGGTATCGAGCTGTCGGACATGAGTGAACTGAGAGACATCCAGATTGCGGTGGTCGCTGTTGCTCACCGGGAGTTCAAGCAGCTTGGGGTTGCCGAATTCAAGGACATGTTTAGCTCTGCAGAGGCGAAGCTTCTGATCGACGTGAAGGGAGCTTATCCAAAAACCGAATATGAAGCGAATGGCTTTCATTATTGGAGTTTGTAGATAACGATGGGAGAAAGCAATGAGGATTATAAAAAGAAAGCAACCGAAGATCACCAAGGAAGTTCTTGCGGTTCCGCGTACAGATAGACGTACTCTTTCCTATGTACCCGATCCGGAGCAGATCCGTTTGAACGCGGACCGAAGAGGCAACCGAGCACAGCAGCCTGGGGATGATGTGTCCAGCTCTGAATATTTAAATAAGCTGCGTATGCTCAGCTTGCGTTATGAAGCGGAATTCGAAGTATGGATCGTTCCCAAGGGGAAAAAGAAAAAAGCAGGAATTAAGGGACAGGCTGCCGATATTTCGGCCACCGGCCTGCTGCTCAGGCTGCCGGACGACGCTTCTGGCCTTGAAGTGGGTGACACAGTGAAGGCCCGATTCCGTATCCCGCCGGGCTCCATGCCCGAGGGTTTCGAATCGGCCGTAAGGATGGATGCAAGCGTCGTTCGTCGGGCCACGAATTCGGCAGAATCCGGTGAAGAGCATATGCTGGCCTTAGAATTTGAGAAGCCGCTGACGGAATATTTTCAGCGCAAACGATGGGGCTATTCCGTGTATTCTGCCAGCGCCTTGATGTTCATGGCGGTGCTCTTCATCATACTGATGCGGGCCGAGAGCATTATTTATTTCAAATACAACATGGTGCTGTATTTGTACAGCTTAATCGCAGCTCTGTTTCTGCTGACACGCTACCTGTTCGGGGCGTTATATCGCGATGTGCCGATCAATCCGGATTATACACCGGGGGTTTCGATTATCATCCCCTGCTTCAATGAAGCGGATTGGATCAAACGTACGATTCTCAGCTGTATTAATCAGGACTATCCGGTAGATAAGCTGGAGGTCATTGTCGTTGATGACCGATCGACAGACCAATCGGTACAGCAGATCAAGGATATGATTGAAGTGATTCACTCCGAGGCGGAGCGTTACGCTACCCGCGAACGCTTGTCCTATACGGTGCTGCCGGAGAATGCGGGCAAGCGGGTCGCGCTTGTCAAAGGTGTGGAGATGGCGAAGCATGATTTGGTGGTCTTCGTGGATTCCGACAGCTTTCTGGACCCGATGGCGATTCGCCACCTCGTTCAGCCTTTTCAGGACCCTAAGATGGGTGGCGTTGCCGGCCGAACGGACGTCGAGAATAAATATACCAATAACATGACGAAGCTGCAGACGGTCCGTTATTATATTGCATTCCGGATCATGAAAGCGGCAGAGTCTTGGTTTGACAGCGTGACCTGCCTGTCGGGCCCGTTATCCTGCTATCGGAAAGAGCTCATCATGCAGCATGCGGACGCCTGGCTGAACCAGAAGTTTTTGGGCAGACCCGCCACCTTCGGGGATGACCGAAGCATGACAAACTTTATTTTGAAAACACATCGTACCGGTTACCAGGATTCCGCCATATGCTCGACAATTGTCCCTTCACAGATGAAGGTGTTCCTGAAGCAGCAGATGCGCTGGAAGCGCTCCTGGCTGCGCGAGTCGCTCCGGGCCGGAAGTTTTATTTGGCGCAAAGAGCCGTTTATGGCATTGTTTTTCTACATAGGCCTGATCGTGCCGATTGCCGCGCCTGTCGTGGTTGCCTATAACTTGATGTACGTGCCGATCGTTCATGGCATTTTCCCAGGGACTTTCCTGATGGGCTTGCTGCTGATGGCGCTGCTGATGAGTCTTGCCCACCTGCTGTTTCGCAAGAGCAGGCTCTGGGTGTTCGGCTTCGTGTTCTGTCTGTTCTATGAATTTGTCCTGTTATGGCAGATGCCGGTGGCCTGGTTTACCTTCTGGAAGTCGACATGGGGGACCCGGGAAACGCCGCAAGATATTGAAGCGAGAGAGAAGAAGGAAGCTCGCAAGCGCAAAGGCAAAAAATTCGGATTACCGTTCTGATCGTGTCAAAGCGGTTGAAGTGAGGATGACAAATGGGTAAAAAACGAAATGCAGCCCTCAATGTTCAGCGAAAAAATCGCCGCAAAATCATCAAAGTTACGGCACAGGTTGTTGTATTGGCCGTAGTTGTCGTCCTGCTGGCGAATGCAATTTTCGATTTTCGCACCTATAAGGAGCCGGACAAATCAGCCTGGCGTCAGGATCAGGGCTTTATTGCGCTATCCTATTTTGGAGTCGGTCGCACCGGGACATCCAAGCTCGTATCCAAGAGCCAGCTGGACGCCCAGCTGAGGGCTTTATATGAACAGGGCTACACTACGATTTCGCAGCAAGATATTATGGATTATTATCGTAATGGCAAGAAGCTGCCGGATAAAGCGCTGTACCTGTCCTTTGAAGACGGACGGAATGACTCCGCGCTGTTTGCGCAGCCGCTTCTGGAGAAATACAACTATAAGGCCACCTTCCTGTCCTATGCCAACAAAATGGGCAACAGTGAACGGAAATTTCTGCAGCCGAAGGATATGCTGAAGATGACCCGCACCGGTTATTGGGAGCTTGGGACCAACGGCAACCGGCTGACTTATATTAATATTTTTGATCATGAAGGCCGTTATATCGGCGTTAAGGACGAAAGCGAACTGACCAGCAAATCCAACGTGGAGTATTACAACCACTATTTGATGGATTTCATACGTGACGAGAATATGATTCCGCTCGAGAACCGCGCGGAGATGGAAGAACGGATCCAAGCGGACTATGAAGCGATGAATAAGGTTTACACGAAAGCGCTTGGTTACGTTCCAGGCACGTATATGATCATGCACGCCAATGCGCTGGGCGGAGGCATGAATCAGCTTGTAGCCAATGCCAATACGGAGCAGATTCGGCAGTTGTTTGGGATGAATTTCAACCGGGAAGGAATGGCCTTCAATTCGAAGGATAGCGATCTTTATAATCTGACTCGAGTCCAGCCTGCTCCTTACTGGTCTACCAATCACCTGTTGATGAAGCTGCACAAGGACCAAAGACAACCTATGCAGTTTGTGCGAGGGGACAAGCAGCAGGCCGATAAGTGGGAGCTGCTTGGCGGAGCGGCTGAATTTGCGGATAACCGTTTCGTGATCACATCGCCTCCGGCCCAGGCAGGGATCGTTTATTTGAAGGGCAGCGAAGAGTCTGACATAACCGTCTCGGCGAAGGCACTCGGTAATGTTGTAGGACGGCAGTCCATCTATGTCCGTTACGACCGGACGAAGGGCTCTTACTTAAGGCTTCTTCTGGAGAACAATAACGTGGTGGTAGAACAGAAGAGAGCGGGTCAAGCACCCGAGGAGCTGTTCACCTATACCTTGCCGAAGGTCGAGTGGGGGGAAGAGGACCTGCAATTCGATAAGGCATCGGTATATACCAAGGAGCAGACGCAGTCCGGAGACCGGGATGATGAGAATGAGTATCCGGTCAACATACTTGGCAACCGTTGGCTGGAGATTTCGGTGAAAGGCCATTCCCTGTCCGTGAGTGTCGATCAACAGTTGATTCTGGATCAGCAGTCTGTGGATGTTTCGATTGGTGCAGGGGGCGTGGCGTTTGAATCGCAATATCATGAGCAGAATGAGAAAGATGATATTTATGACGCTGTTTTTGAAGATGTCACCATTAAATCCGAGCCTGCGAGCGGTGATATGAAGCTGCTGTTTACGAACAAGCCGTCCGGACTGACCGGTGTCCTGACAGGCGTGCAGAGAAGTTTGAGCCGGGCGGTTGACTGGGCTGTGGAGACTTTTTAAAATTCGGATGGCGTAGGACGTGAACAAGAATGAAGAATCGCAGGAGGAAATGGGCAGGAGCTCTGGTCCTGATGGCTTTGTGTGCTGCTGTCTCTTTCTGGTGGCTGCGCACCGAAGAGCAGGAGAAAGCGCTGCAGGTTCAGTTACCGCAAACGGGAGTGAAGCTGTCTGCCTGGATTACGGATTGGCAGTGGAGGACGGGCATTACGGATCTGAAGCAGCTTGGTAGTGAGTTTGAAGAAATTCATTTTTTTGCAGCTTACTTCAATCATAAAGATGAACTCCATTTTACTTCGGATTTTCGGGAGGGGCTGCCTGAGTTTCTGGAGATTTCCCGGAAAGGGAAACAGCTTCGCCGGGTACTGACCATCGTAAACGATCGCTTTGATACCGATGGGACGGCGGACCAGAAGGATCCAGAGCTCATCTCCCGGATCGTGGCTACTCCGGAAAGCCGCAGCCTGCATATCGGGCATATTCTGGCTGTGGTATCCCAGCATGGCTTTAGCGGTGTGGAACTGGATTACGAGAAGGTACGCAAGGAAGATTGGGCGAATCTTTCCACTCTGTACAAGGAGCTGTATGAACGTTTACAAGCGGAGGGTTTCTCTCTTCGAATCGTGCTGGAGCCGGGGATATCCCAGTCATCCTTTGAGCTGTTGCCCGCAGGTCCTGATTATGTCCTGATGGCATATAACTTGTACGGAGGGCATAGCGGACCGGGGCCAAAGGCGGATCACGCCATGATAAGGAAGCTGGCAGATAAACTGCAGGGGATTCCGGGAGACCATGCCATCGCATTGTCGGTTGGCGGGTTTGACTGGGCTAATAACGGCAAGGTTGTGTCTTTAACGGAAAAGCGTGCGGTGGAACTGGCGCATTCCATCTCGGACAATCCGAAGCGGGACCCGTCAAGCGGTGCCCTGTATTTTGAATATACGGACGACCAAGGTTTCGGCCATACCGTATGGTATGCAGATGGAATGACCATTGCCGGCTGGATGGATACGGCGAGAGACGCGGGTATATCGAAGATTGCGATCTGGCGGCTTGGGGATATGGAAGAGGATACGTTGCAACAGTTGAAAGCTTATCATCAGCAATCCCAACATAAGTGAATGTATACGAAAAGAAAGGACATCCCATGGCTTCAAGAAGCCGCTCGGGGTGTCCTTTTGCGTAAAATGACTCATGTTGTAGTCAAATAGTCTTTCTGTGTGAGTATACGGACCGAAAGGAGGCTAAGATGGCCGACCAGCCATCCAAGCATGCCCCGAACAACGCATCGTGTGCACAAGGAGCAGTGCGCACGATGTACAAATTAATGGATGAGCTTCGAGGCTTTCGCTTTGCGGACGAGACCGCCGCTGGCCCGGTTGATCGGCTTCTTGAGTGCAATCCCGATCATCAGCGCAATTGCCGCGAAGATCAGCATGAACAGGACATCCCGGACGACAATATCCCATAGAATGCCACCAACGGCTTCCCTCATCATGCTGATGGCGTAGGTGAATGGCAGATACGGATGCAATGCTTGGAAGAACGGCGGTGTCATCTGGATCGGAAACGTTCCGCCTGCGCCTGCAAGCTGCAGCACGAGCAGTACGATGGCCATCGCTTTTCCGACATTACCGAATACGGACACCAGCGTATATACAATCAGCATGAAGATGGTGCTAATCAGCAGCGCAAACAAGATGAACCAGCCCGGATTCACCACATAGGTTCCCAGCAAATAGATATCACCCAGGGTAACGAATAGCGCTTGGAACAGGGCAATGGTCAAAAAGGTTAAATAGCGTCCGAAGTAAACCTCGATGCTGCGGAAGCTTCTCTCTTCATCATGAACCTCAACGGAGAGCAGGGAAACAAGCAGCAGGGCACCTACCCACAAGGATAACGTCGTGAAGAAGGGAGACATGGCGGACCCGTAGTTCGGGATAGGGTAGAGTCGATTCTCTTCCAACGTAACAGGCTCGGCAAAAAACTGGCTTTCGAGCTCGAAATTATTTTGAAGCAAATCGATAACCTCTTGGATATCCCCTGCAGCTTCCATCTCACGCAGCCGATTCGCCAGCTGTGTAATTCGAAGCTCGGCCTCCGGCAGACGGCTTTGGGCCAGCTGTACTTCTTCGCCGCCTACCTTGAGCCCTTTCTGGGCATCTTTGAGCAAATGCTGAATGTCGGGGACGCTGGCAAGCGCCTGGGTCAGCTCATGCTGAACACGCTTGGCCGTGCCCGCGCCCTTGGTGAAGGATTTGCTTATCGCTGGACCGATCTCCGTATCGTATCGGCTTAACACCGTGTTGGTTAGTCCCGTAATGTCATCGTTTAGCTTCTTCAGCTTATCGATGGCATCTGCAGGTGTTTCTTCTCCCCGTTCCACGGCTTGCGCTATGGTTTGGAGCACGGTTTGGGCTGAGGTCCATCGTGCGGCAATATCCTCAAGCTTAGCCGCCCCTGCAGCTGCCGCCGGGGAGATCGAGCCCAGTCGCTTGAACAATTGACCCAGCCGGGTCGCGGCTTGCGCTGCTGTCTTGGCGCGTTCCTGCGCAGCGTTCAGGCGGCTGGCAAGCTCCTTCGGGTCGATGTCGGCTTGTCCTAGAGCGTCCAGCACTTGCGAGAGTGCTCCGGTGGTTGCAGCCAGTACCTCCAAGTCCTGACGCAGAGCAGGCTCCAGCGATTTCGAGGCACCAGCGGCCTCATTCGCGAACTCCGCCAGCGCACCAGCCATAGCCTTGCCGTCCGTGGCGATTTCTTCAAGGCGAGGCAGAGCGGTGCCAGCTTGCTGAACCAATCGGTTGGCCAGCTTAATATCCTTTGCGGCTGTGCCCACCGCTTCATTGAGCTCCGGAAAGCTTTTTTCAAGCCGGAACAGAAGATTTCGTACTTTATTGATGGCCGGGAGCTGGTTCTCGATCTCAATCCCGAGTGTGTTGAAAATCTCGAAGATGGTGCCGTTGGCGGTTTTGATGAAGTTTTTGCTGATTTCCTCTACAACACCGGATGCGCCCTTGGCCGTCACTTTGGGAGAAATGGCGTTGATTTTCTCGTTTGTATAATAGAGGATCTGAGCTTTGACAGGCTCATTGCTCAGCACGGTGCCGATCCGGGCAGAGAAGTTCTCCGGAATAATGATGGCGGCATAATCATCACCGTGCCGTACACCCTGAATGGCGTTCTCACTATCCTCCGTAAACCGCCACCCCAGCTTCTCATTTTGATGGAGGGACTCCACGATTTCTTTACCCAGGTTAATGGGCTGGTCGCGAAGAGTGGTGCCTTTATCCAGGTTGGCAACCGCAATAGATACACCGGAGGTCTGGCCATAGGGATCCCATGAGGCCTCAATGTTAAACCAGGCATACAGAGAAGGAAGAATAGCAAGCCCGGTAATGATGACTCCTGCAGCCCAATTACGGATGATTCTATGGATATCGGCAGAATATATGTGAAAGATATTCTTCATGCGGGCTCCTATCTTGTACGTAGTTGGTGCTAGTATGCCGCAAAGTCCGTGCCAAGATACGAAACGAGCCGATCCTTTATCTCTTCCTTCAGGGAGTGCCATTCGCAGAGAAGACTGCATTCATATCCGCGACACAAATACTGAACCTGCAGCCCTTCCGCGGCTGTACGGCTCTGGCTATGAATCCGGATGCCGCGCCGCCTCATCTGCTGCTGCATGATCCAGGCATGATCCGAATCTTCTTTTTTAATTAGCTGCAGATTTAAGATATAGAGGTCAGCCATTTTGAGTGTAAGGGTCTTGAGAATTTGAATATCCCGCTCGAGAACAGACTGAATGAAGTGATGCAGCACATAATCTCGGATCAGGGCTTCGTCTTCTAGTGAAGGCGGAGGAGGCGTGGAAGGCTTCATCATAAGAGACACATCCTAAGACATGAAATACATAAGAACATATGTTCTATCATACACATGGTATGCCAACAATATACGGCGTGCAACCATTAAATATTGGCAATTGTTTATTGATCCCAGTGGATTCATGGCGGCATATCGTTTACACTCCTGATAACTGCATTCATCAGGAGGCGATTCATTAATGATTCTTCATAAAGGCGAAATATTGTTCAGGCAAGGGGATAGCGGGGACCATCTATATCACATCCGGAGCGGATTGTTCAAGGTGACCCGTCTCCATCCGAACGGCAATATGGTGCTTTTCAATATTTTATATCCTGGTGAAACGGTGCCGCATCATTCGTTGATCAGCCCGAAGGAGACACATGGAACGGCGATCGCTCTGATCCAGAGCGAAGTGGAGCTCATATCGGCTGAAGCTTGGTACCGCCAGCTCGAGGAGGATCCGCAGAAACCGCTCGAGGTCGCCAGATTGCTGCAGGAAAAGGTGCGGTTCATGCAGATGAGGCTGGATCACTTGACGGTAGGAGGGCCTGCGGAGCGGCTTGAACTGCTGATCCAGTGGCTGGATGAGTATTCACAGGGAATACACTTGACCGAGTATCTGACTCAGGAAGAGATCGGACAGCTGATCGGCGTGAGAAGAGAAACGGTAAACCGGCTGCTGCGGGAACAGGGCAAGCACATCTAGTCCGAATTACGAACGATATAAACGGGGCAGGATACATAGGAACTTCTTCGCAGAATAATCTTGTTCAACCCAAAAGGGTGCCTGTCTTTATGCAAGACAGGCACCCTTTGATTAGGCTTGACTCCGTAATATGGTTAATTAATCTTCCAATGTACCTGCCGGGCCAAAGAATTCATAATGAATCCGGTCGGAAGGTACCTCCATGGATTTCAGTTGACTGTTAACGGCACGCATGAACGGAACCGGACCACAGAAGTAGAAGTCGGCTTTCGCATCGACGGTTTTGCGAAGGAAATCAAGATCAATATAGCCTGTTTGGTGGCACTGATCCTCGGATTCCGGCTGTTCATAAATGACGTAAGAGGTTAGCTGCGGATGCTTGGAGGCGAGTGCATCGATATGAGACTTCATCGCATGCTGACTACCGCACTTGGCCGCATGGATATAGGTTACTTTCCGGCCGGGTTGATTCAGCAGTACGGTTTCCAGCATAGCCACCATCGGGGTCAAACCGACACCGCCGCTGATCAAGGCAAGCGGAAGGTCACTGTCCGTATCCAGGGTAAATGTACCCGCCGGAGCTGTGACCTCGAGAACGGTCCCAACCTCAGCCTGACGGTGCAGCCAACTGGAGACGATGCCGGCAGGTTTTCCTTCTAACTCATCCTCACGCTTGACCGTTATTCTGTAGTAAGGCTGACCCGGTGCGGACGAGAGACTGTAATGACGATTATGATAATAGGTTTCACCTTCAGGTTTTACCCGGAGCGTAATGTATTGACCGGGTTCATAAGCGGAAATCTCACCGCCATCTTGTGGGACCAGATAAAAGGAAGTGATGACAGAGCTTTCTTCCACCTTCCGGTCAATCACGAAATTACGGTATCCGCTCCAACCGCCGGTCTCGTTCGCCGCTTGTTGGTACATATCTGCTTCAATGCCGATGAAGACATTGGCAATGGCGCCGTAAGCTTCGCCCCAGGCCTCGATAATTTCGGGTGTTGCGGCATCTCCCAGCACTTCTTTCATGGCGGCGAGCAGTGTTTCGCCGACGATTGGATAATGCTCGGGCAAAATGTTTAATGCCCGGTGCTTGTGTCCGATCTGCTTAACAACCGGCACGATCGCTTCAAGTCGGTCGATATGGGCTGCGGCGGCGTACACGGCATTGGCAAGGGCAAAGGGCTGTTTTCCTTCTCGTTGATTCGCATGGTTGAATATGTTAAGAAGCTCCGGATGATGATGAAATAATTTTTGGTAAAATGCAGTCGTGATTGCCGTTCCATGAGTTTCAAGAACAGGAACGGTCGATTTAACGACTTCAATCGTATGCTGGCTTAACATGTGGACTCCCCCTGATTCATAAGTCGAATTCGTGTTCAATTTAAGTATAGACAAGGGAAGAAAGGGCACTTGTGATTTTGGTCACATCGGATTTAGCGAATATGTGAACAGAACAGCGATATTTTTATGGAGGAGAGTTCTGAAAGCGGGTTTTTTTACATATTTCATATATATATTCCAGTTCATTCTAGCCAGCTGTTTAGCTTGTATGCCAACTGTGTTATAATAATATTAGCAGTCTAATTAAAACGAGAAAGGATCAGGATACCATGTGTCCCCGAAGGACGAATCCCCAAAGGACGATTTGGAAACGTTATGATCTCTCATACACATAGCTTCCTTCGTAGAGCGAAGTCGGACGTCAGAAGACAAGGACGGTCTCTCACGAAAGGATGGGAACTATGGTTCGAAGGATGAACTCCTCCAGGTTGCCTCTATGTAGAGATTGGCCTATGTCTGACCAATCTACTACGACAAGAGGGATCCTGTATGAGGAAAAGACAAAACACAATTATCACGATGTCGGCGATGTTGTTCGGAACGTTTTTAATGGCTTTTACGTATTATCACATTAATTTTCACAATCATTTAACTGAAGGCGGCTTTGTCGGCCTTGCGCTGCTTGGCAAATATGCGCTTGATATTCCGCCTGCATTAAGTATGGTCCTCATGGACATACCGGTTCTGCTGATTGCCTTGTTTATCAAAGGTCGGAAGTTCATTATCAATACCGTTGTTGCGGCGAGCATGTTCACGTTGTTCTACGCATTGATCGAGCGGTATTCCACGCTTGTGATCGATCTGAATCATAACTTGCTGGCAGCCGCGCTGCTGTCCGGTTTATTGACGGGCTTTGGTGCTGGTATCGTGCTTCGCTATGGCGGGGCGACAGGCGGTGACGACGTGATCTCCGTGCTGTTCAGCGAGTGGAGCGGGCTTAAGGTAGGGACGGTGTTTTTCCTAATGGATGCCGTAGTTCTGCTATTATCGCTATTCTACATGCCATTGGTTGAAACCTTATATACTATATTAGCCGTATCGATTGCCGGACAAGTGATCACCATCACAGTGACGTACGGTACCGAGAAAACGGAAAAGAAACCGATTCGGAAGGCGGTCCGTGCCCCAAGCACTCCGGTTACTCCGAAGACAGCGCAGCCAACTGTTAGCGGCCGTTCATAATACGGTCCAACTAAGAGAAGCTCACCCGCATGCAGGGTGAGCTTCTTTCGTATTCTATGATGTTGTTAAGATTACTCCTCGTCTTTGGGATGATTCTCATCCCATTCCTGTGCCTTGGCGGTGGCGATAGCGATGGCACGTCCTTCGTCGTAGTCTTCCTCCAGCAGGGCATTGGCAATTTCCACGGCTTTATTCCTAACTCGCGGCTCTAGATTTTTCATGGATGGCGGATAATCATGTTTGTTCCAAGGCATATTTCGATCCCTCCAGTTCAACTGTTATTCGTATGTAGTGTATATTACCCCGTGTAACCAAATTGAATAAGCGTGTTCAATGGCACAGAAAAAGTGCATTGCCCCCTGAAGGACAATGCACTTGGGATACTTCGATTTATTCAAACAACTGCAAATACTCGCCATAACCTTCCTTTTGCATCTCTTCCTTCGGTACAAACCGCAGTGCCGCGGAATTGATGCAGTAACGAAGTCCGTTCGGTCCAGGACCGTCATCAAATACATGACCGAGGTGCGAGTCTCCTTTTTTGCTTCTTACCTCGGTACGGACCATCATATGGGTGAGATCCATTTTTTCCTTGATGTTGTATTCGCGAATCGGACGGGTGAAGCTCGGCCATCCGCAGCCGGCATCATATTTGTCCGTAGAGCTGAAGAGCGGCTCGCCGGATACGATGTCCACGTAAATGCCTTCTCCGTGATGGTCCCAGAACTCATTGTGGAACGGAGGTTCGGTTGCGTTATTCTGGGTTACTTCATATTGGATCGGTGTCAGGCGCTGTTTAAGCTCGGCGGGGTCTACCGAATCCGACCAATGCTGCTCAATGAAATCCTCGCGTCCCGAGCCTTTGCGGTAGCGTTTGTAATGGCTCGGATTTTTCTTGTGATAATCCTGATGGTATTCTTCAGCTTCATAGAAAGTTCTGGCTGGTATGATGGGCGTTACGATCGGCCCGTCGAATCGTCCGCTGGCAGCTACCTCTTCTTTGGATTGTTCGGCAAGCTTGCGCTGCTCCTCCGTATGGTAAAAAATAGCGGTCCGGTAAGATGTCCCCCGATCATGGAATTGTCCGCCCTCATCCGTAGGATCGATTTGCTGCCAGAAGAGCTCAAGCAGCTTTTCATAAGGGAACACTTCCGGGTTATATGTGATTTGAACGGCCTCGTAATGACCCGTTGTATCAGAGCATACCTCTTCATAGGTCGGATTTTCCTTATGGCCGCCCGTATAGCCGGAAACGACCTTCAGAATGCCCGGCAGCTCATCAAAAGGAGAGACCATACACCAGAAGCAGCCTCCCGCAAAGGTAG
The DNA here is from genome assembly GCF_037976825.1 of Paenibacillus sp. FSL K6-1330. Taxonomy (NCBI): domain Bacteria; kingdom Bacillati; phylum Bacillota; class Bacilli; order Caryophanales; family Paenibacillaceae; genus Paenibacillus; species Paenibacillus sp. FSL K6-1330. Next base: position 2,620,637 of record NZ_CP150269.1, read on the forward strand.
CCAATTCACTTGGGGTTGAACGATTATTCATCTATTATCCCTCCATCGTTATAACATTTTAAATGTAAGTCTTACTCTATATTATAATCATTTTGGTCAGGGAAACCAAAACAATGCTCCATTTAATTCTGTCTCCCTTTATACCACCGGATAGCGGCCAGACATAATGCGGTAACTAGCATGAGTCCGCCCGCGATACTTGCAAAGAGGAGCGGGTGATCGGCAAACCCGCTGCCTAGCCAAGCATACAGGAGAATCGCAGGTATTTTACCGATGGCTGAAGCGGTTGTGTACGTCCAAAATGGTATGGATGCGACACCGGCATAAATATTGACGGCCATTTGCGGTATGATGGGCAGTAGGCGCGCGAGCAGGATCGACTGAAAGGGGCGCCGTTCGACCACGGCTGTAAACCTATTGACAGCCGCATATTTACTGAGCAGTCGCCTGCCGGGCTCCTGGTACAAGGACCGTACAGCCGCATACAGGATGACGGCCGCTATCGTGGTTCCGAACCACGAAATGGCGGCAGCCCAGACGGTTCCATATGCATAGCCAAGAATAGCGATGATGACTTTGTAGGGTGCAATGGGAAATAAGGCAAGCAGGGTTGCCAGTAGGATCATCAGGTAGAGTGGGGGATTTCCTCCTAACCAGTCCATGATCTCTTGTCGGTATGCAAAAGCCAGCGTCAGTGCTGTTGTATAAATTGCGGGTATGATCCATCTCTTCATGAAGAATCCTCACTTTGCGAAATTCAACCAGAATAGCACCATGATAGCAAAAAAACAGGAATACTGCTCACATTTGAGACAGCTAAGCATCGTATCTAGGGTGGAAAAAATTGAATATACAAGCGATTTTTCATATGTTATAATATGTCCAACCGAATAGTTCCCAAAGGGGAGTAGCTTCATAAGAAAACCTTCTATCGTGGCCTTTTCAAGGATGAGCGACCGCGATTCAAAGGTAGGTTTTCTTGCGATATAGAATTTTATGGGCTCACTGATAACTTATAAAATCTATATCGTAAGTAAAGTCGTCATTACGGGATTAACCATCCCCGGCTTTATTGGCAACGATTATGTTGTTTAGCGAGACCTTTGCCTGATTTATTTATGAATGAGGTGGAGGTCTATTTTTGCGCCCAAAAAACGCTGTAGACCTTATTAACTAAGGCAACAGCGTTTTTTTTGGATGGAGGACATCGGTAGGTAAATCTAAAAAGAATGAAGAAAGGATGGGAGAAACATGGATTTGATGTCGATGGAATTTTGGACGGCGCTGCTATCAATTGTCCTCATTGACCTTGTGTTGGCAGGCGATAACGCGATTGTTATCGGGCTTGCCGCTCGTAATGTCCAGAAAGCGGACCAGAAGAAGGTCATCCTGTGGGGTACCGTCGGAGCGATTATCATTCGTATCGTGGCCACCCTCCTCGTTGTACAGCTCTTAATGATCCCTGGCTTACGCTTGATCGGTGGGTTTGCTCTGTTGTGGATTGCCTACAAGCTGATAGTGGATGAGAAGCAGCATGAAATTTCCGCTGGCAACCAGATGTGGGCGGCAATCCGTACGATTATTATTGCGGACGCGATGATGGGACTGGATAACGTGCTTGCTGTAGCTGGCGCTGCTGGGGAAAGCTTCATGCTTGTTATTATCGGACTTGCGATTTCGGTTCCAATTATGGTGTGGGGCAGTACCATTATCCTGAAGTTGACGGATCGCTTTCCAATTATCATTACGATCGGTGCTGCGGTGTTAGCCTGGACCGCATCAAAGATGATTGTGGAAGAGCCGATGATTCACAGCTGGTTTGCCAATGGCGTTCTGAAGTATGGTTTTGAAATTCTCGTTATCGCCATAATCATCAGTCTTGGAACTTGGATGAAGAAGAAGAATGACCAAAAAGCGAAGAGCAACCCGGTACAGGTCAAGATGGTCGACTAGTCTAGACTTTGTATGAGCTCAAAGTAAACGGTATAATGTCTTCATGAACGAAGAGAGCGCCGAAGCCCTTTTCGCATGAGGAGGGGTAATACATGGAATTCACGGAAAAATCCGTAGAAGAACGGATTGCGGAATCATACCGTCAGGACGAGGATATGATGATCCTCGTTTTTGCCCAGTGGTGTGTGAATCACGGACTGGACCCAGCGGAACTGTACCGTAAGGCATATCCGAATCAGCCGGATAATGAGCGGCTGGCACGGGTGCTGGAATTAACGGTGCCCAAGGAAGAAGCTGGTGAAATACCGGATCAGACCCTACTTGGTGTCCTGTCGTTATTTGGTAATGAAGACTTGGCTATCGTTGTAGCCGAGGCAGCGGCCACGCTAGGCCCTGATAAGAAGTAAATGTGGAATCATGGCATATCTTACATGTGATTCAAGAGAGAAGCGGGTCGACCAAGGAAAAAACCTTGGTCGACCCGCTTTTTATCGCACAGATAGGACGGCTCAATTTGACGTTCGACTGGCCATGCGGAATTGTTTAGGCGAAACGCCGAATCGGGAGCGAAAAACGCGGTGAAAATAAGTATAGTTGGCAAAGCCGGAAGTTTCGGCGACATCCTCCAGCGAGAGAGGGCTGAACACAATTCGTTCCTTGGCCATGCTCAGGCGAACGTCCATGGTGTATTGCATGATGGTAGTGCCAAACGCTTCTTTGAACAGATGAACTGCCCGGGAGACACTGATGCCGACATGGGCAGCGACATCCTCCAGCTTGAACATCGAGGAGGCATTCTCTTCAATGTAATTTTTCATGCGGTAGGCTAAATACGTCTTGGGCGTGGTCGATGGCTGCTCCGATAACAGGCGATCCACTTCGAGACACAGAATTCGTACCGTGTAATCCGAAATCTCCGGATAAGGATCGGATACACGACGCTGCTCCAGCAGAATTTGCCGAAACAGACTCAGGTAACGCTCTTCCAGTGGAACCCGAATTTTGGTTGGGCGTTTCTTGGAATTCCACCACGCGTCAGCCCATGCCCCCTTAAAGAAAATATGGTAATCTCCGCTTTCGATGGTTAATTCACCCAAAGCGTTATATTCGTCATCTATTCGTAGTTCATAGGGTTGTCCTGGCGTGAAGATTAACAGATCCCCTGCCTCAACGAGTGACAGTTTGTCATCAATTTTGGCACGGCATTTGCCGTCGGTCTGCCATCGCATCAAGTAGGTATCGAAACCGTCAGCCAGGGACATCTTGAAAGGTTTACGATGAAATGAGAAATCCGCTGCTACGACTTGGTTGGAAAGATTTGAATCCATTGCTAAAGTCCCCTTTGAAGAATAAGAAAATAATGACCAGATTGTTCATGTTTTAATCATATTCTTCATTTTAAACGAAAGCATAAAAGAATACCATGGTACTAGTCCGAGCGCATCTAAACACTCAAGGAGTGACAGCGATGAAAAAAATGAAAGCAGGTATAATTGGCTGCGGAACCATCAGCGGCGTATACTTCACGAACTTAAAGAACAGCCCTTGGGTTGAAGTCGTGGCATGTGCTGACCTTATTCCGGACAACGCAAAGAAAAAGGCCGAAGAGTTCAACATCCCGAACGTGTATACCGTCCAGGAGATGCTTGCACAGACTGACATTGAGTTTATTATTAATCTGACCATTCCGGCCAGCCACGCCAATGTGGATATCGCTTCCCTGGAAGCAGGAAAGCATGTGTACAGTGAAAAGCCGCTGGCGATTACCCTTGAGGAAGCTCGCCGTGTGCTAAATATGGCAGATCAAAAAGGACTTCGCGTAGGCTGCGCACCCGATACGTTTTTGGGCTCCGGCGTACAGACGGCTAAAGCCGCTATCGAATCCGGGCTGATCGGCAGACCTGTTGCCGCAACGGCGTTTATGATGGGTTCAGGACCGGAAGCTTGGCATCCTAATCCTGAATTTTTTTACGCGTCGGGTGGAGGTCCAATGATGGATATGGGTCCTTATTATGTATCGGCCCTGGTAGAGCTGCTTGGTCCTGCAAGCCGGATCAGCGCATCCACAGGCATCCAGATTCCAGACCGCGCCATCGGCTCTGGCCCGCGCCAAGGACAACCGATCACGGTTCAGACTCCAACGCATTTGGCAGGAACGCTGGATTTTGAGAACGGTGCCATTGCAACCATGATTACCAGTTTTGATATCTTTGGCGGATCGAATCTGCCTTGGATCGAAATCTATGGCACGCAGGGAAGCCTGAGTCTCGGGGATCCGAACTTCTTTAACAGCGAAGTGAAGCTCCGGAAGCACGGCTCCGATGAATGGGAGCTGCTTGACCCTGCATTTGAATGCGGGAAGAACGAGCGGGGGCTCGGTATCAACGATATGATCCAATCGATTCATGAGCAGAAGGACCATCGCGTCAGTGCCCGTCTGGCATACCACGTGCTGGAGATTATGCAGTCGTTCCAGCAGTCTTCGCTGGAGGGCAGACATATCGTTCTGCAAAGCACATACCGCTACGGCAAACTTCCGGCGCCGCAGCAGATAAACAAGGTGGAGTAGCGAACTGGCAGCCCGGTTCATATTCTTGTACACTGGTTATGAACGACATGCAAACCAGCTTCTGACGGATCTGACAGGATGATGAGTTCTTGGCTAGGATCCGCATGAAAGCGTTGCACTAATATTTGGAGAGTTTTCAAAATGATCAAATGCCTATGGGGAGGAAATGGACATGTCGAAAACATTGAAGATCGGAATTATCGGTTGCGGGGGAATCGCTAATGGCAAGCATATGCCGAGCTTGAAGAAGCAGGCGCAGGCCGAATTGGTAGCTTTTTGCGACATCGCCCTAGAACGCGCGCAGAAGGCGGCTGCCGAATACGGGGTTGAAGGCGCGAAAGTATACACGGATTTCAGGGAACTGCTGCAAGACGGCAGCATCGATGTCATTCATGTGTGTACCCCGAACGATTCGCACTCCGAGATTACGGTTGCATCCTTGGAAGCCGGGAAGCACGTGATGTGCGAAAAACCAATGGCGAAAACCGTTTCCGAAGCCAAAGCCATGCTGGACGCCGCTAAGCGTACAGGAAAAAAACTTACCATCGGTTACAATAACCGTTTCCGGGATGATAGCATGTATCTGAAAGAGGTCTGCGAGGAAGGCGAGCTGGGCGAGATCTACTACGGTAAAGCACTAGCTGTTCGCCGCCGTGCCGTTCCGACCTGGGGCGTATTCCTTGACGAAGAAAAGCAAGGCGGAGGTCCGTTGATCGATATCGGCACCCATGCACTGGATTTAACCTTGTGGTTGATGGATAACTATAAGCCGAAGAGCGTGCTTGGATCCACGTTCCATAAACTGGGTCAACGCGAGAATGCGGCGAATGCGTTCGGTCCTTGGGATCCGAAGGAGTTCAAGGTAGAGGATTCGGCATTCGGGTTCATCACGATGGAGAACGGCGCAACGATTATTCTGGAATCCAGCTGGGCTCTTAACGTCGTTGAGACGGGCGAAGCCAAAGCCGTCCTTGCGGGTACGGAAGGCGGAGCTGACATGAAGGACGGTTTGCGTATTAACGGCGAGAAAATGAGCAGATTGTATGAAACCAAAGTGGATTTGAATGCTGGCGGCGTCGCGTTCTATTCCGGTTCCAAGGAAAATGATGCGGACCGTGAAGCCAGAATGTGGCTGGAAGCCATTGTTGAGGATAAGGATCCTGTGGTTAAACCGGAGCAAGCGTTTGTTGTAACGCAAATTCTGGAAGCGATCTATGAATCGGCGAAGACAGGAAAAGCGGTTTATTTCGATAACTAAATATTACATCATTACTAATACTCATTACTAATACTCATTACTAATACTAAGGTAAACCAGGAGGTATACAATGAAATTAGGCGTATTTATGGTATTGCTGAGCGGACGTAAATTGGAGGATGCTTTGGACTATGTGGCATCCAAGGGGCTTAAAGCGGTTGAGATCGGAACAGGCGGTTATCCGGGTAATGCGCATTGCAACCCGGTCGAGCTGCTGGAGAATGAAACCGCGCTGAAGAACTTCAAAAATGCGGTGGAATCCCGTGGGTTGATTATTAGCGCACTGAGCTGCCACGGCAATCCGCTTCATCCGCAAAAAGCAATCGCGAAAGAGTTTCATGACACATACGTAAAAACGGTAGAACTTGCCGAGAAGCTTGAAGTACCTGTTGTTAACACATTCTCCGGCTGCCCAGGCGACCATGAGGATGCCAAATACCCGAACTGGCCCGTTGCGCCTTGGCCTAACGACTACCAAGAGATTCTGACTTGGCAATGGGATAACAAGGTCATTCCTTACTGGACCGAATGGGGTAAATTTGCCGCAGACCGCAATGTGAAGATTGGTTTGGAATTGCACGGCGGCTTCTCCGTTCATACGCCAGGCACGCTGCTCCGCTTGCGTGAAGCTGCAGGCGAAGTGATTGGGGCCAACCTGGATCCGAGTCATATGTGGTGGCAAGGGATTGATCCTGTTCAAGCGATTCAAATTTTGGGCCGCGAAGGGGCGATCCACCACTTCCACGCGAAGGATACAAGCATTGACCCGATCAACGTGAACAAGCACGGTCTGACCGATATGCAGTCTTATGCCAACATGCTGGATCGCGCATGGCAGTTCCGCAGCGTAGGCTATGGACATGATGTGAAGGAATGGGCTGATATGATGAGTGCCCTTCGTCTGGTTGGATATGATTATGTCGTAAGTATTGAACATGAAGATGGATTGATGTCCATCGAAGAAGGCTTCTCCAAAGCGGTGCAAAACCTTCAGCAAGTGCTGATCGAAGAGCCGCTTGGGGACATGTGGTGGGTCTAACAGCGTAGAGTAAGCCGAATAAGCAATTAGGGGGAACAGCAACATGCTTAACGTAACCATTTGGAATGAATTCGTGCACGAGAAAATCCATGACGAGGTTCGCAGCGTTTACCCGACAGGGATTCATACAGCATTGGCGGAGGGTCTGCAAAATCCGGATTTTGTCATCAGAACGGCAACGCTCGACCAGCCGGAGCATGGATTGACGGACGATGTACTGGATTCAACCGATGTGCTGTTGTGGTGGGGGCATATGGCTCATGACCAGGTTAGTGATGAAATCGTAAACAAGGTCGTTAAACGCGTGCAGGATGGGATGGGGCTGATCGTTCTTCATTCCGGACATTTTTCCAAGCCGTTCAAAGCGTTAATGGGTACGAGTTGTGATTTGAAATGGCGCGAAGCAGGGGAACAAGAGATTATTTGGAGCGTGAATCCAACGCATCCGATCGCGGCGGGAATTACAGGTCCGATCATCATCGAGCACGAGGAAATGTACGGGGAATTCTTCGATATTCCAGCCCCAGATGAGCTGGTATTTGTCAGCAATTTCGAAGGCGGCGAAGTATTCCGGAGCGGTTGCACGTTCAAGCGCGGTCATGGGAACATATTCTACTTCCGTCCGGGGCATGAGACCTATCCAACCTACTACAACCCCGAAGTGCTGAAAGTGATCACCAATGCGATTAACTGGGCTTATTCCACGGCAGGCAAGCAAACCTTCGGCAACAGTCAGCCGGTTCGTGCGCTTCCCGTTTTAGTCTAAGCTATGAGCAGCATTTTTTAAAAAGCAATGAGTTCACGAGTCGTTCAGGGTGTAGTCCTTGAGCGGCTCGTTTTATCGTTAATGATGAATGTTCACGGAAATGTTTTTGCCGGCTAGGGATAGAATATACCTAAGTATGGGGTATTGTATGATATACAAGAAGGGGGGCTGTACACATGAGTGAAGTACAAAGCGCACCTGTAGATCCCGCAACCATCGCCATATGCCAGGCCAAGCTGGCCCATCAACCCGTTGAGGGCTTCCTGCTCGGAAGGGGAGTCCGCTTCGCCAAAATTATGTTTATTGGAGAAGCACCCGGGGCCCATGAGGTTCTGGAAGGCTTACCTTTTGTAGGGCAGGCCGGACAAGAGATGAACGCCTACCTGGAACGCCTGAACCTGACCCGGGAGCAAGTGTATATTACCAGTGCCATGAGAAGCCGGCCTTATAAGGAAAAGGTAATCGTGAGGTCCACGGGCGAGAGTGTCATCAGCCGTTCCAATCGCACACCGACGAAGGCGGAAATATTGGCCCATGCACCTTTGCTTGATGAAGAGATTCGATGGGTTCGCCCGCACATTATTGCACCCATGGGAAATACGGCGCTGCACCGGTTAATCGGAAGCCATGAAACGGTGACATCGCTGCACGGCAAACTGATGGAGGGGCCGGTCCAGCAAGCAACCGATCCGGAGAATCCAGATAGGGGTTATATGTTCTCGGCGGAAACCTATAAGATATTCCCTCTATTCCATCCAGCGGCGGTACTGTATAATAGGAAATTATCCACTTGGATCGAGAAAGATTTGGATATTTTGGCTCGTATATTATGGGATAAGCGCTGATTTTATGGGAAAAAGGGGCTAGGTGGTTTTCAGTTTCTCGGAAATGTGCTAAAATGAAACATACTTACAATTCGTAAGTTTTCTAGATTTTTAATTAAGCTTATGAATTTCTATAAACAAGGTGACTTCGTAAAGAGGTGAAGGGATATGGAAGTTACAAATGTTACGATGTGTCCCCGTTTTGAATCTGCATTTTCTTTTCTGGGCAAACGGTGGAACGGTTTGATTATTCAAACGTTGATGAGCGGGCCTAAGCGCTTTAAGGATATTTCGAATTTGATTCCGTCCATGAGCGATAAGATGCTCTCTGAGCGGATGAAGGATTTGGAATGCGAAGGCATTTTGATTCGCCATGTTTATCCTGAAACACCGGTACGTATTGAATATGAACTGACTGAAAAAGGCAAGGCACTTCGTCCGGTGATGGAGCAAATTTCATTCTGGGCGGAACAATGGGTCGAAAGATGAGTCATCTTAAGACTCCCCTTGATGATTAAACCCTGGCATGAGACATCCTCATTTCAGGGTTTTTTTCTAAATGGAAGTATGATTCCTGTTTCTTTACGGTAAGAATAGGTGGACATGCACCAAGCGGACGCAGCTGCTATATGATGTAAAAAACCCAGCAGCATATCAAGGAGGCGAGCCCATGACCAAGCGAACGTATATCTCCCGTTTTCATTATGGACAAGAGGACATCTCAGAACTTGAAAACGCTTCATTAAAAGTGCTTCATATTTTTGAGAAGACCAAACGGATGCTGAGCCAGTATGTGCCGGATTCCTTGTGGTTAGCTGCGTCTGGAACAAGCCCGGAATCTGCAGAATCCGTTAGCCATAGCGGTGCCGATGCTGTTGATATGTTTCAGAAATGGGTCAAAGCCCCCGGCGGATGGAAGTTCATTGGTTATGAAACCGATCGATTTCATGCGTCCACCGGGCAGAATATAGGACGAACGGGAAGATTTCTGCAGATGATCATCTGGTCACTCTATGAGAAAATCGTAATGCTGCATCCTTTCCTTGGCAGCGAGCCGTTTTTTGACGGGGAAGAGCTGGATGTGATCGCAAATTATTTTGTGCCTACGTATATCAGCGCCGTACCGTTGGTGGAACAAGGAAAAGCCTTTAAGACTATTCAGGCGGGCATCGTTCTATATCAGGAGCATATCCAGGCACCTGCCGTCATTATGCAATCGGATCGAGGCTTATTGGAGGGGAACTGGATGACCGGGGTGAACCTGGACGCGAAGGGATTTGCCGGGATTCGCCCTTATTTGAAAGTTCCTAGCGGCGAACGAGCCTATATGGAAGCCGATATTATATAGAGAGCAAGCCTCCTCATAACCTTGTTCGATGTGGACAGGGTTATTTGGCATTTTTATTTTAAATTTTAATGATTTATGTGAAATATATCACAAAAATTAATGCGATCAGACGATATAATTTATGTGAAAGCAACGGAATACCACGATCTAGATAAATGTGTTGGGGAGGAATCAATCGATGTCCAATATAAAGAGAGAAAAGTTAGTTGTCATCGGCAACGGTATTGCCGGGATTAGTACGGTCGAGCAAATCATTAAATTGGGTGGGAATTTTGACATCACCGTCATTGGACAGGAGCCTCATCCGAATTATAACCGCATCATGCTGTCGTATGTGTTGGAAGGCAGCAAAACCTTGAATGATATTGTATTGAATGATTGGAAATGGTACGAGGATAACCATATCACTCTGCACACGGATGCCACTGTAACTGCCATCGATGGGGAACGCAAGGTCGTGACCGCCGACAACGGATTGACTGTGCCTTATGACAAAGTCATGATAGCAACGGGCTCGAAGCCCTTTATTTTACCCGTGCCGGGCAGTGACAAAGAAGGCGTTATCGGTTTCCGAAACATTGCCGATTGCACGCAGATGCTTCAAGCCGCTAAGGCGTACAAGAAAGCGGCTGTCATTGGCGGGGGACTTCTGGGTCTGGAAGCTGCCAAGGGATTGGTTAGCCTGGGCATGGAGGTGACGGTGGTTCATCTCATGCAGGATTTGATGGAGAGCCAGTTGGATTCGATGGCATCCGGCATGCTGAAAAGGGAGCTTGAACAGCAGGGTATCAACTTCTTATTAGGCAAACAAACAACCGAAATATTGGGAGATACCAGAGTTACGGGACTCCGCTTCAAGGATGGGGATGAGCTTGATGCCGACCTGGTGGTCATGGCAGTGGGCATCAGAGCGAACACCGAGATCGCTAAAGCGAGCGGGATCGAAGTGAACCGGGGAATCGTCGTTAATGATTATCTTCAGACTTCCTGGCCGGATGTGTATGCGGTCGGCGAATGCTGCGAGCATCGGGGCGCGTGCTACGGCCTGGTTGCACCGTTGTTCGAGCAGGGACAGGTATTGGCGAAGCATCTATGCGGTGTGGAAGGCAAGCCTTACGAGGGAAGCATTGTATCGACGAAGTTGAAAATCAGCGGTGTGGATGTATTCTCTGCCGGAGAATTCATGGAGCAAGCCGAGCACTCGGTGATCACCGCAAAAGATGATTGGCGCAAGACCTATAAGAAAATATTAATTCGCGACAATATCATCGTTGGGGCGATATTGTTCGGAGATGTGAGCGATTCGGCAAGCCTTCAATCCATGATTCGGAAAAAGACAGCCATGACGGATGAGATTTACGATTCGATCATGGGTACTGACAGCGCAGGAACAGGAAATGGCAAGGCATTTTCACTGGAGAAGATGCCCGATGATGAAATCGTGTGCGGCTGCAACGGCGTAACCAAAAAAGCCATTGTGGATGCCATTACTCTACAGGGTTTTACGACAGTGGATGAGATTAAAGCTTGCACAGGAGCTACCCGCTCGTGTGGCGGCTGTAAACCTGTCGTGGAGCAAATACTCCAGAGCGTATTGGGCGATGGCTTTAAGGCGGCAGGCAAACAAGGCATATGCTCGTGCACAACGCTTGATCGGGACGAGATTGTCGCCGAAATCCGTGCCAAAGGACTCAAGACAACGAAAGAAGTCATGCATGTTCTAAACTTCAGCAATCCGGAAGGCTGCTCGAAATGCCGCCCGGCCATTCATTATTATCTGGCGATGCTGAACCCGGTAACCCATCAAGAAGAGAGGGAATCCCGTTTTGTCAACGAACGGATGAACGCCAACATTCAGAAAGACGGCACGTACACGGTCGTCCCAAGAATGTACGGCGGCGTTACCACACCGGAGGATTTGAAGAAAATCGCGGATGTATCGCTTAAATATAATGTGAAGGTTGTAAAGGTTACCGGCGGACAGCGTCTGGACCTCATCGGTGTTAAGAAGGAAGATTTACCGAGCGTTTGGGAAGAGCTCGATATGCCGTCGGGTTATGCTTATGCCAAATCGCTGCGGACCGTGAAGACCTGTGTAGGTTCCCAATTTTGCCGTTTCGGTACGCAGGATTCGATGGGCATGGGGGCATTCCTCGAGGAAAAATTCGAGAGACTGGATTTCCCGGCGAAATTTAAATTGGCGGTCAACGGGTGTCCGCGAAACTGTGCCGAGTCGTGCACGAAAGATATCGGGATCGTAGGCAATGACGGTGGATGGGAAATATTCGTTGGAGGCAACGGCGGAACGAAGGCACGTCTGGCTGATTCGTTCTGCAAAGTGAAAACGGATGAAGAGCTGGTCGAAATCTGTGGAGCCTTGATGCAGTATTACCGTGAAACCGGCAAGTACCTGGAGAGAACATCGGAGTGGGTAGAGCGCTTGGGACTGGAACAAATCCGAGCGGTTATCCTGGACGATACCAAGCAGCGTAAGGAACTGGTGGAGAGAATCGAGCTTGCCTTGCAGCAAGTCGAGGATCCGTGGAAGAAAGTGCTGAACGACGAGAAGCTGCGCAATACGTTATTTGAGGATGCAAAACCGGTCAGCAGCAAATAAAAGAGGGAGGAATCTACTTCCTCTTGCCGCCTGAACATGGAGAGTTTTTCGCAGTATGGATGGGGATAGAAAAGAGAAGTGGAGGTCGAATGTTATGGAAACTGGAAAATTTATTACGGTAGGGAATGAACATGATTTTCTATCACAGATCGGAAGGGTGGTCCAACTCGGAGATCGGGAGATTGCCGTCTTCCAGACTTCGGATCATCAATGGTTTGCGCTGGACAATCAAAGCCCTCATCCCAAAGGTGGGCCACTCTCGGAAGCCATTGTATCCGGGCACTACATCTACGATCCGTTATATGACTGGAAAATTGAGCTTTCAACCGGGCTCGTACAGGCTCCGGATAAGGGTCAGGTTCGTGTATACCCGATTCGCGCCGTGGACGGAAAGGTTGAGGTGGGTGTTTAAGGCCAGCAATCGCATAATAAACAGACGAAATCAAGGGGTGGTATCCCATGTTTAAAACAGATGTGGAAGCCGTTGTCAATGCCGCCGTCGGTAAAAAAGAGCAGATGAATCATAATCTGCTGCGCTATATGGTATCGGCTATGCTGGCCGGCGCGTATGTCGGCATAGGGATTGTATTAATCTTTAAGCTGGGGGCGCCGCTCGCAGCTGCCGGTTCACCTTTCCAATCCCTCGTCATGGGAGCTGCATTCGGGATCGCGCTCACGTTGGTGGTGTTCGCCGGGTCAGAGCTGTTTACTGGAAATCACATGTTTTTTACGATAAGCACATTATCCGGACGAACGACGATGGGGGATACGCTGAAAAACTGGGTACTCGTGTTTATCGGCAATCTGGCTGGAGCGATTCTGCTCAGCTATCTGGTGTATGCTTCCGGCCTGTTCAATGGCCTGCCGCCGGACCATCTCATCTTCACGGCTGCTGCCAAGAAAATGAATGATCCGTTTATGGAGCTGTTCTTCAGAGGCATCTTGTGTAACTGGCTTGTCTGTCTGGCCTTGTGGATGGGAATTCGGGCCAAGGGAGAAACGACAAAGCTGATCTTAATATGGTGGTGTCTGTTTGCCTTCATTGCAACAGGGTACGAGCATAGCGTAGCTAATATGACACTTCTGACGCTCGCGACGATTTTACCGGGGCATCCCGAAACCATTTCCATTAGTGGATGGATCAGCAACATGGTGCCGGTCACGCTGGGGAACATCCTTGGCGGCGGATTGTTTGTAGGGATGGCTTATTGGTTTATCTCGTCGGGAAAAGGGAGCAAGCAAAAGTAGGTTTTGTAGGCGACATCGATGAGAAGGAGCAGTTCCGTAAGCAGGTTTGCTCACTTGATAGACAGCCGAAAAGAAGGGGGTGTCCCAAAAGATCTTAGATCTGGCGGAATGCCCCCTTTTCCTGTGAGGAGACGCTCCGTGTACGAATCGATCCTCCCATCGCTGATATGAACGAGAACTGTCAAATAGCAGTTTGTAACTCCCTTGTTTTTCCCAATCCCCCTTTATACAAGAGAGGGTGTAAAAACTGAACTAGAAGGCAAAAGCTATCAACGGTGAGCAGTCTGATATCCGCGGGTTTTGTATACCGCATGTTTTCTCTCCGTCTGCAGAGAGTGCACCACGAACTGTTGTCGTGCGTCGTTTCCTTTGGAGGGATGGCACATAGCGATGGACGTGGATTCTCTCTTACGGCTTTTCCCTTTGCCTTCTAACTCAGTTTTTCATCTTCCACCTGTTTTTTTGGGGAACGGGATCACCTTGAATCAACCATTCTCACAATACGACTAGATTCCAATAGGAATGGTGATCACCTATTTATCCTTTTCTCTTCAAGTTCTCGGGCAATCGACCAAATAAATCCACTTAGTTCACGCGCCACGGCCACAACTGCTTTGCCACTAGGCTTACCCTTTGACAGCATTTTCGTGTATTTTCGATGTAGTCGATGCTGTGCCTTCCAGGATATGGCCTGAATTTCAGGAGATTTTCCTTGTTGACGTTTCTTTAACTCTCCTTGTAGCGCAGGTTTATAGCGGTAACTCCAAGCGGATTCGACCAATAAACGACGAAGGTGCGTATTCCCCGATTTCGTAATGTTTCCCTGCCATCGGCTTTGGCCACTTGAGTATTCCCTCGGCACCAAACCTGTGTACCCCATGAAAGCCTTCGCATTACCAAACCGGGTAAATGAACACACTTCCGCTACGATTCCTGTTGCTGTCGTTTCAGCTACTCCACGTAAGGTTTGAAGGGCTTGTATTAAGGGGGCGTGGTGCCCTTCCGTGGCTTCTTCGTGAATGGCTGCTTCCAAACGCTTCAGACGTTCTTCATTTTCATCCATCTGATGCAGCATTTCCTGCAGAACCAAACGTTGAGAAGCGGACTCGAATGGAATACGTCCTAACCATAACCGGTATTTAGCCGTCCAGCGGCGAAGTGGCTCTTTAGGTGCAATCTGATGACGAAGGAGAAACTTCCCGATCCGCTGCCGGATTCGAGCTCGGTCTTCCTTAACATCTTCACGCATTCGTACCAAATCACGAAGCGCTTCTTCCTCTGGAGTAGGTACATGCACACGTGTTAATTCACCTGCTCGAAGTAATTGTGCCAGACGCATCGAATCCCTACGATCCGTTTTACCCGTTCTCCTGGACGACTAGGCATAAGTGATGGGGCGATAACAATGCAGTCATATCCATGTGCAGTTAGCAAACGAACTAAAGGATATCCTGTTGGACCTGCCTCGTAACAAACGCTTAATTCATTGGGTTGGCCTAACTTCCTCAATACTTTCAAGATGTGATACTCGGTATGAGGAATCGTGCCCAAATACCGAGCGCCTTCTCTTCCTGGATCAGCTACAGATACAGCAATATTTTCCTTCGACACGTCTAAGCCTACGTATTTTATGGTATCCTTCATAGTACAGACTCTCCTTTGCAATTTAGCTCTGATTTTGGTTTTGGTTTAGCTTCTACTACACCATTATTCCCAAAATTAACCTAAGATGTTGCAATTACGGGGAGTCTGTCTCGTTCATGATAACTGTTGCCCCCAAATTTCTTGAAATGGTACTAGGCAAGGATGAAATTCGGGGGCAAAGGCGACCGCTCTCACTTGTCCGGAATCGTTTCGTCCTCTCCGCTACGTTGTGCGAAAACATACTCTAGACATACGAAAAGAAACCGTTTCTTGGTAAAATGGAAGTGCGACCCACCATCTACGAAAGGAACGATTTCTTTGTACATTCAATATACCATGGACCAACTTTATCTGCCAATGGACGGGGAGGATGACATTCCTCCTTATCATCTTGTTCGCATCGTCAATGAATCGGTCAACCGAAGTGGCAACAAGATATCAGCAAGCTAGACAACTGGCAGTACGACGAAGCAGAAGATACATGGACGTGTGCGGCTGGGCGAAAGCTGTGGTTTCGCTATGAAAGTAAGGAAACGATGGTAAGCGGATATGAAATACGAAAGGACACTACCGAAGCGTGAGCTGCGAAGGGTGTTCATGCAAAGCTGCTTGCACGAAAGCTCAAGGGAACCGGGAAATCAGCGTAAGTCTCAGGTATCTTCGTTACAAGCAGCAAGTGAGAGAGAAACTTCGAAGTGAGGAAGGCTATGCGTTGTCGGTGCGGCGAATGGTCGAACCGGAGAGTGGGTTTGGGCAGTTGAAGAATAACCGGGGATTCTGGCGATTTCTGCTTCGAGGACTGACGAAAGTGAGCCTAGAGGTCGGATGCCTTTCGCTTGCCATAATCTGCTCAAGCAAGAGGCAACGGACCGAAAAGCAAGAAATGGCGGTGCAAGGAGATAACATCCTGAGCACCGCCATTTCTTTATTTGACACATTTTTTAATCGGACGAACCGTCCGTCAAGTGAGCAAACCTACTTATGGAGACAGCTCCTTCTTTAACGATATACGAACGAGATGTTTTGGAGGCTTTACCTCCAAGCCAAGCAGATGAAGTGGAACCTAATGAGTAAACAAAGAAACCGTTCCATTGGTAAATGGTGAGTTGTCCTTCCATTTACCAAGAAACGGTTTCTTTTTGTGTACCTTGTCTTCCAAATCCTTTACCGATGTTCCACCAGGTCAATCGCACCAAGCACAATATGAGCCAGTCCGAAGCCGAGAATACCGGTTGCGGCAAGTTTATACTTGCTGCCAAGCAGAGCGGCACCCGAAGCAGAAACCACAGTTCCAAGAACAGCAGGAATCAATCCTTCACGCATGCTGAGCACTCCCTTTAATTTGGTTTGGAAAGACAAGGTTTATTGTAAGCAGATGACTGTATATTATGCACAGAAGGGAGAAGGCCGATTAAATCCGGCAGATTTCGTTCGGACACAGCTCGCAATGGCAGATTTCCTGCAGCATCGGAAGATCTTTAATGACAATCATTCCGCCGGCATATTCGATGGCATCTTTTTTGCGTAAGTCACTCAGCATCCGGTTCACGCTTTCGCGGGTGGCCCCAATCATGTTCGATAGATCGGTGTGGGTAATCTTCTTGTTGATGAGAATGGTATCATCCGCTTGATGCTGTCCGTAGGTGTTGCTCAGACGGATCAGTGTCGATGTTAAAGCACCGGGCTTACCGTACATCATGAGATCCCGGAATTTGGTCTGGGTGATGCGGTGGTGTATGCCCATCCACTTCATAAAATCAATGGCGAAGTCGCAATGCTGACAGATCAGCAGCTCCAGATCCTTGTGCTCAATGACACCGACAACGCTATCCTCCAGCACCTCTGCCGAGAAACTGTGATTGTTGCTGAAGAATGGATCGGCTTGCCCGACCATGTCTCCTGGATGGTACATATATAGAATGAGCTCTTTGCCTTCATCAGTCGATTTGGTTAATTTAATTCTTCCTTGTTTAACGTAGTACAGCTTGTCGGCAAAGTCGCCTTCCCAGAACAAATGGGATCCTTCAGGGAGTACCCTTTCCTTCATGCTGACCAGCAGACGGTTGCGGTTTTGTTCCGAGAAGCACTGCGTGTTCCCTAAGTTTTCGATTTCCATTACATGGTCTACAGTAGTATTCATGTTGGTATCCCCTAACATCCTAAAATTTGATCTGTTTAATCTTTAAATACATTATAACGTGAAAACATTCACTTTTGGGGGAGAATAAGAAGGAAATCGTGGCGAATTTTCAAACTTTGTGATCTCTTTCACTTAAAAGGAGGGAAAGACAGGCATAAATTACACAGAAAAGAAAAATATTTATATTGTGAAATATTTCACATGAATTTAGAGAAGGCTGTGTTACGATCAAAGCGTAGACGAGAAAGAAACATGAACCATGGGAGGATGAGAGATATGGCTGTGAGCAAAGGAACGGTTGAAGTTAAAGGACAAACAGCATCGGAGTACATTCAAGGGCTGATTGACAAGGCGAATCGAGCCAAAGAAAAGTTTATGGAATTGAATCAGGAACAGGTCGACGGGATTGTACAGGCGATGGCCATGGCAGGCCTTGAGAAGCACATGCAGCTGGCAAAGATGGCGGTTGAGGAAACGGGACGCGGCGTGTACGAAGACAAGATTATCAAGAACCTGTTCGCCACAGAGTATATCCACAACAGCATCAAGTATGACAAAACGGTAGGTATTATTGAAGACAACGCCTATGACAGCTTTCAAAAAATAGCAGAGCCGATTGGGATTATCATGGGGATAACACCGGTAACCAATCCGACCTCCACAACGATATTCAAGGCGCTGATCTCCATTAAAACAAGAAACCCGATCATCTTCGGATTCCATCCATCCGCGCAGGCATGCAGCCGGGAAGCCGCGCTGATACTGCGGGATGCCGCCGTGAAACAAGGTGCTCCTGCCGATTGCATCCAGTGGATCGAAGCTCCTTCCATGGATAAAACCAATGCACTCATGAATCATCCTGACGTCGCCTGCATTCTGGCCACGGGCGGTTCGGCAATGGTCAAAGCGGCATACAGCTGCGGCAAGCCGGCCCTCGGCGTAGGACCAGGTAACGTGCCTTGCTTTATAGAGAAGAGCGCGGACCTGGATCAAGCAGTGAACGATTTGATTTTATCGAAGACCTTTGATAACGGCATGATCTGCGCTTCGGAGCAGGCTGTCATTATCGAAGAGCCTATCTATCATACAGTGAAGAAAAAAATGATTGCCAGCGGCTGTTATTTCGTCAACAAGGAAGAGCTGGCGAAACTGACTGCGCATGCGATGGTATCGGAGAAATGTGCGGTTAATCCGTCCATCGTCGGAAAGCCGGCAGCTAAGATTGCCGAGGCTTGCGGTTTCGAGGTACCGGAAAGCACCAAGATCCTGATTGCCGAGCTGGAAGGGGTCGGTCCGGCTTACCCGCTGTCTGCCGAGAAACTGAGTCCGGTTCTGGCCTGTTATAAGGTGAAGGATGCGGAGGAAGGCATAACACGCGCTGAAGAGATGGTTGCTTTTGGCGGCATGGGCCACTCGTCGGTGATCCACTCGCACAATGAAGACATTATTATGAAATTCTCGGATCGGATGAAAACCTGCCGCATCCTGGTGAACCAGCCTTCTTCGCAAGGCGGTATCGGGGATATCTACAACACGAACCTGCCATCGCTGACGCTGGGTTGCGGCTCGTATGGACGTAATTCCACATCGTCGAACGTGACGGCTGTCAATCTAATCAACGTGAAAAGGGTGAACCGCAGAACCGTGAATATGCAGTGGTTTAAAGTACCGGACAAAATTTACTTTGAAAAAGGCTCCACGCAGTATCTTGCAAAAATGCCGGAAATCACCCGTGTTGCGATCGTTACCGACCCCATGATGGTGAAGCTGGGTTATGTGGAGCGGGTAGAGCATTATCTGCGTCAGCGCAGAGTGCCAGTGGCCATCGAGGTCTTCTCGGAGGTAGAGCCGGATCCTTCAACAACGACAGTAGAACGCGGAACGGAGATGCTTGCTAGGTTCCAGCCGGACTGCATTATCGCCCTCGGCGGCGGATCGCCAATGGATGCAGCGAAAGCGATGTGGCTGTTCTATGAATACCCGGATACGGACTTTAACAATCTGAAGCAAAAATTTATGGATATCCGCAAGCGGGTCTATAAATATCCGAAGCTTGGACGGAAAGCGAAATTCGTTGCCATTCCAACAACGTCGGGAACTGGCTCGGAAGTGACTTCGTTTGCCGTCATCACGGACAAAGGGCTGGGGAATACCAAGTACCCGCTGGCTGATTATGAGCTGACACCGGATGTGGCGATTATCGATCCGGAATTTGTATACACGTTGCCTAAAACAGCGGTAGCCGATACCGGTATGGACGTTCTGACACATGCTATTGAAGCCTACGTATCGGTGATGGCCAGCGATTATACGGATGGGCTTGCCATCAAAGCCATACAGCTCGTGTTCCAATATCTTGAGCAGTCGGCGCTTACCGGTGACAAACTCGCCCGCGAGAAAATGCATAATGCTTCGACGCTTGCCGGCATGGCTTTTGCGAATGCGTTCCTTGGCATCAACCACAGTCTTGCGCATAAGTGGGGCGGCCAGTATCATACGGCACACGGACGCACCAATGCGATCCTGATGCCTCACGTCATTCGTTACAACGCCAAGAAGCCAACAAAATTCGCGGCATGGCCTAAATATACCCATTTTGTGGCTGATGAGAGATATGCTGAAATCGCACGGATTCTCGGGCTGCCGGCAAGAACAACGGAAGAGGGCGTAAACAGTCTGATTGGCGCGATCCGGGAGCTGAACAGCAAGCTCGGTATCGAGGAGTCGTTCCAGCAGCTTGGCATCGATCCTAAAGATTTCGAGAAGAATGTTGAGCATTTGGCGGACCGGGCTTTTGAAGACCAGTGCACAACGAGCAATCCGAAGCTGCCGCTGGTGACAGAGCTCGCAGAAGTTTACCGCAACGCATTCTACGGTCGGTTCTAAATAGGATAGGCTCTGAATGCCGATCATGAAGATCCGGGAATATGTTGAGGTAAGTGATGCAAGACAGACTCGGAGTGATAAAAATCACGGAAAAAGATAACTTTGTGATTAATATCACAGATGCGAGGGATCAACAGGACTACAATAAAGGTGTAGCAAGAAGCTGAATCTCAGGTCTTTGATAAAGAAGCTTGAAGGTACAAGGCGGGGTAGTGGCATCATTGATCGTGAAAATAATCACATTTAAAGATCTGAGATAGATCAAGGTGTGGCCTCGCCTGTCCTTGCAAGCCCCAGCAAATCTAGGAGGGATTCAATATGTCGGTGATTGAAAAAGAAACAGGCTGGAAAGGTTTTAAATCAGGTAAATGGACCAAGCAAATTGACGTTAATGATTTTATTGCAGAGAACATTACTCCCTATTATGGCTCTGATGAATTTTTGGCAGGACCCACGGATAACACCAAAGCATTGTGGGATATCGTATCGGATTTAACCAAGAGAGAACGGGACAACGGTGGGGTACTGGACGTGGATGTCCATACACCTTCAACCATCACTTCTCATCAACCTGGCTATTTGGATAAGGATAAAGAACAGATTGTCGGCGTTCAGACCGATGAGCCGTTCAAGCGTTCGATCCAGCCTTTTGGCGGGATCCGGATGATGATTGATGCGTGCAACGCATACGGCTTTGAAATGCCGCAGGCCGTTGTAGATATCTTTAACGGCATACGCAAAACGCATAACCAAGGCGTGTTTGATGCCTATACTCCAGAGATGAGAGCAGCGCGCAAGGCCGGGATTATTACGGGACTTCCCGATGCGTACGGTCGCGGACGTATCATTGGTGACTATCGCAGAATATCGCTATACGGTGTAGATGCTCTTATTCAGGACAAATTGAGAGAACTCGGTGAGCTTGAAGTGGATGCTATGGATGAGCCGGTTATTCGTTTGCGGGAAGAATTGTCTGAGCAAATGCGGGCCCTCAAGGAACTGAAGGAAATGGCGGGTATGCACGGTTTTGACATTTCCAAACCTGCAAATACGGCGAAGGAAGCATTCCAATGGTTGTATTTCGGTTATTTGGCCGCGATCAAGGAGCAGAACGGTGCTGCGATGTCGCTTGGCCGGGTATCTTCTTTCCTTGATATTTATATTCAACGGGATCTGGCTGAAGGCAAGCTAACGGAAGAAACAGCTCAGGAACTGGTCGACCATTTCGTTATGAAACTTCGGATCGTGAAATTCCTGCGTACGCCGGATTATAACGAGCTGTTCAGCGGGGATCCAACGTGGGTAACGGAATCCATCGGCGGCATGTCGATAAACGGTGAGACGAGAGTGACCAAGAACAGCTTCCGTTTCCTGCATACCTTGTATAATTTGGGGCCTGCTCCAGAACCGAACTTGACGGTGTTATGGTCGGAGAAGCTGCCGGAAGCCTTCAAAAAATATTGTTCGAAAGTTTCCATCGAAACCAGCTCGATTCAATACGAGAATGATGATCTCATGCGTCCGATTTACGGAGACGATTACGGCATCGCCTGCTGCGTATCCGCCATGCGCATCGGGAAACAGATGCAGTTCTTCGGAGCCAGAGCAAACCTTGCCAAAGCGTTGCTCTATGCGATCAACGGTGGTAAGGATGAGAAATCAGGCGCCCAAGTTGGACCGGAATATCCGGCTATCGCTGCCGAGGTCCTGAGTTATGATGAAGTCATGAAGCGATTCAAGCCGATGATGGAATGGCTCGCGAAGCTCTATATGAATACACTTAACGTTATCCATTACATGCATGACAAATACAGCTATGAACGGATTGAGATGGCGCTTCACGACCGGGATATCCTGCGCACGATGGCATGCGGCATCGCAGGCCTGTCCGTAGCAGCGGATTCACTGAGTGCAATTAAATATGCAAAGGTGAAGCCGGTACGCAATGAGCAAGGAATTGCAGTGGATTTTGAAATCGAAGGCGAGTTCCCTTGCTATGGCAACAACGATGATCGCGTGGATAGCATCGCCGTTGAATTGGTCGAGACCTTCATGAGCATGATTCGCAAGAACAAGGCTTACCGTGACGCAATGCCGACCCAATCGGTGCTCACGATTACGTCGAACGTCGTATACGGCAAGAAAACAGGAACCACGCCGGATGGACGTAAGGCAGGCGAGCCGTTTGCGCCGGGCGCAAATCCGATGCACGGACGCGATAAGAAGGGAGCTCTCGCTTCGCTGACTTCCGTGGCCAAGCTGCCTTATGAGGATAGTCTTGACGGCATCTCGAACACGTTCTCGATCGTGCCGAAAGCCCTTGGTAAAGAAAGTGATATCCGTGTGAACAATCTGGTTGCGATGTTGGACGGTTATTTTGGCAGCAAGGCACACCATCTGAACGTCAACGTATTTGACCGGGAGCAGTTGATCGATGCGATGGAGCATCCGGAGAATTATCCGCAGTTAACGATTCGGGTATCCGGTTATGCAGTTAACTTCGTCAAACTGACGCGTGAGCAGCAGCTCGATGTCATTAACCGTACGTTCCACGGATCGATGTAAGGATGGAAGACAACCCTAGCGGATACAGAAAGGATGACGCACCATGCTAAAAGGTCATGTACACTCCATAGAAACGTTCGGAACGGTGGACGGTCCGGGTATCCGCTTTGTGCTCTTCATGCAGGGCTGTCTCTTGAAGTGTCAATACTGCCATAATCCGGATACCTGGGGACTGCATGAAGGACGCGAGATGACGGTGGAGGACGTGCTGGCTGAGATTGAACCTTATCTGAGCTACTACCGTTCATCGGGCGGCGGGTTAACCGTCTCCGGTGGTGAGCCGACATTGCAGTATCCCTTTGTCACGGAGCTGTTCAAGGAAGTGAAGCGCCGCTGGAATTTGCATACGACGCTGGACAGCAACGGCTATAATGAACCGGAGAAAATCTCGGAATTGCTGGAGTTTACCGACTTGGTGCTGCTTGATCTGAAGCATATCAACGACGAGAAGCATATCAAGCTCACTGGGAAGTCGAACGAAAGGACGTTAAAGACGGCCCGCTGGCTGTCTGACCATGATCGGAACATGTGGGTCCGCCACGTCTATGTGCCGGGCATCCATGACAGCGAAGAAGACTTGATTGCGCTCGGTCAATTTATTCGGACACTGCACGGCGTCGAGAAATTCGAAATCTTGCCTTACCATCAGATGGGCGTTTACAAATGGAAGGAGCTCGGCATGGCTTATCCATTGGAGGGCGTACCTTCACCTTCCGAGGAAGAAGTGGCACGCGCTTACCGATTGATTGGTGAGATACCTAAGAAAATAGAGATAGTCCAGAGCTAATAGATTTCTAATTAATTTCGTATATGCGTTACGATTACTGACAACAACCTTTCCCCATATGGAAAGGTTGTTGTTTTTTTGTAGAGGATTTTATCCCTTGGCAAGAAAAATATCGGCCTATCGAAAAATGGAATCGCTTTCTATAATGAAGATGTGAGGAAAACGCCTATCAAATAAACAAACACTTCGGGAGGGTCAAAGACAATGAAGAAAAAGGGTCTGGCATTATTAATGTCGCTTCTGTTCGTCTCATCCACGCTTTTGTCTGCATGCGGCGGCGGTGACAAGGCAGCAGAAAAACCGTCAGGTGGTTCGGAAGGAACGGTCAGCAATGAGCCGTTTGAAATCACCATTCGCCATACGCAAGTAGGTGAATCCAAGAAGTTTCGTCTGGCAATGCTGAACGATGTTGTTAGTAAGACCGAAGAAGCGGTGCCCGGGCTTAAAATCAAGCTGGACGCTGTAGACTCTGAAGTGAACCGGAAAGAGAAACTGAGAGGCGAGATGGCAGCCGGTAAGCCGCCGGAAGTATTCGATGTGTTCGGCAGCCCGGATGCAGGCGTATATTCCAAAGAAGGCCTGATGCTTGATTTGACCCCAATTTTGGAAGAGCTAGGCATTAAAGATAAATTTTCTACGCTGGACCCGTTTACACATGACGGCAAGATCTACGGATTGCCGATTGGCATTTCCATTGAGGGTATTTTCTATAACAAGGATTACTTCACCCAAAAAGGTTTGAATGTTCCTAAAACATTGGCTGAATTGGAGCAAATTGCCGAAACGATCAAAGCCGACGGGAAGATTCCTTTTGCCCAATCCTCCAAGGATGCTTGGATTCCGCTCATGACCACGAACAACCTGTGGAGCTATTACGCAGGGCCAGAGGTTACTTACGGCTTCAAAACCGGGGAAACCAAATGGACCGATCCAAAAGTCGTGGAAGGTGTGAAGAAGCACCAGGAATGGGTTGAGAAGGGATACTTCAAAAAAGGCGAGCTCGGCTTCGAATATGCGGATATGAGAAACCAAATGATCACTGGCGAAGCCATCATGATGATGGACGGATCGTGGGCAAACTCCGTATTTAGAGATCCGGCTCAAGCAGGTGATTTGGTAAATAAGGTCGGATACTTCAACCTGCCTCCGGTTAATGAAGGCGACCCTGTCATCGTCATGCAGGACGCAAACAACGGATATGGGTTCTCGGCAGCGGTAGCAGAAGATCCTCGTAAACTTCAAGCGGTTAAAGAATTCATTAAAAATATGTGGACAGATGAAATGCAGCTGCGCGGTCTGAAAGAAGACGGTGTACTGCCGGCAATGAAGATGGAGCTGGCAACAATGAACTCCACTTCGGATGATCCGCTTATGCAGGACATTTTCAAAGGCGTCAGTGAGATCAGCAAGTCCTTCCCTGCCTTCGATGGCCTTGTTCAAGCAGATGTGAACACCGCACTGAGCATGGGCATTCAGCAGGTCATTGGCGGCGAGCTTGATGCCGAGAAGATGCTGGAGAATGTGCAAGCAGCGCAAGAAGCGGCCAATGCTTCAGAGGAGTAACTAAAATTCTAGACGAAAGGGCGCCACCCGCTGCGGTACATGGGGGTGCCCTTTTGCCTAAACAACATCAGACATAAATACGGAGGTTACCATGAACAAAGCGCTGAGAAATCCTCTGATTTACATCGTTTTTGTGCTGCCGGCATTCTTATTGTTTCTGGCTTTTTTCATATACCCGATCTTTACTGCGTTTGACAACAGCTTTACGAGCTGGAACGGCATCTCCAAAGATGTGAAGTACATTGGGCTCGATAACTATGTGACAGCCTTGAATGATAATGCTTTTTGGAAGGCTGTCAGGAACAATGTTTATTTCATTCTCTTTTCCTGTTTGATCCAGGTTCCGACGATCGTATTTTTCTCCCTGTTAATCGCAAACGTGAAGCGTTTGAAGGGGCTTTATAAAACCGCGGTTTTTGCACCATCCATCATGTCGACGGCTGTGATCGGCATTTTATGGGGATTCATTTACAACCCGGACTTTGGCCTGATGAATGAGATTTTAGGGCTGGTTGGAATTGAACCCATCTACTGGTTATCGGATAGCAAATGGGCCATGATTGCCATCCTGATCACGAATGCGTGGCAATGGACTGGCTTTTACATCGTGATGGTTCTTGCCGCAATTCTATCCATACCCAAAGAGCTGGATGAGGCTGCGGCAATTGATGGCGCGACAGGGGTCCAAAGAGCAACCAAAATCACGCTTCCATTAATTATGCCAATTATCTCTGTTGTGATCATGCTTTCGATCGCGGGAGCCATGAAAGCGGCGGACATTATTCTGGTTATGACCAAGGGCGGGCCGGCCGGCTCAACCGACGTTATGGCGACATATATGATTCGATATGCGATTACGAGCTTCAAGCATGGCTTTGGCAACTCGATCGCCGTGCTGATCTTCCTCTTCACGATTATCGTAACGGTGCTCTACCAGGTGCTGGTCGCAAGACGCAACGAAAGGATTGAATACTGATGAGAGCAATAAAGAAACTGATCCCGCACATTTTTCTGATGGCTTACTTGCTCGTCATACTATATCCTTTCCTGTTCGTCCTGTTCTCTTCGGTGAAGGTGGATAACCAGTCTATTGCAACGAACCCTTTTGGTTTGCCAAGCACGCTGATATTTGATAACTATGTTAACGCATGGGTGAACGCCAAGATTAGCACGTATTTCTGGAACAGCTTATACATCGGCGTGCTGTCAGCCTGCTTGTCGATTCTGTTTGCAGCGATGCTGGCCTTTGCCGTGACGCGGATGAGATATAACCGGATTAGCGCCATCGTCTTTCAATGTATTTTGATAGGCATGCTGATTCCGAATAACTCTCTCATGCTGCCGATATATGGCATCATGAGGCAGTTGGATATTTTGAACACGCACATGGCCCTGATTCTACCGTATGTTGCCAATGCCATCCCGTTCTCGGTTATTATACTGGCTGCCTTCATGCGGTCGCTGCCCGGTGAAATCGAGGAGGCTGCGGTTATTGATGGATTGAGGTCCGGAGGGTTGTTTGCTAGAATTATCTTACCTCTGACTGTTCCGGCTATCGTTACCGTATTTATTATCAATTTCCTGGGTAACTGGAACGAATTCTTGCTTGCTAACTACTTCCTATCGAATGATGAATTGAGAACGCTGCCTGTCGGCATGGTCGGTTTCAGGGACGCCTACAATATGAACTACGCACAAATGTCTGCGGGTATCATATTCAGCGTGCTGCCGGTCCTTATCATTTATGCCGTTCTGCAAGAGAAGATCATTGAAGGCGTCACCGCAGGAAGCGTCAAGGGGTAATACTAGGAGCAGGAGCATGCGTATGAATTTGCGGAACAAACTATTCACGGCCTTTTTGGGGCTCATTATTATTCCGTTATTTGTGCTGGGCCTATTTACATTCTTTATTACCTACAATTCGATTGAGAAAAAGTACAGCCAGCAAGCCGAATATTCTCTTAAAGCAATCAGCTACAGCATTCTGAACGTGTTTAAGGAGATGGAGTACGTCACGGATAACGGGATTGCCACCTCTGTCTTCGCCATGGCGCTGAACGCCAAGGATCCCGATGCGCAGAACCTGATTAAGGAATCCAATGCGGACCAGCTGAAATTGAACGACAGACAGCGAAGCTTTCGGAATCTTCTATATAATCATCCAGCGATTAGCTATGCGTTTTTATATCATTTTAATAAAGAGTCACCATCGATTCCTATTTTCAGTAAAGAGGATTTCAGAACGCTGCCTTATGAAAAGTTTAAGAATAGTCCCTTACATGAAGAGGTGGTTCGGCTTAACGGAATTCCCAAATGGCTGGCTCCGCACGAATTTCCGGAGTTGACGGGAGCGGATCCGGTATTCACCCAGATCCGGCTGATTAAGGATGTCACGACACTCCGCAAGCTGGGCATTCTTGTCGTCCAGATCAAGAGGTGGGAGTTTGAAGAGATTTTCCGCAATTTGACACTCCCTAACAATCTGCAGAACACATCTTTTATGTTGGTCAACAATGAAGGCTTCATTCTATTTGACCCCAATAACGATATGGATGGTCAAAATATCAGTCAATATATGAAGCATGACGTTGAGTTTAAGCAAGGCTACCAAAGTTTTAAAGCCAAGTTTAATGGCAAAGAGAATATTGTTTCTATCTATCATCTGAATGATTACGGCTGGAATCTCGTCTCGGTGACTGACTGGAACTCGTTATCGCAAGAGGTTACTTCCTTTGCCAAGTGGTTCTTCGTCATTATGGGCCTCTGTCTGGTTACCGCGATTGTGTTCAATCGTCTGTTTATGAATAGGATTACCGGGACGATTGCTGTTATCGTTAGGTTCATGCGCCGTGTTGAAGATGGGGATTTGAACGCGAGAGTTGAAGAGAAGGGAGAGGATGAACTGCTGCTGCTGTCGAAAGGGTTCAACAACTTGATGAACCGGATCAACAATCTGTTTGCGCAGATCAAGAAGGAGCAGAGGCAGAAGACCGACGCGGAGATGCGTGTGCTGCAAGCGCAGATCAAGCCGCACTTCCTCTTTAACACCTTGGAATCAATCAATGTTCTCGCTGTCCAGAATGAAGGACGCAAGGTCAGTGAGATGGTTTACCGGCTTGCCAGCATCTTGCGGATCAGTATTCAGGAGAAGGAAGAAATTACGCTGGATGAAGAAATCAAGCACTTGCAGAGTTATCTTGAAATCCAGAAGTTTCGATTTGAGGACTTGTTCGAATACGAGATTGACGTGCCGAAAGAGCTTATGCACAGCCGTATCCTGAAGCTGACGCTGCAGCCGCTGGTTGAGAACAGTATACAGCATGGCTTTGAAGGCATTTCTTATACGGGATGGATACGCATCTCTGCATGGAAGGAACTCGGTAATGTCATTATTCGGGTCGAGGATAACGGACTCGGCATGACCGCTGAGCAGTTGTCCATGTTTGAATATATGGTGTCCGAGGATAACGGATCCGAACAGGTGACGTTGCAGAATCTCAAAGTGAACCAGGAACGACGGGGACTTGGGCTGCGGAGCGTGGCTGACCGACTTAGAATTCAGTACGGGGATTATTACGGTCTGTTCATATGCTCAAGCCGCCCCGGCGGCACCGTTATACAATGCGTCATACCCAATTATGACAGGGGGGAAGGGCAGCATGTTGAAGGCATTATTAGTTGATGATGAGGCTCCCATCCTGAACAATCTCAGCAAGGTTCTGCCTTGGGAAGAGATGGGCATGAAGGTTGTCGGACTTGCCCGAAGCGGGATGGAAGCACTTGAAGTAGCGGATCAGTACAACCCGGATCTGATACTGTGTGATATCCGGATGCCCGTCATGGACGGACTGACTTTTATTACGAAGATTCGGGAGAAAGGAAGCCGGGCGGAAATCTTTTTGCTGACGGGGTATCAGGAGTTTGAATATGCCCGGGAAGCAATTAAGCTGGGCGTCAAGGATTACATCAGCAAGCCAATTCATTACGGGGAACTCGAGATGAAGATTCGTGATATCGGGGAGGAAATCCGCAAGAAGAGGGCGAAAGAGAAGTATTACAGCACCGTTTCGCTTATTGATGAGGCTCCGAATCCCGAAGCCGTAAAGAAAACGCCGGAACAATTGGTAACGTCTGCTCTGGAGTATATCAATACCCATATGGGGCAGGATTTGGGGATTGAGGAGCTTTCGGAGCATCTGGGCATCAGCTCCAGCTACTTCTGTTTATTGTTTAAGAACCATGTCGGACTCACCTTTGTGGAGTACTTGACGAGACAGCGGATGGAGGCAGCCAAGTTCCTGCTGGTGAACAGCGATAAGAATATCGCTCAGATCGGCTCCTTTGTCGGTTATCATGAGCGGCGGTATTTTACCAAGGTATTTCAGAAGGCTACCGGCATGACGCCATCCGAATTCCGGGAAATGTCCGGAGAGGCAACGGTATAGGTTTTGATAGGACCCATGCAGGCTGCTAAAGTCATCACTAGATCAATCCCGCCTGGCTTGCAAAGTCCTTTAAATTGATAGAAGGTAGGTATGAAATCAATGAAATGGACGGCAGCAGATTTATCGTTAGAACAAAAGGTAGGACAAATGTTTATATGCGGCTTCAACGCGCTGACGCCGAATGAGCATGCCAAGATACTGATTGAACAATATCAGGTCGGGGGCATCTGCTATTTTCGCCGGAATGTGAAAACGCTGCCTCAGCTTGCCGAACTGTCGGAGTCCTTACAGCAGCTCGCATCGGACAGCCAGAAGTTCCCGCTTCTGATCTCGATTGATCAAGAGGGCGGTATGGTTGCACGAATTGATCATGAAGGCATCAGCCGCATTCCGGGGAATATGGCGCTTGGAGCAGCGGGCAGCGCGGAGGCTTCGTACAGGGTAGCGCAAATCGGGGCGCGCGAATTGCGTTCACTTGGTGTAAATATGAACTTCGCTCCTTGTCTCGACGTGAACAACAATCCTCGTAATCCGGTCATCGGCGTGCGTTCCTTCGGCGAAGATCCTCAAGCTGTTGCCGCTCTTGGGACTGCGGCAATGAAGGGATACCAGGAAGAAGGTGTATCCGCTACGGCCAAACACTTCCCGGGCCATGGCGACACCAGCGTCGATTCTCATCTCGGGCGGGCTTCTGTACCGCATGATTTGGAACGGCTCCGCAGCGTGGAATTGTATCCGTTTGCGCAAGCGATCCAGAACGGCGTGGACGCCATCATGACGGCTCACGTCAGTTTCCCGGCGATAGAGCCGAGCGATCTGCCGGCGACGCTCTCTCATGCCGTGTTAACGGGTTTGCTGAGGGAGGAGATGGGGTTTGAAGGTCTGATCATAACGGACTGCCTTGAGATGCACGCAATCTCCAAAGAGTACGGGATTCCGGAGGGCGCGATACGCGCGATCGAAGCGGGTGCGGACTGCGTACTGGTCAGCCATAATCTATCGGAGCAGACGGCGGCGATTACGGCCGTCATTGAGGCTATCCGCAGCGGGAGACTCCCGGTAGAGCTGATCGACAAGGCTGTAGATCGGATATTGGCGCTTAAGCAGCGTAATGCAAAGCTCGCTGAGGAGCTTCCGGTCTACCCGATTGGCGAGGTTGCGGAAGAGACCAAACAACTGCTGGCTCAAATTGCAGGCAGAGGAATCACGCTGGTGAAAGACGAAGGGCAGCTGCCTCTTAAGCCGGAGCAGGCCGTTGCGGTGATCTGGCCTGAGCTGCTTCAGGCAACCCAGGTGGATGAAGCATGGAGCAAGAGCTACACCTTAGGGGATGCCTTGAGAAGTTACGGGGTTCAGGCAGACGATCTGCGTGTCGGAACGGATATGTCCGACGAAGAGATAGAGCAAGCCGTTAAGGCAGCTGAAGGATATAAACAGATTGTAGTAGCTACGTACACCTCCGAGAGCCGTCTTCCCGCCGGCCAGCAGAAGCTGGTGAACAAGCTGGTTGAACTTGAGGATGTGGCACTTGTTATCGTCGCTACCCGTAATCCCTATGATATCAATGATCTTCCGCCGGTTCCGACGTATTTGTGCAGCTACGAGAACACACCTTATTATATGAATGCAGCCGCGGGTGTCTTAATAGGACGGGTTACGCCTGAGGGTAAGCTCCCGGTAGGAATCAGCGAGACTTATCCGCTTGGCTGGAGCGGTAATCAGGACTATGTCAATAATTAAATAAGGGTTGCTCAAACCGGAGTCTTCCTACCCAGGAATGCTCCGGTTTTCCTATTTTCCAGCCTTTTCTGAGCAACTTTTGGGGAAAGTCCGCGTCTAATAGTATGTCCAATAGAGGCAGACAGACTATACTGAGAGTTTTAAAGGAGTAGAGAATGAATTTCAAGAGAATCTCGATGATTACAGTCCTTGCCGCGGCCCAGGTATCCATGGCATTTCCCGCGGCAGCTGAATCACCGGATATTACAGCTCCGGCGCTAAATAGCCAATCAGCGCTGCAGTCCCCGGTGGAAGGACAAAGCCAGCAGAGTGGAGAACAACAGACGGACTTGCAGCAAGCGGAGGAAACATCAGCAACGCCAAAGGAAACATCTTCTGATTCAGTCGAAGGTACGATTAGCGATCCGAATGCCGAACCTTCTGCACCCAATGAGCAGCAGGAGGATACGGAAAACGATCCTTCCGATAATGAGGTTTCAGAGAACGAAGAGGGCAGCCCATCCGGAGAGCCCGAAGTCAGTACTTCCAAGTTTTCTGCGAATGAACTTGTACTGATGATGAACAGCAATGTGATGTACCATAACGGCAAGAAATACAAAGCGGGTCAGCCGATGGCTGTGAAGCAAGGGGTATCCTATGTCGCCATTCGCGCCATGGTTGAACGTGCAGGACTGAAGCTGTCTTACGATAATAAAACGAAGGAAACCATCATCCTTAAGGATGGTAATGAACTTCGGTTTACGACAGGAAGCAGCAACTATAAAGTCAATGGACAGGTACGTTCGATGAAAGGCCCTGCCTACCAGAGCAACAATGTGTTTATGGTTCCGTTAACCGCGATCACGCAAGCGCTTGAAATTCCATACCAGGTGAACCAGCCCGAGAAGAAGGTTATTCTCGATCTATCCGGTATGGGCAGCGGCAACGGTAATGGTGAACAGCCAGGCGGAAATAACGGCGGGGGATCTGGCAGCGAGGTTCCGAATATACCGAATCTCGGGCCCAATGATCTCATCTTGATGATGAACAGCAACAAGATGTATCAGAACGGGAAAGCGTATACGGCAGGTCAGCCGATGGCAGTTAAGAACGGCGTATCCTATGTTGCCATTCGCTCCCTCGTTGATCGTGTCGGCCTGAAGCTGACCTATGACGGAAAGACTAAGGAAACGATTATTATCCGCGGTAACGATGAGCTTCGTTTTAAGACGAACAGCAGCGTTTACACCGTGAACGGGGTCAGAAAATCGATGAAGGGACCGGCTTACCAGTCCAACAATACGTTCATGGTGCCGCTGACCAGCATTACGCAGGCGCTGGACATCACCTATCGGGTGGACCAGCCGAATAAGCGGGTTATCCTTAGCTTGAGCGCAAAGCCCGTAGCTTCCTTCACGGTGCAGCCTGGTGAGATCCTCGCCGGACAAACAACGGTTACGTATAAGACGAATGCCTATTC
Source organism: Paenibacillus sp. FSL K6-1330 (assembly GCF_037976825.1). Lineage (NCBI taxonomy): Bacteria > Bacillati > Bacillota > Bacilli > Caryophanales > Paenibacillaceae > Paenibacillus > Paenibacillus sp. FSL K6-1330. Next base: position 2,653,488 of record NZ_CP150269.1, read on the forward strand.
GCCGACGGGCCTGGCTATTGTTGACGAGCATTGGGAAGGCCGGGAAGAGATTTTTGACGAACCCGGCGTGCATACGGTTTCCTACTCGGTACAGGATTCCAGCGGGGAGTGGAGCGACCCGTATATATTGAGCATTCAAGTATCCGCTCCGAATACGCCGCCTGTTGCCATGTTCGAAACGGATAAACAGGAATATAAGATCGGTGAGAAAATAACGTACATGAATATGAGTTATGACAACGATCCTGGCGATGAGCTTACGTATAAGTGGGAAAACAACGATCAGGCCTTTTTTACGGCAGGACCGCATAAAGTGCTGTTGATTGTTACTGATAAACATGGAGCGACCAGCTCATACGAGAAGATTATCAACGTAACGAGCGAAGTATTGTATACGCGTGATCAATTCAATCAATTGTTTACGGGCATCGGCGACAAATACACCTTTGACGGATCCGCTGTGCCGACATGGAATCTGATGCCGATTACAAGAAGCTCCGAACCTTATTTGTTGATTCGCAGCAACTCTCCGGAAACCGTCTATCAAGAGGGTATCGTCTACCGCGAGGTCGGCAATGCCAGCACGCGATTCATGATCCACCACTTGAACGCAACCGGGAAGAACATGAAGATGTACGTCGTCGCCACTAACATCAACACTATGACGGCGCGTCTGACAACCGAGTATACGGGAATAGGCGGTCCGATTAATATACCGACTGCCACGGGAAAAGCAGCTGTTCAGCGTTACCTCGAGTCTATGCAATCAGCTGATTCATTCAAGACGATCTCGCTCGCGCCTGGGGAAAGCCGGGTCATTCTGCAAGACTTGAGCGCGCAAACCTTGAAGAATCAGCAGGTGCTGTCCATGTTTGCTGATCTCTATTCGGATTCACCGATCCGGTATGATGTCATCATGATTGATGAAGCCAAGGATCCGATTCAAAAGCTTCCTTACCTGAAGCTCCATCCGAGCGATGGCGTTCATAACCGGGGAACGTACCCGGACTCGACACGGATCATTGAATCCCATGATCTGGTTGGCAACACGCCTACCCGTCTAGCGCTCGGTGACAAGACAAACGATCCGAATCTGGAAGGGTATGACGGCATTAACGGTTCATATCAATCCAATGCCGGGAACTTCGGTGTGCTTTACAAAATCAAGCTGCACCGCGTAGCGCCCAATACGCTGATCACGCTGAATCCGCGTGGAGGCAAGTACATGGGTGCGCTGATGGTGAACGGAACTATCATTCAGACGCCGAATACAAGCGGAGGCGCTATATCTGCACCGAATGAAGCTGCCGTTCTCTATCGTACGGGGAATTACGAGCAGACCGTGGAAATCCTGTTTACGGCGGCGCCGGGAAGCAGCTTGCCAATCAACTTCCTGTTCCAGCCGCTTCCGCAAGTGAAGAACTAATCCACTATTTATTCATAACAAAGGGACAGCCTTACAGCCAGCACATGGTTAGGGCTGTCCTTTTTGTTGGCTCTTGCCAAGGGATCTCGTCAAATGCCAAGTGTTTCGCGTTCCGGCCGGCGCAGTACCTTGCAGGGGTTTAGTCTATCCACAACCGCTTTCATTGACGCTGTCTTATTTTTCAGGCATTATAAGGAGAGAGTATCTTCAAGTAGAGGAGGTTACCTCCGTATGCTTACGACGGAACAGATCATCGACGCCATGTCGGAACATGGGCTGCGCATTACCGATCAGCGCAAGACGCTTGCCAAATTGTTTGGGGAACATCCTGGATATTTGACGGCCAAGGATGTGTACGAATATATGGGCCGGAAGTACAGCGGTTTGAGCTTTGATACAGTGTACCGGAATCTTCGGGTATTGTACGAACTCGGTGTATTGGAGCAGGTAGTGTTCGAGGAAGGCATCAAGTTTCGAGGACGATGCAGCGAAGAGCATCATCATCATCACATGATTTGCCTGCAGTGCCAGAAGACGTACCCGATTACGTTTTGCCCGATGCAGCTGACCGATGCACCGGATGATTTCCAGGTGGTTCAGCATAAATTCGAAGTGTTCGGTTACTGCCGGGACTGCGGCAAGGACAATACCGATAAGGAAACTTCACCAGCCAGTGGAGGAAAGCGGGACAGCCGGGTATGAGCACGGCACGTAGGGTAGTGAAGGTGCCGATACACTTCTATCGGAAATTCATTTCTCCGTTGAAACCGGCGACTTGCCGATTCTACCCGACTTGCTCGGCCTATGCACTGGAAGCGATTGAGGTACACGGCGCGCTGAAGGGCTCCTGGCTGGCGGCCAAGCGAATAGCAAGATGCCATCCGTTTCATCCAGGCGGCATTGACATGGTTCCACCGCGCAAGGATAAGGTGTCGTCTTCATTGACAGAGAAATAGCGTTTTTGGGGTATCCTAATCGATACGAAGCGGAATGGCATGCTGTCTTTGGACATAGCCATCCCACGGAACGCGACTCACCTTGACACACCGCAGCCCGTTTGATTAAAATGTAAGAAATTATAGGTATATCCGAGGAAGAGATAAGTACGAAAAGCTTGCCTTGAACAGAGAGCCGGAACAGCTGGAAACCGGTCTTGGCGAATTTCGGAAAATGGTCTTGGAGGATCCGCTTTTGAGCGCTGCAGTCCAGGTAATAAGGCTGCCGTAAAGAAGCGGCGTGAGCCAGCGTTAATGGACGGCCGGATGACGGCAGATGAGCCTGTTACCCGTAAGGGGACAGGGAATTTGGGTGGTAACACGTGAGAACAACTCTCGTCCCATGGGGACGGGGGTTTTTTGCTGTTTACTGCTGTTTTTCAATAAGAGATTACTTGGTACAAACAATCAATTTCACGGTAAAGGAAGGTTACTATGGCAGACAAAAAGACTTTTTATATTACAACGCCAATCTATTACCCAAGCGACAAGCTGCATATCGGCCATGCTTATACTACGGTGGCCGGCGACGCCATGGCTCGTTACAAACGGCTTCGTGGATACGATGTCCGTTATTTGACGGGGACCGATGAGCACGGACAGAAGATTGAACGCAAAGCGGCGGAGGCTGGGAAAACCCCGCAGCAGTTCGTTGACGACATCGTGGCAGGCATCAAAGACCTGTGGAAGAAGCTGGACATATCCAACGAAGATTTCATTCGCACAACGGAGCAGCGCCACACCAAGGTTGTGCAGGAGGTATTTGAACGTCTGCTGAAGCAAGATGACATCTACAAGGGTGAATACGAAGGCTGGTACTGCACGCCTTGTGAGTCGTTCTTCCTGGAACGTCAGCTTGTCAACGGCAACTGTCCGGACTGTGGCCGACCAGTAGAGCTTGTGAAGGAAGAGAGCTACTTCTTCCGCATGAGTAAATATGTGGACCGCCTGCTCCAGTATTACGAGGAGAATCCGGATTTCATTCAGCCGGTATCCCGCAAGAATGAGATGATCAACAATTTCATTAAACCGGGTCTTGAGGATCTGGCTGTGTCCCGTACGACCTATGAGTGGGGCGTGAAGGTGAAGAGCGATCCAAAACACGTGATCTATGTGTGGATTGACGCACTCCTAAACTATATAACGGCACTCGGATACGGTACGGAGGACACCAGCCTGTATGACAAATACTGGCCGGCCGATGTTCACCTGATGAGTAAGGAGATCGTCCGTTTCCATACGATCTATTGGCCGATCATTCTGATGGCGCTCGATGTTCCGCTTCCGAAAAAGGTGTTTGCTCACGGCTGGCTGCTGATGAAGGACGGGAAAATGTCCAAGTCCAAGGGGAATGTGGTCGATCCGGTTACGATGATTGACCGGTATGGTCTCGATGCGCTTCGTTATTACCTGCTGCGTGAAGTTCCATTCGGAGCGGACGGCACCTTTACGCCGGAAAGCTTCGTGGAACGGGTGAACTCCGACCTGGCCAATGACTTGGGTAACCTGTTGAACCGTACCGTGGCCATGGTCGATAAATATTTTGACGGAGTCGTTCCGGCTTTCTCCGCTGGCGTAACGCAGTTTGATGCAGCGATCGAGGAAGCAGCTAAGTCGGTTTATGAGAAAGTCGAAACCGCTATGGAAAATATGGAATTCTCGGTTGCGCTGACGGCGATCAGCCAGTTTGTCAGCCGCAGCAACAAATACATTGATGAGACACAGCCATGGACGCTGGCCAAAGATGAGAGCAAACGAAATGAACTGGCATCTGTCATGAGTCATTTGGTGGAGACGCTCCGTGTGGCATCGATCCTGCTGCAGCCGTTCCTGACCCGTACGCCGAAGAAAATGTGGGATCAGCTCGGTCTGGCGGAAGGCGAATGGACGACTTGGGAAAGCGGACGCCAGTTCGGAGCCATACCAGCTGGAACGAAGCTTCAAAAGGGCGAGCCGATATTCCCACGCCTGGATACAGAGCAGGAAGTGGCCTACATCGCAGAGGCGATGACAGGCGGTACGAAGGCCGCCCAGGAGGAACCTACGACCTCGGCAGCAGCTTCGTCCGCCGAAAGCACGGAGGAGCCTGTAGAGCTTAAAGAGGAAATCGGCATTGAGGATTTTGCCAAGGTCGAGCTGCGCGTAGCGCAGGTAATCGCTGCTGAGCCGGTTAAGAAAGCAGATAAGCTGCTCAAACTGCAGCTTGATCTCGGATTTGAGCAGCGGCAAGTGGTATCCGGCATTGCGAAGTTCTACAAGCCGGAGGAATTAGTCGGACGCAAAGTGATTTGCGTAACGAACTTGAAGCCGGTGAAACTTAGAGGTGAAATGTCGCAAGGTATGATTCTGGCCGCCTCCTACGGCGACCAGCTGACGCTTGCAACGGTGCCGGATGGCATGCCTAACGGTGCCGTTGTCAAATAAAAAGCTCTCTCATTGAATTAAGTCGCGATAGACGGTGTACCCTATTAAAGGGTACGCCGTTATTTTTTCCTTTAAGAGGTTGTTCAAAAAGTCCGCTTTTGATCACGAAGCGAATCAGGAAGTAGTTCGGCATCGAATCTTGAATTCAGCCGGGCCTTCCGGTGCTCACGTACCCAAAACGTACGCTCCGCTCCTGACGTCCCTAGCTTCATCCAACCTTCTCGGTGCTGAAAATCGACCTTTTTGAACACGCACTTTAATAAGGGGGATATAACATCTCTATTGAAAATTAATAGTAATTTTTACGATTTGGTTGACAATGATGTTTGCCTGCTCTTATAATCTTGTTAGTAAAGATTACGATTAATTGAACGGAGCGGATATGGGAGATGAACATGAACAAGAGAAAGAGAGAAAGCAAACTTAACAGTTGGACCTGGAGTGTGACCTCTATATTGTTGGCGGTACTCATCCTGTCGGGGTGCGGAAGTAAATCTGGCGGCAGCATTGTCGAAGGCAAGGTAAACGTCATTACGACCTTTTATCCAATCTATGAGTTTACGAAGGAAATTGGCGGGGACGACGTCAATGTTGTAAATCTTCTGCCAACGGGCGTGGAACCGCATGATTGGACACCGCGCAGCCAGGATATCGTGAATACTTCCAAGGCTCAGCTGTTTCTCTATAACGGTGCCGGATTGGAAGGCTGGGTACCTGGGTTTCTGAAGGGACTTGATAAAGATACGCAAGTTAAGCCGGTTGAAGTCAGTCACGGGATCAAGCTGATCGATGCCGTGGGAGACGATGGTCATGGACACGGGGCAGCAGCTCATGAAGAAGAGCACGATCACAGCCATGAGGAAGGCACCGAAGCAGAGCACGATCACAGCCATGAGGAAGGCACGGAAGAAGACCATGCGGGCCATGAACACGAGGAAGCGGCCGCTGGGACTAGCGCCGACACACATCATACGGATCCGCATACATGGGTAAGCCCGAAATCGGCACTGGTCATGGCAGAGAATATCAAGAATAGTCTTGTCGAGGTGGATTCCGAGCATAGGGACGGCTACGAACAGCGCTTTGAAGCCCTGAAAGAGAAGCTGGTCAAACTGGATAACGATTTCACAAGCGAGTTGTCCAAAATGCCGAAAAAAGACATTGTCGTTTCCCACCAGGCATTTGGCTATCTGTGCCGGGATTATGGCTTGACGCAGCATGCGATTATGGGACTTTCGCCGGACGCGGAGCCCAGAGCGCAGGATATAGTAAACCTGACCAAAACGGTGAAAGAGAAGGAAGTCAAATATATTTTCTTCGAAGAGCTCATATCGGATAAACTTGCCAAAACGCTGGCGAATGAAGCGGGCGTGGAAACCTTGGTATTGAATCCCGTGGAGGGACTGACGAAGGAGCAGGCAAGCGGCGGTGACAATTATTTCACGCTAATGGAGAAAAATTTGCAAAATCTAACGAAGGCTTTACAATAAGGAAGATGGGGGAGCATATCCCCCTCTTCTTTCGTGTTATGAACGTTTATGATGTTCATATATTTAGATAGAAAGACTACAGAGAGAAAGGCGGCCTGGTTATGGAGCCGGCAGCACAGGATTGCCACCAACCTATTGTACAAATCAAGGATGTATCCTTTCATTACCGCGAGCAACAGGTGATCAAGGATCTCAATTTCACCATAAAAGAGCGGGACTTTGTAGGTATTGTCGGGTCTAATGGGGCAGGCAAAACCACGTTGCTCCGCATGATTGTTGGATTGCTGCCTGCCGCGGAAGGGTCTATCGAACTCTTCGGTCAGCCGATCCGTAAGTTTCAGGACTGGGAGCGAATCGGGTACGTTCCGCAGAAAAATTCGTTTAATCCGCTGTTCCCCGCCACTGTGCGCGAAGTCGTCATGTCCGGGCTATATAATCGGAAGAAAATGTTTCGCCGTTTGAACCGTCTGGACCACCAGAAATGTGAGGATGCTCTGGAAGTGATGCGCATTCAGGATATTGCTGATAAGCGGATAGGCGCTCTGTCCGGTGGACAGCAGCAGCGCGTTTTTCTCGCTCGGGCGCTCATTAATCGTCCGGATCTGCTCATACTTGACGAGCCTACGATCGGCATTGATGCCGATACCCAGGCCGGATTCTTTGAATTGATTACCCATATGCATGCCCATCATCGCATGACGTTTTTGATGGTTACCCATGATTTGGACATGGTTAAAGACTACTTGGGAGAATCGCCGGTATCGCAGAACGGAAAAATTCAGTTTTTTGTCAGACATTCTCATGATATCGAAAACTGCGCAGAAGTGGATCTGCAGCATTCGCTCGTATAATGTATAGAAACAAACTTTTTGAAGCAGGAGAAGGGGACGTTATCATTGCTTGATATTTTGTTTAGCGATTTTTTTCAGCGGGCGCTGATCGGAGGAGTTCTGATTGGTATCACAGCCCCGCTAATCGGGATATTCCTCGTGCTGCGGAGGCTGTCCATGATCGGCGATACGTTGTCACACGTCACGATTGCGGGTGTGGCACTCGGATTTCTGATCGAAGTATATCCGCTTGCCGCAGGACTTGTATTTGCGGTGCTGGCCTCGTTTGCGATTGAGAAGCTGCGAAAGGCATATAAAAGTTATGCCGAGCTGTCAATCGCCATTATTATGTCTGGCGGCGTTGCGCTTGCTTCGCTGTTTTTCACCTTGGGAATGGGCTATAATACGGATGTTATGAGTTATTTGTTTGGCAGCATTTATACGCTGGATTCCACGGATATTTATATGGTGGGCGGTGTAACCGTCGTTGTCATTGCGGTTGTGGTTATGTTCTTCAAAGAGTTCTTCCTGCTCAGCTTCGAGGAGGATGCAGCCAGTGTCAGCGGCCTGCCTGTCAAAATGATGAATATGATCATTACGGTACTGACCGCGCTTGTCGTAAGCACCGCCATCAAAATTGTGGGTGCGCTTCTGGTCTCCGCATTGTTGGTGATTCCGGTAGCGATCAGTTTATTGCTGGCGAGAAGCTTCCGAAGCTCCATCGTATTATCGGTTATCATCTCCGAAATTGCCGTTATCGGGGGACTGATGCTTGCGGGCATATTTAATTTGGCACCTGGCGCGACTATCGTGCTGCTGCTAATCAGCTTGCTTATCATTACGCTTGTCGGCAAAAAGGGCTTTACGACATAAGGGGGTTCTGAAATAAAATGGCTGATATTAATATCGGCATCGCGTTTGCTGCCGGTTTTGCTTCTTTTATATCTCCATGCTGTTTACCGCTGTACCCGTCCTACTTATCTATTATTACAGGCATGTCGGTCAATGACCTGAAGAGCGAACAGAACCGCAAGGAAGTCCGATTCCGGACCATGACGCATACACTCGCGTTCATCCTTGGATTTTCTGCCGTTTACTATACCCTCGGTTGGGGTGCTGGCTTATTCGGGGAGTTCTTCACGGAATATCAGGACCTGATCCGTCAGCTGTCCGCGCTGCTTATCATCGTGATGGGACTTATGCTGATTGGTATTTTCCAGCCTAGGTTTCTAATGAAGGACCGGAAATTCAATTTTAAATCCAAACCGACCGGATACATAGGAACATTTCTGTTTGGCATCGGGTTTGCTGCAGGCTGGTCGCCATGTGTCGGACCGATTTTAACGGCCATCATCGCACTGGCAGCTTCCGATCCGGGAACCTGGTTCCCGCTGATTACCTCTTACTCTTTGGGGTTTGCAGTACCGTTTTTTATCCTGGCCTTTTTTATTGGCTCCACCCGTTGGATTCTGAAGTATTCAAACATCTTGATGAAGGTCGGCGGTATATTGATGATTCTGATGGGGGTTCTGCTCTTCACGGATCAAATGTACAAAATTACGATTTGGCTGCAAGGCATTACGCCGGAGTGGCTTAAATTCTAAAGCTGGGGGGGAAGGCTGGTCCAATTTATAAGTCATTATTGGCATAGGATTGGACCAGGACTTGCCAACCGGTCTCAAAAACATGTATCATTACTAGTGCAGGTAAAACAGTTTTTTGCACGGGTTATGTAATTATAGAAAAGAGGGAATAAGATGCCGACACCTAGCATGGAGGATTATTTGGAGCGCATCTACAAGTTGATCGACGAAAAAGGATATGCGCGCGTTTCGGATATTGCCGAAGGCTTGGAGGTTCACCCCTCATCCGTCACGAAAATGATTCAAAAGCTGGACAAAGACGAATATTTGATCTATGAAAAATATCGTGGTTTGGTTTTGACCAGCAAAGGCAAAAAAATGGGCAAACGGCTCATGGAACGTCATCATTTGCTTGAGGAATTCCTTGAGATGATAGGTGTACAGGATGAAAATATTTATAGGGATGTTGAGGGAATCGAGCATCATTTAAGCTGGGATTCCATTATGAGAATTGAGACGCTTGTGGAGTATTTCAAGCGCGATGAGAATCGACTTCAGGATTTGCGTGACGTTCATAATGAATTAGTCAACGAATCGTAATGTGGCATCTGTCCGCTTGTGACAGATGCTTTTTTAAACTGAATCGTCATATTTCTAGTGTTATACTAATAAGTTAGATTACCTGCAAATTTCATATTTTCGGAGGATTAATAGAAATGAAGCTTCGTAGATGGTTTTTGGTGCTCATTATGTTACTATTGTGTCTCCCGTCGGTGGTCCCAACTGCGCAAGCGAAGGCAGCTCCAATCAGTATTCAGTTGGACGGCGTAACCTTAAACAGTGACGTATCTCCTTACATATTGCCGAAGGTTAACGTAACCATGGTTCCTACGCGGATTATCAGTGAAGGCCTGGGCGCTTCGGTAGCCTGGAATCAGAAGTTAAAGACAGTAACGATCGGGATGGACGGTTCGAGCCTCCAATTGACATCCGGCAGCAAAACTGCGCTTGTGAACGGCTCATCCATACCGCTGGATGCATCGGTTGAAGTTAAGACCGGCCGGGTTATGGTGCCGCTGCGGTTTATCAGCGAGAACCTGGGTGTGCAAGTTGAATGGAACCAAGCGGCACAGCGCATCTCGCTAACGACAGGCACGGACGTCGTTCTTCCACCACCGGTATCCACGGGGGATGAAGTCAGAGGGGCCTGGATATCCACGGTGTTCAATCTGGATTGGCCGAAAACAAAGACCAGCGCAGAACAGCAAAAGGCATCTTACATCGCCTTGCTGGATTCGCTCCAGGAAGTGGGCATTAATACCGTGTACGTGCAGGTACGTCCGGCTGGCGATGCATTGTATCCTTCAACTATAGTGCCATGGTCCAAGGTGCTGACAGGCATTCAAGGAGCAGATCCGGGGTATGACCCGGTAGCTTTCATGGTCGAGGAAACGCATAAACGGAATATGGAGTTCCACGCATGGTTCAATCCTTTCCGGGCAAACACCGATATTTTGACAGCATCACTCGATCCATCCCATGTTGCGCTCAGCCACCCGGATTGGATCGTGAACATAGGTAAGCAGCTGTACATTAATCCAGGGATCCCGGAAGCTCGGCAGCATATCATCGATACCATTATGGAGGTCGTGAACGGATACGATATTGACGGTATTCACCTGGATGATTATTTCTACCCATCCAATACGGTTTTCAACGATGATGCGGCATACCGCCAATATAACCAAGGTGCTTATTCCAGCCTTGCGGATTGGCGCCGGGGAAATATCAATGCATTTGTGCAGACGCTCGGAGAGAGCATACACCGTGTGAAACCTAATGTGGAATACGGAATCAGTCCTTTCGGCGTATGGCGTAACCAATCCGTGGATAAGACGGGATCGGATACAAAAGCGGGTGTGACGGCTTATGACAGCATGTATGCCGATGTGAGGGCCTGGATTCAGAACGGCTGGATCGATTACGTAGCTCCGCAAATCTACTGGAGCATGAGTAACCCTGCCGCCGATTATGATAAGCTGGTTGACTGGTGGGTTAGTGAAGTGCAAGGAACCGGCGTTGACCTTTTGATCGGTCATGCACCCTACAAACTGGGAACCAGTGAGATTGGTTGGCAGAGCGCATCGGAGATCATCAATCAACTGAAGTATAATCAGAATTATGCCGAGGTTAAAGGCAGCATTTTCTTTAGAGCAGAGAATATTTTAAACAATCCGTTAGGCATTAAAGATCAATTGCAATCATATTATAGATAAATCGGCACGTCCTATAGGTATGAAACATCCCCCGCGCTCATACATAGTCATTAGACCATGTGAGGCGGGGGATTTTATATGCAAATCAATGCGGTATTTGAAGGTGGGGGAGTCAAGGGAATCTCGCTTGCCGGGGCTGTCAAGGCGGCGGAGAATGCCGGCATGGAATTCAGCCGCGTTGCCGGAACGTCCTCCGGATCCATCGTGGCATCCGTGCTGGCAGCAGGTTACCGAGCAGATGAGATCAAGCGCATCATTGAGGAGACGCCTTTTCATTCGTTTCTCCAGCGAGCACCGATCTTTAACACGAAGTTGATCGGTCCTGCCTTGCGGGTGTTGATTAAGAAGGGGCTGTATTCCGGAGAAGCCCTGGAGAACTGGATTCGGGAAATCCTGCTTGCCAAAGGGATATTTACTTTTTCGGACATCCCGGCAGGCAAACTATATATTGTGGCTTCCGACATTACGAATGGAAGGCTGCTGGTGCTTCCGGACGATCTTCGCCAATATGGCATAAACCCTGCAACATTTCCCGTGGCAAAGGCTGTGCGCATGAGCTGCAGCATTCCGTATTTTTTCGATCCTGTCATTCTTCGTTTATTGGGCAGGGCTGCCAAGGGCAAAACGTTTGGAGAACAGTTTGTTTATATCGTGGATGGGGGGCTGCTGAGCAACTTTCCGTTATGGCTTTTTGACCGTGAGTCGAAGGGAGGGCCTAAGCCGCTGCCAGTGCTTGGCTTTCAGATGGTCGGAAAGAATAGTAACTTGCCCCATCTGATCGATGGCCCGATCGGCATGTTAACCGCCATGTTCGAGACGATGCTTTCCGCTCACGATGAACGCTATATTGAACAGCAAAATCGCAATCGAACGATCAAAATTCCGACGCTTGGCATTAGCACCACTCATTTTAATCTGACCAAGGAAGAGAGCGAAAATTTGTACAATTCGGGATTAACGGCAGGTACGATGTTTTTCACTTGCTGGAAATCCGAACATTAAAAAAACCGTCCAGCCGGCATGAGTTTGCGCGGTTGGACGGTTTTCTTGTTAGTGATATTTAGGAACATCATCGGATGGGTCGGATTTTCCTTTTTGCCCATCGATAACTTGAAACGGGTACTGTTTACGTTTTGCAGTTGGACTGCTCTTCCGTACGGTGCTGTTTTTTGCCGCCAACTTTGCTGCCGTTCGCTTAGAAGGCTTCACCTTGGGCCGCTTGTTCAAACGGCGAGGCGGAAACTTGTAGAGCACATACACGACAGCAACAATAATGAGTGGAATCAAAATATTCAGTCTTGAACCAGGGTCTAACAGGAGTACCAGTAGCCCTATGGCGGCTAACGTGATCGCCGTCCAAAAAATGATCGCATGCCTTCTCATGGATTATCACCCTTTCGCGGGATCCAGCACACTTCCTGTCACAGATTGGTGAACTGTAACATTCTCGTATTGAGCATCTAACTCACGCATTCTGTTAAAGGATGCGATGGATACTTCAACTTGATCATCATTAGGTTCCTTCGTCGTTAGAAGCTGCAGCCACAGACCGGGATAACCGAGGAAACGGAGTACCGGCATGTCTCGCATGGCATTGGTAAGTTTCAGGAACTCAAAGGAAACGCCAAGCACGACTGGAAGAAGCGCGATTCTTTGAATGACCCGTTGCGTCATGGTATCCCATGGCACCACCGAGTAGACAACAACGCCGAGAACAATGGTCAGCATCATGAAGCTGCTGCCGCAGCGATAATGCAGTCGTGTATATTTCTGAACATTCTTCACCGTCAACTCTTCGCCAGCTTCAAATGCGCTGATGACTTTGTGTTCAGCACCGTGGTACTGGAACAGTCTCTTAATGACAGGTGTCTGGGAGATCGCCCATAAATATACAAGGAGCAGTATTAATTTAATTACGCCTTCAATCAGGTTATGCACAATATAGTGATCAAATGTATTACCAAAAAAGAAATCCTCTACAAAAACAGGAACGAGTGTAAACAGCAGCTTGCCGAATACAAAGGAAAGCACACTGACGGCGGCCACACCGATAATCATGCTTAAACTCCAGCCTGAGTCTTCTTTCTCCTTCTGTTTCTCACGTTCTTCCGGCTCCAGGGTATCGTCAGCATATGCATCCGCAGAGTAATTCAAATGTTTGGAACCCTTAATTGTAGAATCTATGAGACTGACGATGCCGCGAAGAAGCGGAATCTTCCGCAGCTTCCGAACCCATGTCTTGTCTTCGCGAGGCACCTCGAGAAACTTGATTTCGTTATTTTTACGCCGTACGGCCGTCACATTCACATGCTTTCCGCCGAACATAACGCCTTCGATTACAGCTTGGCCTCCATAGCTGATCGGGGTTGACTTATCGGACAACCAGTTCACCCTCCCTGACATGTTTTTCGTTCTATGAACTATTGTATCGAATTTTGAAAGTAATTTCTAGTTGGATTAGCCGTAAGGGAAGCGGAGCATACTACTTTCAGAGAAGAACGGGGTAAGAGCAATAGTTCGATGACTTAGAGAGGAGAATCATTAGATGCATGAACATCAATTTCGACAGCAGAACCAAGTCACCAATCCATTTGTGTTTGCCCTGGAGCTGGGCTATTACGCAGGTCTGATTTGGGGGGGCGTGGTCTGGATATTTTACTGGTTAAAATTCACGAAGGTGCTGCCGGGCTTTTTGCTGGAACCATTCTTCAAGCATGAATTCCTAAAGACGACTGCCGGACAAATCGCCGGTTGGCTGTCCTTTATCGCGTTTTCCGTCATCGCTTCCCTCATCTATGTCACCTTGTTCAGGAAGCTGAAGGGCCCGTGGCCCGGTATTGCTTACGGAATCATATGGTGGGCGGTGCTGTTCGTCGCGCTCCATCCATGGCTTCGGCTGACGGACCCGGTGAAGAAGCTGCCGTGGGATACAAACATCTCAGAGGTTTGTATTTTTATATTATGGGGACTATTTATCGGTTATACGATTGCGCAGGAATTCACCGATGAGAAACTGCGCGAACCGAAGAAGGTAACAGGCTAAGCAATAAAAACTTCTCAACCCTATGCCGCCTATGGTAAAATAGCTTTTGGTTATTTGACGAAAAGGTGGGAAGCCCTATGAAATCCATATGGGTGATAAACGGACCGAACTTAAACCTGCTCGGCTTCCGTGAACCGGGCATTTATGGTTCACTCAGCTTGCAGGCGATCGAAGATAATTTGCGTAAACAGGCGGATCTCGCCGGTATCGGTATTACCTTCTATCAGTCTAATCATGAGGGTGCTATCATTGACCGTATTCATGAAGCAATTGGACAGGCGGACGGCATACTACTTAACCCGGGAGCACTGACCCACTACAGCTACGCTGTACGTGATGCCATCAGTTCTGCCCGTATTCCGACAGTGGAAGTTCATCTATCGAACATTCATGCCAGGGAGGAATTTCGTCATACCTCCGTCATCGCACCTGTTGCTGTCGGACAAATCGCGGGTTTTGGCGCAGCGAGTTACACACTGGGCTTGTCGGCCCTTTTGCAAGTCCTGAACGACCCAGAAGGATAGCTTGGGAAATGGGTGAGAGGAGAGGTTAGAATGAGTAACAAACGAGTGGTTAAACTGCGCGAGAAACTTCAAGGCAAAGGCTTAACGGCTATGCTGGTTGCAAGCCCGATCAACCGCAGATATTTGACAGGCTTTACCGGGTCTGCCGGCTATGTGCTGATCACACGGGATAATGCCTATCTCTTGACGGATTTCCGCTATATGACTCAAGCTCCACAGCAAGCCGTCGGCTTTCAAGTGGTTGAGCATGGACCGAAGGTTATGGAGACGGTCAAGGATTTGCTATCTTCCGAGGGGATTACATCGCTTGGATTTGAACAGGACCATGTTACATACGGCGTATTTTCCACCTATTCGGAACAGCTCGCGCCAATTAGCCTGGTGCCGGTTTCAGGTCTTGTAGAGGATTTGCGGATATTCAAGGATGAGGAAGAATTGAGCATTATGCAGCGGGCTGCCGATTTGGCTGATCAAACGTTCAGCCATGTGCTGACCATTCTGGCTGCCGGCAAAACGGAGCGGGAAATCGATCTGGAGATGGAAATGTTCATGCGCAAGCATGGCGCCACAGCGTCTTCCTTTGATACCATTGTCGCTTCCGGTGAGCGTTCGGCTCTTCCGCACGGCGTTGCCAGCGAGCGTGTCATTCAAGGGAACGAATTCGTTACGTTTGATTTCGGTGCGCTGCTTGACGGATACTGCTCTGATCTCACAAGAACCGTTGCGCTCGGAAGTCCTGATCCTAAACTGAAGGAGATTTATGATATCGTGCTGGAAGCACAGCTTCATGCACTGGATCATATTAAACCTGGTATGACAGGACGCGAGGCAGACGCCTTAACTCGTGATATTATAACCCGTTATGGATACGGGGAATATTTTGGACACAGCACGGGGCATGGTTTGGGTATGGAGGTTCATGAATCTCCGAGACTGTCCAAGCTGAGTGATGATGTGCTGAAGCCGGGTATGGTGGTAACGGTGGAGCCGGGCATTTACTTGCCTGGGCTTGGCGGTGTCCGAATTGAAGATGATATCGTCATTACGGAATCGGGTATTCATATACTAACAAGCTCGTCCAAAGACTACACTGTGCTATAAAAGGCTGTTCAAAAAGATAGCTTTTTGAATTTGTACTTTAGGAAAATGATGTACTATATTAATTAGACCGCATCCTTAGGAGGGAATCTTAGTGATTTCAGTTAACGATTTTAAAACAGGTTTGACCGTAGAAGTAGATGGCGATATATTCACCGTTTTGGATTTTCAGCACGTAAAGCCTGGTAAAGGCGCAGCTTTCGTGCGTTCCAAATTGAAAAACCTGCGCAACGGCAACACCGTAGAGAAGACGTTCCGTGCAGGTGAAACGATTGGCCGCGCGATCATCGACAATCGTGGTGTACAGTATCTTTACGCCAGCGGTCAAGAGCATGTATTCATGGATAACGAAACTTACGATCAGTTCAGCTTGACTAGCGAGCAGCTGGAATGGGAACTGAACTTCCTGAGAGAGAACATGAATGTAAACATCATCAGCTACCAAGGGGAAATCCTCGGGATCAACCTGCCTAACAGCGTGGAGCTGAAAGTTGTTGAAACCGAGCCGGGAATCAAAGGCAACACGGCTACGGGCGCAACGAAGAGTGCGAAAGTGGAAACCGGCCTGAATGTACAAGTTCCGCTGTTCATTAATGAAGACGATGTGCTTCTGATCGATACACGCGAAGGTAAATACATCTCCCGTGCATAGCAGGCTTTAAACGGGACCCTTCAACGATTGACGGGGTGCCAATATCTTCTAAACAACGAGACTCCTGTACGTATGTACGGGAGTCTTTTTTGTGATGGGCGAAAGCCGATGCGGTAAGCCCGAGTTCTTTTTGCCTTGAAAAGCCTTGACGGGATGACTCACTTTCGTATTATACTGTTTTAAAGTGAGAAACCACCTGAATGCTGTTACATACTGATATTAGTGGGGAGTGAAAGAAGCATTGTCACTGTACGTCATGAAATTCGGAGGCAGCTCTGTAGGGGATACAGAACGTATGAAGCGTGTTGCCAGAAGAATTGTAGAGAAACAAGATGAAGGTCATCAATGTGTAGTCGTGGTGTCTGCTATGGGGGATACGACAGACGATTTGATTGACCAGGCAAAGCTGTTGAACGAGAATCCGCCCGCGCGGGAAATGGATATGCTGATGACCACGGGAGAGCAAATATCCATATCGCTGCTATCCATGGCCATTCACGGTCTCGGACGCAAGGCAAAGTCTTTTACCGGCTGGCAGGCGGGGTTCCGAACGGAATCGGTCCATGGCAAAGCCCGCATTACGGATATTATGCCAGAGCGCGTGTTTAAAGCGCTTGACGAAGGGAATGTCGTCATTGTAGCGGGATTCCAGGGAATGTCTGAGGATGGAGAGATTACAACGTTTGGACGCGGGGGATCAGATACCACGGCGGTTGCTCTAGCGGCTGCCATCCAAGCGGATGTATGCGAAATATATACAGATGTGGACGGAATTTACTCCACGGATCCGCGAGTTGTTAAATGTGCGCGGAAGTTGAAGGAGATTTCCTATGACGAGATGCTGGAGTTAGCCAATCTTGGAGCAGCTGTTCTTCACCCGCGTGCGGTTGAGTATGCGAAGCATAATCAAGTCAAGCTTGTCGTCAGATCCAGCTTTAATCATAACGAGGGTACGGTTGTTAAGGAGGAAACAAGCATGGAACAAGGTGTGGTTGTCAGCGGAATTGCATTTGACAAAAATGTGGTGAGAATTAGTATTCTGGGCGTTTCCGATACGCCAGGCGTTTTGGCTCAAGTGTTCGGAGAACTTGCAAAAGAAGCGATTGATGTTGATATTATCGTACAGAGCGGTGTGCAGAACGGCGAAGCAGACTTTTCCTTTACCGTTTCCTTGGCCGATCGGGAGCGTGCGTTGTCAGTTATTGAACAAATCCGGAGCAAAACTCCGTATCGTGACGTTACCTCGGAAGACCATCTGGTGAAAGTATCGATTGTTGGCGCTGGCATGGTCAGTCACCCGGGTGTGGCCGCGCAAATGTTTGATGTCATCTCCCGGCAGGGGGTCAGCATCAAAATGGTCAGCACGTCCGAAATCAAAGTATCCTGCGTCATTGAAGGAACCAATCTGGAAGGTGTCGTGCAGGCGCTTCATACCGCGTACGGATTGGATACGGATCAGCAGGCTTCCGTTGGCGGACCGCAGGTTCGGCGATAACCTGTTTTTATGTAATCATTTTCTGCAATCATATCGATATTAAATAGAGTAATCCCGGTCCATAGCGGCCGGGATTTTTTGCGTTGTCCGAAAGATTCAAAGTTCGCTTCTATGAAATTGAAAAAATAGAGATAAAACGAGAGTACCTCGCATATTTTTAAACATCACACATGTGAACAAGGAATAAGGAGGATATATAGCATGCTGGACAAGTTTGTCGCTAGTATGGCCACGCTTCGTTTTTTCTCTGGCAGTCTCGAGATTGTGGCGGCCATCATCATGCTGCGTCTGAACCAAGTTGATAAAGCGCTGGCTGTGAATTCGGCTCTGGCTTTCATGGGCCCGCTGGTACTGATTCTGACAACAACGATTGGCCTTGTGGGAATGGCAGATAAATTGTCGTGGGGGAAGATCGGCTGGATTTTGTGCGGCGTCTCCTGTCTCTTATACGGCGTTCTAAAAAAATGATAGATTCGCTGCATATTTTTCAGGTACAAGCATACACATGGGATATGAAGTTCTCTTATTAGAAGATGATCAAAAAGGACAACCTGGGGGAAATTGATATGACATTGAATTGGTTAGACCTGTTTCCCGAAACCGTAAAACGAATGCTGCTGAGCCTGTCGAATGAGCTTCTCAATCATGTAGAGGAGGTACGTATCCGGGAGGAACGTCCGCTGGAAATTAATTCGGCGGGCAAGCATCATTTTCTGGACCGGCGGGGCGGGCTTACACTGCGGCCTGATGAAGCGTATAAGCCGACGCGTGAAGATACCCATCGGTTGCTGGATCTAATCAGTAACCATTCCCTCTACACCATGGAAGAGGAATTGCGAAAAGGGTTTATCACGATACCTGGGGGGCATCGGGTCGGGCTCACCGGCCGGACGGTGCTCAGCGGGGGTAAGGTTGAACACATTCGGGATATTAGTGGATTTAATGTCCGGATTGCCAAGGAGGTTCAGGGAGCGGCGGATGACATCATCCCGCATTTACTTGACCGGAAACGGAAAAGGGTGATGCACTCGCTGATCTTATCCCCGCCTCAGCAGGGCAAAACAACGCTGCTCAGGGATCTGGCGAGGCAGATCAGTTACGGCAAGTGGGGGAATTCGGCCGTGCATTGGCCGGGAATGAAGGTAGGCATCATCGACGAACGTTCTGAAATCGCCGGTTGTTTGCGCGGAGTCCCTGGATTCGACGTAGGTCCGCGTACGGATGTGCTGGATGGTTGTCCGAAAGCTGAAGGGATGATGATGATGATCCGTTCAATGTCCCCGGATGTGCTGATTGTGGACGAGATCGGACGGCCTGAGGATGCGGAAGCTGTCATTGAAGCCTTGCATGCAGGAATTAGCGTGATTGCAACGGCACATGGCTCATCCATACAAGATATGCGGGGGCGACCGGCACTCGCCGGTCTTTTGGAGAACCGAATGTTTGAAATGTATGCCGTTCTCAGTAGAACAAGCGACCAAAGATCATACAAGCTGTATGACGGAGGTCAGCGAACGCTTCAGACGGCTGCAGTCGGTCCGCCGGGCGGTGATGCCTATGCTTAAATTGGTCGGGGCTGTGCTTGTGCTGGGAGCCGGAACTTTAGCCGGATTTTTTCAGGCCCAGCAATTCGCAGCAAGACCCAGGCAGCTGCGAGAACTTATTCTCGCGCTTCAACGGCTGGAAACGGAGATCAGCTACGGTTTGACGCCGCTACCCGATGCGCTGGAGCGAATTGGCGATTCCCTTCGTGAACCGCTCAGATCCTTATTTGCCTCAGCCGCGCTTTACATGAGACCCGATTATGGGTTATCCGCACAGGACAGCATCCGCAAGGCACTGGGCGAATACTGGAAGCGAACATCAATGAAAAGTGCCGAGCGTGAGGTGTTGGAGCAGCTAAGCGGCGTTCTTGGCACCAGTGACAGGCAGGACCAGATCAAACATATCGCTCTGGCCGTGGGACAGCTCAAGCATGAAGAAGCAGCGGCAAGGGATGACCAGGTCAAATATGAAAAGATGAGCAAAAGTCTGGGACTGCTCATTGGAGCATTGATCGTCATTTTGATCTTTTAGCGAGGTGCCAAGGGAAATGAACATTGAAGTGAACGCCATCTTCCAGATTGCCGGTATCGGGATCATCATTGCCATGATTCATACCGTCCTGAAACAGATGGGGAAAGAGGATATGGCACATTGGGTAACCCTGATCGGGTTTGTGGTTGTGCTGTTTATGGTAGTCAGATTGCTCGACGATTTGCTCAAGGAAATCAAAAGTATTTTTCTATTCCAGTAGGTGGACTTATATGGAAATTATCCAGGTGGTAGGACTGGGCATCATCGCTACCGTGCTGATCTTGGTTGTCAAGGAACAGAAGCCGCTCTTTGCCTTTCTTCTGGCAGTGGCAACCTCACTTCTCATCTTCCTGTTCCTGATCGGGAAGATTGGAAATGTCTTATCCATGCTGGAAGATTTGGCGGAGAACTCCGGTGTCCAGATCATTTATCTGAAGACCGTTCTGAAAATCATCGGCATTGCCTATATTGCGGAGATGGGGGCCCAGATCGTACGAGATGCCGGACAGGAATCGATCGCATCCAAAATAGAACTGGCGGGAAAAGTGCTCATATTGGTGCTCGCTGTACCGATTATCGGGATCATCATCGAGACGGTCCTGAAGCTCCTCCCGGCTTGAAAAAGGTGGGGGGACATGGTTACAGGAGTTATACTTCGAAATGGCTTGGCTGTGTTTCGTCTACTGATCCTGATGTTGTTTATGTCCGGATTGTTCTGCGGAACAATAAGTGCGACCGCCGCGGCAAATCCGGCCGATGAGTGGGTAGAGCAGCAGACGCAGCAGCTGCCGACAGACCAGGTCGAGAAATACTGGGACCGGCTCATGAAGGATTACGGCGGTTTCTTCCCGGATGGAAAGACGCCGTCCCTGATGGATATGCTGCTGCCGGGCGGCGATGGTCTTAGCTTCAAAGGGGTTATGTCCGGAATCGGAAAGTATTTGTGGCACGAGGTGCTTTATAACGGCAAGCTGCTGGCGACCATTGTGATGCTGAGCATCATGAGTCTGATCCTTGAGAATCTGCAGACGGCCTTCGAAAAAAGCACCGTGAGTCGGGTTGCCTATACCATCTGTTACATGGTTGTCCTGGTCATTGCCGTTAACAGCTTCAGCATCGCGATTGGATATGCCCGGGACGCCATTACCCAAATGATCGATTTCATGATGGCGATGCTTCCCTTGCTCTTTGCACTGATGGCTTCGATGGGCAATGTCGTGACTGTCTCGGTGGCTCATCCGCTAGTCATCTTCATGGTACATACGGTAGGTACGCTGATCAGCACGATTGTGTTCCCGCTTCTGTTCTTCGCGGCTCTGCTGCATCTGGTTAGTTCGCTATCCGAAAAGTACAAGCTGACCCAGCTGGGCAACCTGCTGCGAGGAGTTTCAATGGGCGTTCTGGGCGTGCTGCTTACCGTGTTTCTGGGGGTTATCTCCGTCCAAGGACTTACCAGCTCGGTTACGGACGGTGTGACGATCCGGGCAGCCAAATATGTAACCGGCAATTTCGTTCCGGTAGTCGGCAAGATGTTCGCAGATGCAACGGATACCGTGATCTCGGCCTCATTACTCGTCAAGAATTCCATCGGGCTGGCAGGGGTCATCATTATTTTGTTCCTTTGCGCATTCCCTGCGATCAAGATCTTGACGCTTGCCTTGATATATAACGTCGCAGCGGCCGTCATGCAGCCGCTCGGAGACACCCCGATCGGCACCTGCCTGCAGACGATCGGAAAGACGATGCTGTATGTTTTTACAGCTTTGGCCGCAGTCAGTATGATGTTCTTCCTGGCCATCACGATTCTGCTCACGGCAGGCAACATTACCGTCATGATGAGGTGAGGCAGAATATAGCGGCGGCTAATCTTTAGGAGGAATGACGAATGGACTGGCTTGGAGGTTGGTTGAAAAGCGTCATCATGGTAGTTCTCTTTGCAGCCTTCGTTGATTTGATACTTCCCGGCAAAGCGCTTGAACGATACGCCAGATTAGTCCTGAGCCTGTTGATTCTGCTTACGCTGCTTAGCCCGATTATCACATTGATAACGGATCCCCCTGAGAATCAACTGGCGATGGAGCTGGAGCGGCAGGAGAAAGGTCTGCCGGATGAGGTTCAGCTGGAGCATATTCTGGCACAGGCCGAGAAGCTGAAGGAAACGCAGCAGAGTCAAAGCCTTCAGTGGGCAGGCAACGAATTGGCCCAGGTGATGAAAGAAGAGATTGCGGCAGAAACGGGGGAAGCGGTTCAGGAGGTCAAGGTGGTACTAGCTGCAGTTGCTAGACAGGACAAGGGATATGCAGGCGCTACGATACGATCTGTTGATGTAAGACTGGTTGGAGGTGAATCGGAGAATGCAGAGGTAGAGAACAGCGATGATAAGCAACCCATCGGCATAGAACCTGTGGATTCCGTTCAGGTGAATGTTGAATCCATGCAATTGGAACGGGATGGGAAGGCTGCGGCGAAAGCGAATGCAGAAGCAGTGAGCAAGGCCGAGGAAGCAAGAGCAGAGCCGGTTCGGAAATACATTAGCCGTCGGTGGGATTTGGAGCCGGATCTGATTACGATCTATATGCCAGGGCAGGAGCAGGATAAGAAGCTGTAGCGGAGGTGAGTATGATGGGAAATTGGTTGAAGCGGTTGGAACAATGGCTGGGCGGAGGTGCTGGCGGAGCAAGAAGAATGCAAACCTTCAGGTGGTTTATCATTCTTGGTCTGATCGGCGTTGCGATTATGCTGTTCAACTCCTTCGTCAATGTGAAGAAGCTGGATCATGAGAATATCGGTCGCGAGCCGCCGCCGGAGACGGCTGCGGTCTCAACGACCCAAGGCGGGACTTCAACCAGCGGCGGCGGTGAGTTTGAAAGTATCGAGCAGGATTTTGAAATGCGCACTAAAACCATGCTGGAACAGATTGTTGGGGTTGGGTCCGTCGATGTCATGGTGACTGTGGAATCTACAGAGGAATTGGTCGTCCAGCGGGACATGAAAGATACACAGGAACTGACGGAGGAAACCGATGCTAACGGAGGTAAGCGCCATGTCACAAGTTATCAGCGTGACGGCCAGATTGTCACTTATGAATCTTCCGGAGAAGAAACGCCGATCGTCACCAAGAAGATCAAACCTCAAGTCCGGGGGGTGCTCGTCGTAGCCAAGGGAGCCGAGAATGATGTTGTTAAGAGCTTGATCGTGGATGCGATCCAGCGAGGCCTCAATGTCCCGTCTTATCGTATATCCGTTGTCCCGCGTAAACAGGAATAACCGCAGCCTCTCGAATGATCCGATCATTCGTGCCAAGGTTTTCATTCAAAGGAGGAAACGTTCAAATGAATAACAAAAGACAAACCATATGGTTAGTATCCATGCTCAGTTTGATGGTCATCCTGTCAGCCTACTACTTATTCACCGACGATTCGGGAACGAAAGCGCCGCCGGTTGCCGAGAGCACGCAAGTGGACGGTCAGAAGCCAGGTGCCGGACAAGAAGCAAACGGAACCGCAGGCACTGGCGACGAGCTGGTTGTGAACGAAGTGCTTGAAGAAGGTACTGACGGTGATTCCGGTGCCAATGAGCAAGGAACTGCAACAGGCGATACAGGTGCGGCCGGTACAGAAGACCCTGCAGAAGCAACACAGGGTGAGCAAGGGGATCAAGGAAAAGCAAGCGGCGAAGCCGGTAAAACGGAAGAGCCGGAAGTGAAGGAATCCCAAGAGGGTGCCGAGAATTCCAAAGACGCTAGCAGCACAGACAAAGAGGGCGCCAAGGACTCCAAAGACACAAGCAGCACCAGCAACGGTAAGAAATCGGATGAAGAAGTGCTGGAGCAAGTGGCTGCCAATGCAACATCTGCAGCAGCCCAGTTGGAGTCCTATAAATTGGACCGCTCACAAAAAAATATGAAATTATACGATGAGTTAATGACAAAGATCGACAATCATGAAAACAAGCCGGAGCAAACAGCTCAAGCTACCGAGCAGCTGAAATCGGCCGAAGCGAGAGAAGAAGTGATTCTCAGCATCGAAGAAGCCCTTCAGCAGCAATACGGAAACGCCGTTGTGAAGGAAGAGAGCGAGAAGTATAATGTGGTCGTACTGAGTGAGAAACTCGATGCCAAAGGTGCAGCCGGCATCGTGAGTCTTGTGATGAAGGAACTGAAGGTTTCGCCGGATAAAGTAACCGTTCAATATGTTGCGCCATAAGCTTGTCCGCAGATTTCAACATAAATCACGGATATATTATAAAACCGAAAGAGTCTAAGGATTGCCTTGGGCTCTTTCTATTTCGCTCGATTGTGATATAATACTCTAAGCTATTGACTGACTGTCCTAAGCAAGGGCTTCCAAGAAAGTGAAGGAGTGAACGTCGATAATGTTTAAATTAAACGAAATCAAGGAACTTATTAAGCTGGTGGATCAAACATCCGTGCATGAGCTGGAAATTGAGAGCGAAGGTACACGCTTATCCATTAAGAAACCCAATGCAGCCGAGGTGGTTAACAACTATCAGGCGGCGCCGCAAGCGTTCCTACCGGCACAGCAAGTGATGGCACCACAAATCGTACAGCCGAATACGGGGAATCAAGCACCTGCAGCTGCACCACAGCAGGATTCCGTGGAGGATGGCAACAGCTCATTACATAAAATCGTATCACCGATGGTAGGAACTTTCTATCGTTCCCCATCGCCTGAGGCTGGGCCATTTGTCAGCCCCGGGGACAAGGTGACTGATAAATCGACGGTCTGCATCATTGAGGCCATGAAGCTGATGAATGAACTGGAAGCAGAGATCAAAGGCGAAATCGTAGAGGTTCTCGCACAGAACGGTCAACTTGTAGAATTCGGGCAGCCTCTGTTTCTGGTGAAACCGGAGTAATATGGAGGGACTCGCCAAGAACGAGAGTCGCAAGAGTCCGAAGGAGGTTACTGCATGACATTTCAAAAAGTGCTAATCGCGAACCGGGGAGAGATTGCCGTTCGTATCATCAGGGCTTGCCGGGAACTTGGCATCGCAACGGTGGCCGTATATTCGGAGCCGGATCGGGAATCCCTGCATGTTCGCTTGGCGGATGAGGCCTATTGCATCGGCCCTACGTTATCGAAAGACAGCTATTTGAATTTTACCAATATCATGAGCGTTGCTACACTGACCGAGTGTGACGCCATTCATCCCGGGTATGGCTTTTTGGCCGAGAACGCGGATTTCGCGGAGATTTGTGAATCCTGCAACATTACCTTTATCGGTCCTTCCGCTGATGCGATCAACCGTATGGGAGATAAGGCTGTTGCGAAGCAGACGATGAGGGATGCAGGTGTTCCGGTTATTCCGGGATCCGACGGATTGGTCGAGGATTTAAATGAGGCCGTTATGCTTGCCCGGGATATCGGATATCCCGTCATTATCAAGGCTACTGCAGGTGGCGGAGGTAAAGGAATTCGGATCGCCGAGGATGAAGAATCGCTGGTTAAACAGATTACAAACGCACAGCAGGAAGCCCAGAAGGCCTTCGGCAATGCAGGCGTCTATCTGGAAAAATATTTGACTGGCATGAAGCATGTAGAGATTCAAATTATCGCCGACAAACATGGCAACGCCGTGCATCTCGGGGAGCGTGACTGTTCTGTGCAGCGCCGGAGACAAAAGCTTGTTGAGGAAGCTCCTTGTCCGGTGCTAAGTGAAGAGGTACGCAGCCGGATGGGCGAAGCCGCCGTTCGGGCCGCAAAGGCCGTTAACTATTCCGGTGCAGGTACGCTTGAATTTTTGCTCGGCCAGGACGGTCAGTTCTATTTCATGGAGATGAACACGCGGATTCAGGTGGAGCATCCGGTGACCGAGATGGTGACCGGGGTTGATCTGATTCAGGAAATGATCTCCGTTGCCGAGGGCAACACGCTTTCTTTCACGCAAGAGGAAGTAGTTATTAATGGCTGGTCCATCGAATGTCGGATTAATGCCGAGAATCCGGACAAGAACTTTATGCCTGCGCCTGGAACCATTCAGTTCTATTTGCCTCCAGGAGGTCCTGGCGTGCGGGTAGACAGTGCGGCATATCCCGGTTATACCATTTCGCCTTATTATGATTCGATGATTGCCAAGCTGATTGTATGGGCGCCGACCCGCGATGAAGCCATCGCGAAGATGAGGCGCGCACTGGCTGAATTCGAGATTGAAGGGATCTATTCAACGATCCCGTTCCACCAGAAATTGCTCAAGCATCCTACCTTCTTGAAGGGTGACTTCGATATTAAATTTTTGGAAGAAAATGAGATTTGAAACCTTTGGCCAAGTTTGTCATAAACTTGGCCAAATGGTATAGTATGAGTAATAAGAGCGCATGCCTTAAGCAGTTGGGGTGCATCCGCTAACTTATTCCGAAAGGTGTGTTGAGACAATGGCGGAAACTTTGCCTACAGAATTTGAACGTACAGATATTGGTGAAATTCAGATCGCTCCGGAAGTTATTGAAGTCATAGCTGGACTTGCTACGGTAGAAGTACGTGGGGTTGCAGGGATGAGCGGAGGCTTTGCAGGCGGCATTGCCGAGCTGCTCGGACGCAAAAATTTATCCAAGGGTGTTAAAGTGGAAGTTGGACAACGGGAAGCTGCTGTTGACGTATCCGTTATCGTGGAGTATGGTCATCGTCTTCCTGAAGTAGCCGGAGAAATCCAGCGCAACGTGAAACGTTCGATTGAGAATATGACAGGGCTTACGGTGATTGAAGTCAATGTACATATTCATGATGTCCATTTCATGAAATCCGTAGAGAAGACGGAAGAATTGGATCTGGCTCAACGCGTGAAATAAGAATACTTTCAGGCTAGCCCTGGGCAGCGATGTCGAGGGTTTAATCTAATTTTAAGGAGGCTGTGCTAAATCGTGGCCAAATTAATGGACAGACTTTTGCTGTTTATCTACAGCTTAAGTATCGGTGTCATATCCGTAGTTGCCATCCTCCTGTTGAGTGGCGCTGTTCCGTATGAATTAACAAGCGTTCAGGAACAACGCCTTTTCTGGGCTGGAATTATCGTAGCTGCGGTTTTGTTTTTGCTGAGCATCCGTTTCTTCTATATCTCCGTAAGGCGCGATCGCTCGAACCTGAATTCCATCGATCAGCGCACGGAGTTTGGTGACATTCAAATCTCTGTGGAGACGATCGAGAATCTCTGTCTCAAGGCGGCTTCTCGCGTCCGTGGAGTCAAGGATTTGAAATCCCGGATCAAGGTATCCCAATCGGGTCTTGATATTGCGATACGCGCCGTGGTCGATGGTGAGGAATCGATTCCTACACTGACAACGGAAGTACAGAAGCAGGTGCACGACTTTGTTGAAGATACAACAGGAATACCCGTGTCATCCGTATCCGTATATATTGCTAACGTGGTTCAGGCACCAAGCTTCAAGAGCCGCGTGGAATAGAGGTGAGCTTCCCCAATGCCTTGGAAAGAAATATGGGAGAGTCACAGAGGAAGAATTGCCGGGGTGACCGGCGGGCTTGTGTGCGGACTGATTTACTTATTATCCGGTTTTTGGGATATGCTGTTCTTTGCATTAGTGGTATTTATCGGCTATATATTTGGCAAGCGCAAGGATCTGAAGCAGGGCTCCGTGTTCCACTTTCAGGAATGGGGACGATGGCTTTCCGAGCGCTGGCGGCCGTTTAAATGAACCCTGTGATATGCTTTCTCCGGAAAAAATGCTGAGGACAGGTGTAGTGCGCCTTTTTTGCGGAGAGAGATATTCACAGGTTTTTTTTTGGCCTTTTAAATGTTGTCAAGTCTTGACGGCAAATGGATCATACTAATTAGAAAAATGGATTCAGCAGGGTCCACAGGAGGAACAAAATGAAAAGACGTGTAGTAAGAGAGATTGTCGTTCAAAGCCTTTACCAGATGGAGATGAACGAAGTCGACAGTGTGGAAGCCGTGTCGATGCTGCTCTCGGAAGCGGCCGAAGAAAATGAGACCGAGCGGGTCATCGGCGACGAAGTTCAAGTGAAGGAGTATGTGCTGCAATTGGTCAATGGAACCTGGGAATCCAAGGATTCAATTGATGAACTGCTCGCTCATTATTTAAAAGGCTGGCAGGTAAGCCGTCTTTCCCGTGTGGATCGTCAAATCCTGCGTTTGGCTGTATATGAACTGACATCCCGTGAAGATGTGCCTGGCAAGGTAGCTGTTAATGAAGCGATTGAGTTGTCCAAGCATTTCGGAACCGAGGAGTCAGGGAAATTCGTCAACGGCGTACTGGGCCGGATGATTCAGGAGCTGGATCAAGTCAAGGCGAAGCTGCGTCAGTCTTAATCTGTACGCTTAAGCTCAGCTTGAAACGATATCATTCCATCATATTGGAGGAGAGATTAGGATGACAGCAGCAACGATAATTAGCGGAAAACAGATTTCTGAAGAAATTCGCAAGGGGATTGCGTTAGAAGTAGAACAATTGTCCAAGCAGAATGTACGTCCTGGTTTGGCTGTTGTACTTGTAGGGGATGATCCGGCTTCGCATGTTTACGTTCGTAACAAGGAGAAAGCATGTCAGGATCTAGGTTTTTATTCCGAGGTGCATCGTCTTTCCGCGGAATCCAGCGAGGAAGAAGTGCTGGCGCTCGTGGACAAGCTCAACGCCCAGGAATCCACTCACGGAATTTTGGTCCAGCTCCCTTTGCCCAAGCACATCCATGAGAAGGCCGTCATTGATGCGATTGCAGTGGAAAAGGACGTTGACGGTTTCCATCCGGTTAATGTGGGTAACCTCGTGATAGGCGACGACAGTCTGCTGCCATGCACACCTGCCGGCGTGATTGAAATGATCAAGCGGACAGGCATTGAGATTGCAGGCAAGCATGCTGTTGTAATCGGGAGATCCAATATCGTTGGCAAACCGGTATCCCTTCTCCTCCAGCGCGAGAACGCCACTGTTACGATGTGTCACTCCAGAACGGGGAATATGGCTGAAATCGCTCGTCAAGCGGATATCCTGGTTGTAGCGATCGGCAGAGCGAATATGATTGATGCCAGTTACGTGAAGCCTGGCGCGGTCGTGATCGATGTCGGCATGAACCGTTTGGAGAACGGAAAGCTTGCCGGGGACGTTGACTTTGAGAGCGTGAAGGAAGTGTCAGGTCCGATTACTCCGGTTCCCGGAGGGGTGGGACCCATGACCATTACGATGCTCATGCAGAATACCTTGATAGCCGCCAAAAGGCTGAATGGGTTGAACTGATATGAAGTCGGCAGATCCAGGACGAGTATTATCCGTTAAAGATTTAAACCGTTATATCCGCATGAAAATGGAAGGCGACTCCAGGCTCTCCGACGTATGGATCCGCGGTGAAATTTCGAATTTCACCCATCATTCCAGCGGACATATGTACTTTACCTTAAAGGATGAAGGCAGCCGGATTCGTGCGATCATGTTTGCGACTCATAACCAGAGGCTCCCTTTTATACCGAAGGAAGGCTCTCGCGTTATTGCCAGGGGTAATGTGTCGGTATATGAACGGGATGGTCAGTACCAATTCTATGCGGTTCAAATGCAGCCTGACGGGATCGGCAGTTTGTACCTTGCTTATGAACAGCTGAAGTCGAAGCTTGAGGAAGAGGGTTTGTTTGCAGCCGAGCGCAAGCGGCCTTTGCCGCGTTATCCTAAGACGATTGGTGTTATTACCTCGCCAACGGGTGCCGCTGTTCGGGATATTATGATTACGATCCGGAGACGGTACCCTCAGGCAAGAGCGATATTGTATCCGGTGCTGGTTCAAGGCAAAGGGGCTGCTCCTTCAATCGTGAAGGCTATTCGAACGATGAATGACATGGCTGAGGCCGATGTGCTCATCGTTGGGCGCGGCGGCGGATCACTCGAAGAACTGTGGGCATTTAATGAGGAGATCGTTGCAAGAGCTATTTATCAATCCAATATTCCTGTTATTTCCGCCGTTGGACACGAAACCGATTTTACGATTGCCGATTTTGTAGCGGATTTACGAGCCGCTACGCCAACGGCCGCCGCGGAACTCGCGGTACCGAGCAGTGCGGAACTGAGGGGACAGCTTGTACAAAGACAGCGCCAGCTAAACCAGGGACTTCAGCAGCGTCTTAAGCGAAGTCGTGACCGTTTAGTTTCGCTCCAGCGTTCCCCGGTTCTGGTTCATCCTCGCCGGTATATGCTGCAGCATGCCGAACGGTTGGACATGCTGTCCCAGCGGCTGCAGGGCAACCTGAAATCCCAGCTGTCCCTGGTCCGCCAACGGCAAAAATCACTGCATCAGGGATTAATCCGGTATAATCCGCGAACCCAAGCGGAGTTCGCGGCGAGAAGAAAAGATCAGGTGAGCCGGCAGTTAATGAACGCGATGCAGTCGATCATGAAATCCAAGATGTCGCAGTTGCAAACCGAAATGCGGCATCTCGATGCGCTCAGTCCGCTGAAAATTATGTCCAGAGGATATAGTCTCGTGTATGACGAGCAAGAGCAAAAGCTTGTCAAATCCATCGAAGATGTTCAGTTAGGCGATTTGGTTAACGTGAGGGTCAGCGATGGACAACTGCAGTGTCAAGTGTGGGGAATGAAGGAGGATGAAGAGAATGGCGAATGAAACATTGGAGATCAGTTTTGAAGAAGCGATGGCTCAGCTCGAGACGATTGTAGAGCAATTGGAAGATGGAGACGTGCCGCTGGAAAAAGCCATCGATTTGTTTCAACAGGGCATGAAGCTGTCGCAGATGTGCAGCAAAAAGCTGGAGCAGGTGGAGCAAAAAATCGAAATGATCGTAGAAGAAGGCGGAGAACTGAAGCGTAAGCCTTTTGGTGGATCGCTTGATGAGACAGGTGAACTAGGTGAATAACAGACTTCCGATTCATCAATATATGAATGATATTTGGGACAGACTGGATAGCGAGCTTACCAATCTTTTTCCGCCGGGTTGGAAAGTTCCTGAAACCCTTCGCCAGTCCATGTCGTATTCTTTAATGGCAGGCGGAAAGCGAATGCGTCCGCTGCTTGTCATTGCTGCATGCGAGGCGGGAGGCGGCAACCGTGACGCAGCCCTTCCGGTCGCTTGCGCCGTTGAGATGGTTCATACATATTCTCTTATACATGATGATCTGCCAGCGATGGATGATGATGATTATCGCCGCGGCAAGCCAACAAATCATAAGGTTTTTGGCGAAGCAAGCGCTATTTTGGCTGGTGATGCCTTGCTGACACATGCTTTTTACAGCGTAATCCAGGCTTCCAGAAAGCATGGCATT
Source organism: Paenibacillus sp. FSL K6-1330 (assembly GCF_037976825.1). Classification (NCBI taxonomy): domain Bacteria; kingdom Bacillati; phylum Bacillota; class Bacilli; order Caryophanales; family Paenibacillaceae; genus Paenibacillus; species Paenibacillus sp. FSL K6-1330. Next base: position 2,684,654 of record NZ_CP150269.1, read on the forward strand.
CCGGCTGAGCGTGTGCTGTCGATTGTGGAGGATCTTGCAGAGTATGCAGGTCCGCGGGGAATGGTAGGCGGGCAGGTTGCCGATATGGAGGGTGAACAAGGGATAACGACGCTAGAGCAGCTTGAGTATATCCATCTGCACAAGACGAGTGATCTGATCATGTTCTCGCTGATGGCAGGCGGGCATCTTGCCGGGTGTTCGGAGTCCCAGATTGAATCCTTGCGAACCTTTGGGCATCATATCGGCCTTGCTTTTCAGATTCAAGATGATATCCTGGATCTGGTCGGGGATGAGTCCAAGCTTGGGAAGCCGGTGCAAAGCGATGTGAAACAGGAGAAAGTAACGTATCCGTACTTCATCGGTTTGGACGCATCCAGGCGTGAAGTTGAGCGCCTGACAGCAGAATCGAAGCGGGTCATTTCCGAAGGGAATTTCAATGATCCCTCCAGATTGCTGGAGATTGCAGATTTTTTGATGGCGAGGGACCACTAAGCACGCTTTACATGCAAACGGTTTTTTTATGATATAATGTCTGTTAATGGCTGAATTCATATCAGCTAATGAAACGTAAACTTAATCAAGGAAAGCGGGGAGATTCTTCGTGCTTCTTCCAAATATCAAGCATCCCGAACAAATTAAACATCTATCGGTGGACGAACTCGAGGATTTAGCAGGGCAAATCCGTCATTTTCTAATCGAAAAGCTGTCCGTTACCGGTGGCCATCTTGCACCGAATCTGGGAGTGGTTGAACTCACGCTGGCCTTGCACTATTGCTTTGACAGCCCTCGTGACAAGATGATTTTTGACGTGGGCCATCAAGCCTATGTACACAAGATCTTGACCGGACGGATGGATAAATTTGATACGCTCCGTAAATACAAAGGCTTGTGCGGCTTCGTAAAGCGTTCTGAAAGCGAGCATGATGTCTGGGAAGCCGGACACAGCAGCACCTCGCTGTCTGCTGCAATGGGTATGGCGATGGCGCGCGATCTGAAAGGTGACAACAACCGGGTTATCGCCATGATCGGTGACGGTGCCCTTACCGGCGGCATGGCGTTTGAAGCGCTCAACCATATTGGCCACGAGCAGAAAAAGCTGATGGTCATCCTGAATGACAATGAAATGTCGATTGCACCGAATGTGGGTGCCATGCACAATTACCTAAGCAAGATCCGTTCCGATCGTTATTATCTTCGTGCCAAGGACGAAGTGGAAATGCTCCTGAAGAAAATTCCTGCCATCGGCGGCAAACTCGCCAAAACGGCAGAGAAGATGAAGGACAGCCTTAAATATATGATGGTTCCCGGCGTTTTATTCGAGGAACTCGGACTTACCTATCTGGGCCCTGTAGACGGACATGATCTAAACAAACTGATCGATACGTTAAAGCAGGCCGACAATGTGGACGGACCCGTTCTGATTCATGCCGTCACAACCAAAGGCAAGGGATACCGGCCGGCTGAATCCGATTCTCATAAATGGCATGGAATCACGCCTTATAAGATTGAATCCGGCCAAGTTCTTAAAGCGGTAGGAAATCCGATGTATACGGAAGTATTCGGACAGACGCTGGTTGAGCTGGGGGAACAGGACAATCGGATCGTGGCCGTCACGCCGGCGATGCCGGGAGGCTCCGGCTTGATCCCGTTCAGCAAGAAATTCCCTGACCGTATGATCGATGTAGGGATTGCCGAACAGCACGCCGCGACCTTGTGCGCAGCATTGGCAATGGAAGGCATGAAGCCTGTATTTGCGGTGTATTCCACGTTTATGCAGCGTGCGTACGATCAAATCGTGCATGATATTTGCCGTCATAACGCCAACGTGATGTTTGCGATTGACCGTGCCGGCTTTGTTGGTGCAGATGGCGAGACTCATCAAGGGGTATACGACGTAGCCTTCATGCGTCATATTCCGAATATCGTCATTATGATGCCAAAAGACGAGAACGAGCTTCGTCATATGATGAAAACAGCACTCGATTATAATGAGGGACCTATCGCATACCGTTACCCTCGGAACAATGTGCGCGGCGTTCCAATGGACACCGAACTGGTACCGATTCCTATCGGAACTTGGGAAGTCGTTCGTCCTGGCGAAGGATACGCCATTCTGGCAGCGGGTCCTATGGTTCAATTGGCTGAAGAAGCGGCGGAGCAGCTCAAACGGGAAGGAATTACGGTACAAGTCGTAAACGCCCGTTTCCTTAAACCGCTGGATGGAGGTATGCTGCGGAATCTGGCCGAGACGGGGACGTCCATGCTGGTTCTGGAGGAAGCTTCGCAAGCGGGTAGTATGGGCAGCGCGGTTTTAGAGTTTTTTGCGGAGCAGGGAATCCATGATGCGGTTGTATCTTTAATGGGGATCGAAGACCGGTTTATCGAGCATGGAAGCATACCGCAGCAGCGTGAAGAAGTAGGGCTGACATTGGATTCGGTTTGTCAGGAGATCCGGAGCTTGAAGAATGCTCGGACAGCCGTACTTGGCAAGAGAAGTTTTATGTCTTAGTAAACCATCGGGAGTATAATATGGATTCATCTCAGAAAGAACGAATTGATGTCCTGCTCGTGGAGCAGGGATATTATGAGAGTCGCGAAAAAGCCAAAGCCGCGATTATGGCGGGTCTGGTCTATGCCGGAACCGAGCGGATCGAGAAAGCCGGCATGAAAATTCCAAGGACGTCCGAACTGAAAGTCAAAGGCTCGGTTCATCCCTATGTCAGCCGTGGCGGATTAAAGCTTGAGAAGGCGATTCGTTCATTCGATATTGATATGAAGGGGCGTACGATGCTGGATATCGGCTCTTCGACTGGCGGCTTTACGGATTGCGCGCTCCAGCACGGAGCAAGTTATGTGTACGCAATCGACGTCGGTTATAACCAGTTGGATTGGTCGCTTCGTAACGATGAACGCGTTTGTGTCATGGAGCGAACCAATTTTCGCTATATGACGCCGGACGACCTGAATGGCCCTCAGCCGGATTTTGCCAGCATTGACGTTTCGTTTATATCCCTTCGCATTATTTTGCCGCCTCTGAAGATGCTCCTGGGTAAACCGGGAGATGTGGCTGCTCTGATCAAACCTCAATTTGAGGCAGGTCGGGAGAAGGTTGGTAAGTCCGGCGTGGTTCGGGATCCGAAGGTTCACAGGGAAGTCCTAACGCAAGTGCTGACTTTTGCAGATGAAATTGGGTTCAAATTAAAGAATCTTACGTTCTCTCCGATTACGGGAGGGGAAGGCAATATAGAATTCCTGGCCCACTGGCGTTTAGAGCCGGAGGTTTCTGAAAGCTCGGAAGAACCGACTCAGGGAGATGGACAAGAATCTGTCCATTTGAGTCAATGGATTGATACCGTCGTAACACAAGCGGCTCATACATTCACAGGAAACTCATCGAAATGATGGGTTTCTTTTGCTGAAAAAGAGGAATTGATGTTCTCATCCGCGAATACAAAATTCGAGGTGAGAGGATGAATGAGCGTTATGATTGGTTATTAATGATATTGCTTGGTTTCGTCGTTGCCTTGCTTATCGGTTATAGGCTGAATCGTTGGCTGATGTCGCCATCACCGGATCGACTGCCGGGCGTCCCGATCAATGAACACATTCCAGATCACCCAGCCATTGGGATGCTCGAACAAGAAGGATATGATGTGGTTGGGGGTAAAGTAAAAATAAACTTATCGTTTGAAACGGGTCAGAGACCCATTTTGAGTCGGTTGTTTATAGATTACGTTGCATCCGATGACAGTGGCGAGCTGTACATAGTCAAGCTGGCACGGGAACGGATGCCGGTCGATTGGACGGGGGCCGGCATTCGCGATCGGTTGATGCCTTTGTTGCTGCTGTATCCCGAATGTGCCGGTCTACTCTATATTGATGTAAACGAGAAGTCGATTCACCGTTTAAGCATGGATTGGTCGGACGAAGAATGGATTGGTCAAGATGATTACAACAGTTAATACTCAGGAGGCTCTTTATGAAGGGACAACGCCATATTAAAATCAGGGATATTATTACCCACCAGGATATTGAGACACAGGATGAGCTTGTAGACGCATTGCGTGCGGAAGGTTTTCAGGTTACTCAAGCTACAATTTCACGTGATATCAAAGAACTGCTGCTCATCAAGGTGCCTACGGATGATGGGCGATATAAATACTCTATGCCGACAGATCAGCGTTACAATCCTGTACAGAAGCTCAAAAGAGCGCTTATCGATAATTTTGTTTACATTGACCGTACCGGTAATCTTGTCGTCATGAAGTGCTTGCCTGGAACAGCTAATTCCGTAGCCGTGCTGCTCGATAATATGGAATGGACCCAGATCATGGGGACCATATGCGGCGATGACACGATATTGCTCATTTGCCGAACGGAAGATGACGGAGAACATGTGGTTGCCCAAATTAAAAATTTCATTTCGTAATCAATGTTGTGACTCATTGGCAGTTTTTAAGCAGTAGCGGAGGTGGGAAACATGTTAAACACGCTATCCATTCGGAATCTGGCGGTTGTAGAAAGCGTGGATGTGCATTTTTATCCGGGATTTCACGTTCTGACAGGGGAGACCGGAGCTGGTAAGTCCATCATAATCGATGCGCTGGGATTAATTGCCGGCGGCCGCGGCTCGGCTGAACTAATTCGCTACGGCTGCGACAAAGCAGAGATTGAGGCTTTATTCGAGCTGCCTGCAGGGCATCCCGTATGGGATACGCTGAAGAAGCTGGGTGTTGAAGCGGATCCAGAAGAGCATTTGTTGATACGGAGAGAACTGACAGCTCAAGGAAAAAGCACCTCCCGTATTAACGGCCAGCTGCTGAATTTAAGCATGCTGCGTGAGGTTGGAGAAAAGCTCATAAATATCCATGGTCAGCATGAACATCAAAGCTTGCTCCGTTCAGAGCAGCATATGAGCCTTCTGGATACGTACGGAGATAAGGTCATAGGGCCTGTCAAGCGGAAATATCAAGAATTGTACGGGGAATTCAGCAAAGTGGAGCGAGAGCTCAAGGACCTGCAGGAGACCAGCCAGAAGGCGTATCAAATGCTCGATATGTATCGGTTCCAGCTGGAGGAGATTGCAGCGGCGGAGCTAAAATCCGGTGAGGACGAGGAATTGTCCGAGGAAAGAACCAAGCTGTCCCACAGCGAGAAGATGATGGATTCCGTTGCCGGAGCATACGACCTATTGTACGGATCCTCGGGATTGGAATCCGTCAGCCGTGCCCTATCCAAATTGGAGGATGTGTCAGGTTACGATGAGAAGGGTTTAAAGCCGCTTGTTGAGCAGCTGCAATCCGCTTATTATCAGTTGGAGGATGCCGTTTTCCAGCTAAGGGATTACCGCGACAGCATTGAATTTAATCCGGAACGTCTGAACGACATTGAGCTTCGTTTAGATATGATCTCCGGATTGCGCCGAAAATATGGGGATAATGTTGAACAAATTTTGGAATACTACGTGAGAATTCAGCAGGAAACCGATATGCTGGAGAATAAGGACGAATTTATCCAAGCATTGGAACAGCGTCGTGACGAGTTGTTAAGCGTGCTGTTGGTTAGTGCTAAAGAGCTTAGTATTGCCCGCAAGCAGTGTGCGCAAGATTTAGCACGGCAAGTGGAGGGAGAACTGAAGGATCTGCAAATGGAGCGCACCTCCCTTGAGGTTCGTATGGAGCTACAGCTGGATCCTAACGGTTACGAATATGAAGGACATAAAGTAAGGTTGACCAGACAGGGGATGGATACGGCAGAATTCCTCATATCCGCCAATCCGGGTGAGCCTCTGCGTCCCCTTGCCAAAATTGCTTCGGGTGGAGAAATGTCCAGAATTATGCTGGCGATGAAGAGTATATTTGCCCGTCATGATCAAATACCGGTCTTAATCTTTGATGAAGTCGACACAGGTGTCAGTGGAAGGGCTGCCCAATCGATTGCGGAGAAGCTGTTTTTGCTGGCCAAAACCTGTCAGGTGTTCTCCATTACGCATTTGCCGCAGGTTGCATGCATGGCAGATCATCAGTATTTAATCGAGAAGAAGCTGGAAGCCTCCAGAACGATGACGCAAGTAGAAAACCTGAATGAAGAGGGGCGTGTAAAAGAGCTTGCACGGATGCTTGGCGGAGTCGAGATCACCGAAAAAACACTTCATCATGCCCAAGAAATGCTCAATCTGGCGGCAGCGCAAAAGGCTTCCAGAAAGGCTCTGGGTCAATGATTGACAGTAATAAATCCATAAGGGCAGGGTAACTTAAAGGTACGCAATTGGCGACCACCTTTTCGTCAAGCGAAAGAAGAAAAAGGGAGCGTGACAGCCATTGAAGCCCAACCTCAGGAGAAAACTGCTCGGTTTCGTTCTTGCTTTCCTTCTTTGTTTCATTGGAACTGCTGATCCTGTCCAGTCTTTTGCTTCATTGCCTAATGAGCTGAGATTGATTTCCGGTCAGCAGTCCCGTCTTGATGTTGCCATGCCTGTTCAAGCCCTCGCTTCAGTTGATCGTCCGGATGTCCTGCAGCTCAACGGCTCCCGCGAGTCAAAACTTCAAGTATCGCTAAAGTATCCACTTCAGCTGAATCCCCAGCAAAGCGGAAATGCCGAAGTTACCCTGAAATTATTTGGTAAAATTCCTCTGAAGACAGTTCATGTGAAGGTGATCCCCGAGCTCAAGGTGATTCCTGGAGGTCAGACCATCGGCGTCAAAGTGAAATCCTCTGGTATACTGGTCGTTGGACATCATCTGGTACGCGTTCAAAACGGTGCTAAAGTATCCCCTGGAGAAGCGGCCGGTCTGAAGGTTGGCGATCTGCTGACCACGATGGAAGGAAAGCCGCTTAATGATGTAACAAAGGTTGCTGATATCGTCGAGAAGGCCGGTAAAGCCAATAAGCCATTGGATATCTCCTTCAAGCGGGGCGGCAAAGAAATGACAACCAAGCTGAGCCCGGCATATGATGAAGAAGATCAAAGCTGGCGCCTTGGTCTGTATATCCGTGATTCTGCAGCAGGTGTAGGCACTTTAACTTTCTACGCACCTCACCAGAAAGTCTACGGGGCTTTGGGCCATGTCATTACCGATATGAATACTCAAACACCCATTGATGTTGGAAGCGGCCAGATTGTTCAGTCCAACGTTACATCCATTAGCCGAAGTGAAGAAGGCGAGCCGGGAGAAAAACGGGCAACCTTCACAAAAGACGGCAAGATTTTGGGCAATGTTGAGCGCAATACCCATTTTGGCATCTTCGGTAAAATGAATAATCTTCCTGAGCATGGTTTGTATCAGGAGCCAATTCCGATAGCCTTATCTCATGAGGTCAAGGAAGGACCGGCAGAGATTTTAACGGTCGTTGAAGGACAAGAGGTTGAACGATTTACAGTGGATATCGTTCATGTATCTAAACAGGATGCTCCCGCAACGAAAGGGCTTGTACTCCGTATTACCGATCCAAGACTGCTTAAGAAGACAGGCGGGATTGTACAAGGCATGAGCGGTAGTCCAATCGTTCAAGATGGCAAGCTGATTGGAGCGGTTACGCACGTTTTTGTAAATGATCCTAAATCGGGGTATGGATGCTTTATTGAATGGATGCTTCAGGACTCCGGCGTACTACAATCTACAGAATCAACTCCTCAAAATCTTAAGGCGGGTTAATGCCTTGAGATTTTTTGTCGTAAAATAACGAAATAGAGATTAATTTGAAACAAAATATTTAATTATAAATCAACTTCAAAAAAAAATAAAGAAAAATAATTTTCGACAGAAGGAATTTAAATCACTATGTCGAAAACTTTATACACAAGAAAAATATTCTAAAATAACAACTGATCTGATAAAGGAGGAGCACGAATTGCAAAAGATCGAAGTATTATTGGCAGACGACAACCGTGAGTTTACAAACCTGCTTGGTGAATATATTTCGGATCAACAAGATATGGTGGTATCCGGAATCGCTTATAATGGCGAAGAAGTACTGAGTATGATTGAGGAAACGGGAAAAGTACCGGATGTGCTGATCCTTGACATTATTATGCCTCATTTGGACGGCCTTGGCGTACTTGAACGATTACGCGATATGAATTTGTCTCCGCAGCCGAAAGTCATTATGCTTACGGCATTTGGTCAGGAAAATATTACGCAGCGAGCTGTACAATTAGGTGCTTCCTATTATATTTTGAAACCGTTTGATATGGAGGTGCTCGCCAGCCGCATTCGTCAACTTGTTGGCTCGTCCAGCAGCATTTCTTCAGGCGCGTCATTTACAAGTATGAAATCCAATGTGGTTCCTATGGGCAAAGGCAAAAATTTGGACGCGAATATCACTTCGATTATCCATGAAATAGGTGTTCCTGCTCATATCAAGGGCTACCAATATTTGCGTGAAGCCATTACCATGGTATACAACAATATCGAAATTCTTGGGGCGATCACCAAGACTTTGTATCCAGCGATCGCAGAGAAATTCAAAACAACGCCTTCTCGTGTGGAACGTGCAATCCGTCATGCTATCGAAGTAGCCTGGACTCGCGGAAACATCGATTCCATTAGCCATCTGTTCGGCTACACCATCAACATCAGCAAATCCAAGCCAACCAACAGCGAGTTTATCGCGATGGTCGCTGATAAGCTGAGAATTGAGCATAAGGTGTCTTGAAAGGGTAAGGATGAGGAAGGGATTTAGGGTAATGTAAGTGGTTGCCCTAAATGTCTACCTGCGCGGAACATTGAAATCACTCCTTTATTGGTTGCGATGTCGTAATCTGTGAAGGAGTGATTTTATTGTTTGGTCATGGACTTTCAACAACAAAAACAAACCAGCCGTTAATCCGGCTGGTTTGTTTTCATTGTGCGCCCGGCATGGGCGATAACTTGGCGGTGAAAGTCCGCTACAGGCTTGGCAGTAGGAACTGTTAGCCAAAGGCAAGGGTGTCGGTCGTGAGGCCGAATCTGAAGGAAGCCGGAGGCAAACCCTCGGTCTGACGAACAGAAATCACATAGAAGGCATGATGGGACGGACGAGCTTGCAATGCAAAGTAAAGTCCAATACTGCCCGAATTCCATCATGTAGATGTGGCAGATGGATGAGGGGAAGGTTATCGCTCTTACCCGGGGAGATCTCACAGACGTGGAGTAGGAAAAAAAAAAAAAAAAAAAAAAAAAAAAAAAAAAAATCCGAAAGACGGAGTAAAGCTCACTGTGAGAAGTCAGCAGAAGCCATACTACCGGGAAGTTTTTTTTTTCGGGAAGGGCTGAACAATCGTAAGTCTTGAGTACATACAGGAAGGAGAGCCGGTGCAATGAAAGCAGAATACCGAAAGGGCTGCCTGCAAAGGGATAGTGTGGAACACGAAGAGTATGCAGGAGCGCAGAGCATCGACACTCGGGAGAGTAGAGAAAGGGACGGTGCAATCGACTTGCTGGAAAGGATACTGAGCAGGGACAACCTGAACAAGGCCTACAAGCAGGTCAAGCGCAATCACGGAGCACCGGGAATCGACGGAATGACGGTCGAGGCGGCATTGCCGTGGCTGCGGGAAAACAGAGACGAACTCTTGCAAAGCATCCGGGAGGGTCGATATAAGCCGAGCCCGGTACGACGCAAGGAAATCCCCAAACCAGATGGAAGCGGAGTAAGAAAGCTCGGCATTCCCACGGTCGTGGATCGCATCATCCAGCAAGCCATCGCCCAGCAGTTGCAACCGCGGTTTGAGCCGCTTTTCTCGGATGGAAGCTACGGCTACCGCCCAGGGCGGAGCGCGCAGCAGGCGATCCGAAAAGTGAAAGCTTATGCGGAGCAGGGATGGGGCCACGCAGTAGAAATTGACCTCTCGAAGTACTTCGACACGCTGAACCATGAGCTGTTGATGAACCTCCTGCGCAAACAAATCGAGGACAAGCGCGTAACCAACCTGATTAAAAGGTACCTGAAAAGCGGAGTCATGGAAAACGGGGTGCGCCGCGAAACAGAAGAAGGCTCTCCTCAGGGTGGCCCTTTGTCGCCATTATTGGCGAACATCTATCTGAACGAATTCGATCAGGAGATGAAAAGCCGGGGCGTGAAGGTCATTCGCTATGCAGATGACATTGTGGTGCTGGCGAGAAGCAAGCGGGCAGCGACGCGGCTACTGGAATCCTGCCGGACGTATCTGGAGAACAAGCTGAGGCTCAAGATGAATACGCAGAAAAGCAAGGTAGTTAGCGTAGTGGCACAGAAGCATTTCAAATTCCTCGGTTTTGCTTTGGGGAAGAACGGAAGCGGCGTGTATATCCGCGTACATCGACAATCCCTGGCAAAGGCAAAGAGGAAGCTGAAAGAGCTAACGAGCCGGAGTCAAGGCAGGAATGCGAGGCAGGTGATGGAGAACGTAAAGGTCTACATTCGGGGATGGATCGGTTATTTCTATGTAGCCGACATGAAGCGAATCCTGCAAAGCTGGAATGAATGGCTGCGAAGGCGGATGCGCATGTATATCTGGAAGCAATGGAAGAGGCCAAGAACGAAGGTACAGAACCTGCGGAAGCTGGGGGTGCCGGAGTGGCAGGCCTACCCATGGGGAAACACCCGACTGGGTTACTGGCGCATTGCCGGAAGCGCGATACTGCAACGCTCTGTTACAAACGAAAAGCTCGCACAGGCAGGGTATTATGACTTCCCTGCTCAGTACGAGCGTCTACGTCAATTGCACTTAAACGGTTGAACCGCCGTATACCGAACGGTACGTACGGTGGTGTGAGAGGTCGGCTACTCAACTAATGGGTAGCCTCCTACTCGATTCGGTAACTTTACCCGGTAAACGTCCTTCGATGTTACGTACCTTCGATTGCCTCACAGATAATACATTTTGAACTGGATATCCTGCTCATGGTTTCCGAACTTCTTCCCGAATAAGGTGGCGCCTCCAACGTGTCTTGCATCTTCCTTCACTTCAATTCGGAAGGTCCAGCGATCACAGGTTGCATCCAAATCATCTACAGATACAGCAGAGAGCGGGTCTCCATCGATATACGTACCGTGGCTCGTAATTCGTATCGTCTTTAGCAGTCCATATTGGTTGATGTTGTGCGGCCACCATGCAGGCGTATATTTCCCCCGCGTATCTGCAAAATCCCCCGGGCTTGTCCAGGTGCCAAGTTCGACCCCGTTTAAGGAGAAGGTAATGTCGGAAGGCCAGACATCATTGGAAAAAGGAAATTCTGAGGAAATCTCTAAACTGATTTCGAACTGCTGCAGCTTTTCATCCTTTTGAAGGAAGTTAGCGATGTTGTATTGGATAAAGCCCTCGGTAAACCACAGGATTTCTGCATCCACTCGCTTGGGATCCATGAAGTATTTGGGTTCGTCTACCCGCCCGATAAATTCCTTCTCGGTCGCAAGGCCGCAGGTAGGCTTCAAGTCATAGTCCGTGTAATGTCCGATCGGCACGGAAGCCTCATATGAAGCAAAGGAATGAAAGATTTTTTTCGGGAAGTTGATTTCGATATGATCCACCTTCAGGATCGAAATTTTCTGTTGGCCCGATTTCCCCGGTACTTTTTCTGTGCGGATAATGCCTGCATCTTCGAGTTTTTTAATATGTTTTGTCACAATCGGACTGCTGATTTGAAGTTCTTGGGCCAAATCTTTGATATTCATTTTGTTTTTGGAGAGCAGCTGAATAATCTTGATTCGAACTTCGCTGGCCAAAGCCTCGTAAACCACAAGCGATGACTTGTCTATTTCCAATTGCATATGACCACTTCTTTCAACAAGTTTTTTCGTTCAAAATTCATTAACTAATATGCATCATACCACATGCTTTATTAACCTGCATATAAATCTCACCATTTAATGCAACAAAATTTCAATATCATGATTAACATATACGTTAATTAAATAAAATATTATCGATTAAGATTTATATTAATGTTATTGACACCGTTTTCAAAACGAGTGTATACTGAACCAAAGTTAATCGTTTACATCATCCAGGCAGGTGAATGATTAACCAAATGATTAGTAATAGGAGGAGAGTTTGTTGAAGAAAAAAATGGGGGTTTCACTGATACTTGTATTGTTAGCGGTAGCGGTATTAGGGGGATGTGGCAACGGGGATAAGAACACCATTACCTTTTGGACGCCTTTGACGGGTGATGACGGGGCTTACATGGATCAACTTGTGAAGGATTACAACGCCACCAATCCCGAGTACAAAGTGAAACATGTGATTACCTCGGATATGTATACAAAAATATCAACTGTTCTTAATTCAGGCAAAGGCGTTCCTGATTTGTCCATTATTCATGCGGATCGCGTTCCAAGCTTCGTGAAGCAAGGTGTGTTGGAGCCGATGACGGCAGTCATGCAAGCACAACCAGAATTGAAAGCGGATAACTATTTGCCGCAGGCCTGGGCAACCGGAAACGTAGAGGGCACCCAATATACAGTACCGCTTGATATTCACAGCAATGCAATGTATTACAATAAAAACTTGCTCAAAAAATACAATGTTGAAAGCTTCCTGGATGATGATGTCGTGACCATTGATGAAATTTTGTCGCTGCAAGGCAAGTTGGATGAAGGCGATTACGTGATCAATGACGCTCTCTTGGGCTGGGTTGTGTTAGCGCAAATCCAGAACCTTGGCGGCGACATTCAACAAAATGGCAAGCCGGCCGTGAACACAGAAGCCATGAAGCAAGCGTTTACGGAGATTAAGAAAATATCGGATGCGGGCTTGATGACCCCATTTGGTGAGGACGGCTATCTGATGTTCCAAGCTGGAAACGTTTTATTTTCCACAGACGGCACATGGAGCTCGACGGCACACGCAACAGTGGATGGATTGGACTTCGGCGTAACCAACATTTATTCGACGAGTGCAGACAAGTATACGAACCGAGCCTCTTCGCACTTATTCTCCATGCTGAAGAACGATAAGAGAACGGACGAAAAAGAGCAAGCCATTGGTCAGTTCCTGGAATTCATCCGCCAAAACTCGATTGAGTGGGCAAAAGCGGGACAGATCGTAGCGAGTAAACAAGTCATTGAGAGCCCGGAGTACAATAACTATATTCAGTCATTCTTTACCTCCAACGAAAAAGAAATTGAATCCTTGTACATTTACACCTACGAGTACTATCCATACGTAGCGGAGGCTGTAGATACATACGCAGCGGACATCGTACGGGGCAATGTTGACATCGACGAAACCCTGGCGATGATGCAGAAATTTGTAGAGGATAAAATCGCGGAAGGAAGCAGTGCCGCAAAGTAAATGACAGCAGAGCAGATTGAAAAAAAGAAAAATGTCCTTGCTTTCATGACACTTTTCTTTTCCAAAGGAGAAATGAAAGGATATGAATAAGAAGTCGTTGACGCCTTATTTCTTTGTAGGTCCCCATCTGATACTTTTTATCGTATTTATTCTATTGCCAACCCTATACGGGATCTATGCTTCCTTTACGCAGTGGAATCTGATCAATGACCCTGTGTGGGTTGGGTTGGCCAACTATAAAACGATTCTGTTTGACTCGGAGTCCACCTTCTACACCCAATTTATGAACGGATTAAAAAACACGCTGATCTTTGTTGTTCTAAGTGTACCTATATTAATCATCATTCCGTTAATGATTGCCGTATCGCTGGAACACAAAAAAGTGAAGATGAAAAATGTCATCCAGTCCATTCTCTATATTCCCGGACTCATTTCGATCTCCGCAGCGGCACTGATCTGGTCTTTAATCTTCAATAAGCAGCTTGGGATCACGAATAATATCTTCGGCTCTGAAACAGTCTGGGCAGCCAACCAGCCCTATGCCTGGCTGATCATTATTGTCATTACGGTGTGGGGCGGAGTCGGTGGGAACATGATTATCTACCGGGCTTCCATCAGCGGGGTATCCAAGGATTTGTATGAATCGGCCGAGATGGATGGAGCGGGGCCTGTCCGCAGATTTTCAAGCATTACGCTGCCTTCCATTCGTTTTCCGCTGATCTATACCTTTGTTATGACGACAGCCGGAGCCTTTAACGTATTCGGTCAGCCATTAATGATGACGGACGGAGGACCTAGACAGAGCACAACCGTGTTGATGATGTACATCCGGCAGTTAGCCTTCGGTCACGGGGAATCGATTGCCGGCATGGCTTCCGCGATGGCAGTTTTGCTCGGACTGGTCATTCTCGTCATTTCAGCCCTTCAGTATTATGTGATGAACCGAAACGCGTCCTAGCGGCACGTTCAGCTGCAAACAACGGAAACGATAAAAGGTAGGTGTACTGTGCAATGTCGAACCCGGTAGTACATGAAGTAAACACGGATTCCAAGCTTGGTCGCTCGGGTCCGAAGAAGGTTTCATCCAACATAAGCGTGTCCAAATATATAGCTTACGCATTTCTGATCCTCCTGTGTGTGATATGGGCAATTCCGGTCATATTTGGCATCACCACATCTTTTCGGTCCCAGGCGGAGGTGGTTTCCAGCGGTTTCCGACTGCTGCCCGATAACTGGATTTTCGATAATTATGTCACGATCCTGCAAAACACGTCGACCGCGCCCATCCTGCACTGGTTGATGAACTCCGTATTTATTGCAACGATGCATACGCTGCTCGTGATCGTTGTCATTTCCATTACCGGTTACGGATACTCGCGCATGAACTTTAAAGGAAGGGATACCTTATTCTTTACCTTGCTTGGGATTTCCTTCTTTCCCGGGGTAGTGAATCTGATTCCATCTTATAAAATCATTGATGCACTGGGATGGGTGAATACATCTTGGGCGATGATCATTCCAGGTTTGGCCGGGATGGGGAACATTTTTTTGGTCAGACAATTCATGATGGGCGTTCCCAAGGATCTGGATGAATCGGCGCGTGTTGATGGCGCGGGAGATTTTAGAATCTATTCCTCTATTATTTTGCCACTCATGAAACCTGTATTGATTGTATGCGGATTGTTTTCATTTACGGGTTCCTGGAATGATTTCCTCTGGCCCGTTATCGTGTATACCGATGTAGAGAAGATGCCCGTCACAGCAGGACTGCTGTTGTTACAGGACATTTACGGCAATTACCGCATGATCGGACAATTGATGGGTTCTGCGATTCTGGCCATTATTCCGACGCTGCTGTTGTTCCTGTTTGCCCAGAAATATTTTGTCCAGTCGATCAACTTAAACGCAGGCATCAAAGGATAGCAAGAAGATTGGATTCATAGAAACAAGTAAAAATAGAAAGCTAGCGGAAGTCAAACTATAAGGTATAGGAGTCGTCACCATGTCTGAATTAAATATAAAAAATCCCCTGATCGAACAGCGGGCAGATCCGTGGATCTATAAACATACCGATGGTTATTATTATTTTACCGGTTCCGTGCCGGAATACGATCGGATTGAGCTTAGACGCTCGCAAACGATACAAGGACTCGCGGATGCCCACGGAATTACGATCTGGCGCAAGCATGAGTCAGGCCTGATGAGTGCCAACATATGGGCACCCGAGATTCATTATATGGATGGAAAATGGTATGTATATTACGCAGCTGCCCATACTTCAGAAACGAGAGGCGGATTGTTCGATCATCGGATGTTTGTATTGGAGAACGTTTCGGCAAACCCGCTTGAAGGGGAATGGGTGGAGAAGGGGCAAGTGATCACGAAATGGGAATCTTTCGCCCTGGACGCAACAACGTTTGAGCATAAAGGCAAACGGTATTATGTATGGGCACAGAAAGATCCGGGCATTCCAGGCAATTCCAATCTGTACATCTCATTGATGGAGAATCCCTGGACCTTAACAGGGGAACAGGTATGCATATCGATTCCCGAGTACGACTGGGAGAAGATCGGGTATCTTGTAAATGAAGGGGCCGCCGTTCTTAAACGCAACGGGCGCATATTCATGACTTATTCCGCGAGCGCCACAGACCACAACTATGCGATGGGGCTGCTGACAGCCGATGAGGACAGTGATTTGCTGAATCCGAGCTCCTGGGTTAAATCGCCTGTACCCGTATTTAAGACATCTGAAGCCAATGGCCAATATGGGCCGGGGCACAACAGCTTCACAATTTCCGAGGACGGCTCGCAGGACATACTGGTGTACCATGCAAGAAGTTACAAGGAGATCGTGGGAGATCCACTATATGATCCGAACCGCCACACGCGCGTACAGGTCATCGGGTGGAACGAAGACGGAACACCGAATTTCGGGGTGCCGAGAGCGGATCATGAACCGGTCTCCAAGCCATGATGCCGACTTTGTAATTGGGGTTATAGACCGGATGGATTTGCAAACATCAGACCGACTGAGCTTAATAGCTTGGTCGGTTTTTTACATTTTAGGAGGTAAGGAGCATAATATAAAGTAGGAAAAAAGAAGGAGTCTTCGATATGGATGGAGAAAAAAGGACAGATCGATTTATGAGATGGTTAAGGATGTATTAAGCGTAGTTCTATTAACATATTCTTATTTCCTGGTAAGGAGGAATTATAAATGGCAAAGATATTAGTATTGGGCGGTACCCGCTTTTTCGGTAAAAGGCTGGTTAACCGGCTGCTGGCTAAAGGCGATGCCGTTACGATTTTGACGCGTGGACATCACCAGGATTCATTCGGAGGTGCTGTTGCGCGGCTTACCGTGGATCGGAAGGACCCGGAATGCTTAAAACAGGCAGTGGGAAGCCAGGACTTTGATATCGTATATGATAATATATGTTATACTCCGGAAGAAGCGGGACAAGCTGCAGACATCTTTGCCGGACGAATTGGACAATACGTGCTGACCTCCACGTTATCGGTATATGATTTTGCGGATCATCCGGTGAGGGAAGAGGAGTTTGATCCCTACAGATACCCTGTTATGACGAACGAAAGCAGGGACTACAGCTATAAGGAAGGCAAGCGCCAGGCAGAGGCAGTATTATTCGGTCGCCATAATCTGAATGTTACGGCTGTCCGGTTGCCGATTGTGCTGGGACCGGATGATTACACGCGAAGACTGCTTTTTCATATTGAGCATGCAGCGCAAGGAGAAGCGATTGGATTGCCTGATCCAGACGCACAAATCTCGTTTGTGCATGCCGAGGAAGCAGCGGAGTTTCTGGAATGGGCAGGTCAAGTGCAATTGGAAGGTCCGGTAAATGCTTGCTCCAGCGGAACGATTTCGGTCCGGGAAATGATGAACTTGATTCAGCAGGAAATTGGTAGCTCGGCACCCCTGCAGTCTTCAGCAGCACCTGATCACATGTCTCCGTTTGGAATTCCGGGAGATTGGACGATGGATCATGGCAAAGCGGCAGCTGCCGGGTTTAAATTCTGGGATTTGCACGACTGGATGCCGAAATTGATTGCGGAATTGTCCGCCGATTTAAAGGTTCGCTAGCGAAAGTGGCAGGATTGTTATCATTTGAAGAAAGATAAGAGGGAAGTGCCCTGAAAGGAAGATCAGCATGAGCGACAAGATGGAAGCATGGAAAGAGCGTATTCGAGAGGTAGAATCCAAGGGAGACTTATCACCGGAAGCCCTAACGTTAATCCATGCGATGTATGAAGAGCTGGAAGCTTTGACGAAGCAAAATTTCAATCTGCGGAAAACCGCACTGAAAGCGACGTCCAGAGAAACAAGAATGTCGAGTAAACTGAAGGACGCACTGATGGAATAAACGGCGGAGTCCAGAACATATGATAAACACCGGGGAGGGCTCCCCGGTGTTTTTTTGGAAGATATCATAAAGTGTAAACATACGAAGCATGGGCTTCCTGATATCGCAAGAAAAATGACAGCTAACGGCAGTCTGTCTTCTTTGAAGTACGTCGATAGACATTTTTCTTATGAGTTAGTTTTTAGATGGTGTTCCTGACTTTGGCGCCTGGCGCTTCTTTTTGAATCTTGGTCCAACGTAATTTCGCTTGCGGTCCCGGAAAAGAATCCAGCCGCCCAAGAATCCGATACCGATGACAAACAGCGCCAACCCGCCTAGAAAAGGTAGCCAACCGAAAGTGGGGTTTGCCACACTGTCATCCCCATGAACGGAAATATATAGAAAAACCGCATCTTTCATCATTAAGAAACCCATCATTGCCATAAAACCCGGGATAACCAAAATCAAGATGGCAATAAAGCGGGAAATTAACATTTTCATAGAAGATTCCTTCCTGCGACTGATGTAATGAACTACCGTTTATCATACCTTTTTCATAGGGTAATGTCTATTTCGATTATGGGTGATGATTTTGTAATCCCAAAAAAAGAGAGTACAATGAAAGGGTATAATTGGACTTATTATGGAGGTGCCGTTTGTGGCGATAACATGTGATGTAGCAATTCTTGGCGGGGGAACCGGTGGATATGTTGCGGCCATCCGTGCAGCCCAGCTCGGTAAAAATGTGGTCATCATCGAGCAGGACAAACTGGGGGGAACCTGCTTGCACCGCGGCTGTATTCCGAGCAAATCATTGCTTCGGAGTGCCGAGCTGTATGCGGAAATGAAGGATAGCGAGAGCTATGGAATCGAGACGGACGGGGTCCGGCTATCGTTTGACAAAGTGCAGAAGCGCAAAGACGGTATCGTCGATAAGCTGCACCAGGGCGTTCAATATTTGATGCGCAAAAATAAAATTACCGTCGTGCAGGGCAAAGGGAGAGTTATCGGCCCGTCCATCTTCTCTCCACGCAGCGGGGCCGTAGCGGTTGAGCTTCCGGATGGCGAGATGGAAACGGTGGTTCCCACTCATCTGATCATCGCGACCGGCTCGCGTCCGCGTCACTTACCGGGGCTTGAGCCTGACGGCATACATATACTAACAAGCGATCATGCGCTTCAGTTGGATGAGCTTCCTACATCCATCATCATCGTAGGCGGTGGCGTAATCGGCGTGGAATGGGCTTCGATGCTGAATGATTTTGGCGTTCAGGTCACAATTGTAGAAGCTTCGTCCCATCTGCTGCCAGCAGAAGACGAGGAGATTGGACGTGAGCTGACAAAGATGCTCACCGCCAGAGGCGTAGAGGTGATCACCAACGTATCACTTCAAACCGACAACTGTGAGATTCGGAATCAAAGTGTGTCCATCACGATCGAGCAAAAGGACGATACAAGAACATTGTCAGCGGACAAACTGCTCCTCTCTGTCGGAAGAATTGGCAATACTGAAAATATCGGGCTTGAAAATACCGACGTTCGGGTTGCAAATGGCGTCATTGTGGTAAATGCCAATATGCAAACAACGGAGCCCCATATTTACGCAATCGGCGATTGCATCGGGGGTCTTCAGCTTGCTCATGCGGCAAGCCACGAAGGGATTGCAGCCGTGAACCATCTGGCAGGCGAGAAGACGGAAGCCTACCGCAGCGAATGGATTCCACGCTGTATCTATACCCGTCAGGAGGTAGCCAGCGTCGGACTGACGGAGAAGCAGGCCAAAGAACGCGGATATGAGATCAGAATCGGAAAATTCCCGTTCTCGGCGATTGGCAAATCGTTGATCCACGGAACGAAGGAGGGGTTCGTGAAGGTCATTGCCGATCAGAAGACGCAGGATATTCTGGGCGTGCATATGATTGGACCGCATGTAACCGAGCTGATCGGCGAAGCGGCACTGGCACAAGTACTGGATGCAACTCCATGGGAAGTGGGAGCGGCAGTACATGCCCATCCATCATTATCCGAAATCATCGGCGAAGCGATGCTTGCGGTGGATGGACGAGCCATCGGTTTGTAGGGATAAGAACATCCTTTTGTGGAATCCCTCATTTCTTTTTGCCGAGAAAGGGATTATAATAACATTAAGCCAAGTCTTAGTACCAGGTTTTAATACTTGATCAAACACGCCCTTTAACCTCATGTTATGAGGCCGATGATCAAGCCTGAACTCATGGCTCACATAAAGGAGGGATCTCCATGAAAGAACATGAAACGGTTACGGCAAACAACAATAGGCATGAGCAGCTTGGACTGACCGACGGACAAGTGCTAGACATGTACAAATATATGGTGCTGGCGCGAAAATTCGATGAGCGCAACCTGCTGCTGCAGCGTGCGGGCAAAATTAATTTTCACGTATCCGGTATCGGGCAGGAAGCATGTCAGGTTGCTGCTGCTTTTGCCCTTGACCGGGAGAAGGATTACTTTTTACCCTATTACCGCGACTATGGATTTGTATTGACAGTGGGCATGACGCCTCGCGAACTGATGCTGTCGGCTTTTGCCAAGGCCGAGGATCCGAATAGCGGCGGACGGCAGATGCCGGGGCACTTTGGTAGTAAACGACTGCGAATTGTGACCGGCTCCAGCCCTGTAACAACACAGCTTCCGCATGCAGTGGGTATCGCGCTGGCGGCGAAGATGCAGAAGAAGGACTTTGTATCGTTTGTTACGTTTGGCGAAGGCTCGAGCAATCAGGGGGATTTTCATGAGGGCTGCAACTTTGCGGGCGTTCACAAGCTACCTGTCATTATCATGTGCGAGAATAACCAATATGCCATTTCGGTGCCGCTTCATAAACAGATTAGCGGGAAGGTAAGCGACCGCGCTCTGGGGTATGGATTCCCGGGCATTCGAGTAGACGGCAACGATGCGCTTGAGGTGTATGCGGCCGTGAAGGAAGCGCGTGAACGTGCGATTCGCGGAGAAGGCCCGACGCTGATCGAATCCATGATGTACCGTTTGTCTCCGCATTCCACATCGGATAACGATTTGGCGTACCGGACAAAAGAAGAGGTCGAAGAGAACTGGAAGAAAGACGGCGTCGCCCGCTTTAAGAATTATTTGGTCGACTGCGGGCTCTGGGACGAAGCACGCGATCAGGATTTGATCGCACAATTAAACCTGGAGATCAAAGAAGCGACGGAATCTGCAGACTTGGCTCCATTTCCGAAGCCAGAAGATACGCTTCTTCACGTATATGCCGATGACGAAGGGAGCGTGTAAAGGATGGCAGTAATGGAATATATCGATGCAATTCGTCTGGCCATGAAGGAAGAGATGGAGCGTGACGAGTCCGTATTTGTGTTAGGCGAGGACGTAGGCGTCAAAGGCGGCGTATTTACAACCACCAAGGGTTTGATGGATCAGTTCGGAGAAATGAGGGTGCTCGATACCCCGCTCGCGGAGTCCGCGATTGCCGGTGTGGCTATCGGCGCAGCCATGTATGGCATGAAGCCGATTGCCGAGATGCAATATTCGGACTTCATGTTCCCGGCAACCAATCAGATTATTAGCGAAGCAGCGAAAATCCGCTATCGTTCCAATAACGATTGGAGTTGTCCTGTCGTCATTCGTGCACCGATTGGCGGCGGAATATTCGGGGGGTTGTACCATTCGCAGTGCCCGGAATCGGTGTTCTTCGGAACGCCGGGACTCAAAATCGTTGCGCCGTACTCGGCCTATGATGCGAAGGGGCTGCTGAAAGCCGCGATACGCGACCCGGATCCGGTATTGTTCTTTGAGAACAAGAAATGCTACAAGCTGATTACTGGCGATGTACCGGACGATGATTACGTTGTACCGATCGGCAAGGCGAATCTGCTGCGCGAAGGATCGGATATTACGGTGATCAGCTACAGCATGCCGCTGCACTTTGTGATGCAGGCTGCTGAAGAGCTAGAGAAGGAAGAAGGCATTAGCGCGCATGTACTGGATCTGCGTACCATACAGCCGCTTGATCGGGAAGCGATAATTGAAGCGGCCCGTGCAACGGGTAAAGTGCTGATCGTTCATGAAGATAATAAAACCGGCGGCGTCGGCGGGGAAGTATCCGCGATTATTGCGGAGCACTGCCTCTATGACCTGGATGCCCCGATCATGCGCTTGTGCGGTCCGGATGTACCGGCAATGCCAATCAGTCCGCCGATGGAGAAATTCTTCATGCTTAACAAGGACAAAGTCAAAGAATCCATGCGTCAATTGGCGCTTTATTAAGAACAGGGAGTGTGAGCATGTCCGAAAATCAGAAATTGACCGATGTTACGATGCCTCAGCTAGCGGAATCCCTTGTTTCGGCGACCATTGCCAAGTGGCTGAAGAAGCCGGGGGATGCCATCGAGCAGTACGAACCGATCTGTGAAGTCATTACCGACAAAGTCAATGCCGAGATTCCATCCACCCTGGACGGCGTCATGGGAGAGATTCTTGCCCAGGAGGGCCAGACCGTCAATGTTGGCGAGATCATTTGCCGGATCTCTGTGGCTTCTGGTCAAGGTGGAACTCCTTCGCCACAGCCAGCAGCAAGTGCTCCCGTGAGTCAGCATCAGGGAAACGGCAGCGAAGAGGGTTCGATGCGTTTCCGGTATTCGCCTGCTGTGCAGACGCTGGCAGCCGAGCATCAGATTGACCTTTCACAAGTACAGGGATCAGGCATGGGCGGCAGAATCACCCGTAAGGACGTACTGGCTTATATTGAAAAGGGAGGAGCAGCCCAAGGCCAAGGCGCTCCTGCCGGAGCAGCACCTGCCCAGAGCGCCCAAGCGCCGAAGGAAACGGTACAGCCGAGTGGGACTTCGCCGTTTCAGGGGCTGCAGCATCAGATGCCTGCCGAACCGTCGCCTCCTCTCGGTACAGCCATTCCGAATGTGCGTCATTCCGGGCTGCATTTGACAGAATCGCCTAAACTTCCGACCATTGAAGTGGAAGGGATGGAAGGCGGAAGATCCGAATACTTTATTGATGTTACGCCGATGCGTAATGCGATCGCCAGAAACATGCGTCAAAGCGTTACGGAAATTCCGCACGCATGGACGATGATTGAGGTCGACGTGACCAACATCGTATTGCTGCGTAATCAGTTGAAGGACGAGTTCAAGCGCAAGGAAGGGGTTAATCTGACCTACCTGGCCTTTTTGCTGAAAGCCGTTGTGAACGCGATTAAAGATTATCCGATCATGAATTCGTTCTGGGCCGTAGATAAAATCGTGGTGAAGCGCGATATCAATCTTTCCCTGGCCGTCGGAACAGAGGATTCTGTGCTGACGCCGGTCATCCACCGTGCCGACCAGAAGAATATTGCCGGCTTGGCTAGAGAGATCGAGGAGCTTGCACGCAAGACCCGTGAAGGCAAGCTGAAGTTAGACGACATGCAGGGCGGTACCTTTACGGTTAACAATACGGGATCCTTCGGTTCGATTCTGTCCTATCCGATCATCAACTATCCGCAGGCTGCGATTCTGACGTTTGAATCGATTGTTAAAAAGCCGGTGGTCATCAATGACATGATCGCGGTCCGTTCGATGGCGAATCTGTGTTTATCCCTTGATCATCGGATTTTGGACGGGGTAATCTGCGGAAGATTCCTGCAGCGGGTTAAAGATAACCTGGAAGGTTATACCCTGGATACGAAGCTTTATTAATTTTCGTATATGATCTGCGGACTGATTCTTCGGAAGAAGGTTCGCAGACGTCATTCATACCGAAGTCAATCGCAGGAGCATTCATTGGTTAGTGGGAACCCTATGAAAGAAGGCGTTAGCACATGAACAAACCGTTAGATGTATCGTACACGCCGATTGTAGATTATGGCATGGCTTGGGAGCTTCAGAAAAAACATGTTTCCGCCATCGATCAGGGAGAGCAGCACGAGCGATTAATGCTCCTCCAACATCCTCCGACCTATACCATGGGGTCACAGCGTCATCCGGAGCACTTGCTCTTAAGTAAAGAGGAATTGGAAAAACAGGGCATCGGCCTGTTTGAAATCGATCGTGGCGGAGACATTACATATCATGGTCCAGGGCAGCTTGTCGGGTATCCGCTGTTACTGCTGGATGGCGGCAAAAATTTGAATCTGCACGGATTTCTGCGCGATGTGGAGCAGGTCATCATCGAATACCTGGCATCATACAACATCGAAGCCGGCCGCAAACCCGAATACACCGGGGTATGGGTAGGAGATTTGAAGATTTGCGCCATCGGCGTTAAATTCAATAAAGGCCGCCAGCATCGCGGATTTGTGACGAGTCATGGTTTTGCGTTTAATATTAAATCCGGAATCGCAGACGCGGGTTTCGCAGGCATCATTCCTTGTGGTATACAGGAATACGGTGTAACTTCATTGGAGGACTGCACGGGGCGGATTTTTGAAGTAGAGGAAGTAGCCCGGGAGATCGTGCCTTTCTTCACCCGGGTATTTCCATATGAGGCTCGTTGGTTGTAACTTTAGGCGTTCGTAAATGCAAGAGTATCAGCGAAAGAACAATGGCTCAAGGATAACCAGCAGTGTTGATCCGACCATAGCAACCAGCATGAGATAGATAACAATTCGAAACCACTTTTTACGTTGCATTGTGTAACTCCTTTGAAATAGGTTTAATGATGAACATACATGCAGCAGCATCATTTAATTGAGATAGATATAAACATTGTATCGTATCTGCGAAAGAGAGGGAAGTCCAGTGATCTCAGAAGAGCGTATCATCCAAGAGTTTATGGAATTGGTTCAGGTCGATAGCGAAACCAAGCATGAAGAGGAGATCTCCAACGTTCTCAAACATAAATTTTCCAGTCTTGGTTTTGATGTCATCGAAGATGATGCCAAGGAAAAGACAGGACACGGAGCAGGGAACCTGATTATTACCTGGAAAGCAGACGAGTTGGCTCAGCAAGCGCCAAAGCTGCTATTTACCTGTCATATGGATACCGTAACGCCTGGTAAAGGCATTAAGCCGACGCTAGGTGATGACGGCTGGATTCGAAGTGACGGAACGACCATCCTTGGTGCGGATGACAAAGCGGGCATCGCGGCATTGCTGGAAGGTATTCGGGTCATCCAGGAAAATAACATCCCTCATGGACAAGTCCAATTTGTCATTACGGTAGGTGAGGAGTCGGGTCTGGTGGGAGCTCGGGCGCTTGACCCTGATGTTTTGGATGCGGATCTCGGTTTTGCCCTGGATTCCAATGGTGAATTAGGATCGATCGCAGTGGCCGCACCGACCCAAGCGAAAATCAAAATGATCATCAAAGGCAAGTCAGCTCATGCCGGAGTGAATCCGGAGGATGGCATCAGTGCCATCCAGGTCGCTTCTAAAGCGATAGCCAAAATGAAGCTGGGACGCATCGACAAAGAAACCACGGCAAATATCGGGAAGTTCCAGGGCGGGGGCGCAACCAACATCGTCTGTGACCATGTTCAGATTGATGCTGAAGCACGCAGTATCGTTCAAGAGAAAGTGGATAAGCAAGTGAACGATATGCGTGAGGCGCTCGAAACCACCGTTCGTGAGTACAACGCCAATTGTGAGTTTATTAGCGAAATCGTATACCCTGCCTTCAGTTTTAACGAACATGATGAGGTTGTTCAGCTTGCGCAGCGGGCCATCGGCGGCTTGGGCTTGCCAACCCGCACGTTCCGGTCCGGAGGCGGTAGTGACGCCAACATTTTTAACGGCCTTGGAATCCCAACCGTCAATTTGGCAATTGGATATCAAGACATTCATACCACGAAAGAGCGTATTCAAGCTTCTGATTTGATCAAGGCTGCCCAGATCGTGGTGGGGATCATTCAGGAAACGGCCAAGGCTTAGTTGATCATTAGATCATATGAAAATGCATAAAGCCCGCAGCGGACGTTTTACATCCGCTGCGGGCTTTTAGATTTATTATTAATTCAAGGATGACAAGGGCGAGTGGTTCTCCCGTCTTTTTTGGGCAGGCGACCAGGTGGTATGCCAGTTCGTGTTCTCGACCACATGCAATGCGGCATTGATGTTGTCCAGGTATTGTTCGATCTCTTTCCTCGCCGTCGCTGAGGCATATTGCTCCTCAAGGCGGGCAGAGAGGGAGATCAAGGCTGATTGTAAATAACAAGCGGCTTCGCCGAATCGTATCTCTGTACGCCCGGGGTAAGTCAGTCTAAGCTGCTCGAGCAGAGATGCAGCCTCATCATATCTCCCTTGATCATATAAATTTTCCGCGGCTATAAAGCATACTTTCAGACTGTGGCTGTCTTGCTCTTGAAACGGCAGCGCTTCCAATTGGTTTAATTTTGAAATCGCGAGTCCTCTGTAGCCTTCATCATAAAGAAAACAGATCAGAGCATAATAAGCATGGTCGCCGCTATTGGTTAGCAGATGTTCGGCTATGGAAATCATATTAAGTGATACGGCAGCGCGTGCTAATTCTAAAGTTTCCGACATGGCGATAAATCGGTCAGGGATTGAATTGTTTAAGTTCCACTCGCAGAGCTGCCTGATTCTGGCTAGCTGAGCCCCTTCAGATGTTCTTGGACGAGGCAGTTCGCGCAGGTGGTGTGTCAAATCGCGAAGGTAGCTATCGATGAACTGCATGGCGTCAGATACTTGACCTGTCATGACGAGGCAAGTCACATATTGGATGCAGGTATCTGGATATAAACTCCCCTGTTTAGCAAAACAATGGGCAGCATGTGGATAAGCTCCGATGTAGAATAGTGACCTGCCAACCATGATGTTGGAGGATGGAAAGTTCCTCGTTTCGTCCAGGAGCCGTTCACCAATCGTTTGATCCGAAATCCCCTGCATGTGCAGGAGTGCGGCCCATTGATTCAGCGCCTCTTGGACGTAGGTACCGGAATGCTGTACGACGGTTCTGAAAGCTTCCTCCGATTTGCCGAAGGAGCGCATCCGCATGCTCAATAACCCGTATTCGAGCCAGCTTAGATCAACTTCTTTCCATCCCGAGCTCGCCTTATCGGTTGGAGTGGATTGTGCAGCTTCCTTGAAGCTCTTTAGCGCCTTCTCAAGATACCCGCGTCTTTTGTACCATTTTCCGCGCTCATATTCAGTTGAAGGTGGATTAGTAATTGGTTCGGTTTCAATAATAGGTATATGTCGCATGTCGAAGCCTCCCAATGATATAACACCCGTATAGGTGTAAAGGTCATGGTTCATATTCGAAAAAAATAGAAATAAGTCGAAAAACAAGTCCAAAGACCTAATTTCACATCCTGTTTTCGTAAATATTTTTAGAAGAGTTAGAAATAATATCCATAATCTTCGTTTCCGAGCCCCATTGCTGTTGCCACTGTTTCAGCATGATCCGTATCTGCCAGGCCTGTCCTACCATATGTATTGAATGATCCCCTTTGTAGCTTTTCATGGGCAGTTCCTTCTTTCTTGGAAATTTTGATATAATACACCTTATGCAATAGCATGGTCAGTCATGCCGTTTTTAAACAAAGGAGGTCATTTTGTGAGCGATATCGGCAGTAAGACCCGAGAAGCCTCGGATAATTTGCTGGAAGAAACCACACTATCTACCCAATCGATTTTTGAAGGGAAGATTATTTCACTGCAGGTCGATACGGTGAAGCTGCCAAATGGGCAGACCGCGAAACGTGAAGTTGTCAGACATCCTGGTGCAGTAGCAGTGCTCGCCTTAAAAGGCGACAAAATGTTGGCCGTAAATCAATTTCGACAGCCGCTTGGGCGCTGTGAGGTTGAAATTCCTGCAGGCAAGCTGGAGCGGGGAGAAGATCCGCTGGAAGCCGCGAAGCGCGAACTACAGGAAGAAACGGGTTATACGTGCGGTTCCATTCGTAAGCTGCACTCCTTTTATACATCTCCGGGGTTTGCGGATGAGATCATTCACTTATATTTGGCAGAGGATCTGGTCAGCGGCGACATGAACCCGGACGAGGATGAATTTATAGAGATGATGGAAATCTCGCTGGAAGAGACGTATTCACTCATACAAGAAGAGAGAATCAGCGATGCCAAGACCATTCTCGCCGTTTATGCTTGGAATATGTATAGCCTGACAGGAAAGATCTGATATGCTGCAGCCTGAAAAGAACATGTCAACCGGGCAGAAGCTTCAGTCCTATTACTGCGACATGCATATTCACATAGGGCGGACAAGCAGCGGACAAGCTGTGAAAATTAGCGCAAGTAACAATTTGACCTTTGAAAATATAGCCGTGGAGGCCTCGGAACGGAAAGGCATCCAAATGATTGGCATCATCGATTGCCATTCTCCTTCGGTACAGCACGATATTCTGCAGTGTTTGGACAGCGGCGTCATGCAGGAGATAGATGGAGGCGGAATTGCTTATCAGGATACGGTGATCCTGCTTGGAAGCGAGATTGAAATTCGCGAAAGCGGCCGTGGTGCAGCCCATGTACTGGCCTATTTCCCTGACCTGAACACCATTCAGGAGTTCACGGCCTGGATGGCAAAATATATGAAGAACGTGCAGCTTAGTTCGCAGCGTATCTATGTCAGCCCCCGTGAGCTGCAGCAGGAGATACTAGACCGCGGCGGGCTGTTGATACCCGCCCATGTCTTTACGCCTCATAAAGGACTGTACGGCAACATGGCGGATCGAATGAGCGAAGTGCTGGACCTGAACGGTATTGCGGGTATAGAGCTTGGGCTCAGTGCCGACTCCTCGATGGCAGGGCGGATAAGCGAACTGGACGCCTACTCCTTTCTGACCAATTCGGATGCGCATTCGCTTGGGAAAATCGGCAGGGAATACAACCGAATCGATATGGCAAAGCCTTCATTTTCTGAATTTCGCCAGGCCCTTGGAACAAGTAACGGTAGACGAATCAGCGCGAACTACGGGCTTAATCCCAGACTCGGAAAATACCATCGTTCTTACTGCAGCGGCTGCGACAGCATACTGGATGAAGGCAGCGATATACATGAATTGGTGCGATGTCCATTCTGCGGCAGTACCAAGCTGGTACAGGGCGTGTTTGATCGAATTCTGAACATCGCGGACCGCAAAGAGCCCGTTGTACAGGAAAGCCGACCGGCATATCACTATCAGGTTCCGCTAGAGTTCATTCCGGGCCTGGGCAAATCGGCGATGGCGAAGCTGCTGGGGGCTTTCGGTACCGAAATGAAAATCCTTCACCAGGCTACGGAAGCGGAGCTTGCCGCTGTTGCGGGAGAGGGGCTTGCTGCAAGCATTGTGATGGCCCGAAACGGTACATTGTCCTTATCGGATGGCGGCGGAGGCTCTTACGGAAAGGTTCTCCGGTAAATCAATCAACTCTTTCAATCGTAGGTCATACAAGGAGGGTGATGGTCATAGAGTAGAGTAGAGACACAGAAAGGAGACTCTATTCTATGCAATCATTCCGCCAAGCCTTTAAGGATCAGACCATGCTCTATGTATTCGTAGGCGTCTTGTTTTTAGTTGGGGTGCTGTTTGGAGCGTTAATGGTCAATGCACTTTCATTAGAGCAGCAGCAAGAAATGGCCCGATATTTAAACCACTTTTTTGTAAACGTGCAGGATGGTGGAGAAACCATGAGTCAGTCTTCTTACTGGAGCATCGCAGCCCTTCATCTGAAATGGATTGGTTTGATATGGATTCTGGGATTATCCGTCATCGGGCTTCCGGGAATATTGATATTGGACTTCTTAAAAGGAGTGCTTATTGGGTTTACGGTCGGTTACTTGGTCGGACAGTATTCTTGGAAAGGCCTGCTGTTCGCCCTGGTGTCGATTGCACCGCAAAATTTGCTCATCATCCCCGTGCTCATGATGTGCAGTGTAGCGGCGATAACCTTCTCTCTATACATCATCAGGGACCGATTTATTATGAATCGGGGCGGGAGCATGGTAAAGCCCTTTGCTTCGTATGCGATGCTGACCTTTTTCATGGTCCTGTTAACGCTCGGAGTCGCTTCATTTGAAACCTGGGTAACCCCGGCCATGATGCGCTGGGTCACGCCAATGTTGCTATAATCCGCGAATTTTTCCATAAAGCAAAACCGTTTGACTTTGTTTGTCAAATCCCCCTATAATGAAGGAAGTGAACAATAACGTGCAGTGATTTCCAAGGGGGAGGGAAACGATGGAAGCGCGGAT
The DNA here is from genome assembly GCF_037976825.1 of Paenibacillus sp. FSL K6-1330. NCBI lineage: Bacteria > Bacillati > Bacillota > Bacilli > Caryophanales > Paenibacillaceae > Paenibacillus > Paenibacillus sp. FSL K6-1330. The sequence continues at coordinate 2,714,429 of NZ_CP150269.1, forward strand.
CGACAAAATTAAGCAGCAGCTACAATCCCAAGGATACAAATTAACGCCCCAACGGGAAGCCACGGTAAGCGTATTGTTGGAAAATGAAGACGACCACCTTAGCGCAGAGGATGTATTTATGCTCGTGAAAGAGAAGGCTCCGGAGATCGGTCTGGCAACCGTGTACCGTACCCTAGAGCTGCTCAGTGAGCTTCATGTTGTCGAGAAGATAAATTTTGGCGATGGTGTCGCCCGTTATGACTTGCGGACGGATACTTCGAAGCATCACCATCATCATTTGATATGTACTCAATGTGGAAGCATGGATGAAATACGCGAGGATTGGCTCGGTCCATTGGAAGAGCGGTTAGAGCGAGAGTTCAACTTTACCGTTCATGACCATCGGCTTGATTTCCATGGTATATGCTACCGTTGCAAAGAGAAGGGCAAGAATGACCAGGACAAATCATAAATTTATATCATGCAACAAACCGCAGTGATGACCATCACGGCAAGCCCTCTACGGCGGTAAGCCGGGAGGGTTTTTTAGATGGTAACCTAATATAGATGGAACATGCACGAATCCGTATCGTTCACGCAAGAACAATCTAGCTTTTTACATCAACGTACGTCGAGAAGACGTTTTTTTTATTCTATCCCAATACCACTCAAGTCCAATGACTAAAGAACGATCAGCGAAAAGCCGTCATAATCCTGCAGCTTGTATCATAGGCTTTACGTGAAGTGATCCTGTAATACCCACTTTCACTTGGTGATCATTGCAAAGATGAAAGAGAGGCGCTGCCAGTGATTATATCGATCCGAAAAATAGGCTCATTGATCCGATTTATTACGATGTTTGCCGTTCTGACGATGTTTTTTTACTTCGTGCTGGGATGGGTGGGAGATTGGCTGACCCCAATGGATCCTTACCGTGCACCTTCCGGTCAAGCGGTTAAGGCTTTTCAGCCTGAAAGCACCATGGACTCCCGATATTCGCCGGCGGAACGTCTGCGATTGTACTACTGGTATGGGGAGTGATTGTGCTTGTAAAGGGCACACGGGAATAGGAGCAAAAAGATTATGAAACAATATCTGGACGAATATGTAACCTATCTGGAAGACGTGAAGGGACTATCCCGAAGTACGATTGAATCATACCGGGCCGACTTACAAGCCTTCATGGCTTTTGCCGCGGAAAGAGACGTTATCCATCCGCAGGAAGTTACACGAACAATGCTTGGATTATACATGGGCAGACTGAGGCAGCAGGGCAAGGCGGCGTCGAGCCTGCTTCGCTGCACGGCGTCCTTGCGTTCCTTTTTTCAATATTTGGTGCGTCAAGCCGTTATAGGATTAGATCCGACCCAGTTGCTAGAAAATCCGAAGCCGGAACGGAAGCCGCCTAAGTCGCTAACCGTTGAGCAGGTGGACAAGCTGCTGTCGGCCCCGGATTCCGGAACCCCTCAGGGGGCCCGGGACAAAGCGATGCTGGAGCTGCTGTATGCTTCAGGCATCAAGGTGTCGGAACTGGTGAACTTGAGCACGCATGACATCAACATGGATATGCGCTTCCTGCGCTGTGCCGTTTCCGGAGGGAAGGAGCGAATTCTTCCGATTACCCAGATCGCAGCCGAGAGCGTGGCTTTTTATATGCAAGATATGCGGGACAAGCTGATTCGAGATGCTGATGAGGATGCATTATTCCTGAATTCACTCGGTACGCGCTTGACACGGCAGGGATTTTGGAAAATTATTAAAAAGTATGGCAAGCTGGCCGAAATCGATGAGGAGATCACGCCGCATACCCTTCGTCATTCGTTTGCCATTCATTTGCTGCAGAATGGTGCCGACTTACGTTCGGTTCAAGAGATGCTGGGTCACTCGGCATTATCCACCACCGGCATATATCAATCCACCAAGAAAAGCATGAAGGAAGTATACGATCATTATCACCCGAGATCTTAGTCGGGACCTACTCTACTAGGATCTACAACTTATTCTCAGTTAGGAGAGGTATGAACATGAGTTCAATTCATCAACAAAGCATTAAGGAAGCAGCGGCATACATACGCGGGCAGAAGGGTGTCGAGCCCGAGGTCGGCCTGATTTTAGGTTCAGGACTCGGCGTGCTGGCCGAACTGATTGAGAATCCGGTCTCGATCCCGTACACGGACATTCCTCATTTTCCCGTATCGACTGTAGAAGGCCATGAAGGAGAATTGCTGCTGGGCACCATTCACAATCGACCTGTCGTTCTGATGAAGGGCCGGTTCCATATGTATGAAGGCTATGGTCCGGAAGTGACTGCTTTCCCGGTGCGCGTCATGAAAGAGCTGGGTGTGAAGAGTCTGCTCGTTACCAATGCGGCCGGCGGCATCAACACGTCCTTCGAGCCGGGTGATCTCATGCTGATCTCCGATCATCTGAACATGACAGGAACCAACCCGTTAATCGGGCCGAATGATCCGGATCTGGGCGTGCGATTCCCGGATATGTCCCAGGCTTACAGCCGTCAGCTTCGCCAATTGGCAAAAGAAGTTGCCGTGGGTCAAGGCGTTGCGCTGAGGGAAGGCGTCTATGCAGGTCTGCTTGGACCAACCTATGAGACACCTGCCGAGATCGTCATGCTGCGTACGCTAGGTGCGGATGCGGTTGGTATGTCCACCGTGTCTGAGGTCATTGTGGCCAGACATGCCGGCCTTGAAGTGCTGGGCATCTCTTGCATCAGCAACATGGCAGCCGGCATATTGGATCAACCGCTATCCCATGACGAGGTTATGGAGACAGCGGAGAAGGTCCGGGAGAAATTCCTTGCGCTTGTCATGGCCATTATCCCAAAAATGTAACATCATTCTAGTACGGGGGAGCTGTCTCATAAGTAGGTTTGCTCACTTGACGGACGGTTCGTCCGATTAAAAATGTGTCAAATAAAGAAATGGCGGTGCTCAGGATGTTATCTCCTTGCACCGCCATTTCTTGCTTTTTGGTCCGTTGCCTCTTGCTTGAGCAGATTATGGCCAAGCGAAAGCCATCCGACCTCTAGGCTCACTTTCGTCAGTCCTCGAAGCAGAAATCGCCGGAATCCCCGGTTATTCATCAACTGCCCAAACACACTCTCCGGTTCGACCATTCGCCGCACCGACAACGCATAGCCTTCCTCACTTCGAAGTTTCTCTCTCACTTGCTGCTTGTAACGAAGATACCTGAGACTTACGCTGATTTTCCCGGTTCCCTTGAGCTTTCGTGCAAGCAGCTTTGAATGAACACCCTTCGCAACTCACGCTTCGGTAGTGTCGCTTCCGTATTTCATATCCGCTTACCATCCGTTTCCTTACTTTCATAGCGAAACCGGAGCTTTCGCCCAGCCGCACACGTCCATGTATCTTCTGCTTCGTCGTACTGCCAGTTGTCTAGCTTGCTGATATCTTGTTGCCACTTCGGTTGACCGATTCATTGACGATGCGAACAAGATGATAAGGAGGAATGTCATCCTCCAAGTCCATTGGCAGATAAAGTTGGTCCATGGTATATTGAATGTACAAAGAAATCGTTCCTTTCGTAGATGGTGGGTCGCACTTCCATTTTACCAAGAAACGGTTTCTTTTCGTATGTCTAGAGTATGTTTTCGCACAACGTAGCGGAGAGGACGAAACGATTCCGGACAAGTGAGAGCGGTCGCCTTTGCCCCCGAATTTCATCCTTGCCTAGTACCATTTCAAGAAATTTGGGGGCAACAGTTATCATGAACGAGACAGACTCCCCGTAATTGCAACATCTTAGGTTAATTTTGGGAATAATGGTGTAGTAGAAGCTAAACCAAAACCAAAATCAGAGCTAAATTGCAAAGGAGAGTCTGTACTATGAAGGATACCATAAAATACGTAGGCTTAGACGTGTCGAAGGAAAATATTGCTGTATCTGTAGCTGATCCAGGAAGAGAAGGCGCTCGGTATTTGGGCACGATTCCTCATACCGAGTATCACATCTTGAAAGTATTGAGGAAGTTAGGCCAACCCAATGAATTAAGCGTTTGTTACGAGGCAGGTCCAACAGGATATCCTTTAGTTCGTTTGCTAACTGCACATGGATATGACTGCATTGTTATCGCCCCATCACTTATGCCTAGTCGTCCAGGAGAACGGGTAAAACGGATCGTAGGGATTCGATGCGTCTGGCACAATTACTTCGAGCAGGTGAATTAACACGTGTGCATGTACCTACTCCAGAGGAAGAAGCGCTTCGTGATTTGGTACGAATGCGTGAAGATGTTAAGGAAGACCGAGCTCGAATCCGGCAGCGGATCGGGAAGTTTCTCCTTCGTCATCAGATTGCACCTAAAGAGCCACTTCGCCGCTGGACGGCTAAATACCGGTTATGGTTAGGACGTATTCCATTCGAGTCCGCTTCTCAACGTTTGGTTCTGCAGGAAATGCTGCATCAGATGGATGAAAATGAAGAACGTCTGAAGCGTTTGGAAGCAGCCATTCACGAAGAAGCCACGGAAGGGCACCACGCCCCCTTAATACAAGCCCTTCAAACCTTACGTGGAGTAGCTGAAACGACAGCAACAGGAATCGTAGCGGAAGTGTGTTCATTTACCCGGTTTGGTAATGCGAAGGCTTTCATGGGGTACACAGGTTTGGTGCCGAGGGAATACTCAAGTGGCCAAAGCCGATGGCAGGGAAACATTACGAAATCGGGGAATACGCACCTTCGTCGTTTATTGGTCGAATCCGCTTGGAGTTACCGCTATAAACCTGCGCTACAAGGAGAGTTAAAGAAACGTCAACAAGGAAAATCTCCTGAAATTCAGGCCATATCCTGGAAGGCACAGCATCGACTACATCGAAAATACACGAAAATGCTGTCAAAGGGTAAGCCTAGTGGCAAAGCAGTTGTGGCCGTGGCGCGTGAACTAAGTGGATTTATTTGGTCGATTGCCCGAGAACTTGAAGAGAAAAGGATAAATAGGTGATCACCATTCCTATTGGAATCTAGTCGTATTGTGAGAATGGTTGATTCAAGGTGATCCCGTTCCCCAAAAAAACAGGTGGAAGATGAAAAACTGAGTTAGAAGGCAAAGGGAAAAGCCGTAAGAGAGAATCCACGTCCATCGCTATGTGCCATCCCTCCAAAGGAAACGACGCACGACAACAGTTCGTGGTGCACTCTCTGCAGACGGAGAGAAAACATGCGGTATACAAAACCCGCGGATATCAGACTGCTCACCGTTGATAGCTTTTGCCTTCTAGTTCAGTTTTTACACCCTCTCTTGTATAAAGGGGATTGGGAAAACAAGGGAGTTACAAACTGCTATTTGACAGGTCTCGTTCATATCAGCGATGGGAGGATCGATTCGTACACGGAGCGTCTCCTCACAGAAAAAGGGGGCATTCCGCCAGATCTAAGATCTTTTGGGACACCCCCTTTTTGCTTAAGATTCTAGAATGTATAGGTTTTCAGCGAAGCTATTTGCATTTATATGTTTTTGGGGCCCTCGCAAAGTATTTGGAATAAGTATCGAAGCATAGGCTCCACTTTGTTGGGGTATGGTATTGGGGTCCCCGCAAAGTATTTGGAATAAGCATCGAAGCATAGGCTCCACTTTGTGGGGCTATTCTGCGTTCCCTTAAGTTCAGGGCGATAATATTTCCTTGAAAACTGGAATAATTTGTTTTCATCCTGACGACAATGAATATCAGACCCGTTTCTTTTCGGGATGCTATTACGAATGTCAGGAGGGGATGGAAGTGAAAAAAGCGTTAATAGCTGGATTTCTGGTTCTATTTGTAGGGTTGTCCAGTGTAGCTGTACCAAGTTATGCAGAAAATAGCAAACCCGGCGAAGGATCATCTCAAGAGGAACTGGCACCAGGTGCTCGTTCTGCTATATTGCTGGATGCGGATACCGGAACCATTATTTACGAGAAAAACAGCCATGATAAGCTGCCTCCGGCGAGCATCACCAAGATCATGACGATGTTGCTTACGATGGAGGCCATCGACGAAGGACAATTGCAGTGGACGGATAAGGTGCGTACCAGCGAATATGCGGCCTCCATGGGCGGATCCCAGATCTTTCTTGAGCCTGGTGAAGAAATGACGGTGGATGAGATGCTCAAAGGCATTGCCATGGCATCAGGCAATGATGCTTCCGTCGCAGTGGCGGAGAAAATTGCCGGCTCGGAGGAAGCCTTTGTGAAGCTGATGAATGAGAAAGCAGCCGAGCTGGGAATGAAGGATACACATTTTGTGAACTGCAACGGCCTTCCTGCTGAGAATCATTATACTTCGGCCCACGACATTGCGGTCATGAGCCGGGAGCTGCTGAAATACGACCAGATCACCAAATATACGGGCGCCTATCAAGATTATTTGCGTAAAGATTCGGACAAACCGTTCTGGCTGGTCAATACGAACAAGCTGGTTCGATTCTACACTGGTGCTGACGGATTGAAAACCGGATACACGTCAGAGGCCAAATTCTGTTTATCGGCAACGGCCAAACGGGACGGACTGCGCGCTGTTGCTGTTGTGATGGGAGCTCTGGATACGAAGACGCGGAATAATGAAGTATCTCGCATGTTTGACTATGCCTTTTCCCAGTATTCGATGCATTCCATCTATAAACCGGGTGAAGTGTTAGGTATCGTGAAGGTCCAGAAGGGAACCGTGCCCGAGATCTCGATTCAAGCGGATAAAGATTACAGCGTGCTGGTTAAGAAGGGCGTAAAGAGTCCGGATATCCGTCATGAAATTCAGATGGAACCGAATTTGAAGGCGCCGGTAGCCGCCGGACAAGTTGTCGGCAAGCTAACCGTCTATCAAGGTGAACGCGTGGTGAAGGAGTTCGAGCTGACATCTCCTGTCGAGGTGAAGAAGGCCGGGTTCTGGAAGCTGTTCAAGCGGACAACCGGCAAGTTGTTTCATGTAGATTCATAGGAGTTTTCTTCTAGTTTTGTCGGGATGCAGGAATGTCTTTTTCAAATGTAGAAATCTTTGTTCATGTCAGGGAGGAGAGTGAGCAAACATGAATCTGCATGTTGATATGGAGCATCACAGGCATGTACTGATCGTCCGACTGTCCGGGGAACTGGATCATCATACGGCCGATCATGTCCGGATGCAGCTGGATGAAGCTATTCAGAGACGTCAAACAGAGCACTTGGTACTGAGCTTAAAGGACTTGGACTTTATGGACAGCTCAGGACTTGGGGTCATCCTGGGACGCTATAAATTCATCAAGCAAAAGGGCGGAAAGATGGCGGTATGCGATGTCAAGCCGCAGGTTTACCGCTTGCTTGAAATGTCGGGGCTGTTCAAGATCATGCCGATATATGAGAACGAGGGCACGGCACTCTCGGGTTTGGAGGTAGTGTCATGAGTGAAGGAAAAGCACAGCATAATTTTATGACTCTGCAGTTTGCCGCAAAGTCGGAAAACGAATCCTTTGCCCGTGTCGCCGTGGCTGCGTTCATCTCCCAGATGGATCCCAACATGGATGAGCTGAGTGATCTCAAAACGGTGGTCTCCGAAGCGGTCACAAACAGCATTATCCACGGGTACGATAGTGATTCGGAAGGGATTGTCAGGATTGAAGCCTCCATAGACGGGGATATGATTACGCTGTGCATTGAAGATTCCGGCCACGGGATCGAAGACTTGGAAATGGCCAAGCAGCCGCTCTATACATCAAAGCCAGAGCTGGAGCGATCCGGTATGGGATTCACCATCATGGAAAATTTCATGGACGAATTTGAAGTGGTCAGCGAACCAGGCAACGGTACGTCGATCAAAATGAAAAAGAGGATCGAATCTAAGAAAGCTTTATATAATTAGGGGTTGGACAAATGGATGCCGATGTGAAGAAAACTTCGCAGACTTATTTGGACGACGCGGAGGTCAAACGACTCATTGCACTTAGCCAAAGCGGGGATAATGTCGCCCGGGACACGCTCGTCAACTGTAATATTCGTCTTGTCTGGTCTGTCGTTCAGCGGTTTATGAACCGGGGGTATGAGCCTGATGATCTGTTTCAGATCGGCTGTATCGGTCTCCTCAAATCCGTGGACAAGTTCGATCTCAGTTATGACGTAAAGTTCTCGACCTATGCCGTACCGATGATCATCGGAGAAATTCAGCGTTTCTTAAGAGATGACGGGACCCTCAAGGTCAGCCGATCGCTTAAGGAAATGGCCAACAAAGTCAGGAAGAAGCGGGACGAGCTGTCCAAGCAGCTCGATCGTCTTCCAACGGTGAAAGAGGTTGCCGAAGAGCTTGGGGTAACCCCCGAGGAAGTGGTGTTTGCCCAGGAGGCGAATAAACCGCCAACCTCGATTCATGAGACCGTATTTGAAAATGACGGGGATCCCATAACGCTAATGGATCAGATAGCTGATGAATCGCAAGAACGATGGTTCGACAAGCTGGCCTTGAATGAAGCAATAGGTGGCTTGACCGAACGGGAGCGGCTCATTGTTTATCTGCGGTATTACCGGGATCAGACGCAGTCGGAAGTTGCCAGCCGGCTGGGCATATCCCAGGTGCAGGTATCGCGACTTGAGAAAAAAATATTGCAGAGCATACGGAACGAGATCGCGCAGTAGCGGGCCTCAGCCGTTATTCGAAAGTCTGCTCAAACTTAACGCCGCCCTTAGGGACGGCGTTTTTTCATTTTTTAGTAAACCTTTTGGTCGTTTGGCGGATAAGAAAGTATGGTAAATCCGAGTAGAAACGAGAGAGATTTCCCATACTAACGGTAATCTAGCAGTAAAGGAGTGTTTCGGATGAAGGTTAATCCCACTCCGACGGTGTTTCTGCAGCTAAGGAGCCGCATACGGTTACCAAGAGACCAGACCGTCAAACTAGGTGATGTCGCCTTCATTGTCTGCGAACCCGAATGGGAGAGACGGCTTAGAGCCCTGCCGCTTACGCAGCCGAAGGATATCGATGGCAACCGCCTTGTCATGGATCTGATTCAAATCATCCCGAAGATTCAAGCCTTGATTCCGGGTGCCCATATCGAACCGATGGGAAACCATCATACCCTGGTGGAGCTTGTCGGTCCAGAGAGCAAGCGATCAAAATTGTGGTTCCCGCTCATTTGGCTGCTCTTGTTTTTCGGTTCGGCTCTGACCATTATGAATTTCCATGCCGACGTCAACATGCTCGAGGTACAGATCCGAATCGTCGAAATGGTGACGGGGAAAAGAGACGAGCATCCCTATTTGTTCCAGATTGCATACTCGCTGGGGCTCGGATTCGGCATGACGGTGTTCTTCAATCATTTGTTCAAGAAAAAATGGAATGAAGAACCGACACCGCTTGAGGTGGAAATGTACCTCTATCAGGAAAATCTGGATCAGTTCGTGGTCGCCGAAGAATATCGGAAAATGAACGCCGGAGCCGATACGACAGGTAAGGAACCATGATGTTGTCCATTCTGCAAGGGATATTCACCTGTGTTCTTGGCGTAGCTGGGGGCATCGCCGTCGGCGGGGGAGTCATTGCGCTCATCATCGTGCTGGACATCATCCCGAGATTGTCCCAACTGACGGCAACTTATAGCCGGGTCCATTGGTATGAAGGGGCTTTAATAGCGGGATCTTTTATCGGCACGGTGGCCGATTTCTGGAGATGGTCCGTTCCATTGGGACCGGTTGTGAGTACCGTGATCGGATTGATGTGCGGGATTTTCATCGGCATGCTGGCAGCGGCATTGACGGAAGTATTGAACGTATTGCCGATTCTGGCCAAGCGGCTCCGGTTGACGGGGTATTTGTTTGGTCTTCTTATGGCGATGGTGGCAGGCAAGGTGGCGGGCTCTCTGTTCGACTGGTTTGTTTACAACAAGTGATAGTTATGGCTAGGAGGTAGGTTATGGACGAGAAAACAACACATAACGGCGAACTGGAAACCGATATTCCGATCATTCCCCCATCGGAGATCAAAGCGTTGGAGGAAAAAGAGCTGAGGGAGAAGAGGGAGGCCGAAACCTCCGACAGTACCGAGGAATCCGTCATCTACTGGCAGCAAACGGACCATGTTCCCGCGAAGCTGAGTGAACTGAAAAAAGTGCTTAAGGAAGTTATCGGTCTTGGGGTTTCTTTTGATGTGATATTCCGTGAAATGAACTTTGCCGGCAGAAATGCGGGGCTTCTCTTCTTAAACGGCTTCACGAATGATGTCGTGGTGACGGATATATTGACAAGGCTGACGTACCTGACACCAGAGGATGTGAGCAACCAGGCACTTACCGAGATGATGACCCGCTATATTCCCCATGTCCAAGTGGAGCGGGATACAAGACTCAGCAAAGTGATTAACGAAGTGCTCTCCGGTATATGTGCGCTGTTCATTGAGGATGCGCATTCCGCCATCTTGTTGGATACCCGGAAATATCCTGTGCGCGGGCTCGAAGAGCCTGCGGTGGAACGCGTTGTTCGCGGCGCAAGGGACGGGTTTACGGAGACGCTCGTTACCAACGTGAACCTGGTGCGAAGACGGGTTCGCGATCCGGGACTGCACATAGAGGTCATGAAGGTCGGAAGACGGACGAGAACGGACGTATGCCTGGTTTTCATTGATGACATCGCGGACCGTACCCAAGTTGAGGCGATTCGCAGCAAAATCCAGGAAGTGGATTTAGAGGGGCTTCCTCTCGGTGATAAGCAGCTCGAAGAAGCAATTGTGAACAAAGGCTGGCACCCTTTTCCGCTGGTCAGATATTCGGAACGGCCGGATGTTGTATCCTCCCATCTGCTTGAAGGCCGAATTGTTATCATGGTAGATACTTCGCCGAGCGTAATGATCATGCCAACCACATTCCTGGATCTCTGCCAGCATGCCGAGGAGAATCGTCAGACCCCGTTTATGGGAACGTACCTGCGCTGGATACGTTTTATAGGCATTTTTGCATCCATGTTCCTGCTCCCGCTGTGGATGCTGCTGGTTGTCCATCCTGAACTGAAACCACCGGGACTTGATATCATCGGTCCGCATGAGAATTCTAAAATTCCGATTATCCTGCAGTTTCTGATTGTTGAATTCGGCGTGGATTTGCTCCGCTTGGCTGCCGTGCATACGCCGACACCGTTAGCGTCGGCGATGGGTTTGATCGCTGCGATTTTGATCGGCGATATTGCTGTTAAGACCGGATTGTTTGTTAACGAGGTCGTCCTGTATATGGCGGTGGCGTCCATTGGGATGTACGCGACCCCGAGTTATGAGCTGGGACTTGCCAACCGGATGGTCAGGCTGCTCCTTCTGCTTGCAACAGCCCTGTTCGCGGTCAAGGGCTTTGTCATCGGGACGACGCTTCTGATTCTGCTCCTGACGACCCACCGTTCCTACAACTCGTCTTACTTGTGGCCGTTTATACCATTTAGTGCAAAAGCGATGGGCGAAATTTTGTTCCGCAAACCGCTGCTTCTGTCAAGAAGACGCCCGGCTATCAACAAAACGCGTGACAACACCAAAATGGGCCCTGAAATGAATCCGAGAGGCGAGCATTAACAATAACACAAATGTTGTGTTGAAAAATCCATTTTGATTACCTTCCGTTGTCTGCTATACTGTGAACAATTATTCGATTACCCTAATTTTGAATCAATGGATCGGAGGAATTGTAAGCATGTTTTTACACGGTACTAGCAAGATTAACGATCAGGGGCATTTGGAAATCGGCGGGTGTGACACATCCGATTTAAAAGCTCAATATGGAACACCACTATATATTGTAGACGAGCAGTCGGTCCGTAATCGCTGCCGGGAATACATTGAGGCCTTCAAGGCGTCCGGTTTGAAGTTCCAAGTCGCGTATGCCAGTAAGGCGTTTTGCGTGATGGCTATGTGTCAATTGGCTGATCAGGAAGGGATGTCGCTTGACGTTGTTTCCGACGGAGAGCTGTACACCGCACTAGAGGCCGGGTTTCCGGCGGAACGGATTCATTTCCACGGAAATAATAAAACGCCGGATGAGATTGAGATGGCGCTGGATGCGGAAATCGGCTGTTTCGTTGTCGATAACGTAGTTGAACTGCATATGCTGCAAGCGATTGCTGCCGAGAAGAACCAGAAGGTCAACATTTTGCTTCGTGTGACACCGGGAGTTGAGGCACATACGCATGAGTATATCTCAACAGGCCAAACGGATTCGAAATTTGGCTTCGATATCGGCAACGGCTCAGCTTATGAAGCGGTGAAGCTTGCCGAGGCTCAAGCGAATATTCATTTGATGGGCATTCATTCCCATATCGGCTCCCAGATTTTTGAGGTAGAAGGGTTTCAGATGGCTGTTTCACGCGTTGCAGAATTTGCAGCCAAAGTCAAGGCGGGACTCGGCATTACGTTCGAGGTTGTAAATCTTGGCGGCGGATTTGGAATCCGATATGTGGACGGGGACACTCCGCTTCATGTATCCGACTACGTAAAAGCGATTACGGATGCGGTGAAGACCCACTTCGCCGGCATTGACAACACGCTCCCTGAAATATGGGTCGAACCAGGCCGGAGTATTGTTGGTGACGCAGGCACCACCCTCTACACAGTGGGCACAAGCAAGGATATTCCCGGGGTCCGTAAATACGTTGCCGTAGACGGCGGAATGACGGACAACCCGCGTCCGGCGCTGTACGAATCGAAATATGAAGCGCTGCTCGCGAACCGGGCGAATGAGAAGCCGGAAGAAACGGTATCCATTGCCGGCAAGTGCTGTGAGAGCGGAGACATGCTCATCTGGGATCTGGAGCTTCCGAAGGTGGCAACAGGCGATTTGCTGGCCGTATCCTGCACAGGCGCATACAACTATTCCATGGCTAGCAACTACAACCGGATCCGTAAACCTGCGGTTGTATTCGTGAAGGACGGACAGAGCAAGCTGGTGGTACGCCGCGAGTCGCTTGCGGACATCATCAGCCACGACGTAGTGCCGGCAAGTGTAACGAAAGAAACCGTAACGAGCTAAACGGATGTTTGTTTTACGGCTCTAATATCCTAGAGGGCCCGCCAATGCCACCGGCTGCGGTCAGGGCTCTTTGGCATGCCTTGGACTTGATATGGAATGTGCAAACGGGGACAAGATCATTTTGCTTCGAGGCTCAATTCATAGTAAACTATAGAATGCATTGTAAAAAAATCGATTGAAGCGTTCTAATAACGGAAGGAGATAACACATATGGCTAAAAAAGCGAAGATCACATTGGAGAACGGCAAAGAGGTAGTGCTGGATCTGTTTGAGAATGATGCACCGAACACGGTAGCTAATTTTGAGAAATTGGCAAACTCCGGGTTTTATAACGGTCTTGTATTCCACCGCGTAATCCCTGGGTTCGTGGCTCAAGGCGGTTGCCCACAGGGAACGGGAACAGGCGGTCCTGGCTATACAATCAACTGCGAGATCAACCCTAACAAGCATGAGCGTGGCAGCTTGGCCATGGCGCATGCTGGCCGCAACACGGGCGGAAGCCAGTTCTATGTATGCTACGAGCCGCAGCCGCATTTGGACGGACAACATACGGTGTTCGGTAAAGTCGTTGAGGGCATGGAGTACGTGGATGCATTCAAAGGCCGTGACAAAATGGAAAAAGTAGAAGTATACGAAGCATAAAAATAGCTTCTGTACAGGACAGGCTCACTCTTAAGGGTGAGCCTGTTTTTATTGTTATTCCGGGGAGGGATTACGCAGGGTCAGGAAATAATTCACGAAGCTCTTCCGGAACAGGCCGACTTTTACGAGTATGCACATCCATCGCCACACTGGTAACGGCGGCATCGGCGCAAAGCTCTTCCTGTTCGTTGTAAATCTTCTGAATCAGCACATAACTTGTACGACCCATAGAATGCGGTTCGGTCACGATGGTCAGCCGTTCGCCTTGGCCGCACTCCTTGCGGTAGTTGATGTTGATATTGACGGTAACGGTCTGGACGCCAAGCCGTTTCAGCATATCATATTGAAGACCTCCTGCTTCATACCATTCCTCACGGCCCCACTCCAGATATTCCAGGTATTTGGCGTTGTTTACATGTCCGTTCACGTCGATTTCCGTTGGACGGACGATAATGTCCAGCGAAGTTTTCATCGCAGCTCGCTCCTTTTTAACTGTATCTAGTTCCCGTGTTTATCCTACTAAACTGTTCTCTCTATGGGAAGTATTCTCCTTCTGCAGTCAATACACATATTGGCAAATAAAGTTATGAACTATAAAATAGTTAGTTGTTTTTTCTTGCAATTATTAAAAGGTGGTGATAAGATTCTTCATAAGATCAAACAATTTCATATGTTTTATCCTTCGGGGCAGGGTGAAATTCCCTACCGGCGGTGATGAACGCAGTGATTGAGCTTTTGAAAGCAGATGGCTGCGTCTTAGTCCGTGACCCGGATATGCGTGTGTTGTTACACACCGTATGCGGTGGACCTGGTGAAAATCCGGGACCGACAGTATAGTCTGGATGGGAGAAGGAGTGAGAGACACATAAGCAACATGTGTTATTTGTGTCTACGCACACAACGTGATATGCGTTATGTGCAGGTTTTCACATGCAATTCAAACCTGTGCTTGCGATGATTGGATGTCGCCGGTTACGGATTTGGGTCGTTTGTTATAGGCAAAACCTGCATTTATGACGGTTATTTAGTGTGTCAATGATTAACTTCCATCAAACCCTGTTAAGGATTCCCCGAATCTTTGGCAGGGCTTTTTTATGTGAACATTGGGAAAGGGGCATGTTTACCATGGATATCGTCAACGATGAATTCTATATGTCACTTGCGCTGGACCTAGCTGAACGTGCTCAGGGTCAAACCGGGATAAATCCGGTTGTCGGCTGTGTCGTTGTTAAGGATGGTGCGCTTGCAGGGGTGGGAACGCATTTGGAGCGCGGAACACCGCACGCTGAGGTTCATGCCCTAAATATGGCTGGCAGCAAAGCTGCGGGCAGTACGGTGTATGTGACACTGGAGCCCTGCAGTCACTATGGTACGACGCCGCCCTGCAGCGAGAGGCTGATTGCCGAGGGTGTTCAGCGAGTGGTTGTTGCTTGCGAGGACCCTAATCCTCTGGTTGCGGGCAAAGGGATTCAAATGCTGCGCGCAGCGGGAATCCGGGTTGAGACCGGTGTCCTTAAGGAACGTGCGCTTCGCTTGAACGAAACCTTCATTAAGTTCATTACGACGGGTCTGCCCTTCGTAACGTTAAAGACGGCCAGCACGCTGGACGGCAAAATCGCTTCGAAAACCGGCGATAGCAAGTGGATATCCAATGAAGAATCAAGAGAGCTTGTGCATACGCTGCGTCATCGCCATCAAGGCATCATGGTTGGCGTGTCAACAGTTATCGCGGATAATCCGAGCCTGACAACGAGACTTGGTGTGAAAGGTTTGCATCCGATTAGGATCATCGTGGATTCCAGCCTGCGAATCCCGCCCGACAGCCATGTCGTGACAGACGGATCGGCGCCAACGTGGATCTTGACGACGGAGAAGGCCGATGAGTCGAAGCGGATCGGGCTGGAAGAGCTGGGCGTTCAGGTCATCCCCTGCGGGCCAGGTCCACGTGTGGATCTGAAGGCTGGGCTGGCGAAGCTGGGACAGAAGGGGATTGCCTCCATTTTGCTGGAAGGTGGCGGTACTCTAAATGGCTCGATGCTGGAACAGAAGCTGGTGGATCGGCTCATCCAGTTTATCGCCCCTAAGATTATCGGAGGGTATGATGCACCTGGAAATTACATGTTCAGCGGGTATGAACAGATGGACCAAGCGATTATGCTGACAGGACTTGAGACGGAAAGACTGGGCGACAATATTTATGTCACCGGGATTCCGGTCTGGAAATAAGGAGAAAGAAAGGAGGGAAGCCTGTGTTTACTGGATTGGTTGAGGAGATCGGCGAAATGAGGCGTATCGGACGGAAAGGCGAAGCCATGCTGCTGAGCATTTCCGCTAGCCGGATCATGAATGATTTAAAGCTGGGGGACAGCGTATCCGTTAATGGCGTCTGCTTGACAGCCACAACGATTGACAAAGGAATATTTACGGTCGATGTGATGCCGGAAACCTACAGAAATACGAACCTTAAGGAACTGCAGCCAGGCGGAAAGGTGAATCTGGAACGGGCAATGGCGGCCGGAGGTCGATTTGGAGGCCATATCGTTCAGGGGCATGTGGATGGCGTCGGCGTCATTCGGAATGTGCAGGCAGATCAGAATGCCGTAGTATACGAGATTGCGCCCGCGAGTGGGGATGTATTCAAATATATCATTCCGAAGGGCTCCGTCACACTGGATGGAATCAGCTTGACCGTTGTCAAAACAACAGATTCCTCCTTTACGGTATCCATCATCCCCCACACGCTGGCGGAGACGGTGCTGGCATATAAAAAAGCAGGCGATACGATTAATATCGAATGCGACATTTTAGGAAAATATGTAGATCACCTGCTGCATTACGGCTCAGAGAGGGCCGGGAGCAGAGGCGGGACAAAACCGGGAATCAGCAGGGATTATCTTGCAGAGCATGGATTTGCCTAAGCCGAGTGCTTCACATAGAGTCTCCATGAGAAGAAGGAGGAGTAGCGATGGATGAGCGCTTTTCATTTCATACAATCGAAGAGGCGTTAACCGATTTGAAGGAAGGCAAGGTCGTCATTGTCGTAGACGATGAAGACCGTGAGAATGAGGGCGATTTTATCGCATTAGCTGATATGGCAACTCCGGAGGTCATTAATTTTATGATCACCGAAGGCAGAGGGCTGGTATGTTTGCCCATGACGCAGGCCAGAGCTCAGGAGCTCGACCTCAAACCGATGGTTACCCAAAATACGGATTATCATGGAACGGCCTTTACGGTCTCCATTGATCATAAGGATACCACGACAGGCATCTCGGCCTATGAGCGGTCCATCACCGTCAAAGGTATCTTGGATTCGAATGCATCTGCATCCGATTTCCGAAGACCGGGTCATATGTTCCCACTGATCGCAAAAGATGGAGGCGTCCTGCGCCGGGCAGGGCATACGGAGGCCGCTGTCGATCTTGCCAGATTGAGCGGGTCCTATCCGGCCGGCGTCATCTGCGAGGTAATCAAGGAAGACGGTACAATGGCACGGCTGCCGGACCTTGTGGAGATTGCGAAGAAGCATGATCTGAAGCTGATCAGCATCAAGGATCTGATTCATTACCGCAATGAAAAAGAAAAGCTGGTCCAGCGAGAGGTAGCTGTGCGGATGCCGACCGATTTCGGCGTGTTTCAAGCGGTTGCCTACACCAACGACGTGGACAATAAAGAGCATGTAGCTTTGGTAAAAGGGGAGATCGATGGGAATGAGCCTGTCCTCGTACGCGTGCATTCCGAGTGCCTGACAGGAGATGTGTTCCACTCCCATCGCTGCGATTGCGGTCCCCAATTCGAGGCGGCCCTCCGCCAAATCGATGAAGCGGGCAGAGGCGTTCTTCTCTACATGCGCCAGGAGGGGCGGGGCATCGGCTTAATCAACAAACTGAAAGCCTACAAGCTCCAGGAGGAGGGACTCGACACGGTAGACGCCAACCTGAAGCTCGGCTTTGCGGCAGATCTGCGTGATTACGGCATCGGAGCCCAGATCCTGAAGGATTTGGGGATCAGAAAAATTCGCTTGCTGACAAACAATCCACGCAAAATCAAAGGCCTCGAAGGATACGGCTTGGAGGTGGTCGAGCGCGTTCCGATCCAAATGCCGGAGAACGAGGATAACACGGGCTACCTGCATACCAAGCAAGCCAAGCTCGGGCATATGCTGAAATTCAACGATATTGAGCAGAACGAGAGCACCAATTAATCACCACATCACAAAAGGTCAATCATGTGGGGAGGTTTGCCTCATGGAACGACCCAGCGAAGAGGACGGAATGCTGCTGGAGAAGCGGTAGCGGTCGCCTTTAATCCTGATTTCTTCCCTCCAGAAAATAGATCATGAAATCAGGAGTTAACAGCGATCGGAAGCAGCAGCCGTCAGCGCAGCGGACAACCACATCGATGTTATCCCAAATCCCATGTTTGACCTTATATAAACTCCAAACCGAAAGGAAGTTTTCTATTATGGCAACTATATTTGAAGGTAAATTAGTATCCGAGGGATTAAAGTACGGTATCGTCGTAGGTCGTTTCAACGAGTTCATCACCAGCAAGCTGCTGAGCGGCGCACTGGACGCATTGAAGCGACACGGCGCACAGGAGAACGAAGTGGATGTCGCGTGGGTGCCGGGAGCGTTTGAAATCCCGCTCATCGCCCAAAAAATGGCAGAAAGCGGCAAATACGATGCAATCATCACCTTGGGAACCGTCATTCGCGGCTCTACCACGCACTATGATTATGTGTGCAACGAAGTGGCCAAGGGGGTATCCGCAATTAACCTGAAGACCGGTGTACCAACGATTTTCGGTGTCGTCACGACGGAGAATATCGAACAAGCCGTGGAGCGTGCGGGAACGAAGGCTGGCAATAAAGGTTGGGATTCCGCGATGGCAGCCATCGAGATGGCGAACTTGACGAAAAGCCTAAAATAGTGCTTATTTAATGTAGTGCTCTTTTTTAGAGCACTGCATTTTATTTTTTGGCGGGAGGATTCACCGTGACCGTATTATACAAGCTGGAAACGTTTGAAGGACCGCTCGATCTGCTGCTGCATTTGATTGATAAAGCGGAAATCGACATCCAGGATATTCCCGTCAGCGAGATTACCGAACAATACATGGCCTATTTGCACAACATGCAGGAGCTGGAGCTGGAGATTACGAGTGAGTTTCTGGTGATGGCTGCAACGCTGCTGTCTATAAAAAGCAAGTTATTGCTTCCGAAGCCTCCGGTTATCGAGATGGACGAGTTTGATTTTTATGAAGAAGATGACATGGATCCGAGAGCAGAGCTTATTGCCAAGCTGATCGAATACCGCAAGTACAAAGGCATCGCCCGCCATTTGCATGAGAAGGAATGGGAACGCAGTTTAATTTATTCCAAGGAAGCCGAAGACCTCACGCCTTACATGCCGGAAGTGGAAGAGAATCCGGTGCAGGGATTACATATTTCGGATTTGATCGCTGCTTTTCAAAAAGCATTAAGCAAAGCAGTCAAACGCACATCGTATGCCCGCATTCAGCGGGATGAAATATCGGTTAAGGACCGGATTCGTCAGGTCATGGATGCCCTGGAGGAGGTTGGGCCGGGAGGCAGGATCCTGTTCTCCAAGCTGCTTCACGAAGAGATGGTACGGCATGAAATCGTGGTAACCTTCCTGGCCATTTTGGAGCTGATGAAAATGAAGCAAATTTTGTGCTACCAAGAGAAGTTGTTTGAAGATATCGTCATGGAGTGGAGAGGGGAAGGACGCATTGATGGATTATCCGAAGCTGAAATCGATTATTGAGGGGCTTCTGTTCCTGTCGGGAGAAGAGGGCTTGTCGGTTAGGCAAATTGCTGAGATCACTGAGCAGTCGGATGGCCTGGTTGGCGAAGCGCTTGAGGACATGAAGGAAGAATGGGAGCGTTACGAGCGGGGGATTCAGATCGTACAGATTGCGGGGAACTACAAAATCGCTACGCTGGCCGAACATGCTCCATATTTTGAGCGCCTGGCGTATTCGCCTTCCCGTTCTTCCTTGTCACAAGCCGCACTCGAAACACTCTCCATCGTTGCCTATCGTCAACCGATTACGCGTGTAGAGATTGAAGACATCCGCGGCGTCAAGGCCGAACGGGCGATCCATACGCTGGTAAGCAAAGGACTGATCGAGGAAGTCGGACGGGCCGAGGCGATTGGCAGACCGATTTTGTATGGAACAACCAAGTCTTTCCTGGAATATTTCGGACTTGCCAATATCAAGGATTTGCCGGAGCCGTCGCAATTTGAGGATAATGATAACTTGGAAGAGGAAACGCAGCTGTTGTTCGATAAGCTTGACGGTCGTCAACTTACGTTTGATGATGTAGAGGAAAGTTAGCCATTATACAACACAATAGGCTGTAATAGAATCCTGGGCGTGGAGAAATCCACCGTCTGGGATTTTTTAATGTCACTTGCGAAAATTTGAAATCAGGGACTTGGAATCGTTTCGCATCATTTGGGGGCACTTTTGCCATACTAAGCCAAGCGGATTACATTTTACTAAGTACGTTTTGGGGGTTACTTCGTGAGGGTATGGATCTTTCTGGCGGTCGGTTTGGTCGTTCTCCTCATCGTATTGCTGGTCGTTGTGCTGAGCTCCAAGGTAACGATTAAGCTGGATGTGGTTCTAAGAAAAGATGAATATAAATTGTTGGCGGAAATTAAAATGATCTTCGGATTGATTACGCGGAAATATGAGGTCCCCTTTCACCTGGCAAACGGTGGGATCGAGTTTAAGAAGGAAACCGTTCCTGTAGAGCAGGGGATTCCCCTCCATTCAAAAGAGCAGGAGGATCCTTCAAGCAGAACTATTCGATACAGGGACTATGCGCGGGTATTGTGGTCTACAAAAGGTTTCAAAAAATGGACGAGACAGACGATGGCGGCCGTTCATCTCATGGATGTGCGCTGGTCAACCCGGATTGCGCTTGAGCATGCGGCCGATACAGCGGTAGCGACCGGGCTGCTGCATGGCATCAAGCATACGCTTTTGGGATGGATGTCGTATCGCCTGATCATGGAAGAGATACCCCAAATCGATGTGGTGCCAATCTTTAACGGTCCTCCGCAAATTTCCACAGAGCTAAACTGCATAGCGAAAATCTCCTGCGGAAAAGCTATGTATGCTGGACTGGTACTTATAGTTCGCGTGTTAAAGGTGAAAGGAGGAATTAGATCATGGCAGAACACCCTATTCAAGGCTTGATGCAAACGGCTATGGAAAACATCAAGGGAATGGTGGACGTTAATACGATTGTAGGCGACCCGGTGAATACGCCTGACGGCAGCGTTATCCTGCCAATCAGTAAAGTGGCTTTTGGTTTCGCTGCCGGCGGTAGCGACTACAACGTTGAGGCGGGGGGCACCCACTCAACTACCACGAACGGGACGCATCACGATCACAGCGCCCTTCCTTTTGGCGGCGGCAGCGGCGGTGGCGTGTCCATTCGGCCGATTGCTTTCCTGGTCGTGGGTAAAGAAGGAGTGCACATCGTGCCGCTCGACAATCAAACCCATCTGTTTGAACGTATTATTGATGCGACACCGTTTTTACTCGATCAAATCCAGTCGATGTTTCAATCAGGCAGCAATGCCGCGAACGACACCACGCCTCCGCCTGCGTACTGATGGAGCAAGCAAATCCCTTTCGTTCACAGCGAAAGGGATTTTTGCTGTGAAGATTAGTGGATTTATAAGCTTTCAGCCGAGGCTAAACTCAAACCGATCATTGCTGGAAAAACTTCACTTTAATGGGGGGCGGTCTTGGTGAAAGTACGTCGACAGACGTTTCTATTGCGAAATGGACATACCTTTAGCGTGAACGACATATACTTGTACAAGATTTCTGAACACCGGAGGATAAGATGATGAAAATGAAATGGACGAACTGCAAGTCTTTGTTATCCATGTTGATGGTCATAAGCTGCTTGCTGGTTACGGCTGTCCCCGTGCATGCAGATCATGAGAATGGCCCCACCAATCATGCGCAGGCAGCTGCACTGATTGATGTCACTTCCGGTAGAGTGCTGTACAGTAAGAACGGGGACGAGCGTTTGAGAATCGCAAGCCTGACCAAGATCATGACAGCCATCGTGGCAATTGAACACGGCAAGCTGGATGATCGCGTCAAGGTCTCCCAAAATGCTTTTGCCAAAGAGGGCTCCTCGATCTTCCTGAAGCTTGGTGAGGAGATGACGCTTGAGAATTTGCTGTACGGCTTAATGCTGCGATCAGGCAACGATGCCGCGACGGCGATTGCCGAACATGTCGGGGGGACGGAAGAAGGCTTTGTGTTGCTGATGAACGAGAAGGCGGCAGGGCTCGGCTTGACGAACTCGCATTTTATGAATCCCCATGGACTGGATCATGATGAACATTACTCTTCTGCTAATGACGTAGCCAAACTGACGGCCTATGCCCTCAAGAACCCTGTCTTTAGCGAGATTGTCAAAACCCCGACCAAGAAAGCGCCCAATCCGAATGAAGCGTGGGACTACAAATGGGATAACAAAAACAAGATGCTTCGTTTCTACGAGGGGGCGGACGGCGTCAAAACCGGTTACACCAAAAAAGCATTCCGCTGCCTGGTGAGCTCTGCCACCCGAAACGGTCAGCAGATTGCGGCGGTCACGCTGAACGACGGCAACGATTGGAATGACCATTCCAAGATGCTGGATTACGGATTTGCCCATTTTCCACTGAAAAAGGTTACGGAGAAAGGGCAGAAGATCCAGGGCTATCCACTCGTCACAGGCAGTTCCTTTACGTATGCGTTCGCGCATGATGAGGAAGCACGCTTGGTGAAGAAACTGGTCCTGCATAAAGCGAGCACACCCGACTTGTCTTTCGGACTACGGGGTCATATTGAACTGCTGCTCGATAATGTCAGCATCGGCAAAATTCCAGTCTATGCGGAAGGAAGCAAGCTTCCTGAAGTCCCTGAGGTCTTGCAGAAGTCAAGAAGCACATCCGGACCACTCGGTTCGTTGTCGCTGTGGCAGTCTGCAGGAGAAGTGCTTAGGCATCTGTTCAGGGCCAAATCATAACTAGCCTTCGCTAAAGAGATCGTGGATTCTCACGGAGCGGGGGCAGCAAACGGGGGCGAAGAGATGATCAATTTGATTTGGATGGGGATGATACTGATCGGCGTTTGCTTTGCGGCAGTGAACGGGAACATCGAAAGTGTTACAAAAGCCGCATTTGACGGAGCCCAGACGGGAGTGACTGTCTCCTTCGGTCTCATCAGCATACTGGTGTTCTGGCTTGGCATGATGCGCCTGGCAGAGGACGCGGGCCTGCTGAAGAAGGTTGCCAAGCTGCTGGGCCCGGTTGTCCGCTTCCTGTTCCCGGATGTACCGAAGAATCATCCCGCTATGGGATATATACTGTCTAACATGAGCGCCAATTTGTTCGGTCTGGGCAATGCGGCAACTCCGATGGGTATCAAAGCGATGCAGGAGCTTCAGAAGTTAAACCCGGATAAGGAAACAGCTTCTCCGGCGATGTGTACGCTGCTTGCACTAAACACGGCCAGCATTACGCTGATACCGACAACGCTAATCGCAATCAGGTTGAATTATGAGTCCGCTAATCCTTCGGAAATCGTCGGTACCACGCTTTTGGCCACTGCGATTGCAACGGCGGCCGCCATAATGGCTGACCGATGGTATCGAAGACGGACGATACGCCGCCAGAAGCCGCCGGGAATCGGTACAAGCCTGAACCCGGATGTGAAGGGGTGATGAGGGTTGCTATCATGGATTAATCTCGTATCCGCTTGGTCTATTCCCATTATTATCGCATTCATTCCGCTTTATGCTTATACGCGCAAAGTACCCGTATATGAATCGTTTGTGGATGGAGCCAAGGACGGCTTCTCCACAGCGATTGGGATTATCCCGCACTTGGTCGGCATGATGGTTGCCATTAGCGTATTTCGGTCTTCCGGTGCGCTTGAGTTTTTTGTGGGTTGGACGGGCCCCTTTCTGCAATCGCTAGGGGTACCGAGCGAGATTTTGCCTTTGGGAATTCTCAGGCCGTTGACGGGCACAGGCTCTCTCGCTTACACGACTGAATTGATTCGGGCATATGGTCCGGATTCCATGATTGGCCGAATTGCTTCGACCATACAAGGAAGTACGGACACGACTTTGTACGTTCTAACCGTCTATTTTGGCGCCGTGGGTATCCGCAATGGCCGGTATGCGCTGAAGGTGGGGCTGTTCTCCGATTTGATCGGTTTTATTGCGGCGATTGCCGTATGTCTGCTGGTGTTCGGATAATTAAGACATGCGGGCTGTCTGAGTAAGACGGAGCGTTTTTTCTATGTAACAGGACGTATGCCTATACCCTCGATTCCATCGCGTCATATACTGCTGCAGTTACAAATTGTAGTAGGGGTGATGCAATGGAATTCGAGGGTTTTGTTATTCATCATACCGTGTGCGAGCGGGAACCGCGGAACTGGGATTTTAAAATCCATCAGGACGGCTCGGTCTCTTCTTCATCCATGCTGGTTCAGCCGGGACAGATTCACATCTGCCTTGAGGGCGACTTCAATATTGGCTACCAGTCCATGTCGCTGGACCAGAAAACACAGCTGTTTACCGCCAGCAAAATCATTTTGGAGCTATCCAGACTCCATGATATTTCCCCGTTATACTTGTTTCCTCACTCCGACACCTGTCCCGGGGCACATTTTCCATGGAACGCGCTTGTGATTTATCCTGTCGATGGTTATCATTAGGAATGAGGTGACCTAACGAACATGGAGAGATTACAGAAAATTATGGCACAGGCCGGAGTCGCTTCCCGCCGCAAGTGCGAGGAATTGATTCTTGAAGGCAAGGTGCAGGTAAACGGAGAGACCGTTACCGAACTCGGCACGAAGGCCGATCCAGCCCAGGATATCATTACGGTTTCAGGCAAACCGATAAAGAATGAGAAAAAGGTATACATTATGCTAAATAAGCCGAAGGGAGTCATTACAAGCGCTTCTGATCCCGAAGGCCGAAAAATTGTATCGGATTATCTCAAGGGCATTAAAGAGCGGGTATATCCGATTGGACGATTGGACTATGATACAGAAGGACTCCTGCTGCTGACCAATGACGGCGAATTTGCCAATCTACTCAGCCACCCTAAATATCATGTACCCAAGACTTATTTGGCTACCGTGAAAGGGGTGCCCCATGGCACCGAACTGGACAAGCTTCGCCAAGGGATTATGCTGGAAGACGGCATGACGTCTCCTGCCGAGGTGGAGTATAAGGATGTGGATCCGGATAATAAACAATCCGTCATATCGATTACCATTCATGAGGGCCGCAACCGTCAAGTGAGAAGGATGTTCGAAGCGATTTCCCATCCGGTAACGCGATTGAAGCGTATATCTTACGGTGATCTGCTGCTGCAAAATTTAAAACGGGGCTTGTACCGCCATTTGACAGCGGATGAAATCAACCAGCTTTTGCAGATGGCGAAAGCCGCTAAGCCGGGCGGGAAACCGAAGAGAAAACGTTAAACCCGACACATAATATTCAAAATGGCGAGCGGCGTTTATGACAAATTTCGTTATAATTGTTCATAGGATGTTCACACCCGTAGTATACGATATGATGAATGTCATAGAAAGGAAGCTGCTGCTTTATGGGCAAATCAAAGAAAAGCGTACAGATTGTGATTCTGCTTGCCATTATCCTGATCGGAGTGTACGCCGTTGCAACCGTTGTATTCGGCTCTGATGAGGTTCCCAAAGTGGGTCAAAAGGCAGCGGATTTTGAACTTCTAGGCATGGATGGCGGCGTACATACCATGAGTGAATACGAGGGTAAGGCCAGGGTGATTAATTTCTGGGGCACCTACTGTCCGCCATGCGTGCGGGAAATGCCAGCTCTACAAGCTCAGTGGGAGAAATGGAGCAGTCAAGGCGTTGAGATCATCGGAATTAATGTGGGAGAGAACAAAATGACCGTTGAGAATTTCGTTGCTCAAACCGGCGTGAAGTTCCCCATACTGATGGATCCGAAACGGAATGCTGTTGCCAGCTATGGGGTTGGGCCCATGCCAACCACCTTTTTTGTTACGGCCTCTGGCAAGATTGACCATATTCGTATAGGCGAACTGGATTTGAACACCCTTGATAAACAAATTGAACAGTTGGTGAATGCGAAATGAGTCAAGGTCCCAAGCCTTTGATCCAGAACACGAAGTGTGATTGTGGACACCAGAATCCAACGGGGACGGTCCTCTGCGAGGCTTGCGGGAAGCCGCTGACCGAGGAAGCGGAGGCCCAGCCGATTCTGGAAATGCGGTATGACGGCGTTGCTCGTCGATCACAGAAAGTAAACCCCGGTATGATCGATAGGGTATGGAATTTCTTTTCTTCGGTAAAAGTAGCAATATATCTGATATTGCTTACGCTGATTGGCTCCTCGCTGGGGACCATCTTTCCGCAGGAAAGTACATTCCTTAATATTGACCCCTCAGTTTATTACAAAGAGGAGTACGGACAGCTGGGGCATATTTATTACTTGCTCGGGCTGTCTCATACATACACGTCATGGTGGTTCGTGCTGCTGCTTGTCATGATCGGCGCATCGCTTGTCATTTGCAGTCTTGACCGGGTCCTGCCGCTGTACAAAGCGCTCAGCAGACAGCGGATTCCGAAGCACATGTCCTTCCTTACCCGCCAGAAGGTGGTATACCAAGGGCATGTTGATGAAGACGGTGCCGACTGGGTTGAACGGGTGAAGCCAATCATTAAGAAGAAGGGTTACCGAGTGCGAACGGATGGCGGAACCCTACTGGCAGAGAAGCAGCGGTTCAGCCGCTGGGGCCCCTATGTTCTTCATATCGGTCTGATTGTTTTCCTGCTTGCAGTTCTTGGACGGAATCTTCCCGGACTGCATATGGACGAGCACATGGCTTTCCCTCAAGATGAACCGGTGCACATCAAGAACACCAGTTACTATTTATTGAACGATGGCTTTAAGGTGGAGTTCTACACCGAGGACGATATGCCTGAGGAATTCAAAGGCAAGAATAAAGTACTGCCGAAGGAGTTCCAAACCCAGGCGATCCTGTATATGTGCGAGGCCAATTGCGACGATTTTGATAAAAAACCTCAGCTCGTGGAATTGACACGCCATAACATCGAGGTGAATCATCCTCTTAATTACAAAGGGTTAAAAGCTTATCAATTCGATTATGATCTGACCCCGATTCTCCGTTCGGTTTCGCCGGTGCTGATTAACAGTAAGAGCGGGAAGGAATACGGCAAAATCACATTGTCGATCGACGATCCTCAAAGAGAGTATCAGGCGGGAGAATATACGTTAACGCTTACACAATCCTTTACCGATTTTGGACTCGGCGATAATGGCAAACCGGTAAACCTGTCACCTAACCCGAATGCGCCTGCATTCTTATTTCTGATTAAGGGACCTGAACTGCCGAAGGAAGGCATTCAATACTTCTACTTCCCTAAACAGATTGATAAGGAACGCTTTAATCAGGAAGCGATCAATGCACAGCTGGCGGGTGGGGAAGCGCTCGTACAACTGGATGTACGGAGCATGGACGATGTGGACTTTTCGGAATCTACGACTTATCTGAATATTCGTGTGGATAAAGCCATGCCGTTCATTTGGATTGGTTGTTTTATCGGTATGCTCGGCCTGATCATGGGCTTTTATTTCACCCATCGCCGGATCTGGCTGCGTATTGATAACCAAACGCTGACCCTTGGCGCACATACGAACAAGAACTGGTTTGGGCTTCGCAAGGAGATCTCCGCGATCCTCAAGCAAATGAATATCGAAGTCGATGAAAAGTCATTGGAGAATAACAGGGGGACTAAGCATGAATCTAATTGATTTTAGTGGCAACGCATTTATCGTTGCTTTTACCTTGTATTGTGCGGCATTTATCATGTATGCACTTGCCGTGATGGGACGACGGTTCCGCAAGCGGGACCCGGAAGCCCATTTGGCTAAATGGGGGAAGATTGCATTTGTTACGGCATCGATCGGTTTGATCGGACATCTGCTGTACTTCTTTACGAGATGGGCGGGCTCTGGACATGTGCCTGTCAGCAACATGTATGAGTTTATGACCTTCTTGTCGATGGCAATCATGATTGCCTTCCTCGTACTTTATTTTATCTACAAAAAATCGCTGCTCGGATTGTTTGCACTGCCGCTGGCTATTCTGATCATGGCGTATGCTGCTGTGTTTCCGCAGGAGGTGCAGCCGCTGATTCCTTCGCTTCAGTCCTATTGGCTGGGGATTCACGTAACCTTGGCTGCGCTGGGCGATGCATTTTTTGCGGTCGGTTTTATCGCCGGCCTGATGCACTTGCTCCGTACCGTTAACTTTAGCGGAACAGACAAAGGCGCGCGCAAGGAACAGCGCTGGCTTGAACTCTGCATGTTTGCCATCGTGATCCTGATTGGATTTATTTTGTCGGTATACAGCTTCCGTGCGAGCGGATATCAGGCTGAATTTAACCAGACTTTGGTTGACCCGAAGACAGAAAATAGTACAATAGTAAAAGTGGAATATAACATGCCACCGCTTGTCGCACCTTATAAAAGCGAAACGGAGAGCATGCAGTCCTTCTTGGGCATGAAATCTCCACTCATGGAAGCTCCGTCCTGGATGCACGGCGTGAACGCTGGACGTAAGCTGAATACGGTGATATGGTCGCTGATCACGGGGTTGATCCTGTACGGATTGCTCCGCCTTATCCTGCGCAAGCCGCTGGCCAAGTTCATTCAGCCTGCCCTTAATAGATTGGATCCGGACGATCTGGATGAAATCAGTTATCGAGCCATTGCGATTGGGTTCCCGGTATTTACACTGGGAGGTCTCATATTCGCCATGATTTGGGCAGAAATTGCCTGGGGCCGGTTCTGGGGCTGGGATCCGAAGGAAGTATGGGCGCTTATTACATGGTTGTTCTACAGCGTGTACCTTCATCTCCGGCTATCGCGCGGCTGGCAGGGTAAATATTCGTCCTGGCTGTCCGTTATCGGCTTTATCGTGGTCATGTTTACGCTGGTCGGCGTCAACTTGATAATCGCGGGTCTGCATTCCTATGCGGGAACCGATTAATGTAAATCGAATAGCAGTGAATGATCAATCAGAAGGGCCCTTTCTTAATCAAGAGGGCCACTTCTGATTTTCCCTATAAAAATGAAGGAGTTGGCTGCCAATGTCAGAGCACGGAAATCGCATACTAGTTGTTGATGATGAAGAACGAATTCGCCGATTGTTAAAAATGTATTTGGAGAAGGAAGGGTATGAAATCGAAGAGGCGGAGGATGGAGAAACTGCTCTTCGCAAAGCAAGTTCCGAAGACTACGGGCTCGTTATTCTGGATGTGATGCTGCCCGGGATGGATGGTGTCGAAGTGTGCACACGTCTCCGTCAGGTAAAATCTACGCCTATTCTCATGCTGACTGCCAAGGGTGAGGAGATCAATCGCGTACAGGGATTTGAAGTGGGGGCCGACGATTATGTTGTGAAGCCGTTCAGTCCGCGCGAGGTGATCTATCGTGTTAAAGCGATTTTACGCCGCTCGTCCGCTACGGCCTATTTGAGCAAGGAACCGAACCCAAGCAACAGCATTGTTTTCCCGCATTTGATCATTGAACATGATGCTCACCGCGTGACGGCCGGAGGGCATGAAATCAGCTTGACGCCGAAGGAGTATGAGCTTCTGCACTACCTAGCCTCGTCCCCGGACAAAGTATTCTCGCGCGAAGAACTGCTTAAGGACGTTTGGAATTATGAATTTTTCGGCGATCTTCGCACCGTCGATACCCACGTAAAGCGGCTGCGCGAGAAGTTAAATAAGGTATCCGCAGAATCCGCAGCGATGATTACGACCGTATGGGGAGTAGGCTACAAGCTGGAGGTACCGAAGTAACGTGAGTTTCTGGAGATCACTCGTCGGCAAGTTGTGGATTACGATAACCTGTTTAGTCGCGTGCGTACTGCTGACGCTCGGATTATTTTTGCTCCCCTATATCGATACCACGTTTGCGAATTCGGATGCCATCAAACGTTTATTTACTTATGTGGCCATTATTGGTTTTTCGATGACCACCTTTTTCGGGTTGTTTCTGTTAACGAAGATTACCCAGCCCATGCAGCAGCTCATTGAGGCAGCCAATGACATCCGAAAAGGGAAGTATGGCACTCGATTAAATTTGGTAACCAGTGATGAGATTGGCGAGCTGGCCAATACGTTCAACCATATGGCAGCAGAGCTGGAAACGAATATCCGCAATTTGAACCATGAGAAGGAGCATCTATCCAGTGTGCTGAGAAGCATGAGTGACGCGGTGATTACTTTTGATAATCATGGTCAGGTCATTTTGGTGAACCCGCCAGGGCAGGAAATCATGAAAACCTGGAAAGGGCTGCAATGGGATGATGAGCTGCAGGGCGGAGGCTGGGCGGCCGATGTCATGCCAAAACCGCTCAGTGAGCTTTATTATGCCACCGTGAACGAAGGAAAAGACCAAAGCGCTGACCTGCATGTGAAGCAGGGAATATGGTCAGCCCATATGGCTCCCTTATATTCGGATGAGGTGATCCGCGGCGCCGTTGTCGTGTTAAGAGATATTACCGAGCAAGTTACGCTGGAGAAGATGCGTACGGATTTCATCGCCAACGTGTCGCATGAAATCCGTACACCGCTGTCCATGATGCAGGGCTACAGTGAAGCGCTGCTTGACGGAATGGCAGCTTCACCGGAAGAGAGCAGAGAATTGATACAGGTAATTCATGAGGAATCGCTTCGTATGGGCCGACTGGTGAAGGATCTGCTTGATTTAACCCGTATGGAAGCGGGGCATGCAGAGCTGTCCCTGCGGAAGATGGATGCAGGTGAATTGTGTGAAAGGGTATATCGGAAGTTTACTGTTCGAGCCAAGGAGCGTGGTATTGATCTTCAGCTTAATAAACTTCACTCGAATCTTCTGCTCGAAGCGGCGGATGAAGATAAGCTAGAACAGGTGCTGACCAATCTGCTGGACAACGCTTTTCGTCATACGCCTTCAGGCAAGCAGATTCGAATCATTGCGGATCGGATTACCGTATCGAACACAGAGGCTCTCCAGGTGAAGATTAGCGACCAAGGCATCGGTATTCCGCCTGAGGATCTGCCTTTTGTTTTTGAGCGATTCTACAAGGCCGATAAAGCGCGTGTGCGGGGGGAGACGGTGGGAACCGGCATAGGCCTCGCCATCGTGAAAAATATCGTGATTGCGCATCATGGTACGATTAACGCAACAAGTGAAGTAGGCGAAGGAACGGTGTTTACGATGATCATTCCAACAAAATCGGCAGAATCTTAGGGAATGTCTCCACAAAAGACAAAACACGCTCACAGGGAGCGTGTTTTTTTGTTGAAATTAAGAGGTTAATCTTGTTCTACGTGGAACAATGATTAACCCCTTATATCTTAAATTGGCCTGAATTTAGCCCAGCGCGATTTGCTGCGCGGTGTTCAGTTCCGGCAGCCCGGTAAGCTTGATCAGAACGTCCTTAGGAACGTCTTTATCCACCGTCAGAAGCATGATGGCTTCCCCGCCGATGACTTTACGTCCAACCTGCATGGAGGCGATGTTGACATCGTTCTCGCCGAGCAGCGTTCCGACACGACCGATAAGGCCCGGTTTGTCGTTATGGGAAATCAGAATCAGATGACCTTCCGGAGAAATATCGACCGGGAATTTATCCAGACGGACAATCCGTTCGCCGTAACCCAGCAGGAGGGTACCTGCAACAATTCGCTCCAAACCGTTTTGCGTTTTAAGCGTAACGGTAACGAGGTTGGTAAAGTCTTTGGTTTTTGGTGTCTGGGACACAACGACGTGCAGATCACGGCTCTTCGCCAAATGCATGGAGTTTACAATATTCACTTCGCTTCCGAGGTGGCGTTCCAGCACTCCCTTCACGATGTATCGGGTCAGGGCTTGCGTATCGACTTCAGCCAGCTCGCCTGCATAGTCAACGTGAATCTCCTTCACCGCGTGTGCGGTGATCTGAGCAGCTACACTGCCCAGTTTCTCGCCGAGCGAGAAGTATGGCTGCAGCTTGTTCATCACGCTAGCCGCTACAAGCGGGAAGTTGACCGCATTCTTAAACGGCTCGTTGCGAAGGATATGGAGCACTTGTTCCGATACATCAATCGCAACGTTCTCCTGAGCCTCAACAGTAGATGCACCCAAATGCGGGGTTACAATAACCTTTGGATGGTTCAGGAACGGATGATCGCTTTCAGGCGGCTCATGTTCAAACACGTCAAATGCGGCTCCGGCAACAATGCCTTCATCGATGGCTTCCACGAGGGCACGCTCGTCAATAATGCCGCCACGGGCGCAGTTCACGATGCGCATGCCGCGCTTCATGACTTCGAATTGCGGTCTTGCGATCATATGGCGGGTTTCCGGCGTAAGCGGAGTATGGACCGTAATGAAGTCTGCGCTGCGGATAATGTTATCTACCGAGGAGAGTGTCACGCCCAGTTTGTCCGCACGCTCTTCCGTCAAGAACGGATCGAAGGCAAGGATGTTCATGCCGAAAGCCTTGGCGCGTTTAGCTACCTCGCTGCCGATCCTTCCCATTCCCATAACGCCCAGCGTTTTGTTGCGCAGCTCAACGCCGAGGAAGGATTTGCGGTCCCAGGATCCGCCTACCGTCTTGGCATAGGCCTGCGGGATGTGGCGGGCGAGGGCGATCATCATGGCAAATGTATGCTCTGCAGTGGTAATCGTGTTACCGTCAGGCGCATTAATAACAACGATCCCGCGTTTCGTAGCGGCTTCAAGATCGATATTGTCAACGCCAACACCAGCACGGCCGACAACCTTGAGATTGGTTCCTGCATTCATAATGCGTTCTGTCACACGTGTCTGACTCCGTACGAGGAGCCCGTCATATTCACCGATAATGGCAGTGAGCTCATCTTCATTAAGCCCCGTTTTTTTGTCTACCTGCACATCGGCGGCATCCATTAATTGCTGGATCCCCAAATCACTGATCGGATCCGATACCAATACTTTAAACATGGTTTCTCTTCCTCCTTAAAATCCTCTATAAATTGCGGTATTGCAATATTGAATAAGGATTACGCTGGGCGTATTCCGTTATACACCAAAGATTCCAATAGAGCTGCAAGAGGTCTATACAGGTTTGACGCGGTGTCGTGGCAAAGAGACAGGAACATAAAAAAACTCCCAATCCGCATACTACCTCCGTAGTAAGGGACGAGAGTTATTCGTGGTGCCACCCTTATTCGCTGCCAAGATGCGGCAGCCTCAAGCGGTCTGTTCAGACCATGATTGGTAACGGATATCATCCGATTTGCGCCTACTTCAAGTTTCAGCGAAATATCTCAGGAACGCTTAAGAATACTTTTACGCCACCGATTTACACCAACCATCGGCTCTCTGAGGACGTTACAGCTTCTCTTTTCCATCATCGGTTTTCACAGATTAATTTTTTCATAATGTATCATGGCTCTAACATTGTGTCAATAGGTGTTTATTCTGTCCATAGGCCTTATAGTAGGGGAAGAATCAAGGGTTAGCCTTGAATGTCATGCCGTTAATTTGCTATGATGCATATGCCCGCCTATGATTGAATTATTCTGATATTACTATGGTTGTCCACGAAAATATCTTTAAAAATCAAGATGAAAGACAGGCCCATCTTCTATGAAAAAATTTAAAATACGCGTAAAAAGAATCGAGGCCCATCAATTAAATGATCGGCTGCTGCTTATTAATCTGTATCTTACCCAAGCATTGACGCTAATTGCAGGTTTGATCTGGATCCTGTTTCAGCAGAGGAATCCGTTTGGGCTCTTTATCATTCCGAAGGATATCGAGTTTGTATATTGGGGGCTCGGACTTGCTGCAGCAATGCTGGTCGTGGATTTTGTATTATCCCGGTTTGTGTCAGAGGATAGTATGGACGATGGCGGAATCAATGAAATGTTGTTCCGAAAAAGGCCGGTTTGGCATATTTTTATTATAGCTCTGATCGTATCCATCTGTGAGGAGTTATTGTTTCGAGGAGCCATCCAGCATGCGTTCGGACCATATTGGACTAGTATCTTGTTCGCACTTATTCATGTCAGATATTTAAAACATTGGCTTCCAACCGGATGGGTTTTCTTGAGCAGTTACGGTCTGGGTTATGTTTATATTCAAACGGGTACCATTTGGGCGCCCATCCTGTGCCATTTTCTGATTGATTTCATATCAGGAATGTTGATTCGGTTTCGGAGGAAAGAGTAACATGAACGAACTTAGCAGAATGCAGCGACATCAGAGCCGAA
This sequence comes from Paenibacillus sp. FSL K6-1330, assembly GCF_037976825.1. Lineage (NCBI taxonomy): Bacteria > Bacillati > Bacillota > Bacilli > Caryophanales > Paenibacillaceae > Paenibacillus > Paenibacillus sp. FSL K6-1330. The sequence goes on from NZ_CP150269.1 coordinate 2,748,401, forward strand.
AAAAAAGCCGCAAGAACAAGTCAACGGCTCAATCAGAAAAAAGAGCGGCAGCGAAATCGCGACAAGCAGATGAAACATCGAGTCGATCTAAATCGTCACCCTCCACAAGTTCCGTGGAACAAAAGCACCAGAGAAGCAGAACAGGGGATGGATTGAGTCGTTCCAGATCGACCCGGTCCCGCCAGCGTCAAGCAGAGGAAGAAGCGTCTGCTCCTAAACGAACGAATACATATTCCTCGTATCGCGTAAGAATGAGCAAATGGTTTGTGAACTCATTGATCGTCATTTTCATATTGTTAATGGTGGGTCTTCTGTGGTGGGGACTTATCGGAGCGCCTCCATTAAAGGAATTATTAAAGGAGTTATTATGAGTGTGTTGATGTGGATAGCAGGTGCTGCGGCGCTTGGTGCAGGCGCTATCGGCTGGATGAGGGCTGAAGCCAGGGGCTATCGGGTGCGTGAAGAAGAAGTGGTATCCGAACGTGTCCCTCACTCGTTTGACGGTTTTCGGATATTGTTCATTACCGATATACATCGCAGACAATTATCAGAAGAAAAGCTATTATCCAATCTATCATCGGTGGATTGCGTACTGCTTGGTGGAGATATTACGGAAAGAGGCGTGCCCCTTCAGCGTATGAGGCATAATATGTCGGTGCTGGTCCGTATCGCACCCGTGTATGCCGTCTTGGGGAATCATGATTTGAATGCAGGCAAGGACGCCGTCCGTAAAGTATTACGGGAGAGCGGCGTTACTCTGCTGAATGACAAGACCGTTACGTTAAAGCGCAGTAACGAGCTTATGGTTCTCAGCGGGGTAAGGCAGCCGGCAAGCCGGAAGCACCCGTATACAAGATTTCGGGGAAATGCAGCCGAAGACCAGTATCACATTATTCTGGTGCATGATCCAATATGGGTCAAAGACAAGGATGCGGTGCATGGGGATCTCGTGCTGGCGGGACATACCCATGGGGGGCAGATTGTACTGCCAGTTGCAGGAGCCGTTCGATTGACACGTTTCTACAAGAAGTTTAAATCCGGATGGTATACGCTGCCGAGAAAGGCGGGCGAAACCAAGCATTCTTCCAGGATGCTGATCAGCCGGGGATTCGGCACTTCGCATATCCCGCTGCGCTTGCAATGTCCCGCAGAATATCATGTGATTACACTACGCAAAAAACCTTAATTCGATCGTCAGATGGTGACGGCAGAATTAAGGTTTTTGTGTTTTCTCGGATTATCTTATTTTAGGTTCGATGAATTGCGGATCCACGAAGCCATACCCTTTGGCTTCAAGCTTGGTCAGTAAGGTATCGAGGGCCTCTACGGTCCACGGAAGCTCATGCATCAGAATGTTGCTGCCAGGGTGAAGCTGTTCCAGTACATTGCTGACTACGGCATCGGGTTTGTTTTTATTTTTGCTTTCCCAATCGAGCGAACCGTTGGACCAGGTCATGAACAGCAGGTCATGCTTCAGGGCAACTTCCTTTACAGTATCTCCGCCGGAGCCGAACGGAGGACGGAAAAACTTCGGTTCCGATCCGGTCGCTTCCTTAACGATTTGCTGCACATCCCCAATCTGTTTCTTCACTGTCTGTTTGGTTTCTTTTTTCAGGTCGATATGATCCCAGGAATGATTCCCAATGATTTGACCGCGGTCATGGATCAGTTTCAACAGCTCTGGATGCGCCTTCGCACGGTATCCATTGACGAAGAAAATCGCTTTGGCATCATGTTTGTCCAGCGTGTCGATCATTTGGTTGATCATGGTTTCGTCCTTTGGGCCGTCATCAAACGTGAGCAGCACTACTTTTTCGGGGACGGACTCATCATTGGGGACGATGCGATACACCTTATTCATATGATACTTCGGTTCAACCGGTGCCTCGGCATCGGGACTCTTATCGGTTCCATCTGATGGGTCCGCGGATTTATCCACGTCAGGCTCGGCTTCAGGCTTGTCTGTTTCGGTTGCCTTCTCGGTACCTTCTTTCGGAGTGGACACTGCTCCAGAGGTTTCATTTTGCTGCGCTGCTCTGTCATTACCGACTTCCGTGGCCGTGCTTTGCTTTTGATCCATTCCGTTGTTGCCGCATGCGCTGAGCATAAGGCAGCAAGCCAGCAGAAGTACTGTTCGTGTTTTAACCATGATTCCATCTCACTTTCCTGTATTTATGTAGCATGAGTTTCTGGCGGTGCGAGAACAATAATCTCGAGTTTATCATAGAAGGAGGTATCATGTGTGAAGACTTCGTCATTTCTATATGGTGTCATTATCGGTGCCGTTGCATGCCGAATCATTTCCCGGAATAACAGCAGACTTTTCTCCTCGATGATGAAAGATGCGAATCTTGGCCGATTTGCGGATACCGCGATGAGTAAAATTCAGGGCACTAAGAGCCAGAAGTACTCTGGCTCGAGCCGAGAAAGCGTGTCTCCCAGTTCAGGCCGACATGATTCCACTCATTCCAATGGAACTGCAGGGGTACAGACATCGACTCATTCGAAGGCTGCCAACCTGAAACAAGTCAAGGATTTCATCCGAAACAACCCTGATGTCAAGAACGAAGTCGAACAGATTTTAAAAGAGACCCACACCGTCATACCGGGTTTGTAAACGGCATGAACCATTTTGAATCATTCACGGGGAGCGGCCACATGAATCCCTGTGAATGATTCTTTTTTCTTCAGCTACATATTTGCGTGCATTTGTGGTTATTAAATGATAAAATCAATTATATAAAACCATTTTTATCACGTCATAATCCAGACATCATAATTTGTTATAAACTTTTGTTTACGTAAGGAGGATCCTGTCATGAAAATAGAGCGTTTGAGTCAAGATAAGATACGGATTTTCCTCACGTTTGACGATCTGAGTGAGCGAGGGATCCAGAAGGAAGAGATGTGGCAGGAAATACCGAAAGTTTATGACCTGTTTACGGAGATGATGGATCAGGCATACAGTGAACTCGGATTTGATGCCACCGGACCTCTTGCCGTTGAGGTGTTTGCGCTGCCTGCCCAGGGCATGGTGGTTATTGTGACGAGAGGGAAATACGATCATCATTTCGGCGGCTTGTCCGAAGAAGATATGCCGGACGAGATTTATGAAATGGAAGTAACGCTGGATCAAAGTGATACTATCGTCTATGTTTTTCAAGATTTTGAAGTGCTCATTGAAGCATCGCATATGTTGAAGGATCTTGTAGGCGGAGCGGGTAAGCTCTATCACTATATGGATAGATGGTTTTTGTACTTCGACCCTGAGGAATTGGATAGCGAGAAGCTGCCGGCGGTGATTGCGATGCTGGCTGAATTCGGTGAATCCTCCTCAGTAACAGAGGCTATGCTGGAGGAATACGGGAAGAAAGTCATGCCTCAGCAAGCGATTGAGGTAATCTGTACACACTTCCAGCGTCAGCATTAATCAAGGTGGGCGTGCGTGCCGGACTTCAGGCCCGCAACTAACGGAAGGGGAATTTTAGTGCTGGTGTTCTCGGTAATTGCGTCAGCTTTGGCGCCGGGACTCGCATTGCTCACGTATTTTTACCTGAAAGATAGGTATGATCAAGAGCCCCTGCACATGGTGATCAAGGTGTTCATGCTAGGGGTTCTGATCGTTTTCCCGGTTATGATTTTGCAGCGGGGAATGATACTATGGCTTGGCGACAATCCGGTAGTCAACTCATTGTTCGTTTCGGCGGGCGTTGAGGAATTTCTGAAATGGTTCGTGATGTACCATATTATTTTTAACCATACGGAATTTGACGAGCCTTATGACGGCATCCTTTATGCAGTGGCGATATCGCTGGGATTTGCTACGGTAGAGAACTTGCTTTACGCCTGGTACAGCCAGGCAGCCTTTGGTCCGATGTTCTTGCGAGCCCTGCTGCCCGTTTCGGGGCATGCGATGTTTGGCGTCATCATGGGATACTACATGGGACATGCGAGGTTCACGGAAGGGAAACGAAGAAGGTTCTTTCTCGTTCTATCCTTGTTCCTGCCTTGGATGTGGCATGGTCTGTACGACCTGATTCTGAATCTGCTGACCCACACATGGGTATGGTTTATCGTACCGCTTATGGTGCTGCTATGGTATGGCGGCATGGGCAAAATCTCTAGAGCTAACAACCGTTCTCCTTTTCGTTTCATCAAGCGGGAGGAAGAGGTTAACACTTAACAAATCAGGGCACACTTCTTTCTATAGACCTCGGTTGACAGCCAGGGAATCATAGAAAGGGAGGTGTCTTTTTTTGCGTGTAAAAGTGAAAATTCTTTGTAAGGATTGCGGTGAACGTTTTGTGCTGCGGGGAAAAAAGGAACAGGGCCGGATCGAAACCGGATTTAAGCAGTGTCTGTGCAACAATCGTGATCACTTCGATATTGAGGAAGATTTCTAAAGGATGAAGGAATTATACAGATATGCATAAGACTTCTTTCTTCTAGTCAAACTAACGGCAGTGAGTAGAAGAAAGGAGACTATAAGCATCATGTACAAACGATTAAGCGCTATTCTGTTTCCTGTGGCCACAATTTTATTGATCGGGGCTCTGGTATGGGGTTATCAAGAGAATAAAGAGAAAAACGCCATATTGATTAATGCGGAGAACCAATACCAACGGGCATTCCATGACTTGTCTTACAATATGGACAGGATTCATGCCGAGCTCGGCAATACGCTTGCGGTAAGTTCTACCTCCCAAGGGATGCACCGGAAGGGCTTGATGAATGTATGGCGCCTAACCAGCCAGGCTCAGAATGAGATCAGCCAGCTGCCGCTTACGCTCCTTCCTTTCAACAAGACGGAAGAGTTCCTTTCCCGAATTTCGAATTTTGCTTACAAAACAGGTGTACGCGATTTAACGAAGGAGCCGCTCAGTGAGGGTGAAGTCAAAACGTTGAAATCCTTGTACGCCAACTCCGGTGAAATTACGAAGGATTTGCAGCATGTGCAGAATAAGGTTATCGCAAACAGTTTGCGCTGGATGGATGTAGAGACGGCTCTGGCTACGAATAAAGTTCAGGACAACTCCATTATTGACGGCTTCAAAACGGTCGATAAAAAGGTGGAGTCCTACCCTGAGCTTGACTGGGGACCATCGGTAAGCAGCATTTATGACCGCCGTTCTGTGAAGCAATTGGCGGGTATGCCGATATCGGAAGCGGATGTGAAGCGTAAAGCGCTGAAGTTCTCCGATGTGGGTAATAATGCCAAAGTACAAGTGACGAAGAACGGCAGTGGCACCGAGTGGGTATCTTATACGGCGAAGGTGCAACATCCGAAGGGTCATATGCTCAGCATGGACTTTACCGAAAAAGGCGGACAGCTGATCTCTTATACAGATGAGCGGAATGTTGGTGCGAAGAAAGTGTCCGTTCAAAATGCTATCGACAAAGCCCAGCAATTCCTGACAAAAAAAGGCTATTCCGACATGACAGTTGTTTCGGCGGACCAATATGACAACCTGGCCAACTTCTCCTTTGTCCGCGAAGAGGACGGCGTGCTGATTTACCCTGAAAAAATTACCGTTCGTTCGGCTCTGGATAATGGGGATGTCATTGGATTCCAGGCCAGCGACTTTGTGTACGAGCATCAAATCAAGCGAGAAATCCCGCAGCCGAAACTTAGTCTTGCCGAAGCGGAGAAGGTCTTGAATCCTGAGTTCAAAGTGCTCTATCACCGTAAGGCCTTAATCAAAAACGATCGCTCCGAGGATGTTCTGTGTTATGAGTTCGGCGGGCGAATCAACGGGTCTCAATACCGAATTTACATTAATTCGGATACCGGCCTTGAGGAAACGGTTGAGGTCGTCAAGGATGCACAGGCAGGAATTAGATAATCAAAGTATTGCGCGATTGAAGCCGGTTCAGGAGATAACCTGAATCGGCTTTTTGCTTGGATGAAGGAGCTGAAAGAGCGGGGAGAGTCCCATGTTTCCCAAGATTAGACAGGATTCGACCTTAATTTGAAGATTTTGTCCTATGGACCGCGGCATCCCATGATATAATGGAAAATAATGATTATGATGAATTAGTGGGTGAGCGCATTGTATCCAAAGATTAACGACATCCTTTATATCCAGTTGGATACGGGGGATGAGAAGGAAGCCAATATTGTATATAAATCCCGCATCTCCGACATGGATGACGAATCGATGTATATGGAGGTTCCGCTGCAAGAAGGGACAGGCAAGCTGAAAAAGCTATACATCGGGGACGAGCTGTCCGCTTATTTTTTAACGGAAGGGGGAGTTAAGAATTTCTTCAATTCCTACGTCCTGAGTCACCATGAGGATATTATCCGTCTGGTTCGGATCAAGAAGCCGGAGCAGGATCAAATTACGAAGGTACAGAGAAGAAGCTTCCTAAGGGTGCAAGCCGAGCTCGAGGTAGCAGTCATGACCAAAGACGGCACCCAGTTTTTAGCCAAAACCGATGATGTCGGCGGCGGTGGCGTATCCTTTTATCTGCAGCCGGATCACACGATTGCGGAAGGGAGTATACTGACATGCTGGATACTCATCCCGTTTAAGAACGGATCCGTGGAGCATGTTCCGTTTGAAGGCGAGGTTGTGAGGGTGAAGGAGCTGCCTACCAATCGACGCATCGTGATGCTGAAGTTTAGTCAGATCGCGGATATGGAGCGCCAGAAGCTGATTCGTTATTGTTTTGAGAGACAGTTTGATTTTCGCAATCGTTAGTGCATAAATAGGACATGCCGGTGGCACACTATCCGAAAAAATTGTCCCGGAGGGGCTGTGTGCCATGTCAGAAGTAGTAAACGATCAAGATCGTCTGCTTGAAAAAACAAGACTGGAAGTTAAGCATGAAGAGAAGGGACAAGCTCTGCATGACCGATATGGAATCATGCTGCTTAAGCTGCTGATCTGGCTTGTACTTGCCCTGGTGATCACCCAGCTGCTATTACATTATGAGCCTAGCCGGCCCTATATTTCGCCCATTCAGCAGATGGAGGGTGTTCCCGTTAACGAGCCAAATGTAAACGATTGGATGGGGGAAAACACCCCTTCTCTTTTGCATCACTCTAGCTAGTGTGGTATAATTTTCACGTCGCAGGCGGGCGCCTGCTTTTTTCTTGAAATATAAGATTGCGCCTTTGTTTCATCCGCGCTTTCTTATAAGTTTTCACTAGAGAAACGGTGATCCCGTCCGTAACGGATGGTAAGCCCTTTCGATTTCGAGGTATATGTTTGAGGAGGAATGCCCCGTTGGTTACGCAGGGGACAGGTTATCGCGACAGAATTAATATTGCCATCGACGGTCCGGCAGGCGCGGGTAAAAGCACCGTAGCGCGTATGGTAGCCAGCAGGCTGCATTACATCTACGTGGATACCGGAGCCATGTACAGGGCAGTCACCTGGTTCATGCTGAACCAAGGGATTTCTCCAGAAAATCCCGAAAAAGTGCTTCAACATGCACAAAACATGGTGATTGAATTAAAACCGCATGAACATGGTCAAATGGTCTGGCTGAACGGGGAAGACGTCACACCATATATTCGTTCACATCAGGTTAGTGCAGTGGTATCCCAATATGCACGAATCGAGGGTTTGCGGATAAAGCTTGTCCGTTTACAGCAGCAAATGGCACAAGACAAGGGCGTTGTCATGGATGGACGTGACATCGGCACAACGGTTTTGCCGGATGCCGAGGTGAAAATTTTCATGACGGCCAGTGTCAAGGAACGTGCTCTCCGCCGCTTCAATGAGTTGAGTGATGAAGGTATATCGCTGGAACAACTGGAAAGAGATATCGCAGAACGTGACAGGCTTGACCAGGAACGTGAAGTGTCGCCGCTCCGATGCGCAGAGGATGCCGTCATACTGGATACGACACATATGGATATCAACCAGGTTGTGGAAGCAATTCTTTCATATTGCGAAACTTAAGTGGGATGGGGAGAAATGGGCATGATTTATATTTTTTGCAGAGCGGTGGTCCGCGGTTTGTTCGCTATTCTCTACAGATTCGAATCTGTCGGCGTACATAACATACCTTCAGAAGGCGGCGTGCTAATCTGCAGCAATCATATTAGCATTCGAGATCCGATATCTGTCGGCATTCACGTCAAGCGCCAGGTTAAGTTCATGGCCAAAGCGGAACTGTTCAACATCCCGGTGTTCGGATGGCTGGTTCGTCAGCTTGGAGCATTTCCGGTCAAGCGCGGCGGAGTAAGTAAAGATTCGATCAAAACCGCGCTCACGATATTGCGCACGGGTGAGATCATGGGCATTTTCCCTGAGGGGACGCGTAATTCCGATTCAACGGCGGCCAAACGGGGTGCGGCAAGCTTCGCTCTCCGCAGCGGGGCGACGGTCATACCGGCTGCTATCATTGGAGATTACAAGCTTTTTCGCAAAGTGAAGATCATCTATGGTGCACCTGTGGATCTATCTCAGTTTGAAGGTGACAAGTCACCGGAAGCTCTGGATGCGGCAACCGAGTTGATCATGGCCAAGATTCACGAAATGCGCGCAAGCGGCAAACCAACCATGAACTGATTTATTCGCTTCATGCATAAAAAGCATGGGAAGATTGGAAAGATACTACAGCAATTATGTTTTGAACTTCGCCAATGCGAGTTTAAATAAATGGGGTTTGAATTGAGGAGGTTATTTGACATGTCGGAAGAAACAAGAAATCAAGAGGCTGCTGAAAACCAAGAGCAGCTGGACCAAATCGTATCCTTGAAAAAAGGGGACACCGTGAAAGGGACGATCGTCAAACTGGAGGACAACCAAGCTTATGTAAGCATTGGATATAAATATGACGGCGTAATTCCTGTTCGCGAACTGTCTTCTGTACAACTTGATAACGCATCTGATGCGGTTCAGGTTGGCCAAGAGGTAGAGTGCAAAGTCGTTAGCATTAACGACGATAAGGAAAGCCTGGTTCTTTCCAAGCGCGCGATCGACACCGAGAATTCATGGGAAGAGCTTGAGAAGCATTTTGCGGATCAGGACGTATTCGAAGTAACGGTGGCTGACGTGGTTAAAGGCGGACTCGTAGCTGATGTTGGTGCACGCGGATTTATTCCTGCATCCATGGTAGAGCGTCATTTTGTTGAAGACTTCAGCGACTACAAAGGCCGCACGCTTCGCGTGAAAGTGAAGGAATTGGACCGCGAGAACAACAAAGTGATTCTTTCCCAGAAGGATGTTCTGGAAGAAGAGTTCGAAGCTAACAAACAAAAAGTGATGTCCGAGCTTCAAGATGGCCAAGTGCTGGAAGGTACAGTACAACGCCTTACGCAATTCGGCGCATTTGTTGATGTTGGCGGCGTAGACGGATTGGTTCACGTATCCGAGATCGCTTGGAGCCACGTCGACAAGCCTGCTGATGTATTGTCCGAAGGCGATCAAGTGCGTGTGAAGGTACTGAAAGTGGATCCTGAAAAAGGAAAAATCAGCCTCAGTATCAAAGCAGCGGCTCCAGGTCCTTGGGAAACAGCTGGCGAGCAATTCAACACTGGCGACATCGTAACTGGCGTTGTTAAACGTTTGGTTAATTTCGGAGCTTTCGTTGAACTGGCACCAGGTGTTGAAGGTTTGGTTCATATCTCCCAAATCTCTCACAAGCATATCGGTACACCGCAAGAAGTATTGAAAGAAGGCCAAGAAGTTCAGGTTAAAGTGCTTGATATCAACACTTCTGAGCAACGTATCAGCCTGAGCATCAAAGAAACGGAAGAAGCACCAGCTCAAGCTCCTCGAGCTGAAAAACCGTCCAAAGGTCCTAAAATCGACCTGAAAGACAATCCGAACGTTTCTTTGAACAATCAAGGCATGAGCGTTACGCTTGGAGAGCGTTTCGGCGATAAGCTGAGCAAATTCAAGTAAGCCCGGGAACAGTTTTGTTCGGTCTATTGACCTATCATAACGAAGTCGGCGAACCCAGAAATCTGGGTTCGCCATTTGTTTTTTTAGGGGACGAACGTTTGCGGATGTTGTAACATGGGGAAGAGCATAATAGAAATAAAGATGAAAGGTTAGCCAATTGTAACGTTTTTTGCTATGATGATAATCGTAAGAATTGACAGGAGGAGTGACTATGGCAAGACCCGTAGTGGCTATCGTTGGACGGCCTAACGTCGGTAAATCGACTATATTTAACCGATTGATTGGCGACAGATTAGCCATCGTTGAAGATAAACCGGGTATTACCCGTGACCGGATTTACGGTAGTGCCGAATGGAATGGTAAAGCGTTCAGTGTCATTGATACCGGCGGTATTGAAATTGATGGCGATGACATGATATTGAAATCCATACGCATGCAGGCCGAGCTTGCAATTGAAGAAGCAGACGTCATCGTATTTATGTGCGATGCTAAGGCAGGGGTTACCCAATCGGACGAGGAAGTTGCACAGATTCTGTTCCGTTCAGGTAAACCTGTCATTCTAAGTGTAAACAAAGTGGATAATTTGAAGCGCGTTGATGATATCTATGAGTTCTATTCCCTCGGATTTGGCGATCCTGTCGGAATATCGGGCAGTCACGGCACAGGGATTGGCGACCTGCTGGACGTTGTAGTTGAGAATCTGCCTGAGCTGGAAGACGATGGATATGACGAGGATGTTATTCGAGTTGCCCTGATTGGCAGACCGAATGTGGGCAAGTCCTCCCTAGTTAATGCCATTTTGGGAGAAGAGCGTGTCATTGTCAGTGACGTTGCCGGCACTACACGCGATGCGATCGACACGCCGTTCGAGAAGGATGGGCAGCGGTATGTGCTCATCGATACGGCAGGCATGCGCAAACGCGGGAAAGTCTATGAGACCACAGAGAAATACAGCGTCATGCGTGCCATGCGCGCCATCGAGCGTGCGGATGTTGTTCTCGTCCTCATAAACGGGGAAGAAGGCATCATCGAACAGGACAAGCATATTGCCGGTTACGCCTATGAGGCCGGTAAAGCATCGTTGTTCGTTGTGAACAAATGGGATTTGGTCGAGAAAGAGGACAAAACGATGCAGCAGTTCGAGAAAAAGATTCGGGATCATTTCTTGTTCATGACCTACGCGCCGGTTGTGTTCTTGTCGGCCAAAACGAAGCAGCGCTTGCAAAAGCTGCTCCCTGTCGTTAAGCATGTGGCCGATCAGCATTCACTTCGCATACAGACACACCTCCTTAACGATGTCATATCCGATGCGATTGCCATCAATCCGCCTCCAACGGATAAGGGAAGAAGATTGCGTATTAACTACTCAACACAGGTTGCGGTTAAGCCGCCGACCATGGTCGTATTCGTCAACGATCCTGAATTGATGCACTTCTCATATGAGCGTTACCTTGAGAACAAGATTCGGGCCGCGTTTGACTTTGAAGGTACACCCATCAGGATATTTACTCGAAGAAAGTCTGATGAGAGTTAGGGGAGAATAGCTTGATTTTGGAGATCGTAGCGATAGTAGTGTGTTATTTACTCGGTTCGGTAAGCTTTAGCGTACTGTTTGCCAAAATCCTGAAAGGGATTGACATTCGTCAGCATGGCAGCGGCAACGCTGGGGCAACCAATACCCTTCGCGTCCTGGGAAAGGGACCTGCGATACTTGTATTGGTCTTGGATGTAATTAAGGGCATCGCTGCGGTTTGGATCGGACGATGGCTTGGGGGGGACAATGCATGGCTGCCGGGATTGTGCGGTATTGCGGCCATTATCGGTCATAATTGGCCTCTATACTTCCGCTTTCGAGGCGGCAAAGGGATTGCAACCGCCATTGGGGTGCTTGCTACGCTTTGCTTTATACCAGCGGTTATAGCAGGCATTATCGCAATTCTATCCATTGTTTTTACCCGTTATGTATCTTTGGGTTCCCTTATTTTTGTAGTGCTTACCCCTGTTTTTCTATTGATCGCGGATTATTCGTGGCCAATCTTTTGGACGAGCTTCATCATATGTGTATTCGCCTTCTGGCGGCATCGCTCGAACATCGTGAAGCTTGTGCAGGGGCGTGAAAACAAGCTGGGTTCTGGAAAAGGAAAGGGCAAAGGAGGGAAGCGCGTTGTCTGACAAAGTCGCTGTTCTGGTGGCAGGCAGTTGGGGAACCGCTTTGGCAAGTGTTCTCGCTTCTAATAATCTGGATGTTGTCGTCTGGACAAGAACAGAGGAACAGACTCGTGAAATCAACGAGTCCCATACCAACAACCGTTATTTACCCGGGGTGGAGTTATCACCGAATATCCGCGCTACAACCGATATGAAAGAGGCTGTCTCGTCGGCTGCTGCTGTGGTTATCGTTGCACCTTCGTCCGCGATGCGGGAAGTGTCGGGGCAGTTGAAGCAGTTTTGGACCGAGGACATGCTGGTGATTCATGCGACCAAAGGATTTGAAATTGAATCCTTGAAGCGGATGTCCACCGTCATATCCGAGGAGCTTGGCTGTGAGGAAGGCCGCGTAGTAGTATTATCAGGACCCAGCCATGCGGAGGAAGTGGTCAGACGCTGCCCGACAACGGTCGTTGTGGCGTCTTTGGATGCCGAGGCGGCTGTAGCCGCTCAGGATTTGTTTATGAACACATATTTCAGAGTGTACACGAATCGGGATATGATTGGTGTTGAGTTGGCCGGGGCCTTGAAGAATATCATAGCTTTGGGCGCCGGGATGTCCGACGGACTGGGCTTCGGTGATAATGCCAAGGCAGCGCTTATTACGAGAGGTTTGGCAGAAATTTTGCGAATCGGCATGGAAATGGGGGCGAATCCGCTGACATTTGCCGGGCTGGCCGGGATCGGTGACCTCGTGGTTACCGCCACCAGTCAGCATAGCCGAAATTGGCGAGCTGGCTCGATGCTGGGTCAGGGTAAGAAGTTAGACGAGGTTCTGGGTTCCATGGGAATGGTTGTGGAAGGCATTCGAACGACCCAAGCCGCACATGCCATCTCCGAGAAATACGGCGTACAGATGCCGATTGCCGATCAGCTGTACCATGTGTTGTTTAAAGACCGCAATCCCCGCATTGCCGTTGAAGCCTTGATGGGCAGGGACCCCAAGACCGAGATGGAATTGATGCCGCTTGAAACTTGGGAGCAATGGCACACTTAGCTTATTCACCATTCCGATGATTGACTCATATATTGATGTGAGGATGTCGGAGGAGGGGTGGATATGAGCAAAAGCTTTCACAAGGATGTACTGAATGCGATTAACAAGAAAAGCGGCAAGAAAATTTCTTCAGGGGCTGTCAATAAGCTGGCTAGTACGGTTAAGCCGTCTACAATGCAAAATGAAGCCCAGCTCCGCCAGCTGATCAAGCAGGTATCTTCGATGGCGAACATACCTGTTAGTGAGGACACGATCCAGGAGATTGTCGGTGCGGTGAAGAAGAGTGGCATGAATCCGAGCAATATGGAAGCCTTGATGAAAATGATGATGAACAAATAAGATACGATGATAATGTTGAACAAAAGACGCTCCTGATGGGATAGCGGCTTTTGTTCTTTTTTTCGACATACCTGAGGTGAGGCGCTATCATTTTCGTGATATAATAGGTTGAAATTGATGAGAGATTGGAGAGTTTCGTGACATGGATCCAATGCAAAAGATGTGGCTGTCCCTAGTCGCATTATTGATTATGGCACTATCGGTCATCGTGGTTACGCTTGCGCGAAGCAAGACCAAGGGTTTTCTGCGCGGGGCACTGTCGTTCGTAGCCTTTATGATGATGATTTTCGGTTTTATTATTGGACTGGCCTCCATCATATAACGAGGAAGCCGATCTGGACGATACGGTAAAGGGGTGCAGCATGACGCTGAATGATCTGCCGGAATTGGAGAATGTGTTAGCTACCGCCATTCATAAGATGAATCAGGCGCCTATTGCTTGGCTGCTAGGTGGAAGCTGCAGCTTGCTTCTTCAGGATGTAACATTGGACAAGCCGCCGAGAGATATCGATATCTATACCGATGCAGGGGGTGTACAGCCTTTGCATGAGTCGCTGGCTTCTATGGCCGTGGATGCTCCCCACTTAGACCAAGAAGGGATATATTCCTCGATACTGAGCCACTATGAAATAGAGAAAGTTCCGATTGAACTGGTAGGCGGATTTGAAGTGAATTCAAACGGGTCCTCCTACTGCGTTGAGATCGATCAATTGCTGTATCCTGCAGCACTAGAGAGTCATATACAGGACGTCACGGTGCGCCTGATGCCGTTATCCCATGAACTGGTGTTTAATGTGCTTCGAGACAGGCCGGATCGATACGTCGCCATTGCGGAAGCGATCTCGCGGGACATGGACCATCATATGCCGCTTCTGCAGCAGTTGTTAAGCCGGAACCATCTGCATGGGGAGCATCGAATGGTTTTGAACCGATTAACTGGATTGTAACCGAAGTGCTGTGAAAAATGGCCAGGGAGCATAGCAGAATGTGTACATAAGAAAAGGAGCGCGTTACCGTTGGACTACGAGGTATTATTTCAGCCGGATCAGAAAAAGGTCAAGGTTCGTCCGCACACGAATGTTCTGGATGCCTCGCGTCGGGCGGGTGTGCGTATTCCTACCCGTTGCGGAGGCAAAGCCGGTTGTTTGATGTGCAAGATCATCGTTCCGAGCGAGGAGCGCGATCATTGCTCTGCGCCTGAGCCCAAGGAAATCAGGAAGCTGGGGACATCGATGATTGAACAAGGCTACCGGCTATCCTGCCAGACGAGAATTACGAATCACATTAAGGTAATGATTCCCGAGGATCCGCTCAAAGCTGCGATACGCAAACAGCTGGAAGCTGCGAGAAACCGGGAGTCCGATGACTTTATTTAAAGCGAGGATGATGTTAGTTGAGTATGATCACTTGGATGACCCAAGCGGCGGGCCGTTCGAAGCGGACGTCTGCAGTCTTAATCCTGGTGCTGTTTCCGATGTTACTGACAGGATGTCTTTATCCTGACGAGAAATTGCAGGAGAACAAGGTTTCGTATAGGGAAAGTGTCAAACGGATACAATCGGCTGTAGATGACTTTTATAAAGAACAGGGAATCTTGCCGATAATTACAGCGGGTCCGGAAATTCCGCGGTATGAGAAATACCGGGTGGATATGGATCAGCTGAAGAACCGGGGATACATCGACCAAATTCCGGATACGGCATTTGAGAAGGGCGGCAGCGGATATTTTCTCATTATTAATGAGGAAACCGAGCCAACCGTGAAGGTGATGGACTTAACCACGGCCCAGAAGGTGAATGACGTTCAGAGAGCCGTGAATTTGTACAAAATGGCGCATGACAACGCTCTCCCTGCAGGAGAAGCCCTCTACCCGGGGTATACGGCAGTGGACCTGTCCAAGACCGATGCCAAATCCATTACATTGATGAGTGTATACTCGGGTCAGGAGTTGGCCTTTATGATGGATGAAGAGGGAACGGTGTACGCCGATTATGCCTTTGATATTATGCAGGCGATCCAGAAGAACGATTCCGACCCTCAAGAAGGAGAGGATTTACGGGTGTTCCTGGAGCAGGAATCCTATTATGTCCCTGTAAAATCCGTACCTTATACATGGAAGGATGGGCAGCCCGTTGCTCAGCCGCTATCCTAAACCTATACCCGCCGTTGTCGGCGGGTATTTTTGTTGAGTCTGCATGGTGACCCATATCAGTAGAGGAATGAGTATGCGGAAGCCATAATGCAGCCTACATTTTATCCTTGAGACCCTTCTTCGATAGACTTTTTTGAAAATGGTTGAATCTCTTTGGAATATCTATTAAAGTGCGCGCATATTCATAATCTGAAAGAGTAGTGCGGGCAAGAGCCGGTTGCCCACATCATGAGGCATACGAAAACGTCTGAAGGCGCACAGCATGAAGATAAACCGCGCCCCAGCGGTAGTTTTCTTTACGGTATTCGATGACGGTGTCTAGTTGGTTTGGGCCTGTTCGATATCTTAAAAAAAACTGGACGGACTTTAAGGGGCAACCGTCATATTTTTGAACCCGGTACATAAGATGTTACTAGTCCAAATGCATGTACGAGTTACGCCGCTTTGCCGTTTCCATCAAAACTCATGGAATACCGGCGGCGGGATGCTGGCGACATTGTAAAGGCTGCTCATCTGTTGCAATGGCTTTGGCTATGAGTGGAACACGAAGCGGATGCTCTTAAAGCATTTTTCCTTCGGAGTAATTTGAGGAGGGGATCTCTTTTGGAAAAAGTGGACATTTTTAAGGACATTGCCGAACGGACCGGAGGGGACATTTACTTAGGTGTTGTCGGTGCCGTCCGTACGGGAAAATCAACCTTCATCAAGCGGTTTATGGAGACGGTTGTTCTCCCGAACATTACGAACGAGGCGGATCGAGTAAGAGCTGTCGATGAGCTGCCTCAAAGTGCTGCAGGGAAAACAATCATGACAACCGAGCCGAAATTTGTGCCAAACAACGCGGTACAAATCAAAGTTACGGAAGGTCTTGAGGTTAACGTAAGATTGGTGGATTGTGTAGGCTATGCCGTTGAAGGCGCTAAGGGCTACGAGGACGAGAATGGCCCGAGAATGATCTCGACGCCATGGTTCGAAGAGCCGATTCCGTTCCAGGAAGCGGCAGAAATCGGAACCCGCAAAGTCATCCAGGAGCACTCCACACTTGGCGTTGTCGTCACAACAGACGGAAGCATTGCGGAAATTCCGCGAAGCTCTTATGTTGACGCTGAGGAACGCGTCATCGAGGAACTGAAGGAGGTCGGCAAGCCATTCGTGGTGGTCATAAACTCGACACGACCACGCAGTGAAGAAGCGCTTCAGCTGCGCAATGAGCTGGCTGAGAAATACGACATTCCGGTAATGACACTAAGTGCAGCTACGATGACCGAAGATGATGTAACCGGTGTTCTTCGTGAAGTATTGTATGAATTCCCAGTGCATGAAGTGAACGTCAATCTGCCTAGCTGGGTTATGGTGCTTAACGAGAACCACTGGCTGCGCAGCAACTATGAGAACTCGGTCAGAGATACCGTGAAGGATATCCGTCGTCTGCGTGACGTGGATCGGGTGGTCAGCCAGTTCATGGAGTATGACTTCATCAACCATGCTGGACTTAGCGGCATGAATATGGGTCAGGGCGTTGCCGAGATCGATCTCTTCGCACCTGACGAACTGTATGACCGGATCTTGATGGAGGTTGTGGGTGTCGAGATTCGCGGTAAAGATCATTTACTGCAGCTGATGCAGGAGTTCTCCCATGCCAAACGGGAATACGACCGCTTCGCTGAAGCGCTTGAAATGGTTAAAACGACAGGTTACGGTATCGCTGCTCCTTCCCTGGCTGAGATGGCGCTGGATGAGCCTGAGCTTATCCGTCAAGGCACTCGTTTCGGGGTAAGATTGAAAGCGACCGCGCCTTCCATCCATATGATTCGAGTCGATGTGGAATCCGAGTTCTCGCCGATTATCGGCACAGAGAAGCAGAGCGAAGAGCTTGTGCGCTATCTGATGCAGGATTTCGAGAACGATCCGATCAAGATTTGGGAATCCGATATATTCGGACGCTCGCTGCACTCGATCGTCCGTGAAGGCATTCAAGGCAAAATCGCGATGATGCCTGATAATGCGAGATATAAATTGCAAGAAACTTTAGGTCGGATCATCAACGAAGGTTCCGGCGGTTTGATCGCGATCATTCTTTAAGTGAGTATCGATCAGGTGTTGAATACGCAGTCGCTAACGGGTCTAAAGTCCCGATTAGCGGCTGTTTTTCGTGTTTTCTTTGGTTGGGCAGAGCAAAACGCTTGAAATTATGAGGTGGCTGTATTACTATAAATTTGTTCCGCGTCATGCATTCTAAACGCGAGATAGGGGTAAAATACCCGATTGCACGTATAATTTGCGGTAAAACGGAAACAGTGAATAGCAAGTGGAGCACATTCCTTGTTAGGGAGGTGAAAGAATGAATAAATCGGATCTGATTACACAAGTAGCTGAATCTACTGAGCTTTCCAAGAAGGATGCAACTAAAGCGGTTGATGCCGTTTTCGATGCAATCTCCGAAGCTTTGCAAAGTGGAGACAAGGTACAGCTGGTCGGCTTTGGCAACTTCGAGGTTCGCGAGCGTTCCGCACGGAAAGGCCGCAACCCGCAAACAGGTGAAGAAATCGAAATCCCTGCGAGCAAAATTCCTGCATTTAAACCTGGTAAAGCGCTCAAAGACGGAATCAAATAAAGATTTCTACATATTACCTAAGAGCACAGGTCGTGAATTCGTTCACGGCCTTTTCTTTTAGCTTACGGTGAGGAGGTCTGAACAATGGAGAACGTTCAAAACGGGGATTATTTTATCGTTAAAGCGCTGGACCATGGCGTGCAGGTGATTGGCCTTACCCGCGGTCAGGATACCCGGTTTCATCATACCGAGAAGCTGGACAAAGGCGAGGTCATCATCGCCCAGTTCACGGATCATACATCTGCGGTCAAAATCCGCGGCAAAGCTGAGGTCATGACCAAACACGGGAAGATTGAGTCCGGCAACTGATTAGACTTATCATTTTGGCTAAGCCCCACCAAATTGGTGGGGCTTTTTTATGTTTGATGTTTCCGTGGATAGATTGTGTGTTAATCAATTGTTAAATGACCCTTGTTGGATTCGCGAACGTTGTATATACTAGCGGAATGAATAAAAATACGAAAGGATGTTTAAAGAAATCATGGCAAAGCAATTTAGAGAGGGACAATATGTGGTGGTCCCTGAAAATCCGGTATCCCTGTTTCTGTTCAGCAGTACTCGCTCCGGCTGGATTTGGCTGCTCGTGAGGCTGTATCTCGGTTATTCTTGGTTAACGTCGGGGCTGAAAAAGCTGACGGCGGAAGCCTGGACGGGAAGCGAAGCCGGCGCGGCCATTCAGGGGTTTGTCGGGGGAGCGCTGGCTAAGGCGGAAGAGGGGAAGGACGTCACCGGATGGTATGCTTCTTTTCTCGAAGGGTTTGTGCTTCCCAACGCCAAGCTGTTTTCGTATATGGTGTCCTTCGGTGAGGTGTTGGTCGGACTCGGGCTGATTTTGGGTCTGCTGACGGGCATTGCCGCGTTTTTCGGCGGATTAATGAATGCCAGCTTTTTATTCGCGGGCACGGTAAGCTCCAATCCGTTATTCTTTATATTGGCCACATGGCTGGTAATGGCCTGGAAAGTGGCGGGCTGGTATGGTCTGGACCGTTGGGCGCTGCCGCTGCTGGGTACGCCTTGGAGCCGCAGGCGCAAGGATCAGGACATTTCGGAATAAATTTGATTTTACTCTAAAAGTAACATTCGTCACTTTTGCAACGCGTTTGTCAAGTACAATTCCAACAGACCGCGGCCATGAAATCCTTTAATCTGAAATCAGATCAATTGGATAAAGGATGATGGTCATGGGAATCCGAGCTTTTTTTAAACTGGTGGAAATTCAGACAAAGGTAGCCAGCATGATTCCGTTTCTGTTCGGAACTTTGTATGCACTGTTTCGTTTTCAGCAGTTCGATGGGTATCATTTTGCCCTGATGCTTGCATCATTGCTGTCGTTTGATATGGCAACGACGGCAATCAATAACTATTACGATTATAAAAAAGCGATTAAAAAGAACGGCTTCGGTTACGAGGAGCACAATGCCATTGTACGATATAATCTTAAGGAGCCTGCGGTGGTGTCCGTCATCATCTTGCTGCTCTTGACAGCCATTGGTGCGGGGATCGCACTATTCCTGTCTACGGGCTGGTTGATCCTGCTGCTCGGGGGATTGTCTTTTGCCGTAGGGATATTATATTCGTTCGGACCGATTCCGATCTCGCGGATGCCGCTAGGCGAGCTGTTCTCCGGATTGTTTATGGGATTTGTCATTATATTTATTTCGGCTTGGATCCATGCGGAGGGCAACCATCTGGCGGTTTTGGACCTGCACGGCAGCGTTCTGTCCCTTCAGGTGAACCTTCCTGAGGTACTGCTGCTGCTGGTGGTATCACTGCCGGCCATACTTGGGATTGCCAACATCATGTTGGCCAACAACATCTGCGACATGGATGAGGATATGGAGAACAAGCGGTATACGCTGCCGGTATATATAGGATTCAGACCTTCTCTAAAGCTGTTCCGAATTCTGTATTGCCTTGCTTATCTGGACCTGGCGGCTCTTCTCCTGATGAAAGTGCATCCCGTGTTAGTGCTTCTGGTGTTTGTCACCCTTGTCCCGATTTATAAAAAAAGCGCCGTTTTCACCGCCCATCCATCCAAAGAGAAGACATTTGTGATTGCGGTGCAAAATTTCGTGCTCATGAATCTGGCGCGGATCGCCGCGCTGGGGGTAGCAGTGGTATGGACTTCTCGACCCTTTTTCTAAACCGAATACGGTTCGTTTTACCTGAAGCAGGCATAGCCTGCTTTTTTTCTTTATACAATGAGGTATGGACTAATGAGGACCGGAAGAAACTAGGAATAGAGGAGGTTTAGGATATGAAGCACTGGCAATCTGTACGAGCCGTACTCCTGCCCGCGGCGATTGCATTCATCATACTCGCACTGTTAATGGGGCTTCAATCACAAGCCCGTTATAAGGTCGGCGCTGTGACAGCGGCGATACCCTATCACAGCCGCGAATTAAGCGATGCCGGATTAGTGGACTCCCTAAAGAATCTTCCTCTTCATCTAAAAATAAGCCGGGCAGATTATGATGAAGGCGCGTTGACGCTGGATATCAAATTGAGCGACCCCGCGGAGACGGCCGCCGAGGTTTATGAGGATATCGCCAGCATTATGTCCTTTACGTTCGAAGGAACGGATAATGTGCAGCAGTTGTATCTAAGAGTAGTAGCCATCGATCGTTGGGGAGGGAAGCGGTATATGCTGCTGGCTTCGAATATGAGCAAGGATACCTGGAACTCGCGCTATGCAGAAGCTCTAACCCAACTTGAGAACGGCGATGTTCCGCCATCTATTGCTGCCGCTCTTAACCTAACGTTTACGAATCTTTGGCTAAAGCAGTTCAGCAGCCCATGATAGGGGTAAAATAGTAAGTGACAGGGCATGTACGTGTCTTGAACATGTGTTATAATAGATTGGATTGTGGGCTCAATTGGACAAAAGAACATCAAGTGCACGGAGGCTGAGAATGAAATCGTATCGCGTACCAGAACTGGCAGAGAAATATTTAAATTATGATATGATTCAAAACCACACGGAACTTCCGAATTTTCCGGATGCCCGTGTTCATTTGCTATACATATTTTTAAAGGATTCGGGACGAAATCTTGCCGGTCATGAAGAATTGTACGCACTGGTTACCTCACTGGTTCAAGTGGGACTCGATACGCATGAGAGCATCGACGTTACGGAGGGCAATCAAGGAGAGGCGATGATGCGATCCCGGCAGTTAAAAGTGCTTGCAGGGGATTACTTCAGCAGTCGTTTTTATCAACTCCTTGCCTTAAAGGGCGAAATTGCTGTCATCTCGCTTCTTAGCAAGGCTGTTAGCGATGTGAACGTGTTGAAGATGAGATTGTACGGCAAAATGAAAAAAACGCTGCTGCCTTCTGAAGAATATCTACGGCTAACGGTACAGCTGAATATGCAGCTGTTTCTTTCTTTTACTCCGCTGCTTGAGAAGTCCGTACAAGAAACATGGGAGAAGCTGCTCAAAGAATTTACGGAATGTGAAACACTTGTGCGGGAGATGGAACGCTGTGCGACGCCTGAAATTGGCAGATGCGGTTACGTGTACTGGCATCTGATCGAATCGGGGAGCGACGAGGAACGGAGAATGCTGGTTGGCAAGAAGACGGATATGAAGGACTGGAGGAAGCTGATCCTGAAGCACAAGGTTTCGGAGAAGCTGCTGGACAAGCTGCGCGAATCCGTTAATGCCGTACAGCTGCTGCTGGCAAGCCGTGTAGGAGAGAGCCCGTACGCCGGTATGCTGGACCCGTTCCTGAAACGGCTCAGCACGTATAGGTCCGTCGTAAGTGAAGGGTAGGGGGATGCTGTGGATAATCAAACAACGAAGTTAGACATGAATAAGCATGATGGCAAAAATCCGAAAGAGCAATACGTCCACTCCGTCTTTGAAAGCATTTCGGGAAAGTATGATATTATGAATGATATTCTGAGCTTTCGAAGACATAAAGCCTGGCGCAAGTTTACGATGAAAAAGATGAACATGCGCCAAGGCGATACAGCTATCGATTTATGCTGTGGTACTTGTGACTGGACGATCAGTATGGCCCAGGCAAGTGAATCAGGACACATAGTCGGACTCGATTTCAGTGAGGGGATGCTGAATGTCGGCCGGGGGAAGGTTGCCAAGCAGGGGCTGGACCAACAGATAGACCTGGTTCAGGGAAACGCCATGAGCCTGCCGTTCGAAGACAATCAGTTCGATTACGCGACAATCGGTTTCGGTCTTCGCAATGTGCCGGATTACATGCAGGTTCTGCATGAGATGAAACGCGTGGTTAAGCCTGGCGGGATGGTTGTATGTTTGGAATTGTCCAAGCCGACTTGGCAGCCGTTCAAAGGCATTTATTATTTCTACTTTCAACAAGTGCTGCCTCGGATGGGGAAACTGGTAGCCAAGCGTTACGAGCAGTATAAGTGGCTGCCGGAATCGCTGGCTTTGTTCCCAGGACGAGAGGAGCTTGCCGAAGCTTTCCGTCAGACCGGACTTCAACAGGTTCAGGCCTATCCCTTGACTGGTGGCATAGCAGCCTTACATATTGGGATCAAGGAGAATCTGGATGTTTAAGAAAATAGGAACTTATCTTGAAATGATTAAAGTGGAGCATACACTGTTTGCTCTGCCTTTCGCTTTTATGGGGGCGATTCTAGGATCGGCCGTTGTGTTTGACCAATTACCATCCTGGGGAGATATCGGCTGGATCTTTCTTGCCATGTTCGGTGCACGCAGCGCTGCGTTCGGATTGAATCGGCTCACGGACCAGCATATCGATGCCAAGAACCCCCGCACCGTAAATCGCGCCATTCCGGCAGGGCTGCTGAAGCCGCTGGAAGTTATCTTATTCATTATTCTGTCTTTCGCGGTGTTTTTCTGGGCCACTTACATGCTGGATCCATTTGCTTTCCGTTTGCTGCCTATTGCTATTTTTATGCTTATTATTTATTCATACACCAAACGGTTTACTTGGCTTTGTCATCTGGTGCTCGGGCTTACAACAGCATTGGCTCCACTTGGGGGATGGGTTGCGGTAACCGGTCAAATCGACTGGAAGGCCATTGTGTTTTATATCGCGCTTGCGTTCTGGACAGCGGGATTTGATATTGTCTACGCTTGCCAGGATGAGAAGTTTGATGCAACAGAAAAGCTGTATTCGATTCCATCCCGGTTCGGCTTGCATAAAGCATTGTGGTTCGCACGCGGATTTCACGTTGTAACAGCCATCGGCTTTGTCATTCTTTTCTTTGTCACACCGGTTGGCTGGTGGTATCTGATTGGCATGATCATCGCCTGCGGAATTTTGTTCTATCAGCATTACATCTTATCGCCTAACGATATGAGCCGTCTGCAAACTGCCTTTTTTACGATGAACAGTACACTGAGCATTATCCTGTTTGTATTCACTTTAATTGATTTGGTGGTGCGGTATATCTGATGAAATCCATGCGCAGAAAAAGCTGGGTTGTCGGTATTACGGGAGCCAGCGGCAGCATCTACGGTGTTCGCCTTACCGAGAGCCTGCTCTCGCTGGGATATGATGTGCATTTGATCATTTCCAATGCGGGGTGGCGTGTCCTGAAGGAGGAAATGGGCTTTCAGGCAGGCAACCGCGAAGAAGTGCTGGCCGAGAAATTCGGCGGATACGAGGGGAGTGTGATGTACCATCCTATCTCCGACATCGGGGCCACGATCGCCAGTGGATCTTTCCTGGTGGAAGGCATGATCATCATGCCATGCTCCATGGGGACATTATCCTCAGTGGCACACGGATCTTCCGACAATCTGATGGGACGCGCCGCGGATGTGATGATGAAAGAAGGCCGTCCTCTGGTACTTGTCCCGAGAGAGACGCCTCTGCATGCCATTCACCTGGAGAACATGCTGACGCTGGCCAAGCTTGGCGTCAAAATCATTCCCGCGATGCCCGCGTTCTATTACGGACCGAAGACCATTGATGATATCGTGAATTTTCTGGTCGGCAAGGTATTGGACAGCTTGCGCATCGAACATCAACTGTATACGAGATGGGGAGATTAGCAGGCCGGGGTGCATCGAAGGCGTTAGCGGCTGTTGAAATGACGACTCTACGAACCTGTGCTGCGATTTTGACGAACGACAACAGGAAGGTTAAGCTTATATTTCAAGTCGTAGATCAACTTGGCCTGCTAAGATCGCAAGGTAGTGCCGGAGTTATGGAATGAGAATCTAAGCATATGGGTGAAAAGATGAAACGATTTGACATATTCGGAACATTAAAAAAAGATATGGACGTTATCGAGAAGGAACTCTATCTCAGCGTCGAGGGCGACAGCTCCGAGCTGACAGAGACTTCCTTGCATCTGCTTAGAGCAGGAGGCAAGCGGCTCCGTCCTGTTTTTGTACTGATGGGCGGTAAGTTCGGCGACTATGACATTGACAAGCTGAAGCATGTGGCCGTGCCGCTTGAGCTGATTCACAGCGCATCGCTCGTTCATGATGACGTGATCGATGATGCGGACACGCGGCGCGGCAAGCCAACGGTAAAAGCGAAATGGGACAACCGGATTGCCATGTATACCGGCGACTATATTTACGGCAAGGCGCTGGAGCTGACGACCCACCTGAAGCAGCCAGAGATTCATCAGATTCTCGCCAAGGCCATGGTTGAAATGTCCATCGGCGAAATGGAGCAGATTCGTGATTTCTTTAATACCGATCAGGACGTCAGAAGATACCTTCTTCGCATTCGCCGCAAGACGTCGCTCTTGATCGCAGTCAGCTGCCAGCTCGGAGCACTGGCTGCGGATGCGGACCGCAAAATCGCAAACAGCCTGTATCGATTCGGATATAACGTCGGCATGGCCTTTCAGATTCAAGACGATCTTCTGGATCTATGCGGGACGGAGAAGCAGATTGGCAAGCCGCCGGGGAGTGATATGAGGCAGGGGAATATTACGCTGCCTGTTATATTTGCGCTCGGAGATAGCAAACGGAGGGAGCCTCTGCTGCAAGAGCTGGATCGGATTCATACACTGAATGGTCAGTGTGATGTGACTGACGCTGTGAAGCTTGTAACCTCTAGCGATGGTATATCGAGATCTGAGGCACTAGCTGATCGGTATATCCGTAAAGCATTGGACGCATTGGATACTTTGCCTGACATCAAGACCAAAAAACAGCTTAGAGATATCGCAAATTTTATTACAAAGCGGTCATATTAGCTCTTAACCATGAGGTTGCTTTCTGTTAAAATACGGGTACAAACATGTAACATCACCTGAGCATGGAATGATTGTTCAATATCCTAGAATGAAGGGAAGCGTGATGAGGCCAATGGAACGTACTTTTTTAATGATTAAACCGGATGGTGTACAGCGTGGGCTGATCGGCCGAATCGTCGGCCGTTTGGAGGATAAAGGATTCAAGCTGGTTGCAGGCAAGTTTCTGCAGATTTCAGACGAGCAGGCCAAGCGCCATTATGCGGAACATGAAGGCAAAGATTTTTTTGAAAATCTGGTTGGATTTATAACGTCTGGACCGGTGTTTGCGATGGTGTGGGAAGGGGATGACATCATTGCATTGTCCCGCCAAGTGATCGGCAAAACGAATGTGAAGGATGCGCTGCCCGGGACGATTCGTGGGGATTTTTCAGCCCATACACCGCACAATCTGATTCATGGATCGGATTCACCGGAGAGTGCGCAACGCGAAATTGCCAATTTTTTTGAAGAGAAGGAATTGGTTGAATATAACAAGACGCTGTCCCCTTGGCTGTAAGCGAAGGAAGAGGCATAATCTGATTAAACAGGATGATACGATGACGGAACATGAACTTGTGCTGGATGATCCGGATTATATAGGCTTTGTTCGCAGTATCGAACGAAGCACGGGGATCAATCTGGCAGATTATAAAGAAGCGCAGATGAAGCGAAGGCTGACAACGCTTCGTTTGAAGAAAGGGTTTGAAACCTTTTCGGCCTTCTACGACGCGATGATGAAGGACAAGCCATTATTTCATGAGTTTTTGGACCGAATGACAATTAATGTCTCGGAGTTTTGGCGCAATCCCAACCGGTGGGAAGTTCTCCGCGATAAAATATTGCCAGAGATATCCCGGCAGAATCCCGGGGTATTGAAAATATGGAGCGCTGCCTGCTCCACGGGTGAGGAGCCATATACGCTTGCCATGATACTGTCCGAACAGAACATGCTGAGCCGTGCGCGTATCGTGGCGACAGACATTGATGATGGGGCATTACATAAAGCGAAGGAAGGCCTATATGTCGAGAGGTCATTGAAAGATGTGCCTCCGGATGTAGCCGCCCGCTATTTTAAAGAAGAAGGCTCGGTGTATCGCTTCAGTGAGCATTTGAAGAAGGAAGTAACCTTTCATAAGCAGAATTTGCTGACGGACCGGTTTGAGACTGGATATGATCTGATTGTTTGCCGAAACGTGATGATTTATTTCACGGAAGGGGCCAAGCATAAGCTGTACCAGAAGTTTGCGTCAAGCCTGAAGCCAGGCGGATTTTTGTTTGTGGGCAGCACGGAGCAGATCTTTAATCCTGGACAATATAATCTGGAGAGCAACGAGACTTTCTTCTACCGAAAAATTTAATAGAAATGGCTATCATAACGCATAAGCGCTTTTCAATCCGGAGGATGAGAGGCGCTTTTGCTTGTCCTGCGGCATTCTTGTCAAAGCGTTAGACCTATACTATAATGAGCAGAAGATATTTACGGAGTTTAGCGGTTTAACGCTTAAAAGTTTAAAGGGGGAAAAGCATCATGAGCTTACGCTTTTTAACTGCTGGGGAAACACACGGTCCTCAGTTGACTACCATAATCGAAGGACTTCCAAGCAATTTGGAGCTTGATTTTGAAGCATTGAACTTTCAGCTTCATCGGAGACAGAAGGGGTATGGCCGAGGACGCCGCATGCAGATTGAGAAGGATACCGCGCAAATCCTTGGTGGTGTGCGTCACGGATATACAACGGGTGCGCCAATCGCGTTGGTCGTGCAGAATAACGACTGGAAGCATTGGCAGAACATTATGAATGTGGAGCCGATTGAAGGTAACGACGAGGTGAAAAGACGGGTGCACCGCCCAAGACCGGGGCATGCTGACTTGAACGGCGGTTTGAAGTACAACCTGAAGGATCTGCGTAATGTGCTGGAACGCTCCAGTGCCCGTGAAACCACAGTCCGCGTAGCGGTTGGCGCTATCGCCAGACAATTCCTGGCACAATTCGGCGTTAAAGTGGCTGGCCAGGTCATTCGGATTGGCGAGATCGAAGCTCCCCCGCACAATCTTTCGATTGATGAGCTGATCGAGCGTACGGAAGCCTCCTCGGTTCGCGTCGTGGATGAAGAGACGGAGAAGAAGATGGAAGCCTACATAGATCAGATCAAAAAAGAAGGCGACTCCATTGGCGGCATCGTGGAATGTATCATCGAAGGCTTGCCGGTCGGACTGGGCAGCCATGTCCAATATGACCGCAAGCTGGATGGCCGCATCGCACAAGGCGTGATGTCCATCAATGCCTTTAAGGGTGTTGAGGTCGGCATCGGATTTGAAGCAGGCGAACTGCCCGGTTCCCAGGTGCATGACGAGATTATGTATAGTGAAGAGCGCGGATACTACCGCGCAACCAATCGCCTAGGCGGATTTGAAGGCGGGATGACCAACGGCATGCCGATCGTTGTTCGCGGCGTCATGAAGCCGATTCCAACGCTGTACAAGCCGCTTCAAAGCGTGGATATCGATACGAAGGAAGCTTTCACGGCTCAGGTTGAACGCTCGGATGCCTGTGCGGTTCCGGCAGCCAGCGTTGTTATGGAGCATGTGGTGACCTGGGAGGTAGCGAAGGCGTTTCTTGAGAAGTTTGGCGGTGATTCGATGGAAGAAATTCATGCGAATTACCAGAACTACCTGAAGCAGCTGGAGAACTACTGATATGAGAACACTTCAGGTGGAGCTGGGAGAGCGTTCATATCCGATTTATATCGGAGCTGGGATTTTGGATACGATTGGTGAGTTAAGCACGAAGCATGGAATCACACGCAAGAGCCCGCATTTGATCGTAACGGATGATAAAGTGGCGCCTCATTATTTGTCTCAAGTGGAGGAGCAGTTAAAGTCGAAAGGATATACGGTTATTTCTCACATAGTCCCTTCCGGTGAATCCTCCAAATCGCTTCAGGTCTATGAAGAGGTAATGACGACAGCGATCAACGCTAAACTGGACCGCAGCTCGGCAGTATTTGCGCTGGGCGGAGGCGTTGTAGGTGATTTGGCTGGATTCGTCGCGGCAACGTACATGCGCGGCGTGACATTTGTGCAGATCCCGACTACTATCCTGGCCCATGACAGCAGCGTCGGCGGCAAAGTGGCGGTCAACCATCCGTTAGCTAAAAATATGATCGGCGCGTTTCATCAACCCGTCATGGTGGTTTACGATGTAAATACGCTGATGTCTTTGCCTCCGCGAGAGGTATCTTCTGGTCTTGCGGAAATGGTGAAGCATGGCTTGATCCTGGACCGTGATTTTGCCTATTGGTGCCGGGAGAACGGCTCGAAGCTGCTGAGCCTGGATCCCGATACGTTGATATACGGCCTGGAGCGCGGATGTGCGATCAAGGCGGACGTGGTATCCCAGGACGAGCGGGAAGGCGGTTTGCGTGCCATCCTTAATCTGGGGCATACCATCGGCCATGCCATTGAAGCCGTTGGTGGCTACGGACGCTTTTTGCACGGTGAGGCGATTGCAATCGGAATGGCCGGTTCGGCCCGCCTTGCAGAAAAGCTTGGCAGATCTGCGAATCTGCACAACGAGACAGTGAGCATGCTGAAGGCGGTGAATCTGCCGGTAATCTTGCCGGGTGACGTCTCGGTTGAGCGGATTATGGATGCGATGCAGCACGATAAAAAGTTTGCCGAGGGGAATATGGTATTTATCGTACCGGAATCCATCGGCTCCGTCAGCATCGTTAAGGATGTACCGGTAGAAGCTGTTCGATCTGTGGTTGAGCAGTTGAAGGGAGAGGGATAGTTCATGATGAATCGGGGAATCCGGGGGGCGACAACCGTCACCCGTAACGATGAGCAGGAGATTGTACAGGAAACGCTGCGGCTGCTTGAAGAGATGGTGAGACGCAACGAGCTCCAGCCGGAGTATATCAGCAACATATGGATTACGATGACACAGGATCTGGATGCGACGTTTCCAGCCAAAGCGATACGCCAACTGGAGGGCTGGGATCTCGTTCCTTTAATGTGTTCGGTTGAAATACCGGTTCAAGGCAGTCTGCCGCGCTGCATCCGCTTCATGGTGCAGGTCAATACGGATAAAAGCCAGAGCGAGATCAAGCATGTGTATTTGAACGAAGCCAAGCGGCTGCGTCCGGATTTATCAGGCTCCAACGCTTGATGTGAAATTTAGGGTTGCAGTAACACGGCATCATCCTGTATAGTGATATCAGAATAGCTGAGTAGAGTTAGGTTTTACAGATGAGTTGAGTTGAGAAGAGCTGAGGCATTTTAGGCAATAACATAATCGGGATTAAGGATGAACTTGATTTCATGATGAATAGTACAGCACGTTCACACGGCTGGTTACAAGCCTATTTCTTGTATCCGTCTAAGAACAACAGCCGCTGTAGTTTGTCGCTGAATAGTTGGAATTCCTTGACCGCGCTCTTTTTTCATAGACTTATTCTGAACGTTAACCTCTACTTCGGTAGAGGTTTTTTTGTTGTATACCATCAATTAAGGAGGGATTGACATGGCGAATCCATCAATGGAGCAAGTGGTGGCTATGGCAGGTGAATATAACCTGATTCCGGTAGCGATCAGACTGTTAGCCGACATGGAAACCCCGATTCGCATTTTTCAGCGGTATGCGGAACGGAAGCGGGCATTTTTACTTGAAAGCGTTGAGGGTGGAGTACAGTGGGCACGGTATTCGTTTATCGGAACAGACCCCTTCTTAATGATCACGGGTAAAAAAGGCAAGATCGAAATTGAAAGGAACGGAGAGCGTTCCCTGCTGAAAGGAAAGCCTGTCGAGGAGTTAAAGGCGCTCCTGCGAACGTACCGCAGCCCGCAGTTGAAGGAGATGCCACCTTTTACCGGAGGGGCAATCGGATTTTTCGGATATGACCTGCTCCAATATTATGAGAAGCTTCCGGCACATGCGATGGACGATCTCGGAATGGATGATATAAGGTTCATGTTTTGCGATCAAGTCATTGTCTTCGACCATGTGAAACAGCAGATCATGCTGGTTGGCAACGTACACGTGAAACCGGGTGATTCGGACGAAAACATTCGGCAAAGCTATCGGGATGTATGCCGTTCCTTGGAAGCAGCAGCCGAGCAGTTGCAAGAGCAGGGACCGCGGGAGAACGTGAACTCCAAAGGCATTCCAGCGGATGTTGATATGGGCGACATTAAATCCAATATGACAAAAGAGAAGTACCTCTCCAATGTGGAGCAAGCGAAGGAATACATTCGCGCAGGGGACATTTTTCAGGTGGTATTGTCCCAGCGCTTCCATATTGAGACCGAAGTATCGCCGCTTCACGTATACCGGGTGCTGAGAACGCTGAATCCTTCGCCGTATATGTATTACCTCAAAATGGACGACGACATTATCGTGGGCACATCCCCGGAAGCCCTGGTGAAGGTGGATGGACGAAGATTGGAAACTAGACCGATTGCAGGCACCAGGCCTAGAGGCAGCGATGAGGCCGAAGACCAGGCACTGGCCGATGATCTGCTGCAGGACGAGAAGGAACGCGCCGAGCATTTGATGCTGGTGGATCTGGGGCGTAATGACCTGGGCCGTGTGT
This sequence comes from Paenibacillus sp. FSL K6-1330, assembly GCF_037976825.1. Taxonomy (NCBI): domain Bacteria; kingdom Bacillati; phylum Bacillota; class Bacilli; order Caryophanales; family Paenibacillaceae; genus Paenibacillus; species Paenibacillus sp. FSL K6-1330. Next base: position 2,779,379 of record NZ_CP150269.1, read on the forward strand.
CAGAGTTCGGCACGGTGAAGTGCGACACGTTCATGGAGATTGAAAAATACTCCCATGTGATGCATATGGTATCCAGCGTTTCGGGTCAGCTGAGTGAGGATAAGGATTTCTTCGATGCTTTTCTGTCCTGCTTGCCAGCAGGAACGGTATCCGGTGCTCCGAAACTAAGGGCCATGGAAATTATTGCGGAGCTAGAGCGGGAGGCTAGAGGCGCGTATGCCGGGGCCATCGGTTATCTCGGCTTTGGCGGCAATATGGATTCCTGCATTACGATCCGGACGATCATTTTCCGTCAGGGCAAAGCTTATGTTCAGGCGGGGGCAGGCATCGTATGGGACTCGGTACCGGAGAAGGAATATGAAGAAACCGTCAACAAAGCCAAAGGGATGCTGAAGGCGATCCGCGTCGCTGAAGCGATGTTCCCGTCCAGCAAGGATGCTAACGATTTAATTAATCAGGATTATCTGTACCAATACACACCTTAAACTGAAGGAGGAGAACGTAATGAACGTCATGGAAACGATGCAATCCAGCCTTACGAAGCTGATTCAAGGTCAAGATTTGAGCCGGGACGAAGCACGCGGGGTCATGCAGTCCATTATGGATGGCCAGGCAACCCATTCTCAAATCGGGGCGCTGCTTACTGCCCTGCGAATGAAGGGGGAGACAGTTGAAGAGATCACCGGCTTCGCCGAGGCGATGCGTGGTGCGGGCGGGCGCGTCGTTACCGAGCGGAACCAGCTGCTGGATACATGCGGCACAGGAGGATCCGGGATTCACAAGTTTAACATTTCTACCGTATCCGCCATTATCTCCTCCTCGGTTTCGGTCAGAGTGGCCAAACACGGCAACCGCTCGGCATCTGGACGGGCGGGCAGCGCCGATGTGCTGGAAGCGCTGGGCGTGAATATCCACTTGACGGCAGAGCAAGCGACAGCCTGTCTGAATGATATCGGAATCTGTTTCCTGTTTGCCCAGATCTATCATCCATCGATGAAATATGCGGCAGCTCCTCGCAAAGAGCTCGGGGTTCGAACCGTATTTAACATGCTGGGGCCTTTGACAAATCCGGCGGGCGCAGATCGGCAGATGCTCGGGATATACGACATGAACAAAACGGAAACCATCGCACAGGTGCTCAAGGAGCTTGGCTTAAAGCGTGCCATGGTGGTGACCAGCCATGATGGTTTGGATGAAATCAGCATTTCCGCGCCTACGCGAGTCTCCGAGCTCCGTGGCGGAGAAGTCCGTACTTATGATATTCATCCGCATGATCTGGGACTGTCAGTTCATCCGATGAGCGATATTCTGGGCGGTGATGCCAAAGAGAACGCAGCCATTATCGGATCGGTGCTGCGCGGTGAGCGCAATGCTTATCGGGATATCGTGCTTGCCAATGCCGGTGCCTGCATCTATGTGTCTGGGCTTGCGGATAGTTTGGCTGAAGGTGTGCAGCGCGCAGCGGGAGCCATCGATTCAGGGCTGGCTCAGTCTAAGCTGGAGCAGTTGATCTCAAGAACGGGGGAAATGAGTTATGTATCTTGATCGAATAGTCGAAACGAAGCGCAGGGAGGTTGCCCAACTGCGGGAAACATTCAGCATCTCGGAGGCCGAGAGGCAAATCGCGGATTTACCGCCGACTCTCGGTTTTGAGAAGGCGTTGTCCACGGGGCGTAAACGCAGCATGGGATTAATCGCCGAGGTGAAGAAGGCTTCGCCGTCCAAAGGGTTAATTCGTCCGGACTTTGACCCGATTATGATCGCCAAAGCTTATGAGGCAGCCGATGCCGATTGCCTATCCGTGTTGACCGACAAGGACTATTTCCAGGGCAGTGGAGAGTATTTGAAAGCGGTAAGGGCGGCTGTCAACATTCCTTTGCTGCGCAAGGATTTCATTATCGACGAGACTCAGATTTACGAAGCGCGCCTGTTAGGTGCGGACGCGGTTCTCTTGATCGCGAGCATACTGGAGCCTGAGCGGATCGCGGAGTTTATAGACATCGCCGGCTCTATTGGCTTGGATTGCCTGATTGAGGTCCATGATGGGCAGGAGCTGGAATCGGTTCTTAAGCTGGGAACAGCTCATCTTATCGGAATTAACAATCGCAATCTGCGGACCTTTGAAACATCGCTGCAGACAACGGCGGATATCGCGGCACAAGTTCCGCAGGGAGTTACGTTGATCAGCGAGAGCGGAATATCAGGCCCCGCCGATATTTCCTACTTGCATTACGTTGGGGCACATGGTGTTCTGGTAGGGGAGCATTTCATGCGCCAGCAAGATGTGTTCCGTGCAGTAAACGATCTGATGGGACCCTTGCCGATCGCTGCAGACATAGAATAAAGGGGATATTAAGTGATGAGTACGGCGCTAAAAATATGTGGACTTCAAAGCGTTGAAGTGCTAAAATCTATGATAAACTTACCTGTGGATTATATCGGATTCGTATTTGCCAAGAGCCGGCGGAAGGTATCGCCGCAGCAGGCTGCGCAGCTTATTCAAGTATTGCGGGGATGGGATCATGACATGATTCCCGCCGCCGTCGGCGTCTTGGTTAACCCTGATTTGAATGAGCTGGAAGAGCTTCTACGAGAAGCAGCGCTCGACGTCGTGCAGCTGCATGGTCAGGAATCGCCGCAATTTTGCCGGGAAGTGAAGGAGCGCTTCCCGGTTTCCGTTTTTAAGGCGGTATCGATCGAGAGTGACCGCTCGGAAGCGGAACGTCTGTCAGCACTTGATCCGTATGCAGGCAGCATCGACGGATTGCTGATCGACACGTACGATCCGGTATATGGCGGAGGGTCTGGTAAGACATTTGCCTGGGATCTCATCCCACCTTACCAGCAGTGGGCGAAACGGCAAGGGATCCCCTTGTTTGTAGCCGGCGGATTGGATTCGGATAATGTATCGCATTTAATAGGTCAATACGCTCCGTACGGCGTGGATGTATCCAGCGGCGTTGAGAGTGAACCTGGCGTGAAGGACATAAACAAAGTGATTGCATTCGTAGAAAGGGTGAAGGGGAAATGACACAGCTTCCTGATCGTAATGGACGTTTCGGAGTGTTTGGTGGCCGGTTCGTACCGGAAACACTCATGAACGCTTTAATAGAGCTTGAACAAGAGTATAACCGCTTTTCGGAGGATCCTGCGTTCAAAGAGGAGATTGCTTATTTGCTTAAACAGTATTCCGGACGGGAAACGCCGTTATATTATGCCGAGCGGCTCAGCAAACACCTCGGCAAGGCTAAAATTTATCTGAAGCGTGAGGATTTGAACCATACAGGTGCACACAAAATCAACAACGCCATTGCTCAGGGCGTGTTAGCCAAGCGTATGGGCAAAGGCAAGGTCATTGCCGAAACGGGAGCCGGACAGCATGGTGTTGCCACTGCAACCGTGGCCGCTCTGCTCGGTCTCGAATGCAAGGTGTTCATGGGCGAAGAGGATACCAAGCGGCAGCAGTTGAACGTATTCCGTATGAAAATGCTTGGAGCCGAAGTGATTCCGGTGACGTCGGGAAGCCGAACGCTGAAAGATGCCGGCAATGAGGCGCTTCGCTACTGGGTCAGCAACGTAGAGGATACCTTCTATGTACTTGGCTCCGCAGTAGGTCCGCATCCGTATCCGATGATGGTGCGGAACTTCCAGCGTATTATCGGTGACGAGACCCGCAAGCAGATTCTGGAGACGGAAGGAAGACTGCCCAACGTGATTCTTGCACCAATCGGTGGAGGGAGCAATGCGATCGGCATGTTCTACCCGTTCCTGGAAGATAAGGAAGTCGGTTTGATCGGTGTCGAAGCGGCTGGCAAAGGGGTAGATACCGATTTTCACGCGGCTACCATGTCCAAGGGGACCCATGGCGTCTTCCAGGGATCGATGAGTTATTTGCTACAGGATGAGTATGGACAGGTTCAGGAGGCGCATTCCATTTCTGCCGGACTTGATTATCCCGGCGTTGGACCTGAGCACTCCTACTTAAAAGATATTGAGCGTGTGCAGTATGTGCCTATAACCGACCAAGAGGCATTGGATGCCTTGCAGCTGCTATGCCGCACGGAAGGCATTATTCCTGCGCTGGAATCCGCGCATGCCGTAGCGCAAGCAGTAAAAATGGCGCCCGCGTGGACCGAAGACGATATCGTCGTCATTAATTTGTCCGGTCGCGGTGACAAGGACGTGGAGTCCATCATGGCTTACACGGGAGGGAAAACCGAATGAATCGAATTGACCAGACCTTTGCGTCGTTGAAACAACAAAACAAGACGGCATTGATTCCTTATTTGACCGTTGGGGATCCGGACGTGAAATCGACGCTCGATATCATTCATGAGCTTGAAATTGCAGGAGTCGATATTATCGAACTCGGTGTTCCTTATTCTGATCCCCTCGCCGATGGCCCGGTCATCCAGCGTGCTTCCGAGCGCGCCCTGAAGAGCAAGGTGACCATTCGCACTTGCATGGAGACTGCGCGCCTGGCGAGAGAACGGGGCAGTAAGCTGCCGTTCATCCTGTTTACCTATTACAATCCGGTTCTGCAGACCGGACTGGATGTTTTCTTTGAAGAAGTGGTAAGGAATGATATCAGCGGGCTGATTATTCCGGATCTGCCGGTGGAAGAATCCGCAGAGATTCGGAAACGGGCTCATGCTGCGGACGTTCATCTGATTCCGCTGGTGGCACCTACCTCACATGAGCGGATTGCGAGCATCGCTTCGGAAGCGACCGGCTTTGTGTATTGCGTATCCTCGCTTGGCGTGACAGGCGAACGCACCGATTTTTATTCGGGAGTGGAAGCCTTTCTTGAAACGGTGAAGCAGTACAGCAACGTGCCCATCGCGATTGGCTTTGGCATTTCGTCCGGGGAACAGGTTGCCAGATTCTCGAAAATTTGCGACGGCGTCGTTGTTGGCAGTGCCATCGTGCGTCAGATCGAATCGACGATTCCTCTTCTTGAGAAGGAAGAGACAAGACAGCAGGGACTTTTGCAAATCAGGGAGTTTGTGGCACAATTAAAAGGTTAGTGTTGTCCATAGCAGTTATGAAAGGTGAGGCGAATATCGTATGAAACCAAAAGCGCAAATTGTTAATCTTCCTGTATATCAACCGGGGAAGCCCATCGAAGAAGTCAAAAAAGAATTAGGCCTGGATGTTGTCATTAAACTGGCCTCCAACGAGAATCCATACGGCTGCTCGCCGCGAGCAATCGAAGCCATTACCGCTGAACTCGGTACGCTCAGCTTGTATCCGGATGGAAGTGCGGCTGATTTAACGGCAGAGCTTGCTGAGCAGCTTGGTATTGAACGCAATCAGATTATTTTCGGATGCGGATCCGATGAAATCATCGCCCTCATTATTCGGGCGTTCCTGGAGCCGGGAGACGAAACCATTATGGCCGATCAGACCTTTTCGGTGTATAAAACGAATGCGGATATCGAAGGCGCAACAAGCATTGAGGTACCTCTGGTTAACGGGAAGCATGATCTGCCGGGCATGGCCAAAGCCGTTACAGACAAAACCAAAATCATCTGGGTGTGCAATCCGAATAATCCGACCGGAACTATCGTTTCCGAAAGCGAGCTAGTATCTTTCTTAGATGAAGTCCCGGCTCACGTGATGGTTGTTCTCGATGAAGCTTATTTTGAATATGTAACGGACGCTTCGTATCCGGCCAGCATCAAGTTAATGGAACGTTATCCGAACTTGGTAATCCTGCGTACCTTCTCCAAAATATACGGCCTGGCTGCCCTTCGCATCGGCTACGGCATCGGGCAATCTGAGGTTATTTCCTTGATTAATCGGGTACGTGAGCCGTTTAATACAGGACGCCTGGCCCAAGTGGCGGCGAAGGCAGCCCTGAAAGATCAGGAATTCGTAGCTAAATGCCGTCAGTTGAATGCCGAGGGAATCACTTATGTCCAGCGGGAGTTTGATCGTCTTGGATTATCCTATTTCCCTGCGAACGGTAACTTTATCATGGTGGATGTGAAGAAGCCGGGCACCGAAGTGTTCAAGTCTCTGCTAAGTAAAGGCATTATCGTACGTCCGGGATTTGAAGTTTACCCGAACTACATTCGCGTAACCGTTGGCTCTGAAGAACAGAACAAGGCTTTCATCGGCGCATTGGAACAAGTGCTCCAGGAAGTGAATGCTCCAGCCTAATCTAATGACATAACAATAAATCGCAGCTTGAAACGAGTGAGAGAGAGAACATGACCATGCAAATTTCTATATTCGGCGTCGGCTTGATCGGCGGTTCGTTAGCATTAAATTTCAAAGGAAAACCAGGCATAACCGTGACCGGTTATGCCCACACGCAAGAGTATGCCGACCAGGTTATCGCCAAGGGCGTTGTCGATAAAGTTACGCTTTCGGTAGAAGAAGCTGCCCAGGGCGCGGACATTATATTTTTGTGTGTTCCGGTAGGAAGTCTCGAGATGTACATAAAACGTCTGAGTGAATTGCGGCTTAAAACCGGATGCATTATTACGGATGTAGGCAGTACCAAAGCGAGTATTGCCGAATGCGCATCACAACTTGCGCTGAAGGATGCCTACTTTATCGGAGGACATCCGATGGCTGGTTCGGAAAGATCCGGTGTAGGCGCTGCTTCCACCGTATTATTCGAGAATGCATATTATGTGCTTACTCCGCCGGATGAAGTCCCTCAGGAGAAGGTGGACGTACTCGTAGAGCTTCTATCGTATACGCGTGCACACATTGTAAAGGTGGAGCCGAGACTGCACGATGAGATTGTTGGAGCCATCAGTCATCTGCCTCATGTGATCGCAGTGGCTTTGGTGAACCAGATCAGCTCCTACAATGATGATAATCCGTTATACCGTACGCTGGCTGCAGGCGGCTTTCGGGATATTACCCGTATCGCTTCCAGTGACCCGGTCGTTTGGCGGGACATTCTATTAAATAACCGCAATGTCATGCTGCTGCTTTTACGAGACTGGAACGAAGGAATTCAGCGTTTCATGGATATGCTGGAGTCGAAGGACGGGCCAGCTATTGAAGAGGCCTTCCGCAGAGCGGGGGAATTCCGCAGCGTGCTCCCAGAGCGACGGAAGGGGATGATTGTATCCCAATACGATCTGTATCTGGACGTGCCTGACCATCCGGGTATCATCGGCCGCATAGCGACGGATTTGGGGACAAATAGCATCAACCTCAGCAACATGCAGATTATCGAGAGTCGGGAAGATGTGCCGGGCGTGATGCGGCTTTCCTTCCGCAATGAAATTGAGCAGGAGCGGGCTAAGGAGCTATTGTTGTCGCAAGGGCACTCGGTGTACCAGTAATTTTCCGGTTGTTTTTAAACAACCGGAAATAAATGCGTTTTCAGTGTTGACAAAATGAAAACGTATACATATAATAAAAGTACAGTATGGTTTCTCTCCACTCCTATCCAAAATATTGCACTGTGTGCAACCGCCTTCAATGTTGAAGGCGGATTTTTTTTGTCCTTTTTCCTATCAGTGGGAAATCTACTGCCACAAACCTGAACTTTTCTCCAATATGTGCTATAATGCTAGAGTGCTAGTGTAGAAGATTTGGGGAAATTGCCAAATACATAGAATAGTCAGACATCTTGAGGCGTAACTATATATGGTTTGACGGTACTTTTGCACAAATCCTTGATCATTGCATCCGTGGAGATGTATTGGACAGGGAAGAGGCACCGGATGGTGAAGGAGGAACGAAAAATCATATGACGGATTCCCAACTAATCCAAGAAATTAAGCAAGGCGACACCGAACTTTATTCCGAATTAATGCGGCGTTATCAGAGAAAAATATTAGCATTTGTCTATCATATGTTAAAAAGTTCGCACATGGAGCTTATGGCTGAAGATTTATGTTCGGAAACATTTTATAAGGCTTTCCGGAGCTTGCACTCATTCCGGGAAGTGGATGCATCCTTCTCGACCTGGCTCTATACGATTGCCCGCAACACCGTGCTCAGCGAATTGCGCAAGCATCGAAGCGGCACATTGCCGCTGGAGGAGAGCGGGGTCGTGCCAGTGGCTCCGATGGAAGTTGCTCCGGAGCAGGCCATACTACGCAGTGAACGAGTACATATGGTAAGGGAAGCAATAAATAATTTACCGGAGAAACAGAGGTCGGCGCTGATTCTTCGGGAGTATGATCAACTGGATTATCAGGAAATCGCAGATATTTTAGGTCAAAGTGTCAGTTCGGTTAAGTCGTTGTTGTTCAGAGCTCGCGGCAGTGTCAAAATTCAGCTCGAACCCTATTTTTATGAGCCGGTTTTTGAGGATCTGAGAGGGATGAAGAATAGATGACTTGCGATGAAGCCCAAGAGCTGATGGAAACTGTCTGGGATTTGCCGGACAATGATCTGCGGCGACAACGGCTGATCGCACATGTTCAAACCTGCAGCTCATGTGCAGCGGAGTACGAAATGTGGGTGGAAAGCCAGAACATGGTTCATGTTCTGGAGCATGAGATCCCCGACATGGACGCTGAACAGATCAACCGAAACGTGATGGACCGCATTTATCGTGATTTCCCGTGGCTGGTGGAGGAAACGTCTAAGAGTCGGGCGGTAAGCCGAGTGTTCCGCAAACGGCTGACACTTATGATTGCCGGTTTTTTGGCTCTGTTTGTATGCAGCTTCGTTTATTTTGCAGCGACTGGCAACCAGCCGAAGCCGGTTCCGGAAGCGGTAACGACAGGGATAATCCCTACAGGGGTGGCTGACACGGCCCAAACCCTGAACACTAAGGACGATTATAACATTCCGAAAACCAACAGCGGCATTATTGATCCTTTTGTGGTTGATATGAGTCCGACTCAGCCAGAATATTGGATGATACTATCCTTATTGGGCATCGGATTCGCCATGTTTTTCCTGAAGAAGTTAAATCGGGTCCGAAGATAAAAAGTGGTTAGGATGGAGGAGATGCGGCATGCAAATCGGCTTGGTTCGTCATGGATTAACGGATTGGAATGCGTTAGGCAAAATCCAAGGTCAAACGGACATTCCACTGAATGAGGAAGGCCGTCGTCAAGCGCGTTTGCTTGGGGAAAGACTTCTGCAAGAGCCTTACCGATGGGACTTTGCGGTTAGCAGCGGACTTTCCCGTGCTGAGGAAACAGCAAAGATCATCTCGTCCATGCTGAACATTCCATTGATACCACCGGATAATCGTTTGCGCGAGCGCAAGTACGGTCAGGTGGAAGGGTTGACAGCGGAAGAGCGTGAATCGCGGTTTGGTGCCGATTGGCACCTGCTCGATTTGGGACAGGAGACGGATCTGGAGCTTCAATCCAGGGGGCTTGTCTTTCTGGATGATATGTGGCATAAACACCCGGATGCCAATATTCTGGTTGTCAGCCACGGTGGTTTTTTAGCGCAGCTATATAAGCTGGTGTGCCGCGGCGTCCTGAGCGAGCGGATCGGCAATCTGTCGCTCACCGTCCTGGAGAGAAAAGATGATGACTGGTCTCCCTTGCTGTTTAACTGTACCAAACATCTGTTGACAAAACAGTCGTAGCATGGAGCTTCATGAATAGTAAAAAGAGCCTTCCCGCGGGAAGGCTCTTTTTGTATCTATACTGGCGGTAGCTGACGGCCTCTTACTATATAGTCACACACGAATCGGTCAGTTCAAAATACCACTCCAGGAAGGAGTTAAAGCTTTCCCATTGCGATTTCAATTTACCAGCAAAAAAATCCTCCATCGGCTGGCCCAATCCTAAGCCTAACACTTCGTCTGCGTTCTTATTATAAAAAAAGCCGAACTCTCCTTCAAAGCTATCCAACGGAATATATTCTTCAGGCAGGTTTAAAACGACATGAGTTCTATCCACGCCTAACATATAATCCGAAGAATTGATCATAAACCAACAAATCTGATAAATTTCACATCGTCTACTATAGAAAGTCGGACCATCCTCTGCATGCAAATAAAACGCAGCAAAATCTGAACTCAAATCGATGCCTAACTTTACTAATGCGTGTTCATACTCCTCTGCAATGTCTTCAAACCACCAGTTTTTGCTTTTGCAATAATGGATCACTTTTTCCGATAGCATCTTGACTGCTCCTCCGATATAAAATAAACGATCAGAATGGTTTCCTAAGCATATCACATCGCCTTTTCTATCGTTGTTCGTATCTTGCTAAATTACGCTTTATAAGTCATTCGGGTACAGTCGATAAAATGGATAACTATATAGGACAAAGTTTTACGCTTCTGCTATTATAATAAACCGATGCTGCTGCACTTCGAAGTAGCCCTTCGTTCGGATAACCTGATGAACCTGATATAAAGGTTCGAGGTGGCGTTCCACCGTAAAATCAGGAATCTGCCAAGGGATCGCCTGTAGGTAATAGATCAGTGCACCGATGTCGTAAAACCGCTGCGGTGAAAAGTCCTCCCGGCTGAAGGTGACGTTGAAACCGTGGTCCTGCAGCTCTTGAACAGCGGTTCCCAGATTCCAATGAGCGAACTCTTCATTCAAGGGAACGCCAAACCACTCGTTGATGCCATAACAGTCGGTTCCTCCGGATTGCTGGGTTACGAACACGCCATGATCGTTTAGAATTCTTTTGATTTCCGCCACGGAATAGGATTCATGCTGATTGATGATCAGATCAAAAAAATGATCCTTTAACGGAAGTGAGGAATCTTCTTCAAAATAGACAACCTTTACGCCAAGCGGTTCAAGTTTTTGCTGTGCAATCGGTACGTTTGGTTTATAGCCTTCGGTTGCATAGACCGTTTCCGGCAGTGGCTGGAGGGAGGATAAGAACTCTCCTCCGCCCGTACCCATGTCCAGCATCGTAGCGGCATTTCGCATCAACGGAATTACCATGCTGCCCAAAGACCAGGGGAGAGCATGGGACTGCATGCGGCCTGAAGCCGTAATTCGTGAGAAGTCCCATCCTGAAAATTGTTGATCCATATCTTGAATAAAGGCCATAAATTCTGCTTCTTTTATCATTTCACATATCCTCCAAGCTTTTATAATGAATGGTACTTTCATTTTTATAAAAAGCTCTTAAGGGAGGCCCTCGAATTCGATTTGCACCTAGTTATATCTCATGTTCTGGAGTTCTCATGATTTTATTCCTCCTGTAGTGATTGAATAATTCCTTCATATAAAGCGGTTTTTTATTTGATTTAGATGTAATACATTATATGTAAATTCTCTGCAACACTTAGTAAGTATTCTATCATTTAATAAGAGAGCATAGTCATTTCTATATACAAAAAAACAAAAAAATATTTCGTTAAACCGAAGCGTATCAGGTATCAAATGTCTCAAACCTTCCCATAATGGTTGTAAAACGGCGAGGCGATGGAAGATGAATCTAGCGGATATGCTCACATATGCCGATATTGGACAGCTTAGCAATATAGCGAATCACTATGATTGTGACGCTAAGCGGAATTCAAAGCACGAACTGATCCAGAGTATTCTGTCCAAGCTCGGACGCAGAGAGTTTTTCGAGGAGCAGGTCAGCAGCTTGTCACCAAGCGATTTGCGTTTTCTGAACAACCTGGCATTTGACACTCGAACAGGCTACAGTCTGGAAGAATTGACGGCTGCGATCCGTCATGCGGCGGAATTGGAGGAGAAGGATGATCAAGCCTCTTCAAACAAGAAAGCTGCCGCCGCCAAAACGGAAAGTCCGCGTGAGGCGGTCGCACGTTATCGCCGAAGCGGCTGGTTGTTTAACGGTTTTACCCATTCCACCAAGTATTTGTTTCAAGTGCCATCGGATTTGAAGGAGCGGTTTCGTGACGTGCTTCGGGAGCGGCTTCATCAAAATCTGCAGCGATTAAGTGATGACCCGGAAGCGTACCGGGATGAGCAGGGACTAGCCGCAGAAGATCTCATGCTGATTCTTAAATATGTCGGCAGACATGATATTGAGTTGAATCAGGAAGGATTTATGTATAGGCGAAATCAGCAGCAGCTCATGAGTACGCTGCATATAACGGAACCGCCCATTACCAAGGGATCATGGCGGTTCGGGTATGGCCGCTCTTGCATTGAATATCCCGACCGGTTTGCGCTGCTGTACGATTATGCTTACGCTAAAAAATGGATCAGGGAAAACAATGCCCGGTTGATCCTCACCGAAAGTGGAACTGCGTTTATGGAGGAAGGAAATCAAGTTAGCGTGATACAGATATTCCGCTTTTGGTTAAGACTTTATAAAGGCGCAATTCCCAATATCTCTTCTCTTGTATACTGGATCAGTCAATGCGCAAGAGATTGGGTCACCGCAGCCTCTCTTTACGAATCGCTGGGCTGGCTAATCCGTCCTTTCTATTATGACAGTCCGCAAAATATTTTGGAGCAGCGGATTATCCGTATGCTAATGCATTTGGGGATGCTCAGAATAGGGGAGAGTCAGAGCATGGGAACTTCGTACAAAATGACCGCGCTTGGCCTCAAGGCCGCGGAAGCCGGCATACATATCAGCGATTCGAAAGATTTGATCCTCTAGCATGGTTGTTTGGTTACATTTATTTGCAGCAGCCGTAAAAATTTTTGAAAGTAAAGTATTTAAAGGGAAAGAATATAAGGTATACGCAAATTTAGTTTGGAGGTGCATCCTAATGGATAAGATGAAGGTTACTTACGAGGTTATGTTAGGTCTGGCGGCCGAAATGGTGTGGGACGAAGCATTGCGCAAGCATCGGAGTGAAGAGCTGTATAAAGAAATTGATGAAGCGCTGGCTTCCGGCGACGAAGTGGCTTTCCGAAACCTGACGGATGAACTGAGGACTTTGAATTGAAGAAATGCTTCAGCGCATTTCTTCTTTTTTTTGCTTTACCCGTCCTTCCACTCGTATAATGATAACAAAATGATGATGAGTGAGCAGAAAGGATGTACCTTGCATGAAATTTAGTGAAGTAGACGAGCAGACTTGGCCGGAACTAAAACCTTTTTTGGATACGTGCCTCATTCCGTTTACCGGATTATCGGGTTCGGAAACGCCATGGGAGGCTACAGCTGCGCTTGAACGGCTGCGGGATTTTATGGATTTGGCAGAAATTCCGTTTAAGGGAAGATTGGTTACATATCCTGCTATACAATATGGAAATACTGAAGATATAAAGCTTCTAAATGAAGTTTGTCACAATGTCAAATTGATCGGGTTTAAATTTGTTGTTATCATGACAGCGGATGTTGAGCTCTCTAAAGAGGATGTGCCTGAAAGTACGCTTGTACTGTCCCGGCGCAGGTTGGAAGGCAATGAAGGTATCCCCCTCTCAGCCACCGTTTCCGGACAAATCAGTGAAATGTGGCAGCAGGAAAGCTAAGTTCAAATGTGACAAAAAACCAACAATTTGCGAAAGGGCTATTGGAAGCGAACCCAAATTTGGGGTTCAAATTCTTGACGGTCTTGGGTGCCTAAGATATTATTAGTATGTCCTAGTAAGTCGTGTGATTTTAATCATTGATGACACTTAAGAACGGTTGACAAAGGGGGTTGAACACAGAATGAGCAGCAACCACAATGACGAGCATGAAGAATCGCACAATCCACCCCGACAGAAAGAGATGTCCCGCAGACAATTTCTTACATACACGTTGGGCGGTGCCACAGCTTATATGGCTGCTGGAGTAGTTTTGCCAATGCTTCGCTTTGCCGTTGATCCGATTCTTCAAAATAAAGAAGAAGGGTCTTTTGTAAAGGTCGCGGAAGAGAGCAAAATTACTAACGATCCACAGGAATTCCATTTTGAGCTCAAACAGCAGGACGGCTGGTACAACAGTACAGCTACTTTGACGGCGTGGATTCGTAAGAACGATCAGGGTGAAATTGTAGCGCTTTCACCAATTTGTAAGCATTTGGGATGCCTTGTTGGATGGAATAACAACAAAAATTTCCCTGATGAATACCACTGCCCTTGCCACGGTGCGCGTTATACACCGGACGGTAAGAACCTGGCAGTCGCGCCGAAGCCGCTTGACCAGTACGAGACGAAAATCGAGAACGGCTGGATTTACCTCGGCGCCATCGTGCCAAATACCGTAGTTAAATAGGAGGCGTAGATTCAGATGTTGAAGAATGTCTACAACTGGATTGATGAACGTCTCGATATCACGCCGATTTGGAGAGACGTTGCAGATCACGAGGTACCGGAACACGTAAACCCGGCGCATCATTTCTCCGCGTTTGTGTACTGTTTCGGCGGCTTGACGTTTTTTATCACAGTCATCCAGATTCTGTCGGGGATGTTCCTGACGATGTATTATGTACCGGATATCATAAACGCTTACAACAGTGTTGAGTACCTGCAAACACAGGTAGCCTTCGGACAAATTGTCCGCGGCATGCATCACTGGGGCGCCAGCTTGGTAATCGTGATGATGTTCTTGCATACGATGCGCGTGTTCTTCACAGGCTCTTACAAAGCGCCGCGTGAAATGAACTGGGTCGTTGGTATGCTCATTTTCTTTGTTATGCTCGGTCTTGGTTTGACAGGTTACCTGCTGCCATGGGATAACAAAGCTTACTTCGCTACAAAAGTTACATTGGAGATTGCGAACTCCGTACCTTGGCTGGGACCTATCATTAAAGAATTGCTGCAAGGCGGTACGATCGTAGGTGCCGAAACGTTGACGCGTTTCTTCGCGATTCACGTATTCTTCCTTCCGGCTGTCCTTCTTGCTCTATTGGTAGGACACTTTATCATGATCCGCAGACAAGGTATTTCCGGTCCACTATAAGAAGAAGGGAGGCGCATATTTATGGCACATGGTCATAAATCTGATGAGAAAGTAGTTTATGTCGGCGATTCGCGTGTGAAAAAAGGCAGCGGTTGGGTTACGCCGCCGGATTACACCGCTTATCCCGGCAAATCAGAAGCGTTCATTCCTAACTTCTTGTTGAAGGAATGGATGGTTGGTGTAGTTGTATTGGTCGGTTTCCTTGTGCTGACCATCTCGGAGCCGGCTCCGCTCGGTTATCCGGCGGATCCGGGAGCTTCTGTAATCCCGATGCCGGACTGGTACTTCCTGTTCCTGTATGAATACCTGAAGCTTCCATACGCTTCCGGTGATTATGTAGTACTGGGTACCCTTGGCGTTTCGGGCGTTGCCTTTGGCGCATTGCTCCTAGTTCCTTTCCTTGATACGGGGAAAGAGCGACGCTTCTACAAGCGCCCTATTACTTCTGCCCTTATGATTCTGTCGTTATTTGCAGTTATCTATCTGACAAATGCAGCATGGACCCACTATGTGCATGAGCTGGAAGCGACTGGACAGAAGCCTGAGCATATCCAGCGTGAAGAAGAGGCGGAAGAGAAACATGCAGCTGGTCTACCAACGACTAGTGGCAAGCAGGCTGAAGACAGTGTTGTAGCGATCGTTGATAAGGATAATCCCGCGATGGAAACCTTTAAAACAGCTACCTGTATTTCTTGTCATGCTGCAGATTTGAAAGGGGCATCTGGACCGTCGCTTCGCGGTGTCGGGGATACCCACACGAAAGAAGAGATCGTGGCTATTATTGCAAATGGTCAAGGCGGCATGCCGGCTATGAAAGACACGGCGCTTGCGGCTGGTGTCACCGAAGAACAACTTGATCAGTTGGCTGATTGGCTTGCAAGCCAAAAGGCAGAAGCAGCTGCAGAGTAAGATGCATAGAAGAACCTGACCGAATGCGGTCAGGTTCTTTTTTAAATGTTGTATATAGATGAAAAATATGCACAGTTTAGGTATAATCGGCATTAGTCGTAAAAGTAAGAATACAAGGAACAGGACAGGAGGACGGAGCTTGTCGATTTCGTATTTTTGGAGCCGAGAATTTCTAAGCAAGCGATCGATTCTCTGGCTGCTGCTCATCTGCAACATCCTTGGAACGATCTATGGATACATATGGTACGGGGGGCAAATGGTCGATACGGTGGATCATGGCTTGCTATGGCAGGTCATATTTGTCCCGGATAGCCCGACGGCCAGTTTATTCTTCAGTTTGGCGCTTCTGCTGCTCCTCTACCCGCCTCGGGGGCTTGGGGGCTCTTTGTTTCAGCAATTCATTGAGGCGCTGGCGGTCGTGACATCAGTGAAGTATGGGATTTGGGCTGTTGCCATCATATTTGCCGGACAAGCCCAAGGGGATGTGCTGGGATGGCAGGATTGGATGCTCGTCGCTTCGCATACGGCAATGGCAGTGGAAGCGTTATTGTTCGTACGATTGTTTCATTATCGCTGGACAGCGCTCACCGGGGCCATTGCCTGGACACTGCTGAATGATACCGTAGATTATACGTACGGCGTATTTCCTTGGCTGCCGGGGCAGTTATATGACGACCTATCAGCGGTCGAGCTGTTTACTTATCTTTTGACTCTTTTCAGCGGTTTCGCCGGCTGGATCTTCATGAAATATGGGAATTCCAAACAACGTTAGCCGTTTAGGTTATACAGTTCTATGAGCATCCCTTCTGCCATACATATACGGTAGGAGGGATGTCCCATGTTTCGAACCTTTCCGAAGCTCCTGCTGTGTCTGTTTGCACTGCTTATGCTGGTTACTGTCAGCATGGGTGATCCTGTTGTGTGGGCTACCCCGGCAAACGGACAGTCGGAGACTTCGCCCGCTGCATCCATACAGGCTAAGGCGCTGAACAAGGAAGTGGAGCAGCTATACCGCCATGTGGAGGAAGGCAATGTACAAGCCGTGCTGGAGGATGTTCGCCGGGTATCCGGGATGTTTGAGGCTTCGTCATTTCAGGGATTGACCGGTGTAGAAGGAATTCATGCGTTGGCTGAGAGCATTTTGGAGATGAAAGAAGCTACGGCAAGGGCCACGCAGGAGCCGCAGCACTGGATGGTGTCCGCAGGAAAACTCCGAATGGCAACCGATAGCCTGATTCATACCAGAGATGCGTTATGGCTGCAATATTACAAGGTCATGCGTGAAGACCTGAGGGTCATGGGGGAGTATGCCATCCAGCAGGATCAGGCTGGCATGAGACGAGCGTATGACAGCCTGAGTGAACATTATGAACTCATCCGTCCTTCTGTTGTCATACAGCGAAAGCCTGAGGAGGTTAACATGATGGAGTCCTGGATTTCTTATGCCGGGGGTCTGGTGTCATCTGGGGACACAGCTCAGGTGCAAAAATTGGTTCCGCAGGGTGAGGAAATGATCAATACGCTGTTTGGCAAGAAAAAGGATGAGCCCGCCCTAGCTCCGCTGGGAGAGGTCAAGGAGCCATGGACGTGGCAGCTGGTCATCGGGGCTTTCATTTTGGCGGCATTAACGTTTGCGGGATACCGCAAATACCGAGGTCAGTTGTATAGCGCAAAACCCATGTTCCCTCGCAAAATGTAGGCGGGAATCCATAGTTGTTCCGATTGAGGCCCGGTGCAAACCGGGCTATTCTTCTTTAAATCCTTCGCCATGCACATCATTGACATCATTAATGATAATAAATGCCCGAGGGTCCAACGATTTGGCGATTCCCGTTAGGCGGCGAATTTCCTGCCTCGATACGACGCAGTATACCATATGCTTGGCTTGCTTGGAGTAGGCGCCGATGGCCGGGATTAGTGTTACTCCGCGCTCCATCTCGGTTGATATGCGATGGGCAATATCGGGTGCGTGATCACTGATGATGGTGAAGGCTTTGGCGGCATAAGCCCCCTCCTGTATGAAATCGATGACCTTGGAAGCGATGAATACGGCAACGAGGGTATACAATATTCGCTCGAGCGGGATAAAGAATAAAGAAAGCCCGATGATCAAGATATCAAGAGATAGAATGATCTGGCCCATACTGAAGCCGAATTTTCGGTTGATGATTCTGGCAATGATGTCTGAACCGCCTGTCGTCCCGCCGAACCGGAACACAATGCCGAGTCCGGCGCCCAATGTGACACCTGCGTAGAGCGCAGCAAGAATATAATCCTGCTCGGTCTGAAACGGTACAACATAGCCGCGATCGATCAAAGCTTCAAACAGCCACAGAAACAGGGTTAATGAGGCGATACCGAGACCTGTGTAAATCGACTGGCGTTTACCGAGGATTTTCATGCCGACCAAGAATAACGGGATATTGAGCACCATAGTTGAGATGGACGGCGATATGTTAAAGGCATAGTTCAGCAGTACGGTAATGCCGGTGACGCCCCCCTCCATGAGTTCATTCGGAATGATGAAATACAGAAGGCCGAATGCGTAAATGGCGGAACCGGCGATGATCGGAATGATGGTATGAAGCTGATTTAACAACTTGGACGTTTTCATAAGACCCCTCACATTTCCAATTGTGGATATTACCCGTATGTCAGGTTGCTTGTACCTGCTTAGTATGTGCCGATCATGTTCCAGCCATAAAAAATTATTTGTTTTCAAATCCGCTTTACGATAACATAGGTTTAAAACCAATCGCTCGTCATAAGAGAATGCTGCTTACAGCTTGGATATTGCAAGTTGGGGCAGACTGCGCAGTGAAGGGAGTTATAGAGTCTTGGAAAAATCAATGGCTGAAATGCAGCAGGAAGTCGATCAATACATATCACAATTCAAGGAAGGTTATTTCAGTCCTTTATCCATGATGGCCCGGATGTCCGAAGAGGTGGGCGAACTCGCCAGAGAGGTTAATCATCAGTTCGGTGAGAAGCCGAAAAAGGCCGATGAAGCAGACAATTCCATCGAAATGGAACTTGGAGATATATTGTTTATTACGATTTGTTTTGCCAATTCCCTTGGCATCGATCTCGCGGAAGCGCACGCTAAAGTCATGCATAAATTTGCGACGCGTGATGCTGATCGTTGGACGAAAATAAACACCGATTAGGCTGCTGCTACATATGCTGTACCAAACCCGCTGTGGGGAGGGACAGCCCGTGAAACCTGAAAGTTATATACAAAAAGCATATCGATGCATCCTTCAAAATGATTTCGAAGAGGCGTTACGTTGGTTTGAGCAAGCGATCATCGCGAATCCGGGAGATGCCGAAGTGCATTATCGGTGCTCCATTACCTACGGCAGAAGCAATAAGCTGGAGATGGCGATTACGCATGCGGAGGAAGCCGTCAGGCTGCAGCCGGACAAACCGGAATATGCTCTTCATTTACAGCATATCAAGGCTGCGGAGCTGGTGCAGCGAGCAAGAAAGATGGTGGAGAACCGCAAGGATGTGACCAAGGCAGAATTGTATCAAGCCGTGGGACATCTGAAATCAGCCGTAGCCATGGACCCTTTGTATGCTCAGGCTTATGTATGGCTTGCTCTTGTTTATAGTGAACTCGATGAGCATGCGCTCGCCATTTCCACGCTTAAAGAGGTAATTTCGTTGTACCCGCAGGAGAGCGGGCTGCAGCATATAATGGAGGAACTCAAACAGCGCTTGAAATCATATATGCAGGATACAGCATCGGATTGAAAGTGAGGACATGTACAATGGCAAACAAATGGACAGTTGCGGTCGTCGGTGCCGGCGGCCGTATGGGTAAAGAAGTAGTGAAGCTTGTTTTGGGCGATGAGGAACTGGAACTGGTTGCCGCTGTGGGCCGATCGGATGAAGGTGCTGATGCAGGGACGCTTGTGGGTCTTCCTGCCTGCGGCATTACGGTGACATCCGATCTGGAGATGGCGTTGGTCGAATCGAAACCAGATGTTATGGTTGACTTTACAGCACCGCAATTTGCCTATAGCAACACGGCTCTGGCCATTAAGCACGGCGTCCGTCCGATCATGGGCACTACAGGCTTCACGCCAGAGCAAATCGAAGAGTTGGACAAGCAGTGTATGGAGCAGAATATTGGCGGTTTGATCGCACCGAATTTCTCCATCGGAGCGATCCTGATGATGAAGTTTGCAGCTGCAGCAGCAAAATATTTGCCCCATGTTGAAATCATTGAAACCCATGGCGACCAGAAGCTTGATGCGCCATCCGGAACATCGATCAAGACAGCGGAAATGATTGCCGCAAACCGCGAGGAAATCCGGCAAGGCAATCCAAAGGAAGAAGAGGTCATTGAAGGCGCCAGAGGCGGGTACTATAACGGCTTCCGTATTCACAGTGTTCGTCTGCCGGGTGTATTTGCTCAGCAGGAAGTTATATTTGGCGGTTACGGACAAAGCTTGAAGATCCGACATGATTCCTATGAGCGTGCAGCTTATATGCCGGGCGTGAAGATGGCTATAGAGAAAGTAATGGGGTACACCGGCTTGGTCTATGGATTTGATCATTTTATCGACTAACATAGGGGAGAAATTACTATGAATATTTCATTTATCGCTCATGACCGTAAAAAAGAGGAAATGGTCAACTTCGTTATTGCTTATGAAAATGTATTCGAAGATCATAATCTTTACTCGACGGGAACGACGGGGACCCGTATTATGGAGCAAACCAAACTCAGCATTCACCGTTTCGCTTCGGGACCACTTGGTGGCGACCAGCAGATTGGCGCGCTTGTTGCGGACAATGAGATGGATCTCATCATTTTTTTACGGGATCCTTTGATGGCACAACCTCATGAACCAGACATTAATGCACTCCTTCGTCTGTGCGACGTTCAGGGAATTCCACTTGCTACCAATGTGGCAACGGCCGAGATTCTTGTTAAAGCGCTGGACCGTGGCGATTTTGCATGGCGGGAACTCGTTCATAAATACAAACCGGGTGTGGATAGCTAATGAACAGCCAACTGGACATCTTAATCTTCGGAGCACACGCTGACGATGCCGAGATCGGAATGGCAGGAACGATTGCGAAGCATACAGCAGCTGGACTGTCGGTCGGGATCTGCGATCTGACGGAGGCTGAGATGTCGTCGAACGGCACCGTCGACATTCGCAAGCAGGAGGCTGAGCAAGCAGCCCGGATTTTGGATCTTACGGTCCGGACGAATTTGGGACTGCCGGACCGTGGTTTATTTGTGACACCGGAGAATATTGAACGGGTCACGGCCGAGATTCGCAAGTTTTCTCCCTCGATTGTGTTTGCTCCCTACTGGGAGGATCGCCATCCGGACCATGTGGCTTGCAGCCGTTTAGTTGAGGAAGCGGTATTTAATGCCAAGCTTCGTCGTTATATGCCTGAGCAGCCACCGGTTAAGGTGGACGAGCTTTATTTTTATTTCATTAATGATATCGGAAGAACGGATCTGGTCGTTGACGTTACGGATCAGTATGCCGTTAAGGAGCAGGCCCTGTCTTGTTACCGTTCCCAGTTCCAGAAGGCTGAAGAAAATGCAGTCTCTACCCCGTTGACTGAGGGGTACATCGAGCGTGTGCGGGCCAGGGATTCACTGCTTGGAGCGCGCAGGCTTATTCCTTATGCAGAAGGTTTCGCTTGTAAAAGTCCGTATGTTGTTCATCTATTCGACTCCAAGCAGGCATAATATATAGAGGCGTACGTAAAGGAGGCCTGACATGAATCAACAACCATTAAAAATCGGCATTACCTGTTACCCTTCATTGGGCGGGTCGGGCGTGGTGGCGACAGAGCTGGGGAAACTCCTGGCCGAGCAAGGACACCAGGTTCATTTTATTGCTCACAGCATTCCGTTCCGGTTAGGGACTTTCCATAAAAATATTTTTTATCATGAAGTTGAAGTGAACGACTACTACGTGTTTCGATACCCGCCATATGATCTGTCGCTAGCGACAAAGATGGCTCAGGTAGCCAAAATGCAGCAGCTTGATGTGCTGCATGTGCACTATGCGGTGCCACATGCCGTGTGTGCCTTCTTAGCGAAGCAGATGGTCGGAGATCAGCTGAAGGTCGTCACGACGCTGCATGGAACCGATATTACGGTTCTGGCGCAGGATGAATCGCTGAAGGACTTGATTCGACTCGCTATTAATGAAAGTGATGCGGTTACGGCTGTTTCTCAGGATCTCATCCGAGAAACGCGGGAGTTGCTGGATATAAGCCGGGATATTGACCTTACCTACAATTTTGTGGATCCGCGGGTATATTATCCACGGGATTCGGAATCGCTGCGTAAAGATTATGCAGATCCGAATGAGAAGATCTTGATGCATATTTCCAACTTCCGTCCGGTAAAACGGGTAGCAGACGTGTTGGAAATATTCGCCCAGGTTCAGGAGCAGGTCCCGGCGAAACTGCTGCTTGTCGGGGAAGGGCCCGAGCTTCCGAAAATCCAGTGCCGCATCAATGAACTGGGACTCGCCAGCAAAGTACATTTTCTAGGCAAGCAAGATGAAATTGCGCACGTCATATCCATGGCGGATGTGCTGCTGCTTCCTTCCGAGAAAGAAAGCTTTGGCCTGGTTGCTCTAGAAGCGATGGCCTGCGGAGTGCCTACCGTCGGCTCTACGGCAGGCGGGATTCCCGAGTTGATAACACATGGCGAAACCGGATATTTGGCTCCTATCGGAGACACCTATTCGATGGCTCAGCATGTGCTTGAAATTTTAAAGGATGAAGCGCTTAGTGAGCGGCTGCGCAAGGCTTGTCTGCATCGTTCCAAGACGATGTTCTGCAATGAATTAATACGAGGCAAGTACGAAGAAATATATTACCGAGTATTGGGACGGGAGGTTAGCGAGCTGAAGCCGGTCTGCGGCTAAGCTCGACCCTCTCGTTGTTTTTCGGGTAAAGGAACGGGAAACTATGGCAGATATGTTTAATTCAATACGATGGCGCAACGCGGATCCCGATATGGCCGAGCGGAGTGCGGACGTGATCCGGACTCTGCTTCGACATGGACATGAAGCGTATTGGGTCGGAGGCTGTGTCCGTGATGAATACATGGGACGCAGGGTCAGTGATATGGATATTACGACCTCCGCCTTGCCGGAAGTCACCTGTTCCGTCTTTCCCAAGGTCATTCCTACAGGAATCAAGCATGGGACCGTAACGGTGCTGATGGAAGGCCAGTCTTTCGAAGTGACGACTTATCGGGTGGAGAGTGGTTATGAGGATCACCGTCATCCAACGGAGGTCGCTTTCGTCAGAGAAGTAAAGGAAGATTTGAGACGGCGCGATTTTACGATGAACGCAATGGCTAGGGGGATTGATGGATCCTGGGTGGATCCGTTTGGCGGACGAGCGGATATTGACAGGCAGGTAATCCGCTGCGTAGGCGATGCGCGCCTGCGTTTCCGTGAAGACGCCCTGCGCATGGTTCGCTGCATCCGTTTCGCCTCTGTGTTCGGTTTCTCCATCGCGCAGCATACATGGAGAGGGATTCTCTCGGAGAGAGACACCTTAAGCTGGATTGCGATGGAGCGCATCCGCAGTGAATTTGAAAAGATATTGACAGGGCCGGCCCCCTTACGAGGATTGGAGATGTTTGTCCGCAGCGGCTTGTACACCCGAATGAAAGCGCCGTTTCCGTATACCGGGCATGACACGCAGGCGATAGAAGCAATGAATCGGATCGAGCCGGAGCAATCTACGATCCGCTGGACGCTGCTGCTGCTTGCTTGCGGCATTTCAGCCCAGGCAGCAGAGGGACTGCTGCGATCATGGACGTTCTCCAATAAGCAGCGGGAAGCCATCGTTAAGCAGCTGGCGCTTCATGAATCCTATCTGCAAGAGAAGGAAGAGGAAGATACCAAGAGTGCTAGGCTCCAGTGGATTAAGCTGGTTCTTTTCCACGGAGCCGAGGCAGCTCAAGGCTGGCTGCATTTGCAGACGGCGTTGAACCAAACGGGAGCGGCGTCTGCCTCACTTAGCGTAATCGAGCAGCTTGACGGTTGGCTCCGGGAACTCCGAATTCGGAGTTTGAAGGATTTGGCCATCACCGGAAACGAACTGCTTGAAGCGCTGGACAAGCGCGGGGGCCCATGGCTAGGCGAACTTCTCGGGCAATTGCTGGAGAAATCGGCAGCAGGTTTAATTAACAACGATAAGGAATCGTTGATTGAAGAAGCAAAGCGGGTGGTAATTCATAATGAAGGATTATGATCAAGACAATGCACTTCTGAAAATGTTCCAGGAGCATTCCGGCCAGTTTTTGTCCGGAGAAGAGATCAGCCGTAAATTGTCCATCAGCCGGACGGCCGTATGGAAGCAGATCAATAAGCTTCGTCATTTTGGTTATGATTTCGAGGCTGTTCCACGGCTTGGCTACCGCATGATGGATGAACCGGACAAACTGAGCGTGGAACAACTGACAGCGGGGATGACCAGTCAAACCTTCGGGAAACCGCTGAAGCTGCTTGACAAAACGGCGTCAACGCAGGAAGATGCCCGGCAATTGGCGGAAGAAGGGGCAACCGAAGGCACGCTTGTGATCTCGGAAGAGCAGACGGGCGGCCGCGGGAGAATGGGCAGGAAATTCCACTCCCCGAGAGGCAAAGGCATATGGATGAGCCTGGTGCTCAGACCGAAGCAACCTCTGCATTTAACCCAGCAGCTCACCTTGTTGACAGGCGTAGCGGTATGCCGTGCGATCACGAAGTGCGCCGGTGTGCAAACCGATATCAAATGGCCAAACGACATTCTGTTTCAAGGCAAAAAGGTGTGCGGCATTCTGCTGGAGTCTGCAACAGAAGACGAAAGGGTGCGCTACTGCATTGCCGGTATCGGCATCAGCGCCAATCTGAAAGAATCGGATTTTCCGGAGGAGCTGCGCAGCGTTGCGACTTCGATTCGCATGGCTGGCGGAGCAACCGTTAATCGGACAGAGCTGATCCAGTCCATCATGGCGGAGATGGAGGTTTTATATGAATTGTACAACGAGCAGGGCTTCGAGCCTATAGCCTCTCTCTGGGAAGCTTTATCCGGCACGGTGGGCAGGGAAGTTCAAGTGCAGACGGCCCTTGACCGTTTTAGCGGGATTGCCACAGGACTCAACCGAGATGGTGCGCTGCTGGTCCGCAATCAAGATGACGAGCTGATCCCCGTATATTCCGGTGAAATTCTTTTTTAATACCAGGTAAATGAAACATGGTGAAATCGTAGTTGGATTTTGTTATACTATGACCAAGAGGCGGTATCGCCATGAGCGAATTGCACTCTACAGCAAGTGATATTGAACAGCATTATTTTTTTAGAACACCTTCATAACTGTTATGCCGGTTACGTTGGATTCTGCTCTGAGCCGAAAGGACCGAGACAGAAGGGACGATCGCGAGTGACTCTTTTTTGCCTTTCGGACTTTTTAGCAAGTATGTGCTAAAAGGTTTTTTTTATTGTGTCTAACTTATTTACACAAAGGAGGCTGTGTCACAATGACAGGCAAACAACCACTGAACATCGTGAAGATGAAGAACATGAAGAAGAAGGGTATACCGATCACCATGCTGACCGCGTACGATTATCCTTCCGCCAAGCTGGCGGAGGAAGCGGATATTGATATGATATTGGTAGGCGATTCCCTCGGCAATGTCGTGCTCGGCTATAACTCCACAATTCCGGTAACGCTGGACGACATGGTATATCATACCCGTGCCGTCGCTCGTGGAGCGGAAGAAACTTTTATCGTAGCGGATATGCCGTTTATGACCTATCACGGAGATATTGATGAAAGTCTGCGCGGGGTGCGGAGATTGATGCAGGAAGGTCATGCGCATGCCGTGAAAATGGAGGGCGGCGAAGAAATCGCCGGCACCGTGAAACGGATCGTACAGTCCGGCGTACCGGTACTGGGTCATATCGGGCTGACGCCTCAGTCGGTGAATCAAATTGGAGGCTACCGGATCCAAGGCAAGGATGCCCAAGACGCTCAGCGGCTCATGAATGATGCAAAGGCACTTGAAGCGGCTGGAGCATTCGCAATTGTATTGGAGCTGGTTACAGAAGAGGCTGCGGCGGAAATATCTAAAGCGCTGAGCATACCGACGATTGGCATCGGAGCGGGTCGTTACTGCGACGGTCAGGTTCTGGTATTCCATGATTTAATCAAATATGCGTCTCCCTATCGGGACAAACGCTTCGTGAAAACATACGCTGATGTAGGCTCCGTCATCCGTGAAGGCATTACGCAGTATGTGAAGGAAGTAAAGGACCGCTCATTCCCGGCAGAGGAGCATGTCTTCAAGGCCGAGAAACATGAGGCTTCCGAAACGACAACAACATTATATGGAAGCAAAAAGGAAAAGGTGGGCACGACATCATGAAAGTGATTCGCACCATTGCGGAATTAAGATCAGAACTTAAGGACCGCTGGGAATCCGGCAGTGGTTCGGTAGGACTTGTGCCTACGATGGGTTATTTGCATGAAGGACACGCCAGCCTGATGCGTAAGGCGCGAGAAATGGCAGGTACGGTGGTTGTCAGTATCTTTGTCAATCCGATTCAATTCGGACCGGGTGAGGATTATGAGACCTATCCCAGGGATGAGGCACGCGATCTGGCGTTGGCGGAATCCGAAGGGGTGAATGTGGTTTTTATTCCCACGGTTCAGGAAATGTATCCCCAGCCGACCAAAACCAAAATCACTGTATCGGAAATTACGTCTTTGTTGTGCGGGGCCTCCCGTCCCGGGCATTTTGACGGTGTTACCACCGTTGTTAACAAATTGTTTAATATCGTAAAACCTGACTATGCTTTCTTCGGAATGAAGGATGCCCAGCAGGTAGCCGTCATTGAGCAAATGGTTCAAGATTTGAACATGGACGTAACCATCGTGCCTTGTCCGATCATCCGCGAATCTGACGGCCTTGCTCTAAGCTCACGCAACGTGTATTTGAAGCCGGAAGAGCGGGAACAGGCACTTGTGCTGTCGGGCTCTTTGCGGACCGCTCAGGAGATGATCCAGCAGGGACAAGCGACAACGGCAGGAGAGATCCGTGTTCATCTTCGGGATTCTATATCCCAGTCCCCGCTCGCTGATATTGATTATGCAGAATTGCTCACTTTCCCGGAACTTGTTCCCGTGGAAGATTCATATCGCATTGCGGATGAAGGCAGAACCGTCATTATGGCGCTGGCCGTACGATTTGGCCGCACCCGTCTCATTGACAATGCGTTACTTCAACCAAAAGTAGGGGGATCCCATGTTTAGAACAATGATGAAATCCAAAATCCACCGCGCAACGGTGACGGAAGCCAATCTGAACTATGTGGGCAGCATTACCATTGATGAGGATCTAATGGAGGCTGCAGACCTTTTGGAGAATGAAAAAGTTCAAATCGTGAACAATAACAATGGCGCCCGTTTGGAAACGTACGTGATCAAAGGCGAACGCGGCAGTGGTGTGATTTGTCTGAACGGGG
The DNA here is from genome assembly GCF_037976825.1 of Paenibacillus sp. FSL K6-1330. NCBI lineage: Bacteria > Bacillati > Bacillota > Bacilli > Caryophanales > Paenibacillaceae > Paenibacillus > Paenibacillus sp. FSL K6-1330. The sequence goes on from NZ_CP150269.1 coordinate 2,806,535, forward strand.
CAGCTGCAAGGCTTGTACAGCCTGGCGACAACGTCATTATCATTTCTTATGCCATGATGTCTAAAGAGGAATACGACAATCATACCCCGACGGTTGTGATCGTTGACGAAATGAATAAGCCGGTTAATACGGAATATCGTGAGGTTCACGCCGCGGTTCTCTAAACGGTCTCCTAAGAGCCAAAATGTGTCGGGACCTTAAAGGGATGAAAAGACCGACTTCTACAGAAAATGAGTTCAGGTCGACGCACTGATCTCATTTTTCCGCTAAGGGTGGGATGCAGCTATGTTTCAACATGTATTCGCTGAAATGAACAACATGTTAGATGAAATTGTGAAGCATTACCCTTCTGCTCAAGGTCCCCAAAAACAGGCGCTGGTACAAAACTGGAACATGCTCAAAAGCATGAGCGAGGGCATTATCGAGGAATGGCTCCATTTTGAAGAGAAGATGGCTATCTTCCGCGAGAGTGCCGCCTCACCTCCTGTTTTTCCACCGACCGAAGCGCCTGAACTGCAGCTTGATGCATTCATTCGCGGCCAAGGTTATTACAAGTTGTTGATGTTCCAGCCGGCTATACAGCAATTTGAGGTGGCCGCCACGGTATTTCCGGATAGCCTTCTGATCAAGCTGTATATTGCGATGTCCCATCTTTATTTGGGGCAAACCATACCAGCGTCCGATGTATTGGTGTCCATCCTGCCCCTGGCAGACAACAAGAAGATGCGAGCGATGATTTACAACGCGCTTGGATGCATCGAGGTGTTGAATGGACAACAAGGGAAAGCCGAGGAGCATTTTGCACTGGCGATTCACAGCGACCCGACACTTCCTGACCCCATTATCAATTTGGAGGTCTGCAAGCAGAATCGCGGTGAGCTCCAGTACGGCAGCCAATTGATCTCTTTGCTGTAGAAATCAAGCCATTACAAGAAGCGATGCCAGAGCTCATTACTGAGACTTTGGTATCGCTTCTTGCCGTATGGAGCGATGGAGGAGAAACGGGGGATTTTTTACCCGGAATGTTCAAAACCCGCAACTTCTGGTATGCTGTTAATTAGTCTGGAGGAAAGGGATTTTATCGAAATGAAATTTGCCGTATTGGATTTTGAAACCACGGGCAACCAGTCAGCAGATGAGATCATTCAGGTTGGACTGGCCATCATCGAAGAGGATCGAAGCATCTCCCGCGTATACGGCACCTATGTCAATCCCGGGATTCCGATCCCTCCTTTTATTACCGGTTTGACCGGCATTTCCGACAGTGATGTAGCGGATGCTCCGTCATTGGAAGAAATGATGATGGAACTCGTGCCCATGCTCGACGATGTCGTATTGGTTGGGCATAATGTCGCTTTTGATTTTAACTTTTTGCAAAATGCACTCGATCGCTGCGGCTATTTACCGTTCAGCGGCCGAATTCTAGATACGATGCACTTCTTAAAAATATGTTTTCCCTCGCTGCCTTCTTATCAGCTCGGGATGGTCTCCTCTCATTTCGGTCTGGAGCATGACCGTCCGCATCAGGCGGACAGCGATGCGCTTGCCACAGCCTATGCGCTGCTGAAATGCCTGGAGGAGATCGATGAGCTTCCTCTCCTTACCGTGCAGCGGTTAAGCGACCTGTTTGCCGACGAGGACAGCGACTTGGCCTGGTTCTTTGACGGCATCCGTGCTGACAGGGAGTTCCAGGCTGTACAAGCCGGAGACACCCATACGTACTATCGTCAATTTGCCCTGGCCGTTGACGATTGGAACGATATTGCGCCTGCCAGGGATGAGTCGGAGCCTAATCCGCTGGCGGATGTAAGCTTCGAGCAATACATGAATGATGTCCGTGAACGTCTAAAGGAAACGCTGCCTCATTATGAGAGCAGGGATGCCCAGGACATGATGTTTCAGGAAGTGATGCAGGCCCTCGATGACAATAAACATTTATTGATCGAAGCCGGCACGGGAACAGGCAAATCCCTCGGGTATTTGCTGCCGTCGATTTATCAAAGCGTGAAGCAGGAACAGAAGGTTATGGTGAGCACGCATACAATCAACCTTCAAGAACAGCTGCGTGACCGGGATATTCCCCTGCTCACCCAGGTTGTTCCTTTTCCTTTTAAAGCGGCTATTTTCAAGGGAAGAGGCCATTATTTGTGTTTGAGAAAATTTGAACATAAAATAAATAGAAGAGATTTTCATTCCCCGAAGGAAGATGTGATCACCGCGGCGCAGATGCTGGTCTGGCTGACCCAGACGGAGAACGGGGATGATGAAGAACTGAACTTTGGCGGTCGCGGAGGGGATTTCTGGGAGACGATCTCCAGTGATTCGGATTCCTGCCTTGGCCGTGCCTGCCCATGGTTCCGCAAATGCTACTATCACAGGGCTAAACATGAAGCGGGCATCGCGGATGTTGTCATTACGAACCATTCGAAGCTGTTCACTGACGTAAAAGCGAATCATCAGCTGCTTCCGAGTTATGAGCGTCTCGTCATTGATGAAGCGCATCATCTGGAGGACGTCGCTGGCAAGCACCTTGGCTTGCAGATGAAATATTTTTCGGTGGTCCATACGTTGACTCGTATGTACAAAGACAGCCGCAGCGGTCAGCTTCCGGCTCTTCGCCAGCTGCTGCAAGCATCGTCGCATGAGAAGGCTGTCGAGTGGTCCTCCATCATAGACCGGATTTATCCGGATCTGATCACCGCAAAAGAGAATTGGGACCGGCTCAGCGATCAATTGTTCGGACTACTTCCGGAACGCGGAGACGCGACTCCGGGGGATGCCGGTCAATTCTCGCTTCGCTTATCGCCTCTGAAGAAGCCGAAGGATTGGGATTCGCTGGCCGAGTTGGAGCATCAAATTCATGTGACGCTGGGCGATGTCGTTCGCAAGGGTGACAAGCTGATCGCCGAGATGAAGGAAGATCTGGACGACTACAGCGCGGACAGTTTGTTAACAGACCTATCGGGTCTGTTTAAGGACCTGGCCGCACACCGCGAGGACCTGAGGTCCTTCATGGCTCTGAATGATGAAGGCACGGTATACTGGATGGAGGCTAACGGGAATTTCCGCGGCAAATCGCTGCAGCTTTATGCAGTGCCTGTCGATGTTAGCACCCACTTGAAGGAATTGTTTTTTGACAAGAAACAAAGCGTGATCCTGACATCGGCGACCTTGTCGGTGGATAAATCGTTTCAGTTCATGATCGAGAACTTGGGTCTTCAGGAAGCGGCAGATAGCGGCAACTTGAACACGGTTCTGCTGCCGTCCCCGTTTAATTACAGGGAGCAGGCCCTCCTTGTCGTGCCGCGCGATTTTCCGAGCGTGAAGGGCTCGGTCGGGGATGCACTCTTTGTGAATACACTTGTGCAATCATTGGCCGATACGGCAATCGCTACGCATGGCCGCATGCTTGTGCTGTTCACTTCGTACCGCATGCTGCGTCAGGTTCACGAGCCGTTGAAGGAGGCGCTGGCATCCAGCGATATTACGGTACTGGGACAAGGGATGGACGGAACCAGCCGTACCAAGTTAATCCGGAGATTCCAGGATAGCAGTGCTTCGGTCCTGCTGGGTACGAGCTCCTTCTGGGAAGGGGTAGACATACCCGGGGAGGCGCTCACTTGCCTTGCGATCGTCCGGCTGCCGTTCCAGCCGCCGAATCATCCCTTGGTCGAAGCCAAGAGCGAATTGCTGCAGCAGCAGAAGAAGAACCCGTTCATGAAACTTTCGGTTCCGCAAGCGGTCATTCGCTTCAAACAGGGATTTGGCCGACTGGTGCGGACCGCGCAAGATAAGGGGATTGTCATTGTCTACGATACCCGGGTCATTGAATCCTATTACGGGAAATATTTCTTATATTCTTTGCCGGGGCCGAAGATGGAGCATATGCCGACAGAGGGGATCGTTCCCCGAATTTCGGAATGGCTGCAGGAAGAGGCAGGCATAGAGAACCAAGCTGAATAAAAGTGAAACAATGAACGAAATGATCTGTCACAAAAAAATGTAGTTATTAACCTATTATTAGGGGGAGCATGAATGAAATCGGAAAAAATTTCGGAAGCCGTGGTCCGCAGATTACCTGTATACTTGCGCTATTTGAATGAGCTTCAGAAAAGGGAGGTCTCCACGGTTTCCTCCCAGGAACTGGGACAAAAACTGGACCTCAATCCTGCTCAAATTCGTAAGGACCTAGCGTATTTCGGTGATTTTGGACGGAAAGGGATCGGATATGACGTATCTTATCTGATCGAGAAAATTCGCCAGATTCTAAAGCTGGACCAGAAGATCAATGTCGCATTGATTGGGGCCGGTAATCTTGGACATGCATTATCGAATTACAATGCATTTCTGAAGGACAATATGAAGATTGTGGCGGTTTTCGATTCGTATTCTCCCAAAGTTGGTATGAAAATTAACAATTTGGTTGTACAGCCGATGGAGGAACTGGAGAAGACGGTTCATGAGTACGGCATTCGTATCGGGATAATCACCGTTCCGGATTTTGAAGCGCAGAATGTAGCCAATCAGCTTATCGCCGCAGGCATCGAGGCTATCCTGAATTTTGCGCCAACCATCCTGAAAGCCCCATCCCATATCCGGATTCATACGGCTGATTTTACTACAGATTTGCAGAGTTTGGCCTATTATTTGGATAACGGCAAGGAGGATGCAGCACATGACGATAACGAAGTGGATGGTTAAGAACGGAACGTTTGCGGTATTAGAGGAAGGAAGATCCGTGTTACGCGGATATATGGTTGTGGAGAATGACCGGATAACCTATCTGGGTGAAGAAGAGCCAACCGTCCAAGAGGGAACAGAAGTTATCGACGGAACTCATCTGTTTTTCCTACCGGGGTTAGTGAACACGCACGGACATGCGGCGATGTCCCTGCTCCGCGGTTATGGCGACGATCTGACACTGCAGGTATGGCTTCAGGAAAAAATGTGGCCTATGGAAGCCAAATTCACGGCCGACGATGTATACTGGGGAACCGCACTCTCCGTGCTGGAGATGATCAAAGGCGGAACCACGACATTTGTGGATATGTATGATCATATGGATCAGGTTGCCAAGGTTGTGCAGGACTCAGGAATGCGCGGCGTCCTGATGCGCGGCGTCATCGGATTGTGTCCGCCTGAGGTGCAGCAGCAGAAGCTGGATGAGGCGGTGGCATTCGCAAAAGACTGGCATGGCAAGGCTGACGGGAGAATTACGACGATGATTTCCCCGCATGCACCTTATACGTGCCCCCCGGATTTCATCGAAAAATTCGTTCAGGCATCGCATGATTTGAATCTGCCTTTGCATACGCATATGTCCGAAACGGAAACGGAAGTAGCTCAGAATGTAAAAGACTACGGACTTCGCCCTGTTGCCCATTTGGAGAAGCTTGGCATGTTCTCCCGTCCAACGCTGCTTGCGCATGCCGTCCATCTGACCGATGAAGAAATCGAAATCCTGGCCAAGCATCAAGTTATGGTGTCGCATAATCCAGGCAGCAATTTGAAGCTTGCCAGCGGCATCGCTCGCGTGCCTGCACTGCTGAAAGCCGGCGTAACGGTGTCGCTGGGTACCGATGGACCTGCGAGTAACAATAACCTGGATATGTTTGAAGAGATGCGACTGGCTGCACTGATCCATAAAGGGGTAAGCGGGGACCCAACAGCCATTCCAGCATCCGAAGCGCTTCGGATGGGAACAGAGTATGGAGCCCGATCGGCGTTCATTGAGGATATCGGCACACTTGCGGTAGGAATGAAAGCAGATATGATCGCACTGAACACGGATCAAGCGCACTTCCTTCCACGGACCGATTATATTTCACACGCTATCTACTCAGCCAGTGCGAAGGATGTAGAGCATGTATGGGTTGACGGCAAGCAGGTAGTGAAGAATGGCGCGAGTCTTACTCTTGATGAGGAACGTATCCGCCGGGAAGCGCAGCGTGCCTTTGAGCGTCTTACAACCCTCTAGGGAATAATCAAGGGGAGCGAGGAAGACGGATTTGAAGAAAAAAACGAAGTGGATTTTGCTGAGTGTGTCCAGCGTGCTGCTGTTGCTGCTTGGTTTACAGCTCTATTATTCATATGTTATGAAAGATACTTGGAATGAAGAAAGAATGGCAATTGTTGCCGCGAAGCAGCATGGCCAATTGGTTACATCCGGGAAGACCTATAAATCGGTGTGGGGCGAGGATAATAACTATTGGGTAGTAAGCGGGAAGGATCAAGACAATCAAGATCGTATGGTATGGGTGAAATTTACGGATGACAACGTACCTGTTGAAGGTGCTGACGCTGTCCAGTCCGTTTTATTGAAAACGGGAATGTCAGAAGCCCAGATGCGGGATCAGATCTATAACGAATTGCCTGGCGTTGAAATTAAGCGGTTGCTGCCTGGAATGTATGAGGGCGAGTATGCATGGCAGCTGCAGTATGAACACAACGGTCAGCGCGGCTATCGGTTTTATCGTTTTCAGGATGGTAACACCATCGGGAATGACATTATTCTTCCAAATCAATAAAAATACAGAAAGAGAGGCGCCCTTTAAAATCCATAGGGTGCCTCTCTTTTTCTCCGATATGTAAGCGTATTCAGAAAGAATATGGAAAAACTGTTCTAAATATTTTCACAGACATGCATGAAAAAGTATATAAGATGTGATATACTCGTACTTGTACAAAACGAGCATATAAATTACATGCATCGCAATATATCATTGTTATATGTACTATTATGTCGCAAAATGATAGACAAAATTTCATATAGGAAATGAAGGAGGAACTTCATGAAACTACGCATTGTACCTATCATGCTGACTGTCGTGATCTCAGCATCGGTTCTCTTTGGCGGATGGTTTCTGTATCGGCAGATGGCTTTGCAAAATCCGCTGGCAAATGTTGTGTCGCAATATGACGGCGTGAAGGATTCTCATATAGATATTAAACAGAATACCGTTACTTTGAATCTCGATTTGGCTCCAGATACAAATTTACAAGGTTTGGTTCAGCATATTAAGAAGGAAGGCAAGTCTGTGATTGGCAAGCGGGAATTGAAAATCCAGGTGGAGGACCATTCCTCGGAAGCACTGGATCAATGGTGGGAGAAGGCCATGCTCTCAGTCGCCGAAGCAATGGATAATAAGCAGTATACTGATATTCAATCATCGCTCGAGCAGCTTGCTGCCCAGTCTCCGAATTTGAAAGCAAAAGCAACCATCGATGACACCAATGTCTATGTCAGCTTGTCAGACGGCAAGTCTGGTAAATTTATAATCTTGCCGCGTCAGCCTGGCAGCATGGAGGTGTGGAATCATGCCTAAATTAGCTAAAGAAATCATGTTAGGCTTTATTCCCGTATTACTGGTATTCCTTGTATTTGTCGGTGTGAACATCGTGCCCTTGCTCATCGCTGCAGGACTTGTAGGCGGCTTGTTGTTTATCGCTAAAATGAAAGGCGGTATTGCTGTAGGCGCAGGGAATGAGCGCAAGCGGAAAAAGAGCGGACCTGCCAAGCTGACGTTCGAAGAAATCGGCGGGCAGGATAATGCTAAACAAGAACTGCGAGAAGCATTGGATTTTCTGATTCGTCATGAAGACATTAAGAAATTCGGCATTCGTCCATTGAAGGGCATTCTCCTAACCGGGCCTCCGGGAACAGGGAAGACGTTGATGGCGAAAGCCGCTGCCCATTATACGGATTCGATCTTTGTTGCTGCATCCGGCAGTGAATTTGTTGAGATGTACGTCGGTGTTGGTGCGGGGCGCATCCGGGATTTGTTTAAGGATGCCCGGAATCGTGCGACAAAAGAAAACAAACAAAACGCCATCATCTTCATCGATGAGATCGATGTCATTGGCGGTAAACGCGAAGGCGGCCAGCAGCGCGAGTATGACCAGACGCTGAATCAGCTGCTAACCGAGATGGATGGCATCTATTCACAGGATACTCCTCGCATTCTGGTTATCGCCGCAACAAACCGGAAAGAAATGCTGGATAGCGCACTGCTGCGTCCAGGCCGATTCGACCGTCATATTCAAGTAGATCTTCCGGATAAGAAGGGACGCACTCATATCTTGAATCTGCATGCGGGTAATAAGCCGCTGCATGAAGATGTTGACTTGGAGAAAATCGCCGAGGAAGCTTACGGCTTCTCGGGTGCACAGCTTGAGAGCGTCATGAATGAAGCAGCCATTTATACGATGCGTGAGAATGAGCAGTTTATCCATCAGCGTCACTTGTCCATGGCGATTGACAAGGTCATGATGGGTGAGCGTTCTGATCGCGAATCGAATTTAGAAGAGAAGAAGCGCGTTGCCATCCATGAATTGGGACATGCTATCATGGCAGAGCTTGTGCGTCCCGGCAGTGTGAAACAAGTTGCCCTCAGCCCGCGTGGTAAGGCACTTGGTTATGTTCGTCATAACCCGCAGGAGGAACAATATCTGTACACAAAATCCTTCCTGGAAGAGCAAATTATGATCGCGCTTGGCGGTGCGGCCGCCGAAGAGATCTTTTACGGGGGTCGAAGCACAGGTTCAAGCAATGACTTTGAGCAATCGCTGAACATCGTGGAGACGATGATGAAGTCGGGTTTGACGTCGCTGGGCATTGTTAACATGAATATGGTAACAACTGAAGAGTTAATGAAAGAGAATAATGTGATTTTGGAAGAGTTAATGAACCGCACTAAGAATCTCTTGGGACAAAAACGGCCAATATTCGACAATTCTCTTGATATCCTTTTAAAGGAAGAAATCCTCTCTGGGGAACAATTTCGTTGTCAATTTCGTGAAAACGCGCTTTTACCAGCATAAATTGTTATGCTGGTTATTTTTTTTTACTTTTTTGTCGTGCTAAGATATTATTATACTTTGTGCTCTGAAAATGTATTTTTCGACAAATGGGGTACAATAAAGTATAGAGATAAGGAAAGGGTGGAGTAGAAACCATGTACTTCAAAAAAATCGGCGTTGTAGGCGGCGGGACTATGGGGCAGGGCATTGCGGAGATGCTGGCAGCCAAAGGTCTTGACGTACTGCTCGTAGAGAAAACTCCAGAGAAACTGGACTATTCATACCGAATGATCGAGACCAGTCTAGATAAACAATTGGAGAAGTGGGGAATTACCCAGGCAGAGAAGAAACTTATACTGAACCGGATTCAAAAAGTAACTCATTTTGCCGAGCTTAGCACCTGCGATATGGTGATTGAGACCATAATAGAGGACTTGGAAGCGAAGAAAGAGGTATTTTCACAGCTTGATCAAGTATGTCCGAGCCATGTGATATTAGCAAGTAATACATCCACGCTTAGTTTGACAGAGCTCGCCAGCTCTACCAAATATCCTGAGCGTGTTATTGGCATGCACTTCATTCATCCTGTTTCCAAGGTAGACCTTGTTGAAATCATCCGCGGCCTGAAAACTTCGGAACATACGTTTACAGAAACAAAACGCTTTGTTGAAGAAGTTTCGGATAAAAAAGGCATCATGGTGTATGAGTCTCCAGGTTTCGTTACAACCCGCATGATTACCCTCATGATCAACGAAGCGATGCATCTGCTGCAGGAAGGCGTGGCTTCGGCGGAAGATATCGATGACGCGATGAGAATCGGATATAACTTCCAGCATGGACCGCTTGAGATGGCCGACCGTTTCGGCTTGGATTCCATCCTCGCTGCGCTGGAACGCATGTTCCGCGAGTACGGCGAACTGAAATACCGTCCATCGATTGTCTTGAAGAAACTGGTCCGCGCAGGGCAACTGGGCGTCAAAACCGGAGAAGGCTTTTTCAAGTACGATAAGGATGGTGACCGGGTATGAATATTCTCGTAATTAATGCAGGTAGTTCTTCACTGAAGTATCAACTGTACAACATGACGGATGAATCCGTATTGGCAAAAGGCTTGGTTGAGCGGATCGGTATGGATTCCTCGATTCTGACGCATAAGCCGACGGGAAAACAGGATGTTACGGAAGTCAGCGAAATTCTGGAGCATACCACGGCGATCCGCAAAGTGCTGGGCATGCTTACAAACGAGGAGCACGGTGTGATCGATTCTATCGAAAGCATTCAGGCCGTTGGACACCGCGTAGTGCACGGCGGGGAATCTTTTAAAGAATCTGCGCTCGTTGACAGTGATGCCAAAGCGGAAATCCGTCGCTTGTTCGATTTGGCTCCGCTGCACAATCCCGCATCGATGATGGGGATTAAGGCAGCAGAAACCAATATGCCGGGCGTTCCGCAGGTCGTTGTATTTGATACGGCGTTCCATCAGACGATGCCGGAGAAATCATACCTGTACGCTATTCCGAGAGTACTTTATAATAAATATAAAGTACGTCGTTACGGTGCGCACGGTACATCTCACGCCTATGTCAGCCAGGCAGCGGCAGAATTCCTGAACCGGCCACTGGAGGATCTGAAGATCATTACCTGCCATATCGGTAACGGTGCTTCCCTGACAGCAGTAAAAGGCGGGAAATCCATCGACACTTCCATGGGGATGACCCCGCTGGAAGGGCTCATGATGGGTACGCGCAGCGGTGATTTGGACCCGGCAATCGTACCGTTTGTAATGAACAAGGAAGAGCTGACCGTCAATGAAGTGAACTCCATGCTGAACAAGCATAGCGGACTGTTGGCTATCTCCGGAATCAGCAGTGATATGCGTGAGATTACGGAAGGCATGGAAAAAGGCGATCCGAGCTCCACGTTGGCCTTTGAAATGTATGAGTATCGTGTTCGTAAATACATCGGGTCTTACGCTGCTGCCATGAATGGCGTGGATGTCATTGTATTTACTGCGGGCGTCGGCGAGAATTCGATCGTCCTTCGTCAAAGAGTGCTTGAGCAGCTTACCTATCTCGGAGTAGAATTGGATGAGGAGCTGAACAGCATTCGTTCCGGCGAGCCACGCCGTATTTCTGCGGCGAATTCGAAGGTCGAGGTACTTGTGGTCCCTACCAACGAAGAACTGGTTATTGCTCGGGATACGCATCGTATCGTACAAGCTTCCAACCGTTAAATAGTAGTGATATAAGGGAGAGATTTAAGCATGGCCACCAAAAGTGTGATTCGTAACGTCAACCAGCATGTCGGTGAGACCGTCACAATCGGCGCCTGGATCAACAACAAGCGTTCCAGCGGGAAGATTCAATTCCTGCAGCTTCGCGATGGGTCCGGATATATCCAGGGTGTTGTTGTGAAGAGCGAAGTATCCGAACAAGTATGGGATGACGCGAAAAGCCTGACACAAGAAAGCTCTTTGTATGTGACGGGTGTTATACGTGAAGAGCCGCGGAGCCAATCGGGTTATGAGATGACGGTTACCGGCATTGAAATTATACATCTTACGGAAAACTATCCGATTACGCCTAAAGAGCATGGTGTCGATTATTTGATGGACCATCGTCATCTGTGGCTTCGTACACAGAAACAACGTGCGATCATGGTGATCCGTGCTGAAATTATCCGTGCGGTTCAAGATTACTTTGATACCAATGGATTTACGCTTGTGGATCCGCCGATTTTGACCCCAACTTCCGCGGAGGGTACAACCAACCTGTTCCACACGAAGTATTTTGATGAGGATGCCTATTTGACCCAGAGCGGACAGTTGTACATGGAAGCTGCCGCCATGGCGCTCGGTAAGGTATACTCCTTCGGGCCGACGTTCCGTGCCGAGAAGTCCAAAACCCGCCGTCACCTGATCGAGTTCTGGATGATTGAGCCTGAGATGGCCTTCACAGACCATGAGGAGAGCCTTCGCGTGCAGGAGCAGTTCATTAGTCATGTGGTGCAATCCGTGGTTAAAAACTGCCGCCAGGAGCTTGAAACGATCGGTCGCGACATTTCGAAGCTGGAGGCGATCCAGGCACCATTTCCGCGGATTACGTACGATGAGGCCATTGAATTCCTGCATACGCAAGATTTTGATATTCCTTGGGGTGAAGACTTTGGCGCGCCCCACGAAACAGCTATTGCTGAGAAGTATGACAAACCGGTCTTTATTACGCACTACCCGGCGGGAATCAAGGCTTTCTATATGAAGCCGGATCCGAATCGTCCGGAAGTCGTACTTTGTGCGGATATGATCGCTCCGGAAGGTTATGGCGAGATTATTGGCGGATCGCAGCGGATAGACGATCCACAGCTGCTTGAAGAGCGCTTCAAGGAGCATGATCTGTCGATGGAAACCTATCAATGGTATATGGATTTGCGTAAATACGGCACCGTGCCTCATTCCGGCTTCGGTTTAGGTCTTGAGCGTACCGTTGCCTGGATTTGCGGCTTGGACCATGTGCGTGAAACGATTCCGTTCCCACGGACCCTGTACCGGTTGTATCCGTAAGCCGTGAGAGGTAAGTCTATGGACCACGACGGTAACGTGGACACGGATGTGAATGGCTGGACGGCCGGCGCCGCTGCCGGCATGAGCCAAGGAATGGCGATCATTCCTTACGCCTTGCTCCGGCATTACCGGTCACTTGGGTTAAGCGACCGTGAAGCCATGCTGGTGATCCATTTGATTGGTTATCAGCAGGTGGAGTTCAAGACGTTTCCTTCGCTGGAGGAACTTGCGGAAGTGACGGGGGCTCCCACCGGATTCATCGCTACCAGCTTGCAGCGCTTGATGAAGGTAGGGCTGATTGGAATTGATGAGTATGTGGACGAAACACAGGGGATTCATTACGAGCGCTACAATCTCCACGGATTGTATGAGAAGCTCGCTTCGTGTCTGGCTGAAGAGCACAAGGAAAAGACCCCTGATGGAACCAAGTTTGCGTCTCCGCTGTTGAATGCCCGTCCTGCTACCGACAAATCAACTGCATCGGGGAATCCCGTTTCTGAGAAGGAAGAGCGGAATTTGTTCACCATTTTCGAAAAAGAGTTTGGCCGTCCGTTATCGCCCATGGAGCTGGAAACGATCTCCGGCTGGGTTGATGCGGATCGCTATCCGGACGAGTTGATCCTCTTGGCTCTGAAAGAAGCGGTGTTTGCGGGCAAACTGCATTTCCGCTACATTGACCGGATCCTGCTTGAATGGAGCCGCAATCGGGTGCGTACCGCACAGGATGCCAAGGCCTATACGCAGAAATTCAGAAATATCGGAAGATAGATGAAAAGCACGTCCTTATGGGCGTGCTTTTTTATGTGTAATATCTATTCTATATGTAACGCAGTTTAAGTCCCATGATTAGCAGGAGAACCTTTCCGGATTAGCGAATGCATATAGTTGCAGCATCGGCCGGAAGGGGAGTTGGAGATGAGATACAAGGCCATTATTTTTGATCTGGATAACACGTTATTAGATTATAGTCAGAGTGAAAGGACATGTATGCAGCAGGCCCTGGAGCACTACCGGCTGCATGAGGAACTGACGTGGGAGGAATTCTGGAGCACGTTTGGACCGATTAATTTTAATTATTGGATGAACCGAATTCAGAACAATCACGATATCAGGCAGGTGCTGGAGCATTCCTTCACGGACACATTCCTGAGGTTGAAGCGGGAATTTCGTCAGTTCCGGGAGATCTCAGAAACCTACTGGGGGTTGTTTTGCAGTTCCAACCATATGGAGCCGAATGCCGATCTTATTTTAGAACACCTGCATGGCGATGTTACGCTAGGGGTGATATCTAACGGCATTGGCGAAGCACAGCGTAAACGCCTGACAACAGGAGGATTGTTTCATTATTTTGACTCCTTTATCATTTCGGATGAGGTGAAGTGCTGGAAGCCGGACCCGCAGATCTTTGAACTCGCTTTGCAGGAATTGGAGGTGGGTCCAGACGAAGTGCTGTATATAGGGGATTCGCTTACGGATGATTATGAAGGAGCAACGAGAGCCGGAATTGATTTTTGTTATTATAATCGCCGGGGGGGCGTTTTAAGTGATCATCATCGACCTGCTTATACGATCAGGGATCTCCTGGAAATCAAGGATCTGGCTTAGGAATCATGTTTGAAGGAGAATGATCGAATGAGATACAATCATATTCTATTTGATTTGGATGGCACTTTGACGGATCCGCGTGAAGGCATTACGAAAGCCGTGAAGTACGCACTCGGTAAACATGGGATTAATGTAAGTGATCTTTCCGAGCTGGAATGTTTTATCGGTCCCCCGCTCCAGGCGTCCTTCATCGAGAAATATCATTTTAGTGAAGCCAAGGCATGGGAAGCCGTTCTTAGCTACCGTGAATATTACAAGGACACCGGCCTTTATGAGAATGAGGTGTATGGCGGCATACGCGAATTATTGGATTTGCTGTTATCCCAAGGGCGCCGCTTGTATGTCGCTACCTCCAAACCTACGGATTTTGCCGAAACGGTTCTAGAGCATTTTCAGCTATCCGCTTATTTTTCCATGGTGTGTGGAAGCGAGTTGGACGGCACCCGGTCCGCCAAGACCGAAATCATTCAACATGTTCTGAATACGTGCCGTATTCAGACGCCTGGAGCCGTTATGATTGGAGACCGGAAGCATGATCTGATTGGAGCCCGGAACTGCGGGATACACAGCATCGCTGCAGGCTATGGTTATGGTTCCGAGGAAGAGCTGGCGGCATGCCAGCCAACCTATTGTTTCAACACCGTGGAGGAGATGTTTCGGTCGTTTGCCAGCTTGGCGGTTTGAAATCGGCTTGTAGATGAGACAGATCACTTCGATTTTTCGCGTAACATCGGTTATAATGGTCATAACCAGTCGGAATGTCATTATTTTGAAGGGAGGGCCTGAACATGAAGGGAAGATTGACAATGAGCTCTATGCAAAGTCTATTTGATGAACAACGGCGGTTGTTTGCATGGAGCGATGAGAAAGTTACCGCCTGATTACCTCGTGTAGAGAGGCCGTTTATCTAATGGACTTTGCATCCTTAAAACCTTTATTTTAATTTTAAGGAGCAGAGCTACCATGAAATATATAAACGCGGATATTATCCTTCCAGAGGAATTGTTGAAGGAAGTACAGAAATATGTACAGGGCGGGATGGTGTACATCCCTAAACCTGAAGGATTGCGCAAGAAATGGGGAGAAAACTCGGGCAGCCGGGTGTATTTGAAAAAAAGAAACCTGGAAATCCGGCAGTTGTTTGCGTCGGGCGCTACGATTGATCAGCTTTCTTCTCAATTTTGTTTATCCTGCGATTCCATCAAGAAAATCGTATATACCAAAAACAAGTAATACAAAGTCACATTGGAACGATTCTGATGTGGCTTTTTCTTATGTATAAAAGTCATTTTAAATCAATCCTTATATAGGAAGGGCAGATGCTGGGGAATTATAATCATTGGAAGAACGTTCAAACGATAGAGCAGAGGTGAGTTCATGAATGATTTTTTTCAATTTGCAACAGAAGAACAACGGTGTGCCCTGCTCGCTAGAGCCAAGAGGGTTGCGATATCGGCACTTCAGCAATATAACCTGAGATGGGTTGAGATTGAGTTTATCGGTATTTCGGACACAATTACATATCAAGTTAGGACAAATTTAAATGAAACATACTTATTGAGAATTCATTCGGATCGACGGTCCTGTAATGAAATAGACCTGGAGCTTCAATTCCTGGATGCCCTTATTACCGCAGGTATCAAAGTGCCGTCAGGTATAACCACTCCAAATGGATTAAGATTGTTGAAAATCGGTACGGAGCATAGATTCAGATCTCCTTATGTCACCGTGATGAAATGGGTGGATGGTGTGCATGCCCATGAAAGACTTACAGAAGATCAAGCATATCAGGTAGGTGTCTTGATAGCCAGACTACATGAAGTGGCACTCGGCTTCGAAAGTTCTTCTGATTCCCGGAGACCCATATGGGGGATGAACAGCTATAGAGAAGCACTCGTCAAGTTGGAGCGATATGCAGGAACTTTTTTGTCAGAAGTCTCGTGGTCACTGTATCAACTCGCAGCTGAAAAGGTTTTATCCCAGCTTGATCAGATGAAGACTGATGATTGGAATTATGGCCTCATTCATGCCGATTTACATCTGGGGAATGTGGTGTTTGAAGGTGGCCTTCCTCACCCGATTGATTTCGGTAGGTGTGGCTACGGTTTTTTTCTTTACGATCTGGCAGCGGTCATGTTGTCACTTGTTCCGAACCAACGATTTAAAGTGCTTCAAGGATATGAAAGCGTGCGGAAGTTGGGCTCGGATTATATTCAGTCACTGGAGTGCTTTTTCATCATGATTATGATGGAGAACTACAGCCACCATGCCTCCAACCCAAGAGAGATAGAAAGTCTAAAGAGTGAGCAAATCTATGCGCTAGCCTATATCCGTGAATATTTGAGCGGGCGTTCGTTTCTGCTGAATGTGGTGGAGCCATTAGAAATAGATGAGGTGCAAATCTCTAGTTGATCCGGTCATTATAGAAGGGTATCATAATACGTATTACAGAATGGGTGAGAAAAGCTTGCAAGTAACGAATCGCCCAGGTGGATTTATCAACCTGCTTGATCATCATGATCGCCACCATCGTATGGGTTCAATGGACTTCATTCCATCTATCTATGGCGTGGCTATTCGTTCGAAAGGTCTAGTTCCCGTGATGGTTATGCATTTTGTGATGAATGTTCTATTTGTTCTTAGCGGCATGATCCTGTCACTTTCCAAAGGGCGTCGATAGACGTTCTTTTTTTGTTTTCGCCGGTATGGGCAGACTATGGGACAGGCTGTATTGGTCTTTTTTTTATATTATCCAAAATTTTTTTTCGAAAAAAGTGCAGGGGCAGCTTTCAAAGCTGACGTCTATGTATTTGGGAAGGAGGGGAGAGTTATTGATGCTGAAACGTTAATCACGCGCATCCTACAAGGGGATCAAGAAGCCTTTCGGGAACTGGTGAACGACTACAGCCAGCACGTGTTCCATACGGCATACTCGGTCCTGCGGGATGCCAAGGAAGCGGAAGATGCGTCGCAGGAAGTGTTTATTCAAGTATACAAAGCTCTCCCCCAGTACCGATCTGAAGGGTTTAAAACCTGGATTACACGCATCACGCTAAATAAAGCGATTGATATGAAGAGGAAGCTTTCCCGTAAACCGCCGGAGCAGCTGCACGGCGAACATGATGAAGTGCTGGATAAACTTCCTTCCCGGGACGAAGACGTGGTTTCTCTGCTCGTACAGAAGGAGAGAAGAGAGGAACTTCGAGAGAAAATTAAACAATTGCCGGACAATCACCGCGCCATTATAACGGCTTTTTATTTGGAAGAGAAAAACTACGAACAAATCGCAGCCGAGATGGATGTCACGGTCAAGACGGTGGAATCGAAATTATACCGGGCCAGACAATGGATTCGGAAATCGTGGAAGGAGGAGGAATGGAAATGAACGTAAAGGGTAACGAGCTTAAGATGCTGACGGAACGATATGTTAGAGGAGAAGGCTCGGTAGAAGAACGGTCTTCTTATGAAGAGCTCATGTTATTGGATGACAGCGTGCTGGAGATCTATATGCAGGTACTGGCGGAGCTTGATTCCGAACTCCCTAGCCTCTCAGACGTGGAAGCATTTACCCAGCAGGTGCTGGAACACGAACAAATTAAGCCTTACACCCATAAAGCACCGCTGCGGATTCAGGAACGTCCAAAGCGATGGTACGAACGCGCGATCGTTCACTACACCATTGCCGCTTCCATTACCATGCTGTTCCTCTTCACCGGGGCATTTGACCGACTTCTTCCCGGCGATATGAACAGTGAGGTTCCATTATCTGAAACACCTTCTTACAGTAAACAATGGGTGGAAAAAACAACAGGCTGGCTTGACCAGCTATTATCCCGATAAGAAAAATGAAAGGAAGATGCCTTGTGCAACCGCAAAAAAGTAAAGGGTTTGCCTTTATATTAAATATCCTTCCGGGCCTCGGCCATTATTATTGGGGGAGAAAGGGACGTGCCCTGCTATATCCGTTCTTGTTCTTCGGTAGCTTGTTTGGCGGATTTGTGCTCGGGATCATGACGGCTTCCGATGCGGCTTTTGCGCTCGGAATTCTCGGAGCATTAATGATCTGGGGGATTAGCATGCTCGACCTGCTAATTGCCTTAATCCGATATACGCCTGTAACAATTATACACGATGAATATGGACGGCCGATGGAGATTCGCCAGGAAAAGAGTGATGAGTCTGAACGCTTTTATACCATACTGCTGTCCTTCATTCCCGGTTTGGGGCATTTTCAACTGGGATTGATGCAGCGCGGGTTGTCGTTCCTGATCGCATTCTTCGGACTTGGGACGATTCTGCTGTTCTTGACGGGCTTGACTCATGAATCGGTATTCCTGCTGTTCCTGGGCATGCTGCCCATCATTTGGCTCTATTGTATGTTTGATGTGGTTCAGCTGGTTCACCGCAAGCAAGCTGGAGAATTACTTTTCGATCGCACGCTGTTTGATGAGCTCGAGAGCGGCCGGGAGAGCGGACGGCGGAGTAAAGTGTTTGCCACCTTGTTATCGGCCTTCCCCGGAGCGGGTCAAATGTATTTGGGATTGCAAAAACGCGGACTGCAGCTCATGGTCCTATTTCTTGGCAGCATCTATGTGCTGGATGTACTCAAGCTGTCGCTGTTTCTGTTCTTGATTCCGCTGATCTGGTTTTATGCATTCTTTGACGGTCTGCAGCAAGTAAGCCGTTACGGCAGGGAGCCGCTGCGTGATCGACCGATCATCTCAGGCCTTGGGAATCAGCAGCGCTGGCTCGGGCTTGGACTGCTCGTACTTGGTATCTATTTCGTATTTACCAGCGTGGTGATGCCTTATATCGATACACATTTCCCTCAATTGCAGCTGGATTACCGCATTCGTTCCTATTTGAAGACCGCGATTATCGCCGTACTTCTCATCGGAGGTGGAATCAAGCTGATGACTGGCTCGAAAAAGGATGCATTGAGAGGAGGGCGTTCATATTATGATACCGACAACGAATGATATGTCCATTTATGATCTGGGAAGCCCTCCATCGAAGTCTGCACGACAATGGAGAGTGGGTACGCTCTCGATGGGACTCTCCTTGCTCGTGCTTGGCTTGCTTGTCTTGTCCTCCGCCTGGAAAGGGGTAGAGGTGTACAGCTCCGCGGCAAGATGGTGGCCGATCGTATTTGTTCTGTTAGGTGCCGAGATCGTCAGCTACTCGCTGATTTTTCGGAGACGCGGTTGGGTCAAGTATGATATATTCAGCATTCTTCTCATCGGTTTTCTGGCTTTCTGCTGTATCAGCATGGGAGCGCTGAGTGCGACGGGTTTACTGGATCAGATTCGCCGTGAGACGATGTCCGTGCAGCAAACGATTCCGTTACCGGATCAGAAGATAACAATCCCGGACGGGGTTAAAAAAGTCATTGTTCAGGGCAGTTACAACCACAATATCCAACAAGATGCTTCGAGTTCAAAGGAGATGCTGATTTTTGGCAGCCTGCGGACGGAAGATATCAAAATGTGGAGTACGACCGAGTTGCCGTCGATGATTCAGATTAAACAGTCGGGAAACATTCTATATGTCCAGCTGAATGATCCCCCGCGCTATACTTTTCGGGGATCCTTCTCACAACTTGATGTGACGTTATCCGTGCCTTCTGCAGTTAAAGTGATCATTAGAGACCGCAGCAGTTAGGCGAGTCTGCCTGCTGTACATATGTATTGCTAATAACATTCATTGGATCAAGTGGATCCGATCTAATCAAAATGGATATGAACGAGATATGGAGGGAGATATCGTGGCCAAGAATCTGTATTACCTGTTGTACATTACTCTATTTGTTGTGACATGTTTGTTTATCTTCAATGTTTATTCATCACCGGATCAGGTACCTGCGCCTTCGATCTCTTTAAAGGAGCATCAGCAGAATCGGCTATAATCCAAATAAAGAAAAAACCTGTAAACGATTTGGAATCGTTTTACAGGTTTTTTAGTTTTCGTTCAACGAGTATGTATATTAGGATAAAGACGATCACGGTTGCAATACCGGTGGTCATGAAATGGCCGGTAAGCCTGGCGATCAGCAGCAGGATGACCCCAAAGATCATCAGCAGCAAACTGACATAGGCATTGGCAACTTTAAAGTTTCGTTCATTTTTGAGAGATGACGTAGTTTTATAAGCATAAATGCTCTTGGAACTTTTAGGCGGAAGCAAAAAGAGGACCAAACCATACAAAATAAATACGATGCCAATGGCTAAACTTTCGAGCATCCCTATACACTCCTAACGGAAAGATAACGCCGGATGCACATTGAAGACGTTGGATCACCGTGCATCCGGCTGATCAAGCTCTGTATCTGCAAATATGGATTTAATTCACCTTGGAACCGGCTGCATTCAAGAGCAGACGACGGTAGGAGTATTCGAATATAAACTCAAAAGCCTCCAGATGTTTCTTTGCTTCGAACGCGTTTTTGCCCCAGGCATAGATGCCGTGGTTGCGCAGCAAAATGCCGGGTACCGCCGGATCAAGCGCATCCGGAACGAGTTCCGCAATCCGCGGAATGTCTGCATAGTTCGGCAGGATCGGAATGCGAATCGCCGCGTCCTCATCCCAAATGTTAAAGGCCTTGATCAGCTCGATTCCTTGGGCAGGGACATAGCCTTGTTCACCATACCAGTCGCTGATCAGATTGTTATCGATGGTGTGCACATGGAAAATGGCGCCGCAACCGGTTTTGCGATAAATTTCGCAGTGTATCAAAGTTTCCGCACTAGGCTTTAATCCGGTGGCTTCACAAGGTACGCCGTTCTGATCCACAAAAAGATAATCTTCGGGCGTATGTACCGACTTGTCTTTACCACTGGCTGTCACCGCAAAATAAAACTGCTCTGGGTTGAACTCGCCAACACGGACAGATAGATTACCGCTGGTACCCGGGAACCAGTTTCTAGAAGCAAACAGTTCCTTAATTCCTCTAAGATCCCGCAGGGCAGCCTGTTTCTGTTCAAGCTGGATATCTGAAAATGCCACTTACAGCACCTCCTGTTTAAACTTGTCTCTCATGTCGTTCTGAATATCGGTAAATGTCTCGAAGGGTACATGATGAACGCCAAGCTTCTTGCACTGCTCAGTGAGCGAGGAACGGGAATAAACCAGATCCGCCTGTTTGGCGCCTTCGAAGTCGGTAAGGCTGTCCCCGATCAGAATCCGGTAATACCGATCGGTCGGAAAACGGTCCATCACCGTAACCTTGCACATGCCGCAGTCGTTCTGGCAGGATTCCTTGCAAGGATGAGGCCAAGTTATCTCGATGTGAGCACCTTCGAAATTGGAGCCGTTGCAGAAGATATGGTCTGCAGGAATGCCAAAGGGCCTCAACAGAGGATCGACAAAAAAATCGATGCCGCCACTTGTAACGTAAAATTCAATATGTTCGGATTTTAAATAATCCAGGAATGCACTGAAGCCTTCCCGAATCCCTGCATGGCTTAGAACATAATCGGTAATTTCTTCTCTCATGGAGGAAGGGAAGAGGGCGAACATGCGGCCTACGCCTTCCCGTATAGAAATAGTGCGGTCTAGTGTATCCTGCATGATCGACTCAAAGCCTTCCGGCTTGAAGTGCTTCATGATGGCTACAATATTATCGGTGTTCGTGATGGTTCCGTCGAAATCGCAAAAAATGATCGGCTGTTTCTCTCCAGATGTCATACTTCTCCTCCCCAGATGTCCAGTGCGGCTTTCAACTCTTCGTGTTCTTCGGCAAAGTGAGCGAGCGGCACGGATTTCATCGTTGCCTCAATCGCTTGTACAAAGGCTTTGCCGCCAGCTTCGGTTCCCATTGGATGCCCGTGGATTCCACCGCCTGCGTTAACGACCACATCGGTGCCGAAGTCCCGGATAATGCGTGGAACGAGTCCCGGATGAATTCCTGCGGATGGTACCGGCATGCTTCGTTTCACGCCAAGTTTAGCGCTATGCAGCTCGTCGCGTATGGCCAGATTCTCTTCTCTTGGCATCGTTACAGATCCGTAAGGAGAAGGGAAGAGCACCAGATCCGCGCCGGCAATCCGCATCAGCTGGCCGAGCAGCACCGGAGCCGTTATTCCATAGTATGGAGAAGGATAAATGGCGCCGGCAAGTGCAGGATGAGCCGCGATAGGCACGATGATATCCGGATCGCTGCTTAGCTCGTGCAAAACGTCATACCCATAGGACAGCACGTTAAAGAGCAGGGCGTTAGCGCCAGCATCAATAGCGCGCAGCGCTTGCTCACGCAGCTGTGACGTCCGGCCGGTTAGATTGGCTGCATAGAGCAGCTTTTTGCCAGTTTGTTGTTCAACGTCAGCAGCCGCCTGGATGCACATGCTTACCCGTTTTTCAATCGGGGTGAGGTCGTTCTCGAACAGGATTTCATCATCTTTGATGAGATCCACGCCACCAAGCGCCTGACGGATAAATTGGGCTCTAAGCTCGTCCGCATTCAGTCCGATCACCGATTTGAAGATGCTCATGAGCAGCGGACGGTCATGGACGCCAAGAAGATCGCGAATACCGTCGATGCCATACTTCGGTCCGGGAAACGCACTCAGGAAGTCGGGAGACAAATCCAGGGATGTCAGTTTAATGCGTCCGTCCATGGAAATTTTGCCGAATACCGTCACCAGTAGGGCAGGAATATCCCGGCTGAAATTAATATCCGGATAAGCAATGCTGACATCCGCATAACGACTGCCTGGCTCCCAGCCCTCGTGAACCTGAATGTCAACCACTTCGCCAAGATGCTTCTGCATCGCTTCACGCTTGGCTTGCGGCAGCTCGGTCCAGCTGCCAACCGTCATGCCAACGGCGATGGAAGTCGCTTTCTTACGAAAATCCGCCTGGTCGTCATAGATTCGGTACGTTGCGATACAGCGGCTCATGAGATCTGCTCCTTCAGCATGGCGCCCATTTCTTTGGAGCGCTCAGCGCAGCGGTTTACGGCGGCAATGACGGTTTCGAAGAAATCGCCTTTGTCGAGCGTTTCGAGGGCCGCTTGTGTTGAACCGTTCGGCGATGTGATTTTCGCGCGAAGCGATGAAGGCTGTTCTCCGGTCTGCTGCACCATCCGGGCCGCGCCCAGAATGGTTTGGAGCGTCAACTCGCGACTTTGCTCCTGCGTCAGGCCGCCGCGGATCCCCGCGGCAGTCATGGCTTCCATCATGTAATAGAAGTAAGCCGGTCCACTACCGGATATACCGGTCAGGATATCCATCTTCTCTTCTTCAATGACCGTTACATTACCAACAGCTTCGAACAAAGTCATGACCAGTTGGCGCTGTTCTTCGCTGATTTCCTTCGAGAACGCGATTCCTGTGGAACCAAGTCCGATTGAGGCAGATGTATTCGGCATTGTGCGTGCAATGGGTTGACGGTTTCCAAGCAGCGTCTGTGTCGTATAAATCGATAATCCGGCGATTACGGAGATAATTAATTGATCGCTTGAGAGCTTCGGTCCCAGTTCTTTCAGCGCTTTAGCAGCATCCTTCGGTTTCATGGCAAGCACGATCACCGGCGAAGTTTTTAGAATTTCGATTTTAGCGGCATCGTCATTGTTGATCTGGACGCCGTACCGCTCACTCAGTTCCTGAAGGCGCTGAACATTGCTTCGGTTGAGCATCGTAATATTCTCCGGAAGCACGACAGAACGGCTCACTAATCCTCGTACGATCGCTTCGGCCATCGAGCCGGCGCCGTAGAAGGTAATTGCTTTATCTATTAAAGGTCGGTTCTGCGGGGATTGGCACATCGTTATTTCCTCCTTCATGGCTTTAGATGAATGATTTATTCGCGTATTTGACCACTACCGATAATAACATATTTGGAGGAAGTAAGCGCGGGTAACCCCATAGGTCCTCGGGCATGCAGCTTCTGGGTACTGATCCCGATTTCGGCGCCGAAGCCAAATTCAAAGCCATCGGTGAAGCGGGTCGATGCGTTATGATAGACAGCGGCTGCGTCTACTTCCTGCAAGAAGCGCTGCGCATGATCCTTATTCTCCGTAACGATACATTCCGAATGCTTGGTGCCATAAATCGAAATATGCTCAATGGCCTCATCCAGGTGATCTACAATTTTAAGGTTCAAAATATAGTCGTTATACTCGGTAGCGTAATCATCAGACGTGGCTTTTGCAGCCCACGGAACGTAATCCAGGGTACGCTGGCATCCGCGCAGCTCGACATTACGCTCACGGAATGCTTCGGCCAGCGCAGTCAAATGCGATTTGGCATAATCCGCATGGACGAGCAGGGTTTCCATGGAATTGCAGACCGAAGGGCGCTGCACCTTGGCATTGATACTGATGGCGGCCGCCATGTCCGGGGCTGCCGAAACATCCAGATAGGTATGGCATATCCCTGCTCCGGTTTCGATGACTGGTACCGTGGCGTTCATCACAACATTCTGGATCAGCGAGCTGCCACCGCGCGGGATGATGACATCCAGCAGTCCGTTGAGCTTCAGCATTTCATCCACGGAGGAACGGTTCGGATCCTCGATAAGCTGTAGCGCATCTTTAGGCAGTGTGGTGCGCTCCATAGCTTCGTGAAGCACCTCGATAATTTTGCGGTTGGAGGAGAGGGCGGATGAACCACCGCGCAGCACGACCGCATTGCCCGTCTTCAAGCATAGCCCGCCTGCATCAACGGTCACGTTGGGACGTGCTTCATAAATGATGCCAATCACACCAAGGGGAACGCGCTTCTTGACGATGTTCAGACCGTTCGGGCGGTCGATCGTTTCCAGGGTGTCGCCGATCGGGTCCGGCAGCTTAACGATTTGGCGCAATCCTTCGGCAATGTCCTCGATTCGAGCTTCATTCAGTGCCAGCCGGTCCAGCAGGGAGGCAGAGGTGCCGAGCTCTTTCCCACGGCGAAGATCCTCCGCGTTCGCTTCCATGATATCTGCTGTCCGCTGGATCAGGGCGTCTGCCATGATCAGCAAAGCCTGGTTTTTCTCCTCCGTGCTCAGTCTGCCAAGACGAAATGCTGCCTGCTTGGCGAGTTGTGCTTTGTTGCGTACCTCACTCATAATAAATCCTCCTTATTTGAGTTATCAGTAAATATCTAATTGGTTTATGGCAATCCGCTTATTTTAACGTGATCCATTCGTCGCGGTGAATGACCTCAAGTCGATGGATTTCCCCGATGATGCCGATCACTTTACTGCTTGGCATTCCGAGCACGGCCTGCAGCTGGTCCTCATCGTAATTGACGATCCCTCTGCCGAGCGTTTCGTTGTTCATATTAACGACTTCCACCACGTCCCCTGCATGGAAGCTGCCTTCGATCCGTTTAATGCCAACGGGAAGGAGGCTGTGACCTCCATGAATCAGCGCTGTCTCGGCGCCCGGATCAACAACGATCCGGCCTAACGGCGAGGACATAAAGCCGAGCCATTGCTTTTTCATCGGCAGGGAGGAGAGGTGGGTGGCAAAATAAGTTCCTTTGCCTGCATGCTTAAACGCCTTAAGCAAATCCCCGGTCTCGTTGGCTTTTCCGATGAAGACGGGGACACCGCCGCGGGTGGCGATTTTGGCAGCATCGATTTTTGATCGCATACCGCCTGTACCTACGCTGGAGCCAGCGCCTCCTGCCATGCTGTAAATCTCACCCGTGATTTCATCAATTTCCTCATATTTTGTTGCATTCGGCGACTTGCGTGGATCAGCCGTGTACAAACCGTCCGTATCGGTCAGGATGATTAATTGCTGGGCGCGGACCAAGTTCGCTACCAGCGCGGATAACGTATCGTTATCACCAAATTTCAGTTCGTCAATCGAAACGGTATCATTCTCATTAATAATCGGAATAACGCCTTGCTTCAGAAGCTCCGTAATCGTCATGTTGGCATTATTCATGCGTTTGCGGTTCGCGAAGTCCGTTCTCGTTAACAGAATTTGCGCGGCCTTCAATTGATGGGAGGCCAGCGCATTCTGGTATACAAGCATCAGCAGCGCTTGGCCAAGGGCTGCTGATGCTTGCTTCTCATGCAGTAGCTTGGGTCTACTCTCGTAGCCGATCTCCCGAAAGCCTGCTGCGACGGCGCCGGATGTTACGAGCAGAACCTCATGACCAGCCTTGCGGAGCGCGGCAAGTTCTCCGGCAAAGAAGGCGACAGAATCAAGATTAAGTCCGCCTTCATCTGTCGTCAGGGAGCTGCTTCCAATTTTTACGACGATGCGGGATAGCATCGTGATCACTTCCTTGTATATATGATTAGTTGGTATAGCTGAAACGAATCCATTTCCTGAAAATAAAAAAACTTTCGTCCTGTATGAAAAAGGACGAAAGTTTAACTTCCGCGGTACCACCTTTGTTGATGAGCGCAGCTCATCCGGCTTTAACCCTGTAACAGAAGGCACTGTCCTGGCAAGCCAGGCCGCTCGGGGGTAGGATTCGGAAAGGGGGTCACGGCAAATTCTTTCAGCCCATGGAATTCGCTCTCTGGTCATCGTGCCCTATGCTTTCGTACTGGTCCCGTCTTTGCGTTTTTGAAAACTGCATTCAATTGTTACTGCAAGAATAGCACATCGTTTTTGTTTTTTCAAAAGGAATTAGGTTAACCGAACAGGTTCAGCTTGCCGATTCGGGAGGCGGCTTCCCGCATTCGTTCTTCGCTGCTTAACAGGCCGACGCGGACATATCCTTCGCCGTGATCGCCAAAGCCGACACCAGGCGCAACAGCCACCTTGGCCTCCTCAAGCAGCAGGTCGGCAAAAGATACCGAGGTAAAGCCCTTCGGGACGGGCAGCCAGCTAAAGAAGGAGCCTGCTGGTTTTTGGGCTTCCCAGCCGATTTCGGACAGGGCGCCATAGAATGTGTCTCTTCTCGATTGGTAGCGTGCCACCAGCTCTTCAACGCAGTTTTGCGAAGATGTGAGAGCAGTGGCCGCTGCAGCCTGAATGCCGCCGAACAGGCTGACGTAGATGTGGTCCTGCAGCATATTGATCAGCGAGATGATTTTTTTGTTCCCTAGGGCAAAGCCAACACGCCATCCGGCCATATTATAGGTTTTGGAGAGGGTGTAGAATTCTACGCCAACTTCTCTGGCGCCTTCTGCCTGCAAAAAGCTGACTGGACGATCACCATCAAACCCAATCGCTCCATAAGCAAAATCACTGGCTACCACGATCCCGTGTTCGGCGGCGAATGCCACCGTATCCTCGTAGAAGGACAGGGGAGCGACGGCGGATGTCGGATTATTCGGGTAATTCAGGAACATCAGCTTCGCTTTTGCTCGGTCTGCAGATGAGATCGCACCATAGTCGGGAAGAAACCGGTTAGCTGCGGTTAACGGCATGAATTTCATTTGGGCACGGGCCAGTGCAACGCCTGACCAGTAATCCGGATAACCGGGGTCCGGGACAAGACATACATCGCCCGGGTTCAGAAGCACTTGCGGCAGCTGTACGAGACCTGTTTTTCCTCCAAACAGGATCGCTACCTCTGTCTCCGGATCGAGATCAACATTGTAGTCTTCCTTATATCGATGCGCAATGGCTTCTTTAAGGAAGGAAAAGCCGGTAAAAGGCGAATATTTGTGAAACTGCGGATTGTCGGCCGCTTCTTTCAAGCTGGATATGATATGAGACGGTGTGGGCTGATCGGGATTTCCCTGCCCCAGATTGATTACATCGAGTCCCTGCGCCACTTGGCGGTTTACCTTGGAGACCAAGGTCGCGAAAAATTGCGTGGGCAGCTGGGACATGATCTCGGCCGGCTCTATTTGGAATTCGTTTAATTTTTTGTTCATTGCAGTTTCATCACTCCGTTATCTAATTACACTCGAATGCAGCTGATATTGAAAACAATTAGGATTAATTTAACACGATTTATCAGGGGTGTATAGAGGGAAATGGAGCTTGGGTATTGCGGCACCAGGCTTGAGGAGGCTATGATGATGACATAAGGAGAATGGATGAAACCTGTAAAATAGCCCGTTCGTTGATATATTGATCACAGCGGCGCCGATGCTGGATTCAACCGGAATAACAGGAGGCTGCAAGATGACTAGAGAAGCAAAGGCTCAATTGAATATCGCACTTATCCAAGCTGATATTGAAATAGGAAACGTGAATACTAATATGAATAAAATGCTCGGCATGATGGAGCAGGCCGCAGCGGCTGATATGAAGCCGGACGTCATAGTACTACCGGAAGTGTGGAATACGGGGTATGCGCTGGACCGGATTCAAGAGCTTGCCGATCCCATGGGGCAGGAAACCTCGCGGATGCTGAGTGAATTTGCGCGAAAACACCGCATCCAAATCGTTGGCGGATCTGTAGCCGAACGAATCGAAGATCGGATTTATAACACCATGTATGTGTTTAACCGGAGCGGGGAGCAGATCGCCAAATACTCTAAAATTCACTTGTTCCGTCTGATGGATGAAGAGAAGCATTTGCAAGCCGGACAGCATACCGTAACCTTTGAGCTGGAACAATTGAAAGCGGGCGCGTCCATCTGTTACGATATACGGTTCCCGGAGCTGTCCCGCACCCTTGCACTCAGCGGCGCTCAAGTGCTGTTTGTGCCTGCGGAGTGGCCGCACCCGCGGCTGCATCATTGGAGAACGCTGCTCATGGCCAGAGCGATCGAGAACCAAATGTATGTCGTTGCGTGCAATCGAGTAGGAACCAGCGGAGAAACGGACTTTTTCGGTCACTCCATGATCATCGATCCGTGGGGTGAGGTCATTGCCGAAGGGGATGAGCAGGAAATGATCCTGACCGGTACGCTGGATTGCCGTCTTACGGATGAAGTCAGAGGACGTATTCCGGTTTTTGAAGACCGTCGTCCGAATTTGTATTTTCAATAAAGTGTTTATGGTTAAACTCCTCTAAAAATGAAGTTTCATCTGGGCAGAGGCGGGTATACTATGGGTAATCCGTCTGAGAGGAGGCTTTGAATGATGGCAGAGAACAACCAATTCGACAGCCAAAACCATGAGCAGGAAGAAGAACAGAAACAACAGTTCCGCAGCTTTGTTGAGAATGTTGCCGGAGGCGGCAACGGGAAGAATGAATCGATTCAGGATCAGTCCCGTACTGCCGATGAACAGAACCGATTGATTGATCAGCATAATTTGCGCAAATAAACCTCCGTCTATGATGAAATGGGTAACCGTTTTACTTTCAGGAGAAAAAGAGGCATAGCCACTGTCATTCGACGATGGTTATGCCTCTTTATTTGTATAGGGGCTGCATTCATTTGCGTTTATTAATCTTGAACGCTTTCCACAACCAGCTTGTCCATAACCTGCTTGAACGTATCAATGAACGCATCCGCGGCTTTGGACAGATACCGGCCGTTACGGTAAGCCACGACCAGCGTACGGCTCGGAACCGGATCAGCGAGCGGCAAGTAGACCGGAATAAACTCGCTGCGTTTCGCACGGGCGATAAAACGAGGCACCAGCGTTATGCCCATTCCGGTTGCGACCAGAGATTGGAGCGTCTCGATGTTGTTGCTCTCGAAGACAACGTTCGGTTCAAAGCCGGCCTCCCGACATATATCAAAGGTAAGCTTTCGGAAGCCCTGTCCTTTTTTGAGGACAACAAATGCTTCGTTCCGGATTTCGTCGATCGTAATGGGCCGAACGGGATCAGAGGCTGCCCGCTGCGCAAGCGGATGCTGCGGAGGAACGGCCAAATCGATCATTTCCTCACCGATCGGAATCCAGGACAGCGAAGGCTCGGACAGCGGCAGCGCAAGGAGGCTAAGATCGGCCTTGCCGCTGGCCGTCAGCTTCTCCAGGTTCATGGAGGAGTCTTCCAACAAGGTGATCTCAATATCCGGATATCCCTTTTTAAAGGCTGGCAAAACCCGTGGCAGCAGGTGAGAACCTGTAATCGGCATGCTGCCGACTACGACTTTGCCCTTACGAAGCTGGGAGATGTCCGACATCTCCTGTTTCAGCTGCTCGACGGCGTCCATAATCTTCTGTGCATGCTCGACAAAGCTGGCTCCGGCATGGGTAAGCTCAACGTTGCTCGTATTGCGCTGGAACAGCAGCACGCCGAGCTCTTTCTCCAGCTTGGAGAGCTGCTGGCTCAAGGAAGGCTGGGCGATATGAAGCTTCTCCGCGGCACGGGAGAAATTTTTATCCGCCGCGATTTGCAGCGTATATTGCAGTTGTCTCAGTTCCATTTAAGCATCACTCCGTTATAGCTGAATCCTATTACATCTATAGATATTATATCTTGGAACAATGAAGAAGGAAATGATATATTACTATCAACGTAAAGATGATGCGTTGTAGATCTTCCTTAAAAGAAGATAACAAGCAATTATCTTCTCATGGACGTAAAGAACAATGGGGTGATGATGATGAGTAAGAAGACAATGTTCGAGAAAATTTGGGATAACCACGTTATTCATCAAGAAGAAGGTAAACCGGGTATTTTGTACATCGACTTGCATTTGGTTCACGAGGTAACTTCCCCGCAAGCATTTGAAGGTTTGCGTCTTAGCGGCCGTAAAGTACGCCGTCCTGAACTGACCTTCGCAACGATGGATCACAACGTGCCAACGAAAGACCGTTTTAACATTACGGATCCGATTTCGAAGCAGCAAATTGATACCCTGACCAAGAACTGTCAGGATTTTGGCGTTACCCTGTATGATCTCGATACGATTGATCAAGGCGTTGTGCACGTAATGGGGCCGGAACTTGGTTTAACGCATCCAGGCAAAACGATTGTGTGCGGAGACAGCCATACATCCACTCACGGTGCATTCGGCGCACTTGCGTTCGGTATCGGTACGAGCGAGGTTGAGCATGTGCTGGCAACCCAATGTTTGCAGCAGGCGAAAGCGAAGACCATGGAAGTGCGTTTTGTCGGTCGCCGCAATCCGGGCGTAACGGCTAAGGACATGATCCTTGGCGTGATCGCGAAATACGGTACTGATTTTGCAACAGGTTATGTTATTGAGTATACGGGTGAAGCGATCCGCGAACTGTCGATGGAAGAGCGCATGACCGTATGTAACATGTCCATCGAAGGGGGAGCCAGAGCGGGCATGATCGCTCCGGATGAAACGACGTTTGAATACTTGCGCGGACGTCAACATGTTCCGCAAGGTGAAGCTTTTGATGCTGCAGTAGCAGCTTGGAAAAACCTTGTCACAGACGAAGGAGCCGAGTTCGACGTGGTGGTCGAGTTCGATGTAGAATCTCTGATCCCACAAGTGACCTGGGGAACGAGTCCGGGAATGGGTACTGGCATTTCCTCAACGGTTCCTAACCCTGCGGATTTCAAGACCGAGAATGAGCGCAAGGCAGCGGAGAAAGCTCTGGAGTATATGGCCCTCGTGCCAGGGACTCCAATATCCGAGATTCCGATCGATTATGTCTTTATCGGTTCTTGCACGAATGGACGCATTGAAGATTTGCGTGCAGCAGCAGCTGTAGCGAAGGGACATAAAGTGTCCAGCAATGTAACGGCCATCGTTGTTCCAGGGTCAGGCCGAGTGAAGATCCAGGCTGAACAAGAAGGGCTCGACAAAATTTTTGTTGAAGCGGGTTTCGAATGGCGTGAAGCAGGCTGCAGTATGTGTCTCGCGATGAATCCGGATGTACTGAAGCCGGGCCAGCGCTGCGCATCCACATCCAATCGTAACTTCGAAGGACGCCAAGGCCGGGGCGGCAGAACGCATCTCGTATCGCCGGCTATGGCAGCGGCAGCTGCGGTTAAAGGGCGCTTCGTGGATGTACGTGACTGGAACTTTGTAGCCGAAGAAGTTGTGAGCTAAGAAGGACGGAGGAGAAGTTTATGCAAGCATTTACGAAATTACACGGTATAGTCGCACCTGTGGACCGGGTGAATGTAGATACGGACGCCATTATTCCGAAACAGTTTTTGAAGCGGATTGAACGTACAGGATTTGGACAGTTTCTGTTTTACGAATGGCGGTTTGATGAAGAGGGAGGCAATATCGACACCTTCTCGCTGAATCAGCCCCGCTACCAAGGCTCAACCATCCTGATTTCCCGTGCCAACTTTGGCTGCGGCTCTTCCCGTGAGCATGCCCCTTGGGCGATTCTCGACTACGGATTCCGCGTGGTCATCGCTCCATCGTTTGCTGATATTTTCTACAATAACTGCTTTAAGAACGGGATTCTACCGATCAAACTGTCGGAGGAGCAAGTGGAGGAACTGTTCCAGCGCACAGAAGCTACAGAAGGTTATAAGCTGAACGTCGATCTGGAGAGCAAAACGATTACAGATGATCAAGGACTCCATATTGACTTTGATCTCGACGAGCACCGCCGTCAATTCCTGCTTCAAGGACTGGATGACATCGGATTGACACTGCAGCATGAAAGTGCAATCGATGCTTACGAGAAGAAGCATGGGGAGCGTCTGTTCGCTTAATCTCGTAATTACACGGCAAAAGGTTACAAGATTATTAAACTTCCATTTCCTGTGTAGGAAATGGAAGTTTTTTTTGGTATTATGGAATTAATATGCAGCGATAGCCAAGAGAAACCACTGTTTTATGTCAGTATTTGTCCGGCGGCGTGTTGTCGGGAATGTGCTGATTTACATATTTTTAGTTTTTTGCTAGATTTGCTTTTCAAATTTAATCATGGGATGATCGAGGTGGATTCATGAAGAAGTTAGGGTTTGTAATGATGTTGATAGTCTTCTTGCTGGCGTTTCCGAAAAGTGGCGAAGCCAGTTCTTCAAATGCAAGCATTTTTCTTGACGGAGAACCATTGAATTTGTCTTCGGGCGTTCAGGTAGCCAACATGAAAGGTAACGTGATGATTCCGATCCGCGTGGTATCCGAGAATCTCGGGTTCAAGGTAGGTTGGGAGAAGGCCAGTCAAACGGTAACGGTCGAGAACAGTGAGAAGGCTGTTCGTATGGTGGTCGGCAGCCAACAGGCTGAGATGAACGGTGCCCAGGTTGAACTGAACTTGGCCCCTGTCTTAAATGGACAGAACACGCTTGTGCCGCTCCGGTTTGTGAGTGAGCAGATGGGGCTTGATGTGAAATGGGACAACCAAACAAAGGCTGTGTTCCTCTCCAGCTCCATTCCAACGGTTTCTGAAGGAGAGGTTGATCCTGCTGACGGAAACCATTCGGGCAGTGAAACGCCCCCGCCTGTCGAATCAGGAAACCAGGCTGCAATGACAGGGCTTAGCTTTAGCGACAACCGGTTGATGATTGCTACAGATGGTACGGTTACGCCGAAAGTATCCAGCATAACGGGACCGGACCGGATTGTGATCGATCTTCCAAATACCGTCTTCTCTTCTTCGTTCTTGGATGGACATGCAGCGAATGCACAAAGCGGCGGTTCGATGGCAATCACGGATTATCCTGACGTTATGAATGTACGATATGCCATGTTCAGTGACAATCCGTCAACCGCGCGTATTGTCATCGACCTGACAGGTCCTAAAAGTTATGGGGTAACCCAAGAAGCGGGGCTCATTATTGTTGATCTGAACGCCGAAGGGGATATCCTCGTGCCTCCAGTTCCGCCGGTAACCGCCAACGGCAAGAAGACGGTTGTCATTGATGCCGGTCATGGAGGAATCAAGCCTGGCTCGATTAGTATTTCAGGAAAGACGGAGAAATCTTTCAATTTGGATCTTTCTCTGAAGGTTGAAGCACTTCTGAAGAATGAGAAAGATCTCAATGTCGTGATGACTCGCAGTGATGATTCTCATCTTGAACTTAGTGATCGCACTAAGATCGCGAATAATCTGAATGCAGATATATTCGTATCCATTCACGCCAACAGCAGCACGACCAGCAGTCCGAATGGTACCGAAACTCTGTATACGAGAGATTCAAGCAAATCCTTGGCGAATATTATGCATAAACATCTGATCAAAGCGACAGGTTTGAAAGATCGCAGCGCTAAGTACAGCAATCTTCATGTTACGAGAGAAACGAAGATGCCAGCCGTCCTGCTCGAGATTGGCTTTTTGAGCAACAAGGGTGACGAAGCCCAGTTGTTTAATGACGATTTCCAGAATCGTGTTGCACAAGGTATTGTAGCGGGTATTAAAGAATATCTTCAAGTACAATAATGTGTACAAGATTTGATGAACCTAGAGGGGGACGAAAGTCATGAACAAAAAATATTGGATGACAGGATTGCTGGCGCTACTGCTTGCATTTAGTGCCGGCTGTGGACAGAAGCCGACAGCAGCCCCTGCCGACACAAATCCGGAGACAGAAGCAGGAGAAGTACAAACGCCGCAGGATAATCCGGGGGGGACGGCTGCTGATGATCATAAGGAAGATGACGCAACATCAGTAAACGCGGGCGAGGGAGCAAGCACACCGCCGCAGAATACAACCGGTGAAAGTACTGGAACGCCTGTGGATACAAAGGATGTGAATGCAACGGAGGACCAAGCGAAGAAGGCCAATATTAAACTCTATTATACGGACCCCGAGATGATGGATCTGAAAGAGGCAAGCAAAGAAATCACGTACTCGGGTGAAGAAGATAAATATAAGAAAGCCTTTGAAGGACTTCAAACGAGCAGTGATGCCGAACTAAGTCCACTATGGTCGGATAAGATTACGCTGAAGTCACTTAAGTTTGATAAAGGAGCTTTGACGCTGGATATCACCAAACCAGCCGAAGCCAACCTCGGATCCGGAGGGGAAATGTTTGCGATTGATGCCTTGCAGAAAACCTTCTTCCAGTTCGATGAGGTGCAGTCTCTGGAATTGCTAGTAGACGGTAATCAGATCGAAAGCTTAATGGGACATGTTGAGCTAGAGCATCCAATGACCCGGAAATAGACATAAAGAACTATTTGTGAAATTCATACGAAGGACTAAACACCTATTTCGGTTTTTGAAATAGGTGTTTTTTTGGTAAAAAGGGAACAATTTCGCAACTTTCAGTGTGACTTTGCGTCTATAGGTTGTCAGGTAATGTCGGACAGGCCGAGTGCAGGAACGCCAATCTATGGCAAAATAATAGGATGGTAGGGGTGAAGGATGAAGAAGTTCGGTTTTTTAATGTTTCTTGTTGTCATCATGATTGCGTTTCCTAAAATGGCGGATGCGAGTTCGTACAGCGCAAAGATTTACCTGGATGGCCAACAAATCAATCTGTCATCTGGCGTGAAGGTCGAGAACAATAACGGTACAGTCATGGTTCCGATCCGTGTCATTTCCGAGAATCTGGGATTTGACGTGTACTGGAGCAAGGCAGCCAAGACGGTAACTGTACAAGACGGCTCGCAGACAGTAACGATGGTGATTGGAAGTCAGCAAGCTGACATCAACGGTCAACGTATACAAATGACCAAAGCACCCGTTCTTCGCGAAGGAACAACACTGGTTCCCCTCCGTTTTGTAAGTGAGCAGATGGGTCTTCAAGTAAGATGGGATAACGCGCAAAAGGCAGTTTATCTGACCTCGTCTTATGACGGGAGTAACCCTGGTGAAGAACCCGGCGTAACTACGTCGACCGTGGACGGTATCAGTTTCAGCGAAAACAGGCTGATGGTCGCCGTTACGGGCTCTGCGAAGCCGAATGTATCAAAGCTTAGCAATCCGGACCGTATAGTCATCGATATGGTGAACACGAATTTCTCGGATACGTTCAGCAGTAACGCCAGCTTTGATGACGTGATGAAGACCGGTCAGATGGACGTAACGGGATATCCGGATGTCAAATCCGTACGTTACTCCTTGTACAACAGCAATCCGATGACCGTGCGCATTGTCATTGATCTCAACTACGCCAAGAATTACACCGTTTCAGGCCTTGAGAACGGATCGGGCCTGTTCATTGTGGATTTGAATACGGGCTCTAACCCGGTACCTGGTACAGGTGGTAAGAAACTCGTGGTCATTGATGCGGGTCATGGAGATCACGACCCGGGAGCAATCGGGGTAACGAAGAAGAGGGAGAAGGATTTCAACCTGGCAATGGCGCTGAAAGTTGAGAAACTGTTGGCCAAAGAACAAAATATCGAAGTCGTTTTAACTCGCAGTAACGATACTTTCCTCGAGCTGAAGGAACGCGCAAAAATTGCGAATGATCTGAAGGCTGATGTTTTCATATCGATACATGCTAATAGTGGCCCTTCCACTGCAAGCGGAACCGAAACGTATTACTACCATGAATCTGACAAGGCGCTGGCGAATGCACTCCATAAAGAGATCGTCAAGGCCATGGGATTAAAGGATCGCGGAGTGAGGTATGGTAATTTCCATGTTATTCGTGAGACGAAAATGCCCGGTGCCTTGCTCGAAGTCGGATTCGTGAGCAACAAGACCGATGAGAGCAAGCTATTTGATCCGGCAACGCAGGATCGCGTGGCAGAGGCCATTGTCAGAGGCATCAAAAATTATTTGAAGGTTGATTAACGATACGACAGGTATCGTGATTGCAGGAGGTGGCTACTTTTGAATAAAAAAATATGGTCGGCTGGCCTACTGGCAGCCGTAATGCTGATTGGTGCTGGTTGTGGACAGAAACCCGGAGCGGCCCCGGACAATACGCCTGGGCAAGTAACGCCTGCACCTGATGATCAGACAGGACAGAGTAATAATGGAACGTCGAATGGATCAGGTGGATCGTCTACGGGCAGCGGCAGCGAAGTGACAACGCCGGAAGCGAAAACCGAGAGCATCAAAGCCTATTACACGGATCCTGATATGATGGAGCTGGTAGAAGGTACGGCAGAAATTTCGTATAAAGAAGATCAAGAAAAATACGAAGCGGCTTATCAAGCATTGCAGAAGAGTGGTAATGCCGAAATGATTCCTCTGTGGGACAAAATCGGGCTGAATTCCCTGAAATTTGAAAACGGGGCGTTGACACTCGATGTGACGGTCCCGGACGAAGCCAACCTGGGTGCAGGCGGAGAGTCGTTTGCTGTCGATGCGATCAAAAAAACTTTTTTCCAGTTTGAAGAAGTAAAATCACTTCAAATTCTGGTGGATGGTCAGCAGACCGAATCGTTAATGGGTCATGTCGATTTGGAAAATCCAATGACTCGGTAATGATGGTTGAAGGAGATCACGATCTGCTGTCGAATATTAGTATATGATGAAGCAGTAGTTATTGAGAGGGGAAAGAAAATGGTACTTAGACACAGCAAACATGTTCATTCCAAAAAAGTGGTCTCCGCCGTCATGGCCGGACTTATAGCATTCGGAGGCGGGGCTTCGATCGTCTCGGCAGATGAAGAAACGGCAAATGCGACAACGGCAAATGTCGGCCAAACGGCCATTAACGGATTCAGTGACGTTAATGCCGGATATTGGGGAGAGAAGTATATTTATCAATTAGCAGCACAGGGGATCGTGACCGGAAATAACGGAAAGTTTCGTCCGAACGATCCAGTAACACAGCAGGAAGCTGTAACCATGGCGATCCGTTTCTTAAGCAAGCAGGATCAATTAAGCAGCGGCGCTGCGACATTACCGACAAATATTAAAGTGAATGATTATTTTACGAAGTATGTTGAACTGGCTTTTCAGCAAAACCTGCTCGACAAGCAAAAAGAATCCGGATATACGGATGAGAAAGTCATTTGGGGCGCGCAGAAAGCATCCCGGGAATGGATAACCGAAGTGCTTGTCCGTTCCATTGGACGTACCGCGGAAGCCAACGCAGCCAATAATAAAGCGACAGGCTTTGCGGATAACGCCAAGATATCCCCGGATCGTCTGGGTTATGTGAATGTAGCGGTTGAGCTTGGACTTGCAAAAGGCGTGAACGGCAACAAGTTCGATCCGCAAGGGGCCGTTACCCGTGCCCAGCTTGCAACGTTCCTTAGCCGGGCTCAAGCCTATATTACTACAAATTACGAGAACCAATACAAAGGCTCCATCGCTGCGATCGAGAACGGTAAGTTGGAGCTGTACGCCGATGGCAAGCTGAATTCATTCAAACTGGATAATTCCACAGCGTATTTCACCTCCGATTCGGAGAAGAGATTGCAATTCTCGGAGATCAATCCTTACACTCAAGCGGTGGTTGTCGTGAATAACGGAACGGCTGCTTACGTGGAAATTACGGATCCAACCCAGCAAGTGGAGCGGTTTGACCGCACGTATGCACGCTTATCGCCGGACAACCTCATTTGGCTGGATACAGGCAGCACCTTTGAAGAGCTGAGTTACGACCCAAGTACAGTGTTCCTGGATCAGAACGGTACGAAGATCGATCCAAAGACGCTTGCAGCCGGCAGTCTGCTTACGATTGAACGTGAAACATACAGCCCGCAGAAGAAAATCGTTTCAATCCGCGTAAAGAGCGGCTTGGTTAACAAAACGGGAGCAGGCATCGTTCAGAACGTGGATACGGCCAACAAAAGAGTAACCCTTAAGGATAGCACCGGTTATGAGGATACGTACACGTGGGATGATGCAACCGTTATTCGCTATCAGAATCAAATTTTGGCTCCGGCGGAGCTCAAGAATGGCTACACCGTGAACTTTTCGGTAAGAAACAGCGTTATTCAGTCGTTGGAAGTCACGCAAAGCGTCGATCGTACCGTGCAGGCGACTCTGTACTCTGTTGAAGAAAACGGAAAGACAATCACTTACAAGCGCAGTGGAAGTACACAGCTCGAAACGAAGTATTTGGCAGAGAAGCCGGAAATCATCATGGGTGGCGTGGCAAAACCGGTTCTGTCCGATTTGCTCGCTGACGCGGTATCCGGGGACCAAGTGACACTGACCATTAACGGTGAGGAAAAGATTTCGAAAATCGAAGTAACGGGGCGTCAAATTGAGCAGTTGGATGCCGCTACCGTCGTAAACTACGATGCCAAGACGAGGTGGCTGACTGTTAAGGATGCGAACAACCTGCCTCGTGTGATCGTTTTGGATGACAAGACAAAGCTGGAATCAAGCTACGGAACGACGCTGGATCGAGTGGAACCTTTGCTTGTCTCAGGACGCAAAGTAAGTGTCTCTCTGATCGGTACCCGCGTACTTTCATTGGAAGTGGTATATAAAGTTGAAGGTAAAATCAGCAACATTAACACATCCAAGAGAGTGATTTCGATTGTGACCGCTAGTGGAAAAGTGGAGGAAATCTCATACTACAATAGTCCGGTTGTGGAAATCTTCGGCAGATCAGGCGTAACCCTGGCGGATTTACGGATCGGTGACGAAGTGTCAGCCCAGCTGTCGAACAATCAGGATTACTTGCAGAGCTTAAAACTCAAAACTTCCGCCCAATTCGAGGTGGTATCTACGGAACCAACAAGGAATCGGATTCGAGTGAAAGCGAACGGTTCTACAAGCGATATATATACCGAAAAAACCATATTTACCGGTGAAAGCGGACAAGCAATTCTGCTCAATGACTTGCGTCCGGGAGCACTCGTTAATATAACGTTCCAAGGCTTAACGCCTGTCGCGGTTGCCGAAGTTAAATTGACGCTTGGCGAAGTGACAAGCGCAGATGTTTCCGGAAATGCACTGACCGTGAAGGATTATTCAGGCAACAGTCAGACGTTAGGCGTGAGCGGTGGGGTCAAAGTCGTTAAGAATGGTTCGACGGCTTCGAATTTAAGCACATTGACCGCTGGAGATCGCGTTGAGATTCGAAAAGATATTCAAGGCGTAACGATCGTGCAGGTTCTGGAGAAGGTTGAACGTGCATTCTGGCAGGCAAGCAATACGGAAATTCAAGTGAAGCGCAAATCGATTAACGATAATTTCCGGTATGCATTATCCGATAAAGTATTTGTTCATCAAGGTGACACTACTTTGTCCGTGCAATCCCTTAAGGAAAATGATAATATTGTACTGTACTTAAACAACGGTGTCGTTGTTGAGATCGTAAAACAGTAAATTATCGACCTGGGATTGCTCGAGAAACACCGTCTTGATGCGGGGATTTCCGCATCAAGATTTTTTTTTGCGGGAGGGAAACATATGAATGCGGCAACGGTACGGCATATTTTGGACACGATGGAGAGCATGTTTCCGGATGCACATTGCGAGCTGAATCACAGCAATGCGTTTGAGCTGACCATCGCCGTGCTGCTGTCCGCTCAGTGCACGGATGAAACGGTTAATAAGGTGACAAAGGATCTGTTTCAGAAATACAAAACGCCTTTGGATTATGTATCGGTACCGATCGAGGAACTTGAGCAGGATATCAGACGGATCGGATTATACCGGAATAAGGCCAAACATATTCAGAATTTGTGCAGGATTCTGATCGAACAGTATGGCGGTGAGGTGCCGGAGGCTCATGATGAGCTGGTTAAATTACCTGGGGTTGGACGAAAGACAGCTAATGTCGTCGTTTCCAATGCTTTTGGTGTGCCTGCCATCGCGGTTGACACGCATGTGGAGCGAGTTTCCAAGCGACTTGGACTGGCCGCCTGGAAAGATTCCGTGCTGGAAGTGGAGAAAAAGCTGATGAAGCGGGTACCGCGTGAAGAATGGACGCTGACCCATCATCGGATCATTTTTTTCGGACGGTATCACTGTAAGGCTCAAAATCCGCAATGCCCGGTATGTCCATTGCTGGATGTTTGCCGTGAAGGAAAGAAACGTATGAAAACCTTAGCAGTCAGGAAGAATAAGGAACAATTGTAAAACCAGCAAGAAATAGACAAAAAAGAGGTTCATCTGATTCATCGGGAATACGGCACTTTAATGAATAGCTAGCGAAATGGACATAATTGTAAGCAAGCGCAAAGCTTGCCTTTGTCTCCGGATTTCTATCTTTAGCCGCATGGGAGAATGGAGATCTGGAAACAACAGTATCAAAGGTCGGTTTTCGCGAGGTGAAAGAGGACGGTATCCTGGATCGGCATGAGCTAAATTTAAAAGAGGATGGGATTACACATGAAATGCATCTCTGTTTACACCGACAATTTTGAATTGTTCTCAGATATTTTTGAACATGTGGTGGAGAGCCAAAACCAACTGAGTGAGAATGAAGAGCAAGAAGTCGAAGGCGTGACGTTCAGTCATTCCGGGGATGCTCCTGAGCATTATTTGGAGCGTATGTCACAGAAGCCCGAAGTCGTGGTCATGCGCGATAAATCACGCGGATTAACTATTCTGCAGCACGGAAATGTCTTCGAAATTTTGATTCCGGCAGAAGAAAACACCGTTGTATCTTAAGTTCTTCAAATTTGATGTTTTAAAAAATGAGATAAACCTGGTGCTTACAGGGTAATCGAGTGTGAACTCTCACCTCATTCCTTCCGTATGTGTCGGTTTATGAAGCTTTGGATTAATGGCAGGCAAGGAAGATCACTTCCTTGCCTGCCATTTTGCATAGATAAGGACTGTCATATCAAGAAAGGCCCCCGAAAATGAAATGCAATGATTCCTTTACGGCACAAGCGGTGATAAAATAAAATGATGTGAATAGATAGTGTCAGAAATTGAGAGATCAATGGACAGGAGCGAGAAATACATTGAAGTTGATGGCTGAGCATGAAATCGGATACAGTGTGACGGAACTAACCAGAGTTCGAGATCGTTTCTTGGAGTGGAATGACGAATCTTCCTCCGCTTTGACTGAGGATTTAATACGCAAGGGTACAGGCGGCGAGCTAACGCTGGCTTTCTGCGGGCATTTTTCCGCCGGGAAGTCGAGCATGATTAATGCGCTTTGCGGCAAAAAGGTGCTGCCTTCAGGTCCGATACCGACGAGCGCGAATGTGGTTACGATCCGAAGCGGTGAGCCGCGGGCGTTGATTCACCGATCTGCTGGGGAGCCTGGTGAGCCCATAACGGTAACGATTGACGAACTTGCCGAATACTGCAAGGAGGGCCGGGAGTATTCCGCGATTGAAGTGTGGGATGATGTGCCGCTGCTTGGCGAAGATGGCGTCTTGATGGATACCCCCGGGGTCGATTCAACGGATGACGGGCACCGGCTTGCCACGCATTCCGCCCTGCATATGGCTGACATCGTTTTTTACGTCATGGATTATAATCATGTACAGTCGGAGAGTAATCTGATGTTTGCCAAGAGCTTGTCGGATTGGGGGAAACCGCTGTACCTGATCGTCAATCAGATTGACAAGCATCGTGATGATGAATTAACGTTGTCTTCTTATCTAAACGACGTGAAGAAGGCGTTCGTCCAGTGGAAGATCACATATAAAGGGCTGTTATGCACTTCGCTTAAAGTTCAGGACCATCCCTATAACCAATGGGAAACGCTGAAGGCTTTGATCGGTGAGTTGATATCCCATAAGGAACCGTTGCTGCGCTACAGCGTATCCTGCTCTATTCGCCATGCTGCTGATCAGCATGTGGAAGCCTATACCCGCAGCCATCAGGAAGAGAAGGAGCGGCTGCTGGAGGAAATGGGTGGCGAGGAGGCAGCTGCGGCGATGAAAGCACGGCTGCAGGAGCTGGAGGAGCAAAAAAGATCCGCCCAGCTGCTGCCGGAATCCGTTCGGACGGAACTCCGCAAAGAAGCGGATGCCCTTCTGGCAAATGCCAATTTGACGCCGGCGGATGTTCGGGATTTAAGTCTCTCCTTTCTGGAAAGCCGCAAGAGTGGTTTTAAAGTCGGATTTCTGTTCACAGGCGGCAAGACGGAGGAGGAGCGTCGGCGTCGTCTGGAGTCATTCCATCATCGATTGGAGGAACAGACCGCATCGCAGATCGATTGGCATCTGCGTTCGCTGTTCCGTAAAAGCGTGGAGCAGCATACGGAGTGGAGTTCCGAGTGGGAGAGTTTGATGGACGCTGAACTTCCCGGTGTGCGGGAGGATATGATTACGCGGACCGTGAATCCGGAAGCGACAGTGTCCGGAGAATATGTATTGAACTATAACCGGGAGCTGGCCGAGGAAATCAAGGGCAGCTACCGCCGGGCCGTGTTGGTGCTTGCCGACCGGCTGAAGGCGGTATTGACGGACGCTGCGACTGTCCGTTTGCAGGAACTGGAGCGCCAGCGCGCCGAGCTCTTGGCGCAATCCGCGGCTTCCGCCAGCTACGATAGCCTGCAGCAGGCGGAAGCCGCCCGCGCGGCCGAGCTGGCGCAGCTGCTCCCGCCGCGCACCTCCCTCACCCCCGGCCTCCTGCCGGAGGTGAGGGAGCCGGAAGGGCAGCCCGCGCAAGCGGCTGCCCAGGGCGGCGCCCCGGCGGCGCAGCCGGGGCAAGGGCGCACGGCGCCCCGCCCCGCCGCTGCGCAGGCGGCGGCACCGCAGCGGCGCCAGCGGCTGGATGCCGCGGCAGCCGAGCTGCGCGCAGCGGCGGCGCTGCTGGCGCCGCACCCCGCGCTTGTCTCGGCCGCGCGGGATCTGACCGCCCGCGCGGATGCGCTTGCGGGCGGCTCGTTCACGTTGGCGCTGTTCGGCGCGTTCAGCGCCGGGAAGTCCTCCTTCGCCAATGCACTGCTTGGCGAGTCGGTCCTGCCGGTGTCACCGCACCCGACAACGGCGGCGGTGAACCGGATTCTGGCACCGGCTGAAGGGAAATCCCATGGTACCGCAGCCGTGCGCATGAAGAGCCGCGATATGTGGTGGGAGGATCTGAAGTACTCCTTCAGCGTGTTGGGTCTCCAAGAACCGAATCCGGGGAATTGGCGAAGCG
The DNA here is from genome assembly GCF_037976825.1 of Paenibacillus sp. FSL K6-1330. Taxonomy (NCBI): domain Bacteria; kingdom Bacillati; phylum Bacillota; class Bacilli; order Caryophanales; family Paenibacillaceae; genus Paenibacillus; species Paenibacillus sp. FSL K6-1330. The sequence goes on from NZ_CP150269.1 coordinate 2,850,044, forward strand.
TGGCTGAAGAATTGAATCCGGCCGGTATTCACCCGGCCGGCTTGCCGCATTACGGGTTTCTGAAGGCCGCCGCCGCCGGCTTTGATGTGATGGAGTCCAAACTGGGTACGACAGAAACAGTAGAATTGGTGGAATATCGAGGCTATGTGGCGGACGAAACCAAATCCTGTTTTGTTGACGGGATTGATCTGTATTACAGCTGTCCGATGACAGAGCAAGGGATCGTGCTGGTGGATACGCCTGGAGCCGATTCTCTGCATGCTCGGCATACGGGCGTAACGTTTAATTATATTAAGAACGCGGATGCCATCGTATACGTAACGTATTACAACCACGCCTTCTCCAAAGCGGATCGGCAATTCCTGTCCCAGCTGGGCAGGGTTAAAGACAGTTTTGCTCTGGATAAAATGTTTTTTATCGTCAATGCCGCAGACCTTGCACAATCCGAAGAGGAGCTGGATGAGGTGGTGAAGCATGTTCGTACCAACTTGACATCCAGTGGGGTAGGCAGCCCGCATATCTTCCCTGTTTCCAGTCTGGCAGCGCTGGATAGTAAGCTCTATGGGGATGAAACAAAATTGAAGGAATCGGGGTTCCCTGTATTCGAAGGAGCGCTTAGTCGATTTGCGGTTGAAGAGTTGCCAAGGCTTTCAGAGCGCGCGGGTTATGATGAACTGGCTTCGGTGAGGGATCGAATCAGGGCATGGGCCGATATGGCAGCCCAGGATGAGACCACGCGTGAGCGTAAAATCGTGGAGATGGAAGAGGTTCATCAACAAGCCTTATCCCGCCTTGCGGCTTTGACGGAGATTAACATGTCCCGCGATATCGCGCAGGAAAGCAGCGAACTGTTGTTTCATGTACGGCAGCGGCTGGATTATGCCATGAACCGTTTCTTTCAGGAGTCGTTTAATCCTTCCGTGCTCCGGGAGGATGCAGGTCACCTGAAATCGGCCTTTGCGGCATGCGGACGTGATTTGATGCGGACGCTATCCTTGGAGCTGGATCAGGAGCTATGGGCAACAACGCTTCGATTAGAGATGGCCGGTCGCAAATTAACCGAAGAAGCAGCGCTTAAAGCAGCAGCGGATATCAACGGTATGGGCGAAGGCTTGTCTCTTGCTATCCGGCGGGATAAGGACTGGTCACCGCCGGAGCTGGAAGAAACGGAATTGCAAATACAGGGGGACTGGTTGTCCTTCTGGCCGACCTTTAAGAACCCGAAACATTTCTTTGAGGGCAGCGGAAGCTCCAAGCTTCGTGAAGCAGCAGAGCCGAAGGTGAAGGAAGCCGTGGCGAGTGTGGTGAGCATTCGGGAAGAGCAGCTGACGGACCACTATGTTCGGATGAGTGAGCGTTCATTGCAGCATCATGGATCGGTGTTGGAGGAACAGCTGAAGGAATCCATGGCTGCCATCCTCGGTTCGCTTCAGGACGGTCAATCTCCGTTGATGTGGAGTAAGCTGGCAGATGAGCTGGATGTTATGATTCAGGCAGCTCGGTAATGGCGGATTTTATGCGGTCAAGAGCATGTATGCACAACGAATAGTATAGATGTTGGAGTCTGGAGCTCCTAGACGCATAACGATTTTATGCAGGTGAACTCCAATCATACACTCCTCAATCCAAAGGCGTTCCCTATGTCTTCATGGCGGGGCGCCTTTTTTCCTATGCTTATCCGGGCTAATGAAGGTCAAGAGGATGGTATGACGTATTTTAATCCGCTACAACGTTCGTGACTAGGATGAAATCAGCTTAGGATATTACCCTTTTGTAAGCATGTTCAAAAAAGTCGAATAGAGTGGATGAAGCCTGATGGTTGAAGGGACTGACAATGTGATTATATCCCCTAGTATTAATGAGAATTCCCGATGATTTCATTATGAAACAAAGATAAGTTCTACTATTTGCCCCCTTTAGGTCCTTTTGGCTCATTTATGACGGTTTTCCCTCTTTGCCGCGGGTTCAGCTCGATGATAAACTTCATAAATGCTACATAACCTGAACGAAAATAATCCAAAGGAGGATAAACATGAATGTTCTCAGGCAACTGCAGGGCTTCTTTTGGGAGAAACGAAGTTATCTTTTTCTTTCCATGCTGTGTCTGGCGATTGCAACCGCTTTAGGACTTGTCTATCCGCAGCTGTTGAAGGTGCTGATTGACGATGCAATCAAGCTGGAGAATTACGGCATGGTACCGCAGCTGGCGCTCACTGTGCTGGGTGTGGTCATCCTTAAAGCTTTCATGCAGTTTTTGCACGGATTTTTTGGGGGGAGGCTGGGTAACTACCTGGCTTACGCGTTGCGAAACGCCTGCTATGAAAAATTGCAATTTTTATCGTTCCGTTACTATGACACGGCTCGGACCGGGGATTTGATGTCACGGCTGACAGGCGATTTGGAAGCCATCCGAATGTTTATCGGCTTCGGTTTCGCTCAGCTGCTCAATCTGGTATTGATGGTGACTTTCGGTTCCATCATGATGTTTACCATCAGCTGGCAATTGACGCTGGTAACTTTGGTAGCGATGCCATTTTTGGTTGTGGCAGCTCTAAAATTCGAATCCAAGATCCATCCGGCTTTCCAGGAAATGCGTCTGGCACTAAGCTCGCTGACGACTGCGGTTCAGGAGAATATTACGGGTGTTCGTACCGTTAAGTCTTTTGCTCGCGAGCCGCACGAAGTGGAGAAATTCTCTGAACGGAATGAGCGTTACAAAACCAACCAGATTTTTGCCTCTTCACTATGGGCACGGTACTTCCCGATGATGGAGCTCTTTGCGAATATCAGTGTCGTCATTTTGCTTGCCATCGGCGGAGGGATGGTTATCCAAGGCTCCATGACGGTAGGGGAACTAGCAGCTTTCTTTACTTTGATCTGGTACATAATCGGCCCGCTTTGGGGGATTGGATTTCACATTAATAACTACACGCAGTCCAAGGCATCGGGTGAACGGGTGCTGGAGCTGCTGAATCAGCCGATTGATGTTGAAGACCGTGAGCGTGCGGTAGATTTGGTGCCAAACGAGGTGAAGGGCCATGTCGTATTTGATAATGTCACCTTTGCTTACGGTAACAAGATGGCAGCAGTCAAAGATATTAATCTGGATGCTCGTCCCGGCTCGGTGATCGGTTTGCTTGGGGGAACGGGGTCCGGTAAATCGACCATTATTCAACTCTTGATGCATGCCTATAATGTGAATCAGGGCAGCATCAAACTAGACGGCATGAACATTAATGATATTAAGATCCGGAGTCTGCGCAGTCAGATTGCCACGGTCTTCCAGGAGACCTTCTTGTTCTCGTCCAGTATCCGCAACAATATTTCTTACGGCATGAAGGACGTTAGCATGGAAGAGATCATCCGTGTTGCCAAGCTGGCCAAAGCCCATGAGTTTATTATGGAAATGAAGGATGGTTACGATACCATTGTCGGTGAACGGGGGATGGGACTCTCTGGCGGACAGAAGCAGCGGATTGCGATTGCGCGTGCCCTTCTGAAAGATCCGAAAATCCTGATCCTGGATGATGCCACCAGTGCAGTGGATATGGAAACCGAGCATGAAATTCAGTCCGGCTTCCAGGAAGTCATGAACGGCAGAACGACTTTTATTATCGCTCACCGGATCTCTTCCTTGCGTCATGCGGATGAAATTCTCGTTCTGGATGAAGGGAAAGTCGTGCAGCGCGGCAAGCATAACGATTTGATTGCGGTGCCGGGGCCTTACCAGGATGTATACAAAATACAATATGCGGACCTTATTGCGAAGCAAGCTCAAGCAGGAGGTACGCAAGGGCAGGTGCAAGCATGAACGCCAATGTAAATACTGAACCGCATCAGAAGCAAAAGATTCCGAGGCCGCGGAAGCCCTCGGAAGAAACCAATGAACGTTTTGTATACAAGGACGACGATGCAATTGAGAAACCGTTTAACTGGATGCAGCTGACACGTCTGATCTCGTATATGAAACCATACGCGAAACAGATTCTCCCTTTGATCGGGCTTATGATGGTCATCGGTACCATTACGAAGCTGGCCATTCCGTTCTTGACCAGTTTGGCCATTGACCGGGCTATCGAACCGAAGAGTGGGAATCCAAGTCTGACCTTGTTGTATCAGATTACAATCGCGGTTCTGGCGATGTATATCATTCAATGGGTTGCCGGGATATTCCGTATCAAGTTTACGAATATCATCGGTCAGCGGGTCATTTATGACCTGCGAGCGGATCTGTTCCAGCACATTCAGCGCCTTTCCTTTAATTTCTTCGACAAGCGTCCGGCTGGATCTGTGCTGGTCCGGGTTACGAATGATGTTAACTCCCTGCAGGATTTGTTTACTAACGGGGTTGTCAACCTGATCATCGACTGCGTGCAGTTAGTAGGTATTGTGGTCATTCTTCTATTAATAAACTGGAAGCTCGGTCTTGCTGTTATTGTCACGGTACCGATTATGTTCTTCATCTCGACCAAACTCCGTGTACGCATCCGGCGTGCATGGCAGGATGTACGGATTCGGAACTCGCGGATTAACTCCCACTTGAATGAATCGATTCAGGGGATCCGCGTGACCCAAGCTTACACCCAAGAAGAAGAGAATATGAAGTTCTTTGACAACATGAATTTGGACAGCAAAAAGTCCTGGGATAAGGCGTCTGCCATGAACCAAGGGTTTGGGCCTCTTATCGAAATTACCGGTGGTTTTGGTTCACTGATCTTGTTCTGGCTTGGTGCCGTGTTAATCCAACAAGGCGAGCTTACCATCGGTCTGTTAATTGCCTTTACCCAATATGTAGGGAACTTCTGGGAGCCGATCAATCGGCTTGGCCAAATGTATAACCAATTGCTTGTCGCCATGGCTTCCTCTGAACGTATTTTTGAATTTATTGACGAGAAGCCGAGCATTGATGATCAGCCTGGGGCGAAGAAATTGCCGACGATTAAAGGGGACATCAAGCTGGAGAATGTGGTGTTTGAATATGAAAAAGGACGCCAGGCTCTCAAAGGCATCAATCTGGACGTGAAGGCAGGTCAGTCAATTGCGCTGGTCGGTCATACCGGATCAGGCAAGAGCACCATCATTAATCTGCTCAGCCGATTCTATGATATTACCGAAGGTAAATTAACCATCGACGGATACGATATCCAATCGGTAACGGTTGAAAGTCTTCGAAATCAGATTGGCATCGTGCTGCAGGATACCTTCATATTCTCGGGCACGATTCGGGATAATATCCGGTTTGGCCGTCTGGATGCGACTAATGAGGAGATTGAGGATGTAGCCAAGGCGGTCGGCGCACATGAATTTATTGTCCAGATGCCGGGCGGTTACGATACGGAGGTTGAGGAACGCGGGAATATGCTGTCCATGGGCCAGCGGCAGCTGTTGTCCTTTGCCAGAGCGCTCCTTGCCGATCCGCGGATTCTGATTCTGGATGAAGCAACAGCGAGTATCGATACCGAGACGGAGTTGAAAATTCAGGAAGCTCTTAAAGTGCTGCTTAAGGGCCGAACCTCCTTCATCGTAGCCCATCGTTTGTCAACGATCCGCCATGCCGATCATATCGTCGTGTTGGATCATGGCAAGATTATCGAAGAAGGAAATCACAGCCAGCTTATGCAGAAGCAGGGTACGTACCATGGGCTGATTGAAGCACAATACCGATTTTTGTAAAAACGGCTTAACAAAGGTTTAACAAAACCGACACAAATGTAAAAAAAATGTCGCTTGATACTTGCAATCTTCTTCATAAACTTACAAAATAGAAGTAGAGTTTACTCAGAATTCATAGAAGAAGGGAAGCATGAGGGTATAATGAGCATCGAAAGCGTATTATCTGCGCCTGCACTGCTGATTCGAAACTTTGAGAAGAATGATTTGGAAGCTGTCACATCCTTGATGCGCGAACTGAATTATCCGACCACGCTGAATGTCATGCGGGAACGGATGGAAGCCATGAACGACAATCCATTATACGGCAATCTGATTGCTGAGGTTGATGGTGTTGTTGTAGGTATGATCATGCTTCGTCAAGTCAAATCCTTCACTATGACCGAACCGGTCACTCAAATTACTTCGGTTATTGTAACCTCAAGCTGCCGCGGCCAAGGGATTGGCAAAAGATTGATTCGCGGTGCAGAGACATGGGGAAGACAGCATGGTAGCCACCTCTTGTTTCTCACAAGCGGCAACCGGGAAGAACTTGCTCCCGCACATGCATTTTATGAGCATATTGGATTTGAAAAGGCTGGATACCAGTTTAGTAAAAAGCTGTAGTCTTGGTCTTTTCATTAACCCATCCCATTTTTTGGGGTGGGTTTTTTCTTGTTTGGCCTGAAACCCGATTGGGGCTCTTTTATATAAGATAGGTAGGAATTCAAGGACGCTTTTCCAACAATTGCAGGATGGCCGAAGATATCAAATGTGTTACAATGTGTTCGTACGAGATTACAAAAATGTAACTATTGTTTGATCGTCCAGCACCCTAGAAATTCATCTTAGAACGGGCGGTCAAGCAAACTCACAACTATGAGCATAGGAGATGAGCATTCATGAACAACCATTGGATAAAGAAAATCGCAGGCGGCAGCATCGCTGCTGTATTGGCTGTCGGTATCATGCTGCCAACGACGGCGTCTGCTGCACCTGCCGAGAGCAATAATTATGTAAACTGGCAACAAAAGATCCAGGAATTCCTGGAGAGCCAAGGCTTGGAATCACAGTTTAAATGTGTGGTTCAGCAGCCGCAAACCGAAAAGCCTCAGGCAGACAAACCTGTTGAGACTCCGCAAACCAGCAAGCCAGAAACGACTAAACCAGAAACGACTAAACCAGAAACCACAAAACCAGAAACGACTCAACCGGAAACCAGCAAACCGGAAACAAGTAAGCCTGAGACCAGCACTCCATCTACAACACCGTCCCAGCCTTCCGAATCTGCGGGTACAACGGAGAAATCGGATTTTGCTTCCGAAGTTGTCACATTGGTGAACAAAGAACGTGCGAATGCAGGTCTGAAGCCGCTAACAGTCCATGCTAAGCTGACAACCGTGGCGCTGGATAAAGCGAAGGATATGAGTGATAACAATTATTTCAGCCACACTTCGCCGACGCATGGTTCTCCATTTGATATGATGAAAGCTTACGGTATTTCATACGGCTATGCCGGTGAGAATATTGCTAAAGGACAACGTACACCACAGGAAGTCATGAACTCATGGATGAATAGCCAAGGTCATCGTGAAAATATTCTGTCTCCGAACTTTACCAAAATCGGTGTTGGATATTACAACGGATATTGGGTTCAAGAATTCATCAGTGAATAAGCACTTATCTTGTTTCATCTAAAGGGCTGCCCCGGTCACGCATCGAAAGAATGCGTCCGGGGCAGTCTTCTTTGCGTGTTTTGATTTGCAAATTTTTTATAGAAGTCTTAAGGTAATGTACATGAGGAATTTTGTAGGGGGAATGTCATGAAATCATCTGCATGGATATGGCGGATCACTGCCTCCGTGTCGGTTATTGTAACGATTGTGCTTATTCTTGGTTTTGTGTATGCGTTTAAGGATATTAATGATCCGCAAGGACAGCCCTTGCTGACTGGTGGGGGATCCGAGGCGTCCGAAGAAAAGACAGCGCCGGAGAAGCCGGAGAGCGCTCCGTTACAATCGGTTTTGCCGAATGATTTAAAGGTAACTGCGATTGGAGATTCACTGGCCAAGGGAACGGGGGACAATACCGGGAGCGGTTTTGTCCGCCGAAGCGTGGATCAATTAAATGGCGATGGACGAACAGCGAGCCTGCTAGCGAATCTGGCCATAAACGGAATGACTACCGAAGGACTCCTTCCCAAGCTGGACGACAAGGGGATACAGTATGCCTTGAAGCAAGCCAATGTCATTATGCTTTCGATTGGAGGCAATGATATCTTTCAAGGCAGCGGGCTGATGGAAGGGGCGGCGGATTCCGGTGAATTGGAGCTCGAACCTGCTAAGCTGATGGCTGCATTGCCGCAGGCATCTGAACGCCTGCAGGCGATTCTGGAGAAAATTCGCCTCATTAATCCGGATGCGCGAATCGTTTATATCGGTCTGTATCATCCTTTTTCCGATTTGGAAGACTTGTTGATACCCGGCAATATTGTGGTCTCTGCATGGAATCATGCGGTCATGGAGATCGTGAACCGGGATCCCAATATGACATTGGTCCCCACGTTCGATCTGTTTCAGCACAAGCTGGGCGAGTATCTGTCCTCGGACCATTTTCATCCGAACGGGGCAGGATATCAGGCGATAGCGGATCGAATTGTAGAGGGTATGCTGTAGGCATGATGAGGATGTCATATGGGGAGTTGGAACTCGATGAATGAACAAGCTCAAGAAATCGTACTATCTGTCCAGCATGTAAAAAAGAAAATCGGTCGAAAATGGATTATACATGATGTGTCGTTCGACGTGCGCGCAGGCGAAATTTTCGGGTTCCTAGGGCCGAATGGGGCAGGAAAGACGACTACAATCCGCATGCTTGTGGACCTGATTAAACCGTCCTCCGGCAGGATCGAGGTCTGCGGTTATGATGTGAACCGCCAGCAGGAGCAGGCGCTGCGTTATATTGGGTCCATCGTGGAGAATCCGGAAATGTATTCGTATATGACGGGATGGGAAAATCTTGAGCATTTTGCACGAATGCAGCCCGGCATTGACCAGCAGCGAATACAGGAAGTTGTGGATACGGTGAGATTGGATCGAAGAATTCATGACAAGGTGAGCACATATTCACTGGGAATGCGGCAGCGGCTCGGGATAGCCCAGGCCCTGCTCGGCAGACCGAGGCTGCTCATTCTGGACGAGCCGACGAACGGTCTTGATCCGAAAGGGATCAAAGAGATGCGACAGTTCATACACCAATTGGCCGAAGAAGGGCTGGCTGTTTTTGTCTCCAGCCATCTACTGAGCGAAATTCAGCTGCTATGCCATCGCGTGGCGATCATCAGCAGCGGAAGAGTGCTTGCGGTTGGCGAGGTCGAAGAGTTGATTGCCGGCAGCAGTGATCATGTTATCTGGGATCTAAATCCTGCCGCGCAAGGGAAACGAATATTGCAAAAGCTGGATTATTGCCAAATTGTCGACCGCCCTGAGGAGGTGCTCGACGATAATTTGCTTGCAGGCATGTCTTCGGACGCTATTGTAACTCGTATGAGCGCTACATACACGTCTAGAGCTGTGGAACGGCTGGTAGCCGCGGGAGTACAGGTCCGGGAGGTTCATCGGATCAATCCTACGCTGGAGCAGCTATTCCTGCAGATGACGGAGGGTGAGAGCATTGAGTAACCTGTTGCCCCTGATCAAGAACGAGTGTATCAAAATTATCAAACGAAAGCGGTTCTATGTTGTCCTGCTCGTTCTTCTTGTTCTGGTTCCCATGTTTACCTATGCCCAGATGAAGTCGGCTGAACGAAGCCGGGACAAGTTCAACAGTGACTGGCGGCTTGAGCTTCAGCAGCGAATCACGGATAATGAGAATTCACTTAGCAGTGAGAGGGTACCGGATGAATGGAAACGATACAGGCAAATCTTTATTCAGCAAATGCAGTATTATTTGCAGCATGATGTGAATCCTAATCAACCAAACGGGGTTACGTTCACACGTGAATTTTTGAATAATGCGATATCTCTGTTTATCCCGCTGCTCATTATGGCCATCGCTTCGGATATCGTTTCCGGCGAACGGACGACCGGTACCATCAAGATGCTGCTGACAAGGCCTGTGAAGCGATGGAAGGTGCTGCTGAGTAAACTGATCGCCTTGATCATGTTTACGTCTCTTATTGTCGTTTCCACCTTTGTCATAGCCTATCTGATCTCCGGTCTTGCCTTCGGATACAAGGGGTTTGACATACCGGTATTCACGGGATTCCAAATTGTTGGTTCTGATGTGGATATGTCTGGTGTTCATGCTGTTCCTCAGTGGAAGTATTTGCTGATGCAGGGCGGATTGGTGTGGTTTGTCGGCGTATGTGTCGGTATGCTGGCCTTTATGGTGTCCGTGCTGGTTCGAAGTACAGCGGCGAGCATTGTGATTATGATGGCCGCATTAATTGCCGGAAATATTCTGACGAATATGGCATCGGCGTGGAGCAGCGCGAAATATTTGTTCATGGTAAACCTGAATTTGACCAATTATTTAGCCGGCAATTTGCCGCCAATTGAGGGGATGACTTTGAATTTTTCCCTTGTGGTATTGGCCCTCTGGGCAATTTGTGCGGTTATTGTTTCATTCAGTGTCTTTACGAGAAGGGATATCTTGAATTAAAATGGACAAAGCATGAAACATTTGTTTGCATTTTTTAGAGAACAGCGTTCTTCTAAAATATTGAAATGTAGAAATAGAAATACACTAGATACGTGAAATTGAAGGAGGAGCATGAATGGTCGAACAGATCGATATGTTTGCAGAGTCATCGAAGAACGGCGGTAACAACCGTTCAGGATACGATGCTGACGACATTCAAGTGCTCGAAGGCCTCGTTGCGGTGCGCAAACGGCCAGGCATGTACATAGGGAGCACAAGCTCGTCAGGCTTGCATCATCTGGTATGGGAAATTGTGGACAACGCCGTAGACGAGCATTTGGCCAAGTACTGCTCGAGAATTGAAATTACATTGCATAAAGACGGGTCCGCGACGGTATACGATAACGGACGCGGTATTCCAACCGGAATGCACAAGACAGGCATCCCCACCCCGCAGGTTGTTTTTACGATTTTGCATGCCGGCGGTAAATTCGGCGGTTCCGGATATAAGAAGTCCGGCGGTCTTCACGGCGTTGGCGCATCTGTGACCAATGCGCTGTCCGAGTGGCTGGAGGTGGAAATTTACCGTGATGGTAAAATTCACCGCCAACGGTTTGAATACTGGAAGGACAAAAAAGAAAAAGAGCATGTCGGGGAACCGGTAACGGGCCTTGAAGTGCTTGGTAATACGAACAAAACCGGGACGAAGATTACGTTTAAACCGGATGCACGCGTGTTTACCACGGGAACGCACCTGAACTACGACACGCTTGCAGAGCGCTTACAGGAAATTGCCTTCCTGAACTCCGGACTTCGTATTGTATTGAAAGACGAGCGCAGCGGCAACGGGGAAGAGTTTTTCTATGAAGGCGGCGCAAGCCAGTTCGTGCAGTTCTTGAATGAAGGCAAGGATGTGCTGCATGATGTGATCCATTTTTATGCGGAGAAGGATGATATCGAAGTTGAAATCGCCCTTCAATATAATGCAGGCTATACCGAAACGTTGGCTTCATTCGTTAACTCCATCCCGACGCGCGGGGGCGGTACGCATGAGACGGGTTTTAAGACAGCGTATACCCGTGTCATGAATGATTATGCCCGCAAGAACAATCTTTTGAAGGAAAAGGACAAGAACCTGGAGGGGAATGATCTTCGGGAAGGCATGATGACCGTCATCAGCGTTAAGATGGCTGAGGTCGAATTTGTCGGCCAGACCAAGGACCAGCTGGGAAGCGCCTCTGCGCGCAGTGCGGTTGACAGCATTGTCACGGAGAAGATGCAAATCTTCCTCGAGGAGAATCCGCAGATCGCACAAACGCTGTTAAAGAAGGCCATTCAGGCCTCCAAAGCGCGTGAAGCGGCCCGTAAAGCAAGAGATGAGATGCGCACCGGCAAGAAGCGCAGCGAAAGCTCCAATCTGGGCGGCAAGCTGACGCCGGCACAGTCCAAGGATTTTACGAGAACCGAATTGTTTATTGTTGAAGGGGACTCCGCTGGCGGCTCTGCGAAGCAGGGACGGGATTCGAAAATCCAGGCTATACTGCCTCTTAAAGGGAAACCGATGAATCCGGAAAAATCGAAGCTGGCCGACATCCTGAAGAATGATGAATACCGTGCAATTGTAGCGGCGATCGGAGCAGGAATCGGTACGGAGTTCACCGCCGGGGACAGCAATTATTCGAAAATTATCATCATGACCGATGCGGATACGGATGGCGCTCACATTCAGGTGTTGCTGCTTACGTTCTTCTACAGGTACATGAAACCGCTGATTGATGAAGGCCGCGTCTATCTTGCGCAGCCTCCACTATATAAAATCGCAAGCAAGTCCGGAAAGCTGGAGACGGTACGGTATGCTTGGACAGAAGGACAGTTGGCTAATTACTTGAAGGAATTCAAGAACTATGAACTTCAGCGTTACAAAGGATTGGGCGAGATGAACCCGGAGCAATTATGGGAAACGACGATGAACCCGGAAACACGGACATTGCTGCAGGTACAAATCGATGACGCTGCCAAAGCGGAGCGTCGTGTGTCTACGCTGATGGGGGATAAGGTAGACCCTCGCAAGCGGTGGATTGTAGAAAATGTCAACTTCGCGGAGTTTGAGGAATAGAAGGTGAAGGAATGAGTTTATCGGAGCAATTTTTACCGGCTTATCTGGAAGAGGTCGTAGGTGACCGATTTGGCCGGTATTCCAAGTATATTATTCAGGACCGGGCGATCCCGGACGTCCGTGACGGCCTGAAGCCCGTTCAGCGCCGGATTCTTTATGCCATGTACGATTCGGGTAACACACCGGATAAACCATATCGTAAATCGGCGAAAACGGTCGGGGATGTCATGGGTAATTACCATCCGCACGGGGATTCTTCGATTTATGAAGGTATGGTTCGGATGGCTCAGCCTTGGAAGATGGGGCATGTGCTTGTAGATGGTCACGGAAACTGGGGCTCCCAGGACGATGATCCTGCAGCAGCGATGCGTTATACCGAGGCCAGATTGTCGCGGATTGCCATGGAGCTGCTTCGGGATATCGAGAAGCGGACCGTGCTGTTTAAGGATAATTTTGATAACACGGCTAAGGAACCGGTTGTGCTGCCTTCACGGTACCCAAACCTGCTAGTGAACGGAGCTAGCGGGATTTCCGCAGGCTTCGCGACTGAAATCCCGCCTCACAATCTGCGGGAAGTGATCGATGCTTGTATTGCTGTCATGCAGAAGCCGGAGATTGAGCTGGCCGAGATTATGACCTTTATCAAAGGTCCGGACTTCCCGACCAGTGGAATCATTATGGGCGGCGAAGGCATTTTGGATGCCTATCGGACAGGCAAAGGCCGCGTTTATCTGCGGTCGAAGACGGATATTGAATCGCTTCGCGGCGGCAAGCAGCAGATTGTCATCACGGAAATTCCTTACCAGGTTGTTAAGTCCCGGCTTGTTACCGCTATGGAGAACATACGACTGGAGAAAAAGGTCGAGGGCATCGCCGAGGTTCGCGATGAGAGCGGAAGGGAAGGACTTCGCATCGTCGTTGAGCTGAAGAAGGATGCCGACGCAAACGGGATTCTTGCTTATTTGTTCAAGAAGACCGATCTGCAAGTTACGTACAACTTCAATATGGTTGCGATCGTGAATAAAACCCCTCAACAGCTGGGGCTTAAAGACATGTTATCCGCCTATATCGAGCATCAGCGTGAAGTCGTCACGCACCGGACGCAGTACGAGCTGGAGAAAGCAGAGGATCGGGCGCATGTATTGGAAGGCCTGGTGAAGGCATTAAATATACTGGATGAGGTCATTGCGGCGATCAAAGCGTCCAAGAATCGCCAGGATGCCCAGAACAATCTGCAATGGATGTTTGGTTTCACGGAGCGACAAGCCGATTCCATATTGACTTTGCAATTATACCGCCTTACGAACCTTGAAATTCATTCGCTGCAAAAAGAGCTGGACGAGTTGACGAAGAAAATCGAGGGCTTGCGTGCGATACTGGACAGCGATAAGAAACTGATTGCCGTCATTCGCAAAGAGCTGCTAGAAATTCGCGAGAAGTACGGCATCGACCGGCGTTCGGTCATTCAGGAAGAAGTGGAAGAGATCAAGGTTAATCTGGAAGTGCTGGTTAACGCTGAGGACGTGCTCGTAACTCTGTCTAATGAAGGCTATATCAAGCGTACCAGCATGTTATCCTTCACCCGAAGCGGCGGTGAGCTGGAAAGCTCAGGCGTTAAGGAAGGGGATTACATCACCCGACTGTTTGAAGTCAATACTCTGGAGAATCTGCTCATATTCACGAGCCGTGGACAGTATTTCTTATTGCCGGTTCACCAGATTCCGGAATACAAATGGAAAGATGCCGGTACGGCCATCGTGAACGTGATTCAGGTGCCGAAAGAGGATCACATCGTATCGGTCATTCCGGTTTCGAACTTTGAAGAAGAGGGCAAATCCCTTGTGTTCGTCAGCCGCAAAGGTCAGGTGAAGCGCACAGAACTCAAGGAGTATGTCACCAAGCGGGCCGGCGCTGTTGCGGCAGCCAAGGTTGCTGCGGAAGATAGCATTATCCAGGTCGTCGTAAGTGATAGCAGTAAAGATATTGTGCTGATCTCGAAAGAAGGGATGAGTATCCGGTTTAATGAGCAGGAAGTCAACGCCATGGGACGCGTATCCGGCGGGGTCCGGGGAATCCAACTCCGTGACGGGGACGAAGTCGTTGCAGCGTTATGGGTGGAGAACGATGAGGGTGAAATTTTAACCATCACGGATCTTGGCTATGGTAAGCGCAGCTTGGTGTTGGATTACCAGACGCAAAGCCGCGGCGGAAAAGGAATGGCTACATTTGAGTTTAAGGAAGGCAAGCGGGTGAAGCCTAACGGCAGCGCTATTGTCGGTGCTTTCTATTGCCGTGAACCGCTGCAGATTATGGCGTACAGCGAAGACGGGCAAGCTTATCTGATTCAGACGGAGAAAGTTCCGATCGCGGAACGTAAATCGATAGGCAAGCTGCTTGCCGATGTTGGCAAGCAAGGACAGATTGTCGATGTGGTAAGTCTTCCGCATGCGGAGTTAGGCAAAGAAAGTTAAACAAGAATGAATGAACATCCTTCGTTTAGGTAGTTTCAAGTTTGTTGTAAGATAGATGGGCGAAAAGCACCTTCGATGATATTTGTCGAGGTGCTTTTGCTATATTTTGTGTTTGCGTAATATTTGAACTGTTATTTATACTATTTGACATATGTCCGTCCATGTCGAAGTGAAGTGAACATTGAAAAACGCCGTCATATAAGGGCTGGCGGGTTTTGTCGGTTGGTTGGAAATTATATTTTTTAACGAAAAAAGAAGGATATTGGGAGGTTCCCCGCGAAAAGTTAATCCTATAAACTATTATGGAATCATGACTTGGGTTCAAAACGAAATCCATTCATCGAAGTACAGTGCAACATCCACGGATGGTATCCGATGTTTGATCATGACAGACATAATTGAAGGGACGGGATAAACATGCATACTGCCGAATTCGCCAAGGTGTGGTCCAAGCTGGCTAAGGATTATAAGCTCCATATGGAAGCCGGATTAGCACCGACATTGACGGAATCGCAATTGATGGTGCTGGAGGTGCTTGCTGAGCTAGAGCGAATGAAACCTTCCGATTTCATTCCTTACCTGGCTACAAGTCCGGCAGCCGTGACGATGCTATTGGACCGGATGGAGAAGAATGGATTGATCAAACGGGAACGGGACGAAAATGACAGACGGATCGTCTGGGTGACGATATCCTATAAAGGGCGAGAGGAATATACGCGCGGGTTACTGGTTAGGGATGAGTACCTTTCCCAAATTCTGAATCGTATATCCTCGCATAATCAACAGCTGCTTATCTATCTATTAGGGAAGATTAATACAGCTCCAAAGGAAGTTCTGGTTGAGGCGTGAGTTCTTGATGCTAACGTTGACGTTGCAAACGTAGAGAAGCCCCCTGGGCGACTGCATACGGCAGCTACCTTGGGGGCTATTACATATCTTCATTCTATTGAACATCAAGATCATGGTCACACCACGATTTCGAATGTTCACAAGACGTAATGGGATTAATTAAGCAACCACAAAGCCGCGACGTTGGAGGGTTCCCAACCAGGTAGGGATGTGTGGGCTTGGCGGCACTCATAGATATTTCTTCCATATGTGACTAAATCAACTAAATAATACTAAATTAATATATTTACTATTGTTTGGTATTCTTTGATAAAAGTAAAAGGATAATATAATATCATAGAGGGATAGAATATTACAATATTTTCCACGGTGAAACAGAGGCATGAAAAAACGAAATCCAAGGATGGATTTCGTTTTTTGAGTTCTATTGTATAGAACCGTTATGTGGCCTCCAGCTTGTCCATGGAGAAGAGACTCCAGGGATAGACGGATGCCGGCATGGAACGGATGGCGATTTCCTCTTTGGTAACGGGGTGCGGAAATCCGACCAATACGGACCATAAGGCAATCTGCTGCCCGGCTTTGTTCACCTTGCTTCCATACTTCTGATCTCCGAACAGCGGATGTCCCGCATGGCTCAGCTGTACACGGATTTGGTGTGGCCTGCCCGTGTGCAGCTCGATCAGGACGAGGCTGAAGCCTTCCGCCGTTTGGAGCACGGTGTAATCCAGAATGGCCTCCTTGGCCCCGTCGGTACCTTTAGAGGTGACATGGACGGTGTTGGTTTTCACATCTTTATACAGCATATTTACGAGCCGACCTGAGGTTTTCGAAGGAATCCCGTGAACGACCGCTACATACTGCTTGCGGAAGCTGCGATTGCGGACGGCTTCCGATAAACGGGATGCGGCTTTGGAGGTCTTGGCAAAGACCATCGCTCCGCCAACCGGACGGTCCAGACGGTGCACCAATCCCAAAAATACATTGCCCGGTTTATTGTAGCGCTCCTTGATGTCCTGTTTCAGAATCGTCAACATGTCGGGATCGCCGGTAGCATCCTCCTGGGAGGGGATGTTTACTGGCTTGGTTACACCTAACACATGATTATCCTCGAAAAGAATCGGCACTACCGGATATGCTGCTGGTTCCCGCTTGCTCATCGAATCAGGACTCCCATCGACCCAGGATGCCGCATGGCAGGTTCATACCGGAGCGGGTAATCGGCAATCCGATTTCACCCGCACTGATGATACCGCCGTATTTCGGCTTCATGGTCATGGTCAGCATGTTATTCAGAACGGTAGGGGAGATGCCGGTCGTATAGGAGTTAATCAGCATAAACAGCGGATTATCCGATACAATGCTCATGCAGCTTTCGAGAAATGGGTACAAGCTTTGTTCAAGCTTCCACGTTTCTCCACTTGGACCGCGGCCATAAGATGGAGGGTCCATAATGATCGCATCGTATTTGTTCCCTCGACGCTGCTCTCGTTGCACGAATTTAAATACATCATCCGTGATATAACGGATAGGACGGTCGGCGAGGCCGGACAATGCCGCATTTTCCTTGGCCCATTGAACCATCCCCTTGGCAGCATCCACATGCACAACCTGAGCTCCGGCCGAGGCGGCCGCGACGGTTGCTCCCCCGGTATAGGCGAACAGGTTCAGCACGCTGACCGGACGTCCGGCTGAGGCGATCTTATCCATCATCCAACGCCAGTTGGCTGCCTGCTCCGGAAACAAACCGGTATGTTTAAAATTGGTTGGTCGAATATGAAATTTTAATTGGTCGTATGAGATGGTCCACCGGTCCGGAAGCTGCTTTTTCATGTCCCATTGCCCGCCGCCGGACGAACTGCGGTGATAGTGTCCGTGAACACTGCGCCATTGTTCATCTTCACGTTCAATCGGCCATATGATCTGCGGATCCGGACGTCTGAGAATCACGTCGCCCCAGCGTTCCAGCTTCTCCCCGCCTCCGGTATCGATGACCTCGTAATCTTGCCAATCCTGAGCT
Organism: Paenibacillus sp. FSL K6-1330; assembly: GCF_037976825.1. Taxonomy (NCBI): domain Bacteria; kingdom Bacillati; phylum Bacillota; class Bacilli; order Caryophanales; family Paenibacillaceae; genus Paenibacillus; species Paenibacillus sp. FSL K6-1330. The sequence goes on from NZ_CP150269.1 coordinate 2,867,790, forward strand.
ACATACATGTTGAAAACCATCCTTCAAATAGTCATTTAGACTTTATTGTACAACATATCAGAAGCTGAATGCCACCAAGGATTGCCCGGCTTGACCAAACCTATTCGGATGATATGGACTTTGAAGCTCGACTTACCCCAAATCTTCGAATGCGGAGTGGAAACGGAATTCGCCATGCAGGTGGTTGAGTGCGCCTAGCTGAAGCTCGGCAACCATGAACACTTCATCGGAAACCGTGAATTGCGTTAAGTCGATCCCATAGGTTCTGGCCTGAACAAAGCCGTAACGGGGATAATACGCCGGATGGCCGAATAGAAAAACAAGGGGATAGCCATGCGAGAGGCACCGCCGTTTGCCTTCTTCAATCAAAATTCCGCCGATCCCTTGACGTTGATAATCCGGAAGCACAGCCAGTGGCCCTAGCGCAGCCACGTAATGGCTATGAATGCCGTCAATAAGGCTGGCCTGGCTGAACATAATATGTCCCTTGATGATCCCATCTTCTTCTGTAACGATTGACAATTCCCGTTGAAAGGTTTTGTCTTCCCGCAGCCGTTGTACTAGAAGCGCTTCTTCCTGTCCGGGAAAAGCCTGAGTGAGAAGGTCCTGGACCTTCTCATGATCGTTTATGGTTTCTGTACGTATGATCATCGTGATCTCTCCTCGCACGCAAATCCTGTGGATTTTTTATAGATATCCTGCGACTCATCCCAAGAGCTTCGTTACTCCGGCTTCGTTTCAATCTGCAGTCCTTCAACGTGCTTGCGGTTCATCAGTTTACGCTTCTTCAGGTTCTCTTTGCTCTCAAAAACGATATCAAGATTATAATCCTCCGGGTAAAGATCCTTGGCGGCAATATAAGGTTTCAGTCGTTTGTAGTTAATCTTCAGTCGATCCTTCTGAATCATAACACCGATATTTCCTCTACCGTCCATGGTTTCATACACGGTTCCGCTACGTTTCAAATAAGGCACATAGACACGATCGCCAAGTTGATAGAGGGAAGAGGGAGGATCTTCATCTTCATCTACATGATCTTGAACAATCACTAGCTCATCCTGTTCGTCTGTCGGTAAGGTAACGTGTTCTGCCAGACTCGCTTCTTCTGCCCATGCTTTGGGCTCTGAGCGAACATCATCTCTAAGGACTTTGTCGCCTCTTGCAGCTCCCGCTTCCGTGATTTCACGCGATCTGGTTATAATCGACTCCGGAATGCCCAGCTTCGCGGCAATGACAAAGGCATAACTGTGACCGGCTTCACCGATCCGCAGACGATAGAGGGGCTCAAGTGTGTCAGCGTCAAATTCCATGCGGGCATTCTCAAAGCCGGCTGTGCGCTCGGCAAAATTTTTGATTTCTGTAAAATGGGTGGTGACTACAACCGTTGCTTGACGTTGACTCAATTCCTCCAAAATGGCGATCGACAATCCAACGCCTTCACCTGGGTCCGTTCCGGACGCCATCTCATCGAGCAGTACGAGCGTGGACCGGCTAGCCGTCTGTAAAATGTCGCGGATGTTGCGTATATGTGCAGAGAACGTGCTGAGGGCATGCTCCAAGCTCTGTCCGTCTCCGATATCGACGGAAACCTCCTCAAAGATGGCGCAATGGCTGCCATCCGCTACAGGAACCAGCAGACCGGATTGAACCATGACCGTAATGAGTCCAACCGTCTTGAGCGCTGAAGTTTTGCCGCCGGTGTTAGGTCCTGTAATGATCAGGGTTTTATACCGCTTCCCGATGGTAAAGTCCAGCGGTACCATGGTGGAGCCGATTAAAGGATGCACCGCGGATTTTAAATGGATGAACCCTTCCTGGTTCAGGCTCACATTGCGCCCGCCGATGGAAATGGCATACTTTCCTCTGGCTATGATGTAATCGTAGACTCCAACAATGTCGGCATTGGTTCTCAGTTCGAATTGATATTGCTCGGCAAGTGCGGTTAAATCACTCAACACCTTTGTTTCTTCCCGAACTTCATCGGCATGGAGGAGAGTTAATTCCATCTGAAGTGCCTGCAAGTCGGAAGGCTCGATGAATACGGTCTGTCCGCTTGCCGATTCATCCAGAATCGAGCCATTCACGGATTTACGGTGTTCCTTCTTGATGGGCAGCACGTAACGTCCTCCGCGTTTGCTGATGACATGCTCTTGCATGATCCCTTTGTAACGGCTTATCAGGCTGTCGAGCTTGCGCTTGATCCGTTCCTCGGTCATGATGATTTTTTTGCGGACTTTTGCGAGATCTTTGCTGGCGCTATCCACGACACGTCCGCCGTGAATGCTGCGTTCGATTTCGGACAGAAGCGGACGCAGTTCATGCATGGAAGAGGCGTAGGAACTGATCAATGGAGCAATGTCGTTCTTGGCATTCATATATTGAATGAGCTGGCGGCAGCTTCTCAGATATTGGACCATATTCCCGAAATCACGCTCAGACAGGACATAGCCGGTACCGAGCAAATCCAGGACCGTTTTTATTCCCTCCAGTGAAGGAATAGGTACGCTGGCTCCGGTATGGAGCAAAGTTTTGGCTTCTACCGTTTCATTCAATTTATTGTGGATGGCTTTCATCTGGGTGAGGGGGGCCATCTTCTGAATATGCTCGACTCCCAGATACGATACGGCAAAGCGTTCAAGCTCGGTGCGTATTCTCTCATACTCCAATTTGTTTAATGCGAATGGTTTCATGGGCTTCATTCTCCTTTTGATTTATAAAATGGATGGCATACAATGCAAAAAAGGACGGAAAGCGAACTACTAAGGTTCGCTTTCCGCCCATAGACCGTTATTCCGATGGCATGGCGTTATGGGACAGCTCCAAATAACCCTTTTGCATAAAAGAGGGGAGACCCAAAAAATCCGCGCTGAACTCAGCACGGATGACCATATCATATCTGAATAAACCCTAAAGGGGCTTCAATTGATATCCGCAGTTCTTAACTAATTCAACGGATGAAATGAAAATCCATCAAAAAATAAACATATCCCAATACAGGGAATGCCCAAAATTTTACATTTCGATCCATATGAAATTTGGTTAGTTAAGAACGACCACCGACATCAAAATCTCTCCTTTAGATAAGAGTATAGAACAACTATATCCATAAATATGGTCCCAAGTCAAGGCCGAAAAGCGGATACGGTCCCTTGAAAAACTGTGATATGATGGAATTGTTATGCAGTTGCTATTCATTCGTAAATGCTGTCGTCAATCACGAGAGTAAAAGACACGAGAGGAGTTGTATCCATGGGGAAGTTGCTGACACGAAGTGAGGTTCCAATCGAGGCAACCTGGAATCTGGATGATTTGTTTGTCTCGCAAGAAGAATTCGAAGCGGGGTTAAAAGCGCTTGAATCGCAAGCTGCTCAATTGACACGATTCAAAGGTAGGCTGGGAGAGGGTGCATCTGTTCTTCTGGAATGCTTGAATGAACAGGAAGTTTTGATGGAAAGCATCAGCAAAGTTGGAGCGTATGCCAGATTACGGCAATCGGAGGACGGAACCAACCCGGCTAACTTGGCGAATTCGGCCAAAACGGGCGATGTTCTCTCACGCATCCAATCCTCTCTGACGTTTATTGTATCGGAGCTGCTGGATCTCGAAGATGGCGCCATCGAACATTACATAACGAAGGAAGAAGGGCTTGTTCCATATGCCCGAAGCTTGAAATTGTTGCTGGAAACCAAACCTCACCGCTTGAGCCCTGAGACGGAGAGCGTGCTAGCATCGCTAGGAGAGGTGCTCGGGTCCCCTTACCGCATCTATTTGCGCAGCAAGCTGTCGGATATGACCTTTGACGATATTCGAGTAAATGACGAAACCAAACCGGTCTCGTTCCGTTTGTACGAGAATTCTTACGAAATGTCCGAGGATACGCAGCTTCGACGCGAAGCCTATGCTTCCTTCACGAAGTCACTGCAGGGATCGCGCCATACCTTTGCAGAGGCTTACGCCACCGAAGTGAAGAAGCAAGTGGTGATGTCCCGGCTTCGCGGGTATGATTCCGTAACGGACATGCTGCTGAAGCCGCAGCAAGTGACCATGGAGATGTACAACAATATCCATGATACAATTCTGACGGAGTTAGCTCCGCATATGCGGAGACTTATGAAGCTGAAGAAGCGTGTGCTTGGGCTGGATCAAATGCTGTTCTGCGATTTGAAAGCGCCGATGGATACGGATTTCAATCCAAGCATCACTTATGAAGAAGCTTGCTCTACAATTTCCAGTGCTTTGTCGATACTGGGTCCTGAATACGGCGAGATCGTTCAATCCACGTTCTCCATGCGCTGGGTGGATTATGCCGATAATATTGGTAAATCTACAGGCGCGTTCTGTTCCTCCGTATACGGAGTACATTCTTATATCCTGATGGCATGGGCGGACAATATGCGCAATGCCTTCACGTTAGCGCATGAAGTCGGGCATGCCGGTCATTTGATGCTGGCAGCGAAGAATCAGCGTATCACCAATGCGCGTCCTTCCTTGTATTTTATTGAAGCGCCTTCAACGATGAACGAGCTGCTGCTGGCGGATCACTTGCTCAGTCAATCCGAGGATAAGCGGATGCGGCGCTCTGTTATTCTTCAGCTTCTGAGCACGTATTACCATAACTACGTGACTCACCTTCTGGAAGCGGAAATGCAGCGACGGGTATACAGCCATGCGATGGCTGATGAGCCGATTACCGCAGATGAGCTATCTGAGCTAAAAGGTGCCGTGCTATCCGATTTCTGGGGTGACGCGGTCGAGCTCGATGAAGGAGCGAAGCTTACCTGGATGCGGCAACCGCATTATTATATGGGTCTTTATCCATATACTTATGCCGCAGGACTGACCGCATCAACAGCTGCAGCACAATTGATTCGCGAGGAAGGACAACCGGCTGTAGACCGCTGGCTCCAAGTCCTTAAAGCCGGAGGTAGCAAGAGTCCGCTGGAATTAATGGCTATGGCGGGAGTCGATATGTCCACTTCTGAACCAATCTCCAAAGCGGTAGCTTATGTTGGCTCATTAATTGACGAATTGGAGTCTCTGTACGAGGAATAGTACCATTTGAATGTAGGAGAAAAGGGTGGTCAACAGCTCATTTGCTGAAGATCACCCTTTTGTTTGTGGAAGATATTGGAGAGAGTCTGAAGTTTATTTGTCCATGTTATCATCATTCAGCGTATGGGTCGGGATCGTAAAATAGAAGGAGGAACCAACATGTTCACGACTCTCGACGCCGATGACCCCTCCCATCAGCTCAACGAGTTTTTTACTGATCGCAAGCCCCAGTCCCGTACCGCCGTATTTGCGATTCAAGGAGGGGTGAAGCTGCGAGAAAGAGGTGAATAGCTGATGCTGCTGTTCAGCAGGGATGCCAATTCCCGTATCCCTTACTTGAAAAGCAAGCGTGAATTCCTGGGTGCCCGTCCTAGGCAGTCCCTCGACACTCATCATGATGCTGCCCTCATGTGTGAATTTGATGGCATTGCTGATGAGATTAACAAGCACTTGCCGCAGCCGCAGGGCATCGCCGATGATCACATCGGGTACCGTGGAGCTGTTGATGCTGCAGGATAACGATAACCCTTTTTCTTTAGCTTTGGCCGAGAATAGATCAACGACGACCTCAAGCAAGGAACGCAAATCGATCGGTTCATGAATGAGTGTCATATTGCCGGTTTCGATTTTGCTGAAATCAAGGATCTCGTTTAGGATGTGCAGCAGCGAACTGCTGCTCTCCATCAGAATTTTGGTATAATTCTGTTGGTCCTCGTCAAGCTCGGTCGTTTTTAACAGCTCAATCATCCCGATGATGCCGTTCATCGGCGTGCGGAGTTCATGGCTCATCATGGTCAGAAACTCCGTTTTCGCTTGATCTGCCCGTTCGGCATTCTCCTTCGCCCGGATGATCTCTTTCTCATCGGTTATATCGCGGAACACCATAACGGCGCCTTTGCGCTCTCCTTGATCCCAGATTGGGTTGACCTGATAATTTGCCAGAAAGCTGGTTCCGTCGCCTCGCCAAAGCACAATTTCGGCTCTGGACAGTGGTACTCCTTGTTTGACGGCTCGAACTAGCGGAGAATCGTCCCCCCGGTAAAAAGTGCCGTCATGGCGAATTTCTTTGATAATCTGGTCGCAAGGTCTTCCGATGGTGGTAGCCGGTTCATAATCCAGCATCGCTGCGCCTGCCGGATTGATAAAAGCGACCTCTCCGTGAATGTCCAGCCCGATAATGCCTTCGGATACCGTATTCAGCAAAAGAGTGAGCTCGCGGCTAAGTTTCTTAATCTCTTCCATGGTTCGCATGCGCTCGGTAATGTCCCGGGTAATGCCATAGACGCCGACCACTTCGTCATCCACGAAAATCGGTATGTTGATGGTATTGATGTCGATAGGATGTCCATCCTTATGAATTATCGTCAGATCATAGCTCTGCGGTATGCCTTCTGTCGCCTGATTAAAATGATACAACGTTCGAGCCATGTCATTTTCCGCTACAATCGGTCCGAAATACATTCCGATCAACTCGTCCAAGGAATAACCCGTCAGGTCCTGCAGATTTTGATTGGCCGTTAAGTAGTCGCCATCCAAATTCATGGAGTATACCGCCGACGGATTATATTCAAATAGAGAACGATATCGCTGCTCGCTTTCTTTAAGTTTAAATTCCATCAGCTTTCGTTCGGAAATGTCGCGGGCAATCGAAATGATTTCGTTCTTTTGGCCGTCCTGCGTGCTAATGTACCTGCAATTGACCTCAAACCAGATGTGCCTGCCATCCTTATGTATATAACGGAAGGTGATCGGTGTGAGCAATTTGCAGTCCAGGCAATTCTTGAAATAGTCCTGAAGCGGTATGATATCCTCAGCGTATACGTAATCGAATATACTGGTGCCAACCATCTCATCCGGACGATATCCAAGCAGAGAATAACAGGAAGGTGAACAATAAAGAAACGTTGAACAGCCTATGGTGCTGCTCGATATGAAATCAAGGGAATTTTCGGTTATGAGCTTGTACTTATTTTCATTCTCCAGCGACTGCTGTTCAATCAGCACCTGCTCGGTGATATCCTGCGCCATGCCAACCATCTCCATGGGTCTGCCTTCATTCGTAACGGAGACTTCCCATTGAGCTCGAATGGTTCGGATTTGCTTGTCCTGAAGCTGGATCCGGTAGATGATTTCATTCGCCTTCCCTTGAATGGCTCTGCTCACCGCCGCCTCCAGCCGCTCGCGGTCCTCCGGAACGACCAATGACAGCAGCGTGTTATGGTTTGGCTCGGTGGCACTGATCTGATATCCGTAAATTCGCCTCATCTCATCGCTGTAGGTTAGCGTATGCGTGATCAGGTCCCAACGCCAGGAACCGATCTTGGCAATCCGCTGCGCATGGGCCAGCGTATCCTCATCCGTTTTTCGTTTGGTAATATTTCGTCCAATGGCCAGAACCTTGTTAATCTCACCCTGAGCTCCCCGAATCAGCTGAAAATACGTTTCGAACCATAAATAATGCCCGTCCTTATGGCGAATGCGTCGAACGAAGCTGTTTTCCTCTGAAAATAGTTTGCCCGGTTCTTTTATTTGCTCGGAATCGACTTGATGATAGTAATCGATCCGGCATTGACCCGTCATTTCCTCTTGGGTGTATCCGAGTATTTCGGTCACAGAAGGTGAGATGTACTCGATGATGCCGTCAGCGTTGCTGATGGATATAAGATCTTGTCCGCTTTTGGAGATAAGTGCAAGCAGCTCATCATTCTTAATGGTCCGCGGCAAAGATAATTCCTCCTGTATGGTTCGGGGTTCAATACAGCACAATATCCATGGAGTCTCTCCAGGGGCAGGATGTTTTAACAGGGAAATAGTCACTGAGACATGGACTTGATTTCCGTCACGGCGGATAAAATAAGAGTTACTTTTGAGCGTGGTCGTTTGGTTATATGTGAATGATTGCAATGTTTGTTGAATCGGTAGGTTGGATAGAATTTGGATTTCGGAAGGTTTGAGCTGAAGCAGGTCTGAACGTTTGGTTTCGCTAAGTTCGCAAAAACGATCATTAACCATCGCCACAGGCTCGTCAACCGCAGAAATCAGGATCGCCCCAATAGGCAATGTATCAAACATTTGTTCCCAGACCCAATGTTCCGCTGTTTGCCTCATGATTATAGTTGCCTCCCTAACTTAAGCTATACCATTCGATCATAGAGGATAAGGTCACTCTATCGCAATCGAAAATACCTAAGTATAATTTGAACTTGGAATTAAGGCGCGTAAAAGCCAACCGATAAGAGGAGCATTCTTATGGCTGGCGAGTCTAACTTTACGAGGGGGACACCCGATTATCAATGCCATATGTTATTTTTAGCATCGTTTTTTATTTGTACAACAGTCCACGATCGTCGATGTTTTTATCAAAATAATGCCCGGCATAGGAGCAAGCGGGGATGATTTTCAAATCTTCTTCCCGAGCGTACCCTATTACTTTTCGAACGAGCTCGTCGGCGATTCCTTGCCCTCGCAGGCTGGGTGAGATATAGGTGTGATCGATACTGATCACTCCATTACCTTGAGGCGAGTAGGTGATTTCGGCTACCGTTTTTCCGTCATCTTTAATGAAAAAGCTGCCCGATTTTGACTGTATATTGTGTTTGTCCATGGTGTTTAATCCTCCTTCATCTGGTTGTACTATACCCGTATCTACGATGCATTAAACGGATTTCACATAGGCGAACACCCTTGAAGGGATATTTGCATACAATGCGGATAGAAGAGAACGAAGGAGGAGCATCATGAACAACTATTCAACGCAACCGCAAATGCTGTTTCAATGCGATCACCATCTGGTACATTCCATGAAGAAGCATAGAGAAAGCGCCCATGCTGCTATGAGAAATGTGATGAATCGCAAGGTAAGAGTGCATACGATGGATGATGAAGCCATCGAAGGCGTCGTCATAAACGTAGACGCAAAAAATGTGTACATTCTTGTAGAACAAGGCAACAGAGGATTCTTTCCCGGATATCCGCCCTTTGCGCCATACGGGCCCAATCCTAATGTAGTATTGCCGCTAGCATTGTTTAATCTTTTGGCTGTCAGCTTGTTGTGGTAGCAAACGAAGAACCTGCAGTCTGGTCTGCAGGTTCTTTTTTTTATGATAAATTTTAGAAATCTGCATTTACATACATACAGTATGTATGTTAAATTGGATTCATCCCATTGTAGAAGGAGATGTTTTCCATATGAAGCTGCAAGGATTTTATCCTGTGATCATGACAGACAAGATCGCCGAAAGCGCAGAGTTTTACACACGGTTGTTTGGATTTGAGATTGTTTTTGAAGCGGATTGGTATATAAGCCTGAAGAAGGGAGACCAGGAACAAGGCGCCTATGAAATGGCCATTTTGTCCAAAGACCATCCCACGGTACCGTCCGCTTTTCAGAAATCTGTACAGGGATTGATTCTTAATTTTGAGGTGGAGGATGTGGATGCCGAGTACCAAAGGCTGATCATCCACGAAAAGCTGCAGCTTCATCAGGAGATGCGGGATGAGGAATTTGGTCAGCGGCATTTTATTATCAGTGACCCGAATGGGGTACTGATTGACATGATCAAAATCATTCCGCCTTCCCAGACCTTTCTGGAGCAGTATAATGAAGAAGTGTGGTCACCTAACGAGGTTGACTCCAGAGAATGATGCATAGGGGAGAACAACGCTAATTATGAGAAGAAGCAAAAACGAAGCCCACGAGACAATACAGCTGCTGCTGAAGGTAGCCAGAACACAATTTACGGAAAAAGGCTATGCCAATGCGGCACTAGAGGAAATTGCCGACGAAGCTAATGTTACCCGCGGCGCTCTGTATCATCACTTTAAGAATAAACTAGGTTTGTTCCTGGCTGTGCTTGAATTAGTACAATCGGAAATTGCACAGCGCGTTGAAACGGAAGCGGGTAGCTCCGAGGATCCCTGGGAGCAGCTCCTGTTTGGCTGCCGGGCTTTCATTGCTGCTGTGGTAGAGCCGCAGAATAAGCGGATTATGCTCATTGACGGTCCTAGTGTTGTAGGTTGGGAGGCTTGGCGCGAGATGGACGAGTTGCATTCGATGAGTCATTTGCGGGAGCAGTTAACTTTGATGCAGGAGCAGGGAATGATGAAGAAAATCCCTGTTGATGCGATGACCCATGGCTTGTCTGGCGCATTAAATGAATGCTCGCTTTGGGTCGCTCAAATGCCTGCAACCGATAAAGGCATCGAGGAAACGATGGATGTGATTGCCGGCATGTTACAAGGGTTTCGAGTAAGAGACTAAAGTAAATGATAAGGTTTACCCCTATTATGGACCGGTTTTCCAACAAACCTTACAATTTGCACGAATGTTGTAAGCTGGAGAGGTACAGCAATAAATCCATGAAATGGGAAAGGGGGTAACCATGAAACCAATGAAACCGTTGAAGGAATTTTTGGAAGAGCATCAAGATCATCCAATCGAAGCCATCGGAAGCTATATTTCCGAGTACATTGAACATAACTGGCAAACCGTACTTACCGTAAATCAGGAAAAACTGATGAGGGCATACAACGAGGGTGGAGATGCAGCGTATGGGACGTTTTTGAACCTTTTATTCTTGCCCATTCATAGACAATTAAAGGAATTAGGAATACGACCTGAACCGAAATTCCCCGGTGAGTTTGGCATCTCAAGAGAATGGGGAAGCCAGGAAGGGACGGACCAACAGCGCTGGATGTGGAGCACGGTTTATTCGCCAGAGCAGGAGCGACTAGGCACCATCGTCACCGTCGTATATCACGATCATACACAGTTTCGCGTCCCAAGGCAGCCTCGCATCATAGCTTTGCAGGAGACAGAAAAAGAGGAAGTCGTCGCGGCTCTTTCGCTCAAGTCCCCGAATTTTAAGGAAGCACTCGAATTTACGGTTGAATATGAAGCATATCTTCGGAGTTTGCAGGAGTAGGAAGTAACGATGCGGCGGATGCAGCGCGGATTTTTCTGCCCACCAAGGAGATGTCTTCGTCCTAGTATAAGATTTCAGATGGTTCTCATGAGCCTATAAAAAAGCGCCTTGAGCAGGATGAAAATATCCTGAGACAAGGCGCTTTTAATATTTAGATTGAAGACGGCTGATCAACCGTTAGGTCTAACCAGTCTAGTTCTGCCCTTGTCAGCTGGATGGTTGAACCCTCATCACAGGATTTTAATTCTTCGGCTGATTGCGCACCGATCAACGCACAGGTTGGGAATGGTTGGTTCAGCACATAAGCGAGTGCGATCTGTATGGCTGTCACATTTTTCGATGCGGCCAGTTGTTTGGCGCGCTCTAATCGCTCCCAGTTCTCATCGCTGTAGAACACCCGCACAAGATCCGCATTATCCCGAATTTCAGGCGTGAATCGGCCGGTAAAGAATCCTCTCGCTTGGGAAGACCAGGAGAACAACGGGAACTGCTCGGATTCATGCCACGCAATTGTCTCTGCATCGGCAGACACGCAGCCTTTCCAGAACGGCTCGTTTGGTTTGGCCAGACTGAGATTCGGGCTGCTGAAGGAGAAACCGACCAATCCATTCGCCTCGGCATAGGCATTGGCATCCCGGATGCGCTCCCATGTCCAGTTGGATACCCCAATGGCGCCAACGCTGCCATCGGCAATGTATTCGTTCAGAGCCTCAATAACTTCGCCTGCCGGAACCTCAGGGTCGTCACGGTGAAGTGCGTACAGATCGATGAAATTCGTCTGCAGTCTTTCAAAGCTCGTTGTGATGTCACTCTTGATGTCTTTTTTATTTACGCGCGGGCCATTATGGTCATGATGAGCACCCTTGGTCAGTATGACGATCTGATCCCGGTTACCTCTTTCCTGCATGTATCTGCCGATCACTTCTTCGCTTTGACCTCCAGCGTAGATGTGAGCAGTATCAACCGAATTGCCGCCGATGGCCAGGTATGCATCCATATTCGCGGCTGCTTTCTCATACGAATCATGATAGAAGTAGTCCGTTCCTTTCATTAGCACGGAGACGGGTTTGTTTAATCCCTTGATTGATATATATTTCATTTCCATATCCTCCTTGGGTGTATTTACAATACAATTCGCTTCCGTTCATGGGCAGATTGCAGGCAGGCGTCGATGACCTTCATGTTGTGAATCGCATCCTCTGCAGTGTAGCGGAGAGGTTTGTTGTTCAAAATCGCTTCGGCCATGTGGTCGCCTTGTTCACTGTATGCGTTTGCATGAGGAACCTCGATTTCTTTACGTCCTTCGCCGGTCGTTAAGAAGAAGTTCGCTCCGTCCTCAGGCAGGCTATAGGCGTAGGGGACTTCGATCAAGCCATCCGTTCCCACAATCTCAAGCGGGTTGCGATACGCCGCCCACATTCCGCAATCAAATGTCAGGGCTACATTGCCTTCAAATTCAATCAATCCGGATGCCATCATGTCGACAAAATCATGCTCGGGGGAGAAGAAAGCTTGAACAGTAACAGCTTCCGGTTCTTGACCCAGCAGGATGCGTGCGGCATTGATTGGATAACAGCCGATATCATAAATCGAACCGCCGCCCCAGTCTTTGCGAAAACGGACATTCCCGTGATTGGTGGAGCTGTTGAAGGTAAACGCGCTGCGTATGCCCCGAATGTCCCCGATGGCGCCGGCGACGATCATTTCCTTCATCAAGTCATACCGCGGGTGATAGCGGTACATAAAGGCTTCGGTCAGCACTACCCCGGCTTTAGCCGCTGCTTCTGCCATTTCAGCTGCTTCTGCTTCCGTCAACGCAAGGGGTTTTTCGCATAGAATGTGTTTACCGGCTTCCGCCGCACGGATGCTCCATTCTTTATGTAGATGGTTAGGGAGCGGAATATAGATAGCATCTATAGAAGAATCCTCGAGCAAGGACTCGTAACTGCCGTATGCAGTCGGAATATTCAGTTCCTCTGCCGTTTGCGCTGCCTTTCCCTGGTCGCGGCTCGCAATGGCAACGACATCATTGAGACGGGATTGCTGTAAACCAGGTATGACTGAGTGTTTGGCAATGCTGGCGCAGCCAAGGATTCCCCAACGAAGTTTTTGAGTCATGTTCATCAGCTCCTATGCAACTTATTAAGATTATATTGCGATTATAAAAGACAAGAATTAAAATTGATATAATATTATTTTGTAGTCTAATACAACAATATTGTCATTTGAGGAGTATTATGATGAAACGACAAAGTCATCTGTTAACCCTTCCGCAAATGCCATTCTTCTGTCTGCCCGAATCAGTAGGGATATACCGGGATGAACTGGACCATACCGTTACGCGGGCAGCCGGGTCTCTGAACAATTTTAATATTCATTATGTGGCTTCCGGTAAAGGGTATGTTGAAATCGAAAATGTAGTTCATACGCTTGGCCCAGGGGAAGCCGTGCTATATTTTCCTATGCAGGCTCAGCGTTATTACACAAGCGAGGACGATCCGTGGGATGTGCGGTGGTTCCACTTTTATGGAAGCGGTCTGCAGAACTATTTCATCGAACGTGGATTTCATAAAAGCCAGCTGTGGAGCATTCGGCAGCCGTCAGCCTTTGAGGAAGCGCACGAAGCGCTGTTATGTGAGGCGGAGACCCACCGGATGCTCAAGCCAGCGCAGCTGTCCACGCTAACGTATTCCTTGTTAGCCGTATTTGTGGAGCAGGCGTCCGCATTATCGGACAATAAATCGAACAACTCGGCCAACCGGATTCTTGAACTACTGCCGATCATGCAGCAGGAAGCGGCACAACCGTTTATTTTGGAGGAGTGGGCGGACAGACTTGGCGTCACCACCTACTATTTCTGCAAATTATTCCGCAATGTTATGGAGATGACCCCGATGGATTTTGTGACGCGCTGCCGTCTTCAGATGGCAAAGCAGTGGCTGCTCGACCATAAAGAAAAAACCATCGGACAAATTGCAGTGGAAGCGGGCTATCCGAGCGTCAGTTACTTTAACAAGCGATTTATGGAGCATGAAGGTATGACGCCATCTTCCTATCGTCGCTTATATGGGGTATAGTTATGGATATCACGTCGCCAGGTTAGGTGAGAACTCGACTTAGGTCCAGGTTCTATTCACACCTATAGTCGGTTATGGAAACGGCTTGCCTCTACTACAATGGAATTAACGAAGGATTTGACGAAATCCGGTTTCAATGAAATATGTAATCAATGTATGTGGGGGAAAGCCAAATGTCCGATAACCAAAATATATATGTTCTACTGACCGATACGGGTACGATGTTTACCAAACTGATTAAACGAATTACTGCCGCGCCCTATAATCATGCTTCGCTGGCGCTGGACGAGAACTTGAATGAAGTGTTCAGCTTTGGGCGCAAATGCGCCAACAATCCCTGGGTTGGGGGATTTGTTGAGGAAGATGTATACGAAGGAACCTTCCGTCACTTTCCAGGTACGCGCTGCGCTCTGCTCCGACTCGAGGTCACAAGGGAGCAATTTGAGGCGGCAAGAAGCGTGATTCAAAATTATAAGGATGAAGAGGATGCTTACGGGTACAATCTCATTGGTATGTTTGGCGTGCTGATGGGACTTGATATTATGAGAGAAAGATCCTACTTCTGTTCACAATTCGTAGCGGAAGCGATGAAGCAAAGCAGAATCCATTTATGGAATCGCCCTTCCTCCGCAGTAACTCCGAATGATTTCTTTCAGCATCCGGCATTCGAAGTTATTTATGAAGGCATGTTATATGACTATCCATTGCTTGATCAATCCAGGTTGGCTGGATTCCAATACCCGTTCCAAACGGCTTCAAGTTGAGTAACTATTGAGTTGATTTGTTGCATATCGAACCATAACTTCTGCCCTCGGCAGAAGTTATTTTTGTATGGTGCGATTCTTGAAAGCGTCAGTTTAATTGCGCATTTGCTCGTGCAATGATAGACTCGATTTTTTGTTCGTGACTGTAAATGCTTTTCTTTTTCATCAAGATCTGACCGGAGAGCGTCAGCAGCCTGGAAAGGGTATCGCTGGTTCTGGCCGATTCATTCGCCTTTACTGCTGCTTTGAAATTTTTCCACTCGGTTGTCATCAGTTTATTTGGCGTTGAGATTGCGCTTTTATCGCCCTTGATCTTGCTTTTGTAGGAATCAATCTCGGACAGGATAGAGCGGACCTTCGCCGCTTTGGAAGTTTTCTCTTTCTTGGCTGCCGTAAGTGCCGCCTGCTTATTTCGGATATCCTCACGTCCCAGGGTAACCAGGATCTTCATGCCACCGGCCTGTGACTGCAACATCTTGGAGAGCGTTTTGTCTTTGAGTTTCTTAGCAACGGCGATTTGCTTATTGAGAGCGGTATAGGTATTAAACAGCGGCTGGTACTTGGTTTTGGCTGCTTGGAGCTGATCCTCCAGCTTGCGGATTTTGTCCTTATCGATTTCGCTGATTCTTTTGCGGGTTTCCGAAGTTTTGGATTCATTGGCATAACGAAGGGAAGAGATTCGATCATCCCAATCCATCGCTTGCTTTCGTTCCGATTTAAAATTATCGTACTGATTGATGAGTTTGGTACGTACGGTTCCACCGGCCCGGTCCGCCGTGGCATTCAATTGGGTTTGGACCGCATCGGTGAACTCGATCGCAGCTGCATTCGCGAGAGGCATGGGGATTAAAGTGAGAAGTAGTGCCATAACAAGGGATGAGGTCAGTAATCTTCTAAACATAAACATCGCTCCTTAACATAACGAATAATCATCATGAGCGGCAGTCGCATCATGACAGGATGGCCGGACTCACGACAAAAAGCACCCGTTAGAAAGGCGCATTCAACGCCAGACTTACGGGTGCTTCCTTCGTAAGAGCTCCGATTCACTTTTTGTAAATATACAGGTAAATTTTGGTTTTGTCAAACGTTTATTCCCCTGAAATGAGCGAAAATCCTCCAAGAATGGTCATCCAAGCCTCCAAATCTCCCTCCCATGTGGGCCCTTTCGGTATTTGCTTGATGAGCACCCGATCCGAGAAAGAAGGAAGAGTAACAATACTTGGACTGCTGCTAAGCATGACAAATAACAGGGTTACGTTCGGATTGGAGTAAGTTTCGCGAATAACCTGATCAATCGTCTCAGCATCCTTTTTATGCGAGATGATCCGCACGAGCAGCGTCTTTTGTTCAGAATTCAAGCAGCGGTTAAAGCGTTCGATTCTTCGATCCAGCCGTTCGCGAAAAGCGGGGTAGTCATATAGCGGCTGCTCCTCCGGGTTGTTCTTGAAATCATGGAAGGATAAACAGGAGGATCGTTTGTCGCGTACATAATAACAGTTCACGGATTTACCATAAATGTCCAGGTTATCCCGGAGCATGAAATCACTGATTTGATGTTTAATCACTTTGCAAAATTCACGGGTCGAAGCGAAGTTGAACCAGTCCCACGGACCTGCTGCATGACGCAGCTTGTTTCTTCTTAGCTGGGCGGCAACTTGACAGTTGTGACCCAGACTGAAAATGGCATCAAACTCCATAGGGGTTGTCATGCTACCAGACCTCCTTGAATCTATCATTGGATATCATATGCAAATTGATAGAGTTGGTATGGAGTAGTGACCAAGGAAAGATGTGGGAGAGCTTAGCCACCGTTTAAGCTTAACGGTAGAAGGGAGTGAAACTTTGAGAGAAGGGGAGTATTTAGGCGCCTTCTAAAGGTGTAAACAACATGTGAATCCTCATCTGCTACTATACCAATGTATTTTTCGTCTTCCTTATCCGTATGTTATATTAAAATCAGAATATTCAAAGGAGGATTATTGCATGCGGCAAAAAAGATGGATTTGGGTACAAAATTTGAGGGAGATCGCATCATTGACCCTATAAACTGCGTATTCCCCTAAATTTACGGGGGCAACCACCAAGTGGAAGAGATTACTCAACCAAGTCAAAAATTACGGATCACAAATTTGAAAGGCGCGTTTGCCTGGCTGGGATTTTTGGTTTTTTTCAGCGTTTTGAATGAAACGGTGTTTAATGTGGCACTTCCGGATATCGCCAGACAATTTCATGTGGAGCCATCGACAGCCAATTGGGTCAATACAGGCTTTATGCTGTCGTTTGCCATAGGTTCGTTTGTGTACGGAAAAATATCGGATCTGTACGGGATCAAAAAAATGCTCATTATAGGCATCGTAACGTACGGCAGTGGGTCTATGCTGGGATTAGCGGCACATGCCTATTTACCTGCTGTGATTGCGGCAAGATTTATTCAGGGGGCAGGAGCCTCTGCCATCCCTGCGCTGGTCATGGTCATGATTGTGCGTTATTTCGATGCAAAATCTCGTGGAAGAGCTTTTGGTCTTATAGGATCGCTGGTTGCAATGGGCGAAGGAATCGGGCCTGTCATCGGAGGCGTTGTTGCCCATTATGTGCACTGGTCCGTGTTGTTTGTATTTCCTCTTATGACGCTTGCAACGATTCCGTTCTTTTTAAAAGTGCTGCCGGATGAAACCGAACAGAAAGGGAACGTTGATGTTACGGGAGCAGCTCTGCTCTCCGTTGGCGTAGTGCTATTTACCTTGTTTACGACCCATGAACATTGGATGTATTTGGCAGGCTGTTTAGCAGCGCTCGTATTTTTCGCCGTACGGATCAAGCGGGCCTCAAATCCATTTATCGAACCCTATTTATTCGTAAGGAAGAAGTTCATCGCCGGAACGATCTCGGGCTGCGTCATTTTGGGCATAGTAGCCGGATTTCTGTCCATGGTTCCTTATCTGATGAGAAGCGTCCATCATTTGTCTACGGACATGATTGGCGCGGGTATTATATTTCCTGGTGCCATGAGCGTCATGCTGTTTGGCATGTTAGGGGGGTTACTCGTCGATAAGAAAGGTCATCATTTTGTGTTCTATATAGGAGCCCTGATGATTATCGGTGGTTTTTTAACCATGGCTGTGCTGGCGGATCAATCACCTTGGATTGTGACAGCTATGCTGATTTTTGTATTTGGAGGCCTTTCATTTGTGAAGACAGTGATTTCAACGGTCGTTTCCGATTCTCTGGAAGAGAAAGAAGCGGGAGCAGGGATGGGAATGCTTAATTTTGCATGCTTCTTATCGGAAGGGATCGGAGTCGCAATTGTAGGAGGCTTGCTTTCCAGACGCTTGCTGGATTTCCCGCTTCTTCCGATGTCATGGAATGCTGAGGCAGACTTGTACAGCAACTTGCTACTTCTGTTTTCGTTGGTTATAGTAGCTGGAAGTATGATCTATGCATTGGCTTTTATCGGAAAAAGAAGCAGCCAAATCTGACGCCTAGATGCACATATGTGATCCAAATCCCGCTCTTTCTTGTAACAACGGAGAGAGCGGGATTTATGGTAACAAGCCTTTTATACGTCATGGTTAGCTGCCACTTCTGTATTGACTAACTCACGGATAACGCCTATATTGTACGAATAATAAATGGAAGGAGTTGTATTATTTAAAGAAAAACTGCATTTCAGTCTAATTTGCTGCCAGAACTAAATATTGGGGGAGAGCAATGAGGCGTAAACGAACCAATTCTCGCTTATTCTATCAATTTCTACTGTCGCATGTACTGATTTTTGCCATACCGTTCATCATACTTAGCAGTGTCGTGTATTATAATGCGGTCGTACGATTCAAAAGTGAAATTGAGGCATCCAATGTATACAAGCTGAACCAGGTTAAGAATACGTTCGACTTATTGGCACGCGGTCTGGACAACACGGCCTCAAGGATTTCGATTGACTCCGAATTGACTCCATTCGTAGTGAAGAGCGGGAAATACAAGGAAATTGAAGCGGTAGATGAGCTGGGCAAATATAAGGCAAATAATACGATAGTCGATGAAGTCGCGCTTTATTTTCATGGGGATGAGCGGCTGTATACTTCGTCCGGAATCAACTCATTCGATACATTTGCAAAGCGTGTATACGGATTTAGTGACCTGGACGGGATTCGCCTGGACGAGGAAATGAGCCGACTTCAGATCCCAGAAATCCGTCGTATCCAGACTACGGTCACGGGCAGCAGCCAACAGCAAAACGTGCTGATGTATTTGTTCCCGATTCCACGCAATAGCCAAGCGCCTTACGGCACAGTTAGCTTCTTCATTCGTGAATCGATGCTGACCGACCTGGTTGGTCCTATTTTAGGGGACTTTAATGGTAGCGTTTACATTTTGGATTCCAAGGACAGCATTCTGGCTTCAAGAAGCCACGAGAACGACCTGACAGAACAGGATGCTAAACAGTTACTTGTTTCCAAGACCCAGGATGGCATTCATGATGCCAAGCTAGGCGGCGAACATTATTCTCTAATGCAGGCTAAATCAAAATGGACGGGGTGGTCTTATGTCATCGTTATGCCAACCGATCAGTTTTTGGGAAGGGTACTGGAAATGCGGACCTTTGTATTGCTCATTTGTGGTGCAGTTGTCGCCTTCGGGATTCTGATCGCCGTACTGCTCTCGACTAGACAATATCGTCCGATCCGGAACATTGCAGACTATGTACGGACTTTACAAGTATGGACGCATGGAAACGATAACCGCCGCCATAATGAGCTCGACTTGATCCGCGATTCCGTTCAGGCTACGCGCGACCTGATGAAGAGAATTGATGAACAGCGTCCGATTGTGCGTGAGCAGTTTTTCGTCCGACTGATATTAGGTTTGATCAAGGATGAGGAGGAGACGATAGCTTTTTTGTCTCGGGAAAATTTGTCGCTTCCCGAAGAGAACTGCTTTGTGACCGTTATCCCGATGGACGGGAGTGAGTATATATCCACGCAGAACCGGGAAGAGCTGCTGCGGCTGCTGTCCGAGATATCCATGACGGATGCAGTTGGGTATGGAGTGGAACTCATACCAGATCAGTCCCTCGCCATCCTGATTAGCACGGGCTGCAACGAATCATGTCTGCGCCATGTCCAAGAGGAAATTGCAGGCGAAATTGCTCGGCTGTTCTAGCACTGCTGCGGGTTTCGGCCAACGGTCGGCGTGGGCAGCCCGGTATCCGGGCTGATTCATGCGAATCGGTCTTACATTGAAGCTTCAGCTGCTATGGAGCAAAGTGGTCGGATTCGCAAAGGGGAGATCGTATATTTCGCTGATATGTCCGAATGGCAGGAAGGCAGTGAATGGTACCCGATCGAAGAGCAAATCCGCCTTGTGCAAAGCATGAAGCAGGGAAACAATGCAGCAGCCAAAACCGCGCTGGTTAACATCGTGCACGATTTAGAAGGAAAAGAAATATCCTTGTTTTACTTCCGCTGTATGAGTTTTGATCTGATCAACACGTTCCTTAGAACGATGAATGAACTGAAACTGAGTATTCCTCAAGAGTATCGGAGCCATTTGGCGGAATTTACGACCTTGAAACAACTGGATGCGGGGATGACCGGACTCATTGACCTCATATGCGATTATGTGCAGGCCAATAAAGAAAGCAAGAACACCGCCATGGGAGCAGAGATTTTCCAATACATTGAGCAGCACTACCAGGAATATGACCTGAATTTGGAGAAAATCGCCGATCACTTCCAGATGTCCATTTCCTATTTCAGCCGTTACATGAAAGACCAGACGGGTTATACGTTCACCGAATATGTTACCCATCTTCGCATGGAGGAGGTCAAACGGCTGTTAAAGCACAGCGATCTGGCGATTAAAGATATTGTTGCCAGCGTTGGCTATTCGGACGTCTCCAATTTTATGCGCAAATTTAAAAATACAGAAGGTATAACGCTTGGGCAATACCGGAAACTGTATTCGTGAGCACAAAGCTGTAAATCTTCGTATAATCTTTCGATAAAACGCGTGTTTCTACTCGAAATTTTCGATTCGAGAGAACGCGCTTTTTTTGTCCATTAGCTTGGGGTCAGGGTAGAGGTAATCCTTAATAAGGAGGGCTGATACAGAATTGTAAAGAATCGACAAGCCACAGCAAGAATAACAAATTTACACGAATCCGCCTTGTCGTGGCAGGCAATGTAAAAAGTAACAACCCCAGAACAATATCTACAGATTTACGATTACATCTTCGAACAGATAGCATGAGATTTATTAACTGTGGTTCACAAGTTCAATTTGAGAAAGGGGTTGGTTGGTTCATGACAGCCAAGACACTGCTTGCTGCCAAAAGTATCGAACGCGGGCTCAGGAAAAGCAGATGGAAGACGGTTCTCAAAAATTGGGAGTTGTATATATTCGTTCTGCCCACGATGGCCTATTTTATTATATTTCATTATTTCCCGCTGTATGGCCTGCAGATTGCCTTCAGGGATTATGCCCCCAGTTCGGGGATATGGAACAGCCCATGGGTTGGTCTTGAGCATTTAAGGCGTTTTTTCGATTCTTATTATTTTTGGGATCTGATCGGGAACACGGTTGGCATCAGCTTGTATGAAATGATCGTTGGGTTTCCGATCCCGATTATTATCGCGTTAGCGCTTAATGAGCTGAAGAACGGGGCGTTCAAGAAGTGGGTGCAGACCGTAACGTATGCACCTCACTTTATATCCGTCGTCGTTATGAGCGGCATGATTATCGCCTTTCTGTCTCCGGGAACCGGTTTAGTCAATTTGGCCATCAAGGCTTTGGGTGGAGAACCTGTACAATTTCTGGGCGAACCGGGCTGGTTCAAGTCTGTGTTTGTACTCTCCGGTGTATGGCAAAGTATGGGCTGGGGGACGATTATTTACCTGGCGGCGCTGGCTGGAGTCGATCCCCAGCAGCATGAAGCGGCGATGATTGACGGAGCCACCCGGATGAAGCGCATATGGCATATCAATCTTCCGAGCATCCTGCCTACGATGGTGATCTTGCTCATTCTGAACGTAGGGAGCTTTATGTCCGTCGGGTTTGAAAAAGTATTCCTGCTGCAAAATCCACTGAATTTGGAGTCGTCAGACGTTATCTCCACATACGTATACCGAAGCGGGCTTGTGCAAGGCCAGTTCAGCTTCTCGGCTGCGATTGGCTTGTTTAACTCGGTCATTAATTTCATATTGCTGCTTACCGTTAATCGGATCGCCAAGAGAGTAAACGAGACAAGTCTATGGTAAAGGAAGGTGGATAACAACCATGAAAAGGAAACTTAGATCGGACAGAGTGTTCGAAATCATCAATTTCATATTTCTGTTCTTCATCCTGATCATCGTCTTATACCCACTCGTATACGTTATCAGCGCTTCTATCAGTGATCCTGTCTATGTGAATCAGGGGACGATGTGGCTTTATCCCAGAGGCATTACGTTTGAAGGGTATCAGCGGGTGTTTCAAAATCCGGAGATTTGGTCCGGTTACAGAAACACGATTTTGTATACGGTTGCAGGAACAGCCATCAACCTGCTGTTTACCGTTCCAGGAGCCTATGCGCTCTCCCGCAAAGATTTGAAAGGCCGCGGGATTATGATGGGTTTGATCGTGTTCACGATGTTTTTCGGAGGCGGACTGATTCCATCCTTCCTGCTCGTCAGCTGGCTTGGAATGCTGAACACCGTGTGGGCGCTGCTGATTCCTAATGCAGTTGCAGTCTATAACCTGATTATTTGCCGTACATTTTTTCAAACCAATATTCCGAAAGAGCTCCAGGAATCCGCCGAAATCGATGGCTGCTCCAATACCGTTCTGTTTTTGAAAATTGTGCTTCCGCTCTCTGCTCCGATCATCGCGGTCATGGCCCTTTATTATGGGGTGACTCACTGGAACAGTTACTTTAGTGCGATCATTTACTTGAAGGACCGCAGCTTGTATCCGCTTCAATTAATATTGCGTGAAATCCTCGTACAGAATCAGATGAACGATACGATGCTGATGACTGGAGACGACATGGAAGCGATGGCCAAACAGGCCCGGATTGCCGACATCATCAAGTATGCCGTCATGATCGTGTCCAGCTTGCCGATTATCGTCATCTATCCGTTTATGCAGCGCTTTTTCATGAAAGGTGTGCTGATTGGCTCCGTCAAGGGGTAACGGGACATCTGGAATTTCACAATGATCAACAATATAAGCTCATAGAGAGGGGAAATAAAGAAATGAAAAAATGGTTAAAAGGCAGTTTCTGTATCATTATTAGCAGCGCAATTCTGTTAGCCGGGTGCAGCACGGGCAATAAAACGAATCATGCTGGGAATGAAAGTGGGGGAGAACCGAAAAATTTCAATACTAGCGGCTACCCGATTGTAGGTGAGAAAATCACGTTGACGATGATGGGGGCGAAAGCGGCCATTCACGGGCCTTGGGAGGACATGGTATTATTTAAGGAAATGGAAGAAATGACAAATATCCATTTTAATTTCAATACACCTCCAGCAGCTAACTATCAAGAGGCTAAGAATTTGGCGTTCGCAAGCCAGCAATTGCCGGATGTGTTTTTCAACGCTGGTCTTACACCTGACGATGAAGTTACATACGGCAGCCAAGGTTATCTGGTTCCGCTGGAAGGATTGATCGAGGAGTACGCGCCGAATTTCAATAAACTCATGAAGGATAATCCGGATATCAAAAAGTCGATCACCACCGTGGACGGGCATATCTACTCCCTTCCGCTCATTATCGATGAGCCTCGTGCGTTCGTTCCGAGCAGATTGTGGCTGAACGGGGACTGGATGGAGAGTTTGGGGATTACAACGGAGCCAACGACTACGGATGAACTGTATGAGCTGCTGAAGCGGTTCAAGAACGAAGACCCCAACAAGAACGGCAAAAATGACGAAATTCCGATATCCAGTGAGAAACTGGGAGGCTTCCAGAGCGTGCTGCTGCCAGCATTCGGCTTGCTTGGCCGTGAAGTGGAGGTAAAGGACGGGAAGGTCCGCTTTAATCCGGTGCAGGATCAGTACAAGGAATATCTCACTTACTTAAACAAACTGTTCACAGAGAAGCTGATGGATGAGGAAACCTTTGTACAGACGTCCCAGCAAATGACGGCCAAAGGCAATTCGAACCAAATCGGTGCTTTCCCACATTCATCTCCAGATCTCGTCCTGAAGGTGGATAAACCGGAAGACAATTTGAAGCACCCCATGCTTGGGACGCTGACCAGTCCGGTCAACAGCGAGAAGCTGGCGATGAAATCATCGAAAATTCGCCGCGGTACATTCGCGATTACGAGTCAGAATAAGTATCCTGAGGCAACGATGCGGTGGGTCGATTATTTGTACTCCTCCGAAGGCAGCAAGCTCGGGATTTACGGAAACAGCATCAAATGGCTGGATGACGCCAAAACGAAGTGGGAGTTCGATTTTCCTGAAGGAATGAACAGTGAGGAATATCGGGCGAAGTTAACCCCGGACTGTGGCGGACAGCTGCCATTGATCAAGGAAAGAAAATTTGACGCTATGCGTGATAACGGCAAAGGGCCGGATTATAACAAAATGGTGGATGAGAAGTTGAACCCTTATGCGGTTCAGGCATACCCCGATGTGTATTTCAGCAATGATGAGCAAAAAAGGCTGAATATCATTAAGACGGACATTAAAACCTATGTCGATCAAATGGAAGCGAAGTTTGTCGTTGGCCAGGAGCCGCTCACGAAGTGGGACGATTATGTGAAGATGATTAACAAGATGGGTCTGGATGAAATGCTGAAGATCTATCAGGATGCCTATGACCGCTGGAACAAGTCGGAATAATTAGGATGAAGAACCGTGATTCATGATTTTATTTCAGGTTAATTTATTTAGTGTCACGGAAGTATTTCCATACCGGATTGGCTACCATAAGGCTAGTCGAGTGCGATCGGCACCCGCATTATAAAATGACTACCATTCTGGAGGGATAAACATATTTCACTATACGGTAGAAACGGATAAGTCAGTAGACGATGCCATTGCTGCATTGGAACAAGCGTTGGCCGAAGAGAAGTTCGGTGTGCTATGGCGATTCAGCATTCAAGACAAATTGAATGAGAAGGGCATCGAGTTTGATCAGAAGTACGAAATACTGGAGGTATGCAATCCGGTTGAGGCGAAAAAAGTGTTGAGCGAGAATGACTTGGCCGGGTATTTCCTGCCTTGTAAAATCGCCGTTTATGAGTTGGAAGGGGGAACGAAGATCGGACTCCCGAGACCCACGGCGCTTATTGGCATGGTGGAGAATGAATCCTTTGAATCCCTGCGGGGCATTGCCCAGGATGTGGAGAAACGGCTTATCGCTTGTATCGATAATAGCAAATAAATTCTCGCATTTGGCGTGAGTGAAAAAGGATGCCGGCACGTTTGTGCTCTGAACGATCAAGTTGATTACATCCATGGCATTTTACAGAAGAGGCCACCTTCTAAATGCTCTGACAGAAGGTGAAGCCTCTTCTGCTTCTATATAAAGGGTTACAACCTGCAGACTATCATGTTGCTCCATTTATCAGCGGTTTACGGTCTTTTCCTGTGGCGTACATTCATTGACAGAACACGGGTCTGGTGGTATCCTCCAATCAAAGACGGGGTTTATCCGGATCAAATGAATCAATCCGTATTTGTCCCCTTGGCGAGGGAGTGAGCTCTCCCAAGCGGAACGGTTACGGCAGCCATTTCTAAATACCGTAAGCCTTTAAGCTCTTCGCATGAAGAGTTTTTTTCTTTTATATTACAACGAAAAGAATGTGATGACAGATGTTGGTTCGATTACGAACCCAAATGAACGGCTTGCTTCAACAGCATTTATCCGGGGAGTCGATGGACTACCGGCAGATTTTCGCTTTATTTTTCCCGATATTGATCGACCAGGCATTCATCATCGGGTTGAACCTGGTCAATACGGCCATGATCAGTTCTTCGGGCGTATCGGCGGTCAGCGCCGTGAACATGGTGGACTCCCTGAACATCTTCCTGATCAATGTGTTCGTAGCGGTGGCAACCGGGGGCACCGTCGTTGTCGCGCAGTATAAGGGAAGCGGCAATGCCTTGATGGTATCCCGCGCTTCTGCGGCCACCGTTACATCGGTGGCGATGATCGCTTTAGCGATCGCGCTGCTGATCATTGGGCTTCACCAGCCGATGCTGAATCTGCTATTTGGCTCAGCGTCTCCCGAGGTGCTGGAGAGTGCGCGGGTTTATCTGATCGGAAGCAGCACTTCCTTCATCGGAATTGCCATCGTGCAGGCCGTTTGCGGCGCGCTGCGGGGGATCGGAAAGACCCGCGCTTCACTTGCATTGTCGTTAATTATGAACCTGCTCTACGTTCTGCTGAACATCGTATTCATCACCCTGTTGAATATGGGCGTTATGGGCATGACGCTGGCGATTAACATCGCCCGTTTTGCCGGTGCGGCCTGCGCGCTCTACTATCTGTTCAGAGTGGATGCAACGCTGCATATCCGTCTACGGGATTTGTTTCACTTCCCTGTATCCATGCTGCGCAAAATTATGTTTATCGGACTTCCGTTTGCAGCTGAGCAGATGTTTTTTAACGGGGGAAAGCTCTTAACTCAAGTGTTTATTGTCAGCTTGGGTACGTACGCCATTGCAACGAATGCGATCGGGTCTTCGCTTGCGGCCGTTTTCCAAATTCCAGCCAGTGCGTTGTCCTTAACGATTGTGACCGTCGTCGGTCAATGCATTGGTCGCGGAAATATAGCGGATGCGCGCAAGTTCATCAAATCTTTTCTATGGCTGGGTGCAATCTCGCTGGCCTTGATGGGTTTGATTTTGATGCCGCTCTACCGGCCGTTGGTCGGGCTGTTTAACCCGCCTCCGGAAATCGTGAACGATCTGTTCGTGGTGCTGTTGATTAACACCCTTGTACAGGTTCCGTTATGGTCGATAAGCTTTATTCTGCCTTCGGCGCTGCGTGCGGCGGGCGACTCGCGTTTTACCTCGATCACTTCGATGCTGACCATGTGGCTGTTCCGGGTGATTCTCGGTTATATTATGGGGATCGTTCTGGGTTGGAGCATTCTCGGCGTATGGCTGGCCATGAACTGTGAATGGGGCGTAAGGGGAGCGGTCTTCCTATGGCGCTTCCGCGGCAAGAAATGGTATGCGCACAAGCTGATTTAAGCTATTATTCATTTAATATTAAGCAAAAAAAAGGCTCCCGTTCTTCGGGGCCTTTTTTTGCATGTTTTCATATTATGCATGTCTTCTTATGCATCAGACAGATGATACAAAGCCAATTATGACGGCTTATAAACCGATGCGTACGTTTTCCAGCCGCCGTCCAGGTTCTTAACGCTGAATCCATGCTCTGCCAAAATACGTGCGGCCAAATATCCACGCAGCCCAACCTGGCAGGTAACGTACAGGGTTTCATTCTCCGGCAATTCCTTCAGCCGGCTGCGCAGATCGTTAAGCGGAATGTTAATGGAACCGTGGATATAACCTGCGTCCCTCTCTTTAGGTTCACGGACGTCGATCAAGATGGCGCCGTTTTCAACCAGGTCGTCGATTTCATGCCATTGTACCGTTTCAACCAAGCCATCCATGATGTTGGCGGCAACATATCCGGCATAGTTTACCGGGTCTTTGGCGGAGGAATAAGGGGGCGCGTAAGATAGCTCCAGTTCCGTCAAGTCCCAAACGCTCAGATTCCCCTTGATCGCTGTAGCAATGACATCGATTCGCTTATCCACGCCATCTGCTCCAATCGCTTGCGCCCCATAGATTTGACCTGTTTCCGGATGGAATAACAGCTTCAAGGAGATGGGATACGCCCCGGGGTAGTACCCGGCATGCGACGAGGGGTGAATATGGATAG
Source organism: Paenibacillus sp. FSL K6-1330 (assembly GCF_037976825.1). Taxonomy (NCBI): domain Bacteria; kingdom Bacillati; phylum Bacillota; class Bacilli; order Caryophanales; family Paenibacillaceae; genus Paenibacillus; species Paenibacillus sp. FSL K6-1330. Next base: position 2,895,498 of record NZ_CP150269.1, read on the forward strand.
CTTGATAAGGTGCATTCATCTGCTTGAGACGTTTTTCATTGATACCCGTAGTCGCGACCGTCAGCTCAAAGACCTTGGCAATCGACGAACCGAGCGTACCCTTGTAGCTATTGTTTTTACCATAGATATGATCTGCAACAAGGCGTCCTTGCCGGTTGGCAGGACCTGCGAGCGGAATAAAGGCCTGGCTCTGCAAAACGAAATCCTTCACTTCGATGGCATCGCCGATCGCATAGATGTTCGGATCAGCCGTCTGCAAATACTCGTTCACTCGAATCCCCCCGCGATCATTGACAGGAAGAGCTGCATCTACCGCCAGTACATTCTCGGGACGAACACCAATAGAAAGCAAAATCATATCGGTTGTTATTTGTTTCCCGCTGGAAAGTTCAATTCGTTGTCCGCCGTCATGGAATGCCCGAACACCATCCTCAAGTATTAAACGGACTCCTTTTTCCTTAAGATGCGAATGGACGATAGCAGCCATCTCGTAGTCGAGAGGAGCCATAACCTGATTAGCCATTTCAATGACAGTCACCTGAATGCCGCGATCGGCCAGATTCTCCGCCATCTCAAGTCCGATAAACCCGCCGCCAACAACAACGGCTTCCTTGGGGTTGTCATTATCTACAAATTGTTTGATTCGGTCCGTGTCCGGGATATTGCGCAATGTGAATACGTTGCGAGATTCCGACAGGCCGGGAATATCCGGCACAATCGGCTTCGCTCCGGGCGACAGGATCAGGTAATCATAACTCTCCGTGTAGGTTTCTCCGGTTTTAAGGTTTTTAATCGTAACCATCTTCTCATCACGCTGAATGGACGTAACTTCACTTAGATTCCGTATATCCAGCTGATATCGGCTGCTGAGGCCGGGTACGGTTTGAACCATTAGTTTATTGCGATCCTGTATAGTTTCTCCTATATAATAGGGCAGGCCGCAGTTGGCAAACGAAATATATTCACCGCGTTCTACTAAAATAATGGTAGAGCTCTCATCCAATCTCCGTAGTCTGGCTGCTGCCGAGGCCCCTCCAGCTACGCCGCCGACAATGACGATTTTTTTGCTCATGGTCTATTCCTCCCTGAATTGGCGTATATTATGAATTGAATTTGCATACCCTATGGGGTATCATAACATATAGCAGCCATGCTGTGTGTGACAAATATCAAACAGGATAAAACAAGTGGTGAACAGACTAGTCGTTATGGATATGTGGCATCACACACTTGACAATATACCCTATGGGGTATATATTAATATCATGTAAAACAATATGGATTCTAGGTTAAATATCATAACAAAGTATATGGACAGGAGGGATTCGAGATGGATTACAATGATCAGATGAAGAATCGGGTGAAACGCATCGAAGGTCAACTGCGCGGCATCCTGAAGATGATGGAGGAGAACAAGGATTGCAAGGACGTGATCACCCAGCTTTCGGCAACACGGACGGCAATAGATCGCACGATAGGCGTCGTAGTCAGCTCAAACCTTGTCGAGTGCGTACAGAAAGCCGAAGAGAGCGGGCAGGACACAGAGAAGCTTGTGGTAGAAGCGGTAAATCTGCTCGTAAGAAGCAGATAATCGAAGGACCTAACGCTTTGATCCATATCAAGATGGAAACTACAACATGATTGACACGACATTCAATATCATTTAATATACCCCTATGGGTATATAATTTATAATATATTTTTTCATCACTTTTAAGGAGGAATTATAGTGAACGCGGATAAAGTATTGGATGCAACAGGCTTGGCATGTCCTATGCCAATCGTGAAAACGAAGAAAGAGATGAAGGATATGGAACCAGGTCAAGTGCTTGAGATTCATACGACCGATCAAGGCGCGAAGAGCGATCTGGCCGCATGGGCCAAGTCGACAGGCAATGAATTGCTGGATCATCAAGAGGACGACGGTGTGTTAAAATTTTGGGTTAAAAAGGGCTAAATTTTTTTAAATCCCATCATACCCATGGGGGTAAGGGTAAGGTGGATGTCCGAATTTCATTAATCATTTCACAGGGGGAGATCATAACGTGACAGAACCAAAAAAGACAACGATCGTATTATTTAGCGGCGATTATGATAAAGCCATGGCTGCCTATATCATCGCAAACGGCGCTGCCGCGTATGACCATGAGGTAACGATATTCCACACCTTCTGGGGGTTGAACGCACTGCGTAAGGAAGAGGATGTGCTGCTGCCTAAGAAAAAGAGTTTTATGGAGAAAATGTTCGGGAAAATGATGCCGCGCGGGTCCGATAAAATGGGACTCTCCAAAATGAATTTTGCCGGAATGGGTCCCAAAATGATTAAGGGTGTGATTAAGAAGCACAATGCCGTTCCGCTGCCGCAATTAATTGAGATGGCACAGGAGCAAGACGTGAAGTTGGTCGCATGCACCATGACGATGGATCTGTTAGGTTTGCAAAAGGAAGAATTGCTTGACGGCATTGAGTACGCGGGTGTTGCGGCGTATTTGGGTGATGCCCAGGATGGGAATGTGAACTTGTTTATCTAATGGAATAGAGGCGATTATGCCTCTATAAAGAGAGGAATTCAAGATGAATATACTCAATATCATGTTCATTGCACTAATTGTCCTGTTTTTCGTATGGAGAACTCTCCCGGCCAAGGGAGTCAGACAAATTACCGCGTCACAGCTGAAGCATGAGCTGAAGGACACAAACAAACAGTTCATTGATGTCCGTACACCGGGTGAATTCAAGGGAAATCACATTCGGGGTTTTCGAAATATTCCGCTGGATCAGCTTCTGCAGTGCAGCGATTCGTTTTCCAAGGATCAGGAAGTCGTATTGATCTGCCAGAGTGGTATGCGAAGCAATAAAGCCAGCAAATCTTTGAGGAAGTCAGGTTTTAAGAAGGTGACCAATGTCAAAGGCGGCATGAGTGCCTGGTCCTAAATTTGTAATAGGGAGTTGTTTATCAGCATGAGAGAGATTTCTCCAAAAGCAGTTAAGCAGAAGCTGAATGATGGGGTTATTATGAATATTATCGATGTGCGAGAAACGGAAGAAGTCGCAGAAGGGAAAATTCCGGGCGCCATCAACATTCCGCTGGGTTTGATTGAATTTCGCAAGCAGGATCTTGATCCATCAAAGGAATATATCATGGTTTGCCGATCCGGTGGCCGCAGCGGCCGGGCAACCGAATACTTGGAGGGTCAAGGCTATCAAGTCGTCAACATGACGGGCGGCATGCTTGCATGGGAAGGCAAAACAGAGTAGCTGTATTCACATTGAGAAAGAATAGGTGTGTTTGGCGCACCTTTTTTTTGAAATAAAATATACCCCCTGTGGTATATGAAAAATAAATATGATGGAGGTTCGATGTTAAATGACAGCAATTGAATCCAATGTAAAGCTTGACGCAAAAGGGCTGGCATGCCCGATGCCCATCGTCCGCACGAAAAAGGTGATGAAGGATCTGGAAGCGGGTCAAGTGCTGGAGGTGGAGGCAACCGACAAAGGGTCCAAGGCCGACATGAAGGCATGGGCTGAAAGCACAGGACACCAATATCTCGGAACGATTGAAGAGGGTGATGTTCTGAAGCACTATTTGCGCAAAGCTTCCGGAGAAGAAACGGCAGAACGAACCTATCCGCATGTAGCGGATCATGCACAGCTGGAAGAGAAACTGCAGTCCGGTGCACCAATCGTTGTTCTGGATGTGAGGGAAGCGGCGGAATTTGCCTTTGAGCATATTCCGAATGCGGTATCCATGCCGCTTGGTGAACTGGATAAACGTATGGATGAACTGAACAAACAGGATGAGATCTACGTCATCTGTCGTACCGGAACCCGCAGTGACATGGCAGCTCAAAAGCTTGCAGCTAACGGCTTTACAGGCATTGTGAACGTCGTGCCGGGCATGAGCGGTTGGGGTGGACAAACGAAGAGCTTGAACGATTGATCAAATGGTTAAGAAGCCCGCCTGTTAAAGCATGCTGCGTGATTCCGAGCTTTAAAACGCAGGTTGAAGCATTTATAGATGATTACTGAACTTACGGAGGAGGAATAACAACATGACAGTAAGAGAAATGAAAGTACAAGAGGTGGCCATGAAGGCGATTCAGAAAGAGAGCCTGTTCATATTGGACGTAAGGAACCCTTCGGATTTCGAAGATTGGAAGATTGAAGGCGAACGAATTCAGCATTTGAATATCCCTTACTTTGATTTGATTGACGGGGTGGAAGATATTCTTGATCGGATTCCGTCCGATCAAGAAGTACTCGTAGTATGCGCCAAGGAAGGATCGTCGGTGATGGTGGCTGAGATGTTGGCCGAGCACGGCCGGAATGTCGCGTACTTGAAAGGCGGAATGAAAGCCTGGAGTGAACACCTTGTACCACTGAAAGTCGGCAACTTGGCAGACGGCGGCGCGCTTTATCAGTTCGTTCGAATAGGAAAAGGCTGTTTGTCTTATATGGCGGTATCGAACGGGGAAGCAGCATTGTTTGACCCAACCCGCATGACGGAGGTTTATCTTGAATTTGCTGAGAGCATTGATGCAGAAATTAAACATGTGTTTGATACCCATCTGCATGCGGACCATATTTCCGGTGGTCGAATGATTGCCGAGCAGACGGGGGCAGTTTACTGGCTTCCGCCGAAGGATGCCGGCGAGGTGGTGTATAAGTACGAACCGCTGGAGGATGGTAACGAGGTGATGATTGGCAGCACAAGAATCCGTATTGAAGCGCTCCATTCCCCGGGGCATACCATTGGCTCCACTTCGTTTGTTATCGATGATCAGTACCTGCTGACAGGCGATATTTTGTTTATCGATTCCATTGGCCGCCCGGACCTGGCAGGTCTTGCAGAGGATTGGGTTAGCGATTTGCGGGAGACGCTTTATGCCCGTTATACCGAATTATCTGATGATTTGATCGTGCTGCCAGCCCATTTTATGATCATGGAAGAACTGAATGAGGACGGAACGGTTGCGAAGAAACTTGGGGAACTTTACCGGGAAAACCATGGTCTGAATATAACCGATGAAGCAGAGTTCCGAACGATAGTAACGAAGAATCTGCCGCCACAGCCTAATAGCTATCAGGAAATCCGTCAAACGAACATGGGGAAATTGAATCCTGACACGGACCGGCAGCGCGAGATGGAGATCGGACCGAATCGGTGTGCGGTGCGTTAATTCTGACCAGATCATCCGTTCTTTATAGATGGATTAACAAAATATGCACGAAGGATGCTCAGTTCAGAAGTCAGAACAAGATGGAGCCTGGAACAACACAGATTAAAAAGAGAAGGGGAACCAGTATGGGTTCCCTTTTCTAAAGAAGTAAGGGGGCAACAGGGTGGAACTGAATATAACCTTCATTATCACGATATTTTTAATCGGATTCATTGGCTCATATATTTCCGGAATGGTTGGGATTGGCGGCTCGATTATCAAATACCCGATGCTGCTGTATATCCCGCCGCTGTTCGGTCTTGCGGCATTCACGGCACATGAAGTGTCGGGTATAAGCGCCGTACAGGTATTCTTTGCCACGATCGGCGGCGTTTGGGCGTACCGTAAGGGCGGATATCTGAACAAGACGCTTATTATCTATATGGGGTCAGCCATATTGCTGGGCAGCTTTATCGGCGGCTTCGGCTCCAAGATGATGAGTGAAGGCGGTATCAACCTCATCTACGGAATACTGGCACTTATTGCAGCCGTTATGATGTTCATCCCGAACAAGGGGGTGGACGATATCCCGCTGGATCAGGTCAAGTTCAATAAATGGCTCGCCGCTGGACTGGCTCTTGCGGTCGGAATCGGAGCCGGTATCGTCGGAGCGGCGGGAGCGTTTCTGCTCGTTCCGATCATGCTGGTTGTATTGAAAATACCGACACGGATGACCATTGCAACCTCGCTTGCGATCACCTTTATCTCATCCATCGGTTCAACGGTAGGCAAGCTGACGACGGGACAAGTGGATTATATCCCTGCCCTCATCATGGTTGTTGCCAGTCTCATCGCTTCGCCGCTTGGAGCAGCCGCAGGAAAGAAGATGAACACGAAGATCCTGCAGATCATTTTGGCTGTGCTGATCATGGCAACGGCTATCAAAATTTGGCTGGACATCCTATGATTGCGGGTTCTGGATAGAGCCTGGATCATTCTGACCCCGTGCGGCAGATACTGCACGCCATAAGGCTGATCTCCCGAGTCATTCAGGGAGCCTTTTTGGCATTTTAAGGGGAAAGGCAGGGGGGGATCACATAAGGCGTGATGCTGAATCTATGTAACAGGCATGGTATTATGGTGATATGTCCACTCTCATTCAAGATAACTGATGATTAATAGAGGTGATCAAACGATGAATCCATGGAATGAACGGTTTAAGGGGGAAGATTACGTATTTGGAACAGAACCGAATGTATTTATAGCCGATATGCATAAGAAGTTGGCATTAACGGGGGATGCGCTGGCGATCGCGGAGGGGGAAGGGCGGAATGCGGTGTTCCTGGCACGGGAAGGCATGAACGTAACCGTATGGGATTATGCGGAGTCCGGCCTTAATAAAGCCAATAAACTGGCTGAAGCCAGCGGCGTTGAGATTCGCTCTGAGCTTGTGGATCTGCACGATGCGAAGTGGACGAAGGAGCAATGGGATGAGATTATTTGTGTGTTTGGACATTTTCCCAAGGCATTGAGAACGAGGACTTTAGAAGGCGTGAAGAGAGCGGTGAAGCCGGGAGGATATTTCCTCACCGAAGTGTATTCACCGTACCAGATTCCTTATCGCAGCGGGGGGCCGCAAGATCAGCAGTTTTTATACGTACCTGAGGATTTCCTCGAAACTTTTGCCGAATGGCGGATTGTCCATTTTTTCATGGGTGAGGTCATCAGGCAGGAAGGGCAGGGGCATCAAGGTTTGTCTCATGTCATTCAGTTTGCGGGACAAAAGCCGCTGATGAAATGAATGAAAGCAAGTGAATAAGGATCAGATGAAGAGCTTGGATACATCGGACTGATCGCCCTGCTGCACATAGTCGGAGGGTGACAGGCCGGTGTATTTTTTAAACATCCGATAAAAATAGGACGTGTCATAATAACCCAAATAGTGGGCGATATGGGCGATCGTCATGTCCGAATGTAGCAGCAGGCTGCACGCTTCCAGCACGCGCAGCTGATGCATATACCGAATCGGGGAAAGACCGTAGACCTCTTTGAAGAGGGCTGCAGCATAGCTCGGAGAGCGATGGATTAGCTTCGCTAATCCATCGATTTCGATAGGTTCGCGGTAATGCTCCAACAGAAACGATTTGATGGTATCCGCGTAGTTACGTTTGCTGGGTGCCAGCTCGGTTTTCTCAAGTTCACGGGCCAACGTGCCGATGAGCTCCTGCATAATGCCCTGACAGATCATGGTGCGGTAGCTTTTGCCTCCCCGCATTTCCTCGTACAAACGCTCGCAACGATGGTAGGCATATTGGATATGGGATAGATTGAATTTCATGCATTGACCCGCATCCAAAAATGGAATGCCTGTGGAACCTTGATGATCCAATGTAAAGAGAATGGTATGTTTCTGATGGGGAATGCCATTCCAGTTGCTGCCGCTGCGGCGCGTCGTTCGGGGAATAAAGAGCACGTCTTCTTTTTCGGCAATGATTTCTTCCCCGTTGATCTCATATTTCACTTTGCCTTCTCTAACCACAACCAGAACATTGTACTCAATCGTCTCCAGCTGTGTCCGCCAATTCGGAATGTAATCATCAAAATTTACGCTCATCAATTGGATCATAGAACAACACCCCGTAGTGATTTTATACCTATAGCCTAGCACAATAATACTTCTGATGAGTAGCTGTTCATAGCTTTTAATAATCTTCCTAATTGAAAATGGAGTAGAATCGTACAACTTTTTATGAAATGTACATCGACTACGAATAGATGAGTAGCCTATAATTTCAGACAATTGCAGGATTATTGTAAACGCTGACATGAGTCCTAAGGAAGGGTAAGTGAATTCGACAAGAGGAAGGAAACGATGACGATATGAGAGTATTATTACTGGATTTGGATTCGACCAGGCCGGATCATTTAGGCTGTTATGGCTATCATCGGAATACGTCGCCGAATATTGACCGAATCGCGGCGGAAGGCGTGCGTTTTGACAATTACTATACCTCGGATGCTCCATGTTTTCCTTCAAGAACCGCATTAATGACGGGGAAGTTTGGCATTCATAACGGTGTTGTGGGTCATGGAGGCACGGCTGCTGATGTCCGGCATGAAGGCATGACCAGGGACTTCCGCGACAAGCTGGGGTCGGAGAGTTTTCCCGCTATATTCCGCCGGGCCGGCATGAAAACCGCCTTGATCAGTCCGTTTGGAGAACGACATTCCGCCTGGACCTTCTACGCGGGCTTCAATGAAATGTATAATACAGGTAAGGGCGGCTTGGAGTCGGCAGAAGAAGTATCTCCAGTCGTGCTGGATTGGCTGGATCGTAATGCCGATGAAGATAACTGGATGCTCTATGTGAACTTCTGGGATCCGCACACACCATATCGCGCACCCCAGTCTCTGGGAAATCCTTTCGAACATGCGCCGCTTCCCGATTGGATTACCGAAGAGGTGCTTCAGGAGCATCAGAAGAAGGTTGGCCCGCATGGGGTGAACGAAATTAACATGTATAATAGTGAAGTTTCCCCTGATTTTCCGCGTCATCCCGGAGAGATCAGGACGATGGAGGATTTGCGGACGATGGTGGATGGCTATGATTGCGGCATTCGGCATATGGACGAGCACATCGGCGCCATTTTTGAATTGCTGGAGAACAAGGGAGTAATGGATGATCTGATCGTTATCATTACAGCGGATCATGGCGAGAACATGGGAGAGCTTGGGATTTATGGTGAACATGGCACAGCGGATCAGGGAACCTGCCGCATCCCGATGATTATCCGGGGACCTGGCATCATGAAAGGGATATCGGATCGCAATCTCCACTATCATCTGGATCTTCTGCCTACGATGGCGGAATATTTGAACGTTGCACCGGTTCGAAGCTGGGATGGCATCAGTTATGCGAAGAGCCTGCGAAGCGGAAAAGGCAGCGGCAGGGAGTATTTGGTGGTCTCTCAATGCGCCCATGTCTGTCAGCGAAGCGTGCGGTTTGGAGAATGGCTCTACATTCGAACATATCATGACGGCTATCATCTGTTTGACAAAGAAATGCTGTTCCATATCACCGAGGATGTCCACGAGCAAGACAATCGGGCAGCCCAAAGACCGGATCTTTGCAGAGAGGCCGTATACCTTCTGAATGAATGGCATGATCATATGATGTCAACGATGCCATATGACGTGGACCCGTTGTGGACGGTCATGAAGGAGGGAGGACCTTACCATGCCAAAGGTCATCTGCCCCGGTATATCGAACGTTTGAAGAACACAGGCCGCGGGGAAGCCGTTCCGGAATTGATGCGCCGCCACCCGCAGGAATTCGTATAATATTATAGTTAAGTGAAGCAGGATAACCGCTCCGGTAGTGGTTGTCCTGTTCTCTGTATCAAGCATAGGACTGGTTAAGCATAGGAGGAACAGAGCATGGGAGAACAACATTCTTGCTGCGCAGGCGTGAGAGCGAAAGTGCAATTAGGAGATGCCGAACAGAAGGATCATCAAGGAAGTCTAAGAGAAGGCCAATATCATGACCAGCCTCATCCTGAGCTCCATGCCAACATGATCAAGATCCCAGGAGGGACGTTTACGATGGGGACGAGTTCACATGAAGGGTTCCCGCGTGACGGCGAGGGGCCGGCTCGCAGCGTAACCGTTTCCGGATTTGAGATCTCACCGTATGCCGTTACGAATGAACAGTTTCAACGCTTCGTGGAAGCCACCGGTTATGTCACGGAAGCGGAGCATTTTGGATGGTCGTTTGTATTTGAACTGCTGGCTTCGGAGGAAACCAAGGCAAGAGTTGCACAAGTCCCGCAAGAAGTGCCTTGGTGGCTGGTGGTCGAGGGTGCATACTGGGCTGCACCCGAGGGAGCGGATTCGAGCATCGAAGACCGGATGGATCATCCAGTCGTACATATATCCTGGAACGATGCAAATGCATACTGCCATTGGGCCGGCGTGCGGCTTCCTACGGAAGCGGAATGGGAGTATGCAGCGCGCGGCGGTTTGGAGGGCAGAACCTATCCTTGGGGAGATCTGCTGAAACAGGACGGAGAACATCAATGCAACATATGGCAGGGTAAGTTTCCAGTTAAAAACAATGCAAGTGATGGATATATCGGTACCGCGCCGGTGGATGCCTATAAACCGAATGGTTACGGATTATATAACATGTCCGGCAACGTATGGGAGTGGTGCGGGGATTGGTTCAGCCCGTCCTATCATCAAGTGACTTCGGCCACCAATCCGTTCTTTGGTGAGTCTACCGGCAGAAGGTCGATGCGCGGCGGCTCGTACCTGTGCCACAGATCCTATTGCAACCGTTATCGAGTCGCGGCACGCAGCGGGAATACACCCGACAGTTCGACGGGCAATTGCGGTTTTCGTGTGGTTAGGGAGAAGAGGTAGAATATGCCATCGGTTGTATTGTGATGATGGAGCGTCTTCCAAGGATGTTTCGCGCCTAAAAATGCATATAAATGAACAAAACCGAAGGAAAATACTTGATAAACGGAACGATAACGAATATAATGGAGGTATAAAGCGGAAAACTTTGGAATAAACAGGAGGATAAGAGTATGGTGCAAGATCAATCAGGAATGTTTGCCGAGGAACGTCGTCAGAAAATTCTTGCTTTGCTGCATCAAGATAAACGGGTGATTGCCAAGGACTTGGCCGAGCGATTTGAAATATCGATTGATTCGATTCGTCGGGATTTGACAATGATGGAGGAGCAAGGTTTACTCCAGAAAACGCACGGAGGCGCAATTCCTTCCATGAAAGTCAGGCAGCCGCACGTGGCTCCGGAACAGCGGTATAGTGAAGGCTCCCCGGAAGGGAACGCCATTGCTCAATTAGCCGTTTCATACGTCCGAGAAAAAGATACGTTATTCATTGGCAGCAGCTCGCTTACCTATTTACTGTTGAAGCATCTTCCGGAGCAAATGCCCTTGACAATCGTGACCAACTGCATGCGTGTAGCAGAAGCTCTGCGCGAACGCGAATGGATTGACACCTATTTGATTGGTGGACGGGTGAAACCTTCCGGAAATATCACAGACGTGCTTGCTAACGAATTTATTCGTCAATTTAAATTTGATATCAGTTTCGTTAGTGGAGGCGGGATTTCCGATGAGGGAATATACGTGGCTACTCCTGAAGTTGCCGCTTTTGGACGCGCGGTCTCTGCCGTATCCCGCCGCAGAATTGGCATGGCAACGCATCGGATTCTCGGACAGGATGGCTTTGCCAGAGCTGGCGCCATCGAAGATCTGGATGTGTTAATTACCGATCAGAAGGCAGATCAGCACGTTATGGATCGGATCCAGGAGCTTGGCGTAAAGGTCATTGTGGCGAAAGCAGAAGAAGCTGCACCAAAATGATGAACCATTCGATATAACTTTATATAACTTTTGATTGAAAAGGTAAGAGAGGTATAAACATGATTCAGCTTCTTCTGCAAGCGCACTGGCCAGAGTGGAACGGTGAACTGGTTGATGGTCCTACAGGCTGGAACAATACGACCCATTTTATCCATAACGAGCAGCGCAGTTCGGTCATGCGCATTTATAATACACATCGAGATAAGGCAAGAATCGAATTTGAGTTTGCCGTTCTGGAATCGCTGCAGCGGGTTCCGCTGAGCTTTAAGATTCCCGCTCCTCTTCCTTCCGTGTCTGGCGATAGGATGGTTCAGGTTCAGGATGGGAGCGATCGTTATGCTTGCCTATTTGCATATATTGAAGGAGAACGTCCGGAAGAAGGCAGCACTCAAGCAGCGTATTCTTTCGGGGAGAAGACGGGGGAACTGGTAAATGCCCTTGCGGGTTGTTCAATCGGAATGAGGCCGGTGTATCCGCCTTATTACGAGCTGCTTCAGTCTTATCCTGCATGCAGCGAAGCATTCATTCTAGATTTTTGCAAGCAACCGCCATTGGAGTTCAAGGATCAAGGAGAGGCACTTCATATACTAAAAGAAGCATACGCCGATATTTGCAACAGCCTTGAATCTCTAAAAAGTCTGCCCCAACAGCTGGTTCATGGCGATCTGAACTTTTCGAACCTGCTGGTAAACGCAGAGCAACCGCATACGGTCACCGCTTTGCTTGATTTTGAATTTTGCACACGGGATGTGAGAGCGATGGAGCCTGCGGTTGTCATCTCGGGATTTTTGGGAATCGCGGACGAGAGGAAGGCCATAAAGCAGTTTTGCGAAGGATTTGCCAGCCGCGTTCAACTGAGCGCAGAGGAGATTGTCGCGATTCCGGTTCTCATAAGCTTGCGTATGGTGGATGTATTTCTGCATTTTTTGAGCCGCTATCGGGAAGGGACCGATGAGTCTCAAGTGTTAAGGGAACAGGTGGATATGCTAGCTGCTGGATTTAAGCGGATGGAATACAGCCAGGAGTGGCTGGATGATATGTTGTTTCAGTATTTGATGTAAGAAATGGGTGCTGATCAGAAAAACCCGGCTCTCTAAGAGACCGGGCCTTTCCGATGTTTTTGGACAGGTTAACCATAAATTAGGAAAGTAAGAGTTTCTAATCACGGTTATTTTTTCAGCAGATTAATATGGTCAAGCTCTGTGCTACTGTTAAAGATGAACTCCAATTTGTAATCTCCCCGGTTGTAAGTGAGCTTGGTTTGCTTGACTTTTCCGGTTTTGAAAGTGGTTGTAGCATTCGGTGCAAACCAGTTCTGCTTCAGCATTTTCATGGTGATGCCACCGATGTTCGTCTGCCGTTCCACGTTCGTACCAAAATAACGCATCTCGCGGATTTTGTTCAGTTTATAGGAAAAGGCGTAGCCTGGATTCCCCATGTTGGCCCCGTATACATCGAAGGCATCGGCATCCTTGCCTGCCACGGAAGGCTCGCCAATGGCTTTATAAACGTCCTGCTTTGTGCTTTTACCGATCGTTAAACCGCTGACGGCACCAGGGAATTGTCCCTTTAATGCAGGTTTATAGAAGCTGTTGAGTGTCTTAAGCGCGTACTCTGCAGCATAATCGCCGGCATTTGCTGCCGTGGCAGCTTCTGCTTGCTGCAGCGGAAAAACAGCATGATTTACGCCGATAGCACTTACGCCGAGGACTCCTGCCATAGTCAAGGTGATGATTGCTTTTTTTGCTGGTTGTTTCATGTTCATGTTGTATCCTCTCCTTTGTAACAACTAATTACCACATGCGCTGTGCATCAAACAAGTGTGCCAGACTTATCTTCCCATGATAGTGGAAGCTAAGCGGCATTGGGTTACGATTCTGTGAAGATGAAATATCAGATTTGATACCGGGACGCGAAATCGATTTCAGCCCTCCATGAATGTTTCGTCAGGGGAAATGGGGTAATGATACATAAGGTGATATGAATTATTGGAAAAATCGTGTAATCTATATAGAACCGACTTTTTCAGGAGGAATTATGGAAACCGAATCATTACTCAAGGTGGAGCAGCTAGCTCTCAAAAAACACAAAATCTTCAAACAAAGCCATCTTCGTTACATCGCCCGCTCCATGCTCGCCAGCATGTTTATCGGCTTTGGCGTCATTGTTGCTTTTAAGACAGGCAACTTCTTTTATTTGGAGCATTCCCCTCTGACTTACCCGATGGCCGCCATTACGTTTGGCGCGGCGATCATTCTGATCGCGTATGGGGGAGGGGACCTGTTTACGGGAAACACGTTCTACTACACGTATGCCGCTCTGCGGAAGAAACTAAGGTGGCTCGAGGTCGTCAAGCTGTGGGTCTTCAGCTACGCGGGGAATATCTTAGGGGCGTGCACGTTTGCGCTGCTGATTTTCTTAACGGGACTATTTATGGATTCATCCGTGAACGGATTCCTGCTCGATGTGGTTGAGCACAAAATGACCACCCCGACAGTGCAGCTGTTTTTCAGGGCAATTCTGTGCAACTGGCTCGTATGCCTTGCCTTTTTTATCCCGATGTCATTGAAGGGCGACGGGGCCAAAATGTTTGCCATGATGCTGTTTGTATTCTGCTTCTTCATTTCCGGATATGAGCACAGTGTTGCGAATATGTGCACCTTTGCCATTGCGCTTGTGCTGAATCATCCCGGCACGATTTCACTGGAGGGCGTACTGCATAACCTGATCCCGGTAACGATTGGCAATTTGGTTGGCGGCGTGCTCTTGATGGGCTTTATGTATTATTTTGTGAACAAACCGTTTCTGGACGCCAAGGAATCTCCGGGTGAATGAAGCTTAGAGGTTTATGTAGAACCCCTAACGCAAGTGGTTAGTTTTTTAATAATGAGTACACCCGCGTATCGTGTGCCACGCCGTTTTGATATATATATTGGCGTAGGATACCTTCCGCTTCAAAACCGAGTTTGGTCAGCAGCGCGTGGGACGCCTGGTTCTCGATAAAAACAACGGCACCGATGCGCGTCAGGCCAAGCTCCAGAAAACCATATGCGATGACGGCGGAAGCAGCTTCGTTTGCATAACCTTGCTCCCAGAACTCAGGATGTAATTCATATCCGATTTCGGCCCTCTTATGCCGCGGAGACCATACGTTATACCCAATCGTGCCAATGAGACCTTGCGCATCTTTCCTTTCGATACCCCATCGAATCCCGCGTTTCTCCTTGTAGTTGTTTGCGAAGAGCTCAACGATTTGATGAGCCTGCTCGAGGGTAGTCAACGTGTCTTGTCCGTAATATCGAGTGACCTCATCATTCGAGAAGCAGCTATAGATAGCCTCAGCGTCCTGATGTTGGATTTCCCGCAGCGTTAAACGTTTAGTCTCTAGTATTGGAAACATATTCTTCCTCCCAGGTAGATATAGTAATCATTATATTGAGATTTATTTAGGAAGAGAAGAGGGCTCCTGACAGGGAGCTCTTATTTCGCGTTTGTATAAGAAATGATTTGAGAAAATGTATTGTTTGATCACATGGAGTGAGATACAATGTTCCTGAACGAAATGAGAATGATTATCATAATCAGTATAAACAAAAGAATCTCTTTCGTACCTTTTAACAACAGGCAAGGGGAGAAACGATTTATGGCAAGGTCATATCCTAAGAATACCCGATGGATGATAGCATTACTTGTACTGGTGATTGCTCTGGCTGGATGCGGAACACCGCAGGACAAGGAGGGTGCAGCACCTTCCGGGCAATTCACGGAAAAGGTTGGGGAGCAGGTCGCTCAGGACGAGACAAAACAAGGGGCTGTTGATACCAAAATGATGAAGGATGAGTTCGGTGAGGTCGAAATACCAGTAAATCCGAAGAGGGTAGTAGGGATCTATCTGGAGGACTATCTGCTGGCTCTAGGAGTTACACCTGTTGTACAGTGGTATCATCCAAGCTGGGGGAAACAGGATTACTTGGGGCTGGAAGTCCCGACCTTTGATATAACGGGAAGTATAGAATCGCTGCTGGAGGCAAGTCCGGATTTGATCATTGTCGACGGAGCAGCAGATTCGGCAAAATATGAGCTTTATTCCAAAATAGCTCCTACTTATCGGCTGCCCGAGTCTATTTTACAAAATCCGCCGGACATTATGAAAGCGATAGGGGATGTGCTTGGCATACCTGAGGAAGCCGAAGGCGTGTTGAGCGACTATCATAAGAAAATCGAGGAAACGAGGATGAAACTGCAACAAGCTGTCGGGGAAGAGACCGTGGCGGTGCTCCGGTTAAATGTCGGAGATAAAACGCTAGCCCTGTTTGGTATCGAGAACCGGTTTATCGGCAATATCTACAAAGAAATGGGATTGACTCCACACCCGTTTGCGCGTGACATGACCGATTTTCAAGCTATTCTATCCGAAGAGAAAATCCCGGAGTTAGATGCGGACCATATCATTATTTTGCCTTCGAACGGCAGCTGGGACTCGGAAGAGAATCAAGAAGCAATGCAGGTATTTGACAGTCCGTTGTGGAAATCTGTACCCGCCGTCAAAAACGGTCATGTGTACAGAGCGGATCGAACCCACTGGCAATCGGGCGCAATTAAAGCCAATATGATGAAAGCCGACGATCTCTTGAAGTGGTTTGTCCAATAAGGAGATGATCTCCGTATTGGAATAGAAACAGGAAGCTGTCAACGGCGTTGACGAGCTTTCTGTTTCTTTGCACTATGTATGAATAGATTCTCGGGTAGGGGTAGATGAAATGAAGGCGGAAACCAGCTCGATTAACCGAACTTCTTTATTTTATGTGTTGAAGGATATTCAGCTTCATACGCAATCTATGGGTTGGCAGCAAGAAATTCTGGTTGACAACGAGCACACACTGCTGATTTTGACGGCCGGCACGGGGCGACTGCACTTGGAGGAAACGGAGTTTCACATGCGGCAAGGTCGAAGTTATCACATAACCCCCGGCTCAACAGCACTTATTCATTCTGAAACGGACGGCATGGGTTTCTATCTGTTAACCTATGAACTTTGGGGGATGGAGGGAACTCCCTCTGGACAGGCATTGCCTGTACGAAACCCTCAATTTGCTCCGTACCAGCATCAGGCCGAATGGTCATGTCTCCCGTTCTCTCAATGTATTGAATACCTGGAGGGCATTTATCGGCAGCGCGATACCTATAGCGAGTTGGAATCCTTCGACATTCATGTGCGTTTTCAGGCGTTCATGCTGTTTTTATATCGGCAGAATCAGAACGCTGCTCACCATACGAATATGCGCCAGGCTGTTGAGAAATCGATTCAACATCTACAAGAGCACTATCGAAATAATTGGACTGTGGAGCAGTTGGCAGAGCTTGCGAACGTTGCACGCTGGCAATATACTCGGATTTTTAAAAAGATCACGACCAAGTACCCCCTTGATTATCTGAACGGGGTCCGGATTGACCGGGCAAAACAGTTGCTGCTGGCGACAGATGATCGGCTGCTGGATATTGCACAATTTGTTGGTTTTAACAACGAATATTATTTTAATCGTCGATTCAAACAAACCGTGGGGATTTCGCCCGGACAATATCGCCGTCAACGTCATCAGGAGAAGATGCGGGTATTTGCGCCATTCCTTGAAGATTTTTTGGTAGCCCTCGGCATAACACCGGTCGTGCAATGCGCTCACTACAGATGGGGGAGACAGGATTACCTTGGTCTGCATGATGTCCCTGTAATTGATATTGAGCAGGAGGATATCGATGAACTTGCTCGTCACAAGCCGGACTTAATTATGATGGATAGGGGGTTCAGGCGCTGGATGTCTGACGACGGCTTGGGACGGCTAGCTCCAACGTATGAGTTCCCGCATGCGAGTGAGGATTGGCGCATGACACTGCGTAAATCGGCGGACCTGCTGGGTAGGAAGGACCGAGTGCAGGATGTCATCTCACAATACGAATATAAAGCTAGTGAAGCCAGGAGACTCCTTAAGCGCTCTGTCCATGCCCAAACCGTGGCCTGTCTTCGTATATCGGCGCTTGGAATCAGTTTATATTCGGGTCCGTATCATGGGTATACGGGGCCAATCCTGTACGGGGATCTGGGTCTGACCCCGCATCCACTTGTTCAGCAGTTGTCCAGGGATGCCCGGAATGCGATCTTGTCCAGGAAATATCTGAAGCTGCTGGATGTCGATCATCTGTTTATTACGTTCGACAAGCGTCATTCTTCCTGGGAAGGCGAGGAACGTTGTTTGCTCGATGCCCCAGAATGGCGATCACTTCCGGCAGTTAGGAGCGGCTGCGTGTATGAGGTTGATTTTCTGACCTGGATGAATTATGGGGTGATCTCTCATGGGAAAAAGATTGAGGATGTGCTGAGGGTGCTGACATAGGACGCTTTTAATAGATTGCGCATGATGAACCAACTATCATCCATATAACGTCCCGTATAAGAAAAACAAAGGCTGATCCCAAAGTCAATATGACTAAGGACCAGCCATTTTTTTATTTCATCCTATAGGCGGCTGCTAGAAGAACTCTAAAAGCTCGTTTGGGTTTAACGTAACTGAATCCGACTTAAACTGCCTCCGTCCGCAAATAAACGCTTGATGCTGCGTTCAACCTCTTCATCCGGTATTAATGGCGGAGCCTGATGCGGTTTTGTACGGGCATCGATAATGACCGTATCACAGCCCCAATGCTTATGCTCATAGCGGCTGTTCACGCCGTGAATGTCATGGGAAGGATTGCTGCGCGTAAAGGTTGCCCACAGGAAATTACTTACTGTCGCACTCATGAATTCACTGTCATCGCACAGAATGATCATCGGACAGGAGGAGAGGGAACCTCTCGCACGGATCGTCTCGTTTAGACGCTCCATTTCCTGCCGCACTTCGGCATAACTCGTAAAAGCGGCTCCCTGGATCGCGACAATGCCGGGCATGATCCATTTGGCTGGCGAGTATCCGGGCAGATCCGTCAAGGCTTCAGGCACCTCTTGGCACAAATCCCTTTTTTTATCCCCGACCGCCGCGAATACGACCTTGCTCCCGGTGTTAAGCCCGGTCCCGGAATAATCGAGTGTATCGATCGTAGTATTGGTCTGAAAATGGATATCCCGGTGCAGATCGATTCGTTCCAATATATAGGCCAAGAAATCCTCGATCTGATGCGTGTCTAAGGTTTGGTTCTCCTCGGCCGCTATGAACAGATACTTGGCTAAACTCAATTGGCCCGTGCCCAATATCCGATTGGCAATCGTGAGAAGCTCAGCCGGCTGTTTTACTTGTTGATAAGGGGTATAGCGTTCGCTGCCGATGGCAAAGAGCAAGGGGTGTACCCCAGCAGCGTCCACCGCATGAACCTCTTTGACACCCGGGATTTCTTGCCGGATGGCCCCGCCAGTCAGCTCATGAATCAGTTCGCCGAAGGACGTATCTTCCTGTGGAGGTCTTCCAACGACCGTAAATGGATAGATCGCCTGTTGTTTGGCGTAGACCTTGTGCACTCGCATGACGGGAAACGGATGGATAAGGCTGTAATAGCCCAGATGATCACCAAAAGGACCTTCCGGCTTGGTTTCACCCGGGTAGATTTCCCCTGTAATGACGAAATCCGCATCGTGGCTAATGCAGTAGCCGTCAACATAGCTGTACCGGAAATGGCGTCCGGACAGCAAGCCGGCAAAGGTTAGCTCGCTCATGCCTTCCGGCAGCGGCATAACCGCTGAAATCGTATGCGCAGGGGGACCCCCGATGAAACAGCTTACTTTAAGCGGCTGCCCCAATTTATTGGCCTTCGCTTGATGGATGCCGATGCCCCGGTGGATCTGGTAATGGATGCCAACTTCCTTGTTTATTTCATATTCGTTGCCTGTGAGCTGCACCCGATACATGCCCAGATTGGAATTCATGACGCCCGGCTTCTCCGGATCTTCCGAATAGACTTGAGGCAGCGTGACAAAAGCACCGCCATCATCCTTCCAGTGCTTAATTAACGGCATATCGGAAATTTGGATTTCCTGAAATCCGGGTGGCAATGCCCCCGTTTTTTTGATAGGTAACGCGGTTTTAGCTGCTAATCCCGTCCCGATATATTTGAACGGATTTTTGAGCGCCTTCATCGGATCGTTGCGCAGCGCGATCACGTCTTGTGTGGATTCGAAGGTTTCCCGAAAAATGAATTTGCTACGCTCGATCGTACCGAACAGGTTGGAGACCGCGCGGAACCTTGAACCTTTAACATTTTCAAATAACAGCGCCGGGCCGCCTGCGGCATAGACCTTCATATGTATGGCTGCCATTTCCAAATGTGGATCAACCTCTTCATGTATACGAACCAAATGGCCATGTTTCTCCAGATCTATGATGCATTCTTCCAGATTATGATATTTCATTACATAGCTCCAATCCCTTGAAGATAGTGAATTTATTCTACTATCTACTATTATCGACAATCTCACAGCACAGGTCAATGATACCTAATATAGACGGGACGAATGGACATATCATAAAAAATTACCCTGTCCCAGAGTGTGAAGCAAAGGACAAGGCGATCTCATCATTTCAATCGAGCTCTTTATTTATTTTGTTTGAACCAGCTAACAATCATTGTTCTTGTCGCGTTCTCTGTTGTATAGCAGCTCAGTTCCTTCCGGGATAAGGTCACATCCATAGGCGGCCCCAATGCTGACAAAATTTAAATTATATCAAAAAGGGCCGCAATTACTTAATTTACTACTGTAATGTCATGTGTTCCTGCAATCCCTTCGCAACATGAAAACCCGTGTAATTAGAATCTAACCTTTGGTCTAGATTCGCGATCTAATAAATATAAGCAAACTGAAAAAATCATAGAAGAAAGAGGCGAGGTTCAATTGTTATCAGAAATGGAGCAAGAGGTCGTATCGGCCCAAGCGGGTGACCGTGAAGCGTTTATTCGACTCTTGCAAGGAGTAGAATCAACCCTCTATTCCATTGCCCGCTCAATGCTCAGACAAGACGAGGATTGTGCGGATGCGATTCAGGAAACGATGCTGAAAGCCTACAAAGCCATATATGGCTTGAAAAAACCTGCTTATTTCAAAACGTGGATATGTCGCATACTGATCAACCAATGCAACGAGATATTACGACAGAGAGCTCGTACCCAAACGATGGCAGACATTCATGTCCTATCTTCCGATGTCAAAGAGTATGAAAAAATCGATTTGCGCGAAGCAGTTGATCAGTTGGATGAATCCCTTCGAATTGTCGTCGTACTGCACTATCTACAGGATATTCCCATTAAGGATGTCGCCCACATCCTCGACATATCAGTAAACGCCGTAAAAAATCGCCTGTATCGGGCTCGCAATATCCTTCTTGCATCGTTAGATCAATCTCGGGAAAGGAAGTTGAATTATGGAGCGTTTTGAAGTCGAAATGGAAACCTTGAAACGGAAGGAACAAAGTCAAATGCCCGAAATGGTTCGAAACCGGATCGACGAGACGTACCATACCATCGTCAATATGGAGATGCCTGCAAGACGCCGCTATATAAGGAGAGAGAGAGGCCGGGGAGTTAAAATCGCTATGTTATCCGTCCTGACTGTTGCCGTTCTGGGGTCGACCGTCATCGCATCCGGGTTCATTTCACCAGCCCTTGCGCAATCTCTCCGGCAAATCCCCTTGATCGGCAGTATATTTCAAAATCAGGATGCCGGCTTGCAGACTGCTGAAAGTCAGGGGTTCGTTACGCCGGTCGACATCAAGGATACGCATGATGGGGTTACCATGAAAATTACGAATGTCATATATGACGGAGTACGGGTAGCGATGGTGGCCACCCGTGAATCGAGCAAGAACTTCGAAGAGCCTTTGTATGAACCCATAAGGCCTGAGGGTCATTTTTTTTCATCTCGGGGGATTGAACATTATTACATGGAATATCAAGGAGAGACTCTACCAGCTGGAATGAGCGCTACGGGGGAAAAAGATTCTGTACTGATCTTTACGGATGATTCGAGTTACGCCGAGGAAAACGCCCCATTCCCCGATACGTTCCATTTGTCTGTAACATTGATAATTAAAGGAATCAAAGAACCTTTCAATTTCAACGTGCCTGTCGTTAAGAACACATCGAATACCTTTTATGTCGAGGACCCGGGTTTATCCAAAACGCATGACAACCTGAAGTTAACGATCGAAAAAATTGGACTTACTCCCATTACGACTGAAGTAGTTATCAATGTAAAGGCTGACCTAAATCTTGTTCCTGAAAAATATTTGACTACAGGTTTTCTGAATATGGAATATGAACTGGTGGATGATCAAGGTGTTTCCATGAAACCAATCGGTGCCAGAGGCAGCTCCAAGGACCCGGAGAAATACGGCATCTATTCAAAAACAATGTATGAGCCGTTTACACACATCCCAAAAGCAATAACCATAAAGCCTTATATCAGCAACACAAAAAACGGGTTTAAGAAGGAATATATTAAGGAATTAGAAATAACCGTGCCTGTTGAAACCAAAGCTGTAGGCAAAAAATTGAACAATGATTAGCATTTGAATAAATGCAAAACGAAAGAAAGGCCGGTCTACTAGACTCGGCTTTTTCTGTTTCTAACTACACTTGAAATTCCCCTGCTACGGGGGGGATAATCCGAGCATTCGATATGATGCTCATCTTTGTTGGAATAAGCAAAGTCGCACCACGAACAGCGTTGATATGTTTATAATAGAAATAGCCCCCACCCATGATCTTGGTGTTACTTTTCTTTCTTGCTGTGATTACGCTTTGCAATGTCAGTCTGGCCAAGTATGTAATCAATGCTTACGTCATGGAAATCCGCTAGTTTAATCAATACTGAGCTAGGAACATCCAAATTTCCACTTTCGTATCGAGAGTATGTGGTTTGGGAAATGTGCAGATAATTCGCCATCTGCTGTTGTGTCAGATCTCTGTCTTCGCGTAGTCCTCGAATTCGTTTATACATCATATATCACCCATGCAAAGTTTAGTTTATGCGAAAATTGCATATTGATATTTATGCGTTTTTCGCATAAAATTTATGAAAAAATGGTTGAGGAGTAAAGAAATCTTAGATAGAGAAAAAAACGAAGGCAGCTGAGCCCGAAGGGAAGTTAATGATTGATGTTATTCTAAGTTCAGAAATTATCGTAGATAGTTATGGGAAACTAACGTATGCAATTAAGGAAGCTATCTCTGTTGGCGAAATAGAGAAGCTAAAACAACTTCATTCAAAGTATCTGTATTTTTTTGAAAATTCACTTAAACGGTTGAATAAGTCTGAGAAGGAATTTATTCGGCGTTGGATCGATGACAAGAAAGGAGCCGTACATGAGCGAATTAACGAGAGCGCAGATCGTTGATCTGGTGACAAGACTGTATAATGGAGAAGGCAGCGAAGAAGAGGTGGAGGAATGGATCGAATTGCTGCAGCGGAATGTTCCCCACCCCGACATCAGCAATTTGATTTTTTGGCCGGAAAAAGATATGACGCCAGAGGAAATCGTTGAAGAAGCTTTCCATTACAAACCGATATACATAAATACATACAGGGGGGAACGCGAATGAGTTGGTTGGACCGGAAAACAGCGGAAGAGTGGCGCGCGGAAGGCAAACGTTATGCCGCCGACGTTAATGAATATGTACGCATAGGGATGGAGACCAATTGGCAGGAGGAACCGCCTGCGATCGAAGAGGATCGGCGCCAGGCCATGGCCCAAGAAGTGGTTAAGATGATCGCTGCCGCCAATGAAGCCGGTGAAACGGCTCTGCTTCGCGAAGAGCTGCCGCCCGCGTCCTGGCCATTGACAGGAGAGTTCAAGGAGGAGACACAGGCGGTGAAGCCCGTATATGCATGGGAAAATGGTCACGTGCTGCTGCAAACTGGAGCTTCATGGGAGCGACGGTTCACCTATGTCGTTGGTAGTGATAGCATAACCGAGTTAACGGGAATCGGCTGTGCAGGAAGCTCCGTAGATGGACAGTACTTGGCAGTAGCCGATGAGAATGGGGTGCGGACGATATTTTTGCCGGGTACTTCCTTGAACGGGCAATTGGTTGCGAAGTTTACATGGCAGGATATTTGCAGCCGCCTGAAGGCCGATCTCAAAGATCTTGAATCACTGGCTGATGAAGAGAGACCTTATGATATTCTCGATGAAATCATTCCGTTCAACGATGGGCGGCAGGTTCTGCTCGTTGGCGCGTATGGCATTTACCTGCTGGGAGACTCGAAGGCGCAATTAATGCATCCGGATGCCGGGGAGCTTCGAGAGGACGAGCTTGAAGATACCAGAATCGATATGGCTCACGGCGCAATCTCGCGGGATGGCAGGTGGCTGGCATATGGCAGCCAGTCCAGCGAGCATCTGCTGATGGACCTGGAAGGGCAGCAGTTGTACAGAATAGAGCCTCATTCCAGTTATCCACACTATAGCCTGTTCACGCAGGATGGTCGTTCCGTGTGGTTTAATGCCTGCCATTTTTACAATGGGGATACGATATCCGTACCGCTGCATGCTGTAGAAACGAGAGCCTTTGCAGAAGGACTGCCGATAAATGAAGAAATGCGCGTGTACGCCGGCGTCGCGCTGAAGGAGGGAGGCATTCTTGGCGATGCTTATGGGTACCTCCGTTTTATCGATTATGAGGGCAAGGAAATATGGCGTTATTTTGTAGGTAGCACGATTTCCGGGCTGATCGCGACGCCGGATGAGAATTTCCTGCTGGTCGGCACCTATGGCGGTATGCTGCACCGGATTAACCTGGCAAGCGGCGTCAGGGATGAGTACAGTATTGGCACAGCCCCGATTTGTGAAACCAACCGCTGGATATTCTGGAAGAACTCAGAGCCCTTGTCTTGGTAAAACCGTAAACAATCCTGCGTCATTTACGCGACTCCTAAAGGGGGAAGAGATGTCCATTATGCTTACAAAACAAGAAATGATTGATCGAATCCTTCATCTGCTTCATAAGACTTCCATGTATGATCCTGAATACGAGAGAGTGGCCACTCTACCTTTTGAAGAAGGTTATATAGGTGATTTGAGTCCGGTTGTTCGGGTTGGAGAGCAGGAATATGAGCTCGCTATGTATGAAAGAGGCGTGCAGATGCTCAGCAAGAGGACCAAGGATACCGATGAAGTGATCTTCTGGATCCTGGAGGATACCATTCATACGATTGCCCATATTAAGCTTCTGCAAAAATACAAGGTGGATAATGTAAACACCCATTTGAAGTATACCAAGGACGAAATCCGAGAAATGACGGATATGATCCATGAATCCTTCCTTCAGATCGGTGGACAGTATGAGGAATGGCATAAGGCGGGCAAGCGGAAAGAGCTGGAGAACCCGAATTCGGGATAGAACGACGCAGGCACGGGTACTGCGATAAGCCAAGACAATGATGGCCGTGTTGCTCGTATATTAGAGAGGGGCGCCAATATGGTTGAAGCGCTTTTCTTGGACGGAACCTTTGCGCACTGTACGAACTGATCCTATTGTTTGTAATCAAAGAGCAGCCGCTTCGCATAGTAGCGAAGCGGCTGCTTTATCGATTCATCAGGTTATTGCTGAACGATGGCGATAATTTCGTCTTCCAGCTCAAGTCGTACTTGTTCGCTGTAAGCGCGGATATTGTACTCGGAGTACAGGTAGCGGAGAATGGCTTCGATGAGGTTAGCCTCAATCAAATATTGATTCCTACCGCTGACCCATACTTCACCTGTATATCCGGTATCTTCATCCCAGCTAAGCTCAAGCGATACATCGGTTGGTTTGACGCCTCTGCGTTCCGCCTGATGAAGGCAGACTGCATTGACGATTTCGTCCATGCTCAAAATCATGGATTAGTACCGATTGTTGTTATTGTTGTTGTCGCGAGGTTCGTTTTGTTTACGACGATTCTTCACGGAGCGTACAACAGCCATAACGATCATAATCAAAGCCCAGATAGCGATCAGGTTAATGAGGAGTCCCATGATTTCGCCCATGAAGCCCATACCCCCGAACATGCTGCCGAAGAGCAAACCAGCTAGACCACCGATCATAAGTCCTTTCATCAAGCTGCCGCCGCTGAAGAATCCGCGTTTTGCCGTGCTGCCGGCCGCCCCTGTCGTATTGGAACGGTTGTTCGATTGTTGAACATTATTGTTATTATTCTTTTTCGGAGTGCTGTTGTATGTCTTGGTCCCGGATTTGAAACCTCCGCCGCCTCTGCGGGCATCTGCGGAATCAGGTGTCAGTGCTACAAAGAACAATGTAATCGCTACAAGAATAGTCAATACTTTTTTCATCGTGTTCTGTCGAACCTCCCAGTAAATTTAGAGTAATAAAGAGTAATACGGACGAGTCACGATAAGGTTTCAAAATTTGTACGACCATGTTTTGAGGCTGTTGTGTGCTGCTGCTGTCTCAGTAATTCCAGTACCCAATCACACCATTTCAGCTCGGTTTCAGCCATCATCAGCCCTTTGGTAGCGAGTACGTAATTGCTGAAAGCCTTGCTTCCAATCTCGCGGGTATCCTCCGGAATTCCCTCTAAAATCTGCTCATAATAACGTTTTTTCTCCAAATACCCAATTCTGCGGTCCTCGAAAATATCGACGGCGATGCCGATCTCCGTCAGCCACAGGCAAAAGGTCCGAAGAGAAAGCTCATCCTTGGTGACTGCAGGCGCGATAGGTTGGTACATCCATTCACGCAGCTTCTGCATGCCTTTTTCTGTAATCGCATAGATTTTCTTGTCCGGTTTATCACTTTGCTGGACCCAGTGCGAGGACAATAGCTGCTTCTCCTCCATGCTGGACAGCAAGGGATAGATTTGACTGTGTTTGGCTTGCCAAAAGGGCTGTATTCGAAGCATCAAATCATATCCTGATGATTCTCTTCTTGCTAGTAATCCTAACAAGCCGTATGACAACGTATTCATGGACATAACTCCCTTTGAAACGCATATCGTGGACGCTAAAGCGTGGATGGTCATTCGCCTATCGGTCCGGTTGTTAAAAAGTGTACACTGAAACTGTATGGTTTGACAACCGGGGGAGGGGGCTTTCTCTCTGCTTTTGGCAAAATTGTGACTAAAAAAGCACAAACGCGTAAGCGCTTGTGCTTCCATTTGACTTTGATTGATTTATTCGTTCTCGTAACCTTCTACGACCAGATCCAGCGCGCCGGTGTTGGGGTCGATGACCATGCCATGAACGGGTACGTTTGGAGGAAGAAGTGGGTGGTTTTTGATCAGGTTTACGGTATTTTTTACGCCGTCCGTAATGTTATCGAATCCGCGAAGCCATTTGGATAACCGGATGCCGGAGTTTTCCAGCGTGGATAACACTTCATCGGATATGCCGCGGTCTCTCATATGCTGGATCATGTCCTCGGCGTTTAGGGAAGCCATGCCGCATTCGTAGTGACCCACAACGATGACTTCTTCGGCGTGCAGTTCGTACAGTGCAACCATGACGCTTCGCATAACACTTCCGAAGGGCTGTGAAATGATCGCGCCGGCGTTTTTAATGATTTTGACATCGCCATTTTTGAAATTCATCGCTTTAGGGAGCAGTTCGACCAATCGTGTATCCATACAAGTGATAATGACGAGTTTCTTCTCAGGAAAACGCCCTGTCAGGTAGGATTCGTACTCTTTATTCTCTACAAAGCTGCGATTGTGTTCCAGAATGCTGTTAAGGTGTTTTTCCATCGATTTTCTCTCCTTTGTATCTA
This sequence comes from Paenibacillus sp. FSL K6-1330, assembly GCF_037976825.1. Lineage (NCBI taxonomy): Bacteria > Bacillati > Bacillota > Bacilli > Caryophanales > Paenibacillaceae > Paenibacillus > Paenibacillus sp. FSL K6-1330. Next base: position 2,922,793 of record NZ_CP150269.1, read on the forward strand.
TTGTTTATTTGTTGTTCTTATGCTCTGGCATCTAATACTTGAATGTTAGTACCGTAGTTCTGTCCGCTGCTGTCCAGGCGAAAGGAGTAGGTGGCTGGATCGGCGTCGAGCCTCATCTTCTCTTCGAAAAAAACGGCCTGCTTGCGGTTCATGATAAACGGCACCGGGCTGCCTGTCTCGATAGCGATATCTTCCATCGTCGGCTCATCTACAATACGCAGGCCTGGGAAGCCGTTGACGGCACATCCACATCCCTCCGTGTCATAGATCAGCCTGATTGCGCCCGGTTTGTCCCCAAGTTTGTCCTTCAGCTTCAGCTCTGCTTGCGGGGTGAGTTGAATTTTCACGGCATCCTGACACTCCTTTATATGTATATTATTATTTATTCTTTCTGGAAGTTGATTATATACCTTGTAAAAAGTATCATCAATAGAGTATAGAAGAATCCTATTATAAAAAAAAGAAGGTGTGCCGGAATGGCAGTACAACATTTACCACAATGGGAACAATTTGATCGATTGGTTCGCAAAATCATGAGTTATTACGAAGCTATTGGCCTACTTCATTGGGATTTACGGACGGGTGCTCCACGCAAGGGAACCGAAATTCGTTCGGAAACGATCGGGGTTCTATCCACAGAAGCATTTAAACTGCAAATATCGGAAGAAATGGGACAGCTGTTATCGTTTTTTGCGGAGCCGAAACAGGCAGAACAGCTCGATGACCGCAAACGCCGCATGATTGCCGAAGTACGCAAGGTGTACGATCAGAGCAAATCCATCCCGCCTGAACGCTTCCAGGAGTATTCCATTCTCGCTGCCCAATCGGAGACGAAGTGGGAGGAAGCGAAGAAGAACAGCGATTTTGAAGGCTTCGAACCTTACTTAACAAAGATTGTTGCGTTCAAGCAAGAGTTTATTGAATATTGGGGTGTGAAAAATACCAGATACGACACACTCCTTGACATGTACGAGCCGGATTTAACAGTGGAAAAGGTGGATGCCATCTTCGAGCGCCTGAAAGCACGTCTGGTACCGCTAGTTCACGCGATTCAGGAATCGCCCTTCAAGCCGAAAACGGACTTCTTGAAACAGCTGTTCCCGAAAGAACAGCAGGAGAAATTCAGCTTGTTCCTGCTGGAGCAAATGGGCTACGACTTTGAAGCGGGACGTTTGGACGAGAGTGTGCACCCGTTTGCGACGGGCCTGAACCCAGGTGACGTACGCATCACGACCATGTATCTTCCGGATGATGTGTTAAGTGCGGTATTCAGCTCTTTGCATGAGGGAGGGCATGCCCTTTACGAGCAAAATATCGATAAGGAGCTTGCGGGTACGCCGCTCTCCGGCGGTACCTCGATGGGCATCCATGAATCTCAATCCCGTCTGTGGGAAAATATGATTGGTCGCAGCCGTCCGTTCTGGCGCCGTTATTTTGCGGATCTGCAGCAGCATTTCCCTGAACAATTGAAGGGAGTGGACATCGAGGATTTCTATTTGGCCGCGAACAAGGTAGAGAATTCTCTCATTCGAATTGAGGCGGATGAGCTTACTTATAACCTGCATATCATCATTCGTTATGAGATCGAGAAGAAACTTTTTAACGAAGGTTTGGCCGTGAAGGATCTGCCGGAGACTTGGAACGCGAAGTATAAAGAATACCTCGGCATTATGCCACCAAATGACGGAATGGGCGTTCTGCAGGACGTTCACTGGTCCGGCGGCGATTTCGGATATTTCGCTTCGTATTCCCTGGGCAACATGTATGCGGCTCAGATGCTTCATACGATGCGCAAAGAACTGCCGAACCTCGATCAGCTCATCGAGGAGGGGAATCTGGCTCCGATAAAGGAATGGCTGACAGACAAGGTTTACAAGTACGGAAAGAGCGAGAAGCCGTCCGAGATTATCGTACGCGTCACCGGAGAAGAACTGAATCCGGACTATCTGGCCGATTATCTCGAAGAGAAGTATAAAGAGATTTACAAACTTTAATTATCACTCACGACAAACGCAGCCAAAGTGGCTGCGTTTTTTTTGTAGGTAGGACAGTCCATAATGCCACTCAACATCCACCAGCATACTCTATCAGGCATTTAACCTTTGGGCAGGCGCTTGCATATGCTGAAAAGAAACATTGGGTCAATGGGGAATGGAGGGTTACGATGAAGCGTCAAAAATGGTGGGGGCTGGCGTTAACCATGCTGCTTGTTTGCGGAGTGGCGCTTGCCGGGTGCGGTGGCGGCGGATCGGCTACGAAGGTCAAGATTGGCGAAGTGACGCGCTCGATCTTCTACGCGCCGCAGTATGTCGCATTGGAGAAAGGATTTTTTAAGGAAGAGGGGCTTGATGTCGAGCTGCAGACCACCCCTGGCGGAGACAAAACGATGACGGCACTGCTGTCGGGAGCCATCGATGTGGCACTTGTCGGCTCGGAAACTTCGATTTACGTGTATCAACAGGGCTCAGAAGATCCGGTCATTAACTTCGGACAGGTGACGCAGACAGACGGGACATTTTTGATGGCAAGAGACGGATCGGGTGCTTTTGACTGGAACAACCTGAAGGGTAAAGTATTCCTCGGTCAGCGCAAAGGCGGAATGCCGCAGATGGCAGGCGAGTTTACCTTGAATAAAAAAGGAATCGATCCGCACGCGGATCTGGAACTGATTCAGAATATCGATTTTGCGAATATCGCCTCTGCCTATGCTTCCGGCACCGGTGAATTTGTTCAGCTCTTTGAGCCGCAGGCCTCCATCTTTGAAAAAGAAGGCCGAGGCAAGGTGGTTGCTTCTTTTGGCGTTGAAAGCGGACGTCTGCCATATACCGTATTCATGACGAAGCAGAGCTACATCAACAAAAACGATGCAACGGTGCAGAAGTTTACGAATGCCCTTTACAAGGCACAGCAGTGGGTGGATGCGAACAGCCCGGAAGATATCGCGGATGCGATCATGCCTTATTTTAAGGATAGCGACCGCGACATCGTGGTGTCTTCCGTTAAACGTTACAAAGAGCAAGGCAGCTATGCAACCGATCCGATCGTGGACGAAGCGGAATGGAACAATCTGCTGGACGTGATGGAGCAAGCCGGGGAGCTGAAAGAACGGGTAGCGCCTGACACGATCGTCAACAACAGCTTTGCCGAGAAAGCAAAACAAGCTAAATAATGAAGTGCTCCTAATCCATAGAACGAAAGGAGAGAGCACCAATGGTACCGGTAGTTGAATTGAACGATATCGCTCACGTATATGTTACTGATCGGGAAGCCTCTCTGGCTGTGGAAGGAATTCAGTTGAAGGCGGAACCGGGGGAGTTTATTAGCCTGGTTGGACCCAGCGGTTGCGGCAAGACAACGATCTTGTCTGTCATTGCCGGCTTGCTGCAGCCATCCAAAGGAACCGTCTACGTCAATGGAAAACCGGTAAACGGACCGTCACCGGCGGTCGGGTATATGCTGCAGCAGGATTATTTATTTCCATGGCGCACGATCATGGATAACGCATTGATCGGCTTGGAACTGACGGAGAGATTAAATCCGGAAAGCCGTAGCAACGTTCATAGCTTGCTCAAGGAGATGGGGCTTGGGGAGAGCGGCAATCTCTATCCGGCTCAGTTGTCTGGCGGAATGAGGCAGCGGGTTGCCCTCGTAAGAACCTTGGCTACGGACCCGGGCTTGTTGCTGCTGGATGAACCTTTTTCCGCACTGGATTATCAGACGAAGCTGCAGCTTGAGGATCTGATTGTGGAGACTTTGAAGGAGCGGGGGAAGACCGCCATCCTGGTCACCCATGATCTGTCCGAAGCGATTGCGATGAGCGATCGGGTCATCCTTCTGAACCGCAACCCGGGAAGGATTCACCGCATGTTCTATATTCCGGAGAACATCCGCCGGGCGCAGCCATTCTACGCTCGTAAGGAGCCAGGGTTCAACGAATTGTTTCATGAGATTTGGGGCGAAATGCAAACCATCGGGAAGGAGTGAAGCTTATGTCATCAAGGGATGAGCCTGCAGCTTCTTCTTCGAAGGGCTGGCTCCAGGATATTTATGTACAGCATATGAAGCGAAAGAAAAGCATCCGCACACGCGTGCTGGCGGTTCAGCTCAGCTTGCTGCTGTTATTCTTTATCTGGTGGGAAGCGGCGGGCAGATTCAAATGGATTGACGTGCTGCTTTTCAGCTATCCGACCAAGATATTCTCCAATATATGGGGGAATATGATCAGCGGCGAGTTATGGGGGCATTTGGGGATCACGGTAGGGGAGACAGTTGTCGGATTCCTGCTTGGTACGCTGGTAGGTACACTGCTGGCCGTATTTATCTGGTGGTCCCCGTTTCTTAACAAGGTGCTGGATCCCTATATGGTTGTGTTCAACAGTATGCCGAAAGTGGCGCTGGGTCCTATATTTATCGTGATGTTTGGCGCGGGATTTACCGCGATTGTTGTCACTACGTTATCCATCACGGTCATCGTGACCACGCTTGTTGTTTACAACAGTTTTCATGAGGTGGATTCCAATCTGATCAAGGTCGTTCGGACCTTCGGCGGATCCAAGCGCCAGGTGTTTCAGCGAGTTATTTTGCCGGCTTCCTATCCGACAATCGTGTCAACGCTCAAGGTCAACGTGGGCATGGCATGGGTCGGCGTCATTGTCGGAGAATTCCTGGTCGCCAAATCGGGTCTTGGCTACTTGATTATGTACGGCTTTCAGGTATTCAATTTCACGCTTGTCCTGTCGAGTCTGCTCATTATCGCCGTTGTGGCAACAGCTATGTATCAAATGGTGGTATATATAGAACGGATCCTGATGCGAGGCTAACTGAACTGGGTATTCAACAAGCTGAGAATCTTGCAGAATTTCTCACAGGTAAAGATCGTGATTTTAATAGAGTAGAGAACCCTTCCGACTAGCGGAAGGGTTCTTTGTTTTAATGGGGAATTATGGTAGCGTTGTTGAGTTGAGAGCGATACAGAAGGAGGCGCTTATCGTTGGAAGAGGTGTTGGTGACGTTGCCGGAAAAAGGAAAGAGAGAGAAGACGCTATTACACGATTGAGTCATGTGGAAGCACTCCTTTATCTTGCCCACCATGAGAAAGGGAAATGCAAAAAAGCGGCGTTAATGGTCTTGGTTGGGGATACTGTTAAGATAGTTATTGTGTACAATTGGAAAGTTTGGAGGTTGACATGTTCTTCACTATTTTGCTAGTATGTATCACGAAATAAATTTTCCTTTAATACAGTCCAGAGAGGCTGAAAAGGGCTACGTGATATTTCTAGGCTAATAATATCTATGTCTTCGCATGCCCTTTTGCCCTCTGTGCAAGAAGGGCTTTTTATTTTGCTTAAGTACCTCTTTTAAAGGGAGTCCTGTGAGGCTTCAAAAGAGAATGGAAAAGTCTTGTGTAATCCATTCCCTCAAACACGCTAAAAGAGAGTTTTATCATCAAGAATTTGGAGGAACGCTAGAATGGATTATCGTAAGAAGACAGTAGTAGCTTCAGTAGCTGGTTTAACGTTGGAAGGAATGGACATTATGTTTGTTTCCTTTGCGATGACAATGATTATTTCAGAATTTAACATTGACTTCGCAACGGGTGGACTGATTTCTTCCATAACGAATATCGGCATGCTGCTAGGCGGTATTATTTTTGGGATTTTAGCTGATAAGTTTGGACGGGTAAAGGTGTTTGCGAATACCGTCTTGTTGTTTGCAATTGGAACAGCTTTAACGGGATTAGCAGCGAATATTGAACAAGTATATATTTTCAGATTTATCGCAGGTCTTGGCGCAGGGGGCGAATATGGAATTGGTATGGCTCTCGTTGCTGAGGCTTGGCCGAAAAACAAACAAGGAAGAGCTTCCTCGTATGTGAGTGTAGGTGCACAGTACGGAGTTATTTTAGCAGCGTTGCTAAGTGCTGTCATTCTTCCGTTCTTGGGATGGAGAGCTTTATTCTTTGTTGGAGTGGTACCTGTCATTTTCGCCGTTATTGTGCGAAAGAAACTTGAAGAATCTCCAGAGTGGCTGGCTGCCCAAAAAAATAAAGAAACCAACAAACAACATGAAAAAGGCAAGCTGGCTCAACTATTTGAAACGCCTAGAACATCGCTGACAACAATTTCATTGATTATTATGGCAACGGTGCAAATTGCCGGCTACAATGGTTTGATGATTTGGCTGCCATCCATGCTGCAGAAATCTCAAGGTTTATCCGTTTCAAGTTCTGCTCTTTGGACCATTAGTACAGCGGTTGGCATGATTATTGGGATGCTTGCGTTCGGCCTGTTTATGGACCGATTTGGTGCAAAGCGTGCTTTTGGCATCTTCTTGCTTGCCTCTGCATGTGCTGTGTTTTTATACTCCTATGCTGCTGGAAGTGTTGCCATTTTAATCGGTGGCGCGATTGTCGGTTTCTTCTCGAATGGCATGTTTGCTGGGTATGGAGCTTTAATTAGCAGCTTCTATCCTGTGCAAATTCGAAGTACGGCGACAAATACGATTTTTAACTTCGGTAGAGCCATTGGAGGGTTTTCGCCAATCTTTGTCGGCTATATTCTTCAAAGTTATGATATGACGGTCGTCATGATCTACTTAGCCGCCTTATACTGCATTTCCCTTATCGTCATGTTGACTCTAAAAAAAGAGCCAAGTGAGGTTTTGCAACCCGTTGAAGTTAAAATAAATTAAAGCATGAAAGAACGAATTCCACACCATAGGGATTCGTTCTTTTTTATGTGCACCCGGCATGGTATGCATATGTACTATAATAAACCCCTTACCCACCAGATTTATACGGAGAAGAATTTATCTGAGCTAATTGAAGAACTTCTTAACTTATTTGGCTAGGAAATCCGCTGTGAATTTTTCAATAAATCCATATTTTACCCTGAAAGAAGCCTCCATGTATGGGATAATCTCTTTGAGATCGATTAGGAAAACTTGGAGGAAATGATAGCGATGAAATTTATAATTCGAAAGATGAGAGAGCCGGACGATTTTGCTGCGGTGGCGTCGCTGCTCAATACGGTTTGGCCTGAACCGGTAACGGCGGAACTTTTGAAGGAAGAGGAGGACCAAATCCCTCCGGGTAAGCTGGATTACAATGAGAAGGGCGAGCTGACAGGATGGGATCGTCCCAAATGGGTAGCGGAAGATGAGTCGGGGCAAGTTGTTGCTTACGCTATCGCTTGGAGAGCACCTTGGACGGAGCCGGGTGAATTATTCCTCACCCTTGTTGTACACCCGGAAAGCCGTGGAAACGGGGTAGGCAAGGCGATGTACGATACGCTTCACCAATGGGCGGCAGAGGTTAGAGCTTCTCGTCTGACCGTTATTTTGAGAGATGCAGACGCTTTGTCGGCAGCTTTTGCCGAACGTCGCGGTTACATACAGGAGCGCCATATTTTCGAATCTGTTCTGGACCTGGCATCGTTTGACAACGACAACCTGTTTGTTTCGGTCGAAGAGGCAGAGCGATCCGGAATTCAGTTCATTACATTAGCCGATGAGCCGGGAGAAGACGGGGAAAGAAAGCTCTATGAGCTTTACAAGGTCACACAGCCGGATATTCCGGGTTTTTCCGGCGATGTCCCTTGGTTTGAAGAATGGAAGAAATGGAGCATTGGACACAGCAGAGTGCGCCCGGAATGGATCCATATCGCCAAGGACGGCGACCGCTACATCGGTGTCGTCACATTGCAGCAGAACGAGCAGACGCAGGCGATGTATCATGAATATACCGGCGTTCTGCCGGAGTACCGGGGCCGCCGCATCGCGCTTGCCTTAAAGCTGCTCGGCATTCAAACAGCACGTGCATGCGGAGTCCCTTATTTGAGAACGCATAATGATTCCATGAACGTCCCGATGCTTCGAATTAACCGTGATCTTATCGGTTTCCGGGCGGAGCCGGGGAATTATCAGATGGTGCTTAAGCTGTAAACATCAACAACTGGAGAAAGAGGAAAACGAAATGGAAATAAAAAAAATCAGGAATCGAAACATTCTGTTTACGTATCGGCAGCCTGCTGGTTGGGATTTAAATGTTCAGCTTATTCTCGGCAATCGGTACAACTACATCATCGATACAGGCTTGGGCTCTTTGAGCATGGAGCCTGTCAAAGAATACATAAAGCATGATTCCAAGCCCATCATCGTCATCAATACCCATTACCATTGGGATCACATCTGGGGAAACAGCTCGTTTCGAAACTGCACGATTTTATCTCACACGAGCTGCAGGGACATGATCGATGTACATTGGGAAGAGATGATGCAGAAATACGGGCATCTTGTTGACGGTGAAGCCGAAAAACTTCTACCCGATCTAACTTTCGAACAAGAGATCTATTTTCCCGATGACCAAATAAGAATCATGTATACACCCGGTCATACCGCGGACTCCATCAGCATTATGGATGAATTGGAAAAGGTCATTCATGTAGGCGATAATATCGGTGACTCGATGGAGGAGCTGGTTCCAAGCCTCTATGGTGAAAAAGATGACTATATCAAGACTCTTTTAAAGTATAAAGAAATGGATATGGAACTTTGCGTGTCAGGACATAATACGGTTGCGGAAAAGCAAGTCTTTGACAAAATCCTGGACCTCTTATAAGGGCGCCCGCCAACATTTTAACGGAAATAGACACTACGTACGATTTAATCGTTATTCAAAAAGCCGGTTTTCCTCGCTAAGGAATCCGGCTTTTTATATATTCAATGGACACTTGCACGTTCATGTCTAGTGAAAATTTAGTGTCATAATATCTAATGAAGATGGATCATTTTTTAAAATATTCTATTGGAAAATTTCCCTTACCGTGCAGTTGTACCGCTATCTACACTTCACTCTCTTCCATCGCTCGGATTGATTCGGCGACCTTGGCCATCATCGAGCATTCGATTCGTTTGCGGAACACGTCGCAACTAAACTCGTAGATTCCGTTAATGGAACCCGTCGCATGCAAAGCATTGGCAGGGCAGCCGCCGCTGCAGTAGAGTTTAGCCCAGCAATCTTTACACTCCGGCTTCGTGTAGCAGTTGCTTTCTTTGAATTGGCATTGCAGTTCAGGCCGCTTGATGCCATCCCAGATGTTGCCCATGCTGTATTCTTCATCCCCGACAAACTGGTGGCAAGGGAACAATTCGCCCCATGGCGTGACCGCGAGATACTCTGTGCCTGATCCACAGCCCGTGATCCGCTTCTGAATGCACGGTCCCTCTGAGAGATCGAGCATGTAATGATAGAAGGTAAACCCTTTGCCTTGTTCAGTGCGCTCAATCATTTCCTTGGCGAGAATTTCGTACTGATTATATATCTCCGGGAGATCTTTCTCGGTAAGCGCATAAGGTTCCCGCGGATCACAGATGACCGGCTCCATCGAGATTTTGTCAAAACCAAGATCTGCGATATGGAAGATGTCTTTGGTGAAGTCGACATTGTTCCGCGTATACGTTCCCCGTACATAATATTCTTGATCTCCGCGCTTTTGGACGAATTCCTTGAACTTCGGCACGATAGAATCATAGCTGCCCTTACCGGTAACGGTTGTGCGCAGCCGATCATGTACCTCTTTTCTTCCATCCAAGCTCAAGACGACATTGTACATTTCCTGATTTAAAAACTCGGTAACTTCATCGTTGAGCAGCATGCCGTTCGTGGTGAAGGTGAAGCGGAATTTTTTCTTCCATTCCTTCTCTTTGCTTCGTGCGTACTTTACAATCTCTTTGACGACTTTCCAAGCCATAAGCGGTTCCCCGCCGAAGAAGTCGATATCAAGGTTTCGGTGATGGCCAGAATTTTCGAGCAGATAATCGATAGCTCTTTGCCCAACCTCTACGCTCATAATTGCCCGATCACCATTGTATTTCCCTTGGCTGGCGAAGCAATATTCGCACGACAGATTGCAAGTATGTGCGACATTGAGACAGAGCGCCTTTACATACGTTTTACGTGCTTTTAAATGAATAGATAGATCCTCATAAGCATCCTCAGTAAAAAGCTGCTCATTCTTAATTAGTTCCTCGACCGCTGAGATCGTCTCCTGAATGCTTTCTTCTGAATATTGTTTTTCCATCATGAGCGACAGGATTTGTTCGGGTGTTTCATGTTCATAAAGCGCAATAACTTCATATGCCAGGTCATCAACAACATGGACAGAGCCACTATAGGTGTCGATTACGATGTTGTATCCGTTCAGTTGATATTGGTGAATCATACTGCGAATCAAGCTCCTTTTAACTACAAATTGCAGGCTGCTATTAAGCAGAAACAACTTCGCCGTCCTTGTAAGGACGGCGGTGAGTTTCTTTGCCCATTTGTTATTTGTTCATTGCGTTCTCACAACGCTGATTAGCTACGCCGCAGGAAGTCTTGCAAGCAGATTGGCAAGATGTCTGGCATGCGCCGCATCCGCCGTGTTTTGCAGTGTCCATCAGTTTGCGTGTGCTTAGTGTTACGATTCTTTTCATCATGAATAACTCCTCTACCATTTCGTGAATTCGAATAAACTCGCTACGTTGAACTATGGTAACAACAACTTGGAATACTCAACAATCAAAAAGGTCACACTAATTGGAAAATCTAATGGTCTAGGCCACCCAGGCATGGTTGTTTATGGCATTAAAATAAGCTAGGATGAAGATACATTATAATATGTAGTCACCTGAAAGGTAACATATAAGGTAACATATATAGTCATCATCAACTCGCCTGGAGGCTCTTCATCACATGGGATTTCGTGTCATCAAAACGGCTGCGGCAAGCCTGCTTGCCATCTTAATTACAGATGCCTTGAACATACCGGGGGCTACGTCCGCCGGTCTTCTTGCTATACTCGGCGTTGACGTCACGCGAAAACGGAGTGTGCGCTCCATATCGTCCAGATTGTTCGCTTCATTGCTGGGCCTGGTGCTGGCGTGTATTCTATTTTATTTTCTCGGTTTTCATTATTGGGTACTGGCCATATACATATTGCTTGCATTTCCCGCGATTTCAAAAGCGAACTTTAAGGAAGGCATCGTAACCAGCTCGGTCGTGGTGTTTCGGGTGTTTCAGGGGAAAGAGATCGGAATGGACATTTTGCTAACCCAAATTGAACTGTTGATTATCGGTCTCGGATCGGCCATGCTTGTGAACTTGGTTTATATGCCGAACAGCGAGGGAGCGATGATGGAGATTCGCCGGAAGGTGGACGGGCTCTTCTCTGTCATTTTCCATCATTTCTCGCTTACGCTTCGAGATCCCGAACATATATGGGACGGTAAAGAGTTAATTGAGGCTAACCGGCAGATTGAAAGAGGAATTGAGGAAGCGAAGCGGGCATCGGAGAATCAGATGATTCACCCGGACGGCTCCTGGAACATCTACTTTTATATGCGGAAGGAACAGATGGAGAATATCCAGAGCATGATGCATCAGATATCCCAGGTGTATGAGAGGCTTCCTCATGGCGTGCTGACGGCGGAAATATTCGATCAGTTAAGCAAGGATGTCATTGCCGAAGGATATACGGGCAAGTCCGAAGGACTGCTGATTGAGCTGGAGGACTTGTTTAAAGAGATGGAGCTGCCGACGACCCGCGAAGAATTCGAGGTCCGGTCCGCCATCCTGCAGTTATGCCATGAGCTGGAATACTATTTGAATATTTCAAAGAAGTATAAGGCACCCACGGCGAAAAAACCGCAGAAGCGCGCGGATTCGGCTGTATAGCTTAGGGATTTGCAAAAAAAAATCTGATATTTTTAGCATCATATGAATTTATTTGGACCACTTCATTCAACATTCGCCCATGTCTTGCATACACATGTATGGAATGATTGTATGGAGGAGGTTCGAAGATGTCATTGAGTCATAAACACCAATGTAGAGAAATCATCACGAAGGCGATCTGCGGCAAGGGTCGTAAATTCTCTACCGTAACACATACCGTGACTCCGCCTAATAATCCGACCAGTATTTTGGGAGCTTGGATTATAAACCATCAATACGAGGCGGTTGCCGCCGGAGACGGAATTGAAGTTATTGGTACTTACGATGTTAACATCTGGTATTCCTATGACAAAAATTCACAGACCGATGTGGCGAAAGAAACGGTATCGTATGTAGAACGCGTGCCTCTTTCTTATCTGGATCCGAAGCATCGTGCATCCACGGTGGAAGTGTCGGCTGAAGCGACACAGGAGCCGAGCTGCGTTGAGGCCAGCGTATCCTCGAATGGCACGAGTGTCATTCTGCGGGTAGAAAGAGAGTACGCGGTGGAGCTGATTGCGGAAACCAAGGTCGTTGTCAAAGTATGCAGCCATCACCATGGCGACTACGAAGACAAAGAATTCGATTACGTCCTGGGAGACGAAGGCGACGATTACGAAGACCTTGATTACGAAGGTCTGGAGGATGAACTGTAAGATAACCCTCCTGTAGGAATGATTCTAATCTTAGCATATGCAGTGAGGGCAGCTTTGCGGAGGGCGGATGCCCTCTTTTTTATTTTTTTTTACAGGGGGACTAGGAGATGGCTCAATTTAAAGTAGAACCAGTTGCTGTAAAAGAATATGTACCATTGAAGGGAGCTGCAGTGCTCCTCGCGCAAGCACGTCTGATCAGATCCGGAATACCATGCTCTCTGGGCTTAAGTACAGTTGAGGAGAAGCATTTCACGGCCAGGTATGCGGTTCATGTCGAGGGGTTGTCCGCAGTCTCGATCCGCTCTTATCAGCTTGGCGGCAGCGAAGTGATATTTGAGCCCGATCCCGAGAACGGGAGATATGAAGACGGCCTGCATCGGAGATTGGAAAAAGCAGCCCTGCGGTCGCTGTATACGCTGGGTGTGGATGAAGGAGAGGTCATCATCACGGCCCGGCCAGGGCGAAGATATGTAGTCGAAGGTGTCCGCATGAAAGCGGGCCGGAATAAAACCGTTATGAGTGCCAAAGGCCAACAGGCGGCAGGTTTTCACGCGCATAACGAAGACAGTGAGTTTCCTTGGACTCCTCCGCTGCTCATGGGGATGGATCCCGAATTTGTGCTGATGAAGGATAACGGAGATATTGTGTATGCATCCGAATTTATGGAGCGTGGCGGGTCAGTCGGCAGTGACGCCGTTCGTTATCGGGGTGAGGTCATATACCCCATTGCCGAGCTGAGGCCATTACCGAGAGCAAGGCCAAAGGAGTTAGTGATTGAAATGCAAAAAGCTCTGCGTCAAGCCCAGAGCCTAATTACCGATCATTCATTAACATGGAGGGCAGGAGCTCTGCCTTATGGTGATTTCCCGCTCGGGGGCCATATTCATTTCAGTGGGGTACCGCTTTCCCTGTCTCTTCTTCAGACCCTGGATAATTATTTGGCTCTGCCGCTGGCGCTGCTGGAAGACCCCAAGGGGCGTCTTCGTAGGCCCCGTTATGGATATCTGGGGGATTTTCGGAGACAGCCATATGGTGGGTTTGAATACCGTACGCTTCCCAGCTTTCTCGTTTCGCCGCTTGTCGCGAAGGTGTCACTCTATGTTGCCTATCTGGCAGCTCGGTACAGCGACCGCTTGCTAGCGAGGCCATTCAATACGGAACGTTACCATCGCGCCTATTATGAAGGCGACAAGTCCGTGCTTCAAGAATGTATTGCAGGCTGGCATAGGGATTTGTCAGCACTACCGGAATATTCGGACTTTGCTCGTGAAATCGAACTGGCTCTTGCACACATGGAGGCGGGGCGCGTTTGGGATGAGAGCAGAGATATCAGGCCGCTGTGGAATATTCCCGTTTAAGAGGTTGTTCAAAAAGTCCGATTTTGATAAGAAAACCTAATCGATGCCACTTCAAGGATGAGCGACCGCGATGATAGGTAGGTTTTCTTGCGATATAGAATTTCATCAGCCTCCGCTGATAACTAATAAATTCTATATCTAACACGAAGTGAATCAAGAAGCAACTCGGCATCGAATCTTGAATTCAGCCGGGCCTTCCGGTGCTCACGTACAAACTACGTACGCTCCGCTCCTCACTCCCTAGCTTCATCCAACTAAGGCGTTTTGTAAAAACGCACATCGGAAGCATAAGCTTCGGTGCTGAAAACCGACCTTTTTGAACGCGCACGTTAAACCGTGATGCCTTGCGATCAATTTCTGTTATAATGGAGGTCAAGCTAGAAGGTAATGGAGGTACGTCATGGCTAAATATACGCCGATGATTGAACAATATTTGAAGGTCAAAGAACAAGCGCGCGATGCGTTTCTTTTTTTCCGCTTAGGCGATTTTTACGAAATGTTTTTTGATGATGCGATCCTCGCATCGAAGGAATTGGAGATTACGCTGACCGGCCGCGAAGGCGGCGGTGCAGAGAAAATACCGATGTGTGGAGTGCCCTATCATTCCGCGGAGGGTTACATCCAGCGGTTGATTGAGAAAGGGTACAAAGTCGCCATCTGCGAGCAGATGGAAGATGCTTCTGTCACCAAAGGCATGGTGCGGCGGGAAATCGTTCGGGTCGTCACGCCGGGGACCATCATGGACGGCAAGGTCGTGCACGACAAATCGAACAATTACATGGTGTGCGTTACGGAAGCGGGCGGATTGATGTCTTTATCGGCATGCGATCTGTCCACAGGTGAGCTTTATGTGACATCAGTGCCATCTTCGGAGGAATGGCTGCGGGATGAGATTGGCCTTTATGAGCCTTCCGAGATCATTGGGGACGCTTCCCTTCTTGATATCATCTCATCTCAGGCGCTTCCAGGCAGCCGCAACATTGTCTATACGGCTTGGGATCGTAGGGAGGACGCATTGGTTCGCTCCCAATTCGGAGAACCGGCCTGGGCCCGCCTGGAAGAGGAGCGAAGAGCCTGCATATCCCTGCTGATCTCGTATTTAAGCGAGACGCAGAAGCGGTCACTGGGACAGCTGACGCAGATTGCTTCCTACGAACCGGGACAATACATGGTTCTGGATCCATTCACCAGACGCAACCTGGAGCTGGTTGAGACAGTTCGTGAGCGTTCAAAGAAAGGTTCGCTCCTGTGGCTTCTGGATCGCACGGAAACCTCGATGGGAGCCAGACTCCTGCGGCGGAGAATCGATAAACCGCTGCTGTCCCGCAGCCGGATTGAAGAGCGGCTGGAGGCTGTTGAGCATTTGTATAACCAGTACATACTGCGTGAAGATCTGCGGATGGCGCTTAAAGAGATATACGATCTGGAACGGTTGGTCGGCCGGATTGCGTTTGGCAGCGCGAACGGACGGGATTTGAACGCGCTCAAGCTGTCGTTAAGACAAATTCCTTCCCTGAAAGAGCTGTGTGCCCATTCGGCTTCCGAGACGCTGCGGCGGGTGGCTGCGGATACGGATATTTGTGACGATCTGTGTGAACTGATCGAGAATGCGATTGTTGATGAACCGCCGGTGTCCGTGCGTGACGGAGGCATCATCAAGCCGGGCTATCACGAGCGGCTGGATGAGTTTCGTGAAGCGAGCACCAGCGGCAAACGCTGGATCGCCGAGCTGGAAGCGAAGGAACGCGCGGCTACGGGGATCAAGTCGCTGAAGATCGGTTACAACAAGGTGTTTGGCTATTATATCGAGGTGACCAAGTCCAATCTGTCGTCCCTGCCGGAAGGCCGGTACGAACGCAAACAGACCCTGGCGAACGCGGAGCGTTATGTCACGCCCGAGCTGAAGGAGAAGGAAGGTCTGATCCTGGAGGCGCAGGAAAAGATGGTGGATATGGAGTACGCCCTCTTTACCGAGCTCAGGGACAAGCTGAATACCCAAGTAAGCCGGTTGCAGAAGCTCGCTGAGCGCATTGCAGAGATCGACGTCTACCAGTCGCTCGCTGCAGTCAGTGCGGAATACCGGTTCGTGAAGCCGGAACTGAGCGAAGGTTATGATTATATTGTTGAAGGCGGTCGTCATCCTGTTGTAGAAGCCGTCATGAAGGATTCATCGTTTATCGCGAACGGAACGGATTTGCGCAAGGACGGCTCCTCGATCCTGCTTATTACCGGTCCGAATATGGCTGGAAAAAGCACGTACATGCGCCAGGTTGCCTTATTATCGATTCTGGCCCAGATGGGCTGTTTTGTCCCGGCAGAGCGTGCGGTTGTCCCGCTGGTCGACCGGATCTTTACCCGCATCGGGGCGGCTGACGATCTGATCGGCGGTCAGAGCACCTTCATGGTGGAGATGGCGGATATTCAGGTCATGACGGAAAAAGCGACGCCCCGCAGCCTGATCATCATTGATGAGCTTGGACGCGGTACGTCGACGAGTGAAGGCATGGCAATCGCACAAGCCGTGATTGAGTATGTGCATGACCATATCGGCTGCAAGGCATTGGTATCAACGCATTTCCATGAGCTTGCCCATCTACAGGAAAGCCTTGGCGGTCTTAAAAATTATTCCATGGCGGTTCAGGAAAGCGGAGACAAAGTGCATTTCCTCCGCAAGCTGATCCCTGGCGCAGCCGACAGCAGCTACGGCATTTACTGTGCGAGATTGGCCGGCTTGCCCGGCAGTATCATTGACCGCGCCTATGGGCTGCTGCAGGGCCTGGAGATGGCTTCGCTGGCCGCGGTGGCATCAGAGCAAGGGGCTGTGATGCAGCGCGAGCAGCCAACTGCCGCACCTCAGTCCGATGAAAAACGAAGCGGACCGGAAGCTGTGTATGAGCATCGAGAAGATACAACGCTGTATACTGAAGGCTTGGGCGGTGCTGACCAGAAAGGCGGCGTGGTGCAGCTCTCCATTTTTGGCGAGGAGGAAGTGCCTGAATCGAGTGCTAAGCCTGGTAAGGATCAGCACTCGATGCCGCAGGAAGCCTCTCAAGATCCTGTGATCAAGAGCCTCATTGATGCTGTCAAGGGCGCGGACGTGATGAATATGACGCCGCTTCAGGCCATGCAGTTCCTGAATGACCTGAAGCTTCAAGCGAAGGATATGTGATTTAGCATAGGAATGAAATGAAACGGAGGTAGGAACGATGGGGATTATTCGGATTTTGGACGAGCATATTGCAAACCAGATTGCTGCCGGTGAGGTGGTGGAGCGACCTGCCTCCGTTGTGAAGGAGCTAGTCGAGAACGCCATTGATGCCGGGAGCACCAAGATTGACGTAACGGTTGAAGAAGGCGGACTGGACAGCATTCGCGTGACGGATAACGGTGCCGGCATTGATCCGGAGGATTGCGAGACGGCTTTTTATCGTCATGCAACGAGCAAAATCGCTGAAGGCCGCGATTTGTTCCAAATCACCAGCCTTGGATTCAGGGGCGAAGCCCTGCCATCCATTGCGGCTGTATCCAAGGTACGTCTGGTTACCTCCAATGCTCAGGATGGGCGCGGACGTGTGATCGAGATCGAAGGCGGTCATCTGCGCGTGAACGAAGAGACGGCCGCACCCAGAGGAACGGATTTCCTCGTGAAGGAATTGTTCTTTAATACGCCGGCAAGGTTGAAATATATGAAAACAATCCAAACGGAGCTGGGGCACATATCCGACTATCTGTACCGTCTGGCCCTCTCCCGGCCGGATATTGCCTTTACGCTTAGGCACAATGGAAACTCGCTGCTGCAGACGCTGGGCAATGGCGATGCCCTTCAGGTCATTGCGGCCATATACGGTACCCAATCGGCCAAAGCGATGCTGCCGTTTGAAGCGGAGAATATGGATTATACGTTAAGCGGATATATCAGCCGCCCGGATTATACGCGGGCAAACCGTAACGGCATGTCGCTCATCATTAACGGGCGGTATATTCGGAATTACGGCTTAATGCAGGCGATTTTGAGAGGTTATCATACGCTGCTGCCGATCAACCGGTTTCCGCTCGTTGTCATTCAGCTGTCCATGCACCCCTCGTTGATCGATGTGAATGTGCATCCATCCAAGCTGGAGGTGCGGTTCAGTAAAGAGCAGGAGCTGTTCGCTTTTGTGGAGGAAGAGATTCGCAAGGTGCTGCAGCAGGAAATTCTTATTCCTCGTCCGGCCAAACAAAATATTGGCAAAAGCGATAACGCCTATATCCAGGAACAGCTGCAATTTTCTTCTGCGCAAGGTCGTGTCTCTGCGATCGGTAGCGGTAATGAACGGGATATCGCGATCCAAGGAAGCGGCGAGCTTTCCACTGGTGGAAACATGCCTCTCCATGCGTCGCCTGCGTCGACACGGCCGGAGGGTCAGGTATTCACTCAGTCTGAGTCCAATATCAAGCAGACTTATGGGGCCGGAGCAGCAGGAACAGCTGCCACCTCGCAAATGCGGGAAACGGCAGCAGCTTCTTCTTACCGCAATGAGACCATGGGGAATGCCGGAATTCCTGCCATAACGAAGGAGTGGCTGCAGGCGGCCTCAGGACCGGCTCCCGAGATTCCGCCATTTCCGGAGCTTACGCTGATCGGCCAGCATCACGGCACCTATCTTATAGCGCAGAATGATACCGGGCTGTACCTGATTGATCAGCATGCCGCACATGAGCGGATTAACTACGAGTATTACTATGAACAGTTTGGCAACCCGGCAGACGCATCCCAGGAGCTGCTGCTGCCGATTACGCTCGAATTCACGCCCTCGGAATCGGAGAAGGTGAAGGAACGGCTGCATTGGTTTGAGAAGGTTGGCGTTTATATGGAGTTTTTTGGCGGCCATACCTTCCTGGTTCGTTCCCATCCGTTCTGGTTCCCTAAGGGCGACGAGAAGGCCATTATCGAAGAGATGGCTGAATGGGTGCTGAGCGAGCGCAATATTGATATCGCCAAGCTGAGAGAAACCTCGTCGATCATGTGTTCCTGCAAGGCTTCCATCAAAGCCAATCAGAAGCTGACGGAGCAGGAGGCGATGACGTTGATTCAGCGTTTGGGCGCCTGCCGGCAGCCATACACATGTCCGCATGGACGACCGATCGTAGTTTCGTTCTCAGCTTATGATTTGGAGAAAATGTTTAAACGCGTGATGTAACAGCAAGGAGGACCTTCATGATTATAACAACTGGAGAAGCGGAAGCGCCGGACATTGTGGAGCGCGCGAGATGTTTAGCCCAAGAAATCGGCTGCCGTTATGTCCAGCGCGGCGGTCATTCATTGCGAAAATTAGCCCGCAGGTTCGGAGACGATGACGTGCTGGTCGTACTGAACGGACATGTACGTCTAAGCGGACCAGATGGGGCGGTCATGGAATTTCATCCAAGTATGGGGTTTGTCCGATTGAAACGCGTGCTGAGCGGAAAACCCGATCCCATGCTGGAGGCTTCCGGAATGGAGGAAGGGGATTCCGTACTGGACTGTACGGCCGGGCTTGGAGCCGATTCCCTGGTATTCTCGGGCAAGGGCGGGGCGAGCAGTCAAATCACTGCCCTGGAGAGCTCACTGCCCTTGTATGCGCTGCTGAAAGAAGGGCTGCGGGCCTATGAAAGCCATCTGGAGGCCAGTGATCAGGCGATGAGGCGAATCGAGGTCAGGCACAGCCATCACCTGGATTATTTGAAGTCGCTGCCGGACCGGAGCGTAGACATTGTTTATTTTGATCCGATGTTCCGTGAACCGATCGCCGAATCGGCTTCGATCCATCCTCTAAGACATTATGCAAATGGGGAGCCGCTGGAAATGGAAAGTGTGAGAGAAGCGGTTAGGGTCGCGCGCAAAACCGTCGTGATGAAGGAAGCGCGATCCAGCGGAGAGTTTGAGCGGCTTGGCTTTACATTGCCTGAACGGGGAAAATCGAAAATAACGTACGGAGTGATTTCCATTGACAGATGAAACCAAACCGAAACTGCTTGTTCTCATCGGACCAACAGCTGTAGGTAAAACCAAAATGAGCATTGAGATCGCGAAGAATTTCGGTTGTGAGATTATCTCCGGCGATTCGATGCAGGTATACCGGGGCATGGATATCGGAACGGCCAAAATTTCCGTGGAGGAAATGGAAGGCGTTCCTCACCATCTCATTGATATTCACGAGCCCGATCACCCCTATTCGGTAGCCGAATTTCAGGAGCAGAGCCAGAGGCTCATTACGGAGATTACGCAGCGGGGGAAACTTCCTTTTATTGTTGGGGGAACCGGGCTTTACGTGGAGTCGGTGTGTTACGGCTATCAGTTTAGCGAGACGGGAGCGGATGAAGTTTTTCGGGAAGAGCAGTTCCGCTATGCCAACGAACATGGAGCCGAGGCTCTTCATCAAAAATTGGCAGAGGTTGATCCTGAAACGGCCGAGCGGCTTCACCCTAATGACCTACGTCGGGTCGTTCGTGCTTTAGAAGTATTTCATGTGACCGGCGTCCCACTTTCGACCCAACTGGCACCTCAAACCAAGCAATCTCCCTATGACTTATGCTTGGTCGGTTTGACAATGGACAGGCAAATGCTATATAACCGTATTGAAGAGCGAATTGATCTTATGCTGAGCCAGGGACTTGTTGATGAGGTGGCGGCGCTCATGAACAAAGGGTTCGCTCCGGGGCTTGTATCCATGCAAGGGCTGGGTTACAAGGAAATCGTTTCGTACCTTAGCGGGGAGTTCAGCTACGAGGAGGCCGTCGTGCTGCTTAAGCGCGATACACGCCGTTTCGCTAAGCGGCAGCTATCTTGGTTTCGCCACATGAAGGACATCGAGTGGGTAGACGTCACCGACTCGGGAAATTTTTCTGCGAACTATCAAAAAATCCGTGCTATAATAGCAGGAAAGTTTCACTGAAATCTTGAATATATTTTCAAAACAATCTAAATGAACCATTGGGGGTACGGCTAATGAACAAGTCCATTAACATCCAAGACACGTTCTTGAACCAACTGCGCAAAGAGAACATTCCGGCCACGGTATACCTTACAAACGGCTTTCAGATCCGTGGAACGATCAAAGCTTTTGACAATTTTACCATCGTGATTGACAGCGACGGCCGTCAGCAAATGGTGTACAAGCATGCTATCTCCACGTTCATGCCGCAGCGTAATGTGTCCCTGATGCAGGATAACAGCAGCGAACAATAGATTTTAGAATGGATTTATAAAGAGCAGAATC
Organism: Paenibacillus sp. FSL K6-1330; assembly: GCF_037976825.1. Classification (NCBI taxonomy): domain Bacteria; kingdom Bacillati; phylum Bacillota; class Bacilli; order Caryophanales; family Paenibacillaceae; genus Paenibacillus; species Paenibacillus sp. FSL K6-1330. Next base: position 2,943,797 of record NZ_CP150269.1, read on the forward strand.
ATACCGTAAATGATTAATTTGAAACTTTTTGGCTTATATTTCGTTTAGCTTATAAGGAGTGCAGAGAGCAACCTGAGAAGGTTGTTCTTTTCTTTCCGAGGCATGACTTGAGTCAGAAGGCTTGATCCCGCAAGGGAGTAAGGAGGGGGACAAATGGCTGGAAAAGATAATCAGATGTCACGGTTGAACAAAAACAAAGACAACCCGAAGACATCCAAAACCACGAAACCGAATGCGAAGAAGAAAAAAGGCAAAGGAAAGCGAATTGCATGGGCATTGTTTTTTACGGCTGTCATTGCGATCTTCTGTGCACTTGCAGGTTATTTGTTCATCTTGATCAGCGGTGAAAAGCTGCTGGAGCAGAATCAGGATAAGCTGACCGCTTACGGAACTTCCAAAGTATATGACCGTAATGGCACGCTGATGGGCGAACTGTCCCTTCAGAAGAGTGATCCTGTGAAGTACGAGGATATTCCGGAGCTATTGGTACAAGCATTTATTGCAACAGAAGATAAACGGTTCATGGAGCATAACGGCGTAGACATGTGGTCGATCGGCCGCGCAGCGGTAAAGGATGTCATGGCCCGTTCCATGGTCGAAGGCGGAAGTACGATCACGCAGCAGCTGGCGAAGAACATATTCCTGACAAGGGATAAAACATTCTTCCGGAAGGCGACTGAAATGTCGATCGCGCTGGCGCTTGAGCGTAAGCACAGTAAACAGGAAATTATTGAGATGTACTTGAACCGGATTAACTTCGGGGGTCCTTATTACGGCATCAAAGCCGCGTCCGAGCGTTATTTCGGCAAATCAGATCTGAAAAAACTGGAGATATGGGAAATAGCAACACTGGCGGCAATGCCGAAGGGTCCGTCCCGATATAATCCGCTCAAGAACCCTGAGCTCTCCAAAGAGCGTCGTGCGGTGGTATTGACTTTGATGGAACAGCAGGGTTATATCACGGCCGAAGAGGCGGCGAAAGCCAAGAAAGTGGACTATGCGTATACACCGCCTGAAAGACAACAGAAATATACAGCGTTTATCGACTATGTAATGGAAGAAGCCGAAGAAAAATGGGGCCTCACCGAGGACGATGTTAATATTGGCGGTTATCAGATTTACACAACGATGGACGTGAATGCCCAGACGGCAATGGAAGAAGAGTTCAAGAATCCGGAAAACTTTGAAAAAGGTCCTGATGACGTACCCGTTGAGGGCTCCATGGTCATCATTAACCAGGAGACCGGCGGTATCGTAGCGATGTCGGGTGGACGAGAATATACCCGCGGCGGGTTTAGCCGGGCTACCGACAGCCGTCGTCAGCCGGGCTCCGCCTTGAAGCCGATTGTATCGTACGCACCGGCGCTGGAATCCGGGAAGTTTACGAAGGACTCCAGATTGAGTAATAAACAGCAATGTTTTGGCACCAACTATTGCCCAAGAAACCTGCACGGATATTCAGAGACGATTGGTATGCCGGAAGCGATTCAGCGTTCCGAGAACATTCCGGCCGTATGGCTGTTGAACCAAATCGGCGTAAAAACCGGATTCGAGTTCGCTCAGAGTCTCGGCATCAAGATGACCGAAGGCGACGCGAACTTATCCCTGGCCCTCGGCGGAATGAATACCGGTACGAACACATTCGAGATGGCACAAGCTTTCAGCGCCTTTGCTAATGGCGGAGAATTTAAAGAGGCTTTTGCAATCAAACAGATTAAAGATAACAAAGGCAAGGTTGTGCATGAGAACAAAGGCAGCAAAGGGAAGCGCGTGATGAGCGCTTCGACGGCTTCGCAAATGACAGACATGATGAAGCGCGTTGTAGAGGACGGAACGGGTAGAAATGCCCGGATCAGTCGTCCGGTAGCCGGTAAGACCGGAACCACGCAGAGCGGCTATAAGGGCGTCAGCTCAAACCGCGACGTATGGTTTGTCGGATATACGCCGGAGTTAACCGCAGCTGTGTGGATGGGCTATGATAACCCAGACCGGCAGCATCTGCTGAAACGAAGCAGTTCGATCTCAGCTTCCTTATGGGGCAAAGTGATGGAGAAGGCTGTTCAAGGCTATGAAGCGAAGAGCTTCCCGAGTACCGAGCCGGTAAAGCCGCCTGTTGAAGAAACGACATTAACCGCAGTCAGCGGTTTGACGGGCTCCTATAACGGAGAGACTCAGACCGTATCACTGAGCTGGAATCCGGTTCAGGGCAACGTGCAATACCGCGTGTATCGTAAGGAAACGTCGGAATCGGAATACACCCCGATTCTCGATGCCTTAATTGGTACGTCCATTGAGGATTTGAGTGCAATGGAGGGATTGACCTATGATTATTATGTGACTGCTATAGACCCGTCTACGAGCCAGGAGTCGGCACCTTCGAACCTCCTGCAGATTGTGGCCGTTTCCGAGGAATTGCCGCCTGAGGATCTTGAACCCGATCCGGGGGACATCCAGGAACCGCCTCCGGTTGATGAAGGTGACAACGGAGCAGGCAATGAGTTCCCTCCTGGGAATGAGAATGGCAACGGAAATGGCAACGGTAATGATAATGGTAATGGCGAGCCAGGCAATGAGAATGGTGAAGGCCCAGGCAATGGCAATGGTAACGGTAATGGAACGAACCCTCCTGACAATGGAAACGGAGCCGGGAATGGCCAAGATAATCAAAATCCTGGCAATGGATCTGATGGCTCAGGAGATGGATCTAACCATGGTGACACAGGCACTGGAGGAACCGACAGCGATTCGGGTGATATTCCTACGGTACCGGGAACCATTGTGGATCCGTCAGATCCGGTTGATGGTTCTGACCAGTTCCAAGATAGTCCATAATGAACTTGAGAGCCTCCGCATGATTGCGGAGGCTTCTTTGTTTTGAGTGTGATACCCAAATGTGGTAAGCTGGGAATACGAATGGGGAGGAAAAGTTCCATGAAACGTAAATTCGGAGATCGGGCGAATTGGCGCCGTATCACCCGCCGGCACTTCACTTCCCGGTATGTGGAATGTGAGCAGTTTACAGGGTATCTCACGTTATATACCATATATGGCCTGAAAGAACCGTTATGGAAGACGTATGGCCGTCATACTTACCGAATCGCGGACAAAGGCTATTCATGGCTGCAGTATTATCCGAAGGACAGCCATTTCATCGTGACCGCCATGTTTGATGACAAACGCAATATTGTTCAATGGTACATCGATATTTGCAAGAAACAGGGGGTAACCGATCAGGGTGTTCCTTGGTTTGACGATCTGTATTTGGACGTTGTGGTCGTCAAGAATGGTGAAGTGTTCTTGCTGGATGAAGATGAGCTTGAGGATGCCCTAGGGCGGAATGACATTACCCGGGATGACTACAGGCTGGCCAAGGTAACCGCACGGAATCTGCTTCGGGCCATCGACGCGCATGAATTCCCTTACTTTATGATGTCTCTGAAGCATCGCGACCAGTTATTTCATAATGGAGAGTTCAGGAGGAAGAAATAATGCGTCAGGAAATACATAAGAGTCTGTCTCAAACAGGCACGAAGAAGAGAGCATGGTATCGGCGAGGGATGATTACCCTGCTCTCTCTCGTTGTTCTTGGAGTGCTATGGTCAGGTTATGCATATTGGAAGATCGAAAGTGCCGTCAGCAGTCCGTCGGAGAAAGCGGATGTCGGCATTATCCTGGGCGCTTCCATGTGGGGAGATCAGCCAAGTCCGGGGCTTCGCGAGCGGCTCGAGCATGCGCTAGTTGAATACCATGCAGGCCGTTTTGATACCTTCATCGTTTCTGGCGGCCTCGATAAGCCGGGGTATCCATATACCGAAGCCGAAGGAATGCGAAATTTCTTGGTTGACGCGGGCGTACCGGAGGAACGGATCTTCCTGGAGAACGAAGCAACGAGCACTTACGAGAATTTGCTCTTCAGCCAAGCGATTATGGAGGAGCATGGGTGGAACACTGCCATTATAATAACCCATGACTATCACGGGACGAGAGCGATGGAGGTTGCAACAACCCTTGGTTACGATCATCCTTCTATGTCGCTGACGGAATCTACCGTTTTGCCGATGGCTAAACACAAGTCTAGAGAAGTGCTGGCTTATACGAAATGGACGGCCGATCGGCTGTTGATCGCCATGGGTGTCCTATGAGGACGAAACTTCTAATAAGCAGGCTGTAAATAGAATACATTGGAATAGATAGTCAGCCCTTTGGTAAAGAGGTGAGGAGCAATGAACGGGCGTGTAACGGCCGCTAACGGCCGATCTGAAGGACGGCCATCCAGGCAGATTAATGTCGTGCTCCGCAGCGCGGAACCTCCACTCATCAGCAGTGCGGTTCCGGAACGCGAACCGGCCCCTTCGCCAAACCCTGTTTCCCAGCACAGTCTATTCCAGGAAATACAGAAAGAGCTGGATCAACTGGTAGGTCTCGAACAAATCAAAGACCTGGTATTTGAAATCTATGCATTGCTTCAAGTGGCCCAGATGCGTTTGGAAGCAGGCTTATTAAGTGGCGGTCATGTGTACCATATGATTTTTAAAGGAAACCCCGGAACGGGGAAAACCACAGTCGCCCGTATCGTGGCAAAGCTGTTTCAGAAGATGGGCGTGCTTAATAAGGGTCATCTAGTCGAAGTGGAACGGGCCGATCTCGTAGGTGAATATATCGGTCACACGGCACAAAAGACCAGAGAATTGGTCAAAAAAGCGCTTGGAGGAATTCTGTTCATCGATGAGGCTTACAGTTTGGCGCGCGGCGGTGAGAAGGATTTTGGCAAGGAAGCGATCGATACGCTGGTTAAGGCGATGGAGGATCATAAAAACCAGTTCATTCTTATTCTGGCAGGCTATAGCGATGAGATTGATTTTTTTATGGATTCGAATCCCGGCCTGTATTCCCGTTTTCCGATCCAGATGGACTTCCCGGATTACAATTTGGATCAATTGATCCAGATTTCGGAGCTGATGGCAAAGGAGAGGGATTATATCTTGATGCCGCAGTCGCTGAGCAAGCTCAAGGAACACCTGCAGATGGAGAAGGATCACGGACTGCACGCCTTCAGTAATGCGCGTTATGTACGGAATGTCATCGAGAAATCGATAAGGAATCAATCGGTTCGGCTGCTAAATCAGTACGTAACCGGGAACCCCGGCAAGCTTGAGCTTATGACCCTGCGGCCGGAGGACTTTAAGTTAAACGGAAAAATACAATGATTTTAAGCTTGTCTTCGAACATAATGAAGGGGTAACGTTGCTTTCTTTGGATCATAATGTTTATTGCAGGCAGCAGCGGCTAGTTAAATTAGGAGACGTAATGATAGAGGAGTTGGCTATATGACAAATATAACGCATGATACCCGGACAGAGATCGAAGATAAAGCCGTTTTGGTCAGTTTGGTGACGGATGCAGTTAAACGTACAGGAATTAATCCGGAACACTCGCTGCAGGAGCTGGTTCAGCTAGCTGAAACCGCTGGAGTGGAGGTACTGGATGTCATTACGCAGAATCGCGAAGTTCCGGATTCCAAGTGGTTTATCGGCAAAGGGAAGGTCGAAGAACTGCGCATGGCGATTGATGGGTTGGGCGCAACAACAGCCATATTTGATCAGGAATTATCCGGCGCACAAGTACGAAATCTGGAAGAATCACTCGATGTGAAAATTATCGACCGTACTCAATTGATACTGGATATTTTCGCTCAACGTGCGAAGACCCGTGAGGGGATTATCCAGGTGGAGTTAGCACAGCTTACTTATTTGCTCCCGCGGTTGTCGGGACATGGTAAGAATCTGTCCAGGCTCGGGGCGGGGATCGGGACACGTGGACCAGGGGAAAGTAAACTCGAAACCGACCGCCGGCATATTCGTGACAGAATCAGCGACCTGAAGCGGCAGCTGGATGAAGTCACAAGGCATCGTACGCTCCATCGGGAGCGGCGGAAGAAGAGCGGTGCCGTACAGGTTGCTCTAGTCGGTTATACCAATGCCGGCAAGTCAACATTGTTAAACCGGTTAACGGCCGCAGATGTTTATATCCAAGATCAATTATTTGCTACGCTGGACCCCACTTCGCGAGTGTTGGAGCTGCCTAGCGGCAAGGAAGTTGTGCTAACGGATACCGTGGGATTTATACAGAACCTTCCTCATGATCTGGTAGCCGCGTTCCGTGCGACGCTGGAAGAAGCCAACGAAGCCGATCTGATTCTTCATGTCGTAGATGCTTCGTCCCCGATGCGGGACGAACAGATGGCTGTCGTTCAATCCATACTTCAGGATCTGGGGGCGGCGGATAAACCGCAGATCGTTCTGTTTAACAAGAAGGACGCATGTGAACCGGATCAGTTGGAGATGCTGCCTACAGGGGATGGTCAATTAAAGATTAGTGCGTATCAAGATCAGGATTTGGAAATGGTTCGTGAAGCGATTCAGGACCAGCTGTCCGGAGGGAACGTGACGTTCCGGATTCCGGCAGACCGCGGCGATCTGAACTCGGTTGTATACCGTGTCGGAGACGTGCTGGAGCAGTCTTTTGATGAGAATGATATCCTCTACGAGGTGCGAATCAATAAAGCGGATTATGAGAAAATGGGTTACATGCTCCATGATTACGTCCAGAACGGATCTTAGGTACCAATAGGAATCGTAGTGTAAGCCCCTGTATGGGGCTTATATTGCGTGTTCAGGGTGCTCAAGCATTGCGAGTTCTATGAAATAAAAATATGTGTTAAGATGTGAGACAACATGTGTAAAAGAGGAGAGAGCAGTTGGTCATGGCAAGATTTTCGCAAGATATACTTGAATTGAGCAGTGAGATTGAGTCCAAAATCGGACAGCGTTTACAGGAGATCGATAATATCGTTGATTTTAATCAGTGGAAGGTGATCGATGCTTTCCAGAAGTTTCAGGTGAGTGATTTTCATTTTGCGGCTTCCACCGGGTATGCATACAATGATCGCGGCCGTGAAGTGCTCGATGAAGTCTACGCAGACGTATTTGGAGCCGAATCTGCCCTGGTCAGGCCGCATTTTGCTTCCGGTACCCATACGATCTCAACCGCACTGTTTGGTGTGTTAAGACCGGGAGATGAGCTGTTGTATATTTCGGGTCGTCCCTATGACACCCTCCATAAAGTGATTGGCGAACCCGGGGACGGCAGCGGATCCCTTCGAGATTTTGGAATTGGTTATCAGGAGGTTGCGCTAACAGAACAAGGGGAAATCGATTGGGAGCGGGTAGAGAAGGCAATCACGTCTTCAACCAAGGTTATTGGTATCCAGCGTTCCCGTGGATATGATTGGCGTTCTTCGTTCACGGTATCCCAGATTGGTGACATGGTAACCCGGATTCGGTCCATTCGCCCGGATTTGATTATTTTCGTTGATAACTGTTACGGTGAGTTTACGGAGCGATTGGAACCGACGGAGGTTGGCGTTGATCTGATGGCGGGGTCGCTTATCAAAAACCCTGGCGGCGGCATTGCCGAAACCGGCGGCTACATATGCGGTAAAGCAGCCTATGTGGATAAGGCAGCCTATCGGCTGACTGCTCCCGGCATCGGACGTGAAGTAGGGGCTATGCTGGGAACGACCAGAGGCATTTATCAGGGATTATTCCTGGCACCATCCACGGTTGGACAAGCGGTCAAGGGCAGCATTTATGCCGCCGCGATGTTTGAGGCAGTGGGGTTCACAACCAAGCCGGGCTGGCAGGATGAGCGGACCGATTTGATTCAGGCCGTATCATTTACCGGAGCGGATCATCTGATCGCTTTTGTACAGGGGATTCAGCGGGCGGCGGCAGTCGACAGTCATGTGGTGCCTGAGCCTTGGGATATGCCTGGATATGAACATCCTGTAATCATGGCGGCAGGTACGTTCATCCAGGGAGGAAGCCTCGAATTATCCGCGGATGCGCCGATCCGATCACCTTATATCGGGTATATGCAAGGCGGCTTGACCTACTCTCATGTTAAATATGGTGTGCTTATGGCCCTCCAAAGCATGAAAGATCGTAATTTGTTGTGAGTTATCCTTACATGCGGTTGACGTGGTTGATCAGGAAATGTACAATAGGATCAGAATAGACCACTTGGAAGGTTGATGAGATATGGGTGATGAGATTCGGAGGAATATGGCATTATTTCCGATAGGCATTGTTATGAAGCTTACGGATTTATCCGCCAGACAAATTCGCTATTATGAGCAGCATAACTTAATTGTCCCAGCCCGTACGTCGGGCAACCAACGCCTGTTTTCCTTCAATGATGTGGAGCGACTGCTAGAGATTAAGGCTTTGATTGAAAAAGGTGTTAATATCGCCGGCATTAAGCAGGTAATGAACCCTGTCACGAAAGAGTCTGAAGAGGCTACTGTCATTACTCCTGATACCGAGAACAGACGCCGTGAGATGTCGGAGTCCCAGTTGCGACGTTTGCTGAAGCAGGAATTGATTACCGCTAGAAGACCGGGTCAGGTTTCATTGATTCAAGGGGAATTATCCCGGTTTTTTAATAAATAAGGATTGCCATGCTGTAATTCTTCATTAATTCTAGTTTTTTATTTAAAAAGGAGAGGATAAAGTGAGTTATACCAGAGAGGACATTCTACGTATTGCCAAAGAAGAAAATGTTCGATTTATCCGCTTGCAATTTACAGATTTGCTTGGAACGATTAAAAATGTTGAGATTCCTGTAAGCCAGCTGCCTAAAGCGCTTGATAATAAAATGATGTTCGACGGTTCGTCCATCGAAGGTTATGTACGTATTGAAGAATCCGATATGTATCTGTACCCGGATCTGGATACCTTCATGATCTTTCCATGGGTATCCGAGGATCGTGTTGCACGCTTGATCTGCGATGTCTACATGCCTGACGGCACTCAGTTCGCAGGAGATCCGCGCGGCATTCTGAAGAGAGCGCTGAAAGAAGCTGAAGAGATGGGCTTCACTTCTATGAATGTCGGTCCGGAGCCAGAATTCTTCCTGTTCAAAACCGATGAAAAAGGCAACCCTACCCTGGAGCTTAATGACCAAGGCGGATACTTTGACCTTGCGCCTACGGATCTTGGCGAGAACTGCCGCCGCGATATCGTACTGACACTGGAAGAGATGGGCTTTGAAATCGAAGCTTCTCACCATGAAGTTGCTCCTGGCCAGCACGAAATCGACTTCAAGTATGCCGATGCGATCAAAGCAGCTGACCAGATTCAAACATTTAAATTGGTAGTTAAGACGATTGCTCGTCAGCATGGACTGATTGCAACATTTATGCCAAAACCGCTATTCGGCGTGAACGGCTCTGGTATGCACTGTAACCAATCGCTCTTCAAAGGAAGCGAGAACGCGTTTGTCGACGAGAGTGATGAGCTTGGCTTGAGCGTAACGGCTCGTAACTATATGGCGGGTATTCTTAAGCATGCACGCGCGTTTGCTGCGATCACGAACCCAACGGTGAACTCGTACAAGCGTCTCGTGCCTGGTTACGAAGCACCTTGCTACGTAGCATGGTCTGCAAGTAACCGCAGCCCAATGATTCGAATTCCTGCATCCCGTGGCCTTAGCACGCGTATTGAAGTGCGTAACCCGGATCCGGCGGCTAACCCGTATCTGGCTTTGGCTGTCATGCTGAAAGCAGGTTTGGATGGCGTGAAGCGCGAGCTGTCGCTCCCGTCTCCAATCGACCGTAACATCTATGTGATGACGGAAGAAGAGCGTATTGAGGAAGGCATCCCTAGCTTGCCGGCAAACCTGAAAGAAGCCATTAACGAGTTGATTCGCAGCGAAGTCATTTCCGACGCGCTCGGGGATCATGCGCTGGCTCACTTCTACGAGCTGAAAGAAATCGAATGGGACATGTACCGCACGCAAGTTCACCAATGGGAACGCGATCAGTACATTACAATGTATTAATAGAGGAATCCCTTGCGCCGTAAGGCGTGAGGGGTTTTTGTTTTTCCAATGAATATGATCAAACAAGCATATGGAATATTAGTCAGGTTTCATATAAAGTTAGTGGAGTAGGGGAAATGCTGCTGTGGTAAGTGGAACAACGAAGGAGGCTCGTAAATGGCAACTCTAAGTGACCACGAAGAGAAGGGAACTCGGGCAGTGTTCGCGTTTATATCTCGTATTCATGGTGAGGATGAAGGATGCCAGATCAATTTTAATTTTTTTCAGGCTAACCGAATCATTTATGATTTGAATTTTGGGTGGACGAATTTGACAATCCGGAATTATATTTCGGTAACTGCTGAATTTCCGCTTGAGTATTTAAATGGTTTTAAATTAGATGGTTTATTTATGTCTTTCGAAAAACATTTATACCAGCTGAGCTGGGAGCCAAAGGAACAAGAAGGAATCTATCAGTTGCATTTTTACGGATCGGAACAGGATTTTCAGTTAACCGCCGACATAGAATCCATTCGAAGATTTGGTTCTCAATTTAAACAGGCCTGGGATGAGGCTCCGTTAGTTTAGTAGCAATGGCAATAGATTTTGGTTGATGATTTTGGAGAACCGTTCAGGAATGCAGCCAATACAGAATCGCCCTCCATAAAAGGGAAGATTCTTTTTTTATTTTTCGAAAAAAGGGAACCTTTGCTCACTTCCATGACTCTAATTAGACGAGGTGAATCGGTTGGAGCTGGAATACTTGAAGCAGATGACGGTGATGGACACACAGACACTGGATAAAATCATGAACTTATACGGAAATGATATCTGGAATTACGCTTATTTTCTGACCAAACAGCAAGCACTGGCTGACGATATTGCTCAAGAGGTGTTTATTAAAGCTTATTTTGGCATACATACCTTTCGCGGTCGGGCGACGCTAAAAACGTGGCTGCTTACAATTACAAGACATACCGCGTATCGATATAAACAGACTTTTTTCTTTCGGAAAGTGACCCTCAAGGACAAGCTGCTCATAGATGCCTCAAGCCGCTCGGCGGAAGCAGAGTATTTGGATGGGCAGTATACCAATGAAATATGGGCCATGATTATGACCTTACCCAGGAAGTTCAGGGAGGTGTTGATCCTGGATCTTTACTATGAGATGTCAATAAATCAGATTGCGGAGTTCCTTAACCTAGCGGCGGGTACCGTAAAATCAAGACTGTATCGGGCAAGGAAAAAAGTACAGAACCTGTTGAAGGAGAATGGCGATGAATGAGGATAAACCAGATTGGTATTCCCGGGCTAAAAAAGCTCCCTTTTCAGATGAAAAGTTCACATCTGAAATGAAAAAAAACGTGCATAGGTCCGTGATTTTCACCGACGGCAAGCCTAAACGTCGAAAGCACTTACAAGTTGGATTTGCTGGAGGGTTAATGCTTCTGATTATTTTAATTGCCTTTCAATTACCTTTTGGCAGAGAGGAACAACAGAGAGCAGGGACTTTACCTCCTGGTACGGAAGAGACAATCCGGGCACAAGGCGTAACGGATGAAGGAAGGTTAAGGGTTATTGCAGTTGGACAGGAAAAAATAACGACATTGGGAGCACCGAGCTGCTTCGGTATCGAAACGGATATGTCGTTTACCGGAAACTACAGCGTACAGTATAGTACTAACCAAGTTACAAATGAAGTAACTACGCTGGGGGATCTTACTTTTATTCAACCAACATCTGCTCCGGTTGATATGATTCGTCTGCCGTTTCAAGCTGCCGATGTATTTATACTCGCACCGCAATATAGGGACTGTCATGGTATACAAATCTATGCGTTCGCAGTGGAGCATGAAACGGGTAAAGCCGTCCAGCTCCGATTTCAGGATGAATCCTTGGTATCCTACTTTTCATATTATAGACCAGGTACTACTCCCATGGTTAAAGATAATAAGCTTGTTCTAGAGTCCACGGAGGGGCCGGGTGGGGAAGGTTCGCCGGATTATAAACCCAAACGGATGTATCGACTGGATCTTAAACAAGGCATTATGGAGCAGGCAAACTAGCTATGATACAGCTTCGTGATCTATATAGAAAAAGCAAAGAGGTTACCATCCAATTAAGGGAGGTAACCTATTCTTCATAGATAGATATATGAAATTAGTGGACATCCCGGAAGAGTCCGATTACTTTACCGAGAATCGTAACATGGTTCAGGCGCAGTGGCTCGTAGGTAGGATTCTCCGGTTGCAATCGTACATGATCCTTCTCCTTATAGAAGGTCTTCACAGTTGCTTCGTCTTCCTCTGTCATCGCTACGACAATGTCGCCATTGTCTGCAGTTTGCTGCTGGCGAACAATGACATAGTCGCCGCTGTGAATGCCAGCTTCGATCATACTGTCACCAATAACCGACAACATGAACACCTTATCGTCGCCTACATAATGCTGTGGGAGTGGGAAGTAATCCTCAATGTTCTCCATGGCTGTAATAGGAACACCTGCAGTGACTTTTCCGACAACAGGCACTCTGGCAATGGTGTGAGTAAACAGGCTTGCGCTTTCGGACTCTTCTTGGCCAAGCAGTTCGATTGCTCTTGGTTTCGTAGGGTCACGGCGAATGAGGCCTTTCTTCTCCAAGCGGTCAAGATGTCCATGGACCGTTGAACTGGAAGCTAGTCCGACAGCCTCGCCGATTTCCCGGACAGAAGGCGGGTAACCCTTGCTACGAACTTCGTTGCGGATAAACTCTAAGATCGCCAGCTGGCGGCTGGATATTTTCGACATGCCGTATCAACCCCATTTAGTAACGTTTGGGAAAATTATAACATAGAACTTCCGTTCGTACAAACATAAGTTCTAAATAAAAATAGAACAAATGTTCTTTTTGGTATTGAATCAAACAAGTGTTCGTGTTAATATGAATCCATAAGAGAACACTTGTTTGGGAGATGATGATTCCATGTTGAAATACAGTACATACCGTAGCATTTATGAGAACGTTCCAGTGCAAACGAAGTCCTCCGAGACTTGGATCGATCAATTGAAGTCGAGAATGGCATCCATTCCTTTTATAAAGCTTTTATTCGTTCTGTTAATCGTAGCATCCTGCTGGACAGGGGCATATTCCGTTTTTGCCGGGGGGATGGATAAACCCACGGGGGAGAAGCAGGTTATTGTTCAATATGGCGATAGTTTGTGGCGGATTGCTTCCCTTCATAAACCGACAGATATGGATACGCGAGTATACCTGGATAGCATCCGAAGAATGAATGGATTGAAGGGTCCGGATATACAGGCAGGAGAGGTGTTGTCTTTACCGGTCTGGTAATGGGATGACACTACGAGAAACTCTTTCCTTATATATGTCCCTATTTCTCGCTTCATATTTGTAGGTTTGCCTGACGATGTGATTTCACGCAGTATAAGCGTGTTTATAATAGAAGATTATTGATTTCTTGACATAGAGGACTCATTTATAGGCATCATATGTTCATATTTGTTATTAATCAGAGTTTGCAAGGGTGCAGTTGCCTTGACAAGCTCTTTTTCACATGTTTAAGTTATACATGATATCGGAATTGGAGGAGAAGTCATGGACATCGATACTTTGGTTGAACGCATCAATGTGCTAGCAAGAAAACAGAAAAGTGAGGGATTGACCGCGGAAGAGCTCAAGGAACGGGCAGAGCTTCGGGAAATATACCTTAATAATATTCGAGGTAACTTTAGACAACAGCTGGAATCGATCGAATGGGTTGATGAAAATGAACAAAAAGGCGGCCCGCGATTAAAGCATTAGTCGATCAACTGGAACATGGATCTACAACCAGTGATTCATGACCAGATAGTAGGATAGAATTATAATACTTGGGGTGCCGATTATTCGCGGGAATCGAATACGGTTACCCCAAGTTTATATGGATTGGTAATATATTGAAATTTAATCCAGGGGGAACCATATGTCACGATCATGGGAAAGAAAAGTCAACAAAAATATGTCACAGCTCAACAAGCAGCGTAAGAAGCAGGGGCTGACCTCGTACCAAGGCTCTGCCGTTACTGATAAGCATGATGTATTTAAGGGACGTAAATATGTACTTCCGTTAGTGCTTGTTGCATTGGCTGGTGTGTATGCACTTCTTGGAACGGCGACGTCCGAGGCTGCAGGTGGAAGCAACGATGTACTGAACTGGGTAGGTGTCAGCTTGTACATTCTGTTAGCGCTTATGATTTTCTTACGCAAGCCTTATTTGAAGATTGAGCGTGCTTCCGTATCCACCATGAAGTTCAATCGGGAACGTCGACTGGCTGTATCGGATATCGAGAAGATCAAATTGGCTTCGGGTTCCGTCGTGATCCAGGGCAAGGGGAAAGCAGGCAACTGGGTATTCTCGCGTATGATGAATCTTTATGATACGAAAGCGATGGGCGAAAGATTAGAAGAGTTCGCAAAAACTCATCAAATTCCAGTTGAGCATAATTAACAAATAGAATAGATCACAGTGTATATGAGGAGTGGGAGAGACATGCCGATAGCTGCGGTTTTGTTTGATTTGGACGACACGTTATTGTGGGATGAACGTAGTGTGGAAGAAGCGTTTGAAGTGACATGCCAGGCCGGAGCGAACGAGACCGGCATTGATGCCAAAGCACTTTTGGCCGCAGTACGGGAAGAAGCTAGAGCATTATATGAGTCATATGATACTTTTGCTTTTACCAAAATGATCGGAATTAACCCTTTCGAAGGCTTGTGGGCTAATTTTACGGCTGGATCACAGCCTGAATTCAGAAAGCTGCAGGAGCTGGCACCCGTATACCGCAAGGAATCATGGCGACGCGGACTTCAGCGCCTGGGCGTTGATCATGAAACATTGGCCGAAACGTTGGCTGCACAATTCGCTGCTGAACGCAGAACAAGACCCTATGTATATGAAGAAACGTTTGAAGTTCTGAAGGAATTACAGGGAAATGTAAAGCTGCTGCTTCTCACGAACGGAAGTCCGGATCTGCAGCAGGAGAAGCTGGACGGTGTTCCAGAACTGGTTCCTTATTTTGATCATATCATCATCTCCGGTGATTTTGGCAAAGGGAAGCCGGATGTTTCCATCTTCCAGCATGCTCTTGACTTGTTGGGTGTTGAGGCGGATCAAGCCGTGATGGTGGGAGATAAGCTGACCACAGACATTAAAGGCGGGAATGCGGCAGGACTGCATACGGTTTGGATCAATCGGGTAAACCGACCTCACGATCCGTCCATTCAACCGAAGTTTGAGATCAAACATTTATCGGAGCTGCATGCCATCGTGGCATCCTTGTAAACTACGCAATGAATAACTCACACCCGAATAATGGGTGCGCAATCGTACATAGGAACAGCCCTAACAGCAGATTCTGCGGTTATGGGCTGTTTTTTGTTGGTTACACAATTGGACTTGAGCCGTGCATTTGGCAATGATAAACGTCACACAATTGTAAGCTGCATGAGATAGAAGTAAAAGAATAATGCGATATAATGGATTAGGTAACTTAACGAGGTTTGGTAATGACCATTACTTGAATGAACCATACATAGCCCTATTTTGTAAAAGAGGTGTAGAGCATGACCCGAAAAAAGATAGCCTTACTTGCGGCCATGGTGCTGATGGCGGTTGCGCTTGCCGCATGTAATGACAGCAAAGCGGAATCTGGAGAAGATGTGATGGCGGAACCCATCATAGTCGAGCTGTCTCTGACGCCGGAGAGTATTAAGGCTGGCGAGAAGGTGCTGATCGAAGCGAAGGTGACGCAAGCCGGCAGTCCGGTGGAAGATGCGAACAATGTGGAATTTGAAGTCACGCTGGAAGGCGGAGGCGTTCAGGCGAAGGTACCGGTTAAGCATGATCAAGACGGGGTTTACAAAATGGAGAAAACCTTCGATGAGGCTGGAACCTATCGCATCGTTTCCCATGTCACGGCGAGAGGACAGCATTCCATGCCGTTGAAGGAACTGAAGGTAACGGAGTAAAGCATCGCTAATAAATAAGGCAGCACATGGTCCGCAAGGCGGATCGATGTGCTGCCTTATTTCGTCTTCCTATTCAATCTGCCCGCAGGCTTATTGGAATTGAGGATCTTCTACCGGTGTAGCAACCCAGCCGTTCTCTTCAATGAAAAGACGAACAGCGATGATCTGCTTGTTCTCCATCAATGTGAAGAAGTGAGGTGTATTTTCCGGTACGGAAATGACATCGCCTGGTTCAAGCTCAACATTAAAGTAACCGACATCGTCGGAGCCCTTAATAATGAAGATTCCTTTACCGCCGACAATCGCACGGATTTCATCTTCCGCGTGGGTGTGAACCTCTTCGAATTTTTTCAGCAGGTCCTCGATATTGGGCGTGGATTCGGAAAGTGTGATGACATCCCAAATTTTGTAGCCGCGTCTTGCAGCCAAGTCACGAATTTCTTCATCATAGATGTCCAAAATGCGCTTCTTATCGTCATCACTAAGCTTGAAATTTTCTTGAAGCGCTGCCGGGAGTTTTTCCATATTCCAGTGCTCGTAAACAACCTCTTGGTTACTCAGGAATTCCCGAACATTTTCTTCTCCAGTAATGCGTTCGTTCGTGTTGCGAATCACAATCTCTGCCATAGCTTTAACCCTCTTTCTCCCGTTGGATTAATATGTATTATAGCCCCCCTCACAGCATTTGTCATCTGCAAATGTTGATTTGTACCCATTGCAACGCAATATTTCGGCTTTTCTATTGAAAAATATTCTGATACACTAAGATTTAACGTTTTCGGGGGAGGTTTATGAGTTGAACAAGCCTAGCTTACAAGAAGTACTTAAAGAACGAATATTAATTCTTGATGGTGCCATGGGCACAATGATCCAGCAGGAGGACCTCTCAGCTGAAGATTTTGGCGGCCCGGACCTTGATGGCTGTAATGAAATGCTGGTCATTCATCGACCGGATGTCATTCAAAAAATACATGAACAATATCTTGAAGCAGGTGCTGACCTGATCGAAACCAATACGTTTGGCGCAACCTCCGTTGTGCTTGCTGAATACGATATTCCTGAGCTTGCCCGGGAAATCAACCTGAAAGCGGCTCACTTGGCCCGCGCAGCGGTTGAAAAATATTCCACGCCGGACAACCCGCGCTATGTGGTAGGAGCCATGGGTCCGACAACCAAGACGTTATCGGTTACCGGTGGTGTGACCTTTGCCGAATTGATCGAGAGCTACGAGGAGCAAGCCGTTGC
The DNA here is from genome assembly GCF_037976825.1 of Paenibacillus sp. FSL K6-1330. Lineage (NCBI taxonomy): Bacteria > Bacillati > Bacillota > Bacilli > Caryophanales > Paenibacillaceae > Paenibacillus > Paenibacillus sp. FSL K6-1330. Next base: position 2,960,928 of record NZ_CP150269.1, read on the forward strand.
TTTGATTGAAGGCGGGGTTGATGCGCTTCTGCTCGAAACATCGCAGGATACATTAAACGTGAAGGCCGGGAGCATTGGGATTCGCCAAGCGTTTGATAAAACGGGCGTCACGCTTCCAATTATGATATCCGGTACGATCGAACCGATGGGAACGACGCTGGCCGGACAAAATATAGAAGCATTCTACATTTCTTTGGAGCATCTGAATCCCGTATCGATTGGCCTTAACTGTGCAACGGGCCCGGAATTCATGCGTGACCATATTCGCTCCTTATCCGAAATGTCGAGAAGTGCCATCAGCTGTTATCCTAACGCGGGTCTCCCAGACGAGAACGGGCAGTACCATGAATCCCCTGAATCGTTGGCTCAAAAGATGGGGGCTTTTGCTGAAAAAGGCTGGCTCAACATCGCCGGCGGATGCTGTGGGACAACACCCGACCATATTCGCGCTTTAAAACAAACGATGGATGGCTTCTCCCCGCGACCGCTGGATGGTGGGCATTTGCCGGCATTATCCGGTATCGAGCCGGTATATATTGAGCAGGAAAACCGACCTTATATGGTAGGGGAGAGAACGAATGTTCTGGGTTCCAGAAAGTTTAAGCGTTTAATTGTAGAAGGTAAATATGAGGAAGCCTCCGAGATCGCTCGTGCCCAGGTCAAGAATGGTGCGCATGTCATTGATGTTTGCGTACAGGATCCGGATCGTGAAGAATCGGAAGACATGATTAAGTTCCTGGAGCTAGTAGTTAAAAAGGTTAAAGTGCCGCTCATGATCGATACCACGGATCCGGCTGTTATTGACCTGGCGCTGCAATATTCGCAAGGGAAAGCGATTATTAACTCCATTAACCTTGAAGACGGTGAAGAGAAATTTGAGCATGTGATCCCGTTGGTGCATAAATACGGTGCCGCGGTTGTCGTAGGAACCATTGATGAGACCGGTCAGGCAATCCATCGTGACGACAAGCTGAAGGTGGCCCAGCGTTCTTATGATCTGTTGGTCAACAAATATGGCGTTTCGCCGGAGGACATTATTTTCGACACGCTTGTATTCCCGGTAGGTACAGGGGACGAGCAGTATATCGGATCAGCCAAGGAAACGATTGAAGGCATCCGCATAATAAAAGAAGCCATGCCAAAAGTGCATACGATTCTCGGAATCAGTAACGTTTCCTTCGGATTGCCGGAAGCGGGCCGTGAAGTCCTGAACTCCGTGTATCTGTATGAGTGCACAAAAGCCGGATTGGACTACGCAATCGTAAATACCGAGAAGCTGGAGCGTTATGCATCCATTCCCGAAGAAGAGCGTCGCCTGGCCGAGGATCTGATTTACAGAACCAATGATGAGACGTTGGCGGCTTTTGTCGCGGCATTCCGGGATAAAAAGATAGAGAAGAAGGTTAAGGTATCCAATCTGACACTCGAGGAGCGACTAGCATCCTATGTAGTGGAAGGTTCTAAGGAAGGCCTCATTCCGGACTTAGATATAGCATTGACCAAATATGGCGCGCTCGAGATCATTAATGGACCACTGATGGCCGGGATGACCGAGGTTGGACGTTTGTTCAACAACAATGAACTGATTGTCGCGGAGGTGCTGCAAAGTGCCGAAGTAATGAAGGCCTCCGTAGCGTATCTGGAATCCTTTATGGAGAAAAACGAGACGTCGGTCAAAGGGAAAATCATGCTTGCCACCGTGAAGGGGGACGTGCACGATATCGGTAAAAATCTGGTGGAGATCATCTTGTCCAACAATGGTTATCAAATCATTAATTTGGGTATAAAAGTACCACCGGAGCAAATTATCGAGGCATACCGCCGTGAGCAGCCTGATGCCATCGGCTTGTCCGGTTTGCTGGTGAAGTCGGCCCAACAGATGGTATCCACCGCCCAGGATTTGAAAAACGCAGGCATTAGCGTTCCGATCATGGTAGGGGGGGCGGCTCTGACACGGAAATTCACGAAGACCCGCATTCGTCCCGAGTATGACGGCATGGTGCTCTATGCCAAGGACGCCATGGATGGTCTTGCGTTGGCCAACCAGCTCAGCGATCCGGTGCAGCGGACGAGAATAGCGGAAGAGATTAAGGCAGAGCAGGAAGCTGATGCTGCCGCTCCGCAAGTGGTTAAAGTGATGCCGAAGCTGTCAGAAGGACTGCGATCCAAAATTTCGACCGATGCTCCTGTATATTTACCGCCGGATATGGAGCGGCATGTGCTCCGGAATTATCCGATTTCGCACATTCTGCCTTATATCAACATGCAGATGCTGTTAGGACATCATTTAGGCCTGAAAGGCTCAGTGGAACAGCTGCTGAAAGCCAATGACCCGAAGGCGGTATCGCTTAAGGAAACCGTTGATGGTATTCTGGAAGAGGCCGTTCAATCGGGGATCATACAGGCGCACGCAATGTACCGTTTCTTCCCGGCACAGTCAAGAGGAAATGATATTCTCATATACGATCCAAAAGATACAACAAAAGTATTGCATACCTTTACGTTTCCAAGACAACAGGTTGAGCCGTACCTGTGCTTGGCGGATTTCCTGAAATCCATAGATAGCGGGGTTATGGATTACGTTGGGTTCCTTGTCGTTACAGCCGGCCATGGCGTCGGAAAATTGTCCGGGGAATGGAAGGACAAGGGTGACTATTTGCGCTCCCACGCGCTTCAATCGGTCGCACTGGAAACGGCAGAAGGGCTGGCGGAGCGGATTCACCATATGATGCGGGATTCGTGGGGATACCCCGATCCGGCAGACATGACGATGAAACAGCGCTTGGGTGCGAGATACCAAGGCATTCGCGTATCTTTCGGGTATCCGGCCTGTCCGGATCTGGAGGATCAGGAACCGTTATTTAAATTGATGCAGCCAGAAGATATTGGCGTTCATCTTACCGAAGGTTTCATGATGGAACCTGAGGCATCGGTATCCGCCATGGTGTTCAGTCATCCGGAAGCTCATTATTTTAACGTAGATAAAGCTTAACATTTGAATACCGGTACAGCCGGTTTGAAATCCTCCGAATGTTTCGGGGGATTTCTCCGGTTTACAACCGAAAGGGGAGAAGAGGGATGGAACTCTATTTTCTAGGAACAAATGCGGGGGTTCCTACGCTGCAGCGTAACGTAACCTCGATTGCACTGCGTATGCTGGAAGAACGAAGAAGTCTGTGGCTGTTTGATTGTGGAGAAGGTACGCAGCATCAAATATTGAAGTCCCCGCTCAAGCTGTCCAAGCTTGAAAAGGTATTCATCACCCATATGCATGGTGATCATGTATTCGGTTTACCGGGTTTGCTGTCCAGCCGCGGTGCCCAAGGGGTAACTTCACCCCTGACGATATATGGCCCCCCTGGTATTAAGGCCTTCATTGAAACTGCGCTGAACATTAGCCAATCGCGCGTTCCTTATACGATGGAGGTCATTGAACATACCGGAGGCGTGCTGTTTGAGGACGATAACTTCCTCGTGGAATCGGCAAAGCTGGATCACAGGGCCGAGAGTTATGGCTACCGTATCGTGGAGAAGGATCTTCCCGGCAGCCTGGACCTGAAACGGTTGGCGGACTATGGACTTAAGCCAGGGCCGCTTTATGGCAAACTGAAAAGAGGGGAAAGCGTAGAACTCGGCGACGGCCGATGGATTCATGCCTCTGAGGTGCTCCTGACACCGAAAAAAGGGAGAGTGGTCACGATCCTCGGGGATACAAGGCCATGCCCTGGAGTGGAGACTCTGGCCAAAGACGCCGATCTTTTGGTCCATGAAGCCACTTTCATGGAGGATCTGTCGGAGCTCGCGCACGAATACTATCACAGTACGGCTAAACAGGCGGCGGAAGCAGCGAAACGGGCTGGAGTAAGAACGCTGTTCCTGACCCATTTTAGCTCCCGGTATAAGGATATGGAGCATTTGCAGCCGCTGCTCAAGGAAGCGCAGGAGATTTTTGAGAATACACGCTTGGCAGAGGATTTCGGATTGTACCCAATCCAGCGCAAATCATAAGCCAATAGAGCTGCTGCTATTTACAGGGAAATATCGAGTGATGGAGTGAATTATTTTCCGGGAAAGCGCAGGAAATGACAAACCGGTTGATAATCACTAATGCTTGGACACTCTTCGATTTCTTTCGACTGATTAGCTCCCGGGCTGAAGTACTAGCCATGAGCCTTGCAACCGGAAGTAGCCTTCTTTACAATAATACTAACTGGGGTTTCTACGTAAGTATGCTTCAGGGTAGTGTATGAACCGAGGTTATACATATTTATACCGATATATGACGATGAATGACGATCACAGCGATGCCGAGAAAGCTCATACTTTAGCCGATGAATCATTTATGGCGTGAAGGAAAGAAATAAAGAAGGTGCTATCAATTCATGGAAAAACCAAAACCAAAAGGATTACTGATTGACCTGGATGGAACGCTTTATCATGGCCGTTATCGAATTGAGGGGGCAGACCTTCTCATCGAACGGCTGAAGGAATTGCAGATTCCGTTTCTGTATGTAACGAATAATTCATCACGAACACCCGAGCAGGTTGCGGCGCATCTGCTGGAGATGGGGATACCTGCCTTGCCGGAGGAAGTCTGCACCTCTTCCCTGGCTGCAGCTAAATATATCGCGGAGAAGTCACCGGGTGCCAAAGTGGCGATGCTGGGAGAAGTGGGGCTCCGTGAAGCCCTCTTGTCTGCGGGTCTAAATATCGTGGAGCAGTCCCCTAAATATGTGATTCAAGGAATCGACCGTTCGTTCGATTACGAGAAGTTAACCCGTGCCGTTCGCTGGATTCAGGAGGGAGCCGTGTCGATATTGACCAATCCGGATTTGCAGCTTCCATCAGATACCGGCTTGATGCCAGGTGCAGGTTCGCTGGGTGCTGCGATCGAAGCCGCTTCCGGAGTGAAACCGACGGTCATCGGAAAGCCGTCCTCGATTTTAATGAAATTTGCTTCGGATCGTCTCGGTTTGGCCCCGGAGGACACTTATGTAATCGGAGATAATATACGTACGGATATCGCGGCCGGCGCGCATGCCGGCTGTAAGACGGTGCTCGTTATGACCGGAATCACGACCGATCTGAATATGGAGGCACATATGGAAGCCACGGGTGTCACACCGGACTTTATTTGCCGAGATTTGAGCGAAGTGATAAACCTGCTGTGCTCATAATGAGCGAAAGTGTACATTAACTTTTGTGATTGACGAAAGGGAAGATGAATGATGCCGGAACTGCCGGAAATGGAAAATTACCGAAGATTGTTATCGCAGAGCATTTTGAATGTGCCGATCACGAATGTTGTCGTGAACCGTGAAAAATCACTGAATGTGACGGTTGACGAGTTTACTTCCGAGTTAAAGGGAAGCAAGGTCATTTTTGTGGAGCGTAGAGGCAAACACCTCATATTCCATCTGCATAACGGAGGCAGATTGCTGCTTCACCTCATGCTGGGCGGCATTTTGTATTTAGGGCATAGGGATGAGGAGCGTCCCTCAAGGTCAACCCAGGTCGAGATCACATTTGGTGAACAGGTGCTGTATTTTATCGGTTTGCGTCTGGGTTACTTGCATTTCTTAACAGCCAGAGAAACGGAAAATGCGCTTAAAGAGCTTGGTCCTGAACTTCTGGATCGGCGAATGACCAAAGCGCGCTTCGTTGAACGGATTGGAAAACGGCGGGGCGCTTTAAAAACAACGCTGGTTAATCAGCAGGTTGTCGCCGGAATTGGCAACTGTTATGCGGATGAGATTGCCTTTGATGCTCACATTCACCCGCTGTCCAAAATTCAGGATTTATCGGAGCAGTCTTTAGAGCAGTTATACGAGAGTGCCGTTAAAGTGATGCACGAGGCGACGGATGGCGGCGGATATATGGAAATGCCGTTTCAGGAAGGGGATACTCTGACGGGAGCTTATAACGACGAGTGTAAAGTTTACGATCGCGAAGGAGAGCCCTGTGTTCGCTGCGGCACGCCGATCGTGAAGGCGGAGCATACCTCGCGCAAAGTGTTCTTTTGTCCAAATTGTCAGCATGAAGTCTAAAGTCCGGATTGGAAGTCATGTCAGCACACGAGGCGGATTTCTCGCAGCAGCTCAGCACGCAGCCGGCATCGGTTCACTCGCCTATCAGTATTTCCCGAAAAATCCGCGCAGTCTTCATTTGAAGACGCCGGATGTCCGCAATGCCGCCGCATGCTCAAAGTTTTGTCAGGAACAAGGACTCGTTTCGATCGCGCACACACCATATCCGACGAATATGGCGGTTGGCTTAACGCGGGGAGAAGAGTTTTACCAGTTGACCGTAGATTCCCTTAAGAATGATCTCATGATTGCCGAGGCTTGCGGATCGCTGGGTATTGTGGTTCATTTTGGGCATCTCAAGAGCCAGGATATCCTTGAAGGGTATCAGAATATTATTCGCTGTTTGAATGATGTGTTGGCTTCCTGGACGGGAAGGGCCAAGCTGCTGATCGAGAATCAGGCGGGAGACCATGGGTCCATGGGGATGACGCTTGAAGAGAGTGTGAAGGTTAGACAGCTTGCTGATGATCCGGAAAAAATAGGCTTTTGCCTGGATACCTGCCACTTGTTTGCTGCCGGAGGCTGGGACATTTCGAATACGGATGAGCTCCTTGCCAGAGGCAAGGAGCTAGCCTATTGGGAATCCACCGTTGCCGTTCATCTGAACGATTCGAAATATGGGGCCGGTTCAAGAAAAGATCGCCACGCCCGCATCGGACAAGGTATGATAGGCACAGAAGCCTTGAAGCGTTTGGTTCTGGCACCGGAACTTGCGGGCAAGGCATTTGTTCTGGAAAGTGAAAAAGGGGCTGACGGCACACATCGGGAAGACATCGCTAAGGTGCTGTCCTGGTCCTGATTAAGGGAGAGAGTAAAATGATTCATCTGTATTTAGACGACTGGCGCCCCAATCCGAAAGGATTTGCGCTGGCTCGAAACGGGGAAGAGTGCTTGTTGATGCTCCGTGAATGCGAAGTGGATGTTCTGTCGCTTGATTTTGAATTGGGGCACGGCCAGATGAACGGCGGCGAGGTGGTTGCAGCCATGATCGCCGAAAACCTGCAGGCCAGGGAAATATACTTGCATACCTCAAGCCCGTCGGGCAGAAGAAAAATGTATGAGCTGCTCTATGAGCACATGCCGGAAAGCGTCCAGGTTCACAATGGGCCGATGCCGGAATCCGTTCTGCGGGAAGTCGCCCAGGGTTCAAGATGATTGAGGTTACACAGCGTGAATTGACAGAGAGGCTTGAATGGCACGAGCGCCTGACGAAACGAGATGCGAATGCAGAGCCTGTCATCGTATTTTTACATACGCCATTTTGCGGCACATGTGCCGCTGCGCGTAAGATGATCGACATTGTGGAACATGTGGTGCCGGATGTACAGCTGCTCGAAGCCGATGTTAACTTTCTACCGGGCATTGTGGAACGGTATCAAATTCGCAGCGTTCCTGCATTGCTGGCTATTCAGTCGAGTCCCCTCGCCGCGCCGGAGGTGCTGTACCGGATGGGTTCCGTGCAGGATATCGTAAGTTTTGTTAGGAGTGTGAGGCCGTGATTTCGTTACAGCATGTGTCGCTCGTCAGAGGGAGCCGTCATATTCTGGATGATGTTAGTATCGAGATGAAGCCGGGACAGAACTGGGCCATTTTGGGCAGGAATGGATCAGGCAAAACGACGCTGCTGGAAATGATGACAGGATATATGTTTCCTTCCCGTGGGCGTGTTGAGGTCCTGGGTCATGTTTACGGACAATGCGACGTTCGGGAGGCCCGGAAGTCCATTGGCTATATTAGCCAGTCATTATTAGAGAAATTGACCCTGAGCGACCCAGTCTGGGAGGTTGTGGCAACAGGGGCGTATGCCTTTTTGCGCTTCTACCAGGACATTCCGGAAGAGGCCAGGAATCTAGCCTATTCCCTGCTGAACGAAATGAATTTCGGCCATCTGGCGGAGCAGCCTCTCGGGACATTGTCCCAAGGTGAACGGAAAAAGGTGATGTTGGCACGCTCCCTCATGGCCGATCCGAAGATTCTGATTATGGATGAGCCTTGTGCCGGCCTGGATTTGTATGAACGGGAGAAGATGCTGCAGGAGATTCACAACCTGAGGCAGCGCGAAATTACGGTTGTGTACGTCACGCATCATATCGAGGAGATTGTCCCTTTATTTACTCATGTGGCGCTCATGAAAGACGGCCGCTTAACGGGTGCGGGAACAAAAGAAGAAGTATTAAACCATGTACTTATCAAACAAACTTATGATATCGACGCTCAGCTGGAATGGGATGGCGGACGTCCCTGGATCAAAGTTATTTCTGGAGGTTAATCCGTTTGGATGAATTAAATGTGATGCAAGAGCATGAGGAACAGAAGCAAAATCACCGGGATTTTCACAGCAAGTGGGTATGCACAGCAAACCATGGTTTTGCTCCCTACGCCCAAGAAGAGCTGCGCCGGATGTTTGGCAGTTTAAAGAGCACGATGATGATGCCGGGCGAGGTGTTTTTGGCGACACTCGGCAGTTCCGAAGAGGAGGCGAAGCGGCTAATTACGTCTTCCCCGCCAATTTTTCTGCGGCATTTGTTTCCGGTACATCTGGAGGTAGCGGCCGATACCGCTGCCGAGTCATTGCATGCGGTCGTTGAGCATGTCATGAAGCAGGAGGAGATCGGCAGCAGCCGCGTATCCATCCAGATCCGAAAGACGGAGAACAGCTCGTGGAAGGAAAACCCGGCGGCGCTTCGAGATGAATTACAGCATCGCTTGACTGCGCTAGAAATTGAATACACGGTTCAGGCACCGGAGTGGATTATTTCACTATTCGCTGCTGACAGCGTCTGGTATGTTGGCGTGTCGCGGCCGGAGGACAACCTGTCGGATTGGAACGGAGGCGCCGTCCGCTTTCAACGGGAAGAGGGACAAATCTCAAGAGCCAAATTCAAGCTCCTTGAGGCGGAGAAACAGTTCGGGATTCCGTTTGATTCCTTCCGCAAGGCAGTTGATATCGGAGCAGCGCCTGGCGGATGGACATCCTTTCTATTGGAGCGCGGCCTGCAAGTTACGGCAGTTGATCCGGCAAAAATGCATCCATCACTCGATGGTCATAAAAACCTCCGCGTGATTCACAAGAATGCAGCGGACGTATCATTTAGAGATTCTGAGTTTGACTTGTTGGTGTGTGATATGAGCTGGAGTCCTAAACAAATGGCCAGAATGGTGACCGGGCTGCTGCACAGCCTTCAAACGGGAGGTACTGCTGTCATTACGGTGAAGCTGCTGACTAAGAAACCGATGGCGCTGGTAAAAGAAATCATGTCGGTGTTTGAAGAGTCCAGAATGCAGATTCAGGGAGCGAAGCAGCTGTTCCATAATCGGGACGAGATTACGCTATATATGATTAAGTATTAAAAAAGTCTTTACAAGTGAATGTAACTTGTTCTATAATGATTCCAAAATTAACCAACGACAACATTAGGGAAAGCATCCCGCTATTCATCACAATTCAGTGATGAGGCGGAGTGCTTTCCTTTTTTTTGTTGTGCTTGTAAGTCAGAGGAGAGGGCGTTGACATGAATCAGCCTTGCAGATTGGTACATGGGGAAGTGTTGGGCGAGCGTTACGTGATTGACCGCGTGATTGGTGAAGGGGGCATGAGCTGTGTATATCTAGCCGAGGATCAGAAACTGCCCGGGAAGAAATGGGCAGTGAAAGAGAGCTTGTCTGAACCCGGTATGCAGCGCGCCGTTCAGGATGAGGCACAGCTTCTGATTAAACTCAGTCACCCGCGGCTGCCCCGTATTGTCGATTTTTTTCATGTTCAGGATACCGGCTACACCTATTTAGTTATGGATTATATTCAGGGCATGACATTGGAGAAGTACTTCCGAGGATATCGGGGAAATGTGAATCCGGACTTCATTATGGAACTGATCGAGCAATTGCTGGATGTTCTGGAGTATCTCCATAATCACGAACCTCAGGTTATATTCCGAGATTTAAAGCCATCGAACATTATGCTGACCGATCAGCTGGAGGTTAGACTCATCGATTTTGGAATCGCGAGAAGTTATAAACAGGAGAGTGGCGAGGATACGGTCAAGCTAGGCACGGTTGGATTTGCAGCGCCGGAGCAATACGGAGGAAGGCAAAGCGATGCGAGATCGGACCTGTATGGACTTGGTGCGCTTCTGCTTTATCTCTCAACCGGAGGCAAATTCAGTGAATGGATAACGGGCGTGGAGCGACATATTCGTGGCGATTTACCAAGAGAGCTTGTGCCCGTTATCCGAAAGCTGCTGCAGTATGCTCCGGAGCACCGATATCAATCCACAGTAGAGGTTCGTTCAGCACTAAACAGGCAGCAGTCGATTACTGCGAATATTGCGGGTGTTCAGTCCAACACGCTAGCCGGGACGCTTGTGACGGCCGTATTGGGGACATCGTCCGGTGTAGGAACAACGCATAGCTGTATCGCATTTGGTCATTACTTGGCATCAAGGTACGGGAAGGTAGCGATCGTGGAAATGAGCGCAAAATCCACCGCCTTTACCCGGATTCAGGAAATTGCCGAGGGCGGGAAGCTGGGATCTATCCGAAAATTCGAAATCAACGGGATTCATTTCTGGCGGCAAACGGCCAGAACGGAAGTTATTTCGCTGCTCGGAGGCAGCTACGATGCAGTTGTGTTGGATTTGGGAGCATACCGGGACAGCGAACGGCTTGAGGAGTTCCTTCGGGCTGATCTGCCTATCGTTATCGGATCAGGAGCGGAGTGGCGACAGCATGATGTGGTGACGCTGGCCCGGATGCTGTTAAGACACCCACAGGCGGCAAGGATCTATGCACTGCCTCTTGCAGGAGAAGAAACAATTCAAGAAATGAGAAGAACGCTAGGAACGAATAAAGTTTATTCTTTACCCCTGCAATTGGATCCGTTTGAAGTACCGGACAGCAGCAGGGAGGCATTTGCACAGTTATTTCAGGACTACTTGCCGCCGGCAGAAAGGAAGCGAAGATTCAGGTTTCTAAAGAATTAACCGCATTTGAACTGAAGGAGATGAAGCAATGCCGATTATCAGGAGGCGCAGCCGCAAACTGATATTTGCTGGACTTGCCGGCGCAGCCGTAACGGGTGCCGTATGTGCTGGTACAATGATGTATTATGTGCACGGTTATAAAGAGCAGCAGAATGTAGAGCGTACTAAATACGAGCAGCGAATCACGGAGCTTGAAGAGACACAGCTGCAGCAGCTCAATTCAATGAAGGTTGCATGGGTTCCGTTAAAAGATATTCCGCCTGGTCATTTCATAGATGCAAAGGATATTAAGGAAGTGCGTTTGCCTGATGACGGTTCTTCCGGCAATCTGTTCTCGGTCAAGGAAGAGATCGCAGGGAAGGGGGCTAAGATCGAGCTGCTGCAGGGAACACCGATTACCCGCTCGATGCTCTTTGAAGAAGAGCCGACACCGTCTGATCTCCGTCATCGGGAGATGAAGTCCGTATATCTGCCAAGCAATTTACGCCAAGGGGATGTGATCGATGTAAGGGTTCAATTTCCTACCGGACAGGATTATATCATTTTATCCAAAAAGAAGATCGACAAGCTTCAAAATCCGGCGTTCTGGACGACGTTAAGCGAACAGGAGATTTTATTGCTTTCCAGCGCTTTGGTGGATGCTTATCTGCATGATGCAACGCTTTATGCACTCACCTATGTAGAGCCGGAGCTGCAAGATAGAGCGATTCCTAACTATCCTCCGAACGCTGAAGTAACGAAGCTGATTACAAGCAACCCGAATATTGTGAAGAAAGCTGAGAAGTTTTTCGAGGTTACGCTGCGAAACACGCTGGAAGAGGATTTAAAGAAGCTTCAACCGAATCAGCAGGCTCAGGTATCTGACATGCATCATAACTCGATCTTTGCTAGCGGTGCAAGGAGTCCGGACTACTGGAGTCCTGCGTCCAACATAAGCCCCCAAGCAAAATCTTCAACGGATACGGAATGGAATAACGCTGACATCCGTTCTGACGATGAGACAAATACAGGGACTCCGCTTCGTGAAGAGCGGGATTCAGAAGCAGAGCAGATTTTGGGATCATCCGGCTCGCCAGAATCCCAGAATAGCAGTGATAGGGAATTACAAGAAGCGGAGTTGATATTCTCAAGTCCTTAGTAAGACAAGGCGAACCCCGAAGAACAGATGGTATGTGAAGGAGTGTAATCAAAGTGAAGACGTGGATATTTACAGGCATCTGTGATAAGAGCGACATGCTTCTCTTTATGTGCAAAATATTAGCCAATGGAGACAATAGAGTACTGCTCGTGGATGGTGCGATTGATGCGAAGTACAAACATTGCATAGGCGTGATACATCCACAGCTGCCGGTTATGGAGTTTGCCGGATTCGACGTGGCAACCGGATTTGAGAACTATACGTCGCTGATGGACTATTTGGAGGAAACAGACGAGAAGAAATATGACTATATCGTCATGGACGTGGAGAAGACGGAATTCCTGGACAAGATGCAGTGGGATACAGCAGATGCCCATGTTTGGGTTAGCGGGTTTGAGGTAACAGGACTGCGTAAGAGTACGGCCTTGCTTGATGAACTGAGAGCTTCAAGAACAGATGCTCCGCTACCGCCGTTCCACCGGGTATATGTTCAGGTCATTGAAGATTTGATGGATGAAACCTACATTGAAGGCTATCTGGAAGACAGCCGGATTCAGTGGCTGGGTCCTCCCGTGAAAATGCCATGGGATGAATTGTTTTTCGCCTTGAAAATAAAAAATGAACATGCAGGAAGATTGGGCATCAAGCCATTGTCCAGACAGTATAAACGATCGCTTACCGAACTTCTCCGCCTTTTAACGGAAATGGAGCAGCGGCATATTCGCCGGGCGCTTCGGCAAGCAGGAAGGAGGCATGCATGAGTCTGATTGCTGTATGGAGTCCCTTGAAGAGCGGCAGTGGCAGTACGATGTTGGCTTCGAGCTTACCTATCGTATTGGCGCTTGAATATCAGGTTAAAGTGCTCCTCGCCCATGGTGGACATGCAGGGGAACGAGTGGAGCAAGCCTTTACCTATAAACAGGAAGCATTAGATTATATGACGGCATTTCAAGATACCGGAATGGATGCCTTGGAACGGCTTCGTGCAAGCGGGCGTCTGAGCCCAGAGAATGTACGCAATTATACCTTGCCGCTCCTGTCTGATCGGCTCGATCTTTTATGTGGACCGAAACCGATGTCTGCCGATGCTATACATACAACAGGAAATGCGGAGGACAGGAAACAGGCAGAACTTATGACCAGAGTTATGGAGTCCTCCAAGCGAAGTTACGACATCAGGGTAGCCGATGCAGGAAATGGAGTTCCTGGTGCGGCAGATCGGGCGATACTTCAAGCGGCTGACTTAATCGTAGTTGGTTTGAATCAGAATTTACATATCCTGGAGAGTGCGATTGAACAGGAGAGGTTGCCTCCAGAAGTGAGTGACAAGGCATGCTTGTATATCGTCGGCAAATACGACCGGGATAGCCATTGTACACTGCAAAATATCAAGCGCCGCTTTGGCATCAAGACGACGGTACTCGGTGTTCCGTATTGTTCCGGAATGACGGATGCATGGAATATGCGCTCAGTTATGCCCTACATGCAGCGAAGCCGGGGAGGCGCTGACCTGAAACGCATGAGCTCACTGTATAATGCGGTTCGTAATCTGGCGGATGCCGTGGCTGAACAGCTTGGTCTTCCTGCTGGCGGTTCGAAACTGGGAGGCCTGCATGCTCTTGGGTAATTCCTTGAATACGATATGGATCATCGTCATGATTTTGTTTGTATTGCTGTTTGTATATCTGCGTTATTTGGATACCCGAAAACCGGTGGCTACGATTTCGCGGGGATCGGACCCCTATTCTCTTGAAGCTATGACTGCGTTTGTTAAAGAAAGCCTTCATCAGCTGACGCACAGTCAGTTGTCTGATTTAGGGTTGCACGAAGAGGAGTATCGCCGCAGGCTGAACAAGCGAAGCGAATTGAGAAGTGCCCTCAAGGGCTGCGTTTCCGGAGATGTGCTGGATAAGGCGTATGTAAAGGATTTTTTAAAGCAGCTCCTGGTAAGAGACCTAGGTTTGAACGAGTCCAACATTCATGCAGCCATTCCGTTCGAAAACCTGACCGAGTTAACAGCCCAGGATCAATTCGAGATCATATTATACCTGTATAAGCAGAGGCACGGAGAGGATGCTCTATCCGTACTTCTTGAAACGTATGATCTAGCAGAGCCGCGCGTGATTCCAGGTTATGGAGAGGGCAGCGTCTATGCGGTTACCGCGGAAGACATCGCATATATCTATGAGTCAGAGCAGCGTCCGCTCTTGTTTCCGGAGAAGCTGGACATCGTCGTTCAGCGCATATATCAGCAGTACAAAGGCTTTTCCGTTGTGGATGAAATCAGGGATCAACGGATTGACGGGATCAGTGGCGGCGTTAGTGGCATTCCTGTTAATCGTGACAGCGGGCAGGATATTTTTCACTCCGAGGATGAGTTTTTGGGGCTAAGTTTTTCGCATCCCGAATCGCCAGCAACAGGCTGTGAGAGTGTGTGGATTTTTTATCGAGGGGTGTCGCTGCATCTAGCTTTTTTATCATTTGGTTCGATGCTGGAACTTAAGAGGGTATGTCAAAACATATACAAATACAATCATCCTGGGCAGCTTTCAGAAGCTAGCGGTTATAAAGTGAATGAAATGAAGGATGGCTCCAGGGTCGTTGTGGTCCGGCCCCCATTTGCCGAGTCCTGGGCGTTCTTTGTCCGCAAGTTTGATCTGCCCAAGGCTTCGCTGGATCAGTTAATTACGGGAAACGGCTCCGAATTGGTGATCGGTTTGTTGAGGTATTTAATGAAAGGCAGCCGGATTACGGCAATCACCGGTGCTCAGGGATCCGGAAAAACAACGCTGCTCATGGCGATGGTGGGTCATATTTATGCGTCTTATACTCTTCGGGTTCAGGAGATGGCCTTTGAGCTGCATTTAAGGAAAATCTACAGCCGCAGGAATATTCTCAGCTTCAGGGAAACCGAGCATATTAGTGGGCAGGCAGGTCTGGATCTGCAGAAGAAAACGGACGGTACCGTTAATATTCTTGGTGAGGTTGCCAGTGACGAGGTTGCGTCATGGATGATACAGATGTCTCAAGTGGCAAGTTTGTTTACCGTGTTTACCCATCATGCCAAGACATTCAAAGACCTTGTACAATCCTTGCGCAACTCCTTGCTCAAGAGCGGCGTTTTCAGGCAAGAGCATATTGCTGAGCAGCAGGTGGTCAGCGTGATCAACTTTGATATTCATCTTAGAAGAGACGCTGACGGTAACCGTTACATAGAGCGTATTACAGAGTGCATCCCGGTTGAGAAGGGATCCCTGCCACCATTCGAGGGAACTTCGGAAAAACGCTGGAAGAGCAGCATGGAGGAGTATTTTCAGCTAAGTGCAGAACATATGCGGAGATTGAACGAATTAAGTTATTTCGTATCCCGTAATGTAATTGAATACCGGGACGGTGCCTATATCGCTGCCGCCAAGTTATCCGAAAGCAGTGTTCGTGAAATGTCCGAGCAGATGCATCCGGAAGATGCCGAAGAATTCAGAGTGTTTCTGGCTTCGGGTTGGGGGGAACAAAAGTGACCTCTAAAGATGTGTTAATACTGATTTTAATCATATCTCTGGCACTGTTTTCCATCACATTCGGTATCATGTCGTGGATGAACAGGAGACGAGGGGATCGTGAGGTAACTCCCGTCAAGGTGGATGCGGGCGAGGTGAGATCCTTGCGGGGGATGTACCGGCAATGGTTTCAATTGGCCTATATGTATGGGATGAAGCTCCCGCTAATCAAAGCCTATCTTAAACGGATCAGACAGCGGATCGCGATCATGCATCCTTACGACGAAATATCACTCCGGTTTGAAACAGTGAGGCTAGCCTTGGCGATAACCGGCACGATCGGGTTAACCGCCATGCTTCTTATATGGAGTCATCCGGACTTGGGGTTTATTATCATTGTTATTCTCGTAGCAACGGTTATTAACAATATGCTCATTGAGATGTTCATTAACCGACTGGAACGAAAAATACTTATCCAATCGGTTGAATTGTTCTCCTCCGTCCGTCATCACTATCAGCAGCATGGAATGGTAGAGGAAGCTTTGTACGAGGGGGCGGAGACTTCTGGACATGAAATCTCTATGCATGCCCATCGGATCTACAATGCTTTGGTATCCCACGATCCTGATGACGAGTTGGAGAGGTATTATGAGGTAGCGCCGAACCGATATCTTAAAGCGTTTGCGGGTATTTCACATCTGGTCATGGAGTTTGGCGATCATGCGAGAAAACAAGGCTCAATCTATCTGCATGGACTAAGCGGATTGACCAAGGAGATCCAATTGGAAATATTGCGCAGAGACAAGCTGGATTATTTAATGAAGGGCTTGAATGTGATTGCGTTGGCGCCGGTCTTTTTCACCAAACCGATTGAACGCTGGGCCAGAAGCAGTTTTCCATCGATGGATGTGTTTTATATGAGCAAGCTTGGGTATATGACCAAGATATCCATTTATGTCATTATTCTCATTTCTTATATCTTGCTTCAGAAGCTCCAGCAAAATCGAGAAACGGATTACCGCGCTCAGGTTCAGAAAATGACCTTGGAAGAAAGGATGTACCGAATTCCTGTTATGCGCTGGCTTGTGAAGGTGATGGCTCCGACACCCGGTACGGTGAAATATGACAGGCAGATACGGTTACTAAAGGAAAGCAACGCGAGAATCAAGTTCGAATGGCTCTATATCAGAAGGGTGACGTTTTTCCTCCTGGCTTTCTTCCTGTCGTTGTCGCTGGCAGCAGGCCTGCATGTGCAGGCAAAACATCATCTGCTGTATGTCCCCGTTTCCCTGAACCATTCCCTGTTCGGCCAGATGAATGAGATCGAGCGTCGGCAGGCAGAAGAAACGGTTGAGCGTGATCGGCTGCTAATGGAACAATTGCATATGTCGCCGGATGTAACTGATGATCAGATCAAACAGATGGTCAGTGAGACAGACCCTATTGGATTGACCAAAGAACAAGTTGAAATCACAACCGATCGAATTATGACTAAACTGCAGCGCTATGATAGCGAGTATTTGAAATGGTGGGAGTTGCTCCTATCCTTTCTGGCAGGTGTGGCTGCATATGCGGCGCCATTATGGCTGCTGCATTTTCACCGGAAAGTTCGCAATATGGAAATGCGGCATGAAATTTATCAATTTCAGACGGTCATCTCTATATTGCGTGGAATGGAGCGAATCTCGGTTGAGGGCATATTAGAATGGCTTAATCGGTTTGCCGTTATTTTTAAGATTCCCATTCAAAAAAGCTTGCTTCATTACGAACATGGCGCACAGTTGGCTTTGCTGGAGTTGAAGGAAGACGTCTGGTTTCCTGAATTTCAGCGGCTCGTGGACAAGCTGCTGCTTGCGGTGGATAAAGTACCGATCAAGGATGTTTTTGATGATCTCGATGGAGAAATGATATTCAGTTTCGAGCAGCGCAAGCAGGAATATGAAGCGATGATCGACACGAAGGCCGCATGGGGGCGAATGATCGGTTTTACTCCGATGTATGCGCTGATCTTTATGTATCTTGTCATTCCGCTAATCGGCATGAGTTTCTCCCAGATGGAAACGTACTATGAGCAAATTCAACGATTATAACGACACGAGGATGGGTCAACTGGAATTAGATCAGTAGATTTAAAAAATAAATAAAAGAATGAGGGAGATTTCAATGAATAATGCATCATCCGCTTTAAAGGTTGCAGCAGGTATATTTCTGACCATTGCTCTGATTACCATTGTTGTTATTTTGTTTATCTCGGCGCAGGAGGCAACCAAAACTGCTCAGAACAACTTTTCAGATATTCAGACAGAGCTGTCCCAGGCAGCATTTACCGTATATGACGGAACAACCATCAGCGGTTCTCAGGTGACAAACGCACTGCGCAAATACAAGGACAAGGATCAATTTGGCGTTTTCATAGCAACAGGCAAAAATAAAGCAGGGCAATGGTACGGCAATGTGTTGGAGAAGGACGGTTCGATTCCCAATCCGGATTCAAGACAGGGAAATATCGAACACGTTATGGATGAGAAAAGCCCGGAGTACGTCAATCCAAGCGGGAAATTCAAGGCCACCATCGTTAAGGATGATTCCAACGTGATCAGAGGCATCAAGTTTGATCAATAGTTATGAATGGAAAGGTGAATTGCCTTGCGTGAACAAACGATAAGCGCGCTGGAAATGGCAGCAGGGGTGGCATTATTTCTTGGCGCAGCCCTGTATGCATTGCATATTCAGACGATGGTTGATGGCGGTATATCAGCCGCAGGGAGAATGACTCAGGAGCAGCATGCGGGTGTGATCACCGTAGAGATGACGAACGAGAACAGGAAGCTCATTTATAAGGGGAGCGAAGTATTATTCACGCTGCGAGAGGTTCAAGCAGGCGGCTTCAATATGTATGTAGATGGAGCACTGTTCCGATCAGGACGTAATCCGGAGGAGCTGGATCTCTCGATCATTGATATGAACGCCCGTTATGCTACGGAATACGTTCGGAGAATCAATGGAGATGTGGAAAGCATCCAGTTTGTTAAAGTGAGGTAACAGCAATGTCAAACTCGGTTTCGAAATGGTTTGCTGCCTTTCTGGCACTTCTTCTGCTGTACTTGGTTCCCGCAGGTGAGATGGCTAGAAGACAGGATGATCTGTCACGACTTGTTGTTTATCAATCCGTCACCAAATTCGTGGACAGTGTTCGTACGAAGGGGTATATTACTCCGATCATGTACAATGACTTCCTGCAAGAGCTGGCAGCCACCGGGAACATTTACAATGTGGAGATGGAGCACCACCACAAGAAGTACCACCCGGAATATGGGGATCCTTCAGATCCTGGTACATTCCTGAATCGTTATTCAGTCGTATATGATGCTTACTATCAGGAAGATGTTATGGGATATTTGTTCCCGGAGTCGAATGTTGATAAACACGATGATAGACGCCGATACCGCTTAACGGCCGGAGATCACTTCCAGGTAAGTGTCAGTTCTCTGAATCGAACACCCGGACTGATCATGTTCGATGCGCTGACCGGATCAAATTCAGGTGGAAAAGCAGCAATCGCATTCCCATACGGAGGCTTGGTTCTGAATGAAGATTACTGATCTTGCCATCGTATTCACCGCCGTGTTTTTCCCCATGTTTATTATTCTGGGCATGCGTGCCGAGAGTCTGGAGGATGTCCGGTACGTAGAAATGAAATACTCGGCAGCTCTGCGCACAGCCGTCCAAGACGGTGGGATGATGCTGAACGATAATGAGACCCAGGACAAAGAGTCGGCATATGATTCTTTAAAGTTTATGCGTGCGGACAAAGAGCGAGCGTTGGAGTCCTTTTCTCAGACGCTGTACATCAATATGGGAATCGCGGATGATCCGGCTGCGCAGACTGCCCTGTGGTGGTATATTCCTGCTATCGTTGTGCTGGATTATGACGGGTATTATATGTATGTTTCGCAAACCTTCACCGACGCGTATGGGGAGGAGCTCATGGAGCACAGATGGACACCCAAAATCCCTTATGCCTGGAATGATGGCAGGGGCAACAGCATCCGGTTTACATTGGATTCCTTCGTTCAGGTGTATGAATCAGGTGGAGGCTCCTCCATCTGGCACTCTGGATTTCGGGAGGATCTGACTGGCAGGACGGGTGTAGCTTTGCTGGAAGATAAAGATAGGTTTGAACAAGTTAGGCGGATCACGATTGTAAATACCGTTCAAGATCATCTGGCTTATTACATACAGCGGCACAACCAAGTGGCGCTCCGAAACGGAGTATCCTATACGTTCGCGCTTCCGTTGATATCCCAGGAAGAGTGGGTGAATACGATTGATGATATCGGTATGATGGCATTTATTCAAGGTATTCCCCTGGGCGATCAGTATTATAATAACTATGCCCTTGGAGGCGGCAGACTCGTTAAAGCTCCGGTTTATTTCGGAGGTGTGGATAGCAGGGGACTCAAATATTATTATCGCGATGTCTGCCAATACAACTATCGCGTGGAAGAAGTGTTTCCGAGTGCCAAGGAGGCAGCGGCAGCAGGTTATCAGGAGAAAAGCTGTTCTAATCCCGGTGTTCTATAATCTCTGAAAGTTATGGTTTCTGCCGGACTCCAGGATGTGATACAATAAACTCTTGACTGTGTATATTTCGCTAAATTAACTTGAAATAAGTTCATTTTATACAGACAGGAGTTACTATAGCCATGAGTTTATTGACTGTAGAGAACGTATCACATAATTTCGGGGAACGTACTCTATTTAAGAATGTATCCTTTCGTTTGTTGGCAGGCGAACATGTTGGTTTGGTTGGAGCAAACGGCGTAGGCAAATCAACACTAATGAATATTTTGACCGGGCAGCTGTTAAAAGACAGCGGCAAGGTGGAGTGGACACCGAAGATCCGGTACGGATACCTGGATCAGCACACCAAACTGACACCTGGCAAAACGGTTCGTGATGTGTTGAAGGATGCCTTCCTGCCTCTGCTGGAGCTGGAAAAAGAAATGATGGAGATCACCAATAAGATGAGTGATGCTTCTCCCGAAGAGTTGGAGCTGCTGCTCGAACAAATGGGTGAAATTCAGGAGCAGCTGGATATCGGGGATTTCTACATGTTGGACGTAAAGGTTGAAGAGATGGCGAATGGTCTTGGGTTATCCGTCATTGGCTTGGATCGCGATGTAGCAACATTAAGTGGGGGACAGCGTACTAAAGTATTGCTTGCAAAGCTTCTTCTGGAGAAGCCCAATGTACTGTTGTTGGACGAGCCCACCAACTATCTGGATGTTGAGCATATTGATTGGCTCACTCAATATTTGAAGCAATACCCATATGCTTTCATCTTGATATCCCATGATACGGAATTTATGAACCAGGTGGTGGATGTGATCTATCATTTGGAATTTGCAAAATTGACTCGCTATACAGCGAACTACGAGAAGTTCCTGGAAATGGCCGATATCAATAAGAATCAGCATATTGATGCTTACGAGAAGCAGCAGGAATTCATCAAGAAGCAGGAAGACTTCATTCAGCGGAACAAGGCCCGTTACTCCACCTCTGGCCGAGCGAAAAGCCGGGAGAAGCAGCTGGATCGTATGGAGCGGATTGACCGCCCCGAGGAAGCAGCTAAACCTGTGTTTAACTTCAAGGAATCCCGTGCTAGTGGTAAAACGGTATTCGAGGGGATCGATTTTGAGATCGGATATGATCGACCGTTGCTCCCCAAAATGAATATCCTGATCGAGCGAGGAGAGAAAATTGCCATTGTTGGCTGTAATGGCGTAGGTAAATCAACGCTGCTGAAGACCATATTAGGCAAAATCCCGGCGCTCTCCGGGAAGACGTATCAAGGGGATTTCCTGGTGCCTGCTTATTTTGAGCAGGAAGTACGTCCAGGGAATATTACGCCGATTGATGATGTGTGGAACGAATTCTCACACTTGAACCAGCACGAGGTTCGTGCAGCGCTTGCTCGCTGCGGGCTCAAAAACGAGCATATTACCCGTCCATTGAAGGCACTTAGCGGCGGAGAGCAAGCCAAGGTCCGTCTGTGTAAACTTCTGATGCGCGAGAGCAATTGGATTCTGTTTGACGAACCGACGAACCACCTTGATGTTGTGGCTAAGGAAGAACTAAGACGTGCTTTGAAAGAATATAAAGGCACAATCCTGCTGGTTTCCCACGAACCTGAGTTTTATGAGGATTGGGTGACCAAGATCTGGAACGTCGAAGACTGGTCCAACCAGAATTCCTGATTCATATCAGGATCAGAATCCAGCTCTCTGCCAGGACAAATGAAACTTTGATTATCATAAATTTATTAGTATTCCATAAGGAGGATGGGCAGATTGCTGCCTGTCCTCCTTATGTATATCCGCAAAATGGGGCGTACGGTTACGGTTTATTGGTTTTATGTTTTATGTTATATCGTATATTGTTCGTATATCGTATGGTATATGCCTTATGCCTTATACTTTATGTTTTATGGTATAAGTGCATTTATGATATGCTAGAAACAACCTGAAATGAACGGAGGAGATGTTGATGGAAGACATGGACTTATCCATCGGGGCATCATTATATGAAGGGGATTCGCATCCATAGCCCCATGAACCCGTGTAATTCCCTTCTGGAAGGGAGTCGTACTAAAATGAATTGGGAAAATAACTTAAATCAGGGAGAAGACGTCATGCTCTCTCCCGAGAAGTCGGTTATACGGCGGGGCCAGATTGTGTACCGCCCCGCCGGAGCTTGGACTCCGGCTGTACACTCTTTGTTGAGGCATTTGAGGCAATCAGGGTTTACATCGATTCCGGATATTATAGGTTCAGGATGTAATGAGAAAGGCCAAGAGATGTTAAGTTATATCGAAGGCGAATTTGTTCATCCCGGGCCTTGGAGCGACGAAGGTATCATCGAAGTAGGACAATTATTACGGCAGCTTCATGACGCTTCTGCTACATTTAAACCCCAACCCGGGCTTGTCTGGAAGCCATGGTTCCTGCGTAAACTGGGTGACACCAGGGTTGTATACAGCCACGGTGATATTGCCCCTTGGAATATGGTTACCCGTGATGGGAGGCCGATTGCATTAATTGACTGGGAATACGCTGGCCCTGTACATCCGTTTCTTGAACTAGCCCGCGTATGTTGGCTATTTCCGCAGCTGCATGATGATGATGTAGCTGAAAGGGTTGGTTTGCCAAATGCAGAGGTTCGTGCAAGGCAGCTCCGCTTATTGGTTGACGCATATGGCCTCGATCCAACTAGTAGGGCCGCCCTCTTTGAGATGATCGTTGAAGTGGTCGTAAGGGAAACGGCAGAGGAAGCGATCGAGTTACAGGTCACGCCGGAAACGGAAGGCCTTCTATGGGGGATTGCCTGGGAGGGCGCGGAGTGCGGCCTGGATTCTGCGTCATCGCAGTATAATGGAGAAGGCGCTAAATACTAGGTTGCAATAGTTAAACAGCCCATCCTCTTCGTGGGATGGGTATTTTCAATCATGGGTCGTCGTCAAAAAACTTCGTGAACGTCATCTTTTGTTAGAAGATTTGCAGATATTGATCGGAGGAAAATTCATGTCTGATTTAAGCGATAACAGGGAGGAAGTAAATCGTACACAGTCTCTCTTCGTGGCAGCCTCGGGGTCCCCGGACCGTGATGTAACAATGAAAAGGGAACGAGAGGATCGGTATTCTAGGCAAGAGCGCTTTACGCCATTTGGAAAAGAGGGCCAGCTCCGCCTCCGGGACAGTCACGTGCTCGTTCTTGGTGCTGGGGCGCTGGGAAGCGCTATAGCTGAAACTTTGGTTCGCGCAGGTGTCGGGCATGTAACGATCGTGGATCGGGATTACGTGGAATGGAGCAATCTGCAGCGTCAGCAGCTGTTTACCGAACAGGATGCGATCGATCGATTACCGAAGGCCGTAGCAGCGGCTAAAAGGTTATCCGAAATTAATTCGGATGGTATCGTAGATGGTATCGTTATGGATGTACGTGCCCAGGAACTGTCGGTACTCTGTCAAGGCGTTGATTTGATGATGGATGCTACCGATAATTTCGGGACCCGGCTGATCCTGAACGACATCGGTTTTAAGCATGGAATCCCGTGGATTTACGGAGGCTGCGTGGGAAGTTCAGGCATGAGTTACACATTCTTGCCGGGAGAGACGCCATGCTTGAACTGTCTGCTTGGAACGATTCCCTTGGGTGGTGACACCTGCGACATTAACGGAATTCTTCCGCAAGCGGTACAGGTGGTCGTTGCCCATCAAACGATGGAAGCGATGAAGCTTTTGTCAGGACACCGACATGCTCTTAGAAAAAAGATGCTGTCGTTCGATTTATGGCGTAATGAACGGGTGGAGTTTGGCGTGGACCGAGCGAAAAAATCGGACTGCCCCACATGCGGGGAGCATCCGAAATATCCTTACTTGACGGCTGAACACGCGGATAAAAGCGAGGTGTTGTGCGGCAGGGATACGGTACAGATTAGGCCAGCCAGACCGCTGCAGCTTCAGCTGGATGAAATGGCCGATCGATTGAACAGGCTTCATCATGGAAAAGCAACCGTAACGCCGTATATGATCATCTATCAGGTGAATCCACATCGTTTGGTTATATTCCGGGACGGCAGAACCCTGGTGCATGGCACATCGGATATCGCCAAGGCCAGGTCGCTGTACAATCAATACGTTGGTGGGTAATTACAAGGACAAGAGCAAAAACGTTTCATCAATAATCGTAAACGCACAAAAGGAGTGGGCCTCGCAGGCCCACTCCTTTTCATGTTGATCCCCAATCCTTAATTCAAAATTAAATTAAAGCCGTTCTGAATGAAATACAGATCAGGATGAGCGATATTTTCTGTTGTCAGATTGTTAAATGTTGCCGACCCATTGCCCGTATAGGTGTAAATCGCCGCACCTGGATGAGGATTCGAGAATCTTGAGGATGTGATCCCGTCTAGCCCCGTACCGTCAATATGGATGTTGTTAAATACGATGTTCTGAAAACCGCCGCCATAACCAAGCTGAACGGCACTGCGCTGGGTGTTCAGGATATCGATGTTGGTAAACGTGACATTGCGGATTGCATCATTCGATGCTTCCAGATCAATTGCGCCGCGCTCCCCATCATACAGGTCTTTACTGGTTCCACTCCCAATGATCGTTGTATCGGAGAACAGAATGCCGGTATTGTTCTGGAAATGGTATCCCGGGAACACGGTATTCATTCGAATACCGGAACCGCCTACGGTATCAATAATCAGGTTGTGAGTAGCCTTATGTCCGCTTCCCCCAAAGAATGCGATGGCTGCTGCGCGCCAATTATTTTCGATGGTGTTGTAGGAGAAGGTGTTGTTAACGCCCGCAGGTGCGCCATTCACGTTACTCGTCCATACGGCGAGACCATCGTCTCCGTTATTTCGAATGCTGCTATTGCGGACAGTTGAATGGCTGGTTCCTTGGGCAAAATTGACCCCGTCCGCGAGATTATTGCGGATTCGGCTGTTTTCAATGATCAGACCCTCCGCAATAATGGCTGGGGTATGTGCATAATCGCCTACCCAGAATCCACACTCAAAGTGCTCGACCCACACATTGTGAATTTTGGAGTTGGTGCCGAAGTTATCCATAAATCCCTTGTAGATTGCATTTTGATTATAACGTGACCGCAGATTTGAGTTGAGGTAGATATGGCTGAAATCAAGCTGGCCCGTGATCCGAAGCGAGATCCCGCCAGAAGCGGCATTTGAATTGGTAAATTGAATATTTGTATGCCAGATGCCTGCGCCCATAATCTTGATGTCATCAATCATATTCCCAACCGAACCGATCTTCCACATGTTGCCCAGATGGAATGTCCCTTCGGGAATGTATAAGGTCTTGCCGGTTGAAGCGGCAGCCTGCACAGCAGCTTCAAACGCTGATAGGTCATCTTGGCCGTCGTTCGGGGTTGCACCGAAATCCGTTACGGATACCGAATTTGCCGGACGGGCGATTGCCGCAGGGACCGGCTCGATTTCGATAAAATCAACGCCATATTCCAGGTTATCGGCACTGGACTTCTGAATACGAATTTTGTCTCCCGGCTGAAGCGGCGTATCCATCTTCCAGTGTACTTCATCAAACCGGAAGAGAGGGCGTCCCCCACCAGGCGCATCTGCAGGATGATCGCTGGAGAAGTATTGCCAGTTGTAGTAGGAGGTCAATGGAATGGTCTTTTTCTTCGTGCCATTCACATAAACGTCGAGTGAGCCAGTCAATCCCATGCCGTCGGATGAGTCCGGCATCGTATAGCGCATAGTTATGCCAGCCCCGCCTTCACCTGGCCGAACCGTCCATTCGAGATTGGACCCGTTGGAAGGTAGCGCTACATAACGTTGGCCGGATGCTTCTGATGCTGTGAGCGCTTGATCGAAAGTCGGTGCCGACTTTAGCAGAGCCCCGCCACCGCGTAATGCATCATCCGTATCGTAACGGGTATATGGCATGCTGGCGCCGCGGGAGGAATATACCGTGAGATTGGCCTGGCTGACGTTGTTCTCCCGTTTAACGGGTAGTTCGTTTACATCCGGTGCTATGGATGTTGTTAACGTGTAGCTGCCATTTTCCGCTGTCCATGTGCCCGGAATATGGACAGCGGCGGAGGAACCTGCAGCAAGCACGCCATCATAACTTCCGGTGAAAGTTTGAATCGTTGAACCGGCCGGATTCTTCAGAGCGACGGAAATCGCGTGGGATCCGCTTGCCGTGGCTTTGTTGCCCTGGTTCTTAAGATTAACGGTAAAGGATACTGCATTCCCTGCGACAGGAGTGGCGGGTGTCCATTGTACCGTTCCTATCAAATCAGAACTTGCGAGCGCATCAATAACCAGAGGGGATGGATGCGAATAGCTGTTATTTTCATTATTTTGTTCCACGATTTCATCATCTTCATCGACCTTGGCGCTGACGGAATAGGATCCAGCCGCCTTGGTTCCGGCTTGGAGCGTTACCGTGGTGGAAGCTCCTGCCGCTAGCGGCCCTACCGGGGAGGAGCCTGCTTTGGAACCATTTAAGTAAAAATTGACCGTCGTTGCCCCAGCTTCCAAGTCCCCAATGTTTTTAACTGTAGCACTCAGTGTAATGTTATCGTTTTCATTCGGGGAAACTGGAGTCAAGGACATATCCGTAATGGTCAGGTCCGGATTCTGTGCGGGTGTGCCGTAAACTTCGAATTCGGCAATCTGCCCTGCCGGTGCACCGGAATTGGACGTTATGTTCAATTGTAGACGTTTCACGGTCGCCGCTACCGGAATTATTACGAAGTTGCCGGACGCGGGATTGAATGTATAAGACTGAGCCGATACCAAATCACTAAAATTTGTTGAGCTCTGGTCATGCCCGAGCACTTGTATGGTTTGGGTGCGCGTACTCCACGCTGGAGACGGATTCAGCTTCAGCACGATGGAGGTGATATCGTGATCGGTTCCCAAGTCGAGCGTCAAGGAGCTTGGGTTGCTTCCGCCTTCCCAGTAGGTTTGGATGTCATTGTCGTTAGCATGGGTTGCTGCATACGTGAAGGTGCTTGAGGAGGCGGTAATCGGCTTGCCGCTCGCGATATTGTTACCCGTAGGAGGTGTTGGCGGGGAGACCGATGGTCCATAAATTTCAAACTCAGACAGCTGCGCTGCCGGCCAAGTCGTGTTACTCGTTACGGTCAGGCGAACAAATCGCGTGCTCGCTTCGTCAAAACGGATAGTCACCGAGTTTCCTGCTGTAGACGGGTTGAATTCATAATCGGCCGAATCCACGATATTTGAGAATGTTGAACCGTTCGAGCTGCCTTGTACCATTAACGTTTGTGTCCGTGATTCCCAAGTGGCAGGTAGTTTAAGGACGATCCGGTTGATGCTGGTGTCATCACCGAGATCGACTTGAATCCACTGCGGAAAGGCATGATTGGTGCTTTCCCAGTACGAACCTTGATTTCCATCGTTAACGTTAGCCGGCTCGTAGGTTTGGGATTGACCACTTGCTGTTACGGCTTTGCCGAGCGAGAGGTTTGTTTCGCCTGCGGCTGAAACCGGTGCGGGCGGCCCTGCGGCCGTGCATACGATAGATATCAGCATAGCCATGACAAGTGGCCATACCACGAGTTTGTTGCGCATGTTAATTTCCTCCTCCAAAGTGTTCACATACTTTCCCATTAAACATGAGCTAATCGGTGAAGATATCCCCCTTTCCTAATCTTATATCCCATTATAAAAATAGCGCCGCTGCAGAGATAAGATGTATTTCTACGGAAATCGTATGTGATCCCAGCATCTTTTGGAGTGAAAGCAGGATGAATCAGCCATACTTACATTATTAAGTGTTGAAAGCGGGGGGGAACCCGTGGAGAAAGTAATTCTGATCGCGGCAGACAATCAAGATCGGGCACAGACCGTTATGGAGATTTTAAAACAAGCGGGCTATGAGGTTAGGCATGCCATGAGTTATTCGGAAGTGGTCGCCATTTTACAGCGCTCAGGCGCAGACTTGCTGCTCATCGACAGCAGACTGCCGGGTATGAACCATTTTAATCTCGTGGAACGGCTGACGGGCAAAAAGGAACAGACCCCGATCATCGTCATCGGAAATGACGGTTCTGATGAAGCCATTCAGGCATTGGAGGCAGGTGCCCATGACTATATCCCTGATGACAGAGATACAAGGGAGCTGTTGGCGCGGATTGCCAATTTGCTGAAACTTTTTCAGACAGGTCGCATGGAGCAGGAGGAAGTCATCCGAATCGGAGATCTGGTGATCGATCCTCTGAGCCGGAATGTATCCCGGGAAGAAGAAGCCATCGAGCTGACTCATCGCGAATATGATCTGCTGCTGTTTTTGGCTAGAAGGCAGGGACAAGTATGCACCCGTGAGGATATTTTAAAACAGGTGTGGGATTACGATTTTCATACGGGTACCAACGTGGTGGATGTCTATATTCTTCATCTAAGAGAGAAAATCGATAGAGGGCGCAAACAAAAGCTGCTGCGTACGATTCGGGGAACCGGATATAAACTGGTATCGCAGGAAGAAATCAATGCTGCAAGCAAAAAAGACCGCCTTCCGTGAGTGGAAGACGGTCTTTGATTTCATTCGTTAGTAACAAGTGGAGTATTGAACTACAGCACGCGGCGGGCTTTCAGGTAAGTCTTGCTCCAGTTGCCTGACAGGCTGGAGATTGTTACGCCAGGCTTGCCGTAAGTGTGCAGAATTTTGTTGTTGCCCATATAAACGGCAACGTGTGTTACGTTTCTACCATTTGCGCGGCTTCCGCTCGAGAAGAATATCAAATCGCCGGCTCTCAGGTTCGATTTTGATACAGCCTTACCCACTTTGGATTGGGCAGCGGATGTACGCGGCAGGTTCACGCCGTATTTTTTAAAGATATGCTTCATAAAGGAAGAGCAGTCAAACACTCTTGTGGTGGACGTGGATGCTCCGAATTTATAAGGTGTACCCATATATTGTTTACCAAAGTTAACCACTTGAGATCCTTTGCTTACCGATGCTGCTTCTACAGGAGCCGGTGGTGCAACTGTAAGAACTGCTCCTACACCCAAAGTTGCGCTCAAGCTGATGACTACGGCCTTCTTAATCCAATGCTGTCGATTCATGTTGTTATTACCTCCAAGCAGTTTTTGTTTTTTGCGATGAACCGAGTATATCAGATTTGAAACCGACTATATTTTGGATAATCGGCGCAAACCCTTGGGCCACATGAAATGAAAGCGAATTATTAAAATATCATTAAAAGTTACAAAATATTAAGAATTAGATGCAAACGATGACTTGAAAATGTGAAAAAACCCTTGATATACAAGGGTTTTTGACAATGATTTCGATTGTTAACATTGCTGCATCAAAGATGACAAAATAGTAATGATTAGTGGTCTTTACTCTGAATAATAAGGAGCAGGCCGCCTTCGATCCGGACCGTCCCTTTGTCCTCGGCCAGCTTATTGCTAACTCCGAGAGACTGCCCTAATCGCAATGTGGCATCGTGAAGCGGGTACTCAAATCCTTCGAGATTGATCCCGGTAACTTCCGTAGTCAGCGGCAGTAGGGAGACATATGTAAACCCTTTGTTCTCAACTATGCAGCTGGAGCCCGTCAGGGTAATAAAATTGTTCTCATCTAATATAGAACACGGAATATGATGTTGGAGTCCACGAATCAGCATATGGATATTAGCCAGCGTGTGATCCAGGCGCGTTCCCGTAGCCCCTAGAATCAGGATGGATTCGGGGGAATGCTCCAGTGCCATTTCGAAGGCAAGCTCGGTGTCGGTCAAATTTTTATCGATCGGATCACAGTCGATTACCTTACCGCTCATAGATCGTACTCGATCCATTTGGCCGGGCGGAATGGAGTCAAAATCTCCAACGGACAGGTGCGGCTTAATCCCATGTTCAATCAGGTAGAGGGCTCCGCGATCAGCCCCTATAATGAAGTCCCCGTTTTGAACCTCATCCAGGAAACGTGGTGACAACTCCCCACCTGTAAAGATCAGGACGCGAGTATGGCTCATTATATAAATTCCTCCTTTTTCGAGAGAATTGTCATTGTATTCTAGTATAGAGCAGTTTTCATGCTTGCACAATTTTAATAGGCACGGCTACAATGTAGTATGTAAATTGACGGGGGAGCGGGGGAACTGAATTTTGGACATGCATCTGTTTGACGTATTCAGTATTATTGGCACCATTGCGTTTGCCATGTCCGGAGCTTTTGTAGCTATGGAAGAGGAATACGATATTCTGGGGGTTGTGGTTCTGGGTTTAGTCACAGCCTTCGGCGGGGGTATTATAAGAAACGTATTGATCGGCGTGCCGGTTACCACCCTGTGGAGCCAGGGGGATTTAATCATGCTCGCGATGATTTCGGTGTTTGTAGCGTTTGTGCTGCCGCTCGGTTTGATTCAGCACTGGAAGAAAACGGAGGCACTGTTCGATGCGATCGGATTATCTGCCTTTGCGATTCAAGGGGCTTTATATGCTACACAAATGAATCACCCCATGAGCGCGGTGATTGTGGCTGCTGTGCTTACCGGAAGCGGCGGGGGAATGGTCCGCGATTTATTGGCAGGGCGGAAACCGCTGGTGCTGCGTGATGAGATCTATGCGGTCTGGGCCATGATAGCAGGAGTCGCCATCGGCCTTGGTGTCGCCACCAAGACATGGGAACTGCTGGCTTTGTTTGTTGTGGTGATCGTATTCCGGATGCTGTCCGTGCTTTATAAATGGAGATTGCCCAGAAGGTCGCTGCACGAGGGTCATCCTGCGGCAGCCAATGGAAAGAAAGTCAGTTCGGGTTAATGGAAGGTAGGCAACAATACTCATTAAGTTAGATTTCTCGTAAAATGACGATTTATTATAGCGTGAAGGAGAGAGGACCATGGTATCCGTCTTGTTTGTATGTTTGGGCAATATCTGCCGCTCGCCAATGGCGGAAGCGGTGCTGCGACATAAAATTGTACAGCGTGGGCTGCAGGAAAAGATCAGCGTGGATTCTGCCGGCACAGGAGATTGGCATATCGGGAATGTTCCCCATGAAGGAACCCGAAAGCTGCTGGACAGCTGGCAAATCAGCTACGAAGGAATGGTTGCTCGCAAAGTGGTAAGCGAGGACCTCGTCAAGTTCGATTACGTCATCGGCATGGATGATTCTAATGTGGCAAATATGCGCAAGTTAGCGGGCGGCGAACAGGCTGCGATTCTGAAGTTTATGGATTTGCTGCCCGATGAAAAGCTGCGCGAAGTGCCGGATCCGTATTTCACTGGGAATTTTGATGAGGTGTACCGGCTTATTGATGCGGGGTGTGACATCTTACTGGACAAAATCATGAAAGAAAAGCTATAATCGATTCGAACAAGCGGTGAGTCCACCGCTTTTTTGACGAAAATCATTGAAAGCGATACCAAGAAGAACGGGCTGCCGAACATAAAAGATGAACAATGCACATTCCATAAAAAATGCGCGGTTGTTCATCTTTTTTTGAAGTGAAGCAACAGGAGTGGCATAACTTGTGATAACTATTGCTTCAAAGGTATTCTTTTTTGCTAACTGCTTTAAAGCGTAACATGTGAAGTCCCGGGTGGGACAGGCAATGAATTTTGCTGTAACAGGTCATTTATATAGCCAATGGATTTTGCCAATCTATCGATTAATCAAGGAAGTACATAAGAGCAGCAGGGAGCTCTTTTTGCCAGAATCCCCAAAGGTGACGGCCGTCTTTTTCAAGATAGGATAGGGTGGCACCCCGTTCTTCCAGTAATGCCTTTGTTGAACGATTCAGTTCAACGAAGTTATAGACACCTGTATCGGTTGCGTAGTTGTCTTCTTGCAAGCCTACAATCATATAGATGTCGAGCCAGGATAAATCCTGTTCTTCCTTAATCATGTTCTGAGACTTCTCATAGAAGGCGCCGGACAAGCTGATGATTCGGGTAAAGAGATGCGGGTAACGCAAGGCCAGATGCACGGAGACGCTTCCGCCAAGGGAGTCGCCGGCGAGTACTCTTTCGGCAGGCTCTTTGCGAACAGGATATTTTTGTTCAACGAAGGGAATAATCTCTTCGGCGAAGCAGGATAGGTAAGCATCGAAACGGTTGCCGAATGGCGCATACTCCTCGGTGCGAACTTTGGTGTTCACTTCCACGCCTACAATGATGAACGGCTCCACGCCTTCTTCGAGTATGAGCTGGTTGGCCCAAGTCGCGATGCGACCAAAATTGAAAAATTCCTCTCCATCCTGACAGTAAACGACAGGATAGCTGAGAATTTCATTGTATCCGGGAGGAAGGTAAATGCGCAGCGTTCGATTCTCATGCAGAAACTTGCTTTCAATCACTTCTTTTACAATGGTTCGCTTCAATAAACGTTCATTCGTCATCATTCGTCACCTTTTTCGGGTTAGTTTTTGAAATGCGGTAAACAATAAGTTAAAATTACCCTGACATGTCTAAGTTGGCTGCTGTTCTATGATGTTTGTCATACTGTTATAGTATTTTCTATTATCTGTTATACATACAAACGTTAAGAAATATGAAATTTTATCTCGTATTTCTTTGACGAATGGAGTGAAACAGGTGTATAATAATTCTATAACAGCGGAACTTGATATTCAAATATTTATTGAGGTGAAAAAAATGACCAAGGTTCCTTATGAAGTATATACCGAGGAAGTCGATACTCTATCTGTACTTTCCCCGGATGGCAAAATCGTAAACAAAGATCTTTTGCCTGAATTGTCAGATGATCAACTGAAAGAAATTATGTACCGTATGGTATTTACCCGTACTTGGGACGACCGCGCCGTAAATCTCGGCCGTCAAGGACGTCTCGGTTTCTATGCTCCTGTATCCGGTCAAGAAGCAACAATGGTAGGTAGCGAATTCGCGCTTGAGAAAGACGACTTTGTCTGCCCGGGCTACCGTGATATGCCGCAAATCGTATGGCATGGACTTCCACTTTATCAAGCATTCCTCTACTCCCGCGGACATCAGCATGGCGGACAAATTCCGGAGGGTGTTAACGTATTGATGCCTCAGATCATCATTGGCGCGCAAATCTTGCATGCTATGGGTATCGCTATGGGTTACAAATTGAAGAAGCAAAAACAAGTTGCTATTACGTATACCGGTGACGGTGGTTCTTCCGAAGGCGACTTCTACGAAGGCTTGAACTATGCAGGCGTGTACAAATTGCCAGTTATCTTCTTCGTGCAAAACAACGGCTATGCAATCACGACTCCATTCTCCAAGCAGACTGCAGCATTGTCTATCGCACATAAAGCTGTAGCAGCTGGTATCAAGGGTGTTAAAGTTGACGGCATGGATGTTCTCGCTGTGATCAAGGCCGTTCGTGATGCTGCAGAACGCGGCCGCAATGGCGAAGGCGCAACGCTTATCGAAGCTGTGACATACCGTTTCCGTCCGCATTCCCTGTCTGACGACGCTACGAAATATCGTACGAAGGAAGAAGAGGGCGAGTGGAACGAGAAGGATCCGATCGCACGTCTTGCGAAGTACCTGGAAGCAAAAGGCCTCTGGACAGAGGAAGATACAGCTCGCGTGAGAGAAGAAGCGAAAGCGAAAGTCAACGAGCAAATTAAAAAAGCAGAACAAACGGAAAAAATGACGGTACCTGGTTTGATCGACAGCATGTTCGAACAAACACCGAAGCATCTGGAAGAGCAGAAAGCCGATTTTCAATAAAAATGACGGGCCGATGATTGTCGAAGGTTGATCCTGGATAATCATCCGGTTTGTCATGGCTGTATGCATCAGGTCTGTTTTAAATTACGTTTTGACATCGATATATAGCCGCAAGGCATAACACTGGAATTTTAGTGAACTGTATTTCTTAAGGAGGAAATGAAGCAATGGCACAAATGAACATGAAAGAAGCGATTCGCGACGCCATGCGCGTTGAATTGAGCCGTGACCCTAACGTTGTCATCTTCGGTGAAGACGTAGGTAATGTCGGCGGTGTTTTCCGGGTAACGGAAGGCCTTCAAAAAGAATTCGGGGAAGAGCGCGTATTCGATACGCCGCTGGCTGAGTCCGCTATTGGCGGTTTGGCAGTAGGTCTCGGTATTCAAGGCTTTCGTCCGATCGCTGAAATTCAATTCGTTGGATTTATCTTTGAGGCGCTTGATCAAATCGTCGTTCAAGCAGCGCGTATGCGTTACCGTTCCGGTGGACGTTACAACTCCCCAATCGTATTCCGTACGCCATTCGGCGGCGGGGTTAAAGCAGCTGAGCTGCATACGGATGCACTCGAAGGTTTGATTACACAAACCCCGGGTATTAAAGTTGTAGTACCTTCCAATCCTTATGATGCAAAAGGACTCATGATCGCAGCGATTCGCGATAATGACCCTGTGTTCTTCATGGAGCACTTGAACCTGTATCATGCGTTCCGCGCTGAAGTTCCTGAAGGCGACTACACCATTGAGCTTGGTAAAGCTAACGTGGTTCGCGAAGGAACAGACGTTACGATCATCGCTTACGGCCTGATGGTTCATACCGCAACGAAAGCGGCGGACGAACTTGAGAAGAACGGAATCAAAGCGGAAATCATCGACTTGCGCACCATTTCTCCAATCGACATCGATACTGTGCTTGCTTCGGTTAAGAAAACCAACCGTGCCATCGTGGTTCAAGAAGCACAAAAATCGGCAGGCGTAGCTGCAGAAGTTATCGCTCAAATCAACGAGAAAGCGATTCTGCACTTGGAAGCTCCAGTGCTTCGCGTGACTCCGCCGGACACGGTGTATCCATTCGCGCAAATCGAGGACACATGGTTGCCTACTCCAGCACGTATCGTGGATGCCGTCAATAAAGTATTGAATTTCTAATAGCAGCAATATCTAGGGAGGTTTTTCAGTTGGCAAAATTTGAATATCGTTTTCCAGAGCTGGGTGAAGGTCTGCATGAAGGTGAAATCATCAAAATGCATATCAAGCCAGGCGACAAAGTAACAGACGACGACATCATCATGGAAGTACAGAACGACAAGGCAGTCGTAGAAGTTCCTTGTCCCGTGAACGGTACGGTTCAAGAAGTGTTTGCCAAGGATGGTCAAGTGTGCCGTGTCGGTGAAGTGGTAGCTATCATCGATGCTGAAGGCGACATTCCTGAGCAAGAAGCTCCTGCTGAAGAGCAGTCGGCGCAAGAAGCTGACGCAGCGAAAGGCAGTGCAGATACAACTTCTTCACCGGCTCAAAATGCTCCGGCTGACGCTAAACAAGGCGGAAACGGTGAAGCAGCAGCGCCAGCAGCACCTAACCGTGAAGTTCTGGCTACACCTAGCGTGCGTAAATTCGCTCGTGAGCAAGGCGTAGACATTGCACAAGTGCAAGGCTCCGGCAACAACGGTAAAGTGACTCGCGAAGATGTTGAAGCCTTCAAAAACGGTGGAGGCCAAGCAGCAGCTCCAGCGCAAGAAGCGGCTTCCGAAACGAAAGCAGCTCCTGCAGCAGCATCCGCAGCGGTGGATACTCGTGCAGAAGAAGAGCGCGTACCATTCAAAGGTATTCGTAAAGCGATCTCGAACGCCATGGTTAAATCGGCTTACACAGCTCCTCACGTTACGATCATGGATGAAGTTGACGTAACCGAGCTGGTAGCGTTCCGTACTCGCATGAAACCGATCGCGGAGAAGAAAGGCACGAAAGTTACGTATCTGCCATTCATCGTTAAAGCACTCGTTGCGGCTAGCCGTCAATTCCCTGCTTTGAATGCGATGATCGACGAAGAAGCGAACGAAATCGTGTACAAAAAATACTACAACATCGGTATCGCTACAGATACAGACAACGGTCTGATCGTACCGGTTATCAAAGATGCGGATCGTAAGAGCATCTGGATGATCGCTGACAGCATCCGTGACCTGGCTGCTCGCGGCCGTGAAGGTAAACTGTCTCCTAACGAAATGAAGGGCAGCACAATTTCCATCACAAACATCGGATCCGCAGGCGGTATGTTCTTTACACCAATCATTAACTTCCCAGAAGTTGCTATTCTCGGTACTGGCCGCATCAGCGAAAAAGCGGTTGTGAAAAACGGCGAGATTGTAGCAGCACCTGTTATGGCATTGTCCTTGAGCTTTGACCACCGTATCATCGACGGCGCAACGGCTCAAAACTTTATGAACTATATTAAACAACTGCTCGCTAACCCTGAGCTGCTTGTTATGGAGGTGTAACTAATGGTAGTTGGAGATGCTTCTTTAGATATTGATACTCTAGTCATTGGTGCTGGTCCTGGTGGTTATGTGGCGGCGATTCGTGCCGCCCAACTGGGTCAAAAGGTTCTGATCGTTGATAAATCGGAACTCGGCGGTGTTTGCTTGAACCGTGGTTGTATTCCTTCCAAGGCTTTGATCGCTGCAGCTCATCAGTTCGAATCCGCTAAGCATGCCGATGCATTCGGTATTTCCGTGGAGAACGTAACGGTTGATTTCGCGAAAACACAGGAATTCAAAAACGGCGTTGTCAAAAAAATGACTGGCGGCGTAGCCGGTTTGCTGAAAGGCAACAAAGTGGAAGTTTTCAACGGCGAGTGCATGTTCATCAACGAAAACGAAGCGCGTGTATTCAATGATCATGAATCTCCGCGTTACCGCTTCAAGAACTGCATCATTGCTACAGGTTCCCGTCCAATCGAACTGAAGCCATTCCCGTTTGGCGGACGCATCTTGTCTTCTACCGAAGCATTGAACCTGCCTGAAGTACCGAAGAGCATGATCGTAATCGGTGGCGGCTACATCGGTGCCGAGCTTGGTCAAATGTACTCCAAATTCGGTTCGAAAGTAACAATCATCGAAGGTCTGGACAGCGTTCTGGCTGGCTTTGACAAAGACATGACAAGCCTCGTTACGAAAAACATGAAGAAAACCGGTATCGAAATTATCACAGGTGCTAAAGCTGAAAGTGCTGAGCAAAACGATAAAGAAGTTACCGTGAAATACTCCGTGAATGGCGAAACCAAAGAAGTAACAGCAGATTACCTGCTGGTTACAGTTGGCCGTCGTCCCAACACGGACGGAGAGCTCGGTCTGGACCTGATCGGCCTCGATATGGATGAGCGCGGATTCGTGAAAGTTGACCATCAAGGACGCACAAGCATTCCTCATATCTTCGCAATCGGGGATATCGTGTCTGGTCTGGCGCTTGCACACAAAGCTTCCTATGAAGGTAAAGTGGCTGCTGAGGCCATTTCCGGAATGCCTTCCGTTGTGGATTACAAGTGTATTCCAGCGGTTGTGTTTACAGATCCAGAATGCTCCAGCGTAGGTTACACCGAAGCTCAAGCGAAGGAAAAAGGCCATAAAGTGAAAGCTGGCAAATTCCCTTACGCTGGTAACGGACGTTCCGTATCCTTGAACCATCCTGAAGGCTTCGTGAAGATCGTGGCTGAAGAAGGAACAGGACTTATTCTTGGAGCGCAAATCGTAGGTCTGGAAGCTTCCAACCTGATTGCAGAGCTCGGTCTTGCGATTGAAATGGGTGCTACGCTTGAAGATGTAGCCTTGACGATCCATGCACATCCGACGCTTGGCGAAATCGTAATGGAAGCTGCGGAATTGGTTATGGGTCATCCGATCCACATCATTGCCCGTTAATCCAAACGACGTTTTTCGAGTCATTATATATTCGGCCAGGAGGCAGAGAACGCGCAGGCGGTTTCTGCCTCCTGTTTTTGTGTGTGGATATCGAACATGGTAGACTGTTGATATGAGATTCTAGTGAGGTGACTATACATGAAACAATACTTGGAGCTGCTGCAAGACATTCTTGATCATGGAGTAGAGAAAGGGGACCGTACGGGGACGGGAACGTTATCCGTATTTGGAAGACAGCTGCGTTTTGACCTTTCCAAAGGCTTCCCTCTGATGACAACCAAGCGGATTCACCTGAAATCGGTGATCCATGAGCTTCTGTGGTTCTTAAGCGGGGAAACGAATATCCGGTATCTGAAAGAAAACGGCGTGCGGATATGGGACGAATGGGCGGATGAGGACGGCAATTTGGGACCGGTTTATGGCTCGCAGTGGCGAGCATGGGAAACGCCGGATGGACGCTATATCGACCAGATTGCCAATGTCATCGATTCGATTAAAAACAATCCCGACTCCCGGCGGCATATCGTCAGTGCCTGGAACGTGGCAGAGATCGATAACATGAAGCTGCCTCCATGCCATTTTGTATTCCAATTCTACGTGGCGGGCGGGAAACTCTCCTGTATGCTTACCATGCGTTCTGTGGACAGCTTCCTTGGGCTGCCGTTCAACATTGCGAGTTATGCGCTGCTCACCCATATGGTTGCCCAGCAGTGCGGCCTAGAGCCGGGTGAATTCATCTGGTCCGGAGGCGATGTCCATATCTATTCCAATCATATGGAACAGGTCAGAACGCAGCTTGAACGTGAGCCTTATGAGCTGCCGAAGCTGGTCATCAAGCGCAAGCCGGAGAGCATCTTTGATTATACATTCGAAGACTTTGAATTCGAGGGTTACCAGTATCATCCAACCATTAAAGCGACCGTAGCTGTGTAAATAAAAAGTTGTGAGTCATAATCGGTAAAATCCATTCGTACAAGGAAGGAGTGAGTGCAATGATATCCATGATATGGGCAATGGGCAAGGATCAGGTGATCGGGCTGAATGGTACGATGCCGTGGCGTTTGCCGCGGGATATGGCCTTTTTTAAGGAGACGACCCTGCACAAAACAATTCTGATGGGGCGCAAGACCTGGGATTCCTTTGGCAGTAAACCGCTGCCTCACCGAAAGAACATCGTACTTACGAGAGACAAAAGCTTCACGCTGACAGAGGATCAAGGCATCGTGATCCATGATATCGATGAAGCCCTTCCCTACGCGGAGAACGGAGAACTGATGGTGATCGGCGGATCGCAGATCTATGAATTGATGCTGCCGAAAGCGGATCGTCTGTACTGCACATTTATTGATGAGACTTTTGAAGGGGATACGTTCTTCCCTGAAGTGAACTGGGATGAATGGAGGATTATTGAAGAAGTTCCCGGCATAACAGATGAGAAAAATCCATATGCCTACCGGTTTGTTACATTTGAACGAAAATAAAGAGCTTGTTGGTGAGCTTAAACGGGATAGACATCCTCCAATCCATTCATGTTGACAACACTTTGATAGTAGGATAGTACAAATG
Source organism: Paenibacillus sp. FSL K6-1330 (assembly GCF_037976825.1). Classification (NCBI taxonomy): domain Bacteria; kingdom Bacillati; phylum Bacillota; class Bacilli; order Caryophanales; family Paenibacillaceae; genus Paenibacillus; species Paenibacillus sp. FSL K6-1330. Next base: position 3,000,363 of record NZ_CP150269.1, read on the forward strand.
ATCATGCATATAGTCCATTTAACAGGAGAAAAGCGAAATGCTACTATATTTTTAATGTTTATTCAAATCGCAGCTTAAATAGCCGCTAATCGTGGGGATTCATGCTCTGATAAAAATTTTTTTAGCATAAATAGAAAAAATAAATCAGGCTGAAACCTGTTTCTTGGGTCATCTGAAGATCGATATCGGATGATTTATGATATGATAAATTGTACATGGTAACCAGCATGGATAGAACGGATGGGGGTAAAGCAGTATGTCTACACCAACAGGATTTATGGAATATCAGCGCCAGCTTCCGGCAGATCGGAGCCCGGCTGAACGAGTTAAAGACTGGGAAGAGTTTCATAAACATTTAGAAGAAGAAGAGCTCCAGACCCAGGGAGCACGCTGCATGGACTGCGGTACGCCATACTGCCATACAGGGATCGATATGCTCGGCGGCACTTCGGGTTGCCCGATTCACAATCTGATTCCGGAATGGAATAATCTTGTTTATAGGGGATTATGGAGAGAAGCTTTAGAGCGTCTTCATAAAACAAACAATTTCCCTGAGTTTACCGGACGCGTATGTCCTGCCCCTTGTGAGGGTTCCTGCACCGTCGGTTTGATCGGGGAGCCGGTCACGATTAAATCCATCGAGCAAGCGATCATCGATAAGGGCTTTGAGGAAGGGTGGGTCGTTCCCGAGCCGCCGGCAAAGCGCACGGGACGTCGCGTAGCCGTTGTCGGTTCTGGTCCGGCAGGGCTGGCTGCTGCTGCTCAACTGAACAAAGCAGGCCATTCCGTAACCGTCTTTGAACGTGCCGACCGCATCGGCGGCCTGTTGACATACGGAATCCCATCCATGAAGCTGGACAAGGGGATTGTTCAGCGCCGTGTCGATCTGCTCGCGGCTGAAGGCGTTGAATTCGTTGTCAACACTGAGATCGGCAAGGATATTCCCGCCAAGCAGCTGATGGAAGACTACGATGCCGTCGTACTGTGCGGCGGTGCAACAAAGCCGCGCGAATTCAACATTGAGGGCAGTGATCTCAAGGGCATTCATTACGCGATGGATTATCTGAACGGAACCATCAAGAGCCTGCTGGATTCCGGTCTTGAAGACGGCAATTACTTGTCGGCAAAAGACAAGGACGTTATCGTCATTGGCGGCGGCGATACCGGCTCCGACTGCGTCGCGACAGCGCTTCGTCACGGCTGCACCAGCGTCACTCAGTTCGGTACGCATAAGCAGGCTCCGCTGCAGCGTGATCCGATTGCGAACCCTTGGCCACAGTTTCCGAACGTGTATACGCTTGATTACGCACACGAGGAAGCCAAAGCGCTGTTTGGCAACGATCCACGCGAATTCTCCATTATGACTACGAAATTTGTCGGAGATGAAGAGGGCAATCTGAAGGAGCTTCATACCGTTCAAATCGAGCGTATTGTAGATGAAACGGGTCGTAAAGTGTATCAACCGATTCCGGGCACAGAAAAGGCATTTCCTGCTCAAATGGCGTTCATCGCCATCGGTTTTGACGGACCGGAGCATACGCTGGTCGAGCAGCTGGGGCTAGAAACGGATCGCCGTTCCAATGTGAAAGCACCGTATGGCAAATATACGACCAATGTGGATAAAGTATTTGCCGCCGGAGATATGCGTCGCGGTCAAAGCCTCGTGGTATGGGCCATCAACGAAGGACGCGAGGTGGCACGCGAGGTAGACAAATATTTGATGGGTGCGACCGTACTGGTTTAATCCTTCTCCTAAATATGCTATCATACTAATAGTAGTTAAAAGGACTTCGCGAGAGCGAAGTCCTTTTTGGAGTTAGCCACCGCGCCATGGTGACTCATCGGGGAGGAGAATGTCATTTGAAAACGTTGGTCATTGCCGAAAAGCCGGATATGGGACGGAACATCGCTGCGGTCATCGAGCCGAGGGCTAAGAATAACCGTACATATCTTGAAGGTGAGCAATATATCATAACTTGGGCTATCGGACATCTGGTTGGGCTAGCGGAGCCGGATGCATATGATCCGAAATACAAACGCTGGAATTTACGGGACCTGCCTATCATTCCGGAGCAATTCAAAATCATCCCGAATCCGAAAACCAAAGATCAGCTGAAGGTCATTGGAGAGGTCGCCAAACGCTGCAGCCATATCGTAAATGCATGTGATGCGGGACGAGAAGGACAATATATTTTCGCTCTTATCCAACAGCAATTAAAATTGAAACAGCCTGTAAAAAGACTATGGATTTCGGATTTAACGGCGGAAAGCATTGCCCGTGGCTTCGCGGAACTGAAGGATGGGGTTGAATTCGAAAATTTAACGCAAGCTGCGCGCGCACGCAGTGAAGCTGATTGGTTGATCGGTATGAATGCATCGCGTGCCTTTACGACCCGTCATCAGACATTACTGTCGGTTGGGCGGGTCCAGACGCCGGTTCTGGCTCTGATCTATGACCGGCAGAAGGAAATCGAAGCCTTCGAATCGCAAACGTTTTATGACGTGAAGGCCGTGTTCAAACAAGAGCAGTTGGAGTATACCGGAACATGGCAGGGAGAGCGGCTGACCTCGCAAGAGAAAGCAGAGACGATTGCATCCAAGGTCAATGGGAAGAATGGGGTCATCACTAAATATGAAGTCAAAGAAACGAAAGAATATCCGTTCAAATTGTATGATTTGACCCTGCTTCAGCGTGAAGCCAATGCCAAATACGGATATTCTGCCAAAAAAACGCTGGATCTTGCGCAAGCGTTGTATGAGCGTCACAAGGTGATTTCATATCCGCGTACCAACTCCAATTATGTGAATGAACAGAACATCGAGGGCATGCACAAGGCACTTCATATGTTGAAATCGACCTCCTATGCATCGATGGCTGAAGGAGCGGATCCAAGCCGGGTGCACATAAATAATAAAGCGGTTTGCAATCCGCAGCGGGTTGAGGATCACCATGCCATCTTGCCGACGTTAAAGCGTCCGGGCACACTCAGCAAGGAAGAGCAGCATATTTACGATCTGGTCATCCTCCGGTTTCTGTCCCATTTCTACCCGCCGGCGATGTATAAGCAGCATACGGTGCTCACCGAGGTCGAGGGCGAAACGTTTAAGACGGGAATCAAGGAATTGCTGTCGCTAGGCTGGAAAGTGCTGATTGCCCAGGACAAAGAGCAGAAGAAAGCCAAGTCTTCCAAGAAGGGGAAAGAGGACGAGGAAGAAGAAACTCAGGAATGGAACGACCGTTCCTTCGATCTGTCTCCCGATGAGCCGGTACACTGCAAAAAATCCGAAGTGAAAGAAAAGGCAACCCAGCCGCCAAAGAGTTATACGGAAGGTACCTTGCTAAAGGCGATGGAGAGTGCCGGAAAATCCATTGAGGATGAAACGCTTCGGGATGCGATGAAAGACAGCGGTCTGGGAACGCCGGCAACCCGGGCAGCGACCATTGAACGCTTGAAGAAGGTCGGATATATTACGATGCAGGGCAAAAGAATCACCGTTACCCAAAAGGGAAGGACGGCGGTGGAGTTGATCCGGCATGCTGGCGTAGAATTACTCGCTTCGCCTGAGATGACTGGTCAATGGGAACGGCGTCTTCACCAAATATCCAAGGGCGAGGCTTCGGCTGACGTGTTCATGCAAAACGTGCAGAAGTTTACCGTTTCGATCATCAATAAGGTATCCTCGCAGCGTCAGGCCCCTTCGTCATTATTCGGCGGGGACGAGGACAAGTCCAAAGGCAGAGGGAAGCGAAGCACGGGGAAAGTTGCCGCAGCCCCACGCGACAAGGAAGAACGTACGGCTAAGCGGACTCCGAAGTCGGATGCCTCCACTTCAAGTGAAGCACCGTCCGTACGCTCTTCATTAGGCCGATGCCCTAGACCCGGATGTGAAGGGCATATTATTGAAGGACGCAAAGGCTATGGCTGCGCAAATTTCAAAACCGGCTGCAACTATGTCATCTGGAAGGAATTTGCCGGTAAACAAGTTTCGCATGCGATGCTGAAATCCTTGCTGCTTCAAGGAAAGACCCAGCTATTATCCTTTAAAAACGCGGACGGCAGCACGTATAAAGGCAGGATTGTCCTAGCTGCTGAAGGGAACGGAAAGCTTGCCGTTCAGGCAGAGGACTCGAATGAAGCCGTGAAATCGTGAGGAGACACCGTTAAATAAAAAAAACCGAGCCAACCAGGGATACCCTCCTTGATCGGCTCGGTCTGTTTTGATTAATCTAAGTGATCTTCTATGACCTCGGGCACTTCGGTCAGCGCCGAAACGGTATACAACACATTATGCGGCTCTTGCTTCAACTCGACCAGATTATATTGCCATTCGCGCTGCTGCTTGATATAGATGCTGTTGATGCCGGCCGTCAGCGCCGGAACGACATCCGTGCGAAGCGAGTTGCCGATCATCCATGTATCGGAGCGGGAGAATGTCCCCAACGTGAGGATTTCTTCCAATGCCGTAATATTTTTATGCTGGCGAATGTAGATTCGGTCATTGAAGTAATCGGCCAGCTTCATCTGTTTGATTTTCCGCTTCTGAATTTTAGTCTCGCCTCCTGTGTAGAGGTGGAGGCAGTGTCCATCTTCCTGAAGCTTCTCGAGCGTCTCGACCATGCCGGGGTAGGCTTCGATTTCCTGCTCATATACACTGAGCCCTAACTCGTAGAGAAGCTCTTCTTCCTTGCGCGAGCTTTCTCTTCCATGAATGCGGCCGAAATAATGATACGTATCGATTAGGGATTGCGGGAAGTTCGCACTTGCAAATCCCAGCTTATCTACGCCGGCTACGTCGATTTCCATCTGCTTGGCCCGGACTTCTTCAGTAGTCAAGCCAACATGTTGAAACCATTCGGTCATACACTCGAAGTAATCGCCGAGAATCAGATTGAAGTATTTGTTGCAATGTATTAATGTGTCATCCATGTCGAAGATAATATGTTGCGATGTTTTACTCATGGTATACTCCTTCTGGCTATGAAAGTCGAATGTAAGTTTCCAGAAACATTTGAAGCTCGGCAGCCCCATCCGGCCGCAGACTGAATCTTTCGTTATTCTCGGACTTCAGATGGGAGCGCAGCAAGCCTGCTGCTCTCAATATCATTAAGTGGTGCATCAATTCCTCATAGGGCTGACCCAACTCGGACGCCATTTCGGACACGGCCTTCGGCTCATCTGCAATATAACGCAGGAGACGCAGGCGTTTCGGGTCGGCGAGAGCCTCGGTCATGCGGAGGAGAACGACGGGCGGCTCATCTTCCTCTTCTTCCGGGATATCGATAGGATACTGGAGCAGGAGTACATTCTCATAGAAGCAATAGGTATTGATCGGCCGGAAATGCGTGCCCGGGAACAAAACGACGTTTTCTTGAGGCACATCGTCCAGTATAACCCCGCTTGAGGCATATTCGATCAAATTTTCGTCATCCATTTTCGGAAGGAGCATTCGTTTCTCTTCGGCATCGTCTTCCAGGAGCTGATATAGGTCAGGCTCCACTTCCGAGAAGTAGTGCTCATGCCACAGCTTCATCAGCGGTGTGTAGTTTTCTCGAATTCTAGATGTTTCATCCCGCGAGAGGGAGGGCAAGTGAGGCTGAAGCAGGTCATGCAGCTCTTCCACGGCGGAAGTTTCGATCCAATTCAGAAAATTCGGGATTTCAAGGTGTTCTCCCCGAAGCATGATTAAGGCGTATAACACATCATAATCCGCGAGCGGCCATGATCGGGCTCGGCTGAACTGGACGCGAACAGGCTGAGGTAAACGCTCGTCCATCTCTGTTATCAGCTGTTTTCCGATATCCAGGTTATCGGTCCATTTCCTTGTTGCATATATCATGAAGCTGCCTAGCAGCTCGTAGACCATAGATACATCGATACTAACTTTATATTTCATTAACGGATACCCTCCCAATTGATGGCATTGTTATTATTATGGCTTGTATGGATTGGGCTTGTCCACTATAATGTTCATCTGACTGTTTAAATTCATCGTTTTTTCACATTAGAGGAGGACTATATTTCAGTGACAGAAGCTGTAACCCCCCGTCAGGGGAGAACTCATTATTTCATTTTAATTGCCGTCGTCGTTGCGGCTGGTTTAAGCCAGGGACTGTTATTGCCGGTGCTGGCTATATTTTTGGAACGGATGGGCATTTCATCCTCCATGAACGGATTGAACGCGGCTGCCTTATATGTAGGCTCATTTGCCATGACACTTGTTGCGGAAAGACTTCTCGGCTGGGTCGGTTTCAAAAAACTGATCATTTCGGGACTGGTGCTCGTGATGCTGTCGCTGGTTGCTTTTCCGTTGATTCCAAGCGTGGCCGTCTGGTTTGTACTGCGCGTGCTCGTCGGTATAGGCGATAGCGCACTTCATTATGCCGCCCAGCTATGGGTGCTGATGATGTCAACGGTTAAGAACCGGGGGCGAAGCATATCCTTTTATGGCATGTCCTACGGCTTAGGATTCAGCATAGGGCCGCTGGGCATTCCGCTGCTGAAGTATGGCGAGGCGGTACCATTTATAATTCTGGCCGTGCTGTTCTTGTTCATTCTGTTGGTCGTGCTCTTCAAACTTCCGAACTTGAAGCCGGAAAAAAGCGAGAATGGGGATCAGCAGCCAGCTGGACGCTATCTCAAAAGCTACCGCCTGGCCTGGTTTGCGTTGATTCCCGCGTTTCTCTACGGCTATATGGAAGCAGGAATTAACAGCAACTTCCCGGTCTACGGGTTAAGAAGCGGATTTACATTGGGCGAAATTTCGGCGTTGCTTCCTTTTGTCGGCATCGGCGGTCTGGTGCTGCAGCTTCCCCTCGGCATGTGGAGTGATAAATTCGGACGCAAACGGGTGCTGACGATCGCCGGTATTGTGGGCGGATGCTGTTTCTTGCTCATTCCTGCAGCAGGAACGAATTTCTGGGCAACCTTAGTATTATTAACGCTGGCCGGTGGCCTGGTTGGTTCTTTCTTCTCCCTCGGTTTGGCTTATGCGGCGGATATCCTTCCCAGAGTGCTGCTGCCGGCGGCCAACGTCGTGGCTTCCTTCCATTTTAATGCGGGCAGCATAGCAGGTCCGAATGCCGGGGGCGCCATCATGGAAACGGGGTGGAACGGAGGGATCTTCGTACTGCTTGGTGGATTGTATATTCTGTTTGCCTGTACGGGATTATGGTTTAAAGTCAAAACCACATCAACACAAGAATAGAAACATGCGTTCTCATGGCAATTGCTTTCGCTTTCTTCTAAACTAGAGAGTAGGAATATGCACTTGACGGGAGAGACGATAACATGATTAAAGTGGATCGGCTGAAGAAAACGATGGGTCCTGAACGCACACCGGTGTTAAAGGATATCACTTTTCAGATGGAGCACGGGGAAATGATCGGTCTGATCGGTGCTAGCGGAAGCGGGAAAAGCTTGTTAATGAGCTGTCTATCCATGCAGCAAAAATGGGACGGCGGCAAATTAACGATTGATGGCGAAGATATGATGAATCCTGCGGGAAAACGGAGAATTCGCCGGGAATGGGCTTATCTTGAGCAGAACCCGTCCTTGAATGTGAATCGAACGGCACTTAAGAATGTATTGATCGGACAATCCAGCCAAACACCGCTGTGGCGGATGGTAACCGGGATGGTCCGGTCTGATGATTATATGGGAGCTATGGACACGATCGAGCACCTTGGGTTGTTGGACAAGGCCAAACGAAAAGCCGGCGAGTTAAGCGGCGGTGAGAAGCAGCGGATTGCTATTGCTCGCGCACTTGTTCATGGTGCCAAGGTGATTTTGGCGGACGAGCCGGTCACGGGACTCGATCCTGCCTCGGCTGAGCACGTATTGAAGACACTTAAAACCTTGTGCGAGGAAGAACGTTTAACCGTATTTACCGTTATACCCTTGGAGCTAGCCGAGAAGTATTGCACACGGATCATGGGTCTATCCGGCGGAGAGCTGGCCGTGGATGTGACCGGAAGACGTTTAACCCATGGGGAGAAGTCAAGACTGTAATTATCGATCACCAAAGACGCCAGGTGAATGTATAGAAATGAGTTGATCTTATTGAAATATAGAGTGATGCAAGCCCTCTTGGCAGGCTTGTTACTATGGATCATAAGCGGCTGCACCTTTATTCAGGACCCGGTCTCTTTAATGAAGAAACCGGATTTGCCGACGGATAAAGCGACGCTGAATGGCGCCATCCAATCTGCGCTTCTGAAGAATAAGCTGGATAATGCCGCCATTATCCGGCCGCGAAGTGACGTGGATAGCAGTTCCATCCGTATTCAGGACCTGGACAATGACGGAATTTTGGAAGCTGTCGTCTTCTATCAGACGCCGGACGATGAAGTGAAAATCCATGGCATGATCATGCAGCAGCAAGGCGACACATGGGTGAAGAATCTTGATTTCGACGGAGAAGGGACGGTATTGGAGTCGTTTGATTTCGTTGATTTTACGAATGACGGCAAGGTCGACATCGTAGCCGGCTTCTCACGCGGAGAAGAGAATCTTCAGAACCTGCTGGCCGTGTATTCATTCTCCGGGAATTCGCTTGAAAAAATACCGGCTTTGCCATACACACACTTTAATATCGGAGATATGAACGGGGATAAAATCAACGATATTACGGTTGTCTATCTTCAACAGAAAGAGCTCTCGTATATCAGCACCTATCAATACGATAAATACGAGGACGCCTTTGTCGAGCTGAACAAGCTGGATCTGGGACCGAATATCGAAAGTTATTACAATGTTGTCGCAGGTAAAGTGGCCAAGGACAAAGAAGGTATCATCTTGGACGCTTCGGTTGTATCCAACTCTTCTTATTCCAAACTCATCATTATGGAGGATAACCAGTTTATTGACGTCCTTCAGGATGAATTGCTTACCTACAAGGAACTGCCTGTAGAGAGCGAAGATGTGAATGATGACGGTATTTTAGAGTTTGGTGTTCTTACGAGACCGAGCGGTTGGGAGGATCGGCTTATTCTGGAAGAGATCCCGTTCTTCACCACGTACTTCCAGTGGGACGGAGTGGTACGGGAGAACAACGAAAAAGAAGGGCTTCAATTCGTGCTCCAAAGGTACTACGATATGAACAATCGATTCTATCTGGACTTTCCGCCAGACATGTATAATAAGATTACCATCACGCCGGAATCCAACAAAAATGCTTATTTGAATTTTGTGACGACCGACACGGGAGAGTCCGTTGCCGAGATTAAATTCTTTTCAAAGGCCCAGTGGGGAAAAGCCGAATCCGATTGGGAGATTCTGGTGAAGGAGAAAAACCGCGTAATTGCTTATCGCAGTCATGGCGATCTGAAATTGAGTAAAAAAGATAAAAAGCCAAACAGCAATAATGTGGCTCCTATCGAAAGAAAGGGGAACTAGACCTTGAGTAAAGTGCTCATATTAGAAGATGAAGAATCTATCCGCAGTTTTATCGTAATTAATCTGAAACGAAACGGCTTTGACGTCCTGGAGACTGGGGATGGCAACGAAGCCCTTCGTTTGCTGCAAACGACGCCAGATATCGATATCGCCTTGCTTGATGTCATGGTACCAGGGATTGACGGATTTGAAGTTTGCCGCAGAATTCGGGAAACGAACGAGCGGATCGGTATTATTTTCCTGACGGCAAAAGTTCAGGAGCAGGATAAAGTGTATGCCCTCTCCGTTGGTGCCGATGACCACGTAAGCAAACCGTTCAGTCCGACGGAGTTAATCGCCAGGCTGCAATCTTTACTGCGGAGGGTGAATGTCCAGCGTGCGGGAACCGCCAAGGTATCGTTTCAATCAGGTCCCTTTACGCTGGATCTGATCTCCAAGCAGTTTAAGAAGAACGGGCAGCCGGTGGAGCTGACGCCAACAGAATTTTCGCTGGTGCAGTTTTTCCTGGAGAAAGAAAACACGCCGCTTAGTCGTGATGTGCTGCTCGATCATGTATGGGGCAAAGAATATATGGGTGACCCCAAAATCGTGGACGTGAACATTCGGAGATTACGCCAAAAAATCGAAGGCAATCCTTCCGAGCCGGAATACCTCCAGACGGTATGGGGACACGGCTATAAATGGAAGGGTCAGGGACAATGATCATCAAAAAAGGCATTCGGCGGCAAATCGTGCTGCACTACTTCCTGGTAGTGTTCATCGCCTTGCTGCTGATTGAGGTTATATTTCTAATCGCTTTACGATCGTATTATTACGATACGGTATACAATCATATTTTGAATCACATTAATACCGCCAACGCCTTTTATCAGCCCTTCCGATTAACCTCGACGGAGAACGCTAACCAGTTGAGCGAGATGGTTCGCCATTTTGAATTGTATACAACGGAGCTTCAAATTTTGAATCCGGGTGGTCAAGTTCTCTCCACATCCACCGGTTTCGAAATAGAGCAGACCATCAAGACCAGTGATGTCACCCAAGCGCTTGCAGGCAATACGGGCCGTTGGATTGGTAAGCAGCAAGGTACGGGGCAGATCGTAATGGCTGTATCTCAAACCGTTTCGAACGGATTTGAGAAAACGTACATTCTTCGCTATGTGACTTCGCTTGAGTTCATTAACGACAAGCTAATGAAAATCACGCTGTTTGCCGTCAGCATCGGTGGGGCCGTGCTAGCGCTCGTGCTTGCCTTCAGCATCGGGCTGGCCAACTCCATCGTAAAGCCGCTCAACAACATTACCACGGTATCGGCGCAGATGGCCAAGGGCAGGTTTAACGTGAGAATCAAAGGCGATTATAAATACGAGCTTGGTGAGCTGTCGTCAACCCTGAACTACATGGCGCAGGAGATTGTACGAAGCAATCAGGTAAAGGATGATTTTGTTTCATCCATTTCGCATGAGCTGCGGACTCCGCTCACAAGCATTAAGGGCTGGAGTGAAACGCTCGACTCCGGTGGCTATGATCCGGAAGAAACGAAGATCGGGATGCAGATTATTTCTAAGGAAACCGATCGTTTGATCGGTCTTGTTGAAGAGTTGCTCGACTTCTCCAAGCTCCAGCAGAATGAGATGAAGCTTGTGAAGGGTATCGTGAATTTACGGGAGCTTCTGCAAGAGATTATGCTCAATCTGTGGACCAAGGCCGAGAAGAAGGGCGTCCAAATCAAACTGGAGACCGATGAAAAGCCGATTATCTATGGGGATGCCAACCGCTTGAAGCAGGTGTTTCTGAACATTGTGGATAATGCGATTAAATTCTCGCATGAGAACGGCGTGATCAACCTGTCCTTCGCTATGGAAGACAAGTTTGTGATCGTGACCGTGGAAGATCATGGTATTGGCATATCGGACGAACATCTGCGGCGGGTAAAGGATCGATTCTTCCAGGTTAATCCGCTTAATGGGGGAACGGGACTGGGCCTTGCGATTACGCAGCAGCTCATTGAGCTCCATGGGGGCACGATGGAGATGGAAAGCGAACTCGGGCACGGAACATCCGTTATCGTCAAGTTGCCGCTGCCTGAAGGGAAAATACCGATGGCCGGCGGATTAGAGAACGGTGAGGATGACGTAGCCGGACCGGCCGTATAAGCTTTGCCGGGTTACCGGCAAAGCTTTTCTCAAGAGAACAGAATTGTTAAGTTTTCAGCGAAGGTACTGTATTCGCAATTATATGTTGTGGGGCAGTGTTTTGGGGTCCCTGCAAAGTATTCGGATGAAGCATCGAGGTATAGGCTCCACTTTGTGGGGTATTGTATTGGGGCTCCCCGCAAAGTATTTGGACTAAGCATCGAAGCATAGTCTCCACTTTGTGGGGCTGTTTTGAAAGGGGGAGTGCGGAATTGGGACACACAGCAGCAACGTTTTCTACTGAGCAAGGTCTGTTTGAATTAAAAGTGGCTGAGGCAGAACAGGCAGGAGTGATGCTGTCGCTTCTCAAGGAAGCGGCAGAGGTGATGGAACAGCAAGGGCGCAAGCAGTGGAGTCCTTCTATCTTCTCCTTCGACTTGATGGAGCAGTACCTGGCGGAGCGTGAAGTGTTTATCCTCTGGCATAAAGATGTCGCCGTCGGCATGTTCACGTTACAGTATGGAGATCCAGCTTATTGGGGAGAGCGGGATGATCCGGCATATGGTTATCTGCATCGGCTGACCGTACGCGCCTCCTATCGGGGACTGGAGCTTGGAACCAAGATGATTTCCTTTGCGGAATCGTATTTGTTATCCATGGGTAAACAGGGTTTCCGACTGGATTGCGTAACTCATCTGCCAACGCTGAATCAATTTTATCAGCGCGAAGGATTTCAGTTCGTGGCTGAGCAGGATATGGGTGGTCGTGTCGTGAATTTATATGAGAAGAGATTTATTTCATAATTTTACAGTTTTAAAAAAACCTAAGTCGCATGCGCTTGAAACACAGTCAGCAGGGCACGATACATGAGAAAAAGCGATCCGTCACGGATCGCTTTTTTGTATAAAAGTCTGAAGAAATTGATCTCTCAGAGGTAATATGTTGTTGAAGAACTCGTTTAGGATGAAGAGACATTAGCCCGCAAGCGTCCTTTTTCGTATACATCCTGAAGCAGTCGGGACGGCTGGGTACGAATGGTTGGCTTCGGAAGTACGGTCTCATAAGGTCCAACAACCACTACGTTGCCGGGAGTTCCTTTTACAATCGCTCCATCCTTGATGATTGCTCCCTCACCGATAATGGCATGCTCGATATGAGCGCCCTTGCCGATTTTGACATTCGGCATGACCACACTGTCTTTAACGATGGAGTATTTGCCGATCTCCGCACCGCAGAATATAACGGAACTCTTGGCTTTTCCTTCGAAGGTGCATTGGTCATGAATCAAGCAGTCGGTGTGTTCCGTATTCCGGTTCCGCGCTGCCGAAAGTTTGGTCTTCCATGCACGGGTATACATGGGCCAATCGGATCTTTCCAGAACAAGCTCGTTTTGGCTAAGCACATCCATATGGGCTTCCCAGAGGCTTTCTACAGTACCCACATCGCGCCAGTAGCCCTGGAAGCGATACGCAAGCAGCGACTCTTCTCCGGACAGCATCTTAGGGATGACATCCTTCCCGAAGTCATGGCTGGAGTTGGGATCAGCCGCATCCTCAATGAGGTGCCGCTTCAGATAGTCCCAACGGAACAAATATATGCCCATCGAGGCGAGGTTGCTTTGCGGTTCTGCCGGCTTTTCGGCAAATTCAATGATATTGAGATTGTCGTCAACGCTCATGACGCCAAACCGGCTGGCGTCTTCCCAAGGCACTTCCATCACGGAGATCGTGGCAGGTGCCTCCTGCTGTATGTGGGCTTCAAGCATTTCGCGGTAATCCATTTGATAAATATGGTCCCCGGATAGAATAAGGACATGTTCGGGATTTTGATCATCGATGTATGGAATGTTTTTATAAATGGCGTCTGCTGTACCCAAGTATCCATCTTGGTGTGTGCTGTTGGATGGAAGCAGAGCGATGCCTTCACGTCCTGTATGTGTTAGTCCCCAGGGTTCACCTTCACCGATATGTTCGTGTAATGATTCTGCCTCATATTGTGTCAGGACTCCAACCGTATCGATTCCGGAGTTCACACAATTGCTGAGAGGAAAATCGATTATACGATAATGTCCGCCAAATGGAACGGCGGGTTTTGCCAGCTTGGACGTAAGGGGAGCTAATCGTTTACCCTCTCCACCGGCCAGAAGCATAGCAATACAGTCTTTTCTCTTCATCACGTTTCCCTCCCAATGTATTTTCACGTTGTACATTACATAAACGACATTCCCGGGGTTTGAAACGATTATATTGAAAAAGTGAAATGAAAATTACAAAATTATTTTTCAGGGACATTTTTTATTTTCAACATGGTTAGAATGGGGTAATAGCACTAATAATATTTGGATTTATAAAGAAAAAGCGGGTGACGATGATTGAACCAAGCAGTTAGGGAAGGAAACATGACTCCGGAACAATTGTATTTATTTCATGAAGGAACCTGGTTTCACAGTTACCAATCCATGGGTGCACACCGTGTTACGGAAGATGGAGTTGAAGGCGTGCGTTTTACGGTTTGGGCTCCGAATGCAAGGCAGGTGGGTCTTGCCGGAGACTGGAACGGCTGGGACGGTTCCCAGGACACGTTATATAGGATACCCGATTCGGGAATTTGGAGTCGGTTTTTCCCTGGGATGAAGACTGGAACTTTTTACAAATATCATATCACGGGACCGTATGGAGAAACGTTCTTGAAGGCCGATCCGTACGCGTTTCACGCCGAAGTTCGACCTGCAACCGCATCGGTTGTGACCGATCTTTCTGGATATCATTGGAACGACGCAACATGGAGAAGAAAGAACAGATCCCCCTACACCAAGCCGATGAACATATATGAGATGCACGTTGGAACCTGGCGGCAAAAAGAGGACGGTTCGTTCTATACATATCGCGAACTGGCGGACCAGCTGATCCCCTACTTGCTGGAGATGAGCTATACCCACGTGGAATTCATGCCCTTGGCTGAGCATCCGTACGACCTTTCATGGGGGTATCAGGGAACCGGATTCTTTGCGCTGACCAGCAGATACGGAAGTCCCCATGATTTCATGTACCTTGTTGATCAGCTGCATCAAGCTGGTATCGGCGTGCTGCTCGACTGGGTGCCCGCACATTTTGCCAAGGATGCCCACGGGCTTCGACTGTTTGACGGGGCGCCTCTTTATGAGTACGCAGATTCGCAAAAAGCAGAGAAACCGGGCTGGGGAACACTGTCTTTCGATTATGCCAAGCCTGAGGTGATTTCATTCCTCATCTCCAATGCCTTATTTTGGATGGATATGTATCATATTGATGGTCTTCGTGTGGACGCTGTGACAAGCATGATCCGGCTCGATTTTGAGAAGCGCGAAGGTCAGTATAAACCTAATGAACATGGTGGCTTGGAAAATCTCGAAGCGATATCCTTTCTGCAGGAATTGAATAAAGCTGTGTTTCGATATTACCCGAATGCCTTGATGATGGCCGAGGAATCCAGCGCATGGGCAGGAGTTACCGCACCTGTGCACGAAGGGGGCCTTGGGTTCAATTACAAGTGGAACATGGGCTGGATGAATGACACGCTGTCCTATGTGGAGCAAGAATTCGATCAGCGGCCTACCCATCATAATTTACTAACATTTCCCATTTGTTATGCCTATTCAGAAAATTTTACATTACCGCTGTCACATGATGAAGTTGTCCACGGGAAGAAATCACTGCTTAATAAAATGCCGGGGAGCTATGAACAAAAGTTTGCAGGACTCCGCATTTTGCTTGGATATCAGATCACCCAGCCTGGCAAGAAGCTGCTGTTTATGGGGGGAGAGTTCGGCCAATTCATTGAATGGAAGGATCAGGAGCAGCTGGATTGGCTGCTGCTTGATTACGAAAGCCACCGGAAGCAGTTGGCTTATACGGCAGCGTTAAACCGCATGTATGTGGAGGAGAAGGCGCTATGGGAGCAGGATCACAGGTGGGAAGGCTTTGAGTGGCTTAGCGCTGATGATCATGAGCAGAGTGTCTTATCGTACATGAGAATGGGCACAAAACCTGTCGATACAGTGATCATCGTCATTAATTTTCAGCCCTGGGCATATGACCAATATCGGATCGGCTTACCGAGAGCGGGAGAGTACGTGGAAATATTGAATTCCGATCATACCGATTATGGCGGCTCCGGACTGGTTAACAACGAAGACTTAAAAGCAGAGAAGAAGGCCTGGCATGGTCAAACCCACAGCCTGGAGATCAAGCTGCCTCCACTAGGCATGGTGGTGTTAAAGAAAAAGCCGCGTTCCAGAAAGTTGCAGGCACAAGAGGACGTTTCACTGAAGGCATCAGTAGTAAAAGAGAAGACGGCACGGAAAACCAAACGAATCCAAAGGGGGAAGCAGGATTGAAATTGTTATTTGCAGCTTCAGAATGTGGACCATACATCAAGACAGGCGGATTGGCGGATGTGATCGCTGCTTTGCCGAAAGCCCTTCGCGGCATGGGCGAGGATATTCGGGTGGTTCTGCCCAAATATCGCGGCATTCCTGACGACTACCGGGAGCGCATGGCGCATGTCGGGGAAACCCGGGTACGGGTAGGCTGGCGCGAGCAGTATTGCGGCATCGAGTCCCTGGTTGAGGACGGAGTCACGATTTATTTTGTAGACAATGAATATTATTTTGGCCGCGAAGGTATTTACGGCTACATGGACGATGGCGAACGCTTTTCGTTCTTCAATCGCGCCGTTCTCGAGATCTTGCCGGTAATCGGTTTTCAGCCGGACGTGCTTCACTGCCATGATTGGCATACGGCGATGATTCCGCTGCTCCTTGAAGATGTCTACCGACATGATCCTTACTATGCGGGAATTCGAACCGTATTTACAATCCACAATTTGTTGTATCAAGGCGTATATCCGTACGAGGTGCTGGTCGATCTGCTCGGAATCCACAGCCGTCATTTTACAGCGGAGGGCGTAGAATATTACGGAAACGTGAATTTCATGAAAGCGGGAATCGTGTATGCAGATCATGTAACGACGGTTAGCCCGACTTATGCTTCGGAGATCCAGACCGGTTATTACGGATATGGACTCGACGGGCTTTTGTCAGCCCAAGGTTCGAGATTGAGCGGCATTGTGAATGGTATAGATACTAAGAGCTACAACCCGGCGACCGATCCGCACATCGCGATGAAGTACCGGAGCGGTCTGAGTAAGAAAACGCAGAACAAAATTGCCTTGCAAGAAGAGTTGAACCTTCCGGTAGCACCGCATATTCCGTTGATGTCGATGGTGACGCGGCTGGTCGATTCGAAGGGGCTCGATCTGCTCATCCGGATTCTGGATGAGCTGCTCTACTATGATGAGATTCAATTTGTCGTTCTGGGAACGGGTGATCCGTCTTATGAACATTGGTTCAAGGAAGCGGCGAATCGGTATCCCAATAAAATGTCGGCCCAGATTCGGTTCAATGAACCGTTATCGCGGCGCTTCTACGCTGGAAGCGATCTGTTCCTGATGCCTTCCAAATTTGAACCGTGCGGTATCAGCCAACTCATCGCCATGCGTTACGGCAGTGTGCCGATTGTCCGCGAAACAGGTGGACTGAATGATACGGTTCATGCATATAACGAGTATACGGGAGAAGGGAATGGATTCTCTTTCAAGGATTACAATGCCCATGATATGATGAACACGATCCGGCGCGCGACCTCGCTTTACCGCATGCCTGAGCACTGGCGTAAAGTGACTAAGAACGCATTGGGCGGGGATTATAGCTGGAACGTTTCGGCCAAGGAATATCAGGAGATATACCATCAAATCACCCAATCTCAGGCTTGAACCATAACAAGACACAGGGGTGCAAGGATAGCCAAATTATGCGCTGTCCTTGCACCCCTGTGCTCGTTAAAGTTTGGTATAGATGTATGGAGCCAGTTGGTCTGATGCTTCATATTCCTTAATATGGAAATTTGTATCACATAAGATGAGTTTACTAATGTTTCAATCGCCGGCATAAAATTCGATATGCATAAGGCTCTAAATCGATATGCATTGTCCCGTTTACCGGTTTTACGGGCTCTTTTGTCTCGGCATCAATCCAATCGGTCGTGACGATAGGATGCGATATGGTGCGTGCCGAGTTGCTGTTGTTCATCCAGACGATAAAATGCATGGTTTCGTCCGCACGCTCGTACACAATGCAAGGATCATGGAGATTCGCTTGGAGGAAGCGAAAGCGTCCCTGTCTCAGCGCCTTATGCTTTTTCCGAAGCGCGATCATCCCTTGATAAAACGTATACAGCTCTTGGTTTCGTTTCTTTGGATCCCATTCCATGCATTTGCGGCAATCGGGATCTCCGTCACCGGTCAATCCGATTTCGTCGCCATAAAAGATGCACGGCGTACCCATGAATGTAAACAGAAATACAACCGTGAGTTTCATGCGCCGGATATCTTCTCCCACACGGGTAAGCAGCCTCGGCGTATCGTGGCTGCACAGCAGATTAAAGACCACTTCGTTGGTCTGCTGCGGATATCGCATCAAGATCGAGCCGATACGGTTGGCGAACGTGAGCCCGTCCATGTTGCCGTTGAAGAACTCCAGCACCTTATCGGCAAAAGGATAATTCATTACGGAATCAAACTGGTCACCTTGCAGCCAGATTAAGGAGTCCGACCAGACCTCGCCCACGATATAAGCCTCAGGGTTGGCCTTCTTGACGACCTGTCTGAAATCCCGCCAGAAGTGATGATCAATTTCATTGGCAACGTCCAGGCGCCAGCCGTCGAGATTGATCTCCTTGATCCAGTATTCGGCTACACCCAGCAAATACGCCTTCACTTCGGGATTGGCGGTATTGAATTTCGGCATATTTCCGAAAAAACCGAAGGTATCGTAGCTGGGAATGCCATCCTTGACCTCGCAGGGAAACTGGTTCACATGAAACCATTTCGCATACTTGGATTTCTCGCCGTGCTTCAGCACGTCCTGAAAGGGCGGGAACTCCTCGCTGCAGTGATTGAATACCGCATCGAGAACCACTCGGATGCCTTTTGCGTGACAAGTATCTACTACTTTTTTCAACAACTCATTATCGCCAAAGTGCGGATCCACCTGTTTATAATCAACCGTGTCATATTTATGATTGGAGGGGGAGAGGAAGAGAGGAGTAAAATAAATGGCGTTGATACCCAGGTCAACGAGATCATCGAGATGATCCAGTACGCCCTGCAGGTCACCGCCGAAGAAATTATCCACCTCCGGCTTGCC
The DNA here is from genome assembly GCF_037976825.1 of Paenibacillus sp. FSL K6-1330. NCBI lineage: Bacteria > Bacillati > Bacillota > Bacilli > Caryophanales > Paenibacillaceae > Paenibacillus > Paenibacillus sp. FSL K6-1330. Next base: position 3,019,133 of record NZ_CP150269.1, read on the forward strand.
GCCCCAGGTCTCGGTTTTTTCTGGATTGGTGGCTGCGTTTCCGTTAGCAAAGCGCTCCGTCATAATTTGATAAAACACAGCTTCCTTGGCCCATTCCGGTACTTTGAATACATCGACTTCATGTATGTACGGAAATTCAAAGTAACCTGCAGGCGGATAAGGATAGTCCCATCCGATTCCGCTGTCCACCATATAAACCGTTTCATCTCCGGCATGAATTCGAAAGCCGTAGGACAGTCTTTTGTATTTCGGCCTAACTCCGCATTCCCAGTAGTCAAACATGTCATCCGAGGCGGCCTTTTCCATGGTGATCTCGAAGTACGTACGGTCCCAATCGTATTTGTCGCCGGTCATGGCAACAACAGAATCAATGTCGTTTTTCTTGGTTCGAATCCGAAGATGAATGGTTTTCGTATCATATGCATAAGCCCATTTATCTCTTGGAACATGATACAGTGCTTCTAACAGCATGGTTACACCTCCTATATGAGTAAAGCTATAGCTAATTAATAACCAACTGCTGGCTTGCATGAATCATGGAGTGAAAGAGACCGCCCGGCTAGCCTTCCTATTTATCAACTACTGCATGTTATGCGCAATTATAAGATGGGAAGGGGACGGAGAGATTATGCATCGTCGAAAGATTGCTTACCATAGATCCTCGTATCACTTTATGGATGATGCTAAAGTCCTGTATTTACATTTATATGTAGGAAAAATTGAACGGCCCGTAATGGTTAACATAGCGAAGTGATTTCCACAATATGGGCTCTCAATCGATTCACCCCTCTAATTTATTTGTTTAAATGATTAAAAGAATCATGAGTAACATAATCCTAAGGGTATGATGAATTGACCGTTGTATTAAAATAGTGGAGTAGACGCCATATGTAGGGTTTAATATAAGGGTGCTGTTCATGAGAACCCATGAATTTTCATTGCATATTCATGCATCCTGTTTTATAATGACTCAGTTGCATTTTTTCTGTGGTTTAATTTATTTGTAACAGTTAGGGGAGAAACGAGACATATGAAACGTAAATTTACAGCGTGGATGACCCTGTTCATGGTGGTCGTGCTGTCTTTTGGCAGTATCGTTCATGCGGAGGGTGAGAAGAAAACGGTGATTCTCGGCACGAGTGCCGATTATGCACCTTATGAGTTCCATAAAACGATAGATGGCGTGGATACCATCGTCGGATTTGATATCGATATTGCGAAGGAAATCGCCAAGGATCTTGGCGCCGAGCTCATTATTAAGGACACCTCCTTTGATGCTCTCTTGCCGGAGCTGACGAGCGGACGCGTGGATTTTGTCATATCGGGCATGAATCCGACAGAAGAGCGCAGAAAGAGCATCGATTTCTCCGAGCCTTATTATGCTGCGGAACAATCGGTTGTCGTTCGTAAGGAAGATGCACTCAAGTTCAACACGCTTGAAAGCCTGGAGGGAGCTCGCATTGGGGTTCAGAAGAGCTCCATTCAGGAGTCCATTGCAAAGACAATTCCGAAAGCCAACGTGGTATCACTGGATAAAATCCCGGACTTACTGCTGCAGTTGGAATCCGAGCGCGTGGATGTTGTTCTCGCAGAGTATCCAATCGCGAAGACGAATATGAATGAAGCGACCATGGTGATCACGGACGCTAAACCGACGGCTGAGAACGACGCTTATGCCATCGGGGTTCGTAAAGGGAACGAAGAGCTGCTGAAGAGCATTAATGCTACACTTGAGCGTTTGAAGGAGAATGACCAGATCCAGAAGTTTGTCGACGAGGCCAGCGACCTGGCTGCAGGCCGTAAAGCAGAGAATCTGAACACATTTGAGTTCTTTTGGAAATATCGCGATTATTACGCCAAGGGAATCCAGTTTACGTTGCTTATTTCGGCTCTTGGTGTATTTTTCGGTTTTATTCTCGGATTGATTATCGCTTTAATGCGGATGTCGGGTGTTAAAATCCTTAAGTTGTTGGCTTCCGCTTATATCGAGATCATCCGTGGTACACCGATGCTGGTCCAGTTGTTTATTATCCATTACAGCTTGGCGGCGTTTGATATTAAATTCTCACCGATCCAGTCGGGGATTTTGACGCTTTCTATCAACAGCGCGGCCTATCTGGCTGAAATATTCCGTGCCGGCATTCAGGGCGTGGACCGCGGCCAATTGGAGGCTGCACGCTCCCTCGGAATGACCAAGGGCAAAGCGATGCGCCACATTATTTTGCCGCAAGCGCTAAAAGGCGTTTTGCCTGCCATCGGTAATGAGTTTGTTGTCATCATTAAGGAATCCTCCATCGTCTCCTTCATCGGTGTGGTGGACATTATGTATCAAGCCCAGATTTTGCGCGGCATGACGTTTGCGGCATTGAATCCGCTGCTTGTGGCTGCCCTGATCTACTTTATACTGACATTCGTTCTTTCGAAGCTTCTGGGTGTCTGGGAAAGGAAGTTGAGTGCAAGTGATAACCGTTAAGGATCTTCATAAATCGTTTGGCAAGCTGGAAATCTTGAAAGGCATTGACATTGAGATTGCAAAAGGAGAAGTAGTGGTTGTCATCGGGCCGAGCGGCTCCGGTAAAAGTACCTTTTTACGATGTCTCAATTTGCTTGAAGTGCCGACCAGCGGCGAAATTTCGTTCGAGGGTGAGCTGATCACCGCCAAGAATCACAATATCAATTCAACCCGTGAGAAAATGGGCATGGTATTTCAGCAGTTTAATCTGTTTCCTCACAAGAAGGTCATCGATAATATTACGCTTGCTCCAATTCAGGTGAAGGGTGTCTCAGCAAAGGAAGCCGAGGCTACTGCAGACGAGCTGCTGAAATCGGTTGGCCTGCAGGACAAGAAGGAGTCTTATCCTTCCCAGCTGTCCGGTGGACAGAAGCAGAGAATTGCCATTGCCCGCGCACTCGCGATGCAGCCGCATGTCATGCTGTTTGATGAGCCAACCTCCGCACTGGACCCTGAGATGGTAGGTGAGGTATTGGAAGTAATGAAGAAACTTGCCGAAGGCGGTATGACGATGGTTATCGTCACCCATGAGATGGGTTTCGCCCGGGAAGTGGGAGATCGGATCCTGTTCATGGATGGCGGTAAAATCGTAGAGGAAGGCACGCCGGACCAGTTGTTTGGCAATCCGACTCATCCTCGTACGCAAGAATTTTTAAGTAAGGTTTTGTAACTTTTATTTCTACATTGTAACAAACAAAAACAGCGCCATACCTGATCGTTTCAGGAATTGGCGCTGTTTTTGTTTGTTTATTGGTAACAATTGCTTGCAGTATAGGTTACAAAATTGTGATATATTGATGTTCGTTGACATATTACATCCGAATTACCAGGCTACATAAAAGGAGGCATCTTTAGATGTTACAACAAATGAGATCATGGACTAGAAATTATGGACTTAACAAAAATAATAAGATCGCTGGAAAAACAGCAAAATGGCTTACCGTTACAGCCGTTGTACTTGGCCTGACTTTCGCCGGAGGGGGACTGCAGGCACATGCAAGCGCAGTGCATGTCGCTAAGAATGGCGACACCTTCTACTTCTTATCTAAACAGTACGGTGTAAACATGGACAAGCTGATGAAGGCTAACCCTGCGATTAAGGCAACGAATATATACCAGGGGCTAAAAATCACCATTCCAGGGACGGTATCGATGAACTCGACGGCATCTGCTGCACCGATCGCTCCAGGAACCACCGGATTTACGCCCAGCTTGAGCGTTTCCCCTGAGAAGAACGTGGTGGAAGCATGGGGCAAGACGTTTAATTATAGCAAAGCATTGTCGGTCAAGGCTACTGCCTATTCTTCTGCAGCAAGCGAGAACGGTGGTTGGGGCGCGGTTGATTACTTCGGAAATTCCCTTGAGCTCGGCACCATCGCTGTCGATCCCAAGATCATTCCGCTCGGTACCAAGGTGCTTGTAACAGGACATGAGCATCCAGGACTGCCGAAAAAGGCATTTGTGGCAGAAGCTCGTGATATTGGTGGAGCTATTAAAGGGAGTAGGATTGATATTTTCATCCCAGGTTCAAAATCATCCGTGAATCAATTCGGCATTCAGGATATCAAATTGTTCATTATCGAATAAGTTAATTCATCCTCATGAAATAATCATTCTAATACGGAAGACGGCTAGACTGGATCCAAACTCCAGTTAGCCGTCTTTTTTTGTTATTCAGATCTATCTCGACTCTGACACGCCTAACATCTCCGGGAGTGTGACGAAGCTATATCCCTTACTCCGCAGCTCGGTAATAATGTCCGGGAGTGCTTCGATCGTTCCGGTTAGGTTGGATCCCACGCCACCTCCGGCATGTTGGAGTACGATCGAGCCTGGCCCGACCGCTGATAAAATGTTGCTTTTCACCTCTTCCTTACTCAGCCCTTTCCAATCGAGGGAGTCGACATTCCAATTCACGACTTTGTATCCGTTTTTGCGTGCCCACTGAAGCTGCTCTTCATTGATATCACCATAAGGCGGACGGATTAGCCGAGGGTCCACTCCGGTTAGGGATTTCAAGATCGTGTTGGTACGTTCGATTTGGCCTTTGAATTTCTCCAGGCTCAGCTTGTTCAGCTGGGCGTGATTATAGGAGTGATTACCAATGGCGTGACCTTCATCATGGATTCGTTTCGCGAGATCGGGATGTTTTTTGGCCCGTTCCCCCACTGCAAAGAACGTGGCTTTTACCTGAAACTTTTTGAGGACGTCCAGTACTTTTCCGGTAAATCGGGGATCCGGGACATCATCAAAGGTCAGAGCGATCTGTTTGATCCGGGGTCCGCTGGAGCGAAAGGTATCCGGATATTTTCTCAGTAATTGACTTAAAGACGGCGCATCGTCTGAATTTTGGGTCTTATTGCGCTTGGCATGATCCAAGATTTGGCCGGATTCCGACATGACGGAAGTGTCCTGGGGTTGAAGTGACAAACTATGTACATCGGACGCGTGTGCCGAGATGTCCGGCACCATGAAAAAGAATAATAGGATACACAACAGGCAGCTTCCTGCACGGTATCGATTGAACATCACGATCGACCCCTTTCGCTTTTTAATATGGTATGCCCAGTTGGTCGTGCGATTATCCTCAATATGGGAATGCGATGTTTTTTAGTTTTCCCTCAGAAAGGTGTATAATAACCGGTAACAGATTGGTTATTACATCTTGATCGTTTGGATATGGAAGGAGATAATCGCTTGGCAGACTTGTTTACACCTTACAATTTCAAGAATTTGACCCTCAAGAACCGCATTGTTATGCCACCGATGTGTCAATATTCCGTTCAAGCTGAGGACGGGATTCCGAATGATTGGCATTTTGTTCATTACGTCAGCCGTGCCGTTGGAGGTACTGGCTTCATTATTGTAGAAATGACAGGTGTCCATCCTGATGGACGCATAACGAATCAGGACACGGGGATATGGGACGATAATCAGATCCCAGCCTATCGCCGTATTGTGGAGAGTGTGCATTCTTATGGAACCAAGATTGGTATCCAGCTTGGGCATGCCGGAAGAAAAGCGCAGGATGCAGAACCGTCAGTAGCCCCTTCTGCGATTCCGTTCAGTTCCCATTACAAAATGCCCAAGATGCTTTCCGGGGCGGAAGTGGAAGAGCTCATTCAAGCCTTCAAGGAAGGCGCGCGTCGAGCTGTTGAGGCCGGGTTCGATACCGTTGAGATTCATGGCGCCCATGGTTACCTTATTCATCAGTTCCACTCGCCGCTAACGAACCAGCGCAGTGATGAATATGGTCAAGACCTTCCTCTGTTCGGTGAGCGGGTTGTTCAAGCCGTTAAGGAAGTCCTGCCCGAAGGCATGCCGATCATAATGAGAGTATCTGCAAAAGAATATGTGGACGGCGGCTATGATGTGCAATACTGTGCGGAGATTTGCAAACGTTACCGCGATGCCGGCGTCGATATTTTTCATATCTCCTCGGGGGGAGAAGGCCAGGTCGGCGCCAATGGAGGTCCGGAAGCGAAGCCCGGTTATCAGGTGGATCTGGCAGCAGAGTTCAAACAGCTGTTAAAGGTGCCTGTTATTGCGGTAGGATTGCTGGATGATTACCATGCCGCGCAAGAGGTGATTTTGTCAGGCAAAGCGGATCTGGTGGCGATTGGCCGGGGCATGCTCCGCGATCCCTACTGGGCTGTTCATGCAGCCAAGGCGCTTGATGGAGGACAGAAAGTCCCCAAGCAATATGAACGAGCATATTAAAAAGTGCGTGTTCCCAAATTGTGAGTTTTGAACAACTTCTAAAAAAATTTTGAAACGTTTGGGAACATGCAACGTAAATATTAATCATATACCAGTATTTTAAAGTGAAAGCGAGAGGAAGAGAACGATGTCCATATTTAAAAGATTGCGCGATTTGACCATGTCCAATATTAACGCCATTATCGACAAGGCGGAAGACCCGATTAAAATGACGGATCAGTACATTCGAGATATGACGGAAGATCTTGAGGATGCTGAGAAAGCGGTAGCTTCACAAATTGCCATTGAGAAACGCTTTAAAGCACTTTATGAAGAGCAAGCTGCGCTTGTGGAAAAACGCACGCAGCAAGCGCATACCGCAGCACAAGCTCAAAACGTTGATCTTGCCCGCCGCGCGCTGGAAGAGAAGAAGGCCGCCGAGGCCAAGCGTGATGAGTACAAAGCCAGCTACGATCAGAACAAACTGGCAGCCGACAATCTGCGCGGCAAGCTGGAAGAAATGCGCAAGCAGCTTACAGCGATGAAGAACAAACGTGAAACTTTGGTCGCTCGTTATAATGCCGCTAAAGCGCAAACCGAGATCAACAAAGCGATGAACGGGTTTGGGACTGATACAGCATCGGCCGGATTGAAACGAATGGAAGAGAAGATGCTGGCTATGGAAGCTCGTGCGGAAGCAAGCAATGAAATGTCGTCAAGTGAGAAATCCCTTGATGAAGAGTTTGAGAACCTTGGCAAGGACAAAGTCGTTGAGGATGAGCTTGCAGCCTTGATGAAACAATACGAGAACAAGTAATAACGGATTTTAGTGGTCTAACAGTTATATTGTTCAGGGGGCGAGGGAGAAACAGCAGAGCTGAATGCAGCTGAGCTTCTCCTTCGCTTTTGTTTGATCGTAGATATAAGGGAAGATCCTTTTATTAGACGTCTGCCTTCAATTGAGGCAGCCCGGGCTTAAGGGAGTTTTTTGTATGTTGAATGTGGAGGCATAGAGATGGATTTTGATATGATCTTGCGTGTATTGCTATGGACAGCTGTCGGTGGGCTGCTGTTGTTTGTTTTGATGTTTGTGGATTCCCTGTTCACGAAATATAACGATCTTGAAGAAGTGAAAGCGGGTAACATGGCGGTAACCACAAGACTGATATTGAAACTGTTCGCACAAGGGTATATTTTATCCGTGTCGATTGGTACGTCATATCATCTACTTGAGGCGATAGTGGTATCAATCATTTCGTTTATCATATTGCTGATTCTCGAATCGTTGACAGAGCTCATGCTGCGTAACTTCGGCAAGCTGAACCTTGACAAAGGAACCCGCGAGGGAAAGACGGGATACGGTTTATTTGCAGGTTCGCTGCATGTGGTAGGAGCGTTAATTATTACCGCTTGCCTATAGAACGCATAATGGAGATAGGGGACAGGAAAGATGAGTATGTGGAAAAGAATCAGCAATTTATTTAGTAAGCCGGAGCCGCCCAAGGTAGAGAAAAGCATGCTGCAGCTGGCTCCCGGCGATATTTGTGAAGTGTCTCTAGTCACTTATGAAGTCACGGGTCGTGTGCACAATCGCGGTCGTAATGCGGTCGTCTTGACGCTTCAGGATGGCAGCACCATTGCTTATCTGCATATTGAGGAACGCGAGACGGTTCAGTATGCGTTATACGCTCCGATCGATGGACGGCTGGACTCTCCGGATGAGGTACCGTCCATCATCGATTTGGACGATCATGTCTTTCATTTGGAAGAGGAATACGGGGGACATGTATCGATTACGGGTCGTACTGCGTTTACGCAAAGTGGGGAGCAGCATGTATGGCAATACCAATCGGATGATTACAAGCTGCTGCGAATTGAATGGCAGAACGGGCGGTTTATGTTGTATGAAGGCGAGAAAGTGATACCGGGGGACGTTCGAGTTATCCGGGCGACTTAGGAGTGGTGGCATGAAGGAACGCTCTTTTATATCAATAAAAATCATATTGGTGCTGAGTTTATTCGTATCATTATTGAGTGGATGCGGAGCGCCGAATATCAAGGATACCTATCCGCTGGAATCCGTCAATCGAGACGGAAATGCAACGTCCTATGTATACCGGGCAGCTGATAAAAGCGTTCCCGATGTTGCAAACGAGCTCACGGCGGCAAACACGCCGGATCAATCGTCTCCTGCGGATACCGAGCGGATGTTTCTGGTGTATGGGGATGAGTATTACCATTTGCAGCAGGACCCCCAGACGCCAACCGATACGCTGATCGAGATCGATTCCAGGGAGTATGTTCAGCGCAATTATGATTCAAGTTTTCTGCAAGGTTACTTAACGGCAGTTCTGATCGGAAATTTATTTGATTCGATGGGCGGCGGAGGTTACCGGGGGTATACAAGTAAAGATGTGTATAAACCGGCACAAGGTAACTATAAGAAGCCGACAAGCAAGGATAAGAAGATCGCTCCGCCGTTGACGGTGGACCGGAGCGGGAAGATTACTCGGCGCGGTCAGGATTCTGCCGGTACCGGTGGAGGCCTGTTCCGACGAAATCCGGATACAAGCGGAGACCGCGGCACGATTAAGCGCGGCGAAAGCGGCGGGGGACTGTTCGATTCGCCTAAGAAATCGTACAAGAAGCCGAAGACCCGAATCGGATCTGGCAAGATCTCCCGAAGGGGACGAAGGTAAAGCAAGGAGTCTATAAGCGCATGGTCTGGTGACCATGCGCTTTTTTTGTACGAGCAGAAGGGTTTCATATGAGCCGAAGGCTCGGTTTGAAGATTGCTCAGAATGTAGTACAGTAAGAATGTCAGGTTTCTTTGAGTCAGAAAGTGAGGAATGCGTTGTGAAGGATAATCATTCGATATCGCCTAAGAAACAAAATCATAAATTTGATCGGCGCGCTTTACAGGTAGCGGACGCGCAAGCGCTTGCCGCTTCATATGCAGGGCTTGGTCAGGAGGAGTTCATTCGGCTGCAGGATAGTGATGGACGTGTGCTTGCTTCCGATGTCATCGCCCCTCACCCGTTTCCGGCTTTTGCACGTTCGGGCATGGACGGTTATGCTGTTCGCTCAGCGGATTTGGCAGCATGCGATCTAGGGGGAAAGGTGTGGCTCGAGGTTGTAGACCAGATCCCGTGCGGATATGTGTCTTCAATCCCGATCGAGCAAGGCAAGGCTTCCCGCATCATGACAGGCGCTCAAGTCCCGGAAGGGGCGGACGCTGTCGTTATGCTTGAAGCGACGGAGCTTCGAATGGAGGATGGCTTAACCCATGTAGGCTTCAAGAGGTCCATCGAGAAAGGGAAGAATATCACTCCCCTCGGATTCGAGCTTCAGGAAGGTGATTTGATCCTCCGCCGAGGAACTCTGATCGGGCCTGGAGAAATTTCAGTTCTGGCTACCTTCGGCATACATCAGGTTGAAGTGTATCGTCAGCCAGTGGTAGGAATTTTCTCGACGGGCACCGAACTACTGGACATCACCGAGCCGCTTGAACCCGGTAAAATCCGAAACAGCAATACCTATATGCTCGCATCGCAAATTCGGGAAGCTGGTGGTGTGCCAGTGATTATGGAGGCGATCCCGGATGATATCGAGCTTGCCCGCCAGAAGGTGGAGGAAGCGCTGCAGGTATATGATATCGTGGTTACGACAGGCGGCGTTTCAGTAGGTGACTACGATATTATGGGGGAGCTGGTGACATCCGGCGGTCTGGACATGCTGTTTAATAAAGTCACGATGCGTCCCGGAAGTGTTACAACCGCGGCTGTTAAGGATGGTAAACTGCTCTTCGCGCTATCGGGTAATCCGGGCGCATGTTATGTGGGATTTCTGTTGTTTGTCAGACCTGCGATCCGCAAGATGCTTGGCATGGAGCAGTTGTTCTTAACCGAATGGACGGCAGAATTGGGTTCGGATTACTCGAAAGTGAACAACTTTACCCGTTTCGTCCGGGGGAGCCTTAAGGTGTCAAACGGCAAGCTTGTAGCCACACCTGCATCCCTTGATGAATCGAGTGTCATGATCACGATCAAAGACAGTGACTGTTTAATCGTGATCCCGCCAGAGCTTCGAGGCGCAGTTAAAGGCCAAGCCGTACAGGTCCTCGTTCTGCCAGGTACCTGGACATGAAGGTTTTCCAGGTATGCGGTTATAAGAACAGCGGCAAAACCACGTTGATAACCGCCTTGATTCCACTGTTGAAACGGCATGGCATTCGGACAGCCATCATCAAGCATGACGGGCACGGATTTGAAATGGACCACGAAGGGACAGATACGTACAAATTCCGTGAGGCGGGAGCCGAGGGGATCGCCATCGCTTCGCCAGGGCGTACGGCGATGCTGATGGAAACGGAGCTGGAACTTGCGTCGTTAGTCCATTTGTACAACGATTTTGAGCTGGTGCTTGTTGAGGGCTATAAGATGCAGCCTTATCCGAAGCTCGTACTGCTGCGAGGAACGGAGGATATTGGGCTAGTGGATCAAGTTGAAGAGATCAGGGGTATTGTGGTGCGTCCTGAAATGCTGAAGGAACCGTCAGCCCTGCATGAGATACAGCAGCGGCTAGCGGTTCCCCTATTTACTTGGAATGACACAGAGCGGATTACGTCGGTGCTGCTGTCATTATAAAGAAGTTGTGGTTAATCATCGGAGCGGCGTTCAATCGCCTCGGACATCGTTTTGTCCGTTAAGTGGGCGTACACTTCGGTTGTCTCGGTGGATGCGTGACCCAGTTGTTCTTTGGTTTTGTAAATATCATTTTGCAGATAATAGTCGGTTGCAAACGAATGCCGCAGCTTATGCACGGTTAGGGCTGGCTTGCCAAAACGCTTGGCGTATTTGATGATCATCGCCTGAATCGCCCGCTTGGTCATGCGCTGCCCTTCATTCTGGCCGTTACGCAGTGCAACGAACAGAGCCTTTTCTTTTTTCGGCACCTTGTAACGGGCCTGCCGAAGCTGCAGGTAATATTCAAGATCGTCTTTGGCTTGCGCACGGAAGTAGACCGGGGTTTTAAAGGTTTCGTCGTTATTACCTTTACGATAGACATGGAGCATTTTATTGTTCAGGTCGATGTCTGCAAGGTTCAAATTGACCACTTCGGATACACGAAGGCCGGAATTTAATATGAGGCTGGCGATACAGGCGTCTCTGACTTTATTTTGCTCATGCGCGTAGAGCGCCTGTTTGTTCTGCTCCACATCCAGCCCATAACCTTCGTGAATGTAAGTAATGAAATCCTGAAGCTCTTCTTCTTCCAGTATTTTTCCTTTTAACTTGGCAGCCGTATCTTTGGGTTTATGAATTCGCTTAATTTCCACTTTAGCCATGATGTTACGCTTGAGAAGCGGGTAAAAGTCCTCGTCCTCTGCAATCTGGCTTAAATAATGAAACAGGGAGCGCAGCGATGAGAGCTTGCGGGAAACCGTGATTCTGGAGTTGGTCCCTTCCCGGCGCGTAGTCAGATATAATCGATAACTGGTGATGCTGTCCATGCGCAGCGTCTCCAGCTCGAGCAGCGTCACCTCTCGGTTAGAGGTTGCTTGGGACAGCCCCTCCGACCGGAGCCAGTTAAAAAACGTTTCATAATCCCTTACATATTCGAGCAGGGTGGAGGGTGAGAGATCCGGGAGCTTGTAGTCGATAAATTGCTGTACGAACCAAGGCATGTCCGGCGATTTCTCATCGAGTCTTGCACGGTCGATATCTTTTTGTATATTCATGTTCCACCTCGAATAATTGTATTTATAGCGATGACCTGTGTCATTAATTACTAGTGTAACATATGGAAAGTCTATCGTGCTTGCAGGTGTCAGATCACCGTGCTCACTGATCCGTTACTGCACTTGTGTTTCACTATGAGCGGATACTATGATGAAGATATGACGCGTTAAAATGATAGATGATATGCCAGGGAGGCGGCAGCATGATTTCAGAACGAGCGGAACGCATGGGAATTGAGCTGGTTCCGAAGCGGAAACAAGCCGTTATCGTAAACTTAATGCAATTGTACCTATATGATTTTACCAAGTATCTGGATATTTCGGTAAATGATCAAGGGTTGTTTTTACCCTATCCGGATCTGGATGAGTTCTGGAAAAAGCGGGAACGGAAATACCCTTATCTGATTACGTTTGATCAACGGCCAGCCGGGTTTGCTTTGATCGAGCGGATGGATGACGCCGCAGAAGCGGACTATTACATGACGGAATTTTTTGTTATGCAAAAATATCGGCGAACGGGATTGGGGACTTGGGCGGCGACCTGTCTGTTCGATCAGTTCCAGGGACGCTGGAAGGTGACGCAAGTGAGCAGCAATATGCCGGCGCAGGCGTTTTGGCGAAAAGTCATTGAATCTTATACGGGCGGTCGATATGAGGAATATATTGATCCGGTTCGTCATAATCCTTCGCAATATTTTAATTCCTAGTATTTTTACATGGATCGAAGGAGTGTTTCATTTTTTGATGATAGAATTTGATACAGGTCGATGCTTAGGAGGAATTTGAATGTATTTACCGAGTTTTCATCTGGAAGGGAAAAAAGCTTTTGTTACAGGGGCGGGACGTGGAATCGGACGCGCCATTGCCATAGGATTGGCAGAGGCCGGATGTGATGTCGGCTTGATGTCCCGAACCAGAAGCGATTTGGATGAGACCGCAAATCTGATCAATGGCTTGAACCAGGGTCAGGCCTTTGTGCTGCCGGGTGATCTGACCATAAGGGAAGAAATGGAGGGAGCGATTCGAGAATTTGTGGATCAGGCAGGACGAATCGATATACTGGTCAATAATGCCGGCATGAATATTCGTACGCCTGCGCTGGAAGTGACGGATTCCGAATGGGACTTAATTATGCAAACCAACCTGAAGTCGGCTTTTGTAGCTTCTCAAGCGGCTGCCCGATTTATGAAAGATCAGGGAAATGGCAGAATCATTAACATCTCCTCCGTAGGCGGACACACGGCCCTTCGCACAGGCGTTGTCTATGGAGCCACGAAGGCGGCTCTCATCCATATGACCAAGGTGCTTGCGATGGAGTGGGCGCAGTATGGAATTCAGGTCAACTCGGTCGGACCTTGGTATTTCCGGACTCCGCTGACCGAGAAGCTGCTTGGTGATGAGGATTATATGCAGGCCATATTGGACCGGACACCGCTTAAGCGCGTGGGAAGTCTGGAAGAAGTGGTGGGACCTGTCGTTTTTCTGGCGTCCGAGGCTGCCAATTACATGACCGGGCAAACGCTGCTGGTGGATGGCGGACTTAGCATATATGGATTTTAACAGGGAGGAGAGTAAAGAAAGATGGAACGTCGAGCATTTGGGACGAACGGACATTCAGGTTAGCGTGCTGGGATTCGGCTGCGCCGAGATCGGCAAGTCGGCTCAAAAGATGGTGGACCGGCTCCTGCACAGTGCATTGATGCAGGTCTTAACATGATTGATACCGCAGAATGTTATGGGGACAGCGAGGAATTGATTGGCTAGGCTTTGTCAGGTCGAAGAGATGATTATTACCTGTTTACCAAATGCGGCCATGCTTCCGGTCTGGACTATCCGGATTGGGATCATGTAATGCTTGCTCAGAGCATTGACCGCAGCTTGAAGCGACTGCAGGTGGACCACGTCGACAGCGGCGATACGACCGATGCGCTTTGCGCCCTTCTGACTGGCGTGTTCGACAGCTTTGAAACTTCGCTGAACATTGCTGACCAGGAGGCAATCGATCTCACGATTCCGCTAGCTATGCAGCAGGGAATAGGGATTATTCCCAAACGTCCGGTAGCTAATGTAGCCTAGAAGCATCAGGCGCTCAGCGAACAGGACTATGCTTATCCTTATTGGGTCCGGTTAAGCGAATTGAATTACGATTTTTTCGCGGATGTTCAGCAAGGCGTTGAAACGGCATTAAGATTTACCTTAAGCACGCCGGGCGTAGCAACCGCCATCGTCGATACGGCAAATCCGGACCGCTGGGAGCAAAATGCCGCATTATTGGAAAAAGGGCAGCTGCCGGAGGATTTTTACGAGTCGATCCGCAATCGCTGGCGAGAGGTTGCCGGTGCGGATTGGGTGGGCAAGGTATAGGTGTATAAAAAAGAGCCTGTCGAGAGATCTCGACAGGCTCTTTTTTGCTGCTTAAAAGATTGCAAACCATGACTGTAAATGATGATGTTAATTCAACATATGAAAAATTCATAATAGAGAAATGCCCATCCATTTCCTGATCTAACCACTGCATTATTTTCATCTGGCTTCCTCTATACCTAGCACATTTTCCTAGTTTAAAAAGGGAGGCATGAAGCGAAAAAAGTTGACATGGAAAAATTTCCCCCTGCAAAAGATGAATGTCCCCCTTTGAAACCAGTAGGGCTTGGAATAAAATTCTGGTAGACAACAAGTATTTACATAAGGTTCTGAAAAAAATACTTAGGGGGATTAGAAATGAAAAGGACTTCCATGTTACTTATGAGTGTCATGTTGCTGCTCTCCATGTTCCTAGCAGCATGCGGTAACAGCAGTGGCACCAACACTCCTGCTGCTGAAGGAGATACTCCGAAGACGGAAACGACTCCGCCGGCAGATGAGAAGAAGGATGAAGCTGCTCCGGTTTCACTCCGCGTGTTCTCGACTTTCGGAGGAACTGACGCAGCTCGCGAAGCCTTCCAGGCAGCGTTGGATGAATTCACGAAGGAGCATCCGAACGTGAAGATAGACAACGATACCATGTCCGCAAATGATGACGGTTTCAGAACGAAAGTTAACACCGACATGAACAGCGGCAACGAGCCTGACTTGCTGTTCTACTTCATCGGGGCTGACGCAGAAGGATTCGTCAATGCCGGTAAAGTTGTGCCGCTGAACGAAATTCTCGACGCTGACGCTGAATGGAAGAACGGCTTCATTCCTGATGCGCTTGAGCTTGCCAAGCAAAAAGACGGTAACATTTACGCTGCACCATTGACCGGTTTCTATGAAGGCTTGTTTGTTAACAAAAAGATCTTCGAAGAAAATGGTCTGGAGCTTCCAACAGACTGGGCGAAATTGACCACAGCTGTGAAAACGTTATCTGACAAAGGCATTATTCCTTTGTCCGTACCATTTGACCAATCCCACTACCTGATCGAGCATACGATTTTGTCCGCAGCAGGTCCTGAAAGCCAAAGCAAAGGTCTGCTTGATGGCATCGATCCAAACTGGGAAAAAGCGTATGCGGCTATGAAAGAATTGTATGACCTGGGCGCATTCCCTAAAGATGCAGCAACGATCGACCTGAGCATGTCCGGCAACTACTATAGTGAAGGCCTGGCTGCTATGACCATCGAAGGATCTTGGGCAGTTGGCGGTTGGAGCGATGATACTCGTGACAACTCGACAGTTCTGCCATTTCCTACGGTTCCTGGTGGCGCTGGTAGCGGTAATGACATCGTAGGCGGTTTCGGTTCCGGTTTCTACCTCTCCAAAGCCACTTATGATGATGCAGCCAAAAAAGAAGCGGCAATCGCTTTGCTGAAACACCTGACTTCCCCGGCATCTATTCAAAAAATCGCTTCAGCGAACGGTGGTACACCAGCTGCTGACGTTGAAGTGACTGGATTGCCGCAAGTAGCTCTTGACGGTTTCGCTATGGCAGCTAAAGCAGCTACCATCGTTGCACCGGTTGACAGTAAAGTTTCGCAAGAAACGTTTGGTAACCTTCGTGCTAATGTTCAGCCTGTAGTGGAAGGTAAGAAGACTCCTACTCAAGCTATCGAAGAAGCGAAGAAAACCGAGGATGCCAACAAAAAATAGTTTTTATCAGAAACGGTAGAATTAAAAGTGACGTTACGCCGCCCCTCTGCTTTCATTTGGGCGGCGTAGTCATTTCGGCAAGGACGATGAAGAAAAATAAACATCAAGGGTGATTAATATGAAGGGTGATCGCAAGTACATTGTGATGTTTTTATTACCCGCAGCAGCCATCATGACAATCTTTCTATATTATCCGTTCTTCAAGAGTTTGTATCTTAGCTTTTATCGCACAAGCGGCTTTTTCGATAAAAAGTTTGTGGGATGGGCTAACTATGAGAGACTCGTTACGGATAAACTACTTGGCGCTGCAACATTGCACACGCTGGAAATCATGCTCTATGTTATCGTGTTTCAGGTTGGGATCGCACTTGTGTTGGCCGTCCTGGTAGATAACATTTCCAAGCTCAAAGGGTTTTATCGAACTGTCTTTTTCTTCCCGGTTGTCATATCCGGTACTGCCATTTCCTTATTATTTGTATTGTTCTACAATTACAACTTCGGTTTACTGAACAATTTGCTGGCGAATTTCAACATTGAGAAGATTCTGTGGCTGGATGCGAAAAATGCGCTTAAGGCAGTATCGATTCCAACGGTATGGCATTATGTGGGCTTTTATTTCGTCCTGTTCTTGACCGCCATGTCCAAAATACCCGCGGATTATTATGAGGCTGCAAAATTGGAAGGAATCACCGGGTTCAAGAAAACAACGATGCTTACAATTCCGCTCATCATGAGTGACATTAAGGTTGTTATCACCCTTGCCATTACGGGAACGTTGAAGGTGTTCGAGTTCATCTGGGTCATTACAAGCGGCCAGAATGGAACGGAAGTGCTGGGAACGTATATGTACAAAAAGGCCATGGTGGATCAGAACTTTGGTTACGGATCGGCGGTTGCTATATACATGGTGATCTTTGGCGTACTGCTTGCATTGATTGCCAACCGTTTGATGAAAAGAGACGAGATTACATACTAAGCATTATAGGGGTGTACTGTTATGGAGCCAACCATCGTCGTTGAACACAAAACTCAGCGCGTTAGGAAAAGTCGGTTTAGTTTAGGCACCACGTTGATGTACGTGATTTTGACAGCGTGGTCCTTAACAACCATCTATCCGTTATTCTGGATCGTGAATAACTCGTTCAAGGTTTCTCGCGATGTGATGAATAATTCCTTTGGTATCGCATGGGAACCGGTGTTTGTTAACTATCAGAACGCATTTGACCGCATCAATATCGGAAGAAGTTATATCAATAGCTTGGTGATGTCCTTCAGTACCGTATTGTTGGTGTTATTGCTCGGAGGACTAGCCGCTTATGTGCTGTCCAGATTCAACTTTAAAGGCAAGCGCACAATTTATTCCATTCTGTATGCGACACTTTTGATCCCGGCGTTTGCTACCGTAGTTCCGGTATATGAGCTTCTTATCAAAACCAGCTTGGTCAATACGTACTGGGGCCTGATCTTCCCGCAAACGGCAGGCAATCTGACGTTTGCGACCTTGGTTATTGCCGGTTATATGGCAACGATACCGAAAGAGCTTGAAGAAGCTTCTTTTATGGACGGATGCAACCGATGGCAAATGTTTGTTAAGATATTCGTTCCGATCTCGCAGCCTGTATTTGCATCGACAAGTATTTTTGTATTTATGTGGTCGTACAATGACTTGTTCTCAGCGTTGATCTTTGTAAACAAAGAGAATGTCCGTCCGATCGTTGCATTGCTTAATGAGATCAGTTCCCAATACGGAACAGACTTTGGCCTGATGGCTACGGCAGTATCGTTGACCGTTATTCCGGTGCTGATTGTGTACCTGTTTATCTCAAAGTATATTCAAAAAGGTTTGACCGAAGGAGCCGTCAAGGGTTAAGGAGACAGCGAATTCAACGAATAGGCAAGTCAAGAGGGGACGCTTTCGTCTCCTGTTTGACTTGCCTATTGTGCGCCCGGCATGGGCGATAACTTGGCGGTGAAAGTCCGCTACAGGCTTGGCAGTAGGAACTGTTAGCCAAAGGCAAGGGTGTCGGTCGTGAGGCCGAATCTGAAGGAAGCCGGAGGCAAACCCTCGGTCTGACGAACAGAAATCACATAGAAGGCATGATGGGACGGACGAGCTTGCAATGCAAAGTAAAGTCCAATACTGCCCGAATTCCATCATGTAGATGTGGCAGATGGATGAGGGGAAGGTTATCGCTCTTACCCGGGGAGATCTCACAGACGTGGAGTAGGAAAAAAAAAAAAAAAAAAAAAAAAAAAAAAATCCGAAAGACGGAGTAAAGCTCACTGTGAGAAGTCAGCAGAAGCCATACTACCGGGAAGTTTTTTTTTTCGGGAAGGGCTGAACAATCGTAAGTCTTGAGTACATACAGGAAGGAGAGCCGGTGCAATGAAAGCAGAATACCGAAAGGGCTGCCTGCAAAGGGATAGTGTGGAACACGAAGAGTATGCAGGAGCGCAGAGCATCGACACTCGGGAGAGTAGAGAAAGGGACGGTGCAATCGACTTGCTGGAAAGGATACTGAGCAGGGACAACCTGAACAAGGCCTACAAGCAGGTCAAGCGCAATCACGGAGCACCGGGAATCGACGGAATGACGGTCGAGGCGGCATTGCCGTGGCTGCGGGAAAACAGAGACGAACTCTTGCAAAGCATCCGGGAGGGTCGATATAAGCCGAGCCCGGTACGACGCAAGGAAATCCCCAAACCAGATGGAAGCGGAGTAAGAAAGCTCGGCATTCCCACGGTCGTGGATCGCATCATCCAGCAAGCCATCGCCCAGCAGTTGCAACCGCGGTTTGAGCCGCTTTTCTCGGATGGAAGCTACGGCTACCGCCCAGGGCGGAGCGCGCAGCAGGCGATCCGAAAAGTGAAAGCTTATGCGGAGCAGGGATGGGGCCACGCAGTAGAAATTGACCTCTCGAAGTACTTCGACACGCTGAACCATGAGCTGTTGATGAACCTCCTGCGCAAACAAATCGAGGACAAGCGCGTAACCAACCTGATTAAAAGGTACCTGAAAAGCGGAGTCATGGAAAACGGGGTGCGCCGCGAAACAGAAGAAGGCTCTCCTCAGGGTGGCCCTTTGTCGCCATTATTGGCGAACATCTATCTGAACGAATTCGATCAGGAGATGAAAAGCCGGGGCGTGAAGGTCATTCGCTATGCAGATGACATTGTGGTGCTGGCGAGAAGCAAGCGGGCAGCGACGCGGCTACTGGAATCCTGCCGGACGTATCTGGAGAACAAGCTGAGGCTCAAGATGAATACGCAGAAAAGCAAGGTAGTTAGCGTAGTGGCACAGAAGCATTTCAAATTCCTCGGTTTTGCTTTGGGGAAGAACGGAAGCGGCGTGTATATCCGCGTACATCGACAATCCCTGGCAAAGGCAAAGAGGAAGCTGAAAGAGCTAACGAGCCGGAGTCAAGGCAGGAATGCGAGGCAGGTGATGGAGAACGTAAAGGTCTACATTCGGGGATGGATCGGTTATTTCTATGTAGCCGACATGAAGCGAATCCTGCAAAGCTGGAATGAATGGCTGCGAAGGCGGATGCGCATGTATATCTGGAAGCAATGGAAGAGGCCAAGAACGAAGGTACAGAACCTGCGGAAGCTGGGGGTGCCGGAGTGGCAGGCCTACCCATGGGGAAACACCCGACTGGGTTACTGGCGCATTGCCGGAAGCGCGATACTGCAACGCTCTGTTACAAACGAAAAGCTCGCACAGGCAGGGTATTATGACTTCCCTGCTCAGTACGAGCGTCTACGTCAATTGCACTTAAACGGTTGAACCGCCGTATACCGAACGGTACGTACGGTGGTGTGAGAGGTCGGCTACTCAACTAATGGGTAGCCTCCTACTCGATCGTTGTTATATCCCATTTAGTCTTTAAATCTGAATCATAGTCGGGTTAGCATTTTAAGCAGATGGGTAATTAAATTCGATTAAGCGTGAGAAGCCATCTTCTCCATAACCGGCATGGATTGCTCTTTGGGCAATCGCTTTTGCTGCGTTTAAGATGCTGCTATCGATGCCGTGATGTTCGGACACGTGGATGATATGCTCCATACTTGTCATGTTGGAGATGAGAGTTGTGCCCTCGCCAGGGTAGACGACTTGATCCACATCTTGTGCGATATAGGTTTTTTTAATTATAAAAATAAGGTGATTATTTCAACATATGAAAAATTCATAACAATGAAGAAAAGTGCTCCCTATCTCTCAGGCAAACTATATACGGTTTCACCCGTACCTAGTTACGACGAAAAGGATAAAATCAATCATCATACTAACCAAAAGAAAGTTATTGACAAAATATTAGCTTCGTGTTAATTTGTATATACAAATGAGAGGTGACTGGTTATGAACATCGATGATTCCATACTAAGCTCATGCTTGTTTTTTACATCGAATCGGTTTGCTCGTTCGATGACCAAGATGGCGGAGGAAGCTTTTGCCAAAGCTGGTTTATCGCCAACATATTCCTATGTTCTGGTGGTAATCCATCAATATCCCGGCATAACGCAGAAAGAGCTAAGCGATAAGTTATCGATTGCTCCATCCACAAGCACCCGGTTCATTGATAAGCTGGAGGAGAAGCAGTTGGTACTGCGCCAATCCGAATGGAAAGAAACGCATATTTTTTTAACGGATGAAGGGAAGTTGTTATATCAGGAGCTGAACCAATATTTTGAACAGCTGTATGGACAGTATGTTTCCCTCTTGGGGAAGGAACATAGCGAACAATTAACTAAACTTCTCCATGAATCCAGTGAAATATTGAAAAAGGGAATATAAGGCCTCTTTTTCACCCCTCATTTGTATATACAATTGATAAAGGAGAGATTCATCATGAAGATTGGTATTATCGGTGCAACAGGGAAAGCGGGAAGTCTGATTCTCAAGGAAGCACAAGCACGCGGTCATGAAGTAACGGCAATTGTACGTAATGCATCCAAGGTCTCCGATTCCAGTATTAACATTTTGGAGAAGAACGTGCTGGATTTGACTAATGCCGATCTTCAAGGCTTCGATGTTGTCGTGAATGCTTTTGCGGCGGCGCCTGGGCAGGAAACTCAATATGTGGAAGTAGGCCGAGTATTGATAGAAGCTCTGAAAGGCACGAATACCAGACTGTTTGTGATGGGCGGTGCCGGAAGCTTGTTTGTTGATGAAGCCAAAACCTTGCGACTCATGGAAACTCCTGATTTTCCTAAGGAATATTATCCGACAGCGTTCCACGCCGGTGAGAATTTGAAAGACCTGGAGCAAACTTCTGATGTGAAATGGACGTTTCTTAGTCCGGCAGCCTTCTTTAATCCGAAAGGTCAACGCACTGGCAGTTATCAGGAAGGCAAGGACCATGTCATTGTCAATTCGAGCGGTCAAAGCTATGTCAGCTACGCGGATTACGCGATTGCGGTATTGGATGAACTTGAACAGCCGAAGCATATCAATGAGCGTTATACGGTAGTATCCGAGGCTTAATAAACCCGGCAACGACCTCCATATAGATTTTTGAATAAGCTGATTTCATCATGAAATCAGCTTATTGTAATGTGGAAAAACGGCCTTAATAAGTGAATAATACATCATATGAAAAATTCATAACAAGCAAATAACTTCAATTTATCTAGCTAACTTCGATCTAATACACCCCAACCTCCTGTATAGTCCCTACACAAAAGTGAAAATGGTGGGGAGGGAAATATACATATTATAGGAAATATTCTTCATTCCGTTAAAATGTATAAGTTATGTATGGTTGCATCATCCAGTGACCTGCATACAACATTGGTTGTACGCAGGCTGAACTGGAGTAAACGACAGTAGGAACCGTTTTTGGTTTGTGACGAAACATCGCAAGATATAGGAGTTCATAAGAAACGAATATTGATATCACGAAATCGGCCTGTAGACATTTTTGGCATCTTAATTTGAAGAGTAGGCTGTTTATAGGTCGCAATGCTTTGTGCAGGAAGAATGGGGACGGGTAAGACGATGGTCTGGCTTTGATCTTTTGGCAAACCTTGGATTTTAATCTGTGTCCGATTTAGCTTAATCCATAAGTTTTCCGGATGGACACGTTTGGGGATATAACATTTTACAACCAGAAAGTTATGGGTATCAAAAGTTTCATATCGAAGTGTATTAGGGTTAGGCAGCATTTCATTTCCGGCGGTTGCTTGTTTTATCTTATCCTTTACATAATCCTCAATTACGGTTGGATCCAGCTGGAAATCCTCATTGAGATCATTAAGATCTTTGAATGGAAACGAATTGTTGTTGAAAAAAGAGTCCTTTGACAACCAGTCAGGCCGTTTGGATCTTGAGTTCATTCTATATCCCTCCTTCGTTCTGTAAATTCATTATATGGGCGAAAGAATGTTAGAGTGACATCTGGGCTTCCAACTACATAGAATAAATCCAAGCGTATGATTTTGAATGAAGAGGTGGAATTGTGGTTTCGATTATCGGCAATATGAAGATTGTAAACGTGGGCCCCAGTTCTACGGTCTTGGTTGGAAATACAGGCGTCATTGATTTAGACAGTACCTCAAAAGCTTATTCCGGCGCCAACTCGTTCACCACTGGCGATAGTATTGGTACGAATATTGCAAACAACCAGGCCAGCAGCACGAATACATTCGATCCGGACTTGATTGATTCACCTAATGCTTAATTAAGGTTGTGATCCACTGTGAATCTAACAGTACATCAATGTATTAATATACAGCAGCTTCGGGTGGGAGCGGTGACTAATTCTTCGGTCCTGCAGATTGGAACCGCCGGAGATATCCGGGCATTATCCAATATATATAACACAGGTGGGTTTACAGGCCCTGCTCCGGAATTCGAGCCTCAGAATAATAGCAATAACCCCTTGGTCCCATTACCTGCGCCAATTGAAGGACTGTATAGGCAAGAATGAGGTGAATCACCTGTGCATAGATTGTATAAGGAGCAGGGGAGGCGGTTCCATGTATGACTATTATATACAGCAATTGTTCTATATTCTTCAAACCCAGTCAGAGCAGCTGAGTAGAATGGAACAAATGCTGAAGGAAATGCGCAGTCAAATAGATCAATTAAAACCGGGAAGCGAGAAAACGATAGATCGGGTGCAATATAATTTTGATTTATTGAAGATTGAAAAATTGGAAGGCACCTTAAATATTGGATTGATGCCTAAGGCTGGGCAATCCCTGGACGATATTACCGTGAATGGTCAGCCGTTAGAACAGTCTCAGACGGGAAATACAGGCGGCGAACTACACTCGAACATATATCAGAATGTATCACGTTATCTAGAAGATATCGTACCTAAGCAGATCGAGCGCATGCTTCCCGAATCCAAGCTTGTAGTTGGTGATGAATATGCTGGGGTTATTATCGAGGATATTCGTAAACAACTCGGAGACCGTATAACCGTTTATCTGAGGCAATATCAAACGAATAGGGAATCTATGAACCCGCAAGATGTTGAGCAATCGATCATCAAACAAGTGAAGAGTGAGATCGTTACGGCAGTTGAGCAGCACCTTCTTAATTTGCAACGGGGGAAGTGGAATTCAAATGAAAATGACAGTCGTCAATAAAGAGCTTCAGGTTGGTTCGATCCGCATTACAGCGATCTCAAGTTCATCGGTACTGTTGATTGGAGATACCCATGTCATGAATTGCTCCTCCATGTATGATACGCCTTCCGAATCACTGCAAACCACCCCGCTTGTTCCGTTATCTCCGGGTGCCGCATCATGAAGCGTCATTCACACGTTGATAACATGTATATCATCAATATTTCCAATAGCTCCGTATTTGTATGCGGTGAATCGGGACATATCGATGCCGATACGCGTGCATTGGCGGTTCAGCGGCAGGTGCCGGTGTTCTTTGAAGACGAGGGACAATATGAGGATTACCCGATATTCTCCAGGTTGATACCCACATGGCCGCCGTACTCAGACGTAGAACTAAATATTATACAAGATTATAAAAAGATTCATGTGGGATGCGTCGATATTATAGCCACTGCATCTGCATCGGTTGTACAGGTGGGTCCGAACGATACTATGGATTTGGAATCCAGGGTGAAGGCGATCAGACACTTTATTACGGATGCACCCGAGTATTTAAAGGATTATAAGGGAGTTATCGTCAAATAGAATTTACGTGAACCGGTACTGAACGAAAAATCAATATGTTACCTTCGTTCACGATGACTCTGACGGTTCCCCGATTGGTAGGAGATATGTGCAAAACAGGAGGAGCGCCATGCGCTCCTCCTGTTTCTATGTGATACGGATTATTCTCCTTGCTGATGGGCAGCTTCGTCTTTGATCTCTTCTCGGAAGCCGGAAATACTCTTTTCGCGACGAGCATTACGATCTTGGATCTGTTCTTTCTCGCTTGCCGGAATCTCATCCCCGAACTCCTCGAGATAATCTTCGGCTTCACGGTAGTTCTCAATCGTGTTTTGGACGGCCTGTTGCAAATGTTCTACATTGTCTTCGCGATTATCGGGTTTAGCCATGAGTTGTCACCTCCTTAAATTCAACTGCCTTGCTAAAATTTCACACCTCAAGAGTTTTCCATAATAAAAACATCCTTATGCATACGAGACTGACACTATCAAAAAAGCTACAGTATTGTAAATATTGCAAGTCACATCTTTACATATCCGCCCAACGGAATATGTTATAATGTCGAAAAAGCAGACTTGCAGCATGACATCGAAATAAGAGGGGGAAGAATTCTTGAAATCAAGTCGTTTTATATTCTGGCTCAGTATGCTAATGATGATGGCATTGATGTTAGCAGCCTGTACCTCAGAACCGATAAAACAACAGCAAACTTCTACAGTAGAAGACCCTCCTGAATCGGTTGAAGAAGAAGAAGGTCAGACCATTACACTAGTAACGCCGGATACGGCGATGAAAGCGCCCGAGGAAAAAAGTAAATATCAGATACATACACGGTTGACGGATTTCCAACTCATAAATGAGTCAACAGGGATTGCTTGGGGGATAACGAACACGGAGCTGCGCCTTTACCAGACGCAGGATTATGGCGAAACGTGGGTTGATATCTCTCCATCCTCGAATGTACAGTTCGTTGATAAGCTGGAGTATGGGAAAGACATCGTGTTCACGGATAAGAAACATGGTTGGATTATACGCAACAAGCAGAGATCAGCTGAAACGATCCTGCTCAATACGACGGATGGAGGAGACTCCTGGAAGCTTTCTTCGCTGCCGGAGACAGGTATCGTCACGGCCATGTCCTTCGTATCATCTCAACAGGGATGGATTATGGCAAAAGGCAACCTTTCCCGGGGCTCTGAGGAGAAGTCGCTATTTCGAACCAGCAATAATGGCGGATTATGGGAAGAGGTCATGCAGAATACAGAGTATCCTACATCTCGCGTTCCCGGCAGCGTGATCCCACGAACAGGGTCCATTATTGGCTTAACCTTCACGGATTCGCTTGTCGGATTTGCGACCATCCGTGAAATGCAATCCTCCAAATTGTATATTACCCGTGATGGAGGTCAGAAGTGGAAGTCCTCCGGACAGATTTTCAAGAGCAAACTGCTGGATCAGTGCGGTTCGGTCTTTGCAGGTGCCCCCAAGTTTCTGGGCAGAGGCAGTAGTGGAAGTGAGGTTTATATACCGATTACCTGCGTGAAGGAGGATCAGGCGAGCTATTTGGGTTACTTTACTGCCGACACGGGGAAATCATGGAATCTGGTGTCATTCCCCATTTCGGGTGATACCGGTCAGGGGTCTATTCAGCCTGTTTTCCGGCGGCTTCATGATGGGTGGAGAATGGTGAACGGTATTGTTTATCATACGAATGATATGGGCAAGACCTGGAAGCCATTTCCAAGGAGTAAGCTGCTGAACGATAATCTTGCCAAATATCCGAACGTGGTAAAACTGCAGTTTACATCTTCTGATGTCGGTTGGATGCTGATTGAAACATCGGACAAGAATCGATCGCGTCTGATGAAGAGCAGTGACGGCGGGGCAACCTGGCAGGGTCTATAGTTTTCGACGAGGATATATGATCTGAATATGCCGATAAAAAAAGCAGATTGAAAAAGCTTTATCGAATGTGACCATCAGTTCGGATAAAGTTTTTTTTCGACATATATTGTGAAATAAATCACAAACAATAACCTCCACGTATGCTACTATAAAGGTGTAATCAGATACTCCAAATTGTTTAGAAGGGGACGATCCTCATGCATACCGATCAAATGACGATAAATTTCCTCCGCCTTTGCTACCATTGTGATGATGCTTGTTTATGCGACACCGAGGAGCAGTGTCTGGCCTGCTGGAATGAGCAGGAAATGACACCGCAGGAGCATGAAATGACAGGACAAGAAGAAACGATGAAATGGATGAGATTGGCTTACGATTGAATGGACATGAAGACAATGAAGACAATGAAGACAATAAAAAGAATGAATGAAACAGGACGTTCTAGTCCCGGGAAGAAGCTGATGACTGGCAAAATGCAGACATCAGCTTTTTTTGGTGCTCCCAGAAAGGGACAAGTTCTTTAAAATTTCAATCAAACTTTCCATAAGGATGAGTTAAATTGTCCGAATTAAAGCATATACATATTTCAAGACAAGGTGGAGGGGGGAGCCGTATGGGATCGGGGTCAGTATGGATGTTCGATTTTTTCGGCAGCGTTATGCCCGTGTTTTTCATCGTCGTCATCGGGATCATTTTGCTGTCGGCCGGTAAGGGAATCTTGCAATGGAGTCAGAATAACCGACAGCCTTTGCTATCGGTCGATTCCAAGATTGTGAGCAAGCGAACGGAAGTGAAACACACGCAGCAGACAGATGATACGATGTCGAGCCGTACTCGTACCACCTATTATCTGACATTTGAAGTAGAGAGCGGAGACCGCATGGAGTTTGTTGTAAATGGCGAGGAATTCGGCATGTGCGCAGAAGGAGACGAGGGACTGCTGCGTTTTCAGGGAACCCGGTATTACGGTTTCGTTAGGCACCCCAGAGCGCATCTTAGCGTGGTTCGAGGTTATGATCATCCGAAATAAGAGACGGATTTGATTTTTATATGCACCTTCTCTTGTGGTATATATGAAGGAGAAGGAGGGACAGCATATGAAATTTCAGGATAAAACGGTTGTGATCACGGGCTCTGCCAATGGGATTGGCCGCGGAGTGGCTGAGGCTTACGCTCTAAGCGGAGCTCGAGTGATATTAAGCGATGTTCATGAAGAGCAGGGCAACCTGACGGCAAACGCCTTGAAAGAACAAGGATTGAACGCTATCTTCGTCCCTTGCGATGTAAGGAAGGAAGAAGATATTAAACGCCTGATGAACCAAGCCGTTCAATATGCCGGCACCCTCGATATTTTGATTAATAATGCCGGGGTTTCCCGTTGGAAATCGCCATATGAGCTTACGGTTGAAGACTGGGACGATGTAATCAACACGAATGCCCGAAGCTGTTTTTTGGCTACGCGTGAAGCGGCGGTACATATGAAAAAGGCTGGAAATGGCGGGGCTGTTGTCAATATGTCATCTACGCGTTCGATTATGTCCGAGCCGAATTCGGAGGCTTATGCAGCTTCCAAAGGAGCCATTGTCGCGTTGAGCCATGCCATGGCCGTCAGCCTGGGACCTGATGGGATTCGGGTGAATTGTATAAGTCCTGGCTGGATTGAAACTGGAAACTACGATGAGCTCCGTTCAGTTGACCATAAACAGCACCCAGTCGGGCGGGTAGGGACCCCAGCTGATATCGCCAAAGCCTGCTTCTATTTTACCGAGCCGGACAATGATTTCGTGACGGGGGCCCATCTCGTTGTGGATGGCGGCATGACCCGCAAAATGATATATGAGCCTTAGTTATCTGAATATGAAGAGCGTCTTCCCATGGAAGGCGCTCTTTTTCTTGATGGTCATAGGGCCAGAGTCTACCATATGATACAAATTCGTGATGCATTAACATTTTTGAAGAAAACCTGTTCATGATAAATAAAAACAGTATGATGTAATTAATGTAAGTACGAAAAAGCCACATCTAAAGAATGGGAAGGAATGAGGGTATGGGGAAATTGACGACAACCAGCACAAAAAATGAGCGTTCCAATCGAGTGTCCGTGTTCGTTACGCTGCTCATGTCCTATCTTGTGATACTGCTGATCCCGGTCATCGTGTTCTGGGGACTGTATACGCAAATCGAGCGGATTATGATCGAAAATGCCAACAACTCCAACATGGCACTGATTGAGCAGGCGAAGCAGGTGGTGGACAGCCGATTGGATGAAATGCATCTGATTTCCCGGAACATCACTTCACATCCGCGACTGGATGGGCTGCTAAAGGCAAAATCCCCTCAAAATGGAACCGAGAACTACAATTACTACACTTTCATGCAGGAGATGCAGCGATACCGCAACAGCAGCAGTTTTATCACCGATTTTTATGTATATCTACGGGAGAGCGATACGGTTCTCAGTCCCACCTTAAAGACAACGTCCAGTGTCTTGTTCTCCGATATTTACGGATATGAAAAATTAACCTATCAACAGTATCAAACAGATATTCTGCACGGCATCCACTTTAACCGGTATTTGCCCGTGACCGAAGTCGGTAAAGGATTAAATCAGAAACGCATGCTCACATATATGCAAACGCTTCCATTTGGAGAGAAGGCCAATCCCAAAGGCGCGCTTGTTATGCTGATTGAGGAGAGGCAGATCGCAGGATTGCTTGATGAGATTGTGAAAACAAACCACGGAACCATTTATATCAAGGATGCCAGCGGCCAAGTGATTCTTAGTGCCGGTGAATCAGAGGTTCGCAATATGGGTAAAACCGCGGATCATCCGCGTGTGTTGACAGTATCGACAAGATCTGCGAGGAGCGGGTGGGAGTACGTATCGGCCGTACCGGAAAAAGTGTTTATGGAAAAGGTCAATATGGTCAAACGAATGGCCGTTGGTGTTATGGCTATCTGTCTTGTCGCTGGGATTGCGGCCTGTGCCTTCATGACCTACCGCGCGTATTTCCCTTTGCGCGACATCATCCGCTTCATCCGGCAATCCCATCCGGCTAAGGAGGGGAAGGTACGTAACGAATATGATTTTATCAAATCGACGATGGCTGATTCCTTCGGTAAGCAGACAGAGATGAAGGAACAATTGTCCAGGCAAACCCCTGTGATTCGGTCCAACTTTTTGCAGCGATTATTGAAGGGAAACGTGGATACAGCGGATATGTCCGATCATGCTCTGGACTTCATGGGGGTCTCGTTCCCGTATTCCAGTTTTGCCGTTGCCTTGATCGAGTTGAGGGATGCCAGTGGGTTCATACATAATGAGCGGGAAAGAGAATGGGCCCTGATCCGTTTTGTCACCGGGAAGGTGGCGGAAGAAATTCATCCCTTTACCGCATATTCCGTGGAGCTGGAGAAGAACCTGGTTGCGATTATTCTAAATATCCCAGAGCCGCTGCATGACAAGGCAGGCCAGCTGTACGATTGGGCAGAGCAAGTGAAGCAGGTGCTTGAACAGCGCTTTAAATCCGAAATAACGATCGGGATCAGCGATATCCGTACAGGTCTTGGATGCTTGGCGAGCGGCTACACCGAAAGCTTGAAGGCTTTGGAATATTCCATTTTTACTGCGTATAAACCGATTTTATTGTACGAAGAAATGAAACAGAAAACGGGGGTGTATTATGATTTTCCCATTGAGACGGAAATCCAGCTCATTAACGCTATGAAAAGCGGGGATACGGATAAGGCGCAGGATATCATCCAGTGTCTGTACCACAATAACTTCAACGGACAATCCATCTCGCCTGAGCTCGGCAGACTCATGTTCGCTAACTTGCTCAGCACCATGTTTAAGCTGTTGAATGCTTTGAATTTGAAGTACGAGGATATATTCGGCGAGTCAGGCAAATCGCTTGAGGAAATTACAGAGGGGAGTACGGTCGAGGAGCTCTACCGGGAGGTGAAATGGATGTTCGGCATGGTTTGTCTCTACGTAAAAGATCAAAGGGGCGATTCCTCTTCGCTGCTGCTTGAGAAGATCAAGAGCTACATTGAGGATCATCACGACGATTCCATGATCAGTTTGGCTTCCATTGCCGAGCAATTTGATATTACACCGCCGTATCTGTCGGCTTTCTTCAAGAAAAACAGCGGCACCAATCTCACGGATTACCTGGCCAAGATTCGGATCGAACGCTCCAAGGAAATGATGCGGGATGCTAAAAATACGATTTCGCACATTGCCCGGTCCGTCGGTTATACCAGTGACGTCGGTTTTATCCGGGTATTTAAGAAATACGAAGGGATCACCCCGGGAAAATACAAGGATACCCTGCATTCCCTATCATCGACCTTAAGAAATGATCATCTCAATTCTTAATCCCTGTTTATGCATGTTGAAACTGTACGGTATACGATGTAAGCGTTTCAGCATTAATATTTGGGGCAGGGCTGGTTGGAATCTTCTAAGCCTGGTCTTATCTTCGGATGATCATTCTTTAGGAAAAAAGGGAGGCGTCGTGAATTGAAAACAAACCGGAAACGTGTTGCGAGACTTGCGATTTTTATGCTGATTGTGGCTATGATTGCCGGATGCAGCGGAAAAGGCTCGGGGGCCGAGAAGCCTGCCGGCGAAAAAGGTAAGGAAGGAACAGGCGTGGCTGCTAGCGGTGAAACGGGATATCCTGGGCAGCTTACCTATTGGGTATCGCTAAATGGAAACGCTTCAGCAACAATGCAGGATATGAACGGAATTGCTGCATATCAGGAATTGGAGAAAACGACGGGCACCAAAGTGAAGTTCCAGCATCCACCGGCCGGTCAAGAGGCAGACGCCTTCAATATCATGGTCTCGTCAGGCAATTTGCCGGATGTTGTGGAGTACGGATGGGCTAACGTATCAGGAGGACCGGATAAAGCAATTTCGGACGGTTCGATTATTCGCCTGAATGAGCTGATTGAAGAGCATGCTCCAAATGTATCGAAATTGTTGAACGAGCATCCGGAATACAAAAAGCTGATCACGACAGACGGAGGCAACATTTACGTATTTCCGTTTATCCGCGGGGACGAGTATTTGCTGACGTTTAACGGCCTCATTATCCGCCAGGATTGGCTTGATCAGCTTAAGTTATCCGTGCCGGAGACGATAGATGAATGGTATGAAGTATTAAAGGCATTCAAAACCAAGGATCCCAATGGGAACGGGCAGGCGGATGAAATCCCGCTCCTGCTTGATATGGATATGACGGCAATCAATCATGCGTTTGTCGGTGCGTGGGGGATTACGACTGGTTTTTATCAGGTGGACGGGAAGGTGAAGTATGGTCCGATCCAACCGGAATTCAAATCATATTTGGAGACGATGAGCAAATGGTACGCCGAAGGTCTCATTGATCAGGATTACGCGGCAACGGACGCTACGCTAAAAGACGCCAAAGTGACCAACAATCAAGTGGGTGCCTTCTCCGGTTACATGGGCAGCAGCCTCGGCCGTTATTCTGAGCTCATGCTAAAAAGCAATCCGAACGTAGATCTGGTAGGTGCTCCGAATGTTGTATTGAAAAAGGGAGACACTCCAATCCTTGGACAGAAGGATTCGCCATTCAACGGATTTGGCGCGGCCATTACAAAAGCGAACAAGTTTCCAGCGGAGACGGTGAAATGGCTTGATTATAAATACGGTGAAGAAGGGCATATGCTGTTTAATTTTGGGGTCGAGGGAGTCAGCTACGATATGAAGGATGGATACCCGACTTACACAGATGAAGTGATGAAAAATCCGGATGGCCTATCGATCACCCAAGCGTTGTCGAAATACAATCTGGCCAGTTATTCGGGACCTTTTGTCCAGGATCGCCGTTACATCGAGCAGTATTCCGCGCTTCCCCAGCAAAAAGCTGCCATTGAGACATGGATGAAGGCGGAGAATGACCGTTTGATGCCGATTATTTCACCAACGGCTGAGGAAAGCACGCGTTATGCCTCGATCATGAACGATATTAATACCTACTACGAAGAGATGGTCAACAAATTCATTATGGGCGTGGAGCCGATTAGCGGGTTTGATCAATTTGTCCAAACGGTTCAAGGTATGGGCATTGAGGAAGCGCTCCAGATTCAGCAAGCTGCGCTGGACCGGTTCAACAGCCGTTAAGTTGTAGGTGCATGAAGAGGGAGAAGACTTCAGGATTCTCCCTCTAACTGTGAATGATTTTTTTGTCAGAGGAGGGCATAGGGTGCAGCTTAAGGAAGAGACAAACCACGTTATGATACAGAGCAAGCCAGAGAGCTTCAGCACAAGAGTTGCGAAGGACTTTCGCCGAAATTCCACAATCTACCTGATGCTGCTGCCGGTGGTAGCGTTTTATGCCGTGTTTCACTACGGACCTTTATATGGCCTGCAAATTGCGTTCAAAAACTTCTCGGCAGGGCTCGGCATATGGAATAGCCCGTGGGTTGGATTTCAACACTTCAGCGATTTCTTTAACGGATTTTTCTTTGAGCGGGTGGTTTCCAATACCATCATCCTGGGAGCGTACGATCTCATATTTGTTTTTCCCGCCTCGATTGTGCTGGCGTTAATGCTGAACGAGGTTCGGCATCGCATATTTAAGCGGACGGTCCAATCCATTACGTATATTCCCCATTTCATATCCGTTGTCGTGGTTGTCGGGATGCTGGTGGATTTTTTGTCGGTAGATGGTTTGATCAATCACATCATCACCTACTTCGGCGGAAAACCGATTTCGTTCATGCGGCTGCCGGAATGGTTCCGCACCATATATACCTCATCTGCCATCTGGCAAGGGATTGGATGGGGATCTATCATTTACCTCGCGGCCATTTCCAATATCGATCCATCCCTTTATGAAGCGGCTAAAGTGGACGGTGCCGGCCGCTGGAAGCAGATGCTTCAGATTACTCTGCCCGGCATCCTGCCAACGGTCATCATACTGCTCATCTTGCGGATTGGTTCCTTTATGGCGCTGCAGGATGAGAAGATCCTGATCATGTACAATCCGGTTATCTATGAGACGGCGGATGTTATCGGTACCTATGTCTACCGCAAGGGGATACTGGAAGCGAGTTACAGCTATAGTGCTGCTGTCGGCATGTTTAATTCCCTAATTAACTTTATGCTGCTCATTGGAGCCAATTATCTCAGCAAGCGGTTTACCGACACGAAGCTGTGGTAGAAAGGGGGCATCTCATGCGAACTTCAAAATCTATCAGTGAAGTCCTGTTTGATTCTGCGAATGTCATTCTCTTGTGCTTGCTATCGATCGTCACGTTATACCCTTTCCTATATGTATTGTTTGCTTCGATCAGTACACCGGCCGAATTCGTTCAGCACCGGGGTATCCTGCTGTGGCCCAAGGGCTTCTCGCTGGATTCTTATCGAATGGTATTTGAGAACCCCAATATCATCCGTAGTTACATGAACACGATATTTTATGTGGTGGTCGGCACGACGCTGAACATTCTGATGACGGCTCTCGGAGCCTATGGCTTATCCAGGAAAAACGTGATGTGGAAGAGTACCATTATGATGCTGATCGTAATGACGATGTTTTTCGACGGGGGGCTCATTCCGAAATACCTGCTTGTGAAAAATATGGGTCTGATTGATACGTACTGGGCTTTGATTATTCCAAGCGCCATGACAACATGGAACTTGATTATTATGCGAACGGCATTTCAAGGCGTACCGGATGCGCTCGAGGAATCCGCACGGATCGACGGGGCCAGCGACTGGACTATTCTGTTCCGGATCATTATCCCGCTATCGCTGCCGGTCATTGCGGTGATGGTGCTCTTTTACGGGGTATGGCACTGGAATAAATGGTTTGATGCCCTCATCTATTTAAGGGATCGGGACCTGTTTCCGCTGCAGCTGATCCTGCGCGAGATTCTGATCCAGAACGATACCAGCAGCATGATGACCTCGGTAGGCGGGGGAGACCGGATGCCGGTTGGCGAGACGATTAAGTATGCAACGATTATGGTGGCTACGCTGCCGATTTTGTTTCTATATCCATTTTTGCAGAAATATTTTGTGAAAGGCGTCATGATCGGAGCCATTAAAGAATAAGGAGGTAGTTGACTCATGTGGGAGCAAGCCATTATGGATGCGGTAGAAAAAACAAAGAGGAATATTGAACAATTCCCGATGAAGTTTCCTCATATTACGGAAGAGAAGCGTTACGAGTGGGGAGAAAGCAATGACTGGATTGAAGGATTCTATACCGGAATGATCTGGCTGTGCTATGAATATACGAAGGACCCGCTGTTTAAGGAAACAGCAATAGCCCAATTGCAGGATTACAAGCTGCGTCTTGAGGAGAAGCGACATCTGGATCATCACGACATCGGATTTCTGTATCTGCCCTCTGCCTTGGCAGCGTGGATTGTGGATGAACATGAAGATGGCAAGCAGCTCGCTTTGAAAGCTGCGGATCATCTGATGCTGCGCTGGCGGGAAGAGGGACAGTATATTCAGGCCTGGGGCCGGAAGGGCGACGAGAAGAACGGCGGTCGCATTATCATCGATTGCATGATGAACATACCGCTTCTCTACTGGGCCTATGATCAGACCGGGGATGAGCGATACAAGCGCGTGGCCGTGGCACACGCGGATAAGAGTCGACGCTACTTAATGCGGGGGGATGATTCGTCGTATCATACCTTTTACTTCAATCCGACAGATGGAACGCCCATCCGAGGAGGAACGCATCAAGGATATCATGACGGCTCAACATGGACGCGCGGCCAGGCATGGGCCATCTACGGATTTGCGCTCTCATACCGCTATACCCGTGATCCGAAATATTTGGATACGGCTTTACGTGCTGCCCGTTTCTTTATCGAATACCTGCCAGAGGATCATGTTGCGTATTGGGATTTTGACGTTCCGATTGAAGAGGGAACACCTCGCGATAGCTCCGCTTCCGCCATTGCGGCGTGCGGCATGCTGGAGATATTGGAGCACCTGGACGGAGAAGATGACAATAAAGGGCTATTGACAGAAGCTGTTCAGAAGTCGATGATATCTCTCGTAAACCGATATTCTACCATTGGTGAGGCGAGTGAGGAAGGCTTGATTAAGCATGGTTCCTATTACGTCAGAGGCGGTGCGGGGCCTGATGATTATATGATATGGGGCGATTACTATTACCTCGAAGCCTTGCTGCGACTGACCAAAGGGATACCTGGCTATTGGTATGAGAGAGGTTAGTATAATTGAATCTGTGCAACATATTGGGGATGCCGTGCGCTATGCGGCACTCCCTTTTTTGTGTAAAATATCAGAGGATCATTGTTCACAATATACTCATTAGCATTGTCAGAATGTCTTTGTTATGATGAGGAAGATTCAAATTTGAGATAAATGGTTTGGAGGAGATATGTGTGTTGAAACATGTGAAAGCTTCAATCTTGCTGACCTTGGGTCTGCTGCTAATACTGGTGTTCCCGACTGCAACGTGGGCCCATTCCAAGCTGGAAACCAGTACGCCCGCGGCAGATGCCAAGCTGACGGAAAGCGTGCAGGAAGTAAGCCTGTCATTTAATGAAAATATCGATGAAAACTTGAGCACGCTCAAGATTAAAAATGCGCAAGGCGAATCGGTTGAAGTAGCGGAGGTCAAGATCAACCAGAATACCATGCTGGGCACACTGGCTGCACCGCTTCCATCCGGCTCCTATACGGTCGAAT
This sequence comes from Paenibacillus sp. FSL K6-1330, assembly GCF_037976825.1. Taxonomy (NCBI): domain Bacteria; kingdom Bacillati; phylum Bacillota; class Bacilli; order Caryophanales; family Paenibacillaceae; genus Paenibacillus; species Paenibacillus sp. FSL K6-1330. The sequence continues at coordinate 3,054,917 of NZ_CP150269.1, forward strand.
GGAAAATCGTGGGCGGCGATGGACATCCCGTGGATGGAACATACGCCTTCGAGGTAGATGCCCCGGAAGCGGAAGTTACCCCGGAGACACCAGCAGGTACTGAAGAAACGCCTGCGGATACAGGAAATACACAGGATGAAACAGCACCAGCAGATAACACCGCTTCGGACAACACGGATCAGACGGCTGACCAGAATCAGCAGGCAGACAACACTTCTGCTACCGATACCGAACAATCGGCAGGCAGTGGGTCAACCGTGTGGATCGTCGTCATCGTGATTGTAGCGGTTGTTGCAGGATACTTTGGAATTAGAGCATCACGGAAGAAAAAATAAATGTCTTACTATTGGTTAGGTGAGCCGTTTCTATATCTAGCCTACGCCATGCTGGCAGGCATCACGGTATTGTCCCTCGTACCGAAAGCATATAAGCCGGAAATTTCAGTTCCGGCCTGGCTTGGTCCAGTGGCAGCAGCAGCCATCATCGTATTCGGATTTGTGCCGCTGCTGCAAATCATCATGTTTTTCAAGGATGATATCGGGTTCTGGAAGTCCTTTAACAGCATCATGTTCAAGTTCAGTGAGGGCGAGCGTTACGCCTGGATTCTGGTTCTCTCGATCCTATTGGCGATTCTGACCATGATCGTCCGCCGGAAACCCGGTTCTGTATTACGCTGGCTTATGCCTATTGCCTTGCTGGGCATTGCGGTGGCCATGTCCTCGTTTAACCATGCGGCATCCCTGTTCGATGGCGTTGGGCAGCTTGCCTTCTTCGGCCATTTCACCGCGATGGCGATATGGACGGGGACGTTGCTGCTTACAGGATGGTTCAGCGCGGATCAGGAGCGCTGGAGCGCGTTTCTCAGATGGTTTCATCCATTAGCGGTCACCTGCGTCATCGTTGTGATCGGATCGGGTCTGTTCCTGATGACGGCGGTGACGCCGGAGCCCATAAACAGCTGGACGCTGTCCTATGGGCAAGCTCTGCTGGTTAAGCATATTCTTATTCTGCCGCTATTGGTGTTTGCCTTTGTTAATGGTTATCTCGTAAAGCGCAAGCTGCGCCGGGATTCCGGTTATCGTCCAGCGGCATGGGCACGAAGTGAAGGAATTCTGATCTGGTTGATCTATATCGTCACCGGATATATGAACCAGCAGCCGGCTCCGCATGAGGTAATCGATACATTGGCCTCCTATGGTCCTGCTGCAACCTTTGTTTGGTTCCATCCCGGGTTTACGATTGGTGAACTGGCATTTACGTGGAGCTGGATAGGAATTCTTAGTCTGTGTCTCGGCCTTGCTCTTCTGTGGAATGTCGTGAACGTATTTCGCAGAAACCGGGCAGCTGCCGTCGGACTGTTAAGCGGCTTAGGCGCAGTTGTGTTGATCTATTGCGGCCTGATGTTCTCGGTTACCGCTGTTTAATATTTTGGAAGTTAACAAGGTCCTTGCTGTTTATGCAGCGGGATCTTTTTTATTGTTGAAAGTGCCCGGTCTTTTCAATCCTTCTGTTACCGGGAGCTGATCGGTGAGATTACGGAAATGTATATTCAGGAGCGGGCGAGAAGGCAGGGGCTGGCGGGCTTGCTGATCGCTTTCCTGGAAGAACAATTGATTGCGCGTGGGGTTAAGACCGTAAAGGTGCTTACGGGTCATGATAATCATGCGGCCATTGGAGTTTATGAGAAATCGGGTTATAAGCGGGAGGATGAAGTGTTTCTGGAGAAAGAGCTGGAGTAAAATGATGCACGACTGTGAAATTATGGATTTTATCCATCTTAAGCATGTTGACCCTAGCTTACATCAGGATCATCATGCTTTCTTTATTTGCTGGAATATCTGATCGCTTTACTCAGGATGCTGAACATCGCTCCGGTATTGACCAGGCGTGAGCCCTGTATTTCTCTTAAACACCGAATGGAAAGAATGCATGTCCTTATAACCGACCTTCTCGGCAATTGTACTGATTTTGTCGGGGGTGGTGCGCAGCAGCTCGCGGCTCATTCGAATGCGTACGGTCTGCAGATAGTGATGCCAGCTCTGGCCTGTATACCGGCGGAATAACCGCTGCAGGTGGCGTTCGCTGAATCCGCTGATCTGTGCAAGCTGCGTCAAAGTGAGCTCTTGCATGTACTGCCCCTCCACGTATTGAAGAACATCATGAAAGGAGTAGTGTTGAGGCTCTGATGTCATGGGTTGTGAAAGTTCAATGGCCCGGTTGAACTCTATGATCAGCTGTAGCAGCAGCGTGTGCAGATAAATGGCAGAACCGCTGCCTGGCCTGGCATTTTGCTCATAAAGGGAGCAAAAGAGCCTCTCAAAGCGATCATGACGGTCCATAATCGCGTGGTACCCAAGGGATCCATCTTCCATACGTTTCAAAAAGGCTGCCGTATCCGAACCTGATGCAAAAGCAATCAGTTTGGGCAGCAGCTGTACGGAGAATATGCAATTGTTCACAATGAGCGGTTTCCCGTTTGCAGCGGTGGGTCTAAATACGTGAGGCATTCCGAGTGGTATATAGAACATTTGACCTTTGCGTACGCGCTGTACCGAGTTCTCCAGGTGGTGAAAGCCTTCACCCTCCGCAATATAAGCAATCTCCAGAAAATCATGGTTATGGTAAGAGCCTGTAAAATTCTCCACGTTGCGATTCACATACATCAAGGTGTCGTCCTGGAAAAAGGTATCTCCGTGATAGGTTTCCATCGGTCGTTTCATCGTACATGCTCCTTATCATTAATCGTAGGATAGATGTCTGTTATGCCACATCGAATTGTCCGTTTTCCCCATAATTCCACGTTCAGGTTCACTTATAATAATAGTTGAAATAGACACGGTTAGGGAAGCACATATCCCGGATTGCGACCTATAAAACTTGATTGTTGAGTTAACCCTTAATGAAGGTGAACGGAGGAATGTTCTATGTTCAGCGTAACGGATCTACGATGTGAGTATCAGCATAATCCGATAGGAATCGGCGAGAAGCACCCGCGTTTTTGTTGGAAGTTGGTCTCGGACGAAAGAGCAGTCAGTCAAACGGCCTATGAGATTGAGGTTTCGAATGATGATACCTTTGCCAAGCCCCTTTGGACCTCAGGGAAAGTGGCTTCAACGCAATCGGTTCATGTGGAATTAAGCGAATGGAATGTATCGTCTTGTAAGCGCTATACTTATCGAGTCCGCGCATGGAATCAAGCCGGGAAACTATCGGAATGGTCGGATGCAGCCTATTGGGAGACGGGGAAACTGCAAGGGGAGAAATGGGCAGGGAAATGGATTTCAGCACCTAGGTCTTTGCTGCCTGCTGACTCTGCTCATCTACCGCTGCTTCGCAAGAGCTTCAGCTTAAAGTCCCCCATTGCGAAGGCAAGAATATACGCCTCGGCCTTAGGGCTTTATGAACTGGAGCTGAACGGACAGCGAGTGGGAGATGGTTATTTCACGCCCGGCTGGACGAGTTACGATCATACGATTCAGACACAGACCTATGATGTGACGGAGATGCTGCATTCAGGCCAAAACGCGATCGGCGCTTGGCTCGGAAATGGCTGGTACAAGGGACAATTGGGGTGGGAGGATCGGAGAGCGATCTATGGAGAGTGTTTAGCGCTTCTGCTGGAGCTGCATATTACGTATGCAGACGGGAGCGAAGAAGTAATTGCAACTGATTCAAGCTGGCAGTCGGCCAAAGGCCCGATCCAGATGTCGGAACTCTACCATGGTGAAACCTATGATGCCCGGTTGGAGCTGGAAGGGTTCAGTTCAGGAGATTATAAGGCAAATGATTGGTATGATGTCGAGTTGATCGATCACGGTTACGAGAAACTGAAGCCTCAGATTAACGAGCCCGTGAGAGCCGTTCAAACGGTGCGGCCCGTTGAATGTCGGACCACACCAAAAGGTGAAACCGTCATCGACTTCGGACAGAATTTGGTGGGCTGGGTCCGATTTAGCGTGTCCGGTGCGAAGGGCACCATGGTGACGCTGCAGCATGCGGAGATACTGGATTCCGATGGTAACTTTTATACGGAGAACCTCAGAACCGCTAAACAAACGATTCAGTACACGTTAAAAGGCGGCGGGAAAGAAATCTATGAGCCTCATTTTACATTCCAAGGCTTCCGATATGTCCGTTTAGACGGTTTCACGGAGGAGCAGCTGGACCCGGGGGCTTTCGAAGCGGTTGTGCTTCATTCGGATTTTGAAGAGACCGGAACATTCCAATGCTCGGAACCCATGGTGAATCAATTGCAGAGCAACATTCGGTGGGGACTCAAGGGGAATTTCCTGGATGTGCCCACGGATTGCCCGCAGCGTGATGAGCGGCTTGGCTGGACCGGTGATGCACAGATGTTTATTGGTACGGCGGCCTATCTTGCCAATGTGGCACCTTTCTTCACAAAATGGTTATCGGATCTGGCTGCAGAACAGCGCGATGACGGAGCCGTTCCATTCGTTGTCCCGCATGTGCTTGGCGATGAAGCATATGCTTCGGCCGCATGGGGAGATGCGGCAGTCATATGCCCGTGGACGGTATATGTCAATTATGGCGATCGACGGATATTGGAGCGTCAATATAGGAGCATGAAGAGCTGGGTCTCGTACATTCAGGCTCAAGGAGAGAATGAGTATTTGTGGAATACCGGTTTCCATTTCGGCGATTGGCTGGGGCTGGATGCAAAATCAGGCGACTACGTGGGTGCTACGGAACGGGATTTAATAGCGTCGGCGTTCTATTGTTATTCGGTAGAGCTGCTTAAGAAAACAGCCGTCGTATTGGGACAAGAAAAAGATGCTGCCCTGTATACTGAACTTAAAGAAAAGGTTGTTGCTGCATTTCGTAATGAATTTGTGACCCCGTCGGGAAGGCTAGCGGCTTCGACGCAGACCGCGCATGTGCTTGCCCTTATGTTTGGGTTGCTGGATGAAGAGGCAGAAAAACGGGCAGCGAAACGTCTCTATTCGCTGCTGGAGGAGAGTAGATTTCATCTAACGACAGGCTTTGTGGGCACACCCTATATGAACCATGTATTAAGCCAGCATGGCATGCATGACGCGGCATATAAGCTGCTGCTGCAACGGGACTATCCATCTTGGCTGTATCCGGTTACGAAAGGCGCTACCACGATATGGGAGCATTGGGACGGTATTAAGGAAGACGGCAGCTTCTGGAGCCGTGACATGAATTCGTTTAATCATTATGCATACGGAGCCATTGGCGAGTGGCTGTATCGTACGGTTGCAGGTATCCAGACCGTAGAGGAAGCGCCGGGTTATAAACATATTGTGATTGCGCCTGTGCCGGGCGAAGAATTGACGTGGGCTGAAGGCAAAATCGATACGCTGTACGGAACCGTCCGGTCAAGTTGGAGAATGGAAAGTGGTGGAGCGTTTCAACTGGAGGTATCCATCCCGCCAAATACAACGGCGGAAATCCGTCTGCCAGGTGTTTTTAATGCATCAAGCATTACAGAAGGAGAGGGGATACCTGTAGGCCAAGCGCGCGGGATTCAATCTGCATGTGGTGGGGAAACGGGTGTTGTGATTCAAGCGGGCTCAGGAGAGTATGCGTTCAGATATGTTTATTCCGATCATGCTGTGAAGTCATGAATAGAAGCAGGGAGCTGAGGTTCCTTACCGTGCTGAGTTGCGGTAAGGAACTTTTTTTCTTCTCATATAGTCACATTTATGGGCGAATGCACATACAAATACAAAGTGATCTTAAGGAAGCGAGGGGAACTCTGTGGCAGTCATCAAAACGAATTCGAGTGATGTGGATCTTCTGGCAAGATTGATCCGCGCAGAGGCAGAAGGTGAAGGCGAGCAGGGCATGCTCATGGTCGGGAATGTCGGCGTGAATCGGATACTGGGCAACTGCCTGGATTTCCGAAACATCCGCAATATGAATGATATGGTGTTCCAGAGCCCGGGTGGTTTTGAGGCAACACAGAAAGGCTATTTTTATCAACGGGCCAGGGATCGGGATCGTCAGCTTGCCCAAAGAGTGATCAATGGGGAGCGCATATGGCCGGCGAGCAATGCTCTTTGGTTTTTCCGCCCGGCAGGGGATTGCCCGGCTACCTGGTACAATCAGCAGAACACAGGCCGATTCAAAGCACACTGCTTCTTCACCCCGACATATGCCGATTGCCCGACTGTTTTTTGATTCATGTTATACAACCGCTTAGGCGGGAGTTATAAATTAAAGGAGGAAATTACTTATGTACAATCAAGGTGTGCCGCCTGTGAACTTCATGAATGGAGTCCGTTATCCGGGAGTGCCGAGCCGCGGGACGGCTGGTTATACGGCAAACGTTCCACCGCAAGTGCCTAGCGGAAGCCCAATGACTCCAGGAGGCACCGTTGTTCCGGCCCCGCAATTCGAACAATCTTACGTTGAGAATATTCTTCGACTGAACCTGGGCAAACAGGGAACCTTCTACATGACATATGAAAACAATTCGCAATGGAATGCCAAGGTGTTCACAGGCGTGGTCGAAGCCGCTGGACGCGATCATATCATTATCAGCGAACGGTCGACAGGACGCCGTATCATCCTGCTGATGGTAAACCTGGATTATGTCGTGTTCGACGAGCCGCTTCATTATCAATATCCGGGTGTTATCGGCAACCCGCCTCCGACTGGAAGATAACTTCTAGCAGCCAGCATATGCATAATAACCTTCGTTTACTTAGGCGTAGACGGGGGTTATTTCATTATGTTTTAGATGGAAAATATTCAATTCCGTGCGTTTTTTTTCCACAAAGGTGCGTAAAAACATCGAATTCTATTAACATTTTGAATGTTTATTCATAGAATATATCAATTCATCGAAAAACGAGTGCTAACGGCTGAGAATCAAATTAAAGCTTATAACAACGCTGATTAATGTCATAAGACAACGTTTGACTGTGTATCGTAGTACTATATAATTACTTATATAGCTTGATGAAGTCGGAATAAGATAAGGAGATGAGACCATTGGGAAGTTGATGCGTAGTCCGAACACGTTGTTATGCTTGATGGCACCACACATTTTTAATAACCGAAGGAGGTGTTCCTATTCGTCATAGTATGCTGTATGGCGGGTAGGAGATCGATTGAGTGACCCCTTACCGAGTTTGATAAGTTTAACCTTGGTATTGATTCTCGTCCTGTTAAATGGATTTTTTGTATCGGCTGAATTAGCTTTCGTTAAAGTGAAAAGCAGCCGCATTGACGCTCTGGTCGAAGAAGGACATAGACGTGCAAAATTTGCGCAGAACATACTGAAGAACCTGGACGGATATATATCCGCATGCCAGTTAGGTATTACCATCGTGTCCATTGGACTCGGATGGATCGGCGAGAGAACGATATCCGCCATGATTACGCCTTGGTTTAATGGCATTGGCTGGAGCAATACAGCTGTTCATGCCATGTCCTTGGTATTAGCCTTCATCTTGATTGCACTCATGCACATTGTATTTGGTGCATTGGCGCCTAAGACGGTGGCTGTTCGTAAAGCGGAACAAATAACGCTGTTATCAGCAGGTCCACTGCGGGTATTTTACACCATCATGTTCCCGTTTATCTGGTTTGCCAATGGGCTCTCCAATAACGTTCTCCGCCTATTCCGGATGCAACCGGTGGTTGAGCGGAATGTTCATACCGAGGAAGAACTGCGGGATATGATGAAAGAGAGCAGTGAGAGCGGCCTGATGGATAGCACGGATATGGTATTGGTAGACAACATTTTTGAATTTGCCGATACGACGGCAAGGGAGATTATGATCCCCAGAACAGAAATGATCTGCTTATACAACAATCTTTCATTGGAAGAAAATCTGAAGATCGCAAGCGAGGGGATGCGAACCCGTTATCCAATCTGTGACGAAGACAAGGATCATATCATTGGCTTTATTCACATTAAAGATCTGATGCGCGGATTCGTTCATGACCAGCTTTCCTTGATTCGCCCGATCATTGCTGTTCCTGAGTCGATCAAGATCAGTGATCTGCTGCGAAGAATGCAGCGGAGCAAGACGCAAATTGCCATTCTTATTGATGAATACGGCGGGACTTCAGGACTCGTAACCCTGGAGGACATTATGGAAGAAATCGTCGGTGAAATTCAAGATGAGTTTGACGAAGAGCGCCCGGGCATTGAAAAGGTGGGGGAGGATGAATACTCCATTGATGGATTGATACTGATCGATGAAATTAATGACCAATTTGGTCTGAACGTGGATACAGAAGACTATGATACTATCGGTGGATGGCTGTCCTCACGTCTTGAGGTGCTGCTCCCACACAAAGGTCAATCTGTCATGTATGAGGATTATCGCTTTTTGATTGAGGAGACCGAGAATAAACGGATCTCGCGGATTCGTCTGATCAGGCAGCAGCAGCAGCTGATTCAGGAAGAAGCAGGCGCGTAAACTGGATATTAGAAGAAGTAGCGACATATTATGCCGCTACTTCTTTTTATTTGCAAAGAGGTTTCAATAATTATATCAAACTGTGAAAAATTAGATACTTTTATGTCGAAATCATGTGTTAAAATATGGATGTTCCTAATATATTGAAAGAAAGGTGATATGATGTCAAAAGTACGCAGTCCTAAACGTATAGCTTCAGCGCTTGCAGTCAGTGTTCTATTAAGTTTATCTCTAGCGGGAGGGGCATACGCGGATTCCGCTGCAGACATTGCACCCGGTGCTTTAACAACTCCGCCTCCAGTGGAATTGAATCTGAATTCTTCTATCAATATTTTAGCCAATAAATATTTGATGAATTATTTTTCTTCAATTGGGAAAGTAAGCAGTACTCAAGTAGGCATAAGCGGTACTACCAGTGCTTCTCAAGCTGTTGATTCTCTGGGAATCAATTATGTTCTTCAACGCTGGACGGGCTCTGCTTGGGTTGATGCGGGAGCTTCATACGACAACGGAACGAATAAGGCCTCGCTGAGCGGAAGCAAAACTTTCAATGTGCAGGCGGGTTATTATTATCGAGCTAAGACGATTCACTGGGTCAATGAGAGCGGTACATATGAAGAAGGGACTTATCACACGAATTCGGTTTTAGTGGAGCTATAATTCGAATACGGATTTATGAAGGAATGTCCCAAAAGATCATAGATCTTGCGGGGCATTTTCTTTTTTTCGTTGAAAGACGCTCCGTGAAGAATCGTCTCACCCATCGATGGCTTATCATCTGCTCATGTGGACAATCATAAAATAAAAAGGTCGAAGAACAGCCCTCAATTTGAGCCTGTCTTCGACCTTTTTACGGTGCATGAGTGAAAATCCAGGCTGTTTTTCAAAGAAACCATATACTTTGGGGGCAGCCGGTTCTTTTTTTAGATCATCTAAAAATCATTGTATGCTGTTTGCGATTTTAATGAATTCTTCTTCCGTGAAGAAGCCGCTAATGGATACAACCACTTGATCATTATCGTATAAGAAGCGCAGGTTATTCTCGGTTAAATAGGCTTTCGCTCCGGATTCAAGAACAATCGTCTTCTTGATATCTCCATTGAGATTAATCATTTTGCCAAGTTGCATCCCGATGAGATCAATATAGAAAAACTTATCGTCCGAATTTTTATATTGAAGATGAAGCTCGTCAAAATCTGCATTTTCATCCTTTGTTAATGCGGTAGCCTCATGGAATTTGTAATCTTCCGGAAGATAATTGATTTTTGGTATTTTAAATACGGCACGTTTTTGTGACTCTGTCAGAGATTCATCGGTATCTGTGAAAGGAACATATTCGGTGTCCACTAATTCAGCTGGCGGTACATGCTCTTCTGGCTCTATTCCTTGTTCCGGTGGGGGAGCAGTTAATGCCTTGCCCTCATCAACAGGCTCTCGCATGCCGAATATTTGAGTAACCACACCATTTCCCCAATCCTTGATCTCCTGATAAACCGGTGTTACCGCTTGAGTTACAGAGGATGGAGAGAATATCAACGCACCAAAGGCCATCGATGCGGCGATGACTCCGGCTAACTGAAATCTGCGTCGACGCTGTTTCTTTTTGTTAGCCTGATTGATTTGTAACTTGACCTGCTGCCAAGATTGTCGTTTGGACTCGTTGTCAGTAGGGAGTGAGGAACGTGATGCTGCACGATCAAAGGCTTCGTCAAAGGCCTCGTCAAACCAATCATCGTATTTTTCGTTGCTCATCCAATTCACCCCACTCTCTATACAGCATTTTTTTTACGGATTCTCTGGCTCGAAACAAGCGCTGCTTCACGATCTCTTCACGAGTATTCAGCAGCTCCGCGATTTCCCTGTACGTCAGACTATGTTTCCAACGGTACTCAATCAATAGCTTGTATTCAGGCTTCAATTGGTCGAGGTAATGCTCGATGGATTCCTCCAGCATATTCGACTCCACCTGATGTTCCACGTTTGTGGAAGAAACTGCCACGTCCTCTTCATTAATAAAAACACTCTCAACATCCACTTGGTTACGGTATTTTTTATTTTTTCTTAAATAATTCATGGTTGAGTTTTTGGCGACGACTCGGAGCCATCCCCGCATCTTGCTTTCCGTTTCAAAATTCGGCTTACTTGTGATCACTTTTATAAAGGACTCCTGAATGATATCCTCAACAGCAGCATGATCCCGTACGACATACAGTATCTGTCCATAAACGAGGTCATAAAATTCATAATAGATTTCTTCCTGAATAGGTTCGCTCAGATCAGCGAAATCTGCTGCAAGGAGGAGCTGTAATCGGTTGGACACGCGATAATCCCCTCTCTGGTGTAACCATCCTATTTCTTTCATCATTTTACAACATATCGGGTAAAAAAGCCCTATTAATTCTAATAACAGCCAGCTCTGAAGACTGTTTCCGGAAAATGGGTCTATCCTTATGAAGTCATGTGTTTGAAGCGCTTAGCTTATGAGTTAAAATGGCAAGTCATAGCCATGCGTCCATCTCTTCATCATATGCTCGGTAACCTATCGGTATTAATCGAAATGGGGTTGAAGTTGTATCAGGAAGGGCGTAGAAAGTCCATTATGATAAAAAAACAGAGCAGCCTTTGTTTAAAGGGCTGCTCTGTAGTATAGTTCCGATCTCATTACGATGTGCTTGTCGTGCACATAGCGGAATTGTAGCGGATTAAGCCCAATTCCCGTCGATGAATACAGGCTCCTCCGTACCATCATGAGTGATACCGGTAATATTAAGCTCTTTGGAGCCCATCATGAAGTCGACGTGGGTAATGCTGGTGTTCAGACCGCTTGCTTGAAGCTGTTCGGACGTCATGGTCTTGCCGCCTTCAAGGTTAAAGGCATACGCGCTGCCGATGGCCAGGTGACAGGAGGCATTTTCGTCAAACAGCGTGTTGTAATACAAGATGCCGCTTTCCGAGATCGGAGAGCGATAAGGCACAAGCGCAACTTCGCCAAGATAATGCGAGCCTTCATCCATGGAGATCAGGCGGGTTAAGGTATCCTCGCCTTGTTCCGCGGAGAAATCAACGATGCGACCCTTCTCGAACGTAATCGAGAAATTGTCGATGATGTTGCCGCCGTAGCTCAAAGGCTTCGTGCTGCGTACCGTGCCGTTCACGCCGGTTTTGAGCGGAGCGGTGAATACTTCCTCCGTCGGAATGTTGGCAACGAACCGCTCACCTTTCTCGTTGTGGCTGCCCGCCTGGGCCCAAATATGCCCCTCCGGAAGCTCGATCGTAAGATCCGTACCCGGTGAAGTGAAGCGGAGCTTATGATACTTCTTGGCATTGAGCTCATCCGATTTGTGCTGGAGGGTCGTGATATGCTCCTCCCATGCACCAATGGGATCTTCGAGATCCGCGCGAACGGCGTGGAAAATCGCGTCCCACATTTTGTCCACCTGCTGCTCGGCCGGAACGTCAGGGAACACCTTGGCAGCCCAATCAGGGGAAGCGTAGGCAATGCCGGTCCAGCTCATTTTATCGGCTTGCTGATACTGCCGGTATTTCGCCATGGCTGCGCCATATGTACGCTGGTAATTGGAAATACGCTCGGGATCCACGCCTTTAAGCAGGTCTGGGTTCGAAGAGAGAATTGTCAAGAAAGCAGCTCCTTGCTCGGCAAGCTCGGTCACTTCCTCCGCATAATATGTCGGCGGCTCCAGAAAAGCTTCGTCTGGTGCCAGATCATACCGTATGCGGTTCACAACCTCATCACTGTAATTCACCTTAACTTGCTTGGCGCCCGTTTCATAAGCTTTTTTCACGATAAGACGTACTAGCGGCGCGGCATCGATCATTGCGTTAACAACCAGCGTTTGTCCCGGCTGCACATTGGCACCCACCTTGACTGCAAGCTCCGCATAGCGTTCCAATTTTTGTTCAAAGCTGGACATGACAGACCCTCCATTTCTTTTATGCTAACTATAAGTAATTTGATGCGATTTCTTAATTATCCCACAATTTTTCTGTTTGTAAATCAACCTCAGGTCAATTAATGGCCGCAAAATTTCAAAGAAAGCAGCTACTTCCTAAGAAATAGCTGCTTATTCTGTATCGTTTCTTAAAATGCCCAGTTTCCTTTCAGGAACACCGGTTCTTCCTTGCCATCTGCCGTCACTCCGTAAATATCCATTTCGCCGGAGCCGATCATGAAATCGACATGGGTTACGCTCGTATTAAGACCGTTTTGAATTAATTGCTCCTGATTCATATCTTTTCCGCCTTCTAAGCAGAAAGCATATGCGCTGCCGAGTGCTAGGTGGTTGGAAGCATTCTCGTCAAACAATGTATTGTAATACAGGATGTTTGACTCCGAGATCGGTGATTGATGCGGCACAAGCGCCACTTCACCAAGGTAACGGGCACCTTCATCCATGTTCAGGAGACGCTCAAGGGTCTCATAACCTTGCTCTGCCGTGAAGCTGACCACTTTACCTTCTTCAAAAGTAAGGGAGAAATTGTTCACGATGTTACCGGCATAACTCAATGGCTTCGTACTGTGCACGGTTCCGTTGACGCCTGTTTTGAGAGGAGCGGTAAATACTTCTTCTGTTGGCATGTTCGCCACAAAGGAATGTCCTCGCTCGTTAATGCTGTCGCCTTGGGCCCAAATATGGCCTTCCGGCAGCTCGATGGTAAGATCGGTTCCCGGTGCGATATAGTGGAGTTTCTTGTATTTCTTAGCGTTCAGCACGGAGGATTTCGCTTCAAGCACTTTGAGGTGCTTGTTCCAGGCTTCCACCGGGTTATCCTGGTCCACGCGCACAGTGTGGAAAATGGCATCCCACAGTTTGCTAACCTGCTCGGACTCCGGCGCATCCGGGAATACCTTGGCAGCCCAAGATGCCGAAGGAACTGCGATCAGGCACCAGCTAAACTTGTCGGACTGCTGATAGGCACGGTATTGCTTCAATGCCTCGCCGCGCGCTTTGTAGAAGTTTCCGATACGCTCGGAATCAATGCCGCTGAGCAAATCGGGATTTTCGGCAAGCACATGCAGAATGGCTGCGCCGTTCTCCACCAATTCCGTCATTTCGCCGGCATACCATTTTGGGGCTTCGGTAAAGACGTCATCCGCAGCCTTTTCAAATTGAAGTCTTGTTATCGTTTCGTCGGTCCACAGGATCTTAACCAGGCGGGCACCCGCTTCGTATGCCTTTTTGGCAATCAAGCGAGTGAACTCTGCGGAATCAACAGGAGCATGAACCACTAAAGTTTGTCCTTCCTGTATGTTAACTCCAACCTTTACAGCCAACTCGGCATATTTGTCCAAGTATGTATTGAAATCGGACATTTGGTACCCTCCAATGCAATTTAATTTAACAACCCATATTATACTAGATCAAGCCGCATAAGAAAAACAATAATCAGCTGCCAAGAAAAGTGATATACTGAGTCTTGTGAGTGCTTTACAACGTAATGAAGGAGCGTGGAAACGTGTCAGAAGTCCGAATCGAGCGTGCGGATATGAAGCGGGATGATAGCGATCAGTTCGTAGGATATACCGTATTTTCTATAAATGGACATGCATCAGCCTACGAGATCACATTCCTGAGCAAGAATGGCCGGGACTGGGACTATAGCCTGAACTTTGCAGGCGAGCCAGGAATCGAAGAGCAGTTTCTTCAGATTGACGAGCGGATTGAAGCCGACAACGAGCTGTTTGATGATTTGCTGGATGCAGCCATTGATGCCAGCGAGTTCGGCGAATAAAAGACGAATCAGAAATGGATACCAATGAAAACAAACCGTACACCTCCCATGGAAGGGAAGGGTACGGTTTGTTTAAGATTAAAGAATTTATAAGCTTTCAGCGGATATGAACAACCTACCCTATCGTAATTCGGCCTTCCGGATGGCGGAACAGTTCTTTATTATTCTTACGACTAAGCGCGTAAGCAAGGGTTAGCGGACCTAACCGGCCAAGGAACATGAGCAGGGCGATGGTGATCTTGCCAACCCCGGACAGCTCGGTTGTAAGTCCCATGGATAACCCGGCTGTACCGAACGCGGATACGGCCTCGAACAGAATTCTTAAGAATTCGCCAGATTCCGTAACAGACAGAAACATGGAAGCTCCTACCAGTAGCAGCAACGATAAAATCGTCAGCGTAATGGAACGGTAAACCAGGGCTTGGGAGATTCGATTGCGATAAAGAACAACATCACGTTTTCCCTGGATCATCGTAACGACAGCACCAATGAGCACGGCGAAGGTGGTCACCTTAATGCCGCCACCAGTCGATCCGGGTGCTGCCCCGATGAACATCAGGAGAATCATGAAGAATTGGGAGGATTGCTCCAGACTTGCGATGTCCAAGGTGCTGACGCCACCGGAACGCGGAGTGATCGATTGGAATAGGGAAGCCATGATTTTTACCGGGTATGAGAGCGGCCCTAGTGTTTTGGGATTGCCGTGCTCCAGAATAAAGATCATGACAGCCCCGATTACGATTAACAGTGAAGTCACGGTCAATACAACCTTGGAGTGAAGCGACAGTTTCCTGCATTTCGGATATTCAATAAGATCAAAGATGACGATGAAGCCGATTCCCCCAAGGAAGATTAAGAACATCACGACGATATTGACAAAAGGATCCGCTACATAGGTTGCAAACCCTGAGAAAGGTCCGTGAATTTGGCCAAAGAGATCGAAGCCTGCATTGTTGAATATGGAGATGCTTTGGAATATGCCAAAGTAAGCCGCATCGGAAAGCGGCATAATGGCGGAGAACCTGAGCGTCAACAGCAAGGCGCCTGCCCCCTCAATGATCAGAGCGTATATGAGCACTCTGCGGATGAGATCCACAATCCCTTGAATTTGGTATTGTCCCATCGCTGCCTGAAGGATCATGCGCTCGCGAAGCGAGATTCTGCGATTGAACATCAATGCAATCCAGGTGGCTGAGGTCATAAAGCCCAATCCGCCAAGCTGAACGAGCATGAGCATAACAATTTGTCCAAACATGGACCAATGAGTCCCTGTATCCACAACGGTTAAACCCGTTACACTGATGGCGGAAACCGCTGTGAATAGAGCATCTACAATCGAGGTAGAACTCCCGTCTGCCGTAGCGATGGGAAGTTTAAGCAGGAATGTCCCGATCAGTGTAATCGAGGCAAAGCCGATCGCCAGAAATTTGGGAGGGGTCATTTGGTTGCGAAGGTCTTTCTTTTTCATGCCAATTATCCTTTTCCGAATGTTATAATTTTAAAATCATTCTCTAATATAACACGAAAGGTGAATCATTTAACCATCATGAATTCGAACCGAGCACCGATTCCCGTATTTATTCCTCTATTTATCGGCATCATAGCTATTTCTTTTTCCTCGATTTTCGTAAAATGGTCCAGCAGCCCCGTATCCATTCAAGCGATGTACAGACTAGTGATCACGTTCCTGATCATGCTGCCCTTCGCGGGAAAATATGTGCCGGATATCAAATCGCTGAAGCGAACAGATCTGCTGCTGCTCCTTCTATCCGGAGCGATGCTGGCTCTGCATTTTTTGTTATGGATGGGCTCCTTGAAGTGGACGAGCGTAGCCAGCTCCACGATTATCCTTGCTCTTCAGCCGGTATTCGTGATGATGGGTGCTTACTTTTGGTTTAAGGAGAAAACATCGCTGGCGGCAATCGGAGGCATGGCCATCGCCTTCCTCGGTGTCTTTCTTCTCATTGGAAGCAGTGGGCTTAGTGGGAGCAAGGGTCATTTGACAGGTGATATCATGTCTTTGCTGGGGACGGCTGCGGTCGCCGTCCATATGCTGCTGGGTCAATTGCTGCTGCGCCGTCTGCCATCATTCCTATACAGCTGGCTTGTCTTTGCGGTAGCAGCGTCCGTACTGGCGGTGTATAACGTGGGCATGAACATTCCGATGACGGGGTATTCCGGACGAGAGTGGGGGATATTTGCCTTACTGGCTGTCGTGCCAACGGTATTCGGCCATTTGTTATTTAACTGGTTGATGAAGTATGCCACAGCCTCAACCGTATCAATGAGCGTTCTCGGAGAGCCGGTTGGAGCGAGTGTACTGGCTTTTCTCCTATTGAATGAGTCGATGAATTCCCTGCAGGCGGCAGGGGGAGCGCTTGTGCTGTTAGGGCTGGTATTATTCTTAAAAGTCGGGAAATCAAAAAAGCAGCCGGTAGACATTCAACCCGAAGCGCTGGGGTAAACTTCGCTTTATTTTTGCCCTGGCCGAGTAGTAATGATTGAATTAGCGTACACTGATCCTAAAAAAGTCAAATCATTACAAAAATGGATATTGACTTGAAAAGGGGTTTCGTGCGTGAAAGCAGTCACTTATCAAGGCAGACATCGGATCCAAGTGAAGGAGATGAAGGACGCCGTTCTTCAGCACAGCGAGGATGTCCTGATCCGGGTCACCACCACGGCCATCTGCGGATCGGATTTGCATTTATATAACGGTGGATTACAACAGCTGACCGATGATTACATTATCGGCCATGAGCCTTTGGGAATCGTTGTGGATGCAGGTCCGGAAGTAAGCAGGGTCAAAGTGGGTGACTGTGTAATTATTCCTTTTATCATATCTTGCGGAAAATGCCTCTTCTGCCAGAATCACATGGAGAGCCAATGCGATTATGCGAATGAAGCCAAGAATACCGGCGGTTTTTTTGGATATAGTGACGCGTTCGGCGGTTTTCAAGGTGCCCAAGCAGAGCTGTTACGCGTCCCTTATGGAAATACCATGCCCTTTGTTATTCCTGAGGACGCCGAGATGGAAGATGAGAAGCTGCTCATGCTCTCCGATGCGCTGCCCACAGCCATCTGGAGCGTGGAGAACGGAGGAGTTAAACCGGGCGATGTCGTGATTGTTCTGGGGTGCGGTCCGATTGGATTGCTGACGCAGAAGTTTGCCTGGCTAAAAGGCGCGAAGCGGGTGATTGCGATTGATCATGTGGATTACAGGCTGGCGCATGCGAAACGGAGCAATCTTGTGGAAACCTACAATTTTGAGAAAATCCCCGAAATCGAGCATTATATCCAAGAGATCACCAAGGGCGGCGCAGATGTTGTCATTGATTGTGTTGGTTTGGACGCCAAACGGACCCCTTCTGAAATGCTGGGCAGCATGTTGAGACTGCAGGGAGGCTCATTGGGTGCTTTCCGCATGGCTGTGAGTATGGTGCGTAAATACGGGACCATCCAGCTAACCGGCGTGTATGGGCTTGTTTATAATGCATTTCCGCTTGGAGAGCTGTTCGAACGCAATATTACGTTAAAAATGGGACTGGCACCCGTCATTCATTACATGCCGCATTTATATCAAATGTTGAAAGAGGGGACTATAGATCCTTCGGATATCATCACACACCGGCTCCCGATGGAGAAGGCTGCCCATGGCTACGATATCTTCAATGAACGAAAGGATGGCTGTATCAAAGTCATCCTGAAGCCTTAAGCAGCTAAATAAACCGAATGAAGAAGCGTTCTTGGCGAATGAGGAGCATCCCGGGACGCTTTTTTTGATGGAAAAACGGTGTAACAGCGTTGACAAGACAGCAGGAAGAATTCATAGTAATTAAAAATAGAATTGTAGAGTAAGAGAGGAATCGAACACAGATGAGTTTCAAGTCAGAACGGCTTCCCGCAGGTATAGAGGGAAACCAAGGAAGCCAGGGAAACACCTACCTTCAAGGCTTTAAAGATTGTATTCCAACCCTCCTGGGCTACCTGAGCATCGGTTTTGCGGCAGGTGTTGTCGAGCGCACCGCAGGTTTCAGCCTGCTCGAAATTACGCTCATTTCGCTGCTGCTCTATGCGGGCTCCGGGCAATTTATTGCTGCAGGGATGATAGCGGCTGCTAGCCCGATCCTATCGATCATTGTTACGATATTTTTTGTTAATGCCAGGCATCTACTGTTAAGCGCCGCGATTGCCCCGTATTTTAAAGGGCTTTCCTCAGGAAAAAGCTTCTTTATCGGCTCCCTGTTAACCGACGAGACATTTGGTGTTGCGGCAGCCAAGGCCACCGAGCAGAAGAGACTCGGCTATCAATGGATGGTCGGCCTGAATATCACGGCATATCTGTTCTGGTGTGCAGCCAACGTAGCGGGGGGGCTAGTTGGGGAGTGGATTCCGGATCCGGAGAAGTTTGGCCTGGATTTTGCATTGCCCGGGATGTTTATCGGTTTGCTGGCTTTGCAATGGATCAGCCGGAAGAAGTATAAACTTGACTTCATGGTGGTTATGATTGCCGCCGTTTCGGTAGTAGCAGTCAGTACGATTCTGCCGGGAAGCGCGGCAGTGATTGTCGCAATTATGGTTGCGGCTACTGCAGGGATGGTGATCGAACAATGGAAATAAGATGGCATATCGCCATACTGATTATCGGTTGCGCTGTCGTAACCCTCATTCCAAGGGTTTTGCCGCTTATGATCCTGAGCAAGCTCCGCATTCCGGAGATGATGATCCGGTGGCTCAATCATGTGCCGATTGCCGTCATGGGAGCTCTGCTAGCCCAGGAGCTGCTCCTATCGGATGGACGTGTAGATCCAGGTGGGCATACACTCGAATTGATTGCGGCCGTGCCCGCATTCCTCACCGCTTTTCTCACGAAAAGCCTGTTTGCCACCGTCATCGTCGGGATCCTGACTTTGGTGGGACTCCGCCTGTTTTTCTGACAAAACGAAGCGCTATGTTTGGGATGTTTTTCGTATCCCTAACCGGAACGATTAAAAACAGCCATATTCCTTGGAATGACGAGGAATATGGCTGTTTCTATGTTCATTTGCTACCGTTCATTTGGGAAACTAGGATGTGCCAAGCCAGTGTCTGTAGGTTTCTTCCACTCCTTCTTCCAGGCTAAATAACGGGCTCCACTGCAGCAATGCCCGGGTTCTCTCATTATTCAGGCAGCTATGCCGAATATCGCCGTTCTTCGCAGGCAGATAGTTGACATCAATGCGGTTAGGATGCAGCCTGCTGATGTGATCGACGAGTGAATTGACGGTATGGCCAGTGCCGGTGCTAACATGAAGAACGCTCTCATCCCCGTGTTGGATGGAGGCGAGGGTCGCTTCAACCACATCTTTAACATAAATGAAATCCCGGGTTTGTTCGCCATCGCCGTATATATGAAACGGAGCGCCTTGACGCAGGCGGTCACCAAATACAGCCACAACACCGCCTTCCCCCTTCGCAGTCTGACCCGGTCCGTAGACATTCCCATAACGAAGAATGGTGTACTGCAGGCCGAAGAAGCGGTGGTATAAACGGATATATTGCTCACCTACCACTTTGGAAAGTGCATAGAAGGAGATCGGATTAACCGGATCATCCTCCGTCAGCTGAGATTTTTCCAGGTCCCCATATACGCCTGACGTCGAAGCAAACACAATCTTACGGACCCCAGCTTTACGACATGCTTCAAGTATATTGATGGTGCCCATAACATTCGCATCCGCATCAAGTCGAGGCTCCTTGATCGATCGCTGCACGTCGGCCTGTGCGGCCAAGTGGAAAACGACGTCCGGCTTCAGCACGGAGATATATGCAGTTGTCTGCTGACTGTTTACATCGGCTACATGTAAAATTGCCTCGCTGTGCAGGCGACCTGGATCTCCGGTTGTCAGGTTATCGATCACATGGACTTCATAGCCTTGATTAACGAGTCCGTTCACCAGGTGGGAGCCGATAAAGCCTGCTCCGCCGGTTACAACCATCTTCATGTCTTAAACCCTCCAGCCTTTTGATTGGGATGCTTTATCCTACGTGATACGTAAGGATCATGCATTGGACAATTGGCCAGGGGGGGCGAAGGAATGGGCAGATTAGATTGACGTTTACATTCCTGTTATAATGGAAGCTGAAATTTAACATTATATTTACACAAAAGAGGGAATGGAAAATGGAACGCTACCTTGAACAAAGGTTGAAATTAAGCATACTCGTTTTTTTGACGCTCTTATTGAAGTTGATCCTTCTAAGAGTGTTTCTGTTTAATGGGGTCGTATGGGGGAAGGTGCTTACCGACGCGCTGTCCCTGTTGGTCCTGATTAGCTTACTGGAGCTGATCCTGCCGGTAAGAGGGAAAAAGATGGTCTATGTGATCCTAGATGTCGTATTATCTTTTATCATGTTTGCGTCCGCGGTTTATAACGTTCATTTTGGGTCTATACCGACGTATACCGCGCTTGCGGGTATTGGTCAAGTAAACCAGGTAAGAGCCAGTATTACGGCTTTGCTAGAGCCGGAGCACTTTCTCTTCTTCCTGGACCTGCTAGTCCTATTGGTCATATGGGCGGTTCGAAAAATTCGTTCGCGCTCGCGAAGAGGATTGCATTTTGGTGGAGTCCGTTCCAGTTATTCCGCATCCTATTCGCGCAGACCTGGAATGAAGTGGCGCATCTCCATGACGGTACTGCTGGTCATTACGAGTGTTCTGTCCGGACTTATTATCCGGAAAGAATGGGGAATCGAGAATGAAATCGTGCGCGCGGAGCAGATGGGCTTTATGAATTATCAGGTATCGGCCGTGATCCGGAATTCGCAGGAGAATCGCGCCTTAGCCGAAGGGAGTCTGCAGGACACCATTCTGCGGTCCCAGCAACTGCTGGCGACCTATCCTTATGTTAAGGAAGCAAAGGACAAGCCGGACTATTTCGGCGCTGCCAAAGGCAAAAATCTGATTATCGTTCAGATGGAATCGCTGCAGAACTTTCCGGTGGGTCAATCCCTGAATGGCCAGGAGCTGACACCGGTAATGAACCAGCTTGCAGATGGCGGCCTGTATTTCCCGCATGTCTTCCAACAGATCGGACAAGGCAACACTTCGGATGCCGAGTTTGCGGTCAATACTTCGATTTATCCGACCGGAACGGTGGCGATGTCCACCGGGTTCGGAAATAAAGAGCTGCCGGGTCTTCCACGGCTCTTGAACAAGCAAGGTTATGCTACAACGACATTCCACGTGAATGATGTTAAGTTCTGGGATCGAAGCAAAATGTACCCTGCACTTGATTTTCAGCATTACTACGACAAGCCGTACTTCACGAATGATAACTTCAATGAATTTGGACCTTCAGATGAAGAGCTGTTCCGTGTCGGCGTGGACAAGCTGCTGGAGAATGAGCAGCAGAACAAGCCTACCTATGCCCATTACATCACGGTATCCAACCATTCTCCATACCATGTGAAGGATGAATTTGCGAAGATCACCCTGCCGGCTGAGCTGGAAGGGACCCATTTGGGGAATTACCTGAAGTCGGTGAATTATTCGGATTATGCACTCGGAACACTGGTTGACCGTCTAAAGCAGAACGGGTTGTGGGAGGATACCGTACTGGTTGTGTACGGGGATCACTTCGGCATCAATCCGGCAGAAGCCGACGCCAATATGATCTCGTCAACGCTAGGAATTCCTTACCATGAGCGGGTCAGCCGATTTAACATCCCGCTTGTCATTCATGTACCCGGCATGAAGGAAGGAAAGGTCATCGAGCAGGTGGGGGGTCAGGTCGATATTCTGCCAACCGTCGCTAACCTTTTAGGCGTATCGCTGGACGACGAAGGTTTTAACGCATTTGGGCATGACCTGCTGAATGTGGATCGCAATGTAATCGGGATGCGATATTATCTACCGACAGGCTCTTTCTTTAATAATGACATTCTGTTCGTGCCTGGTGACGGATTTGAGGACGGCACGGCGGTTTCCTTGAAGACGCTGGAGCCCGTAACGGACATCACGCCGTATCGCAGCGATTATGACTATATTCTGCAGTTAATGAAGCTGTCCGATGAATATGTGAAAATGCTGCCCAAACGAGCGCCATAAAGCCAACAGTAGTTAACGAGGAAGAGGATTGTTTCATCAAGCCTGACGCAGGCATGGATGAAGCAGTCCTTTTTTTTCTTGCAAAAGCTGCGCTGGAGGATTGTCACTGTTTTGTCATCTATGCTATTATTACTCTTATTGTTAACCTGATTTTTATTTAAGTAGGTTAACATTTAAAACGGAGAGGGAGAATGAAGATATGACGACTCAGATCCATTATGATTGGGCGACGCTGGCTGACCATGTTGTGCAAGGGCATGATATTACGCCGGTTGAGGCCTTGGCAATTCTAAACAGCGAGGATCAGGAACTGCTGACGGTTATGCAGGCTGCATATCGCATCCGCCGCGAGTACTACGGGAATAAGGTCAAGCTGAACATGATTGTAAACGCTAAATCCGGTTTGTGTCCTGAAGATTGCGGA
This sequence comes from Paenibacillus sp. FSL K6-1330, assembly GCF_037976825.1. NCBI lineage: Bacteria > Bacillati > Bacillota > Bacilli > Caryophanales > Paenibacillaceae > Paenibacillus > Paenibacillus sp. FSL K6-1330. Next base: position 3,077,604 of record NZ_CP150269.1, read on the forward strand.
TACTGTTCCCAGTCCATCGTTTCGGAAGCGCCTATCGATAAATATGCATGGCTTACCAAAGACAAAATTCTCGAAGGCGCGCGTGAGTCGATTCGCCGAAAGGCGGGCACCTACTGCATCGTGGCTTCCGGTCGCCGTCCTACCAATCGAGAGATTGATCATGTAGTCGCAGCGGTGAAGGAGATTACACAGACTACTCAGCTGAAGGTGTGCTGTTGCCTGGGTTTTTTGAATGAGGACCATGCGCGTAAGCTCGCCGATGCCGGTGTGCATCGATATAACCATAATTTGAATACTTCCAAAGATAACTATGAACAGATTACGACCACGCATACATACAATGATCGATTAGATACCGTGAAGCAGGCAAGCTCTTCCGGAATGTCCCCTTGTTCCGGAGCTATCTTCGGGATGGGCGAGAGCCTGGAAGAACGGGTGGAGATTGCGTTTGCTCTGAAATCGCTTGGAGCGGATTCGATTCCTTGCAATTTTTTGAATGCGATTGAGGGCACTCCTCTTGAAGGGCGCAAGGAATTAACCCCGACGATGTGTTTGAAGATTCTTGCCATGATGCGGTTTGTTAACCCCACGAAGGAGATTCGAATTGCAGGGGGACGCGAAGTCAATCTGCGTTCCTTGCAGCCGCTGGGATTATACGCAGCCAACTCGATTTTCATCGGCGATTATTTAACGACAGAAGGCCAGGCGCATACCGCAGACTGGGGATTGATTGAAGACCTGGGCTTTGAAATTGAAGAATGCGCTTTGTCATGATGTATTGACATTTAAACATGAAGCACATACTATATACCCGTAGGGGTAGGGTCTGGGGTTGAATGTCCCATGCTCTTTCCACCAAGCATCAAGCTGATGCACATGACAATGATGGGGGAATGCTGCGTGCTGATTGCATCTGCCGCTCTGATTATATTTATATTCAGTATATATTACCGGAGGTATGTACCTATAACTGGCCTGCGGTTCATGAAGTGCAGTGAACTTCGACAGGCTCAGAAGGAATGTCCGAATCTGAAAGTGCTCGATGTACGCGATGTAACCGAATATATGGCCTGTCCGCAGAAAGAGACGATTAACATCTCTCTCGGAAGGTTGCCGTATGTGTGGGAGCAGGAGCTCAGACCCGATGACTCCGTGGTCATTGTAACACCGAAGCGTTCGGATGGAATCCTGGCTGCGCGCAAGCTGAAGAAGGCTGGCTTTACTTCGCTTTTTTATTTACAGGAGGATTGCACGGCTTGTAATTCCATGCAACATGTTTCACTGAATTAAAAATGATCTGATCAGCAGGCTGACGCTGGTCAGATTTTTTTTGTTTATCGAGTGAAAGGATAGAATTTGACAATGATAATCGTTATCATTTAGAATGGAAGAATATCGTTCATTTTACGGTTATTTTCGCTAAGGGAGTGTTCGTTCAATATGTTGATCGAGACGAAAACGATTATTGTTAAAGCAGGCACATCCAATTTGGTTGTTGAGCGTTTTAGCAAGCCGGGACCCATTGAAGAAATTGAAGGTTTCATCGATCTGAATGTCCTTGTTAAGAATGCAAAGCGTACCGACGAAACGGAAGAAGTCATCGTCATGATTCGCTGGGAATCCAAGGAGGCTTGGAAACGCTGGGAAACCAGTCCCGCACATATTCAAGGACATCGTGATAACCGCGGCAAGCCGCAGCCTGAGCATGTGATTAGCTCCAGCCACGGCATGTATGAGGTTATGGCATCCAAAGGACCGAGACCTGTTCAACAGGCATAGTATTTTATTATCCCAAAAAGAAGCGGCTGCTAAAGCCGCTTCTTTTTTTGTCCCATTGTAACGTCGGATGGGGCTATCAGGGGTTAAAGCGATAGATTTTAGGGAACCGTAAAGGGATGAAAGACAGAATCAGCTAATCATTCCACCTACTGTTTGGAGGAAGTCACCAATGTATCATCTTTACAGCCATAATGATCTGGATGGTGTCGGATGCGGCATTATCGCCAAATGCGCTTTCGCCGAAGGAATTGATGTCCGTTACAACTCCATTCACGGTTTGAATCAGCAAGTCGCAAGGTATCTGAACCGGACTTCCGTGCAGGAGAATCCGTATGATGTGTTGTTTATTACGGATTTGTCCGTCGCTCCGGATATGGAGAAGGAACTGAACGTGTTTGTCGAAGAGGGAGGGCAGGTGCAGCTTATTGATCACCACAAAACGGCTCTTCACTTGAATGAATATAGCTGGGGGCAAGTGGATGTCACGCATCGGGACGGCCGCCCAGCATCGGCAACCTCACTATTCTATGAATATTTAATTGAGCATGGACATCTGGGCAGAAGCGAGGCACTGGACGAATTCGTAGAGCTGGTCCGCCTCTATGATACATGGGAATGGGAAGAGAATCAGAAGATTGAGGCTAAACGTCTGAATGATTTGTTCTATATGTTGTCCCTTGACGAATTTGAGAGCAAGATGACGCAGCGTCTGCGGGAGCAGGGGGGCTTCTTCTTTGATGAGTTTGAAGAGAAAATATTGGACATGGAAGAGAATAAAATCGATCGTTACATCCGCCGTAAGCAGCGGGAACTCATTCAGACCTTCGTGGGGGAGCACTGCGTAGGCATTGTATATGCCGAATCCTATCATTCTGAGCTTGCCAGCGAGCTGGGAACGACATATCCTCACCTGGATTACATTTCTATCTTGAACATGGGGGGAAGGAAAATGAGCCTTCGTACGATTCATGATCACGTGGATGTGTCCGAAGTGGCGATGCGATACGGGGGAGGCGGTCATCCCAAAGCAGCGGGGTGCACGATTAACGAGGAAGTGTATCAATTATTTGCTGCTGACTCGTTTGAGCTGGAACCGATCCGGTTCGACGCTTCACGGAATCAATTCAACATAAAGGGGACGGAGTCCGGTGTTCTATACGAAAGCTGGAGTGAGGATCTGTTGTTTGTTTATGCCCACGCCGGGGAATGGATTGTCGAGTGGAACGGGGAACCCCTCCCCTTCCGGTTCAGATCGTTCGAGGAGGCGGAGCGGCACATGAAGCGGCAGTATGGCGCCTGGCTCTCCAGGGATGACGTGTTTGTGAAGATGCTGAAGGAGCAATGGAGACGAAACCGTTCCAATGACCGGCCGGGACTGCCGCCGGATATGGATGAGGAGAAGTTAATGGAAGATCTGTAGAATTAACAGCATCAAGGGTGGAGGATATCTATCCTAGAGACGCTTTATTGTGAGACAGGAGGAATATACGGTGAAAAAAATGATCGCCGGCTGGGCTCTTGCCCTGTTAACGGCAGGCATCCTCGCATGGAGTCAGACTCAAAGTCATTCCGAGCCCTCCATTCCCTCGGCTGTTCACAGCAAGGAGCTGCTGAAGGATGTTCCTGTACCTTGGTCCGCTACGAAGAACACCATTCGATTGAATACATCCGATCCAGTAAGTGCGGCTGTACTGACCTCCAAGACGCTGTGGCAGTCCACGAATGAGCATAGTCGTCCGCAAGCGGTGATTCTGGTGGATTTGGCTCAATGGTCCATTGCGGCTGTTAGCGTCGATCTAACCCAGCTTAGCGAAGGGCCTCTACTGTTTGTGGAAGAAGAGGGGATTCCCAAGGAGACGCTGGAAGAGCTGCGACGGCTGAAGCCAAGGGGAGCGGAGCATAACAAGGGCATTGAGATTATTACTGTCGGCCCGATTTCGGATAGGGTGATGAAGGAGCTACATGGGCTTGAATATAAGACCGATCACATTGCTGCCGGGGAGCCAGCAGAAGCAGCAGCCGCTATTGATGAATACGCTGCTAAGGTATCCGGATCTGTACCCACCTCGGTTATTGTCGGATCGATGGATCGTCCGGATTATACGCTTCCTGCGGTAAGCTGGATTGCCCATATGCCGGAAACGATGCTGTATGTTCGCGAGAAGCATGTGCCTGAAGTGACGGCACAGGCGCTTCATAAGCGGAAAGGGAAAGCGAATATCTATATCATCGGTCCCGAAAAGGTGGTATCCCGGGCAGTCGAGGACGAGCTGCGGCAATATGGGAAGGTGACGCGGATATCCGGGGATGACCCGTTCGAGAATGCCTTACATTTCGCTCAGTTCAATGATCCCGTTACAGGCTTTGGTTGGGGCGTTCAATCGCCGGGTTACAGCCTCTCGTTCTCAACCCCAGATTCGCCCGTATTGTCCATTGCAGCCGCTCCATTGTCCCATATGGGTAAGCATGCACCTTTATTGTTTACGGACCGCGACGGGGTGCCACGCTCCATTACGAAGTATGTAGACTCGATACGGCGTCAGAGCGGCACGTCCCCTAAGGAAGCTCCTTATAATCACGCTTGGATTATTGGAGACGAACAGACCCTGACTACGAAGCTCCAGAGTGAGATTGATGAAATTCTAGACATGGATGCAGGGCGTGACTAATGTCGTCCTCCAAGTCCAGTGGCTGGTAAAGTTGATCTATCGTGTATTGAATGTAAAGAAACCGTTCCTTTCGTAAATGGTGGTAGCACATCCATTTTACCAAGAAACGGTTTCTTTCCGTATGTCTGAAGGATGGGAGGAACGATTCGTACACGAAGCGTCGTATAAAAGAAAGAGGGCATCCCGCTAGATCTAGGATCTTTTGGGATACCCTCTTTGATATTGGATGATAGGTTCAGCATGCGAACATTCATCGCCATATTTTAAATTCAAAGATATTCGCAGGGATTAAGCATACCAGCCCCATACGAAGATGAACAGCGTTCCGAAGATCGTGACAAGGCCAACGAACAGAGCGTAGGCAATGTTGATGTAAACGGATTTTTTGTCATCACTTTCCCCGACGTGCATGAACAGCATGAGCTGAACGGTTGCCTGCAGGATAGCGGTAACCAGCAGAACGGCCAATTTCGAAGCTGCCGGCATATCCAGCAGAACGACGAGTGCAACCGCTGAAAGGACGAGAGACGATATATAACCCGCTACATGCTTAATTGGAAATAGCTGTTTTAACATGTCACATCAGTCCTTTCAAGTATACAAAGCTGAAGATGAAGATCCACACAACGTCCAGGAAGTGCCAGTAGAGCGAGAAGATGAAGGACTTGTTGGCTGTGGAATGATCCAGTCCATGCTTTTTAATTTGAAGCAGAATGCCAGTTCCCCACAGGAGACCGAAGGTAACGTGAGCTCCGTGGGTGCCAAGCAATGTGAACAAGCTGGAGGAGAAGGCGCTGGTTGAGAGTGTTACTCCTTCATGCACATAGGTGAAGAATTCGAAGATCTCGATCCCAAGGAATCCTGCACCGAGCAGCAGGGTGATGACCATAAAGATCATCATCTGCTTTTTCAGTCCCAGACGCATCGCATGAACAGCCAAACCAATGGTGAAGCTACTCGTTAAGAGCAGGAACGTTTCAAGTAATACTGGTGTAATTTCAAAGATTTCTGCTCCGCTCGGACCACTGGCAAAGCGGTTCACGAGAACGAAGTAGACGGTAAACAAGGTTGCAAAGAGCGCAATTTCAGCTCCAAGGAACAGCCAGAAGCCAAATATACGATTACGGTTTTCCTCTGTTCCATATTCCAGCGGCTGAGTGGCATCTATTTTCATACCGTATCACCCCGCAGTTTCTGTTCGGTTTGAACAATCTCTTCAACCGGGATGTAGTATCCGTGATCACGGTCAAAGGACATGGTTGCCAAAATAATCAATACCGCAATACCGGCAACGATGGATGGAATCCACCAGCTGAATACCAGGAAGAAGCCAAGGAAGAAGAAGGCGATACCCAGTATAAATGGTTTTCCGGTGTTGCTTGGCATGTGAATCTTCGTGATTTTCTCATCCGAAAGCGGCTCGTTGTTTTTCTTCGAGAACCAGTGGGCGTCGCGGCCTTTGACTTTCGGCGTTACCGCAAAGTTGTATACAGGAACCGGACTTGGCGTAGACCATTCCAGTGCACGTGCATCCCATGGATCTCCTGTTTTGTCGCGCGGCTCGTAACGTGTACTCCAGTAGATGTTGTATACCAGAATGATGAATCCGATCGCCAGGCCAATTGCGCCGACCATCGACAGCATATTCAGCGGGCCAAAGCCGGTTTCAGCCGAATAGGTGTACGTACGACGGGTCATTCCCATAAGTCCCAGGAAGAACATCGGGAAGAACGTAACGTTAAATGAGATGGCAATGAACCAGAATGCGATTTTGCCAAGCTTTTCGTTCAGACGGAAGCCGAACACTTTAGGGAACCAGTAATGGAAACCGGCAATGACGGCGAATACGGCGCCTGGAATGAGCACATAGTGGAAGTGGGCAACCAGGAACATCGTATTGTGATACTGATAGTCGGCACTGGCCATCGCCAGCATGACGCCGGTAACGCCACCGATCGTGAAGATCGGAATAAAGGCAAGCGAGTAGAGCATCGGCGTCGTAAAACTGATTCGACCCTTTCGAAGCGTGAAGAGCCAGTTGAATATTTTGATTCCGGTCGGTACGGCAATCGCCATCGTCGTGATGGAGAAGAAGCCGTTAACCATAGCCCCTTGACCCATCGTATAGAAATGGTGGGCCCATACCAGGAAGGACAACCCGGAGATAATCACCATACTCAATACCATGGAGCTGTAACCGTACAAGTTTTTTCTGGAGAAAGTCGAGATGATCTCACTGAAAATACCGAAAGCTGGCAGAATGACAATGTATACCTCAGGGTGTCCCCATACCCAGAACAGGTTGGCCCATAGCATATCCATGCCGCCGTTGGCCATCGTGAAGAATTGCGAACCAAAGACGCGGTCGAACATCATAAGCAAGAGCGCAATCGTAAGTACAGGGAAAGCAAAGATAATAATGACGCAAGTGATCAATACAGACCACGTAAACATCGGCATGCGCATCAGGGTCATGCCCGGAGCACGCATCTTCAGAATCGTCACGATAAAGTTCAGACCTGTCAGCAAGGTACCAATCCCTGAAATCTGAAGCGCCAGCGAGTAGTAGTTATTGCCGACCGTCGGACTGAACTCGATACTGGCCAGCGGGAAATAGGCGGACCAGCCGGCATCCGGCGAGCCTCCGATAACGAAGGAAATGTTGAACAGCATCGCGCCGGCAAAGAACAGCCAGAAGCTGATTGCGTTCAGTTTAGGGAAAGCTACGTCACGGGCACCGATCTGAAGCGGAATGATGACGTTCATCAGACCGAAGATAAACGGCATCGCCATAAAGAGGATCATGATGACCCCGTGAGTCGTGAATACTTCATTATAATGCTGACCGTTCAGAAACTTCATGTCCGGCGCAGCGGTTTGCGCACGCATCATGATAGCGTCCACGCCTCCGCGGAACAGCATGATCAATGCACAGATGATGTACATGACCCCAATTCTTTTGTGATCCACGGTTGTGAGCCATTCCCGCCAGAGATAACCCCACTTCTTGTAAAAGGTTAAACCGAAGAGGATTGCAAGCGAGACGAGAACAATACTCACCATGGCACCGTAAATTAACGGATCACCGGTAACGAAAAATTCGTCCCATTTCATAAAGGCCTAGCTCCTTTCTAGATGTATGAAGTAGATCAGGTGAAGAACGTTTTCCTCACCGATTTAATGTCCTTCATGTTGATGATTTGGACTTTCTTCAGCCGGGGAGTCCGGCAGCGGTTCATTCGGATCCACGTCTTTATGATCCTGATGCTCCTCATTGCCGTTGACATCACCACCATGGTGATGGTCTTCGGATGGCGGCGGGCTGAATTCCAAATGCGTGTTGGAGAAGGTCATTCGTCCGACATGCGCGGTATCCAGAAGCTTCTTGAACTCATCTTCCTTCAGTTCAGGCGCGGTATCCTTTACATCCTGAACCCACTCATCGTACTCGGCAGAGGTCATTGCAAGGGCTTCGAACTCCATATGGGCAAAACCTTCGCCGTTGAAGTTCGCGTTACGGCCCATCATCGAACCTGGTACGTCGGCAACCATGTTCAGCTTGGTAATCATGTCGCTCATCGCATACTTCTGCCCGTGAAGCTGAGGGATCCAGAAGCTTGTGATCGGACCGAAAGAGTAGAGACGGAATTCGATCGGACGGTTGGTTGGAATGTTGACGTAATTGACGGTCTCAATACCTTCTTCCGGATAGCTGAAGTGCCATTTCCAGTTCGAAGAGGAAGCGTAAATGACCAAAGGCTTTTGGTTTTCGTATCCTTCAGGAACGTTCTCGACGGCGACCGTCGTTTTGACGGTTACCACAGAGAGCACGGCAACGATCAAAATCGGAATAGCAGTCCACAGAATTTCCAGCCATTTGTTGCCCTCTTCATGAGGCGGTTCGTAACCTTCGTTGGATTTCTTGGCTCGATATTTTGTGAGCATGTAGATATAGAGCGCGTAAACAACCGCTAGTATTCCGACCATCATGAGAATGGAGAATATGATTGTATCGGATAGGGTTCTCGCAGCCGGTCCTTTCGGATCTAATACCGTGATCGAGCTGCAGCCCGATAAGAGCAAGGTGAAGCTTAATAACAATGCAAATAGCGGCCCTCTTTTGTTCATGATGTACCCCTTTCCTTGAAACGTTCGTTCGATTCAATGTTACTAACACATCTATAGTAGAAAGTTCCGGTCGGCTTTGCAAAACACATAAATTTGTATAATTAACAGATAAACCCACATTCGTGTCAATGTATGTAATTTTATGTGTTCAATTTGTTACAAAAGGGGAGGGTTGTGAGCGAAATCATTGTAGTGGCGCGGTTCTGGGGCAGTTCATACTTTGTTCAAACATTCACGAGAGTTACCAGTTTCGTCACAATTCCGGGCCTGTTTTTCGCTGTATTTCCCTTCTGGGCTTGCCGAATAAATCCCAGTATTGATAAGGGTTTAAGCGTGTATGTATATTTTTTCACAATAATATCGATGCGATTTTTTTATTTCCAGTTTACTTATTTCCCCAAAAGTACCGAAGAGGCTTGTGATATGATATAACTAAAATTTGGAACGTTATTTTATACTGGGAGCCTTGAGTTTGCTTGAGTGGAAAGAGAGGGGACGATGTGCGGTCGTTCTGGATATGGTTTATATTTCTTGGTTTGAGCTGGATTTTTGCCTTCCTCCCTGTGATCCAACATGGAAATCCTGACCAATTGCCTTGGAGATTGGGGAGCAGCGCCATTTTCTTCACGGCCTTTTTTCTATCGCCGTTATTCCGCGTCAAGCCCGCAATGCTATTTGTCACACTGCTCGTTGCGTCTTTATTTTCCGTTATCTCCTTATGGCCAACCAGTACGAGTACATCTACCCCGTACATTCTGCTGGTTTTTTCCATTCTGGCGGGAAAAGCCGTGTATCGGCTCTCCACCATTCATGCTGCCTGCATAGGTCTTGTTCTGGCTGCAGGTGCCATGGTGCCAGGTTTGTTCGGATACGCCGAGTTTCCATGGTTCTTCCTCGTTCTATACTCGGTTATTCTCGCGATGGGTCTTGCCTTATTTCGCACGGTCTGGTCCCATAATGAAGAGTCAACGGTTCGATATGAAACGCTGCTCAGTGAGTATCGTAATATGAAACGCCGCCTGATTACGGATGAGCAGCATGCCAGGCAGGAGGAGCGGACTCAAGTCGGTCGGGATATCCATGACTCCGTCGGGCATAAATTAACGGCACTGCTTATGCAGCTCGAGATGCACCGGATGCAGGCAGACGGGGATACGGCCGAGGTTCTGAAGGGACTAAAGGCCCTCGCCAAGGAAAGTCTGGAGGAGACCAGGAACGCGGTGAAATCCATGAAGCAGCAGGAGACCAGCGGATTGCCCGCGATCATTGGTCTTCTCCGGCGCTTGGAATCCGAGAGCTTTATGCGCGTAACGCTAACGGCGCGGCATGGAGCGCTTACCGTACCTTTAAACAATATCCAATCCATTGCGGTATACCGAGCGGTTCAGGAAGCCATGACCAATGCGATGAAGCATGGAAGCACTCGAGAAGTGCATATCATTTTTGAAGCGCCGGGAGGCGGCATATTCCGTTTTGAGGTAAGCAATCCGTATCTCCGGAAACGCGATACATACCGGGAGGGCTATGGTTTAAAAGCGATGCGAGAGCGAATGGAAGAGGCTGGGGGCGAACTCCAAATCTCCCAGTACGACAACCAATTTATCGTTCGCGGAACGTTATTCATGTCCAAATTAACAGAGGAGGGAGTCCGCTGATACGTATATTATTGGCAGAGGATCAGGCCATGGTTCGTCAAGGTCTGAAGATGATGATCGAAAGCGATTCGGATATGCTGGTTACCGGCGAGGCCGGTAACGGAAAAGAGGCTGTGGCTTTATGCGAAAACCATATCTTTGATGTCGTTGTGCTGGATATCCGAATGCCGGAGATGAACGGATTGGAGGCTGCCCGCATCATACGTTCACGATGGCCGAACACGAAAGTGTTGATGCTGACGACGTTTAACGACGACCAGTATGCGGTCGAGGCCCTCAAGAGCGGGGCAAGCGGGTACATGCTGAAGGAGGCGGAGCCGGAGGCCTTGATCCGCTCGATTAGAAGCTGCTGGAGCGGCGGATTGTCGCTCCAGGAGGATGTGGCGGCCAAGGTGATCCCCAAGCTGCTGGAAGAGAAGATAGCACCCGTCGTTGATGCTTCGATTACCCCGCGGGAGCTGTCCATCATTCGTCTGGTAGGGGAAGGGCGCAGCAATCGCGAAATCGCAGACGAGCTGGGGTTGTCGATCGGAACGGTCAAGAATCACGTCAGCCAGATTATGGACAAACTTGATCTAAGAGACCGGACGCAGCTGGCGATTTATGCCATACGGCACAATGTGGTTTGATTCGCGAGGATAGGCGATAACCCGTTAAATCCGAATCTAACATGACTGAAGTCATGGTTTGGAATCAAAGCAATGACCGAGGGCAGTGATGGCACTGCCTTTTTGCATATACACTTGTATCTGTGGACGATATGAACGAGGGGAACCAAGGCAGCTTAGGCTTTCATATCGAGAATGGGGGAGACAGGATGCTGGAAACCGTAGAACTTCGAAAAGTATTTAAGGGCAAGACGGCTGTAGAGGAAGTCAGCCTGTATCTGGACCGTGGAGAATCCGTCGGATTAATCGGGCCGAACGGCGCCGGGAAATCGACAACAATCTCCATGATTTCATCCTTGCTGAAACCGACGGGCGGCGATGTACGCCTGAACGGCAAAAGCGTGCTCAAGCATCCGCAGGATATTCGCACCGTATTAGGCGTGGTGCCTCAGGAAATTGCCTTGTATGAGGAATTGACCTCGTATGAGAACCTTAAATTTTTCGGGCGCGTATATGGATTGAACGGGAAGGAATTGGAGGTCAAAATTCAGGAGCTGCTTGATACGGTCGGCCTGCGGGATCGCCAGAAGGAGTTAATTAGAACTTATTCCGGAGGCATGAAGAGAAGGATCAATATCGCAGCGGCTCTGCTGCATGATCCGCAAATCGTTATCATGGATGAACCGACCGTGGGCATTGATCCGCAGTCCCGCAATCATATCCTTGAAACAGTCCGGCGCTTAAACCGGGACAAAGGGACAACGGTACTGTACACAAGCCATTACATGGAAGAGGTGGAGCAGCTGTGCAGCCGGATGTACATCATGGATCACGGGCGGATTATCGCTTCGGGTACCAAGGAGGAACTGCAGCACATCTTGTCCGGTGAGGATACGCTGATCATCCAGCTGAATCGCCAGAATCCAGAGCTGGCCGAGGAGCTTCGATACTTGGAAAGCGTCAGGCAGGTTGAGGAAACGGATCATGGCCTGAAGCTCATTGTCATGAAGAACAGTTACATTCTGTCCGGCATCGTTCAGGCTTCGGAACGCAATGGGGTACAGATTCAGAATATTCATATCCAGTCGCCAAGTCTCGAGGATGTATTTCTTCATTTGACCGGCCGCAAGCTTCGGGATTGAGGGGAGGGAGGACCGTTTGGGCGTGTTTTTCAAAAAAGACTTTCTCATCTATTGGAGAGATCGGAAAGAGATGCTGATTGCTCTGTTTATGCCATTAGCACTAATTCTGGTTCTTGGAATTGCCTTGCCAAATTGGGTAGAGAATTCGAATGGATCCCTTGAGATGAGAGTCGCATTGGTCGTGAAGGACCATCATGAAGAGGGAGTTAATGACTTTCAGGAAATGCTTAATGGTTTGTCGATCAGCACGGAAGAGAAGAACGAACTGAGTCAAGCAGCCGCGAGTTTCCAACCGGAAGCCCTGTTAATGAAAATGTTCGGCAACGATGAGGTTGAGGAATTTCTTCAAGTTGCTGTATTGGATGACCAGACTGCCCATGTACAGCTGAAGGAAGAGAAAGTGGAGGCTGTCATAACAGTTCCTGAGGGGTACACGCTGGCTGCGCTTAACAAGCTCCTCCTGCATGAGGGGGGCGGTGCAGTGCTGACTTTGACAGCGCTAGAGAATTCAATGAAAGTGAATGTTTTGCAAAATATGCTGGATGGATTTTTGGGTACCGTTAATTATCAAGCTGCGCTGGACAGCGGAATGGAAGGACAGGAAAGCAAGGGTGAGGGCGAGCTTGCGCTGGCGAACAGCCCTGTCGGAGGATTGGAACAAATTGAAGGTGTGGACATGATTACCTCGTTCCAATATTATGCCCTGGCAATCAGTATATTTTTTGCGCTGTCCGTCTCCACAACGACGGCGTCCAAATCGATCACGGAAAAGCGAGAGATGGTGTTTATGCGTCTCCTTCTTGCCGGAACCCATCCATTTCGCTACTTGTATGGCAAGGTTGGGTCAACCTTGTGCATGTCTCTACTTCAATTTACGGTACTGATCATAGTCTCACACTTTCTGTTTCAGCTGTTTCCGGGGAAATCCCTGATCTTCTGGATCGGTTTGGCCTTCATTGTCTTCATGCTGTGCTTAACGGTTGCGGCGTTATCCGCGCTTTATACGGCCATGCTCTTCCGAATGAAGGACGTTGATGTCGCAACCGGCATTTCGTTCATACTGCTGGTTGTGTTCGGCGTCATCGGAGGGAATCTGGTGCCGATCTATGTTTTGCCGGATTGGCTTTTGAATATCGGCAGCGTAACCCCCAACGGCTTGGCCTTGATGTCCATGATTCAGTGGATACAGGGCAGTCCCTTTCAAGATTTATGGCTGCCGATCCTGTACCAAGGGGCATTCTTCATCGTTATTCTAGCTGCAAGTTTATGGATCTTTCCAAGAAGGGGGCGGATCTGATGGCTCCCATCTTATTATCGCAATGGATGAAAGATAAGCGAAATCCATGGATGATCATCATGTTCATCGGTCTGAGCATCATGGCCACGCTTATGTTCGGAGGGAACGTTGACAGTAAGATCAAGATTGACATCTTCACCGAAGACGGCTTGGTGGATGAGTCTGAGGCCAAGTGGATCGAATTGCTGAATCAAAACGATACGTTCGAATTTCGTATTCAGGATGAACAGACGGCAAGAAAGAAAGTGCGCGAGGGACGCGCAGATCTCGCCGTGAAGCTGGTTTTTGACGATTATCGCATCATAGCCGCAATGGATAACCCATATGTCCAGTTAGCTGATCAGCATCTCCGTACGGTTTATGAACGAGAGATGTTGCTTCGGGCCGCAGCAGCGAACGTGCAAGATGAAACGAAATTCCGCGAGCACGTACATGTTTATATGGAGAAACCGCCCTTGCGTCTCCAATCCGAGTCGCAGGATGGGGGAGAACTCGTTCGTCATGATATGGGACTTCAGCTGCTGTTTGGATTTTCGTTATTCCTAGTGATGTTTACCGTTGGGTTCAAGGTGAATACGATTACGAAAGATAAAGCATCCGGCGTTTGGAGCCGGCTCATTCTGTCTCCTGTCCGAAAAACGGAGATGTATATGGGTCACCTATTATACAGCTCTTTGATCGGCGTCTTGCAGGTCATCCTGGTGCTGCTCATCTTTCGGTATGGTTTCGGCTTCAACTTAGGCGACCAATATGGCTTGTTGCTGCTAGTCATTGTGATCTATACACTGACTATCGTCGCTTTATGCATGCTCTTTGTCGGCATCTTGCAGTCGCCCGAGCAATTTGGGACGCTGTTTCCGTCCATCATTCCGATCATGCCGCTCATCAGTGGGGTATATATGCCGCCAGGCACAATCACGAATCCGATTCTGCTTGGCATTGCGGAGGTCATTCCGCTGACCCATGCCATGAAAGCATTGACGGGAATAGCTGTGTACGGTTACGGCATCGCGGATCTCTGGCTCCCAATTTCCAAATTGCTGCTCATCGGGGTGTTGTGCATGGGCATAGGAATTAATCTGATGGAACGTCGTCATGTGTAAAAGAGGATCGTCGGCAAGACGAATGTCGTTTTGTAGAAATCGGAAAATCGCCGTACCTCCGAAATAAGATAGCAGAAGTGGCACACTGACAATAGGAATGGGCCTTCCATGTGGATCAAAGTCCGGGGGAGGGCCCTTTTTCTTATGATACCGCATGGAGGCGGATAAGCTCCGCAAGCCGGATAAGCCCGCTTTCCAGCTGATTGTACGAGGCGTAAGCATAGGATAGGCGCAGATGCTGCTGGTCGTTACGATCATATATATTTCCGGGATTGAGCAAAATGCTCTCCCTCAGCGCTTGTTCAAAAAAAGGGCGAATGGAGAGGGGGTTCTTGATGCAAAGCCAAATATAGAAACCCCCTTTGGGTGTATTCCAGAGTGCAATATCGTGAAAATATTGCTCCAGTAACGACAGGGTAAAATCTCGGCGTCTCATCAGCTCTGCCCGGATCTGAGCGAGATGATTCTCATATAACCCACTGGAGAGCCATTCGGCGACGGCATGCTGGGAAAGGGAGCTGGAGCCGTAATCGGTTTGCATTTTGATATCGGACAGCCGATCGATGACCGGCTCAGGCCCGACGATCCATCCGATGCGCAGCCCGGGACCCAGGGTCTTGGACATGCTGCCCATATAGAGCACCAGGCCTTGTTTATCCGAAGCTTTCAGAGGGAGGGGTGAGGGGGTGTCTAACCATAAATCCCCATACACGTCATCCTCGATTAAGGGCAGCCTTTCTTGAGCACAAATCTGGAGCAGTTCTGCCCGCCTGTCGGAAGACATTAGCGTTCCGGTAGGGTTATGAAAGGCAGGGATGGTATACAGCAGAGCAGCCCTGTGTTGGCGCTTAAGTCTCCCAATGGCATCCGTTCGGATCCCGTTCTGATCCATAGGGATGCCGTGCAAATGCATGCCGGCGGATTGAAACACATGGATCGAGTTCAGGTAAGAGGGATTCTCTACCAAAATGGAGGAACCGTGATGCAGAAGTCCAAGCGAGATGAGCTGTAAGCCTTGCAGCCCGCCGGAGACGATGAGTATGGAAGCAGGGGAGGCCATAATCCCTTTCTTTTTCAGATGATCGCTGATGATTTCCCTTAAGTATAGGCTCCCTTTCGGTTCCGAGTAGCCCAAGGTGAAGCAGCTGGACATCCTGCCGCTAAACGTCTCCCGCATTTGGTCAGCCGGAAGGAGATCAGGAGAGAGCTCGCCTGTTCCGAGACGGATCATGCTAGCATCGGCTTCCGCACGATTGATTTGCTGGATCATATGGATGTTGGGCTGATAGGAGCCGGATTTCACATATTGATTCCAATCAGGCGGAGGCGTGGCAGCAAGTAAACTCCATGTATTGTTAATAATTACGGTCCCTTGTCCCACGCGGGATTCGATTAAACCGTCTGCGGCGAGCTCCCCGAGTGCATACACAATGGTGCTGCGGTTCACTTGAAATTTGGCAGCCAGATCTCGCTGCGTGGGAATTCGGGTTCCGACCGGCCATTCCCCGTTCATGATTCTGCTCTTGATAACATCATAAATTTGCTGATGAAGCGGCACATTGGAGTGCTTATTCAATTTCCATTCTTCAGCCATAGGTATAGGTAAACCCGCTTTCATGTAGGAATATGCCTCAGTATAACTCATTGGTTGGGTCAAGTGCCAACCAATTGGTTGGAGACGCAGCCGATACCCTCCTTTACAATGATGGAAATATTCGCTGGAGGTTTGGTTTCATATGATAGGCGTCATCGTTCATGGATTCATTCTAGCTTTGGGTCTTATTCTTCCTTTGGGCGTGCAGAACGTGTTTGTATTTAATCAGGGAGCGGTACAACCCCGCTTCATCAAGGCACTGCCCGTCATGATTACCGCATCGCTATGTGATACGCTGCTGATCTCATTAGCGGTTCTAGGGGTATCCGTTGTTGTTCTGGAATATGAATGGATCCGAACCGTGCTGTTTTCATTGGGGATCTGTTTCCTGGTCTATATGGGAAGGGTAACCTGGAAGAGTAAACCTTCGGGTCAAGCGCAAGAAGAGACTCGTTCGTTTACGCCGAAAAAGCAAATTGTATTTGCCATGTCTGTATCCTTGTTAAATCCGCATGCTGTTCTGGACACGATCGGGGTCATTGGCACAAGCTCGCTCCAATATACAGGGATCGACAAAGTGGTCTTTGCCGTTGTATGTATCGCAGTTTCGTGGTTGTGGTTCTTGGGTCTTGGAATAGCGGGCAGGACAGCGGGAAGGAAGGATCCATCAGGGAAATGGTTGTCCACGTTGAACCGAATATCGGCGTTGATTATGTGGGGAACAGCGGGGTATCTGGGGGTTAGCCTGATTCTATCCTAGCCGAAACGGTATGTGTGATTTTTTTATTATAGAAGATAAATCCCTTTGCCCACTCCTCTTCCAACCTATATAATGGGCCTAATTCAAAAGGGTATAAGGAGGGGGACTTATGGAATACAGATTAATAAAGGCGGATACCAAGATGTTCTCGAAATATTTTGCTACCTATTATAAGAATAATTGGTTTAGACCGAGCTGGGGTGATTTAACCAAGGTTCTAGCGGATTCGGACGACGGTTACTGGGTTGTCTTAGGTGACGATAAAGTGGCGGGTGTTTATTTGTCTGACCATTCCATCGGACTTGTGTTTGGTATCCCCCCATATTCTATTACCACAAAGATGATTGATTACGTGAAGAGCTATACCTTAAAATCCTGGAATTTGACAGAGTCTCTGCATGCTAATAATGTTCTGGTTGAGCAGGTGATCGCTTTTCGTGAAAATGGTTTCGTTCAGGTTGAATCCAGGCAATGCATGATGCGGCCTACCGAACAGCTGGAAACATCGATGGATCTCCATTATATGGATAGAAGGCCCACAAAAGAAGATATGCCTAAGATTGTAGAGGTGTTTAGGGAAGCGTATGCAAATGGCCCGGATGAGCGGGAAGTCCAGGTTTATGCGGATGATGCGGCCCGATATTTTGACATAGTGGACCCCAAGCTGTTGGAAGCCTCTTCAGTAGTATATGACCGAACAACGGAAGAAATCGTCGGTGTATGTTTGATCTCTTTATGGGAGGGCCTGCCACTCGTTTATAGCATCGCAGTATTACCCGAACATCGAGGAATGAGGTTGGCGAGCGCGATGCTGGATAGGGCATTAACGGCCTTGGAGCCTGATTACCCTGTGCTGCGCCTCTTTGTAACGACGGGAAATCAAGCGGAGCAACTGTATAGGAAGAAAGGGTTTCTCTCCGGCGGGGAATATCATCATCTAAAATACACCATCGAGTAAGATATGCTGCGCAGGGTGTTTGGTAGTGTGATAAACGGAAGATCGTGCTTTGATCTATTCTCTAAGGGGGCATTCAGGTGAATATTTCGATTGGCGGCTATTCTTTTTATAATACGTTTCTGGATGGAAAAATGGATGTGTTCGGTTATTTGGAGACGGTGAAGTACCGGTACCGAATGGATGCGGTTGATTTGTGGAACGGTTTTTTCATCGATCGGAGCGATAGCGTATATAAACTTGCTGATAAGAGTTACATCCAGAAAATCAGAGAGGCACTGGATGAGAAAGAGATGAGGGTGGTCAACTTTGCTGTGGATGGAGCGCACCTATGGGATCCAGACCCGGATATCCGGCAGAAGCTGTACGAGAACGCGCTGGTTCATCTGGATGCCGCTGAAATCCTGGGCGCCGAAACCGTGCGAATCGACACCGGCGGCAGTTATAAGGAATCGGAGCCGATGACTTACGAACAGTTCGAGTATACCGTTAAACGTTATCGGGAATATGCGGATCGTGCAGCGGATGGCGGTTATACCATTGGTCCGGAAAATCATATGGGCGCATCGCTGCTTCCGCGAGAAATGAAACGGCTTGCCGAGGAAGTCCAACATCCGGCTTTTGGTTTTCTGCTTCATCTTGGCAGATGGAAGGCAGATGAGGCTGAAGGTGATGAGATGGTTGCTCCATGGACGGTACATACTCATTTTGATGCAAAAACAGCGATTCATCCCGATGCGGAGGAGAAGGTGTGGAGCCTGCTCGCAGGCGGATACAAGGGTTACTGGGGCGTCGAATACAATGCGCCGGGTAATCAATATGTGGAGATGGAATGGATTATCGGTGCCGTCAAACGGATCGTGAGTAATGCCAGTCGATTTGAGTTGGAATGATGAAATCGTGCGAGATGGTTGTATTGCAATGGAAGTGCGTTTGAAGAGCGTTTGTATTGCGTTTGAAAGGCATTTGAAAGGCATTTGAAAGGCATTTGAAAGGCATTTATATTGCATTGTATGGCATTGTATTGCATTGCACTGTATTTGTTTTGCGTCGAATTGCATTTTATTATATTTGCATTTCTAACGGACTGAGCATCCGTTATTTAGTTAAAAAAGATGAGTTTAACTAGTTTAGCGGACATGAGATACGTTATTCAGCGTAAAAGTGTGATTATCGCCCTATGTTAACTGAAATAACGGATCTGGTGTCCGTTCGATTCGCGAAATGAGCAATTCTGAACGAAATAACGGACCTGGAGTCCGCTCGATTGGCGACTTCAGGGATTTTGATGGAAATGCAGGCGCTAGTGTCTGTTCGATTGGCGAATCGAGCTAGTTTGATCGAAATGAAGGGGCCTAATGTCCGCTCGATTGGCGAATTCAGCGATTTTGATGGAAATGAAGGCGCTAGTGTCTGTTCGATTGGCGAATCGAGCTAGTTTGATTTGAAATGAAGGGGCCTAATGTCTGCTCGATTGGCGAATTCAGCGATTTTGATGGAAATGAAGGCACTAGTGTCTGTTCGATTGGCGAATTCAGCGATTTTGATGGAAATGAAGGCGCTAGTGTCTGTTCGATTGGGGAATCGAGCTAGTTTGATCGAAATGAAGGGGCCTAATGTCTGCTCGATTGGCGAATTCAGCGATTTTGATGGAAATGAAGACGTTAGTGTCCGTTCGATTCGCGAATTAAGCTATTTTGATCGAAATGAAGGGGCCTAATGTCTGCTCGATTGGCGAATTCAGCGATTTTGATGGAAATGAAGGCGTAGTGTCTGTTCGATTGGCGAATCGAGCTGGTTTGATCGCAATAAAGGCGTTCAGGTCCGATCGTGCCAAATGGGAAAGAAAATCCGTGTTCGTCTTAGACTGATACCGATTCAGATATTGCTCTGCAGTTATAAGGGGAAGGAAGTTGTGTGGTAGACTGCGCTCAGTTCGCAAGAGCATTTATCCTTATAGCAGAAAAACAAGAGAGCGGGTTCCATGGAACCCGCTCTCTTGTTTGTTGTCAGCGGCCTGTAAGAAAAATGTCGAAGGCCATCTTAACTGGTTAACTTAAACTGGCTGTTGTATAACTCGTAATAAAAGCCGCGCTTGGCCAGCAGTTCTTCGTGTGTGCCACGCTCCGCGATACCGCCTTGATTCATGACGAGAATCTGGTCAGCCTCGCGGATCGTGCTTAGACGATGAGCGATGACAAAGCTCGTTCGGCCCTGCATCAGGGTGCGCATGGCGGTTTGAATATGCATCTCCGTCCGCGTATCGATGCTGCTGGTAGCCTCGTCCAGAATCAGTATGACCGGATCGGCAAGCACCGCACGCGCGATCGTCAAGAGCTGCCGCTGGCCCTGGCTCAGGTTGCCTCCACCCGAGAGAAGCTGCGTATCATAGCCTTCAGGCAACTTCATAATGAAGTCATGCGCATTGGCAAGCTTGGCGGCAGTTTCGATCTCTTCGTCCGAGGCATCAAGCCGGCCGTAGCGGATGTTCTCCCGAATCGATGCCGAGAATACATAGGCATCCTGCAGCACGATTCCCAGCTTGCTCCGAAGATTGTCCTTATCAAGCTGTCGGATGTCTACCCCATCAATGGTGATGACGCCAGAATCGATTTCATAGAAACGGGTGAGCAGATTGATGATGGTGGTTTTGCCGGCGCCTGTCGGACCGACGAGCGCAATGGTCTCGCCCGGCCGAGCGGTGAGTGATACATCCTTCAGAATCGGGACGCCCTCCTTATAACTGAAGCAGACACGGTCAAATTGTACCTCCCCATACATGTCATCCGCTGCATTCTCGTCTTGATTGTCTTGGTACTCGGACTCGGTATCGATAATCTCAAAGACCCGTTCAGCACCAGCCACAGCAGATTGCACCAGGTTGAATTGATTCGCCAGATCGTTCAGCGGCCGTTGAAACTGCTTCGAGTAGTTCAGAAATGCAACGACAACACCCACGGTAGTATAATCCTTGAATGCCATATACCCGCCAACCGCCGCAATTAAAGCAAAGCTGACGTTATTCAGCACGTTCATAACCGGACCGACGGTACCCGAATAGATCTGAGCTTGAATACTGGCATCGGTCAGCTTCTTGTTCATGACATCGAACTGCGCAGCGGCATGCCGCTCCCGGCGATATACCTGTACAACCTTCTGACCCGAGACGGTTTCCTCGATAAAGCCATTAAGCTCCCCCAACGTGCTCTGCTGCTTGGAGAAATGCTTCCTTGTCCGGCTTGCTACCGTCTTCGTAAACAGCATGACAAGCGGAATGGTCACCATACTGAGCAGCGTCAGCCATACGTTGAGGTACAGCATGATGGCAAGCGATCCAACCAGGGACAGCACGCTTGAGATTAGCTGGGTTACGCTCTGATTCAATGTCCCGGAGACGTTCTCGATATCGTTGGTCGTGCGGCTCATCAATTCGCCGTGCGTCTTGCTGTCGAAGAATCGCAGCGGAAGAATTTGAAGTCTTGCAAAAATATCCCTCCGCATGGCCTGAATAGACAGCTGGGAGACCTTAACCATGACATGCTGTTGTAGCCATGCCGTGAGCGCGGTACCCGCGTAAAAGGCAAGAAGCACCGCACACAACCCCATGAGTCCCTCGAAATCTCCTGGAATGATGTAATGATCCACCGCATTTCCCAGCAGGAAAGGAGCCACCAGGGACAGAATCGTCGCGATGAGCGTGAATAGGAAAACAGCGATCATACCGCCCTTAAATGGACGAATGTAACCCCAGATCCGGCGAAGCGTTGCCATCGTATTTTTGGGCTTCGCCTTGGCCATCGTCATTCCACGCATGGGGCTGCCGCCGCGCATGCTAAAGTCCGGAGCGTCCGCATGGCCTTGCTTGGTTTCCTGATCCGCTTTAACCATGGGAAGACACCTCCTTGCCGAATTGCGATTGATAAATATCCTGGTATAACTCACAGGAAGCAAGCAGCTCGCTGTGCGTACCCTCCGCTACCAATTTTCCATCATCCAGCAGCAGTATAAGATCGGCATCGATCACGGAAGAGATCCGCTGGGCAATCATGAGGCAGGTTCGACCGTTCATCAGCTGGGCTAACTCTTTCTGAAGCCTGGACTCCGTCCCCATATCGATGGCGCTTGTGCTGTCGTCAAGAATAAGAATGGCGGGGCGAAGCAATAATGCCCGTGCAATGGAGATCCGCTGCTTCTGGCCGCCGGAGAGGTTCACGCCTCTTTGTCCAAGCACGGTATCGTACCCTTCCGGCATGGACGAAATGAATTCATGCGCCTGCGCAGCCTTAGCTGCTGCCATCACTTCTTCATCGGAAGCATCCGCTTTCCCGTAGCGGATATTGTCCCGGATCGTGCCGGTGAAGAGGATGGATTCTTGAAGGACGATGCCAATGCGTTCGCGTAACGCCGATAAATCGATCTGTCGCACATCGGTCCCATCGATGAATATCCGCCCGGATGTTACATCATACAGGCGGGGGAGCAGGGATACCAGCGAGGTTTTTCCCGAACCGGTTGCTCCCATAATTGCGACGGTCTGCCCTGGCTGAACCTTGAAACTGATATTATGTAAAACGGGCTTCTGTATTTCCGGTTTATAGGAAAAAGTCACCTGGTCAAATACGATTTCTCCCTGCTTGCATACATTCATTGTCGGATGAGCAACGTTTACAATCTCGGATTCCGTATGCATGACTTCCTGGATACGATCAGCGGAAACCTTGGCTGTAGAGATTCGGACCAGCATCATCGCGACGGAGGATACGGAGAATAGCACCTGCGTCACATAGTTGATAAAGGCTACCAGGCTTCCCACCTCGAAAGAGCCATCGATCGCGTTCTTCCCGCCAAGCCATAGGACAACCACGATACTGATGTTCAGTATCATGGTGAGGATGGGCATATTGAGCGCAACGATCCGTTGTGTTTTAACCGAAAATTGCGTGAAGTCGGTATTCGCTTGATGGAATCGATCCTTCTCATAGCCGGCTCGCACGAATGCTTTGGATACCCGGATGCCAGCAAAATTCTCCTTCAGGACCGTATTCACCTTATCGAGTTTCTTCTGAACGGTGGCGAATAAGGGGAGGGTGGCGCGGATCAGGAAGAACATCACAACGAACAACAATGGAACGGCAATGGCCAGAATGATGGCAAGCTTGGGGCTAATGATCACCGCCATAATAATGCTTCCAATCGCGAGAAACGGAGACCGAACGAAGATGCGCAGCAGCATCTGGACCATGGTCTGAAGCTGAACGATGTCGCCCGTCAGCCGGGTGATAAGCGAACCGGTCGAGATGTCGTCCAGATTTCGGAACGAGAGGGTTTGAACCTTGCGGAATAAATCCCGGCGCAGGTCGGCGCCGAAACGCTGCGAGGCAATGGAAGAATAGATCGTACATCCGAGACCTCCAAGCAGCCCGATGGCAGCCGCACCCAGCATGATAAGACCTGTATGGAGAATGTGTGAAGTATCGTTCTGCATGACACCTTGATCAATAATGCTGGCCATGAGAATGGGCTGAAGCAAATCCATGGCGACCTCCAGCAGCATGAGCAGCGGCGCAAGCAGGGCCGCTGCCCAGTGGGGACGTAAATAACGAAATAATTTGAGCAAGAATAATGGCACCTTCTTTATTCTTTTTAGTCTAAATACCAAGTTAAGCCATAGGCTTCAACCTTGTCAAAGGGAAAAGGGATAAGCGCAACTTGCATCTCTTAAGAAAAACTTTATCTTTTCCCTACTTTTCCTTAAACTCTATTTATTAATCTGGATAAACCAAGCTAGAGGGAGTTGTTGAAGTTGAAAAAGGGTTTGATCATGCTCGTTATATTTCTGTTGGTCGGATGCGAGTCGATAATGACGGAGACGCCTAACGTGAATGATAGGGTAGAGAGTAGAGATGGACAGGAATCAAAAGCGGGTTCCGACACGCAATCGAATCCTCCATCAGCTGTGCAAACGATCCGTGTAACCGATGAACAAGTGACACGTGGAAATTTGGTCCTGGTCAACAAGGATCATCCGCTTGATCAGGGAGCGGTGCCGAAGGATATCGTAACATTGTTTGAGAATAAAGACTTAATGCATGGTTATGTGGTTCTGGACAACACGATCCGGTTATCGCGCAGTGTGGCAGAGAAATTCGGTGATATGGTTGAAGCCGCAGGAGAAGACGGAATCAATCGCTTCATGATCAGCAGTGGGTATCGGGATGAGGGCGAGCAAGAACAGCTTTATCGTGAAAAAGGTTCCGATTACGCCTTGCCTCCAGGCTACAGCGAACATAATCTCGGGCTCTCGATGGATATCGGATCGACGCAGCAGTCGATTGATCGATCGCCCGAAGGGAAGTGGCTGAAGGAGCATGCATGGGCGCACGGATTCATTCTGCGATATCCTGAGGACAAAACAGAGATTACAGGCATTCAGTATGAACCGTGGCATTTTCGTTATGTTGGGCAGCCGCACAGCATGATCATGAAGGAACTGAATCTTACATTGGAGGAATATTTGGATTACCTGAAGGAACAATCCAGCTATAGAACAACCGTAGATGGGAAGGAATACGAAATAAAGTATGTACCCGTGACGTCCAAAGACATGGAGATTGAGATACCGGCGGGAAGTGAGTATGAGATATCTGGAAACAATATCGACGGAATCATTGTGACGGTACTGCTAAACAAGGATGATGAGGAATGAAATTATCGTATAAATGGATGCTTGTATTACTATATGCGCTGTATCTCTATGTCTTACTCAAGGTGATTTTATTCAAGTTCGGTTCCGTAGATATATCAGTTCTGTGGCAGCAGCTGCATCGAGCCACTGAGATCCCGGATTATGTACAAAATCGATTGCAATTTGCCAATTTCACGCCCTTTGAATCCATTCGTATGAATATCAAGCACCTTTCGAGTACGCATGACGTGGTCAATCTCTTTGGCAATATCGCCATATTCATGCCCAATGGCCTATTCGTCGGTCTTATGCTTAGGAACAAGTTCCTCGGATTCATTGGCTCCTTCACGACATCCCTGGGGTTGAGCCTGGGACTGGAATGCTCCCAGCTCTTTTTTTCAATGGGAAGTTTTGATGTGGATGATTTAATCCTGAATACGGCCGGTGGTGTGCTTGGGTACGGCATGTTTCTCGTGCTTAAACTCACCTTAGCGGGAACAACTCTTCCTACTGATGAGAGAAGAGGAAGAACGGATAAGCCTTTAACTGGGAACGAATAAGTAAGCAATCGCGCGACCCGGCCGGAACTCGACCCGTTCTGTAAAATGCCCGGTTTAAAGACATCCGCTGTCCGGATAAGGTCCCTGAAGTGACACGTGATTGGGAGTAGTAGGAAAAGGTCGTGGTTTAGAGGGCTGGGAGCCATGGTATCATACGGTCGGTGACGTTTCCGAAGCTCGCCAAGGAGTGGTGGAACAAAAGAATAAGTATGTTTTGACGGTTGGCCGCCGTGAGGCTGCTAATAACCCCCCCTTAGACAGATGTGGCATGGAAGATCTAATATGTACCTGGATAACCCGCAGACAAAGGTGATTTCCCTTGTCGTGCTGGGCCGGTATGGATAACGAGAATGGCAAACGTATGGAGATAGTGGAAAACCCGGTCCAGGACCGGGTTTCTTTTGACCTAAACAAGCTGATCTTGGAGGGCTGTCGCCCACTCTTCATGAAGCTTTTCTTCGGAAATCCGGAAAATTTCTTGATAACCATTGGGCATACGAATCAATTGATTTAATGGACCTAACCCATATTTTTTAATGATGAACTCAACGATCAGATAGGAGAACTGAAATCCCGTTTTGCCGAAATCCCAGGAATCATCATTGAGATCCTCGAAGCTTGGAATTGCATGATTGCTGATGGCTGCCGAAGTCGTGCTTCGAATGAAATCTTCGGACATTTGCTGCGCTTCGTACCCGCCAATGCCCTGCCGGATCCATTTGGGGGCAAGGGGGTTGATGTCGCTGATCAACCACATGGTATACAAGTGCAGCGTGGACCGGAGGATCGATTGATACGTATGCTCGGGACCCGGGTTTAAGGGTGAGACGATTTTTAACGTGTTGTTATCGAACGTGCCCATGAACCAGTCAGGTGCATCCGATTCTCCAACGGCTTGATGGAATGTTGGCAGATCGGGATAGATCTCAATTACGATTTTGTGTGATGGCTGATGATTATATTTCGCTGCAATCTGTTCTACATTGTTCTTTAGTTCTTGAAACAGGTCCCGATGCACTTGGCTCTGACGATGACTTGCTTCACTTTTGCTTTCAAAGGATATCAAATCTAGAATTGACATAATGGTGATGTCACCCCATTCTTTTAATTCTTTCTTTAGCTTCTCTAAGGATCGGTACAATCGATTTTTCACCGCACTCTCGCGCATGCCCACGATCCTGGATATTTCCGACAGCGTACAATCCACGAAGAATCGCAAGGATATAATCTGCTGATCAAGCCCACTCAGCTGCTTAAGTGCCGCGCTAATATCGATTCGAATATCAACATATCTGGCAAAATCAAGGGAGATGGACTGTGATTCATAACTTGTAAAGTCATAAGGCATCTCATGTTTACGTGATATACTTCGATATTCATTTTTAACCGTGTTCTGGGCGATCTTGAAGATCCAGGTGAACAGACTGGAGTTCCCGTTAAACTTATCGAGGTTCTCCATGGCCCTTAAGAACACTTGTTGTGTTAAGTCATCTGCAGCCATCGGATTCACTTTCAGTGCGAGATAATGGCGAATCCTCAGGCGGTATTCATCATACATATCTTCAAATGTGCGTTTGGTTCCCTGGTTATCCGGATAAACAGGGAGATTGTCTTGAGCTCTTGACACGGATAAGAACCTCCTCTTGACCTTACAATTCATTAGACACCGGAGAGAGTCAAAAAGCCACATTTGGCGGAAATAATTTCTGCTAATTTACATATGTTGACTGGTCCGGTAAATCTAGGTTATTGACGCATTTATATTAATCATCCTATAAAGGCACAAGAATGAAAGACGGCTCTGCATATGATGTCATCATCATGAACAGGGAAGCGAGGTGATCCTAATATGTCATCGAAACGCGCAAGGAAGTCCAGAATTGCTTCGAAATCGAGCCCTCCGCAGCATTGGGTAGGTCAACCGGTCGTGGTCGTTCTGAAGGACGGCAGCTACTATATTGGAGAACTGAATCAGATCCAAGGCCGGGAAGTAACGCTGTCAGGACTTCGTGCTAACAAAAATATGCCGGCTTCGATTGCTCGGAGCAGGGATAAAGCGCAAATCTCCGGATTTTTAAGCAACTTGTTTGGAGGTCCTCCAAGCGCTCCGGCAGTCGAAGGGGCTGAGCGAGGAGAAGGAGTCGCGGCGGTTGGCGGATTGGGCTTCTTGGGACAAATCGTGCCTCACATTACACTGGGCATGAATGTGATAAAAGCCATTATGCCATTAATGGGAATGTTAAAAATATAACGTTACAAAAGCGTCTGGCAAATCACGAGACTAAGAAAAAGAAGCTTGAAGGTTTCAAGCTTCTTTTTGCATGAAATATGATTACACCATAACCATCGAACCATTACATGGCGATGGCACGCTGAATAATCGATTTGGCTTCCAATGCAATGGCTTCATCTTTTTCGTCGATGGCTTGGATAAATATTAACATGGGGATATATACGGCGATCATTCGTGCCAGAATCTTGGTTTCTTCATCCACTTCGCCATAGATATCATAGAAAGCCTCTCTGGAGGCCGGTGGCAGGAAGCTGTAAACGATACTCAGGTCACAGGCAGGATGGCCAATGTTTATGTCACCCCAATCAATAATGCCCGAAAGCTTGCCGGCATCATCGACCAACATGTTTTTAAAATGGAGATCCCCGTGGATTAGAACATGTTGATGCCTGGCCCGATCCAGGTGGATGCCCCGCAAATAGTCTGCAATTTCGTTCAACTCTGCCTGCGTAATATAGTGGGTAAGATTGGAGAGGAGATTCAGCATTTTGTCTTTCCGGCCGGCCAGATCGGTCAGATTACGCTGGTCAGACAATACACCCGCTTGCTGTGCTATTTCTACGGGAAATGCATGCAGGTTCTTCAGGAAGCGGCCGAGCGTTGCCGCCGACTGCATCCGCGCTTCATCTGATATTCCAATCGGAAATTTCCCTGGAAGATAGGTATACCCCAGAAAAGGTGCAGGATATTCTTCGCTTTCTTTTCCGAAGAAAAGGGGTTTCGCATAAGGTACTGTTATGTAGTTTGCAAGCTTAGGCAGGATTTTTGCTTCGGTATTTAGTAAATTTATGGCAATGTTTCTTCGGGGGAAGCGAAACACATACTCATCGCCAACGCGATAAACGGTGTTGTCCCATCCGCTGCCAATCTCCTGGATCTTGAGGGTGGACAATTGGGGGAATTGACGGTTAAGTAATAATCGGACTAACGGCTCGGTTACTTCCCATTCGGCATCCCATAGATTTCGGCCCATGATGACCTTCACCTCCATAATGAATTTCTCGTATGATGAATCGGATGTTATCAAGTCTAACGGAAATGCTCCGTAAAGGGCAATTGAAAGGATAACTATAATTGAAATTCACCTGCGAAAATGTGCATCTGAATCATAGTGATTCCTTTCACAATAACAATATTGTATAGTAGAAGAGAGATAAAAGTCACTTGGGGACATCTATAAGACAATAATTTGACGAAATGAAGGGATAAGAGTGCCATATTTACGCTTTAAAGGATTTACCGAAGTTTTTCTTGAAGAAATCACACCACAGGTCGTTGCCGAATTTGCCGGTATTGTTCAAATACCGCAGGAAATTGTGAAGATCGAACTGCTTCCTTATCAGATCATAACCAATACGCCGTTATCCGTGGAAATCCTCATGTTCCAGAGAACTCAGGAGATTCATGATGCTGTCGCAGCCCGCATTCACGACATCTTGTCGGAACACGGGTACCGGAACGTACATATTTTCTTCGTGATTCTTAAGCGGAATCTTTATTATAAAGAAGGCAGGCCATTAGAATAAAATAAGACGTTGCAGGCGAGACAAGGATGCAGATGATGCATTCTTGTTTTTTTATATGAGGTAAAACATTGTCATAAGCCTAGAACCATTCTAGAAGGAATTCTCCATCCGTTTCATAAACGTACGAGCTGCTGCACTTAAATATTTGTCATTGCGATAGTACATCTCCAAATCCCTGGAAGGAGGGTGTTTGAGTGCAACTGCCTTTAAACTGAGGGACTGAAAGCTGTCAATCAGTTGACTTGGTTGAATGGTCGCACCGATTCCTTCTCTCACAAGCTGAAATAGAGAGGTTACCGAACCGGTCTCGATCAGGATCTTGAGTTCAATCGCTTGCTCTTTGCACCATGCGTTGATCAGTTCGCGTCCATAAAACCCATTCGGATACATCACAAATGGAATACGTTCCAGTTCTTGAGGCTCTATTAGCTCACGGCTGGCTAAACAATGTTGTTCATGAACATAGAGACTATAGGTTTCTGTGTAAAAAGGTATGCGGTTTAACCGGCTGTCAGGCTCGATGGCAAGACCCACCCCGATATCGACCTCATTGTTTAGCACTTGGTTCACGATATCAATGGAAGGAATGATCTGCACTTGGGTATTCGGAAACTCCTTGTGAAACTCAACAAGCAATGAAGTCAGCCGATAATCCAAATCGGAGGGAAGCACGGCTACCCGTAAATGGCCTGTGTTTAAATGGGTCAAGTCCGCAATTGCTCTCTTTGCATTTTCCATTTGCTGAATCATCTGTCGGGCATAGTGTTCCAGGATGGCTCCAGCTTCCGTCTGAACGTTTTTTTTACCCATGCGATCAAATAACGGGACCCCGACTTCATCCTCCAATACCCGTATTTGTTGACTTAAGGTGGGCTGGGAAATACCCAGTTTATGTGCCGCTTCGGAAAAATGAAGTTCCTTGCACAGCATCAAAAAATAGTGCAGCTGCCTAATCTCCATTCGATTCACTCCGTATTATATAGTTATAAACTATTGTTTATATAGAAAATATAGTATTGATCTATTATTATTGAAAAACTACAATGAGGTCAAGTTAACCGCAGTTACTACAAGCAAGACAGTAATGAAGAAGGGGTGTTCCATATGAATATATTGAAAGTTGAAGTACAGACGAAACAGCTGGCTATGATCAAGAAATTCTATGTAGATCTTTTGGAATTTGAAGTCAAGAAGGACGCGGATGAACGATTGGAGCTCCAAGCCGGTCGCTCAACCGTCGAATTTGTTCAGGATCATGACTCCCGCGCCTTTTATCATATTGCCTTCTCCATCGCCGTTGACCAATTATCCGAAGCCATGAAGTGGTTGGAGAATAACGGGATCGAGCTGATTACTCAAGATGGCAATCAACCATTTGAATTTAAGGATTGGCCGGCATCGGCTTGTTATTTTTATGATCCTGACGGCAATTTGATTGAATTCATTGCTCATCATGCGACGGTTCACGAGCAAGCAGATTCTTTCAATGCGAAGCATATTATAGCGATTAGCGAAATCGGTCTTCCGGTGGTTGATGTCCGTGAAGAAATCCGTCGACTGCATGAAGTCTTCGGTTTATCGCTATGGAGAGGTGATGGCAAACAATTTGCAGCGATGGGTGATGAGAACGGGTTGTTGATAGTCATTGATAAACATCGGCCTTGGTTCCCTGTACACATTAAGCCCGGCATGTTTCCGACAGTGGTGTCAATTCAGGGACTAGCCCCTGAAGAACAGCATCTTGTCGTGAATGATGGACTTTATATCATATCTTCACTATCGTTATGATAAAGTGAAAGGGAGCACCAAGATTTATAAGAAGGTTGATAGGAGGACCCATGGACCGTTTACAAAACATGTTGAAGGATTATTATGGCTTGGAGCATACCGAAATTTCACCACAACAGGGTGGATGGGCTGCTCTGGCATTCAGGGTACGGGATGTCAAACATACCTATTTCCTGAAAGTATATGAGAAAAGCCGTGCATCCACCCCGAAGTGGACTGCGCTGATTGATGATTACGTGCCGATATTGCTGTGGCTTGAAGAGCATAGCCGTTTGAAGGGCAAGATTCCAGCCCCCATTCTCACGACGGACGGCAGTTGTCAATGCGAGGATGACGAAGGGATCTATCTGCTGTATGAATATATCGTTGGGGACACGATTGCCGATCAAGAACTGACAGAGGATCAGGTACGGCAGCTAGCGGAGATGATCGCAGAGCTCCATCGCTATGGGGAAGAGGTTCCGCTTGTGACAAGTGCCATGACGGAAAACTACACGGTGCCGTTTCTTGGGCAGCTAAAGAGCACGCTGGACGGGGAGTTGCCGTATGACCTCGGGGAAGTGCTGCTGCTTTATATCGATAGATTGAAGGAAATCATGCTTAAAGTTGAAGAGTTGTCCGAAGCGCTGAAGAATCGTGATCTGCGAATGGCATTATGCCATACCGACGTACATGGATGGAATCTGATGTCTACGGGGCAGCAACTGAAGCTGATCGATTGGGAAGGACTGAAGTTGGCACCGGTTGAGGCGGATATGATGTCTTTTGTGGATGAGCCCTATTTTGAACTATTTATGAGGGTTTATAAAGAAACGCACAGTCATTATGAAATAAACGCTGAGGCGTTGCAGTTTTATCAAGGCAGACGCAAATTGGAGGATGTCTGGGAGTTCATGGAGCAGCTGCTTTACGATGTCCAGCATGACAAAGAGCGTGCGTTAACGCTCCAGAGTCTGAGAAAAGAGCTGGAAGAGATCGCTTCTTCCCATCGGGACTGATCCTTATACATAAAAAAAGCCAGCCAGTGGAGTGAAGCACGCTTCAATCCTACCAGGAGGCTTTTTTTGCTTGTCTATTTCGGTGTTTCACATCACATACTTTGCAAGTACCCAACAGAGAAGAGCCATAAACCAGGAGACAAAACCGAAGATCATCACGATTTTGTTCTCGCTCCAGCCGTACTTGAGACTGAAGTGGAAATGGATCGGGGTCATTCGGAACAGACGCAGCTTGGTCCGTTTGTAGTACCATACCTGCAGGATAACCGAGAGCTGCTCGGCCAAATAGATCATGAACAGCAACGGAATCAGAATTTCGACCTTCTCGATCACCGCTAAGAATGAAAGGGAACCGCCAATGGCAAGGGATCCCGTATCGCCCATAAAAGCCCGGGCCGGATAAATGTTGTAGAGCAGCAAGCCGAGCAGACAGCCGATCATGACCAGCGAGAACATCTGAACCTCCGGTTTCTCGGAGATTAAGAAGAAGAAAAAGTAGGTGGGTATGGCCACATTGATCAACAGTCCGTCCAAACCGTCGGTAAAGTTAATGGCATTCGCCGAACCCACAATGAATAGCAGCATGATGATGACGTACACGCTAACCGGCAGATGGAGTTGGAACCCGTTGAAGAGTCGGATATCACTTGTCAGTGAAAAGAAATGGAACAGCACATACAGTAATGTGCCGGTAAACAGGAATTGAAAAACAAGCTTCATGCGACCGGAAATGCCGGACGGGTCCTGCCATGCAGCTTTTTTGAAGTCATCCATAAATCCGATCAAACTGAACAAAAGAAAGGTCGAGCATAAGAAAACGGTAAGTGGCGCGGGTTGAAATTGCAGTGACATCGCAACGCCAATCAGCAATATAAGACCTGCCATTAACGGCGTCCCGCGTTTGGCCTGATGATCGGGAGGCAGCTCGGTCCGGATTGGCTGCGTAAGCTTTAACGTACGCAATCCCCAGATAAGCAGGGGGGTGAACAGCGTTACCAGCAAGAACGATAGTCCGGTTACACCCAGAATTCCATTCATCTCATACACATCTCTTTCTATCGATTTCGTGTTAGTACATTGTATTTCGATGAAATGGACAAATATTCCTTCTGATTTACGAAGTTAGCAAAAAGAGTAACGTACCTATTCTCAACTGAGAGACGCTACTCTTTTTTTTATTCTAAAATTGAAAGGGTCCGTTAATGGACAAACGTAATGCCATAGCCGTCATTTCCTGTGGAGTGTAGGGATATCCATTCAACATCCACCACAAGATGGTCTCGTGAAACGCGCCCGTCATAAAGTTGATCACCACGTCGGACGGGACGATGATCTGGGCGCCTGTCTCGATAGATGCTTCAAGCCCGACATTTACAAAATGGTATAGCGTGGCTTTGAAATAACGCGTAAATGGCGTGTCCGGTTGGATTAAAATGAAGGCTTCGTAAAACTGCCGATTCTCCAGCACATGGTTGAATAAAGCTACCATATTGGAGGGCAGTTCCACATAATCAACCTCTTGAAGGGATATTTTTTTCTCGATCACGATGCAGCGTCCCAAATCTTCCATCATCTCCTTGGACATGACCTCCATTAACTCGGCTACACTACTAAAATGCTTGTAAAAGGTAGGCCGTGTCACTTGTGCCTCGGCACATAGATCCGTAATGGATATGGGATCGATTCGGGAAGCCATCATGTGAAGGAGAGCGGTTTTTATTTTTTGCAGAGTTCTGATTTCTCTCGGATCTAACTCCGGTTTCATGACAGTAGCTCCACTCCTTCGCAGTTCCACAATATGTATCTCTCTATTATACAAAATACCATCATGTACTGAATCTGGGCATTAGCTGCAACTGTTGTTGCTGGATTCATAACGATTTAATTAACCTTATTTTTCAGTCTTTTGAGTAGTTTACGGCTCAGCCGGAACTTATTGAAGTGAATCATGGGCCATAATGTCCTTGACACTGTGTAACTATACAGCCTGTTTACATAACGCTGCTACAAGTCTAATAGTTTGCTTTCTTTGGACATTAGTCACCGATATTATATTTAAATCCACGAGTATTTACATCCATGTATAATCTAAGAATCGCCACCAAACTCAGATGGTTATATATCTTAAGAGTCAAATGTTCCAGCTTATTGGATAGAAGTAAGGCGCGTTGACGGTACTGGTGCATTCGTAGCAAAAGATAATGTGAGTTACTCGAAGAGGCATGAAACATCAAGACCGATTCGCTCCGCTCCTCGTTTTTATGTTACACGCGAAGTGCAGTACGAAGATTTCGCTTGCACTACATCTTCGTGCTTGAAGTAAGGTGAGAAATGAAGTAGCCATGGCTGCCTTGATTATGGTTTAATCTATTTAATGGTTACAATTTTAACCCCCTAAACGCAATATTATTGAATTGAGTGCGGTTAGATCATAAAGGATGGACAGCACCGAAAGTATCGGGAGCTTACAACGTCGATAACGGCGATTGTGAGCTCTTTTTGCTTTCCAATAATTAGGTTGCTGCTATAATGAAGATCTGGATGATTCCATTTACGTCCGAATCCATTCAACAGTTGTATACACTTTTTGAAGGAACGGAGATTCATGTTGATAGCATGTTGATGAAAGAGTGCAGCCTGTTCAACAATGAAGTTCACATACAGGATCACATTCCAATCTATTCATGGAATGAGTCGATAAAAAGTTCTTTCGTTTATGCACTGCAGCTTCGAGGTTATAGTAAAAAAACGATAAAAGCTTATTGTAGTCAAGTCCATCGATTTCATGCTTTTGTACAGCAGCAAAATCAGAGGATGGGTCACGAGAAATTGATTCAGAGTTATTCCTTACACTTACTTCATAGGAAATGTTCTCATTCCTATGTTAATCAAGCGCTCAGCGCGATCAAATTCTATGCTCAAAAAGTATTATTGCATGAGGAAACAGTCTCTTATGTTCGCCCTAAGAAAGAAAAGAAGTTGCCGAATGTGTTATCGATGAACGAAGTGATGTTGATCTTAAAAGCACTCCATAATTTAAAACATCGTGCGATCCTATACCTTACTTATTCTTCAGGATTACGGGTAGGGGAAGTGGTCCGGTTGAAAACTCAAAACATTGATTTCGAGCGAAAAACACTTCGGGTTTCTCAAGGCAAAGGTCGAAAGGATCGTCTTACGCTATTATCCGATACAGCTATGGATATGGTTCAACCGTATTTACAACAAGAAAAGCCTGAGAAGTGGATGTTCCCAGGTCAACACCCAGAGCGCCATATGACTGAACGAACGGTTCAAAAAGTGTTCGAACAAGCACGTACTGCCTCTGGAATCCAG
Organism: Paenibacillus sp. FSL K6-1330; assembly: GCF_037976825.1. Lineage (NCBI taxonomy): Bacteria > Bacillati > Bacillota > Bacilli > Caryophanales > Paenibacillaceae > Paenibacillus > Paenibacillus sp. FSL K6-1330. The sequence continues at coordinate 3,112,480 of NZ_CP150269.1, forward strand.
AAAAAGGTTAGTATTCACGCCTTACGCCATTCATTCGCTACTCATCTATTGGAAGGTGGAATAGACATTCGCTTCATTCAAGAGTTGCTCGGTCATCAAAGTGTACGCACCACCGAAAGGTATACACATGTGAGTGTGAAGGACATAAGAAGAATTAAAAGTCCGTTAGATCAATTGGAAGAGGAGATTACGGGAGAGGAGTCGTAAACATGGTTGGTGAAGGAGTGTTCATGAAGTTCGTGAACACCCTAAAGAGATGATACTTTTGCGATGTTCGTGAAAAAGACGTTATATGAAATCCCTAATTAAATAGTATAAGGAGAACAAAATGATTAATATTTTTTGTGATTTAGAGAAAAGTACAAGAATTATAGTAAATCAAAGGATTAACGACTATTTAGACATTTACATGACTTTTTATAGAGATCTAGGACCTGAAGAAGGATTTCGTTCACTATTCCCACCAATGATATGGATTGAGGATGATGAGAAATGTATAAAAACCATGATAGAACTAGATGTATGGACAAGAGATGAATATTTACATCATCTTAAACCTATTCATGAATTTGCATTGTATCAAGTTTTATGCCAGACAAATAATGAATTAACTGAAAGAGGGGAAGTAGTGCAAGAAACTCATGATGAAGATATAACTGAAGACGAGTATATATTGAGCAATCCAGACAATATAGACTTCTATTTAGATATTTTATTTCAAGATCATGATTTTTTATGGGTAGCAGATTATCTAGACGAATTTTTTAACAACCCTATAAACTTTGTGGAAAATCGAGATGTTGATCTTGATGATTACCTTGATTTAATGCCAACTGATATCAGAGAAGGGTATCGTAGTATTAAAAATTCTCTTTACCCTGCTAATATTAAGGCTATAAATAGAAAAACTATTCATTCACAAGAAGATTTTTTAGAGCATATTGAAAGCATTATTAACTATTATGTGCATTCAATTACTCTTAAAGATGCTTATAAACTGTTATGGAATGATAATGATCTTGCAAAGAAAGAAAAAAGTGCACAGCAACTTTTTAATTTTATGAGTGGAATATATTGTGAAGATAATAATATTGATATAACTCCTGAAGCTGAAACTGGGAGGGGACCAGTTGACTTTAAATTTTCTTTTGGTAATGCTTTTAAAACTTTAGTTGAAATTAAATTAGCCTCAAATGACCTTGTTAAAGGATTGAAAAATCAAACAGTTCAATATATGAAATCAGAAAGAGTTGATCACGCATATTATCTTGTTATATTAATGCACGATGAAGAACAAAATAAAATAGAAAAGTTGATAGAAAATGCTGATGAAATAAGTAGTAATTCCAAATTTAAAATTAATACAATCATTATTGATGCTAGGAGAACTAACAAACCATCAGCATCAAAGATACGATAGTATTTCAAAGAAGTAAGGGACTTCATATAACATAATATTCATGCTACGGACATTCGTCCTTGGTCCGGCAGGGGGAATTCGAAGAAGCTGGGGCAGCCGGACACATCCGACTCCGTCGGACGTCGTGAATACGGTAAAGTTATACGACAGAATCAAAAAAACAAAGAGAGCCAACAGGCCCTCAATCTAAAGATACATGTAATTCGTTATGTAGGTAAAGAGCGTCCTTAAAACCTTGTAAGTAGATTTCACGTTCTAAAATAGCTTGAACAGAAAGGTCCGCATCATCATAAAGGAATAGAGTCTTTTGTATATCCTCTGGTAGTAGTTCATGTAACTGCTTAAAGTAAAGGTTCCGATCAGATGAGAACTGGTTGTAGCTGAAGTTGTTTTTGATAAGCTCGCCATATAAAGATTCAATTCGATTACGGATCAGTGAATCGAGTAAGATTTCTAAAGAATTATGCATAATTTAACACCATCCAGTTCATTTGATTTTGCAAATAAAAGTTTAACTTATTGAATATAATTTTACCATATCGAACATTCAAGTCAAGACATGTTAAAGATTTTTTTGATAAAGAAAATATACTTTCATATAATTAAAGAAAAATTCACTTCGCGTGTGAAAGGAATATCAGATGATTAGTTACAAACCTTTTCAAAAATTATTGATCGACAGGGAAATTAAGAAGCAGGATTTACTTAAAATGACGGGGATTTCATCTGCTACAATGGCGAAGCTCAATACGAATGAATATGTTTCGCTAGAAGTAATTGATAAACTATGTACAGTTTTAGGTTGTCAGCCAGGAGATTTATTGGAACATATAGCAGAGCAATGACAGATTGGGATCAAGAATGAATGTTGGTTAATCTAAGAAGCGATTCCGTCGTATAACATAATATTCAAGCTGCGGCTCCTAACGGAGCCTTGGTCTGCCAGATGGATTTCGAAAAGGGAATCCAACAGACAACCCCTTGCGGGGTTCATGAATACAGACACGTTAGGTGAAATCCCCGTAAAGATGAAATCTATAATATTAAGTCCATACAAAGGAGCTTAAATAATGAATAGAATGACACGTGATAAAGCCATGCAATATGCCAAATATCGATTGCCTTTTTCAATAGAAGCAAGTAAATATGTTATTGATATAGCGAATGTAAGTGAAGGTGTAGTTGCTGATATTGGTGCAGGAACAGGACTTTTGACAAAACATTTTGTTGGTAATGTAAAGAAGGTATTTGTAATTGAACCTGATTTTGAAATGCGTGAACTTGCAAAGGAACTGATTGGGGAAAGAGAGGATGTAGAATTCCAAGATGGATTAGCTGAGAATACAAATCTGCTTGCACATTCTATAGATCTAATTGTAGCAGCCAATGCTTATCATAGATTTCATCCAGAAAGTACAATTAAAGAATTTAAAAGGATACTTAAACCTAATGGAATGTTAGCTGTTTTTTCATATTATGATGACTCAAATTTTTTCAGGGATACATTGCGAGTATGTAACGATGAACAATATGTTAAGCGATTGACTGAGTCTAGGCACATCAAACCAGTTCAATATTTTTATGGAGACTCAACACCAAATAGATATTTGTTTAAACAAGAGCATAACGAGACATGGGATGAATATTGGGGGGCAGTTATCTCTAGCATGGAATCACCGGATGAGAGAGAGGAATGGTTCGTAACATTTCAAGAAGCACATAAACAACGATTCAATGATTTGGCAAGAGATGGTGTAATTACAGTAATGTACGATACAGAAGTGTGGCTAGGACAACCAAAATATATATAAGATCCTAGGTTTGAAATTCAATGAAGCCGGGGGCATCACCTAACATCGCATTCCTACAGCGGGGCATTAGCCCCTTGGTCGCCGGAGGCATTTCGAGGAAGAGGATTCAAGCGACACATTGATTTCCCTAAGATAAGAGCTATCTAAGGGAAATCAACGTCAGGAATGCACATACGTTATCTGAAAGATCGGCAAAAATCATAATAGAAAACATTGATGGGAGAGCATTTTATGAGGCGCCTGGTAATCATGACGGTTGGAAAAACTCATAGTGGAAAAACCACTTTTGCTAAAGAATTAGAATCTGAACTACAACAAGCCATAGTCATTGATCAGGATAATCATGCTGAATTTATTAATAGCCATTATAAGAAACTTCGCCCTATAGAAGGTCCTAATACTTTTAAATTTTCTATAACAAATGCTATTGTTAACTATGCTATGGAGCAAAGCGATTTCCACATTATCTTAAGCAATTCCAATTTAAATAAATCAGGAAGAACAAATGTACTCCAGAACTTTCATGACAATGGATTTGAAAGTATTATAGTCCACTTTAATTTACCAATTGATTTATTGAAAGAACGTGTTACACAAACCCAAAGAAGTAAAGCTATATTTAGAAGTGCCTTGAACTTTTTGGAAGTATTGGAGAGACAAGAAAATACGATAGAAATTCAACCTACTAAAGATGAAGTTAATTATCTATTTGACATCAAGGACCCCAATGATACTTTGGAAATTATTCAACAAATAAAAGAGATAAGTGAATTTAGATAATTCGAAGATGGCCGATCCATCAGATAACATGGTATTCACGCTGCGTCGCTATCGCTCCTTGGTCCAGCCGAGGTAGAAGAAGTGGAGTCAAAGAGGCATTTCATTTGCAGAGAAGCTAAATCAGCCGGACAACCCTGCACTGCCTAACCGCGTCGCGGCCACTCCCTACGGTCGTTTAAGGCAGTGAGTGTTCGTGAATACAATAACGTTAGGTGAAATATTCGAAGAGCTTTTAAACCATAATAATGGGGGCATTTTAGATGCAAATTGAACAAGCCTTAGATTCAGAAATAATTACTAAACTCAATAGAGATATTCAAGAATTACATTTTTCACTGTATCCAGATCGTTTTAAGCCTTTCGATTTTAAGACGATCAATGAATTCTTTAAGAAAGTAATGGAGAATCCCAAAAATCTATTTTTAATTATTAAAGATAATGATCAATCTCTTGGTTACGTTTGGTTAGAATTCAGAGAATATCAGGAAAGTGCATTTACTAAAAGCTCTAAATCCATATTTGTACATCATCTTAGTATTTCGAAAGAGCATCAAAATAAAGGATATGGTTCATCGTTAATGGATAGAATTTATGAAATTGCAGAAAACAATAGTATTAGTAGGATTGAATTAGATTATTGGTTAGATAATGAAATAGCAAAAAGGTTCTATGAGAAGAATGAATTTATTAGATATCGAGAATTTGTATTCAAACAATTATAAGGGCGGAAACGTAAGAGATGTGCTAGCAATTCAGGAAGTCGAATACTTCACCTAACATTATATTCACGCTTCGGAACCTGGCGGTTCCTCGGTCCGCGAGAAGCGATTGGCAGTGAAGCGAAATCAGCGGACACATCCGCATCGACTAACTGCGCAAGCGCAGCCTTAAGTCAATACTTGAGCAAAACAATGAAGAATTAATTAAATCAAAAGTCTAGATTTTTTTATTACTCTAGTTTAAAACTATAATAAATTGATTACCTAAGTAACAACTGCTGATTAATTACATATTTATGTTATTCTACAAATATGATATGATTCTTGATAGGTTGTTCGTTTTGCTCAACAAAAGGGTAAACCCCCACGGTTCCCTCAACACTATAAAGCGGATTGGAGTGTTGCTTATGAGCAAAATTTGGAGTTGGTTTGATGGAATTGAAGTTACTGCAATGCCTCCTTATGTTGCTATTCAGTTCAAGAAGCCACAAAATTCCGCCAATGTGGGGCAAAGCGAATAACCTAGAACCCTCCAATAAAATGGGGGGTTCTTTTATACAGAAAACATGTAATAATTTAATTTGATCAATTAATGATTAATAAAATAGTTGCAAATATAATATGGAATAAAAATAAAAAATAGATTAACTGAAATGAATAATAAATTAATAAAAACAATAGGTAATAATCTCGGAGAAGCCAAGTACATCGCATAACAAAGTATTCACGCTGCGGGGCAATCGCCCCTTGGTTGTCAGATGTATAATCATGGAGGAAGCTCAGACAACAAACGACCCAGCCTAAGATAAGAGCTATCTAAGGCTGGGTCATTTCGTGAATACAAAAACGTTAGATGAAATCTCTGCAATATTTATTTTAAGTAATTCTAAGTAGAGAGGGTAAGAATCTATGATAAATGTTTCTTATTTAGCATTAACAGAACCAATTAAAATCATTATAGGTGCTTCATCGCAGAACTATGAAGGATGGATACAAACGCAAGAGGATGAACTGGATTTACTAAGATTAGAAGATTGGGAACAAAGTTTCAAAGATCGCAGAATTGAAGTAATACTATCAGAGCACGTTTGGGAGCATTTAACTTACGAAGAAGGAGTTCAGGCTGCAAAGATTTGTTACAAGTATTTGAATACGGGAGGTTATATTCGTTGTGCAGTTCCTGATGGATATTTTCCAAATGAAGAGTATCAGAACATAGTCAAGATTGGTGGCCCAGGACCACTGGATCACCCGGCAGCAAGTCATAAGATAGTACATAATTATAAGACTATAACTACTATGTTTGAGGAAGCAGGCTTTGAAGTAGAGTTATTAGAATATTGTGATGAAGATGGGGAGTTTTATTTTAAAGACTGGAATCCAGAGAATGGATTTATCTATAGGTCTAAGAGATTTGACCATCGAAACCAGAACGGAAATTTGGGATTTGTATCGTTAATTATTGATGCAAAAAAGAAATAATTGGATAGTATCTCGAAGAAGGCAGAGACATCATCTAACATAATATTCACGCTACGGGGCTCACGCCCCTTGATCGTCCGATGTTATAATCATGGGAGATAACTCAGACGACACACGAGCCGACCTAAGATAGGAGCTATCTAAGGTCGGCTCGCGTCGTGAATACTGAAACGTTATAGGAAATCAAAACATATTTGTGGGGGATTAACAAGTGAAGATACTTAATCAAGTTCAAGAAGATGAAGTAATTGCAGAATTCTTACTTGCAGAGATTAATTCAGATAGATTTAAGGAAGGAATATTAAATGCTCTTAGAGATCATGATTTAAATTTACTTATTAAACCCAATTTGAATGATCAAACCGAGAACAAAATTAGACGAGATATTCTGGGTCAGACAAGAGGATACGGTCGCAATACGGATTTGTTTGAGAATTTCCCTAAAGAAGTAAAATGGTATAAAGCTTTATTTAAGAAGCAAGATCTAAAGGAAGTAATGTACATCAACTATAGTTATTGGAATGAATTATCAAGTAATACTAGACTTCCTTTGCAGGCATCTAAGAATATCATGAATCAAATAGAAGTCTATGAGATTAGTAATCAAGGATTTCTAGATATTAACTTAGTTCTCAAGAACGGTAAAGTATTTCCAAGATTAATATTTGTGTCAATGAATGAGAACTCGCAAATAGTCGTATTAGAAGGTCATGCACGGTTAACAGCTTATTTTATTGAAAGTGAATATATACCCTATGAACTAGAAGTATTAATTGGGTACTCTGAGAAGTTTAGTGAATGGGATTTGTATTAAGAACATTGTGTAGGTTGTGCATAGAAGGTACTGACATCCTATAACATCGTATCTGCGCTGCGGTCCATTCGGCCCTTGGTTCGCTAGAAGCGGTATGCTGAGAAGTGGATTCGGCTCACAACCCTGCGAGGCTAAGTCCTTCGGACCCGGTCGCTATGCTCCCTTAAGCCTCTCGGGTTCGCAGATACAGTAACGTTATACGAAATCCTTGTAAAATCATTAAGGGAAGGAGATTAAATGAGATATTTAATAGTATTAATAATTTTATTTTCTCTTATTACAGTTGGCTGTAACAATAATATTGATTTTAATCAATTAGTAGATTCATTAGTTAAAGCGGAGAAGACCATGAATAGTAAAGAGCTAGTTACTACTACTGCAACGAGTTCAAGTTCAAGTGATGGTATGATCAATATTAGAATTATGGTAGAAGATAGATTAACAAATGAACAAGCAAAAGAATTAGTCTTTGATTTCTATGATGAAATAGAAAGAGGAATTACAGATTTAAACCTGTTTAGAAAAAGCTATCAAATTAATTTTGATATAAAGTCTGAAAAAGATGGAGATATAATATATAAAGGGCAAAGAAATAAAGGTGAAGAGCAGATTTGGTGGCAGTTCTAGAAGACAAGGACATCGTATAACAATATATTCACGCTTCGGCAGAAAAGCTGCCTCGGTCCGGCATGAAGTTAGAAGTGGATTCCGTGAGGCATTTCAGTTGCAGGGAAGTGTAATCAGCCGGACACATCCGCACCGACTAAGCGCATCGCGCCCGGCGACATTCGTCGCCTTAAGTCGGTGGGACGTCGTGAATACGGGAACGTTATATGAAAGATCGGCCCTAATACCTTTTTGTAAGCAGAGTCGTTCGACCCGTCCATGGGTCTGAGGTTTTTTTGTTGTATTTTTTTACCGCAGATGATAGTGTAATGTATAAAGCCAACTAAATTAGTTGGAATTATAACTTGGAGGGATGACTTTGTCCAGAATTGCAAAGAATCTCACAGAACTTATAGGTAATACTCCATTATTAGAGCTAGCTAATTTTACAAGAAAACACCAAGTTAAATCGAAAATCATTGTAAAATTGGAATACTTCAATCCTGCAGGCAGTGTAAAGGACAGAATTGGATTTGCAATGATTAAAGACGCTGAAGAAAGAGGTTTGATAAATCAGAATTCAGTAATCATTGAACCTACAAGCGGGAATACAGGTGTAGGGCTAGCCTTCGCAGCTGCAGCATTAGGATACAGATTGATCATCACTCTTCCTGAAAGTTTCAGTGTCGAACGTCGAAAATTATTGATTGCTCTAGGAGCGGAACTAGTTCTAACACCTGCTCCTGAAGGAATGTCAGGAGCAATAAAGAAGGCTGAAGAAATAGCGGCAACTATTCCAGATTCATTTATACCTCAACAATTTAAGAATCCGGCAAATCCAGAAATACATAAAAAGACGACAGCAGAAGAAATTTGGAGAGATACTGAAGGTAAAGTAGATATCTTTATTTGTGGTGTTGGAACAGGAGGAACAATATCTGGAGTAGGTGAAATACTTAAACAAAGAAAACCTACAGTAAAGATTGTCGCAATAGAGCCTTCCGACTCTCCAGTGCTTTCAGGAGGCAATAAGGGAGTTCATAAAATTCAAGGAATCGGCGCTGGCTTTGTTCCTGATAACTTTAATAGATTAGTTGTTGATGAAATTATACAAGTAAGAAATGAAGATGCATTCGAAACTGCTCGCTTTCTGGCTAGATCTGAGGGATTATTAGTTGGTATTTCATCTGGTGCTGCGGCATATGTTGCACTACAAGTTGCAATGAGACCGGAAAACGAAGACAAGAACATAGTAGTACTTCTTCCAGATACAGGTGAACGGTATTTATCGACTGCTCTTTATCCAGAAGTATAAGAAAAGTGAGTGAGCAGCTACATAATAGTGTAGCTGCTTAGCTTTTTTGTGAACCGACATCGTGTCTTTATTCGAAGAAGAGGGCTGATCCATCAAATAACATCGTATTCACGCTTCGGGGCATTCGCCCCACGGTCCGGCCGGAGTTAGGTGTGGATTCGATGAGGCATTTCAGTAGTAGAGAAGTATAATCAGCCGGACACATCCGCACCGACTAAGCGCATCGCGCCCGGCGACTTCGTCGCCTTAAGTCGGTGGGACGTCGTGAATACATTAACGTTAAGTGAAATACAAGTAAAAACATAGAGAGGCATAAACCATGAATACTAATGATATAGAATTCTTTGGCGATATGGACATTATAAGAAAAAGACTGGCTACCCTTGATTCGAATTTTTTTGAGACGATCTACAACAAGGACTCTTGGTACATAAAAGCGCAAGACTTATTTTCTGCGGCAAATGTTTTGAAAACCAGCATTCAACAAGAATTGAATAACAGGTTAAAAAATGAATCTGCATCTTTAAAAATTATGTTAGATTCAACTAACTTATCAAGTTCTTATATGCTGTTAGTTGGCTTTGCATTAGAGAATTTTTTGAAAGGAATTTTCATTGCACGAGAACCTCATAATCAAGAAAGTTTAAATAAAATGTTTCGGTTGAGTCATAATCTTAATGATCTTGCAGATCACTTAGAAATCGAAAAAACAGAAAATGAAAAGGAAATACTAACAAGGTTAACTAAGTATACGATTTGGGATGGTAGATATCCGACCCCAAGCCAGAAGAAAGAAAAGGAGTTTTCAAGTTCAAGAGGGATATTTTTATATAACATTGATTTTAAGATCATTGAAGGCTTAGTAAAGAAATTAGAAGCTGAGTTTTATGGATTCGAAGAAGACTTGTACATCACTTAACATAATATTCACGCTGCGGGCATACGCCCTTGGCCCGGCATTCGCCGGACACCCAGCATGCGCTGGGTCGTGAATACAGGAACGTTATGTGAAACCTATGCAAAGTAAATTCTCAAGGGGGTGACCCAATGAAGAGAATAATGGTAGTTGCTCTGATGATGATGTTATTTGCTGGTTGTAGTCCCAAAGAAGGGACCGAAATAAACCGGACTCTAAATGAAGGTGGAGGATTTATTTTAGAAGTAACTGAAGATCGTATTTTAGTGATTGAGAAGAAATATATGAATAAGACTTGGAAGGATATTATGGAGGAGTATGTCGGAGAAGCAATATGGTTAAGAACCAATACAAGAAACTTAAAACCTGGTCAAAAAATACATTATAAAATTAAGGGTGGAATCGACGAATCATACCCCTCACAAGCAGAAGCCAAAGAAATAAAGATAGTAAAGGAATAACATTTGGAAGTATTCAACGAGGGCATAGGCATCACATAACAGAGTATTCACGCTTCAGGACTATCGCCCTTTGGTTGTCAGATGTATAATCGTGGAAGAAAGCTCAGACAACAAACACCCCAGCCTTAGATAAGAGCTATCTAAGGCTGGGGTGTATCGTGAATACAAGAACGTTATAGGAAATCATCGTAAATCGTAACATCAAATTAAGTACCTATTGGCATTAATATCCTCAAGTGAGCAGCAAAATCGCAAAGCACATGATTATCGTGAAAACATTGATTATTCTCATGATAAAATTAATAATGTATACATAGCTTATCAAGGAGGCGGTTCAATTGGTAACCATGAATATTCGGACAGAAACTAGAAGGATAGCGCCTACTCGTCCATAAACTGCGTGTTTCTTTCATGATGAGGGCAACCAGTACATGCAAGAATATCAAACTATAAAAATGAATGATTTTTCAAATGATCAGATCAATCAAATCAGAATGCTAGAACAGTTGTGCAAGATATACGATAAGTCAAGTTTGAGGGTGGGGATCGAAAGCCTTAAAGAGATATATGGAGATCAGGCTTTTCTTTGCCAACACGAAGATCAGTTAATCGGTTTTCTAAGTTGGTATTCTTCAGATGGGATTGAAGCTAATATTAATAGTATGGTTCATCCGCAATTCCGCCGTTCTGGTGTTTTTCGGGGATTACTTAAAGGGGCAACGTCGGAGATGCAAATGCATGGCATCCTTACTTGCCGTTTCAGAATTACATCAAACTCTGAGTCAGGTATTGATTGTATAAGACATTTAGGGGCTAGCTTTAGTTCATCTGAATTCTCTATGACCTTCAAGGGCGTAGAAGTTACAAAATTATGTTTCGGAGACGTTAATTTGCGATTGGCTGTAGAACAGGATTTAGAGTTTTTGATTAAGTGTTTATCTCAGGCTTTTGGAGATTCAGAGTCTTGGACTAGGAAGTATTTGAGCCATACTAAAGAGCCTTCACGTATTACTTATATTGCTATGGACAGTCTGACACCAGTATAGGGATGATTAGAGTTAATTGTCTTCATACGAATACTGCTATTATCCATGATTTTTGTGTGCTTCCCGCAATTCAGGGGAGAGGATATGGCCGTGAAATTCTTTCGAGGGTAGTTAAGCTTTTGCAAAGTCAAGAGTATTCTCAAATCCGCTTGAGTGTAGTTACTCAAAATAGACGTGCATTAAGTCTTTATCAGTCAATAGGATTTGATGCTTCTTCCAAATCTCTTTATTATGTGATCCCTATTAATAACATTTAGTTGATTAAGATAAGGAAAAGAACTAGTTACAAAGTAAAAGATCTTGTTGGTATATCAAAGAAGACGCTGACATCCTATAACATAGTATTCACGCTGCAGGGCTATCACCCTTTGGTTGTCAGATGCTAATCATGGAAGGAAGCTCAGACAACAAACGACCCAGCCTAAGATAAGAGCTATCTAAGGCTGGGTCATTTCGTGAATACAAGAACGTTATAAGAAATCAGCGCAAAAACTTAAAACCCAAAAGCAAAGCAAATTTTTCCTTGTTAAACTAACGGGCAGGATAGTTTAATGGTTACATAAACATCACTTATCTATTATTTAGAGAATATCCATAATAGAATTTGGAGTTGATAGAATGAAATATGTTGAAGATAGATTATATGCAGAGCAATTGTTAAATGAAGCAGAAATATTAAATCCTGGACCTTGGGTTCAACACTCAAAAAACGTGGCAAAGGCAGCCGAATATATAGCGTTAGATTTACTAAAGGCTGGATACGAAATTGACCCAAATATAGCTTATACAAGTGGACTATTACATGATATTGGTCGATATATAGGTTTTACCCCTTCAGTCATTCATGCACTGGATGGCTATCTATTTATGATTAATAAGGGCTTCGAGGGCACTGCTAATGTTTGTATTACACATGAAATTGCAATAACAGATTTAGAGCTAATTAACGGTTGGACGGAAATCCCCCTTCACGTACAAAAACAATTAAGTGCACTACAAAATCAAATTGAATGGACAATCTATGACAAACTAATAAGAGTATGTGATGCATTAGCAGATGATAAGGGATTTTCAACAATAGAAAAGAGAATCGTATCGGCTGCCATTAGAAATGGAGTCAATTCTAATTCTCCAATTTCATGGAAATACTACTTCATTATTAAGCAAGAAATTGAAAGTATTATTCAAAAATCAATTTACAGGTGTCTTCCTAATATTGAAGAATCTATATATACGGATATGGCGTTAATAGGAAGAAAATAAAGTAATCTAGTTAGCTTAGAACTGCTATTTGAGTACTCATTCACTGAACTAACTGGAGACGTTAGTTAAAATAGTGTGTAAGTAGTTCGAAGAAGGCGCTGACATCTTATAACAACACATTCACGCGTCGGGCCTTACGGCCCTTGGTCGCCGGGAGGCATTTCAAGGAAGTGAATTCAGGCGACAACCCTGCGAACCTAACCGCATCGCGGCCGCCCCCGTTGGGGGCTTAAGGTTCTCGGGTTCGTGAATGCGGGAACGTTATGTGAAAGTGATGCAATATTATAAAAAATTATACTTACCGGAGCGATTCGAGATGATTAGAAATACAGTTCGGGCATTGATAATTCAGAACGAAATGTTGCTAACAATTAAGAAAGAGCGTCCTGAAGTAGGTGTTTATTATACCTTACCTGGAGGAGCTCAAGAGACAGGTGAAACCTTGGAGCAGACTTTGCAACGAGAGTGCTTTGAAGAACTTGGAATTGATATTTTGAATAGTAAATTAGTTTGTGTAAGAGAGTACATATCTAAGAATCATGAATATTCTTTTATTATGAAAGAAGTTCATGCAGTAGAATTTATTTATGAATGCAACAGCAATTCGACTACTTCTTATTTCTTTAGCTCACAGGCTGATGTTGGACAAATCGGAATTGAGTGGTTACCAATTGAAGGTATTAAACAAGCTGTATCTCAGTCGGCTGAGTTATCAAAGCCATATAAATTTCCTAATACAACTAATGACTTTTTCAAGGAATACTTTATAGGCCAGATAACAGAACCATATAGAAGTCAGATATTTGAAAGTTGATCAAGAAGGCATCACCATCACATAACACTGTATCTACGCTGCGGGCTACGCCCTTGATTCGCAAGATGTGGTAGGCAAAGAAGTGGATTCAGCTCACAACCCTGCGAGGCTAAGTCCGTCGGACCCAGTCGCTGGCGCTCCTTTAAGCCTCTCGGGTTCGTAGATACCAAAACGTTATCTGAAAGACCGGCAAAAATCATAATAGAAAACATTGATGGGAGAGTATTTTATGAGCCGCCTGGTAATCATGACGGTTGGAAAGACTCATAGTGGAAAAACCACTTTTGCTAAAGAATTAGAATCTGTACTACAACAAGCCATAGTCATTGATCAGGATAATCATGCTGAATTTATTAATAGCCATTATAAGAAACTTCGCCCTATAGAAGGTCCTAATACTTTAAAATTCTCTATAACAAATGCAATTGTTAACTATGCTATGGAGCAAAGCGATTTCCACATTATCTTAAGCAATTCCAATTTAAATAAATCAGGAAGAACAAATGTACTCCAGAACTTTCATGACAATGGATTTGAAAGTATTATAGTCCACTTTAATTTACCAATTGATTTATTGAAAGAACGTGTTACACAAACCCAAAGAAGTAAAGCTATATTTAGAAGTGACTCGAACTTTTTGGAAGTATTGGAGAGACAAGAAAATACGATAGAAATTCAACCTACTAAGGATGAATCTAATTATCTATTTGACATCAAGGACCCCAATGATACTTTGGAAATAATTCAACAAATAAAAGAGATAAGTGAATTTAGATAATTCGAAGAAGGCCGATCCATCAGATAACATGGTATTCACGCTGCGTCGCTATCGCTCCTTGGTCCGGCCAAGGTAGAAGAAGTGGAATCAAAGAGGCATTTCATTTGCAGAGAAGCTAAATCAGCCGGACAACTCTGCACTGCCTAACCGCGTCGCGGCCACTCCCTACGGTCGTTTAAGGCAGTGAGTGTTCGTGAATACAAGAACGTTAGACGAAAGATTATGAAAAATGACTGTGAGGCATATCCGGTGAAGACTGAATTAATTAAATTCATAAATGAACACTTCCATGAATTATGGATGGACATAAATGTCCGATTTGAACTTGGAGAACCATACCAGAATGGATCTGAAGAGAGAATTAATCAAGTGAACTATAGAGTTAATTCAATTTTCGATTTCATATTTAATAAAGACGAAGAAATCTATCTCTTCATTAAAGATCCCCAAATAGAAAATGACATAATGTTTGGTAATACCACTCCAAATTATTTATATGAATTATTAAACGATTTCGATCTAGAAGAAGATAAATATATTGAATATGACGAAGACTACGATGAAGCTGGAAACACAATACAAATTACTCGCGAGTTTCTCGTCAAGATCCTATATAGTCGAGTTCGGTATATACCATATAGAGAAATATTGAGTGGGATTGCAAATTATGAACAAGGTCGAGAACCTTCTATTGTTCAGAGCATCTATTTTGTCAGCATTTCGAAAGGAATTGTATTTTATATGTACGATGACAGAGGATGTATCGCCTATTCAAATTCAAAAGAGAAGTTGAAACCGCTATATACTAAAAATAATGAATGGATTGTTAATTATTGGCGTGAGTACATAGACAGCATATTCAAGGAAGTATAATCCTCCGTCTAACAATGTGTTCACGCTTCGGGGGGCAAGCCCCCTCGGTCCCGGAAGATGAGTCGGGAAGGTAGTTGCCGGGACACATCCGCACCACCTAACCGCATCGCGGCCGCTCACTCCGTTCGTTTAAGGTGGTGGGACGTCGTGAACACGGAAACGTTATACGACAGAACAAATAAATAAGGAGAAGGATATTTATGAGCTATATTAGAATAAAAAGCATTAGTGTTGAAAACTATAGATCATTTGGAACAAGACAGACAATACATTTTCCTGATCAGAATCATAAGAAACCTATAGCTATCGTTGGGTATAACAATTCGGGGAAAACAAATTTTCTTAACGCAATTCTATATGGGATAAAAGAGAAAAGTGTTAATAAAGATACATTCACAATTAACGATTTTCACAACCGTGATTACAATAATCGTCCTTTTATTGAAACTGAAATTGAAAGCAGCATAGAAGTTAAAGGAGACGGAAACCCAGCAGAGCTTAAAGGATTTCATTCATTAAGAATAAGCGTGGTGGATAATGAAATTGAGCACGCTGGAGTCAGATCTTTTCGTGACAAGGAACAATTAACAAAAAATCCTGCTGCTTCGGGAGCATCAAAGTATTTCAGGATTTTCTATGTGAATTTTCATGATGTGAAAAAAGAGTTATCAACAAAGAAGACTAGCTGGGGAAATCTTACTTCGTTTTTAGCGAAACATATTAAGAAAATTGTTGAAGTAGATGCGAACATGAAAGGGAAAAGAGAAACTTTTGAAGGAGAAGTGAAAGATTCAACTGAAAAGGTTCTGGCAGATTCGAAGTTACACAGTTTTCTTGAGGATATAAGGTCTAATTATTCAAAAAACCTAAGAGACAGTAACTTTTTTATAGGTTTTGAGTTGCCCGATTATGAAGACATTTTTTTGGATATGATTTTTAAAATCGGCTTAAATGGTGATACCGAAAACCTAATTTCTATAGATCATTTCGGTGATGGATATATTTCTATGTTTGTTATGGCTATCATTCAAGCAATTGCTGAGAGCAACAAGAGTGATCAATGTTTATTTTTATTTGAGGAGCCCGAAAGTTTCTTACATGAAAATCACCAAGAGTACTTTTACAAAACTGTCCTCTGCAACTTGGCAGAAAAAGGACATCAAGTTATATATAGTACTCATTCTGACAAAATGATAGATGCTTTTGACACACGAGGACTTATTCGTTTTGAATTTGATGAAGAAGCACACGAAACAATTTTGAAATATAACAAACCAGATGAGAACATTTCAGAAACTGATTTAGAGGGTTTCTCTTTGGATCAAATAGCAGACTTTAATAATTACATTAAAATGATAGAGCCAAACTTGAATAAAATTGTGTTCAGCCAAAAGGTGGTTTTAGTAGAGGGGCCAAATGATTTACTGACCTATAAAGAAATTATAAAGAAAAAGGTCTATCTATTAACCAAAGATTCTATGTATTCAGAGACATACTTAAACTTTAAGAATATTTCTATAATCCCTCATCATGGGAAAATCACAGCTAGAATTCTAGTTAAGCTATGTAAACACCTTGGAGTAGAATTTTTCTGTATAAATGATTTTGACTTCAAACACAATTTCATTTCAGAACTTTCATTTAATTCGCTTAAAGATTTGCAAAAAAGCGAATTATATACAAAAAAGGTAGTGGATTTAGAAGAATTTAATTCTAAAGGCAAACCTCTAAGTGACAGTACAAAACGACAAATGCTTACTACAAATTGGGGATTAATTAAAGAAGCTTCTTTGGAAAAAATACATTTTAACATTCCTAAGTTAGAAGCTGTGATAGGTTATGAATCAAATGATAAAAGCAGTTTAGGCATATGGACTAAACTCCAAGAAACATCAGAATTCGGAGAAGAAATTTTTCCAACATCTCTAAAGAAATTCGTTGGAATTGAAACTTTAGAACAAACATGTTCCAACCAATAATCGAATCAAATACTTCATGTAAATTCAAGTAATGTTCCGTCGTATAACATAATATTCACACTGCGGACATTCGTCCTTGATCCGGCATTCGCCGGATACCCAGCATGCGCTGGATCGTGAATAGGGGAACGTTATCAGGAATTTATGCATTGATAAAAGGAGAATTAACTTGAAAACAATCTTAGAAATAAAGGACTCATTTTTTAATAAGCTTACTATTCTGAGGAATTTTTATATGTCTTCTCTTCTAGAAAACGAATTAGCGAATACTCAAATAGAAAAAAATAAATATGATAGCATTTCTTTAGAGTCAAAATATAAAAACGAAGAAAATAAATTTATTTTTGGTAGGAAAGATGATGGCTTTTTAGCAACTGAAGTAGAAGTCAATGAATGTATTCATATGATAACTAGCAACAACGAAAAGACAAAAATGCTAATTAACTTGTTGATAATAAATCTCTGCTCGGCCTTCGAATCTTTTCTAATTGAATTATTTGAATACTATCTAAAAAGCTATCCAGAACATATAAATAACTCTCAAAAACAAATGAAGCTACAAGAAGTATTTAAATTTAACGATATTAATGAAATTAAAGAAGACTTAATTGGTCAAGAAATTAAGAGTTATGTATTTCGCCCTCTAGAAAAACAAATCACTGATTTGGAAGAACACTATAAAGTTAAATTTGGATTTAGATCAGAAAATAGGGCAGCTAAAGTCATATTTATTAAGAGGAATTGCATTGCTCACAATCAAAGCCTTGTGAATAGGGAATTGTTTGAGATATTGACTCACGAGCAAAAGTCTAGAAACAGTATAGGGGAACCAATAAACACTTCGGAATTTGAATTTAGCGAAGATATACATTTGTTAAACTTGATGGGCAGAAGAATAGTAACAACTATTCAAACTAAAATTTCTGAGCAATCAGAAAAGCAAAAAATCTGATAACATAATATTCACGTTGCGACATACGTCCTTGGTTCGAATTGCCTGACACCCAGCATACGCTGGGTCGTGAATACAGGATCGTTAGCCGAAATTAGTTTGAAGTTCATATAAAAGCATTGGAGATAATTAATGATACAATCAAAACAAATGTATAATACTACAAATACTTTAACAGGATACATATTTGAGTATGAACTAGCAAATATGATGAAACAACATCAAGACTTTAGTTACGTCATAATGGAAAGTCAAGGACATGGCGATTCTGGAATTGATATTATTGCAGATTATCGAGGAGAAACAATTTTAATCCAGTGTAAAGTAAGTCCTATTTTCTCAATGAATCGATTGGAACAAGTCATAAAACAGTTATCTGTATATAAATCCTCTAAAGATAAAGTAGTTTTAGCATTTCCGGGAGAATTATCATCAAAGCAAAAAAGCGATTTAAGAAAACATGATTGGTTGACAATATGGGACATTGATAAGCTTTCAAAGATATTTTATTCGCAGATAAGAAGGTCACAATCAGATGAATTAAAAAGACTATTCGAAAAAAATGAGTTGTTCAGCACTACAGAAGAAGATGAACTATTAACACAATTGAACAAATGTTCAAAGGGGACTAGGCACTGGATGGCCTATCAAAAGATCTGTGCTAACATACTGGAGCACCTTTTTTGCCCTAATCTAGGTAAACCGATTATTGAGCTTTCGGATCACGTAAGGGCCAATAGAAGAGACATTATTATGGCTAACTATTGCGATGAAGGATATTGGAAATACCTGAGAGGTAGATATAGAGCTGATTATATCATTGTTGACTCGAAGAATTATTCGACCAAGGTAGACAAAAGTTGTGTATTACAGATGGCGAATTATTTAAAAGATTATGGCCCTGGAATGTTTGGAATTATAGCTTTAAGGACAGAGCCAAAAGAATCAGCAATTCATACCCAAAGAGAGATTTGGATGGCACACAATAAATTGATTATTTTTGTAAATGATACAGATTTCGAACAAATGCTAATGCTAAAAAAGAATGGGAATTGTCCAGAAGAAGTTATTAAACAGAAAATTGAAGATTTTAGATTAGGCCTATAATTGAAAGACAAAATAACAACGGCTAACATATTATTCACGCTGCTGACATTCGTCCTTGGCCCGGCATTCGCCGACCACCCAGCATACGCTGGGTCGTGGATACAGGAATGTTAGCTGAAATTTTCTGAATTAAGCAAAGGAGAATACAGTAATGGATTTCACTATGATACAAGATGAAGAACTTTTTGAAGAACCTTTTCTTTCAGAGTATAGAGATGAAATGAAGTTTTTTTATTCTGAACTTGTTGACCTTAATTTACATTTATTCATTATAGACAAAATTAGAAGGTTTAGATTTGACTTATTTGTCAGTCCCAATCAAACGATTTTTTTCAGCACTGTTCTAAATAGTTTTTTTGATTCAAGTATATTACGTATAACTCGTTTAGTTACAGATGCTAAAGAAAGTCTTAGGACAATCAAGCCTTTTAAAAATAAAATAATTAAAAATATGAAACCACATTATGTAGATGACTTTAAAAAGAGATTAAAAGAAGTTGATTTTGAAAAAAACACGAATGAATTGCAAAATAAAATTAGGGCTAGAAGAGATCAACGAATAGCGCATATGATTCGTAATGTTAGTGAAGAGGAACTACGGAATTCTACAGTATATTTAAAGGACTTGTTTGATTTACGAGAACAACTAAACTTATTGCTTTCTGCACTGTCTTTTGGAACTGCACGAATGATGCTACCACTAGCTTATAGCGAGCTGGTTGAGCATCCAGTAGGCGTTGATAGCAGAACAGACATCGAAAGAATATTAGATCAAATAGCATTTGATAGTCAGATTGTGTCTCTTCCTGAAGCTTGTCCAATATTGTGGGAAGCCCGGAAAAAACAATTAGAAGAGCATGACATACAGGAGATAAATAGGTATAGACAAAAACTTGGATTAGCAAACGTTTAAGTAATTCGAAGATGATGGTAACTTCAGCTAACATAGTATTCACGCTGTGTACATTCATCCTTGATCCGGCTTTCACCGGACACCCAGCATGCGCTGGGTCGTAAATACAGGAACGTTAGCTGACAGAATTAATAATAATAAAACAGAGGATCCGTGGACCCTCTAAATGCCAGAGTTCTGCAACTCACAAAAGAGTTGTAGAGCATCTTTGAAGCCTTGTATGTAGATACTTCTTTCTAGGATGGACTGGACAGAAATTTGAGCGTCTTCATAAAGAAAAACCGTATGTTGAAGTTGATCGGGTAAAGCTTCACGAAGTGTTTTGAAATATTGATCTATTTCTGAAGAAAGATGATTGTATTCGGTATGATATTCTGAAAGTTCAGTGTAGAGTAATTCCAAACGTATTCTTATGAGTGGTTCTGCTAATGATTCTAATGTATTAACCATATGTCCCCCTCCTCGTTAACTCTATAGAGTTATTATATAACCTCATGAAGTCAATTACAAGGTGAATATTTGACTTTATAGAGTTAATACTTCGCTTTTCGTTGATGATTGCTGGTATGGGAGATAAGATAGAATTATGGAGGGGAAAAGATGACCATTATCAAGTGTAATATAAGAAAACTCATGGCAGAACATCGAATAGATGATATAACCGAATTGATGGCGAAATCAGGATTAAGTCGGAATTCAATCAACAAGTTATACAGGGAAACCAATATAGAAACAACAAAATTGGAAACCTTATTCAAGCTATGCGATACATTCAACTGCAAATTATCTGATCTGATTGAATATGTACCTGGAGAAGATGAATAGTGAGGGCAGATTCAAGAAGCTATTCCGTCGTATAACATAATATTCACGCTTTAGGGCTATTGCCCTTTGGTTGTCAGATGTATAATCATGGAAGAATCACAGACAACAAACGCCCCAACCTAAGATTAGAGCTATCTAAGGCTGGGGCGTTTCGTGAATACAAGAACGTTAGATGAAATACCCGAAGGACCATTAAATTATATAAAGGACATTGAAATATGAACAATATAGAAAATCAAATTCAGTTATTAAGGGCTGAAGAGCAGGATAAACCAGTGATTAGAAATTTAATGCAATATTATCAATATGATGCTACCGAATATAATAATGATGACCCAAGTTCGTTTGGTTTGTTTGATTATAAGTATCTTGATCATTACTGGACTGATTATGGGAAAGAAATTGAAGGTCGAGTTGCTTATATTATCAAGATAAGTGACAGCTTAGCTGGATTTGCATTGGTTAATAATTATAGTGTTTTTAATAAAGATTCTAACACAAAGACCATAGCTGAGTTTTTTATTATGCGGAAGTGGAGGAAGAAAGGAATAGGTAAGGATATAGCGTTTAGAATACTTGATACTCATGAGGGATTATGGGAAGTAAAGCAGGAGAAGGAAAATATTATTGCTCAGAAATTTTGGGAGTCTGTAGTAAATCAATATACCGATGGGAGATATAGAAAGCATGAATCTCATCAACCTGAATGGGACGGACCAATAATATATTTTAACAAACAGATAGGAGGACATTCTTAAGTTAATCGGAGAAGCAGGGTACATCACCTAACATAGTATTCACGCGGCGGGGCTTACGCCCCTTGGTTGCCAGATGTATAATCATGAAGAAGCTCAGACAACACACGACCCAGCCTAAGATAGGAGCCATCAAAGCTGGGTCGCGTCGTGAATACAAGAACGTTAGGCGAAACCAGTGCGAGAAGGGAACTACAGAATGCTTACACTAAGACTTACTAAAGATTTATTGAAAGACATGAAAACAACTCCAGTTGAAGACATTAATGCAGCTCCGTTTTTAAGCTGGCATGTAAATATTTATAACTTGAACAAAAGAAAACACATTGTCTTTGTAAATGATTTAACTAGATTAGCTATTATCATTGATGGAATAAGAACAGGGCAAATAGAGCGGATGAAAGACAAATTTTTGTTAACTCTTCGGGAATACTTACTCCGAGAGGGAGTTGATGAAAGTTTGATCAATAGGTATTTAGCGAATGGGGCAGAAGTAGTTGTTTCGAAGACAAACAACAGAAGTGTCTTAGGAACAATGAAAGAAGTTACGTGGTTTATTGAAGATGATTTTAACGATAATATTGAACGCTTGAAGTGGCTTAATAGAATGATTCATAAACCAATAGATTACATGGAACCGATCAGTTACTTTAAAGAATCACTATGGGATCATAAGAACTACAACACAGTTTGAAAGATATTTCAGGGTGGAACTAGCATCGCCTAACACATATTCACGCATCGGGCATTCGCCCTAGGTCCGGCAGGAGTTAGGAGTAATTCAATGAGGCAGTTTCAGTAGCTGGGAAGCAGATACAGCCGGACACATCCGCACCGACTAAGCGCATCGCGCCCGCGGGGCTTAAGTCGGTGGGACGTCGTGAATACAAGAACGTTAGGCGAAACCGCTAGAAGTTCATATCTCTAGAAGGAGAATTAAAATGGAGCAGTATGATGTTATTCGTATCAGTGAAACTTTTCCTACAGAAGACATTATTGCACGTTGGATAATTGGATTAGCAATTATACATAATGATTTTATCTATCTCAAGAAAAAGTTCTTTATGCAGTCAGACGATATATCAGTGTTAGTGACCGAAGCGCCATCAAATTTTAAATATCTGGCAGCTTCTTTACGAGAAGCTATTTTCTATATAGAAGAATCGGAGAGAACTCCTGATATTAAGAACTATATAGAATCATTACCATCCCATATTACTGAATTATATAGCAAACTCACTCCATTATTTAGGACAGGAATTAAAGCTGACTTATTGCAAAGGTTAACAAACATAAGAAATGTAACATTTCATTTTTCTAAACCACATAGAAGTGAAATAATTGAGGCATTAAAGGGTATACAAGATCAAGTAATGTTCTTTGAAGATTCAAACGAAAGGTTTTTATATGCTGAACATATTAGAAATTCGATAATGCTACATTCACTGTTTGAATTGGATGAAATTAATTCAGGAGAGTACCAATTTTTAATTTCGGAATTAATAAGGGACATTAAAGATGGGTTTAATATATTTGTCGAATTTTCTAGAGAGGTAAACAAGAATTACTTGAAGAGCTTTTTGTAAGTCAATCATCGCGGCATCGCCTAACACCGTATCTACACTGCGGGCTTTGCCCTTGGTTCGCAAGAGGAGGTATGCAGAGAAGAGAACTCAGCTCACAACCCTGCGAGGCTAAGTCCACTGGACCCAGTCGCTGACGCTCCTTTAAGCCTCTCGGGTTCGTAGATACAACAACGTTATATGAAATCAGCGCAAACTAATAAAATTATCTATCTCAAATGGAGGAAGAATGAATAAAGCAGAAGCCTCATTACCTATACTGACTGATCGTCTAATGATAAGAAGACTTACGAGAGATGATTTCGAACATATTTACGCTCTTTGTTTACAAGCTGATACAAATGATTGGCCTTCAGGATGGAAAATGAATAAACAACAAGCTTCAGACTTTTTGGATTGGCAGATAAGTAAATACGAAACTTTTAATGTTGTATCTGATGCGGTTTATTTTGCAGTGGTAACAAGGGATGATTCTATTTTTGTAGGGCATTGTCATGTCGGAGTAATTGAGGAGCTCTCTGAAACTGAAATTGGCTATGGTATTTCCAAACATTTTAGAGGTTTTGGGTATGCCACTGAGGTTGCAATAGCCTTAACCCAATGGGCTCTCAACACATTTAATATTCACTATGTAATAGCGACAATTGTGGACGATAATCCCCACTCGTTAAAAGTGATTGAGAAAGCTGGTTTCATAAACTACGGAAAGAAACAACTCGAATCCGTGGGTGAACAAATGGAATATAACTATTTTAGATATTACAATCCAAGTTATGAAAACAGATATCTGAATGTACCTCAATGAGGGCGATGACATCAAATAACACCATATTCAGGCATTGGGGCATCCGCCCTCGGTCCGGCAGGGGAATTTCGGGAAGCGGTTACAGCCGGACAACCCTGCACTGGCTAAGTCCGTCGGACCCGCGCTTGCGCGCTTAAGCCTTTCGGGTTCGTGAATACAACAACGTTATGCAGAATACTTGCAATGCTTGATAATACCACAATTTAAAAGGATCAATAAATATGATAAGAAGAGCAGAACAATCAGATCTAGTTCAAATAGCACAATTGTCTCTCGAGTGGGAGCAAGAAGATATCACTTATGGACTTGTTGCTAATACAAATGAAACATTAAATAGCTATTTAGGTGGCTATTTCTGGGTAGTGAGTGATGGAAATAGAATAATCGGATATGCTTATGGTCAATTGAAAAGCAACCCCGGTTTCTCTGTATTTGATAAAGATGAACAAAAGTATTTTGAATTAGAAGAAATCTATATTGTTAGAGAGTATCGAGGAAGAGGTAAAGGAAAAACTTTAATCCAGACAATAATTGACGAACTTGAACAAGATGGAATCAAAAGAATATTAGTAAGTTCGGCAAACAAAAACTGGAAGGAAGTATTTGAATACTATTTAAAGAATGGATTTAATATGTGGACAATAACAATGACAAGATAAGTTAGCATTTTCAAGATGGCAAGTGCTTCGCATAACATTATATTCACGCAGCGGTCAGCTGACGCCGCCCCTAGGTCCGCCCGAGGCATTCCGAGAAGTTGAGTCAGGCGGACACACCTGCGAGGCTAACTGCGCAAGCGCAGCCGGACCGGGCCGATCCGGAATCGGATTGACCTAAGGAATCCTTAGGCCTCTCGGCGTCGTGAATACGGGAACGTTAAGTGAAATTACTACAGACAACATTACAGACCTTATATAAATAAAAAATAATCAATAAAACCTATAAAAGCGTTATAAATTGAGTTATACTGAGGTAAGAATAAGTAAGGAGCCGTGCTGGAACACGACTCCTTAGCACAATAACTGCATAAAGAGCAGTCGGCCACAGGAGTTAGGTCGAGAAATAGACCGTTACCTTAGCGAGGGCGGTCTATTTCTTTTTCATGTAGGTGAGCAATGCCAGAATGAACATGCCGAACATGAACATTAAGGAAAGTGCATCTTTGACCTCCATGGGCATCACCTCCCTTCTGGGAGATTAGCCGACCGCCCTTAAAGCCGTATATTGTACTAGAAAATTATAACATATAAGACATGATGAAATACCATTAAAATACCATAACTAACTAGAATACATAAGAAACAATATATATCTGTAAAACATTTATGAGAATGTAAATACAGAGAAGGCAGTAACATTACTTAACAATGCATCTAAGCTGCGGGGCATTCGCCCCTTGGTTGTCAGAAGCAAGCTCATAGTCGTAAATTCAGACCACACGACCCGGCCTAAGATAAGAGCTATCTAAGGCCGGGTCGCGTCATAGATGCGGGAACGTTATCAGAAATCACTAAACTGTAAAGGAGAGTATGCCTATGATGTTTGTTGATATAGATCCATTTGAAAGAAAAAGTAATATTATTAAGGCTCATCCAGAATTTAATAATATAATAACGTTATTTGATTATTATATTAAACTTATAGATAGGATTACCGATCTTATCAATAATACTATAGTGATGTTTATACTTAAGGAAAAATCTTATCTCTATCAGCATGATCATTTAGAGTCAGCTATGTATACATTGAAAAGTATAAAAGAGTGTATTAACATAGGCAATTTTTCTGATGCCAATATATTGATTAGAAAACTAAATGATGATTTGTTTTTTTATTTATTTGTGTTAGAGCTAGATAATAATCATCAAATAATATTTAGTGATCAAGCAGACAAAAAAGAACTCGAATTATTCACGAAGAATCTTAACTTTTTTATCAAATGGAATAATAACAACTTAAAAGATTTTTATATTAGTAGACATGCATTATCATACATCAAGAAAAATAAGACAGTTAATGATTTAATCAACAACTATAAACTTGAAGAAGAATGGAGAATAATAAATAAAAAGCTTAATAATTTTGTGCATAATAATGGGAGAAATTATTGTAGGCAAAATTATAAAATTCTTAGTTCAAATGAAATAGATCAAGTATTTATAGAGTTACGAAACAAGGTTAGTTTCATATTAAATATAGTAGTTGTCTTACTTGTACTAATCAAACCGCATTACATTATGTCTATTGATCATATTATGTTTTTAGATTCAAATATGACACCACCCGAAGGTAGTCAGTATTGGATAGCTAGTTTTATTCAAGATTTTTTTGATGAACATCTAAACCAATATAACCCTGAATTAAAGATATTTTTGAAAGAAAATACATACATGGAAATATTATAATATATCAAGTAGAATAGTGACTTCTGATAACAAAATATTCCTGCTTTGTCGCTATCGCTCCTCGGTTGCCAAGAGGGGTTTCGGAGAAGTGAAATCAGGCAACACATCCAACCGGCTAAGTCTAACGACCCGTTCCCTTTGGTCACTTAAGCCGCTTGAACGTCAGGAATACAGGAACGTTATCGGAAATCAGCGCAAAGAATTAAATGGTTTTTAGAACTATTTTTTTCTAAGCCATAACGGCACAAAGTAGGTTTGTGGATGGTGTTTAATTATATAGTTTGGTCCATTATTTTTTTTAGAAGACTTACAATTGGGAGAACCACAATGAAGAAAATACTAAGTAAAACAGGCACATCAACAGTATGTGTCATCCTACTTATCGTGATAATTACTACTATAGTTTGTTGGGATGAACTTGGGAGTTTAGTAAGGACAGGGAGTTATGATAATACGGATAATATGGTGAAAACCATAATGTCCAAAACGGCCACTCCAGGAGTAGCAGCGGTAATGTTAAAGCAGGGCAAGACAGAATATAAGAATTACGGATATGCAGATGTTAAAAATAAGAAGAGGGTAACTGAAGAATCATTGTTTGAATTGGGATCGACTACAAAGGCATTTACGGCTTTGGCCGTTATTTTATTAGAAAATGAGGAATACTTATCTTACTCAGATTCTATTACAGATTATATTCCTACGTTTGAGCCAACCATTAAGGGTGAGAAAGTTAATATTATGATTCATCAGTTGTTAGCTCATACAAGTGGAATTCCACCTTGGAGTATTCGGTTAATTCCTGAAGGTACCACGGAGGATATGCTTGAAAAAACGATACATAATGTGTCAGACATTGCATTAGATACGTATCCTGGGACAGCATATAATTATGCAACAGTTAATTATGATATTTTAGCGATGATTATTGAAAAAGTTACAGGCAAACGTTATCAGGATTACATGACTGAAAACATACTGGTTCCTTTAGGAATGACTGATAGTTATTTTTCAACAGGTAAGGAAAAGGAATCTGATAAACTTACCAAAGGATATCGTGTATTTTTTGGAAGGAGCCTAGAATATGATGCCCCTAGATATTATGGGAATATCGCTGCAGGATATTTGGTAACGAATTCAAAAGATTTAGAACGCTGGATTAATGCACAAATGGGGATAGGCGATATACCAGATAATTTATTGAAAGCGATACAACAATCTCATCAAGTCGACATCAAAATGGCGGGATACGAAGGTGAAAATCAATACTATTCATTCGGATGGAGTATTGATACGAGAAATAGAGTTGTTAGTCATAATGGATCAAATCCTAATTACTCCTCACAGGTTCTTATTGATTTAGAAAAGCAGCAAGCCATTTTTGTTCTGGCTAATTTGAATTCAACTGCACCATCGCTAATTGCTAATAATATTTATGAGAATATGAATGAAAATCATATGAATAAATTTAATTATGATGACGTGTACCTATTAATTGATTTAGTATTTTCATTCTTAGTAATAATAGCCGTGGTTATCTTATGTGTCCAAGCAATTAAACTCGTTAGAGGAATACAACTAAATATTAAAGATGAAAAGACAAGGTTCAGAAAAATGACAGGAAGTAGTATCGCACTAATCTTAAGCATTATGCTTTTGGTATTGGTAATGATCTGGCCTTATATATTAGATTATAATTATTTAATGATAAGGGTGTGGATGTCGTATTCAATATTTATTTGGATGGGGGTTACTTCTATCAATTGTATTTTAACGATAATAATTAATATTAAAAAAATCGGAATTATTAGAAGCAGTTTATAAAAAAATAGAGGTAAAATGTGAAAATCATATTGTTTGTCTGATCTTGATTTCTCAGATCTTTAAAGAAGATTAGGTGTATTTGGAAGAAGGCGCTGACATCCGATAACAAAGCATTCCTACAGCGGGCATTCGCCCTTGATCGCTAAGAAGGATTCCCAAGGAGTTTATTCAAGCGATACATTCAACCAGCAAAGTCTGACGACACGTTTCCTACGGTCACTTATGCTGTTTGAACGTCAGGAATGCCAAACGTTATGTGCAATCAGCCTAAATACACAGAGGAGAATGTGAATGATAATTCGTGAAGCTGAAACAAATGACGCCAAAGCTATTGAACGATTATATAAAGAGTTGCTTCCAAACAACCCAAAAATAAAAGTGTTGGAAGATAGAATAGAAGAAATTAAACAAAATCCTAATAGTTTCTTGTTCATTTGCGAAGTAGACCAAGAGATCGTTGCAACTGCACATCTGCATCTATGTTTAGATGCATTGATAGAGTCACAACCTTTTGGGGTTGTAGAACGTGTAATTGTATCTGGAAACAGACAAGGTCAAGGTTATGGATCGCTCATTATGAAGCATATTGAAGATCTGTGTATTTCAAGGGGTTGTGTTAAGGTCTTTTTAACCAGCGGAGCTTCGAGGAAGCAAGCACACGAGTTCTATACAAAGTTAGGTTATGACGGTGATTCGAGTAAAGCCTTTAAGAAGTACTTATAATTTTTGAAAGTTTTTCGAAGATGAGGCAGACATTACATAACACTATATTCCCCCAGCGGGGCGTTCGCCCCTTGGTCCGCCAAGAGCGAAGGGATTTCACTGCGGAGCGAATTCAGAGGTACAGGGAAGCGTTGGCGGACAACCCTGCGAACCTAACCGCGCCGCGGCCGGCCCTTCGGGCCTTAAGGTTCTCGGGTTCGGGAATACATAAACGTTATATGAAACCACACGAAAGATATTTATTTTGAAGGTGATATCATGGGAGTCTTTAAGAAAATCGATAACCTTATCTCTCTCGTTACAATAAAAAATGGATCTGCGGAAGATATTGTTGGTGAAGTATGTACGAATCTCTATAAAGAAGAAGGTTCTAAAGTTAAAGAAGATTTTAATTCTTTTCCTATTTGGCTGCAAGATATTATTTTACTTATTGAGTTCGATACTGAATTAGCGATGAGTGGAATAGTTGGATTTCTAGAGAATTCTACAGGATTAATGTTAGATGAAACAATTGATACTCTTAAACGCATCAATGCAATTGATGATTATAGGGTAATGAATAAAATTAAAGAGATATTGAAGAAGAATGGAATCGAAATAAAAGTACTTAGAGAAAATATTAATAGAAGAAGTGAATATGAAGTCTTGAAAAGCCAAGAAGTACATGAATTGAATTTTGAAGAAATAATAAATGAAGAAACGAATTTATATCTATATCAAGATCGAAATATATTTGAATACTTATTTGAGTACATAGATTTAAACCGAGCTGAATTATTAACAGACATAAGGAATTTGTAAGTTTGGCTTCGGAGTCGTGTGGCATCATATAACACCATTTTCACGCTGCGGGAGCTAAAACTCCTTTGGTCCGGCGAGGAATTTCACAGAAGCAGAGTCAGCCGGACAACCCTGCGAGCCTAAGTCTGGCGACCCGTTCCCTGCGGTCACTTAAGCCTCTCGGGTTCGTGAACACAACAACGTTATGCGCCATTACCGGTAAATACTAAAGATAATATTTAAGGAGATAATTTATGAAGGGTAAAATACTCTTATTATTCTTTATTACGTTAGTGTTTTCATCTTGTCAAAATATTAGTCAATCGACTACCTTGAACAGCGAAACTAAATCAACAATGAATTCTGAACTGCCCCCTGATGTAGCGAGTACAGGTAATGGAACAGATTCGAAAGTAATAACTGAAGTTCGATCAGATCCTTCTAACAATGAAGTGTTATCCATGAGCATTGGGAACTATGAGTTGAAAGGAGAATTCTATGATGAAATGCTTCGAAATCCTATAGATCATGATTATGAAGTGGATTTTAATGAATTTCAGAATTCCAAAGAGATTATAACAACATTGGCATGGGGGGCGTTGGAAGGCAAATATACAGAGATTTGGGATAAAGAGTTGAACCAAATATATAATAAACTTCTTTCTAAGTTGGATAGAGAACCAAGAGAAGCACTAATTGAATCGCAGAAAGAATGGTTACAGTATCACTTAAGGGAAACAAAATTTGTAGAGAAGACATTTATTAGTAATGGTTACCTTGGATCACAAGGATCGGTAAGTCTAGGCAGGGTTATAAAGGAGAGAATTAGGGAAAGAACAATGCAATTATTTGAATATCGATATTTGCTAGATGGTGAAGTTGAGTTTTTATACCAAAGCAAAAAATAGAGTTGGAATCTTGACCAAAAGTTTTTAGGTGATGCTTCGAAGACAGTAACCGCGCATAACACTGTATTCACGCTGCGGGAGCTTAAGCTCCCTTGGTCCGGGCCGAGGAACTTCGGAGAAGCAGAGTCAGCCGGACAACCCTGCGAGCCTAAGTCTGACGACCCGTTCCCTGCGGTCACTTAAGGCTCTCGGGTTCGTGAATACAACAACGTTATGCGAAACCCTTGCAACATGATATTGAGAGGATGATTTTAATTGACAACAATGACAAATGAAGAAAATTTACATTTTGCTTGTTACAACCAAAATAAAGAGTTGGTACAAAGGCTTTTGATTAACGTAAAGCCTAGTGCACTCAATAAAAAGCTTACTGACTATTCAAACCCAATTCAAGGGACTCCTTTACAAATATCCTGTAGAAATGGAAATCTGGATATTGTGAAACTTTTAATTGAAGCAGGAGTAGACAAGGAAATTAAAGATGTTGCAAAACAAAGTCCGTTATCAATTGCTGTTACTAACAATCACTACGACGTTACCAAATACTTAGTTGAAGTTGGAGCAGACATCTATTCAAAAGGTTCAAACAATCTGCAACCTATTCATTTTGCTTGCGCACACGGAAGTAGGAAGATAATTGAATTACTATTATTCATGGGGGTTGATATAAATCAAGTTGATGGTCTGAAAAGCTCACTACTTGACTTTACAACGAATCTTGATGGCGGAAATTTAGAAGCAACTAAAACATTAGTAGAAAACGGAATTGATAAGATATATTTTTCAACAGCGTTCAAATGGGCTTGTTGGAGAAACAATATAAAAATTGCCGAATACTTATTAGAGAATGGGGCGGATTTCAAAAGTGAAACAACCCCTAAATCAGAGTTATTGTTCTGGGTTTGCGGTTTAGGATATAAGGAGATAGTTAAACTATTATTAGGACTAGGTGTTGACTTTAAAACTCACGTGAAATTCAAAGGGAAAGTATTATCTTATAATGGAAGTCCTTTGGACAGAGCTATTGAAACAAATCAAACCGAAATCGTAGAACTGATTAATGCTAATTAAAATCAGGAGCTTATATAGTAGTGATGCTGCTTTTTTCGGTTGTTAGAGATAATCAATTGAATATATGTAAGTTAATCAATAAGGGAAAGGGCATCGCATAACACCATATTCACGCATCGGGTCATTCGGCCCTCGGTCCACCGCGGCGACAATTCGAGGAAGCTAATTCAGGCGGACACATCCGCACCGACTAAGCGCATCACGCCCGGCGACTTCGTCGCCTTAAGTCGGTGGGACGTCGAGAATACAAAACGTTATAAGAAATCGGAGATGAACGTAAAAAATCATTTGAGTTGGTGATTTCGATGAAGGATCCAGTGATAATTGAGCCGTACAACGATAGTTGGCCAAATCTCTTTAATGAATTACGAACTCAGATTGTAAAGAAAATTGGTTCTGACGTACATAGAGTTGATCATATTGGATCGACGTCAGTAGTTGGTTTGGCAGCTAAGCCCATCATTGATATTCAGATATCTGTAAGGAATTTAGGCAATATAGAGACAATCATATCCAGACTTGCATCTTTAGGATATCGATATCGTTCGGATAATGATGATTTGACTAAGAGGTACTTCAGAGAATCACCTGGGATGAGTAGAACTCATATTCATGTAAGGCAAGCAGGTAGCTGGTCTGAACAATTCAATTTATTATTTCGAGATTACTTAAGAACTCATGAAGATGATAGAGATCAATATTCCAGGACGAAGTATGAATTAGCAAACCGGTATAGAGATCAAAGAGAACAATATGTAGACGCTAAGACTGAAATCGTATGGGATATTATAAAGAAGGCTAATACATGGAGTCAAAAGATCGGATGGAAACCCAGTAAAGCTGATTTGTAAGTGATTCGAAGAAGCGCCGACATCTTATAACATTATATTCACGCTGCGGATCGGCTGAAGCCGATCCTTGGTCCGCCGAGGCAACTAGCAGGGAAGCAAATCAGGCGGACAACCCTGCGAACCTAACCGTGTCGCGGCCGCCCCCGTTGGGGGCTTAAGGTTCTCGGGTTCGTGAATACGGGAATGTTATAATAAATCCCCGCAAACCATACAAAAACTCAATATCTGAAGGGAGAAAGAAAAATTAAAAAATATCTTTTAATTCATTTAATTCTTCTCTTTCTAGTTGGATGTAGTGAAGAAGTAGTCAAAACAGAAAATAAGGGAAAATGGAGAAACAATTGATTCTGAACAATTGGTTGAAGTAAGCAAAACAATTGAATTCATTAATGAATACCATGATATTCATATTACTGGAAAATTATCTGAACATGGTGATAAGATTTCAGATTTTATTATTAGGAATAATGAGGGTGAAGCCGGACCCTTTCAATGGAATCAAAGTTCTTTGAGAGATCCAATAATTTACTATGAGGATATTAATCAAGATAATCAAAATGAAATTGTCTTTATCAACATTTTTGATCATGGAACTGGAATTATTCTTTCGGAAGCGCATGTAATAGCAATCAATTCGACCGAAGTCATCGTTGAACCTATACAAGAAATCATCACAGAGAACATAAGATTTTCAGGAAAACAAGTATATCTAGAGGATAGATTGATTTATGAAACATCTAAGTATGGTGACTTAAAGGCATATTATGACGACTGGATAAATTATAAGGTGGTCAATGGGAAATTAATTGGCGGCGTGAGAATTGGAGATGGAAGAACAGAACAGTATGCTGGTTATTTAGAGGTAGAGTATGCTTTTTATGAAGGGAAATATGTTGTAAAAGAAGTTAGACATATTGAAGACGACGAGATGCAAACTGAAGGATTACCTTTGCCATTGACTATACGAAAGAACTAATGAGTAACGCTTCGAAAGCGGGGACATCTTATAACACAATATTCACGCATCGGGCATTCGCCCTCGGTCCGCACGAAGTTAGAAGTGGAATCAGAGAGGCATTTCAGTAGCAGAGAAGCGGATTCAGCCGGACACACCTGCACCACCTAACC
This sequence comes from Paenibacillus sp. FSL K6-1330, assembly GCF_037976825.1. NCBI lineage: Bacteria > Bacillati > Bacillota > Bacilli > Caryophanales > Paenibacillaceae > Paenibacillus > Paenibacillus sp. FSL K6-1330. Next base: position 3,146,187 of record NZ_CP150269.1, read on the forward strand.
GCATTGCGGCCGTCCCTTACGGGACTTAAGGTGGTGGGGCGTCGTGAACACAATAACGTTATAAGAAATTGGCATAAAGAGAGGGAATTCAATGGAAACCTATGCTCACTTTGTTTCAAAGCAAACGGATCAAGGGATAAAAATATTCAGACATCATACAGAATTTCGTTCTACAAACGGTGCTGGGAAGGCAATAGGTTTGATTGTAATGATGAATCCAGGAAACGCGAGACCTGTTGATGACCTTCTTTTTAATAGGCTCGAAAATTCTGAATATGAAACTGAAGAGCTGGTTCTCACAATGCCTGATAATACAATGAAAAAGGTTATGGGTATGATTCGAAAAGCTTACAAAGACAATGGAATTACATTTCCAAATCAATATTCCATTCATATTGAAAACATATTTAATATTCGTGAGAAAGACAGTGATAAGGCAAAAAGATACGCAAAAAGCATAAACGGAATAGATCATCTAATGTTTAAGTGCAGAGAATTATTAAATAACTATGATTTCGTATTTTTTGCTTGGGGCAAGTTAGATATAGCCTTAGAACGGCAAAAGGATTTATTTAAAAAGTATCCTCAAGCAATAGTTGTAAATAAATTGAATTATAAAGGCACGCTTATGGATGTGAACTATCCAGTACATCCCTTATACATGAATACGGAATACTTTTTAAAGGCATCAAAAAACAAATTAAAAGTTAGATTAATCGAAGAAGAAGCTAACATCTTATAACATCATATTCACGCTGCGGGCATACGCCCTGGGTCCTGCATTCGCCGGACACTCAGCATACGCTGAGTCGTGAATACAGGAACGTTAAATGAAATTAATTATGGGGGGAAGGGATTTGAGGGCTACCCAAGATGTACTTAGTATTTGGAGGAAGTTTGACAATTTTCCCATGGAAACAATAACAAAAGCTTGGTATTTTCAATTAGCTTCGGAATTTAAACAACGAACAATTGAACAAATGAAAACACATAGAGGGCAGTATGGAACTTCAGGAAATTGTTTTGATTTAGCAATGTGGTTAATTCATGAATTCAGACAAGAGAAATTTACTAGTTATGCAATATTAACTCCAGACTCCCACGTTGCTGTGGTTGTATTAAACGAGAATGGAGATAGGTACTTATGTGATTTAGGTGATCAGTGGATTGAACCGATATTAATAGAACAAAATAATGAAGATTATACGGAAGAGTTCATTGATAACTTCTTTCCAGGTGCACAAGTAAAATTGGAATCACAAGTGAATAGCCTATTAGTGACATATAGAAGACCGAACGGTAAAGAAAGTAAGCAAAAGTATATCTTAGATCCTATATCGGATGAAAGATTAATCGCTGAGGGTGAGAAGACTCAACGTACTCTAAGGACAGCACTTGTTGAAAGGAGAATTTTTACTGATAGTCACGTAATCCATTGGGAGTTTGACAACTATATTAGTTTCTTTAGTTCAATGGATGGAAAGCAGATTGAGAAAAAACTTCAAACTATAGAAGAATGGGCTGAACGAATCGGTAACGTAAGTGGTATAGATAAGAAGATAATAAGAAATGCTTTGGAAGTGTATTCGAAGAAGTCCCCCCAGAATTAACATCATATAACACAGTATTCACGCAGCGGGGCTTACGCCCCTTGGTCGCCAGATGTATAATAATCGAAGAAGATAACTCGGACGACACGCGAGCCGACATAAGATAGGAGCTATCTAAGGCCGGCTCGTGTCGTGAATACGGGAACGTTATACGATAGAATCAATAATAATAGAACAGCGGGTCGGAAGACCCTCTAAATGCCAGAGTTCTGTAACTCACAAAAGAGTTGTAGAGCATCTTTGAAACCTTGTATGTAAATACTTCTTTCTAGGATGGACTGGAGAGAAATCTGAGCGTCTTCGTAAAGAAAAGCTGTATGTTGAAGTTGATCGGGTAAAGCATCACGAAGCGTTCTGAAATATTGATCAGTTTCTAAAGTAAGTTGACTGTATTCGGTATGATGTTCTGAAAGTTCAGTGTAGAGTAATTCCAATCGTATTCTTATGAGTGGTTCTGCTAATGAATCTAATGTATTAACCATATGTTAGACCTCCTTTTTTAACTTTATAGAGTTAATACTTCGCTTTTCGTTGATGATTGCTGGTAAGAGAGATAAGATGGAATTATGGAGGGGAAAAAATGAGCATTATCAAGTGTAATATAAGAGAACTTATGGCAGAGCATCGAATAGATGATATAACTGAATTGATGGCGAAATCAGGATTAAGTCGGAATTCAATTAACAAGTTATACAGGGAAACCAATATAGAAACAACAAAATTAGAAACCTTATTCAAGCTATGCGATACATTTAACTGCAAATTATCTGATTTGATTGAATATGTACCTGCTGAAGATACATAGTGAAGGTCGATTCATGAAGAGATTCCGTCGTCTAACATAATATTCAAGCTGCGGCTCCTAACGGAGCCTTGTTCTGCTGGATGGATTTCAGGGAAGCGGACTCAGCAGACATCCGACTTCGTCGGACGTCGTGAATACAGGAACGTTAAGTGAAATCTCCCGTAAGACACTAGGAACCAAAAATAACTCTTTAGGTTATAATGAAAGCATAATAATGATTCAGAGGAGGGAAGTTCATTGAAGCGAGAAGATATTGAAAATAAATTGAGATCCGAAAAGCATTATTTGAAGGAACATTTTTATGTCGAGAAGATCGGACTATTTGGTTCCTTTGCTCGTGATGAACAGACAGAAAACAGTGATATTGATTTGTTAGTTGAATTTTCTCGTCCTGTTGGATTTGAATTCCTGGAGCTGAAGCATTATTTGGAGACTATATTTAACCGCCACATTGATCTTGTTACTCCTAATGCCATTAAACCTTATATGAAGGATGAAATACTTAGTGAGGTACAATATCAGTGAAACGGCCAATAAATTCATTAATGGACATTTTAGAGTCAATTCATCGGATAGAATCGTATCTCTTGAACGTTGGGTATGAGGACTTTTTATCAAATCAAATGCTTTTGGATGCAGTAGTACGAAATCTAGAAATAATTGGAGAAGCGGCTAGAAACATTAATGATGAAATAAAGAAAAAGTATCAGGAAGTTCCATGGAGGAATATGATTGGGCTAAGGAACATCTTGATTCATGAATACTTCGGTATTGATGAAAGCATCATTTGGGAAGTATCTACAAGAAATTTGCAAGAAATAAAACCAATAATTATGAAAGCTATTCAGGAAGTGGGAGACTTCACTTAACATAATATTCACGCTGCGATACCTTGCGGTCCCTTGGTTGTCAGATGAATAATCGAAGGAGATGCTCAGACAATAAACGACCCAGCCTAAGATAAGAGCTATCTAAGGCTGGGTCGTTTCGTGAATACGAGAACGTTATATGCAATTGCTGCAAATCTAAAAAATTGGAGATGAGTTATGAAAGCAGTTTATCCAGGATCGTTCGATCCTTTTACATTAGGACATTTAAATATACTCGAACGAGCAACAAGAATATTTGATTCCGTGACTGTTGTTATTGCCCAGAATTCTCAAAAAAATCATATGTTTAGTGCAGAACAAAAATGCAAAATTGTATTGCTATCTACAAATCATTTGAAAAACGTTAAGATAATTCAACATAATGGAATAGTTGCTGATTTTGTGAATGATGAAAATATCGATGTAATTATTAGAGGTATTAGAGGCTCAACAGATTTAGACCATGAAATAAAATTAGAACAATACAATAGTAAAATATGCACGGCAGAAACAGTATATCTAACTCCAAAAACTGATCATCTAAATACAAGCAGTACACTAGTAAGGATGTTTATAGAATCGAAACAAGTAAATCACCTATCTAATTACGTATCTAAAGAAGCAATAGAATATATAAAATCATTGATATAAGGATCTAACTTGTTTATCGAAGATGGCAGCAACAGCATATAACATTGTAATCATGCGGCGGATCCTTAAGGCTCCTGGGATTGCCGGAAGATAAGAAGCCAGGAGCGCAGTCAGGCAATCAACCCTGCAAGGCTAAGTCTTCGACCCGGTGCTGACGCACCTTAAGCCTTTCGGGTTCGTAAATACTAAAACGTTATAGGAAATCTTCGTAAATATAAATCAAATATAAGGAGAATTTCGATGAAGGATCAAAAGCCTGTAATTATTGAAGATTACAATGAAGAATGGCCAAAAGCATTCAATATAATAGAATCAATTTTATCAAATAAAATTAATGGTCTAGCATTTCGAATTGAACACGTTGGAAGTACATCGGTGCCGTACCTTGCAGCCAAGCCAATCATTGATATTGATGTAGTAATTGAATCTATGGAGTACCTGTCAGAGGTAATCAAGAAGCTAGAAGAACTGGGATATGTCCACGAAGGTGATTTAGGAATTAAGAATAGAGAAGCATTTGCAAGAAAGGACGTTTATGTACCTTACAGTAGTGAAGGATATGTGAAGCACGAACATCATCTATACGTATGCAATAGAGAAAGTGACGAACTAAAAAGACATTTAATGTTCCGAGACATATTAAGAAGGCATCCCTTATTGGTATCTGAATACACAGATTTGAAGATCCAACTATCAAATAAATTTAGAAACAATCGCAAAGCCTATACTGAAGGAAAGACAGAATTTGTTACGAGGATAATGAATGAGTACAAAGATGTTTTGTAGAGTATTTCAGGAAGACGAAGACATCCGATAACAAAGTGTTCCAACTTCGCGACTGTCGTCGCTCGGTCTGCCTGAGGAATTTCATTGAAGCAGATTCAGGTAGACACATCGACTCTCCTAAGATAAGAGCTAATCTAAGGAGAATCGACGTCAGGAACACAAAACCGTTATGTGATATTCGGGAAACCATAAATAGACATTTACGTAAGAAACGAGCGTCCAATACATAAGCGCGAAGCGTGATTATTTCTTAACATAATTTGTACATTTTTTGTAAAGTTATATAGCTAAAAATTCTTATAATTGAAATTGAAGGAGGTGGCTAATGGATAACTTTAAAGCTTTCGAGGGTGTCGTGGAATATCTTGAGAACATAATTCCTAGCTCAGATGAAGTCGATTATAGTGTCATTTCTAAAATTGCATGCTGTCCATCTCCCTTATTTCAGCGCATTTTTGTATATATTACAGGAATAACAATAGCTGAATATTTAAGGCGACGCCGATTGACTTTAGCGGGCTACGATATTAAAAATAGCAGTGATAAAATTATAGACATTGCTATGAAGTACGGGTTTAATTCCCATGCTTCATTTACAAGAGCATTCAATCAGCACCACAAGGTTTCACCTTCAGGTATGAGGAAGGTCGGAGTAAAGCTAATTGAATATCCTCGAGCCTCCTTTACAAATATAAGAATTGTTGGAGGAAAACGAATTATGGCAGAACTTAAAAAAATTGAGTATGTTGAATATGGCCCTCGAAAAATTGTGGGAATGATGAAAATGACCTCATTTCAAAAAGCTGGAGAAGAATGCTGGGGCGTAGCATTTAACGAAAACTTATTTGACAGATTTTCTGAAATCGAGAAATGGATTTGCAAAGATATTGATGATTATATTGGACTTGGACATATGAGTAGTTTTGTTGGAAAAGATAATTTCCAATACATCATAGGTAAATTTGTAGAGCTTGATGCACCTGTTCCAGAAAAAATGTATGCAGAGAATATATCCCCTGGAACAGTTGCAAAAATATGGATCGAAGCTGATAATCTTAATGATATTATTGATTTTGGATACTTTATTTGTTCCGAAGCGATAGAGAAAACAGGGTATAAAATTGATCATGAGAACTTTTATTGGTGTGATATCTACACGTATGATAGATATTGCACACCACTAGAAAAGGGACAAAAAGTAATTCTTGATTATTTATTGCCTGTAATTAAAGACAAAATAGGATAATTCTAAAATGCACTTTTGCATGCAAATTCAAAGAGGTCCGAACTCCACATAACACAACATTCACGCTGCGGGCCGGCTCCGCCGTTCCTTGGTCTACCAAGAAGCTGAAGCAAAAACAGGGAAGCAGGTTCAATTCGAAGAAGTATTTCAGCAGACACAACTGCACAGACTAACTGCCGGCAAGCGGCAGCCAGGCTTCCGGCCTTTAAGTCGGTGAGACGTCGTGAATGCAAGTACGTTATATGAAATTATCGCTAATGTTAAAACCAAGGAGGAATAATCGGTGAGTAGAAGACAAATTCTAGCTAAAATAGCAGAAGAATTAGCTTCAAGACCATTGATAGGAAATAAAGATAAATACGGTCCAGATTTAGAACCAATTCTTAGATGTTTTCCAAGAGATAACCCGAATATTGGTTTCGATTGGTGTGCTGCATTTGTATATCATTGCTGTACTGAGGCAGGCGTGAAGTTACCAGTACGATATCCAGAGCCGGTTTCACGTAATTTTGCATGGGTAGAAGCTTGGTTAGAATGGGGACAAATATATAGTTTTTATCATCATAAAAGTGATCAGTCGTTCCTTCCAGATCAAGGGGATCTTATAATATTTGATAACATTGTAGGGAATGGACTAAACGATCACATCGGAGTGGTAGTAAAAATAGAACAGGGTAAAATAATAACAGCAGAAGGGAATTATTATAATAAATCAGGAATATTTCAAAGAACTATAGAACAAATAAATGGATATATAAGAATTGACGATACGTATTAATAGATTTTGAAAGAGTATTTATAGAAGGCGATAACATCACATAACAATGCATTTCAGCATCGTCGGTGTCGCTCCTTGGTCGCCAAGGGGATTTTCGAAGAAGTGGAATCAGGCGACACATCCAACCGGCTAAGTCTGACGACCCGTTCCCTTTGGTCACTTAAGCCGCTTGAACGTCAGGAATGCCGAACGTTATATGAAAGCCAGGCATACGATTAACTGAAAGCAGGTGCAGATATGCAGTTAGAGGAACATTTTGAACCATTTCCGGTATTAGAAACTGAACGAACCCGATTAAGGAAAATAACTTATGAAGATCAGAATGATATGTTTAGTTACTGTAAGAATCCAGAAGTCTCAAAGTACACAGTTTGGGATGTTCATCAGTCGCTTGATGATACTAATCATTTCATTGATTTTGTACATAGCCGGTACGAGAGTCAAAAAGTCGGCCCTTGGGGAATCGAAGATAAACTTACCAATAAGCTTATTGGCAGTTGCAGCTTTGTAAGTTGGGACAATCGAAACCAAAAAGCAGAGCTAGGATATGTATTATCCTATGATTATTGGAACAAGGGATATATGAGTGAAGTTATCAGAAGAATCATTCTTTTTGGCTTCCATGATATTGGACTGGTTAGAATCGAAGCTCGCTGCCATCCCTTGAATTTAGGGTCGGCGAGAGTTATGGAGAAGTCTGGAATGCAATATGAGGGTCTGCTTAGAAGACATATATTTGCTAAGGGCGATTTTCAAGATGTTAAGATTTATTCAATCATACGAGATGATTTTGTAAGTTAAGTCGAAGAGGGACTTTCCATCATATAACATCGCATTCACGCCTCAGGGCTGTCGCCCCTCGGTCCGCGAGAAGCATTACCTAAAGTAGCAGATTCAGCCAGACAACCCTGCACCGACTAACCGCGTCGCGGCCGTTCCCTTCGCTCACTTAGGCCGGTGAGGTTTCGTGAATATAAAAACGTTATATGAAAGGAATGCATATTTGGAGGTGTTACCTTGAAGCAATATCCTTTTGATTGCATTACTCAACTAGTATTTGTAAAAGAAGAAGAGCTTTTACCGGCAGATGTCATCCTTGTTCCCGGAGGAAGTCATACAAAGCCGATGAAGATTGCATGTGATTTATATAAATCTGGATTAGCACCATATATACTTCCATCCGGTGGTAATAATTCTAAGTTAACAATCACTGAATGGGAATTTCAAAGAGACATCGGTTTGTCACTTGGAATTCCTAAAGAGGCAATTCTTAAAGAGGATCAAGCTAAGAACACATTCGATAATGCAAGAAACTCATGGCAAGTCTTAAAAGAACATAACATTATGGTCACTCGAGCTATTATAGTTTGTAAATCATTTTTCTCAAGACGTGCGTTAATGACTTATCAAACAGTATTCCCGTCAAATATAGTTTTCCAAGTAAAGCAAGATGATTTTAGAATAAGCAAGAATAACTGGTTTTTAAATGACCAAGGTATCAAGTATGTATTAACAGAAGCTGAGAAGATTACTAAATACTTTGGTCATCACATACCAAATTGGGTAAAGCAATTGTCCTAAACTCGAAGAAGGCATTCCCATCATATAACACTGTATTCACGCTGCGGGCCAGAAAGCTGCCCTATGGTCGCCGAGAGGCATTTCAGGGAAGTGGAACCAGGCGACAACCCTGCACCGACAACCGCATCGCGGCCGCTCCCGTTGGTAGCTTAAGTCGGTGAGGGTTCGTCAATGCGGGCACATTATATAACATACTTGCTTAGATGAAATTCATTATTATGATACAAATGGTATACCCATAATTGTGGGCTAAAATAATTAACTATCTAGGTACACGGAGGGGAAATATGCTATACGGACAACGAGTAACATTACGACCTGTTGTTGAAGAAGATTGGGAACTACGATATGAATGGCTGTCCGATCCTGTAGTTAACCGAACGTTACCATCAGGAAGTGGTATGCCCCTAACACCGGAAGTGGTCAGAGAACGTACACGGAGGTACGCGCAAACAGATTCATCAGCTGTCTATTTTACCATAATAAAAGAAGACGGCATCCCGATTGGCAGTACCCAATTGTTTAAGATCCATCCTTGGTCCAAGCATGCTGAATTTGGTATTTGGATTGGGAACAAAATGGTATGGGGGCAAGGTTATGCAACAGAAGTGACAAGTGTTGTCCTGGATTTTGCGTTCGAGCGTTTAAACCTTCATAAAGTGTATTTGACGGTAGATGCTGATAATCCTGGTGCTATTCGGAGTTATGAAAAGGCTGGTTTCAAGAAGGATGGCATACTAAGAGATGAGGTCTATAAAAATGGTCAATATGTCGATCGTATAATGATGAGTATCTTGAAACATGAATATTTAAAGAAATCCAATTGTTCCCAATAACAAGTGAAAGATACTAGAAAAAGGATATACAGGACATGAATTATAATGAGTCTATTATATTAAATTTGTAAGATATTATTTAGTTGAAGGAATCCGAAAGCCAATCTTATAAGTGAGATCAATGATGTCAGAGAAGTATCGTATTTCAGTGGTGATTCAGGAAGGCAAGTACGTCATATAACATTATCTTCACGCTTTGGACTCCGGACGCTGCCAACCTTAACCACATTGCTCATTTGGTACAAATGGGTAAACTCAAGCCGATCGTTAGCGAAGTGTATCCTATGTCGGTTAAGGGAGTCCAGCGTGCGCATCTCTCTAATCAAAGAGGCAGGTCAAAAGGGAAAATAGTATTGGTCAACAACTAACAAAGAGAAGGTAATCTCAGTCTGCCTCTTTTATATAATGATCCCCACTTAAAAACTTGGCTATAAAAAGCACCCGGATATATATCCGGGTGTTTTGTCATCCTATTCATAAATTCACAACTTGAAAATCGCTATCAGGATTTGGGCCAATCCGATGATGTTTTTTCGATTTTGTGCGGCGGAAAGTACGGTAATACGTATTCTCCTAGTTCTTGGATCACCTCATCAGCCGGACGCTGACTATCAAAAAGAGCAAAGAAAAGGTGATTTACACCAATATTTTTATAGAGTTCAAGCAATCTTAACAATTCATTGCGCCCAATTCGAAAACCAAGGCGAATCGGTGTAGCTTTTTCATGTGGATCTTCTGCAAAGTCGAGATGCATCGGCATGGAAAATGGACCGAATTGAGTGTGATTTTGAGGTAGGGCTCACTCTTGCCATGCGTTTATCGGCGAGCTCTTTATTTCCGGAATAGATCGAAATTGAAAAGGAAACTGGTGAAAAGGGACAGGGAGCCGTTGTGGTTTTCTCTGAACTAGGCATTTGCACAGTCATTTAGTTATTCGCCTACGTATTATATATGGGAAAACGAAAGAGCTTGGAAGAAAAAACGCAATTATACAAACAAATCTCTTTTATAAGGAGTGAAGTCAAATGTCATTAGTGCCACAATCTCCTCCCCCTACATTCATCCCAGAAAAACCTGCTGTATCTTATATAGTTGACTGCTTATTTCAATACACTTATGTTTGGCTTTTGAACGGGGAGAGATTCTGGTTTTACCCAACCCGGCTTGAATACGGTGAAGCTTCAGGTTATCGATGGAATGGGGCATATTGGACTTATTATGGGTTTGATCCAAGATTTATTGATGCTGTTTCATGTCAAATTCCTACACTATTCTAAAATATAACATGCCATGGTTGCTTCTAATTAAAGTTAGTAATTAAATTGAGTTATAAATTTGGTGATGGATGGATAGTAGGTCGATAAGGTGCGGTTTGTTGTACAGGGTCACCAGTCAGAGGGGTCTGCGACCGTCATTTGGGGTTCCGTCGAGACTTTAAGCTGCTCATCGGTGATGTGGAACGCGTTTCCCCTACACCCCTTTGAAGGACAAGGTAAGAATCGAACTTCTTAGAGAGAGGATTTGGATTGGGGAATAACTATTCTGCAGCTTGTCTTCGATCTTTTCCCCGGTATGAAAGTGGTGTCCGGAGGGAAGAAGGCTAAATCCTCATGCCGGAAACTTCGAATCAAAACGATCGGGCATCTCAACCATCCGCACCGGGCTGATATATTCCGGGAGCAGTTTGACTTTCTGTTTCCAAAAAGGTACGCCTCTGATCTGATGCGAACAGATGTATGGCGTAAATTGAAGTTTTGCCGCCTATAAGGCGGCGTTTTTATTTTTAGGATAATCGTACTTTTAGTTTATTTGCTGTTTTATTGCATGATTTATTTATCAACTAACGCTACATATGTTCTAGTGGATTTGATGAAACCATGGATCTTACTAAATATCTTATAAGAAATTCTTGAAATTTCAGAAATTTATCCGGTAGGGGGGTGCTATTATACAACTACAAACAAAGATGAGGTGATGATATGCAAGCAAAATTGGCAGCGGACGCCATTCCCCTCTCCAAAAAGCGGAAGTCATGGATAAGAACGTTACAAAAGTATAAAGTGATGTATGCTCTCTTATTGCCGGCATTAGTTTACTTTGCCGTATTCAAATACATTCCTATGGCGGGAATCATGATTGCTTTTAAAAACTATAACCTGGCTTTGGGACTATGGGATAGCCCGTGGGTGGGACTTAAAAATTTTACGGATTTTATGAACGGCGTTTATTTCTGGGACATCATGAAAAATACGATTGTTATATCGCTGTATAAGCTATTGTTCGGTTTCTCCGCTCCCATCGTACTTGCTTTACTCCTCAATGAAGTTTATAGCCAATGGTTTAAGAAAATCGTACAAACGATCACTTATTTGCCTCATTTTCTGTCATGGGTCATTGTTTATGGAATCTTGGTGGCATTATTAGCCCCAGGGGATGGTCTCTTTAACATGATTTTGAAGGAAATTGGTGTTGAACCCATCTCATTTCTAACGGAACCTGCCTGGGGCAGACTGCTGATCATCTTATCTGAAGTATGGAAGGATATTGGATGGGGAGCGATATTGTACCTTGCAGCATTAGCAGGAATCGATCCAAGCTTATATGAAGCAGCTCGAATGGATGGCGCTTCCAAATGGAGACAGCTCTGGCATATCACTTTACCCGGCATTCGAGGTGTCATTATTCTGATGCTGATCCTTAAATTAAGCCATATTCTGGATGCTGGCTTTGACCAAATATTCATGTTTGCCAACACCTTTAACCAGGAGAAGATCGACATTATCGACACATGGGTATACCGTGAAGGGTTGGAGCGTCTTAAGATTGGCTTGGCTACTGCTGTAGGATTGTTTAAAGCTGTCATCGGATTTGTTTTAGTGTTGGCAGCGAATAAGCTCGCCAAAAAATTCGATGGGCAAATTTGGTGAGGTGGTTTTTAAAATGATCAATTTGACAATCGGGGAAAAAGTCTGGCAAGCCGTCGTTTATGTGATTCTTATTTTTCTATCCCTACTTTGCTTACTACCCTTTCTATACGTGGTTGCTGTCTCAGTGACGCCAGAATCGGAAGTGTTAAGAAAAGGGATTGTTATTATACCAGAATCCTTTACCTTTATAGCCTATAAAGAAGTATTCATTTCTCATGGTATCGGGCAGGCGTATAAAATTACATTGTTTCGAACGATTGTAGGCACTGCGTTAAATGTGTTTTTTACGGTAATCGCGGCGTACCCGTTATCCAAAAAATATTTGCCGGGTCGCAGTCCGTTTTTACTATTCATTGTGTTTACCATGATGTTCAGTGGGGGGTTAATTCCAACTTATTTACTAATCCGCTCTCTCGGATTGCTAGACAGTCCGTGGGTATTGATTATTCCAAATCTCATTAGTGCATTTAATCTGGTGATTATTAAAGGCTTTTTCGAGCAATTGCCTGGCGAAATCGAGGAATCAGCGAGGGTTGACGGTGCAAGTGAGCTTCAGTCGTTATGGCGGATCATTTTACCCCTGTCTTTGCCCGTCCTTGCCACCATTTCCTTGTTTTACGCCGTCGGCCATTGGAACAGTTATTTCGATGCTATTGTTTACATCAATGATTCGAACCTCATGCCACTTCAAGTTGTCTTACGCAACATTCTGCTTAACGTCTCCACACAAAGCGCGGATTCGATTGCCAATTCCGGAGCAGTTAGCACATTCGCTGTGCAAATGGCCGCTGTCGTCGTGACTACGGTTCCGATTTTGATGGTTTATCCATTTATGCAGAAGCATTTTACCAAAGGTGTGCTCTTGGGATCAGTTAAAGGTTAAAAGGAATTGCAACCTAAGTTATTACGGGGAAACCGTGATAATATATAAGCAAAAGGAGAGGTCAATATGCAGCGTAAAAAGATTTCATTTGCTATTCTGACGGCAATAGTTGGTTTAGGAACGGTATTGTCAGGATGTGGGGAACAGGGAGAAGTTACCTCGACAGCTTCGAGTAATTCGCAAGGTCAGTCCAGCCAATTTGAAACCAAAATGAAAATTTCAATGTTTAACCAAGGTACTTTCAATGCTGCTGCTCCGATACCCCCACGTGATGAAGATATTCAACGCCAAATGTTAGAAAAAGAGATGAACATCGACTTGGATATGATGATTCCTCAAGCTGGGCAGGCAACAACCAAACTGAATACGCTCATTGCAGGTGGGGATATTCCAGATTTGATCTTCTTGAAGAGCCGTGCTGATCTCGCACAATATTATGACCAAGGCGTTCTTGCGGATTTGACACCGTATCTGGATCAATTTCCTGAATTACAGAAACGTTTTAGCGACGACTCCTGGGAAGCGATGTCCTATCAAGGAAAAACCATTGGAGTTCCAGGCTATGATAATGTAAACGGTATCAGCCGAAGCTTCTTCATCCGCAACGATTGGCTGAAAAAGCTGAATTTGGAAGTGCCAACGACACCTGATGAGCTGTTCGAAGTTATGAAAGCCTTTACAGAGAAAGACCCGGACGGTAATGGCAAAAACGATACGTACGGATTCATCGGCGGTATGAATAAAGAAGGCAATCTGCAAACCTACGGCTTCGATAGCTTGATGTGGATGTTTGGCGTCAATCCTCCTTCAGCCGTTGAAGTGAAAGATAATGAACCGGTGTTCCTATTTATCGATCCCAAAATGAAAGAGGCGCTTGCTTACATTAATAAAATGATGGCAGCCAATGTGGTAGACCCAGACTGGGTGACGATGAATTCGCCTGAGTTGTTGGACCAGAAGTTATTTAAGGGTAAAGTTGGCTTTATGATCAGAGATGCCCGGAGGCTGGAGCCGGATTATCAGCAGAAAATGAAAGAAATCAGTGGAGAGGTGCCGGAATGGATCGTCATTCCTCCGATGAAAGGTCCTTACGGTGATCAAATTGTAGAGAGAAAATCGTTCCAAGGCAATTCATGGGCCATATCCGCGAAAGCGGATAAGGACAAAATCATTCGGATCTTGTCCATGCTGAATTATCTCTTTACGGACGAAGAAGCCTATCCGAACTTTGCATACGGAATTAAAGGGATTCATTGGGATGTGGTGGACGGCAAGATCAAAAATAAAACCTCCGAATTATCGAAGGAAATGAAAGAAAAGTACCTGTGGGTCGATCATTATAGAATGCCGCGCCGTGGTGATGATGCTGAGTACTTTAGCTTCCAGAATCCGAAGACGGCGGAAGCATTCAAGAACAATCAGCAATATGTGGGGCCAACGTTGCCCGGAAATTTATTGACCCCAGACCCCAGCGATACCTTGGATGCTGACCGCCAACGTTTCATTAATGAAAGCTTGGTCAAATTTATGACGGGCAAAGAGCCTCTTTCGAGCTGGGACAATTTCCTCCAAACGCTGGATACCAAGTTTGACATGCAGAAATATAAGGACTCAGCAATCAAGCAATTTAAAGAAGCCGGCATCATCAAGTAAAATATAAACGAAGAGAGTGGCTATTCGTAGCCCCTCTCTTTATTGTCATATGCTATTCTTAGTTTACTATGGAAGTAAAAGGAAGATGATCGATGCGAAGAAGATTCAGCTTGCCTTTAAAATTATTTTTTATCGTATTTGCATTTGTATTAAGCTGCATCATCTTGATAAGTCAATTGTCTTATCGCTATGTCCAAAAGGAAATAAGAACCAATGACCTTTATTACACCAACCAAATACTTGACAAGGTAGACCAGTATTTCACCGTTAATTTTTCCTCCTTCCAGACGATCCTGTTCTCGGTCGAAACATCGGTGAAAGCCAACATTGACAATACGGAAGTGATTAAAAAGCAATTAAGAGAGCTGTATGAACTCAACAGTAATTACGTCAGTAATATTTATTTGATCAAAAGCGATTTATCCATTCTAGGGGGAAGTACACCTACCCGAATATTCGATGAACCCTTATCGGAAAGAGAGCCTTTGTTTGATGCGGCTGACAAGAACAGAAGGACTACCTTTGTTAGTGATCCTTACAAATCGAAGTATTCCGGCTGGACAGTTACGATGGTTCGATATCTGAACGGAGCTCCGTTTCCTATGGCTATTGCGGTAGATTTGGATCTAAATGCCATTGAAGAGACCTTGTTCAAGATTAATAAACAGGAACAAATGAATCTGGCTCTGATCACCGCATCGGGTCAAATTATTGCCGGATTTTCTGAGAATAAAGGACTGCTGAATATTCAAGATCATACGTTTTCAATCGGAGAAACGTCAGCGGAACAAATTCTGGATACGACAGAAACAAGTCTTCAACTGCATACCAAGGATGGCATTCCGGTCTACCTTCTGAAAAAACCGACGGAGAAATTCAACTGGACCATGATCTCGATCAACGATGAATCACGCTTGAAAGCAGCTTTGTCCAGACTGGAAACCTATTATATCGAGCTGCTAGCTGCAGGTCTTCTCTTAAGTTTGTTCATTTCTTTTTTTATTGCCAAATATATTAGGAATCCACTCTATGCGCTCAAAACAAAAATGAAGCGGGTGGAGCAAGGCTTCCTCACAACGACCATAACGATTAACCGAAATGATGAGTTTGGTGATCTTTCCCGAGCCTTCGATCGGATGCTGCAGCAAATTGTGGAGCTGATTCGGCGAGCAGAGCTTCATAATGAGCTTGAGCGGAAGCTGGAGATCCAAGTGCTGCAGTCTCAAATAAACCCTCATTTTCTGTATAACACGCTCGGTTCGATCAGCAATGTTATACGTCTCGGACAAATAGAGAAAGTTGATGTTGTGATTGGGTCGCTCATTTCATTATTGGAATACGGAATAGATGACGCTTCAGAGAAGGTTTCCCTACGCCAGGAATTAAGAAATGTAGCGGACTATATCGAGATCCAGAACATCCGGTATAACAGAAACTTCCACTTGATTGAACATATCGAAGCAGGGTTAATGGATTTTCCGGTTTTTCGAATGCTGCTGCAGCCCCTTGTGGAGAATAGTATCTTCCATGGTTATAACGGAGGGGGGATCGAAGGCCCGATTACAATTCATGCTTACAAGGAGGGCGGCATCGTCATCATAGAAGTCGTTGATCAAGGCGAGGGCATTCCAGCTGATCAAATAAAGCATATTTTAATTTCAGAACCGAGTGATGTGGAAGTAAAAAGGAAAAGAATCGGGTTAAATAATATTCATGGCCGAATAAGACTTCACTACGGAGAGCAATTCGGGCTCCAAATCATTAGCATACCTAAGGAAATAACCCGTGTACGCGCCTTATTCCCGGCAGACTTGCAAAAAGGAGATGCATAATGGTGAGAGACTATACCTGCTTCATTGTTGACGATGAAGACCTAATCATTCAAAGATTGGAATTGTTTTTTAATGAGCTCTCCCATAGGGATAGGCGATTTGTTCTCGTGGGAAAAGCGAATAATGGGCTGAATGGGATCGAGGAGATTTTAAAACTTAAGCCGGATATCGTCATATCCGATATCGTTATGCCGCGAATGGATGGAATCTCCATGATTGAGCAGCTAAAGGTGGAGCTCCCCCATACCCAATACATACTTTTGACCGCCTATTCGTCCTTTGAATACGCCCAGCGAGCTATTCATGCCAATGTATTGGAGTACATTGTAAAGGTTCCGCTAAAGGAAGTGGATTTGGATCGAGCTTTAGATAAGGCAGCCGGAATTTTAAATGAGTTTAAGAAAAAAGAAGCTGAATTTCAATCGTTAAACGTATCCGTGCTTGAAAATAAATATAGAGTCCGCAAGCAATTTTTTAACGAGCTGATCAGAGGCGAAATTCCTTCTCATCGGGCATCGGATTTTGCCAATCGCATGCAGTTTCATTTCTTTCAAGCCAACTATTGCTGCTTCATCGTTGAAATGAATACGTATGAAAGTTTCCGAAACGAATACTCAGCCGCAGATCAAAACATCTTGAAATATGCGATTACGAATATCATCGAAGAAACGGTGATGAATGGTGGCAGTGGCGTAGCTGCGGATCTGTCCGATAATCGTTTTATTGGCTTTTTATCCTGGGAAAATAACCGCAGTGATATGGAAACGGAATATGCTTGCCAATCCTTGGGAGGGCAGATCGTCTCCCATTTGCATCAATATTTGAATCAAAGGGTATCCGTCGCTTTTGGAGGTCCATACCGAGGCTGGGAATCGATCAAACAAGCGTACACGGAAGCTAAAAATGTGAGTGACGATTTCTATTATCATACAGAGAAAGTAGTAAAAACACCCATGCATCGGTTCCAATATCATAATGACAAAAAATCAGACTTTCAGCAGAAGCTGGCTGATTTTCTGATATGTTTGAAAAGAAAGATTTCTAAGGAAGAGCTGGACAATGCACTCGCCGATCTGAACCAATTTGTTACGGACCATAAAATCCACAAATCCATCATGGCGCCAATGATCAGAGACTTGTACAGAGACATTACCAAGAAGTTTAAATCAGGGAACAAGCTGCCCACGGAAGCAGCAGAATTCCCTATGGAATATATGGCATTTCAGGAGCAGCTTGCCTATATTGGCGACTTCACATTCGAGTACGTACACGCTGGCCAATTATTACATCGTGCAGAAATCATGAGTGCTATGCATTTTATAGAGAAAAACCTGAAACAGCGTTTAACGCTCGAGGCGATTGCCGAGGAAGTGAATCTAGCTCCATCGTATTTTAGCAGTTTATTCAAAAAAACAATGAATGAAGGCGTGATCAGCTACATCAACCGTAAAAAAATCCAATTAGCTCTCGAACTTTTACAAGTTCAGGATTATTCTTTATTGGAATTGTGCGAGGAAGTAGGCATCGTCAATGAAGGTTACTTTTGCAAACTATTTAAAGAATATACGGGCGATACCCCTAAGCAGTACCGGATAAAAATGACACGCTACGAAACCAAATAAGGATGCTAAAAATGTATGATTTTTTCGCGAAATCATGTAAAAAAAAGGGGACCAAAACCATTACCATGATAGAAGCATCTAATCATGGAGGTTATCAAAATGGAGCTTATACAAGCAGATGTAACCGTCGTAGGCGGAGGGATTGCCGGAATATGCGCTGCCATTGCTGCCGCACGCCAAGGGCTGCTGGTTTCACTTATTAATGATCGGCCGGTTCTTGGGGGAAATGCGAGCAGCGAGGTCAGGGTTCATATCAACGGGTCGGCATATCTCGGAAACAGTCCATCCTATTATGCTCGCGAGGGCGGGTTGGTGGAAGAACTCAAGCTCAAGATCTTTCATTATAATCCGTTATACAACAAGAAGCTTATGCTTTCGCTTTCGGATACGGTCTTGCTCGACATGGTTTATGATGAGCCTAACATTTCTCTGTTCCTAAATACATGTGTGCATGAAACGGGCATGGAGAACGGCAGAATTAAATGGGTGGAGGGCCTTCAATTAGCTTCCGAAAGAAAATTTCGTTTTGAAAGCCCAACCTACATCGATTGCTCCGGCGATGGAATTGTTGGATACCAAGCAGGTGCTCACTTCCGATGGGGAAGAGAGGCGAAGCATGAATATAAGGAGGAGTTGGCTCCAGAAGTGGCGGATCATTACACCATGGGCGATACGATTCTGTTTCAAGCCCGTGACGTAGACTATCCCGTTCCTTACAAAAGACCAGGCTTTGCGTATGACATTACGAAGTTGGCCTTTTTCGATAGTATCAGAAAAGGCTTAAACCATCGGTCTTTTCCGAGGAAAATCAACGGGCTTGGCGGACTGTGGTGGCTGGAATACGGCGGACATATGGATATTATCAAGAATAATGAAGACATCGCATTGGAACTGCGAAAATTGGTGTACGGGATTTGGGATTATATCAAAAATAGCGGCGAGTTTGATGATGTGGACAATCTCATCTTGGATTATGTATGCCCGATTCCCGGTAAGCGGGAGTCGAGGCGGTTTATCGGGGAGCACATGCTGTCTCAGAACGATCTTACAGCAAAGCCACATTTCGAAGATGCGGTATCCGTCGGAGGCTGGTATATGGATCTGCATGCGAACAAAGGCATCTACGATGAGGGGCCGGCTACAGCGTGGAATTTCGTGCCGGGATTGTATAATATCCCTTTCCGCAGCTTGTTTTCACGAAATATCCCTAATCTCATGTTCGCTGGGCGCAATATAAGCGCTACCCATGTGGCTTTCGGATCGACAAGGGTCATGGCAACCTGCGGTTGTATGGGGCAGGCCGTAGGAACGGCAGCTGCCTTATGCTTAAAATACGAGGCCGACCCTGCAGCCATAGTCAAATCCCATATGGGTGAGCTTCAAGCGCAGCTGCTTCGAGATGGGCAAACGATTGTAGGGCTTCAAGAGCAGTTGGATCCTTATTTCGCTGACGGATTAACGATTCGTGCCTCGTCTCAGCGCAGCTATGATAATCTTCATCCAACCGAAGAGATTTCCTTGGAGAAAGCGTTATGTTTGGTTTTGCCGATTCAGACATCCGTGGCTGAAAGCGTGCGGATCAAAATTAAAAATAGATCCGAGCATTCGGAAACATTGCAAGTGAAGCTGTTTGGCGGGGAGCGGAAGGAAAACTATATTCCCACAAGCGGGCTGAAAGACTACCGCTTGGTTATTTCAGGTGGTCACGATGACTGGATTACGCTGGACTTGGGCTGCGAGAAACCGGCTGATGACAAGGTCTACATCGTTTTGGAAGGCCCGGCGAGCCTTGCCGTATACGGCAATGAAGAGAAAATAACAGGGGCAGTCAGCTTTCATTATAGACCGGAAGAGCCGTCCAGGCTGAAGAAATTCAATAAGAGCATTTGCTTCAAAGACCTATTGCCATCCCAAAATATGTATAGCCCTGAGAATGTCGTCAACGGCTTCTCTAGACCTTATGGTCTGCCAAACAGCTGGATTTCTGAACGTACGGAAGGACAGGAATGGTTGGAATTTGGTTTTGCAAGCCCCAAGAATCTGGATGAAATCCATCTTGTGTTCAACTCGCAGCTGAATTTGGAGCATTTCGACGATCCGATCGAGCCACTTATCCAAGATTATGATGTGACTTTAACCTTAGAGGACGGAACCGAGAGTGAAATTAATATCCGTGGGAATTATCTTTCGTTGAATAAACATCAGGTGCATGCAAAAGGGGTAACCCGAATCCGGTTTGATTTCTGTGCAACGTATGGTTCGCCTTATTATGAAGTGTTTGCTGTAAAATTTTTTGCTCCTAAAACGCTAAGTGAGGCCAGGTGAAGTTGCGATGAAGGAATTCTTCCCTCGAAGAGGGCTGCCTAATGTCATTCAGAAGTTGGAAAATGGGGAAACCGTGACCATCGTTTATTTCGGTGGCAGTAATACGCGCTCTAAAGGATACAGGGTCATGACGGCGGATTGGCTTCGAGGACAATATCCCAATGCGGATATCCGCTCTGTGAACGCAGGCATTGATGGGACAGGATCGGACCTGGGCTGCGCCCGTTTGGAGACAGATGTACTTCGTCATCAGCCTGATCTCGTGTTTGTTGAATTTGTTGGTAACGATGGCGGAGTTCCGGAGTCCAAGGCGCGGATCGAAGGAATTGTCCGACAGATCCGCAAGCGGAGCCGGTTTACCGATATCCTGTTCGTATACACGCTGAAGGAGCGAGATGTGGCCCTATTTCAGTCTGGAGAATACCAGAAGGGAGCTATTATGCAAGAGGAAGTCGCGGACTATTACGGCATTCCTTCGATTCATCTGGGCGTAGCAGTCAGTCAATTGGTTTCGGATGGAAAGCTCATTTTCACCTCAAGGGCAGACGTGTCCATTCCCGGAGCCGTTATTTTTACGCGTGATTCGATCCATCCGACGATTCCCGAAGGACACCAGATTTACACGGATACAATCACCCGGTCGTTTGAGAAAATTAGCAAACTTCGAGATCGCGTGGGAAAGATCGAACATCACTTGCCTCAGAATACTTTGGTCCCGGCCAACCCTTGGGAGTATGCGACCATGCTGCCATTGGATTGTCTTACTCATTTTTCCGCAGGATGGTCTTACATGACCCCCGATGATTTCTCTTTAGTGCGCGAGTATGATTGGTTATTTCCTGGTCTATGGCGAGCAGTCGATCCCGGAGAGACGATCACAGTGGAGTTTGAGGGGACCCACATCGGATTATTCGATATCGGGGGGCCGGATTCTGGCAGATTGAAGGTGTCGGTGGATGGAGGGGAACCCTTCCTTATCGATCGATTCACACCCCATAACGACCATAATCGAAATCAGTATGTTTTCTTACCTGAGCTACCGAATGGGAAACATACAGTTCGTTTCGAAATCGATCACGAGAAGACAGACAAAGCGGCCGTGTTTGAGGCAAGCGGCAATGAAAGAAGTATGGAGCATGTTCGGCAGCATCCCGCTTGGTATGATCAAACGGTCATTCAGATTGGAAAGCTGCTATTGGTGCAGCCGCCATTATAATGGATTTTTCCACTTGGAAGACCTACATTCTATCTGATTGCAATTGGGCGATCAATTCGAATGTAGGTTTCTTTTTTTTACTTAAAATCTTATAAGAAATTCTTGAAATGAAAGAAATTTCACGGTGATATGGCATGCTATGATAAAAACGACGGAGCGGGATTAGCTAGAAGGATAAGGCTAATTGCTTCTTTACGATCTTTGAACAAAGGAGGGCATTATTATTTTGAAAGCGTTATCAATTTAAGGGAGGCTGTGAGTTGTATGGTCAAAAGGAAGCTGTTTTTCTTCATCGTTTTCATGTTGACGATAGTAGTTCCTTTCAGCCTGATCGGAATAAGGGCCGCTTATGCGGAGACCTTACCTTATCAGACGATTATCATTGATGACGGGAGCATCACGATCAATGATGTTGTGACACCTGATGCGGGTAACGCCAATAACGGGTTCTCCGCTCCTTATTGGACCACAAGCGCAGGAGTGAAGGGATACAATAATTCCAGTTCAAAATATACGGATGCCGTAGGTAGAAGCATCACATGGAATCCACGCTTGGAAGCAGGGACGGCGAGAATATCGTTCTATAAGCTTGACTGGGCGGATAAAGCAGATAGTAATGTGAAGATTGAAATTGTTCATAACGGGATTACGGATGTCAAGTTTATGGATCTTAGACCTTCGTCGGGTCCATCGGTCGGATGGGTTGATTTGGGGGAGTATGAATTTAGTGGAGATGATTCCGAATTTGTCAGGCTGACTCGAACGCAACCTACGACGGGCACGATTATTACTCGGGCCGATGCAGTCAAGTTCGAAGGAAATATCAGGCAGCAAGCACCGCTGTTGCCCCCGCTGCGGAGCCGCACATTAGCGAATCTCAGTTACACGGAAAAGGGCAGCATCGAAAATGATAACTATAAGGCGACCTTCTATGAAGCAGCATGGGATGGGGGCAAGTCCATCGTTCGTGACATGTTCTACAGGAACACGGACACAGGAAACTGGATGCCAATAAATAATGTGTCGGAAAGACTTGAGGAGCAATGGGTTTTATTGGATGGGAATGCAGGGAGCCGAACCAATTACTACGATACGATGAACAAACGCTGGATTACATTCGACGGGATCACTTTTCCCGACAGCCAAACGGCGGTATTAACCGATTCTATGAATGGAAGTGATTACGATTTTGAAGTGAACTGGTCCATGGCAGGGGATAAACCTGATGTTTCCTTCGCCTTTACGCCTCGCCGCGATGGCAATTATGTGATTGGATATCAGTCCTTCACAACAGAGCTAATCTCCGGCGTCAATGAAGTGTTAAATGGATTTAGATCGCACGCCAAAATGGTAGGTACGGTGGAATCAACAAGCTTGAGGGAACTGAGCGCTCCAATGAGTCTGGTTGAGAAGAATGACAGTTCGGGGAATCCATTGACGTATGGAGTATTTGTACCTTCGCAAGAGCTGCCGGTTGAGTTTGAACCGACGGGAGGCGTTACGAAACAACGGCTTGGCATGAGCCTAGTCAACAATGAAGGCAGCGTGCAGCCAATCCTGTATGCTCCTCAATTAGGGACTTATTCGCAAATGACCGCAGAAAGCACCTATCAATTTCATATGGGGCTAATCGCTCAAAAAAGCAATCTGTATGAGTCCTATGCGGATATTCTTCGCAATGAGTACGATTATTCGGCATACCGGGAAAATGTTTCAGATCAGTCGCTTACTGACGCGATGTTCAATATGATCGATTTACTTAAGATTGACCCGCAAGGGGATGACTCTGTTCAGTATGTCCCGTCACCCAGCGGGTGGTGGAGCCGTGCCAAGGGCTTTATTGATATCGAAAACGAGGATAGCGTTCGAACAAGCTCGAATGCGGTTCTTCTGGGGGCTTATTATTTGACCGGGGATGACCAGCTTTACGATACGAGAGCATTGCCCTCCGTCCAGTATGGCGTATCGCGAAATGGCATAGGTTGGTCGCCGACGCAGAAGAACGTATACGGCGTGCCTTCGTTATGGAAAATGGCCACCCTGCCATTCGATGTTTCAAGCATCGCCGCTGTTAATCAGATGATGGGCACTTCGGCAGGAATTGGGGCGCTGGCACAGGAAGAGTACCTCGTGCGTGATCCTGACCAGAAAGACCGCGGTCCTGTCATTCAGCCCCTGATGATGTATCGTATGACAGGAGATGCGCAGTATTTGCAGGCTGCCAAGGATGCAGCCGACAGCTATATCATGCAGCATATCGATACGCCTGCATCCGTGAATGTGAGTAAAAATGAGTTCATTTATTATTATAGCAAGCTGTGGATGGAGATTTTGGAGCTTTACGAGGAAACTCAGGATCCCAAATACTTGAATGCTGCATATAAGGAAGCCAAACGTTATGCCACCATGTTTGTTGCTCGTCCGGTTCCTGAAGGTACCGTTACAATTCCGCAGCCCGAGACGTATAATTACGCGGAATCGTTCCATTGGCCAGAAAGCGGTAAATACCAGTATCCTAGAAGCAAGCTCCCAGAAGATATAGCCGGAGGCGTACAAGCGGATCGTTGGCTTGTTTCACCGAGCGGATTGACGTTTGAGGCGGGAAGTACAACCGGCTATTATCGGATGAATGCCCAGGAAGCCCCCTTCATGCTGAGGTTGTCGCTCTATACAGGTGATAAACTGCTGCAGGATATTGCTCATAATGCCGTTATTGGTCGATCTTCCAGTTACCCGGGTTATTACTATAAGGGCTTCGCCGTTAGCCAACTTGAACCGGATTTCCCTCTGGAAGGCCCAAGCGGGGCTACATCCATCTATTATCACCATATACCGGGGCAGCTCGGGCAAACGATGGATTATTTGATCAGCGAACAATCGTTGAAATCGAATGGGAGTATTACATTTCCTTCCGTATTTGAAACGAATTTTTTATGGTTCAAATATCACCTCTATGGGAATAAACCAGGTCATTTTTATGGTAATTCGGACGTTTGGCTCTGGATGCCCAAGGGGATTATTAAGACTAATCATCCTCAATTGAACTGGATAACGGGTGAGAGCGGGGATAAATTCTACATCGGGCTGAGCAACGCATCGTCAGATGAAGTTCAGACTCCGATCGAATTGAATGAACAAATCATTGGGTTCAACCCGGCACAAGATTATACCGTAACGATCATCCGCGATAATGGCACACCAGAACAAGCGGTTATGAGTGGCGGAATCATTCAAGCTACGGTTTCAAGCAAGGGAATAACTGCTATCATTGTAGAAGGACTCAACATTGATGTGCCGCTGCACCAGGTCAGAACTGCTGATACATCAGATGCAAGCTATTTCTTCGATATTCACAGTCCAATCGATGCAGTTAAAGGTATGCTGATCGTCAAGCCTGACGAAACGGTTTATGATGCTTATGTGCAGGCCAAAACGACGAAACCAGCGACAATTCATTATTCCTTGGATGGCGGGGCTACGTATACAACCATCCCAGATACGATATATCCGATGGAATGGTCGATACGGGTGAACGATTTATCCCAAACCTTCACGTATTATGTGGAATCGGAAGGGAAACAGACCCGCAAGCGGACACTCTATCTGCCTGATCAGGTAACGGAAACTCCAGTCCAACCCGATGATGGGCAGGATGGTTCATCTATCATTGTGGATAATACGGAGGCGGAGGCAGAAGGCGTCTGGATAAGGGATACGACGGCTGACAACTATTACTATGATAACTATGTGTATGCCAAATCGACGGCCGGCACAGCGACAAGCAAAATGAAATGGCGGCCGGAGCTGCCGGAAAGTGTTACTTACAGTGTGTATTACAAGATTCCGCAAATAACAGCTGCGAGTGAAAATTGGGCAACGAATGCCTCATTTACCGTTCATTATAGCGGGGGCTCCGAGACGGTTACTGTTGATGAGACAACGGCAAATGGAACTTGGGTGCACCTAGGGGATTATCCTTTTGCGGCAGGCGATAGCGGCTACGTGGAACTTACCAATAAGGCCAACAAGACCAGGGTCGTTGCCGATGCGATCATGTGGGTGGACCCAAACAGAATACCGCAATTGGAGTCGGTGGTGATCCAATCTGATCGAAATGAGCTGCAGATGACTCAAAACGCACAACTGAGTGTAACCGGTTATTTGGATAACGGTTTGATCGGTGATCTGACACAGGCCAATGTGCAGTATTTCGTGGATCGTACGGATCTGGCTGAAGTGGATAGCAGCGGTCGGTTGACCCTTCTAAATCTCGATGGGGAAACGGATCAGATTGAGGTATGGGCCACTGTAACGATTGACGGAGTGTCCTTGACCACACCGCCTTTGACCATATCGATCAAGGACCTAACGGTTATCGTCGACAGTACAGATACAACGGGGTTATACACAACAGAAGGGTCTTGGAGCCAAAGCAATTTAGCCGGATACAAAATTGGGGTTAAGTCCCGTTACACTACAGTTCAAGGATCATCAGCAACGTGGAAAGGCCAGTTTCCAGAGGGGAAATATACGGTCTCCATCTACAAGCTCGTCCATACGACGGCAAACGATAATCATGTCAAAGTGGAAGTGAAACATCAGACGGGTACCGAGGTGACGTATATCGATGCAACGGTCGGCTCATCGGGTTGGGTTAATCTAGGAACGTTCGACTTTACGGGAGACGGTAGCGAGTATGTTCGTTTAACCAGGGAGACTCCAACAACGGTAGATCCGCCAACGCTTCCTGCCGATATGATCTATACGAGGGCTGATGCAGTCAAGTTCGAACGGCATTCTGTTAGTCCGGAGCTGCTTGCAAATGAGTCGCCAGGTAAACCAACACTTTCCGAATAATAGCGGTGTTGAGGTGAATCCCGGCAAACCTGTGTTGTCCAGCGACAACTCGGATCAAGATAGAAACTATACCAAGTGCTCTATCGGCATTACACAAATTTCTGGGAGATCTCCTGGCATTTATTAATATCGCAGTGAGTATATGAATGGAAGTGGAACAACGGTACGTGATGTTATACAAATTATTGTAAAATAACCCTAAGAGCTGAGTGGATGAGAACGATCCATTCGGCTTCTTTATTTCTTGGAATTTAGTATTGAACTATGCAAAATGCTTGTAAACGATGATGTAACAAGACAGCGCATTTTTGGAACAAATGCCGGAGCATCCGACCGTGTTTAATCTAATCTTTCAAGGCTCACAACTGGGTGATAATTTTGAAAGTATTCACAAGGAAGACACCGACATCTTATAACATTATATTTACACTGCGGGGCTTCCGCCCCTTGGTCGTCCGATGTATAATCATGGGAGATAACTCAGACGACACACGAGCCGACCTAAGATAGGAGCTATCTAAGGCCGGCTCGCGTCGTGAATACGAGAACGTTATATGACATACCCGAGAACCCAATTTCACATTTTCCAATACTATGACTACTTATTGTTGTCAACAATTGTTACAAAGCATTTGTTTTAGAATTAAAGAATTATTCCTTGAAAAATATTGAAGATGATCAGATAGTAAATATGTACACGAGGAGATAAAACTATGATAAAAAACAAATTACTAAGAATGGACAATGTCGGCATCGTTGTAGAATCCCTTGATAACGCGATCTCTTTCTTCGAGGAGATTGGCTTGAACCTCGAAGGGCGAGCCACTGTCGAAGGTGAATGGGCTGGTCGCGTAACCGGACTAGGTTCTCAGTGCGTAGAGATTGCTATGATGGTTACCCCAGATGGGCACAGCCGACTTGAACTTTCGAGATTTCTCACCCCGCCTACTATATCAGATCACCGGACTGCTCCTGTTAACTCCCTTGGTTATCTACGCGTTATGTTTACAGTTCAAGACATTGACGAAATGGTATCCAGACTCTCTAAGTATGGTGCGCAGCTCGTTGGCGAAGTGGTTCAGTACGAGGACTCGTATCGGCTCTGCTACATTCGAGGAATCGAAGGACTTCTAATCGGTTTGGCGGAACAACTTGGTAACAAATAAGTAGGTGACGGTTTATAAAAGGCATTTACTGGAATATAAAGTAATAGAGTGAAAGTAGAAACAGAAGACAGTGAGAAAGTAACTCGAAGAAGTCGGGTGCCTCATATAACACTATATTCACACTTCGGGGCATTCGCCCCTCAGTCCGGCTGAAGTTAGAAGTAGTTTCGAAGAGGCATTTCAGTAGTACGGAGGCATATTCAGCCGGACACATCCGCACCACCTAACCGCATCGCGGCCGCCCTTCGTTTGCACATCTTGTAATCAAAATAATAAACAGAATATCTATGAAGAGTGGCTTTTTTAATTGAAATCCCCTTCCCGACGAGTTTACAAGGCAGAATACGTTGCATAATAAAAAGAAAGTGATTAGCTTTCTTTTTTATTATGCAACAGGTCCCTCTATTTCTGCTTTCAATTGTTCAAACCACTCTAAGTTAACCAGGTGATGGGAACGGGAATTTTCGTTCATTCGGCGGTAGTAATTAATTGTGCCGGGAAGTTCTTGTGTGCTGGACAGGTATTCATCAAGGAAAGCGATTCGGGTTTTAGTTTGGTCGATTTGCGATTGGATCAGTTCCAACAATTTGTTTTTGTCGTATTCATCGGCAAAGAGTAGCGCCCCATAAAATTGCAGGTTCACATATTCCGATTTGGTGCCGTATTTGACCATTAATTTTTCGAATTCAGCCATTCCCGATTCGGTGATTTTAAAGTTCCGAGTTTCGCGCCCACTGGCTGAAGGATCCTGCTGAATCTGTTCAATCCAACCTTTTTCTTCAAGTTGCTGCAGATTGTAATAAAACGAGCCTTTCGTGAAGTTTACAATGTATTTGTAATGACGTTTTTCCATTAAGGCCAATAGTTCGTAGCCGTGAGCGCCGGGGTTTTGGATGAGCAAGCCAAGGATGAGTA
Organism: Paenibacillus sp. FSL K6-1330; assembly: GCF_037976825.1. Classification (NCBI taxonomy): domain Bacteria; kingdom Bacillati; phylum Bacillota; class Bacilli; order Caryophanales; family Paenibacillaceae; genus Paenibacillus; species Paenibacillus sp. FSL K6-1330. The sequence continues at coordinate 3,174,745 of NZ_CP150269.1, forward strand.
AAGGGATCAAGGTTGCATCACCTTCACCATCTGTGCCTCGAATTCCGCGTACGTGATTTTACCCGAAGCCAAATCCATGCTATGAAGATAAATCTGTTCTGTTTTCGAATAGTCGCGCTCCACTTTTAGTGATTGCTCCTCCGCCGGGATGGGTTCCAGGACATGACACTTTTTCAAAAAAGCATGGAAATAGCGGTAGCCGAATTTGCGTTGTGAAACCGCGTCTAAATGAATGCCATCAGGATTCGCTGTCAAACCTGCTGCTGTTACAAAATAACAATTTTTCCGTTTATTGGCGAAGTGCTGTAATTGCTCATTGACCTGTTGATATTCTGTCGCATGCTGTCCGAAACCGGTCTTCCCAAGGAAATCACCAAGTCCGCCAATGATCAATGGCACCTCATCAAGATTCAATTCGTTTCTTAGAGTCTCGATGATAAGGGTTAATTTCTCGTAATAAGTTTCATGCAGCGAACGATGACTGTCGCTCTCACCCTGGTGCCAAAGGATTCCGCAGATTTGACTAGACCGCAGGGCGAAGCGGGCTTCGGACAAAGCATGCTGAAAAAGGACGCCTTCCGGATGCCAGTCATCCAAGGAACTGCCACCTTCCGCACAAGGAATCAAACCAATTTCTTCATCGGGATTGGCTTTCGACCAGGTATCGGCAAAAGACGCCGCTAGGCCTACACCGGAAACCGGACGGTCGTAATTAATCGGCTCAGTCATCATCTGCCACTGTCCATTGCGCAGCATTTTTATTTTTTCATTATAGATAGGATCAACATCATGCAAAAATCCACGGCCCGCCATATTCGACTGACCCAACATTAAAAATGACTGTATCATTTAGTCTTCACTCCATTACATTATTATAATGGTCTAATTAGACTAAAAATATTATATAGTCTGATTAGACTATAGTCAATAAAGCAACAAAAGAAATAGTTGATTTAGATCATTGGAATCATCCAACGAAAAAAGTGTTCGAAGATCTGAATAAATGGGAAGTATCTTTTCATGATAATTGGGGGAATCTGGGCGCTGAGTTGTAGATTTTTCAAGCTGCCCAAGCAAAGGAAGAAGAGCTGAAATATCATCCGGAGAATGAGAGAATGAAAAAGGCTTTTTTACTAGACTACCGTAAGATGAGAAAGCAGCGGCAACACTCTTCCCTTTCGCAATATCGATACTTAGAACAGGTTGATTCATATGACCTCCTTAGAACACTATGACCCAAAGCAGATGCTCTCCACAGGTTGGCACGGTGATACGGGCTCGAAGCCCAACCAGCTAAATCGGGGTATGAACATTGCAAGGGCTAAACACTTTATACGCCAGGGGTGAGAGAATGAAAAAGAACAAGATTCCAAAGCTTGATTTGACTATCTCTGAGAGAAAAGAGCTGAGGAGAAATAAAATACTCATAAGCGAAATTCATAATATAACACTTAACGAATTGTGTTCTATTCTGAAAGTTCCAGAATATAGAGCGAAGGAAATTAAGGCATTATCGGAATTTCAAAGTGTACCTTCGATCGGACCAAAATTTGCAAAGGATTTATTAATGTTAGGTTATTATTCTTTGGATGAATTAAGAGATAAAAATGGTGCTAGATTATTTGAGGATTTAGAGGAGTTATATGGGGGAAAGATTGACCCTTGTGTTGAGGATCAATTTAGATTAATTGTACATTACGCTATTAAAAGTAGCAGTGAAAAGCAATGGTGGGATTTTACCGAAGAAAGAAAACATTACAGGGCTAAACATGGATATCCTAAAGATAGAGCAGAATGATTTTTTTGTATAAATGTTAAGATAAGTCGCAGAGGGCATAAGACATCGCATAACAATTTATTCACGCTTTGGGGCTTGCGCCCTTTGGTCCTCCCGAGGAATTTGGGAGAAGTTGGATCAGGCGGACACATCCGCACTGACTAACCGCATCGCGGCCAACGGTGCTAAGACTCCCTGTGAAAAAATGCTGATATATAAATTGAACTAATGAAAGGAAAGCACTTCGCTGTATTCCAGATGGAATCAAGGAGAAGCAAGGTTAAACTTTAGTTCATTTTATATAGTTGGTTATATAAATTCGACTAAGAAGATATATGGAGACTTAGTTTAATGAAGGTTATGATTCAGACGCTACGCGACCCGGCCTAAGATAAATGCTATCTAATACCGGGACGCATCGTGAATGCGGGTGCGTTATAAGAAATCCTTAACAGGGGATGAATATTTGTACGAGTCGATTTTTGACTCAGCATCTTAATGGGCCAGGCTGAGTATGCAAAAAATTTCATAGTTGGCAGGGGAACATACTTGGTTGCTTATCATAATGAGGGTTATACTAATGTTAATGAAGCCTATCTTAGGCTGCATCGTTATGCCGAGCAGCTTGAATCGAACAAAAAAGTGGTGGTTGAATTGGGGTAACCGTTAAAGATTTACTGCAGCTGCCTTCATTTAGAGGAGCTCAGGTGGTCACTGGAACAAGCAGGCTTCATCAGACCGTTTCCTCTTTATCTGTTTTAGAGGTGGCGGATGTCAATTTCTTCTCGCAAATTATTCAAACCGTTCAAGAAGAGTGGTATGCCGAAGAGCTGGTCATTAGCTCTTTTTATTCCATTAAGGACAGCGTGGAGCAGCAATGCAAAACGGTTCAATATTTGCATGACCTTGGTGAAGTGGGATTGATTTTGTACTATGTTGGCATTATCATGCCAGATATAGCCGATGAAGTGCTCGAGCTGGCCGAATCTCTGAATTTTATTATCATTTGCATGCCGAGAAACGATTACTCGCTTAGGTACAACGAAGTCATTTATGAAGTCATGGAGGCAATCGTAAGCAATCAGAATGTGAATGAGCATTTCGTGAATGAATCACTGGAAAAGGTCTCACTGCTGCCAGAACATTTGCGGAGCGTGGAAATTACCCTTAAACTGCTGTCGGACCGGATGAAAGCGAACATCGTTCTGACAAACAGCAACCTGGACATCATCAATCGTGTCATGTGGCCGCGCAATTCATCGCTCGATGTTGCGAATATAATCCGGTCCATGGCGCCTTCCATTTTGAACGGCAGAATGGGAGAAGGAGAGCTGGATTCGTCTTGCTTTGTTGAATACAAACGTGTTCATCAAAAAAACGGGGAGATCCTTTACCTGTTTCTCATTAAAGAGAATACGAAGCTGCCTCCGAAGACGATGGATCAAATCAGCGAGGTGGTGCAGGTGGCCATCAATTTGTGGGGAGATAAGCATAACGAGGTCAGCGAATACGCTTTGGTTAAAGCCATCGTGAATGATGAAAGCGAAAAAATGCGCAGATTGGCTAGTTTGCTCTATATTGACGTTTCCGCCATCCAAATGATGTGGCTCGTTTACATTCGGGATTTGTCGGAGGAAAGAAGGATAAGGGAAGACTTAAAAGCGCATCTCTCGCAATATTATAAAACCGCGGTCATTCAAACGATCGATCACTGCGTTGTCGTTTTGCTAGGGAATTGTTCATATAAATACAATGAGTTTGAAATCGCAGCGGAATATATCGAAACCACGAGTCTTATGGCTGACGTATCAAGCATCGTATATTCTCCGAGAATGCGGAACACACAGGACGTACGCCGAATGTACCAGCTCGTAAACGGAGTCTCAAAAGAGGTTCACCGCATCTATCATAACCGCAAACTATACACCGCGGCTGAAGTCCGTTCCATGAAACGGGCCATAGACCTCAGCAAACAAGGGGAAGAGATCACTGAAGAATGCTTGTCTGTCATGGAGCCAATTATGGACGACGCAGACGCATTGAAAACCCTGATGACTTTTCTTCTGGATGCGAAGGGGAATATGGATGACTGCAGCAAGCTGTTGTTCGTCCACAAAAATACGGTGAAATATCGCATTAAAAAAATTTGCGAGCTCATAGGATATGATGTGACCATCAATTCGGAATCGTACGATGTTTATACCGCCTGCATGGTCTACCGTCTCATCCATAACTAAAAAGTTCCGATGTTTTGTCCAATAAGACAAAAACATCGGATTTTTTTTTGTTTTCTGAAAAAGACGCTGACCTACTTCATCTTTTACAATAAGAAAACAATATTCGAACGAACAGGATTGGGGGGGATCATATGAAAGCCGTTAAAGAGCATCAATCCTGGTTCAGTCTCGGGATCATCTGGGCTGGCGCGGTAATCAGCATCCCGAGTTTGTTGGTAGGGAATACGCTTATTGCAGGCATGGGACTATCGAAGGCATTGCTTGTCACGTTAGTAGGTTATTCCATTATTGTGCTGCTCATGATTTTGCAGGGTATTCAAAGCACGGATTTAGGAAGGCCGACGGTTCAGGTTGCAGGTCAGGTGTTTGGCAAAAAAGGGTCTCGGGCGATTCTTTCGATCATCCTCGCCATTGCGTGCCTTGGATGGTTCGGAATTCAGGCGAATGTGTGCGGTGCGGCCTTGGCCAATTTGTTAGCCGTAGGTGGAATGAGTGTCCCGGTTCCGCTGGCTTCTCTTATCTGCGGTCTTGTGATGGTGGTCTCGGCGATCTATGGCGTTAAAGTGCTGCGCGTCATCAGCTATATTGCCGTTCCTTTATTGGTGGGAATCAGCATATTTGGTCTTATCGAAGCTTTGACCGGTGACTCCCTGCAGATCATTCAGAATTATAAGCCTGAGGGAGCTATGACCTTTACGGATGGGCTGGCGATAACGCTGGGTTCATTTGCCCTGGGTGCAGTCATCGCGGGAGATTATTCGCAATTTTCAAGAAAACGGTCCGATGTCCTGAAAGCCGCTCTATTCGGGATTGTTCCGGCAGGCTTGCTGATGATCGGTGCAGGAGCTGTCCTGACGATTGCTTACCAGACCAGCGATATTACAGCAACCTTTTTGAGCATCACGACTCCGTTTGTTGGCGGCGTGGTTTTGATCCTGGCTACGTGGAAGACGAACCTCGTGAACGCTATTTCAGGCGGTTTTGCTTTAATTAACGTGTTCAACGTATCGAAGGAAAAAGAGAAGTGGGCTGTCGGCATCGCGGGAACCATTGGGACTGTATTGGCCGTCGTCGGTATACTGAACTATTTTACTCCGATCATGTCCATCCTGTCGGCCATGATTCCGCCGGTTGCAGGCGTGATGATCGCATCTTACTGGGCGCTTGGCAAAGGGGATAAGAGCCGCTGGCATGAGGTCGAAGGCGTGAATACACTGGGCGTCGTTTCCTGGCTATTGGGCGCGGTTATTGCTAGTACCCCTGTTGTGTTATCCTTGTTCCCAAGCTTGCCGCAGGTACCGAATCAGCCGTTGATCGGGATTGTTATTTCTTTTGTCGTGTATTATGCAGGCTATCGTTTATCGGCTCAGAAGACAGTTATATTGGAGGAATAATGAATGAGATATTTAGATAAAGCAGCTGTTGAAAACATCGCCGTCGGCGCAGCATTTCTGGGAACCGGCGGAGGGGGAGACCCTTACATCGGAAAATTGATGGCTCTCTCGGCCATTGAGAAGTTTGGACCTGTAAAACTATGCTCAGTCGATGAGATTAAGGATGAGGACTTTTTCATTCCGGCCGCGATGATGGGGGCGCCTTCCGTATTAGTGGAGAAATTCCCTAAAGGGGACGAGTTTGTTAAGGTGTTCCAAAAATTAGCGAATTACTTGGGAAAAGATCAGATCGCCGGCACGTTTCCGATGGAAGCAGGAGGCGTCAATTCCATGATTCCCATCGTCGTTGCGGCGCAACTGGGCTTGCCTCTGATCGACTGTGACGGTATGGGGCGAGCGTTCCCGGAGCTTCAAATGGTGACGTTTAACCTGGACGGCATTTCGGCGACACCAATGGCGATTTCGGATGAAAAAGGGAACATCGGCATCTTTGAGACCATTGATAATAAATGGACGGAACGGCTCGCCAGAGTGGCCACGGTTGAAATGGGCGCAAGTGCTCTGGTAAGCCTGTACCCGGCAACGGGTGCTCAAATAAAGCAAAGCGGCGTTCATCATATTGTGACCCTCTCCGAACAGATTGGAGAAATCATTACATCTAAGAATCGGGACGCGGGCGATAAGCTTCAAGAACTGCTGAACCTTGTGTCCGGCTATGAACTTTTCCAAGGTAAAATCGTGGATGTCATCCGGGAAACCAAGGGCGGATTTAATCTTGGACGAATGCATCTCGAAGGAATCGAGGCGTTTAAAGGCGGAGAGATGAAAGTTCATTTTCAAAATGAAAACCTGGTTGCCGAAAAGAACGGTCAAGTCGCTGCGATCACCCCGGATTTAATCTGTCTAGTCGATTACGAAACCTTGTTGCCAGTGACCACGGAGAGCCTGAAATATGGGAAGCGCGTACGGGTGGTCGGACTGCCTGCACATGAAAAGTGGAGAACGGAAAAAGGGATCCAGACGGCAGGACCAAGATACTTCGGGTATGATTACGATTATGTTCCTATTGAGGATTTGGTGAAAAAGGCGGTGGCTGAGAATGTATAGAATCGGGATCGATGTAGGCGGCACCAATACGGATGCCATCATTTTGGATGAGAATTATCATTTGATTCATGCGGTGAAATCACCAACAAGTCTGGATATTAAAGCGGGTATTGAAACCTCGCTCCGGAATTTACTGCAGGAATCGAAAATTGATAAAACCCAAATAACGCATGCTATGTTAGGTACAACACAGTGCACGAATGCCATTGTTGAGCGCAAAAAGCTGGCCCAAGTCGGCGTCATTCGTCTGGGTTACCCGGCAACGGCTTCCGTTGCTCCGTACACGTCTTGGCCTGAAGATATGGTTCAGAAGCTGTCGGGTAAATATGCTCTCGTTCATGGCGGATATGAATATGACGGCCAAGTGCTTGGAGAAGTCGATGAAGCTGAAATTACAGCCCTTTTAGAGGAGTGGCGGAGCAGTGTCGAGTCCATCGCAGTCATAGGGGTGTTTTCATCCATTAAAAATGATCAGGAGCTCCAGGTTCGCGATCTCATCCATCAAGTGTATGGAGCGGGATTCCCTGTTTCCTGCTCTTCCCTGATCGGTTCTGTCGGTTTAATCGAACGGGAAAATGCGACCATACTCAATGCAGCCTTGTGTAAGGTTATTGAAACGACGACCCAAGGATTTGTGCAGGCGTTAGAAGAAGAAGGCATCACAGACGCAGCGGTGTTTTTATGCCAGAATGACGGTACCTTAATGTCGATAGATTTCGCTAAACAATTTCCGATCCTAACCATTGCATGCGGGCCAACGAACAGCATACGCGGTGCCTCTTATTTGGCGAAGATCAAAGATACGATGGTTCTCGACGTAGGCGGGACGACATCGGACATCGGGGTTTTGCAGGACGGCTTCCCGAGAGAATCCTCAGTTGCGGTCGAGGTTGGCGATATCCGCACGAATTTCCGCATGCCGGATATTATCTCCGTTGGGTTGGGCGGCGGAAGCATTGTGCGCTCGGAGAACGGCAAAATTACGGTTGGCCCCGACAGCGTAGGATACAAGATTGGACAGGAAGCGCTGGTCTTTGGCGGGCATAGGCTGACTACAACAGACATTGCCGTTCGGCTGGGTCTCGCGGATGTCGGGGATAAGAGCTTGGTAGCGCATCTGGATGAAGACTTCGCTAAAAATGTGCAAGCTGAAATTGCAACCATCATTGAGCAGGCCATTGATAAAATGAAGACATCGTCGGGAGATGTTGAGCTTGTTTTGGTAGGCGGCGGCAGTGTCGTGATCCCGGACACCATTCGCGGAGTATCCCATATGATCAAGCCTGAGAACGGGGGCGTGGCTAACGCCATTGGCGCGTGTATTGCCCAAATCAGCGGACAATATGAGCAAATTTACATCTATTCTACAGAGCCCCGTGAGGAATCATTAAGAGATGCGCAAGAAAAAGCTGTGAAGCAGGCGGTGCTGGCTGGCGCTGATCCGGCTACGGTGGAGCTCGTGGAAGTGGAAGAAACCCCGCTGGCTTATCATCCGGGAAATGCGACGAGACTGAGAGTGAAAGTCGTAGGAAATATGAAGTAGAAGAGAGGCTTCACATGAGTTTATATAACTTGTGTGAGGCTCTTTTTTTATCGGTGAGGTGCAATGGGATGAGCGGAAAAGAGATTTCACTTTTAATTGAACAATATTAACTTGGAAGCTAATATAGTTATGATAAATGTGTTTTTAGTTAATCGTAAGAACCCTAAATGAGATCCAGTGCAAGGATTTCCAGAAAGCGGCTACTGGTGGTTGGGCTTAACCTTAGAAAGGATGGAAATGAAGTGGTCGTGTACTGGCTAAGTTTATTGTTATTCACCTCACTCGGAAGTTTTATTTTGTGGATTTTCCTCTACAAAATTGTATGGAGAACTTGGAAAACCCGAAAAATAAATCTACGAAAAAAAAGTATCAAAAAGGTTATCAAACGGACGTTTTTCGGAAAGGTGAAACATGTTTTCGGTGTTGGATTATCTTATGTTTTCATGTTTGCTTTATTTATTGGCATTCCTATCTTCTGTTTCTATGTTGCAGTTCCGACTTGGTTAGACCTACCTGCTGTGCTTACAGGTAACTATGCCGAAGTGACAGGTCATTTAACTAACAATGTCACTGTTGAGATGTCAGGAAAGTCATGGGGTTACCCATACTATGCTTATATTGATGGAGAATTCTATTATTCTCTAGTACCGCTTGATTCATTTGAGGATCTAACAATTACTGTGAATTATCTACCTCACACGAAAGTAATTGTGGACATACTGTAACTACTCTTAACGATCAGCTGTTTTTGATGAACTCTGGGAGGGAGCAGATAACACCATATCTACACGGCGTTGCTGATGCTCCTTGGTCTACCCGAGGGTTTTCGGGGGGAAGATGACCTCAGGCAGACAATTCTGCGAGGATGGTACAATAGGAAAGACAGTTGAATCTTGGGTGGGCATGGTTTCCCTTCGAAAGGAGGTGAGGCCATGGAAGTAAAGGATGCTTTGACGATCATGTTTTTATTTGGATCGTTTATCCTTGCCCTTTTAACATACATCAATTCTAACAACAAGAGAAAGTAAGAACCCACCCCAAGGTTAGAGCCAGAGGTGGGTTTTTGTTCCTTTTTAACTCAGAAGGGATAACCCATCCAAGCCAATTGTTGAGCCGAGTGTTAGCCGCACTCGGCTTCTTTACAAAGTATGATAACACAATTGGAAAAAGAAGTGAACAGGAAATGGATTAAAGAATATTGAAGCATAATAAAGACGACAAAACTAGAATAGAAAAGCGTATTACAGGCGTGTTAAGACGTAATACAACATATTGAAAGACAAGTCTCTTAAATGATTAATATTCAAGATATTCTGCCTCATAGGTATCCATTTTTGTTAATTGATAAAGTGCTGGAAGTCGAAAAACAAATGGGCTAAGGGATATAAAAATGTTTCAAGTAATGAGTGGTATATGAATGAACGGAATGATGTTATTCTAGTACATTGATAATAGAGGCAACGATAATACCCGGTTTGAAACCATTCCAACTGTTCGTCATTCGTATACCTGCTCAATGTTTTTAATCGAGTAAATGCAATCAACCAATAGCTAAATAATTATCTAATGTAAGACTTAGCTTTCTCAATATATCTGTAGATTTTCAAATCCATTCCATGATCTTTCTCATCAGGGTTTTCAACGTGAAATCGTTCAATCGTTCCTTCCAACTCAGGATCTCGTTCATTGAACATAGCCTGACTCTCATCTAAACGTTTGGCTAAAGCGATAATCTCTTCATTTTCGGGAGGTACTCCCTGTTCAAATCCTTTGATTAGTTTGGAGACGACTTCATTCGACTCACTTCTCAATTTCTTAAATTCCTCCAGACCCAATTCATTTTTCACTTGTTCTATTCTCTTACTCAGTCTTTCCTGTTGCTCTGGTGTAAAATAGTCCCATACTCCCATATCCCTCTCTCCTCCAATTCAAGGTATTTTTAGGAAATTGATCGGAGTTAATCAACAGCAGTGTTGAATAACCTATCGTATGATTATATTAAAAAAAATTAATGACCTATTCAATCATTGATATTATCCAGATCTGTTGCATAATCGATATCTGTGATAAGAACTGTCGATTTTCTTAAAAATTAAATCAGAGTTGAATCAGTATGGCCGAGAAAATGGATCGTCGAAAGGCACGAACAAGAGCAGTGCTATACAAAGCTCTCATAAAGGTACTGGAGGAAAAAGGACCATCCCGTATTACCGTCAGTGATATTACGGAGAAAGCGGGTTTAAACCGCAGCACCTTCTATTTACACTATACAGATGCAATCGAATTACTCGAACGGGTGAAAGCTGACATATGGACGGGCTTGTCAGAGAGGATGAAGAATCTTAATCCTTACAACTATCTGTCCTACGCTGTCAAAAATGAGCCCGATCCCGCAATGGTGAAGGTTATCGAATACTACGGCGAGCACGCTGATTTCTTCAAGGTTATCCTTGGCCCAAATGGAGATCCTGCTTTCGCTGTTCGAATTAAGGATTTTTTGAAAGAACATCACCTCTCCAAAATCCTCGATAACCGACCGGATTTGGCCGATACGATCGTCCCGAAGGACTATATGATTGCTTACTTCGCTGCCTCCAATCTCAGCATTCTTCTGAACTGGATCGAAACTGGAATGCAGCAATCTCCCCGAACCATTGCACTTATGATTACCAGTATCCTGAGCAGCGGGATAAATCAATTGTACGGAATTTCCCCAACAATGGGATCTGATCCAGTTAGGACATAAGCCTTTAATCCGAACCAAAATTATTAGATGTTTGATCTGGGGAGGGGATTACTTCAGTTAACATATTATTAATGCTTCGGTCCTGTCGACCCTAGGTCCGGCAGCAGTCCGAAGCGGGATCGATGAATCATTTCAGTATACAAGAAGCGAATTCAGCCGGACACACCCGTACCAGCTAACTGCGTCGAGGCCAGTCGCTTCGCTCCTTTAAGGTGGTGGGGCGTCGTGAATACACGAACGTTACCAGAAATGATTGCAAGATAATGTTAAATAATATATTCTTGAAATTTGATTTCAATTGCAATTTTTAATGCTGCAAAATGAAAAATATGGTAAAATGTAGAGTTTATATGTGATGAAGAAAATTTATTAACTCTGACGTAAGGAGAGAAAGTACATATGGGCAAGAAAAGAAAAACCTTACCGAAAAATTTTGATGAGCTCATTGAAGCAGGAGAGCTATCTGCATTAAAAGAGGTGTTTACCCAATGTGAATTGGATGCCCGTGGCGGTTACAGTAAATCAACAGCCTTGAGCTTTTACCAAGTACCGAATGAATTGGTTCGCTGGCTCGTGGAACAGGGTGCTGATATAAATGCTAGAGATAATTACGGAGCAACGCCTTTGCACAAACATGCAATGAGTTGGTGTGGTAATACGGAGTTGCTGCTTGATTTGGGTGCAGATACAGAAGCCACTGATTATCAAAGCGAGACACCTTTATTTGCCGCCGCAGGTTCATTTAAACCAAAAGCGGTTCACACATTGGTTACTAAAGGTGCAAATATCAGCGCAAAAAATAAGATGAAACAGACTCCATTAGAAAAAGCTTTGGCATTGTGCAAAAACGCGGATATTGTCAATATGGCGGAAGTTGCCGATATTTTGCTTAACGCTGGAACAACTGTAACGCCGGAAATGAAAGATTCTGTTAAACGAATCGGAAATGACTTTGAATTTCACAGAGAAGGTTTTAATAAAGAATATTTGAATCAAACCGATGAGGCACTTTTACGTCTATATGAGCTATTTGATGTTACTCCAGTAGAGAAGCGAAAGACGCACGACGGCGCCTCTTCAATAACAGTATCAACAAAGGGATGGCAGGCACAACATAATGAACTCTGGAATTTACTTATCCCTTCAAAAGGACATGCGAAAACCCTACAGGGGGAGGTTATCCGGATTACCGGTAAAGTGTCATACGAAATTTTAGATAATGGCGGTATTAACTGGGATAATCAATATCGTAAAATGCTCAATAGTTTGATTCATTACTTTAGCTTGGGTACACCATTAAATCCCGTTTCACTTCAGGAGGCAGTAACATTAGCGAAAGAACTTCACAACGGAAATGGTAGTGATGAACCTGCGAGACTGTGCGAACTGGCAGTGCATTGGGTACTCAGCAATCCGAATCCTATTACTCTGGAACAGCCTGACTATAAGCGATAACAAGGGGAAATTATTTTAATTCAATACAATTAAACGAACGGAGTGAAATGTTTCGCTCTTGTTCCAAACTAAAAAATAATGTTCCTGTGAGCATATTATTTTTGAACGAGAAACTCCAGCACATGGGTAATACTGTTTCAAGAACTTCTTTCTTTACCAAAGACAGATTTCCTTGTGTTACATTTTAAAGAGGGCGTCCCTCAGCCATCTACATGGCTGAAGAACGCCCTCCTTTAAGTTCTAAATATTCTGATAATAAAAACTTTTATTATCAATTTTAATCGCTTACATTCATGACTAACTCTCTCTGTTTGCGCAGAAGGTCATTTAATGGTTACTTGTATACAAAATGAGCGGGAGAAGAACTTGGAATATTTCGTAGAAGACTCTTGTCTTAATTCCACTCTAATTAATTATTCGTGAATCAGCTCAATCTATTGGAAGGTCGTCTGCTTGTAAGGAGGGAGTAATTATCGTACTGTCTCTTTTTGGCTTTTGTAACTGCTCCGACAGTCATAGAAGAAGTAACCAGTAAATTACCAGGATCCGGTCGTTGACGAATAGATATATTATTAATTTTATGGTGCTTATAGATATGAGGGAAATGCTAGATCGTGTACGGAATGATGGTACTGTAGTGCAACCTTACTTTCTTTACTCAGTTTCTTCCCCAAGTAAATACCCCACAGAGATTTCCAAAGCTTTGGCGATCATCACGACTTCATAGTCTTGAACGAGACGATCTTGACCCTCCAGACGTGAGAGACTGGTCTGACTGATATCTAGCCCTAATGTTTGCAATCTGGCAAGGAATTCTCTTTGCTTGATCCCTCTACTTTTCCGGATAGCTATCACTCGGGAACCGATAATATTTTTGTTCCCAGGTGGTTCTTGTCTATGCTTCATCAGTAACACCCCTCATTTCATCCAAATTGTAAGAGAAATTACGGTTGTTTTAATGCGAATATCGAATTAAAATAAAATAAACCGATAATCGCATTAAAAAGACTGCTCCTTCTAGCATTAACAAGAGAAGATGAATTTTAGACCCATCGGAGGTGTGGATGGATGAGCCGGTTGCACAACTTATTGGAGGAGGAACGGCGAAAGCTGAATAAGCTTGGAGAAGAGTCAGTGAAGCAGTCGATTCCGTTATCCGATAACCCTGAGGTTCTGGCACAGAGCCGAAGGGTCGATGAACTGGTAGCCCGATATGAAGACATGAAAGCGAGACGTAATCGGGTTGCACGATGAGTACTGTAAATGAGAGGTAGGGGAGGCAAAACAATGGAATTTCCACCGTGGTTTCAACAAGCGCTTCAAAGCAGACTGGATGAAGTGTCTGCACGAATCGAACATGATCCTGAATTAAGTCAGGTATGTGGGGAAGCAGACGAGGCGTTTGAAGCGTTGTTTGCAGGCAAGGACGTGAAGCGGATGCCTGAATATGCAGAGTGGGGGAATCATCATATCATAAGCAAAGGGATACAGAATGAGCTGCTGTACATGCAAGGGCTACGGGATGGCATTCAACTCACTGTATCCTTGCTGAGTCATTCGATGAGATCAGATGGAGAAAGCGAAAAGCCAAATGTCCATAAAGCGAAACAACCTTGAATTGAACTAAAATAAGCCGAAGCTTCAGTATTACACGCTTCGGCTATTTTATGTTCTTCCTTATACTGTCCCTTACTTCATTCTTTATCTCTACTCACCGACTTGAACCACTCCACACTACTTGGGTATCTGGTCACCGCTATTGGATTTTTCCAATGGGTAACAAATTGATATGATGTATTATATTACGTAGCAGCCTTACCAATGTGTACGAAATAGATTTGAAATAAGCTTTAAAATAAAAGAAGAAATAAACAAGACAAAATGGAATAAAGAATAGGGTGCTTTACTCAAAAGGTCCATCGTATAACATCGTATCTACGCTTCGGGGAACAAGAGAAGTGAATTCAACTCACAACCTTGTGAGGCTAAGTCCGTCGAACCCAGTCGCTGGCTCTCCTTTAAGCCTCTCGGGTTCGCGCGTTATACGCAATTGCCTAAAGCAAAGCATTATAAAAAAGAAAGGAAGATATACTTATGTGGGTTCCTTATGAAACAATAAGAAAACATCCTCTAGATTTTCTTGTACAGTATCGTTTTTATACACCTGAAGAAGGTAGTAGACGAAATCTTTTTTCTCAAGGATATGGACAAATTCTTATATAGAAGATCATTGAAATTAGGGAAGCTTGCTCAAAGAAGAAGTAACTAAGAACGTTATCTGAAATCGTCGGGATAAAAATATGTTTAAACGCCAGGATCTCAAGAAATTGGTTCAACTAGAATATAACCATAGTCAGAATTTATATTATTAATCTTCGCAACTTTTGTAATTAATATATTGGGCGGTGTGAATATGGAAGTTATAATACGTGAAATTGAAGTAAATGATTATCCTGAGGTAGTAACATTATGGATTAATGTGTTAGGAAACCGTAAGGTTAATCTTGATAATTTTTCCGTTACGCTAGAGAGAATGAATAAAGATGGGAACTATAAAACATTTGTAGCATTATTTGAAAATAAAGTGGTTGGTTTTATTACAACGGTACAGGCGTTATCATTTGGAGATGAAATTGGTTACTTACACATCCAGGGTCTTGCTGTGCAAATAGAACTTCAGAATAAAGGAATAGGAACAAAATTGCTTAAATATGTGGAGGATTATTCCAAGGGGAAAGGGATTTCAACCATAATCTTATGTAGTGGATTCAAACGCACAGATGCCCATGCCTTTTATGAACATAATGGTTATGACAAAGATTCATACTGCTTTGACAAAGGTCTTTGACTTTGTAGAAGAGAATTTGTTTAACAGGCTTTTCAGAGAGGCAATTCGAGGAGCAGATTGTGAAGTAAGATCATTATATTACGTGGAGGCAATCATATGAACAAAACTTTTAGCAATATACATAACACGAATAAGATTTATTGGGACGAGAACGGTAATGATTTTTTAGAAGCAATTGTACTGCCTTATTACGGTTGTAATACTTTAACGGAAAATGAATTAAACTTATTTGGTGATGTAGCAGGCAAAAAACTTTTAGATATTGGATGCGGCAACGGTGAATCTCTTAAATATCATGGCAATAACAAGGCCGCTGAGCTATGGGGAATAGATATTTCTAAAAACCAAATTGAGAAGGCAGCGAAATGCCTTTCAGAAAGTGGCTATACAGCTAAGCTGATTTGTGGGGCAATGGAAGAGGAACACGGACTACCATCCGATTATTTTGATTATGTTTATTCAATTTATGCAATTGGATGGACAACGGATATACAGGGTACATTCAACAGGGTTGCATCATATTTGAAAAAGGATGGTGTGTTTATTTTCAGTTGGTCGCATCCTATCCATATGAGCGTGGCATTTGAAGAAGGAAGAGCCTTTTTTAAAAATAGCTATTTTGATGAAGCATGGTCTGAGCGAGATCTTGACGGAAAAAATGTTTTACTTTGCTCCCGCAAAATATCAACTTACGTGAACACCTTGGCGAAGGCAGGTTTTGTAATTGAGCAATTGATTGAGCAGACAAACGACGAAACTTTGCAATTAACAGGCGAACTTAGTGATTGGAACAAAAAATCGCAAATGGTTCCGTTAACAGCAATTTTTAAAGCAAGGAAGCTGTAGTCGGGTGATATCTTTGCGATGCCATCAGGATAATACTCTTGAAATACTTGTATATAAAGGCTGGGTTTGAATGAGAGATTTGGAAATAGGAAGTACACGAGATAACTCAGACGACACACGAGCCGACCTAAGATAGGAGCTATCTAAGGCCGGCTCGCGTCTTGAAAACAGGAACGTTAGAGGAAATTATTGCATCATATGAAGTTTCAAAGAGAGCTTATTCAAAATGATGAATGGATTATTGATGGAAATTATAATAGAACAATAGATATTAGAAATTTCGGGAGCATTATTTTCGGGTGGTAGAAGAAAGACTGCAATGAAGAAACTTATTGATTACTAAAAAAACGCTGATAGCATGGATTGTCCAGTCTTATTCAAGTAATCCCTTTACTTATTTTTTTAATGAAATACCTGCTTATTTCTACCCAAAGCCAGCTGTAGAAAAGCGAGAACACATAAACGATGGTGATCGTACTCAGGCTAAATGTAGATGAAACTGCCGGGCCCAGTACAGGAAATCGAAAAACGTATAGCAACAAAAGGATTCCCGCCCACAAAGACAACGACCCGGTAATCACGACCGGCAAACGTATTTTCAAATATATCAGCGAACCGCCAATCCCAAGCCCCAATAAGCCTGTCGTGAAAGGAAAAACGATCAGTTCGCTTGGTTGGATAAAAAAGAGAAGCAACATCGTGAGCAAATAGGCGGTCAGACCGGAACCGACGGAAAGGATCGTACTTAACACAATGGGGGCTGTGGCGAGGGGACTAATCAAGTAGCCTATCCCTGGCAATAACCCTCCCATGGATTGAAAAATGACGGATAGCGCGGCAAGAAAAGCGACCGTAATCATTTTTCTTGTGGCAAATTGGGCCGCTCCAAAACGGGTGTTAATCTCTGAAACTTCTGGACATACGGGCTTTAACCAGTAATTATTCATGGGATTCATCGTTCAAAAACTTCTCCTTTCAACAGCACATGGATCAGAAGCAGAGCCAGCGCAGAAATGATCGTCAACCAATCGCGCCAACTAAACTGTAAACGGCGTGCCCGGATTTTATTTCCCGGTAAGTAACAGCGAGCGTCCATCGCGAGAGCCAGTTGGTTTGCACGGCGAAGCACGGCAACGAACAGCGCGACGAGAAGCTGAAGAAGAGATTGTAATGTGGTTCGAAGGCCTTCGCCTTTATAACGCGCGTGTTTCACTTTTTGCGATTTCAACATGGAGTCGACTTCATCAATAAAGAGAGGAATAAACCGGAAGGCCACCGAGATCATAAATACGAAATTCTGAACCGGAAATCGAATGCGAGTAAGCGGGCGTAGGATGGACGCTAGTCCGTCAGCCAGCTTGGTCAGGGGAGTCGTTGCACTGAGCGCTATAGCCGTTGTGATAAAAAAAATGAGCTTGCAAGGCAGGAGAATTGCATGTTTAAGATCGCCTAACAGGATGTGGAAACAAAACAGCGTGAGCAGAAGGGGAAGCATACCCTGCAGGCCGTTCCATAAATAAGCTAGGGGCAATCGGGCGGCGAGAACCAACAACAACCCAACGATTGCATAGAAAACCACGCTGACTAGATCATTTGAAATGGTAACCAAAGATAAATATGTCGCTGTAAAGATAAGTTTTGAACGAGGATCCAAGTCCTGCAAAAAAGAGCGCGTGTTCATAGACGGCCCGAAAGACAGCAACTTCAACCATTGCACGTCACAGTTCCTCCCTAGAGAGATTTGTGATGAATGACATCAATTGCTCTTCTTTATATACACTTTCGAGCATATTTTGGACGAACTGTTTTTCGAGTGAATCTATAAAACGGAGCAGGGGCGTTTTCACAAAACCGATTCGCTCCAGCCGCCGCCAGTGATCCTGAATTTTAGAAGGGTGGAAATCCACGTACAATTGACCATGGTCTAACACGAGAATCCGATCAGCGTATTCGAGGGCTTCTTCAAGCCGATGAGTAATGTAGAGAACCGTCATTTTTTTCTCATCATGAATTTGCTTTATATACGACAACACTCTGCTCCGTTCCCAGCTATCCAGACCCGCTGTCGGTTCGTCCAGAATGAGAATTTTCGGTTCCGTAACGAGTACTCCTGCTAGTGCGATCCGCCGCAATTCACCGCTGCTGATTTGAAATGGTGACCGGTCTTTGAACTGTGAAAAGCACAACCCTACGGCTTCCATCGTTTGTTTCACTTGCTCGGCAACCCATTCCCGCCTTGGACCTATTCGATGTAGTCCGGCTCCGATATGGTTGAAAACTGTATCCTCCATGACTTGGTGCTCGGGGAATTGGAACAAAAATCCGATTGCTTTCCAAAGGCGGAGGCGGTCGGATTTTTTATTGACTCGGTAAGGTCCGATCCGTACTACCCCTGATTGAGGGAGGATCAGGCCTCCAATCAACTGTCCCAATGTGGTTTTTCCGCTCCCGGTTGGCCCCATAATCGCCACGAACTGCCCTGCAGGAACGTGCAGCGAGATTTGATCAATGGCTTTTTTATGAAAAGGGGTTCTGGCCGCAAGCATGCAATTGACATTCTCCAAAACAATATCCATCACTCATCCCCGAACTCAAATTCATTCGTAGTAGGTAAACTCAGCCCTGTTTGCTTGGCAAGATCACGCATTCGAACAGAAAACGGAGGGAGAAGGCCAGAGTCCGTAAAAACGCATGAATTTGCCTCCGCTTCTTCGGGCGTTCCATCGAACTGGATCTTACCTTTTTGCATCACAACAAGACGATCGGCAGTGAAAATCTCTTCGACCTCATGGGTCACCTGGATAATCGTAAATCCGTTTCGATGCAGTTCGGACAGGATCTCATGAATTTGCCGGGCGCTCTGGGAATCGAGCATGGAAGTGGATTCGTCAACAATGATCACTTTGGGCTCCATGGCCAGAACTCCGGCAAGCGCGAGCTTTTGTTTTTCCCCGCCAGATAGAAAATACGGAGGACGATCTTTCAGTTCATCGAGTCCAAGCAATTGCAAGACGGATCGGCATCGGGATTCTGCTTCTTCCGGGGAAACGCCGATATTATACAAGCCAAAAGCCGTATCCTCCTGAACGGTCATGCCAACAATCTGATTCTCCGCGTTGGGAAACACCATACCTACATTTTGGCGAATATTCCATAAGTTCTGATGGTCACATGTTGTCTTTCCGTAAACGGTGACTTCTCCCGATGTAGGTTGGAGCAGACCGTTAATCAATCGAACTAACGTTGATTTTCCAGAACCGTTACCACCCACGATCGTAAGCCATTCTCCTTCATCAAGGGTTAGATTGATTTCTCGAAGTGTCCAATCTTGGCGCGAATCGTACCGGAACCATACGTTGTTGAACGATATAACGCTGTCCATCATTCCCTCCGGCTTGGGTTCGTTATGAATCATGGAATAATTTCAAAAACGGTACCTTGGTTAGCATCAGCCACTTTCATCGAGCCATAAACCCCTAAATAGAGTCTGGTTTGATTCAGATTCGTTCCCAAACTAACATAATACGCGGATTGAGACCCAAACGGATAGTCGGTTTCAATAACATGAAAATCATGTAGTTTACCATCCGTTCTTACCCTGGTATATGCTAAGGCTCCTCTTACGGGAAGTTGAGATTCATTCCCTCGAGCGAGATCGGTAAACACAACGTTTCCTGATAAAGAGGGGATTTCATTTCCCATATAGGGCTGTACTCCTGTAAGTGCAGTTGCTCTAAACTTATCGGTTCGGGAATCTTCATGAAAATAACTTGTCAGAGGCTGGAGACGCCGTACGGCAGTTTTTACGGCTTCATCGTAATAAGCAATTGTTTTCTCGTTCAAAGCTGGATTTGCAGAGCAGCCGGTTATGATCGAGGTCGGAAAAGCACCTTCCCAACCGCGCCAGCCGAAGTTAATAAATCCTTCTTGGTCAAGTTCCGTTCTCACTAAAGAAGCTTGAATAAGCTGAGTAACCGGTATCGGTTTATAATGAACGAACGAAAAAATCGACTCTACGAGATCCTGTCCGACATTTCCTACGTATTTGATAAACTGATTATAAAACCTTTGAAATGAAATGCCGGGTATATTGCGAACGCCTTTGGCTATTACCGTAAGCGTTTCCTGAATGGGTACGGGCAGTTCATTAAAGCGTGTAACTACGGGCGGATTATCGATAAACGTATTTTTAACGACATCAATTTCGATGATTTTACCTGCGATTTCCATATCGTCTTGGCTCAAATTAAACGGATCATAGCCTGATCCGCCATCACCGGTTGTCAAAACAAGCCTTCCTGTTTCAGGGGAAAAGTTTAAGCTATTGACACCGTTATGGTTTAAAAACGGCCTTCTGAGGTTAAGTAATGTCCGCCTTTTTTGAGGTTGGCCATTCGATTGCAGAATCCATTCTTCGACTGTATCGATATGATCGTATTGATGTTCTCTATTTTCCCACTTCAGGTTTAAGGTGCTAGCATCGCACGGGTTCGGCTTAAAAGATTCAGGAGGAGCACCTGGAAAAGCCCCTGGACCTTGGGTTCCAGCTACTGAATAGTGGAGATAAAACAGACGATTATAATAAAATTGAGGATGAAATGCTAGTCCTAGCAACCCCCGTTCATCATATCCGCCGCTAGATCCACCTAGTTTCAGGATTCGTGGGCGAATATCTAAGAAAGTCTCTATAACTCCGTTTCCTATGTAAAAGATCTCTCCTACTTGGGTTGCAATAAATAATCTTTCGATGGAGTCGCCCGGAAGAATCGTTGTTTTCAATACAGTGGGTAAATTTAGCTTGCTAACAATGGGCCGCAAACTAACTTTAACTTTCGTCAATTCACTTAACCCTCCTTTTATGGCTTTCTTGTTTAAGCTTATGATTAGAACGGTTTATTATTCCGGGAGAGCGGATAGCGAAAAGGAGTAACAGGTCGAATATGAATAAAATAAAACTTCACAATGAATATCTATAACATCGTTTATAAAATGAGATATACTGAAGTAAGAATATGTAAGTTAGCCGCGCGTGAACACGACTCCTGAGCACCATAACTGCATAACGAGCAGTCGGCCGCTAAGTGGGTGGTCGAAATAAACCGTTACCGTAGAGAGGGCGGTCTAAATCTTTTTATAGGTAAGAAGCGCATAAATGTGGATGATTAATAGAAAAGGGAGGTGATTCCATTGGTAAAAAAATAATATGAGAAAATCTATATGTTTTATTTAAAATAGCATGCAGATTTTCTCTTTACTATTAAAGCTTAATGAAGAGGAGATTGAACATGTTAAATAAATTAAGTGAATCGATCTATTATTTATCTAACCAAAATGATAAAGAAAGACCGACCTTAGGGCTAGTTTGCGGAGATACATATAGCCTTGTCGTAGATGGTGGGAATTCCATTCAACATGCGAGAGAGTTTTTACATGAAATAAATAAGCTACATGTTCCCCCTATTAAATATTTGGTCATAACGCATGCTCATTGGGATCATTTCTTAGGGATGAATGAATACAATGCAATGATCATTGTTAATGATTTAACCCATCGAAAAATGAATGTTTGGAGAAGCTATTCGTATGATGATCATTCTCTTAATGCCTATGTAGAATCTAATAATATGTCTTTACAATGTAAGGAGATTATACAGAAGGAAATACCAGAGAGAGAGTCATTCAAATTAAACGCTCCAGATATCGTTTTCAAAGGATCTCTCCATATTGATTTGGGTAACAAAACTTGTATGATTGAAACAATTAGAAGTACGCACACGGATGATTCAACGGTTGTTTATATACCGGATGAAAAAGTCATCTTCTTAGGTGATAGTGTTTATGGTACAACTACAAATTCATTATTTCATTATAAAAAATCTCAATTAATGCCGATGATCGAAGATATTCAAAAATATGATGCGAGTCATTTCTTACTTGGTCATGAATCCATTTGTGATCTCGATGAGATGAATCAATTTTGGGAAGATCTTACCTTAAGTAGTAGAGCCGCCAATTCAACATCATTAGATCAATGCATAGAGTATTTTGAGAAAGAGAATCATAGAACCCCTCAAGGAGATGAGCTTTTCTTCTTAAAGGCGTTTGTTAATGATGAAATATTAAAATCACAGAAGAAATAAGGAACACAACTAAGTATAGTTTACCGCATAAAGAGTAGTCGATCACGTAAGATGGTCGAAAAAAAACCGTTCTCCTAGCCAGGGCGGTCTTTTTCTTTTCCATTGTAGGCGAGAAATGCCAAAATATAACATAACGAACTTGAATATTTGAATTGAGTTATTCCGTTGATAGCGTCGATGTTACTTAACATTTTTCAAAGGGAGCGGATCAGCGAATGAAAGATAAAGCACTTGAATGGGCAATCTTCGCAGAAAAGATAGTTCGCTTAGCCGGGAAAAAAATCACGAAATTACAAACTCAGTCTCTTATAGAAGTTACATATAAAAATGCAGGGGAACTTGTAACTTCTGCAGATTTTGCTTCTGACCAGATTATTCGTGAGGCAATTACTAGTGCTTACCCGGAACATGGTATTCTTTCCGAAGAAAACACCGATGGATATGGGACTAAGGATAACTTTGAAGGTCCTCATTGGATTATTGATCCTTTGGACGGAACGGTAAACTATGCACATCGCCTTCCTCATTTTGCTGTTTCTGCAGCCATTGCAGTTGATGGCATCGTTTGGGCAGGGGTTGTGTATGCTCCTGATTTGGGTGTTACCTACGTAGGAATTCGGGGAGAAGGTGCTTTTTGTAATGGTAAAGAACTTCAAGTTCCTCGATCCGGATCCTTGACAGACTCGATTATCGGTACTGGATTCCCGCATGATAAAGAAAAAGTACATCCGGCTCTTGCAAGAGTTAATCTCTTAACTACTCATTGTAGAGACATCCGACGTTTCGCTGCTCCGACAATAGATATCTGTTATGTGGCATCCGGACGACTAGACGCACATACAGAAAGCTTAGCTCCATGGGATGTCGCAGCAGCAGGTCTCATCGCTCGTGAAGCTGGAGCAATTACAGGCCATGTCGGTGTGGTGCCGTCGGGTTATCCTCCTGACTTATATGGAGAAGAAATAGTTTGCGCTAATCCTGCTATATTTGAAGAGCTGTTTTCATTGCTACAATCAAGAATTTAACTATTATTTAAAAACGCTTGAAAGGTCCGGCCATAGGAATATGGCCGGACCTTCTTCGTTAGTTATGACACTTGGTAATGTTGCAGGTTTAACTCGGTTCTATATGAACATGTACGTCATAAACGCCGTGGGTTTCTTTTAATTCATGTTCCACCTGG
The DNA here is from genome assembly GCF_037976825.1 of Paenibacillus sp. FSL K6-1330. NCBI lineage: Bacteria > Bacillati > Bacillota > Bacilli > Caryophanales > Paenibacillaceae > Paenibacillus > Paenibacillus sp. FSL K6-1330. The sequence goes on from NZ_CP150269.1 coordinate 3,198,021, forward strand.
TCAGAAATATCATGGGCGACCCGGATATCCAGATTCGACCTGACCAGGATGACGATGTCGACAACCGTGTTGCTGCCATAATTCCTTGCCCGAATGTCCTTGACACCCTTAACGCCAACCACTTGTTTTACGGTTTCTTTGTAGTCTTTGACAATGTTTTCATCGAAGCCATCGGTTAAATGATGAGAGGCATCGCGGAATATATCCCAAGCGGTTTTACATATCAGGAAGCCTACCAGTACGGCGGTAAGCGGATCGAGCCACGGGAGATGAAATTGAGCGCCGATGATACCCACAACCGTACCGATGCTTACCCAGGCATCCGAGAGATTGTCCTTTGCCGCTGCCATTACGGCTTGACTGTTTACTTTGGCGGCCAGGCGCTTGTTATATCGGTAGACCAAGTACATCACAATGGCACAGACAATGCCGGTCCATGCGGATATAAGATCAGGAGATTCATGGTTTCCTTCAACCATGGAAGAGACGGCCCCGAACAAGACCTGGATCCCGACGGCCATCATAATAAAGGAGGCGATCAAGGAGGCTACCGTTTCCGCTTTCCAGTGACCGTATGGATGATCCCGGTCCGCAGGTTTTTGCGATAATCGCAGTCCGATCAATACAGCAATGGACGCCACGATATCTGTAGCATTATTTAAACCGTCCGCCCGCAGGGCCTCGGAGTTCGCGGTGTACCCTATCAATAATTTAATTGCAGATAAACAGATATAAGCAATGATACTGATGATGGCACCTTTTTCACCCAATTTTAAATCATGATAACGTTGTTGTTCCAAATCTAGCCGACTCCTTCCGCACACCCAAAAAATAGTACCTGACTATATTACCAAGTAGAGCAGGGGTGGGTCTAGAGCAACGTTTTTTCCTATCACTTAATAAGTGACAAGGGGCAAAAAGAGTTGCACCAGACTAAGAAAGATAGAGTGACGCTAGGATTTTAAGCACATCAAAATAGCGGGCGAGACCATCTCTCGGCACCGCTATGGATTGATACATATGTTCTTACATGATCTTGTTCAAATGAAGCATATATTCACCGCGATTTAGCGGGTTGACTTGTCTCCGTTTATTCACAGGGACGGTGGCTTGCACCTTCACGTAGCCTCCTGGTTTTACGGAGAGCATGCCCTCACCGCTTGTTAGAGAATGGACTTCGGCTTTCAGCAAGTCGGTCGTCCGCACGGGGATGGTACCATGAATGTGGACGGCATGGTTGTGGAATGTGGGTTCCTGATAGGTCCCTTCCAGTGCCGCCAATCTGGATAACGCTTTGCTCAAACTGGTTTCCGGCAGAATGAATTGGATCACGTTTATGGGCTCATATACTTCCGTTCCGGCTATGTTGAGCGCTGCCATGAGGACGAGCGGGGTCAGACTGCGAAAATCCTTTGCCGTCGATACCGGACTTGCGTAGCCGGTATGCGTCAGCGTCACCATAATATCGGTCACGGACCATCCATACAGTCCCTCTTGCAGCACCTCAATCACGGTATCTTTAATCGCTTTCTGAAAGGATAAGGGGAGGGAGCCCAGCTCCACTTCCAGTCGATAGTGAAGTCCGGTTCCTCTCTCGCCAGGTTCGACTCGTAAGCCAACCGTTGCATAAAAAGGACACTCGCCCATATATTCAACAGCCTCTCCCATCGCAACAGGCTTCTCGATACAAATGACCCGCGGAGCTGAAAATACGGCTTCGATGCCGTATTGCTGCTGAATCGTTTCCAGCAGAATTTCTTGCTGGACTTTGCCGAATACGTGGATGATATGTTCCTTGGTATTTGGATCCTGGATATATTGCAGGAACGGATCCTCTTCAGTAAGATCGCTTAAGGCAGTGTAAAGTTGATGCTCCTCCGCAGGATTCTTGGCTGACACTTGGACTTGTATCGGCGGCTTCTGAAAATGGACCCGCTTCATCCTGTCGGATACAGCACCGATGACGTCGCCCACCTTGAGTTCATCAGTAATGAGAATTGCAATGTCACCGGCATCGATCTGATTCACCGGAATGGATTTGCCATCATCCAGAGCATGTAGGTGTTTCACCTTGAACATGGTGGTGTTTCCGTTCTGCGTGATCACCTTAATCTCATCACGTGCCTGGATACTGCCGGCGAACAGCCGGAGGTAGACGTTACGTTCCCCATTCGGAAGTTTGATGACTTTGAACACCAAGCCGGATAACGATTCATGCTGAAGCTCCGAGGCGTCATTAACGGGGAAACATTCACCAAGCGCATGAAGCAGCGGCTCGATGCTGATCCCTTTGGCTGCTGATCCTGCAAAAAGGGGGTATACTTTACCTTTCTGGGTTTGCCTGTGTAATTCCTCCTGCAACCGTTCGCGAGATATGGGAATATCCTGAGCATAGTCGTTCAGCAGATCGTCATTGGTCAGTGCCAACATTTCGACCCACCCGGCGTTATGGGGATCGGCCACATCCACCCGAACGGCTGCGCTGCCTTCCTGAGTAACAGAGCTCATCTCACAAATATGTTCATCCAGCAGATTACGTATCATGGTAGAGACTTTCTCGTAATTCGCGCCCATTCGATCGATCTTGTTCATGAATAGAACGGTGGGAATCCCTTGTTCTTTCAGTGTTTGCATGAGCACCCGCGTCTGGGCCTGTACGCCCTCAACCGCGGAAATGACCAGAATGACGCCATCCAGCACACTTAGTGAATGCTCGACCTCCGAGATGAAATCGGCATGTCCCGGCGTATCGATCAAGTTGATTTTTAGATCGCCCAGCATGAACGATACCGCAGCGGACTTTATCGTGATGCCTCGTCTGCGTTCAATGTCCAGCGAATCCGTGATGGTATTGCCTTGGTCAACGGAGCCCGCTTGATCAATAATTCCGGATCTAAACAGGATTTGCTCCGTTAGTGTGGTTTTACCGGCATCAACATGGGCCAAAACCCCAATATTCAATATTTTCTTCATATATAATAACCCTCATTCGTTTCATTGTTAGTTGTCCTTTCCGTTGGTTGTTATAGTTGAATTGCCGCATAAAGATCGCCTCCATGAAAAATAAAGTTACTTCTAGTTTATCCATTAAGAGATAATCGGAATATGTAATAAATGCTTATAATCATTCATTATCTTGTTCTCTATCTGGCAACGTGCAGCGTCATATTTGAATTTACATATTTAATACCGTGAAAAATGGTCGGCATTGGATTAGGATAAAGGCATACACCATATATGAAGGAGTCTTGCATTTGATAACACTTCATGCCATAGATAAGGACAATTGGGAGGATTGCATTCGTCTTAAACCGAGACCTGAACAGGAGAAGTGGATTGCCCCCAATCTATATTCAATAGCGGAAGCTCAATTCATGGAGGGCTTCGAAACGCGTGCGATCTACCATGATGAAGAGATGATCGGATTTGTAATGTATGGTCTGCACCCACACGATGATAACTACTGGATATACCGGTTTATGATCGATGGTAAGTTTCAGGGACTGCATTATGCCAAACCCGCGATTCGTTTGGTTTTCGAGGAGATTCGGACCTCGCCGGATACAACGGACGATGTTATGCTATGTTACAAACCCGAGAATGAGCGTGCAAAAAGGCTATATTCCGAAATTGGATTTAAAGAAGCCGGGTATGCCCCCTGGGGAGACGTGTTGGCTAAATATCGTTTTATAAAATAGGCTATAAATAGAAAAGCCGTGCATTCATCCATTTCCTATGGCAGAACGCATGGCTTTTTAGCTCGATTCTTTATGGGGGCGGATGAATTTGGACTGTACACGAGTGTTTTTTCACCAAAAGCGAAGGTTTGCCAAGAGAAAGGAAGTTTGGTTCCTCACAAGGCGTGGCTCCGATTTCAAGTGCGTGTTGATATGAAGGAGAATATGCTATTATACCTAAATAGCAAAGTTGCTCGGAATGGAGGGGACTACGATTCGAATATTAGCGATTAGCGACATTCATGGCTGCTTCGATGAATTCAATCAGTTATTGTCTGACGTGCAGTACAATCCTGATAAGGACAAGCTGATCTTGCTCGGGGATTATGTGGATCGCGGATTAAGAAGCAGGGAAGTCATTGAGCAAGTGATGGAATTGCGGGATGAAGGTGCCATCACTCTTCGGGGGAATCATGATCAGATGATGCTGGATGCCATTTTGCTTGATACGGATGAAGTGAACTCACGCTGGATTCGCAATGGAGCTCGACACACGATTGAAAGCTACTGCGGCGCCGATTTTTTTGAGGGTGAAATGGAACGCGCCAGATATAACGAAGGTAAAGCCTATATTAAAAAAAAGTTCGAGCATCATTTATCTTTTCTTGATACGCTAGCTCTCTATTATGAAACAGACACTCACATATTCGTGCATGCAGGAATCAATCCGGGTGTTGATGACTGGAAGTTGCAGCCTCATCATGATTTCATCTGGATTCGCGATCCGTTCTATAATTATCCAACAGGCCTTAACAAAACCGTGGTGTTCGGGCATACGCCGGCCATGAACTTGCATGATTCGGAGGGGATTTGGTTCTGTGAAGAAGGGGACAAAATCGGTATCGATGGAGCGTGCGTGTACGGTAAACAGCTTAACTGCCTGGAAATCACGGAAGAGCAGGAATATCGAACGCATATTGTTCGGTTCATGCACAATGATGTGAACGTAGAGGAAGAGCAATAAAATAAACGAATACATACGCTCGATAGGAGGATCTATCCACCATGTTAATTATGAATGAAAAGATAAAAGCTCGCGAAGTAGAGCTGACCGGCCTAAACGGCGAAGATCTGGGAGTCGTCTCCAGGGATGAGGCGCTTGCGCTGGCGAAAAGTCACAAAGCCGATTTGGTGTGTACCTCACTATTCAGCAGTCCCCCGCCCTGCAAGCTCGTAAGCCGTGGTCAGGCGAAGCAGGAGGCCGTGAAAGAGAAGAAAGGCCAGCCAGCTTCATCAAGTCTGATGAAAGTAAAGGAATTCCGCTTGTCTGTACATATTGAAGAGCATGATTATGACACCAAGCTGTCGCAAATGCATAAGCTGCTGGCAGCGGGCAAAGCTGTCCAGCCCGTTATTCGCATTCAAGGCAAGGAGGGCGAAGCCGCCCGCAAGCTGCTTGAGCGACTCGTTCAAGATCTGGCTGAGGTAGGCAAGAAGGAGACGGGCATTCAGGTCAGCGGCAAGCAGGCTACCGTGAAGTTTCTGCCGATCTAAGCTGACGGAACGCATATTCAGGCGTTTCATTTTAGTGAGGTTCCATGGTTTACTTTTTTATATTTAGATGATACTATGGATCAAATTGTAAACGCCATGAAGAGAAGAGTAGATGAACAGGAATCCCCACAGAGAGCTTCGGTAAGCTGAAAAGGAGTTGGAAGCCCTTCATTGAACCAAGCCTCTGAGCGGCGCATCGGAACTTATGGATAAGGGATGGTGCGACAGGAGCTCCTGTTACAGAGCTAGGGTATAAGCGATCGCGTGATGGCCGTACCTGATAAGGCTGGTATCGTGAGATATCGGCGAATAGGGGTGGCACCGCGAAACCAATCTCGTCCCCAAGACTTATGTCTTGGAGACGGGATTTTTTTGTTTTTTACGGAGTTACGGCAGAAAAAATCAACGTAAGGAGGAGTCAGGTATGAGCGAGAACAAAAACAAGGCAGAAGAAACGGTGGATTTTTTGACCAAGATGATCAAAGAGGATGTAGACAACAGCGTGTACCACAGGCCGGTGGCTACGCGATTTCCGCCGGAGCCCAACGGTTATCTGCATATCGGCAGCGCCTATGCGATTTACATCAATCATTCCATCGCCAGCCGGTTCCATGGGACTTTCAATCTTCGGTTCGACGATACGAATCCACTGAAGGAAGATATCAAATACGTGCATGCGATTCAGGAGGATATCCAGTGGCTCGGACTTAAGCCGGACGTTTATTTCGGGTCGGATTATGCGCATCAAATCGCTGAAGCGGCAAAGAAACTCATAGCTAAAGGGAAGGCTTACGTTTGTGATCTCACGCCTGAACAAATGACGGAATACCGGGGGACGCTGACAGAAGCTGGCATCAACAGCCCTTTTCGGGAGCGCAGCATTGAGGAGAATTTGGCGTTATTTGAGCAAATGATCGCAGGGGCATTTCAACCATCGGAAAAAGTACTCCGAGCCAAAATCGATATGTCTTCCCCTAACATGAACCTGAGAGATCCAGTCCTATATCGTATCATTCATGCAGAGCATTACCGTACGGGAACAACGTGGTGTGTATATCCGATGTACGATTTTGCCCATCCGATCCAGGACTGGATCGAAGGAATTACCCATTCGTTATGCTCAGCCGAGTTTAAAGATCATCGCCCGTTATACGAGTGGGTGCTTACGGAACTGGAAGTGACGGAGCCTCCGAAGCAGCGGGAATTCGGAAGGTTGAATATCTCGGGATACGTAACGAGCAAGCGATACCTGAGGGAATTGGTGGAGGGAGGTTTTGTCGACGGATGGGATGACCCTAGACTACCAACGTTGATAGGATTACGGCGGCGAGGCGTGACACCTGAGGGTATCCGGCGTTTCCTGGGGGAACTCGGGGCGTCTCGCGGCAACAGCCTGGTGGACTCGGGCATGCTCGATCATTATATCCGTCAAGACTTGAAGGAACGGTGTTATAACGCGATGACCGTCATGAATCCGCTGAAGGTAATCATTACGAATGTTCCGGAAGATTACACCGAGATGCTGACCATACCGAATCATGAAAGTGACGAAACATTGGGTGAGCGGGAGGTTCCTTTTTCACGAGAACTGTACATCGAACAAGAGGATTTTATGGAGGAGCCCGTTCCCGGATTTCATCGGTTATCCCCTGGCAAGGAAGTGCGCCTGAAAGGAGCCTACTTCATCAAATGCGAACATGTCGTGAAAGATCCGGCAACGGGGGAAATCATGGAGATCCACTGCACGTATGATCCACTAACGAAGAGCGGGAGCGGATTTAATGAGCGGAAGGTGAAAGCAACGCTGCATTGGGTGTCTGCGAAGCACGGGATTCCGGCGGAACTTCACTTGTATGATAAGCTGCTGAAGGAATCAGCCGAGTTATCAGAATCGGATAACGTTTGGAAGGATCTGATGAATCCCGAATCGTTGATTCGAATCGAAAACGCCATACTGGAGCCTTCCATGCTGAAAGCGACGATGAACCGTACGTACCAATTCATCAGACACGGATATTTCTGCGTGGATTCCAAATATACAACAGAACACAGGCTGGTGTTTAACCGTATTGTTCCTTTGAAGGATTCATGGAAGAAGCGCGCTTAAAGTCGTTTTAGTATAAGCGTTCGGCCAACATCAAAAAGCCGGCAGCAAGTTAGCTGCCGGCTTTTTGATGTTTTTAGTAAATCATCATCTGTTCTTTCCTAATATATTGAGCGTTAAGGCGTCCAATGTCCCGGTCGAGATAAGGATGGAGGCAGTTGGGTGCTGGCGTCTCCTCTCGCTGCGTTAACCTGGAATTGAGTAAGGAAGAGGCTGGTTGCTAGATTGGCCCCCCTAAGGTCTGCGTCCCTGAAATCGGCACCGATGAGATCGGCAGCCTGCAGATCGGCTCCTCTGAGGTCCGCGGCAATGAGATAAGCGCCTCTCAGATTGGCGTATCTCAGGTCTGCTCCCTTAAGCTTTGCTCCCATTAGGTCAGCACCGCGCCCCCCGATCTTTTGACGTACGGGTGGCCCTTTATGTTTCTTGCGCGCATCATCCCGCACAAGTTCACTGGTTCGAAGAAGCAGCTGATTCACTTCTGCCCGATGAGCTGCCACATCCAGCCGTAACAGGGATTCGGGAGGAAGCTGAGTCAACCGCCGCGTCTCTTCCAGCGACAATCTCAGATCGGTATGAATGTCTTGAGCCGGTTGCAAAGTCAGGGCTTCGTTCAGATACCATAACAGCTCGTGAAGCTGTCGCATAATCGGGAATACGTCGAACATTTCTTCTGCTGTCCCAGGGGCCAGCCGCCAGTCGCGTCCGTTATAGGTGACCTGTGAAACCATTTGACCTGCTCCAAAGCAGTCGTATACGGTGCAGCCTCTCATACCTCGCTGCCTCAAGCTGCTGTGTACACCGCAGCGGAAGTCGGATTGCAGATGGTGACAAGGGGTTCCGCCGTCTTTGTCCATGGCAAAATCCGTTGAGGCGGCGAAGGGTAAAGCGACGCAGCATAATCCAAAGCAGCGTTCGCAATCCGCTTGTAATTGTAATCCGCCCTGTTCATCGGGGACTTGTTCTTGTTTGTCTAGCATAACGTTAGAGGAGCTCCTTCCAAGTCGGTGTTACGTCAATGAGTGACATCTAGTTATATTTTAAAACAAAATGATCATAGAGTCCTAGATGCAATCTTGGTTTAAACTGTTTTATACCGCGGGAATGGGTTAAAATCATAACCCCCCATGCTATAATGCATCTTAAGCTGCCAAGGAAATTCCGGCAGCTTTTTGTATTTTATATGCAAAGCCAACCGATAGTATATAATGAAATTCGTGTCTATAGACATCGCTTTATTTGGAATTTACGTCATTTCAGGACATATGTCCTTTCCTGAGTTTGGGGAATTCACTTTTAATAGTATACAGACCTATAGAAGAAGGAGTATGTATCGTGAGAGGAATCTTATTTGCATTCATTGGCGGTGCCTGCATTACGCTGCAAGGTGTGGCCAATGCCCGAATTAGTCAGGATATGGGCACCTGGCAAGCTGCCGCGGTTACGCAGTTGACCGGATTTATTATGGCCTTCATTATTCTGCTGTTCGTTCGCGACGGAAGCAGACAAGGATTTGGACAAGTGAAGCCGCTCTATCTAATCGGAGGAGCCTTGGGGGCACCCATTATATTCAGTGAGGTGACTGCGATTCAGAACATCGGTGTTACATTAACGATATCCGCGTTATTGATCGCCCAGTTATTCTTAACGTTCCTGATTGACAGCAAGGGATGGTTCGGTGTAGTGAAAAAGAGAATGAGCTTGCCTCAATTCATCGGGATCGGGATGATGATCGCTGGTGTCGTGATTATCAAATTATAATGTGAAACCAAGCAGTTCTTGAGATGAAGTGTTCGGGAAAGGAGAGAGGGACGTGAAGGAAATTCATAATGCGGAGCTCATGCAGCATCTTTTGCTGAGCAACCAGATCCAGTCCGTATTTCACGATGATTTAATGCCTTATCTGGTTTTATATCACTATGATCAGGGCGACATCGTCTGCACGCAAGGCGAGCCGGCCGATATGCTGTATATCCTGGTTCAAGGGAAGATTAAAATCTTCACGACCTCTGCGGAAGGCAAAGCGCTTGTTCTATCTTTCAAAACACCGCTTGAGGTGATCGGAGATATTGAATATATTCAAGGCAATCCGTTGATTAATACGGTACAGGCCGTATCATCTGTCTATATGATCGGCGTGCATTATCGCTGGCTTCGCAAATACGGACAGGAGCATCCGCCGCTGCTTCAATTTATGTTGCGGATCATTACGCGGAAATTTTATATTAAATCCAATTTCTTGAGTTTCAATTTGCTTCATCCGGTGGAGGTACGACTGGCTAGCTATTTACTGTCCGTTTCAGAGGCGGAGTCGGATACGTTCGCTACCAAAAACCCGGCCGCGTTCAACCTGACCGATATCGCGAATCTGCTTGGAACCAGCTATCGGCATTTAAACCGGGTGATCTTGAAATTCAGTCAGGAAGGGCTGATCGAGCGTCACAAGGGGTACATTCTGATTAAAGACCGGGATGCGTTAACGAATGTAGCGGGAGGCAATATTTACGAAGAATAACACACGGTGATGATGAAACATGAAGTAAGGGAGATGGAACATGTTAGCAGGATTGGTATTGGCACTCATCGCGGGTTCAATGGTTAGTTTGCAGAACATTTTCAATAATAGAGTGAATGAGAAGACCGGCTCCTGGTCTACGACGACGTTGGTGTTAGGCATGGGCTTCGTGGCTTCGTTCGGCATGAGTCTTGCTGTAGAAGGCAAGGGGACGTTCGCCATTCAAAACATGGAGCCTTGGTACTGGATTAGCGGGTTGATTGGGGTCGGCGTGGTGATTTGCCTGGTGCAGGCGACAAGGCTGCTGGGTGCCACATTCGCCATTTCGATTGTCATGACCTCGCAGCTCGGTTTCGCACTGTTGTGGGACTCCTTGGGATGGTTAGGGCTTGAGAAGGTTCCGTTTACAATGAATCAGTTGATCGGTGTTCTTGTGATTGTCGGGGGGATACTGGTATTTAAATTAGGCGGGAAACGGGAACAACAAGGGACGGCTTAGCATGAAGTTTACATGAAAGGAGGGGAATCCATATGATAACGGAGATTGACAAGATCGCCTGGATTCATATCGCGGATGGACGCATATTGGGTGCTCGTTCCAAAGGCAAGGATACGTACTACCTGCCGGGAGGAAAACGGGAACCGGGAGAATCCGATATCGATACGCTGGTGCGGGAAATTAAAGAGGAGCTGTCCGTTCGAATCAAACCGGAGACCGCGGCGAATGCAGGCAGCTTCCGGGCTGGCGCTCACGGCAAATCGGAGGGTGTTCGAGTAACGATGTCCTGTTACACGGCGGAGTATGAAGGAGAGCTAAGTGCGGCTTCGGAAATTGAAGAATTGGCTTGGTTAACGTATAAGGATCGGGATCGGGTCTCTGAGGTTTGCCAGATGATCTTCGATCATCTGCATGAATTGAAGAAGCTGACTGATTAAGTCCCGTTGGAGAAGAAGCCTGCATCCAGGCGTCCAACTGCTAAGCGCATTCTATATTCTATACTGGTCCAACGGAAGGATAGTACGATTTATCGTACAAATCTCTTCCAACAGCTGGTATTTGACTCTCAGTTGTGCGATTCTTCGTACAAATTACGTCGGGCTGCCCGTGTTACTCTCGTTTGTACGATTTTTCGTACAGTCGTTTCATAATGGCCCCCGATGTGCCTGTGTTTATGCGATTATTCGTACAAAAACCACAGTTTGTTCCTGTTAAGCCTCAGATTGTACGATTTATCGTACAAATCTCTTCCAACAGCTGGCATTTGACTCTCAGTTGTGCGATTCTTCGTACAAATTTACGTCGGGCTGCCCGTGTTACTCTCGTTTGTACGATTTTTCGTACAGTCGTTTCATAATGGCCCCCGTCGTGCCCGTATTTATGCGATTATTCGTACAAAAACCACAGTTTGTTCCTGTTAAGCCTCAGTTTGTTTAATACATCATGCAACAAAAAAAGGCGCTCCCGAGGGAGCGTCTTTCATATTTAGAACAAATGTTCGTTTTGTGGGTCATCTAAATTGAATCGGTCGATATTCGGCTTTCATATTATTAGTATAGCTCAGCGCTCATTATAAGTCTATATTTTGCCAGGGAAATGTTTTATAGTTTGTAATACCCGGCCGGGGGACGTGATATATCGTTCGATTTTTAACTGTTGTGCTGCTGCGACATAGAGAGAGGGAGTCTTGTGCAAATACGATTATGGGATAACAATTTAAAGGTTAGATTATTAGGTGAAGCGCTGTTCAATATGCTGTTTTGGATGTACTTTCCCTTCATAACGGTTTATTTCGGTGCGGCTTTAGGCAATCATATCGCGGGAATCCTCATGACGGTTCCTCCGATATTCAGCATTATAGGCAGCTTGCTCGGCGGTGCTTTAGCCGATCGGCTGGGACGTCGCCCCATCATGCTGCTTGGCGCGTCGCTGCAGACGGTCATGTTTGCGATGTTCGCGTTATCGCCTTCGCACTGGATCGATTATGCCGCTTTTATCGGCATCGGATTCGGGGGAGCCATCTATAGACCTGCCAGCTCCGCGATGGTAGCCGATCTGGTTCCGGTTCAAGAAAGGCGGCAAGTATTTGCAACGTTTACGACAGCGAACAACTTGGGTGCTGTGCTTGGTCCGGCACTTGGAGCCATTTTCTTTTTTCAGTATCGGCAAGAGCTTCTGTGGTCATGTTCCTTCGTATTGCTGATCTATTTCATCGCGATTTACTTCATCGTTCATGAAACCCTGCCGGGGCCTGCCCAAAGTGTAAAGGCAACAGGGTCGATTCTTCAGGTATTCAAGGAACAGTGGAAGGGATATGGCATCATTTTTCGAGATAAAGTGTTTCTGGTGTACATACTGGCGGGGATTTTTGCCCTTGTGGCGATCATGCAGCTGGATCTGTATTTGGCGGTATATGTGATCGATTATGTACCACCCCAGGCGCTGTTCTCCTGGAACGGACATTCGCTTATGCTATCGAGCACAGAGATATTAGGGTGGGTGCTGGGGCTCAACGGTCTCTTGTTTGTTCTCTTTATTCTGCCGGTCACCAAGTGGTTTCGGAATTGGAAGGAGCGTGATGTATTCGTACTATCTTCCTTGTTATCCGGAGTAGGTACTTTTGCACTCGGACTGAATACGAACATCTGGTTCTTATTCTTTGTAACCATTATTTTTACTTTCGGTGAAATGGCTCGTTCCCCAGTGACGCAAAGCTTTATTAGCCGTTATGCTCCAGAGCATGCAAGAGGACGGTATATGGGAGCTGACAGCTTACAGTTTACGATCGGAAGATTTCTGGCTCCGATGACGGTATTTCTGTCCACTTGGCTGCCGCCTATGGGTATATTCAGCATCATCTTGCTATCGGCATTAATCAGTGTGGCGCTGTATATCCTGCTATTTCGAATGTATGTAGAAGAAAAAAGCGCAGCATAGCTGACCTATGTTATGAGAGTAGAGGGCAAGCCTGGTTGTAACACAGCCGCACGCTTGCTCTCTTTTTTAATAAGATACTGAATGTGCCTGAAGTCTCTAAAGGAATAAATTTGGAATTCTCAATTTACAAACCGATGGTCGGTATATATAATGAGGTTATGAAATTCGGAAGGTTGGTGAGGTTGATGATCCCATTTGTTGCGATGATGGTTTCGCTACTTTTGTTTCGGACGCTGGGCTTCACAGGCTGGGAGTATGTAAATGACTGGGGCATTTCGCTCAGGTTTGCGGTTGCGGTCATGTTTTTGGTAACAGCTTCTGCCCACTGGGGAAAACGACGACCCGATCTAATCGCCATGATCCCCCCGGGAATACCGAATGCCCCGTTCATGGTTACCTTCACCGGGCTGCTGGAGATTGCAGGCGCTATTCTCATCCTGATTCCGGCTACCACAGCTTTGGCATCTACAGGTCTCGCACTGATGCTGATAGCCATGTTTCCTGCCAATGTATACGCAGCGAATCGCCATTTGTCACTTGGCGGCAAGCCGGTCACTCCAATCGGGCTGAGAACGGTTCTGCAAATCGTTTTCCTGGCCGCAGTTCTCATGGCGGGCTGGCTTCCGCCTCAGGGGTAACCAACTTATCATCAAGGAGGAGTTATTAGATGAAGCAGGAAGAAAGGCGAGAGCAAACCAAGCGAATACTGCTTGAAGCCACGGAAGAATTGATAAGGGAGCAAGGCTGCAGCCAAACCACCCTTAATGACATCATGAAGCGTTCGGGCTTGTCCAAAGGGGCCATATTTCATTATGTTTCAAGTAAGGATGAGCTGTTTGTGCACGTATTACGAGCTAAGCTTGCCGAGCAGAACGAGCAGTTCATGAGTGAAGTGAACAAGCAAGGGGACATTAAACAGTTTGAAGGACCGATGAATACCATTACCAACAGCATGTCGAGACTGGAAAGCCGTGACGATGTGAGCAACCTGATCTTAATGTACCTTATTGGCAAAAGCGATCAGCCCGAAATCGCCGACATTGTGGCTGGCTTCTATAGAGAAGCTACAGCGACTTCGAAGAAATGGATTGTTACAGGCCAGGAAGCGGGGGTCATACCGGAAACCATCGATGCGGAACGGACGGCAGAGCTGTTTGAGCTGTTGTCGTTCGGACTGCGGATGCGAGGACTAATCGGCGTAAATAGTCATGTATTCGGCACGAAGGAATATGCGGATTTCATCATCGATATTCTTCGGCCCGGGCACCGGGAAGAGGGGAAGGATGGCTTATGACATTGTGGTTATTTCTGCACATCGCCGGATGTGTGTTATTCCTCGGCAATATCATTACGGCGGCATTCTGGAAAGTAAGAGCTGATCTGAAAGGGGATCCGGCAGAAATCCATAACACGGTTAAGAATGTCATGTTAGCCGATATGGTATTTACCCTGCCAGGTTTGCTGCTGATCATCATTTCAGGCGTTGTGATGGCTGTTCAAGCCGGATATGGAATGGGCGGAATGAGCTGGCTGATGGTTTCATTGATTCTGTTTGGTATGACGGGGATCCTGTGGGCTGGTTTATTGATTCCGCTGCAAAAAGGGATGATTCGGCATAGTAAACAATCCATTAGGGATGGGGTCATTACAGCAGGTTATAAAAGAGCTTCGGCGTATTGGGCGGTAGGCGGGACGATAGCCACGCTGCTGCCGGTCGTTATTTTGTATTTCATGGTCAGCAAACCATTTTGAAGTGAAGAGAACGATCTGATTGCCTAACGTGATCAGGCCGTTTTTTTGTTTTGCGGTCATCCGCCAATGGAAACATGGGACTTAAGAAATGCTCTTCGCCCCGCCCGCAGGTGCATATTTAACCATCGTCTGCATACGATTAGGCGAGAAAGCTCTGAATAAGGGAGGGTGCCCAAATGTCCGTTAATGATCAGCAGCTGGCACAAATCGCTATGGCCTATCTGCCGCACGGTGCTGAACTTGTACGAATCGATAAGCCTGCAGAACATCCTGCAGTTATCGCAGTCGACATCACGGGAGATCACATCCCAGAGATTGTCGGTGTGTCCCGATTGAATCATGATCTTTATTTATTTGTGCTGCTTTACCGCAATGGCGGATATGAGGTCGTTGCCAACGTCTTGGGGCAGGGATATGGGGTTACTTCATTGACGGCGGCCCCCGTGTTGAACCCAGGTATGAATCAATTAATCGTAGGTTGGCGACTCGGTTTCATCTGGTCAAAATTGTCGATCTACGCTTGGACGCCAGAGGGCCTTCAAGATATCGCACCTGCTGATATATATTACAGTTATATCGATATTGCGGATATGCCGGGTGCTTCGGGTCCGGATGGTCAGGCTGAAATCGCGCTTTGGATTCACGATACAGGCGAAGCTTATCGAGTCGAGGTAGTCAGATGGAGCCAAGGGGCGTTAGTGACTGCACCGGATGTATACCCCTATTATTTCCCTGTCGTTGTAAGGTACTACGAGAGCTTGACGCAAGAACATCCGGATTATTCTTATTATTGGTATTACCTGGCGGATGCACAATATCGGGCCGGGATGCCGGAAGCGGCCCTTGTGTCGGTCCGCAAAGCACTTACGTTCGCAGAACCCTACCCGGCGCGTGAAACGCTGCTGGATCTTGAGAGGCGAATCAAGGAGATGCTGGCAAGCAGAGGACAGCCGCAGCAGCATGCCGGTTTATTTCCGGCATCCGTGAAGACGACGGACGGAACGAAGTGGGGATACATTGATCGTAGCGGAAGTATGGTCATTGAGCCAAAGTATGATGATGCACAGGATTTCCAGGACAATGGTCTTGCCATCGTGAGCGTGAACAGTAAGTATGGCCTCATTGACAGGTCTGACCGTTTCGTAGTGAAGCCTATATATCAGTCCATCAGCCCGTTCTCGGAGCATCGAGCGACCGTGATCGATGATCAAGGTTTTAAGATGATTAACGAACAAGGGGAAGTGCTGACACGACGAGGATTTCCGTATATAGCAGGGCTTCGAGAAGGAAGGGCGGTTTATTATGTAACTGATAATGGCAGTGGAGATGGAGCGAACAGCCGATACGGCTACCTCGATTCCGCGGGCCAAGAGGTGATCCCGGCGCAATATGAGGAAGCGAATGATTTTGTCAATGGCAAAGCTGTTGTGAAAATAAAAGACAATCTTTACGCGCTCATTGATCTCTATGGACGCCGATTGGCCAATTATCCGTTCGCCTACGTCGGACCGCCTGGCGATGGCTTGCTGGCCTTTCAGAAGGATAGCACTGGCAAATACGGATATATCGATGAGCAGGGGAACATCGTCATTCCGCCGACCTATACTTCGGCATTTCCTTTTCATCATGACAGAGCGATCGTTAACAAGGCAGAAGATTACAAGTCGAAGTATGGCGTCATTAATAAGCAGGGCGAGTGGGTAATCCAGCCGGAATATAACGATATCCGGGACTTGAATGAAGACCGGTTTGCGCTTGGGCGTGCGATTAATCCTGAACAGCCTTATATTGGTTCGATGTATGCCATTGCAGATTGGGATGGAAAGAGGTTATCTGATTTTGTATATCGGGAAGTTTCTGATTACAAGCGAGGATTGGCCTCGGTTTATGATGCGAAGCAGACGTATTTTATTGACCGAACCGGCAGAGCGGCGCCGGGGTATCCTCGAGTGAACGGCAGCGGTTCGCTCACGCTGGAACCAGGCGGACTAATTAAAGCCCTGGTCGATCAGCGTCTATCTTACCTGGACCGGTCGGGTCACCTCATATGGAAGCAGAACACGGTGATTCCGCTGCAACCACCTTATAAGGTAATGGAAGAAAAGTATAAACCTAATCCGGACTACTTAGTCTATTATCCACAGATCGATGGAATGCGGGATCAAGCAGCTCAGCACACGCTGAATACGAAGCTTAAAGAAATGTCACAGGTGAAATTCATTCCTCCGAATCAACAGCTTGATTATACGTATACAGGCGATTTTGACGTCATTTTCTACAAGCAGAAACTGCTTGAACTGGAGTTGAACGGTTATAACTATCCCTCTGGTGCCGCACACGGCATGCCAACGAAAGTTTACGCCGTGATCAATCTTGAGAACGGCAGGATGTATGAATTGAAGGACTTGTTTAAGCCGGGCAGCGATTATGTGAAGGAGCTCAGCCGCATTGTTGGTAAGCAGATTCAAGAGGATCCGCAGTATTCGTATGTATTCCCGGATAGCTATAAGGGAATCGCAGCAAACCAGCCCTTCTATGTAACCGGGGACGCATTACATCTGGTGTTTGCACCGTATGAGATCGCCCCTTACGCAGCGGGTTTTCCGACGTTCACAATTCCTTTTGCCCAGATCAAGGGCATGATTGATACCGAAGGTGAGTTCTGGAAGGCGTTTCATCCCTAACCTTTCATCCTCGGGAATAGAAGCCGTGCATAGTCTTTCCATATGACCAAACAAGGTTTAAAATAGATGGAAAACTCCCCTTACATACACAGCTGAGATTAGGAGGTTTGGTTATGGCAGATGGTATTGCAGGCAAAGAAGATTTCGTTATCACATGCGAGGAGGATTGCGGGAACGCACCGAAGAAGGAGTTGCTGAAGAGACTCCACATCGCTTTGGCTGGCATGGATACACAATTTATGAATGAGAATTTCACGGATGGGATTCAGATGAGTTACGTTGGGGAAAGAATCGTTCATGGGAAGGATCAAGTGATTGAATCGTTATGTCAGCTGAAGTATGGCAAGACAGCCGAACTGCATATTCATCATCTGATAACGCACGGCAGCACCGGTGCAGCGGACGGAATCCTTGTATTCGATGACCGGAAGCGCCTGGCATTTTGTAACGTATACCGGTTTAGCAGCACCCTTAATGCTGCCAAAATTAAGGAGATTACTTCCTATTTCATCCCATTGTCTGAATGATCACGGCGTAGAAAGGACCATTATTTGTGGTAACATTTTTTCTTCTAATTATTTATTTGGCCTTTATCAGTTTAGGGCTTCCGGATTCCTTGCTCGGGGTGGCCTGGCCGGCCATGCAGCCGGATATCGGTGCTGCCTTCGAATCCGCAGGGTTGCTATCGATGGTCGTAACCGGAGGCACGATTGTATCCAGCTTGATTAGCGGGAGCGTGATCGAACGCTTCGGAACGGGTATGGTTACGCTTATCAGCTGTTTGTTGACGGCGAGTGCGCTGCTCGGTTTTGCGTATGCGCCATCGCTGTTCTGGCTCATTCTGCTGGCGATTCCGCTGGGTTTAGGCGCAGGCGCGGTCGATACGGGACTGAACCACTATGTAGCAAACCATTATAAGGCCCACCATATGAGCTGGCTGCACTGCTTCTGGGGCGTGGGCGCAACGTTAGGGCCGATTATCATGTCCTATTCCATGGGTGCTAACGATACATGGAGAGACGGATATTTTACCGTATCCATGCTGCAGTTCGTTCTGGTCTTCATCCTGCTGCTCACGCTCCCACTCTGGAGGATCGTGGCAAGTCAGCATCGGCAGCCCGAAGGCATGATTGAAGAACAAACGGGAAATGAATCAACGAACAGCGATGAAGCCATTGTCCAGAAGCACGGAAAGCCGCTCCAAATTAGAGGGGTAAAGATAACCCTGTTGGCGTTTTTGTTCTATTGCGGAGTGGAAGCGACCGTCGGCTTATGGGGAGCGAGCTTTCTCGTAGGAACCCGAGATCTGTCCCCGGAAACAGCAGCAGTATGGGTGTCCATGTATTATGGAGGCATCACATTCGGCCGATTCATTACAGGATTCGTAACGCTGAGGTTGAACAATCGGACGCTCATCCGTGCTGGACAAGTGACGGCTATTACCGGTGCAGTCCTGTTGTTGCTGCCGCTGCATTCCTATCTTTCTCTCATTGGACTCATTGTTATCGGACTCGGGCTTGCACCCATATTCCCTTGTTTGCTGCATGAAACGCCAGCCCGCTTCGGCAAAGCTCAATCATCCAGAATCATGGGTTATCAGATGGCTGTTGCCTATACCGGCACCACGATCTTACCCCCACTGTTTGGTATCGTTGCGGCTCAAATATCGATAGGTTTATTCCCCGTCGTCATTCTGTTGTTTGCCCTGATCATGCTGCTCAGCTCCGAGAAAGTGAACCGGATCCTTTATCAAAGCAGGAAAAGCGAGGCTTGATTAGAACCGGCGAACATCATATTTGAACATAAATGGATCATCGTAATATGCAAAATATCCCTCGAATGACGTTTCCACTTTAGCGACAAAATGTACTAAGGTGGTGAATGTGAAAATGCGAATAAACAGGATGATCCTCGTAATGCTGTCCCTTGTACTGATCTCGGTAATGGGATGCCGACATCAAAAACCTGGCGAACAGGATTTGCTGCGGGTTAAATCCGAACAAGGTTCTACACATAAGAAAGTCATATTCCTGATGGTCGACTCCTTAATGGCACAGGCGATTGATAAGGGCATTTCTCAAAAACAGCTGCCCACCTTTCAATATTTGATCGAACATGGACAATATTACAAGGATCTGGTTAGCTCTTTTCCTACAATGTCTGTCACGATTGACAGCACGATGTTGACGGGAAAATATCCGAATGGGCATGGCGTACCAGGTCTCCTATGGTATTCGTCCGACGATAAGAAGATGATCAACTACGGAACAGGGCCGATGGAAATCCTCAAGCAAGGCATCAATCCGGTTCTGACTGATGCATTAATCCATTTGAACGGGAAACATTTAAATCCGGATTCACCTACGATTTACGAAGAATTAGCCCGCATTGGCTTGAAATCAGGGTCGATTAACGGCTTGATATATCGGGGACCGACCGAGCATACGCTGACGATCCCGGATTGGATTCAAGGTCCGACTTCCCTGCCGAAACACATAAAAGTCAAAGGTCCGGATTTTTTAACTCTGGGAGCCTTGTCCAATCCCCTGGAAGGCCCTAAAGATACCAAGAATCTGCCTGACGATCTCACGGATCGGATGGGGCTGAACAATAAGTATGCAATCGAAGCCGTAAATTATCTGATTCGAGCCAACAAGCTGCCGGATTTTTTGTATGTTTATTTACCGGACCTGGACCAGAAGCTTCATAAAAAAGGTCCGTCAGAGCTCGAAGGCGTCAAAAAAGTGGATCAGCAGCTCCGGGCCGTATTAAATGCCTTCGGATCGCCGGAAAAAGCGTTCAACGAAGCGATTTTTGTCATCGCTGGGGACAGCGGCATGACACAGCTTCTTCCAGCGGAACAACGTTCGGAGATTGATATGCCCGCTATGCTGAAAGGCATCTCTGTTCTAAAGCCGGGTGAAAAGGTGAAAGCGGAAACCGAGGTCGCCCTCGCAGTCAATGAAACGATGGCTTATGTATATAATTTCAAGCCTAGTCGTTCTCTGCGAAGCTTAGCGGATATCCTGAGCAAGGATGACCGCATCGATTTTGTTGCTTGGAAAGAAAACGGATGGATTCATGCTCTTCAAGGATCCACTTCGAAGGAACTCCGATATAAGGCGAAAGGTAACCTGATCGATCGCTATAAACAAACGTGGACCGTGAAGCAGGATGCCGATGTGCTGGACCTTAAATTGAATGCCGATCATCGAACCTTGGATTACGGACAGTATCCCGATGTGCTGGAGAGGTTGTCCGGTTCGCTGAATTCTCATAAAGGAGAATTTTTGGTCGTGACGGCTAAACCGGGATACGAATTGGCGGACCGGAGCTCTCCGACGCATGCGGGGGGCGGGGGCCACGGCTCGATTCGCCAAATGGAGTCGCTTGTGCCACTTATCATTGCGGGAACTAACGAAAAGCCTGCAAATCTACGAATGGTTGATCTAAAAGCCTATTTACTTGATCTGTTGACGAATCACGTTCAGAAGACAAAATAATTTGCAAAGGCGATTCAGTCATGTTCCATGACTATGCCATTGTTGTGAAATTTGCAAGATATTAGGCACTCTTTTTCGATTTTATGGAAAAGGGTGCCTTTTTCGTAGCGATTTATTTGAACTTTACCGTTATAATATGATGTAACTTCGGCTTCTCGATGGTGAAGTGTAGAAGATAAATACACATAAATACATGGCAACGGAGGGAGAACATATTGAATCAAGCAGGGGAAGATAAAGAGCTGCAAATAACACCGCGGCAGGCATTAGGACGGTTGAAGCCTTACACGGCAGGTAAGCCAATCTGGGAAGTGCAGCAGGAATACGGCTTGGATCGCGTCATCAAATTAGCTTCCAATGAAAATTCACTTGGTCCCTCGCCTAAAGCATTGCAAGCCATTCAGGAGCAGCTGCCTGATTTACACCGTTATCCCGACGAGCGTTCATCAGGTCTTACACAAGCGCTTGGCGAGCACTTGGGGTTGGCAGCGAATCAATTCATTGTGACAAACGGCGGCGATGAGCTGATCATGCTGATTTCTCGGGCGTACCTGGAGCCTGGTGACGAGATTATCGTTCCTGATCCGACATTCAGCGAATATGAGTTTGGTGCTTTTCTTATGTCTGGTACGGTCATTAGGGTACCGCTGCGTGAGCAATATGCCTTCTCTGCTGAGGATATATTGTCCGTGGTTACGGAACGAACCAAAATCGTGTACTTATGTACTCCCAATAATCCAACAGGCACCTACATTCCCGAACTTGAAATGAAAAATCTTCTGGACCGTCTTCCAACTCGCGTGCTGGTTGTAATCGATACAGCATATCGCCATTACGCGACAGCCCCTGATTACTCGGACGGGATAGATTTCATCAAGCTGGGATATCCGGTCATCACCCTGAACACCTTCTCCAAAATCTACGGTCTTGCGGGTATTCGCGTCGGCTATGGCGCTGCTTCGGAAAGCATCATCCGCACATTGCTTCAGGTTAAGGAGCCCTTTAATGTCAATGCGCTGGCACAAGCGGCGGCGTTGGCCGCACTTGGAGATGGGGAGCACGTCCAGGCATCATGCCGGATGAATGAACAAGGCAGACAGCAAATCTATGAGGGACTGAGTCGGTTAGCGATTCCTTACTACGAGAGCATGAGCAATTTCATTCTGGCGGAGCTTGGAGAACATGCAGACATTATATACCACAAGCTGCTGGAGCGGGGGATTATCGTCAGGTCCGCCAAAGGTTGGGGACTGCCTGGGCATATTCGGATTTCCGTAGGGACGGCGGAAGAAAATCAAGGATTCCTTGATGCTTTAGGCGAAATCTTAGTGCATACGATGTAACCTTATGGTAAGTATAAAGTGTTAAAAAGTGATGCTGATCCGGCAAAAGCACGCAGCAAGAGCAGGTATGCTAAAATACGATAAGGACCGCAGATGTGGTCCTTTTTTTGATGGATTTTAACTAACTATTAGATATTATTTCCATCGCGGCCTTCGATTTATGCATAAAATCATAAGTTGATGTCACAATTGGATCGCCTTGTTTGTCTACATTATGAAATAGATGAAAAAGGAGAGATATCAGATGGAGAACATGCTCATTATCAACGCACATCCGAAGGTGGAGTCAGCAACATCTGTCAGCTTGCGGGTGCTTCAGCATTTTTTGGAGGCGTACACGAAATGGAATCCAGCAGGAGCTATAGAACAAATTGATTTATACCGTGATTCTATACCTGCCATCGATCATATGGTTCTAGAGCTATGGAGCAAACAGGGAAGAGAGGAGCCGCTTAACGAAGAGGAGCAACAGATAACGGACCGCATGTCCGCCATCCTGCAGCAGTTTAAGGCAGCACGGAAGTATGTTATCGTCATGCCGATGCACAATTTCAACATTCCTTCCAAGCTTAAAGATTATATCGACAACATCCTGATTGCACGCGAGACATTTCAATATACGGAGAATGGATCGGAAGGTTTGCTAACCGATGGCCGCAGTTTGCTGGTCATTCAGGCCAGTGATGCCATTTACACGAATCATGACTGGTATGCCGAGGTTGAATACTCGCATAAATACCTTAAGTCTATGTTTAATTTTATGGGGATCATCGATTATCAGATCATCCGGGCACAGGGTAATGCGATCCTGGATCGAGATGATATCCTCGCACAGGCCTTTCAGGAAGCGGAAGAAGCTGCGAAACAGCTGGCAAGCACGAAGCCAACGATAAACATTAAATAGGAATGGATGCATGGAGAACAGAACAGTGACTTAAGCATTAAAAGGCTGCCTGATGGCAGCCTTCACTGTTTGGATGGAAGTTTGAAGGAGTCTTGAGGTTGTTATAGGTACCCTTGATTCTTCAAATAAGCCTGCAGCAGTGAGATTCCACTGCGGATTTCAGCAGGTTCCAGGTGACCGTAGCCAAACAATAACTTGTTTGCATGGGTTCTTTTTTGAATACAATGGTAGTCCAGCGGCGTGATGCGTATCCGGTCTTGCCGGGTTTTCTGCCTGAAAGCCTCGTCAAAGATCGCCCCGGGAAATTCAACAGTCAGATGCAGGCCGGCTGCATCTCCCCAGGAACGCCAAGTATCTCCGAAAAACTCATGCAGCGAAGATAACAGGACCTGTCTCCGTTCGCCGTAGATCTTGCGCATTTTCCCGATATGCCTGTCAAATTTCCGGGTGTGTAAAAACTCGGCTAAGGCAGCTTGCTCAAAAGGGGGATTCTGCACATCGGTATGGGTACGCAGATGCCCCCAGCGCTGTTGAAGCTTACGGGGTACAATCGCGTACCCGATCCGAAGGGCCGGGAACAGCACTTTGCTGAAGGTGCCAACATAAATGACCCTATCGGGATCCATGGCATATAAAGGTGCGATCGAATCCCCGCTGTATCGGTACTCGCTATCATAATCGTCCTCGATGATATAGCTGCCGTTTTTTCTGGCGTAGCGGATGAGCGCAGCACGACGATCCGCCGGCAGAATCCCTCCAAGCGGAAATTGGTGAGAGGGTGTCACGTACACAGGACATCCAGGCTTGTCGTTCAAGTGCTCGGTCTGAATCCCGTGCTCATCCACGGGGACATGATGAATTCGATACCCTTTGTTTATAAACGTCTGCAGCATCTCGATGTTGCAGGGATCTTCAAACCATATATCCTGATTTTCATGATAGAGTAAGTCCGCAAGGATATTCAGTGCATGTGTGGCACCTGCCGTTATGAATATATCTTGAGCATCAACCTTAAGGCCCTTGCTGCGATAAAGCCACAATGAAATTTCGTCACGAAGTGCGGGCAGGCCCTGAGGACCTGTATAACCTAGCAGAGTGGGGCTCATATCGCTGAGTGTTTTCATTGAAATTTGCTGCCATACGTACCGTGGGAATAGCCGGAGTTCAGGTTGTCCTGTCCGGAAATCCACTGCAAAATCAGGAGGGGCTTTTTTCCGCGGCGGCGGATCTACCTCAGCCAGGTTATCCAGTACAATGCCTTTCGCAACCCGTGTCGGAGCCCCTTGTCGGCTAACGACGTAGCCTTCGACGTTCAACATGTCAAACGCTTCATTGACCGTGTTACGAGATACCTTGAGTTCTATTGCTAATTGACGGGATGAGGGCATGGCTTCTCCTGGCTGCAAGATTCCTTGAACAATCCTTTCCCTTATAGCTAAATAAATTTGCCGTTTAAGCGATACTTCACTGCTTCGGTGCAGTGTGATTCCCCACATGAGGCTCGTCCTCCAACTGGTCTGCATAATTTCACGTTTAACTGGATCTGTAACCATACCAGTCTATCCCCTATGATTGTAGCATAGATTCAGTCGCTATCGATCTGTGATATCTGGAGGATGTGATCTTATTGGAACGATGGAAAGGGATGTTTTATTTATGCGGGGCGTTCACGCTTGCAGGGACTTCGGTCATCACGGCATGGTTTTTGAACGGGAAATTAGGGACGTTTACGATCACAGCGGCCAGCTTGTTATTGGCTTTGCTATGTATGCTTCCTCTATGTAGGAAGGAGCTGGTGAGGACGGTTCGACAATTAACATTTCGGGAGTGGAGGCTTCTGTTCTTTCAGGCGTTACTCGGGATGTTTCTGTTTCGGATGATGCTGCTGCAGGGCCTTCTTCATACCAGCACGGCAGAAGCGGGAATTCTAACAGGCGCAACACCCGCCTTTACTGTCATGCTGGCATTTGGGTTCCTGAAGGAATCGGTGAACGGCATGAAGCTGGCAGGCATTCTTAGCACGGTGGCGGGCATTATGATCATACAAGGAATACTCACGCCGGGCCATGCATTCGAGGTACAACATCTGTACGGTAACCTGCTTGTGCTCTGCGCGGCATGTAGTGAATCCGGCTTTAACCTGCTGTCCCGCATTGGTTCGATGCAGCGCACGGCTTCACAAAACAAAGCCATTCATCCTATGGTCCAGACGACGCTGGTCTCGGTGATCGCCTTGATGTTATGCCTGATACCCGCATGGTTCGAGAATTCGCTGGCTTCACTGGCAGCATTAGAGTTGCAGGAATGGCTTGCGCTTGTTTGGTACGGACCGATCGTAACGGCCTTGGCCTTCATGCTGTGGTATGCCGGTATCAAGCGCTGCCATGTATCCACAGCTGCCGCTTTTTCTGGTATGATGCCTTTTACGGCTTTGTTGTTATCGGTCCTCGTATTAAAAGAATCCGCAGGATGGGAGCAATGGTGCGGCGGCATCCTAGTTATTCTAGGCATGTTTCTCATCGGCTGGCATCAGGCAGTCATTAACCCGCTGCCACAACAGCACCCGCCGGAACATGGAATCATCGATAAGGTTAGGATTGAGTAAAAAACAAAAAGAGGCAAGCTGGCCTCTTTTGTTGTATAGAAAAAGGGTTAGCGTCTGAGCAGATTAAGATGCCAACTGTCTGAGCGGCTATACGATCGCTTGTTGCGGGCTGTATTCACGGCGCTAACGAGTAAGAATATCAAGACAGAAGAACTTACATTCTATTCTGGAGGGGATCGTATGGTAATAGACAGATCGAAAACGAAAATTTTGAAGCGATAGAATTTTAATATATAAAAGATACAAACGAGATGAATAGAACAGAACAGCAAAAACACCCTGAGCTTCATCAGATCAGAGTGTTTTTTTGCTGGATTATACTATTCTCCTTCAGGTCTCTTGATTTGAAGCGGCGGCGGAATGAGCCAGCCTTTTTCCTTATTCATCTGAAGGATCCGCAAACCTAGCGCCGTCTTGGTGATATGATATTTAGCAAATAACGCGCCAATATCCTCCCGGATGGATTGTCCCATAACTTGACTGCATGATACCAGTCCGAGTGATGTATCAGCAGCGATTTTGGCCGCAATTTCCGGATCCGTGAATCTTGCGCCCGCCGGAATATCCTCAAGTTTGACCGGGGGTCTTTCGGGAAGTACCGGTGCAGGGGCGATTCCGTTTTCGGTAAGCAATTCATCACATTCTTTAATCTCAAGTTTAGCTTGATCCAACAGATCATTGAGGATTTTTTTGAGGTCTTTATCGCCTGCATGGTTTAAATAAGCCTCGTAGCAGGACACCATGCCTTTTGCCAACGTGGATGCTGTCCATACGCTAAATATTTCCCCATAATGCATGGGTTCGTTTTTAGGATTACCGCTTAAAATTCCCAATCTTATTCGCTCCTTTAATATTTATTCAAACAGAGTTATTATGCACAGGAGATTGTTATTTAATTCTTTCGAAGTAAGCAGAATACATTCATTCAGGTATGCAGGTTGGTTATTGAACGAGGCAGTTATCGGGCTGCTTTTTTGTTATTCATTTGTTTTTCAGTTGAATTTAGAGAGAAGTATAGATAAGATAGAACACAATCCGATAGATCGGGATATCTCTTAAGATTTTATAGTGTGACAAGGACGGGGGAGGTTGGCTTATGAAGAAAGTGCTTTTGCTGTTGGCGGATGGATTTGAAGCTGTTGAAGCGAGTGTATTTACTGATGTACTGGGGTGGAACAAGCTGGAGGGTGACGGGACCACTCAGGTTGTGACTGCGGGACTGCATGACCGGTTGAAATGCACGTGGAACTTTACCGTCATTCCTGAGGTCACGCTGGACTCGGTTAAGGTGGATGATTACGATGCGCTGGCGATTCCTGGCGGGTTCGAGGAAGCGGGCTTTTATAACGATGCATACGACTCCAGGTTCTCCAAGATCATTCAGGAATTTCATGCGCAGGGCAAGTGGATTGCTACGATTTGCGTTGCAGCCCTTACGCTTGGCAAAGCCGGCTTGCTGGAGGGACGTAGAGCCACGACTTATGATCACCCAACCAGCATCAGAAAATCGCAGCTGCGGGAATTCGGTGCCCATGTGGTGGAAGAACAGATCGTTGTTGATGGGAACCTGATCACTTCATGTAACCCGGCAACGGCTTTTGATGTGGCTTTCACTTTGCTGGAAAAGCTGACATCTTTGGAAAATACTCTGCATGTGAAAGAGCTTATGGGATTTACAAGCAAATCATGATTGAAGACTAAATGATTTTAAGCAGTAAGCCTGTCTGAAAGAAGACAGCGCTTATTGCTTTTTTTGTGATTACGACGTACCGCGGTTTATATAAAAAATAATTATAATCATACAGCCTATATGTAAGAGTTTGTCGAGGATGATACCCTTGAGTGCAAGGAGGGATTTGGGTTGAGATTATTTCCTGTCACTTACTCGCTTCTATCTAAACAAGCGGTAGGGTTACATATCCAACATCATTATGAGGTCGGTTCCATTGTGAAAATTCAGTATTTCAAGAGTTTGGATTATGTCTAGGACGGAGGAGAACCTATGAAAGTTACCGTGGAGCTAACCGATACTTCCACCAAATTTATCATTAATAATATATATCCGCTATATTTGCATGATTTATCAGGGATATGGGGATGGAAGCCGAATCGATATGGCGTCTATGAGGATGATGACACAAGAACCTTGAAAGACCAGATCCAAGTTTTTGATATATGGTGGGAGAAGCCCTCGATTTTGTTTCCTTACCTGATTCGAGTGGATGGCATCCCGGCAGGATTTGCTCTGGTAGCAACCTCGCCATATACATATGGCAGTGAATTTTACATGAATGAGTTTTTTGTTATGAAACCCTTCCGAGGCAAACATGTTGCGGAGAATGCTGCATCACAAGTGTTCGACAAGCATGCCGGCAGCTGGGAAGTCCAGACGAATGCCACGGATCGCAATATGCGGGCGCAGGCATTCTGGAGAAAGACGATGAACAACTATGTTTCGGACTCACGCGTGCAGGAATTTGTTGCTACGAGGGACGACAATGAGAAGTTGATCTTTCAGTTTGAATCATCGCGGGTGTAAAGTCTGTCGCACATATCGTTTTCTGAACAAAAGAAGTGATCGACAATACAGAAAAACAATTCATACTTGAGATATGAGTTGTTTTTTTATTTATGTTACAGGTGTCCCTTTTTTGGCAGAAGAGGTGTTATACAAACGTAAATAAGATTTACGCGGAGGTGCGTCTTCGAATTGGATTCGATAGAGGAGTGCGTGAGGCGCGTTAAGGCCGGTGAGGTGGATTGTTTCGAGCCTATCGTTGAAACGTACAAAAAACAGATCTACATATATTGCTGCCGGATGCTCGGCTGCAAGCAGGACGCGCAGGATGCCGTCCAGGATATCTTCATCAAAGCGTTTACCAAGCTCCATACCTATGAAGCGAAGGTTTCGTTCTCATCATGGTTATACAAGATTGCCTATCACCATTGCCTTAATCTGCTTCGCAAGAGACAGGTTCGCATGCGAGTGAGCCGTCTAATCAAACCAGCAGGTTATGCTGATAGCGTGGAACAGACACTCGAGCGCAGATGGTTCAGCGAACCGCTGGAATATGCCATGACGAAGCTCTCGGTGGAAGAGCGTAATCTACTCGTGCTGCGGGTGTTCGAAGATAAACCGTTCTCGGAGATCGCGCAGATTCTGGATAAGAATCTCAGTGCAGTGAAGAAAAAGTATGCTCGTATGAAACTGAAAGTCATCAAGCTGATCCAGGAGAAGGAGGGGGCGGAGTTATGCGAGATTCGAGACAGCCGGAGCAAGATCGAATTCTGAGAGGCATGGAATTGCACTCCGTGGAAGAAGAGGTGGACGTGACCCCCGCCATCATGCGGAAGGTGAGGCAAATCCACCAGAGTAAACAGGGGAGATATTACGGGAATCGTAAAAAAACCTTTATTGCAGCGACACTCACTGCGGTTTTGATTCTTTCGTCAATTAGCGTTTACGCAAGCCAATACTTGATTCAGATCAAGAACAAGGAAGGCGAAGTCATTCTGTCTACCATAAAGCCATGGAAATATTCCGAATCAGAATATAACGCCAAACGTATAAAGGAGACGGAAGAAGAGCTGAAAAAGAGGTTAAAGCCGGGAGAACAGGCTGTATATTATATCAAGGACCTGCATATGACACCACTGGTCAAAGAGCAGCCATTGAATTATTTTTATATGTTGACTAAGCATTCAAATTATCAGGAACTCGCAAAAGAAATTGAGGAGAAGGGTGCTCCTGTGCTTCAAGAACCTGATTATGTACCGGATGGGTATCGATTTGATTTTGGACAGATTCAAATAAGGAACACGCCCGTATGGAATACGCCGGAGTATAAAGTTCTTGCGGATGAACTCAAAGCGCAGGCTGAGAAGTCGGATGAAGAACAGGGACTGTTCTATAAGATTGTTCCTTGGTCCGATATTGCCTCTACAGGAATGGAATATCGTAAAGGCGAAAATCGGATCAAGATTGTAGCCTTTGCACGAGAGAAGGGCTCAAAAGCTGGGGTGCCTACAAACCAAGCCATAAAAATAAAGGTAAAAGGGAAAGAAATGATTTTGTCTACCAGTCCAACAAACCCATCGCGCAGATTAACATGGCTTAGTGATAGTGAAGAGGTTCTGTATCTGATTACGGATGATCCGAAGGATCCGCTATCCAAGGAAGAGTTTGCGAAGATTGCAGCCGGTCTTGTTTCGAAATAAAAAGATTTCTACTTTTTTTTGGATAAATGTCCCTTTTGTTGTCGGCAAGGTGTTATACGAGATGTATTTAAAAAATAACTTTAAAGGCCTTACCGCCGAAAGGAGCACACATTTTATCATGATGAAAAACAAGATGAAAGTCGCATTATTTCTCGCAGCAACGATGATGGTCGGATCCGCGAATGTTTACGCAGCAAGTAATGCAACTACATTTGTTCCACAGATGACAGCAGCGGTTTCTTCTGCCATACCGGAGAATACATCCGTTTCGTTTGATGATCGTATCAACGAGTTGAGTGACAAACTTAAGGCAGGACAGATGGTTGCCTATTATGTTGCTGACCAGGAATATAACCGTCTAGATGAAATCTATTTTACGTCTAAAGGCTTTGCTTATACGAAGTATGCGGACTATGTGGCGAAGGCAAAGGCCATGAACGCTCCAACCCTAACCAAGCCTGCTGACTTGCCGAAGAGTTATTCTTTTCAAAACGCGATTATATTCTTAAAGAGTCCTGAAAGAACGTCCAGCTTGTACGAGGAGATTGATCAGGAATTGAAGGAGAAGGCCGCAAACGGCGAGAAGTTCGTATACTCCGACATCATGAAGTCAAATGAAGCGTCCGCGGCGATCTTGAATTTTGATAAGGGAAAAGTAAAGCTTCAAGTCACAGCAAGTTATATTGTTCCTGAACAGCCAATAGGTGGAACGCCAGTGCCACAGGAGAAACCGAACGAGAAAAAGGAAACCATTGTCATTAACGGAGTGGAATGTGTCTACACCGCCGACTCCAAGGGAAGGGATCACCTGGATTGGGTGGATGAGGAGCAACAGATTCGTTACAGCATTTGGACGGAGAGCGCCAAATCGGATGTGCTGAACTATGCTAAGAAAATGATTGCGAAGTAAGTCTTCGCCATAAGAATCCGGATTCATGTTGACCCAATTCCTGTTTGTTTTTATTTTTTCCTCTAGAGTCTACGCTCTTTGATATGACGAGCATAGGATGTTGTGTTCGGAAAAGTAAAGGAGGTTGGAACAATGGGTGAAGTAGCTGGATATGGTGGCGGAGGATACGGATCATCTGTTGGAGCAGTACTGGTTCTCTTTATTCTCTTGGTCATTATCGTTTCTGCTTTTGGATTTGGATTTGGGGTTTAATAGGTAATCAAAAAGAAACCCGCACCGCTTACTGGTGCGGGTTTCTTCTGTTCAATGCAAAACATGTCTGACGGTTGGCGGGGTCCAACCATCATTCGGGATGGGTTCCAAAGCAAGCTCAGCCACTTCCCATACAGCTCCCACGGTTTACCCGAGTCTAGCAGAGCTTTGCAAGTATAGATCCCTTCCTCGACGGATCTTACCTTATCCGCCAAGTGTAAGCGAACGGCTCCATTCAGCAGAACCTGGTAGACAAAAGCGATGTCCCCCTTACCCTGCAGAACCTGCTCGGTAACGTTAGCTTGTTCGGAGGGGGTCCAGCTTATGTCCGGGACGGGCGTATCGAGTCCATACGTTTCTGGATCGATGATCTGGAGGTTGGCTTCACCGTTCTCAACTCGGTAAGTCCGCGAGGGCCGGTGAATGAACAGTTCATCCGAGCCTTCACAGCCCTGAATGATGATCGCCTTCCGATATCCGAGTTTCGTGATTAACCGGCTTAAACGGTCAAAGACCGTGTTATGGTACACACCGAAGGTGAGGAACGGGGAATGGGAGTAATTCACAAACTTTTCGGCCGTGTTGAGTACGGTCCGCATACCCAGCTCCTCCCGGATCGGGCGAAGATGCTTAAGCGGGGGACACCAGTCTTCAGCATGTACATATAATACGCCCGATTGACGGGCAGCGCGGATGGATGATTCCTTTGCCAGTAACGGTCCGGTTATTCCCTTGGCCGCGAGTATATCCGACAAAGTGATCCCCCATTTCGGGGGCAGTGATGCAGTCCCGTGCAGAGTGACAGGCAGATCAGCAGCAGCCAGCACAAACGAGGTGGCTAACGTAGAGAAAAAGGAGGACTTTCTGCCATCATAAGGTCCTGCGCAGTCTACACCCTCATGTACAAACGAACGGTCCGCATATTTACGGCCAACCTTCACGAATGCCTCCAATTCTTCCACACTTTCCATTTTGATGCGTTCCGCAATGAAAAAGGCACCGATCTGTGCAGGGGTTGCCTTCAATCCGAGAATCGATTCTGCAGCCTGCAGCGCTTCCTCGTAAGTCAGGTCACGCGCGCCTCGTTTGCCGCGGCCGACTTCTTTTAATAAGTGGATCATAATTTTTTTGCACCTCCTGAACCGGTCTCCTGGAGCAATTGATACAACTTAACGATCGAGGTTGCGACATCCACCATTCTTTTTCTTTCATTCATCGCCTGTCTGCGCAGGACATCGTATGCTTCGGATTCCGAAATATTTTTCATCTTGCATAGAATGCCTTTGGCCATATCAATCCATTTTCGCTCTTCAATGCGGGCAAGGAGCTGTGTTCTTTCATTATGCCACTGCTCTCGTTCGTAAAAATGCTTGCAACTAAAATGCAGCGTCCAATGCAGCTCATGCTCTTTCATAGTGGGAAATAAAAGTCCATCAACTGTAACATCATCCTCACATGCTTCGAGAGATTGTGAAGCGGCATGATCGCTGCACCACCACAGAACCGGAACGCGTTTTTGCTGATCGAGGGTGCCGGACCACGATTTGATTGCGGCAACCGGGAGGTGGAGAATCGTTCCGTCTGCTTCCATGATTTCGGCCAGCGCTTGCTTCTCACTGCAGGCAAGGTGGACCTTGTAGCCATATGAACGAAGGATAAACTCCGGAAGAAGCGCCTTGGCATCTGTGCCACTTCGCTCTGATGCAGGGACCGGATGGTGAATAACCAGCAATGAACGCATGGATTGACGCTCCTTTCATAACATAAATGATATCCTGTCAGAGTTTAAGCTGATAGCACAAAGTAGATTTTATGTTAAATTATATAACATAAATCACAGGTGAATGTCGACATTTAATAAAATTTCTATATTTCATGTTAAATATGTTGACAATGAGTTTGGGTGTAGTGTATATTTCCCTCAAGAACTTTAGATTTCCCGGATACAACGGTGTATCCATTAGCGGCAAAGAAGCCTGCTTTCGTTCCTGGTAAGAGTGTGCCTACTCTACTGGAGCGAATGCAGGCTATTTTAATTTCTTTAAGGCTTCTGATGCATGAACAAGTACATTCTAAGGTGTTAGACGGAGGGGAGCGCAAACCATGACAAAAAAGAAGTTAGTCATGATCGGGAATGGTATGGCAGGGGTACGGGCAATTGAGCATTTGATTAAGCTTGCGCCTGACGCTTATGAGATTACGATATTCGGATCGGAGCCTCATCCAAACTACAACCGCATCATGCTGTCATCTGTCCTGGCAGGTGGTACCGATATGAAGGAAATCATCATCAATGATTGGGATTGGTATAAGGAGAATCGGATCCAGTTATATGCGGGTCATACGGTAACACGGATCGACACCCAGAATCGTCAAGTCTTTTCCGATCAAGGAACTGTTGCTGACTATGATGTATTGATTATAGCCACCGGTTCCAATCCATTTATGCTGCCTTTGCCTGGTGCCGACAAGGAAGGCGTTATCGCATTCCGGGATATCAAGGACTGTGAAACGATGGTGAAGACATCGCAGCAATACAAGAAGGCGGCGGTTATCGGCGGGGGTCTGCTGGGTCTGGAAGCTGCTAGAGGGCTTCTGCATTTGGGCATGGATGTATCCGTGGTTCACCTTAACCCCTATCTTATGGAACGGCAATTGGACGAAACGGCGGCCAGAATGCTGCAGCGTGAACTTGAAACCCAAGGAATGAAATTTCTGCTGAGTAAAAATTCGGAATCCATCTCAGGGCGGAAGCGGGTGAAGGCACTCCATTTTACGGACGGGAGCCGTGTCGATACCGATCTGATCGTGATGGCCGTCGGGATTAAGCCGAACGTTTCCTTGGCACAGTCCTCAGGGGTTGAAGTGCATCGCGGAATCATGGTTAACGACTATATGGAGACGAATATCCCCGGTATCTATGCGGTGGGCGAATGCGCTGAGCATCGAGGAATCGCTTATGGTCTTGTGTCACCACTATACGAACAGGGAGCAGTTCTTGCCAAGCATCTGGCGGGTGTGGAGACGAGTGGATACGCCGGTTCCGTAACGTCAACGAAACTAAAGGTATCCGGCGTGGATGTGTTCTCGGCAGGTCATTTTTCAGACCCGGAAGGAACAAGATCGATGCGATATCAAGATGAAGTTGATGGAGTATACAAAAAAATCGTGATCCGCGAAGACCGACTTATCGGAGCCGTTATGTTCGGCGATACGGGGGATGGCCCAAAGCTGTTCTCACTTATGAAAAGCGGCGAGTCAATCAAGGGCCGAGAGAAGGAGCTTCTGTTAGGCTTCACGGGTCATGCCAGTACCGTATCGACGGAACAGCGGCTGGCTCAGCTGGCGGATGATGAGATCATTTGCGGCTGTAACGGCGTATCGAAAGAAGCGATAAAAAATGCCATTCTTACGAAAAATTGCAACACCGTTGCTTCCGTTAAAGCTTGTACAAAAGCATCGGGATCCTGCGGCGGCTGCAAACCGCTCGTTGAGGGACTGGTTCAGTTATACGCCGGAGATGCAGCAGGGGAGCCCGTGAAAGAAGGGATATGCGGGTGTACATCGCTAGGACGGGATGAAATTATCAGCGAGATAACCCGTCTTGGACTTGGAACCGTCAAAGAAGTGATGAATGTGCTGGGATGGGACAATCCGGAGGGATGTTCTAAATGCCGGCCATCCTTGAACTACTATTTGGGCATGCTGTTTCCGGAATCCTACGTGGATGAGAAGGAATCCCGCTTCACGAACGAGCGATACCATGCCAACATTCAGAAAGATGGCACCTATTCCGTTGTTCCCAGAATATATGGCGGGGTGACGTCGCCTTCGGAGTTAAAGAAAATTGCAGAGATTGCGGAAAAATTCGATGTCCCGATGGTTAAGATTACAGGCGGACAACGGATCGACTTGCTTGGCGTTAAGAAGGAGGATCTGCCGAAGATGTGGGAGGAGCTGGATATGCCTTCCGGTTATGCTTACGGTAAAGCCCTCCGTACCGTTAAAACTTGCGTGGGGTCCACGTTTTGCCGATTCGGCACCCAGGATTCCATAGGCCTGGGTGTGCGCTTGGAGAAAGAGTTTGAGCGGCTGTGCACCCCGGCTAAAGTGAAACTCGCGGTTTCCGGATGTCCTAGAAATTGTGCAGAAGCGACCATCAAGGATTTTGGAGTCGTAGCGATTGATGGCGGATGGGAACTGCACGTAGGCGGTAATGGAGGCGTTCGTGTTCGGGCAACGGAGTTATTATGCATCGTGAAGACGGAAGATGAGGTGCTCGAATGGGCCGGGGCATTTATCCAATACTATCGGGAAAACGCGCAGTGGAATGAGCGGACATCGGTTTGGATCGAGCGAGTAGGCTTGGACCATGTGAAAAAAACATTAGAGAAGAAGGAGGACCGCGTCGCGCTCTTCTCGAGAATAAAGCTGGCTTTAAGCAAGCAGAAGGATCCGTGGAAGGAAATTACGTCGGACAGCGGGCTTCGTAAAAACTTCGTGCCTTTGCCTGATGCTGAACCTGTGACGAAATAGGGGGAATCCAAAATGACGAAACTTCATGTAGGATATGTGAACGAAATTGATCATAAGGGCTCAAGGACCCTTGAGGTCGGTGGAACGGAAATCGCGCTGTTCCGTTTATCGGATGGGGATATTCTGGCCGTGGAGAACAAGTGCCCGCATAAAGGAGGCAAGCTTTCGGAGGGAATGGTGTGCGGGAAGCAGGTGCATTGTCCGCTGCATGATTGGAAGATCGACTTATGCAGCGGGCAGGTTCAAGAGCCGGATACGGGCAATGTAAACACCTACCAGGTAGAAGTTGACCCGGTGAGCGGCGCGATTTACCTGCAGGATCGTACGGCTTAACGCATAAGAGAGGGTGCACGATATGGATTATGTGAAACCGAATCAGGTAATGAATGACATGATCGAGGCCGGTGCTGCGAAAGCCCGGCTGAAGACTTCGCAGATGCTCATCCGCGGCTTGTTGTCAGGCGCCATCCTGGCGTGTGCCACCACGCTGGCTTTTACCGCTTCAAACCAAACGAATATCCCGATGGTGGGCGCACTCCTATTTCCGGTTGGCTTTGTGATGATTGTACTTCTGGGCTTAGAGTTGGTAACTGGAAGCTTTGCACTCTTGCCATTAGCCGTCCTGCAAAAGAAGGCTTCAAGTGCTTCCATGCTTGCGAATTATGGATGGGTTATTCTCGGACATGTGATAGGCAGTCTGATTTATGGGGGGCTCTATGCTCTTACCGTGACCAAGATGGGGACGGATATGAGCCATCCGCTTGTTCAGATGATCATCGACACGAGCGAGACGAAGACACTCGGCTATAAGGAGCTGGGCATGAACGGCATGCTGCTGGTGATGATCAAGGCAATGCTCTGCAACTGGATGGTGACGTTAGGCGTTGTCATGGCGTTTACGTCAAGCTCAACGATAGGAAAAATCGTTGCGATGTGGCTGCCCATCCTGATCTTCTTCGGTCAAGGATTCGAGCATGCCGTGGTTAATATGTTTGTGATTCCGGCGGGCATGATGCTCGGGGCGGATGTCAACATGGCCGATTGGTGGCTCTGGAACCAAATCCCCGTTCTCATAGGTAATTTTATTGGCGGAGCGGTTTTTACCGGGGCGATGTTGTACTTATCCCAATATGGATTCGGAAAGCGCAGCGAGGTTAAACCGATAGCGAAGACCCAGCATGGACTCAGGGTTATGGAGGAGACGGCGGTTCCGGTCGATAAAAGACGATGAGGCCGGGCATGGTGTATATTGTTGGCGCAGGTCCGGGAGATCCGGAGCTGATCACGCTGAAAGCCCTCCGGCGTATTCAGGAAGCGGACGTCATTATGTACGATCGACTGGTAAACGATGAGCTGCTGAGTTACTCAAAGAAGGATGCTTTGCTCGTATTCTGCGGTAAGGCACCCGGCAGCCATTCCATTCCGCAGGAGAAAATTAACGAGAACATGGTGACTTATGCCCTTACCGGTCATCATGTCGTAAGGCTCAAGGGAGGCGATCCGCTGATCTTCGGACGAGGTGGCGAAGAGGCGTGCGAATTGGCTGCGCGAGGCATTCCCTTCGAGATCGTGCCCGGCGTTACCTCGGCTTTGGGCGCAGCCTCCTCCACAGGGATACCTCTGACCCACCGTGGAGCCAGCACTTCGGTAGCTTTTGTCAGCGGAACGAGCTGCCATGGAAACGAACGAAGCGTGAAGTGGGACTTGCTGGCTCACAGTGTGGATACGCTTGTGGTGTACATGGGCGTCAGCAGAATGGACGACATCTGCAAGGAGATGCTCGCTCATGGCAAGCCGCCGTCAACTCCCGTTGCTATCGTTGAACAGGGGACACGGGCAGAGGAGCGAACCATAACGGGAACGCTCGGAACCATCCACAAGATTGCCCTTCTTATGAACGTGAAGAATCCGGCGCTTCTGATCATCGGTGAAGTTGTGCGAGTGAGGGATCAGCTCCTCAAACTGGCTGCGGAGGCAGAGGAACGAACAGGATAAAGCTTATGCAGGTGTGAGGACGATGGATGACGAAGCATGAGCATCGTTTAGTACATTGGAACGAAATACAGATACGCTGACAAATAAAAGTGAACCCTTATCCACTCGGGGTTCACTTTTATTTTGGTGTTAAACATGTTTGTGGCACAGGGAAGGCATACACTATATGAATCCGGCAATATGAGGTTCCACGATTTCAATTTTAAGCAAGAGGGAAACGCTTACACATTGGAGAATATCATGTTTACACAACCAGTCATGATATTGCGAGAGTGTTGAAAGTTTTACATGTTTATATCTGAAAAAAATGGGGGTGGCACACATGAAATATGACGTAATCGTGGTGGGAGCAGGCTTATCGGGTCTGGTGGCAACCGCGGAGATGGCCGAGGCCGGCAAGCGGGTGCTGCTGCTTGATCAGGAACCGGAAAGTTCGCTGGGCGGGCAGGCATGGTGGTCTTTTGGCGGGTTATTCCTTGTTGATTCGCCGGAACAGCGAAGACTGGGCATCAAGGATTCCCGTGAACTGGCGTGGCAGGACTGGCTGGGAGCCGCTGGTTTCGATCGGGAGGATGACGAGGATCGATGGGGGCGGAAATGGGCAGAGGCCTATGTCGATTTTGCGGCCGGCGAGAAGCGGGCATGGCTTCATTCGTTAGGGGTTCGGTTCTTTCCGGTTGTAGGCTGGGCCGAACGCGGCGGATATCTCGCGGAGGGTCATGGCAATTCCGTGCCACGCTTTCATATTGTGTGGGGCACAGGTCCTGGAGTCGTACAACCATTCGAGTCCAGAGTCAGAGACGCCATACGTTCAGGAATGGTTGATTATCGCTCCCGTCACCAAGTGGATGAACTTATTACGCGGGATGGTGCCGTGACAGGCGTAAGGGGTTCAGTCCTTGCTTCTAGTTCTGCTTGTCGTGGCGAAGCAAGCACGCGGGAAGTGGTCGGCGACTATGAATTTTTTGCAGAGGCCGTGGTTGTCTCCAGCGGAGGAATCGGCGCCAACCATGAGTTGATCCGACAGCATTGGCCGTCTCGGCTCGGGAAGCCTCCCCAATCGATGCTCTCTGGCGTTCCCGCACATGTGGATGGACGGATGCTGGGAATTACGGAGCAAGCAGGCGGGCGGGTCGTCAATAGAGACCGGATGTGGCACTACACGGAAGGGATTAAGAATTGGAGCCCGGTGTGGTCACAGCACGGCATCCGGATACTGCCGGGTCCTTCTTCTGTTTGGCTTGATGCCAAAGGGCAAAGGCTCTCTGCCCCGAATTTCCCGGGCTTCGATACGCTGGGAACCCTGAAAGCCATTCAGGATACAGGCTTTGATTATTCCTGGTTCATTCTCACCAGAAAAGTGATAGAGAAGGAATTCGCCTTGTCCGGATCAGAGCAAAACCCGGATTTGACCGGAAAGAGCATCCGCAAAGTGTTAGGCAGAGCAGGTTCGGGTATCCCGGGGCCGGTGCAAGCATTCCTGGATCATGGGGAGGATTTTGTTGTTGCCGATTCCCTGCCAGAGCTGGTGGACGGCATGAATAAACTGACAGGCAGCGATCTGATCAAGCGGGTGGACATTGAGCGTCAGTTGGCCGCAAGAGACCGCGAGATGGATCATGCATTCACCAAGGATCTGCAGATTACGGCGCTTCGGGGAGCAAGGAATTACATCGGCGATCGGCTGATACGCGTAGCCAAACCGCATAAATTTCTTGATCCGGCCCATGGTCCTTTGATCGCGGTACGCTTACATATTCTTAGCCGAAAAACGTTGGGCGGGCTGCAGACGGATCTATCCGGGCGGGTACTGAATGCAAACGGCGAGCCGGTTCCCGGACTCTACGCGGCTGGAGAAGCAGCGGGATTCGGAGGGGGAGGCGTTCATGGATATCGTGCATTGGAAGGAACGTTTCTGGGAGGCTGCCTGTTCACGGGGAGACAGGCAGGACGGAGCATTGCGAAGCTCTGATGATAGGCTGTCCGTGTTTTGGGTCAACGTACGGCAGATTGCCGTTTAGTTAGCAAATCCTGTATGAGGAAGCGAAATGAAAATTTCTTCTTACTGTAAGATAGTCTATGGTATTCTGTTTGGTAGTACATGAAAGGAGAATGTCCATGTTCCATGAACAGGATATTACTGAAACCAACACAAAGGGGCTGTCTCATATTCAATCTTACATAGATTCGCCCGACTTGCAAAACAAGCTGTATAAGAAGACCCTCATCGTTGTGATCCTCTCGCAAATATTCGGTGGGGCTGGTCTGGCCGCAGGATTGACGGTCGGTGCGCTTTTGGCACAGGATATGCTCAAGACGGACGGGTATGCAGGAATCCCGGTTGCTCTTATAACGGTCGGTTCCGCACTGGGGGCCTGGTATATTGGCCGGCTTACCCAGCGATATGGAAGAGGGCCGGGTTTGGCTGCCGGATTCCTGGCGGGCGGTATTGCCGCGATCGGAGTCATATTGGCTGCCGTTTATCAAAATATTTATCTGCTGTTCGCTTCGTTGTTGATATACGGTGCAGGTACCGCAACGAATATGCAAGCTCGTTATGCAGGCACGGATTTGGCTAAACCTTCACAGCGGGCAGGAGCGGTCAGCATGGCGATGGTTTCCACCACCTTCGGTGCCGTTGCAGGTCCGAATCTGGTGGGGGTTATGGGGAACGTTGCGGAATCCTTTGGGATTCCTGGATTGGCAGGACCGTTTATGTTGGCGGCCGTGGCTTTTATTCTGGCAGGCCTGATACTGCTAGTATTCCTGCGTCCGGATCCCTATGCGATTGCCCAAGCGATTGAGGAAGCTAATATTAAAATTTCCGGTGATTCTTCGGCCGGAACGGTAAACGGATCAGAACAAAACAAACGGGGAATCATGGTTGGGGCCTGCGTGATGATATTGACTCAGGTGGTCATGGTCTCAATCATGACCATGACGCCCGTCCATATGAAACATCACGGCCATGATCTGAGTGCGGTCGGTTTGGTGATAGGCATTCATATCGGGGCAATGTACCTGCCTTCGTTAATCACAGGTTTCCTCGTGGACAAAATCGGCCGCATCAGCATGTCAATCGCTTCCGGAGCCGTGCTTCTTAGCTCCGGGATTCTAGCCGCTGTGGCTCCAGCCGAATCCATGGCGCTGATCATAACGGCGCTGGCTCTGCTGGGGCTGGGTTGGAACCTTGGCTTCATCAGCGGAACGGCGCTCATCATAGATGCTACCCATCCTTCCGCCCGCGCCAGAACGCAGGGAACGGTGGATGTCTTGATTGCTTTAGCGGGAGCATCGGGCGGCGCTTTATCCGGTATGGTGGTTGCCCATACCAGTTACGGTACACTCTCGATTGCGGGAGGTTTGCTGTCACTGGTGATGATACCAGTTTGTCTAAGCTCGGTGAACAAGCGCAAACCTTCGTCATCCTCAAACAACGCGGCATTATAATGAAACAGCCTCCTATCGTAGTCGATAGGAGGCTGTTTAGTAATGGCCATTAAGGAAGGATATTGCCTGCCGCACGGTAAATGGCATACCATTCTTCGCGGGTGAGCGTTACATCGCCGGCTTTAATGCAGTCTTGCAACCGACTGATATTCATCGTCCCGATAATTGGCTGCATGTGTGCAGGGTGACGAAGAAGCCATGCAATGGCAATCGTCGTGTTGGTTACGTTGTATTTTTCCGCAATCTCATCGATCTTCTGATTAAGTTCAGGGAACTTGTCGCTTCCAAGGAACACGCCTTCAAAGAACCCGTATTGGAAAGGCGACCAAGGCTGAATCGTAATGTCGTGAAGTCGGCAGAAATCCAGTACGCTGCCATCACGGTTAACTGCGGCATCATTTTCCATATTGACGTTGATTCCGCTTTGAATCATGGTGGTGTTCGTGATGCTAAGCTGCAGTTGGTTGGCTACGAGCGGCTGCTTCACTGCTTTTTTCAGAAGCTGGATTTGCATCGGATTCTGGTTGGATACCCCGAAATGACGCACTTTACCGGAGCTTTCGAGTTGATCGAATGCTTCAGCCACCTCTTCAGGCTCAACTAACGCATCTGGACGGTGAAGAAGGAGTACGTCGAGATACTCGGTTTTGAGTCTTTTCAGGATGCCATCAACGGAATTCAAGATATGCTCTTTGGAGAAATCGAACATGCCTGGACGAATCCCGCATTTGGATTGCAGAATGATCTTCTCGCGGACTGCTGCATTCATATGTATAGCATCCGCAAAAATTTCCTCGCAAGCTCCGCCGCCATAGATGTCGGCATGGTCGAAGAAGTTAGCGCCTTCCTCCAGTGCGGATAATACAAAACGCTCGGCGTCCGCTTTTTCCAGCGAATTTATACGCATGCAACCCACGGCTACAACAGGTACTTCTAGTGAACTAGTTCCAAGCTTCATCGTTTTCATGATTACGGTCCTCCAATTCAAAAATAGGTTGATTGTGCGACCACCTCGCTGGTAGTTGCAGGGGGCAGCAGAGAACTTGTAAGCGAAACTACGTGGATGAATAGGTCCATGCTGACAGTCTCTAGTTTATTGTGACATGCAGGTGGTGAGGTGTACAAGCTTTAATTTGACAAGAGTGCTGGGATGAAATAAATAGTTGCATGGGACTTGGCTTATTACAGTCCTTTGACATTCCGGATGACGATACGGCTGTGAGGAAGAGACGGCATATTATGAAAGCTGAAGCTTACGTCCTGTACAGGCACTTCATAACTCATCTTGTTCGCAAGAAAGTCGAGGCTCTCCTTCATGATCTCGAGCGTAATCCACTCCCCGGCACAGCGGTGTCCCATATGATGGTCTCCGCCTCCTTGGGGGATGAAATTAAAGGGGCTCCCGTTCCAATCGTCGAAACGATCCGGCTTGAACAGCTCCGGCTGATCCCATAGATCCGGATGATGGTTCGTTCCGTATAAATCGAGGATTGTGAGCACACCTTTATCGAATGCATATCCGTTCCAGGTAAAATCTTTCCGTGCACGCGCAGGCGCAAAGGGGAAGAAGGGGTAGAACCGCCGCACTTCTTGAACAAAATTCTTGAGCAGCTTCTCGTCGGACGTCATCAATTTCTCACGTTCTTCGGGCTGCTGAATGACAGCTAAAGCAGTAAAGCACACGTAAATGGCAACCGCTACGATGGGACGAAGAATGTTAAGGATTTCTACCGCTGCGGTTTCCTTGTCCAGGAGCACGCCCCTAAGATCGCGGTGCCAGGACATCGTATGCAGGGTGCTGCCCTGTTGCGGATCTATTGCTCCACTGCGCACGTCATCTACGAGGTACTGTATCCATTTTTCCGCTTTGGCTCGGGCATATCTTCCCTTCCTATGCTTGAAACCCAAGGCTGCTGTAGCCTCAATCATGTCAGCAAGCCAGCCCGTTTTCTCTTTCACTTCCGCTTCGGGAAGTGGCACAGCCGCCCATTCGCAGGCCACTCGGCACAGAATTTCTTGAGCTTCTTTATAAATTTCGACTTTATCCTCAGATTCCCATCGTCTTACAGCAAGCTCCCAATGTTTGCGGGTGATTTCTCTCATGCTATGAAGAGCCTCCCTGGACATCAAGGACATGAACATCGCTTTGCGATGATGATGCTCTTCGCCATCCAGCGTCTGTACACCGTCTTCACCGAACAGGGTTTTCAGCACGCGTTTCGGTGCTGCACCACCTCGAACAAACTTCTCCTGGTCATAAAATAGCCTGGCCGCTTCTTCTCCGCGCATGCAGATGGCACGTTCGCCCAATAGACGCGTCTCGAAAAGATCAGATTGAAAGCCGATGGTTCTGTTGGTAATGAACAAGTAGCCTTCGCGCAGCACATTCAAGCTGTGATCCAGCCCCTCTTCCTTGGGAATCGGTTTGATATTTTCCATAACGGTCGCCTCCTGGATATTCAAGGTAGAAATGATTACGTGCTTCCAACACAATATCTTAAATACCCGTTCTCATCCGATTTGAACAAACCAAGTTTCTACTCCCATGTCTAAAGACTGCCATCTGTTTTAGAAATATGCGGGCTTATGGTCCATCCTTTGCAGGATTCTCATGCTTGCGAGAGAAATCAATTAGAATGTACATAACTAAAAATGAGCAGGAGGGTGAGGATCGTGACAGCAGAAGTAACCAAGGTATATAAAGAACATATCTCGTCAGCGCGCTTGATCGGCAAACGGTATTCCGATGAGCATCGGAATGCGGCCGGAAGCTTCGCGGACCGATGGGATGAATGGTCCGCCAATGGCTGGTTCGAAGAGATCGGGAAGCTTGGCGCACTGCCGGAA
Organism: Paenibacillus sp. FSL K6-1330; assembly: GCF_037976825.1. Lineage (NCBI taxonomy): Bacteria > Bacillati > Bacillota > Bacilli > Caryophanales > Paenibacillaceae > Paenibacillus > Paenibacillus sp. FSL K6-1330. The sequence goes on from NZ_CP150269.1 coordinate 3,241,805, forward strand.
TCTGAGGGTTCTTCTTACGGTTTCATGCGAATGAGCGGGAATCAGTTTGAATATTGGATCGGGATGCTGTTCCCGGAGCACACGGAAGTGCCGGTAGGGTTTGATTATGCGGACCTGGCGGAAGGCGATGTGGGGATCTGTTGGTTGTACGGCAATAGGGATAATGGTGAGCTTTTCGGTATGGAACCCCATAACGCATGTATGGCTAAAATCGCCGAACAAGGCTGGATCTTGGACGACAATCCGTGGTTCTTCGAACGCTATCACGATATCCGATTCATGACGCCGGATGAACAGGGGAATGTCCTATTGGACTACGGTGTTTATGTGAAATGAAACGTACGATTCGCGTTGTATGATTAATGGGGCCGTCCCAAAAGTAGATTTAGTTTCTTGGCGTACGGCTCTCCTAAACAGATACCAGATGGTGCCTAAGGATATCTTCCTCCAAATCCATTGGCAGATAGAGTTGGTCCAAGGTAAATTGAATGTACAAAAGAAACCGTTCCTTTCGTAAATGGTTTGGGTCGCACCTCCATTTTACCAAAGAACGGTTTCTTGCGTCTAAAAGTAAGCAATCCGCACGGCTTAGCGGAGAGGACGAATCGATTCCGGACAAGCAACAGCGATTGGAGGTACGATTCGTACATGGAGCGTCTTCTAACAGCAAAAAGGGGGCCTCCCGCAAGATCTAAGATCTTTTGGGGCACCCCCCTTATCTATTCTTCTGATTCAGTTATGCAAACTACATGCCAGAACTTGATCGCCAAACGATCGGATAATAAGAATGCTGCGCCTAGCTTCTGCTCGCGAATTTCTTAGCGTTGTCTACTTTCAGCCTTTTAACGTGTTGAGTTAATAGATTCTTATCACTTACGATCCAAGTGTGATTTTTGGAGTTCTGTCTCCGGTTCGCTATGAAATGGTAGGGACTTCCAGAGTATATTCTAAAGTTACGAGTTATACAATCAGCACAAAATTTGACGCACTCGCTGCGGTTTTGGTTCGGAAATGCTACCTGATTGAATACGTTCCGTTTAACCAGAAGGGTCGCCCCTTGAACAAGGGGAACCCATTGATTGGCCATGTTGGGGTAACGGTACAGAAGATCCTTTTGACCGGCAAGCTGCATGAAGTGAGCCCTTTTTCCTACAATATCAGCACGAGTCTTGATCATGAGGTGGACGCTATCTTTAAGATAATCGGGAGCGTAATAATCATCGTCGTCAAACTTAGCAATGACGCTGTGCTTAGAGACCTTTACTCCAAAATTGAGGCACCTACCGAGCGATAATTCTTCAGGCTTACTATATATTCTCACGTTGCGATATGGCTTTGCTGCCATTTGATATTCCGATAGCTTCAGGCTGCTATGATTTAATATGACGATTAACTCTTTGTGCCTGTAATTCTGTCTGGTGTAATTCTCTAACAGATCGTGTAGGCATTCCGCTCTTTTGGTACAGGTGATGATCGAAACAGTGGGCTGTGATGGAGAGATTGACGTTCTTGTCAAGTTCGATCGCCTCCGGATTTCCGTTGAACGAATGTTTTGTAGTCTTTTACGTACGGAACTTTAGGGTGATTGTTGGTGAGTTCTTTATCACTGATGACCCACGTATGGCTTGATACATTTTTCCTTCGTACTGCCGCGAAATGATACTTATCACCGGAATAGATCCGGTAACCCTTACTCTTACTTCTCATGCAAAATAGATCGTCTTCACCAACGTTTTGATTTGGGAATCGTACTTTGTTATGGACGTTCTTTTTAAACATGAGCGTAGCACCAGGAAGTTTGGTTACGGAGCGATTTTCATCGTTAGGAAAACGTAGAATTAGAGTTTTGGAGCCTTGTAAATACATATAATGTGCGCGTTTTCCTATAATATCGGCGTTCGATCTTCTTAATGACTTCAAGCTGTCCGACAAATAGTGGGGGGCGTAATAGTCGTCGTCATCGAATTTGGCGATAATGCTGTATCTCGTTTTGCTCACGGCGTAATTTAGGCACGCACCCAGCGTGACATGTTCGGGCATGCGGTAAACTTGTATGTTTCGATGCTTGTTGGCCAGTTGTTGGTAAGGAGAGAGGGCGATTGAACTATCGTTGATGACGATAATGAGCTCTTTCTTGGAGTGCGATTGTCTAGTGAAATTACGAAACAAGTTTTTAATATAATTAGGGCGATTGGTACAGGTAATAACCGATACGCCTTGCGGTGTTGAACTATTTTTAAAGCTAGCTGCCATTATATCACTCTCCTTATCTGTGAAGATAATTTCATATATCACATTAGAATATGTAAACTATAAATAGAGGTAACGGCATTACTGCATGTCAACTTTAAAATTTTTTAATAGGAGGGCATCGAGATGAAAGAAGGATGGGAACGCGCAGTGCCGCCGATGCAACTAGACATCACACAAATTCATGACATCATTTCACCCGTATTCCCCGGTAAAAAAGTAGCAACCGCTGAACGGATCGGTACCGGACTTAGCAATACCAACTACAAAATTCGTCTGGAAGGCAGTGCAGAGCCTTATGTGCTGCGCTTGTTCAGGAAAGGTCGGGAGATTGCCGAAAAAGAGCTTTCTATCATTCGAAGAGTACGCCAAACCGTTCCTGTTGCCGATTATATCTATGCGGATATGAGCAGCGGCGTATTCGATAAGCCATGGGCGATAATGGAGTGGAAGGAAGGCGGTCTTCTTCGTGACGTGATGCAGGGCGGAAGCGAGCAGGATCTCGTTGCCGCTGCAGCCTCTGCCGGACGCACTCTCGCCAACATCCATAAACACACATTTACGGAATCCGGTTTCTTCAATGGGGACATGGAAGTCCAGGATCCGATGAGGATGGACGGGGAACGGTTTCTCGCATTTATTGAACAAAGCCTCTTTCAGGATCTATGCGGCCAATGGCTCGGGGAAGAGCTAGCTCAATCGGTATGGTCATTCAGTCAAACGTACAGTCATTTATTGTCGGAGATTGAAGATACGCCTATGCTTGTTCACTCAGACTATAATGGCTTAAATATATTAATGCGGCATGGTCCAGAAGGTTGTGAGGTCTCGGCAGTGCTTGATTGGGAGGACGCTTTTTCATGGAACCGATACGTAGATATAGCCAATATGCTTCGATACGAACCCGATGGATCTGTATTTGAAAAGAACTTTGTTCGTGCATATCGTGAGGAAGGTGCGGTTCTGTATGATCATTGGAAAATCCTGTCCAAGCTTGAGGATCTTGTTGCCTTGTGCGATATGTTAACCCATTCCAGCTTGGCTACGCCCAATCGAATGCATGATCTTCAGCGATTAATTGCGGGAACCGTTCAGGTTACGAAGGGCTGAGTTTTTTTTGATTCGTAAATCAAAATAAGATTTGCATTATAGACTCTGTTTATCTATAATAGACATTGTAAGTCTGTAATAATGAATCTTGGTGGCAGTCTACTTTAAGCACGAAGAAAAACAAGAAGGAATCTCTTCTTGTACTATTATTATAGATATTAAAGATCCGGAAAGGTGTTGGTATAAATGAGTGAACAAATGCATGATGTCCTTATTATTGGCGGGGGGCCGGCAGGCTTGAATGCTGCGTTGGTATTGGGGAGAGCTAGAAAAAATGTGGTGCTGATGGATGAAGGGAAGCCACGAAATCGGGTTACCCGCGAGACTCATGGTTTTCTTACCCGAGATGGCATTAGCCCATCGGAATTTCGCAGGATCGCAAGGGAACAGATTAGCGTTTATCCTTCTGTTAGTTTTGTAGAGGATACCGCCGCTTCGCTCGCAGGTGTCGATGGTGATTTTCAAATTACGACAGGACAGGGGACGGTATACCGCAGTAAAAAGCTGCTCTTTGCCGTCGGAAAGAAAGATAGCCCCTTGGATATTAACGGATTGGCAGACGTATATGGGAAAAGCGCCTTCGTCTGCCCATATTGCGATGGATGGGAACTGCGGGATCAGCCGCTTGTCGTGATTGCCAAGGGTGAGGCTGCAGCGCATATGGCCAAAGTCATTGCAGGTTGGAGTGATCGTTATACGATCTGTACCAATGGACCGGATGAACTGACGGATGAACAGCGCCAAGAATTGGAGGAGCATAACATCCCCGTATTCAGCTCCCCAATTCATCGCATTGAGTCGAATGAAGGGATGGTACAGCAAGTCGTGTTGGAGGATGGAGAGAGTATTCCTTGCACGGGCATCTTTTTTGCGCCGAAGCTGGTCTCCGGCTCTGAATTGCCGGCCGCCATCGGCTGTGATATCAATGAAGCCGGAAGCGTGGTCATTGATGCCTTCGGAAAAACGAGCGTGCCAGGCGTCTACAGCGCCGGTGATGCAGCCACCGAAATGTATCAAGCCATTGCCGCCGCTTCGATGGGGGCCTTGACTGCGGTAGCCATCAACGGAGAACTGCTTAACGAACGTTGGAATCGTTAAAACTTGAATAAACGAAAGGCAGGCTTGGTTTTATCTATGCCTGTCTTTTTTTATGCCATTAGGGGATTTTTTGATTATAAATGATTCTTACACTCCGGGGTGGTGCCGTTTGTGGGTATGATGGAGTTATCAAGTAAAAGGAAGGGTGTTTGGAATGAGAAAAACGATGGACTACATCATGAATCAAGTTTGGAGGGATATGAACATTTAACCCTCCGACATTATGGAGGAGATCGATTTGAATTCTCGAACCAAGAAATTTTTGTCTTATTATAAACCGTATCTGGGGTTATTATTTGCAGACTTGGCATGCGCTTTTGTGGTCTCGGCCATTACACTCATGCTTCCGCTCTGTATACGATATATCACCATTAACGTGTTGGAAGGGAGCTCCCCGAACCCGTTGAACCAAATCTATGGGGTGGGTGCCGTCATGCTGGCCATGGTCCTCATCCACACCTTCTGCGATATGTTCATTTCTTACAAAGGACATATGATGGGGGCTTATATGGAGAGTGACATGAGACGGGAGTTGTTTGACCATTTTCAGAAGCTGTCTTTTGAGTTCTACGATGAGAACAAAACCGGGCAGCTCATGACCCGCACTACCAATGACATTCTATCGCTAACCGAATTGTACCACCATGGACCCGAAGATATCCTCATTTCCGTTCTGAAGTTCCTCGGCGCATTCATCATCTTAATGTATATTGACGTGAAGCTTACCCTCATCGTGTTTCTCTTTCTGCCGGTGATGGCTGTGTTTGCTTTTTATTTTAATAAGAAGATGAATGTGGCGCTGCGGGTAAGCAAGGATCGGATCGGGGATATCAACGCGCAGGTGGAGGATTCTCTATCGGGTATCCGCGTGGTGAAGTCGTTTACGAACGAACATGTGGAGAGGAAGAAATTCGCCTACGCTAACGGGCGGTTCGTTGACAGCAGAAGGGAAGGGTATAAGAGTGAAACCTACTTTCACGAAGGGTTGGTCGGGTTTACCCAACTCATTACCATCGCGGTTATTGTGTTTGGCGGAGCCGCCATCGTGGATGCCTCGCTGGAACTGGCGGATTTGCTGACCTTTTTCTTGTGCATCGGCATTCTCATCGAACCGATCCAGCGGCTGGTTAATTTCGCTAGGCTGTATCAGGAGGGGATCACGGGATTCGACCGGTTCATGGAAATTCTGGAGGTAGAGCCGGATATCGAGGATTCCGTGGATGCTGCGGCGATCACGCAGGTTCAGGGGAATATCACATTTCAGAACGTGAGCTTTAAATATAAAGATAACTATGATTATGTGCTGAAACATGTATCGCTGGACATCGAGCCCGGCGAATATGTGGCATTGGTAGGCCCATCCGGCGTCGGCAAGACGACATTGTGTTCGTTGATTCCGCGCTTTTATGAAGTGAGTGAAGGACGCATTATGCTGGATGGACGCGATATCCGGAATATCACACAGCACTCGTTAAGAAGTCATATTGGGATTGTTCAGCAGGATGTGTATTTGTTTGCGGGGACCGTCTTCGATAATATCCGGTATGGCAATATGGAGGCCAGCGAGGAAGAAATCATCGAAGCTGCAAAAAGAGCGAATGCCCATGATTTCATCATGGCACTGCCGGACGGTTATGATACGGATATTGGGCAGCGCGGCGTCAAGCTGTCCGGAGGGCAAAAGCAGCGGCTCAGCATTGCACGCGTGTTCCTAAAGAATCCGCCGATCCTCATTTTTGATGAAGCGACTAGTTCCCTGGATAATGAAAGCGAGAGAGCTGTCCAGGATTCGCTGGAGCGGTTAAGTAATAACCGCACAACGCTTGTCATCGCTCATCGCCTGACAACGGTACGGAATGCACAGCGAATCGTCGTTTTATCCGAGGACGGAATTAAAGAACAGGGCACGCATGATGAATTAATTGCTCGTCAAGGCGCTTATGCCAATTTATATAATATGCAGTTAACCATATAAGCAGGAAAAGGCGATTGTGATCGGTTTATGCACCGGTCAGCAAATCGCCTTTTTCCTATTATTGGATCGATTTATGGATTACGTTGTCCTGTTTCATCCGAAACAGGATTTACCCTTGAAGCGTTTTCCCAGGCTGCTGATCTTCCACTTCCTTGATTGTATTGTCTTCGTCTTGTACCTTCTCTTTCGATGAACTAAACCATCCGATAATGGCAATCAGCACAAGAACAATATAGAAGGATGCCTTCCAGATCGTGCTCTCCGGGAAGTGATGGTCGATAAGGGCAACATCGGGATGCGCAAGGGTGATGACTGCAAGTTTGACCCCAACCCAACCGACAATGAGGAATGCCGCCACTTCAAGTCCGGGGCGCTGCTGCAGCAGCTTCACGAAGTAGGATGCCGCGAAACGCATGATGATCAGACCAATGAATCCTCCCAGGAAGATGACGATAAATTGACCTCCGTCCAAGCCGCCGATGTTCGCCAGACCGCTTGGAGGCAGTGCCACAGCCAGCGCTACGGCTGCAAGTATCGAGTCTACGGCAAATGCGATGTCTGCAACTTCCACTTTGAAGACGGTCATCCAGAAGCCGGATTGCTTCTTGGGTTTGTCCGGTTTCGGCTTGGCGTCTTCCGTCGGTTTCTTGCCTTTGATCACGTGTTTCAATGTGTGATTGATCGAAATGTAGAGAAGATAAAGTGCGCCAATGGCTTGTACCTGCCATACGTCCACCAGGAACGAGATTAAGAACAGTGATCCGATGCGGAAGACAAACGCTCCGAGCAACCCGTAAAATAAAGCCTTTTTACGCTGTTCCTCGGGTAAATGTTTTACCATAATGGCAAGGACCAGCGCATTATCTGCTGCAAGCAACCCTTCCAGTGCGATGAGCACCAACAGTACCCATCCATACTCCAACAAAAGCTCCATACCAGTTCCTCCTAGTTTTGTAGTATTGAAGGCACAAAAAGACCTCCACCGGCAGGTGAAGGCCCTTTATAATCCAAAAGAGACCTTCACCACAGAGTGTGGTAAAGGTCTCGCAAACAACGTATCGTTGCCAACAAAGCCGGGGAACTTTCCCGTAATGACGACTTTGTTGTGTCAGCTACTCCCCTTTAATCACGTTCCTGCATAACTGATATCGTCATCAGTTAAGCCGTGATATAAAGATATAAATTTTTGGGGCATAAGTCAAGCTTTTTTACTTGAATTCAGCAGAATACGACTCCATCGGAACGGTCTATTCTTAATGGTAGAGCGTCTCCTCGCTTTTACATTAACGCTTGATAAAACCACGCTAAGGAACACAAGGACAGCACCCCAATATTGATTGGAATTCATGATCTCGTGAGCAAACCAGAATCCGACCAGTGCCGCGAATACAGGTTCCAGGGAGAACACAAGTCCCGTCCGGGTAGCCGTGGTATATTTTTGGGCGATCGTCTGGAAGATGAACCCGACCGCGGTGCATACAACGCTAAGAACAAGGACGGCAATCCATGAGTGGGTCGTGCTTGGCCATACTGGAGTTTCAAAGAGTAGAGACGAGATGTACGCATACAATCCCGTGAACCCAAGCTGCAGGATGCCGAGGCTTAGCGTATCGACCTTCTGCGCGGCAGTGCTTACCATATTAATATGAAGCGCATAACATAATGCCGCCGCTATGCAGAACAGATCACCGATCTTAAATGTAAAAGGAAGCTGGATGGTCAACAGCGCAATGCCGGTTAAGGCTAGCAAAATACTGACAATCACTTTGTTCTCTATTTTTTTCTTAAATAGAAACGTATGTAATAAAGGGACAAATACCACCGTTAAACTGACCAGAAATCCGGCATTGGATGTTGTCGTGGTCTTCAGACCGAAGGTAAGCGCGGTGAACATGATAAATAATATAAAGCCTAGGAGCATGGCATACCGAATCGTCTTTACGTTAACCTGGCGCAAGCGGGGGAAGAAAATCACTCCTGCGAGTATAAAGGCCAATCCGAAGCGTAGGGCTATCAAATTAAACTCTCCTAGCGAATCTAGTCCCACTTTCATAAAAAGATAGGACGAGCCCCAACAAATGGTGATGAACAAAATCATAAGATCGGCCTTCAGCGGTTTCAAGTTCTTTTTCCTCCTTCTAGTGATTGAACAAAATCAGTATACTCACGTACAATAGACAAGTAAAACGAATGTTTCTAATAATAAATATGAGTAAAATTCATGTATGAAATGATCAGGAGGATTTCCCATGAGTATAAATAAATTCAAAGTATTATTGAAGGTCGTCGAGCTCGGCAGCTTAACCAAAGCCGCCGAAGTTATGGGATTTACACAGTCCGGTGTCAGTCACATGATCAACAGTCTGGAAGATGAATTTGGTTTCTCATTGCTGATACGGAATCGTTCAGGAGCGAAGCTGACGACCAATGGCGAGGAGATTCTGAAGACGATACGTGAAATCCTGAAGTGGAACGAACATTTGGAGCAGCAGGTGGCTTCCATTCATGGTATCGAACTGGGTACCATTCATATCGGTACCTTTACGAGTGTCGGTGTTCACTGGCTGCCGGGGATTATTCAGGATTTCCAGCGGGATTATCCCCATATCGACATTCGATTGGTTGAAGGAGATTACCGGGAAATTGAGGATTGGATCGCGGAGGGCAAGATTGATTGCGGCTTCCTTTCACTTCCAACTTCGGATATATTCGATGCGATTCTCCTGCACCAGGACCCAATGCTTGTATTGCTGCCAATGGAACATCCGCTCAGTTCGGAGGACTCTATTACATTGTCCCAGATTGAGAATGAACCGTTTATTATGCCCAGCCAAGGTTCCGATTATGATGTGAACCGGATGCTGGAGAAGGCCCGGATCAAGCCGGATATCAAATATACACTTGGTGACGATTATGCCATTATGGCCATGGTGGAGAAAGGCCTTGGCATTAGCATTCTTCCTGAACTTGTGCTGCGAGGGCAGCAGCGAAATATACGGTTGATCGAATTGAAGGAGAAGAGCTTCAGATCGCTCGGCATTGCCGTAAACTCCATGCGAGAAATATCTCCAGCTACGAAGCGATTCTTGAATTATGTTAAGAGTTATCCCAAGCTGTAGCTGCTAAACGGACGCTAAATGAAGCTCATACCCAGCATCTAGGCTCTATTACAAGGCAAGAGCTTCGTTCATGTTATTTCACTACATAAAACAATTCGTGTCACAAAATCGCTTGTTGGGATTGTTATATAGGTAAACAAAGAAGGAGGTGAGCTCGCTTGCAGCCAACCATCCCCGGGGAAGCGGAAGGAAAAAGAGAAGCCATTGAAGCGGTTGTAGAACAAGTCAAAGCAGGAGACAAACAAGCATACCAAGCGATCATCATCCAGTTTGAGCGGCAGATGTACACGTACTGCTACTATATTCTTAAAAATCATGCGGAGACCGAAGATGCGGTACAAGAGATTTTTATTCGTGCCTATGAACATCTTCATCAGTACAAGAGACAAGTGTCTTTCTCCGCCTGGTTGTATAAAATGGCCTATCATCATTTGATCAATATTAAAAAGAAGCAGAGCCGCTTTCTTAACCTGATCGAGCATTACAAGGAACAGCAGCCGGTTGTGCAAATATCTCATCACGAGCCGGTTGTGTACGAGCTGTTAACATATCTTACATCAGAAGAACGACACATATTGCTGCTGAAGGCGGTTGAACAGTATACCTTTGAGGAAATCAGCGACATTATGGGAATCAAATCAGCAACGATACGAAAGAAGTATGAACGGTTACGACATAAACTGATGGACCGAATAAGCCAAAAAGGAGAGGTGGCACGTGGGACAATCGCCGAAACAAACGGAATTCGCTGAAATGAATGCACTAGAAGAAATGATTCGTGAATCGACTTTACCGAAGAATAGCATGAGCTATCAAATTATGAACAGGATTGGAGAACGTGAAATGACAAGGACAAGAACATCATCCAAACGAAGACCGAATGTTTTAAAAAGAACAATACTCGTTGCATCCGCAGCTGTTGTGCTGGGAGGAAGCGTAATCGGGTCAGGATTTGTATCGCCGGTCATGGCAGCAACCCTGAAGCAAATCCCAGTGCTCGGCGTGTTATTCGAAGGAACCAGCGAAGATGCAGTTAAAGCCGCTATAGAGCAAGGGATTCTATCCGAACCTAACTTGAGCGTAACTCACGATGGCGTGACTTTAAAAATAGCTGACCTTCTATATGATGGAACCCGTTTGTCCTTTATACTGGAGCGCGAGGGAGTGGATTTACCGAGTACAGCTTCTCCGTATTTTAGCAAAGATGCTAAATTCATCAGTAATCCCGATAGTGAGTATGTTAAGTCGAGGACAGTAGCTAAGGAAGATCAGGAAAAAGGCTATATCGAAAGACCGCGAATTCTGGTAGACGGACAAGAAGTGGAAATGGGAGAAGGTATTTTCGGAGACTATCCTCGACAGGATAATGCCTATATCGTTGAACTTACCAAAGATCTGAAATTACCTGATCAATTCGAGCTGACCATTCAGGCTAACGTGACTCAAGTGAATGAAACCTTTGAATTCAAGGTCCCTGTGAACGTCACTAATAAATCGGTTGTCGTAAAGCCGGAGCAGGCTACGAAATCGGATGGACAATTCAGTTATACCGTCAAGCAATTGGATATTTCACCGGTATCGACCCGCCTGGTTCTGGATAGTAAAGGCGAGGTGCCGGCTTCTGCAGAGCAAACAGGCGATTATAGCGCCAGCATGGTATATTACGAACTTGTGGATGATCAAGGGAATGTGCTGAATCCTCGAAAGTTTGATTACTTTAACAGCAAGCCCGAGACTGAATATCATATCGATCAATTGTTCAGTCCTGTAAACGGAACTCCGAAATCCATAACGATTAAGCCGTTTACCCTGACCGTAAATAACAAGGATTGGAGCGTTATCGGTCAAGGGAAGGACAGCCGCGGGGATAAAACATATCTGAAGGATCTGGAAATGACCATTCCGGTTCAACCATAACAACGAGTGTAAGTATAAGGGGGGTGTCCCAAAAGATCTTAGATCTTGCGGGAGGCCCCCCTTCTTGCTGTTAGAAGACGCTCCATGTACGAATCGTTCCTCCCATCGCTGTTGCTTGTCCGGAATCGATTCGTCCTCTCCGCTACGCCGTCCAGATTGCTTACCTTTATCTGACACACTTTCTGTTTATGAGAGTCGTACGTCAAGCAACTAAATCTACTTTTGGGACGGCCCCTTTCATTCATCATCACGCTGGCTTAAGTTTCGGCCCGAAATGTTTTGCCTAACGGATTGCCAAGGCCATAATAATGCCGAAAATTATAGATTAGCGGACTCCATTTGGCGGGATCAATGTGATGTTCATTCAAGATGATATTGTTATGGGCGTGTACATGGATCGCCTGTGTTTCGACAATGGCAAACATGGAAGAATAGTCGGGAATCCGAATGTTTTTCACGGTAGCCTCGATTTGAATGGGACACTCCATAATGCGAGTTGGCTTTACGGTGACAGAATCCGCAGGCGTTAACCCACATACCGCATATTTATCTTTTTCATATGAAAAACCGTTCTTTGCCTTATCATCAGGAACTGGATATTTTCCTGTATGAGGGGCTAACTGCTCAACATTTTCCCATATGGAAGGGTCAGGAAGGTTGATGACACATTCCGGATGTCTTTCCAAGTTCTCTATCGCTTTACCCCCGAGTCCGATTCCTAAAATAATATATTCCCCGAGCGCCCATGAAGAGGATATGGGACTAATATTTACGGTATCATCTTCATTTAGCGTATTGAGTAAAATAACCGGAGTTCCATAGTAAAGAATTTTCGGTTTAATGATGTCCGTGCCGATCATGCCAGTAATTTCCTTCATAAAAAGATTCCTCCCAAATGATCTGTTCTATCCAAAATCATTGTAAAATAGAAAAGATTCGATGCTCATCGAAATGTGGATTACATGAGGAGGGATGTAGATGTATGCGAATCCAAATGCAGCCTTGGTAGCATCACTCGTTAGTGAGGCATCGAGAGCGGCTATATTAACCGTCTTATTGGATGGGCGCTATCACCCGGCAAGCGAGCTGGCGTACATGGCAAAAATTAAACCGCAAACGGCCAGCTTCCATTTATCGAAAATGGTAGCGGCGAATCTGGTCACCGTCGAACAACAGGGAAGACATCGTTATTACGGAATACAGGATCAAGAGGTTGCCCAGGTCATGGAGACACTTCTATCCATAACGCCTCCTGTCGAAATAAGATCATTAAACCAAGCCACGGAGACTGAAGCCATACGTCAGGCAAGGACTTGTTATGATCATCTTGCGGGGAATTTGGGAATCCAATTGACAAATTCGCTGCTCAGCGCCGGGGTCATATCCGAAGTGGAAGATCAATATATGGTTACAGAAAAAGGGGAGAACTTCTTCAAGGAATTTCAGATTGATCTGAGTCGTGTTAAGCGCCAACGCCGCTCTTTCGCATATCGATGCCTGGATTGGAGTGAAAGACGCCATCACTTGGCCGGAGCATTGGGCCATGCCCTGCTCGAAAGATTACTCGAGTTACATTGGATACAACGCGTTCCAAGAACAAGAGCCATACAAATTACGCCTGAAGGCAAAGAGGGGTTAAAAGAAACATTCCATATTGATATGGAGTAGGAACGGGGTTTAGGTATAGGACTAATGGTGCAGATCGACGATGCAGATAAATTTATGGATGCAGAAATATGGATGCAAAAATATGGATGCAAAAAAATAAAAAGGACTGCCCTCACCTCATCGGAAGATGAAGGGGACAGTCCTTGAATTAGAGATTAGCGCAGTGTTTTCAATGCTCCGCTCCATGCAAGCACTTGGTCAAGCATGCCATTCAGGTTGACGAGATGAAGATCAGCTGGTTTGAACACAGAGCCATTCTCGAAATCAGTGAATAACGAAAGTGCTGGGTGTACACGGACATCCGCTACGGACAATTCACCCAGAATTCCACGCAGATGTTCGGCAGCACGAGCGCCGCCAACAGAACCATAACTTACGATACCTGCAGCTTTATTGTTCCATGGTTCACGAGCAAAATCGAGTGCATTTTTCAAAGAGGCAGAAATACTGTGGTTGTATTCTTGTACGATGAATACAAAGCCGTCAAGACTATTCAGCTTATTGTTCCAAGCGGTTGCTTGCTCTGTAGCATCAGCCTCGCCAAAAAGCGGGAGCTTGTAATCAGCGATGTCAACGATTTCGTAGTTTGCATCTCCGCGCTCATCGGCTATACGCTTAACCCATTCACCTACTTGTGGGCTCAAACGGCCTTGACGTGTGCTGCCTAAAATGATACCGATATTCAATTTGGACATTGTTGTTACCTCCTGATTATTTTGAATTTATTTTTATCTCGATGTGTTTGTTATTTTGCATGAGCTAATCATAATCTCAGGGGGTTAACTTTGTCAAGTAGCTTACAAAAAGTTTGTGAGGTATATTGAGTTTTTTTGTATCCAAAGTACGGTTGGATTTGTGCCTGATTCGGACGTGTTTTGTACCGTATAGGCAGCAGCAATGTTATACTGATCATGTGCCCTGGAATAAAATTCCCGTGCCGAGAAAACACGTGTAATTCAGCACTTAAAGTACATATAAAGATTGGAGAGGTGAAGCAAGTATGGAACTGAGACAATTAAGGTCCGACGAGTTTGAGATCAGCACAAAATTATCCGAATATGCCTTTCAATATACACTGACACCGGAGCAGCGAGAGTCCAATCAAAAGCATTTTAAACCTGAACGCTTCTGGGGGATTTTTGACGGAGAAGAGCTGCAAGCGAAACTGACCATCATCCCGCTGCAAGTTTATATGCATGGAAACCTTTTCGATATGGGCGGTATTGCCGGTGTGGCAACCTGGCCCGAGAACCGCAGACAGGGGCATGTATCCACCTTGCTCAAGCATGCATTGCAAGAGATGAAGGGCAAAGGCCAGACCCTTTCCTTCCTGCATCCGTTTTCGATCCCGTTCTATCGTAAATTTGGCTGGGAACTTTACGCGGAATATAAAAAGTACATCATTCCGGTACCAAAATTCCCACGTAAGGTGGAAGTGCCTGGCCGCATTGTCAGAGGCGTAACCGATATTCCAACACTGGACGGCATGTATCAAGCCTATGCCAGCCGCTATAACGGTACGCTTGTGCGGGATGACACTTGGTGGACAAGATTCGTGCTGCAGGGGGACAGTCACAGCGTTGTTTATTATTCAGCTGAGGGCAAACCGACGGGCTACGCGTTATATGAGCTCAAAGACAAAGATCTCGTGTGCGACGAATTTGTATACCTAAATGAAGAAGCCCGAAGCGCACTCTGGACCTTTTTTGGAAACCATGATTCCAGGATTGAGCAGGTTACGATGACGATGGTGCCTGGAGATGATCAGCTGCCATTTATGCTGCCGGATCCACGCGTTACCCAGGAAGTGGTCCCATACTTCATGGCCCGCATCGTGGATTTGAAATCCTTTGTGGAGCAGTACACTTTTGAAGAAAATCGGGAAGCCGTGATGACTATCGAGGTGGAAGATTCCGCTGCGCCTTGGAATGCAGGCCGATGGAGTCTGTCGGTTAATCAAGAGGGGAAAGCGGAGCTGTCGGAGCTTCCGTCCGATCATGGGGAGCAGGCTGATTTGTCGACCGATATTCAGACGTTGTCGGCGCTGTTTGCGGGATACAAAAGACCACGGGAGCTGCATGCCATTCACCGGCTATCCGGAAATCCCAAGGCTGTAACACAATTGGAGTCGATGATTCCCGTCGGTCAAACCTACCTCATGGATTTCTTTTGAGAAAGGGAGAAGACTTGGTGATTCGCAGACTTTTGCCTGAAGAGCTGGGGAGCCTCTTAGATACGATCAACAGGGAACAGCATTTCTTATATTATTCCTACCTTACGTGTCGGAAGAATCAGACCGTTCATTATGGGCAGTTCTCAGAACAGGGAGAGCTGCTGGGTGTTACGGCTTTTCTGAGAGGGTTGCCTTTCTATGCCTTTTCGGTGTATCCTCTTCAGACATCATTTCGATTTCAGTCCGTGCTGTCCCGAATGAAACGAGATCTGGAATTACCTGATGGGGAACTAGGGAGCTTTATCGTGAATGAGGATGAATGGGAGGTTCTTAATCTTGAGACTGATGTGATGAAACCTCCCGCAGGCATCCTACTCATGAAGCATCGGCACCTTGAAGATTTGCCGTTAGGAGATGACGAGGTGTTTCGTTTAGACCCTTCATACTATGATATGATCGAGTCGAAAATGGTGGAATTCAATACGATAGCTTTTGCAAAGGAAGAGCTTCAAACCCCCTTCTATGGGGTTATTCAGGATCAGGAGCTCATCGCTGTCGGCGGATACCATATCTATAGCGATGATTATGTTGAGCTTGGGAATATTGGCACGGATGCTGCGTGGAGAAGACAGGGGTACGGCAAAAAGGTATGCGCGGAATTGACCCGTAAGGGGCGTGCAATCACTCCCCATGTGTATCTGAATGTGCTGGAGAAGAACGTAAACGCGATCCGGTTATATCAGTCCCTGGGATATGTTACGGTGTGCAAACAGTACATCGTGGAATTCGCTTTGTAGTTAGAAGCAAGGAAAAGAAGCCTGACCAATCAGGCTTCTTTCGTATGATAAGGTCAACCAGAAACAGCTGGTTGGCCTTATTTTGTAGTTGCTTTAAATGGTCGATATCCGGTATAACGAGGGGCTTATAGCGGAACCGACCCGAAACAAAACTGTTTTCCCACTACCGTCCCGTGAGTTTCTCTCGTTTGTACGATATTTGGTACAAATCTCTTACTGCCGCTGGCATTGGGATCTCGTTTGTACGATTTTTCATACAACTGTTCTATAACGGAACCCTTTCGTGCCGATTTTGTACGATCTTTCGTACAACTTCATCGGTGGTACCTCTTAACACTCAGATTTGTGCGTTTTTTCGTACAAATCTCTTGAAACAGCTAGCATTAAACTCTCTGTTGTACGATTTTTCGTACAATTGTTCTATAACGGAACCCTTTCGTGCCGATTTTGTGCGTTTTTTCGTACAACTTCGTCGGTGGTACCTCTTAACCCTCAGATTGTAAGTTGTTCCGTACAATTTTATGTTGGACTAAATGACGCACACATGTTGGTGATCATAATGCAGAATTCAAGGGGGCGTTACAACCTGTTTTTCGAAACGACGCACCGTGTGCTTGCGGGTAGCCTAAGGGGCGAAACGGAATCAGAAAATCTGGAGAAGAGGCAGGAAGGCCTTATGCAAAATCAAGGTGGGATAACCTATATAAGATCATTCCAGAACCTCCCTTTTAGAATAAACATGAAGCTTCCCGTCATCTCCATATTCCGCGTAAGCGATCTCCTCCAAGGAGTCAAAACCTTGTTCCCGGGCTTTCGATTTGATCTCGCTATGATCAATGGGTTTGCCCAGCATCGATTCCTCGAGCAGCTTTCCCTTGTCGATGACCGTTACCGTAAAGGTGTCCGCTTTGGCTTCCATGCCCATATCCTGGGCCGTAGGAGGCTCGTACTCGGGTTTACGCATGACGGACAGCGATCCGTCCGTTTCCAGAATGGCGTATTTGACTTCAGTTAACGAGAAAATGCTTTGCCGTCTCAGCATGGATAACAGTTGTTTATATTCCATATCGTATTTGTTCAGCAATTTTTGGTTGAGCTTTCCGTTATCGATCAGAAGGACCGCCCGGCCTTCCGTTAAATATCCGAACTTAACGAAGCGGGTGGTTGCCTTCTCGAAGAGGTAAGACATCGTCGTCCAGAGCGCAAGAGCGAATAACAAATGATATATGTTTACCTTATCATCGTAGAGGCTTGCCCCGACAATTTCACTCAGAATTAAGGAAGACAAGAAATCAAGCGGTGTAAGCTGGCTGATGGTTTTTCTCCCCGTAACAAAAGTGATTATCCATAACCCAAAAAAGCTGATGACCAGTTTAACCCCTAAATCCATATACATGTCCATGGGTCAGCCTCCTTGAATGGCAATATAATATGCTAAGATATTAAACGTGTTGGCTTCAAGCAGAAACAAGGGAGATTTAACCGTTTACTTCGAGGGTGGTGGTGGAGACCCGGAAACCAAATTACGATACTCCATCCGCGATCGCCTTAAACCCTTACTTTTTACGTTGACCCCTTGAAAGTGACGCGACGTCATCTTGTAAGATGTATTTTGTGATAGAAAATTACGATCTATGTCATAAATACATACAGAGGGAGATGGACGGAATGAATAAGGGAGATGTCATGATTTACGCTTGCATCATCATCGGGGCGGGTATTGGTTTAGCGCTGGGAAGTGCGTTTCCAGGAGTTCTGGTCGGTTTAGGTGTTGGATATCTGATTAAAATATCTATGAACAATAAAGAAAAGTGATCATGGTAGAGATGCTGACATGGGATGTATTGGGAGACTGAAAGTTCCATATTACATGGATCTGTCAGTCAGATTCTGTTTGACAATTAGAAAAAACTGACTTATAGTACTTTACTATCAGCAACCATCAAAGACATGATTCTTGAAACGACCTGCCCAGAGAGGGAAGTGATTGGTGAAAGCTTCCTCCGTGCTTGCTTCTTGAATTACCCCTTTGTAGCTGTGTTTTTGAACCCTGATCGGTCGTTTGACTATCGAGATATGGAACTAGAAAACACCGAGTCATCCCCGTTATCGGATGTCTGAATGAGGATCGAAAAGAGCACGCTGGCCGTATGAGCGAATGCAACTTTCGATCAAATTAGGGTGGAACCACGAGCTGAACGCACTCGTCCCTTAGGGATCGAGTGCTTTTTTGCGTTCAAACAAAATTTGATGGAGGGATAACAATGTCAATTGTAGTAACGCTGCCGGACGGAAGCCAAAAGGAGTATCCCGCACAAACGACGATGAGCCGCATCGCGGAATCCATTCATTCAGGTCTAAAGAAACAGGCTGTTGCCGCCAAAGTGAATGGGAAACTCGTGGATTTGGATTATGAGCTGTGTCAAGATGCAGAAGTAAGTATTATAACGCTGGATTCAGAGGATGGACTATACGTGTATCGGCACAGCGCGGCTCATCTGATGGCCCAGGCCGTTAAACGGATCTATGGCAGGAAGTCCGTCCATTTTGGGGTAGGACCTGTCATTGAGGATGGTTTTTATTACGATATGGATCTGGGGCATTCGATTACAACCGATGATTTGATTGCCATTGAGCGAGAAATGCAGAAGATCGTTCAGGAAGACCTGCCGATTATTCGCAGGGAGGTTGGTCGTCAGGAGGCCGAACGTATTTTCAAAGATGACCCATACAAGATGGAGCTGATCCGTGAATTGCCGGAGGACGAGGTCATTTCGGTGTATGAGCAGGGGGAGTTCGTTGATTTATGCAGGGGGCCGCATCTTCCTTCAACGGGCAGAATCAAGGCATTCAAATTAATGAGTGTGGCAGGTGCTTATTGGCGGGGGAACTCGGACAATAAAATGCTGCAACGAATATACGGAACAGCGTTTCCGAAAAAGTCGCAGCTCGAGGAGCATCTATTGCTGCTGGAAGAGGCCAAGAAACGGGATCATCGGAAGCTGGGAAAAGAGCTGGGGCTCTTTATGTTCTCAGAAGAAGCGCCCGGCATGCCTTTCTTTTTGCCAAACGGGATGATCATCCGCAATGAGCTGGAGCAATTTGCAAGAGAACTTCAATTCCATAGCGATTATGATGAAGTGCGCACGCCGCTGATGATGAACAAGCGGCTGTGGGAAATGTCCGGTCATTGGGATCACTACAAAGACAATATGTATTTCACGCAAGTGGAGGAGACGGAGTATGCGCTGAAGCCGATGAACTGTCCAGGGCATATGTTAGTCTACAAAAATTCGCTGCACTCCTACAGAGAGCTGCCCATTCGTATTTCCGAATTTGGTCAGGTGCACCGCCATGAGTTCTCAGGCGCGCTTAACGGCATGATGCGGGTGCGCACGTTTTGTCAGGATGATGCGCATATTTTTGTGAGACCTGATCAGATCCAGGAAGAAATCAAGCAGGTTATTAATTTTATCAGCCAGGTTTATCAAATTTTTGGCTTTGATTATACAATCGAGTTATCGACAAGACCTGATGATTCTATGGGCTCTGAAGAATTGTGGGAGCAGGCGGAGTCATCGCTCCAGCAGGTGCTGGACCAACTAGGGCTGCCGTACCGAATTAATGAAGGGGATGGCGCGTTTTATGGACCGAAAATCGATTTTCATATCTTGGATTCCTTAAAGCGAAGCTGGCAATGCGGTACCATCCAACTGGATTTTCAATTCCCTGAAAAATTCGATCTTTCGTATATCGGAGAGGATAACCAGAAGCATCGGCCGGTTGTTATTCACCGGGCGGTATTTGGATCCATCGAGCGATTTATCGGGATTCTTACAGAGCATTACGGTGGGGCTTTCCCGATGTGGCTCTCTCCCGTACAGGTTATGATCATTCCGGTGTCAGATCACTATATCGATTACTCGTTAAAGGTGAAGAAACGTCTGGAGAATGCCGGCATACGGGTGAATGTCGATGTAAGAAATGAAAAGCTGGGTTATAAAATCCGTGAAGCGGGTCTGTTGAAAACGCCTTACACGCTGGTTCTTGGCGAGAAGGAAATGAACTCCGATCACGTATCGGTCCGTAAACGGGGCGAGGGCGAACTTGGTGAGAGTGCCCTAGATGATGTGATCGCAAGGCTTCGGAAAGAGATCGAGTCCAGAGGATATGAATCCTAAGATCAAACCCTGTTTCTAATTTCTGTTGAATGACGATGGGTTGTCTTCAAGAGGTTTGGAGCGTACAATGCAGCTAACGCAAGATTACAGGGATAAGAAGGTGTCACCATTGACTTTAAATATCGTGAATGCCGAGGTTCATAGCCTTTTTGATCAGTTCACAGATCTCGTTCAGGGATCTTCCCAGTTTAGCGAATGGCAGGAGCATATCTCCATACCACCGGCGGTGGGACAGGGAAGCATCAGGAGGACACGGATTCGTTCAGGCATGGAGATCGTAGTGACGGATATTACCTTCGCACAAGATATGAAGCTTCACATTCAGGAAGCATGCCAGCTGTTTGAGTTAAGCTACTGTTTGAACGGCGAAATTTATTGTGAGTGGAATGGAAGGGAAAGCTTCACGGAGAAGATGACAGGCAACGTTCTCTTTTTTGAGGATGAGCTGGTATATGAAGAGAAGAAGGCCGGCATTAGGCAGCATATGCTTGAGATTCGTTTGTCCCCCCAAGAGCTGCTTCATTATGCTGGAGACATCACCGAGAAACACAGGATGGAATCATGGCTGCATCGGCATAAAGGGCAAATCGACGAATATCCGAACACGCCTGCTATCCATAAATGCGTATCGGATATGATGAACTGCAGTTATAACGGTACGATGAAACGATTGTACATGGAGAGCAAGGCGATGGAACTCATCGCATTGTTTGCGGAGGTTGAAGGACATGAGACGGTGGGCGGCAACCGTTTTCTAAGCCGTGACGATCTGTCCAAGTTGGAGCAAGCCAGACAATTAGTCATCCATCATTTTGAACAGCCGCTATCGATTCAACAGTTAGCAAGAAGAGTTGGACTGAATGAATTCAAATTGAAAAAGGGGTTCCGCGAACGATTCGGCATCACGATTTTCGAACTTGTGCGCAAGCAAAGAATGGAGAAGGCCATCTGGTACATGGAAACGGAAGGCTATAATGTCGGAGAAACGGCCGTATCTGTCGGCTACAGCAATGCCAGCAATTTCGCGACTACCTTTCGCAAGTATTATGGCTGTAATCCGGGAGAATATCTGAAAGCTATAGGTCACAGCCGTACGTCAAGCCCTTAAAATAAATACGAAGAAGAAAAAGGATTCTAAACATGTTTGTCATGTTTGGAGTCCCTTTTTTTGTAGATCCTGACTCCCTCTACAAGGAAAGAAAATACCTTGGCAGGTAGATCAAAACGCCATCATCGATGATAATGATTATCAATTGGTTGAATTGATACGCCAAGTCTATGAAATCGATAGTGATCTTTATGCGAATCCGCTCAATGGTAGGGTGGCATTTGCTTTAAAATGCGGACGCAGCTCATGAAAATGGAAGAGAGGGAAACTCATGAATAAAATCGCTATAACGGATATGACAGCACAACAGGTAGTCCAGCCAGCTGATCCACGCCGCTGGGTCGCTCTTATTCTGATCCTGCTTCCGACTCTTCTGATCTCTCTGAACAATTATATGATGCAGGTTGCACTTCCTAATATGCAAGACAGCCTGCACGCCAGTTTTGCCGAGGCACAGCTTATTTTCTCAGGGTATTCATTAGGTCTTGCTGTGGCCTTGATCTTGGGCGGAAGGCTGGGTGACATGTATGGCAGAAAACGAATGCTGCGCATTGGGGTTTTGGGCTTTACGGTGATGAGTGTATTCGGGGGATTCGTTTCAAGTCCACTTCTACTCATTAACGTGCGCGTCATCCAGGGGTTATCGGCGGCGATGATTCAACCACAGGTCCTATCCATAATCCAGCGAACCTTTCCTCCGAGCGAAAAAGGGTTGGTTTTTGCAATCTACGGAGCGGTGATCGGGACAGGATTCACGCTTGGTTTAATCCTTGGCGGAGTTTTGGTGGATTGGAACTGGTTTGGGCTTGGCTGGCGATTGGTATTTTGGTTTAATGTGCCTTTTGGCCTCCTTGTGATTACAGGCCTGCCGATCGTCCCTGAGTCCCGCGGACCTGGAAAGCAAAGAATTGATTGGATTGGGACATTGCTGCTCATATTCGGGTTATTCTTGCTGATTTATCCACTCACGGTGGGGCAAAAACAGGGATGGCCATCATGGACATGGGGATGCGTACTGTTATCGATTCTGATTCTCCTTGCCTTTATTGTTTTGCAGAAACGGAAGGGAAAGGAGCAGGATACACCGCCGCTCATGGATCTTTCCATTTTTCGAATACGTTCTTTTCGTCGGGGAGTCTTCACGGAGATGATGATTTACCTCAGCATGTTCTCATTTTTCTTCATATTGAATTACTTTCTGCAAACAGGATTGCATTTCAATCTGAAGACAACAAGCTTGGTCTTTCTGCCCCTGGGTTTGGGGTTGTTTGTTACCTCGTTGCTGTCATCCCGGATGGTCAATCGATGGGGGAACACTGTATTAAGGTCAGGCGCGCTAATTATGGGCATTAGCATACTCCTGCTTGTAGTATCACTGAATATGGATCCCATTCATTTGTTTCATATCCATAATATCCTTATTCTATCGTTGTATGGAATAGGTCTGGCTATGGCGACAACGCCGCTTGCGAATATGATTCTTAGCAGTGTACCAGCGGCATCAGCAGGAACAGGCTCGGGTTTGTTCACCACCATGATGTATCTGGCTAATGTATTGGGCGTTGCATTTATAAGCATTTTGTTCACTCACTCGCTTGGGCTGTCCCTCTCAGATGCAAGCCTGGCGGATTATGTAAGAGCCTTCTCGATCACTGCTGGAGCTAGTGGATTATTAGCTTTCATGGCTTCTATTTGCTTAGGTTTAAAGCGCTACCGGGTCGAGAGAAGCTAGATGATATTCATCACCGTGCATGGCCTCAGGGCATGGTATAATTTGGATGCCCCTCTTAAGTGGGTGGAACATGTAGATGATGAAGGAGAGGGTACCGTTGCAAACGTACCAGAGCAAAGAAGCTTTAATCACTGAAATTCAAAAAACGTACAAGCTTTTTGACCAAGAATTTGATGATGTTCCAGAGGATAAAAGGAATCTGCGTATAGGCGAAGTGGACAGAACACCCCAAGAGATGATCGCCTATCAGCTCGGATGGCTAACGCTGGTGATGAGCTGGGAGAAGGATGAACTTGCGGGTAAAGAAGTTACGACGCCAACCCCTGACTATAAATGGAATCAATTGGGGGCGTTGTATCAGCAATTCTATCATACGTATGATGCACATTCTTTGGAAGAATTACGTTCGTTGTTGAAGCAGAGGATAGAAGAATGGTGTGAATGGATCAACCAACTGAGTGAGGAAGAGTTATTTCATTCGGGTGTTCGCAAGTGGACGGTAACCAGTGCCAACTGGCCGATGTGGAAATGGCTGCATATCAATTCCGTCGCACCGTTCAAAAGCTTCAGAAGCAAAATCAGAAAGTGGAAGAAGTACGACGGCTAGACTATATCGCTCGGCAGACATGAGAGGCCGTCCCATTTAGATCTAGTTGCTTGACGTACGGCTCTCATAAACAGATAGTGTGTCAAATAAAGCTATGGCGGTGCTCAGGATGTTATTCCCACACCGCTATAGTTTCTGTTTGATCAGATAGAGTTGGTCCATGGTATATTGAATGTACAAAAGAAACCGTTCCTTTCGTAAATGGTTTGGGTAGCACCTCCATTTTACCAAAGAACGGTTTCTCTGCGTCTAAAAAAGTAAGCAATCTGCACGGCGTAGCGGAGAGGACGAATCGATTCCGGACAAGCAACAGCGATGGTAGGAACGATTCGTACATAGAGCGTCTTCTAACAGCAAGAAGGGGGCCTCCCGAAAGATCTAAGAAGCCCCTTTTTTTAGTTGGATTCGAGCGAAAAGGAACAGGCTTGTTCCATTTCTACCACCCTAGAGACCCGGAAGTCAAAATATTGCACATCAAGGCAAAAATCGGCTCTACAAGAACGGGGTGACTCTCCTTATCATGAATCGTAATCATGATCGATTTGAAGGGAGCAAGAGGTTATGTGGAGCAGTGCGATTAAAGACGCCGTAGAAAAAATCCGGAAGAACATGGATACCTACGGGACAAGATTTCCCCACGTCAGTAGGGACGGAGCTTATTTGTTGAATGACAATGACGACTGGACGAACGGCTTCTGGAGTGGCCTTCTCTGGCTATGTTATGAATACACAGGTGACGAGGCCTTCAGATTGGGGGCGGTGCGAACCGTAGAAGATTTCCGCCAACGCTTTGCGGATAAGCGGGTGCTGGATCATCACGATATCGGATTTCTGTATTCCTTGTCCTCCAAAGCGGAATGGATCGTTGATAAGAACGAGAGTGCCCGCGAGTTGACACTTCAGGCTGCGGACTTGCTGCTGAAACGCTGGCGTCCGGGCGGAGGATATATTCAGGCCTGGGGTCCTGAAGGGGATGAACAGGAGGGAGGCCGCATCATTATCGATTGTTTGATGAATCTGCCGCTCCTGTTCTGGGCTGAACTGCAAACCGGAAAGTCCCAATATCGAGAAATTGCAATCATGCAGGCGGAGAAGACAAGGCGTTATCTGGTGCGGGGAGATGACAGTTCATACCACACCTTCTTCTTTGATCCGCATACCGGGGAACCGATCGGAGGTGCTACGCATCAAGGCTATACAAACGGGTCGACATGGACGCGGGGACAAGCCTGGGGGGTATACGGCTTCGCACTGGCTTACCATTATACAGGAGATCATGTATACCTCGAGACTTCTAAAAGAATGGCAAGGTATTTCCTTGCGCACTTACCGGAGGATCATGTCGCCCTTTGGGACTTTAATGCTCCCGTAACCGCCGAGACTTATCGCGACAGCTCGGCTTCCGCTATTGTGGCAGCAGGCTTGCTGGAACTGATTGGACATTTGGAGGAGGAGGATTCCGATAGAGCCGACTTTGAACAAGGTCTTAAGGATTCCATGACCTCGTTGGTACGAAATTATTCCACGATCGGCCAAGAGGCAGAGGGCCTGCTGCAGCATGGCTCTTATCATGTGCGCGGCGGATTGTCCCCGGATGATTTCATGATCTGGGGGGATTATTTTTACCTGGAAGCTTTGATTCGGATGGAGACCGGCAGCAAGGGGTACTGGTATGAACGCTGATGCTACGGAAGTTTCGGTGGATGCCGTTTTAGCGGTTTTGAATCTGGAGGATTCCGCCATGCGTCCGATGCAAGATGCAGACGACGAAGGTCAACGGCACGATATAATGAGTAAGCTGCACAAGTACTTCTCTTGTCGGAGGACACCCGGATGGTGGACGAGCAGTGAGGATAAGCAAAGAATTACGGAATATGTGAAGCATTACTGTGCAGATGAACTGGAAACCGTGATGAAGACAGCGGATGAGGTGGTGCGGCAGACGTTCCTGTTCCGCTTTCCATGGGATATGGAACGGAGTGTAGTGCCCGTCACATTTGACGGTGATATAGACTGGTGCCATATTCCCGATCAAGACGTGGAGTGGGCTTATATGCTGAATCGCCACCGTTATTGGGTTGCGCTAGGACAAGCGTATGCGATGACAGGCGATGAGAAGTATGCGGAGGTGCTTGGCCGCCAGCTTGAAGACTGGATAGATCGGAATCCTGTCCCCCAAGAACCTACGACGGATACGTTGACATGGCGCCCGATCGAAGCGGGTCTGCGCAGTGTGAACTGGATCAAGGCACTTCGATACATGATCGGCAGTCCATCCCTGACTCCGTCGCTGCTCGGTAAAGCGCTGATTTCGCTTCACGAGCATGGGGAGTATCTGGCTGCTTCCTTCACCAGCTGGAAGCATATCAGCAACTGGGGTGTCCTGGAGACTTGCGGTTTATACCATATTGCACTGTTCTTCCCCGAGTTTAGCAAGTCGGCAAGGTGGCGGGAAATGGGGGAAGAGAGACTGAAGGAGACGGCCCGGCTCCAGATCATGGCGGATGGGATTCACTGGGAGCAATCGCCAACGTACCATCATGAGGTGCTGGCTTGTTATCTTGACTGCGTTCACCTCGCCAATCTCAACGGGTTGGAGCTTGACGGTCCATTTCGGCGTACGGTCCGCGAGATGGCCGGAGCCTCCCTGTACTGGGCGAAGCCGAATCACAGGCAGCCGATGCTGGGAGACAGCGACGACAGCGATATCCGTTCCATTCTGACCTATGCCGCGTGGTTATTTGGGGATTCCGTTCTGCGCTTTGGCGGCAATGCTCGGCCGGATTATGATAATGCCTGGCTGTTCGGCATAGAGGGAATCCGTGATTATAAAGCAATGGTTCCTTCGGAACCGCTATACCTGAGCAGAGCATTTACCCATTCCGGTCATTATACAATGCGAACGGGCTGGGACGAAGAAGCGCTGTACCTTTATTTTCACTGCGGTCCGCTCGGGGGAGGCCACGGGCACGCTGATATGCTGCATATTGATCTCCATGCCTACGGCCGTGATCTGCTCACCGATCTTGGGAGGTACAACTATAGCGATCATACACCGCTGAGAACAGCATTAAAGGAGAGCTCAGCCCATAACACAACTGTTGTCGACGGAATCGGATTTACCGGGGTCAAGGACACCTGGTCTTTCGACCGGATTGCGGGGCCACTAGGCTGCAAATGGATCAGCAGGCCGGAGTTTGACTATGTCGAGGGGGCGCATGACGGCTATCTCTATGGGAATGAGCCGTTGTATCCGCGCAGAAGGATCATCTTTATCAAGCCATACTATTGGCTGCTGATCGACAGCTTGGTGTGCCTTGAGCAGCATACCTTTACTCAGCATTTTCATTTTCCACACCCTCCAGGAGAAGTCTTGATGGAAGCGGAATCATTGATTTGCCGTACAAACACCCTTGGGGAAGCGAATCTATCCATCATCCCCGTAACCACAGACGGCCTGCGTGCGGAAGTGGGCGAGGGCGTGATCTCCCGTGAGTATAACCTGCTGGAACCTAATGCGAATGCGGCCTACTCCCGGACTGGGAAAGGTTTGATCAGCATCATGCAGGTGCTTTATCCTCATCGTCCAGGCGAAACAGCCGCTCCGCGAGTCCGTAAGGTACCTGTATATCGTCATACGGGCGAACGGGTTCATGACGGGCAAGCTGAGGCATGCGGGGTTCAGCTCCCGGGAATGGAAGAGGAGTTTATTCTCGTTGTTAGTCACCGTGCGCCATCCGGTCATTATGATTCTTATGTGGTGGAGGGCATGCAGATCTTCGGAGAGGTTGTGCTGATGACCCTCCAAGGAAGAAATAAGCAAGTAACCGTAATCATTTAATGAATGCTTCCGTCACAGAGGACTGATAGAATAAAGAGGACAATAGCATAAGAGAGGCGCAGAGAAAAATGTTCAAATTCACCTACTACAAACGCATCCAGCTGTCGTTTCTTTTGCTGATCTTTATTCCGCTGATTGCGGTTTCTATCATTTCGTTTGTTCTGATCCGGGATACGATGGTAGAGAAGCTGCAGCTCAGCAACGAGAATTTCCTGAACGTCATGACGGATGAGCTGAGCAAGACAATTGATGATGTAACGTTTGCTTCCCATTTTATAGTGAACGATACGAATGTTCGCAATATCCTGAAGTCATTTGCAGACACAAAACGGCTGGCTACTTATCAGGATTATGTGCATTTTAGACAAATTCAGGATGTGTTTTCCCTGATTAACTCCAAGCCGCTGAATAATAACGTCCGCATGTACTTGGTCAACCGTCAGCATTTCGTCATCTCTTCTGGCACGGAGGATTTGACCGCCATTAACGGAAGTGTCGACAAGCTGATGCAGCGCGTCGATCTCAATAAACCGGAAAGCCTGCAATGGCTTGGGATGGCGGGCGGCGACTCGGCAGGGAAGGGGAAAAGTTACTATATCGCCAGGGTCATTTATGACAGCCGCGAGAAGAGGCAAGTGTCCGTATTGCTCAGCGCCATTTCCGATACTTACTTCAACAGGCTGCTTGGTACGGTCGACTTTGGCAAGGTGGCGCTCTTTGATACAACAGGGGAATTCATCGCAGGCGACTCGGGGCTAATCCCGAATCATATGGAGACTAAGGGCAGTGTCCGAACGGACAGGACCATTTTGAAATCGAACTGGAAGCTGGCCTATGAGGCTTCGGAGAAAGAGTGGTCGGGGCAAATCTCCCGGACTTTTTATACCGGTCTAGCCGGGGTCATTCTGCTGTTTCTCGTTTTCTCCGGGATGTCCATCCTGATCGCCAAAAGGCTGCACAGTCCGATTCTCAAGCTGCAGCGGGTTGTACGCCAGTTCGGAATGGGAAACCTCGATGTCAGACTGGAGGTCAAGGGCAAGGATGATATCGCCGAATTGGGGCAGACGCTGAATACGATGCTGGATCAATTACAGCGGCTGATTCACGATATCGAACAGGAGCAGGAACAGAAGCGGGTGATGGAGCTCGAAGCCTTGTTTATGCAAATTCGCCCTCATTTTTTGATTAACACGCTGAATTCGATCAAGTGCAGTCTGATCTTGACGAAAGATACACTTCATAGTGGAATTATTGATTCCTTGATGAGTTTGCTTCGAGCTTATCTCAAGGTCAATGAGCCGGCCACTTTACGCGAGGAATGCAAGCTGCTGGGCCATTATGTCGACATTATGAAGATCCGCAATGAAATCCCGCTTCATTTAGAGGTCGATCTGGATCCGGAAACCGAGGGGCTCATTTTGCCGAAACTTATTTTGCAGCCTGTCGTTGAGAATGCCATCGTCCACGGGCTTGTCGATCATCAGACTCCACGCATTGAGATCCGTTCCCTAAGCAATCCGGACGGAGTCCGAATTGAGATTACAGACAATGGCTTCGGGGCCGATGAAGATATGCTCCAATGTCTGAACCGTAGGCTGGGAAAACCAAGCGGCGAGCAGGATGGGGCTTATGAGAGAGTGGGTCTAATGAACATCGTCCAAAGACTCCGATTGACCTTCGGACCGGAAGCGAGTTTGACACTCGCCAACCTTCCGCAGGGTGGAATGTCAGTTTCACTGTATTTGCCCCAAAGTCATCATCATGGTTTTTTACCGGAGGGAGAGGAAGAATGATGTATAGAGTAATGCTCATTGACGATGATGTTCCTATGCTCAAGGTACTGCAACAGATGATTGACTGGGAGGCAAACAATCTGCAGATAGCCGGCAGTACGTATTCCAGTGCGAAAGCGCTGCATATGTTTGAGGAATTACGTCCGGATATTGTCATTACGGATATCGGACTGCCGCAAAAAAACGGCATTGAGTTGGCAGACCATTTTATTCGCGTGAAGCCGGAGGTTCGGATTATCTTCCTGACCTGTCATGAGGATTTTCATTACGCCCAGCAAGCCGTAAAGCTGCAAGCGGATGATTATTTAATCAAGGATCAGCTTACGGCTGAGCAGTTGGAGCAGAGTCTTGGCAAATCCATGCACTTGTTAAAGACGCGGGCCGGTCTGATTAATCGCGAGGCGGCGAGTTACAACAGCCAGCTCTTTCGGCAGGATTTGCTGCAAAGGGTAATCAATGGCTCGCCGTCCGAAGCCACTTTGGCTTATGCGGCACAGATCGGCATCTCTTGGACGTATCCGTGGTTTATGCTGGGACTGGTCAGCATTCAACTGTCCAGCTTTGACAAGCGTTTCAGACAAACGGAATTTCCACTGATTTTATACGCTGTCTACAATATCGCGACGGAATTGTCCGAATCGTATGAAGGAATTACGCCGTTCATGGAGCAGGGAAACATTGTGATTCTTCATAACTTTAGGGTGAATCTCGCACAAAATGCCAGCTTGAATCTTCATAATTACTTGCAGCGGCTGTGTTACCAGTGTGTTCACTTTCTGAAAATTCAACCCAACGTTATCGCGGTCACGGACAAAATGGAATTAAGCTCGATTGGTTCTATCTATCAGGAAATTCTCCATGGCAAGTGCGAGTTTTACGCAAATACCGACTATACGATATCCGAAATTTCGCAAATAAGGTCGCGTTGGTTTCAAGCTGCGCCACAGGGGTTTCTTGACAGCTATGTTTCAGAGCTCGAACGGATGCTCATCAAGCAGGATCTCGACGGAATACGTGCTGCGCTTCAGAAGATCGCCGGGACCGCAAAAGAGCTGTCGATTGATCCGAACGACTTTGCCAGGGACCTTTCCTCCATGCTTCGCGGTATCGAGCTGATGTTCTCCAGTCTGAAATTCGATGAGGATCTGTTTGCCTATCTTGCTTTAGCTCGCACCTTGGAGGATATGATGGAACTGGTGGAGAGAAAGCTGATCCAGATTATCGGAACCCGGCAAACGGGAGTAGGAAGCTCCCCGAATGAGCCGAAGCTGCAGGTGATCCAGCAATATATCGATCAGCATCTTGACGATAACATCACGTCGATCGATATGGCACGCTATCTGTTTTTGAATCCGAGCTATTTTTCGCGATATTTCAAACGGATGACGGGGTTGACCTTCACGGATTACGTGCATCAGTACAAAATGAAGATGGCTACCAAAATGCTCAGAATGTCTGGACAAAATCTGGAGTCTCTTGCTATGGGATTAGGTTATTCAGATCGGACGTATTTTTCAAAAGTGTTTAAAAAATACGTGGGGACCACGCCGAGCGAATATAAAGCGAAGTACACCGCGCGAAAATAAGTGGACCGCTACAGTTAAATTCACATTTACAGCAGCAAGCCGCCTGGCAAGGGCGGCTTTTTAAGATTTAAGAATGTATAAGTTTTCAGCGAAGCGTTAGCCATAATGTATTCGCATTTATATGTTTTGGGGTCCCCGCAAAGTATCTGGAATAACCATCGGAGCATAGGCTCCCCTTTGTGGGGCTTTATGTTTTGGGGTCCCCGCAAAGTATTTGGAATAAGCATCGGAGCATAGGCTCCCCTTTGTGTGGCTTTTTGTTTTGGGGTCCCCGCAAAGTATCTGGAATAAGCATCGGAGCATAGGCTCCACTTTGTGGGGCTTTTTGTTTTGGGGTCCCCGCAAAGCATTTGGAATAAGCATCGGAGCATAGGCTCCCCTTTGTGGGGCTTTTTTTAGGTCAAAATCTTGCACATGGCTGGTCATAATCCCTCCTTCTTGCCGATAGCGGATGTATTACTATAATGACAACTTACAAATTGTTGAGGTGATGTTACATGGAGGCTGTACAACAACCTGTGCCCAAGAGCCGGCGGAAGTTTTGGACCCCCAAGCGGAAAGAGGCTTTGATCGGGTGGCTCTTTCTGGCCCCGGAAATCGTCGGAATGCTGCTATTAAACGTATTTGCCCTTGGATTTTCTTTGTATTTGAGCTTATCCGATTGGGATATGCTGTCGGGTGTCCAGGGTATCGAATTTACCGGACTGGATAATTTCATCAAGATGTTCCATGATCCAACCATTATGCAAGCGATAAAGAACAACTTGATCTATATGGTTCTTACGGTGCCGATCCCGATTGCGATCGCCTTGGTGCTTTCGGTATTGATTCACAACAGCGTGTTCTTCAAGAGTTATTTTAAAGTCGCGTTCTTTATTCCTTATATCTCTTCGATCATCGCAGTTGCTGCGGTGTGGAGCGCATTATTTCACCCATCGCTGGGTCCGATCAACCAGTTTCTGATGGACATCGGGATCAGCAGTCCGCCGAAATGGCTGGTCGATCCGAAAACGTCGCTCTTGGCGATTTCGATTATCAGTTCCTGGGCGGGACTGGGTTACACGATCATAATCTACATGGCCGGGCTCACGAACATTTCGAATGAAATTTACGAAGCGGCGGATATTGACGGTGCCAGTTCGATCAAAAAGTTTTTTGCGATCACGGTTCCGATGCTCCGCCCGACGACCTTCTTCCTGTTGATTACGATGTTGATTGGTTCGTTTAAAGTGTTTGACATCATTGCCTTTTTAACGGAAGGCGGCCCGAACAATTCTTCTACCGTGCTTGTATTCCGCATCTATGAGGAAGGCTTTAAATACTACAATATGGGATACGCTTCGGCCATTTCTTGGTTGCTGTTCGCGATTATCGGTCTGATTACCGCGCTTACCTGGAAAATGAGAAATGAAGAATAAGGAGGGAGAGTAATGTACATGCAGTTGCTTCGAAAAAACGTGTCCAAAGTGATAATCACCCTTATCATGGGGGCATTGTCCATCGTGTTTCTCGTTCCGCTTATCTGGATGATTTCCGCGGCTTTTAAATATGAGAAGGATGTTATGCGGTTCCCGATTCAATGGATACCGGAAAAGGTGAATCTGGCGTACAATTTCAAGATGGTCTGGATGGGAAGAGTTCCCTTCTATGATTTCTACTTTAATTCTTTTAAAATAGCGATTATTACGACTTTAATTACACTGATTATCTCATCCATGGCAGCCTATGCGCTGACGAAGATTCGCTTTAAAGGACGGAACCTCGTCTTTATGGCCTTGCTCTCGTTCATGATCATTCCGGATCAGGCGACCCTGATTCCTCGATTTTTGCTGATTCGCTGGTTTGGTCTCTACAATACGCATGCAGCCATCATATTCATGAGCATGTTCTCGATCTACTTCACATTCCTGCTGCGTCAATTTATGATCGGGATCAGTGATGAATACTTGGAAGCGGCCAGAATTGACGGAGCGGGTCATCTGCGGACATTTGCTTCCATTATGGTTCCGCTGTGCAAGCCTGTGCTTGCTACGGTAGCGATTATTAAATTCATTTGGACCTGGAACGATTACCAGAATCCGCTCATCTTCTTGCTGGACAAGGACTTATACACGATTCCGCTGGGGATGACGCTGTTCCGTGATGACTATACCAACAACTACGCTATTATGATGATGGCGTCCGTATCGGCGATTATTCCGCTGGTCATTGTGTTCATCGCATTGCAAAAGCAGGTTATAAACGGCATTGCTTTGGGCGGGGTAAAAGGTTGATACGAAGTCTAATGTCAACAATCAGAAGTTCGGAAAGTCAAAAATGTAATCCTAGAACCTCAAAATTGTGCACTTGATCCGCCATGCTGGTGCCTATAATGAACATGAAAACAGCACCACAACTAATTTATCTGTGCAGGGGGAAGTAAGATGAAGAAAAAAAGTAAACACAGATTATCCGTCATTCTTAGCACGATCCTGGCGAGTACCCTGGTCTTAAGCGGCTGCGGGAATTCCGGGTCTGAAAGCGGTGCCAGCAAGGACGGTGGAAGCGGTCAGACGGACAAGCAGGTTACCGTCAAGTATTACAACTGGGATAACGAAGCTCAACAGGCGGGTACGGACGCCATGCTCCAGGAATTTATGGATCAGAATCCGAATATCAAGGTCGAACATGTGGTTCTCGTCCCAGGTGATTCCGTGGAAATGTTGAAAAAGCTTGATTTCCTGATCTCATCCGGTGAAGCGATCGATGTTATTCAATTCCCAAGCTTAGGCGGAGTTCTCGAACGCGCCTCACGTGGAGCACTTGCTCCCCTGAACGAGTTCTATGAGCAGGAAAGTCTCGTTCCGGAAGACGAATACTTTGTCAATGCCAAGTTAGAAGACAAGTATTATGGCATGCAGTACACCAAGAGCATGAACTATGTGATGCTCAATAAGGATGCCCTGGATGAAGCGGGACTTGAAGTTCCGAAATTCGGCTGGACTTGGGATGATTACCGCGACTATTCCAAGAAGCTGACCAAGGGCGAAGGCGTAGACAAGCGTTACGGGTCTTACTTCCATACATGGGAGCTTTATATGAACGCTCCGGCGCAAACCATGATGAAAGATCCGTTCGTATATGAGGACGGAACTACCATTCTGGCCGATCCGACTTACAAGTATTTCTTCCAGCTCCGCAAAGATATGGAGGAGACGGACAAGTCGGCCAAACCTTACAGTGACGTACTTGCCGCGAAGCTGAACTACCGTACTGAATTTTTTAATGAAGAAGCTGCTATGATTCTTACAGGCAACTTCACGATAGCGGACCCAGGCAATACCGAGCAATATCCACATGATTTTAAAACAGCTTTCGCTCCTGTACCTGTGCCTCCTGCGGGAATGGAACCTAAAGAGTATGAAGGAAAATACTTCACCAGCGGCAGTATGCTTGCGCTGGGTGCCAATTCAACCAACAAGGAAGCATCCTTCAAGCTTATGAAATTTATGACAACAGCCGATTCGGACAACAGACTTGAGTTCTCTGGCTACAAGAAAGCGAATAACGAAGAATTGTTGACAAAGCTGGTTGCCGGTAAAGAGGATAAGTACGATATGGATTCGCTGAAATATACGCTGTTTAGCGATGAAATCCAGTATCTTGATGCAGCTAAAGTCATGATGACGGATACTTCGGAATTGACCAAGATCATTGATGACGGCTTTGCGAAATTCATGCTCAGCAACGAGCCGATTGATGAGGTTCAACAATGGATGGTCGATGAAGCTACAAAAATCATTAACGAAAAAGGCGTTGTTAAGTAATCGGGCCGGATGGAATCCTAAAGGTTGATGCTTAGCTATTGATTGGAAGGGCTGTCCTCAGTAATCATACATCTGAGACAGCCCTTATTCTATTGTGATACTCAAAATAGGAGCAGAGCGATGATCAACGAAACTAGAAAGCTTGTAGAACGACGGCCTGCAAAGGTCTGGACGGAGGCATTTCCCGTCGGCAACGGGAGACTCGGAGCCATGGTATTTGGCGGTGTGTCCACCGAGCGGATTGGTTTGAATGAAGATTCGGTATGGTATGGCGGACCGAAGCAGCACGACAATCCAGAGGCGATACAAAAGCTGGATGATATCAGATCTCTTCTTCGCTGTGGGGAGCTGCGAGAGGCGGAGCAGTTGGCGCTTACACATTTTACGAATGCTCCGCAATACTTTGGACCTTACCAGCCGCTCGGAGATCTGCTGCTTCAGTTCAAGTCGGGCACATCCGAAGTTAATCAATACAGGCGGGAGCTGAATCTGAGGACGGGCGTTGCTTCCGTATCCTGGGAAGAGAACGGCATTTTCTATGAGAGGAAAGTCTTTGCAAGTGCTGTTCATCAAGTCCTTGTCGTTCGTATTTCTGCATCGGAACCTGCAGCTATTCATTTATCAGCCCGGTTAAGCAGGCGACCCTTCGATGGAAACATAAAGCGGGAAAATGAACGTACATTGGCGATGGAGGGCATATGTGGGCCGGATGGTGTTAAATACGCGGCAGTACTTCATGCATGTACGATTGGCGGCAAGTGTCAAACGGTTGGCAATTACCTCAATATCCAGTCTGCCGATGCCGTTACCTTGCTGTTCGCCGCTCAAACATCGTTTCGCTGTGATGATCCGTACCGGGAGGCACTGCAACAGGCGGGATCCGCTGCATTGCTTCCATATGGCTCATTGCTGGATGAGCATATTGCTGATCATTGCGCTTTATTCGAGCGAGTAAGTCTGGAAATCGAAGTTTCTGATACATTGATAACTCCGATAACGGAAGATGGCGCTTCAGAGGCAGAAGATGCACTTGTTGATAGGTCTACTTCGGAGAGACTACAGCTTTATCGGCAAGGGGTTAATGATCCTGGACTTGAGGCGTTATTCTATCAATATGGTCGTTATTTACTGATGGCAAGCTCGAGACCGGGGAGTTTACCTGCCAATTTGCAGGGAATCTGGAATGAAAGTTTCACGCCACCCTGGGAGAGTGATTATCATCTGAACATTAATTTGCAGATGAACTATTGGATTGCCGAGACAGGCAATTTGCCGGAATGTCACGAGCCATTGTTCGATTTTATCGATCGGTTGGTCATAAACGGGCGGAAGACCGCGGCATCTCTGTATGGGGCGAGAGGGTTTACGGCGCACACATCATCGAATCTGTGGGCAGAGAGCGGCTTGTTTGGAGCATGGACACCTGCCATTTTCTGGCCGATGGGCGGGGCGTGGCTGGCCCTGCATTTATGGGAGCATTATCGCTATAATCTGTCAGAGTCATTCCTGCGAGAACGAGCTTATCCAGTACTGAAGGAGGCTTCCTTGTTCTTTCTTGATTTTCTTGTTTTTGATGAGAACGGCTGTCTGGTTACTTCGCCTTCGCTCTCACCGGAGAACAGCTATATTAACGAGAAAGGACAGATGGGTTCCTTATGCTCCGGCCCTTCGATGGACTCACAAATTATATATGCATTATTTACCGCTTGTATTGAAGCAGCGGAGATTCTGGGGATGGATGAGGAATGGAGTAAACAATGGAGCGGTACGCGGGCAAAGCTTCCTCAGCCCCAAATCGGCCGATATGGACAGGTCATGGAATGGGCTGTCGATTATGAAGAGTTTGAGCCGGGTCATCGCCATATCTCACATTTATTCGCTCTGCATCCGGGAGAACAGATTATCCCTCATCGAATGCCCGAGCTAGGAGAAGCTGCCAGGGCAACGTTGGAACGGCGCCTGAAGTATGGCGGAGGACATACCGGTTGGAGCCAAGCGTGGATTACGAATTTCTGGTCTCGACTTGGCGAGGGAGAGAAAGCACATGACAGCCTACGCGAGCTGCTGGCCAAGGCAGTACATCCGAATTTGTTCGGTGACCATCCCCCTTTTCAAATTGATGCCAATTTCGGTGGAGCAGCCGCGATCCAGGAGATGTTGCTGCAATCCCATGGAGGCGAAATTCGCTTGCTTCCCGCTCTGCCGTCCTCATGGTCAAGTGGTTCGGTGAGGGGACTTCGTGCTAGAGGGGGTTATACAGTGAATATCAGCTGGAAAGAAGGCAAGCTTGAAGCGGCTGAGATTTATTCTGAGAATTTCCGGAATTGTGTTTTATTTAGTGGGCACCAGCTTGTAATACTTGATTCCACGCATGTTCCTGTACCTATAACATGCCTAAGCTCAGGCTCGGGTTATCAATATACGTTTGCGGCAGAGGGGGAAGAGACCTATCAGATTGTATTAAAAAGATAATGAACCGTGTCATTCACTGTGTAGTTGGAATCAAGTTTCATATGTAGCATAACTCATGTGAGGGAGTGAAAAAGAGATGAATGAAGATTTGAAGGGGCATTCGGATCATCTTGCTGTTTTGCCGACTCCAGAGCAGCTAGTCTGGCAGGACATGGAGCTCGGGATGTTCTGCCATTTTGGAATCAATACTTTTTGTGATCAGGAGTGGGGAGAGGGCAAGGATTCGCCCACATTGTTTAATCCACTACAGCTAGATGCCCGGCAGTGGGTAAGAACGGCAAAAAAGGCCGGGTTCCGTTATTTCATATTGACGACAAAGCACCATGACGGCTTTTGCCTGTGGCCAACGGCGACAACGGATTACTCCGTAGCCTCGAGCCCGTGGAAGGATGGTCGGGGCGATGTCGTAAAAGAATGTGCGGATGCTTGCCGGGAAGAGGGCATCGGCTTCGGTATTTATGTATCCCCTTGGGACAGGCATGAGCCATGTTATGCCGATCCGCAAAAGTATGATGACTTTTATTGCAGACAATTGGAGGAGCTCTTAACCGGCTATGGTCCGCTTGTAGAAATCTGGTTTGACGGTGCGGGGTCGGAAGGCCGCGAATATGACTGGCCTCGAATCATGGATCTCGTGAAAAAGCATCAGCCCAGCGCGATGGTGTTTAATATGGGCGCGCCCACAATCCGTTGGGTCGGCAATGAGGATGGCGTCGCTCCGTATCCTTGCTGGAATACGGCCGATTCTTCCCGAGGCAGCATGTTCAGCGAAGAATCGCTGAAGTGGCTGCCGGAGACGCCGGGCTGGGTGCCCGCGGAATGTGATGTCCCCATCCGAAAAGACCGCTGGTTCTGGCATCCTGACGAAGAACACTTGCTGTTGTCTGTTGATCAACTAATGGAAATCTATTATCGATCGGTCGGGCATGGGGCAACCTTGCTGCTCAATGTCGCTCCAGACCATCGGGGGCTGCTTCCGGAGGCCGATGTAAAGCGGCTTCTGGCATTTGGCAGAGAGATCGAGCGTCGGTTTGGTCATGCCCTGGCTGAAAGCTCGGGATCGGGCGAGGTCGTTGAAATGACCCTTTCCCGAGTATGCGTGATCGATCATGCCGTTGTCATGGAGGAGATCGTTTACGGAGAACGTGTAAGTCAATATGTGCTGGAAGCGTTCATCGATGGAGAGTGGCTTGAGCTTACGCGCGGCAGCGCGATCGGTCACAAGAAAATCGATGCGTTCTCGCCAGTATCTACGGACAAGGTGCGTTTACGTGTACTGAAATCGGCCGCAAGTCCGAAAATCAAAAAAATGGCGGTTTATCGCTGCGGGCAATAAACGTTGGATTTTATCAAGAAGTGTGGAGGGATCTGTAATGGGAATGCTCACTTGGAAGAACGGGCAATACTTGCTGAACGGGCAGCCGTACCGGATTATATCGGGAGCGATTCACTATTTCCGTGTGGTTCCTGGATATTGGGAGGACAGGCTATTAAAATTAAAGGCCTGCGGCTTCAATACCGTTGAAACTTATATTGCCTGGAATGTACACGAACCCAAAGAAGGGGAATTTAACTTTAGTGGCATAGCCGACGTCGTATCGTTTATCGAATTAGCTGGGAAATTGGGCCTGCACGTTATTGTCAGACCCAGCCCGTTCATCTGTGCGGAATGGGAATTTGGAGGTTTGCCAGGCTGGCTGCTTGGTTATGGAGAAGTCCGGCTTCGTTGCAGTGATCCGCTCTATTTAAGCAAGGTGGATCATTATTACGATGAGTTGATCCCAAGACTGGTTCCGCTGCTGTCCACACATGGAGGGCCGATTCTGGCCGTTCAGGTCGAAAATGAATACGGCAGTTACGGCAACGATCACGCTTATCTGGAATATTTGCGCGCAGGACTGGTGCGGCGTGGCGTGGATGTGCTTCTCTTTACTTCCGACGGGCCAACAGACGAGATGCTACTAGGCGGGTCACTTGACGATGTGCACGCGACTGTGAATTTCGGTTCCCGGGTAGAAGAATCCTTCCGCAAATACCGGGAATATCGTACGGAAGAGCCGCTGATGGTCATGGAATTCTGGAACGGCTGGTTTGATCACTGGATGGAGGACCATCATGTGCGGGATGCGGCCGATGTTGCCGGCGTACTGGATGAAATGCTGGAGAAAGGCTCCTCGATTAATATGTATATGTTCCATGGTGGAACCAATTTCAGCTTTTACAGTGGAGCGAATCACATCCAGACCTATGAGCCAACAACGACAAGCTACGATTATGATGCCCCTTTGACGGAATGGGGGGATAAGACGGAGAAATACGAGGCGGTCCGGTTGGTGCTCAGCAAGCATGGTTTTGCGCCGGGTTGTGTGTTCCCGGAGCCCGTTCCTAAGGCAGCTTACGGAAAGGTGGCTTTATCTGAAAAGGCCGGTCTATTTACGGAAGCCAATCTACAGCATCTCTCAGAACCGATACAAAGCGTATGCATCCAGCCGATGGAAAAATTCGGACAGTCCTATGGTTTTATATTGTACAGCACATTTATTCAGGGACCGCGGCAAGGACAGCAGCTGCATATTCAAGAGGTCCGAGATCGCGCCCAGGTATTTCTGGACGGTCGGCCGCTTGGCGTGATCGAACGTTGGAATTCAGAGCCGCTCGATATTACCGTTCCCGCAAACGGAGCAAGGCTGGATATTCTCGTCGAGAACATGGGCCGGATCAATTATGGACCGCTTATCCGTGATCCCAAGGGAATCACGGAAGGTGTGAGAATCGATAACCAGTTCCTGTATGATTGGACGATCCGGACCCTGCCGCTGGAGTCCGAAACGCTGACATCACTCTCTTATAAACCGGTTACCGATGATGGGCAGACGGAGCAAGAAGAGCTGTCCACACCGGAATCGGAAAACGCAGACCTGCCCGGATTTTACCGCGGACATTTTCAGGTGGAGGACATCGGGGATACGTTTCTTCGCTTTGATGGCTGGACTAAAGGTGTCGCCTGGATCAATGGCTTCAATCTGGGCCGGTACTGGAAGGCGGGGCCGCAGAGGGCGTTATATATTCCCGGCCCTTTATTGCGTAAAGGGGAAAACGAACTGGTTCTGTTTGAACTGCATGGCCGTCCCGCATCTTGCGAAGTCGAACTGTCAGATCGACCGGACCTCGGACAGACCGCTGCTGTGGACGAAGCTGTGCTCAATTTCGTACAGGACGGAGAAGACAAATAGTCCATACAGGCACGGATATTGTACAGTTCGTCAAGTTCAACAAGGGGCCGTCCCAAAAGCAGATGTAGTTGCTTGACGTACGGCCCCCATAAACAGGAAGTGTGTCAAATAAAGCCATAGCGGTGCTCAGGATGTTATTCCCACACCGCTATGGCTTCTGTTTTGATCATTGGCCGCCATCTGCACGGCGTAGCGGAGAGGACGAATCGATTCCGGACAAGCGTCAGCGCTCGCCTTTGCCCCCACATTTCGTCCTTGCTCAGAACCATTCCAAGAAATGTGGGGGCAACAGCGATGGTAGGAATGATTCGTACATGGAGCGTCTTCTAGGGCCTCCCGCAAGATCTAAGATCTTTTGGGACACCCCCTTTAACGTATGTGCCCTGAACAGGAGTCCAGGACAATGTCAGAAATGTATACGCTTTCGGTCAAAATTCTCCACCTTCCTATTTTTTCAACTAAGTAAGATTACAAGTAACACGAGGCCTGATGCGGGTATTGAGCCGTAGAGTCTTAGAAAGCTGAGGTGTACGCGTACCAGGTTTGTGGCTTGTACTTTAACCATATGGCGGGGTGAATTAATGCGAAAAACCAGTCTGGTGTTAGCGCTTATGCTTGGGATAGATCTCTTGTCCGCAAGCATCGGGAGTTTCACAGCCGGGGTAGCGTCGGCTGCATCTACCAATCTTATGCTTAATGGAAGCTTTGAAGAAACGACTTCCACGGTAAGCGGGGCCTGGAAAGGGATCGCGGATCCAGTTCCGGTTCATTGGGATTTATGGATTCCAACCGGCAGCGGCAAAGAGCCGAACAAAACGGCAACGGTCAAAATCGATACGGGACACTCGCATGAAGGGAAACAGTCACTGTTGTTTGATGCTTTTAACACGAGTCGAGTATCCGTCAAGCAGGTGGTCACATCTGTGACACCCGGCAAATCCTACAAGCTTAAGCTGTGGTTGAAGACGGATAACATATCCGGCCAGGGCGTTTACTTCCGGACCCAATACTATAATACGGTCAAGGTGGGGGACGGACCTGCTTCCGAAAGGTTGACGGGAACCCGGGATTGGACGATGCAGCAGGTGGTCCTGACGATTCCCGAAACAACAACCAAGTTGACCATTGAGCCATTTCTGGAGACAGGGAAAGGGAAGGTCTGGTTTGACGACCTGGTGCTGGAGGAATATTCAGGTTACACCGGAATCACGCTGAATCAAACGGCCTTTTCCATGGCAGTTGGTGGCAAGGTTACGTTGTCTCCGACCATGACGCCTTCTACGGCATCGGACAAAAGTGTAAGCTGGACTTCGAGCAACCCCGATGTGGCGATCGTAAATGATCTTGGCGAGATTACCGGAGTAGGTATCGGTACGACAACAATCAGAATTTCAACACCGGATGGTCTGACGTTTGCAGAATGTTTGGTAAATGTGGAATCAGCTTTAGACATGGAGGCCTACGAAAGCTTACGTGCAAAATGGCATACACGTCTGACTGGCGGCGCATTTGACGAAAGTGATCCTGATATTGTCGCGGCTGTAACCGCCCAAGCGAATAAGGCTTCTGGATTCTGGAAGTCGCTGGACAAGTCACCCGGGCGCACATGGTTGTGGAGTGATATGACCAGCACGACTGATTCCAGCCAAATCACGACAGCTTATAACCGACTAAAAACGATGGCATTAGCATATTCCGTTCCGGGCTCCGATTTGTTCGAAAACAAGGAGCTTGCGAGCGATATTGTCAGCGCACTCGACTGGATGTACGCAAATCGCTACAACGGCAGTAAAAAAGCCTACAATAACTGGTGGGACTGGGAGATTGGTGCTCCGCAAGTACTTAATGATGTGATGGTTTTGATGTACGACAATCTATCTCGGGAACAAATCACCCGTTTCATTTCGGCAATCGATACATTCTGTCCGAATCCGAAGGTAGGATCCGTGCTTGGCGTCAGCGGGGTCAAAATGACCGGTGCCAATTTATTGGATAAAGCGTTTGTGGTTACACTTCGTGGAATTATCGAAAAAAACAGTGCCAAAATTATGCTGGGTAGAGATTCGATCGGTTCCGAATATGTTTATGCGACAAAAGGGGACGGCGTATATCGCGACGGCTCCCTTGTGCAGCATTCGAATATCGCTTATACCGGAGGTTATGGATCGGTATGGTTGAAAGGCACGGCGGACATGTCCTATCTGTTGACCGATTCGCCATGGCCGATCACGGATCGTAACGTATTGAATGTGTATGACTGGGTATCGCAGACCTATGAGCCGATCATTTATAACGGGCAGTTCATGGATATGGTCAACGGAAGGGGGATCTCCCGCAGTGGCAGCGGTAGCGCCCGCAGTACGATCATTACTTTGCTGCGCATGGCGGAATCTGCACCGGCTGATGTGGCCATATCCATCAAACAAATGGCAAAGGAATGGATATCCAAAGATACAACCTACAGTAATTATTACGAAGGATTGTCCCTTGGCGATATCATGGTCATCAAAAAGCTGATGAACGAGGATGCGATTACACCGAGGGGCCACCTGGTAAAAAATCAAGTGTTCGCAGGCATGGACCGGGTCGTTCACTTGCGGGATGGTTTCGGATTTGGGCTGAGCCTGTTTTCGGATCGCATCTCGGCCTTTGAGAAGGGAAATAACGAGAACCTGAAGGGCTGGTATACAGGGATAGGCATGACTTATTTGTATGACCGGGATTTCGGGCAGTATCGCAATGACTTCTGGCCGACCGTCGATTCCTTCCGTTTGCCGGGGACCACAACGGACGGATCCGGACAAGGGCGGGTTCCCGGAGAATGGACCTCATACATGAATACCCAATCTTGGGTCGGGGGCGTATCGCTGGATGGCGAATACGGAGCCGCCGGCATGGATTTCTCGCTGGCTAAAGTGACGGGCAGCGATTTGAAGGGCAAAAAATCCTGGTTCATGTTTGATGATGAAATCGTCGCGCTTGGCTCCGGCATTACCAGTAATGGAAGCGGGCCTCAAACGGTTGAAACCCTAATCGAGAACCGCATGTTGAATGCTGCCGGGGACAATAGACTCATTATGGACGGCGTTGACCAGCCGTTAGCGACCGGATCCCCATATAAGACGAGCGGTGTGCATTGGGCACATCTCGACAGTAATACGGATGGCGCCGAAACGGGGTATTATTTCCCGGATGCAGCGGAATTGTCGGTACTCCGTGAGAACAGAACCGCCAGTTGGAAGGAGATCAACAGCGCGCAA
Source organism: Paenibacillus sp. FSL K6-1330 (assembly GCF_037976825.1). Taxonomy (NCBI): domain Bacteria; kingdom Bacillati; phylum Bacillota; class Bacilli; order Caryophanales; family Paenibacillaceae; genus Paenibacillus; species Paenibacillus sp. FSL K6-1330. The sequence goes on from NZ_CP150269.1 coordinate 3,285,531, forward strand.
GCGGATACTCCGATTACACGGAATTATTTAAGTCTGGCCTTCGATCACGGAGAAACGCCAGCTAACGCCTCTTATTCATACGTTCTGCTGCCTGAGCAGGGTGGGGAGGCAACCAAGCAGTACAGTGAGAATCCGGATATCGACGTGTTGGCAAGCACGATAGACATCCACGCGGTGAAGGAGAAGACGCTTGGCCTCACAGCGGCTAATTTTTGGAATCCGGGTACCGTAGGCGATCTGCGTTCGGAGCAGCCGGCTTCGGTGATCATGAAGGAAACGGACGACGGTTTAAGTATCGCGGTCTCCGATCCGACACAGCAGCAGTCGGAAATAACGCTGTATTTAAATCGCGCGGGGCTTGTATTAGCAAGTGCTGATCCAACTGTAACTATTGAACAAACGGCGCCGTACATTAAACTGCGCTTGAACACGAACGGATCATTAGGTGCGGCGCATACCGTTGTTTTTAAGAAAGAGGTGCCTGTCTCTTCCTTGTATTCGACGCTTCAAACCGAAACGAGTGTCGATCTGGAATGGACGGTCCCGGATGGCGTGTCGGGAATAGAAGGTTATGAAATTACCAAAGACGGTGTTACGGTAAGTGACGCTACTTACCGTACAGTAACATCTGACACCTACACTGCGACCGTGGACGGCCTGCTGCCTGGTACCATTTATCACTTTGAGGTATCGGGCCTTGATGGAGGCGGCCAGCGGGTGGGAGACAGCCGGGAGATTACGGTCGCGACTCGTGATGACACCCCGCCAAGCGCGCCTGTGCTGAGTTATACATCGGTGACAGATACTTCAATTGCCTTAAAGTGGTCCGAATCTTCCGACAATGTAGGAGTATCCGGATACAGCCTTTACAGAGATGGGCAGTGGGTGACGAGTGTGTCTGCATCGGTGTATAACCAAACGCTGGACGGGTTGCTTCCTGCAACCGAATACGTGTTTAGTGTGAAGGCATCCGATGCCGCAGGCAATCTGTCGGAGAGCAACAAGCTGCGAGTAACGACGGATACATCCTCTACCGAGGGTGGCACGGATAATGGCTCCGGTAACGGGAATGGATCGGAGAGCAATTCGCACGACAACACGTCCGGCAATGAAGGGATGCAAGGTAATTCGGACACTTCAACGGAAACGAGCCATCATGAAGCGACCCACGGGGTCAAAATTGTGAATGAAAAGACGCTTCGGGCGCCAGTGGACGGCGTAGTCTCGATCTCACTCACTGAAGAGGAAACCAAGATCAGCCTGCCCCAACAAGCCGGAGCGCATCTTGGAAAAAGCAAGCTGGAAATCAAGAAGAAGGGCGTAACTCTTACACTCGATTCGGCGCTGCTTTCGGCAATCGAAGCCGATTCGGTCGGCCATACGGCGGTGCTGCTGACATTCGAACCGGTTGGGGAACAGGAAGCGTCCGTTTTAGTCGGTGGTTCCCATGGATCGAATCTTCAGCTCCGATCCGGCGGGATGATGAAATTCGGCGTATTTCTTGGCGGAGCAGATGTGGAAAAGGAATATAATCAACCTTTTGCGGTGCCTGCTCGGATCCGTTTTGACGCCTCGGCTTATGCCGGATTGGATCCTGAACTGTTAGGGATTTATGTATATGATCAAGATGTTCAAACATGGAAGTATGTCAGCAGGTTAACCGGGACCCACAAAGAATCAATCGAAGCTTACATAAATAGTCCTGGATTATACACTGTGCTGGAATACAACAAAGGGTTTAACGACCTGCCTGCTTCGCACTGGGCGAAGCGCGCCGTTAAAGTATTGACCGCACGGCATATTGTAAATGGTCGGACGGAAACGGAGTTTGCTCCGGACTCGGCGGTAACACGCGCCGAATTTATCTCATTGATCGTACGGACCTGGGGCTTTGCGGCAAGTGACAAAAACGCATTTGATGACGTCAAACCGCAGGCCTGGTATGCGGATGCGGTTGCCGCTGCCTATGAAGCCGGGCTTGTAAAAGGTAAAGCGGATGGTATATTCGACCCCAATGGGCCGATCAGCCGGGAGGATATGGCTGTCATGGCTGCAAGACTTTCAACGATGATCAAGGGCAGTATGGAAGGACAGGTTAAAGAAATCAAGTTCATAGACGCGGATCAAGTATCCACTTATGCACGGGAAGACCTGAAGCTTGTCGTAAACCTTGGTTTAATGCAGGGAAGGGGAGAAGCTTTCCTTCCCCAGGGACAGACTACCCGTGCAGAGGCGGCACAGGTAATGCTGAATATGATCAATTTCCTGGGTATGGATAACCCATTAATAGAGGGCCGTTAGGCCCTCTTCTGTGGTAAAGGGCAAGCCATGCAAGATAAATGAAGACTTTGGTTTTGAAATATAGCTTCCCTTTTTGTTCATTTAGGTTTTTAATGTTTATATAGGTTCGAATTAGGTTTCTTTTGGTTCTTTTTTTATTCTGCATTATGTTGGAAAGCGGCTTTACCATCGGATTGGGAAAGGAGAACACATGAACGATTATAAAGAGAGAATGAACCGGATTGTTCGGAACGTTGCGGAACAAGCATGGAGGCGGCCTTTGCTATCCAGCGGGCTGTGGTTTCACAGAGATGTTCGTGATAACTTCTATTACGCTTCTTATCTGTTTGCAGCTTCGGTAGACATCGAGAATGATCCGCAGTTCAACCGGCAGGAAGGTAAACGGTTGGCAGAGGAGGTTCTGGGTCGTGTGCTGCGGCTGCAGAACCGGGATGCGAAGAATCCCATGCACGGGCACTGGCCGCTGAACCTGGGGACGAAGCCGGAAGAGGCGAGTCCGCATGCGCTGCCGGTGGAATTGATGGGAAGCTTGATGGTTTTTTTCCATCGTAAGTTTGAAAGCGAGATGAGCGAGGGCTTGGCCGCGGAGTTTGAAGCTGCGCTGGAACACATCTACCAAGGAGGCTTTTTTCGCAAGCCCCTTACCGTGTGCAATCATCATGAGGCTAAATATACGGCAGCCAAGTTAATATTCGGCCAGCGCTTCCGCGATAAGGAACTCCTGGAGGACGGAAAACAAAGTCTTCGGGATACCCTGAGTCTGCTCCGCCGGGAAGGTATGGCTGAGTACGGGTGCCTGCCGTGGTTCTGGCATTGGACACAGGCGTTCACCTGTGCACTGGAATTGACGGAGGAACCGGAATTAAAGCAGGAGCTGTATGAACTGTTAGATGAGCTGTGGAGCCTGCGCACGTCCTATTATTTGAAAGGGGCGTGGGTAGGAGCCCACTCCAGGGGATGGCCGCATGATGCGCCGAGGGATGCCAATGTGCTTCACGATTATGTCCAGTTCGGTGATTTCAGTCTCCCTGAGGATATGCCGCGCACGGAGTATGCCGGATTTCTGTTCCACAAAGCTCCGGAAGCTAAACGGCGTCTTGCCCTAAACCGCAGAGAACCGACGGAAGTGCGCAAGCTTTTGTTGAAATCGGTTGACGGCGAAATGAGGCAGCTGCACTCCTATGCTTATGTGACAGAACATTATGCGGCGGGCGGATTGTGGGAGCGGGTTCGTGAGTTCGACAACGAGCAGCTGCGCTGGATGTTCAGCCTCCCAATTCGCGACGGCGGCAAGGCCAATCAGCTGTATTTTTTTCACCCGGGAGAGGGATATGATCCTTCTGGTGGCGATCCCCGCCACCAAAGCGAGTGGATGGAGGTGCTGTATCACAAAAATGTGGTGCTGGCACTGTATCCGCTGCCGGAACCAGCGGGTACCGGCGGTGCGGAAATTGTCGGCGTTCTACCGGAAGGGGAATGGTTGTATGAGTCAGAAGCTTTGTACGGTAAAGTAGATGAGGTCTATTTTGCCGTACATTTGAGCCCAGGGACTACTTATGACATTAGGGAACAGTCCGGATATCATCAGGTCGTTTGCCATGGCGCTGGAATAGCTCTCACCGTAGAAGCGGTGTCCGTCCCGGAAGCGGAGAACAGGGGGATCGAACAACTGGTGGCGTTCGCACGGCGAATGTCCGAGCACAGGCCGGAATTCAAGACAGACGGCGAGTTTGAGGTTGCATATACAGGATGGACGACGGAAGATCGACTCATTCTGAAGCATATGACTTCAGGGAACTTGGCGAGAACGATAAACGGAGCGGAGTGTACGTTTGAATGGTACTCTGTGTAGTTACCGAATAGAAAAGAGGAGTTTTAAGATGAAGAAACTGCAGCTGATTCAAAAAATCACGGAAGAAGGCGTCGTCGCGGTCCTGCGCGGCGAAACGCCGGAGCAGGTTGTGGAGATGGCCGAACAGGCGATTGCCGGCGGCATCAAAGTGATTGAGGTGACGATGACCGTACCGTTTGCGCTCCGGGCTATTGAAACGTTGTCGCGCAAATATTCATGGAACGCCGAAGATCCATCTTCCTATGCCATCATCGGGGTAGGTACAGTGCTTGATTCGGAAACCGCGCGTGCTGCGATATTGAGCGGTGCCGAGTTTGTTGTTGGGCCGTGCCTGAGCAGAGACACCATGATGCTGTGCAATCGTTATCGGATTCCGGTCATGCCGGGGGTCATGACGATCAAGGAAATCCAGGAAGCACTGGAACTTGGGGCGGACATTATTAAGCTGTTCCCTGGCAACCTGTATGATCCGTCGATGATCAAGGCGATCAAGGGCCCGCTGCCGCAGGCGAATATTATGCCGACCGGTGGTGTCTCTCTTGATAACCTTGGCGAATGGATCAAAGCGGGGGCGATAGCCGTCGGTATTGGCTCGGATCTGACAAACGAAGCTTTGAAGCGTCAGGACTACAGCTTGATTGCCCAAAAAGCGGCCGCATACAAGCGAGCCTATCTGCAAGCTAAAGGTCTGACGCATTAACAATACTTTAAAGTGGTAGGAAATTTTGAGCAGATAACGCCTGTTGGGACTCCCTGAGTCTTCAAGAGGCGTTATTTGTTTTTCGATCGTTCATTCTGAATATCGAATGAATTTCAGTAGTCCGTATAAAAAGTATATTATATCCAACTGCGGGAACAGTAGAGGAAAAGATAAATGAAGGTCATTGAATTCCTTGTAAGGCAAAGCTGGCCATGAGGGAAAAACGAGGAGTCGTTTACATGACGAATAAAACCACACGCCATCATGTTTCACAAGAAAAATTGCCGGTTTCCATAACGCAATTTATCGAAAATATGAAGAGTCGATTCGGGCAGAGCGGAGATATCATCTACCGAGAGTTGACTTTGGGCGCTATACCTACGGTGATGGTCTATATTGAAGGGATGGGAGATCCCCGATTGCTAATCGAAGCGATTCATGCAGATTTACCTCTATTTATTGAATTTCCAAACCAGTCACCGGAAGTATGCATGAAATTGCTCAAAGAACTCACGATCACGATGGGAAAAGTGGGAGAAGCCAGCACTTTTCAAGAAGTTGAAGGGAAATTGTTGTCCGGGAATACGATCATCTTTATGGATGGGACATCAACCTCACTGTACGTTGGTACTGAAGCACTGAAGCAGCGCGGAGTTGAGGAAGCCAGCTCACAATCCGTAGTAAGAGGGCCGAGGGAAGGCTTTACCGAATCCCTTCGCGAGAATACGGCTCTAGTCCGGCGAAGAATTCAAAGTCCTAGGCTGCGTATTGAAGAAAGAACTGTAGGCGAGCACACCAATACGCTAGTGGCCGTGATGTACGTGGATGGATTATATGATATCGAAGTACTTGATGAGCTGCGCAGAAGATTGGATGAAATCAAGCTGGACAGCGTTCTTGAGAGCAATTATATCGAGGAAATGATTCAGGATCATCGGTACAGCCCTTTTCCGACGGTATATAATTCAGAGCGGCCTGACGTCATTGCATCCGCTTTACTGGAAGGACGAATTGCTATTTTTGTGGAAGGAACGCCCTTTGTGCTGGTGGTTCCGGCGTTGTTCGTTCAGCTGTTTCAATCGAGCGAGGACTATTATCAGCGATGGGATTTTGCCAGCCTTGTTCGGCTTCTTCGATATCTATGCTTTGGAATAGCGCTCCTTACCCCCTCACTATATATTGCGATCACCACATTTCATCAGGAAATGCTGCCGACCAACTTGCTGACAAGCTTAATCGGCCAGCGGGAAGGGGTGCCCTTCCCCGCATTTATCGAAGCGCTAATCATGGAGATCACGTTCGAGATCCTGCGCGAGGCCGGCATTCGATTACCTAAATCGATCGGCCAATCCGTCTCCATCGTTGGTACTTTGGTCATCGGACAGGCCGCTGTCGAAGCGGGTCTCGTATCGGCCGCGATGGTTATCGTTGTATCCATAACGGCGATTGCCAATTTTGCGCTACCCTCTTTCAATATTGGAATATCGGTGCGAATTTTGCGATTTGGGCTAATGGGAATAGCAGCGTCGTTTGGATTGTACGGGATGATTATCGGCATGATTATAATTGGCCTTCACCTGTGCAGCCTGCAGTCCATGGGGGTTCCTTATATGTCTTCTTTTGCGCCTATACGCTGGCGAAGTCAAAAGGATGCTTTGCTGCGAATGTCGCGTCACAGCATGAAGAAATATGTAACCAAATCCAAACCATGAGCCTTCTGTAAGTCATGACAGGGGTTCTTTATTTTAAGCAGAGGGGACAGATTATGTATGTTCAAAAGAAAAATACGATCAGTCCTGCTTATATTAAGTCTGGTGGTTTTCATATCTGGATGCTGGAGCAGAAAAGAACTGAATGAGCTTGCCGTCGTCATGGCACTTGGAATTGATACGCATGAGAATGGGTACGTCATTTCTGCTCAAGTGCTCAATTCCGCTGAGGTGGGCTCCAAAAAAGGCGGATCGACGGGGAGCCTTCCGGTCGTAACCTACAAGTCAGTCGGCAAAACCATCCCCGACGCCCTTCAGCGCACGTTAAGCATGGCACCTCGGATGCCGTATCTGTCCCATGTCCGCGTGTTGGTATTTGGAGAAGACATGGCCCGGTCAGGGGTCAGCGATGTGCTCGATTATATCTCCCGGAATCATCAGCTGCGATCGGATTTCTTCATGCTCGTTGCCAAGAACGGAAAGGCCTCAGAGATCCTGGAGGTCGTTACGCCATTCGAGTACGTTCCGGCGAATTCGCTCTATTCCTCAATTCTAATATCGGAAAAAAAATGGGCAGCAACGGGGAAAGTCACGATACAGCAGTTTGTGACGGAACTCAAACGCAACGGCTCAGACCCTGTATTATCCGGGGTCCAATTAAGCGGCAGTTTAGTCGAAGGACAGTCTATGGAGAATGTCAAGAAAATCAATCCTTCAACGCTTCTTCAACATACGGGACTCGGCGTGTTTAAAGGGGACCGGCTAGTAGGATGGCTGGGGGAACCGCCCAGCAAGACCGTCAATTATGTCCTCAATAAAGTCGACACTACAGCGGGATATATTTCATGTCCGGATAGCGGCATTGTCGGGTTCGCGGTGAACCGGGCAGACACAACGCTTGATGTTGCGCTCAATGCGGAGGGGATTCCCGAATTTTCAGCCGAATTGGAGATCGAGGCCGACGTGAATGCCGTTCAATGTCAGATTGATATCAGTCAACCAGCCGTCATCGACGAATTAGAGAAGGACATCGAGGATAAATATAACGCCAATCTCCGGAAGCACATCGAGGGGGTACAGCAGCGCTATGGGTCCGATGTTTTTGGATTCGGCGAGGTCTTGCACCGAAAATATCCGGACGTATGGAAAAAATACCGGGATCATTGGGGAAAAAGTTTTAAAACGATGAGCATCCGCGTGGATGCCGATGTCGCGATCCGGCGGATCGGATCCATCATACAACCCTTAAAACGGGAGGTCGATGAGCCGTGAATTGGCATTGGTTATTCATATTCTTCCTATCCATCGTGTTCGTTACGGAAACCCGGCATCTTCTGAAGCTGCGCTCCCTCAGGGACATGATCGTGTTCTATACAGTGTGGGGAGTAACCTTGCTGGCCTTGATCGGGGATATGATGGAGGTGCCTTATCTAAGGCCGCTGGACTGGATCGGCGCCTTGATGCAGCCGCTGAACAGGTTGATCTCATAATGAAGAAGGGTATGGTAACACGTGATCAAATATAAGGATATCGCCGCACGACAATTCTTTATACTGGCCTTCGGCTTGACCATCGGAACTTCAATCCTGGTTACCCCCTCCGGGTTAGCACATACTGCACGGGAAGATGCGTGGATGGCCTCCCTCTTAAGTATCTTCATTAATCTCCTTATGGTTGTGCTGTACATAGCCATCGCGCGTGTCTTTCCAGGTCAAACGATCTTCGAGATCCATGAGAAGGTTTTGGGGAAGCTGCTGGGAAAGATTCTCTCGCTGGTCTACCTTTTTTATTTTTTGATTCTTACAGGCACTTTGCTTGGCAACTTGGGTTTTTTCCTGAGCAGCGAAATGATGCCGGAGACGCCGATCGAAGCTATTCAAATCTTGTTCTTGATCGCGGCCGTCATGTGCGCCAGGATGGGCATCATAATCTTGGCCCGGGTCGGTGAATTGATGTTTCCGTGGATCATATTTCTGTTTATGGTCCTTGTCCTCTCACTCATTCCCCAGATCGATTGGAACCATATCAAGCCAATGCTTGAGGAAGGCTGGATACCTGTTGCCAAGGCCGGATTCCATGCTTCCATGTTTCAGGAACTGATTGTGCTGATGGTATTCCTGCCTCTGGTCAAGGGGGAGAAAAAAGGGGAGAGGGCACTGATGGGGGGAGCTGTCGCAGGCGGGTTCGTGCTGAGCATCATCGTCCTGCTCAGTGTGCTGATTCTGGGAATCGAACAGACGGAGAATAGCACGTTTCCGGCATTTGCCCTCGCGAAGACGATTAACCTAGGGAACTTCTTTCAACGTGTGGAAGGCATATTGATTACGCTTTGGATCCTTACTTTTTTTATCAAGATCTCTCTATTGTATCTTTCCATTCTTCAAGGAATGAAGACCGTGTTCCGACTGAAGCAACAAAATCCGTTAATCTATCCGTTGTCCGTGCTGTTTATCATCGTGGCCTGGAATACATACATCAACACCGTCTATGTTGCTGATATCATTCAGAATGTATGGTCGAGTTACGCCCTTCTCCACTTGTTGGTGATTCCCACGGGTCTTTATCTGATCGGGTTAACCAGAACGAAAATCTTCAAATGAAAGTGAATTTCAGTAAGTGCTTGAACAAGCCCGATAACTCGGGCTTTTTTTGTCGCCTGCTGCATCGAATTCACAATTGTACTAATATTTTTCGTGAAAAAGCTTGAAAGTGACGTAACGTCATCTTATATACTGGAGATATCAGAGAGAATTAAGAAAGCAGGTGATGAAGTCGATTCCCATTCAAGAATTGTCTAAACAGACGGGTATTACGGTAAGAACGCTGCGCTATTATGACCAGATTGGCCTTCTGATTCCTGCCGCCAAAACACCGGGCAAACATCGTATATACAGTGATGATGAATTAAAGAAGCTGCAGCAAATACAGTTTCTCAAAAGGCTGGGCTTCAGTTTGCAAGAAATATCGGATATGATTTCAAACCCGGAATGGAACTGGTCCACCGGTTTGATGAATCAGTTGGACTTCGTTATGAACGAACAAAAAAAGCTGGACCAGATGGAATCGGCGCTGCGAGCTGTGCTTCATAGCATTGCGGTGGAAGGTGAGACAAGCTGGGATGTCATTCAGAAATTAATTCACCTTTCCGGAAGAGACCCTTCGTTAAAACACTCGTTCCGGCAGCAAATGTTTGAGAAGCGTGAAGTGGAGTTGCTAAGTCTACTCCCTAATATGAACAGCACGGATCCCGACTCTCTCGAGTGGATTGCTTTGTTGGGGCAGCTCAAAAGGCGGATGCAGGACGGACCCGACTCACCGGGTGTACAACGAATTGTACGGCGGATGGATGAGAAACGACTGGAGGTTTTTGAAGATGAAGACCCCTTCGTAGATAAGCTGTGGGAGATTCGTAAATCTCCGGTACAGTCCGAGCAGATGGGGTTATATCCCATCGAGGATGAACTTCTTCAATTCATGGAACAGGCGTTTGAAATTTATGTATTACACAAGAACAAAGAACAAATTGGAGAGGGGGAGACATCTTGACGCTGGAACTGCTGCTCTCCATTGGAGCCTTATCACTCTTGGACACGCTGAGTCCAGCTACGCTTGGCGTAACGGTGTATCTGCTCTTGACCGAACGGGACCGGCTAATCCCACGTTTATTCATTTATTTATTCACAGTGGCGGGTTTCTACTTCCTGGTAGGAGCTGCACTTATGCTGGGCTTGGATGCTGTTCTGCAATCCGTAACCGGCATCTTTCAGAATCGAGCGGTCAGTTGGGTCATGGCCGTGGTAGGCGGAATCCTGTTTGTCGCCAGCTTCTTTATCCCTACGAAAAAAACGTCCGAGCCGCGCCGTCCAAGATCCAAAAGCTTCGGGGCTATGATCGGACTTGGGTTCACGACTGCCCTGCTGGAGGTAGCAACAGCCCTTCCGTATTTTGCGGCAATCGGACTCATGACAAAGGCGCAGTTAACTACGGCTCAATGGATGCCCATCCTGGCTGCATACAATATCGTGATGGTGCTGCCTCCACTCCTATTGCTCGGATTACACCTCGTATTAGGCCGGATGATGCAGCGTCCGCTGGAAAAGCTGCGCCTGAGAATCGCCAAGAGCTCCGGATCGATTCTGTCATGGGTGTTGTGTATTGCCGGGCTGATCCTGGTGCTGAACAGCATTGACAACTTGTAAAGATATCCGATTTAGAATTGAAAACTCGCCAGGTGTGAGGGGGCCGATAATCGTTGGCAACCTCTCCCGAAATCGGGAGGATTAGCCCATTAAGAGTCAGCTTGGAGCGATTTATGAACAGCTTCAATGGCATGTATGAAGGTTGTATCAAACAGAGGAACTTGGGAATCATCGGGTTTTATTAATAATCCGATCTCCGTACAGCCTAGAATAATTCCTTCAGCTCCATCTTGAATTAGCCGTTCAATGACTTCTTTATAATAAGCTTTTGAATCCGATTGGATGTTGCCAAGACATAATTCCTCATATATCACTTTATTTACGATCTCTCGATCTTGTTTATTGGGGATGAGCACTTTGATATGATTAGATTCTAATCTTTGCTTGTAAAAATGCTGCTCCATGGTATATTTGGTTCCAAGCAAACCTACTGTACGAATCCCATGTTCACGGATTTGAATAGCCGTGGCATCGGCAATGTGCAGCACAGGGATGCTTATTTTTTCTTCTATATCCTCTAGTACCACGTGCATCGTATTGGAACATATCAATACAAAATCGGCACCGCCTTTTTCTAAAGAAAGTGCAGCCTCACCCAATGTTTCACCGGCTTTTTTCCAATTTCCCTCGGATTGATAGCGTTCAATCTCTGCAAAGTTCACGCTGTACATCAGGCATTTGGCCGAGTGGAGGCCACCCAGGCGGCTTCTCACCTGCTCATTTATCATTCTGTAGTATTCAATGGAGGATTCCCAGCTCATTCCTCCGATAAGTCCAATCGTCTTCATAGATAAGCTCCTTTACAATCCTAAGTAATCCCATTATAGAGTATTATGAAAAAAACGTGTTAATCTCGCGTTTTTTTGTATTAGCGTATAACAAGATTACATCTACACCTTTCTTGCTATAGCCATAGGCTATAACTAGATATAGCTTATATGAGTTACACTATACCGATTAATACATGGTATCTTTCTTGTAACAATTTGTATAGGAGTGTTATATAGATGGCAAAAAGCAGTGTACTGGGATATCCGCGTATTGGCGCTGATCGGGAATGGAAAAAAGCCCTGGAAGCATTCTGGGCAGGCAAGCTTGATGAATCGGAGTTTCACCGGCAGCTGCAGGAGATTCGGTTGAATCATTTACGGAAGCAGCAGGAGAGCGGGATCGATCTTATTGCGGTGAATGATTTTAGTTATTACGATCATGTTCTGGATACGGCAACGATGTTTGGTATCGTACCGAAGCGCTTCTCTTATGAGGGCGGTGTTGTGCCATTGTCTGTATATTATGGTATTGCACGCGGAACGAAGGATGCTACAGCAAGTGAAATGACCAAGTGGTTTAACACCAATTATCATTATATCGTGCCTGAATTGGATGGGGCTTCACCAGTTCTTACGGAGAACAGACCGCTGGCAGCCTATCGGGAGGCTAAGGAGAAGCTCGGCATTGAAGGCAAGCCGGTTATTGTTGGTCCGCTAACCTTCTTGAAATTGTCCAAAGGGTACCAGCCGACGGAGACGGATGACTGGCTGGAAAAATTGCTGCCGCTCTACGTACAGATTCTCCAGGAGCTTGCCCAAGAAGGCGTTCAATGGGTCCAGATTGATGAGCCGATCCTCGTAACGAAATTAAGCGATGCCGATCTTAAGCGGTTAACCAGCATTTATGAAACGTTTGCGGGTTCGGCACCCGGCCTAAACATCATGCTGCAAACCTATTTCGAATCGGTGGAAAACTACCAGGATATCATCCAGCTTCCGGTTAGCGGCATCGGACTTGACCTGGTCCACGGATACCAAGGCAATGTGCAAGCCATTAAACAATCAGGGTTTCCTGCGAATAAAGTGCTTGGCGCCGGCATGATTGACGGACGCGGCATTTGGAAGGCATCGCTTCGCGAGAAGCTGTCGCAATTGGAAGAGCTGACGAAATATGTAGCCACTGAACGGTTGATCGTTCAATCTTCGTGCAGCTTGCTGCATGTTCCGGTGACAGTGAGCAGCGAAACGAAACTGCAGCCTGAACTAAAAGGGGCGCTCGCCTTTGCAGATGAGAAGCTGAATGAGCTGGTTCTTTTGACGAAAGCAATCTCCACAGGCACAGCCCGGATTGCCAAGGAACTGGAAGAATGCGATGCTGCCCTTCAGGCGCTTAAACAATCCGAAGAGCGCAATCGACATGACATTCAGCAGGCAGTTGCCGAGATTAGTGTGCAGAATCCAGTTCGCAGTCTGCCGTTCGCGGAGCGTCATACCGCTCAACAGAATAAGTGGCAGCTGCCGATTTTTCCGACTACGACGATCGGCAGCTTCCCTCAGTCAGCCGAGGTGCGCAAGGCACGCCAGGCGTGGCGCAAGGGAGAATGGAATCATGAGCAGTATGAGCGCTTCATTCAGGAGCAAATCGATATTTGGATCAAGCTGCAGGAAGAGATCGGCCTGGATGTGCTTGTGCATGGAGAGTTCGAAAGAACGGATATGGTTGAATTTTTCGGTGAGAAGCTTGGTGGCTTTGCCTTCACTCAATATGGATGGGTTCAGTCCTACGGCTCACGCTGCGTGAAACCGCCTGTAATATTCGGGGATGTCGCATTCGAGAAACCGATGACGGTGGAGGAAACGAAATATGCACAGTCGAAGACTAACCGCCCCGTGAAAGGGATGCTAACTGGCCCGATCACAATCATGAACTGGTCGTTCGTCCGCGAAGACATCTCTCGGGAACAGATTGCCTATCAATTGGCTTATGCCCTAAGACAAGAAGTAGAGGCGCTGGAGCAGGCGGGCATCGGGATGATTCAGGTGGATGAGCCTGCGGTGCGCGAAGGGCTGCCGCTCAAGGAGGAAGATCAAGCGGAGTATCTCGCTTGGGCTGTTAAAGCCTTCCGTATGACCACATGCACGGTACAGCCGACCACGCAAATTCATACGCATATGTGTTATTGCGAGTTCCATGACATGATCGATTCGATTGAGGCGATGGATGCCGATGTCATCTCGATTGAAACTTCGCGCAGTCATGGCGAGCTGATTCACAGCTTCGAAGTCAATACCTACAGATTAGGGATTGGCCTTGGCGTGTATGACATCCACAGTCCGCGGGTACCTCGAGTGGAAGAGATGACAAGCATGATCGAGCGTGCACTGCGGGTCCTGGATCCGAAGCTGTTCTGGATCAACCCGGACTGCGGTCTCAAAACACGCGGTAAGGAAGAAACAGTAGCATCCCTCCGTAACATGGTTCAAGCTACGGAGATCGCCCGCTCGTCCTATTCGCTGAACGTGTAACCGTGAATCTGACTTGTTGTCAGAGTGGGCAGAGTTATGAATAGTTAAGATAGGAGCAGGCTGCGTCGGCAGCCTGCTCCTTTTTTTGTTACCCATGCCAGATATAATGGTGCGTACAGATGTAGAACGGAACTATATGAAAGATTTGGCTGTAAGGAGGACCGTAAGCATGCGATTGACGTCTATATGTCTATGAAAGCCTCCTGTCATTTACATAGAGTAGAGTTGGACACAAGTTGTTGACATCTTGGTAAAATCGTTATCACATCCGGCGATTATATTCTTCTTATGGAATCGTATCTAGCACGATCACCTAAGAAGGAGGAGCCATGATCTATCACAAAAAACGCAAGAAGTTTACCAGAGTCTTCTTTATTCTATTCATTGCAATCCTATTTATTGTCGGCTTCAAATTGGCATGGCACGTCGGTTCATCAACGGTGGAGTTGGTGCCGGCATCATCTGCTAGACTTGCAGAGACCTATAGGACGCTTCCTGCTGTGCCTAATCCAAATAAAACGTATCGGATCGTAATCGATCCCGGTCATGGGGGAAAAGATCCGGGAGCTACCGGAGTAAGCGGTGCATATGAGAAAGCGTTCAATCTATCTCTTGCCGGGCGGGTTGTTGACCTCCTGGAGGAGGACCCTTTGTTTGAACCTCTCTTGACACGTTCGGATGATCAATTCGTTGAATTGGATGAACGGGCAGCCAAGGCGAATGATTGGAATGCGGATGTGATGATTTCCATTCATGGCAATACCTATACGGACCCCATGACATCGGGTACGGAGACCATGTACCGACACGAGGACAGCATCCCCTTGGCCCAAACCCTTCAGGAGCATTTGGTGAAGGGAATTGGCCTTCGTGATCGCGGGATCAAGGAAGAACAGTTAAAAGTGCTATCTACGCCCACGATGCCGGCAGTGCTTATCGAAGTTGGATATCTCACCAATGCGGAGGATGAGCGTTTCCTGCTGAGCAATGAAGGCCAAGATCTTGCCGCACAAGCTATTGTTGATGGGCTCAAGGACTATTTTGCGGAATCGCAGGAACTCTCGCTTGGACACCAAGCAAACGGTGAATCAGTTGAAAGATCACCTGGCACTCCGCAAAGCGGGAATCAGTCTATGGAGAAAAAGGTGTATTTTAATGGATCAGCCCAGGACGGTAAACAGGTCGCACTTACATTCGATGATGGACCGGATGCCATGGTTACGCCCAAAATCCTTGATATCCTGAAGGAAAACGATATTAAAGCCACCTTTTTCATTCTGGGAAACCGGGCTGAAGCCCATCCTGAGACTGTGCGGAGGATTAAAGAGGAAGGTCATGCCATAGGAAATCATTCCTGGTCACACCCCAACTTTACAGAATTATCGATGGAGGAAGCGCTGAATCAGGTGAAGAATACGCAGGATGAACTGAACGACATTATCGGCTATCGTCCATCCTTGTTTCGGCCGCCTTATGGCGCTTTGGATGAGGACAAAGAGGAGGCCATCCAGAATATGGATTTAGCGATCGTGAACTGGTCCGTGGACACGATGGATTGGTCAGGTCTGCCCGCACAGGAGATCATGGGAATCATCCACAAGCAGTTGAAGCCTGGAGGCATCATTCTTCAGCATACCGCAAACGGCAAGAAACATCTTGCCAACACGCTGGAGGCACTGGAGCTGTTAATACCGGATTTGAAAGATCAAGGCTACTCATTCGTCACGGTCCCGGAACTGCTGCATTTGCCTGAATCGCAGTCTTAGCAAGCCTGTAACGGATCAGACTTATCATTTGTCAACGGTATATGCTAAAATCGATTCATCAAATAGGCCTATGGAATAAGAATGGAGACTTCATGAAAAAAACAAAAATTCTCATAATCGAAGATGAGGGGCCGATTGCCGACTTGCTTGCCTATGGTCTCAACATGGAGGGTTTCGAAACCTGTATTGCGGCCAGCGGAGCTGCGGGCTTAAGGGAGCTTGAGTCATTTCATCCCGATCTGCTCCTTCTGGATTGGATGCTGCCCGATCAGAGCGGACTCGATATATGCAAAAAAGTAACCGCGAACTATAACCTTCCCATATTCATGATAACCGCTAAATCCGACATCACGGATAAAGTGCTCGGACTTGAATTTGGTGCCGATGACTATATCACAAAGCCGTTTGATTTACGGGAGGTTGTTGCCCGAATTCGTACGATTCTCCGGCGGCTGGACCAAGCGAATCACGGGGATAGGGAAGTGGCTCAGGAGGCCGTGATCCGTGTTAAAGGCATCGAGATCGTAACGGAGGAGCGACTGGTCAAGAAAGACGGAAGGCTGGTTGATCTAACACCGAAGGAATTTGACCTGCTCATGACCTTGTACGGTCACCGGGGGAAGATTTACACGCGTTCGGAACTGCTGGATTTGGTTTGGGGTTATGATTTTATTGGGGATACACGGACCGTGGATACGCATATTCAAAGGCTCCGTAAAAAGCTGGATGCCAGCGATTTGATCACAACTGTATTCGGCATCGGTTATAAATTCGAGAAGCAGGCGGAATAAGAGATGATCCGGACCATCAGAGCCAAGTTTATTGTTGGTTTTTTTCTGATCTTCTGCCTCTCGTTCCTCGTACTCAATCAGACCGTGAAGGAGATCATTCGGACAAGCAATCAAAAGATCGTAACGTCGGATCTGGTCGGACTCAAAAACAACAGCAATATATACGTAAGGCAAGCATTTCTTATCAACCATTTCACGAACAATAAGCTTTATTTCGGACAGATGGCCGAGGAAATGGTGAATGATTTGAATCATGCGACATCAAGCCATGTTAGTGCTTACACCGTAGATGGCAAGTTATTGTTCTCATCAGACCAGAGAGAGTTCTCCGGACAGTCGGACGAGGATCTCCGGCAAGCGATCAAGGGCAAAACGGCTTATACCATCACTTATGGCCGGAATAGCGGAACCGTTCTATATTCATACCCGGTTATCATCGATGGAGTGAAGGTGGGCATCTTGAGATTTACCAAAGATTTCACCCTGCTCTATGAACAAAGCGGGCGCATCATGGACATCATTTTCTACATCGCGCTCGCCATATTTGGAGCGGCATTCCTATTCTCCTATATGCTATCCCGGCATATCACCATTCCATTAGTGAAGCTGACCCGGGCTTCCACGGAAGTGAAGAACGGGAATCTCGATGTTCGCATCCCGTTCCGGCGAAGAGATGAAATTGGCGAGCTGGCTCTGAATTTCAATGACATGATTGACCGGATCGGAAGCCAGATTTCCACGATTGAGGGTGATCGGGATCGCCTTCAGGAGCTTAACGATCAGGAAAAACGTTTTTTCGACAATGTCACCCATGAGCTTAAGACGCCACTGACGTCCATTCTTGGTTATGCCGAGATTATTCGGGAGAAAGGGGATGACGACCGGGAATTCTTCGATAAGGGCATGAATCACATTGTTGAAGAGAGCCGGCGGCTGCATAACATGGTGCTAAGGCTGCTGGAAGTATCCCGCAGAGCTTCGGACGACCGTGAATTCGAAAAGGTGGATGCAGGTCAAATTTTGCACGACGTTAGCGATTCCATGTCCTTCCGTGCCAAGCGTTATAAGAAGCGCATCATCTGCCAGACGGATGAACATTTGTATGTAAACGGACAATCGGACAGGCTGCGCCAGCTGTTCATCAACCTGCTGGACAATGCGATCAAATACAGCTCTCCCCAATCGGAGATTTCTGCTAAGGCCGAACTGGACTCCGGACTCGTTCGCTTTATTTTCGACAATCCGGGTGAACCGATCCCACCTGACCAGCTTGAGCACCTGTTTCAGCCGTTCTATTCGGCGGGCCATAAGTTGATGGAAGAAGGCAGTGTCGGTCTGGGTCTCAGTATCGCCAAATCGATCGTCGACGACCATGGAGGGACCATCCGCCTAGTCAGCCGGGACGGGCAGATCATGGTTTACGTGGAACTACCTTACTTCAGGGAGGAGAGATCATGATGATACGGAAACGATTTGCAGGTTTGTCCGTGCTGCTTGCAATCATCCTCCTCTTGTCCGGATGTGAGGGAGGTCTGCGGTCGGAGACCATCGTTATTCCGAGCTCGGAAGATGAGCAAGTTGCCGATTCGGGCAGCGCCCCATTCCAAGTAAAAACGATATATCGTCTTCCGATTTCGGACACGAAGGACGATCAATTTCTTGGTTGGGAGGATTCAGGATCCGTTCTCGGTCTTTTTCAGGCCCCCGACTCAAAGATGCGCTTGTCGCAATATCTGCTGCATCGGCTCTCACCGCCGTATGAAAAATTCGAGATGCTGCAAGGCGTGGACGCTGATCATTGGAATCTCGAACTGTCGCCAAACGGCAAATATATCGCCGGTATTAAGAAGACAAAGGACGGCAATGTATTGAAGTTGATATCGCTTTCTGATGGACGGGAAACC
This sequence comes from Paenibacillus sp. FSL K6-1330, assembly GCF_037976825.1. Taxonomy (NCBI): domain Bacteria; kingdom Bacillati; phylum Bacillota; class Bacilli; order Caryophanales; family Paenibacillaceae; genus Paenibacillus; species Paenibacillus sp. FSL K6-1330. The sequence goes on from NZ_CP150269.1 coordinate 3,304,049, forward strand.
ATCATGGCCACCATAAAGCCCCGTCATGATCTGCTCTTGACAGAGCTCACTTGGTCGGATAACAGCAGATACATCTCTTATCTCGTCACAGACGTCGCTACAGATGTCGCTTCAGGCCCGGTCAGTGGACAAACCGATGTGGGTGTCGCCACAAACCTCGTTGTCAAAATGGCCGTGTATGACACAACCGCCCGGCAAGTCAAGGTCTATCCGCTGAAGGGCCTCCGAAACACAGGCAGCTTCTCCGAGGTGAAAATGTCGGACGATGGACAAAGCGCACTGATTGTGGTGCAAAATGAACGGACCATTAGTATCAGCATGGGGACGATAAACGGAAGCAGCTTTCATATCGAATACGAGCATCAGGCGGGCGGTGATCAGATGGCATGGCTTAATAAAGATCAGTTTGTCTTCCTTGGAACGGAAGGCGAGATCTATGAGTACGATCGACGAAACATGGCTCTCTCTGTCCTGCTGGAGAGGGTTCTTAGCTTTCAATTATCGCAAGACAGGAAGTATATTGCTTATTCCCAGAAAGACGACAACGATACAATCTCAATTTTTGCAGGAAAGCTTCAAGGAAACAACGTCCTGTACAAAGAATCGGTCTATCAGGGCGTCTTCCCGTCGGTAATGTATTGGAGTCCGCATAATGACAGTCTTCTGGTAAATGGGCGAAAAATATATTCCACTTCAAGACAACAAACGAATCCGGAGCCAAGTGTCGTCTCGTATAATCAACCGTTTATTATTAAGTTTCAATAGCTAACCTAACCCTTCAAAGTGGATAGTAACCTTATTTGCGGCAGACTGAACGAAATATCGTTCAGTCTGCCGTCTTTTTTTAAGATATTAGCATTTATATGTTTGTGGGGTTATTTCAGAGACAATTTGTTTACAAGTAGGTGAAGTTTCGGAGACATCTTTACTTTATATTTGGAAAAGTCAGCCAAGATAGTTTCAATTAAAGAAAGGTGAGTCATTGATGAAGAAAATAGGCTGGATATGGATTTGTCTAATCCTCTGTCTCTCCGCCTGCAGTGGGGCTCAGGGGAACAAAGGCGAAATGGCAATGAAAGGAGCGACAGCGGCGCAAGACGGAAATACGAAAGAAAGTGTGGATTCAAAAGGACATGTGAAGCTCGTGTTCTCGACTTTTTATCTGAGCAATTACATGCAGACGGCTGTGAAGAAGTATGAGAAACTGCATCCCAACATCGAGATTGAGCTGCAGGCTACACCTTCTGAGGGGAAGGATCTCGACGAGGTATCTGCAAATATTGAAAAATTCGTTACCTCCTCGAACACATCCATCTTGGCCGGCAAAGGTCCCGATCTGATTGAGCTTGATATGCTCCCGGCAGATAAATATGTAAGCCGTCATCTGCTTGTCAATCTAAGCGACATGATGGAGATGGATTCATCGCTTCAGACGAAAGATTATTTCACCAACATCTTGGACAACTCGAAGATTGACGGGGGACTTTACGGGATGCCGCTTTATTTCTCCCTTGCCGGTTTGATTGGCGATGAGGATGCCCTCGGAAAGAGCGGAGTCAAGATCGATGACAGCAGTTGGACATGGAGCGATTTTACGGATATTGCCAGGCAATTGACAGAGAAAGGCGAGTACAAGAATGCGCTCATTAGCGAACCGCATTATATGTTGAGCGAGATGGTCGCTGAAAACTACCGCCAGCTCGTCACAGAAGGAAACGGGAAAGCCAATTTCGATGCGGTGCGCTTTGCCGGGTTAATGCAGCAGATCAAAACGATGTTCGATGATGGCTTGCTTTACGACATGGTTACAGATGGCGGTGGCAGAGGCAGCGAAACTGCCAGGAATGCCAAAGCTTATTTCAACGAAGAAACCATCAGTTCCCTCCGAGGGTATCTGTTGAACAATTTCGCCGAGCATACCAAGCTGTATGCCAAACCGCATCCGCAAGATGTGGGGGCTGGAGGTTATTTTAAAAACTTCGGAATGATCGGGATTAACGCAAGCTCGCCTCATAAGAAAGAAGCCTGGGACTTTATCAAATTTCTCATAGAGGATGAGGCACAGTCTTATACCGATGTGTATGATCAAAGCCCTGGTTTTCCAATTAACAGAATTGCCTACGAAAAACAGCTGAAGCAGCTAAAAGACGAAGGAACGATTCATGAGGCTGATCTTCCCGGGGTCAAGGTTGACAATGCATCGCTCGACCAACTGGACGCCTATATTACGGGAGCCGTTCATTCCACCGAGAAACAGTCCAAAATTGATGAGATCATTTCCAATGAATCAAAGTCTTTCTTCAGCGGACAGAAATCAGCGGACATTGTCGCGAAACAAGTTCAGAACAAGATCAATCTATATCTCAACGAATGAAACGATGAGGAGAATCGTCATATGAAGAAAATCGGGTTAGGATTATTGGTTAGCTGTTTTATAGCCTTCTCTTTAACCGCTTGCGGTAGTGGAAGCCCAACAGGGGCAGCATCATCAGCGGGAACCAGCGGCGGCAATGAAGCGTCCGCAGGTACAAACGACGGTGGTTCGGTGCAGAGCACAACTCAGAATGATGAATCAGCCTCCGGTGGCAAAAAGACCATCGTCTTTTCGATGTTTTTCCCAGATGAACTGTTTCAGGAAGCAAAGAAGAATTACGAACAGCTTCATCCGAATATCGAAATCAAGCTGCAGACGGGTTATACCGACGATTCGCACATGGAGGCGGATGAGGAGAAGTTCGTCAAGAATACGAATACGGCGATGCTGGCAGGCAAAGGCCCCGATCTGCTCCAATCGGGTGAATATGTGAATATTCTGCCCACTGATAACTACGTTAAACATCATCTGCTGGTTGATCTCGGTGAATGGATGGACAAGGATTCCACCTTCCGAAAGGAAGATTATTTCGGTAATATCCTGGACAATTCTCGAACCGGCAAAGGACTTTACAGCATGCCGCTCGCATTCTTTCTGGAAGGCTTTGCCGGAGATGCAGATGCCATCGCGCAAACCGGGATTCAGATTAACGACAAAACCTGGTCCTGGAACGATTTTATAAATACCGCAAATCAGCTGACGGCGGCTTCCAAGGTATACCCATCAGCGCTGGTATCTGGTGGACCCGAAAACCTGTTGGCAGACATTGCACTTGACAATTATTCCTTATTTGTGGATACGGAGAGCCGCAAGGGCAATTTCGAATCGGCCTCCTTTACCGCTCTGATGAACCAGGTGAAGTCCATGTACGACAATCATATTGTGACCACGGATCCTCGGAGCAAGGCTTATTTCAGAACCATCCATATCAACTCTCCTTGGGACTATCTCGTATCTCTAAGGGAATACGGCGAGAATATGAAGTATTACATGAAGCCTCATGCCCAGGAAACGACAGCCGGCGGTTATTTCCGGCCTTACAAGAGCATCTCCATGAATGCGAACTCCAAAGTGAAGGAGGAAGCGTGGGATTTCATAAAATTCATGATGTCCGGAGAAATCGAAACGCCTCCCACGAAGGCAGGATTTCCGATCAACAAGAAATCATTTGCCAATCAGATCAAGCAATTGAAGGAAGAAGGAACGGTTAAAGCCTATGAGGAAGGCCCGCTGCAAGGAATGGCGATCAAAGTCGATCAGGCCAAGCTGGACCAACTGGAGAGTTTGGTGGGTGGAGCCACTCATCAGGTCGAGATCAAGTCCGCCAAAGTGAATGACATCATCGTAAATGAGTCCAAAGCCTTCTTTGCCGGACAGAAATCCGCAGATGATGTCGCCAGGCTCATCCAGAATAAAGTAACGACCTATCTGAATGAATAGAAGAAGTTTAAGGAGATGGATGCGCAAAGACGGGATGAAGGCTTTATGGTTCTTGGCTCCCAGCCTGATCGGCTTTGCCTGCTTTTATATCATCCCGTTCATAATGGGCATTTACGAATCGTTCACGGACGGTTCATTGGAGGGCACATTAGTTGGCTTCGATAACTACAATGAAGTGCTAAGCAGCGGCTCCTTCCACAAGGCATCGGTAAATATGCTGATTTTTACCGGCATTGGCGTTCCGCTGGTCATCGCGTTGTCGCTCATTCTGGCATTACTGCTGAATCGGCCCTTGTTTATGCGCAATTGGCTTCGAACCTCCTTTATTATGCCGCTTGTCGTACCCGTCGCATCCGTTGTGATGATCTGGCAGATCCTCTTCGATTGGAACGGAACCTTAAATGCATGGCTGCACCATTTCCATAAAGAGAGGATCGACTGGATGCAATCGGATTGGTCGATGAGCGTGGTCATCCTCATGTATTTGTGGAAAAACATCGGCTACAACATGATTTTATTTCTGGCCGGACTTCAATCCATTCCGAAGGATTATTACGAGACGGCACGTGTTGAGGGCGCGGGGCGGATCCGTCAGTTGTTTCACATTACGCTAATCTATTTGACGCCTACAACATTCTTTGTCGTGCTGATCTCCATCATCAATTCTTTCAAGGTCTTTCGGGAGACGTATCTGCTTGCAGGCGATTATCCGTATGACCGGATCTATATGATGCAGCACTATATGAACAACATGTTCTCCTCGCTTGATATTCAGAAGCTGACGGCTGCAGCCACGCTGATGGTCGGCTTCATCGTCATTCTGGTGACGGGACTATTGAGCGTTGAGCGCCGATTTCGGGATAACTTGGAGTGACCAAAGGGAGGCTCATCATGAAAAATATACGGTGGATTCCAAAGCTGGTACTGACGCTGCTGCTCGGATTGGTAGCCGTTGTCATGCTGGTACCGATTCTGCTTACCTTTACGAACTCCCTGATGACGGAGCAAGAGATTGGGCGGAATTACGACCTTCTGGGGCAGATGATCGACGTTGCGAAGGGTGGCAAGGATGCGTTCGTGAATCTGAAGATTATTCCTGATTGGCTATCCTTTGGACAGTATGCCGAGGTACTGGTTCTAACCACAAAATTTCTAAGGATGTTCTGGAATTCCGTCGCCTTGGTCGTGCCGATTGTTGCCGGACAGGCGGTCGTCGCCTCGCTTGCGGCTTATGCCTTTGCCAAACTTCGCTTCATCGGAAGGGACAAGCTGTTCATGCTTTATTTAATGACCATGCTTATGCCGTTTCAGGTAACGCTTGTTCCGAATTATATCGTTATAGACAAGCTTGGACTTATGAACCATACCGCCGCCATTATTTTACCTGGCATCTTTGGAGCTTTTGGCGTCTTTATGATGCGACAATTCATGGCCCATATTCCCGGAGCGTATTCTGAAGCGGCCATGATGGACGGTGGAGGAGCATGGGTCATCTTCTGGCGTATTATCCTGCCGCTGGCGAAGCCTGGTCTGGCCGCGCTGACGGTTCTATTGTTCGTCGACTATTGGAACATGATCGAGCAGCCGCTCATATTTTTGCAAGATTCCTATAAACAGCCACTGTCTCTATATCTTGCACAGATTAACAAAGACGCACTGGGAATCGGTTTTGCCGCATCGGCATTGTATATGGCACCTATGATTCTGCTATTCCTGTATGCCGAGTCTTATTTTATTGAAGGCGTTCAATTGTCGGGCATAAAAGGTTAGTTTCAGTACTAGGAGTGATGGAGATTGGAAGAGGTAATTTCCCGGTCAAGAAAACGCAAGGTTAGCATAACAGCCGGACTGTTCACAGGTCTTCTGCTTATACTGACTTTTGCAGGTAACACCCTACAAGCCTTGACGCTGCCTAAGGTAGTGATTACATCGGTAAACAAAGGCTCGCTGGTTCATTCCTATGTCGGCCGATCGACGATAAATCCAAAGGAGGAGAGGGAACTTATCCATCCTTCGGGCTGGAAAGTCGATAAGGTGCTCGTTAAAAAAGGTGAGATGGTGCGTAAAGGACAAGTTCTTATACAATATGATGGCAGTGAGGTTAAGCAGCAGATTGCTGTGGAGCAGTCTGCTCTGAAGAAGCTGAATCTATCCATGGAACTTCTCGAATATAATGTCATTCAAGCGATGCAGGAAGAAGATGAGTCTCTTCTTATAAGTGCCACCAGCGCGTACGAAACGGCAAAGCTTGATATTGCTGCACAACAGCAGCAGATCGAGAACCTGAAACACTCTCTTTCAGTTAATCGGCAGATCGTTGCCCCTTTTGACGGTATTGTTATAGAGATTGGTGCGATGGAGGGATTAGGTTCTACCGGGAAACCGGATATCACGATGAGCCATTTGGCAAAAGGGTATGGGTTAGAAATGTATGTACCGTCAGGTATCGCTGCCACGCTGAGCGTAGGGGATGTTCTGGATAACATCATGCTTGAAGGCAAGGAAGAACCATCAATTACGGGTGAGATTGAAAGGATAGAAGAGGATATGAACTCGCTCAGTCCCGATGTTGACGAAGACGCTGAGAAATCAAGCAGTTCCATGACACGTTTGTTCGTTAAACTAAAAGGGAGTGGGCTATCCGGTGGCGAACAAGTGAGGATCAGTATAGTCAAAACTAAGAGCAACGAAGGGATCCTCATACCGAATAAAGCCGTTCACAAGGACAGCGAGGGCGCTTATGTCTACACCATAAAAGAAACACAAGGCCCTCTCGGCAATGCATATTATGCTGTTCGCACGTCAATTCAAATTACCGATTCCAACAGCCATACCATTGCCGTTGGAGGTGGTCTATTCGATCAACAGGAAATCATTGTGGACAGCAGCGATCTAATTATGGATGGAACACGTGTCAACGTTTATAACCAGAACTAACACCAGAATGTCGCCAGGGCTGAAAAATAGGATTGACAGGACAAACCAAAAGATGTTAAATTATCCGGCAACCAAAGCATGGTTTATGGGGTTTATATAGTGATAGGTGCTAAGCTTATCAATGAAGGGAATTTATTTATTATATATGTGCAATGGAGGGGAATATGAAAAATACGCTTATGAAAAAGCCCGAATTCCTTAGGTTTTCAAGACGGAATCGTGATGAGTGACAGGATGGTTAATGGCTATGACAAGTCGATCATTGAAGATCTCTTTAAGGAAGAGTAGAGGAAGATCACGATTCCCGGACATTATCGTAATTCTCATAACATTCTAGGGCGTGTATGCAAACTGTGACCCCATAATTTGGGTAATTAATAAGTATGATGAGACGATATGAAATACGAGACGACCAATGGGAAAAGATTAAGGACCTACTGCCACCGGAACGAAAACCACAAGGAGGGAGACCCCCGAAAGACCATCGTCATATGCTGAATGCCATGTTATGGATTGCACGCACCGGTGCCCCTTGGCGGGATTTACCGGAATACTACGGCTCTTGGTCCAGCGTTTACAGCCGATTTCGCCGCTGGCAAATCGCCGGCATTTGGGACAAAATTTTAGAGCATGTCTCCATTGAACCTGATTGGGAAAGCGTCATGATTGACGCGACAATCGTCCGTGTCCACCAACATGGATCGGGAGCAAAAGGGGGGGCCTCAAGCAAGCAATAGGGCGTTCTCGTGGCGGACTAACCACCAAAATTCATGCCGTGGTTGATGCTTTAGGTAATCCCCTACGCTTTAAGCTAACAGGAGGTCAATGCCACGATTCGGTAACCGGCTACGAGATGTTAAAACAGATGGATCTAACTAAAAAACAAGTTTTGGCTGATCGAGCGTACGACACCAATCAAATTCTTCATTTGTTAGAGCAACAATCAGCTACGCCTGTGATACCCAGTAAGAAAAATCGACGCAAACTAAGAAAATGGGATAAAGAAATTTACAAAGAACGGCATCTCATTGAATGTTTTTTCAATAAAGTAAAACATTATCGTCGGTTGGCGACTCGCTTTGATAAGTTAGCAAGCTCTTTCAAGGCTTTTTTAACGCTGGCATCCATTATGGTCTGGCTCGCTTAGGTTTGCATACACGCCCTAATTTATTGAAAAGAAGAGGAACTAAACTATGAAGCTAAATGAACACAACTTGATCAAGATGCAAAATATCATCCAAGAGCACGAATTTGAACATGCAGCAGACTATTTGATCGAACATACTCGGCAAGGCATACGTTTATCCAAACAGGGAGAGGAGGACTATGCCAGCTCGTGCAATTCACGGATTGGCGGAGACCCCGATCTTCCTGAAGGAATGGAATGGCCGCTGACTTCGGATGGTACACCGATGACGTTTTTGGCACAGCTGCAGTTGAGGGATTTGGCAGCTCACGATGCCACGGCTTCACTTCCGCATAGCGGAGTTCTGTATTTCTTCGTTGGCGTTGATGAACCTGCTTATAACATTGAACACCGGGTGTTGTATCTGGCCGAGGATCAGACAGCGGCCGCTAGTCGATGCCGGGCGCCTGAGGGGACCGCGTTAGATGAAGAATTCGCAGGCTACCGTATTGAAGCAAGAGCCACACTTGAGCCCCCGAATTACGCTTATGTGGATGATGAGCTTGTCGAGGATGATGAGCATGATTTTGAATCTTACGAGGATCTGTGTCATCAATTGACGGGGCAGGATTCTGACGACATCGCGACGATCTTTGGCTACCCTTCTACCCAGCATGGAGATTGTGAGCACGAGGCTGCTTTAATGCTGTTAACGGGATCAGAGTACAATTACTCCATGGAGGCGGCTGTGCAGCAGATTGCCGATCATTGCGGCGGCAACGCGGAACAGGCTCAGCAGGAGATTCGGGATACACTGCTGCTGCTGGCCATCGATTCGGACGACGAGATAGGATTTTGCTGGTGGGATGCGGGTGAACTGCAATTTTTCATCCGAAAAGAGGACTTGCTGGCCAGAAATTTCGAACGCACGTATTGTTCGCTGTACTCAAGCTGAGCACAATATATGGGGGGATGATCCATGAAGGAGAAGGTCATTGAGGCATACGATAAGCTGGCTGGAGACTACGAAAGACATGTTGATTCGCAGAGCGGGCATAATGCTTATTACGAAAGGCCAGCCATGCTCAAAGTGTTACCGGCGGATATGGAGCAAATGACCGTCCTAGATGCTGGTTGTGCCGCAGGATGGTATACGGAGCAATTTATTATACGAGGGGCCAGGGTTACAGCGGTTGATCTGAGCCCGGCGATGGTGGAAGCCTGTAAGAGACGAGTCGGCAATGAAGCGACTGTATTTGCATGTGATATAACCGAAGACCTGCCCTTTGAAGATGAGGCGTTTGATCTTATCGTAAGTTCATTGACGCTTCACTACATCGAGGATTGGACGCCGACCTTTCGCGAATTTCAGCGAGTGCTGAAACCTGGTGGAAGTTTGATTTTCTCCGTTCATCATCCTTTTATGGATGTTAAACATTTTGACCGAACAGACTACTTTGCTCGTGAGTTATTGACGGAGGTTTGGAACAAACAGGAGTCTGGACCCGTAGAGGTTACTTTCTATAGAAGACCGATTCAAGAAATCATTAACGTAACTTCATCTTGGTTTAGAATCGAACAGATCGTTGAGCCGCAGCCCAATTTAGCGCATAAGGACAATCCGGAAGCTGCGGAATGGGTGGCCAAATGGTTTGATCGCCTAATGACGAACCCTCATTTTCTGATTGTGAAAGCTAATAAATCGTAACATGGAATCCATACATATTCATAGGGGAACCGCGTCCATCGCGGTTCTTTTTATGCTCATATGGCCTCCGCCATATATTTAATGGGCCGATTATTCCGAATGAAGTCCGCTTTTCGTTTGCTGCATGGTTATTCAACTCCATTGTATACCTATCCGATGGCAAGAGCGACACGGCTGTATCGATCATGGCAGCGTATGGTCAAGGTGCAAGCTTAACGAAGTCTCTTGATGCCTCTTCCGAGAAAATACAGCTGAAACATGTTGAAGCTATTTATCTCCAGAATGAGGCAGATGGAGATAGGATCAGTTGGTATGATAGTAAACAAAACATCGTATATACCATTATAGTAAATGTAAAAAATCTAATGGCTAAGAAAGATCTGAAGGCAATGGCAGAGAGTATGATTATTGACTAATGAGATGGATTTGAAATAGGATTCGATCGGTTGAAGATGAACTCTAAACATGAAAACTAGTCGAGTTTACGTGTATAATAGCTATTAGTTATATAATAGAAGCAATGAGTTATATCACATCAAAGGGGAGAAAATCATATGCAATGGAATGAAATTACGACAATAGAAGAATGGGAAACGATTCTGAAAAAATCTTCCGAGCGCGGCCAAGTTATTTTGAAGCATAGTACGACTTGTCCGGTTAGCTCTAATGCTCTTTCGGAGTTTGAATCTTACTTGAAAAAGGCGCCAAACGGCGATGTGGATTACACACTGGTTAAAGTCATTGAATCCCGCCCGGTTTCCAATAAAATTGCCGAGGATTTGAACGTAAAGCATGAATCGCCGCAAATTATCTACGTGAAGGATCAAGCGAAATATTGGACGGCTTCACACTGGGCGGTTACGTCTGCGCACATATCAGCGGTATTAGACTGAATATCGGCATAGAGCTATTCATGAAAGTAAGGTGCAACAGATGAAAGAAATGGAAGAACTGACGTCGATAGACGCCATAGAACGGTTTATTGACAACCACACGTTCAGTTTTTTATACGTATCGAGACAAGATTGCAGTGTGTGCCATGCCATATTACCCAAGCTAAGAGTGCTGTTAGACCGGTTTCCGCGCATTTCATTGGGACATATCCAGGGCGAAGCAGTAGGGGAGATAGCCTCAAGATATTTGATTTTCACGGCACCGGCCCTTCTCTTGTTCGTTGAAGGAAAAGAGCTTCTGAGAGAAGATCGATTTGTACAGTTTGGCGCGTTAGAACGGAAATTGGAAAACTTGATGGATCTCCTTAGCTAGCTGCCTTTGTATCGAGTCATGATGGTATGAAGCTGAACTTATGAGTACAACAATTATTTAGGAACGTATCTTCTTGATTGAAAGCGAGTGTGGGGTATTTGAAGATAAGAGAGGCTAAGCTTGAGGATTACCCTGAGCTTAGGGAAATATTCTTGGCATCACGACGTGAAAATTTTCATTGGGCGGATGCAAACGAGATGGCGTTGGGCGATTTTGATAAGCAAACGGAAAAAGAATTTATACTATTGGCAGAGGAAAATACGATTATCCTTGGATTTACTGCGCTATATTTGCCAGACAACTTTATCCATCATTTATTCGTTCACCCGGATCATGCTGGCAAGGGAGTGGGTAGACAATTGCTTGATGCTGCGATTGAGAGCATGAGAAAGCCGATCCGATTGAAGTGTGTATCCGCAAATCACAAGGCGCTGAAATTCTACGAAAACAACGGCTGGGAAAGAGTGGTTGAGGAAGAGAAGCACGGCGAAAAGTATTGGGTTATGGAATTCAGATAACGCGTAGAAGAAAACTGGGAAACCAGTATTCAATGCAATTTATACTGAAGAGGACCGCGTAAATCGCGGTCTTTTTGCGTGCTCAAAATGATAGGAAACTACGTGCTGATTTCAAAAACTGAAGGAACATAAAAATTCGATTAATTGTCGAAAACAGGGGTTTTTTTGCAAGTTGTTGTTACTAAAGTATTAAAAATATTCGGATAAATGCCGATCTATAAATAGTACAAAAGATGCAATGGTTATGGAATCATAACGTGAATATGGATCTATTGAACTGGAATTTCACTTAACAAAACCATTTTGTGAAGTGAGCCTATGTCAGAATATTGATGGAGGGGGAACGCGGTTCATTCAAGATGAACATTTTTGAAAAATGTAATGTATTCATGAAAGATTGCGGAAATATTCAATGTTTCCAGGAAAGTAGGTGATGCGAACAGGTTCGCTAATGAAATCCCTATTTTATATGGAAAATACATAAGAGATATCAAAGGAGAGACACCAAGTGAGTGAGCCAAAAACGTTCTCAAAAGGACTGCGTTTTAAGAATCTGAGTATTGTTACAAGAAACATGTTATGGACGAGCCTGTATATCATTATTACAGGTGTTATCGTGATTGGTTCTAGCTATTATATCCAGGATTTCGTGCTAACGAAGCAGCTGCAATCCGATTCGGGAAAAATTATGGATACCTTGGTTAAGTCCGTATCGACGGAAGATGCTCAAGCAGTGAAAGGTCAAACCGACCGCAATGCGGATATCCAAAAAAAACTTACCAAAACGTTTGATGAACTATCTCTAAGTCATCCCAACATCGCACAAGGCTATATATTTGGACCGGAGCTCGAGGGTGGTAACAAGACCTCGATTATTGCCATGCCGACGGCAGTGCTTGATATGTTTGCCGAGGAAGATTTGAATCTGGGCGACTTATACGAACAACCGGAGATCCATGCCGACGCCGTGAGAGAGATGCTGAAAACGAAAAAAACCGTCTACACCAAAGGTTATACAGACAATTATGGTACCTGGATCACCGTGCTGCATCCTTTCCAGGATGCCAGCGGCGAAATTTTTGCTTACTTGGGAATCGACGTGGATGCAAGCTTAATCGATACCGGGAAGCAGACGTTGATCATCAATACGGTTTTTGCGCTGCTGATTACCTTGCTGATCGTATTAGTACTGCAGTACTTCACCATTAGACGTACCTTCGCACCGATCCAAGCATTAATGGGGGCGCTGGACAAGCTGAGCAAAGGTGACTTCACCGTCCAATTAAAAGCTGGCGATGATGAGCTGGGGCAGGTCAATGCCAAGTTCAATACGACCGTTAATCAAATTAATGAACTTGTCACAACGATCAAAACGGTATCGGAGCACTCTGCAGAGCAGTCTAAATTCCTCTTCTCGGCTGTGGAAGTCAATAATAACAAGTCTTCCGCCATTACTAAAAATATGGAGGAAATGTCGGAACGAGTTGCGCTGCAGAGCACTTCCATTACCGAAAGCGTGGTTTCACTTGAGGAAATCTCATCTGGCGTATCAACGATTGCCGGCAATACATCGGATCTTTCCGAGATATCCGTGCATATGAAGGAGCAATCGGAACGCGGTAATCACAATGTGGAGCAGGTGATCGAGCAGATGAATTCGATTGATCATTCGGTTAAAAACTCGGTGAATATCATCGAAAAGCTTCAGAACCGTTCAAATGAGATCGGTCAGATCGTGCAGGTTATTACCGAAATTTCCTCTCAGACAAATCTGTTATCACTCAATGCCGGAATCGAAGCGGCAAGAGCGGGCGAAGAGGGCCGCGGTTTTGCTGTGGTCGCCAGCGAAGTTAAGAAACTTTCGGAGGAATCAAGAAAATCCGCAGACCAAATCATTGAATTGGTTCGATACATTCAGGATGAAACGGCATCTGCGGTAGAAGCCATCAGCGAAGGGGAACAAAACGTCGCCAAGGGAATTGAGGTTGTCAAAGAAACCGGTGAGCTGTTTAAAGGCATGCTGGTGGCAACCGATACAGTGACCAGTCAAATTCAAGAGGTGTCTGCAGCTACCCAGCAAATGGTTGCCGAGACCGAACAGATTACGGCAGCGATTAAACAACTGGCTGAGCTCGCAGAGAGAAACTCGTCTGTGTCGGGTGAGATCCGGATTAGTAGCCAGGAACAGCAGGCATCCTTTGCCAAAATCTTCGAGTCTGCGGAGCAGATTAACCAGGTTTCCGCTGAGCTGGAGGCCCTTGTAAACAAATTGCATGTGTAGTGTGTAGTACTACGAGGACAGAAACAGTAGAGAAAAAAGATGGAGCTGAAACCTTTGAATACAACATTGATGATCGAACAAGGCAAAGAATATTGGTTGAATGAACTGCAGCTACCTTTACCGGGATTCTATCTGTACACCGATGGTCCAGCGCATCTTCAGCAGCAAGAGCTTGATCATATGGTGATTAACCTTCATATCGAAACCGGTAAGATCAAGCAGTTCCACGATTCATATGACATGAAGGCATGGATGCTCACAAGCTATGTCGTATTTCTGTACCGAATGACTCACGATACCGATTTGCTGATCGGCGTGAACAATGAGAAGGGCAATCTCCTTCCGCTGAGAGTTAACTTAAGCGGTAGCGATTCATTCGCACAGATTTATGAGCAAGTTTCCGCCAAAATGGAGCAGATTGAAGGAAGCAGCTTTTCGCTTGAGGATATAGAAGGCTTCACCGGTCAATCGCTCACTCTCCAAACGGTCTATGGCAGTAACGGGAAGGGTTATGCCTATAGTTCCAGCGGGCTGAACTGGATGGTTCAGGAAGAGAAGAAGGACGAGTGGACACTCTATGTATCCTATGCACGGCCTTTGTATAAAGAAGAAACGATCGGAAAATTCAGTAGGCATTTTGAGCTGCTTGCTTGCGCGGCTCTTGAGCATGCGGACATGCCGGTTAGCCGTTTGCCTATGCTGACAGAAGAGGACCGGAACGCGTACACAATTCTCAATGACACGAAGCAGGATCTGCCGGAAGATCCTACCATTGTGTCAATGCTCGCTTCCATTGTGAAGAAATTTCCAGAGAGAATTGCACTATCGTCGGATCATGAGCAAGTCACGTATGAACAGCTTGACCGGTTGTCAAACCAAATCTCACATATGCTTCTAGACAAGGGGCTGCGTAAAGGCCAATTCGTCTCGATATTTATGAAGAGGGGCCTGGATACGGTTGTTAGTATGCTCGGTGTGCTCAAGGCCGGTGGAGCCTATATCCCGCTGGATCCATCACATCCAGATGAAAGAAATGCCTATATTATCGAGGATACCGAATCGGCGATCATTCTTACACATCAGGATTTCACAGCAAAGCTGGATGGGCTCCTGGCAGGTTTTCAACCGAAGCCAGAATACTTCTGTCTTGATGATAAATTCCTTTCATACTCGGATGAAGCCTGTGGTGTCCGCGTTGAAGGTGATGATTTGGCTTATATCATCTATACCTCTGGTTCGACGGGCAAACCGAAAGGCGCTTTAATCGCCCATCAAGGTGTCGTGAACTTGGCACTGGCCAATCAAGAGAAATTACAGATGAGTGAACAAGATATCATTCTTCAATATTCCACCTTCAGCTTTGATGCTTCCGTTTACGATATATTCGGATCGCTGGCTTGCGGTTCACGACTGCATCTTCTCTCCGATGAGCAGCGTTTCTCCATAGACGCCTTTACGGAGGCTGTGGCAGATACCAAAGCAACTCGAGTTGCGATATTGCCTACGGTGTTTTTTAACCAATTGGCAGCGTATTTGCCTATGGAAGATACTCACAAATACCGCAACGTTAAAACAATCGTGGTTGGTGGAGAAGCTTTGGCCGGAGAAACCGTTCGTATGTTCCAGAAGAAGCTGCAGATTCCAATCGTGAATCTGTACGGCCCAACGGAAACGACGGTTGTAGCAACAGGGCATGTCGTGGATTATGCGGTTCCGGACGATCTGGCCACCGTGTATATCGGGACGCCATTTGCCAACTATGAATTGTATATTGTGAATGAACATAATGAGTTATGTCCAACCTGCGTAACCGGAGAGCTGCTGATCTGCTCGGTCGGCGTAGCCAAAGGGTATCTGAATCAGCCTGAGAAAACCAAAGAAGCCTTTATTCTGGACCCGTTAACACCGGAATCCGGGAAACAATACTACCGATCCGGAGATTTGGTTCGCCTGCTGCCGAACGGACAAGTAGAATACCGGGGACGAAAAGATTCACAGGTGAAGATCAGAGGCTTCCGGATCGAGATTGGAGAGATCGAGGATAATCTGGCGAAGCATGAAAGCGTAAAGGATATCGCGGTCATTCCGAGAATGGACGAGGACGGAACCAAAATGTTAGCGGCATTCTATACAACCCATGATGGACAGGCAGCTTCTGCTAAGGATTTGGTGCAATTTTTAAGTCAGAAAGTACCTAGTTACATGGTTCCTAAATACATGTGTTTTGTAGAAGAGATGCCACTATCCCCGACCGGTAAGATTGATCGTAAGAAGCTGGCATTGTACGAATTGTCGATGGAGATGGAAGAGGATGACTCCCACTACGAGGCACCGGTTAATGATATTCAGCGGGATATTGCTGCAGCCTGGGAAAGAGCACTCGGACAAACCAAAATCGGCATCCATGACGATTTCTTCGATATTGGCGGTTATTCTCTGAAAATCCTGGAGATTCTAGTGCTTCTTAAGCCGCAATATCCACAGTTGAAGATCAATGATTTCTTTGTTTATCCGACGATTGCAAAATTGGCGGAGAGAGTAGAGGAACTGGGTCAGCAGACGATTCCATCCGATCAAACAGAGAATAGGGATCTTCCTATTCAGGATTTGGCTGAGTATCCGACCTCATTCCCTATCAACCAGGGTTCGGGACAACCTATCTATACCCAGCAGCATATTTTGCTGACAGGCGCGACGGGATATTTGGGATCACATCTGCTGAATGAACTGCTGAAACAATCGACCGCTACCGTGTACTGCCTAGTTCGACCGTCGAAGCTGATGGAGCCCTATGCTCGCCTTGAGCAGATCATGACCGGATATTTTGGCGAAGAGGTCAAGACTCGTATGGATAAAAGGGTGATCGCGATTCAGGGCGACTTGGAGCAGGAGTTTCTCGGGCTCGGAGCACAAGACCGTGCATTGATTGAAGCGCGCATCGATTCCATCATTCATTGCGGAGCTGAAGTGAAGCATTTTGGCGATTCCGACTATTTTGCGCGAGTGAATGTGGAGAGTACGGACCGCTTGTTGGCTTTGGCTCAGAGAAGACCTCATATCCGATTCCACTTTATATCTACGCTTGGGATCCCTGAAGATTTGGCACTGGGTGGTCAATGGGATGCCATCGTTGCTGGAACGGGATATGAAGAGTCGATCATCGAGAATGTCTATACGAACAGCAAGCTGGAGGCAGAGAAGCTGGTCATTAAAGCCGGTGCAGATAGAGGAATCCCGGCAGCGGTTTATCGCGTGGGGAATCTGTCTTGTAACTCGGAGAACGGAATATTCCAGAAAAACATCGATAACAACGCTTTTTACCGCATGCTGAAAGCGATGCTGCTGTTGAAGAAAGCACCTGGCGTGAGATGGGAAGTGGATATTACGCCGATTAACTATGCCGGGGAAGCCATTACCGCTCTGCTGCTTCAGCAAGAAACGGTCGGGCGAGTGTTTCATATCTGCAACCCGGTTGCCATTCCTTATGAGGACATGGTGGGGCATTTTAAAGCCTATGGATATGACATTTCAGTGATGGACTGGAAGGCATACGAGGCATGGTTATTGGATCCGCAGCAGCCGAAGGATAAGGAAGGCCTTGAGCTGGCGATGGCACAGTTCGAAGGCGACGGAGCGAAGAATTCCATCTACCGGTATACTTGTCCGCAAACATCGGAATTCCTTAAGCACACGGGGGTAAAATGTGCTGTACCGGACAAGCTGTTATTTGAAAAAATGATAGAGTATGCCGCTGGTATTGGATATTTCGTGAAACCGGAGTAACGATATGTAGGCAAGAAGCATGAAACCGCGAGAAGCTCTCGCGGTTTTTTTGTGGTCAGGATCAGGCATCGCTGGCAAATATTTTTTTTTGAAACGTGAGTGTGGTACGATCATACTGATTTAAGTCCAGTAACACCAAATGAGGTGGCCTATGAATCACGAACATTGGAAGCAGGCAGAAACTGCACTGGCTTGTATGGAAGTTACCAAGAACGGTGATAACGACCCTGTCACGATTGAAGGCGAATCGGATGACCTGCGCTGCATCGGAATCGGTACGGATGCTGCAGTATTCGTATACGAACCTTTGCCGGCCTACGCGTTCAAACTGTATGCTGCGGAGGCGCTACCTAAGAAAGAAGCGGAGATTAAGGTCTATCAAGAGCTGGTGGGCAGCCCCTATTTCCCTGCATTTTATGGGGCAGGTGAGCGTTATGTGGCGATTAGCCATGAATCTGGATTAACCCTGTATGACTGTTTGCTCTATGGTGTGTCCGTTCCAAGGCAGGTCATCGATGATGTCGAGGCAGCACGATCCTTTGTGCGGAGCAAGGGCTTAAACCCGCGGGATATTCATTTGAAGAATGTACTGCTGCAGGAAGGCAGAGGGAAGGTGCTCGATGTATCGGAGTATATTCAGGAAGGAAACGACAAGCGATGGGAGCATCTTATGTGGGCCTACGACAACGTATATCCGCTGCTTGAGGGCAAGAAGCTGCCGCTTTGGGTATTGGAGGCCGTGAAGAACGGATATTACCGTCTTGATCCATCCAGTGTGAATATGCAGGAATTTGCAGACCGGATTGGGCGACTGTTCTTCAGAAAATAGGAGAATGGGACCCATTCGAAACAGGTAAGAGCGCATTCCCCTCTTAACAAACGAAACGAAGCAAAGTGCTATCTTCAGAACATATTTGACGGATTCAATCCTCTTGAAGCTGTAACTGCTCCAGGGGGATTTTTGTATTTAGAAGATACTCCAGTCCATCTCGCGGGATATGGACTGGAGTAAATGTACGCCGGCATAGCTGTTGCCTTTATTATTCAATGCAGGGCCTACTACGCCGATGCCATAACGTCCCGGCACAAAAGTTAAAATGCCCCCTGAAACGCCGCTCTTGGCGGGTAAGCCTACCTGAATGGCGAATTCTCCTGATGCGTTGTACATGCCACATGTCGTCATGAACGTCTTGGCGATTTGAACATATCTTCTCGGTATGAGCGCTTTGCCGGTTAGCGGATCCGAACCGTTGCAGGCTAGCACCAATGCCATTCTGGCTAAATCGGCGCAATCCACAGCGATGGAGCAGTGCCGAAAATACACCTCTAACACCTTTTCAACATCTCCGCTGAGAACCCCGTTTTCCTTTAGAAAGAATGCTATAGAGCGATTCAGATTCCCGGTATCCGATTCGGAGCGGTAAACGCCCAAGTCATATTCCAAATCAGTGTTGCCCGCTAGCTCTTTAAGGAACTGAAGAATTCGGTCGGATTTCTCGTTCGGGCTGTCTCCGCGAATTAAGGAAGAAACGGTAATCGCGCCTGCGTTAATCATCGGATTGAAGGGAATGCCGGGTCTGACTAACTCCAGCTTCAGCATGGAATTGAAGTTGTCTCCGGTCGGCTCCATGCCGACCTTGCTAAAGACGGCATCCTCTCCATTGTCCATCAGCGCCAATATCAGCGTAAACACTTTGGAGATGCTCTGCATCGTAAAACGCAGCCCGCAGTCCCCGGCGGTGACGGATTCACCCTGGGGGTTCATTAAGGTGATACCCAAAGCATCATGGGGAGCTTTGGACAGCTCGGGGATGTAGGAGGCGACTTTACCTCTGCCGACACATGGTAAGCTGGCTTCCAGCCAGCCGGGGAGCTGCTGCCGGATGGTTTCGATTTCGGGTGACATCATGTAGTAAACCCCTTTCTTGGATTCTAGTTAGCCAGCAGTTGAATGACATTAGTGACGATGAACCAAGCGGATTTTGAGACGTTGGATGACGAAAGATTGGGATGGGCTTGTGTGGAATCAACGCTTCTAGGTATCCGCGGAAAAAAGCTTCCGTCAAATCACAGGCGATTTCAAGTTTGAACAGAAGCCAACAGGCTTTGTGCATGTTCTGGGTGTTTTATGACCACGCCAAGGATTCAGAAAGCGTGTAGTACGCATGAGATTTAATGAGATCGCTCCCGATAGCTTGAAACGAATCAGGTTGTTCATTCGTTCGAACCCGCAGGATTTTGTGGTGTTAAAGGAAGAATAGTCCGAAGACTTAAATAATAGAACGTTATAGCCCGCCATGACCGTCCATGCAGCGGGTTTTTGTTTTGTTCTGAGCCAGCATGTTTGTGTAAGTGCACTCAACAAGTTTGTTAAGCTTTATGTAAGGTTCGTATAAAAATCGTGTAAGGTTCGCCTTCTATAATTACATCTGTGCTTAACTAACGATGACTTGAAGGAGAACGCGATATGACAACCATATTACAAGCAAAACATGTAGAAAAAACATTTGGTATTCAAGGAAATCAATATACGGCATTGCAAGACATCAATCTTGAAATTCAGGAAGGTGAGTTTGTCGGTATTATGGGACCTTCCGGGGCAGGCAAATCCACGCTGCTGAATATTTTCTCGACGATCGATACACCGTCGGCAGGGGATATTACCATTGCCGGACAACATATCGTATCGATGAACGAGGAGCAGCTATCGGATTTTCGCCGGAATCAGCTAGGATTTATCTTTCAGGACTACAACCTGCTGGACACGCTCACCGTCAAAGAAAATATTTTGCTTCCCCTGGCATTGTCGAAGGTGCCTGCAGCCGAGATTGAAAAACGGGTGAACGAGATCGCCGATACGTTCGGGATTCGCGATATCTTAAACAAATATCCTTATCACATCTCGGGTGGTCAGAAGCAGCGTACCGCGGCCTCGCGCGCCATTGTTGCCAATCCGAGCCTCATATTGGCGGATGAACCGACAGGGGCTCTGGATTCCAAGTCGGCAACCAACCTGCTGCAAAGCTTAAAGAAACTGAATGAGATAGAGCGTGCCACCATCATGATGGTCACTCACGATGCTTATGCAGCAAGCTACTGCAAACGCGTCATTTTTATAAAAGACGGGCAGCTGTACCAGGAGCTTCATCGAGAAGACCAACTGCGCAAGGTGTTTTTTGATCAGATCCTGGAGGTACTGGCTGCACTTGGGGGTGAGCATGATGACACTGTTTAGCATAGCCAGAAAAAACATCCGCAAAAATTTCACCAATTACTTTTTATATTTTGCTTCGATGATTTTTAGTATCGTCATTTACTTCACTTTTGTTTCACTTAAATATGATACTGCGATTCAGTCCGCAACGGAGGGGTCGACAAAAATCAGCTCGGCCTTTAGCGGTGCCGCCGTTGTGCTGATCATCTTTGTGGCTATATTCATCTGGTACTCCAATTCCTTCTTTACTCGCAAGCGCAAGAAAGAAGTCGGATTGTATTCATTGCTCGGTGTTCGGAAGAAACAGATCGGCCGAATGTTATTTTATGAAAACTTTCTGATGGGTGTGCTGGCTCTACTGGCGGGGATTGCCCTGGGCTCCGTGCTGACGAGATTTTTTGTATCCCTGTTAATGAAGGTCATGGGATATGATGCGGTGTCGAATTTTTCTATATCGCCTGCGGCCATCATCAACACCGCCATTGTGTTTATGATCATTACGCTTATCACGTCACTGCAGGGTTACCGATTGATCTACCGGTTCAAATTGATTGAGTTGTTTCATGCGGATCAGGAGGGAGAACGGGAACCGAAGGCTTCATGGATCACCGCTGTATTGTCTCTGGTATTCATAGGCACCGGATATTGGCTTGCTCTGCAGAACCTGCTGGAATCCAAGGCTTGGGCGGCGATGGGATTCATGCTAACGCCACTCGTCATCCTGACGACGGTGATTATCGGAACATATCTGCTGTTCAGTACCCTGACCGTGACATTGTTGAAAATATCCAGAAATAACAAGAACCGATTCTGGAACGGGATGAACATGATTGGTGTCTCCCAGCTTCTATATCGCATCAAAGGCAATGCGCGCACGCTCACGATCATTGCCGTCCTTAGCGCGACAACACTTACTGCTGTTGGGACGGCTTACAGCTTTTATTACAGTAATGCAAGCAATGCCCAGCAAGCGAACCCCAACAGCATGATGTGGATCTCCCATGATAGCAGCGTGACCAAGCGAGCCGACGAGTTGATAGACTCAACTCCGCAGCACGAGCTGTTATATCATGCGTCCGTCCCTATCTTGGAAGTGGATGCTGATGTCAGTGGGCTGAACGATGTTTTTTCGCATGACATCCAATCATACAGCGTCATCTCCCAGCATGATTTTAACGAGCTGGCGAAGATGCAGGACCGCAAAGACACCATCACATTAAGCGGAGACGAGGCCGTTGCCTTGGACCCGGCCTATTACGAAGGAATTTCACCGACGTATGTGGGTTCTACGGTCTCGCTCAAAACAGACAAGCAGGAGCAGCCAATTACCTTTAAGGAATTGAAGAAATACAGCGTGCTGAACTTGGGTACAGTCTATTCTACTATCGTTATAAGCGATGAACGGTTTGCGCAATTGGAGAAACAAGCAAACACGATCATGCTGGAGGCCTATGGCATATCGAATCAAGACAAAGCGAAGCAACTGACGGAGGATCTCGAAGGCATCTTGCCGGAAAGCGCGTCATTTGCCAGCTATTATCAGGATTATGCGAGAGGAATGGAAGCGTCAGGCCTGTTGATTTTTATGGGAGGATTTCTGGGGCTTGTGTTCCTTACGGCGACTGGCAGCATCATATATTTCAAGCAATTAACCGAGGCAAATTCGGATAAGGCAAGATATCAGATATTAAACAAGATCGGCGTAAATCGGCGTGAGGTTAAAAAGAGCATAGCCCAGCAAGTGCTGTTCATCTTTGCTTTACCGCTCGTTGCCGGCATTGCCCACTGCGCTGTCGCACTTTCTGCGTTGTCCAAACTTCTGCATATGAATCTTGTGATTCCGGTCGTGATCTGTATGGCCGTCTATACCTGTGTTTATTTGATCTATTACGTCGTTACCGTTAGGTCCTACTATAAAATTGTAACCAAAACTAAATAACCTATCATAAAGGAGTATAGTCATGAAAAAAACGATGATCTTCGGCGGCATTCTTGTCGCCATCCTCATTGGATTTGTTGTATTTATTCAAAATGTGAACATTAACCGCATCGGGACGGATCAATATTATGTGCAAATTCAAGATGGAACCAAAGTGGAAGACAAAACGGATAACGGGGAGAAGTACATCTACTATGAGTACACCTTGGAAGGCTTCAACAAAGAAGGGAACGCGAAGACGTTAACCTTTAGGGCGAACAAAGAACTGCGAAAAGAAGCGTACTTGCGTTTATACGTCAAGGAAAAGGGTGTCAGTTCCTATCAAGAGGTACAGGCAAACGAGCTTCCGGAACCAGCCAAGGTGAAGCTGGAAACGTTAGGAAAATAAGGACGATATCAGAGGGAGAGAATAACATGACTCACGTAAAAGAAAAAACGACGATCCTATCGAAAAAGGCTATTATTGGCTCACTTGCATTGACATTGACTGCATGCCCGCTCATCAACGCGGGTCATGCAGCGGCAAAAGCAGGTACCCCGACTACAATTTCACAAGTCTCTGCGAGCGTTGAAGCGCATGCGCCGATTCAATATCATATTCAGGCGAGACTGAACGAGAAGAACATGACCATGCAGGCAAGCAGCATGGTTACCTATCGAAACACCAGTCAGGATACGTTGAATCAGCTGGTATTCCATACCTATGCCGATGCCAACCGTTCGAAATCGACTCAGACGTCCATGTTTAAACGATCGAACGAAGCAATCAGCAAGAACAATCCGGATAAGAAACCGGAAGATTTTCTCGGCGGCATTGATATTCAAGGAGTCAACGCTAACAGCCAAGCTCTCGAGTTCCATAATAAAGATCAGGCTTTGACAATTCAATTAAAGGAGCCCCTTCAACCGGGCGCAACGATATCGGTACATATGGACTTCTCTTTGAACATTCCGTATGGCTCGCAGCGCTTATCTTATTACCAGGATATTGTGAATGGCGCTCACTGGTTTCCGGTTTTGTCGGTCTATGACGAGGAGAAGCATCAATGGAATACAACCCCTTACAGTCCATCATTCGAAAGCGATTATTATACTTCTGCAGATTATGAAGTAGAGTTCAACGTTCCCGACGCTTATCAGGTGGCGATGCCAGGCACGATAACGACACGGAATAACGTGGAACCTGGCCGCAAGGTTGTTTCCACTGTTGCCAACAATACAAGGGAATTCGTATTTTTTGCCAGTCCCAATTTCAAAGTGGATAGTGTGACCCGCGACGGCTTGACGATCGAATATTTTTATTTTGATAACGAACCGGGAAAGAAACAGGTCATTGATCGGTATATCGATCAGGCATTTAAAGCAATAGCATTTTTTAGCGATAAATATGGTGCTTATCCTTATCCGGAATTCCGAATCGTCGAGTCTTACGTGGAGGGTGTGGCTATTGAATATTCACGGGTCATCCAGATGGGACAGGTTCACACCCAGGCCGATCCCGCGCAGGACACTGTATTCGTTCATGAAATCGCTCATCAGTGGTTCCACGCTCTAATCGGAAACGATTCGGAGAAGGAATCTTTCCTGGACGAAGGTTTTGCCGATTTTTCCAAGGTGTATTTTGCCGAGAAGCAGGGGGATAAGCTGAATGGTTTTAAATCCATTCAATTTGACGATTCCAAGATGGAGCTTGCCATTGCATCGACCAATGACGAGGTGGGGGATTTGGCTAGCCCGGTGTATTACGAGAAAGGTCGCCAAGCGATCTACCAATTGTACCGTTCCGTTGGCGAAGAGAAGTTTGACCGCTTTATGAAGGAATATTTCAAACGCTATGTATATAAAAATGCTACCATTGAGGGACTTCTCCAAACGATTGAAGACGTGCTCGGAAAAGAGGCGCGAAACGAAATGGCAACGGCTCTACATCAGCCGGGATTTGTTCTTAAGCCTGAATACCAACTGTCCGAAGAGGAGAAAACCGCATATATGCATGATCAGTTTCAATTGCTGTACCAATCAGCCCTTTCCCAAATTCCAGATTTGCCCTACGAAACGATGAGTCGCATCATGGAGAAGGCCCTTCAGGGAGAGCCATTATCGATCGTTCTGAGCGATCAAGTAAGCAATCATACACGCAAACAGCAAGAAGCCATGGTGAACCAGCTCACGATGCTTCTTGATATCAGCGGAGTGAAATATGACGTTATTCGGGATCGCCAGGTGTTGAAAACGAAATTGAAGAAGGAACTGGGGACAAGCAATCTGATCGTGATCGGCAACGGTAAAACGAACGGGGTGATCCAGGCCCTGAAGTCCGGTATCATCGAGCGGGTGAACAAAATGGGCTTTGCCTGGAAGGATACCATGAATCAACCGAGTGCTTCCGGGGCGTATGTGATCAAGCATCCATTCAATCAAAATCGCCTAATGCTGCACTATTTCTGGAATGGAGATCATGTAAGTGATGAGGTCTTCGAGACCTACATGGCGAAAATGCAGGAATCCCTTGGATTCACGAGCGCTTTCTATCAGTACTATGTGATGGACAAGAAGGGCAAGGTGGTGTTAGATAAACAAGAGGAGAACCCGCTATCGAAGTTTTTTGCGGAGGAGTAAGCTGGATGTATGTTTTCTTCCTGATGCTCCATACGCTGTTGAATAGCAGCCTGGCAGGAGGGAAAAATGTTGGTTATAGCAGGGGGTGAACGAATTGGCGTTTGATCAAAAGGTACTTGTCGTTGATGACGAGGCGGATATTGTCAGGCTTCTTCAAACCGTGCTGATCAAGGAAGGCATCGATCAGGTATATACCGCAGCAACAGCGGAAGCAGCATGGCTTGAATTCCAGAAGTGGCAGCCCGATCTTGTCATTCTGGATATCATGCTTCCGGACGGAGAAGGATACGAGGTATGCAAGAAAATACGCAGCGTCTCCAATGTTCCGATATTCTTCTTATCGGCCAAGACCGAAGAGATTGATAAAATCCTGGGTTTCGCCATCGGCGGCGACGACTATATTACCAAGCCCTTTAGTCCGAAGGAAGTGGCTTACCGGATCAAAGCCCGGTTTCGGAGACCGGAAGTTTCTGAGCATGAGGATAAACCGAATCGCGTGATTAAGAAAGGCCCCTTTGAATTAGATGAAGAGAAGGTGGAGCTGAAGAAGAACGGCAAGGTCATTCCACTAAAACCGAAAGAGCTGGGATTGCTTACGCTGCTGCTTAAACATCCGGGCCAGATCATCAGCAAGGAAAGTTTATATGATCAGGTATGGGGTGAGGAATTCTTCGGATTTGATAATACCGTGATGGTTCACATCAGGAGGCTGCGGGAGAAAATAGAAGAGGACCCTTCCAATCCCCGGTATCTCCTTACGGTAAAAGGCCTTGGGTATAAGTTTGTCGTAGAGGATGAATAAGGGATGAAGTGGAAGCTGACCGGCAGGTATCTGGTCTCCGTGGTTCTTATCGTCGTCATCGTTATTATTATGAACATCGTGGTGATTATCGGCTTATTCGTTCTACAATCGGTGAATGAGGATTTCCCGCTTTTAAATCGGCAAACCTCAGCAGAATCGATATCCAGATCCTTCCAGGAACATATCGTAATATCGGAATCGGGGGCTTCGATAAGCGAGAAGGGCAAGGAGATTTTGGAGAAGAATCAGGCATGGGTACAAATTCTGGATGAGGATGGTGGGGAAATCTACCGCTATCTTGCTCCGGAAGAAGCCAAAACAAAGTACGCCCCCATCGATATTGTGCAGATTTATAAGTATGTCGAGAAGGAAGTGCTTTCGACCGTCTTTATTGGCGAAAAGACAGGCTTCGAACATCGTTACAGTTACTTGATTGGATTTACGACTCCATACTTGGAGCGGCAAGTGTTAACCATCGATTCACGGAACTTCGCACAGATGTTTAAGGTATTTAGTGTGTCCATCATCATCGTTGACGGATTCATCGCCTTATGTATCGCTTATATCTTCAGCAAGCGGCTGACCAAACCCATGTTTATCTTAATTGACAGCATTAAGCGTTTGGCTAGCCGTAATTATAACGTCTATCATCAACCTAAAGGGATATATAAGGACGTGTTTGCCAATATCAATTTTTTGGCTCAAGAGCTGAAATCAAGCGAGAAGGAAAGAAAGAAATTGGATGCGATGAAGGAAGAATGGATCGGCAATATCTCGCATGATATCAAAACGCCTCTTGCTTCGATTCAAGGCTATGCGGAGATGATAAAGGACACGGAATATCAGTTCTCGATGGATGAAATACGGGATTATGCCGGGATCATCGAAGGAAAGTCCAAATATTTGCGAGACGTAATCGAGGACTTGAATCTGTCGACCCGCTTGAGGAATAAAAAGCTGACGTTGAATAAGAAAAATGTAAACCTCGTAAGCCTGGTACGCAATGTCGTGATCGATACCCTGAATGACCCGAGATACGCCAACCGGGACATTGATTTTAGCAGCAGTCATGAAGTCATTAAAATCGAGGTTGACGATATTCTGATACGTAGAGCAATCACCAATCTGATCTATAATGCGATAGTTCATAACCGTGAGGATATTTCGATCAAGGTCCAGGTCGAGAAGAATGAAGAGCATATCCTGATTCGTGTGGAGGATAATGGAAAAGGCATTAAGCAGGAGGAGCTCGGAAGAATCTTCGATCGATATTACCGTGGGACCAATACGGGGGAACTCCATAAAGGGTCAGGTCTTGGCATGGCTATTACACATGACATTGTGATCGCGCATGGAGGACATATTCAGGTTCATAGCACGCTTGGCCACGGCACGGTTATGGAAATCAAACTGGTTCGGAACAGCGCCGATATGAATGAGGGTTTTCCCACGGTTAGGGACCAGGGTCAGGAGTAAAAACACGCAAAAGGGATACACTACCGCAAAAGGAGTGTATCGCTTATGAAACTGCTTGTTAAGTTATTGGTGCATGGAGTTTTGATTACGGCACTGCTGGTTGCACTTACCGATGCTTCGTTCACAGGGGCTATATTGACGGCATTAGGAATTGGCATCGTTGCTTATTTGGTGGGAGATTTATTTATTCTGCCACGTACCAGCAATATGATGGCAACGATTGCCGATGCCGGATTGGTATTTATAGTGCTGTGGATTATTGGCGGTGTTGCGAACTGGACCCTTGATTTCTCGGAGGTCCTGCTGATTGCAGTACTTGCGGGAAGCTTCGAGTATTTATATCATATGTGGGTCAGGGGCGAGCATTTGTTTGAAAAGAGACGGCGGGCTTCGTAACCACGGTGAAACCTTATATCGATAAATATGCGTATATGATGAAGCCTGAGAAATCAGGCTTTTTTGCCATGATATTGCTAGATGGGTGGCCACTAGCAGCAGAAAAATTATACAATACATGAAAGAGCCTATGCGGGCATATGATCTCGGAGGTAAATCATGAGTAACATTCAATATCTGTCGCAATTCAACTTGCTTCATTCCTTATCGAAAGATGATTTGGTCGTGATGGATGAGCTAACCTCCATTACAATCTATCCTAAACATACATTCATACAAACACCGCAAACCTTCACGGAACGATTATACTTTGTGAAAAAGGGTAGAGTTCGCTTGTACAGGTTAAACACAGAAGGAAAGCAATTTACGCTGGACATATTGGGCGAAGGGAATGTGTTTGGTGAATTAAACGGTTTATCGCTCGGTACACGGGAGGTATTCATTGAAACGCTGGTAGAATGCGATATCTGTATGATCGATCAGCGGCGATTTGAGAACTTTCTGATCGAACACCCTCAATTCATGCTCAATATGATGAAGGTCTTGAGTGACCGTTTGGTACATATGAGCAGTCTTGCGCAAAACCTGGCGTTGGGTAAACTACATGAAAAAATCCTGCACGTGATCGTAAACCTGTCCAATCAATTTGATCTGGAGGGTAGCGGCGAGTACTATAGAATCGATCTGCCACTGACGCATCAAGAAGTTGCGAATTTGGTCGGAGCAACTCGGGAGGCTGTCACATTGGTATTAAAAGAGCTATCGGAAGCGAAAGTGATCAAGACCGGATTTCGAACGATTTACATTCATCGGGATTACGCCATGACGAGATTGAGCTGAACAACGTAAGTTGTAAGCTGCATTACATCCATTGATCTGGATCCCGTTTATTCTGTAACTTATATAATAGATTAAGGAGACTGGATCGGGATGGAAATCAACGATGAAGAGATATCGATAGACCGTGCATTATTGCACAGGAAAGGTGCTCGTAAGGTGAGTGAGGTTCCTGAAGAAGTTAAGGTGCTACTACAGCAAGGGCGATTGGAAACGGTGAATTTGACAGAATGGCTTGCCGTAGATCACTTGAACTTGCTGAAAAATGTATTGGACGAGTTTGGATTACAAAAACAGCGAGATGAAATGTTATCGAGGTTGGTTCAGATTGAAGACAAGGTGACAAAAATCATCCCGGCGATTGCCGATTCCTGGATGAATCTGCAGGAGCAAATGCCGAAGACTGAACAATTTGATATCGTAAACAGTCTGTCTAAACACCGTTCAGACAGCGTTCGCTGCTGGGCAGCCTATATGGTTGGGTTAGATCAGCTGGACCTTGAACAGAAGCTGGACCGAATAAAGGCGTTTGCAGCAGATGAACATTTTGGCGTGCGTGAAATATCATGGATGGCTGTTAGGGATTCTGTCGCGAGCGAATTAAGGCAATCTATACGTTTGTTATCGTCTTGGGTTCATGACAAGAATATGTACATTAGGAGATTTGCAATTGAAGTGATTCGCCCGCAAGGCGTCTGGGCCAAACATATTGCCGAACTAAAAGAGAACCCGGACATTGCTCGGCCGCTATTGGATGCGGTGAAATCCGATTCGGTCAAATATGTGCAGGATTCTGTAGCGAATTGGCTTAATGATGCCAGTAAAACGAATCCGGATTGGGTGATTCAGCTATGCCGGGAGTGGCAGTCATCTTCCGGAACCAAGGAAACCGAGCGCATCGTAAAGCGAGCCCAGAGAACGCTTGCGAAGAAGAGTACATGAGACTATGACGTTTTATGCCCCCCCTGTTGATAAGAGCGAGTTACGCCTCCTAACGCGTCAATAAAATAACCCCATTGCTCGTTCAAGAGCGATGGGGTTATTCAGTTTCTTACCTCTTAAGGCTTAGCATTCTTCCAATAAGTATACGCATGCACCACGCTACCGGTAAAGGAAGGTGAATCCTTCAATAAATCAGGCAGCTTGGCAAGCTCTTCCTCCATGTAAGCTGCTCCTTCTTCATAGAAGGAAATATGATCGCCTTCATGGCTGGCTTTGATCTCGACGGAAATCTTGATCGGTTTGCCCAATTCATCGGCAAATGCAATCTCTTCCTTAGAGACTGCGACAATCCCGTTCGATCCTTCCGCTACATCCCGGAAGGCCATGAGTGAAACATGGTCCATTCGGTTGATCATCCACTTGCTGAGCGACATATCTTGACCGGTAACTTTGTATTTATCCAGCCACACAGCCATATCCATACTTGCTTCCAGATTGGAGTCCTTTTTCAATTCCGTAACAAAGGCATCCAGATTCGCGGTCCATTCGGAAATAACCTGCTGCGAATTTTCCCTCCACGCAGGCAGCACATAAGGCTCAATGTCCAAATGAATGCCATGAAAACGTTCATTGCCTTCCACTGCGCGGTTGTAGTTCTTTACGTAATTAACCAATCGCAGCATTCTGGGTCGGTTCTCCTCAAGTGCCCATATCGGATGACCACCCAGGGCATGAACTTCGATTCCGGCAGCAGCCGCTTGTTTAACAAACGAAGAGTACGAACTGTACGGTTGCTCCAGGTCCAGTCTTACATACAGCCAGTTCAAGTTTTTCTCTTTCGCAAAATCAAGAATTTCCTGACTGTTCTGAATCACTTCATGAGCTTCCCATATATACGTGCCTCTTACGATAGGGTCCCGTGTAACCGGATCCGCATCTGGCACGCGACCGCCTTCTCCCGGTTCAGGATTCGGATCGGGGTCCGGTGATGGGGAAGTAGGTTCGTTATCGTCTGGCGGTACGCTCCCATCATCGGACATGTTTTGCCAGTTGCGGATATCGTGGATAGCGATCCCGGCAAAGGATGCATATGAACCGAGCACACCCGACAGATGCTCCAGTTTCTCGTTCATTCTGTCCTTACCATGTCCATAAAAGCTGGTGTGAGACTCGCCCGGCATTTCCTTCGTGTTAACCCCAATAAGAATCTGCTTACCAAGCCTGTTGGCAAGCTCAAGCTCATCTCGCGTCAGTTCCAGTATTCCATGCTCGGATTCTACTTCGTTCCGGTAGGCCATCACGGTAACATGGTCAAATGTACGGATCAGCCAC
Source organism: Paenibacillus sp. FSL K6-1330 (assembly GCF_037976825.1). Lineage (NCBI taxonomy): Bacteria > Bacillati > Bacillota > Bacilli > Caryophanales > Paenibacillaceae > Paenibacillus > Paenibacillus sp. FSL K6-1330. Next base: position 3,335,039 of record NZ_CP150269.1, read on the forward strand.
TCATTCAGATTGGTGCCATTCTCCAAGGAGTATTGATCAAACCAGAAGGGGATGTCGATTCCGAGTTCCAGCTCGTTTCCGGACACTTGATTCAGGAACACCTCCAGATTTTGTTCCCAAGTGCTGATGATCTTGTCCTTCTCGTCCTCCCACTGGGCAAGTACATACGGCTCTATATCAAGATGGATTCCGTCAAATCGGGCACCGGCCGAAACCTTGCCGTTATAGTTCACCACCCAATCCGCGAGTCCGAGCATATCTTCCCGATGTTCGGTGAGGGCCCATCTTGGATCTCCACCTAAAGCATGCACTGCGATTTGATTCTCATGCGCACGTTGTATAAATGCCTCGTAAATTTCAGACGGCAGTTGACGATCAATCTGTAAGAAGATTAGATTAATTCCCTCTTCTCTGGAAAAACGAAGAAGTTCTTCGCCGCCATCCTGAATCAGATCCGTCTGCCAGATCCAAGTTGCTTTTTTTGTAGCATTTTCCCCATAAGCCGGGGTATGAAGCCCCACCAGAAGCATGACAGCCAAGAGACTGGCAAGCAGCGGGTAACCTTTCACTTTCATGTTTTCCCTCCGTTTCTCTACGAGAACTCCGCGTATTCTCTATTTAGTAAACGGGGTTATTATAGCATTGATACCTCAAAAAAAGATGAGCCCTTGTTCTTACAGGACAGGCAGCGAGGAGCACAGCGAACGAATGATCGGTATAAAAGGAACTACGACATATTTGGTAAAGTATAACTAAATGATATAAATTATATGAATTCGAACAAAATTAAGGCTAACTACTCAGGAAGAAAGTTGTGTTTATGACTTCGATATGGCCTAGTGTCACTGTTTTAATGACGAACGTCATTCAATTTATGGGTTTTGAAGGAGATTCGAAAGCATACATCATAACAACTAGTAATTTAAGGGAGAGGAGTCACTAGTAGAGGTAGAAAGTGAGACTCAGCACATATGTAGATGATTCGTCATGTTGAATTCGTATACGTTGTTCGTATACGATTTGGAATTCAAGTCCATCCTAGGACTAAAAACATAAGGTGGGCGCACATGATAAATTTGGAATCGAGATTGGAGAATATTGAAGATCGTTTTGTGAATATAGATACCTATCTATGTAAACATGATTTTACGTTAGCCGGCAATTGGGATTACAAGCATGGTTATCTGGACCGGCGCTTGGATCAGGAGCGGATGGTGTGGCTTCGGATCCCTTTTCTGGTAACCAAAGGCAGCTTAGATGGCGAATGCGGCGGCTGCCATGCTACGATAAAGCTCGGCCGTCCATTCGTGTTTAGACATATATACAATACAGGAACCGACAAGCATGCGGCACCTCGTTTATTGGGAGCTCTCTTTGATCAATTCCAGGCTCCGATCGACCCTGACGCATCGGTGGACGATATGTGGATTGAACAAGCAAGACAAGTTTTGGACGAAGTGGAGGCAGGGTACTTGCACTAACACTCGGCGCTCATCGAGGAGATCAAGTTGTCTTGATCTCTTTTTCATATTTACATTATAACAAGCAAGGAGCTCTGACGTTTGCTGCAGTCAAAGGGCTCCTTTTTGTATGGGTGAACAGAATAGGGTGATTAAAGAATATCCTTTGAAAACTTTAGAACCTTTGTAAGAGCGGGCCCAAATGATAAAGCATCCTGATATAGTAGGATAGACTGGCTTCAATATGCTGCTTACATTGGATTTATTAAATAAATGAAGAAGGTGGATACCACTCATGAACAAAAAAACATTGTTTAATGATGGATGGACATTTGCAAAAAGCAGTCTTGACCATACGGATTCGGCAAATCTTATATTCCAACCCGTGGATATTCCCCATGATTGGCTTATTTATAACACGGAGAGTTTATATGAAAACAGCATGGGCTGGTACCGGAAGCAATGGTCGTGGAATTACGAAGGCGCTCAGGTTCTGCTGTGTTTTGACGGTGTTTATATGGATTCTTCGGTTTATGTCAATGGTCATTACGTGGGTGAATGGAAATATGGATATTCCTCCTTTGAACACGAAATAACGGATTTCCTGATCGAAGGGGAGAATGTCATCGTTGTGAAGGTTGTACACCAAAGTCCGAACAGCCGATGGTATTCGGGCGCGGGCATCTATCGTAATGTATGGTTAAAGATAAGGGAAGCGAACCATATCACAACAGACGGCATTTATATATCAACAGTATGTCAGGAAAATGGATGGTTGGTCGAAGTCGACACGGAAGTGAACATCGTTGATGATGTGGTTATCAACCACATCATCATGAAGGATGGTCAGAGGATCGCAGAGGTGTCAGATCGAGTCAATGCTAGCAGCGCAGGCAATATAACGAATACGCAAACTTTAGCTGTAGAGCGTCCAAGGCTATGGAGCCCGGATGAACCTCATTTGTATCAGTTGGTTACCGAGATGAGGGTGACTGGAACAGATCTCCCAGCAGGCTGGCACGATGAAATTGTAGAATCGGTATCGCACAACGTGGGATTTCGCCATATTCAGCTTGATCCAAATCAGGGTTTTCTCCTGAACGGCAGCAAACTGAAATTGAATGGCGTATGCGAGCATCATGATCTCGGAGCTCTGGGAGCAGCGTTTAACAAAACGGCCTTAGCCAGAAGGTTTGCTATTCTGAAAGACATGGGAGCTAATGCGATCCGCACCGCACACAATATGCCTGCTAAGGAATGGATGGATCTTGCGGATGAAATGGGGCTGCTGATCGTATCGGAAGCCTTTGATATGTGGGAACGTCCGAAAACCCCATATGATTATGCAAGGTTTTTCCCGGATTGGGTTCAGCATGACGTGAAGAGCTGGGTCAAACGGGATCGGAACCATCCGTCCCTTATAATGTGGAGTATCGGGAATGAAATATATGATACCCATGCGGATGAGAGGGGGCAGGACATAACAAGGATGCTGATGACAGAGGTCCAGCGATACGATCCCAAGCAAAATGCAAGCGTTACCATCGGATCGAATTATATGCCTTGGGAGAACGCTCAGCATTGTGCAGACATCGTAAAGGTGGCAGGTTATAACTATGCCGAGAAATATTACGAGAAGCATCATCAGGAACATCCGGATTGGATCATCTATGGCAGCGAGACTGCGTCGGTCGTACAAAGCAGAGGCATTTATCATTTCCCGTATGAGAAGTCCATTCTGGCCGATGATGACGAGCAGTGTTCCTCCCTCGGAAACAGCTCGACCAGTTGGGGAGCGAAATCGGCGGAGGCGTGCATTCTGGCTGAGCGGGATACGCCTTTCTCGCTGGGACAGTTTATATGGACCGGATTCGATTATATTGGAGAACCTACGCCGTATCATACCAAAAACTCTTATTTTGGTCAGATGGATACGGCAACCTTCAAGAAGGATTCCTATTATATCTATCAAGCGGCCTGGACGGATTATAAAACAAAGCCCATGGTGCATCTGCTGCCATACTGGGATTTCAACGACGGTCAAATGATCGATGTTCGCATCTGTTCCAATGCGCCAAGGGTCGAGTTGCAGCTTAATGGGGAAACCATCGGTAAACAAGATATTGACCATGCACACGGAAGACAGCTTGTGGGCTGGTGGAAGATTCCTTATGTGAAAGGCGAATTGAAAGCGATCGCTTATGACGAAGCAGGACGTATCGTGGCTACGGATATACGAACCTCTTTTGGCGATGCCAAGGGCATTGTTTTGCGCCCGGATAAAGAAGAATTAACAGCCGATGGAGCAGACCTCATCTTCGTCGAAATCGCGATGGAAGATGAGAACGGCCATGCTGTCGAGAATGCGAATAACCGGGTGGAAGTCCAGGTCACGAGTGTCGGACGATTGCTTGGACTCGATAATGGGGACAGCACGGATTATGATCCGTACAAAGGCCGAAGCAGAAGGCTGTTCAGCGGCAAGCTAATGGCGATCATCGGATCCACATTGGAGGCTGGCCAAATTCAGATCGAAGTGTCTTCGATTGGTTTAGAGAGCCGATGCCTGCATTTGACATCCATTCCCGCACAGGAAGAAGTGACAACGGGCATATCAGCAAGCATGAGTAACGAAGATGGGCCGTGCCTGACGGGGAGTTTGCTTGAGCTTCCGCTTCGCAAGATTGAACTGATCAGCGAAGGAGGTCAAACATTTCATCCGTCCAATCGGCAAGTGGTGGTGCGTGCCATGTTACATCCGCCGGAAACCTCTTATCAAGAGGTTGAATGGGCTGTCGTGAATGATGCCGGTATTGACTCCAATATCGCCAGTGTGGAAGCCGCTGGTCATGAAGCCATCGTGACTGCCCTTGGCGACGGTGAGTTTCGTTTGAGGTGTACGAGTCGGAACGGAACGGATAAGACCAAGCTCATATCCCAGCTTGAATTTCAAGTCGATGGTTTGGGGGCGGCCTACAAAGACCCATACTCCTTCATTTCGGCAGGACTGTATGACTACAGTCAAGGTGATGTGGGAAACGGGAACGAAAGAGGCGTAGCTACGAGTAGAGACGGTGAGACGCAAGTCGGATTTCGGGACATCGATTTCGGTCCCCATGGCTCCGATACAATTACCATTCCGATATTTGCGCTCTCAAGCGAAGCGTACTCGCTGCAAATCTGGGAAGGGATGCCCGGTGAGGAGGGCAGCTTCTTGCTGGCCGATTGTATTTATCAGAAAGAGTCCAAGTGGAACGTGTATCAGGAAGAAACCTACCAGTTGTCCAAGAAGCTGCGCGGGATCACGGCGATATGCTTTGTCCTTCGTCAGAAGGTGCACATCAAAGGGTTTTATTTTCACGTGGGGGATAGAGCCTTCGAGCAGAATTTTGCCGCAGATTGCGATCGGATCTATGGAGATACCTTTACGATTATGGACAACAAGTTTGTTGAAGGTATCGGAAATAATGTTTCCCTCGAGTTTGACCCGATCGATTTCTCAGAAACAGGTGCATCGAAACTGATTGTATACGGCCGTTCGGTCGTAGATAAGAACACGATTCATATCCGTTTTGCCAATTCGGAAGGAGAAAGCAACCAGCTCGTTGAATTTACGCGGTCTGTTGGATACGAAGAGCAATTGTTTGATCTGGAGCATGTAACCGGCAAACAGAAGGTGACGTTCATCTTCCTGCCGGGAAGCCAATTCGATTTTGGCTGGTTCCGGTTTGTAAGATCAGGTTCCTAATTCAGTAGTAATCGAGGCTGCAGATCCAATCGGCAGCCTTCTTCTGTTTGGAATGGATCGATAGGATTTGAATTAACCCTGCGGTATAATTAAATAATCGACATACCGAGATGGAAGGGACCGTGATGGGAATGAAGCAAACCCATAAATCGAGGAGCAAAAGAGGGCTCAAGATCGTCATATGGACCCTGTCTATAATAGCCATGGTAATCATAGCAGCCAGTGTCATACTGGATTCTCTTACTTACAAGCCGCTTGATGAAGCTAAAGCGGTGTTTCGAAGTGATCCGGAAGTTGTCGTCGAACACCTTAAGGACGGCTATCGTTTCGAGCCGGTGGGCGGGGAGGTGATCCAGCCTGACATTATTTTTTATCCGGGTGGATTGGTGGAGCCCGAAAGTTATGCGCCTTTTGCCAAGAGAATGGCGGAGAAGGGGCATCGCGTGTACATTGCATCCATGCCTTTGAATCTCGCCGTGTTCGGACAGAATAAGGCGGATTCCTTCATATCGGAGCATCAAGGGAGCCGTTATGTCATTGGCGGGCATTCTCTAGGCGGCGTTTTTGCTGCGAGATATGCTTCTGAACATCCGGATGTCATTGACGGGGTTTACTTCATGGCTTCCTACGCGGATGATGGAGGCAAGCTAAACGGATTAAATATGTCCGCACTTCAGATCACCGGTACGAAGGATGGCATTCTCGATCGAACAGAATGGGAAGCTGCAAGAAAGAATCTGCCGGATGAGACAACATACGTGGATATTGCAGGCGGCAATCACGGACAATTCGGTTCTTACGGTTTCCAAAAGGGTGACAACGAAGCTTCCTTAACCCCAGCAGAGCAGTTGATCGAAGTAACGGAAGCTATGGACCTCTGGATCCAGGGCATCGATTTGTTTCAACGCTGAAACTGAAATGTAACCCGAATGAAACTTCTACGTATATAGGTTATAAACATGGGAACATGTTAAACACTTAAGAAGTTGAGGGATTCCATCTTATGAATGTGGCGTATACAGATTATGCCGATACGGGATATCGGCGGGCTGAACAGAAGGCAGCACAGTATTTTGCATCACTTTATGTTCAGGTTAAGGAAAAGAGTTATGTGCCGATCCTGACAGAAGACATTCTATTGTGGAAAAGGAAGCATATTCGTCGTCCTTCATGGCTGTCTTTTTTATCGCCGGGAAAGAAGAAACCGGATACCCGGGATTATTATAGATATATCGGATGGCTCCATTATACAGGTGAATTGGATAGTTATTTGGATCGAAGCATTTCCTATATTTACATGAGAGATCTGGGTATGGCTCTGGACTCGCCTGACACGAAGGCCAGAATAGGGCGCGTTGCTCACGATACCAAAAAACTTTTGCTTCGCTCCACCGGCTCGAATGGAGGAGACACGCCGGATTATATGAGTTTGGCCGGGCTGTACCGATGGGCCCAGAAGGAAGGTATCGAAGATGCCGTCATTTGGGTCATCAACAAACTGAAGCATGTGGCGACCCATATTCCGGAGGAGATGGATGCGGACCAAGCCCAACGCAAATTGATCAAAATTATCGTCGGTGTAGTTATGCACGTCATCGAAGATATGAGTGTCGGGACATCGCCTGCGGAGCGCTCGGCCCGTCTTGATGATGCCATCCGATTGGGTTATTCCTACGGGTTGACCTATCCTTTTATAGACGATCTGCTCGATTCAGGGGTCTTGAACGATCAGGAGAAGGAACAATACTCCCAAATGATACGACAGGCGCTTCTCACTGGAACGGTTCCGGAGATGGGTCAATGGAGCGGGAAAAACATGGATCTCGTTCATTTCGTTCATAAGGAGCTTCGAGATGCATTTGAGTATATTCAGGGACACCAATGCCCGGAAACGCAGCAGACTTTTTTTGAGCAGTCTAACGTGTTTTTTCATTCTCAGCATATTGACCGTATTAAGGATCTCGCCAATCCCAATTACAGCAACGAGGAAATCTATCTGCCGATCATTCTGAAATCATCGTCCTCCCGATTGATTGTCCGTTCCGTCATCAGCGCGTCGGCGGATGAAGGTTTTGAGGACCGGACATTCTTTTACGGTATCTACAACCAACTGGCCGATGATTTTGCCGATATGTTTCAGGATATGGAAGACGGAGCGGTAACACCGTACACTTATTATTTAAAATATCGCGGTCAGCGTACGGATCTTATCAATCCTTTTGAAATGTATTGGGCGGTTATCTCTCACCTGATTCATAACGTGTATCACTCGGACGCCAAGACGCGAGAGGTAATGCTGGACCGGGCCATCAATGGCCTGAAGCGTTGTAAAGAACGGGTCGGAGCAGAGAAATACAGCGAAATCATGGATATTTTTGCATCCGGGAACCCGGAATTTAATCGGCTCATCCAGCAAATGGTTCTAAAAGCCGATCAGGTGGATTTCTTCGATAAATTGCTGCGGGACCAGATGGTTACGGTGCTCAGAAACGAGCGGAAGGAAAAGGATCTTTTTATCGATACCTTTAAAACCGTTCGGAATGAGATCAACAACAGCTTGCAAATTGCGAAACTTCCTGGCATTCCTCCAATGAAAGAGTCGTTGATTGATGCCGCCAATTATACGCTCGAAGGGGATGGCAAACGTCTAAGACCTACCTTGACTTGGGTCATGGCCGTTAAAGAATACGGACTGCGAGCTTCCGCCATCGTGCCGCTGCTGAGGTCGCTTGAATACATGCACACCGCTTCCTTGATATTCGATGATTTGCCGTCCCAGGATAACGCCTCTACCCGTAGAGGGCGACCGACCTTGCATCGGGTTCATGATAGCGCCACGGCGGAAATTACCGGTTTGTTCCTGATTCAGAAGGCCATCGAAGAACAATCGTCTCTTGAAGGGTTTGATCCGAAAACGGTACTGAAGCTGATTCAATATTCGTCCCAACGGGCTGGAGATATGTGTTCGGGCCAGGCGATGGATTTGAATTCAAAAGGGAAGGTATTGTCCTTGGAGGAGCTGAATACGGTCTGTTATTACAAGACGGGCATTGCGTTTGAGGCATCTCTCGTTATGCCTGCCATCCTTGCTCAGGTGAAGGAGAGCGAAATTGCGACACTGAAAAAATTCGCTTACCATGCGGGCATTGCCTTTCAAATCCAGGATGATTTGCTTGATGTGCAGGGGGATTTGGAGCAGCTCGGGAAACCCGGAGGACAGGATGTGGAGAACAACACATCGACCTTTGTGAGCATTTTGGGTCAGGAAGGCGCCAGTCGGGAAATGTGGGAGCATTATTGCCAGGCCATGGAGGCGCTGCAGGAGATGCCGCGCAATACGGCGTTTCTCAAGCATTTATTAAATTACATGGTAAATCGAGATCGTTAAAGTTCTTCTATTATACTGTTCAATGTTGAGAAAATATCCCGTGAGGAAGTGTTGGCGTGAATGCCAGCACTTTTTTTGGTTCCGACCTTCGTGTAGGCCCATGCGTGTACATATTATAGCAGTATCGGCGGGTGGACCAACCGGTATTTGCTTTGCGGCTATGTTTCCTGACCGTGTTGCAAGTTTGACACTTCAGAGTGCCGTCACTAAACCCTGGCTCAAACCCCAAGACAAAGAATATAAACTCGGACGTCATATTTTTAAACCCAGCGTTGAGAAAAAAACGTGGAACATGATTGCATTAATAAACAATATACTGCCACGAACTACATTCAAATTAATGCTGCCATCCTTTTCCAAGCTCCGTTTTAGTGAAATCCGCGAAAGACTTGATGAGAAATCATTGGAGGAATTTCGAAAAATGAATAACAGACAACGTTCCTATTCAGGATTCCTCATTGATTTGGAACAGTCACAAACCGATTATACGAACGAATTAAGGAGTATTCGTGCACCGACGCTGGTCCAGCGTAGTAAAAATGATAGTGTTGTCCCCTTAACTCATGTTGAGCAAGCTCAATCTTGTATTCTACATGCAGAAGCTAACGTGCTCGACTCGTAGGGACATTTGATCTGGATTGGACAACATGCTCGTCATTTTGATGAAAGACTGTTACATTTCTTATCCAGTAACCAAATTTACGAATAAGATAGCATTTTTGTTTTAAACAAATCATTCATCTCATTTTTTTGATAAAAAAGTACAGTTTTTGCTCCAAGGAATTTGGTATGATGACCTCATAGCCAATCCATACAGATAGGGGGCAAAAGAACTTGAAATGCAGAGCGGTGAAATCGTTCAACGCGCCATTGATTATATCGAAGATCATCTAACAGAATCGCTGTCACTCGAGGAAATTGCCGGCGTGGCGGCCATGTCATTGCCCAATTTATACCGATTGTTTCATAGCCTGACGGGACACCCCATCAAGGAGTACATACGTAAACGCAGAATCAACGAAGCCGCCATCTGCTTGCGGGATACCGACTTGCCGACAATCGATATCGGATACCGCTGCGGATTTGAGTCCTACCAGGCATTCATTAAAACCTTCAAGAGGCTCACGGGACTGACTCCAGGACAATACCGGAGATCTCAGTTGGTTTACAGTTTCGAATGGATGAATCTGAATGAACATGTAAGCTATATGGAAGAGCGGGACTTATCAGAACGATTTCCGGAGGTAAGGGTTATCCGTCTGAATCCTCAGCAAGGGATCGGCTATCTGTTTGTTTCCGAGTTTGAGAGTGGCATAGAAACCGTGGCGATTGATCATTTTCGCGAATTATTGTCTTCATACCGTATCGACATGAATGGCTTGAGGCTCTTCGGTTGGAACGTGGATATGGAAGGTGATACCAAGCCATTCGGTTATCAGCTGCTCGCTGTAGACCTGATGGACCACACCGAGATGATGAAGCATCCGGAGCTATATTCCATAACGCTGGACGGCGGCCTTTATGCAGTAGCTAGATCCCCATCGGTGGCGGAAGACTGTATTCAGAACACCTGGAACCGTTTGTTCTCTGAATGGCTGCCCCGCAGTGTGTTTGAGCAAGGAAAGCATGAATTCATTGAAGAATATGCGCTGAACCGGGATCAAATCGTTCGGATGAAGCTATATCTTCCGGTGGAACGAAGTAAGCTGGTGAAGCGTATTGAAATCGTGGAGTTGTCTTCGCTTAAGGTGATGCGTTTTCGAAGAACGGGTGTAGACTGCGTCAAACAAGCGGATGAAGATTCCATTTCCTGGTTATTTCGTAATGGATTAATTGAAGATTCGCGAATTCGTGTATTCATGCACTGTGACGGTGGACTGCTGGACGAAAGCTCTTTGTACGAGGTTTATATAGCCCCTCCTGAGGAGTTTCTTGCTTCCCATGAAGAAGTCGATCTACAAGTTGAGCTGGAAGGCGGAATGTATGCCTGTCTGGAGTCAGGTGCTTATGGCACAATGACAGGTTTACTTGAAAGAGTGGATCGATGGCTCGCTATGTCAACCGAGTATAGGCCAGATCCAGCGCGCTCTTGGTTTGCGAGTTACTTACCTAAGGAAGAGGCGGACCACGGGATTTTCAAAGTGAAGTGTTATGTTCCTGTTCAAATCATGTCATAGGCTTAAGAATGGAGGGAGTTGATGAGCCGATTGCCTATCGAAAAAGTGCAGCCGGAAGGGTATCGTCCGTTTACGACACCCCGCGTGTTAAAAATGATCCATGGAGGCAAAACAATGAACGAACAAATGCAGGATGGTCACAACCATGCACAGGCAAGCCCGATTAAGAACAAAGTAGGCAGCATTTTCATTCCGGTTCGGGATATCGAAAGGTCGCGCAACTGGTACTGCCGTGTACTCGGAATAGCGGAAGATGATTGCCAGGTGATGAATGGTCATCTATGCCCTTTGCCCATGGAAGGAACGGGCGTGATCCTGGATACCATGCCGAAGTGGGGAGGAGATCAGCCGGGGGGAGCGCCGTCTATCGATACTCCTGCGTTCATGCTGCTGACAGAGGACCTGGAAGGATCATTAACCTACATGAAAAAGCTCGGAGTGGAACTCGTGACGGAAATTGAGCATAATCATTGGTTCGTCGTGAAGGATCCCGATGGCAACAAACTCATGATATGTCGTGAATAAGTATTGACGATATCATGTTGTCTCTAATAACCTGATCCCCCTGCGAGAGTTCAGGTTATTGTTGTTCCGCCAGACGATAATGGGGAACATAAGGGTGAACTCATCATTACGGTTGACTGTCAACAAAAACTACAAACCGATGAGCGATATTCTACGTCTATAGAGTGGAACGATTGGTGGGAATAACAAATGTGATCGAGGGAAACTCTAAGCCGGCGCTTGCAGCCGGCTTTTTCTGATAGGATAGGGATGTATAGATTGTAAAAAAATATAAAATGAGGTTGATAGTGGTATATAATGGTCTTATAATGGAAATGTAAGCGTATTATTTCAAGTGTTATATCCTCGAACAACAAGTGAATCTACCATCATAGATTGGTTGTATGGCAAACAATGGTGAACAGAAAGAGAGGTGATTCGAAGCTTCAGTAGACGGTTCGCTTGAAGAACAGCTATGAGTTGCACTGGTATCCATGAAGCCATAATCCGATGATAATTAGGAGGGAACATGATGCTAAGAAAAGGAATATGTGTAGTTATACTGTTCAGTCTTCTGGTCGTTCTATTGCCTGTCAACAAAACCAATGCCGCACCGAACTGGAATTTGGTATGGAGTGACGAGTTCAACGGAACCTCGCTCAATAGAGCCAATTGGACACCGGAAATCGGTACCGGCAGCGGCGGATGGGGAAACAATGAGCTGCAGTATTATACCGACCGGGCACAGAATGTGCAGGTTACTGGCGGTAACCTTGTCATTACAGCGCAGAAGGAATCTTATGGCGGGATGAATTACACTTCTGCCCGGATAAAAACCCAAGACTTGAAGAGCTTTACTTACGGGAAAGTGGAGGCGCGGATCAAGCTGCCTTCGGGTCAAGGCTTGTGGCCGGCGTTTTGGATGCTCGGAAGCAATATCAGTTCGGTTGGCTGGCCGAAAAGCGGAGAAATTGACATTATGGAACGGGTAAACAATAACCCTTACGTGAATGGTACCGTACACTGGGATGCAGGAGGGCATGCCGATTTTGGACGAGTGTCCGGCAATTTGGATTTCTCCCAATTCCATGTCTACAGCATAGAATGGGACTCTAAATATATCCGTTGGTTCGTGGACGGCCAGCAGTTCAATGAGTTCTATATTGAGAATGGAACCGGTAATACCGAGGAATTCCAGCGCCCGTTCTTTATATTATTGAATCTGGCGGTCGGCGGAAATTGGCCTGGAAGTCCGAACAATTCCACACCGTTCCCATCGCAGATGTTGGTGGATTATGTACGCGTCTATCAGGACACGGGTGCATCAAACGTGATCAGTAATGGGATTTACACGATCGCTTCCAAGGCGAGCGGCAAAGTGATGGATGTTGTGGATGTCTCCACGGCAAGTGGAGCCAAGATACAGCAATGGACCAACTACGTCGCCAATAATCAAAGGTTCAGAGTAGAAAGCACCGGAGACGGTTACTACAAGCTAACAGCCGTACACAGCGGAAAAGTTCTCGACGTGCCGAGTTCATCTACATCCACTGGCGTTCAACTGCAGCAATGGGATGATAATGGATCGAATGCGCAGCGATGGAAGATCGTTGATGTGGGCGGAGGGTATTATAAACTTGTGTCCAAGGTGAGCGGACTGGCAGTCGATGTAGCCAGTTCTTCAACAGCAGATGGGGCTGTTGTCCAGCAGTGGACGGACAATGGGACGGATGCACAGAAGTGGTTGTTTACCAAAATTAACTAAACTTGAACAAGCAGCTCCGTGAGGGGCTGCTTGTTTGTGTGAGCTTAACGGAAGCATCGAATGGTTTATGCTCGGCGGGGCCAAGGAGGCAGGGAGAAGCGGGGAACGATTGAATTAGGGGAATATGCCGATTGTTAATGGGAAAATCGATTATACGCAGTAACTTATCCAATCGAGCAGTCCAGCAATGGACTTGCTCGATTTGTCTGTATGGTTGATTTTTACTGACATGAAGATGGGGTATTGACTTGAGCCTTGCTTCACGACATGGTATATTGTGAAGTTACCGGCAAATTCGTCGTGCAAAATGAGGGGATGATCTTAAGCTAAACGCAAGTGAAGATGAGAGACCATGGTAGTTATCCGGATTAACATTCAAACCATATGATATTACGGCTGAAATCGTTGGTTAATGTCAAAAACAGGTGGCGCAATTGCGTTGTTGTTTCATATATTTAAAGAGACTGAAGAGTCGAAGAAGGGAGGAAGCCAATGAACTTAAAATGGAAGTCATATCTCCCGCTGCTATGGATCCTGGCCATTCCTGTGCTCAACATTTTTTATGGTGTCTTAAACCATGCACATACGCCAGTAAAAAGCCTAGTGACGGATCTTGACACCGTGATTCCGTTTGTACCGATATTCATTATACCTTATCTGGTATGGTACCCTTTTATCATTATCATGCTGTTTTTGTTCTGTGCCAGAGATCGCAATGTGTATTATCGAACACTGTTGACCCAGTGTATTGGACTAATTGCCTGTTACATTATCTTTTTCTTGTTCCAGACGACGGTAGAGCGACCGCCACTTATGGGCACAGGGGTTCTTGATTGGTTTGTAAACCTGGTGTATAGTACCGACAATCCCTACAACTGTTTCCCAAGCATCCATGTCCTGACCAGTTACTTGATGATAAAAGGGGCAGCAGCTAGTGCAGGCTTTACAAATAAAGATCGGGTTGTCGTGCATATCATTGCTTGGTCGATCATTGTTTCCACGCTATTCGTGAAACAGCATGTCCTGCTGGACGTGGTTGGTGCCATCGCATTAGTTGAGATTCTGTGGTTTGGGGTAGGAAAATTATTTTCAGCACTCCGGGCTAAGGATAGGGGAGTTATCGTCCGCGGGGAGAATATGTAGGAGCAATGAAAGTCCGGATGGAACGATAGCCGTTTAGCTTGAAGCATTATGCACGAAACCGATCGATAAGTGCCGTATTTATAGGAAAGATGTCGTCATCATAAACAGTGATTATGAGATGCGGAGATCAGAAATTGGCTGAGGAAATTGCGCATGTTTGTTTTTGATGGGTAGAAACTTAAGGAGAAGAACGGGAAGCCACTGGTGGGATTTACATGTCTATGCAAATGTCCGAAGTAATGTTCAGTCAGCTTATTTCGGACATGAAGAATAGGATGCCGCTGGATTTACATAAGGGTGAGACGTTAGAGGCAGAGTCGTTGATCGTTCACAGGCTGTAGGTGCTGCATGATTTGATGGAAGCGAAGCTGAGTGATTATCTTCATCCCCTCCGTTTTATTGCGACGAATAAGGAGCTGTTCTCCGATCTCTACACGGAGTTGTTCCAATGGAGCAACGAGTATAAAGATGATTCCATGACTGGCCGGATCCAACATGTTTTGGGCTGCGATCACCCGTTGTTGAATCAATACATATTATTAAGAACGAGAATGGAAATGACGATACACCGGGAAATGGAACTGGAAGCACTGCGACTTCAGCCATAAATTGGTTCCAACAGGTATCGATTGGAGTAACAGCTCCTGAAATCAGCCGAGTTTTCCGAAAATTTTATAAATAAGGTTTACCACCGAAATGGTTTTATATATAATAATCTTAACAAATGCGATGAAGAGACGAGTAAATAAACGAATTCTTGTACAGAGAGCTCCGGCAGCTGAAAAGGGGCAAAGCGTTCTTTATTGAAAAAAGACTCAGAGCAGCACACGGAACCCTCATATAGAGGAGGATGGTGTGCCAGGAGCTCCTGTTACAGAGCTAGAGTATCTGCATTACCGTGTAATGCCGTACTCGATGAGGCGAATATGGTGACATATTGGCAAATTTGGGGTGGTACCGCGAGTATAACAATCTCGTCCCTAAGACTTATGGTCTTGGGGGTGGGATTTTTTTATATCACAAGAAAGATGAAGGTTCTAGGTAGGGAGCCTACACGAATCGCGCCGGATTGAATAGTTATCTAGATAAGCTCATTTACTGCATGCTTTTGTCCGTACGGTTGATCAGAGTCGATGTATGGGGAACATGACGCCACGATTGAAAGGATATGAGTAACGAATGTCAGAAAAACTTAAAGTCGGTATTGTTGGTGGAACGGGTATGGTGGGTCAACGTTTTATGCAATTGCTGGATGGGCATCCATGGTTTGAAGTCACTTCCATTTCAGCCAGCAGAAATTCAGCCGGCAAAACGTATGAAGAATCCGTTCAGGGCCGCTGGAAGCTTGCGACGCCAATCCCCGAGCAGGTGAAAGGCATTATCGTGCAGGATGCTTCGCAAGTGGAACAGGTAGCAGCTGAGGTTGATTTTGTTTTTTGCGCGGTTGATATGAAGAAGAATGAGATACAGGCATTGGAAGAAGCTTATGCCAAAACGGGGACGCCCGTCATTTCCAATAATTCTGCTCATCGCTGGACGCCTGACGTTCCGATGGTCATCCCGGAAATTAATCCGAGTCATATAGACGTGATTGCCGCACAGCGCAAACGTCTGGGAACGACAACCGGGTTCATCGCGGTGAAGCCGAATTGCTCCATTCAGAGTTATGTACCGGCGCTTCACGCTCTGCTTGACTACAAACCCACCCAAGTTGTTGCCTCCACCTATCAGGCGATTTCCGGTGCCGGTAAGAACTTCACCGATTGGCCGGATATGCTGGACAATGTGATACCGTATATCGGCGGGGAGGAAGAGAAGAGCGAGCAGGAGCCGCTGCGCATTTGGGGCAGCGTTGTGAACGGGGAGATCGTGAAAGCCCAATCGCCATTGATTACGACGCAGTGCATTCGCGTTCCCGTAACCGATGGCCACTTAGCCACCGTGTTTGCATCGTTCGAGAACAAACCTTCGAAGGATGAAATCCTGGACCGCTGGCGGCAGTTTAAGGGAAGACCGCAAGAGCTGAATCTCCCAAGTGCGCCTAAGCAGTTCATTACGTATTTCGAAGAAGAGAATCGGCCGCAGACGAAGCTGGACCGTGATATCGAGCGCGGCATGGGCGTATCGGTAGGCAGACTGCGCGAGGATTCCCTCTACGATTACAAATTCGTAGGACTCTCACATAATACGCTGCGCGGTGCGGCAGGCGGAGCTGTTCTAATCGCCGAACTGCTGAAAGCCGAAGGTTATATTCAAGCGAAATAATAACCATACTCGTTTAAGACAAAGGCGACTGCTTGATGCAGTCGCCTTTTTTTTATGCATTGTTCATGGTTCGTACATTGACGAAGTTCGTATTTATCGTATATAGTGTAATTCGCGCTTCAATGCAAAGAAGCAAAGAAGCAAAGAAGCCGAAAAGCATAAAAGCGAAAAAGCTCATCGATATAAAACAAGCGGACGGGAAGGAGCTCCCGTCACGACCATGTATAAGGAGTCTTAGCATCATGGAACGACATCTCAGTTTCTCAAAAAGCATCATTCTTATAGCGGTTATACTGGCAGTACTATTTGTCTCCATTTTTCTTCTTAAGGCAGAGCCGCATATTCCGCTCCTGGCAACGACCGTGGGTATCGCCGCCTTGCTGCGGTTGTTCGGGTTTTCTTGGAAGCAGCTCGAATCCGCGATCATTCAAGGCATTCAAACGGCGATTATGCCGATTCTCATCCTTTCGCTCATCGGCATTCTCATTGCAGTATGGATGATGAGCGGTACCGTGCCGACCATTTTATACTATGGAATGGACTATATTGAACCGCATTATTTTGCCGTGAGCGCTTTATACGTGACGATCGTGGTGTCGATGTTTACCGGAAGCTCATTCACGACAGTCAGTACGGTTGGCGTTGCTTTCATGGGGATTGCTGTAACGACCGGGATTTCTCCGGCCTTGGCAGCAGGAGCGGTGATCTGTGGGGCTTGTTTCGGGGATAAAATGTCGCCGCTGTCCGACACAACGAACTTTGCTCCGGCGGTTGCCGGCATATCCTTGTTCACCCACATTGGCAATATGATCTACACCACGGTGCCGGCACTAATCGTGACAACGGTCTTTTTCCTGCTTGCACCAACGGCGAATACCCTGGATTTAACCTCGATAAATCAAATCAAGGCTGCTCTGAATGACGGATTCCATATTCATTGGCTAACGTTGCTATCGCCGCTTGCGGTCATTGCCTGTTCCATCAAGCGGATTCCGATCCTCCCTACACTCATTGTCGGCATTGTTACCGGACTCATCGTAACGGCCTTCGTTCAGCAGCAGTCGGCAGTCGATGTTTGGTTCAGCGTCATGCAGAGCGGCTACAAGAGCACGATAGCCAACGAAACCGTGGCTTCCATTGTCAATCGCGGTGGATTGCAATCGATGATGGGGTCCGTATCGCTGATATTGATTGCGTTATCCTTGGGAGGGCTGCTTCAGCATTGCGGCGTCATTGAAGCCTTCTTCCACAAAGTCATGCAGCCGCTGAAGCGGAAGAGCAGCATTGTCCTGATGACGGGGGCATCCTCCATTGCGGTAAATGGCATGACGGGCGAACAATATTTATCGATCCTACTACCTGGTCAAATGTTCAAGGAGGAATATGTCCGCCGAGAAATTCCGGCGAAGACGTTGTCCCGTACATTGGAGGATTGCGGTACGCTTGTTAACCCACTGATTCCATGGGGGGTAAGCGGCGCCTTCTTCGCTGCTACGCTTGGAATTCCGGTCATTGAATATGCGCCGTACGCAACTTTCTTGTGGTTAAGCCCGCTCTTCACGTTTGCCTATGCCTTGATACCGCGATTGCAGCGGAACTCGCTTGGCAGGAAGATATAAGGATTACCCAATAAACATAGATCATGTGCTTGACCTTGCCTCCTGGATAGGGGGGCAGGGTCTTTTTGATTATAGCGATTCATACCCAACCTGTTCTTTGATTTATTTGATACGATGGATATATGCAAGCCAACATTGTAGATTCATTTCTTAAGGGAGGGATATAAGCATGAATCATTGGATAAATAAAGCGCCAACCGCTACGGCGCTGATGGAATTGCATGTTCAGGCGATGTTTACGCATGACCGGGATATGCGAATTCGCACCATCAACGAGCCTTGGCCGGGAGAGGAGCCTGCCCCCAGGTTTTTCCTGGGCCGAACGATAGACGGCTCCGCGATCTGCAGGTTTCGCCATGACATTCCCGAAAGAATTGCCGGGCAATTGAAGGCGCTGGTTGAAGATGAGCCGATCGTAAACGATGAAATTCAGACGAAGCCTAAACATTTTGCGGCTTATATGAATCTCCTTCATACTGAGCACTATACGAGCGGACCCTGTTATCGGATACCTGACATAACAACGCCGGCCAAACAGACGGTATGGATCACTCGAGAAAATATGAACGAATATTCGCTCACCGGTTTTGAATGGCTGATCACGGAAATCGATTATGGCCAGCCTTGTGTTGCGCTCGTTCATGAGAACAGGCTGGTGTCGGTTTGCCGTAGCGTTCGGATTACGGAAGGAGCACACGAAGCCGGGCTTGAGACGTTAGAGGAATTTCGCGGAAGAGGTTATGCGGCTGCCGTTGTTGCGGGATGGGCTATCGAGGTGCGTAAGGTGGGCGCGCTGCCGTTGTACAGCACTTTATGGGAAAATAACGCTTCTCGGAGAGTGGCAAGTAAATTAGCATTGTCCTATTACGGGGTTAACTTCACAATCAGATGAGAAGCTGGGCAACATAGACTACTTTTACTAAAGGAAGCCATAAAGAAATCCCTCAAACAATTTGAGGGATGAAGGACCCATGATTATGTTAATGATTAGCTCGAGCTGCCTCTTCTGTTCTTATAATAGCCATGACCTTGGTTGCCATGTCTATGTCTGAAATCGGATGAGGAACCTTTACGACGCGAATAGCCATGACTGCTGCTGTATTTTCTGCCATAATTCTTTGCGGAACTGCTGTAACGCTTACGGCCCTGACTATGGGATGTAGAGTGGAGAAGCTTGTTCATGATCTTTCTTAACATGCGAAAACATCCTCCTTTCTTGTTCGTAATCATTCCATATAATTTAATCGGATCGTAACATAAATGAAACCCCATAATCAAATTAAAGGCTGCCCCTCTTATCCGAGGGGTGGCTTCTTGCATTAGCGAGAGACTGCAGCTCGTGCATGAACTCCAAGGAACTTAAGTAAGGTTCACTCAATTGCAGCAAGCGTTTGATCATATTCTGCAATTCAATCGAGAGATGCAGTTCTTCCTGCCAGCTTCGCTCCACGACTGCGCTCCGGTTGTTATCCGGTTCGTAGGTGGAATAGAGCATGAACAACATAAAGTGACCAATGTCCCGAAGATCCTCGCTTTCCTTCGAATCCTTAAATTGAACAGAGGAAGCCGAGCTGTCTCGCTTGAACTTTTTTCGTGCAGGTACTTGGAGCGGAGGGGGTTCACCGATCCTTCTCGCTAGTCCAAAATCAATAAGATTGATCCTGCCATCCTTAAAGAGGACGTTAGGAATCCGCAGATCAAGATGAACATAGCCTTGCTCATGTAGGTATCGGACTAGCTTCAGAAGCTGCAGCGTGATTTCGATGCATTCGTCTTCTTCGTATTTCATATCTTGTTCAAATATCAAATCTTCAAGCGTATCACCGTTCATATAAGACATGACCAGATAACAATTGCGGTTGTTCGAGAAGAAATCCCGGTATGCCGGAATTTGTGGATGCTGAAGAGATCTTAATACTGCTGCCTCTCGATTCAGCAATTGTCTGGCATAATGGCCTTTGCTGGGTCTTGACTGTTTGACCGCCACCACACTTCCGCTTTGTTGATCCAAGCATTGGTACAGGATGCCGTAACTTCCTTCCCCGATCATCTGTTGAATGGTATAACGATTTCCCAGCACCGTATTTTCTTCAGCCGGGTAATCCCGCCAAGCGCTTATAAAGGAGCTAAGGTATGAGAAAAAACGCATATCGATTCCAAATCTCTCCTTTGGGTTGGTCCCTCTATATTGTTAGAGCAAGTGCGATCCCTTGTTGTCGTACATTATAAGCTTTTTGATAGGATTATACGAATAGAGGGTATATTCGATCGGATTAGGGTGAACCTCAGCTAGTCAATCGACATCCACTCGATCTTTCCTATAATCTAGCGGCGATAAGCCGTTAAGTTGCCGGAACAGCTTCGAAAAATAATGGATAGAAGAGAAGCCGTGCTTCTCGGCGATCTCCGTGATGCTGATGTTCGTATTGCGCAGATCCTCCTTGGCCCGATTGATGCGGAAGTGGTTAATGTATTGGGTCGGCGGCAAGCCCGTCGATCTTCTGAACAATTCGAAAAAATAACCTCTGCTGATCCGAAGTTCCTCGTAATACGACTCCAATGGACGCAGCTTGCCGTGCAGGATATCCTGATCCAGTCGCTCCAGTAATTTGTTCATTCTATGATCGGGAATGGCCTTATCTTGCAATGCGAATGCAAGAAAATACTCGATGAATTGCAGGAAATGGCTTTGTGTCCTTACGCTGCGCATGTAGGTATGCTCATTCTCGAACTGGTTCCCGGTGTAGAATTTTTCAAACAGGTCGCTCCATACGTTGATCTTCTCAACTTTCATGAGCTCAGGTATGGCATAGGGAAAAGAAGGGCCTACATAGGAAGGAATCAGTTGGGCAGTGTCATAACAGATCACGCTGGGATGATCGGCCAAAGCCCGGCGGTCCACATAGGACCAGTCGAAATAACAGCAGACATGTACCATGGGATCCTGGCTGTCCGCTATCCAATCATGCGGCTGCCCAGCCGGTATATATACAAGGCAACCCGGGCCGGTATGATATGTGCGGCCTTTGGTGCGAATGATGCCTTTACCCTCGGTAATTAGATAAAGTGATGACGAATAGCAGTGCCGGTTGTTATTGCTTTGACCTTTGGAAAAGGGGTACCGTGTAGCATAAAACACATAGGGATGGAAGACGGCAAAATCCACGTATTTAGATCCACATCCTTATAAGATAAGATTCTATAGATATTCGCATGACGATTGTACAAAAGCCTGACGTTTATGTAAATACAGCGATCGTCACCATTGCTATACTAACACTGAATTCATTTCATGCATGAGGAGGGAATTGAGATGTTGGATTATCAATGTCTATTGACGGATGAACAAATAATTCAATTTATTACGAAGGGGTATGTGGTGCTTCACAACGAATTGCCGGATCAGCTTCATGCCGCCGTCAGGGATAAAATTAATGTTGTATTGCACGAGGAAGGAAATCCCGGCAATAACATCCTGCCCCGTGTGCCCGAGATCCAGCAGTTCTTCGAAACGCCGGTCGTTAAAGGGGCTTTGACGAGTGTTCTCGGACCGGATTACTATATGCACCCACATCGGCATTGCCATTATAATCAGCCGGGCGATCCGCTGCCGGGAGGCGGGCAGTGGCACAAAGACGGTTACTGGTCCAGCATGCGCAGCCACCGGCCCTGGTGGGCGATGATTTTTTATTACATGCAGGATATCACCAAGGAAATGGGACCGACCGCCATCATGCCCGGTACCGCATATTACGAAAAGTTTGTAGGCGATCAAGGCGAGACGCTGCTGCCGACCGGCAAAGCGGGAACAATGGTCCTGGTTCATTTTGATTTATGGCACAAAGCTTCGTTGAACGTGTCTGACATGGATCGATACATGTTAAAGTTTCAATTCGTTCGATTGCGTGCGCCGGAATCGCCGAGCTGGAATCATCAAGAGAAAGAGATGAGCTTTACGGGCGGAACACCTTACGTGCATTTGAATCTATGGAAAGATGTATGGAACTGGATGCGCGGCGAACCGGGTCAGGGGATGCACTCTGTAACGGGAGACAAAGCTCAAATAGAGCAATTGGCCGAAGATCTAAAGTCCGAGGACGAGACCGTTCGCGCAAGAGCCGCGGATCAAGCTGGATTGCTAGGAGAAAAGGCCGCTTCTTTAGCTCCTGAACTAGGCCAAATGTTGAATGATAGGGAACCGGTAGCTTTGAATGTAAGTTATGCGCTTGGCCGAATGGGCTCCGCAGGGATCAATGAATTGATATGCCGCATGTCCGAAGGAACAACGCAAATCGCGCAGAGAGCGGCTTACGGACTGCAAGGTGCCGGCGCTGGAGCCGTTCCAGGACTGCTTGCACTGCTGGAGCACGCAAACGAGAAGCGCAGGGCGCTTGCTGTTTTCGTACTTGGCATGATCGTCCCGTCGTCGAATGAGGCGGTGTCTGCATTGAAAGCGTGCTTGCAGGATCCGAGCGATTGGGTTCGTCGAAATGCAGTCGAAGCGCTGGGTATAATGGGGAGGGAGGCAGGCGATGTGTGCCAGGCCTTGGCAAACGTATTGGAGCAGTCGCTTCTGCAAGAGGAAGAAAGAGAAGCCGCGGGTCCCGATGATACGGACATCAGCCAGCAGAGCTATATCCTAAATAAAATGGGATATACTGCTGCCCTGTCGCTGCTTCGCACCGCCAAAGCCACGGATGTTCCCATCGTGATCCATTCGCTTGAGCAAGCGCTGCACAGCAAGGACCGTTATGTAAGGGCGTATGCCTTCGAAACGCTTACCCATCTGCGGACCCCGGAGGCGACGGATGTCCTGATTCGATATTATCGACCGGCCAGATGGTGTCCGGACACAACGAAGGCGAGCACTTTCTGATATCCGCATGCGGTCTGAAGACCTCTTATTCCTGATGGGAACGAGGGGTCTTTTTATATGTCTAGAATTCGATGTGATTTACGAGCAGGTGTCCTTTTTTTGCAAAAGCATGACCCTTTCATGCAAAGACTTGTGCGATGCGCTCTAGTAAAATGAGGCTCAAAGTTCGGCATTAGCCGTTTATTGTTGAAAGGAGCAGTCATGCATGGCAACATCAATCAAAAGAGTTCATGTCGTATTCAAGACCCATCTGGACATCGGGTTTACCGATTTGGGAAAGAACGTAATCGAGCGTTATATGGAGCATTTCATACCCCAGGCACTGGAACTGTCCGAACAGCTGGCTAACGAAGAGGGGAACGTAAAATTCGTATGGACGACCGGCTCATGGTTAATTCATGAGTTTTTGGGAGCCGCTGCTCCTGACATGCGGGCGCGTATGGAAAAGGCCATTGCGGAGGGACGGATCGTTTGGCATGGGCTGCCGTTTACGACGCATACGGAAATTATGGATGCCCGGCTATTCGAATTCGGAATGTCCATTTCGGGCGACTTGGACCAAAAGTATGGAAAAACCACGATTGCCGCTAAAATGACGGATGTTCCGGGTCATACCCTTGCAATGGTCCCCTTACTGGTTAAACACGGCATTCAATATTTGCATTTGGGCGTTAATATGGTGTCCAAAAATCCCAAAGTGCCGGAGATGTTTGTATGGCGTGCTTCCGACGGTTCGGAGATCATCGTTCATTATGCAGATAGTTACGGCAAACCGTTTCAAATGGAAGGGTTGGAGGACGCTTTGTATTTTGCCCATACGCATGATAACCATGGTCCATCCACGATGGAGGAGATTCGTGTTTTATTTGAACAGTTGGAGCGGGATTATCCAGGGGCGGAAATCATGGCCTCGACACTTGATGCATTTGCCCGGCGGCTTCAAACCGTAAAGGATCGTTTGCCTGTCGTGAGCGAAGAAATCGGGGATTCGTGGATACACGGTATTGCCTCAGATCCTTGGAAAATCGCCCGTTACCGTGAATTGCTAAGGCTTCGGGATCGCTGGATCGAATCCGGTCAATTGGACAAGGACGGTGATGCGTACGCTCGATTTTGCAATCGCCTGATGTTGATCCCCGAGCATACCTGGGGGCTGAACAATTCCGTCTATCTCGTCGATTTCGTTAATTATTCCACTGGCGATCTAGCCGTTGCAAGAGCGCGGGATGTCGTTGAAGACAATCAACTGAGGAAATTCGATTACCTATGCCAGCAGGCGAATGGTACTCGGTCGTACAGCCATTACGAGAGCTCTTGGCAGGAACAACGGGATTATCTTGAGGAGGCCGTTCAATCGCTGCCGAAGGGGTTGGCAGCTGAAGCGCGAATAGAGCTGGATCGGATGAGCCAGCATCATCCCCTTCCGGGATCGGAGCCGATGGAGTACAAACAACCGATCGAGACAAACGAGCTGTACGAATTAGGTCAGTTTCAGGTGAGTTTCGCCGCCGACGGCTCGATAAACCGATTATTGGATCGATCAGGGAAGGCATGGGCGGATGACCATCAGAGACTGGGCACTTATAGGTATGAAACCTTCAGCAAAGAAAACTATGATCGCTTCTTTAAAGAATACGTGACCAATCTGGATATTCATCACGGCTGGGCGGACAACGACTTCGGCAAGCCGGGAATCGAATATGTCAAACCGCGGCCGGAACATCGGCGGTATACGGCATCCTTGCGGACGATACACCTGAAGAGGTGCGCAGATTATGATATCGTAACAGTGGAAATGAAGCTGCCGGAGATTCTCAGTAAGCAGTATGGGGCTCCGCGCCGATTGAACGTAATCTATACGTTCCTTGCGAATGAGCCCGTCATAGAGGTAAGTCTAAGCTGGAAGGGCAAACCAGCCTGTCGTCTTCCGGAAGCAAGCTGGTTCTCGTTTGCGCCCCTTGTGGATAATCCCAACGCATGGATGATGGATAAGCTGGGCCAGCGTATATCTCCGTTGTTCGTCGTGAAGGACGGTAACCGGAACATGCATGGTGTCAATTCCGGCCTATATTATGAGGGGGCGGACGGAACAGTGGTCATTGAAACCTTGGACGCGCCGCTAGTGTGCCCGGGGGAACCGCGTTTGCTGCAATTCGACAACTCCTATGCTTCATTGACCGGTGGATTCCATTTCAATCTGCACAATAATGTGTGGGGTACGAACTTTATGATGTGGTTCGAAGACGATATGAAATATCGGTTCAGATTGAGACTGCATTCTCATTCATGAGTTCATTGTGCCCATCATAAAAAAACAAAACGGAAAGGTGTGAGTTTATTAACTCGCATCTTTTTTTATATATGCACGATCATCCGCAGGTCAAGTTATGAAGAGGTATTGTTTTTATTAATAAAATCGTGAATCCTGTTACGAAGCTGCTCATGCTGCTCAAAATGGTTATAGATCCGATAGGCTGCTGTCTGCGCATTTCCGAAAAAGAAACGTTCAAACTGGGTTTGCCGACCTCCGAACGAGCTAGCACCAAGCTCCCATGCAAGCCTGAACAATGCGATACGATCCCAAGCTTCCGTCGTGGATCCTTTTAAATATTGATTAAGGTAGGGGCCTGATTCCGAATGAAAATCCAATTCGGAAGGGATCATAATCAGGCCGCTGGAGCCTAGCAGCTGAATCATCTCTACCATCTCGGGATAGAGTTTGGAAAAGAGGATGCTGGATGCGAGAAGAGGACTGGCGGCAGGAACGAAATATCCGAATTGATCCTGGCTGGCACCCTGCTCGGAAGCCAATCTTAATGCTTTGAAGGTCTCCAGAAATGTAATCATTTTCGAAACATTCGAGACCATATGGGGCTCGAGTCCAACGTTCTGTTCATCTGCCAAGGATTCCAGCAAGCCGAGCATGAATTCGGTTTTAACGATGAAACGGATGGCCATTTGGTGGGCGATATGCGTATGAAAGTGACTCTCGCCGAATAAACGCCCGGCGTAAGTCTCGTCCCCATAGTAAAAGAACCGGTCATGAGGGACCAGCACGCGGTCGAAGATGACGAGCGTATCCATCTCTTCGTATCTTGCACTGAGGGGATAATCATAGGAAGAAGTGGCACCGTAGCTTTCACGGCATATAAAAGTCATGCCCGGTAAATCGTTGGGAACCGCAAATGCAAACGCAGAAGGATTCACATCCTGGGACATCGTTGGCGAAGGTGTCGGGAATACCAGCATTTCTTCGCAAGTAGCTCCTTGTGTTGCCAACATGAAGGCGCCGCTTATGATCATTCCATCATCGTTAATCTCTACGACTTTAGCCGCGACAGTGTCTTCAGCAGCATCTTGCTGACCGGACATTTTACATGCATAGGGCTGGATGAAGGCGTGAGATAATGTAATATCATGATCACGACAGTACTTATAATAGTTCCTGAGATTTTCCGCATATCTCGGATGATGCTCTTCCAGAATATCGGCAGCGGTATATAAGGACATGATCGCAGTGTTCATATAATCGGGAGAACGCCCTAAAAAGCCATGATGCTTGTTCGCCCATAATTCCATCATCCGTCTGCGTTTCTGCAAATCCTCAGCGTTCTTGGGCGGGAGAAAAGACAAGCCTACGCGTTCGCCCGTATCGGGTGAGGGGTACGTCATCTGTTCGATATAACTTGCTTCACATTGCATATCGTATAGATCAGCTTGGGTTTGAATAAGACCTTGGAATGCAGGATGATCGGATAAAGGTCCCTGGATAGGCTCTCCTTTATACCAAATGTTGATATTCTGTCGGTCAATCCGTTCGATATACTGCTTTCCCGATTTAATAGGCACGTTGTTCACCCCATTTGCGAAAATCATAGCTAACGAACCTGTCTACTGCTGTTAATGTACGTGCTTAGTCCATACGGAGTACGTTGTCCGTCGGAAAAGGGATAAAATATGCGAATGTACCTCAAAAGCTTGAGCCAGGAAGAGACAGCAGGCAAAAAAAACGGACCCGTTATGGTCCGTTTCTTGAAATTTCGATTATTGGGATTGGCCCAGATACTGCTCAAGCGTGAGGTTTTGTCTCGTGATTTCTCCCGCAATATAGACACCAACGTAACGAACATGCCAAGGCTCATAAGAATAGCCGGTTAATTTCTCCTTGCCTTTTCCGTAACGAATGATAAATCCGTATTTCGGTGCATTGGCTTTCAGCCATTTGCCTTCCTTTGTATTTCCGAAGCTTTGCTCCAACGCATATCCTACGGAAGCACTGGATATATCCATGCTCAGTCCGGTCTGATGCTCGCTTTGTCCCGGACGCGCGCTTGTTTTGTTAGCGACGGCCTCGCCCTTATTACGGGCGTTGCGTTCGAATATGGCTTTTTGAGTGGCATAGGAACGGTAGCCCGATACGGCTTTGAGATCGATCCCGTCTTTCTTGGCTGCCGCAAACAATTTTTCCAGCGCAGATGCCGCTACTTTTTTCATCTGTTTTTTGGGACTTGGTCCCGAGAAGCTGAACGGAATATGGGGTACAACCAAGTCTTGCGGAACATAACTCGATGGTAGATTTCTTTGCTTGTTGACAAGTACAACGGTGCTTGATAGATTGGTGACCGAATTTAAACCGCGAACCGTTTTTAAAGTTCGGTTAGGAGCGTTGTTTTCCAAAAACTTCGTAAATGATAAGCTGGAAGAAGCTGCTGCGGCAGCTTCCGCCTTGCCAATGCCGGTGCTGCTTAGAAAACTGGATAAGGCTAGGCTTGTGACAACGGAACCAATGATGACCGTAGGTATGATGGATTTGACGATTTTTTTGTGCATGTGTGAAGTCCCTCCTCGTTAGCTATCTCTCAGTATATAAGAGAGTTATATCGGTAGAATCTCTGACTTGTTTCTGAATTGTAAACAAAATAGAATAGATCGAATCTGATAATAATCCAAAAATAGATTATAGTGATATAAAATAGGTGGGAATTTCCACATAAGGAGAAGTTTCACATGCAAAATGAACAGCTGCAAGAAATATTGAAGGAATACGGCATCCATGAACCCGAGATCACGTTTATTCGGCATAATGAAAATCGAACCTATAAGGTAAAAGGCCATGACGGAAGTACATATCTGCTTCGCATTCATCAACCGATAAAAGACGGCATGGCAGGTCAGCAGCATACCTATGACGGTCTGCTGGGTGAACTGCAAATGCTGGAGCATTTGTCAGGCTGGGATCAAATGCTTGTCCAAAGGCCGCTGCGGAATCGGGAAGGCGAGCTGATTACAATCATCGAACATGAGGGGAAGCGTTGGAATAGTTCCGTGCTTACCTGGCTGGAAGGAAGAGACTTGCATAAGGATGATGTAAGCGACCCGGTCATGGTCGAGAAGCTGGGGGCTCGTGTTTCAGAGCTGCACCGATTCTATGGTCAGTACATCCCGGAGGGCATGGATAAACGTCCAAGTCAGGGGATTAGCTACAATCAATATATGATCGGGGTTATAAAGCAAGGGTTAGCGAAAGAATTGTTTACTTCCTCCGATGTTTCCGTCATTGAAGACACGATATCGTTGGTTAACTCGCGGCTTGCGGATCGTGGGAACGAAGAAGCCTGGGGGCTCATCCATGGTGATTTAAGCTTGGGGAATATCATCATGACTTCGGATGGAGAACTGAGTTTTATCGATTTCGGTTTTTTCGGACCAGGTTATAATTACACGGATGTTGCAATGGGTGCCATGATGGTTCCCTCGGAGCTTCGGAATCTATTCCTGAGAGGGTATTATGGCAATGATCATACGGGACAAGATAAGCTTGTTCAGTTAGAAGGCTTCATGCTGCTGGCCATTATCGGATACTATGTCTTTCAAATGGAGAATGAATCCGTGCATGCATGGATGCGTGAAAGAATGCCGAAGCTGTGCGCCGATTACTGTAAGCCGTATTTGTCGGGTGAACGCATATTTTATTCCGTATAGTTCGATGACGAATTAGACGGTATCCGTGAAAGTTCATTATAAGCATTCAATCCCTTGGTATGCACAATGATCGGGTGATACGATATGAGATACATAACATAAGGATTAGAGGTGAAACCAAATGGCGGAAAGCAAACTTCTACTGCAACAAAAAGCTCTACAGGATGAAGCTTCTGAGGTAGCTGATGAACTTCGACTTTATGAATTGCTAAGTCAAGCAGGCGAACCGGTTCGTGTCGGCAGTTCAGCCCTCGGGTTGATGGTATGGAGAGACCTGGACATGACGGTAATATGCTCTCGGCTGACTCAGCAATTAATTGCACAAATCGCATCGGAACTCATGCTGCACGCTGGTGTTCGGGAACTGAAGTTCATAAACGATACCGGTGTATATAATACGGATCCCGCTTATCCCGATGGATTATACATTGGCCTAAAGTATAAGTCTCAGCAGGGGAAGGAGTGGAAAATGGACATTTGGTTCGTGGATGAACCGGAGAGACAACCCGACTTGAAACATATCGTCACGATGCCTGAACAGCTGACTCAGGAACGCCGGGAAGCTATTTTGCAAATCAAAAGTGATTGGGCAAGCCGTGATGAATATGGCAAGACTGTGCGAAGCTTCGATATTTATACAGCGGTTCTGGAAGAAAACATAAGGACACCGGAGCAGTTTCAGGCCTGGCTGGGCCAAAGGTCCATGAATAAAGAATGAAGCTGATGAATCAATAAGAGGAGAATTTACATATGGAGATTATCAAGCATAACCTAGACAGTTGGGAGCTTAAAGTAAAACAGAAAAATCAGTGGACGGTTCCTGTAAGCAGCGAGGAAATCCAGAACGCCAGAATGGGCGATTGGTCAATTATCGTTACCGCTACCAAGCCTGTGCCCAAAGAATGGTTTCCTGAACTAAGCGAAAAGAATGTGCTCTGTTTAGCTTCTGGAGGGGGACAACAGGGACCCGTGTTGGCCGCTGCGGGAGCGAATGTAACTGTATTGGATTTCTCCGAATCCCAATTGGAACAGGATCGCTTTGTGGCTGAGCGGGATGGATTGCCCATTCGGACAGTTCTTGGTTCTATGACGGATTTAAGCATGTTTGATTCGGAGAGCTTTGATTTGATCGTTCATCCGGTATCTAATCTTTTTGTGCCTGATATTCAGCCGGTCTGGCAGGAAGCATACCGTGTGTTGAAGTCTGGTGGTATTATGATAAGCGGCTTTATGAACCCGGCCTTCTACTTATTCGACTGGGAAATGGAAGAGAAGGGGATACTTCAGGTGAAACACACCCTTCCTTATTCGGAACTGGATTATGCGTCGGAAGAAGAGATCGTGAGAACCGGGGTATCATTGGAATTCGGACATACGCTGGAGCAGCAAATGGGAGGTCAGATCCGAGCAGGGTTTATGATTGGCGGTTTCTATGAGGATTCGTTCGGAGGCAAGAGACTGTTGGATCGTTATGCAAACAGTTTCATTGCGACAAGGGCCATAAAGCTTTAACATCCTGTCCTATTTCCAAGGGGTTCATTAGAAGAGTCATCCTATCGGGTGGCTTTTATTTTTTATGTATATGTAAAACATAAGCAAATCCTATTTTTTTGATATTATCCATATTATTTTTCCTGTGATAGCATGTTCGTATATCTAGTAAGTGGAGAGAGGAATGATGGATATGAGTTCAGCATTTTGGTTAACAAATGCCCGGTTAGAGAGCGGTTATGAAGTTCAAGATGGCGTAATTACGGGAACAAAGACGGAGATTCGCCACATATTCATAGAAGATGGAAAAATCGTGAAGATCGTAGCTTCGAATACAACCCTAACAGACCAATGGCCGCAGCACGATGTGAAGGGCTTATTGCTTCTGCCATCCTTTATCGAGAAGCACTGCCATTTGGATAAAACGCTGCTTGGTGACAGGTGGCGTTCAGTTACGCCGGTTTCCAGTATTTTCGAGCGTTTGGCGATCGAGAAAGCGACACTTCCTTCACTGGATACCTTGACGCAGGACCGTGCGGAACGACTGCTTGATATTTACCTGAAGTCCGGCGTGACGCATGTGCGTACGCATGTCGATATATATCCGGAAGTGGGATTAGACAATTTAGAAGCGGTTCAACAAGCATTAAGCGCATTTGAAGGAAAGTTATCTTATGAGATCGTTGCTTTTCCGCAACATGGTTTGCTGCACTCGAAATCAACGGAGTTAGTGAGACAAGCACTTCGCAATGGAGCAAACCTGGTCGGCGGCGTTGATCCGGCTACGGTGGATGGCGATATCGAAGCGTCTTTACAGGAACTGGTGGGGCTCGCTGTTGAAGCCAATGCAGGCATCGACCTGCATCTGCACGATGCCAATCATCTGGGGATCTTCACCATGAAGCGATTAGCTGAGTTAACCATTGAAGCGGGACTGCAAGGCAAGGTGGCGATTAGCCATGCCTTCGGATTGGGTGATATTCCGCCATCCCAAGCGCAAGAGATGGGGGACTTGCTGGCTGATGCGGGGGTCGCCATTATTACGAGTGTGCCGATTGGCCGCAAGTTTCCGCCGGTTGGCTTGCTGCACGAGCGCGGTGTAGAAGTTTTCGTCGGATGCGACAACATTTTTGATGTGTGGTCGCCCTTCGGAAACGGGGATGTGCTGGAGCGTGTCGGCCGATTGGCGGAAATATCCGGATGGGTGGATGAACGCGCGTTAGCGCAAGCGCTCCAATATATTACCGGTGGCACCACACCGCTTAATCATGATGGGGAGCAGGTATGGCCGCAGGTTGGAGACGTTGCCAGCATCGTATTTGTTGAAGCTTCTTGTTCCGCTGAAGCCGTTGCGAGAAGATCCAAACGCGTGGCGACGATGTTTCAGGGGAACATCGTTTCCGGTTCGTTTTAGGCGAATTTTATGTCCATTCGGATTAAATTGCTGCTGTCCTATACCGGTATGCTGGTCATTAGCTTGCTGGTCTTTGTCTTGACTGCGAGTTTGTTCACCATTGCGGCCACAGGCGATATTCACGGTATTCGGGATTTTTATAAAGTGCACTATCAGATTAACCCGCTCACGGAAGAAGAGGAGTCTATATTCCTCGAATTAAAATATCTTGCCAAGAACGAACCGGATGAGCTGCAGAACAAAGAGCTGCTATCGGAATATGATTTTAAGCTGAGAACCGTACGAGCGGGTCTGTATGTCCGGAGGGATAACGACCAGATCTTTGAGTCCAATACGATGAACCAGCCTGAATTGGAAGCGAGTCTGCCTCCATATGACCTGAACAACCATCAGATTCGTAATACCCTTAACATCGGTGAACGGTTTTATGCTTATGCCAAATATGATTTCCGGTATTCGGACGGTGCCAGAGGCAGTGTGTATGTGATTCGAGAGCGAAGTCCTTTCGGTGAAGTCACGCGCAAGCTGCTGCCCATTCTTGTCTTGAGTCTCGTTGGCATCGTTGTGGTTGCAAATGTATTGTTATATCGCTGGATTACGCGCAGCGTGGTCAAACCGCTTGATTTGCTTCGAAAATCGGCGGAACACATCAAGGAGGGAAATCTCCAGTTTTCTCTGGATTTGCATTCCAAGGACGAAATCGGCCAGTTGAACGAGACGTTTGAGAATATGCGGAAGCGTCTGCATGAGTCGATTCAACTCCGGCTTCAGGACGAAGAGAATCGGAAAGAACTGATCTCCAACATCTCTCATGATTTGCGCACGCCCATAACGAATATTAAAGGGTATATCGAAGGTATACGTGACGGCGTTGCAGATACGCCGGAGAAAATGGATAAATACGTGAACATCATTTACACCAAAACCACCGATCTGGATAAACTTGTGAATGAGTTGTTTCTGTATTCCAAGCTAGATTTAAAGCAGGTTCCGTTCATGTTTGAGCATGTCGATATCATCGGTTTTATAGACGATTGCATCGATGAGCAGCGCTATGTTTTGGAGGAAAAGGGAATACGGTTGGAGTGGAAGGAACGTACCGGTCCGTCTGTCGAGGTCATTGCCGATCTGGAAAAATTAAAACGAACGGTGCTCAATATCATCGAAAATGCCCAAAAATTCATGGACAAGGAGGACAAAACCATATGTGTCTCCACTCAGCTTTCTCCGGGATGGGTAACGGTTGAAATACGGGATAATGGGATGGGCATCGAGCCGGAAGCGATCCCTTATATATTCGAAAGATTTTATCGTGCGGAGCCATCCCGCAATTCTTCAACGGGCGGCAGCGGCCTGGGGCTTGCAATTGCCAGCCAGATCATCGAGGGACACGGGGGTACGATTTGGGTGGAAAGCGAGCCCGGCATCGGCACCAGTCTGTACTTTACCCTCAAACGAGCGACAAAGGAGGCAGTGTAATCCATGACCACACGCATTCTCATCATTGAAGACGAGACAACGATCGCTCAGTTGGAGCGGGATTATTTTGAGTTGAACGGTTTTCTGGTAGATCTATGCCATACAGGCAATGAGGGGCTGAAACTTGCCCTTAACGAGGACTACAATCTTATCATTATCGACCTGCAGCTTCCCGGAATGAATGGCTATGAATTATGCAGCCATATCAGGAAGAACAAGGAGGTACCGATTCTGATCGTTTCTGCTAAAAATGAGGAGATCGATAAAATTCGTGCCTTTAATCTCGGTGCCGACGATTACATTACCAAGCCGTTCAGCCCGAGCGAATTAGTCGCAAGAGCCAAGGCCCATCTGATGAGATATGTGAGGCTTATGGGCAAGCAAAGCCCAAGTCCAAGTTCAGAAATTAATATTCGCGGCTTGGTCATCGACAAATCGGCGCGAAGGGTGTTCGTACGCAATCAGGAAGTCACGTTTACGACCCGGGAGTTTAACTTGCTTGAATTTCTGGCAAGCCATCCGAACCGGGTGTTTAACAAAACAGAACTGTTTGAACGGATCTGGGGCATGGATTCCAGCGGGGATATTGCAACCGTAACCGTCCATGTCCGCAAACTGCGCGAAAAGATGGAACTGGATCCATCCAATCCACAGTATATTGAAACGGTGTGGGGGGCTGGCTATCGCTTTTCGGTCTAAACAATTTATAATTTTTTAATAAAAGTTTTCGAAACGCTTAATCCCAGCTTTCTTGGGAGTTTAGGACTCTCTTCTATCATGGAGATATGACGATCAACGTTCATATGTCAACGATTTAGGGAGGGTTTACAAATGAAAACATATTCTAATAAACTGGCGGCCATGATGGTGGCGGCTGCCCTGGGAACGGCTTCGCTTCCGTTTCATGTACTGCAGACCGAGGCTGCGGGAGCCCCGCTCGTTGCCCAGGATATAGAGCAAGCCACTCAAGTGCTGTCCCAGCTTCGCGTGATGCAGGGTTACCAGGATGGCACGATGGGGATAACCAGTCCCATTACGCGGGCAGAGCTGGCAAAAATGCTTGTGCTTGCGTTTGGACTTGAAGGCAAAGGAGATACAAAGCCAAGTTTCACGGATGTGAATTCAAACGCGTGGTATGAACGGTACGCAGCTGAGTTGGTAGCACAAGATATTATGCAGGCACCGGAGGGACGTTTTGATCCTCGGGGAATCGTTACCCATGCCGACCTGGTGCAAATGGTATCTAAGGCTCTGAAACGAGATGTGAAGTCCGTGGATGAATGGGCGAAGCGTTTTTATTCTGAGGAAGGCCATACCACACGTGGTCAAGCTGCCTACTTAATAAGCATTGCCCATGAGGCAATTCCGTCTGAAAAAGCCAACATCACGAGTGTCCGCGCACTGAATGCCATCACCATGATCGTTACCTTCGATGCTCCTTTGACGGCAGATAATGAGGCGTTTGCAAAAGCCAAAGAAGATTTTAAATTTAACAACGGGCTTGAAATCACCAACATGCCGCGTTTGAAGACGGGCTCAATTTCCACTTACATCGTCCCAACCTCCGTTCAAAAACCAGGTACATCCTATACGCTTACCTATAAAGGGAATACAGCAGGCATATTTACAGGTAATAGCACGAAGTTGGACATGACAGAGGCTAGACAAGTCGCTCAGGATACGTTTGAGTTGGAGGCACTTAAAGAGAATGGTGTCGTTGACTATGGTTATGTTATTTCCGCTTATAGCGGAGGCCGCGGAGCCAATGCATTCGTATTGGATGAGAACAACAGCGCCGATGGAAAAGTCTATCAGATCATATCCTCTGGTCAAGCCAGAGAAGTGACGATTACGCCTGCAGGCGGACAACCTATCGTGGCAAAATACGTACCCTTCACCCAGTCCACGGATGGCAAACAAGAGCCGAAATTCCGTTTACCTGAAGGCCAGACACTGACGCCGGGAGTTACCTATACCGTTACTTCGGATTGGGCACAGATTGCAAAACCTTCTTTCGTTGCGGGAAGTTTCGAACCGCTGGATATCATCGGAGCCGAGGTGATCAGTGACAGTTCCGTTTCCATTACATTATCCGAGGACCCTGGAGACGAGCTCTTCTCCGGACGGAGCATCGAATTGATTGACGCAGAAGGCGGCAAGCACATAGCAACCTACAAATATTCAAGCCGCAAGGGAGCCGTAGGCGTGTTTGATCTGACGCAGGAGGGCAAACTGAAGCCAGGAACGACTTATACGATTAAACCGGTCGGCGAATGGGCAGACGAAACAACGGCGGTTCTGACGGTGAATGAATAGAATACTGCACTGGACATGGCTGTTCAATATAAAGAGGACGAGTTTTACGCTCGTCCTCTTTATATTGATTTTTTGCGACTATGAAAATGGTTCTAACATTTGTAAAATCAAGGATAAGTGCTAATACTGGTTTCAAATCCGTCATGATGGAGGAGTACATATGATTGAAGAGCTTTCCCATTATTTAAGTGAATGTGATATTGAAGTTTTAGATCTGGACAGCTTAACGCTTCCTGCCATGAAAGAAGGGGAGCACAAGATTCTCATCGTTCCTGGTTATAATCTGGTGGAAATGATGGAAGAAATATGCGAAGAAGAATCCCTCTCTGCCTATGTGAACAAGGAACTGGAGTTGGTTCATCAGTTAACTTTGAAAGATGCACTTGTAAAAATAGTAGCTTCGCAATTATCTTATACGGATATTTCGCTGGAACCGGAAGAATTAGGAGGTAAAAGCTTTGAGGATTTGTATCGGACCTATTCTTTACTATGGGAGGGCAATGAAATTCTTAACGAAGAGATTTGCGAATCGGATACCGAGGCCTTTGACTGGAACACAACTTGGGTACAGGGAAAGGTGGAAGAGGACGAGCAAGTTATCCTGTTGACGTTACCGGCGGAAGCCGGATATGAAGCGCCGCTGTGGGTTCCAATGGGAGGTTATAACGAATGTCCGTTGCCCGAGTATCAGTCGGTGATTTTTAAGCATTTTCAGCAGAAGTATCAGATTAAAATTGTGGCCGTTTCGGAAGATACCTGGATTCTTCAGGCTGGAAGACGCCCGCAAACGCATGATGAAGCATTAAAACTGGCCAGGGAGCATTTTATCTTCTGTCAGTATGTCTTGGAACGATTTCCGTCTGTTGGACATTATGCAGATTATTTAATGAAGCATGATACATGGTATTTTTGGTGGGATTAAACGTCAGAAGCCGCGTGAAAAACGCGGCTTTTTTTATGCGGCCTATAGTCAAAATATACAAATGAATGGTTATTTTCGTTTTTTTGTTATAAAGCATCATCATCCTTAACAATCGAATATTAACCAAGTTCACCGATTGCCCTAATATGAAGTTACTTTCGTAATTTACCGGCATGCAGGCACGTTATGGAAAATTGTACCCTTCCATACGCAGAAGTACCTATCCCTGCGCTCCAAACATCCAGTAAGATCAAATTTATGAGCCGGTCGCGGAAATCACTTCATGATTGAAATCGCTATCATTCTGGGTATTATATGTTAAACGGTTGACAACCTGTATATACATGTATATGATTTTTCTATATGCAACCTGTATATACAAGATGGCGAGGAGGACGAAGTTTCATGTTGAACCCAGAAACCCAGTCTCAAGATTGGTGGAGAACTTCGACGGTTTATCAAGTCTATCCAAAGAGCTTCAACGACACGACCGGCCTAGGCACGGGCGATATACGCGGGCTCATGGAGAAGCTGGATTATATAAAAGGACTTGGCATCGACATTGTGTGGCTTCAGCCGGTGTATGTTTCTCCGCAAAATGATAACGGTTACGACGTTGCGGATTATTGCAGCATAGATCCTGTATACGGGACGATGGACGATTTCGACGAGCTTGTGGCTGAGTTGAAAAAAAGAGGCATGCATCTGATGATCGACATTGTCGTGAATCATTCTTCGACCGAGCATCGATGGTTTAAAGAAGCGGTGTCTTCTCGCAATAACCCGTATCGAGACTATTACATCTGGCGGGATCCCGCGGAAGACGGCGGTCCGCCCAACAACTGGCAATCCAAGTTTGGAGGACCGGCATGGCAATATGACGAAGGGAGCGGGCAGTATTACTTGACCCTTTTTGACAAAACGCAGGCAGACCTGAATTGGGAGAACGCGAAGGTCCGTGCGGAAGTCGTGGATATTCTCACCTTTTGGGCGGACAAGGGCGTAAGCGGATTCCGGATGGATGTCATCAATCTCATATCGAAAGATCCCTCGTATCCGAATGATGACGGTTCGGTAGCACCCGGAGACGGACGCAGGTTTTATACGGACGGACCGAGAGTGCACGAATACATTAAGGAATTGAACGAAAAAGTGTTCAAGCCTTATAATCTCGTCACGGTGGGTGAGATGTCCTCCACAACCCTGGAGCATTGCGTTCGTTACTCGAACCCGCAGGAGAACGAATTCTCCATGACGTTCAACTTCCACCATTTGAAGGTAGACTATCCCAACGGGCAAAAATGGGAGCTGATGCCTTATGATTTCGAGGAGTTGAAAAGAGTGCTCTCCGATTGGCAAATCGGCATGCAGAAGGGGGGCGGCTGGAATGCCCTGTTCTGGAACAACCATGATCAGCCGCGCGCGCTGACCCGGTTCACCAATGATGGTGAATTCCGCACGGAAAGTGCAAAAATGCTGGCTACGACGCTGCACGGATTGCAAGGCACGCCATATGTATATCAAGGCGAAGAGATTGGGATGCCTGATCCGAACTGGAATGATATATCCGAGTTTCGGGACATTGAATCCTTAAACATGTATGCCATTCTCCAGGAACAGGGTAAAACGCCGGAGGAGGCTGCCCACATCGTCAAGGTACGCTCGCGAGATAACTCCAGATTGCCTATGCTGTGGAATGACAGCGATCTAGCCGGCTTTACGACGGGGACGCCTTGGATCAAGATCGATGAGCGGTATCCGCTGATCAATGCGCAATCTGAAGTGGAAGATCTGCATTCGATCTATCATCATTATCGGAAGCTGATTGAAATGCGAAAGAACATTCCGGTGATGACGGACGGTGAATATGTTCGCCTGGATGAAGGCCATCCCGAAATCTATGCGTATGCCAGAAAGAACAAGGAGCAGACGCTTGTTGTGATTTCCAATTTCAGTGATCGCGACGTATCGTTCGAACTTCCTGAGAAGAAGCTAGTGAATCTGACAGAAATCCGATGGGCTCAGCTGCTAATCGGCAACACAACGGAAGAACCCGAGCTTACTCCAACGGTTGCACTTCGACCGTATGCATCCTATATGTGGCTTATCCATAACAACTAAATTCATAATGTCAGGAGCGAAGAGCTATGGCCCTTGATCGCAAAAACGTGGAGCGCATTGTCGAGGCAGTCGGTGGAAAAGACAATATCGAAGCCGCTACGCATTGCGTAACCCGTTTAAGATTTGCCCTTGTGGACGACAGCAAGGTGGATTCCAAAGCCCTAGATGAGAATGATTTGGTGAAGGGGCAATTCTCGTCCCAGGGACAGTTTCAGGTTGTGATCGGACCGGGTCTTGTCGACCAGGTTTACAATGAAATGATGGACATCACCGGCGGAGCAAGAGTATCGAAGGATGAAGTGAAGAACATTGCGAGTAAGAAGCAAAATCCGCTGCAGCGAGCGATCAAGACGCTTGCGGACATTTTTATTCCCATCCTGCCGGCGATTGTCATGGCAGGTTTGCTGCTTGGCATTAACAATCTGCTTACAGGACCGGGTATTTTCTATGAAGGTCAATCGTTGATTCAGGTCCATCCCGAGTGGGCAGACGTAGCCTCCATTATAAATCTAATTGCAAGCACCGCCTTTACGTTCCTGCCCGTCCTGATCGGATGGTCGGCAGTAAGACAGTTTGGCGGCAACCCGCTGCTTGGGATTGTACTAGGCCTGATCCTGGTAAATCCGGATCTGCTTAGCGCTTATCAATATGCGGATGCCAAGCTGGAAGGCACGGTTCCCGTCTGGAATCTGTTCGGCTTTGAAATGGAGAAAATCGGTTATCAAGGCCAGGTGCTGCCTGTTCTTGTTTCCGCTTATATTTTGGCCAAAATCGAGAAGTTTCTGAACAAACGGGTGCATGATTCCATTAAGCTGCTTGTCGTGGCGCCAGTAGCTCTGCTCGTGACCGGGTTCCTTGCATTCATTCTAGTGGGACCGATCACGTTTGCCATTGGTAACGTCCTCACTTCAGGTCTTGTCAGCATTTTTGATTCCTTTGCAGCCTTGGGTGGCCTGATCTACGGCGGACTGTATGCACTCCTTGTCATTACGGGGATGCATCATACGTTCCTTGCGGTGGACATTCAGCTCATCGGCAGTGAAGGGGGAACGTTCTTGTGGCCGATGCTGGCGTTATCTAATATTGCGCAAGGGGCCGCAGCGCTAGCCATGATGTTTATCATGAAGGAACAGAAGGCCAAAGGACTTGCCGTTACATCTTCCATCTCTGCCTTCTTGGGGGTAACGGAGCCAGCCATCTTCGGGGTTAACATTCGTTATAAGTATCCGTTTATCTTCGGTATGATTGGATCCGGGATTGCCGGCGTGCTGCTGGCCGTGAACAACGTTCTGGCTTCGTCGATCGGCGTGGGGGGCATTCCGGGATTCCTGTCCATATTCCCTAACCAGTGGGGCGTCTTCTTCATTGGCATGGCGATTGTATTGGTCATTCCGTTCACGGGGACATTGTTGTTCGGGCGTTACCATTTGTCCAAGCAGCATCGACATACAGCGAAAGAGAACGCTGCCGGCAACGTCGCAAGTGATCAAGCAGTAATGACGGAATCGAACGACAGTCGTCAATCTGAGTCATTCGAGTCATCGGAAACAGAGAATAGTTCAATTACGGAACCTGCCCAAAAAGCCGCAGTAGATATCATGGCACCAATCAAAGGGAAGGTGGTTTCCTTGTCTGAGGTACCCGACCCTGCTTTCGCCGAGAATCAGATGGGTCAAGGTGTTGCCATTATCCCGTCGGAAGGGAAAGTGTACGCTCCATTTGACGGTCAAGTCGCGCATTTGATCAAGAAGAGTAAACATGCGATTATTTTGACGGATACGAACGGGGTTCAGGTCCTGATTCACGTCGGAATCAACACGGTTTCCTTAAAAGGAGAGGGGTTCACGGCTCACGTGGAAACAGGTGCCGACATAAGCAAAGGGCAGCTGCTGCTTGAATTCGATATGAATCGGATTCAGGAAGCCGGTTTACCCGTCATTACGCCGATCATTATTCCAGACGGCCAAGAACAGGTTCAGAAGGTTACGGAGTATGAAGGCGAAGCGTTGCCAGGTGAAACGCGAGTGCTTCAAGTGACTCTTGGTAATGGAATTTGACAGGTTCTTATGTAACATGTAATGGCTGCTGGAAAATGGTACAATAGCTGATGGTGATAAAGGGATGACGAACAACATTTATTGGACGCTATACAAAGATTATGCTGACCAAATTGAAACCGGCGCTCTTCAACCCGGCAGCAAGCTGCCCTCGGAAAACGAGCTTACGGCCACCTATCAAATTACAAGGGAAACGGTACGTAAGGGACTCAATTTGCTGGCTCAAAACGGTTATATTCACAAGGTAAAAGGCAAAGGTTCATTTGTGCTGGATACAGGAAGAATGAACTTCCCGGTAACGGGGCTTGTCAGTTATAAAGAGCTTGCGGAACGGTTAGGCCGAAAGAGCCGAACGCTTGTATATGAGACGGAATGTGTTCCGGCCGGAGAGCGTATAGCGAAAGAGCTTCAAATTCGACCGGACCAACTTGTATGGAGGGTGATACGTGCCAGGGAAATCGAAGGGGAGCGCATCATTCTCGATATCGATTATTTGCTTGCCGACATCGTAACGGGTCTAACGAGAGATATTACTGGGGATTCGATCTATCAATACCTGGAGCAGGAGCTCCATCTGAAAATCAGCTACTCGAAAAAAATAATTTCCGTTGAACGAGCTACAACGATGGACCAGTCCTATATGGATCTTGGAAACGATACCCATGTTGTCGTAGTCCGGGGATACGTTCATTTGGAAGATACCACACTCTTCCAGTATACGGAATCGAGGCATCGATTGGATAAGTTTCAGTTCGTTGATTTTGCAAGAAGAGAATCCAATCATGATTTTGGAGACCAATAAAGAAGTGATCATCAAGCCGCGAATTTATCGCGGCTTTTTTGATGTCCTGACAGGAAAGAGGGAAACTCCTTCTCGATGTTGAAGCTATTTTAGTAGTAATTGTCTGATAAAGCATGGTAAAGGAGCCGATAGATCATGGATTTGGGACTGACAGGAAAGGTCGTGTTGATTACCGGAGGGAGCAGGGGCATAGGGCTTGAAACCGCGGTAACGTTTGCGCTCGAAGGTGCCAAGGTTGCTATTTGTGCACGGGACGAGGAGCAGTTAAAGACTGCGGCAGACCATATCCGGCAAGCAGCGGATTTCGAAGTGCTAACCATAGCAGCGGATGTCACGAAACCTGAGGACTGCATGCGAGCGGTGAACGATACGGTGCAGCATTATGGACAGCTTAATATTCTGGTAAACAATGCCGGAACCGCCGCTGCGAAATCATTTGAGCTGATCGATGACGAACAATGGGCATCCGATCTGGATCTCAAGCTGTTTGGCGCGATTCGATTTGCACGTGCAGCCGTCCCTCACATGCGAGAGTCCGGGGGAGGTGCGATTATTAATGTCACGACATCCTGGGCCAAAACACCGCCTGCTGGGTCCATGCCCAGCAGTGTCAGCCGTGCAGCGGGGCAAGCCATGACCAAGGCTATGAGTCTCGATCTGGCACCAGACCATATCAGAGTAAACACCGTATGTATCGGAATGATCCGCAGCGCACAGCTTGAAGAGCGATGGAAACGGGAAGAACCCGGACTCACATGGGAACAGTACGCGCGGGACACGCGCCACAGGATTCCGTTTGGACGTATTGGAAACACGCAAGAAGCGGCAAAAGTTATCGTATTTATGGCATCCGATGCTGCCTCATATGTTACTGGAACTTCCATCAATATTGATGGAGGGTCAGCTCCGGCTTTATAAGCCGTTAGCAATGAAAAACCCGGGAGGTTTTGGATATGAAGCATGAAGTTGTGATTGGAATTGATGGAGGCGGCTCGCAGACGCGCGTCATGGTCAGCGATTTGAATGGAAATGTTCTCTCCTATGCCGTTGGCGGAGCCTCCTCGATCCATAAAGACAGCCATGCGCACGAGAATGTTCAACAAACCATACGATCGTCACTTGCCCTGGCGAGCTGCGGCGTAGATCAAGTCAAGGGTCTATATGCGGGAATAGCGGGTTACGAGTCGGATCAAGACATGGAGTGGGTAACTCGTTTAACCGCTATTGAAGGACTCGATTGTCCGAAATGGTACGTGAACGATTCTCTTGTCGCGCATGCAGGTGCATTCATGGGCAATCCAGGAATCGTTGTTGTGTCGGGGACGGGGTCCATGATTCTGGGAATAACCGAACAAGGGATTCCTATTAGAAATGTGGATTTCCATCATTATGCCGCCAGCGCTGCGAGATTTCTGTCTTATGATGCTGTGTATCAAATATTGGCCGGGAAAATCCATCCATCCGATGAATCGTTGGTCCGCGAAATTCAATCCTTTTGGGGAGTCGAAAATAGGGATCAACTTCGAATGTTGGCGTCTTTGGGTTTTATTAAAGATCGACAAGAGCGAGACAAGAAGTTCGGGGAGATGGCTCCTCTTATCACGACTGCAGCTGAAGTCGGAAGCCGATTAGCTCGGAGCGTGTGCGATGAAGCCATGAAGCAAATCATGGTAGGTGTTGAGATTCTAGGTTCATTCTTTGAGTCAGATCATGTATCGGTAACCGGGATCGGCAGTGTCATAAACTGCGCTTATATGAAGTCAAAACTAATGAGCAGCTTGCAATCGGGCATAAACAAACATTATGAATACCGGAACCCCCAATTATCGGCCGCTGCCGGCGCTGTGCTTATGGCACTTCGGAGTTTGGGGTTGCAGGTTGATTCCCATAGGGTTGAATCCATGCGCAGGCACCCTCATGCTACATGGTAGAGTATCTTTGAATGACTAAAAGTATTTGATCTCTGATCAAATACTTTTTTTATTTTTCACTGGAATACAGGGTGTGATCTAAATTGATTAATTAAATCCATGTTCACCAAATGAATTCACTAGAATCATGATGCTTGGTTGTTAACTTTTAGTCCAATGCTTGTTCTATATTCTGGAGTTTAACCTAAATATTCCATAAACATAACATAGTAAAACTAGTAAATATTTCTTGTCTAACCTGAAAAAATGATGTAAAGTAACATATCAAACAAGCAATATTTGGTTTTATTTCAGAAATTTTGACATATCAATTGACCACAGATCAATTAATATGTTGATTTCAGTCGAAAGGTTAGAGGCTGTGGTTAGATAAGTCGAATCGACTGGAACAACTCACTCAAAGTTTCATAGGATTGTCTTCTGTATTAGGTGCTTCCGCGCATGTCTTATCTATCGGAGGGCTGCAAAATCTATCTTTTTACAGAAAAGAGGCTGTGATATGAGTCAACCCATTTTGCAGATTCGAGATTTGCACACACACTTTTTTACAGACCGAGGTGAAATTCCCGCTGTCGATGGTGTGAGCCTTTATGTTAGACCTGGAGAAGTGCTTGGCGTCGTTGGTGAATCTGGCTGTGGCAAAAGCGTGACATCGCTGTCGGTTTTGAAACTGATTCCACAGCCTCCAGGCAAAATTACCGGTGGTTCGATCTTATTCAAGGGACAGGATATCGTCCCGTTAAAAGAACGCGAGTTGCGTCAGATTCGGGGAAATGCGATCTCCATGATTTTTCAGGAGCCGATGACGTCGCTAAATCCGCTATTTACCGTGGGCCAGCAAATCGGGGAAACGGTCCGCCTGCACCGGGGGGTTAGTAAGAAAAACGCGAGGGTACATACCGTGGAAATGCTGAGAAAGGTTGGCATCGCTAGGCCAGAGTCCATCATTGATGAGTACCCCCATCAGTTGTCGGGAGGAATGCGTCAGCGGGTCATGATCGCGATGGCGATTTCCTGTA
This sequence comes from Paenibacillus sp. FSL K6-1330, assembly GCF_037976825.1. Classification (NCBI taxonomy): domain Bacteria; kingdom Bacillati; phylum Bacillota; class Bacilli; order Caryophanales; family Paenibacillaceae; genus Paenibacillus; species Paenibacillus sp. FSL K6-1330. Next base: position 3,379,518 of record NZ_CP150269.1, read on the forward strand.
ATCCGGAACTGCTTATCGCTGATGAACCGACGACCGCATTGGATGTAACGATCCAGGCTCAGATCCTCGATCTGATCCGATGCTTGAATGAGGAGTATAAAACAGCGGTCATGTTGATCACGCATGATCTTGGCGTCGTCGCAGAAATGTGTCATCGCGTTACAGTCATGTACGCTGGGAAGGTTGTAGAGGAAGGCAGTGTGCACGATATATTCAAAAAACCGCTTCATCCCTATACCCGGGGTCTTATCAAGTCGGTTCCGCGAATGAAAGAGCAGCGCAGACGGCTGTTCTCCATACCAGGCAATGTGCCGATATTGAATACCCGGATGAAGGGCTGCCGCTTTGCCGAGCGATGCTCGGATGTCATGCCGCTGTGTCTCGAACAGCTTCCTGAACTGAAAGAATACGAAGCGGCACACAGCTGCCGATGCTGGCTGCATGAAACTCCGAAGGAGGAAGTCATATGAGTGAACCATTGCTGCAGGTGGAGCATCTGAAAAAGTACTATTCCTTGGGAAAGCGGTGGTTCGGAAAATCCGAGCAGCAAGTGATCAAAGCAGTCGATGACGTTTCCTTTTCCGTGCTGAAAGGAGAGACGTTTGGTTTGGTGGGTGAAAGCGGATGCGGTAAATCGACAGCAGGCCGTTCGATCCTGCGGCTAATCGAACCGACGGCCGGCAGGGTCCAGTTTAATGGACAGGATCTTACTTCATTATCTCCCGAAGAACTTCGCTTACAGCGCAAAGATATGCAAATCGTCTTTCAGGACCCATTTTCTTCCCTGAACCCACGGCATACCGTCCAGCGGATATTGGAGGAACCGCTCATCGTGCATGGAGTAGGGAACGCAAAAGAACGGCGTAACCTTATCAGTCGCTTGATCGAAGTCGTCGGTTTGTCGCACAGCCATCTCCAGCGTTACCCGCACCAATTCTCGGGCGGTCAGCGGCAGCGGATCGGCATCGCCAGGGCCTTGTCGCTGCAGCCGAAGCTGATCGTTGCGGATGAACCCGTGTCGGCACTCGATGTGTCCATTCAGTCGCAGGTTATCAATTTGCTGCAGGATCTGCAGGAGGAGTTTGGACTTACCTATATTTTTATCGCACATGATCTAAGCGTGGTGAAGCATATTTGCGATCGTATCGCCGTTATGTATCTTGGCCGAATCGTGGAGATTTCCGATAAGAACAGGCTTTACGAAACACCGCAGCACCCATATACGAAAGCGCTTTTTTCTGCAGTCCCTGAGCCTGACCCCGATATCAAAACCGAGAGGATTATTTTGCAGGGTGAAGTGCCGAGTCCGGCAAACGCGCCGGTCGGCTGCGCTTTTCACACCCGTTGTCCGATGGTGATGGATATTTGCCAAACGTTGCGCCCCGAGCTTACGGAAACGGAGCCTGGCCATCTGACGGCCTGCCATTTGTTCACAGGATCGGATGCTACCGGAAGAGCCGTATAATTCGACCGACTGGTACCCATTAACTAACAATTGTTGCAGCACTTTTCTTCTTTCTGGTTTATAGCCGGGACAAGTCGTCCGGGCCTTATATAAACAAAGATACTTTTGTAATAAGAAGGGAGCCACAATATGAGAGTGAAAAGTTGGAGCAGTGTCGTGTTGGCATTGATGTTGTGCGGAGTTGTTATCCTTGCCGGATGCAGCGGAAGTAAGGGCAGCAGCAATAACGGTGCAACAGGAACGGATACGGGGGGGAAAACAGAAACGGCAAACCCGCCACAGTCCACACAGGATACATTAATTGTCGGGCGGGGTGGCGATTCCGCATCCCTGGATCCCGCAATCGTTACAGACGGCGAATCGCTTAAAATCACGCATCAGGTGTTTGACTCTTTGCTGGAATATAAGGAAGGAACGACCGAAGTTCAAGGCTCACTAGCCGAGAGCTGGACGGTTTCCGAAGACGGCCTGAAGTACACCTTCAAGCTTCGTCAAGGCGTGAAATTCCATGACGGAACCGATTTTAACGCCGATGCCGTCGTCTTTAACTTTACCCGCTGGTCGGATCCAAAAAGTGAGTACAAATTTGAAGGTGACTCTTTCGACTACTACGACTCCATGTTCGGCCCCGACGGAAAACGCATCATCAAAGAAGCGAAAGCAGTCGATGCGAATACCGTTGAATTTACGCTGAATCAACCGCAAGCACCGTTTCTGCAAAATCTGGCGATGTCCTCCTTCGGCATAGCCAGCCCTGCGGCCATTCAAGAGAAGAAGGAGAACTTCAAAAACGAACCGGTTGGCACCGGACCTTTTGTCTTTAAGGAATGGAAGCGCAACGATTCAATTACCCTGGAGAAAAATCCAAGCTATTGGAGAGAAGAGCTTCCAAAATTAAACAGAGTGATTGTACGCTCTATTCCCGACAACTCTGCACGCTTCAATGCGCTGCAAAGCGGGGAAATCGATCTGATGGAAGATTTGAGCCCGGACGACTTGGCCACGCTCGAAGGCAATCCGAATCTGCAAAAAATCGAACGCCCTTCTAATAATGTAGGTTATGTCGGCTTCAATCTAAAGCAAAAACCCTTTGATGACGTGAAAGTAAGGCAGGCATTAAGCCATGCCGTCAACAAACAGGCGATTATTGAGGCCTTCTTCGCTGGTCAAGCCATCCCGGCTGTAAATCCATTGCCGCCTTCCCTGTGGGGGTATAACGACAGCATTCAGGATTATGAATACGATTTAGAAAAGGCGAAGCAGTTACTGGCCGAAGCGGGGTACCCGAACGGTTTGCCTGATGAGTACACGTTCTATGCCATGCCGGTTCCCCGTCCGTACATGCCGGATGGCAAAAAGGTAGCCGAGGTCATTCAAGCCGATTTTGAGAAAATTGGGGTAAAGGTCAAGATCGAATCTCCAGAATGGGCTACTTATCTGGACGATGCAAAAGCCGGGGAGAAAGCCGACATCTTTATGCTCGGCTGGACGGGCGATAACGGCGACCCGGATAACTTTCTGTACACGCTGCTTGATAAAGACGCCATTCCGTCTAACAACTACAGCTATTATGCCAATGATAAGCTGCACGAGATTTTGATTGCCGCTCAAAAAGAAACCGAACAGTCCAAACGAGAAGAGCTGTATAAACAAGCACAAGACATCATAAAAGTCGATGCTCCGTGGGTTCCGCTTGTGCATACGACACCTCTCCTGGCGGCCAAAGCAAATGTGAAGGGATTCGTACCGGCGCCAACCGGCACAGAGTATTACTATAACGTCTACTTTGAATAACGGGTTGTACCACATTGTCTTTGGCAGGTGAATTATTTTGAAATCCTATATTTTAAAGCGATTATTCATCATGGTTCCTGTTTTGATCGGTATGACGATGATTGTATTTTCCATTATTCATGCAATCCCTGGTGACCCGGCGGAAACCATTCTGGGACAAAAGGCGACGGAACAGTCCAAGGAAGCTCTCCGTGAACAATTGGGACTTCATAATCCGTGGTACCAGCAATATTTCACGTACATCGGAGATTTGCTCCAAGGTGATCTTGGACAATCCATCCGTACCAAAGTGCCGATTGCCGAGGAAATCACCCCTTATTTGGCAGCGACTGCCGAGTTGACGTTTGCCGCTATGGCGTTTGCCATCATTTTCGGCGTTAATGCTGGAATTATAAGCGCCTGGAAACAAAACTCATGGTTTGATTACATTAGTATGCTGGTTGCGCTTATCGGAGTATCGATGCCCATCTTTTGGCTTGGGTTAATGGAACAGTGGATTTTCTCTCTCGAGCTGCAATGGTTGCCTTCGATCGGTCGGATGAATCAACGGGATCCGGTTGAAGCCGTTACGAATTTATATTTGCTTGATAGCATTCTCGCCGGACGATTCGATCAATTGTGGACGGTGATCAAACACCTGATCCTGCCAAGCGTGGCGTTGGGTACGATTCCAATGGCGGTCATCGCCAGAATGACGCGTTCGAGCATGCTGGAGGTCATGAACTCTGATTATGTCCGCACGGCAAAAGCCAAAGGGCTGTCCCAATTTTTTGTCGTCTACAAGCATGCACTTAAAAATGCGTTTATTCCGGTGCTTACCGTCATCGGTTTACAAACCGGGGCGCTGTTGGGAGGAGCTGTATTGACGGAGACGATTTTTGCCTGGCCAGGCGTAGGACGGTACATTTATGAAGCGATCAGCTCACGCGATTACCCGGTGATTCAATCCGGCATTCTGATCATCGCTTTTGTATTCGTTTTCATTAATCTGATTGTGGATTTGCTGTATGCAGCAGTGGATCCGCGCATTCGCTACCGGTAAGGAGGGGTGACCATGCCACAGATTATGGCGCACACTAGCGACAGCCCTGCCGTCTCCATCGAGAAGGTTTCCGAACCTTGGAGGGATGCGTGGGGAGCTTTCCGCAAGAATAAAATGGCGATGCTCGGACTGTTCATGATTGTAGCCTTCATTGTTATTGCACTCGTTGCGCCGCTTATTGCACCCTATGATTATAAAGCCCAAGAGCTGACCGATCGGTTAAAGCCCCCATCTGTGGAGCATTGGTTCGGGACAGATGATCTGGGGCGTGACATACTCAGCCGGGTGCTGCACGGGGCTCGTATTTCATTGTGGGTCGGTACTTTTTCCGTGATTGGCTCCATCATCCTGGGAACGTTTTTTGGGTTGCTCGCGGGTTTTTACGGGAAATGGATGGATATGTTGATCTCGCGTATTTTCGATATTTTGTTGGCGTTTCCGAGTATCCTGCTGGCAATTGCGATTGTAGCCATACTGGGGCCCTCGCTGCAAAATGCGCTATACGCGATCGCGATAGTCAACATACCGACCTATGGCCGATTGGTTCGGGCCAAGGTGCTTAGCTTGAAGAACGAGGAATACATCACTGCTGCGCAGGCGATTGGGATGAAGAACCGCGGTATATTATGGCATCACATACTGCCAAACAGTCTGACTCCGATTATCGTGCAAGGCACGCTGGGCATCGCAACAGCCATCATCGAAGCCGCAGCACTCGGGTTTCTGGGGATGGGCGCCCAGCCCCCCGCTCCGGAATGGGGGAAGATGCTGTCCGATTCGCGGCAATTTATAGCGACGGCTCCGTGGACGGTCGTATTTCCCGGTGTCTCGATCATGCTGACGGTACTCGCCTTTAACCTGATGGGAGACGGACTGCGCGATGCATTGGATCCGCGAATGAAAAGTTAATATACCCTAAGATAAGTAGGCTGCCGGGAGACCCCCGGCAGCTTACTATGTCAATACATCTATACGGGAACTTTAAACATTCCGGCTTGTCGCATAGACCAGTACATGTTGGGGAAGTGCCGGCTCGTTTCTCCAGCATGGAAATTCCAGCTGCTTGATACGTACTTCTTTATTAAACTGCAGAGTAAATTCTGTGCGGTTCTTTGCAATTCAGATTAATGTCGTAATTTTATATATGATTTGTCGCATAGTTGGACTAAAAAAATGAGTAAGATGTGATACCTTATATGTGGATGTCATGGCAGCTAAGTTTATATCCAGAGACCCAAGAGATGTTGTGGCAGAATTACATACATATAAGCCCGCCTGCTCTTTATAGCGTTATGGATAGGCAGGACTTTATATTTGAAGTTATAAAAAATTAATGAAAAGTGATGGTGATGATTTATGTCTAAAGTTTATCGTATTGGAATTATCGGCTGTGGCGGAATCGCAAACGGGAAGCATCTGCCGAGCTTAAGCAGATTAAACAACGTGGAGCTCGTGGCATTCTGCGATATCGTCCTAGAAAAGGCAGAAGCCGCGGCTAGCAAGTACGGTATTGAGGAAGCTAAAGTGTACGGCGACTATAAGGAGTTGCTGCAGGATCAAAGCATCGATATCATTCATGTTCTGACGCCTAATGACTCGCATGCCGAGATTTCCATTGCTTCGCTTGAAGCAGGTAAGCATGTTATGTGTGAAAAACCGATGGCAAAAACGGCTGCGGATGCCAAGCGGATGATGGAAACCGCGAAACGCACCGGCAAGAAATTGACAATCGGATACAATAACCGTTTCCGCCAAGACAGTCTTTACCTGAAACAAGTATGCGAAGCCGGTGAACTCGGAAATATTTATTTTGCCAAAGCTCATGCCGTACGAAGAAGAGCTGTTCCGACTTGGGGCGTATTTTTGGATGAGGAAAAACAAGGCGGTGGTCCGCTTATCGATATCGGTACGCATGCTCTCGATTTGACCCTCTGGATGATGGATAATTACAAACCGAAGATTGTTCTCGGTACCACATACCATGAGTTGTCCCGCAAGGAGAACGCGGCAAACGCTTGGGGACCATGGGATCCGGAAAAATTCACTGTCGAAGATTCCGCTTTCGGCATGATTGTGATGGAGAATGGCGCGACCATTATGCTGGAATCCAGCTGGGCGCTCAATACGCTGGATATCGATGAAGCCAAATGTACGCTGAGTGGTTCGGAAGGTGGAGCCGATATGAAGAACGGTCTTCGCATCAACGGCGAGAAGTTCAGTCGTCTGTACACTAACGAAATCGAATTGAATTCCGGCGGAGTGGCGTTCTATGACGGGAAGCAGGAGCAGGCTCCGGATGTTGAGATGAGAAGATGGATCGAGGCGATTGATCAGGATAAGGATCCTGTCGTAACCCCAGAACAAGCTTATGTTGTGTCTCGGATTTTGGAAGCTCTATACGAATCCGCCAAACTCGGCAAAGCCGTTTACTTGGACTAAGTTTATATCCATATCATAATTCATAATGCAAAAAAGCCCTGATGATCAGGGCTTTTTTTTATTTTCGGTACATGCTTAATCTAGCAAAATATGTGATGGGGAGGAATGGATATAGATTAATGGGGAATAATAAGCTCATTACATAATGAAGGCGGGTTGATGAAATGATATTTATTTATAATGATTACGGTGGAACGCATACGACCTCACTGGCAGCAGCGTACCATCTCAATAAATTACCTACGAATCGGCAGCTTACAACCGAGGAAATTCTGGCCGTTGACTATTTCAATAAACTAAATAGGTCCGACATGGGCAAACTCGTTTTCCACGGACTGGATGAGAATGGGAATCCGGTGTACACCATTGGACGGGGCTCATCTAAGCTAGTCATTCCAGCTTTAAAAAATTTAAGCCTCATTCTTCAAGACAAATATCAGAACACGGAACCTATTGTGTTTTCCAACACTTCGCCTACTGTTCCATTGGTCATGACGATCGGGGGATTTTTGTCCAGAGGATTAAAATTGGGTTTTGTCGGCGATCCGCTATTAGTGGCAGGTGCAAAGAAATGCTGCGGTATTATCCGTGAACTTGTTCTACATACCAAACAGACCGCAGCCGCCAGGTCCGGTACGGAGTCCGTAATCGTGATTGAGAACAAAAATTATTCTTCATAGTTATTCGAAGTCTAAAATCCATATGAGAAGATAATCCCGGATTTCACAGGTTTATCTTCTTTTTTTGATGAGCCAAATAGGCCTCAGCGTTTTCTGGTATAAAGAGCTGAAGTGTATGAAGTTTACAGCTGGTTTTCTTCGGTAATAATGTGGGAATAGCATCTGTGAGAGGAAGGATATTCCCATGCGGTATCGAAGAAGAAGCGGCCATTCCATCAAAAATAGAACCAAAGATACCCTACCAGCTAATACTTCGACAACAGATCCCGATGCTTTAAGTCCGGATATAAAAAGTAGTCTAAACCATATCAGAGCAGCCCTCGGCAACAGTACTGATATCGTGATCAGGGAAATTCCGCTGGATGAAGAGGAGAAACACTATATCGCTATCCTCTATACGGACGGCTTGGCCGACCAAAAGATCATTTCGGAATCCATCATGATGGTCGTAGCTGACACTGCTAAATCCCTGGTGAGGGAAGATACGGAACATCCGAAGCCATTCGATGGGCAAAAGATATTAGAAAACATTTCCTTTATCAATAATGAGATTCAGTCCATTTATGATTATAAAAAGTTGTTCCATTCCTTATTGTCGGGGGACACCATTTTTCTGGTAGATGGATTGGACCGAGGCATCGCAGCAGGTACACGTGGATGGAAGGACCGCGGGGTCATGGAAACGTCGGCGGAAAATGTCGTCCGCGGTCCACGCGAATCCTTTACGGAGTCGCTTCGAACGAATACGGCTTTGATTCGTCGAAAGATCAAGGATCCTCATCTGTGGATGGAAACGAAGCAGATCGGCCGAATTACGCAAACGGACGTCGCCATGATGTACATCGATGGCATTGCCAACGAGAAGATCGTCGGGGAAGTCCGAACCCGGCTTGAACGAATCGATGTGGACAGCATTTTGGAGAGCGGATATATCGAGGAATTGGTGCAGGATAAGACCTTGACTCCATTTCCCACGATTTATAATACCGAACGTCCCGATGTGGTCGCGTCCGAGCTGCTTGAAGGCAAAATCGCTATTATCGTAGATGGCACCCCATTTGTTCTGATCGTTCCGGCCCTATTTGTGTCTTTCTTGCATGCTGCGGAAGATTACTATCAGCGCGCGGATATCAGTTCATTCCTGCGGATGCTGCGCTACCTGAGCATATTCATTTCGTTGCTTGGGCCTTCCCTCTATGTAGCCATAACCACGTTTCATCACGAAATGCTGCCGACCCAGCTCCTGTTCGGGCTGGCTGGACAACGTGAGCAAATTCCGTTTCCCGCCTTCGTCGAGGCCGTCCTCATGGAGGTCACCTTCGAGATTCTGCGGGAAGCAGGCGTGCGGCTTCCCAAAAATATCGGATCCGCTATTTCCATCGTAGGAACGTTGGTCATAGGGCAAGCCGCCGTCGAAGCGGGGATCATCTCTCCCGCCATGGTCATCGTGGTTGCGATAACGGCCATTTCCAGCTTTGTCGTTCCATCTTTCAATATGTCCATTGCTTTTCGGATGCTTCGATTTCCGTTAATGGCGCTTGCCGGATCATTCGGCCTGTTCGGCATCCTTGTCGGGATTATCGCTCTTATTCTGCATTTGTGCAGCCTCCGCTCGTTCGGAATCCCGTATATGTCGCCTTTCGCGCCGTTAATTCCGGAAGGGCAAAAAGATACGATATTGCGGCTGCCACAATGGATGCTGATGAACCGTCCCCGACTGATCAATCAGAACAACGAAAAGCGCAAAACAAGCACACCTCCCCAAAAATCGCGGGAATAGATGAATGCACACCAGCGGGAAAGCGAGTGAACATTGGATGAAACGGATATTGGCGTTGATTCTCCTACATATCGTCATCACTCTTCTTTTAAGCGGTTGCTGGAACCGCAGAGAATTGAACGAATTGGCCATAGCGGTAGCCGCAGGGGTTGATTGGGTGGACGGCCGCTACCGTTTATCGGTCCAAGTCGCTATTCCCGGGCAGATTACCGCCAAAAGAAGCGGAAGTCCCCAAGCGCCTGCTACACTTTTTACGGCTGAAGGCGATACCATATTTGAGGCGGCCAGGAGAATAACCCAGATTAGCCCGCGAAAAATTTATTTTTCCCATTTACGGATGTTTCTGATGGATGAGGCGATGGCAAGGGAAGGGATAGCCAAAGTTCTGGACCTTCTGTCCAGGGATCACGAATTCCGACCCGATTTCTACCTGGTTATTACCAAAGGAGCAACGGCGGAGGAAACTTTGAAAATCATGACGTCCATGGAAACAGTTCCTGCCAATAAACTTTACGATTCCCTGCAAATCTCGGAGAAGGTTTGGTCACCCAGCATGGCTGTGACACTGGATCAATTGATAAGTGATATTACCAGCAACGGGAAACACCCCGTGCTTACAGGACTGGTGATAACAGGGAATCGGGATCTTGGAAAAACGAAGAAAAACGTAGAAAATATCGATACACCGAGTCAATTGAAATATTCGGGGCTTGCCGTTTTCAAATTTGACAAACTGATTGGCTGGTTAAACGAGAAGGATAGCAGAGGTTATCGACTCATAAGGGGGCACGTGAAAAGCTCTGTAGCTTTTGTTCCCTGTCGGAATGACGGAAAGGTTATCGTGGAGACGCTGAGGACCGATGCCAAGTTGAAGGGGAAAATCATCGAATCCCGTCCTGCAATGGATATCCGAATTAATTTGGAGGGAAATATTGGTGCAGTGGAGTGCAGCGGCTTGGATCTGTCTCAACCTGCGACCGTGAAGGATCTCGAAGTCGAAATGGAAGAAAAAATAACCCAAGGCTTGGAGTCCGTTATCAATAAAGTGCAAACTGAGTTTAAAGTCGACATATTCGGATTCGGGGAGGCTTTTCGCCGTTCGCATCCGAAGGCATGGAAAGAAATGGAGGACGCATGGAACGACCGATATTTTCCGAACCTCGAGACCCATATTCAAGTGGATTACAAAATACGGCGAACCGGAACAACCAATGATTCTTTTCTAAATGATCTAAAGGAATGAGGCGAATTGATGCTGAATATCGCGATTATTGCAATTTCAGCCACCATCTTAACCTGGCTGGAGCTGCCGAGGATGCTCCGGGAAAAAGAAATTAGGGAAATCTGGGGGTTTACGGTATTCATGATCGTTGGCATTGGAATTAGTGTGGCCCAAACGGTCATGAACGATATTCCAACTCCTCTGATTATGATAACCATCGTATTCAAGCCGTTCAGTGATTGGCTTTCTATCATCGGTTTGACCCACTAAGAAAAGGAGCAGGAAAGATGCCCGTAGTCAAAATTTCGTTGCGCCAGGTCAGCATTTTAACCGCTATGTATACGATCGGAAGCGCTATTCTTATCGTTCCTTCGGGTACGGCTAACATTGCTAAGCAAGATGCTTGGATAGCCGCTTTGGTTGGGATCGGTCTCGGATTCATCATCTTGGCGGTGCAGCTGCAATTGTCTAAAAAGTATCCGGAAACCAATTTGATGCAATTGTCCGAGAAACTTTTAGGAAAATGGATAGGCAAAACGGTAAACTTTCTGTTTTTAATTACATTGCTCCTAAGTGGTCCCGCTTCAGTGTTACACGAAATTAGCGACTTCATGACCATCCAAATGCTGCCCGAAACCCCGGTTCAGGCGATCATTTTCCTCTTCGGGGCCCTTGTTGTCTTGGGGGTGCGGTTAGGGCTGGAAGTGCTGGCCAGATCAGCGGAGATGCTGTTTCCATGGTTTCTTCTTCTGTTTCTGTCCATGAGCATTTTATTATTGTCGGAGATTAAATGGGAGAATGCACTTCCCGTTTTCGAATCGGGGGCCCACCCTATCCTCCAGGCCGCAATCTCTTTTGTTAGTACTGCGTTTTTGCCGCACATCGTGTTGATGATCATCTATCCGGGGGCTGTTAACCGACCGGCAGAGGCTTACAAGGCCGTATATATCGGAAGCCTATTCGGTGCGGGGGTGCTTTTTACGATTATTGGATTAGCGATATTGGTCTTGGGTCCGGACATTACGGCACGAAATCTGTATCCCAGCTATATGCTGGCCAAAAAAATCAATATCGGCAATTTTCTTCAGCGTATTGAAGCAGTCATGGCGGTGATGTGGTTTATCACTTTATTTTTCCGTATCTCCTTGTATTTTTATGCCATTGCGATCGGCGTAAGCCAGATATTTAATATCAAAAATTATCAGCCGCTGGTCGTGCCGCTAGGCTGGATTTTGGCTGCGGTTTCCGTCTTCATATATCCCAATGTTCCATTCAAGGTAGAATGGGATACAAAGACTTGGATACCCTATACAATTACGATCGGATTTATATTCCCGCTGCTGTTGTTCTGCATGCACGGGATCCGGAAAATGCGGTCCAAAAAAACAAAAAAGTCCTCGAAATCCGGCTGAACGGTTGGAGGACAAGTGGGTTACTTGATAATCCACTGTAATGGTAATTGAAAAGGATATAGCTTGGAGTTCTTGTTCGATCCGTCTACTTGTAGACGGTTTTTTATGTTGAGCTGGCTGGAAAGGCTGGATGTTTCTGATGCGCTGGTAATATATGAAGTCACTAAGACTTCATTAAAGAACGGCTATCGTGCTTTATGCCAAATCCTTAGGTTTATCACCGATCAAGCCCAACAAAAACATCTGTGAATAAGCGTAACCTTTATAAGTCTTGGATAAACACGAAGGAATCGTAAGATCCAGATCCATATAGGTAGTCAAGATTAATTGTGTGAACTCCTTCTGGTTCGTCAAGGATTGCTCCTGCAATTGTTTGGCGAATTCCTTGCTGACATGTTCTCTTCCTCCAAGTGCTTGCTGTAATTCGTATCCTGCCAAATATAACTCGGCAGCTGTATCTTCATCTGTTCCTCGATGCTCAGCTACATAATTGCCGATCCAGTCGCGAACAAGAGAAGAAGGGTCTGTGTTATTGTCCTTCGCAATCTCTTGAAAGCTCTCCTTGAGGTCTTTGGATAGACGGATGTGCAGATTGGTATCCATTGGCAAAAGCCTCCTTAACGTAGTGAATTTATTGTATTCAAAATGTTAACACATTGTCAACACAATACATACACAATTCAAACGAGATAGCCTAGTGGATATCTCACATCCTCTCAAGAACTGATGCCGACTGAAACCCCGCGTCCCTTGCAGTCGTATATGAACATTGTCATCTCTGACATCGTTAACAAGGGGAGGAGATAAACCCGTGGCCAAGCAACGTAAAAATAAACCCTGTCGTACAGGTATGTATACATATAAGCAGAATAGGAGAAGACACCGCAAAGGATCCGAAGACACCCGCTTCGATCGGTTCTGGTTCCGGATTGTGGAAGCGATCGGATGGATCATCCTGCTCGGATCATTTCTAATGTATTGGGATTCCGCCCGGCTCACGGCTATTATATTCAAAGCTCAGCCGGTCCATCAGTTGACATCCGAAACGACTGGCTATGTACGGCTCGAAGGTCAGGCAGGAGGAGAAGCGGCATACACGGACGAAGGCAAGCTTCAGGATCGTTACGCTCTGCTCCAGAAAGAGCCGTTCCGCTGGGAATGCGGCAAGGGCGGTTGCGAATACAAGCTGGATGATAACGGAAGCCACCGATTATGGGGAAGTTCAGAGTTAAACGGAGTAACGGTTCAGGCGGAACGGTTCAGGTTCTACACGGACTGGCTTCCGCTGAATTTTGCGACGGTTGAACCAAAACAATTATCCCTGATTTACCAAGGAAATTCATCCCGTCCACTGCTGATGGAAAGCCCCAAGGGCACGGCTTACGGTTATTATGCCGTCTCCCCCGGAGATTGGGTGACGGTAATTGGCCGGGCTAACAAAGGCCAGCTGGAAGCCTTCATCTTACCGGGGGACGATACGAAGCAGCCTGTTCTGCTGATCGGTACGAGTGTTGAACAGATGCTGTCGGAAGAAAAGGGAGTCCAGACCATGTATTTGATCATTTCTTGTATCGTCGCATTGATGCTGCTCCCTAAGATGATCGGAAGAACTAGGCGAATCACTCAATGGATAAAGACTAGAAGAGCGAGATAATATGAGCTGCATACGGAGGCGAGGATCATTGCTGCGGCGAAGGCCGCGGCTATATCTATTGGAAATTTGGTCTTCTAAATTGGTAATAACGAGCGGCTGATCCAAAGGTGTAGACGCTGGTGTTCAGCGATTTGCCCCCTACGGAGGACAATGCCACGCAGGCAGCCGAGCATAGTATTTGTCTTGTCTTGAACGGTTTGCATTCATCGTGAACAGCAAAGGGAGCCCGGTGATCAGGTGGCCGTTGAACCACTCATAGCTTGCGGCCACTGCTCCAATTGCCGAAGAGGTATGGCGAACCTGTACTCGAACAGCGGCGGTTACGGTTATTCCATTTCTGGCGGGTTCGCGGGCCAATGATCGAAAATAATGCAAAATTTTAGTTGATATGCACTTATCCTAATGAATCAGCCGAATTTAATGAAAAATAGATATATCATCCAATCAGCCTGTTTTTTTATATATAATTAAATCTTACATTTTTTATATAAACCACTTAGGTTAATAAAAGCAAAGTGAGGTGAGCGTGATGGAGGATACCATCACCATTGTAGAATATGAGCAAAGCTGGGCGGAAACTTTTGAATCCGAAAAAGAAGCGTTGCTTACGAGACTTGGTACCGAAGCGGTAGCAATCGAGCATGTGGGGAGTACCGCGATTCCCGGGCAGGCATCCAAGCCGGTGATCGACATCTTTGTCGGCTTGACGCCGCTGCGGCCGGTCGCCTATTACGAATCACGGTTCGATCCGGTCATCTATCCGCATATTCAAACCGGAATGCAGGGGAGATATTTATTTGCAATGCGTACGGAAGGAAAGTGGACCCATAATGTCCACCTTATGATGTATGATGATTTGTTCCATACGAGAAATGAAATTTTGCTGCGAGATTATTTGCGTAGTCATCCAGAGCTTGTAACGCAGTACGGCGAAGTAAAAAGGGTGGCTGCCCAGAACGCAAATTCCATGGAAGCCTACACGATGGAGAAAACCGCTTTTATTCAGATGGTTGTGGATGCGGCCCGAAGTGAGCTGGGCCTTCCGCTGCAAAATGTGTGGGAAGATTAGGATTAAAAACAGCTCGACCAGCGCCATCATGATGTGCGCTGGTCAATGAAATCAATGGGGATAAGGCGTTTCAAATTCGACGCCGCACGGACCGCCATTCGGATTGATATCGAGATTGATCTCCGTACCGTCTTCCCGGAACAGCGGCCGATAGAATGCACCGATCTTGGCAGCCGACGCGTTCGCGTAGTGGCAGATGAAGGCCCTACGGAAACGGTTGGATTTGTTGCGGTAAGAGCCGTGGATCAGGTTGCCGTTAAAGAACAGCACATCGCCTTTGTCCATGATGGCGGGAAGGACCTTTTTATCCTTGGGCGGCTTCACGAAGTGAGTGGTAAATGACTCGTTCGAATCGGCTTTCTCCGGGCACACCAGTTCATAATCACTTGTTTTCGGAACAACGAGCAACCCGCCGTTCTGCTCATCAGCCGGATCGATTGCGGTCCATGCCGCGATACAGTTGCCCGGCTCGACCTGCAGGTAGAAGTTGTCCTGGTGCAGCGCCTGACCGCGGGAACCCGGGGGTTTGTAATAGAACATACTTTGAGCCGCGAGTGCCGGTTCGCCATACAAATCGGCTAGCACCTCCATAACGGGCTTATGCAGCATGTATTTTTTCGCGGTTGCATTAAAGCGGTGCGGATGCATCACACGAGGATAACGCTTCAGCGGTTCGACATCTTCATCATCTAACACCGGCTCAAAGTGGCCGGGAATAGTAGTGTGGCTGATCACCTCGAACGTCGCTTCGATTTCCGACAGCTCTTCCTGGCGGAAGAGCCCTTTTACAATTAAATATCCCTCCGTTTCGAACTTGTGCAGCTGCTCTACCGTCAATACGTTTAACCTCTCACGCATAGAAATTCCTCCCGTAAGATTATTATTTCTTCCTGTTGACAATAGAATAAGGCCTGCTTATCTTGAGAGGAAGTATGATATCTGCTTATTATTACCGGAATTCTGCTATTCGAGGACAGAGGAGGAGAGGCTTGTGCAGACGCCTGACGGACGGGAAGGCATATCCTTAGAAAGTACCGGAACCATATTCGGCGACCATTTCGATCAAGACGATGCTTATCGCCTGCGTCGTCCTCACGGGATGCAGGACTGGCTGCTTGTCTACACGCTGCATGGAGAGGGCTATGTCCGGACGCCTGCCGGAGAGAAACGCTGCGGGCCCGGGCAGCTCGGGCTGCTGCGCGCCAACGTCGCTCATGAGTATGGGACAGTCCAAGGGAAGCGCTGGAACTTCCTATGGATTCATTATCCCGGGCTTCCGGAAAACAGGATGCTGCGTCATGAGGAGTTTCTGATCGAAACGCTTCCCGATGAACGTGCTCGGAGGCGTGTCGAGTTAGCGTTTCGGAATGTGCTGCAAGATTCGCTGGACCGGTTAGACCTGTGGGAGGCACTATGCGAGAACGCGCTGCGCGAGATTTTACTTCTGCTTGCACAGCGCACGAACAAAAGATTTGATCCAAGGGTCGAACAAACACTCGGCCTGTTGTCCCGTTCGTTAAAAGAAGATATTCGAATTGACGCCATATCGCGAGAAATCGGAATATCGGGGTCAAGGCTGGCCCACTTGTTTAAGCAAGAAACGGGGTACACCATCGTGGAGCATCTGAATCAAATGAGGGTTCGCCATGCCGCCTTATTGATGATCCACTCCGGCCGTACGGCGAACGAAGCCGCGCAGGATGTCGGGTTTAACAGTTACAATCATTTTGCCGATCAGTTTCGCAAACAGTACGGTGTTTCACCGAGGCAGTATCGCCAGGCGTGTAAGCCTACATGAATGCTGCCAGGCTTTTTATGTATTATGCATGGAATCATGCTAAGAGAAGAAGCTGCCTGCAATGGCGCCGTGTAGTATGGCTCTGTACAACTTCCCTGATGAGATGTTAAATTATAAGGATGTCCCTCATATAGAAAGAAGGTATTAAGTTGGCACGATCCTTATATATTGCACTCATCCTCCTAAGTCTCATATGGGGAGGTTCGTTCTTTTTCATTAAAAATCTGCTGCACGATTTCGGCCCTTGGGGAATCGCCTTCCTGCGGTCGACCTTTGGATTTCTCTTCATTACGATTGTCATGCTCATCATGCGGAAGCCGTTTGCCCTGCGTGAAATTCGTTGGCTGCCGACCGTCGTGATTGCGATGATCAATATGGCACTGCCATGGACCTTAATCGGGTTTAGCGAAACCAGGTTGGCGAGCAGCATGGCTTCGGTATTAAATGCAACAACGCCGATATGGACCATGCTCGTTGGTTTAGTGTTCTTCGGCTCCGTGTTTAGGAGGATTCAATGGATGGGCATGGGGGTCGCGCTTGTCGGTCTGGTCATTCTGCTCGGCATTCGCCCCGGATCATTTATTACTGTCGATTTCATTGGCTTCGCAGTGATGATAGGTGCTACCTTGTGTTATGCCGTTGGTTCACAATTATCCAAGCGTTTACTGGGCGGACTGACGATGTATCAGCTAACATTCGGAACGCTGCTTGGGGCGATGGTAGGGAGCGGTATCATTGCTTTTACTACGGAAAAGATTGATCTTTCGAAGATCGTAGAGCCAGCCAATATAGGTTCTCTTGTTGGCCTTGGCATCTTTGGTTCTGGCGTGGCGTATATTCTGTTCAATTATATGGTTTTAAAAGGGAGCCCGGAGTTTGCCACATCCGTTACCTATCTCGTTCCTGCAACGGCGATGATCTGGGGATATACGCTGCTGGATGAACCGATTGGATGGAGCCTAATTATCGGCTTGATTCTCATTTTATCCGGTGTATTTATCACAAATCGTGGCGGACGAACATCAAAAGAGAGTTTGGCTGCTGTACCTAAGTAGCATTCATTAGTAACAAGAAGGACTGCTGAGAGGCAGTCTTTTATTTTTTTATCCTCTTGCTGTACTTTATATGAAGCAATCAAGTTATTCAGGAATTTCGCTATGCACGCAAACTGAGGAAATTCATAAAGTGCTTCCAAAAGAGGGAATGATGCCGCGAGTGATACGAATCTTTATTTACGCCGGGCCGCTTAAATTGCGGTTTTTTTGTCGTTAACCCGCTGCGTTTTGTTATTTTCCTATTGGTTTTAAAGCTTGAAAATACGATGAAGACTTTGTGATTATTCTACTTCTTTTGCAAAATCCACTTTGGCCTATAGCAGGACAAATGTAATGAAGCGTGATAAATATCGATTGACACCATCTTGGTATTTGCCTAATATACGGGCCAGACGGCCCCCATCCATGTTATATATTCTACTTACAAGGGGCTTATCAATCCATCGGTAAAGGAGGTTCGTATACAAAGACAGTGACTAAACGCTCGCATGCGATGCGATCTGCCTGCATGTGGAACGATCCTTCGGGAAACAACGATTGAATCTAAGGAGGTTATTTATGAGAATTAGAAAGGGTGGCAAGTACCAAGTCTTGATGCTTGCAATTTGTTTTATATTGGCATGCTCGGGAGGCGGTGGTGTCGCAGCTGCTTCCGGGGAGAGCAGGCTGGATCAGAAAACGTATGGGACACCGGAAGAAATTCTAGTCCCTAACAACTATACGGTGGCCGTGTTCAACGGTACCACCGGCAAGGAAGAAGGCCGCAACGTGCTTTACGCGACCAGTAAAGGGAAGCCGGGACATCTTAACGTCATTGATCTGGAGGATTATAAACTGCTGCGAAGCATTCCGATCGGACCTTCCGAAAGCTCGTGGGCACACACCACGGCACCGGACGGAACATTGTTCCTTGCGGCTGACGGCGGCGGAGCAAGGCTGTGGAGTTACTCTCCGGTTACTCATGTCCCTGTGCAGGTGGCACAGTTCGACGGACAGTCGGTCCCGAACAGCATCACCACAGATGAACAGGGCCGTGTGTATGTCGGAACCTATCCCGGCGGCAAAGTGTACCAGTACGACCCGGTTACAAAGCAGACAAAAGATTATGGCCGCGTCATCGGCTTGCTTGATCAGGAATATGTGCGCTCCATTGCTTACCAGGGCGGCAATATATATGCCGGTACCGCACATAAGCAGATCGTACGCGTGAATTTAACGACAGGTGAGAAAACGAATATCGCGGCTTCCTTGCCGGTTAAAGAAGACACCGTGTATGACTTGAGCACGATTGATAACCGTTATTTGTTTGCCAGATATACGGACGGAAGCGGCATTCCTGGAGAGGCGTTTATCTACGATACGCAGACGGAAAGCTGGCTGGATGTCGTGCTGGAGAACGTAACGGGACTGCACGCAACGGACTCGCTTGACGGAAAACTGTATTATATGTCCGACAAGAAGCTGAAAACGTTTGATCTTGCCACGCATGAGGTCGAGTTGACCGGCATGGAGTACAACAGCGGATTTCGGGGAGTAGATTGGGTGGAATTTCCGAACAATCCGGAATACCCGGGAAAAAATCTGGTTACCGTTCGATATGACGGCGGTGTTACGATCATGAACATCGAAACCAAACAGGTACACCTGATGCCGCCGGTCATTCCGGGTCTGCCCGGCGTTGTCAACCGGTTGAAGAGCGTATCCGATACGGAGTTGATCACCACCGGCTCACAGGCCCGTTCTTCACTCGTTGATCTTACGGATAAAACGGCGACGCCGTTCAGCATCGGTCAGGCCGATAGCGTTCATGCCGTAGGAAATAAGGTCTATATGGGCGTGTATCCGGAGGGCGGACTCTACGAGTTCGATCTATCGACGGAGCCTGGAATGAACAATCCGAAGAGATTGGCCGTGCTGGGCAACGATCAGGAGAGGCTGGTGGATATCTCCAGTTCTAAAGGCAAATTGTACATTTCGACTATATCGGGTTACGGTACTTTGGGCGGCTCACTGACCGTTTATGATACCGCTACCGGGGAAATAAACGTTTATCGCAACGTCGTCCAGAATCAGAGCGTGCTTAGCACGACGGTTCATGACGGCAAGGTATTCGGCTCCACGACGATACGGGGCGGACTGGGCTCCGAGCCGACCGAGGCGGAAGCGAAGATTTTTGTATGGGATGAGGAAAAACAGCAAAAAATCACCGAGTTCCCGCTCAGGGTTCCGGGATTGGATAAACCGGTATTCATCGGTGATCTTTCCGCCGGTCCGGACGGTTTGATCTGGGGGGCATCCTATGAATACATTTTCGCAATTGATCCTGATACCTATGAAGTCGTGAAAAGCAAAAAAGTGTATCCAAGCTTAAACTTCAGCCAATGGGCGCATCACCCGCTGCGCTGGTCGGAGGATGGGCTGCTCTATGTGCTGTTTAACAACAAATTGACGGTCATTGACCCAGAAACGCTGGAGCATCGGACATTGGCCGACACCTCCAGATTTGATTTACATGCGGATGGGAACCTGTATTTCACGGATATGCAGACCAATACGATCCTGTATCGGATGGAAGTTGACGGAGAGGTTGTTGAAGAACCGCCGCATACGGCAGTACCTGTTAACAATCCGGGCTTCGAAGAGGAATTAAAGGGATGGAGTCCGTTATTCGCTCCCGGTAACGGTTACCGCTATGATCTCAGCACAGAACGCAGTTTCACAGGAACGCACAGCCTGAAGATTACGGACACGCTGAGAACGGCATCCGTTGCCGTTCAGAGTGATCCGATTCCCGTTGTCCCGGGAGAGGAATATACGGCGGGCATGAATCTTTATATTGAATCCGGCCAGCCGGGCTTTATGTTCCGATTCTTTGATAGCAATAACGCGACCATCTCCACCTTGGAAACCCATTTGGATGAATCGCGATTGGCCCAGTGGCAGAAAGTGACGCTCAGAGGCAAAGCTCCAGCCAATGCTGCATACGCTAAACTGATTGCGGTAACCTCCAGATACAATGTGGCAACCGCATATTATGACGATTTCTTTGTTACGGTAAAAGACAGTGCGCCACCAGTCTCAACGGTAAGTCAATCGCCTTCTCCCAACGAGAACGGCTGGGTGAATTCCGATGTGTCGTTGTCTATCTCTGCGGACCGTGCCTATTCTATCGAATACTCCGCGGAAGGGGCACAGCCGATAGAAAAGACCACAGTAAGAGGGAATACGGCTCAGCTTGAAATCACGAAGGAGGGCGTAACGACCGTCACCTATTCCGCTACCAACTTCTCAGGCGTACTTGAGGTTCCCGGGACACTGAAGGTGCAAATCGACAAGACAGCTCCGGTCGTTGAATTCACCGGTGAGCGTACGTACACGGTAACCGACTCCGTATACGTTTCGTGCAGCACCGACGATAGCTTGTCCGGGTTAGCTGAGAATCCATGCCTTCGTCCACTGATTGAACGTCCTGCCTATTTCTTCGAGCCGGGATCCCATGATATTTCCGTAACGGCAATCGATCTGGCGGGAAATAAAACGGAAGCGGTCTTTAGTTTCGAGGTGTCCGTGACTTATGATAGCCTGTCCGTGCTTGCAGAGCATTTTGCCGCAAGTCATCCGGGACTCGCACAATCTCTATCAACTAAACTCCTCAATGCCAAAGAGGCCGATAACAAGGGAGACATCTCTGCAAAGGCAGGCATGCTGAACGCCTTTTCCAATGAAGTCAGCGCACAATCCGGCAAAATATTGACGGGTGAACAAGCAGAATTGCTTGTCAAACTGGCAGGTTACCTGTAAGCAGGCGAAAGCGTTAGTCAAAAACACAATACTTTGCTTTTATATCGTCATCTATATTTTAGAAACAGCCGCGTGAATCTCGCGGCTGTTTTTGTTTTTCGCAAAGACAAGATCCTCATCGCGAGTGGAATGGACTATTTCATAAAGAAATGATGTACCGTCGAAATTTGTCATAACAAATGTACGGTTTATACATCTAAAGTAGCAATTATTCGATGTCATATTGACTGGAAAATAAAACCTAACTAAAATGTGTTATAACAAATAAATGAATACATCAAAAATGTTAATACAAGTAGTTGAGAAGGAGGTGGTGCGTTGCCAAAGCAAGCAGATATTAGTCGCCTAACGTAGCTAATATTTGCTTACGCAATTTGATCGAGAAGAAGGAGGTCATGACAAAGCATGGACGCCCGATTAAACTCGGCATCCCCAAAGCCCGCTCCAAAGTCCAACAAATGGACGCATATTAAAAGGCAGCTTAAGCGAAATATCGGGCTGTACATCATTATCTCGCCGGCGGTGCTTTATTTTTTGATCTGGCATTATTGGCCGATGTACGGCGTTCAGATCGCGTTCAAAGATTTTATGCCTGGCCTTGGCATTTGGAACAGTCCATGGGTCGGATTTGAGCACTTCGAGCGGCTTTTTGACGCTTATTATTTTTGGACGATTCTGAAGAATACCATCGGGATCAGTTTATACGGACTGCTGGTTGGCATTCCCGCTCCAATCTTGCTTGCGCTTTTGTTCAACGAGATTCGAAATCGTAAATTCCGCTCATTCGCCCAAAGCATCTCCTACGCCCCGCACTTCATTTCGGTTGTGGTCGCGGTCGGTATTTTGTTCTTCTTCATCTCGCCAACGAATGGCGTTTTCAACTCCATCCTTGTTTCCCTGGGGAGAGAACCGGTCGATTATCTGGCAGAGCCATCGAAATTCTGGCACCTGTACGTCTGGTCGGGCGTATGGCAAGGAGTTGGCTGGTCTTCACTTATCTATAGCGCTGCCATCTCGGGCATCTCGCCTGACCTGTACGAGGCGGCTTATATGGACGGGGCCAGCAAATTTCGACGAATTTGGCATATTACGATTCCCGGTATCGTTCCAACCATCGTGATCCTGTCCATTCTGAGCGCTGGCGGCATCATGAGTGTCGGCTTTGAGAAAATACTGTTGATGCAAAACCCGATGAACCTGGAAACATCCGAGGTGATCTCCACTTACATGTACAAGAGCGGGCTGCTTAACACCCAGTACAGCTTTTCCGCGGCCGTGGGCTTGTTCAACAATGTGATCAACTTTATCATCCTGATCATCGTCAATGCGGTTGCACGCAAGGCGGGAGAGACCAGCTTATGGTAAAGGCTCGTCCATGCAGGATTAAGGAGGGAACGTAAGAAGTGCTGCTGAACATCAAACGAACGCCTGGAGAAAAGCTGGCCGATATCATCCTTTTAGTGCTGTCCGTCCTCGTGATCATCGCCATTTTGTACCCGCTTCTCTTTGTCTTGTTTGCTTCATTTTCCGATCCGCGCCAAATATGGGACAAGCCACTGCTGCTGTTCCCGGCTGGCTTCAACCTGGACAGTTATGCCAAAGTGTTCGAGAACAGCGAGATCTGGAGAGGGTATGCCAATACGCTCCTGTACGCATTCATCGGGACGGCGATCAATATTATGATGACGGTATTTGGCGCTTATCCGCTCTCCAGAAAGCGCTTTTACGGCAAGGGACTGTTTACGCTGCTGTTTGCTTTTACAATGTTTTTCGGCGGTGGGCTGATCCCTCTTTATTTGGTAAACAAGGAGCTTGGTTTGCTGAATACGATGTGGGCCTTGGTACTGCCTGGTGCGATCAGCGCCTACAACATGATTATTATGCGAACCTACTTCCAGACCCGGATTCCGGTGGAGCTCGAAGAGAGCGCCTACGTTGATGGCTGCAATGATTTTCATATGCTGTACCGAATTGTCCTGCCTTTGTCCATGCCGATCATTGCCGTCATGATCCTGTTTTACGGGGTCGGCCACTGGAACTCTTATTTTGACGCTATGATTTATTTGACGGATCGGCATAAATTTCCGCTGCAGCTGATATTAAGGGAAATACTGGTTCAGAACGACTTCAAGGAAATGGCCGGAATATCGGTCGGTGCCGAATATGCAGATCAGATGATGGTCAAGGAAGGCCTGAAATATGCGATCGTTGTATTATCCGCACTGCCGCTGCTCTTGTTGTATCCGCTGCTGTCGCGTTTCTTTGAGAAAGGCATCATGGTGGGAGCTATCAAAGGGTAAAGCCGATATGGGAGCGGACATTACCGCTTGGAACTCATAATCATGGAAAGAGGGGATATGGATATGAGAAAAGGATTGAATCTTCTGCTTGCCTTAACGATGACATTCTCGCTTACGCTTTCCGCCTGCAGCGGTTCGGGGGGAAAGGCGGAGCCGGAACCAGCCGGAACGGACGGAGATCCCGGCAGTATCAAGTTAAGGATCGTCAAGCGCGGGTATACCGATGTGCATCCTCCGGCCGATCAATTATGGATGTGGCAAAAATACGAAGAAATGTCCGGCATTCAAGTCGAATTTGAAGAGTTGGCGGGCTCCGCCGTGACCGAAAGGAAAAATGTCATGCTCGGCTCCAACGACCTGCCAGATGCATTCTATCGCATTGCTTTCGGCACCGACGAGCTGATGAAATACGGCAAACAGGGCTTGTTTGTTCCGCTCGAGGACCTGATTGAACAGCATGCGCCGAATTTGAACAAGCTGCTGAAGGACAATCCCGACATCAGGGGAGCAATCACGATGTCGGACGGACATATTTATGCCCTGCCTTACGTTGATTTCTCGAAAGCGTTTAATTCCGTTCGTTTATATATCCACAAGGGTTGGCTCGATGAAGCGGGACTTGAGGTTCCGAAGACGACCGAGGAGTTTCGCCAGGCGCTGAAAAAGGTGCGGGAGAAGGACAGCTCGCGTCTGGGCTGGGTGCTCGAGTCTTCCTATTGGACCTTCCTGGAGAGCTTCCTGGCTGGCAGCTTCGGTATGGGAGAAGGCGGTGCCAAGGCATTCGGTCAATATCTATATAAAGACGCGGACGGACAGGTCAAGACGACGTTTAATGATCCGAAGTACAGAGAACTGCTCCGCTACATGAGCGATCTGTATAAGGACGGGTCGCTGGCCCAGCAAAATTTCACGACAGGCTACGATTATGCGAAGTGGTCTACGGACGGTTCCAACAATCTGATTGGTTCGTTTGTATGGGAAGGTCCGGGATATATCGGGAAGGATGCAGCTGAAAACTATGTGGGCATTCATGCCCTGGAAGGGCCGAACGGGGACAAGGTCGCAGGGGTGTTGGGGCCGCCGGCTAAAGGAATCTTCGGTTTCGTGATCACTAACAAAAACAAATACCCGGTTGAAACCATCAAGTGGATCGATTACTTCTATGGGGAGGAAGGGATTAACTTTGCCACCTTTGGACTTGAGGGAGAAACCTACGACTTGGTCGACGGCAAACCGAAATACAAGGACGAGATTTTAAACTACAAGGGCGGTGTACAGCTGGGCGCTTTCCAGTATGTCGATAACGTGTATGGTGCTTATTATCCATATGTTGAGCCTGACGACGATTTGCGGATGGCGGCGCGCGGGACGACGGTGGCTGACGAAATCAAAGCGGATCCTGCAGAGCTTGATGAGCTTGCGCCCAAAGAGCTTTGGCCGGATTTTGTTCCAACGGATGACGAAGCCAATCAAACCAGCGCGATCTTGACCGACATTAATAAGTATATCGAGGAGATGCGGGTGAAATTCGTTACGGGGAAAGCGAACCTGGACACCGACTGGGATAACTACGTAAAGACCCTGGACAAAATGGGCGCCCAGCGCTATCTGGAAATTAAAAAAGCGCAGTATGAACGTTATTCAAATGTAAAGTAATCGAAATGGTGCAAAGAACGGATGAAAGGAGCGGTTTACATGCCAATGATGCAAACGCTATAATTTTAGTACGACAAGATTAACACTGGAAAATAGATAAAGATGGGATGAGAACCAAGTTGACCAAAGACAATAAACCTCCGCTGTACCGCGTGATTATGGACGAGCTGAAATCGCAAATCTCTTCGGGCCACTACCCTCCTGAAGCCCAGCTTCCCACGGAGGCCGAGCTGAGCTCCACCTTCGGCGTGAGCCGTATTACAACAAGAAGAGCACTCGAGGAGCTGGAGCGGGACGGGTTTATCTACCGCATCAAGGGAAGCGGCAGCTTTGTCAAACCCCGGCAACGTGGACAGGAGCAGCGGTCGGTTGGAACGGAAAAAATGATATCGCTTATCCTGCCTTCCGAAGACGACCGCGGTACGATGGGATATATTCGCGGAGCTTCGGACTGGCTCAACGCGAACGGCTACTATTTGAGCATTCACCAAAGTGATTATGATTCCCAGAAAGAACGGGATTTGCTGGAAATGCTGACCCGAAAGGGCATCGCGGCCATCATATTGTATCCGCGGAACGATCAGACGAACTACGACATTCTGCATCGACTATGCCTTGAAGATTATCCGATCGTAACCATCGACAAATATTTTGACAGTCTGCCGCTAGGGGCGGTGGTTTCCGACAATTTCAATGGGTCCTATCAAGCCGTATCAAGATTGATTGAGCTCGGTCATCGAAAGATTGCGTTTCTAACAGCGGTCAGCATTGAATCGACCTCTTCGGTGCGAAACCGTTATTTCGGATACTGCCAAGCGCTGAAGGACCATGGGCTTCCCGTCGATAGCCGTTATATCAGGCTGAATATGAAGGATTATCGAGAGAAGGTTGGCTTTGAGCGATTTTATAATGAACTGCTGGACTCTTACCGTGCAGAAGAGGTAACGGCTGTTCAGACGGAGAATGATCTGATCGCGGCCAACTTGCTGAACCGCTGTTTGGAACGAGGGATCCGCATTCCGGAGGATATTTCGATCATAGGCTTTGATAATAACCCTGTCACAGAGCATGTCATGATCCCGCTGACCACCGTTGAGCAGAATTTTTACGAGATTGGACGCCAAGCAGCAGAACATGTTGTAAACTGGTTGGAGAGAGGGAAACAGACACCGGACCGGACACTGATCCCCGTCAAGTTAGTAGAGCGTGATACGACCGCACCTGCTCCGAAAGGGAAAGTCACAGAGTAGATATGATATGAAAGCATCATATGAAGGCTGATTGCCATGCAGGACTTCTTACCTGCGGCAATCAGCCTTTTTATAGACATGTAAAAGTTGAGTATAAAAATTCTCTACTTACTCAAACACTCCGCAAGGATGGTACATTGTTTAGAGGAAGGTTTTCGATAAGCGATGTCCATTAGAAGGTTGAGTCGTTTATCCCTCCGGACACGTAAACATGACACCAAGCGAACCAAGACCTGAAGGGAGGTGAATTACATGTGTACAATTCATATGCTGGTCGGGATACCCGGCAGCGGAAAAAGCTATCATGCCAAACAACTATGCAAAAGCCAGCGGGCCGTCATCGTTGCGACG
Source organism: Paenibacillus sp. FSL K6-1330 (assembly GCF_037976825.1). Classification (NCBI taxonomy): domain Bacteria; kingdom Bacillati; phylum Bacillota; class Bacilli; order Caryophanales; family Paenibacillaceae; genus Paenibacillus; species Paenibacillus sp. FSL K6-1330. The sequence goes on from NZ_CP150269.1 coordinate 3,406,286, forward strand.
GACTCGATCCGTGAAAGATTGTTCGGCAGCGAATCCAAACAGAAAAATACGTATCTGGTATTTGACGAAGCTTTCGCCGAGATCGAACAGGCGCTTGCGTTCGGACGAAATGTCGTTTTTGATGCCACCAATGTCAGCCGGGAGCGGAGACAGAAGTTCCTGAAGCGATTTGGCGATAGATCAGTGGAGTGCCATATCTGCACAACCCCATACGAAGTGGCTCTGGAACGAGTCAAGGGACGAAAACGCCGGCTTGATGAGAAGGTCATGACGAAATTTGCCAAAAATCTTGAATTCCCTGTAAGGGGAGAAGGATTCAGTGAACTGCATCTCGTTCATGAGCAGGGCGAAACTCAGCTTACAAGAGAAGAACTGGAAGCGCTGCTAACACGCAAACCGGGTCATGATGAGTTATTTGGATATTTATCCCAATCCCCCTATTTCAACGTGATGCTGGGATATGATCAGGAGAATCCGTTTCATTCCAAAACGTTGTCGGAGCACACGTTTGCCGTGCTGGAATATATCAATGCTTTCTATGAAGGCGAGTATTTGCTTGCTATGCAATTAGCAGCGCTGCTCCATGACGCGGGTAAGCCGTTTTGCAAAGTATGGAAGCAAGCAAGAGGTTATTATTCCTATTATGGGCATGAGCATGTATCGGCAAGCATAACCTGCCATACATTGAAGGACCTCGGATATGATGATGCATTTATTCAGCACGTCGTTCAACTTGTAAGCTTTCATATGGAAATTTTGCATGGAGGGGATGCCGGGGCATCCAAGATCTATCATTTGTTAGGCGAAGATATGCTGGCCGAGCTATATTTCTTCGCAGAAGCCGACACTTTCGGCAAATAAAGAGGTGAACAACGATGAAAATGAAATATCCCAAAACGATGCATTTGCCCTGGTCCAGAGGTTATACGGATGACGATAAGATTTTACGGAGTACTGATCATTTTACGGGGCAGGAAGTTGTCATTACCGAGAAAATGGACGGGGAGAACACCACGATGTACCCCAATTACATCCATGCCAGATCTCTGGACAGCAAGGATCATCCTTCGCGTCATTATGTGAAGACGCTGCATGGTGGCATCCAGTTTTTGATTCCGGAAGGATATCGTCTCTGCGGGGAAAACGTATACGCCAAGCATTCACTTTCGTATTCGGCGCTGCCTGCCTATTACATGCTGTTTTCGGTGTGGAATGAGTATAATGTTTGCCTGTCATGGGACGAGACGGAGGCTTGGGCGGAACGTCTGGGACTTCTAACGGTTCCTGTCTTGTACCGGGGAATCTGGGACGAGGCTGCTGCCAAAGCTTGTTATACGAAGCGGTCAAACTGCGGAGGGGAGCAGGAAGGTTATGTGGTTCGGCTGGCTTCCTCATTCGCTTATGGCGATTTTAAGCGCAGCGTTGCCAAGTTTGTGCGCAAGAATCACGTACAAACCGATGAGCATTGGCTAAGCAAACCGATCGAACCGAATCGCTTGGCTTCTGGGAATAAACAGTAAGAATGAATAATTACCGATGATTTTTAGAAAACGAGGTGTTGATCATGTAATTCTAAGTTGCTATTTATATGAGATGATGTGAATACTTAGACACGAGCTGCCGCTGAAATCGGGGCTTTTTTTATTGATTTTTGTACATACTGATTACCATATTTTGTTAGTTCAAGTATAATGGACCTATACATAAGGATGAAAAACAGAACCATCTTGAAGATAGGAGATATAAGATGAATAAGAAAAGGATGTTTCAAGTTTCTGCTCCGTCAGGGGGCAGATTGATGATTTCGATGTTGATTTTAATCGCTATTCTTCTTGGCAACATAATAAGAGGCCATGAAGAAAAGGACATCTTTTATTATGTATGGATTGTATGGTTGGTTCTTTGCTCCGCCGTATTCGTCATCATCGTATATAGAACGTATGTGATGAAACCGGGCTTGATGGAAATGGATCAAGACGGAATTGTTATAAACGGTACAGAAATAAATGCTGAAGCTGTAGCGTGTTTATTGATCAACGATGACAAGAAGCGGGTAATCGGGATCAAGCCAAAAGGGCGTAAATTAGTCCCCTTAAAGCTATGTTTTACGTTCGCTGAGGAGCAGACTGAAGCCATCAGGCAGCTGGAAACATGGGCACAAGAACATCATGTGAAGATATCAAAGAGATTTTTTATGAGATGGATGTAGAGGAATTTGTGGAAGTAGAGCGAGTAGTGGATGTTAGGATTATCGATCCCCCGCAGGATAACCGCCGCTGTGTGTGCCCCAAGTATTATCCAGCTCTATTCAAGTGAGCAGAATGAATATTTAAGTTTATTACACCTAAAGGAGGAGTGGAAATATATACGCGAAACCAGGCGTCTAAAATATTAAAACAAGAAAGCAATCAAGAAGAAATGTCACGAAGATGGATCAGCTATAATGTAATCAGGTGTTTAGACCATGAATTTCATTATGGGGAGAGACAATCATGAATAATATGTACAATCATTTGGATATGACCCGAATATTAAACCGAATCGACACATTAAGCTCTCGAGCACAGCCGTTATGGGGAAAAATGGATGTTGCCCAAATGCTGTCTCACTGCTCCGCGTTCCAAGACATAGCCATGGGCATCACAAACCCGCCAAGAGGCTGGTTAGGTAGGTTGGTAGGGAATTTCGCGAAGCCCATTTTTTATAATGACAAACCGTTACCCCGCAATATGTCTACCATTCCGGATATTATGATTGTGGATGCAAGAGAATTTGAAACGGAAAGAGCACGATTGAAAGAAAAAATCATAGCGTTCCAAAAGAACGGACCTGAGAGATGTACCACGAAACCCCATTCATTCTTCGGTAAACTGACCCCGGAGCAATGGGGAAAAGGGTTATACAAGCATCTGGACCATCATCTAAAACAGTTTAGCGCTTAAGTCTCAAGAAACCGCAGACTCGCGGTATCTTTAATTCCTTACGGTTCTATTCATATCCTACAGCTTTATATGAAGGCATGCGACTTAAGATGGTATATACTATCTAATTGAGGTGAGTGGAGTGTATTCATACAAAGAGATCAGCTTACAGAGAGATGGGAACCGTAATTCCGTAACACATAAAGACGAAACTTATTCGATCGGACAAGTTGCTGCATTGTTGGGGTCTACTGTAAAAACGGTCCGTTACTATGACAAGATCGGGTTGCTTAAGCCCTCAAATTACACCGAGGGAGGGCACCGGCTGTATGCGAAGGATGATATTTGGCGTTTACAACTCATTACAACGCTGCGCTTTCTAGATTTCGAAATTGATGATATACGCAGGCTCATAGCTGGCGAAATCGAAATTGCTTCAGCCTTGGATTGGCAGATTGAGTCCTTGGAGGCGCAAGTTAGCACTCTGACGAGTATGATCTCGATTTTGCGTCAAGCGAAGACACACGACGAGGATTCGTTAGATTATATTCAAGACTTGGTCAAGACACGGACAACCAATAGTGAGAAGCGGAATCAATTTATGATGGATAAATTGGAGGATTCCAAATTTCTGGATGGAGTCCCTCAGGAATGGAGAAGATCATTTCTCTATTTCTTTAATAAATGTATTGTTAATCAAGTCAAAATAACGGCTAAACAAGCGTTTGTCTGGGATGAATTACAGGCGTTAATTAACGATCCCCAGTTTATTCCGGACCTGGTCCAAGATGAATTTCTTTTTTTCAACATGGTCAACCAGCCAAGATGGGGTGCCTCCGTATGGCCCAAGAAGATTGAGGATATCCAAAACCGGCTGAATACAGCCTTGGAGCGCAACCTTCCAGCTGGTAGTCCTTTCGTGCAATCCATCGTCGAGAATGCGGCCATGCTGTATGCAAACGCCGAACAGTCGATGAACCAAGAGGATGTTTTCCGTTACTTTGCGGAATATGCGAAAAGCCCTAGAACTGAACGTATTAAACGGTTCAATACATTGTGCGCAATATTAAGCCCGGAATACCGCTTGTTCTCAAAAGGGAACAACTTACTGCTTCAAGGCATCGAATGGAGGCTCGGACATATGTGACCACGCATTACTGAAAAAATAACCGGGGCGATAACGCCCCGGCTAAGAAGTTAAATGCATCCTTGGAATTCAGTCTGCGCCTTTCTGCAGTGAAAACGAAGAATGCTCTCCAATATTTTGTTCCATTAATTTAAACGGCTGCTGCTTTAAATAATGGTTAAAGAAATCTAGACTGAATTCGTTTATCAGGCGATGTGCATTTCGCACATCAACACCTTCCATCCATGCTAGCACAGGTGAAAGCAAGTACGTATCAGAGAAGCCCATGTGCTTCATATTTTTTATCTTCATCCAATAGTTCTCACCCGATGCCACGGAATTGTATCGTGATAACACTTCATCAAAGAACTTGTCCAGTTCCTCTCTTGTTGTTCCTTGGGAAGCGATATTCTCATCGCTCATATTGGCTGTTCCTGCTAGTGTGTCGTCAGCGCTCATCATCAGGAACGGTCTCTTCACTCCATCCTCCGGAAGCCGTTGTTCTCCGAATAATCCACCGTCCATGTTGATGGCAGCTTTCAGTCTGGGATCCTTCAACAGGGTTTGAACGGCAGTCGCCCCACCATAGGAGTGACCAAACATGCCCATGTTGTCCGTATCCATACGGCCTGTAAACCGATGATCCGGATCATTCACCGCGATCTTCTCAACCTGATCGATTACAAACATCGTATCTTCCACCCAGACCTTATTTAATTGATCTAAGTATTCGTACCCGCTATCCTCCAGAGGAGAAAAATTTACAACACGACCATCAGGGAATACGGAAGTGGTGCTATAGTACGTGTGATCAATGCCGATTACGATATATCCATGACTGGCCAACTCTTCAATCTGGAAGGTGTTTTGGTTCTTAACTCCATTGAATCCATGCGAGAATAGGAGAACCGGGTAGGTAGTTTCCTTATTCGATAGTTCTGCACCTTTGATCGCATGCGTTTTAATCAGTCCAAGGTTTTTAAACAACTGCTTAGGCATATGGAGCGCTTGGCTGTATCCATCTTCGAAAATATCGGGGTGTGCGACATATGGCGCTTGTTTGCCTTTCGCCGAAGGATTGGCCGGATACCAGATTTGTACCATTAACTCACGTTTATCGTCAGGTGTCGGCGTATTTGTTTCCTCACGCAGCTCATCTTTCCAATCATAAGTCACCGTTCCTATTTTATAGGGCCCCGTCGGCTTTTCAAATTTAAATACTGGAAGCAGGAGAGGCAGTGTCACCGCAATAGTAGAATACAGCACGGCCAGTGCAGCAATCAACGTGGTTTTAAATGGGAAGGCCTTCTTTTTGACTTTCTTTGATTTGGGAATGTACCTTAAGGCCAACACCATGATCGGGATAAACGTCATTGCATAGGCGGGGATCATTTGCCAACGCATTCCTTCGATAAGAATGTGCGCTAGCAGGAGTACGGCAGATATACCGAAACCAAAGATCAGATGTCGCTGCGGCTTGTTCCGAGCAAAGATCAACCAACCTAGCATAATCAGATTAAAGATGACAAACCACATTTCCAAAGTTCTCATAACAATGAAACCTCCTCAATTTCTGTTCTTGCTGTTTTTACAATGTAAGTATAAAACCTCCCCTAAGGGTACATTCAACAACAAAAAAATGAGCGTATGTATACGGTGCATTTAAGGAGTAAGAAGGAGGTAGGTTTTGTTAATACTTTGATATGATTGAACTAGAAAGCAGTGGGGGGGGGTCGTGTTTTCGGTTTTAGCTAACCGCTGATACTGAAAGAGAAATGAGATATGCAGTTATGATGCGTTAAAAAACCGTAGAGCCAGCACACAACGAAGTGGTTGGCTCTACGGGGGTGGAAGGTGTTGCTGCAGATTATGTATTTTTCGTTATAACCAATCCTCGTATTTCTCCATCGTAAATTCGCCTTCCAGCTCCAACCGGGTATCCGGTTTACTGCCGTCATAATAGTCGACGTCCATCGTTGATCCGGTCCAATATACGTAAAATACGCCATTTCCTCTATACTCAATGCGTCCCCGGTTATCATTTACCTCCTGGTGCTCAAAATAATACAGTCTTGCATCCAGGCTTCTGGAGTTCTCGTTATAACCATGGGCTATCGCAAATTGCAGCGGTGCAAACTCATCTAGTTTTAACGTATCTAGATAAATCGTAAGCTCCGCGTCCGGATTGTTCAGTAATTCATCCGAATCCGGTAAACACTGGAGCGGCTCGGGATCCGTCTCCGTCTCAAACCAGAGCATGATTTGCGGCCGTTCATTGACTTGGGTTCGGGTGGCATAGGCTTTGGATTCGACCAAAGCGTGTTTTTCGGTTCCGTTATAACGGATTAAAGTTAAAGTCCCTGTCATGCGAATCTCCTTATCTATTTTTCCTTAAGCACATTGAACCCTTGCACCTACCGGTTTCATGCCTTGTATCGTTACGGTCTAATTGGCCGTCCAGACATCTTTACTGAAGCGATAAATATTCCAGCAGGGCATCCATTTGCTCGCTTCCCAAAAGATCAGTCAGTGATGGCATCACATGGGCGAGAAAATCCGGTTTTGTCTCATAAGTTTCTTCGTCGCTGGTTTCACCCTGGAAAAGCAGAGCTCCTTCAATAAGAATGGACAGCGCGTGAAAGCAATCCGCAAGCGAATTCGCGACCAGTTTAGGCTCGCCACCTTCAAATGCGGCGTATACGGGTGAACCACTGGCTTGGACGTCAACGATCAGGGGATCATCATTCACATTGGCAATCACGACGTGATGAGCTGGCCAAATGCTCGATTCTACGGTTTCACCCTCGTCGCTAATCCAGCGATAGCCCATTTGCTGCCGGACCAGATGCTCAGGAGACACAAAGTAGATGACAGCCGATTCTCCGATCTCAACCGCCGCGTTCTTCATTTTATGGGTTCCTTCGGCCTTAGCGTCAACCATCTCATAATGGCTGTATAGATAACTAAGCTCAGGAGACAGTGTTATGCGCTCATCTACAGTCGGCAGTTGAACTTCGGACCGCTGTCGTATTTCATGATCGGTGAAGAGCCCGAAATCTCGATTATATAAATCCTGTTGTTCTATGAATCTAGTTAAAGCCTCTTCCAGTTCCAGCATTTATTTCATCCCTTCCAGCATATTAACCGAATTATAACATGCCAAGTCACCGTGGTTAAGCATGGGGAATTCAAACTCAGGAATGAGATATGGTAGAGTATCCCTTATGGAGAGAATCTATGAAACGACTGAAGATGATATAACGGATGCTTAGGATGGTGTGTTATGAATTGGAACTATTCGGAAAGCGATGAAGCCTATGAGGCCATAGAGCGATATTGGAATCGTCTGTTTGTTAAAATACTGGGCGTTCATGACGCTGATGATTGGATTACGCCTTACTATAAACACCAGTTTGCGGATGGTACCCCGATGAGGGACGCTAATCCAATATTTTCGGCGTCCGGATGAACGATTTGACAATACAAGGTACACCCGAACTTCAAAGCGGTGATGGATTGGCTTGGCATAACGGTTCCCGTAGGAAATATCTATGAGCGGTAACATTGGTCTGAGAGATCATTCCTGATGATCCGCCTCTAAGGCCCATTTCGCTCGATAAGCGGCAGGGGGAATACCTTTGAACTTGGTGAACAGCCTTGTGAAGTAATGAACGGATGAGAACCCGGTTCGCTCTGCAATCACCTTGATGGGATCACGGGTATGCTGGAGCATTAACTCGGCCGCCCGGATGCGTTCGGTGCGAACCATGGAGGAAAAGGATTCATGAATGCTTTCCGCAAACAATCGGGATAAGTGCCGCTCGGACATATTCAGGTAAGCCGCCAGTTCGGGTAGTGACACAGACCTGCTGAGGTTGTCTCTTATGTACAATTTTGCCTTTTGAATGAGTTGTAACGCGGATGAAAAGAGAGGCGTGCTTTCGAAGCTGCCGGAAGCCCCGAGCAGGACAGGTAAGGACTGGAGGAGTGCATGTGCTAGCTTGGGCAAGAGCGATGCAGGCACCGATGCCACGGGTTCTGAGCGCATCAGCATGGATTTCCATATTTGGATGGCAGGCGAATCGCCCGCATGCTCGGTCCAAACGGCACATCGATGAAGAGCCTCTTCGTATTTCACTGTTACTTCTTGGGCAAACGGTCTCTCCATCGCTTCAAACGCGACGAATAACAGATTCAGACTGTCTACGTCTTTGATCTGATGTAACCGACCTGGGCGCGTACAGAAGGCGACCCCCTCATATAAGGGATAAGTCTGATCTCCGTCCATATATACACCGGTTCCACCGTCCACATAACAAATCTCATAGAATGAATGGCGGTGTAAGGAATTGGCCGTCAAATGCCGGACACTCCCCCAGTAATAGACGAGGAATGAGAGGCTTTCACCTTCAAGTCGTCCAGCATAACGATTAAGACGTTCCTCGCTTTTGCTCCATTGATACAAGGCATTAGCAGCTCCTTTGGCGTGATATTGCAAAACGTCGTCATCTTCGTGCAAATACGATTTCGCTTGCCCTTACTATAATGAACTCAGATAAACCATAACATATCGAGAGGGTGCAAGGTGATGATGGACGAGAAGGAAATGCAATTTTACAAAGACAATGGGTACCTGCTGGTTCGAGGCGTTTATAATCAACAGGAAGTAGAGGATATGAGAGCGGCGGTTGATGGGATCATCCAAAGGGCGGCACGAACCAAATTGGATCAAAACCATGCCTGGCAAGGCGACTTCCTGCCGCCTGAGCAGCTTAAGAAGCTGGTTCTGAAAGGCTTTCACGATGTGCACTACCATGATGCCGCGTTCATGAGAGCCGCAATCCATTCCCGAATGACAGAAGTGTTGAACGGAATCATCGGTCCGAACGTGCAACTGCATCACTCGAAAATGCTGGTGAAGCCTCCTGCTAACGGGGCCGCGTTTCCCATGCATCAAGATTATCCATATTTCCCTCATCGCGATCACACCATGTTAGCCGCCAGCGTTCATCTGGACGATGCCGATATGGAGAACGGCTGCCTATGCGTTGTGCCAGGATCCCATAAACAGGGCGTTTTGCCGCATATCGGCGCTTATTATTTGAACCACATGGAGTATCCCTTATCCTCGGGAACCCCGTGCCCGGCCAAGGCGGGCGATGTGCTTTTCTTTAATTACCTGACCATTCATGGCTCGGACGTGAACCGGAGCGACCGTACGCGGAGAAACATCCTGTTCCAATATCGTGACGCTGCGGATGTGCCTACCGCGGATGTTCATTTCGATTGGGGAATGGGCTTAATGGTAAGCGGAACGAATCCGGATTTCAACAACGTGAAACCAAAATATGAAATTATCCGTTCGAAATGATCACGCAGTCGGATCCCTATGCTGAATTATAAGCCTGACTAAGCCCCTCAGCGGGGCTTTTTTCTATGCCTGGAACTTGTGCCTTGTCATGTTCACACCTAACAATGTAAAAATAATTCGTTGTAATGTCGGCTGGCCCCCCTATACTAGATGATAATAGATTGGTTGATACCAAATGGGGGGAAAGCATGAAACTTCAAGCTCCGGGCAAAGCATCGAAATGGTTTGTGTACCAGAAAATTGTCATTGTTTTTATTCTATTACTACTTCCTCTCATCTCGATGAATATTTGGTTGAATTATAAGGGGATGTCCGTTACGAAGGAGTCCCTCTTGAACTCTGCTACGGCTGGCGCCTCCTTCTATTCCAAGCAGCTCGATAAGGAGATGTATTTTATTCGGAATTTGCAGCTGCAGCTGCTGAATGACAAGGATCTGCAGAAACTGAGCTTTCGGGGCAGTATGCTTGAGGACTATGGCGAGGTGGAGCTGATTGATCAGGTCAGGGATCGGCTAGCAACCCTCATGGTTTCCAGCGAGTACATCGTGAACGCCGGGGTTTACGTGAAGGATATTGGGAAAACGATCTCGACCACAACGGGCGTGACCAATACGCCGAATAAGGAAATGGCACTGATCTCCTCCATGATGACGGTTATGCCAAAGCCTTCTTTTTATAGAAGCGGCGACCGCATTTTTCTGATTGAAACCGAAAACAACGGCGGCATTTGGTCCTACATCGAAATTTCCCGATCCAAGCTGCTGGGGGCTTTAAGCGAAATCGCCAAGCTGTATCCGGAATCCGAAGTATTACTCGGGAGTAAAGAAGGGGGGACCATATTAACGACAGCTCTGCGGGCAGATGAGTCATCCGAGATTTTGAGCCATATTCTGGACAATCCCAGCCCGGAGCAAAGTGTGCCGGGGACGGGAGAGCTGAATGGTGTAGACTATTTTATCATCGAGAATGAAGTTAGCGCGCTGGATCTGTCCTTGGTCATGTATGTGAACCAGAATGAAATCACGCGGCCTTTAAGCCAATTCATTACATGGTTTTATACGTTGTTTATTCTGGCGGTGATCGTCATGGTGCTTTATTCGTTCTCGGTCAATCTGATGATCCACAGGCCACTGTCAAAGCTTGTTAAAGCCTTTCATATGATCGAAACCGATAATTTGAATATCATGATCGAGTCCAGAAGCAAAGATGAGTTTCATTACGTATTTAACGGGTTCAACAGGATGGCGTTTAAGCTCAAACATTCGATTGAGGAAAACTATGAGCAAAAAATAGCACTTCAGCACTCGCAGCTGAAGCAGCTGCAGTCTCAGATCAATCCGCATTTTCTATATAACAGCTTTTTTAATATTTATATGATGTGCAAGGTTGGAGACGCGGATAGCGCGGCGGAGCTCTCGCAAAAGCTGGGAAGCTACTATCAATACATCACGAGAAGCGGCTCCGACGAGGTGCCTTTCTATAAGGAATACAAGCATGCACTGGATTACTGCGACATTCAAGGTATCCGCTTCTCGAACCGGATTGCATATGAGCATAAGGAAATTTCGGACATCCCGCCGTCCATAACCGTTCCGAGACTCATCATACAGCCTATCGTGGAGAATGCGTTTGAGCACGCGTTCGAAGACGGTATGGAGGAGGGGAAATTATATATCAGCAGCGATTACCGGGAAGGCAAATTGCGTGTCACGGTGGAGGATAACGGGAAGCTGCTAACGAATGAGATGCTGCAGTGTTTGCAGGACAGGCTGGCTATGGATTCGAAGCATATTGAAAAAACAGGATTGATCAACGTGAACAACCGGCTTCAGCTTAAATATGGGCTTGGAAGCGGATTATTCATCTCACGCAGCGCCTATGGCGGATTAAAGGTGGATCTGATCATTATCATCGATGGGATAGAGGAGGCATCATCATGTACAGACTGTTGATCGTGGACGACGAACCTGTCATCGTTAACGGCTTGGTTCAGCTTTTTCAGGAGCAAACGCAATTGGAACTGGATGTATGCAAAGCTTATTCCGCCAAAGAAGCGCTAGAGATTGCCAGGAGAATGAAGCTGGACATCCTGGTCAGCGATATACGAATGCCCCAAAAGAACGGGCTGCAGCTGATTGATGAAATTACATACTATTGGCCGCATTGCCGAATCATTTTCCTGACCGGCTATAGTGAATTTGATTATGTGCATGAAGCACTGCGCAAAAACGTGGATAACTACATCCTGAAGACCGAAGGAATCGATCCGATTTTCCAAGCTGTCCAAGTGGCTTCTTCTAAACTTGATGAGGAAAACGGTCGCAGAATCCAGGCGGAAAAGGCAAAGGTGCATTTTCAACTCGCCGAACCTCTGCTGAAACGGGAGCTGATACGAAAGGTATTGAATGGAGAAGCCGCCCGTTCTCTGCTGTCCGAGTCCCGTTATGAAGAAGTGGAGTTCAGCATCGATGTAGACCAGCCGGCATTCTTTATCTTGGGAAGGATCGACGGTGCGTCGGAGACGAAAACAAAGGATGTGGCGCAAGCTGTTCAGATGACGTTTATCAACGATTTGCCCAATTCATTTGCATGTGAGCATGCTATTCTGGACGATGCCTTACAGGTATGGCTGCTGCAGCCGGACGTGGAGCTTCGGGATCGTTTTCGTGGTGATGCGCAGGAAAATGAGCTTCATTGGCATGGGGTTATGTCTTATATGAGAGGCATCCTGGAGCTGGTTCAGAATGAATGCGAAGAACTGCTCGGCGTTTATGTTTCTTTCGGGATCTCGGGCAATCTGCATGATAAGTGGTATACCTCGGGGCAGCAGCTTGATATTTTACGATCCATGCTGCAGAGCAGGGCTGCGCTTGGTCAAAATATGGTTATTGTGAACATCGAAAAGGCTAAAGAGTTTGAGGAAACGAACCAAGATTATGACCGCTTCAAGCAGGATGACATGAAATTCGACGTGATCGACCGGATCCATAAATATATCATGGAGCATTTATCCGGGGATGTCTCCTTGACCGCCATTGCGGAGGAGGTCAATTTTAACCCCTCCTATCTTTCGCGCTACTACAAGCAGCTGACAGGACACAACCTGCTGGAGTATATCCAGGCGAAGAAGCTGGAGGGGGCGCTCCATCTGATGTTGCATACGAATATGAAATTGCAGGAGATTGCCACCCGGCTCGGATTCGAATCTCCTTCGTATTTCACTACATTTTTCAAGAAAAAGATGGGGGTTTCCCCTCAGGAATACCGAAATACCCAATAATAGGTAGTTCAAAAAGTCCGCTTTTGATCACGAAGCGAATCAGGAAGCAGCTCGGCATCGAATCTTGAATTCAGCCGGGCTTTCCGGTGCTCACGTACCCAAAACGTACGCTCCGCTCCTCACTCCCTAGCTTCATCCAACCTTCTCGGTGCTGAAAATCGATCTTTTTGAACACGCACAATAAGTAAAAAAAGTGAAAGCGATGTAAAAAACTTAAAATTGATAGCGCTTTCGGGCGGAATCTATAATAAGACGTAAGAAGCACAGATATGAAGATTACGCCAGATAAAGGGGGACGCAATCATGAGATGGATCAAGCTAGCGAAGATGATGTTGATTAGCACGATGACGCTTTCGGTAATGGCTGCATGCTCGAATCAGGTAAAAGAATCTGAAGGGACGCCGGCCAAATCCTCTACGGAGGATGCAAAAACCAATACCGCACCACCCGAACCTCTCGGCAAATATCCTGAAACGGTGACGGTCACGCAAGTGCTCGGCTACAATCCGCCGGAGGACCCGCGGACGCCTCAAGGGATTACACCTGAACAGAATGCTTACTTTAAAGATCTCAAAGACATGCTGAACATTGAGGTTCAGTACAAATGGACGGTGCCTTCGAGCCAGTTCGAACAGAAGTTTTCGTTAGCCATGGCTTCGGCGGATCTGCCGGATATTATGGAACTGGACCAGAAGAACTTCGAGAAGTTGAAGAAACAGGGGATGCTAGCCGATCTTACCCAGGCTTACAACGACTATGCTTCACCGGCACTGAAAAAATACATGGAGTCTGACGGCGGCTTTGCGATGAAGACGTTTACGTCGGAAGGAAAACTGCTCGCGATTCCCGGATTTGAGGATCCTTTCCTGTCTACCCAGCTGCTCTGGATCCGCAAAGACTGGCTCGACAACCTGAATTTGCAGCCGCCGCAAACCATGGATGAGCTGGAACAGGTTGCAAGGGCCTTCGTGCAGCAGGATCCGGACCAAAACGGTAAAAATGACACATACGGTATCGCGATGCAGAAGAATCTGTTCTTCTGGGGATTTGACCTTAGAGGTTTCTTCAATGGATTTGGCGCATATCCGTCCATCGGAGACAACCAGTCGGCCTGGATTAAGGATGACAGCGGCAAGCTTGTACCTGGACTCATTCAACCGGAAGTAAAGACCGCGCTAGGCAAGCTGCAGTCCTGGTACAAGGAGGGGATTCTGGATAAAGAATTTGCCTTGAAGGACGAGAACAAGTCCGTTGAAGATATTACCGCAGGCAAGGTCGGCATTTCCTACGGGGAATGGTGGTATCCGAACTGGCCATTGAATCTCAATGTCGATAAAGATCCTAAGGCAGAATGGATTGCCCTTCAGATTCCTGGACTGGATGGACCCGGCAAGTCCATGGTCCCTAAGATCCGCAGCAACAAGCTCGTGGTCGTGAACAAAAAAATGAAGAATCCGGAAGCCGCCATTAAGATGATCAACTTCTACATCGAGGTGGGCAACAAGAAGTACATGGATCAGAATAAAGCGGAAAAAGGATATGTATACAATTGGTTCGTTCCACGAATTTATAATCCGGCCCAAATTGACACGATCTATACGGAAGTTAACAAAGCGCTTGACGCGAACCAATCGGAAATTACGCTGGATGACGAGAACTACAAAAATGTGGCGGACGTCTTCAAAGCAACGAAGGATTACCTTGCAGGTAATACCGCAGATGCCTCGAAAGGCGTGAATTGGGGCCAATATTTCAGTCGGGCGGCAAAAGACGGCGGCTGGGGAACGACGCGGCAAATCAAAGAGAGTCAGGCTTACGTGAACAATGAATTCTACGGCCTTCCCACGGCAACGCAAGTGGAGAAGGGATCCCAGCTCGATAAACTGATGCAGGAAACCTTCACCAAGATCGTCATGGGCGCTTCGCTGGATGAATTCGATAAATTCGTTCAGAGCTGGAAGTCGCTTGGCGGCGATCAGATTACGCAAGAGGTCAACGATTGGTACGGCCAGCAGAGTGCCAAATAATCTTTGAATGATGGAACGGGAGGATGTGCCTTTAGGAAGTTGGCAGATTCCTCCCGTTTTAAATGGACGGGGAGGTTCATCTGTGAGAACGCTAAAAAAAGAATATCTGCTGCATTTGATGTTGCTACCTGGAGTTATCGTCACGTTGATTTATGCTTATGGGCCTATGGCTGGCCTAGTGATGGCTTTTCAACAGTTTGAGCCGCTGGCCGGGTTCTTCCACTCGGATTTCGTTGGCTTTGATAATTTCCGGTATGTATTTGAACTGCCTGATTTCAAGCAAGTACTGTGGAACACCATTGTCATTTCCGTATTTAAAATGATTTTGTTTTTACTTGTGCCTCTGATTCTGGCACTGCTTCTCAACGAAGTCACCCGAAGATGGTTCTCGCGTTTTATCCAATCCGCTATCTTCCTGCCATTCTTTCTGTCCTGGACGGTGCTTGGCGGCGTCATCATCGAATTGTTTTCCTTGAATGGTCCGGTGAACGGGTTGCTGGGCTCACTGGATATGGAACCGATCATGTTCATGCTGGATAACCACTGGTTCCGTGGGATTATCATCGGTTCGGACGTATGGAAAGGCATGGGCTATAACATGATTGTTATGCTCGCAGCCATAACAGGAATCCATGCAACGCTGTATGAAGCTGCAGAAGTAGACGGAGCGGGAAGATGGAAACAGATGATTCACATTACGCTCCCGGGCATGGCACCGATTCTCATCCTGCTGGGTGTATTAAGTCTTGGCGGCATTCTCAACGCCGGTTTCGAACAGATTCTGATTATGTACAACCCGACGGTTTATGAGGGGGCGGATATTATCGATACCTTCGTCTATAGGCTCGGAATGTTCAGTCAGCAATTCGGACCTGCCGCCGCGGTCGGCTTCTTTAAATCCGTCATCTCTCTGGCTCTCGTGGCTGTGACGTACTATGCGGCTTATAAATATAACAATTATCGGATCTTTTAGGCTGGAGTGGAGGTAGGAAAATGCACAAACCAACGATCAGCAGAAGGCTGTTTGTAATCGTGAATACGCTGGTTCTATCCGCAATCACCTTGCTCGGTATCATTCCGTTCATTCATTTGCTCTCGATTTCGTTAAGCTCGAATACAGCAGCGATGGCGGGGGAAGTGAGGCTCTGGCCGGTCGGCTTTAACTTGGATGCTTACCGATACTTGGGCGAAAAGGTCGAGTTTTTTCGATCGTTCCGGGTTTCGTTAACGCGGGTCGTGCTAGGGACGGCAGTGAATATGTTTTTGGTATTTATCACCGCGTATCCCTTATCAAAATCAAATCATCAATTTAAGTTCCGAACACCGTATGTGTGGTTTTTTGCCATTACGATGTTTTTCGGCGGGGGCTTGATTCCCACTTACATGATCGTGAAGAATACCGGCTTGATTGACTCCGTATGGGCTCTGATTCTGCCTGGGGCACTCAATGTATGGAACATGGTCCTGATGTTGAACTTCTTCAGAACGATTCCGAAGGAGCTGGAGGAGGCGGCAACGATTGACGGCGCCGGACACTGGCGAATATTATGGCGTATCTACCTGCCGGTTTCCCTGCCGTCCATTGCAACGATCGGCCTGTTTACCATCGTGGGACACTGGAATGCTTGGTTCGACGGCATTTTATACTTGAATTCGCCGGATAAATATCCGCTGCAAACCTATTTGTCTACACTCATCATGTCAATCAACTCCCAAATGACTTCGATCTCGATCGAGCAGATCAAGGCGATGGAGAATTTGAGTGAGAAAACGCTCCGGACTGCCCAAATATTCATGGGCGCGCTGCCGATCATGGTCGTGTATCCGTTCCTGCAGAAGTACTTTGTCAAAGGGATGACGGTCGGAAGCGTCAAAGAATAAGTGCTTACAAAAAAAGGAGAAGAGTCGGATGAATAAGGTTAAGGTTGCCCTTATCGGAGCAGGACTGCGAGGCATCAATTATATGGAATATGCCCTGATGCACCCTCATGAGCTTGAGGTGGTTGCCGTCGCGGAACCGAATCAGCAGCGGAGGGAACAGTTTAAAGCTAGGCATGGCCTTGAAGATGCATCGTGCTTCGAGAATTGGAATGATTTCTTTGCAGGGCCCAAACTCGCGGACGCGGTATTGATATGCACCCAGGATAAGCAGCATTTCGAACCAACGATGCGGGCGCTTGAAGCCGGTTACCATGTGCTGCTGGAGAAGCCGATGTCACCGGATCCCGAAGAGTGCATCAAGATGGGTGAGATGGCTTCGCAGGCCGGACTGGTGTTTTCGATCTGTCACGTGCTGCGGTATACGCCGTTTTTCACGACTTTAAAGGAACTGCTGGAGCGTGAGACCATTGGCCAATTGATGTCCATCCAGCATAACGAGAACGTGGGCTATTGGCATCAGGCGCACAGTTTTGTGCGGGGGAATTGGCGTCGTAAGGAAGATTCCAGTCCGATGATTCTCGCCAAGTCTTGTCATGATCTCGATATTTTGCTCTGGCTTGCCGATTCCGATTGCCTTCGGGTATCCTCTTTCGGCTCGTTAAGCCATTTTACGGCTGAACAAGCACCGGAAGGCGCACCTAAACGCTGTTTGGACGGATGCCCGGTCTCGGATCAGTGCCTCTATTATGCGCCTGATCTATATTTGACAGAGGATATGAATTGGCCAACGTCGGCGATCAGTGATGATATGAGTTATGAAGCCCGTTATAAGGCATTGCTGGAGGGGCCATATGGCCGCTGCGTATATCATTGCGATAATGATGTTGTGGACCACCAGGTCGTCAATTTGGAATTTGCCAATAACGTAACGGTTGCGTTTACGATGAGTGCGTTTACGCGAGATGTCAGCCGCACAATCAAGCTGATGGGAACCCGCGGGGAAATCCGCGGAGCTATGGAGAAGAATGAAATTGAGATCATTCACTTTGGCAGCGGCAAGATCGAGCGAATATCTTTTGCAGATAGGGGCGGGCATGTCGGGCACGGAGGCGGTGATATGGGCCTGATCAAGGATTTTCTGAGGCTGGTGCAGACAGGGGCAAGCGATCAAGGGCTTACTTCGGCAAACCGTTCCGTTCAAAGCCACCTCATGGCGTTTGCGGCTGAGCAGTCGAGAGTGGATGGAAAGGTCATCTCGATAAAGGAATTTGAGCAGCAGTTCAGCGCGCAAGTATAAACGATGCCCGGGAAATAATCTGTAGATCGCAAGCCTGATTGCTGTTGCAATCGGGCTTGTTTTGTATTCTAAGGCACAACGCCAAGTGGCTGGCTATGGTAAAATAAACCTAGCGCTTGATAATGGAACAAATAGATCGGCAGGAATTTGAATCATGAAGGAGCACTCCGTAAAGGACACAACGCGAGCCGCTTCCGAAATGTAGGAGTTGACGATTATAAAATATCTAAAAGATGTTCAGGAGCCGGGGATGGGAACCTGGTATTTTGAAATTGACAACAACGGCACGACTTATAGACAGATCGTTCTTGATGAGGATGGCAGCTGCATTACTTCCAACCGGAAACACGATACCTCTCATTTCATGCTGGCGGAGCACCCTCTTGATCCGGAGGAACCCTATTATACAGAAATCAGTCAAGCGGCATTCGAGGAGCTTTGGATGGAACAGCTGCAAGCTGGCCTGGAGGACTGGCATCGGACTCAACGTTTATTTCCAGTCGGTGCTAAAGTGGAAGGATTCATCGAGGCCTTTTTTCCGCAAGGCACATTAATTAACTTGTTGGAACCGGGGGCCGTAGGCTTGACGGACACGTCCGCTCTGAAATCGCGTGCCCCTGCTGAATGGATGTACCCTCGTTATCGGGTCATTGCCGAGGTATCCGGTTACGATGAAGTAAACCAATGGGTCCTTCTTGCCGATGCAGAAATTCCGGGAAGTCAGTTTAATGAAGGTGAACTTGGCGAGTAGGAAGGAGTATAGGATGATCGAAAGGAGTGTTTGAATGATGTGCAGTAGCAGTTGGACTGCAGGTGAGCTTGTTGTTAATGGAGAACGGGCCATTCACCCCGGTTTAACCGAAGATCCATTATGTGCATCCAAACTTTATACCCTGTATTTTCACTCTGCCCGCTCCATGGGGAATGGCTATGAGTGGTTTTATTTTAACGAGGTTCCGTTGATGGATGAATCGGTATTTGTGTCCATATGCTTTCATGCAGGTAAGCTATATGCGGTAGAATTGTCCGTTCAGGGGGAGCAATTTCCGACTTCGTGGGATAACTGGACCGTGGAAGGCGAGCGGAGAAGGTACGAGAAGCATAGGAACATGCTTGAGAGGGCTTTATGTTTAATGCCTAACTATGAGCAGGAACGTCCTTATCCATATGTGGAATACCAGATGGAATGGGGGAATATCACATCCTATCAGGATCCGCGTTCAGGATCAACGGCCATCGCGTTTTCTTTTACGTGATGTGATAATAATAGTTAGCCCAGGAAACCACGTTCGTCGTGGTTTTTTTTTGCGACTACGGACATGCGGATTAAGCCTTCGGTGTGAATTGGATATAATTTGCTAAGTTCGGGTTATCCTAATCTCAAAAGTAAGTCTTAGGACGAATTCAAAATACCCAGGAAAGGGTAATCATGTATAATTCCAAGACGATACAGGAGGTTAGCATGAAACATACAAACGGTATGTCCGATGTTGCGATTCTCGGGATGGGGACGGCATTGCCGGCACATTCGGTGGCACAGTCGGATATCGCGGAATTAATTGCCTCTACGCTGCAGGATAAACCTGATCTGGCCCGCTTTGCTCGAAGAGTATTTAGATCCTGCGGTGTCGAAAATCGTTATACCTGCGAACCCAACTACCTTGGTCCATTGGAAGAGTGCCGCTATTTGCCTTCTCATGACGAGTCAGACATCCCTACAACCGAGGAACGAATGGATACATACAAACGGGAGGGCCTCCCGCTTGGTATAGAAGCAGCCGAGCAGGCCTTGAAGGATGCAGGTATGTCGCCGGATCGAATCACGCATCTCATTACGGTCAGCTGCACGGGTCAATACCAGCCCGGTATGGATGTACTGTTGATCCGTCATTTGGGGCTTTCTCGACGGGTTAATCGCCTGCCATTGATATTCCAGGGATGTGCTGCCGGCCTTAAAGCGATTCAAATGGCGCGGGATGTTGTCATAGGGGCGCCGGGGTCGCAAGTATTGATTGTGTGCGTGGAGCTTTGCACTCTTCATTTTCAACCGGTCAAGGAGAGGGAGGCACTGTTTGCAGCCTCGTTTTTCGGTGATGGAGCCTCATCTTGTGTCATCGGTCATCCGGCAACGGATCATCGGCATTATTTGGAGCTTGGCTCGGGTTATTCGGTCCTGCTGCCGGATTCCACGGAGGATATGACATGGGAGGTAGGCAACACAGGCTTTGATCTTTTTTTATCCCCGCGTATTCCCAAGCTTCTCGGTATTCACCTGGAGGAAGAACTGCGTGTTCTGCTGAAGGGCGATAAGCTGCCGGAATTGTGGGCTATCCATCCTGGCGGACGGGGCATCGTGGATTCGGTGCAGGAAGTCATGGGCCTGACCGATGAACAAACCAAATACAGCCGGGACATCTTAAGAACGGCAGGGAATCTCTCCTCCGTGACCATTTTGTTTGTGCTGAGTGCGATGCGCAAGGAGATGCAAGGGATGAATAAAGCTTCCACGGAAGGGGTAGCCATGGCCTTCGGGCCGGGCCTGACAGCGGAGCTTATGCGCTTTACCTATGTGAAGGCTTATGCGTCATCGGTTAAGGAGCAGGACCATGTCCTTCTTTAGAACCCTGTCCATCCGGGCGGAGGAAGATGAGCTTATGGATGACTTCTCCATGGGAGGAGAAGAGCTGAGCGAAGCGCTAAAGCATTTAAGGCGGCTGAATCGGATCTTTGCTGCACCGGGACCTACCCTGGACGGCGTGGAGAAGCTTTGGAAATCGATTGGCTGCCCGAGGACCCTTAGCATCATGGACGTAGGGGCCGGTTCAGGCGATGTAAACCAGAAGCTGCTGCAATGGTCGAATCAAAGAGGTATCCAGCTGAATATTACCTTGGTCGATATGACGGAAGAAGCATGCGATGAGGCTAGACGACTGTTTCGAAACGAGCCGAGGGTTCAAGTTCGACGTGCCGATGTTAAAGAGTTACCCGATGCATCGGCAGATATTGTGACTGGTTCCCAGTTCATCCATCATTTCCAGGGCGATCAGCTGGTGGACATGGTGACGCATATGCTGCGAACCTCTATTCACGGGGTCGTCATCAATGATATCCATCGGCATCCGGTCCCCTACACGGCAGTTTGGATTACAACGCGCATCATTTCCCGCAATCGTTATATTCGCCATGATGGTCCGTTATCGGTTGCTAAGGGATTTAAAGGGAAGGATTGGAGGGAGTTGAAACAGCAGCTCAATCACGACACCATGACCTATAAATGGAAGTCGTTATTCCGTTATTCCGTTGTTATCCCGAAACATGGGACTCCCTAGTCCTCTACTTGTTAACAAGCCAATGTTCTTCAGGCAAGCTATAAGGCAGGTGGTCATATATGTCAAAGCAAGCGGATGTTATTGTTATCGGAGCGGGTGTAGCCGGTACCAGCTGTGCACTACAGCTTGCAAAGCAAGGGTATCGTACGATATTGCTGGATCGGCAATCATTTCCACGCCACAAAACCTGCGGTGAATTCATGTCTCCGGAGACCAAAGAGATGCTGGATTATTTGGGGGTCCATCTATTGGGCGAAGAGATTGAGCCTAGTTCCATGGATCATGCCAAAATCGTGATGTCACACGGCGGTGAAATTACCGCTCCGTTACCAGGACAGGCTACAGGCATCAGCCGCTATGAGCTGGATCGCCTCCTACATGAGAATGCACTGGCCGCGGGAGCGGAAGTTGTCACGGGAACAACCGTGACCGATATTCAGAAGCTCGGTGATCATCGGTATGAAGTCGATGTAAGGCAAGGGAAAGAGCGCGTTCGATATGAGGCAAGGGCCGTCATTGGTGCATACGGTACGAAAAGGCCGCGCGGCGTTTCCCCTGCCGAGGAGTATCGGGATGATACCGTATATGTCGGCGTAAAATCGCATTTTAGCGGCATTACGATACCTTCCCGGGTTGAGCTGTATTTTTGCGAAGGGGGTTATGTCGGAATCTCGCCGATTGAAAATGGGACGGTTAATGTGGCTGCGTTGCTGACCTTGAATTCAGTGCAGGGCAGCGGCAAATCGGTGCCTGAAATTCTCCGAGCCGCTTCACGCACGAACAAAAGGTTGGGCGAACGAATGGCTGAAGGGGAGCCTGTTTCGGGAACCCAGGTATCGATTGCCCCTCTTCGTTTATCCCATACACCGCATCCATGGTCGGAATATCCTCACATCGGCGATGCCATGCTGATGCTCCCACCGCTGTGCGGGGACGGGATGTCGGTTGCTCTTCGGTCCTCGCTGATATGCGCTCGTTGGACCGACTCCTATTTAAAGGGAGAAATAAACTTCGAACATTGGCGAAATCAGTATACACTTGAAGCCAATCGTACTTTTACGGAGCTTCTCAGAAGAGCAAGGAGAATTCAGAACCTGGCTTTCGCCAAAACCAATCGCTTCTATCCAGGCATCGCCCGGATGATTCCAGGATTGGCATCCTATGTCGTAAAAGCTACCCGGTTATCCGCATCGGGTATAGGTTCCAGATAAAAGCCGCAGGATTGCGGCTTTTTTG
The DNA here is from genome assembly GCF_037976825.1 of Paenibacillus sp. FSL K6-1330. Taxonomy (NCBI): domain Bacteria; kingdom Bacillati; phylum Bacillota; class Bacilli; order Caryophanales; family Paenibacillaceae; genus Paenibacillus; species Paenibacillus sp. FSL K6-1330. The sequence goes on from NZ_CP150269.1 coordinate 3,428,755, forward strand.
TATTGTTATTTAACGGACTTCCGTTGACATTGGATAGATGATGTTTTATTATGTTTATAAATAGATAGACATATTTAAATAACGTTTATTATTTCGATGAATGGAGGTGCGTAATGCAGGATCGACAGTATTCACCTGATCCGACCGGAGTCATTCGAAGTACTCTTGATTTCCAGTTCCAAATCGCTTGGCAGTTGCTCGACTTGCATCTCACGGGGCTTCAAGATGAGGAGTTTCATTGGCGACCTGCTTCGAAGGGACTCCACGTTTACCGTGAATCTGGAATCTGGCTAGCGGAATGGCCGGAATCCGAGGATTACGAGATTGGCCCGCCGAATATATCTTGGCTGACATGGCATATCACATACTGGTGGTCTATGGTACTGAATCATTCGTTCGGCAGCGGGGCATTGGCCCGTGAAGACATCCATTCTATGGGTAACATCCAAGAGACTAGACATAGAATAAATGAATTGAGCAGCGAGTGGAAACGTGAAATGTCGGCTTTGACGGACGAAGCGTTCCTTTCTACGGAACGAACGTTATGGCCTTTCGCGGATAAGCCTTTTCATGAATTGGCAGCCTGGCTAAATCTGGAACTGATGAAAAATGCGGCTGAGATCGGTTACTGCCGTTTCCTTTATGCCGTTCACAAGAAATAATACATTTATCCATGGACAATACGTCGCTTAATGATATCCGGATGAGTGCCTTTCATAACGATGAAAAATGAAGGGCTGCTAAGTTGCTTGGTGCAACGTGGCAGCCCTTATATGTAGATTAATTAAGAATGAGCCACTTCGTTCTCAATGACGATGCGATTTAGCTTCACATTTACTGGCGCCGCTATCGTATCGCCCACAGGGCATTTACTCTCCAGAAATTCAACAAACTGCTCAACATTCTCGGGGGACGAAGGGGTCTTGATGTAGAACGTGTACCGAATATCGGAGTATCCAGGGCGTACGTCAGAGCGATTAAAGAATCCATCCAGGTCAAGGTCGCCTTCTACATCAACTCTGAAATCTTCAAGGATCACATCGAATTTTGGAGCATAAACACGGGCCACTATCGATTGGCATGCCCCCAGGGAGGCCAGCAGAGCTTCAACGGGGTTCATTCCGGTATCCGTACCTCCAAGGCTTTTCGGCTCATCGATAACTAACTCGAACTGCCTTACATTAGTAACAACTTTTACCCCTTCTTGCAAATGGGCCGTTGCTTTGAACGTTTGAACACTTGGCATATAGCACATCTCCCTTTTTTAGGACAGCCCCATACGGCGTGGGTGCTCTGTCTCTATATTATAAACTATACTAATTTACTAGGTTTAGTGTGAATTATAATTCTATTTAGCATGATCTGTCAATAGAACATAAATAGAACGATATGACGGGCGTTTGTTATTCCCATGCAAGGACCAGGAGGAAGGCAAAAAAAGAGAGCGTGTTCTCGTTGCGAAAACACGCTCTTTGGATCAGTTCCATATTATTATTCGGAAGCCTTATTTTGTTGTTTCAGCAAATCGCGAATTTCAGTCAACAACAGTTCTTCCTTCGATGGAGCCGGTGGTTCTTCAGCTTTAGTATCTTCTTTGCGTTTAAAGCGGTTAAGCGTACGGATGAACATGAAGATCGAGAAGGAGACGATAAGGAAATCTACGACCGTCTGCAGAAATACTCCATACGTCAGCGTTGCATCTCCGATTGTCGTATCTAGTCCTGATAAATTGACTCCGCCAAGGAGCAAGCCAATTACCGGCATAATGATATCGCTCACCAAGGAGGATACGATTTTGCCGAAAGCAGCACCAATGATAACCCCAATGGCTAAATCGAGCACATTACCCTTAAGCGCAAAGGTTTTAAACTCTTTTAATAAATTCATAATAAGTCACCTGCTTTTCAATCTAAAATGTAGGTGGCATTTCATCTACCACTCGAAATATCCTATCAGCAACTAGTGAAATGCGCAAGATCGTTAAGTTGTATCTTTTTTACGGAAACGTAGGCGAGCCGCCGCTTGCCCTATACAGGTTGACCAATAGGTGGCATTCATGTTAAGTTTATAATATTCGCACAATAACGGGATCGAATGAAGGAGGGATAAAGCGATGACTGAATTAGATGTTGTAGATGTTCATGTGAACCTGTCGATACTAGGAAGCATTAGACAAGGTTCACACCATAACCAATCAGATACCGGAACTTTATCCTTCTATACTTATATGCAGGCAAGTTTAGCGATAGCTTGATCGTCGCTTGTTTCTTTATGGTATAGTTGGCAAAGATAAGCGTAGAAAGCACCGGGTTCTGGTGTTTTTGCGCTTTTTTTCGTTCTGAAATTTTACCGTAGAGGAATGATGAAAATGTCATTAATCCAAGTTTCAAACCTTTCGTTTGCTTATGAGAGCAGTTTTGATCCGATATTCGAACAAGTGAGCTTTCAAATCGATACCGATTGGAAATTGGGATTTACCGGAAGAAACGGCAGGGGAAAAACCACGTTTCTCAATCTGCTGCTAGGCAAGTATGAATACAGCGGGAATATCTCGGCCTCCGTGAGCTTCGAATATTTCCCTTACCATGTCGAGAACAAGGAGTATCTCACTCTGGACATCATCGAGGAGATCTATCCGGAGTATGTTCATTGGCAAATCGTGCGCGAACTTAACTTGTTAAAGGTTTCGGAAGATGTCCTGTACCGGCCTTTTGACTCATTATCAAGCGGAGAGCAGACCAAAGTGATGCTGGCTGCGTTGTTTATCAAGGAAAATCGCTTCCTCTTGATTGACGAACCGACCAATCACCTGGATATGCATGCGAGAAAATTAGTCAGCGACTACCTCAGCAAGAAAAGCGGATTTATTCTGGTGTCGCACGATCGATCATTCTTGGATCATTGCGTAGACCACATCCTGTCCATCAATAAAACCAATATCGAGATCCAAAAAGGCAATTTTTCCGCATGGTGGGAAAATAAAAAGAGACAGGATCAATTTGAGCTTGCGAGTGACGAGAAGCTGCGGAAAGATATTAAACGTTTAACCGATTCTGCAAGAAGGACGGGGAATTGGTCGGATCAGGTGGAGAAATCGAAGAACGGTACCAGAAATTCAGGCTCCAAAGTAGATAAAGGCTATATTGGCCACAAGGCAGCTAAGATGATGAAGCGCTCCAAAAACCTAGAGCAGCGACAGCAGTCCGCCATAGAGGAAAAATCGAAGCTCCTTAAAAATATCGAGAGCTCCGAGAATTTGCAGATGTTCCAACTGGATTATCACAAAAAACAACTGGTCCAGCTGGAGGATGTCTCCATTTCATACGGCTCCAAGACGGTGTGTGAAAACTTGAGTTTTACGATTGAAAAAGGGGACCGAGTTGCCCTCTCGGGCAAAAACGGTTCTGGAAAATCCAGTATCCTTAAGCTGATATGCGGAGAAGAGATGCAATACACAGGCCAGTTCAACAGGGATAGCCAGCTTAAGATATCCTATGTATCTCAGGACACGTCCTACCTGCAAGGCAGCTTGACGGATTATGCCATAAGCAGCGGGATTGATGAAAGCCTGTTTAAATCCATATTGCGAAAGCTCGATTTCTCCAGACTTCAGTTTGAAAAGGATATTTCGACTTATAGCGGGGGACAGAAGAAGAAGGTGCTGATCGCTAAAAGCCTTAGTGAGCATGCTCATTTGTATGTGTGGGATGAACCGCTTAATTTTATCGATGTGATCTCTCGCATGCAGATCGAAGAGTTATTGCTCGAGTATGCACCGACGCTTCTGTTCGTGGAGCATGATCGTGCATTTTGCGAGAATGTGGCAACGAAGTTCGTTGAACTTGATGGCCATCAAGAAACATAAGAAACAATAAGATCGTTATCCCAAAGAAGGAATGGGAGTATCAATTAGCTAGAATATGTTCCTTAATAGGAAATTACAAAAAAAGCTGTCCGCTAATTAGTTAGCGGCAGCTTTTTTACATTTCGTTTTGATATCAACTAAGACGTTTATACAGTAAACCTAACCCTTCCAGCAGCCGGTCAAAACGGCGTGGCGATTCCATCCTCCAAAAGAGCTGAAGTGCCTTCAACCTTTCGCATATGCCGCAGTTCCATAAATCCGCTGAAGCGGTTGCTCAATAATCGGGTTACATCCGAAATCGAGCTCGATATCATCCAATCAAGCGGAAAAGAAAAGCGTCTCAGCTGACGCTCCCGCAAATTGATCGATGGCCCGCACCAGCTGCCCAAGCTAATGATAAGTGGCGTATAGTAAAGAAATAAACCGTAATTTAATATAAATTCGCAATTGATAAGAAATATAAGTGCGTCTGGCATGTTAAGATCTGAAGAGAAAAGACAATCATAGAAACAAGCTGGTTTTAACAGTTAATTAGGCGAGGAGTGTAACAATCGATGATTAGTAAAGTTGGTCAAATTATGGTGTATGTGAATAATCAGGATCAAGCCGTGAAGTTTTGGACTGAAATGGTAGGATTTCAAGTCATAGCTGAAGAGAATAACGGTGAAATGAGATGGATTGAAATTGCTCCGACGAGGGAAGCCGAAACGAGCATCATTCTGCATGACAAGGAGCTCGTAGCCAAAATGTCGCCTGGAATGAATTTGGGCACACCTTCTTTAATGTTTTTCACGGAAAATTTCGATGCGTTGTACAGCCATTTAACCAGCCATAATATCACCGTCGGCGAAGTGGTGAATTTGCCTTCCGGCAGAGTGTTCAACTTTGCGGATTATGAAGAAAACTATTTTGCTGTCATGGAAAAATAATAACCGATCAGATCAACCATAGCTCGGATGGATATGAAGTCGCCTATTTGGCGGCTTTTTTGTGTATTCTTTGGTATGACGCTTAGATGGTGGGCGTTATACTTTTTTCCTGCATTCGCTATAATGGATACAGTGATTGAAGGAAAGGGATGTCATGCATGAAGAAAGTGATCGTCATTGGATCGGGAATACTAGGGGCATCGACTGCTTATCAGTTAGCAAAAATGGGAGCGGAAGTTCTTATTATAGACCGCAAAGATAAAGGACAGGCTACGGATGCCGCGGCAGGCATTATCTGCCCCTGGCTATCGCAAAGGCGGAATCAAGCGTGGTACCAATTAGCCAAGGCGGGCGCGCGTTTTTATCCTGAGTTAGTGGAAGAACTCATCAGCGAAGGCGAGACAGAAACAGGCTACGCCCAAGTCGGCGCTCTTAGCATTCATGAGGATTTGGATAAAATCCGCAAGATGGAGGAACGGGCTCATATTCGGAAAACAGATGCTCCGGAAATCGGTGAGATTACCCGGCTGAATGAGGAAGAAACCCATGAGCATTTTCCTTTGCTCGGTGAAGGCTATCATTCCGTTCATATTAGCGGTGCCGCACGTATTGACGGTCGTGCGCTGCGCGATGCGCTGATCCGGTCTGCACAGAGGAACGGGGCCCAGCTTATAAACGGGGATGCCGCATTGGTATATCAAACAAATCGTGTAACCGGAGCAGCTGTCGGAGCTGATAGCTTCGAGGCTGATGAAGTCATTGTTTGTGCCGGTGCATGGGCTAATCAACTGCTTCAGCCATTAGGCATTGACTTTCAGGTGCGTTTTCAAAAAGCGCAAATCATGCATGTGCAGGCGGCTGACCAGCAAGATACAGGTGCCTGGCCGGTCGTCATGCCGCCTTCGGATCAATATTTGCTCTCTTTTGATAACCAGAAGATTGTGATCGGAGCGACTCACGAAAATGAAGTCAATGGCTACGATACAAGAGTAACACCCGGCGGTATGCAGGAAATCCTGAATAAAGGATTGGCCTTAGCGCCTGGTTTGGCTGACAGCACATTTGAGGAAGTACGAGTCGGGTTTCGTCCGTTCACACCCGGATTTCTCCCGGTTATAGGTGCTGTCCCTGGCTGGGAAGGCCTTATTACGGCAAACGGGCTGGGCGCGTCCGGACTAACGATGGGGCCATTTATCGGAAGCCAACTTGCAAAGATGGCGCTTGGAATGCCGCTGGATATCGACATTTATCAATATGATGTTCGTACAGCGATCGAAGAGAGTTGAGGCAAGGCGGTTAATCTGATCGGAGCACGCATTTCGCGGGGGGGATCTCCTGATAAGTGGATCATGTGAACATATGTGGACGGAGTGAAAACCCCAATTGAATATTGGATATATTGAAAGCCGCGAAATTCGCGGCTTTTTGTTGTTGAGGAGATTGTAGTCAAAGCCTGTTATACGGTAGATAGTTCTGTGAACATTCACTGAAAATTTTCCTTCGCAAAGAAAATCAATGACTCAATACATTGCTTTTGTCGGAGGGTGATATTTTATTTGGTTTTATAGTCCTAAAGGACCTACGGCTGATATGCTGGAGATACATATCGTGATAGGGTATAGGCTAGGATAAGACAGCCATGTTAAGTAGAAACTAACGATACAGCCGTCAATCCTCCTTTTTTATGTTGAAATGACCGTATTACGATATTGGTCAGTGAGTACTGCGTAGGGATTCACCCGTCCCAACAAAGGGACGCATTCTAAAGAAACAATGGATCATGGAGGGAGATCGAATGTCAGATACGAAGCAAGTACCTCAACCTAAAACTTACGGACCGCTGGGCAATCTGCCTCTGCTGGATTCCGCAGCTCCGGTCCAATCGCTTGTGAAGGTCGCCTCGGAACTCGGGCCGATATTTCAATTTCAGTATCCGGGCGGACGCAGGGAGCTGTATGTCTCCGGCCACGAATATGTCAAGGACGCGTGTGACGAGAAGCGTTTTGACAAACGTATCTGGGCGCCGCTTCAGAATGTCCGTCCTTTTGCAGGTGACGGATTGTTTACGAGCGCTACACATGAGCCCAACTGGAAAAAAGCACATAACATCCTGCTCTCCAGCTTTAGCCAGCGTGCGATGCAAGGCTACCATACGAAAATGGTCGATATCGCTATGCAGCTTATCCAGAAATGGGCTCGGCTCAACCCCGACGAAACCGTGGACGTTCCTGCCGACATGACGCGCCTGACGCTGGATACCATCGGCCTGTGCGGATTTAATTACCGGTTTAACAGCTTCTACCGGGAAGACAATCATCCGTTTATCGACAGCATGGTGCGGGCTCTCGATGAAGGCATGAACCAGCTGCACCGTCTGGGCATACAAGACATGTTTATGATTAAAAAGAAGCGGCAGTTTCAGGAAGATGTTCAGGACATGTTCTCGCTCGTTGATGAGCTTATTCAAGATCGCAAAAAGTATGGCGGCGAAGAAGGGGACTTGCTTGCGCATATGCTGGAAGGTGTCGATCCGGATACAGGCGAGCGCCTGGATTCGGAGAATATCCGATATCAGATGATTACGTTTCTTATCGCGGGGCATGAGACGACAAGCGGATTGCTATCCTTTGCCATTTATTTTTTGCTGAAAAATCCGGATACATTGCAAAAAGCGGTAAGCGAGGTAGACCGCGTTCTGAAAGATCCCGTGCCGACTTACAATCAGGTTCGGGAGCTCAAATACGTCCGCATGGTTCTCAGCGAGTCGCTGCGCTTATGGCCAACGGCACCTGCTTTTTCGTTATATGCGAAGGAAGATACGGAAATCGGAGGAACCTATCCGATCAAGAAGGGGGATAGCGTAACGGTCCTGATTCCGGGACTGCATCGAGACTCCCGCGTGTGGGGAGACGACGTGGAGACGTTCAGACCGGAGCGTTTCGAAGATCCCAGCAAGGTGCCGCATGACGCTTACAAACCGTTTGGCAACGGACAACGCGCATGTATCGGGCAGCAGTTTGCGCTGCAGGAGGCAACCTTGGTGCTTGGTTTGGTGCTCAAATATTTTAAATTGATCGAAAACCAGTCGTATGAGTTGAAGGTTAAGGAAACCCTCACTTTAAAGCCGGAAGGGTTTCATATTCAAGTTCGAAGCCGTCAAGAGGGGGCCGCACTCTTGGTTCCGGGAGCAGGTAAGGCGGTGTCACCCGAGTTGGAGAAGCGGGAATTCGCCAAGTCGCCAGATAAAACGGCGAACAATGCCCATCATACACCGCTGCTCGCTTTATACGGGTCTAACTTGGGCACAGCAGAGGGAATTGCCCGAGAGGTGGCGGACACTGCGAAGCACCAAGGGTTTGACAGCCAGGTAGGTACGTTGGACGATTATGCCGGAAGGCTTCCGAAGGAAGGTGCCGTCATCATTGTAACCGCCTCGTACAACGGACAGCCGCCTTCCAATGCAAAAGCATTTACGGAATGGCTGGAGAATGCCGCTGAATCAGAAATCCAGGGTGTGCGATATGCCGTATTCGGCTGCGGGGATCACAACTGGGCAAGCACCTATCAGCGGATTCCTCGTTTGATAGACGAACAGCTTGCTGTCAAAGGGGCTCAGCGATTGCTCACGCGCGGCGAGAGTGATGCCAGCGGCGACTTTGAGCGTGAAGTCGATGAATGGACAGAGCATTTATGGCCGGATCTGATGCAATCGCTAGGTCTACCTCTGATGTCCGTCAATGAGCTGAAGCGCAGTACCTTGTCTGTCCAGTTCGTGCAGGGAGCGGCCGCCGTGCCTCTGGCAGAAACCTACCAGGCTGTAACCGGGCGCGTTGCTCACACCCGCAATCTGCAGCATGCGGACAGCGGAAGGATCACGCAGCATATCGAAATCTCGCTGCCGGCCGGAACGGATTATCGTGAAGGAGATCATCTGGGAGTGCTTCCGGTCAATCCGAAGACGCTGGTTCAGCGAGTTCTCCGAAGATTCAAACTGGACGCGGGGGCACACCTTATCTTGTCTGCTGAAGGAAGAAGCGGTGCGCATTTGCCGACAGGCATTCCTGTCCGTCTGGACGACCTGCTGTCCCGCAGCGTGGAGCTGCAGGAGCCGGCCACAAGAGCGCAGATTCGGGAGATGGCCGCTAGTACGGTATGTCCGCCGCATGTGAAAGAGCTTCAAGAGCTGCTTTCGGAAGATACCTATCAGGCTGAAGTGCGGGCCAAACGGATCACCATGCTCGATCTGCTGGAGCGGTATGAAGCCTGCGAGCTGTCGTTTGAACGGTTTCTTGAGCTCCTGCCTCCATTGAAGCCGAGATATTATTCGATTTCCAGCTCACCGAAGGTCAGCCGGAATACGGCAAGCATTACGGTCAGTGTCGTTCGGGGGCAAGCGTGGAGCGGCCAAGGGGAATACAGGGGCGTGGCTTCCAACTATTTGGAACAATTGGAGACGGGGGCGGAGGTTCTGATGTTCATTCGTTCGCCAGAGTCGGGCTTTGCGCTGCCGGAGGATCCGGCAACGCCAATCATCATGATCGGACCGGGCACGGGTGTGGCTCCGTTCAGGGGATTCATCCAGGCAAGACAAGCGCTTCGAGAGGCGGGGCAGAAGCTGGGTGCTGCGCATCTGTACTTCGGCTGTCGGAATCCGGAGCAAGACTATCTTTACCGCGAGGAGTTTGAGCAGGCAGAGAGAGAAGGTCTGGTCACCCTGCATACGGCTTTTTCGAGGGTAGACGGTGTGGAGAAATGCTATGTCCAGCATTTAATGACACAAGACGGAGCGTTATTGCTGTCACTGCTAGAGGCAGGAGCGCAAATGTACATTTGCGGCGACGGCTCCCGGATGGCGCCGGAGGTGGAACAAACGCTGACCCGTTCCTATCAGGACCGACATGGCGTGAATGCAGAAGAAGCTGCCGCCTGGCTATCCGGGCTGGAAGCGTCGGGACAATACGTAAAAGACGTTTGGGCCGGATAATCACCATGACAGCGGGATTCGTCGTTCTGTACATCTCCTTGCGATCCAGTACTGTTTTTATGTTAAGATGAACAGTACATGATAAATGGAACAGATTAGAAGGAGAGTGTGACTTATGCGCGAAACTGAAACCTGTGTTCCGACTGGCGTGAAACCCCAAGACACCGGCTTTGGTTATACGTTATCCTTGATCGGCGGTAAATATAAAATGATCATCTTGTATTGGCTGTCTGAAAATAAGGTTATGCGGCATAATGAGCTGAAGCGAAGCATTGGTTCCATATCCTTTAAGACGTTAAGCGTCATGTTAAAGGAGCTGGAGGCAGATGAGCTAATCGTTCGCACGGAATATCCCCAGGTCCCTCCCAAAGTCGAATACACTTTGTCGGAACGCGGACTCTCACTCATTCCTGTGTTACATATGATGTGCGAGTGGGGAGAGCAAAACAGTTCGCCGGCGCTGGAAGCTGTGCAACTGGAAGCATGAGGTTTTGTTATATTCAAAGGGGGTGTCCCAAAAGATCTTAGATCTTGCGGGAGGCCCCCTTTTTGCTGTTAGAAGACGCTCCATGTACGAATCGTTCCTACCATCGCTGTTGCCCCCACATTTCTTGGAATGGTTCTGAGCAAGGACGAAATGGGGGGGCAAAGCATTCCTGTATGCTCTTAAATTTCGGCTTTGAAATTGAACGAGCACCTCCTTATGATGAAAGGTGTCCACTACGACAACCACAACATCATAAGGAAGGTGCTCTTATTATGAAGTTTAAACAATCAGTTAAACAAAATCAACGAATTGAACGTATAACCAACCATCATCTCATCATTGGCATCGACATTGCAAAATTTAAACATGTCGCACGTGCGACAGACTATCGTGGCATTGAACGAGGTTCCTACCTTGTGTTCTCTAACGATCTCGAAGGATATGAAAAGTTATATCAGTGGATGCAAGCTCTAATGCTTCAGTTTAACAAGACCGATGTCATCTTCGGCGTTGAGCCAACCGGTCACTACTGGTTCAACCTAGCGTTCTGGCTTAAAGAGAGGCTGCTCGAGCTCGTTCTCGTTAACCCGTTTCAAGTGAAGCGTAACAAAGAAAACCGGGACAACTCTCCAACTAAAAACGATGTCAAAGATGCCTTGGTCATTGCCGACATGGTGAAGAATGGATACTATTCTGAAACTCATATTCACGCCGAGCCGTATCGGGCGCTTAGGCAGCTTGTGGGCACCAGAGACTTTGTGACCAAGCAAGTCTCCAGTGTCGTCAACCAGATGTATCGGTGGACTGACATGTACTTCCCTGAGTTTCAGCAGGTATTTAAGGACATCACCTCGAAGACGGCACTCGCAACGTTGGCCGAATTTGCGCATCCATCCGATCTTCGCCACTTAACGGTTGAAGACGTTATCGCCGGGTGGAGAAAACGACTGAAGCGCGCAGGCAGCCGTAAGGTATCCGCTGCCCTCATCCATGCGGCGCAACGGACAGCTGCCATTCCGAATTGTGTAGAGGAAGCAAAACTTAGTATATCGTTACTGCTGCAACAACTGCAGATGTATAACGACCAATTGAATCAACTGGAAGAAAAGATGAGTCAACTCCTTCGAAGCATTCCCACAGCAAAGCTCCTTCGTACCATTAAAGGCATGAATGATATTACGCTGGCTACGTTATACAGTGAAGCGGGTGATTTGGGCGGCTTTACTCATGGTAACCAAGTCCTTCGGTTAGCTGGCTTACATCTGTCCGAAAACAGCTCAGGTACCTACAAGGGCGAAGTGAAAATCACGAAGCGAGGGCGACCTGGACTGCGAAAACTTCTTTTCATGACGGTCTTTCATATGGTTTCCATTAATCCAGAATTTCGGGCGCTGCATCAGTACAACAAACAAGTGAAGAACATGAAAGGTATGAAGTCGATCATGAAGCTGTGCGGGAAGCTTGCTCGTATGCTTGTAGCTATGGCGAAGAAGCATTCCGTTTACGACATCAACAAAGTAACGGTCGCCGCTTAATAACCGACCACTTGCCTACTGGCTCATTCGCAGGATTCACAAGAAGCATGAAGAACCGATACGCTCGCCTAAAGGGCTCAGACCCGTGGACAAAGCAGTAACGGACTCCATCTCCTTGATAGGTGTAACGAAGGAATGAAAGGGCATAGACCCGTTGAGACATGGGAGGGCAAACCTCAAGGACGAAGATGGAGCATGCGAATAAAGGAAAACTATGGGAATTTCGCACTTCCCCTTATTTCGTTATGCCCACATTCGCCATACGGTCCCCCCTTTTGTCGCCTTCGTTGTCACATTTGTTTTCATAACGAATGAAATCCTGCGAATTAGCGAGCTAGCGCAAGAAAATTGAATCATAAGGAGGGAGGCGAGCGCTGACGCTTGTCCAGAATCGATTCGTCCTCTCCGCTACGCCGTGCAGATTGCTTACTTTTAGACGCAAAGAAACCGTTCTTCGGTAAAATGGAGGTGCTACCCAAACCATTTACAAAAGGAACGATTTCTTACGGAAGCGGCTCTATCGAGCGAAAGCTGCGAAGGTTGTCCGCTTAAAAAAACATGTGCGAAAGCCCAGGGAGACCGGGAAATCACCGTAAGCCTCAAGTATCTTCGTTACAAGCAGCAAGCAAGGGAGAAACTTCGAAGCGAGGAGCATCATGCGTTGTCGGTTCAGCGAATGTCGAACCGGAAAGTGTGTTTGGGCAGATCAAAAACAACCGAGGATTCCGGCGATTTCTGCTTCGGGGCTTGCATAAAGTGAGCCTGGAGGTCGGGAGGCTTTCGCTTGCCCATAATTTGCTCAAGAAGGCGGCCAATGATCAAAACAGAAGCCATAGCGGTGTGGGAATAACATCCTGAGCACCGCCATGGCTTTATTTGACACACTTTCTGTTTATGAGAGCCGTACGTCAAGCGACTAAAGCTACTTTCGGGACGGCCCCTTTTTTTAACGGTTAATTCAGTTAACACATCACAGGTTATCTATGAACTTTAAGTAATCCTGTGCACTTGTATCCAATGCGCTATGAGGGGACGATAGGTCCATGTCAGGCGCATTAGTTCCAGGAGCAGCCTCTTGTCCGTAAAACGCAAAGAACGAACGATAATCTGCATCGCAGTAGAGGAAGGTCGTTTCAAAAGGGGTTAATATCTGTGCAAGCGTGTAGCGATACCTTCCGTTTTCCTGATAATCTTCTTTTTTTATTCCAGCCGAAACCGCTAATCCAACTTTGCGTTTCTTTAACTTATCGCCTCCATTTGAACCGTAAGCCCACCCGTAAGCGAATACCTCGTCAAGCCACTTTTTGAGGAGTGGCGGACAATTAAACCAATAGATAGGAAATTGTAAAATAAGATTGCTATGCGATTCAATGAGCTGCTGTTCTTTTTGTACATCCATGTTTCCATCAGGGTAAACCTTATGTAATTCGTGAACAGTATACAGCTCCGGATATTGCTTTAGTTCCTCGACCCAGCGCTTATTGATGACCGAGGTTTCCAGACTTGGATGCGTTACGATAACAAGTGTTTTCAATGATATGTCCTCCTTGAGCATGATTGATTTCCTTGAGTATAAAGTGCGAACTGCAATTTTGTAAGTATGCACTTTTAGTACAGGTACTTACCAAAAGGTGAGTTTTAAATCACTGAAAATTAAATAAATCGGACATTACATGCCCAAAAGTACATCCTGCGAATGCCCATATGTACGATTTCAAACCACTGCACGGACGTTATAATGACAGTTATTCTTGCTAATAGAGGAAGGTGATTACGTTTGGCAGCATTTTTGTATAAACTTGGAATTTTAGCTGCTCGAAACAGAAAGAAGGTCTTGTCTGGAAGTTTAGCGGTTCTCATCATCGCCGTTTCAGTTGGTCTCGGCATGGGTGTCCATTTAAACGGTGAAATGACCATTCCTGGCACAAAATCTGAGGAAGCGATGAAAGTATTAAAAGAAGAATTTTCGCAAGGAGAAGGTACTGAAGGCGGGACGATTCAAGTAATTTTCAAGGCTCCTGACGGTCAAACGCTGGAATCGGAATCAACGCAAAAAATGATCGCCAAGACGCTTGAGTCAATATCTAAAGACTCTGAGATTGCATCGATCGTAAGCCCATACGAGGCAGGTACAATCAGTTATAAAAAAGAGATTGGATATGCGGTAATCACGTACAAATCAGAGGCTTTGCAAGTCACGGATGCATCTAAAGAGCTCGTGTTGGAAAGTGTAGAGAAAGCACGTAAAGAGGGCTTACAGGCTGAACTCGGAGGAAGCGTCGAACTCTCCGAACTTGAAATAGGAGGAATCTCCGAGATCATTGGCATTATTGCCGCATTTATGATCCTGGCCATTACATTCACATCCTTGCTCGCAGCCGGGTTGCCTATACTAACAGCCGTAATCGGACTTGGAATAGGCGTCATGTCCGTCATTATTGCTTCCAATTTTATCGAAATGGCGTCGTTCTCTTTAATACTTGCCATCATGCTTGGATTAGCCGTCGGAATTGACTATGGCTTATTCATTATTTCGAGATACAGACAAAATCTTGTGGAAGGTAAAGGTGTTGAGGAGTCCATTGCGCATGCAAATGCTACCGCCGGCAGCGCTGTTATTTTCGCCGGATTGACGGTTATTATAGCACTTGCCGGATTATCCGTAACGGGAATTCCGTTCATCACGGTAATGGGCGTAGCGGGAGCATTCACGGTACTTGTGGCCGTAATAATTTCCGTCCTCGTCGTTCCTGCGCTTCTTGGATTTGCGGGTGAACGGATTCGTCCGAAGTCGAAAACGGCTTCCATTCAGGATCCCCCTAAAGTCATCGAACAATCGAATCGGTGGGGACGAACGATAACGAAGTATCCATTACCTATCGCACTTGCAGGCATTTTGCTGTTAGGAGCCATAAGTCTGCCTGCACTGCATTTGCAAACGGGCCTTCCGGATAAAGGTTCAAAATCAATCGAAACAACGGAACGCCGCGGTTATGATTTGATAGCGGAAGGGTTTGGGCCTGGTATGAACGGACCGCTCGCTATTATTCTTAAAGCAGAGTCAATAGATGACGCGCAAGCGACATTTGCTAAGGTAGGGAAGAATCTAAGCGAGCTGCCGAATGTGGCAATGGCAACTCCGCCGGTCTCGAACGCAACGGGCAAAGTAGCCATGGTAACGATCATCCCTGGAACCGATCCGAAAAGTGAGAAAACAACCGAATTGGTTCATTCGATCCGCGATAAGGCGGCCAAAATTAAGCAACAGGATCAAGTTGAGGTTATGGTTACGGGTGCAACGGCTGTGAATATCGATATATCTGAGAAATTAAATGAGGCTTTGCCTAGATTTGCAGCTCTGATTGTGGGACTGGCTTTGATTCTACTTATGATGGTATTCCGGTCCGTCTTAGTTCCGATCAAAGCCGTGCTAGGTTATCTCCTTACGCTTACGGCAACACTCGGATTCGTCGTTTTTGTCGTTCAGGACGGTAACCTGGCCAAGTTTTTCGATATTCCTGCAGCCGGTCCTGTATTAAACTTCTTGCCCATTCTGACTGCAGGCATACTATTCGGCTTGGCCATGGATTATGAAGTGTTTCTGGTCAGTCGCATGCGCGAAGAATTTAACCATTCGGGAAATGCGAAAAATGCCGTACTCTCCGGACTTAAAAATAGCGGCAGCGTTGTAACGGCCGCTGGTCTCATCATGATTGCCGTGTTCGCAAGTTTTATCTTCGTCGAAGATGTCATGATTAAATCAATGGGTTTGGCATTAGCTTTCGGCATATTGTTCGATGCATTTATCGTAAGGCTGACGATCGTGCCAGCGGTCATGACCCTCATGGGCCGCTCGGCATGGTATCTGCCGAAATGGCTTGGACGCATATTACCAAATATCGATGTTGAAGGCGAGTCCATTGAGAAAGAACCGAAGAGCAAAAAAGAAATCGCCTCGTGAGCTCAAAACTAAAATCTGTTTTACATTTTGCCCGATCGTACATAAGGGACTCTGCCCTTAAGTACGATTTTTTCATGTTTACTAAAAGGTATAATAGAAAATACAATTGAAAATTGTAATTGTTGTTATAATAGGGGGAAAGAAAGGGGAGAACTCATGGGAACGGGAAACGAGCTCAAGCGGTGGTCGCAAAAAAATAGAGATAACGACTTACCCGATGCCATGTTTAATGCCAGAGTCCCGAGCATGACATGGGTTTTTTTCGTTTATTTCATATCCATGATTGTACAGGTTCTGCACGAGCCGTCGATTATTTCTTTGACCTTCTTTTCGGGATTGATGCTGCTCCACGCCTCATTAATTTGGCACTTCTCATCTCTTACTGAAAAATATCCTTGGGTTTATTTCATGATTCAAGGTCTCATAATTCTGGGATGTTCGCTTATTATGGATCAGGCAACTTTTATGTTATTGCTTGGGATGTATCCCGTGTTGACTGGCCAAAGCGTCGGGGTCTACTATCAAAGAATCAAAATGGTTATGCTGTCCGTTTTCTATTATGTGTTATTCCTATCGACTTTCTTCATTATGGAACAATGTGAATTGTTGATTTTAATGTCGATCTTGTACATAATGATGACCGTCATTTTCGTTTCTTTTGCCGATTTATTTTTAAAGCAAGTTCATGCTCGGAAACGCACCCAAACTTTTCTTGAAGATCTAGAGCGTGCGCATCGCAAGGTTGAGGAATTGACATTGGCTAACGAACGTCAAAGAATGGCCAGGGATTTGCATGATACGCTGGCGCAAGGTCTGGCTGGTCTCATCATGCAGCTGGATGCGGTCGACGCACATTTGACGAAAGGCAATTCTAAACGGGCTCAAGAAATCGTCCAGCATTCCATGATTCATGCAAAGAAAACGTTATCGGAAGCAAGATTGGCCATTGATAATCTTCGTTCAAAAACGCTCGCGACGGCCGATTTCTCAGATGCCATTCGAGACGAAATAGAGAGGTTCCAGAATGCGACCGGCATTCAAGTATTTCTTGATATGAGCATGGATGGGAGCATCCCCGAGTTGATGATGGAGCATGGACTTTATATTATAGGCGAATGTTTAACCAACGTTGCCCGTCATGCTGAAGCCAGTCATGTCTGGGTATACATCCGCATAGAGGACGAGATTATGAATCTTGAAATAAAAGATGATGGGAAAGGCATGACTTCGAATAAAAAGGGCTCCATGTCTGGACATTACGGACTAATCGGCATGAAGGAGCGAGTTCGCATCTTGGGAGGATCGCTTATTATAACCAACAACATCCCTCGCGGAACTTTAATTAAAATTGATACATCTGATGAGAAGGGAGAGAGCCCTGATGATATATAACGTGCTTATCGCCGATGACCATCTTGTGGTAAGGGAAGGGCTAAAATTCATTATTGAGACGAATGATAATTTTCATGTTCTCGGAGAAGCGGAAAACGGTGAGGAGGCCCTGAGATTATTGGAGTCGCTAACACCGGACGTCATTCTTATGGACTTAAATATGCCTAAAATGAGCGGATTAGAGACCATGGAGGAATTAAATAAAAGGAACATCGACATCCCTGTCGTTATATTGACGACATATAATGAAGATGAACTGATGATAAGCGGACTGGAATTGGGGGCCAAAGGATATCTCTTGAAAGATACCGGCAGAGATCATTTATTCCGCACGATAGAGTCCGCGGTTCGCGGCGACACGCTACTGCAGCCTGAAATTATGGCAAGAGTATTCGCTGCAAGGAACAAACGCGAAGATGCACTTGATTCGTCTTCAGATCAAACGGTGCTCTCCGAGAAAGAGCGAATCGTTCTACGGGCCATTGCGCTCGGTTATCGAAGCAAAGAAATAGCCGGCGATATGGGGATATCCGAGCGTACAGTCAAAGCTCATTTGACGAACATTTATAACAAACTTGGAGTGAATTCCAGATCCCAAGCAGTCGCTGTCGCGGTCGAACAGGGTATCGTCCAGTTATAGGATTATGGCGGACCTCATGAACAAAACCATAACGCACAATACATTTAATTGTTATTGTACCTTATTTATTTTCATACGAGCCGTCCTTGTTCAAACCCCGTTGTTTTCATAGCTGTCGGAGAATAGTGGGATCGTCCAGCTTTCGGTTACATCATGCAGGAATCCAAAAAGAGTTGGACCTACCCACTATTTCGATACTAACATAATTGCATATTATGATATATAATAATTTGCACTGACCGCATTAGAATGAACTCTCACGGGTACATAAACTCTAGAGCACTCTCTGGATAATCGGTAATGTATGTAAGGCCTACATTAGGAGATATTAGCTGTATCATATTATTTTCATAAAAGGAGTCCTTGTTTAATGGTAGATTTTTTTATGAATTTTAATCCCATTATCCAAGCATTACTAGCCACCTTGTTTACTTGGGGAATGACGGCGTTAGGGGCGGCTGTTGTTTTTTTTACAAAAACATTGAACCAGCGCCTGCTGGATAGTATGTTGGGTTTTGCTGGGGGTGTCATGATTGCGGCCAGTTACTGGTCCTTATTGGCTCCAGCCATCGAGATGTCAGAAGGCAATGCGATCGGGAACTGGTTTCCGGCTGCCTTCGGATTTTTATTAGGCGGAATCTTTATATGGGGAATCGATAAGGTATTACCCCATCTACATCCCAATTCTCCGATTGGAGGAGCGGAAGGATATAATCCAAAAGTCAGAAAACGGAGTACTCTACTGGTACTCGCCATTACCCTTCACAACATTCCGGAAGGGTTAGCGGTCGGGATCGCATTTGGCGCGCTTGCTAATGGAGGGACTGAAGCATCGCTGGTAGGCGCTCTGACGCTGGCCCTGGGAATCGGCATTCAAAACTTCCCGGAGGGCGTTGCAGTTTCCATGCCCCTACGAGGCGACGGAATGTCTCAGCGAAAGAGCTTTTTCTATGGACAGTTCTCGGGTATGGTGGAACCGGTTGCCGCGGTAATCGGCGCAGTAGCCGTCGCCTTTATAGAACCCATGCTGCCTTATGCATTGAGTTTTGCGGCCGGTGCTATGATTTTCGTTGTAGCCGAAGAGGTCATTCCAAGCTCACAAGAAAAAGGCAACAAGGATTTAGCGTCCATGAGTTTAATGTTCGGTTTCGTATTGATGATGATTCTTGATGTGGCGTTGGGGTAGAGACGAGAACAGCCAGCCGGGTACGGACTGGCTGTTTTTGCGTTCCAATCCGCAGGTGAGCGATACTGGACTTAGGTCGAGGTTCCCATCTCATTCGCGGGACCAATCCTCAAGTCTCTAAATGGATGCTATACTGAATAAGACTTCAGGATTCGGCAGAAGAGAGACAAAAAGGGATGACGGAAGGAATGGGAACACGTTATGCAAAAGAAAACAGGTATATTGATCGTAGTGGCCGGCGTACTGCTGCTGCTCTTTACGATGAACCCGATGAACATTTTTTCGAATGTTCAATTCGGATTTTCCTTTGACACCAAGAAAATTAATGAAGAGAAAATAGTGGCCGCTGATGATTTTCGGGATTTGACCCTACAGACTGGAAGCACTGACATTGAAGTCACTAAGGGAAATTCAGACGAGATTAAGGTTCGACTGAACGGAAAGGTAAGCTCGAAAAATGTAGACCAAGTGAAATTGAAGGTCGAGCCAAACGGCGATACGCTGGTGATCGGGGTCGATGTTCCTGACGGTATTCAGTTTGGCATACGTATACTGGATATCGATTTATCGGTGGAGTTACCGGAAAAGCAGTGGACAGCTGCAAACATTGAAAGTGGAAGCGGCAATCTCGAGATCGGTAGTATGCATGGAGATGAGGTCACGATCAAGGCAAGCAGCGGAAATGTTAATGTTCAGGATGTGAAGGCCGGCTCGCTGACGGTGCATACGAGCAGCGGTAATCTGAAGGCTAAAGAGATTGAAGCCGAGTCGTTAGCGTTAGAGTCAGGATCTGGAAATATATCGGCGGAACGCTATCATGCCACAACGCTGAACTTTAAAAATGGAAGCGGCTATGTTGAACTGAAGGACGGGGAGTCGGCCGTCCAAGGAAAGGCGGGCTCTGGAAACATACGCCTGGAGTCGGAGCGGTTAATCTATGATACCGACCTGCAAGCTGGAAGCGGGAACGTGACCATCGATCTGGTTCAAGAACCTTCCTCTCTGGAAGTTGATTATCAAGGAAAGTCCGGTAATGGGAACATACAGTGGGACGGAATACGATATGAGGTAAAAGACGAAGGCAGGCTGATGGGAACGTTTGGCAGCGGCGACGCAGTGCTGAAGGTTCGCACAGGCTCTGGAAACTTCAAGCTGGAATAAATCAGATCACAATAGATTTAATGAAATGACGAGAAGGGGCCGTCCCAAAAGATCTTAGATCTTGCGGGAGGCCCCCTTCTTGCTGTTAGAAGACGCTCCATGTACGAATCGTTCCTCCAATCGCTGTTGCCCCCGCATTTCTTTGGAATGGTTCTGAGCAAGAAACCGTTCTTTGGTAAATCATGTTCATGTTCATGTGGATTTCCGGGAGACAACGTCCGGATTTCCGCACCATCAATCGCTTTCGTTCCGAGGGTATGAAAGACGTACTGGAGAAAAAGAAGGCGGCCAATGGTCAATACAGAAGCCATAGCGGTGTGGGAATAACATCCTGAGCACCGCCATGGCTTTATTTGACACATTTTTGTTTATGAGAGCTGTACGTCAAGCAACTAAATCTACTTTGGCGACGGCCCCTTCTTCATTAAAAACCAAAAGCCTGTTGAATCAGTCTGGCATAAATGGCGGCAGCTTCCTTACGCAGAAGTTTATCGGACGGCCGGTAATCCACGGCCCCGTTTGCGTCTTTTGTCACCTCGGGTCCATGCATCCCGGATCCGACCATGAACTGTACGGCCTCATCTGCCCAGGCAGCCGGTTTTGAGCTGAGTTTAGCTGGAACCGCCTTGGCGCCAAGCGCGTTGTGTGCCACACGCCATATTATAGCAGCAGCCTCTTGGCGCGTGATTGGCTGATCGGGTTCAAAGTTCTGGGTCGGCGTGCCTGTGACGCCCCCCATGTCCGCGACATTCTGCACATAACCAGCGAGTGGGTGCCCTTGCATATCCTTAAATGAATTCGTGCCTTCGCTAGGCTTCATCCCGGCTAGTCGGCTGATCGCACTGACAAACTCTGCCCGCGTGATCGGTTCATTCGGTCGGAAGCTGGATTGCTCATTCTCGTCAAAAGCCTTGAGGGACTGAACAAAGTAGATATCCTTGGCATAAGGACTCCCTTCCGGGACGTCGTTGTAAGCAGCAGGCTCCTCGAGCTTCTCGGACATGCTGTCTATCGCCGTGTAATACATATACGCCACATTGCCGTTATCATCTTCCTTGAAGGCGGCCGGCGTACCGTTCTCATCCACGAATCGCAGCGGACCCACCGGCGTGAGTTTATGTTCGCCCAATGCATCCAAGACCAATAACTCACCTTGGCCAGCCTTCACCTGTGTGGCGATAATCGGTGTTCTTAAGCTCCTGAATATGCCCTCGAATTTCTTGAGCTGCTCCTGATTGAGCAGGAAGTCATTCTTCTGAACCTGTTTCTTCGGATAAAAATGATCCATGAATGCGGTGAAAAATTCGGCTCGGATCGATGTGCTCGCGTCACTGTTAACAACAATCATGGCTCCGACATTCTGGTCGGGAAGGAGCCAAAGCCAGGAATGATAGCCATCCAAATCGCCACCTTTGCCAATCAGGGTTTGGCCGTTGTGGCTGCTGTGCATAAACGACTCGAAACCGTATGACATCAACGGAAGGCCGGCTGCATCATAATGCGTCTGATGCATCAAGCGCATCGTTTCTTCCTTCAGGATGCGGGAAGATCCAAACTGGCCTTTGTTTAGGTGGGCGGTAATGAAATTGGCCATATCGGTACCGCTGGCAAACATGCCGCCTTCCGGCGCGATAGTAGGTATGTTCGGATATGGCTTATACGGATGACGTTCGGCATTGTAGCCTGTGGCAAGGTTCGCGATGATTTCATCATCCATCCGAAATGCAGCGTGTTCCATTTTTAGCGGGGTGAAAATATGCTTTTTTACATAATCCTCAAACGGTTCCCCTGATACCAGCTCAACAATGTAGCCCTGCATGGAGGAGGCCAGATTATCATACCGGTAAACCTCCCCGGGCGTGCGAACCACAGCTGGCGCATTGAACCGGATAAAGTCGGCGAGCGGAACCTCGCCCTTCTGAACGATATGCGGCGGAACCGAGGAGCTGTCCGTATAGTCAAAGCCTGTCGTATGGGTCAATAAATGCTCAACGGTGACGGGCGTCCCGGTGTTGTTGGTGATTTTAACATCTGGCATATAATCGGTTATGTCTTGCTTCAGGTCGATTTTTCCCTCCTCTACCAGTTGCATGATCGCCGTCGCGGTTATCGATTTGGATATCGAGGCCATGCGGAACAAGGTTCGATCAGGATCAATCTTTTTCTTGGATTCAAGGTCGGCATAGCCGTAGCCCGTATTCAGCAGCACCTTGTCGTCTTTTACAATCACAACAAGCGCACCAGCCAGCATGTCTGAAACATGAGGCTTGGCAAAATAGGCATCGGTGAACGCCTTGACTTCTTTGGAGCTCAGTATCGGTGTTCCCGCATGCTGTGTTGCGATTGTACCTGAGGCGGGTTTTGCCGTATCGGCAAAGATATCGGCAGGGAAAGCCAGCAGGCTAGCGCACAGCACGGAGGCTGCCAGTACACGAATGGTTCTAGATTTGCTTTGTTTATTTGGCTTCATGGGTTCCTCTCCTTGTCAATCATATTACATTTCCACTTAATGGTAGTCGATGGAGGTAGAAGGAAGAACGGTCCGCAGAATGAGTTTCAGCTGGCTCTTTGGAAGGAGCCGGGCCTCGACTTTGGTCTAGGGAGATTGAATATCTGAGAAGAAATCACATTGTTTTATACTTTCGATTAAATTAAAGTATAATTATTATAGTTATATCAGACATAAATCTATCATTATATATACATCTTATTTCATAATGGTATAAACATATATATGACAGGGGATGAGGAGACTGAATCTATACATCAAGGAGAGCGGAAACAAGCAAGCAGCAAGGATGATCGTATTTTTACATGGCGGTGGTGTGAGCGGCTGGATGTGGAACAAACAGCTTACCTATTTTGAAGACAGCTTCTGCCTGATTCCTGACTTGCCCGGACATGGGCGCAGCCCCGGCAGACCGCCTTTTTCCATAAGCCGCACCGCGGAGCAACTTAACGAGCTGGTATCAACTAAAGCTGACGGACGAGAGATTGTTGTTTTCGGCTTTTCACTAGGGGCACAAATTCTCGTGGAGATGATATGTCAACGACCCCACCTTATTGATTATGCCATTGTAAACAGCGCATTGCTGAGGCCGATGCCGGCAGCGCTTAAGCTGATTGAACCTTCTGTTCGATTAAGCTTCCCGTTAACAAGATACAGATGGTTTTCCAGATGGCAGGCAAGCGCGCTGTACGTGAATGAGGTTGATTTTGAACAGTATTACACGGAAACTCTGCGTATGAAGCGGGAGCTATTGGTTTCGGTGCTGAAGGAGAATATGTCCTATTCAATCTCTCCAAGGATTCAAGAATCAACAACGAAGCTATTGGTGACGGTTGGGGAGAAGGAGAGAGGCAGTGTTAAGAAATCGGCTGAGGATCTCGTGCAGCTGAGCGAAAGCTCTGACGGGATCATCTTTCCCGGTGTTGGGCACGGCATACCGCTTGCCGATCCGGCGCTGTTTAATCGGGTAGTGGAACATTGGCTTAACACCGGTACAATTCCGGAAGGTACTCCTCATTTATAGTGGGACTGGCAGACCCAACCCCTCCTCATAATTTGCTGTAGACTTTGCCCTTAGGGCAAGGTGTATAGTGATCTTGAACCAAGATCCGAAACCAGAAAAGAGGTGCACCTTTGCTGTCGATCGGAGAATTCTCCAAAATATGCGAAGTATCTACAAAGACGCTTCGATATTACGATGAAATCGGGTTAATTCATCCGGATCAGATCAATCCGGAAAACGGTTATCGCTATTATTCCATCAGTCAATTAAAGACAATGCTCTATATCAACCGTTTGAAGTCCTATCATTTTTCGCTTGAAGAAATCAAAGAGATTCTGGAAGGTGAAGCGGATCAATCCGAAGAGAAGCTTCGCCTAGCCCTTAATCGCAAACGTCGGGAAATTCATGAGAAGTTAAACGCATATGAATATACCCTAAAGCAAATGAACCAGGATATCTTGAATCTGGAGCAGGGTATACACCTGATGTCATACCTGGATGATATTGAAGTACAGCTTGTTGAAACGGGGTCTATGAATATCCTTTACATGCGTCAGATGATGAGCAGTGATGACTATGCTTTAGGATACGGCAGGTATTACAGCAGGTTATATGAAAAGATTGCTAGGGAGAAACTCACCTTGGTTGGAACGCCCATGACGATATATCACAGCCCGGAATTTAATCCTACAGGCAATGACACAGAGTTTGCCCTCCCGATCAAGGAGGCTGTAAAGGGAACGAGAGATTTGTGCGGGGGCCTTTGTGCGAGATCTGTTTTAAAGGGGGCTTATTCTAATTTGACATCGGTATATGCCAAGCTGAGAGAATGGGTAGAGAATGAAGGATATGCATTGACTCAATCACCCTATGAAGTATATGTAACCGACCCGTATCAGGCATTGACTGCCGAGGAAATGGTTACCGAGGTGTATTTTCCCGTGGCGAAGAAATAAGGATGTTGTACATATACCATATGGCTTGAATAACGAATTCTGCGAGGTATTTATAATGAAAAGAAACTACTGGCCGACGACAGCATGGCATACCCTAGCCCCGGCGACCATGGGAATAGACGCTGACAAGCTATCTGGGCTGGATTCATTGATCAAAACCGAATATCCCGAAATGAATGGTATTGTCATGGTTAGAAATGGAGCTATCGTGTATGAAAAATATGATCATGGATATGGTCCGGAGGATAGGCACCACGTTGCATCGGTTACGAAAAGTATCATTTCCGCACTTATAGGCATTGCTATAGATGCAGGTTATATTCAACATGTAGATCAGAAGGTGCTGGATTTTTTTCCTGAATATGAACAAGAGACTGCCCATCGATTAAAACAAGAAATTACGATACGCCATCTTCTCACGATGACCGCTCCTTATCCATTTGAGGACTGGCACGAACCCTTGGACAAACTGTGCATGCAATCAGATTGGGTACATTATACGCTGGATATGCTGGGCATCGGTGGAAGCCTGGGAGCATTTAAGTATTCTACTGCAGGGGTGCATCTCCTTTCAGCGATCATAACTCGGAGCACGGGAACAAGCGCACGCGCGTTTGCTAACGAACACTTGTTTAAACCAATCGGCATGAACGAAATTCCGGATTATGACATGAGCTCATTCGGATTTGATGATTTATTCGGAAAAGACGTCAGGGGATGGGTCAAAGACCCGGCCGGTAACTCTACTGGAGGGTGGGGGCTTACGTTATGTCCTCGAGATATGGCTCGTTTTGGCTTTCTTTATCTGAACCGCGGCACATGGGACAATCAACCGATTATATCGGGGGCATGGATTGACCAATCAACGGCAATGAATTCTAACCATTATGGATATCTGTGGTGGCTGCGGGACGAGGATGGGGTATCTGCATTCTCGGCAGTAGGCGATGGCGGCAATATCATTTGCTGCATTCCCCAAAAAGACTTGGTTATCGCCATTGCATCGGCATTTACCGTCAATCCTCGGGATCGATGGACACTAATTAAAGAACACATCATCCCGGCGATCATCGACTAAATATAATCTTACAAATTGATGATGTTATAAGAACAAGAATATCTACGCGTATGAAGGGGCTGTCCTAAAAGATCTTAGATCTTGCGGAAGGCCCCCTTCTTGCTGTTAGAAGATGCTCCATGTACGAATCGTTCCTCCCATCGCTGTCGCTTGTCCGGAATCGATTCGTCCTCTCCGCTACGGGGCTTTTATGATTACTGCGCATTGCTTTCAGGCAAAAACCGCGATAGATGGCTCTTCTTAACCATTCTGATGTTACGCGTATTTTCATACAATGTATGGACAAGCGAAAGCAGAAATAAGCAGAGAGTGGGGAGGAACCGTTGTGAAGCTGCATCAAATCCATGTGACGGGCATGACTTGCACAGCTTGTGCAGCCCGGATCGAAAAAGTTCTTCGGAAAGTGGAAGGCGTTCAATCTGCCCGTGTCA
The DNA here is from genome assembly GCF_037976825.1 of Paenibacillus sp. FSL K6-1330. Lineage (NCBI taxonomy): Bacteria > Bacillati > Bacillota > Bacilli > Caryophanales > Paenibacillaceae > Paenibacillus > Paenibacillus sp. FSL K6-1330. The sequence goes on from NZ_CP150269.1 coordinate 3,454,872, forward strand.
GCCTCGCCTTATCTCAAGCCACGATTCATTATGAACCGACGCAGATTGGATTAGACACGATCTTGGAGAAAATCGAAAAGCTTGGCTATGGAGCGATCGACAGGCTGTCGCATCCGCAGGCAGGGATCGAGGCGGAGACGGGGGCTTATCGCATTCGGTTCATCATCGCCGCTGGTTTATCAGTCCCACTCCTATGGGCGATGATGGCCCATGTTGCCGATTGGCCTGCACAATGGACGCCGGATTTGCTGATGGAGCCTGTATTTCAATGGGTGCTCGCTACGTTGCTTCAGTTTGGCGTCGGATTTCCTTTCTATTACGGAGCTTACCAGGCTATGATCCATCGTACAGCAAACATGGATACCCTTGTTGCGTTAAGCACCTCAGTGGCTTATTTCTACAGCCACTATGTCATGTTTGAATCCAGGCACAGTCTAGCGCATCCAACGCTTTATTTTGATACGATTGCGATGGTGATGACAGCGGTACTCCTGGGCAAGTGGCTTGAGACCATGGCCAAGGGTAGAGCGTTGAAACAACTTAGTGCATTATATGAGCTTCAGGTTAAACGGGTTCGAGTCGTCCGCAGTCATGGGGAAGAATGGATTTCTGCGGATCAAGTGCAGATCGGGGACCGGATCCGAGTGAACCATGGAGAATGGATTTCCATTGACGGCTTTGTTCAGTCTGGATCGGCGGATGCCGATGAATCTATGCTGACAGGTGAAAGCACAGCGGTGGCCAAGGGCATGAGGGATCGAGTTTACGCCGGAACGCGTTGTCTGGTCGGGCGTTTGGACATCGTGGTTGATAAGAATCATGGCGAAACCCGTCTATCTCAAATGATTGGGCTTATCGAGTCTGCACAACAGGGGAAACCGGCCATTCAGTTAGCCGTTGACCGTATAGCGGGGATATTTGTTCCCGTGATGATCGGTTGTGCTGCACTTACTTATGCGGGATGGCTCTGGTTTTCCCAGGCTCCCGATGCATCCGAAACGGCGATGCGCCACGCGCTGTCTGTTTTACTGATCGCCTGTCCCTGTGCGCTTGGTTTGGCTACGCCGGTATCCATCCTGATCGCAACCGGATCGTCTGCCCAAAGAGGCGTTCTATTCAAAGACGGCCGGTCTCTAGAGGGGTTGCGTAGAACCGATGTTGTATTGTTGGATAAGACAGGCACGTTGACGGAAGGAAGACCTCAACTCACAGCGATTCACACTGCGAACGGCAGCAACGCTGCCTACGCGCTATCCATGTCGGCAGCGCTGGCTTCTCGGTCCGCTCACCCGTTAGCACAAGCCATCGTACGAGCCGCCCAAGACAAACATTCCCCACTTTTGGAAGCACAAAAATTCCAAGAGCGGGTTGGGAAAGGAATGGAAGGCTATGTCAAAGGAGAGCACATATGCGTGGGAAATCGGAAATGGCTGCTGGAGCAGGGCATACAACTGGAAATTCCACCAGATCAACCTGGCTTTACAAGGCTTTATGTCGCCGTGAACTGGAAGTGCATCGGATCGCTTGTATTGATTGACAAGCTAAGAAAAGATGCCCGGAAGATTGTACAGGAGTTAAAGCGAAGAGCCGATGTGTGGATGGTAACCGGAGATGAGGAACAGGCCGCCGTGGCGGTGGCGGCCGCGGCAGGGATCGATCAGATGCGTGCAGGCATGCTTCCTGAAGACAAGCTGGCGTTCATTCGCGAGCTTCAACATCAAGGACGTTCCGTTGCCATGATTGGCGATGGCATAAACGATGCAGCTGCGCTGGCTGTGGCAGATGTCGGCATGGCGATGGGCGGGGGAGCGGATGCGGCTAAACAGGCCGGCGACATCGTGCTGATCGGAAACAAGCTTTTCAACATAATCGATGCGTATACATGGAGCCGCCAAACGATGCGGAATGTTCATCAGAATTTGCTATTTGCTCTGCTGTATAACGCCATTACCGTGCCATTGGCTGCATGTGGTTATTTGGATCCACGCATCGCTTGCATCGGCATGGCGGCAAGCTCCGTGCTTGTTGTTGCGAATGCGCTTAGATTGCAGCTTAAGGTGCAGAGATTAGATAAGAACCGCATAACCGTGAATGGTTGAATGAATAAGCCGTGACGCTATGGTCACGATCACGAGGATGAATTGTATTATTTCGATCCATTAAAAAGCAGAAGGAATGATATCGATCAACAAAGTCGCGTAATCGCGGCTTTTTTTCTTTTAACTTCATAAGCCAATTCAATAGGTTTATCCAGAATCGTAAAAAAAGAGCACATGCGAACCGAGCTCTAAATGATAAAATATGAAAATGCCGCAGTCCAAGGAATGCGGCTATTTCTCAATGCAGAGTTAGTTTGCCATCGCTCCGATGTAGCAAGCAGAATATCTACGCCAACTCCAGCACAACCATCTGGTGATTATCCAAATAAGGAACCGTATAGCTGATTTCGCCTTGGTTACGAATCTGATACGGAAGATCCTCCATCGAAGGGGCCAGATAGACCCGCTTGATCGAAGCGGCAGATGGGAGACGCAAGTCGACGGATATATTCTGAAACGGAACGATGTCCTCGATGACCTCCACGCGACCCTTCAGGACAGGAGAAGCATACAGGAGGTGATTAATATAACGATTCTCTATCTGCTGATACTGCAGCGTCGCGATGCCCCGTGCAGGCAAATCGCAGCGCAGGGAAGGCTGTGGCAGGAGCCGGGCGAGCGCGTGCAACACCATCTCTTTCAGAATGAGGTGGCCGTTATCTGCATAGTCGCCGAACACATTCCAAGCGATGTAGATTCCGCCTGTGCTTTCAATCATACCCGGGCCGACGTCTTCTCCGGCGCTTGGCGTGTGCTGATGCGAGCAGAACGTGAACACGTCCCGGTTAAAGTATGGATTCTCCCGGCTGCCAAGCGCTCGGCCGCCGTTCAATTCCACCTGCTGTCCCTCGCCATACATGACAAACGAAGCAGGCAGAAGGGAGCCTGGAGTAAAGTCCGGACGGAAATACGACGGACGGTAAGGGCTGGCGCCTCTCCAGTTCAGTCCAAGATCAAGCGCAAAGGCGCTGCCGTCTGGATCCAAACCCGAGCGACCCGTGGCCAGAACCTTGCCGCCGCTTGCGGTAAATGCGCGGATGGCCTCTCCCAATGCCGGCCATACCGGCACCTCGTCCGGCAATATCAGCACCTTGTAACGACCGAAATCCGCATCGGCATCCACGATGTCGTACAAGTAATGCCCTTCGGTCAGGATGCGCACCGCTCCGGCATCCGCCAGATTGTTCCGGTCTTCTGATTTCCGCGCTTCCGGACAAGCCTCCCAAGCAGCCTCCAGGGACAAGACGGCAATGTCCGCCACGGATGTCGTCTCGCTGCACCATGGCTCCTTTGCTTCCACCTCCGCGTAGGCGGTGCCGATCAAGGCGTAGGTCGCTTCATCCATCAGACCTGATGGGTGAAGCTGGTCGCCGATCGAGCACTTGGCGCCGTGCGCGAGGCTGAGCGCCGTTTCGAATCGCAGCGCGTTCGGATGCTTGTACCCGCCGAATTCGCCCCAAGAGGTGTGGAATTTGCCCGTCATGCCCAGAAAATCCATGCCCAGCGTCTGCGCGTAGCGCGCCGAGAGCGGAAAGTGATCGTAACCCCAGCCCCCGGTTGGCAGGGATTCCAGTTCCAAATGGCTGTTGACATGGGCGAGGTCGCGACGGCCGCGACGTTGATGCCCGCTGTTATGAAAGACCGGCAGACCGGGCTTGATCTCGTCCACCGTTTCCCGTACGCGGCGGGCATAGTTCAGGTAGGTCGCCTCGCCCAAGGCGGCAATGGCCGCTGCATCCCGAGGATCTTGGCCGGCTGATCGCAGCGCTGCCACGCAATGCTGGCAATGACATTTTCGGATTCCGACGATATCAAGGAAAATGCCGTCCGCATCATAGCGGGAAACAACCTCGCGGATTTGAGCCAGCAAGAGGTCCAGGTAAGGCGTGTTGAAGCAAAACTCATGGTACCCGGGCGTCATGAAATCTTTGGCCCATCGCGTACGATCTTCCGCATCTCGAATCAGCCATTCGGGATGGCGACGCGCCAGCTTCTCGTCAAGGCCGGCGGACAAGTACACAGGCGTTTTGACGCCGATTTCGTGGGCGGCTGCAATCATTTCGCCTAGCAGATCGAACGAAAGATGCGGGTGTGTTTCATTGGCTTCGCTCGGGTGGTAAGCCCAGCCGTGATGACATTTAGAGAAAACGGTAATGGAGTCGACATGCCCGGCACGCAGCATGTTCTGAAACTGTTTTTTTGAAAACTGGCTTCCGATTCCCGGAATGGCCTCGGATGTGTGAAAGTCGAGATGAACCTGACGAAATCGCATGTGTGAACAGCCTCCTTTGCCGCCTGATGAGAACGGTTTCTTTTGTTCAATGTACCTCTTTAATACGCGGGTAACCAGTGATAATATAGACTTTGATTAGCACAAAATGGACTTGCGAAAAGGAGAGAACCGCTGTGCTGTGCTTAGAATTCGCCATTCCGCCGCTGCCGCAATTCGTAACGGCGGGACATGCCGTCTGGAAGCCCGGAGACCAGCATTTCGCCCGCACCTTCGGCGTCTACGACCTGCTGCTGGTAACTAAGGGAACGCTTTATATGACGGAAGAACAGACCGAATATGAGGTCTGTGCCGGAAAGCTGCTCGTGCTGGAAGCGGGACTGCGGCATTTCGGGCATCGTGCCTGCTTGGAGCATACGGAGATTTATTGGGTGCATTTCATCCATGGACATCCAGCTTCATACATCTCGCAGGAGGATATTCCTTGGTCGGCCCTGCTGTCCAAAGGCACGGTCGAGGATGTCGAACCGTCCACGCAGCAGCGCATGTACCTGCCGAAGTTCGCCTCCGTCGAGGTGCAGACCGTAGAGCCGATGCTGCGCGGGTTGAATGATATCCACAACCGGCTGAACGGGGAGAATGCGCTCAAGCTCCATTTATTGCTGGCCGAGCTGTTCGCCGCACTGCAGGCTGACTGCGCACGGATGACCGAACCGGAGCCTTCCATCCGACTGGCACAAGCCGCCGCCGCTTATTTAAACGAACACTGGAGGGAGCCGTTTGAACGGGCTGCATTGGAGGAGAAGCTGCATTTCCAGGCGAGTTATATCGCCAGATGCATGAAGAAGCATATCGGCAAAACGCCGCTCCAGTACGTACTTCATCTGCGCTTGGAGGAAGCCAAAAAACTCCTCGGCGGCACGGTGCTTGGCATTTCGGAGATCGCTGAAAGGGTGGGAATCCGCGATTCGAATTACATGACGCGCTTGTTTACCGCCAAGCTTGGCATGACGCCCGGCGCGTATCGGCAGATGCTGCGGCAGATGAAGGAAGAAGCGGGGGAAGGGACGGCTATTTTTTCGAAAATGCCGATTGACAACGAAAAACCCGCAGGATTATAGTAAAGCCACCTAACCTTGCAGGAGAGTGGTCCCATGAAGTTGCTGCAAACCCTCCGCTCTCGCAAATATTTGCAGCGGATTATCCTGAGCTTTATGCTCGTCGTCGCCATGCTCGCCATCGCCTCCCTCTTCCTGAACGCCGCTGCCCGTGATAAAGTCCTGAGCCTCCAACACGAAGCCGATCGCAAGCTGCTCACCCAAATCAACTACAATATCGAGAACATGAACGGGATCGTGAAGGATTTGGCGGTGTCGTTGTACAATGACGAAGAGCTGATCGCGCTGAAGTCCGGGGCGGATTATAAGCAGAGCATTCTGAAAATCGAACGTTTGAACCGGACGGTAGCCGCTTCGCCGTACTTGCACGCCGCCGTTTTTTACAACGGCAAGCAGAACCGTTTTTTCTCGTCGCTGAGCCATGATATGGACACGCGCGCCCTGTACGGCGCGCTTGAAGATTATATGGCTTCCCGAGCCGATCTGCCGAAGCTGCAGCTCATTCCGCTCGATCTTGACGGGGAGAATGAGGGCATCGACGTATTCGCTTTTTTCATTTATGACGGGCCGACCCTCGGTTCCGTTAACCGGAACGCCCTCATTTTGACAGTGAAGCCAGGCTGGATGCTCGACAATGTGAAAGCGCTTAATCGAGTGGCCGAACGGGAAAACGACGTCCTGTTCGTCACCGACGGCGATGGACAGGTGCTAATGGCAGGCGAGCGCAAGCTGCCGCCCGGGCTTGACATCAAGAAGGATTTACTGGGACGAATGGGCTCGACGGACAATGCACCGGACTCTTTCATCCATAAACAAGGAGAGAAGGATTATAAGGTAACCTATTTGAACAAAGGCTTAAACGACTGGCAGATCATCAGCCTTCAAGACTATGACGACGTGCTGGGCAGCGTCCGCCAGATGCGATGGACGGAAATGGCCGTGACACTATCCGTTGCGACGCTGGCTTTGCTGCTGTCCGTACTGATCTCGCTCCGGCTGTATAAACCGGTGGGCCGTTTGCTTATGCTGGTGCCTTATGACGGGCGGGAGGATGCCAAAGCCAAGGATGAGTTGTCGCTCATCACGGAGAATGTAACGGAAATGATCGGCAAGCTCAGAGGATTGGAACAGGAGCGTGTCACGCAATGGAATATCGCCAAGTTGTATCATTTGCGGAGCCTGATCGGCACAAGCGACAGCATGGACGAAGATGCGTTTATGCGGATGAAGGAGCAGTACGATATCAATATCGCGCATCCGTCACCGCTTCGACTTGCGCTTGTACAGCTCGACGATCTGCAAAGTCAGGTCCTGCAGCCGGTTTCCCGGGCGGAAGAGCTCTATTCCTTCGCCGTCGCGAATATCGGCCAGGAACTGCTGCGGCTTGGCGGCTCCTGCGAAGCGGCGGATATGAAGAGCGGCCATCTCGTTTTTGTTGCCGCAGGCGATTCCGGTTACCTCGAATCCTTGAACGAACGCTTTGGCGAACTTCAGCAAACCATTTATCGTTTCTATCGGATCACCTTTACCGTAACGCTAAGCGATACGTTCGAGGATTATCGCCAGCTTACGAAACATTACAATCTGGCGCTGCGCCATTCCAACTATCGCATGATATTCGGTAAGGGCGCCGTGATCCAGCCGGAATTGATCCGCAGGAACGAGCGGAACGAATCGCTTACCATTCCGAAGGAACTGGAACGCCGGCTGACGGAGGGATTAAAGGGCGGAAATCCGGAAGAGACGGAGCAAGCCATTCGGAGCTGGAGGGAGCTGCTTGGCGAGTTTAGCTTTGACGGCATGTTTTCGGCGCTGCTACATCTGACCATGACGCTGAGCCATACGCTCGGTGAAATGAATAATAACAACCTGAACCCGGTTTCGGTCAATCTGCAGGCGATCAATCGCCGCATTCTCGAAAAAGAGACGCTGGACGAGATCGAGTGCGTGCTCCTGGACGTCGTGCGAGAGGTGTTCGAGCAGCGAAGGCGCGGACGCGAGGATAAAAACCGGCTGCTTGCGGATACCGTCAAGGAAATGATCGACAAGCATTATGCTGATCCGGACCTCAACGTACAGAAGATCGCCGATATGCTGAAGATGAGCTCCGTCTATTTGGGGCAAGTGTTCAAGGCGCAGGAAGGTACGACGGTAGTCGACCAGATCAACACGACTCGGCTTGCCCGTGCCCAGCAGTATCTGGAGCAGCAGCAACTGACCGTAGCCGAAATCATGGAGAAGGTGGGCTTCAGCAATGAAAGCTATTTCTATCGGCTGTTCAAGCGTCGCTACGGAACGACGCCGAAAGAGTACCGTCTGAAATCAGCCATCGACCGCAGTACTTAAAATTAGAAATGTTTCATAAGACCCGCAGATGAAATTTACCGTGTGCGGGTCTTTGGCATGCCGCGGTTATGAAGTGGTGATTCGGTGGCTTTTTTGAGTTGCGCTGGTTCCGATTGACCCAGGTACAGTAATCCTGCTTCTATACAGCCGGCTGTACAGCATTCCGAAATCCTTACAGCCCGGCCGTACAGCAATCCTGAAATTGTACAGTAACGCAGAGCCCCGAGTTTGAGCTATCGTTAATCATGCAAAGCCTGGGATGCAGGCGAGGAGTGCATAAGAAAAGGAAGGGGCTTTCGCTATGTTGAAGAAGGTAACACTATCGGGTTCTATTGATGCAGACTCGGCTAACCGTTCGGGACCCGAATTGGGACCGAATCCTGGACCTGCCGGCGCACGCCAAAAAAAATCGGCGCTTCGCAGAGAGCTTCGCCATTTTCGTAACAACCGGGAGCTGTTTCTGCTATCGCTACCCGGGATTCTGTACAAGCTGATTTTTGCCTATATCCCGTTAGTGGGATTGATCATTGCCTTCAAGCATTACCGCTACGATCTTGGTATATTCGGCAGCGAATGGGTTGGACTGGAAAACTTCCGTTACTTGTTCTCGACCGATACGGCTTGGCGGATCACGCGCAATACGGTGCTGTACAATGCCGCTTACATTGTAGCTACCACCGCTGCAGCGCTGCTACTGGCGATCCTAATGAACGAACTCAGGGCGAAATGGAGCAAATTTTATCAGACTGCGCTGTTCTTGCCCCATTTTTTATCTTGGGTGTTGGTCGGATACGTCGCCTATGCCTTCCTGAACCATTCCGACGGGTTCATCAACCGCACCTTACAGATGTTCGGGATGGAGCCGGTCAGTTGGTACCAGACGGCCGAGGCATGGCCAGCCATCCTCATTCTTGTTCATTTATGGAAGGCGGTCGGATTCAATACACTTATCTATTTTGCTGGCATACTCGGCATTAACAGCGAGTATTACGAGGCAGCACGGATCGACGGAGCGACGAAATGGCAGATGGCGATGAAAATTACCGTTCCGCTGCTGGCTCCGCTGGTCATTATTCTGCTGATTTTGTCCATCGGCAACATGTTCCGCGGCGATTTCGGACTGCATTATTTCATTCCGAACAACTCCGGCTTTCTGTACGGCTCCACGGATATTATCGATACGTACGTATACCGTGCACTCCGTGAGATCGGCAACGTTAGCATGTCGGCGGCTACGGGCTTTTACCAGTCGGTTGTCGGCTTCGTCCTGGTGCTGGTGGCGAACGGGGTCGTGCGCAAAATCAATCCCGAGCATTCCCTATGGTAAGAAGGAGGACATCCGATGCCTAAGAAGTTCGAACTGCCGAAACTGTTGATCCATCTGCTGTTCATCCTGCTCTCGCTGGCGGTCGTCCTGCCGTTTCTGCTCGTCGTCGCCGTGTCGCTGACGGACGAAGCTTCGCTCACCCGCAACGGGTATCAGTTTCTGCCCGAATCATTCAGTCTGGAGGCGTATCGCTACCTTCTGGATGCTCCCGACATTCTGCTGCGGGCTTACGGGGTTACGATTACGGTGACCGTCATCGGAGCGCTGGCAGGATTGCTGCTCACCGCGATGACCGCGTACGTCATCTCAAGGCCGGATTACCGCTACAACCGGGCAACAACATTCTACGTATTTTTCACGATGCTGTTCAGCGGAGGACTCGTTCCTTCCTATATCCTCATCACGCAGTACCTGCATTTGAAAGACAGCTTACTGGCACTCATCCTGCCGGTGCTGCTCTCGCCATTCAACATTATGGTCATGAAAGGATTCATGTCCAAAATTCCGCTCGAAATCGTGGAATCCGCCAAAATCGACGGGGCGAGGGAGCTGCGGATATTTTTCAGGATCATATTACCACTGTCTACACCGGCTTTGGCTACGCTTGGCTTGCTAATCTCGTTTACGTATTGGAACGAATGGTTCAATGCCATGCTGTACATCGACGATCCGAACAAGGTGCCCCTGCAGCTGCTGCTCGTGCGGACGCTTGGCAGCATTGAGTTCATTACTTCCAATTCGGAATTTGCGCAGCAGCTGGGTGTTGATTTATCCAGTTTTCCAAACAATTCGGCAAGAATGGCAATCGCGGTGCTTGCGGGTGGGCCGATGCTGATCATCTTTCCGTTTTTCCAGCGGTTTTTCGTGAAAGGGCTTACGGTTGGCTCCCTCAAGGGTTAACATACAACAACCAATTAAACACTCAGGAGGTCATGTTATGAAAAAAAGACTGCTAGGACTTTTGGCGATCGTCTTGATCGCGATGTCCACTCTTGCCGGCTGCGGGGGCAGCGGCGGAAACGGCGAGACGAATAGCGGAACGCCGGACACGCAAGGGGCGTCACCGGATACAGGCGGATCGAGCAAGCTTGATCCCGTCGAGTTGACTTGGTATTACCCGCTGCTGCAGCTGCAGCCCGACCAGAAGAAGGTCGAAGTGGAAATCAACAAAATCGTGAAAGAGAAGTTGAACGCCACCGTAAAGCTGATGCCGGTTGCGATCGGGGATTACGTGCAGAAGATGAATACCGTACTGGCGGCAGGCGAGAAATTCGACATTCTCTGGACCGGTTATATGCTGAAACCGGAAGAGCTGGTACGGAAGGGAGCGATTCAACCGCTGAACGGGCTCTTGGATGAGTACGCGCCTCAGTTGAAGGCGGATGTCCCTCAGGTGATGTGGGATGGTCTCTCGGTGGACGGGGAAATTTACGGCATTCCGAACCAGCAGATCAATGGTTCGAGATACGGCTTCATCGTGCAGAAGCGGTTTGCCGACAAATACGGCTTGGACCCTACCACGATCAAAACGATAGCGGATATCGAGCCGTTCCTTGAGCAAATCAAGCAGAACGAGCCGGGCATCATCCCGATCGGACTGTTCGGCGGCTCGTTCGTCAACCCGCAGGCGCATGACGATCAATACTGGGTCGTTCCGGGGCTTGACGATCATTTCTACATCAAGACCGATGACCCGTCCTATACGCTTCATCGCTATCCCGAAGAGGAGCTGGACAATTTCAGACTGGCCAGCAAATGGTATAAAGCCGGGTACATCCACAAGGACGCGGCTACGGAAAAAATGACCGACTACCAATCCAAAGGCCAGATCGCGGTCGAGTTCGACGTCACGCTGAAGCCGGGGGTCGAGGCGGAGGTCAAGCCGAAGAACGGCGGAAACGATGTCATCATCATTCCGCTCAGCGATTGGTTCTCCAACGGCTATTCAGCAACAACCAACCAGTCGATCAGCCGAACTTCCCCGAATCCGGAACGGGCCCTGATGCTGCTCAATCTGATCAACACCGACAAGGAGCTCTACAATTTGTTGATCAACGGTTTAGAGGGAGTGCATTACGAGAAACTGAGCGGCGATTATATCAAAGCGATGCCGGATTCCAGGTATCGTCCGAACATGGATTGGGTGTTCGGCAGCGTATTCAATTCCTACCTGAAGGAAGGGCAACCGGAAAATATCTGGGAGGAAACGAAAAAAATCAACACGAGCTCCGAAATCAATCCGATCGGTGCATTCAAGTTCAATTCCGAGCCAGTCAGCACGGAAATCGCCAACCTGAACGCCGTATGGGGCGAGTACAAACGCGGACTCGTGACCGGAACGCTTGATTTTGAGGAAACCTGGCCGGTTCTTTACGGCAAGCTGAAGGAGGCTGGCGAAGATAAATACGTCGAGGAGGTGACGCGTCAGTTCGAGCAATTCCTAAAAGAGAAGGGCTTAAAATAATCGGCCCGTAGGCTTGTAGACGGATGGAGACTAAACGGGAGAAACCTGCTGCCTGGGTGGGCTTTGACGACACTGCGCAGTGCGTAGGCAAAGCTGACCGGATTCCACGCTGGAGGAAGGGGAGCGATTTATGAAGAAGCTTGTGCTTACGGCGCTGGCGGCAAGCCTGTTGTTCGCGCTGTATCCATTTCTGCCGGCCGCCGAGACGGCGTCGGCTTATGGAAATCCGCACGGGACGGCTTTTTACGTGGCCTTAGACGGAAATGACTCGAACAAAGGGACGATCAACAAACCGTTTCGAACATTGGAAAAAGCGCGTGACGCCATTCGGGCGTTGAAAGCGAAGAAGGGACTGCCACGGGGCGGCGTCACGGTCTATCTTCGGGAAGGCCGGTATGAGCGGGCAACCAGCTTCGAGCTGGGTTTGCAGGATTCGGGGGAAGCGGGTAAGCCGGTCACCTATACGGCCTATCCAGGTGAAACGGTTATCTTGTCCGGTTCTAAGAAGTTGGAGAAATCCGCATTCGTTCCGGTAACCGATTCTGCCGTACTGAACCGCATTATCAGCGAAGAGGCACGAAACGAAGTGCTGGTAGCCGATCTGGCTGCCCTCGGCATTACCGATTACGGCGAAATGAGCCGGCATGGTTATTATCTGGCCAACGATTTGAGCAAGGTACCGCCGATGGAGTTGTACGTGGGCGGGGAAGGCATGACGCTGGCTCGCTGGCCGAACGAGGGAACCGTTCAAATGGACGAAATCCTCGATCCGGGACCGACGCGGAAAGATCCGAACGGGGAGGTTCATACGAGAGGCGGGACCTTTACCTATACGTATGACAGACCGCAATACTGGACGCAGGCGGACGACATCTGGCTGGATGGCATTTTCGGCTACAGCTGGGAATGGTCCTACAACAAGATCGCTTCCATCGACACCCAGGCCAAGAGCATTACGCTCCGGTATGGAGAAATGAGCGGCATTTTCAAGAACTGGTACCCGGATTTCCATTTCGCTCAAAACCTGCTGGAGGAGATCGATATGCCCGGCGAGTATTACATCGACCGCCAGGCCGGAAAGCTCTATTTTCTGCCGAATGCCGAATTCATGACCACGAATCCATCCATTGAAGTGACGATGCTGAAAACGCCGATGATCAATGCGTTGGACGCATCTTATAACGAATTCTCGGAGCTGATCCTGGAGAACGGGCGTGATTCGGCGGTCGTCTTTATGGGCGGCAGCCATATGCGTGTCCTAAATAGCGAAATCCGCAATTTCACCAATAGCGGCGTGCTGGTCAACACTCAGAGCCGGTTCCATTACAACGATTTTACCGGAGTTCCGGGAACGGACCATAAGATCGAATTTACACACATCCACCATATCGGGGGTACCGCCGTCACGCTTACCGGAGGCGACAAGACAACGCTCGCGCCGGGCAACAATGCGGTGGAGAACTCTCACATTCATGATTTTGCTTATTATCATAAGGCCTACAATCCCGGCGTTCTCTTGTCCGGGGTGGGTAACCGCATGTCGCATAACGAGCTGCACGATGCTCCCCATCCCGGCGTGCTGATCTTCGGCAACGATCATCTCGTGGAATACAACGATATTTACGACGTATGCAAAACCTTCTCGGATCTCGGCGCCATCTACATGAATGCGGGCGAAACGCCCCAGCAGCGCGGCACCATTATCCGTCGCAATTACTTCCACAACATCGGAGAAAGTAAACCCGGCGTTGAAGGGGTCTATCCTGATAATTTCACGATGGGGCTTCAGATCGATGAGAATATCTTCTATCGTATGGGGAATTCAGCAATCAAAAACAACGGGGGCGCGCATATTTTGGCCCGCAACAATATCTTTGTGGACAGCAAGGTTCCATATGACTACGCGGATTTGTTTCTCGGCGATGAGCCGGACGATCAAGTTCCGCTGAATTACATGCCGAAGTGGGAGGCGCTGTTCGAGGCCAACAACGACTTCGTCGGCACGCCGTACCTGGCCAAATATCCGGAGCTGGCGAACTTTTTCACGGAAAATCGTTATTATCCGGATACGAATACGTTTCACGGCAACGTTGTCTACAATCCGACGCTTCCACGCAGCACGACAACGAACGAGCAGGGGGCGTACGACAAATTCAATCTTGTCCAGTACGCCGATAACTGGGTAACCGACGAGGATCCCGGGTTCGTCGATTTGGCAGGAGGCGATCTGTCGCTGCGTCCGGATGCTGAAGTATTTCAGGCCATCCCCGGCTTCCCTGATGTCCCATTTCACGAGATCGGTATTAACGGGAAAGCAGGTACCACCAACAGCCCGGACAGCTACCCGGTGCAAAGCGTTGTGGTCTACGACAACGAAATCACGGTGGATCGGTGGAAAACGGTAAAGCTGCGCACGGCGGTCCTCCCATGGAACGCGGAGAATCCGAAGCTGGTCTTCACGTCGGCCGATCCCGGCATCGCTACGGTTGACAATAACGGTATCGTCACGGGTCAGGAGGTGGGCCAGACGGTCATCACGGTGGCGTCGGCGGAGAATCCGCAGCTCACGGCAATGGTGGACGTCACAGTCGAAGCCGGAGACGGGGTCATGGATTTCACCGATTTCGAGTCAGGTGCAAACGGCTGGCCGCAGGACGCGAACCGCAGCATCGCAAAAGAAGGCGACAACCGCTGGTATAAAATACTGAACGGCGCTACCACTCTCAGCGACAAAACCTTCACCGATTATGAGCTGACCTTCAAACTGAAGACGCCTGAGTCGATCGGAGAAAATGCAACGCTGTACGTGTTCGATCGCCAGGCGGGCAGCGGCTCGACCCGCGTCGGCTACAAAACACGTCCGGACGGCTCTTCCTCCTGGCTGCTGTATAACGCAGCCTGGACTGTGCTGCATGAAGAGAAACTCCCAGGACACGACCTGCAGCCGAATACGGAATACGAGATCAAGATGCGGGTCAAGGGCGGCGATATCAGCGTGTACGTGGACGGCCATTTCCGCCTGAAGGCCGCCGATCCCGGCCATAACGCGGCAGGCAAGGTCGGATTCTACGTCAACAACGTCAGCCACATGCTGTTTGACGACATCCGGTTCAAGGCACTGAGCACGGAGCTGGCCGGCATCATACCGTCCGAGCACGAAATACGGCTTGCCGCCGGCGAGCAGCATCAGCTGCAGGTGACGTTCGATCCCGCGGATACCCCGGATACCGGCGTTACTTGGCAATCCGCCGATCCGGCCGTAGCGGAGGTGAGCGACAAGGGGGTCGTCAGTGCCGTTTATGAAGGAGAGACGACCGTCACAGCCGTGTCCGTGGTCAACCCGCTCATCAAAGCGGATATCGCCGTGACCGTTTCGAACATCATGCACGAGACCGACTTCGAATCGGGCAGCAACGGCTGGCCGGTAGACCCGAACCGCAGCATCGCGGACGATCCGGACGGTAATCGCCGCTACAAAATTTTGAACGCGGCAACAGGCCTGCTGGACCGGGTCTTCGAATCGTATGAGCTGGAGTTCACGCTGAAGACCCCGGCTGTCATGCCAGACGACGGTACAATGTACGTCTTTGATCGTCAGGATGCAAGCGGCTCTACCCGAATCGGCTATCGGACCCGCGTGGATGGGACATCCGCCTGGATACTCTACGACACGGCCTGGCAGAAGATCGCCGAGTCCGTCTTGCCGAATCGAGACCTGCAGCCGGAAACGGAATATGCAGTCAAGATTAGCGTAAAGGACGGGGACGTCTCCATTTATGTGGACGGCGAGCCGAAGCTTGCCGGCACCGATCCGAATCACCGGCCATCCGGCAAAGTCGGTTTTTACGTGAGTGGATTCGACTACATGCTGTTTGACAACATCCGTTTCACGGTGGTGCCTTAAGGAAATGAGGCGCTTCCTCCCGGTAAATGGAGGGAGCGTCTTTTACGATCGGCAAATAAAACGGATACGGATTTTGATCTCCAGGAGCATCAAAATTCACGATGGGAGGTTCATCATGCAGCGATGTCTATTTAGGGGCGAAGGAATCGAGGAAGATGCCCTTACACTGTTACGGGGCGAAAGTGTTTCACAAGAGATCCACACGGCGATGGAACGGGAACGCGTGGCCCGATTAAGCTTGTTTACAGACGGAAGCCGGTTGTTTCTTTATTATGAATGTCTCGGGGAGAAGGTGCTTCCGGAAAGTTTGCTGCCGCGAGCTGAGGCATGGTTGGCCGTTTGGCCGGGAGGAGATCCGGGACGCAGATGGGCGTCGCTGGCCGACATTTTTCATTATCAAGCGCCCGTTTCGGAGCAGCATTGGGCACGGACGAATGATCACAGTGTGCCGTATGGAAGGATTGCCCGGCTAAAGCCCGAAGAGGTCTCAAGCTACGTGTACTATCATTACCAGTACCAGGAAGAACGGCCGGGCGATGGAGATAAATTCGGCATCATCGGCATGCATGAGAATCTGCTCTTTTTTTACTCAGAGCTCCCGGCCACACTTGAGCCAGCCCCTTATGAAGGAAAGTTGAAAACAACGCTCCGTCCGGACGATTGGGCAGCGGTGATGGAGCCGCATTTCATGAAGTGGGAGGGTGCGCCAGACGGTCAGGAGATTTGGCGAGAGCTGAAGCTTGTCCTTGAGGCACGTTCTTTCATCCAAAGGCAGGGAACAAACCATGCGTAACCGATTATGCCTGAACGGGGACTGGGATTTCATGCCGCTGTATGGACAGCCTCAGTGCCGCCGGCTTCCGGATGAAATCGTCTACGAGCGGCAGCAAATCCAAGTCCCTTCCAGCTGGAGATCGTCCTACGAACAGGCCAACGGCAAATCGTTCGGCGAAATTCGCGAGCATGGGTATGCCCCGATGGATCTCTACGGCTATCCGAAAGAATGGGACGGCGCGGAAGCGGGCGTGTTGCATAGAAGTTTTCATATTCCCGAAACCATGTCCGGGGAGCGGATTGTGCTGCGGATGGACGGCATCATGCAAAAGGCCGTCATTTTTCTTGATGGGGAAGAAGTCGCCGTATGGGAAGACGGCTACCTGCCGCTGCGTCTCGATATCACGCCTTGGGCCGAGCATGGACATGAGCATCATCTCCATGTCGTATGCGGCAGCTTCGACAAAGTAACGTTGGCAAACGGCATGGAGAAGGTGACCGGGCTGATGGGCTCCTGGTTCGGAAATGTTGCCCGGGGAATATGGCAGGACGTTTACCTGGAAAGCTATCCGGTCCTGTCTATAGAGGATGTAACCATCCGCACCTCCGTTCGGAGAGGGCGGCTTGAACTGGACGTCGCCGCTGGGGCGGCGGATATAGGAGGGGATCACGGTCCCCTTCACGTCAGGTTGAGCGTGCGAGAGATTGGCGTGCTAAGGCAAGGGGAAGAAAAGTCAGATACGAGGGAAAATGCAGATTCGATAAGCAGTAGCAACAACCGGTATGCGGCTAATGAAAAGAAGTCATTGCGAAGCCAAAGGCTTGGAATCGAAACGGAGAGATTTTCTGCGGAGAAAGGGGAAGGCGGCGGGCTGCGATTCGGAGATGGAGGGCGGTCCGTGCCTGTCCTACAGGCAGAGCAGACGGCACAGCGCATCGATCCGGTGGATGCGATGAAGATTAGACTGTGCGAAAACATACCCAGCGAGACGGTCTACCGTGCTTCCTTTAATTTGGAGTGGAGCGATGCCATCCTATGGGATCCCGATACGCCGTATTTGTATATGGCGGAGCTTGAGCTTGTAGAAGGTGAGCAGGTGCTAGACCGTCACGAGGAAGTGTTTGGTTTCCGTGAATTTTGGTGCGAAGGTCCGCAATTCATGCTGAATGGCATCCCGATCCGTTTGCGCGGCGATTCGTGGCATTTTCAAGGGGGACTGCAGCAGACGGAAGCGTACATCCGGAACTGGTACCGGATGTGCCGCTCCGTCGGAATCAACAGCATCCGGCTGCATGCTGAGCCTTATCCGGAGGATTATGTCCGAATCGCCAACGAAGAGGGCATGCTGATCATCGACGAAACAGCGATATACGGATCGGGCAAATCCATGCTCGCCGACCATCCCGATTACTTGGACAACTGCCGCAAGCATGTACAGCGGCTCGTTAAGCGTGACAAGAATCATCCTTCCGTCATCATGTGGAGCCTGCAGAACGAAATGCGCTGGGTGGACGGCCGGGACGGCTATAAGGTGCATATTCCCGGCCTTATGGAGGCGATCCGGGAACTGGACGCCACTCGTCCGATCGTCGCCGAAGGAGACAACCGACTGGTGTCCAATGCCCATACGGAGGTGGAAAGCCGCCATTACAATATTGACGGCACCATCGCTCAATGGGACCGTTCGGTCCCATTAACCTTCGGTGAACACGGTGGCTGGTGGTACATATGCCCTCAAAACGCCAGCATGTATGCGGGGCTGCAAGCATATCGCAGTACGGACGAAAGCACGGTCGGGCTGGCGCAGAAGGAACGCCTATTCGTAGAGTATGCGCGGCGGCAAGGCGTCTCGGGCATTGCGACATTCAATTTCGCCCATTATTTCATGAGAGCTATGCCGGAGAACGACGTCGCTGTCCCACCGTCCGAACCAGGCCTGCCCGGGGTGAAGCCCAAGGTGATACCGGCCTATTCGCTTACGATCAACAACGGCCTGCTGCCTGATGATCCGATGTATGTTCCTAATCCGGCTTTTGCCCCCATGGCGGAGGCGTTTAAGCCGGTCACGATGTTCGCGGCCGAATACAACCACTGTTTCTACGACGACGCAACCATCACCCGCAGCTTTGACGTCTTCAACGACACGTTGTCCGCACAGGATGTTCGGATCGAGTGCGTGATTAGGCAAGGGGAAACGATCATTCATGAACGCAGTTTCATATTCCGGCAGGAGCCGGCCGAGCAGAAAACCATTGCGATGTCGTGGACTCCGGTCCACGTTGAGACTGAAGGAATGATAGTGCTGACGGCAGTGCTGTTCCATGGCGATCGGATTATGCATGAGCTTCGGAAGGAATACCGTCTTGTGTCGGGAAGCCTCCTTCGCCATCCGGTTGAAGTTGTACGCCCGACAGCTTACTGGGGATCTGAAACAGATTACTTCAAGATCCGAAATCTTGTTCCCGACTGCAAGCGGGTAGCCCGGGATGGGCTTGCTCTGCTGTCATGCGATCATTTGCTTATCATCGGCAGTAAGGCAGAGGACCCGGATGGCGGGTTGGAGGCGGAGTTAAAAGGCTTCGTCGCACGCGGCGGTCGCCTGCTGATGCTGGAGCAGTGCGGGTTGTCGCTAGGCGGCCGGCTCAGGCTGTCGCGGAGACCGTTTCTTCGGGCCCATGCCGGCGATTACCAACATCCGGTGCTTAAGGGTTTAAGCGACTCGGATCTAATGTTCTGGCACGAGGAGCTTCGCGAAGAGGGCCCGCTGCCTATCATTTACGCCGCATTCGAAAAGCCGCTCCAAGGCGATTTCACCCTGCTGCTGGAGTGCAGCGCTGGCGATTTCGGCGACGGTGGGGATTTATGGTCGCCGCTCTTGGAGTACCGGAGCGGAAGCGGCATGTTTGTGGCCAATCAGTTGGAGCTGATGGCTAATCTTGGGCGCGTTCCGCAAGCCTGTCTGCTGCTGCGTAACCTGCTGGCTTACACCGGTCGCAACGAAATCGCTGACGGTGCGACTGTGCGGCTGGTGGGGGCGCTGGTCCGTCCCGGCGGGGAAGCGGCTGCGTTCCTCGACCGGCTGTGCCTGCGCTACACGGTGCTGGATGCAGCTGCGCTGATAAATGAGGGTGTGACCCATGACGAAAATGGCCGGGGCGATCTTCCCGCATTCTTCGCGCAATCATTCGGCTTGCTCGTAGCAGAAGCAAGCCTGCTTGCGGCTCCTGGCTCAGCCGAGGCCGCCCGGCGCTATGCCGAAGCAGGCGGACATGTGCTTGTCCTGCCGGCGGACAGCAGTCAGCATGGCAATCTTGCCCGCCTGTTGGACCGTCCTGTGAGAGTGGAGCCTCACGAGGCGTACCATCTAGCGGTGGATTACACCAACAAGGCCGTAAGCGGCTTCAGTCCGGTCGAGCTGTTCGGCTATGACAAAGTATTTCTGTCCCCCCGGGACACCTCGAACCGTTTGCTTGCCGCCTACCGGCTTGAGGTTGCGGGAACGGACGCCTTGTGCGTTAGCGTGGAGGGAACCGCTTGGAAAGATTATTTCGTCAATGGTTACACATCCGAATACAGCCGTCTCGCACTGGTCGAACTGAACCGCAGGAAAGCCCGTTCCTCCGGAGCGTTTCTGGTCCAAGAGAGGACGGGGGCAGGCTCCATCCTGTGCTCCCAGCTTCTGCTAGACCCCAACAATGAGAAGGCACTAAGACTCTATACCCGTTTGCTCGCCAACCAGGGTGCCGTCTTTGATGATGGCTTGCTGGTAAGCGAGAAAGACGACGGGACATGGGCCGTGGAAGCGGTTATGGTACTGCCTTGCCCGTCTCATGTCGATTACGAGGCGATGAAGACATACTATACCGATCCTGAATTTTCGTTGAACAATTTGGGTGAAGGACTATACGGCTGGATGCAGAAAAAAGAGCGGCAATCCGAGGATGGAATGATGCGGATTGCCTGCACCGGATATGATCCATGGCTTATGAGCTGTTTTGTGCAGGTACCTGGAGGAGGAGCTAAGCCAGTCCGCAAGGGACGTTTGCGAGTTTATGCTAATGTGCCGTATGCCATTTACCTGAACGGTGAGCATGTGCGTGAACCGGAGCGCGAGCTTGTCTTGAAGGGCGGACTCAACCGGCTGATCGCGATCGTCCGCGGAACCGGCGGGGATATTGCCTTCGGCATGACCTTTCTGCACGCGGACGGGACGTACATGAAGGATCTGGAATACCGCATGACCCTGGATGAAGTCGAACCGAAATAGTCGAACGTATAGACGGTAGCGATATCGGTATGGAGCCAGATCAGATGAAACAAAATGGATATGGGGAGGACATTATGGACTGGAACGCTGTCATCGAACGAACCTTACACACAACGAAAGCGAATATCGCCCGGTTTGAACATCGGTTTCCGCATGTCGGAAACGGGGGCGGCAAGTATCAGCTGGTGAATCATACGGATTGGACGGAGGGATTTTGGCCTGGCATTCTGTGGCTGAGTTACGAGTACGGCAAGGATCCCTGCTTTCGTGAGGCAGCTATCCGATCTGTGCGTTCGTTTCAAGAGAGATTAGCGCAAAACCAAAAGCTGGAGCATCATGATATCGGCTTTTTGTATTCATTATCCGCTTTGGCGGAATGGTTCGTGGAACGAGACGAGACTGCCAAGAACACGGCGCTGCAAGCCGCAGATGCGCTCATGAGACGATGGAGGCCCTCGCTTCAGCTTATCCAGGCATGGGGTCCTGAACATGATCCCCAAAACGGCGGCAGGATCATCATCGACTGCCTGATGAATCTGCCCTTGTTATGCTGGGCCACCGAACAGACTGGAAATGCTGCATATGCCGATGTCGCACGCATTCACGCTGACAAAAGCTTAAAATTCCTGGTGCGTGGAGACGGCTCTTCCTACCATACTTTTTATTTTGATCTGGAATCTGGCGATTCCGTGCGAGGCGGGACGCACCAAGGATACAGGGATGGGTCTACGTGGTCGCGGGGGCAGGCTTGGGGCATTTACGGATTCGCGCTGGCTTACCGTTATTTCCAAGAGCCGCAATATTTGGACGCTGCCATTCGAATGGCGCGTTATTACATCGACCACCTTCCGGATGATCATGTCGTCTATTGGGATTTTGACGTCCCGGCATCGGCGCTGACGCCGAGGGACAGCTCTGCCTCTGCCATTGCAGCATGCGGGATTCTGGAAATCGCGGATCAGCTGCCAGGCGATGATCCCCGCAGGGAGCTTTTCATAAATGCCGTTCGGCGTTCGATGGTCTCGATGGTTAACGGTTATTTTACGGACGGTAATCCGGATGAAGAAGGTTTTCTGCGGCATGGTTCGTATTTTGTCAGGGGAGGGATCGCGCCGGACGATTTTGTTATATGGGGGGATTATTTCTTTCTCGAAGCGCTCATGCGTTTAAACAACGGACGGCCCGGTTATTGGTATGAATCTAAGAGGAACAAAGTGAAAGAATGAGTGCATAAAAAGTGAGAGACCCTGTGCCTTTAGAAATAGACAGGGTCTCTTGATACCATGAGCCCTTGCTGTGCAGGGCTTTTTTTGATTGTACAGGACATAGGTCAGCATTACCGATGAACGCGGATTGGAAGCTGCGTCAACATTTGTCCTGCTGCAGACGGATTCAGGTTATCCTCCAGTTTAAAATCGGCCATCGGCTCCATTCGCGGGAAGTAATCCATAAATCTGCTGATCGCAATGTTTGCTTCAAGTCGTGCCAGTGGGGCTCCCAGGCAGAAGTGTGCGCCGTTACCAAAAGTTAAATGCTTTTTGTTATTGGCTCGGTGGATGTTCAAAGTGAAGGGATCCTCGAATACCTCCTCATCCATATTGGCAGCGCTCATCCATGCGACGACAACGTCGCCCTGCTTCAAATCCACGCCGAGTATATTGTTATCCTGTTTTACGGTCCGGTCCATTTTGGCAATGTTAAACCGATAGCGGAGCATTTCCTCTATGGCATTGGGAAGAAGCTCGCGATCGTCCCGAATTTCGCCATAAATTTGGTTGTTATCATATAAGAAGGAATAGAACGTTTGGCTAGCAGATGCGTCGTCGTTTCAATACCCGCACCGAGGATGAACATCGTCGTTCTGACAATCTCGTCATCCGATAATTGATCTCCATCCACCTCGGCTTGAATGAGGTCGGAGATGATATCGTCAGATAGATTTGCTCTTTTTTGCACGATATGGGGGTAGAGATAGTTGTAATATTCCTTGGCTGCATGACGTTTCAGTTCCTGTATATCTTCCGAATGGTCTTTGGGCAAGGGGAGGAATAAATGGTTGACCCATTCCTTAAACAACAAGCGGTCTTCCGAAGGGACGCCGAGCAGATCGGCTATGACGATGGTCGGCAGCGCACTCGCGTAATTTTGAACGATATCAATGACATCGGCGTCTCCCATTTCGTTCAAAAGCTGGTCCGCAATCTCCTGAATGCGCGGTTCCCAGAGTTTTAAACTGCGAGGGGTAAAAGCGGCGGAAATCAATGCTCGACTTTTTTGGTGCTCCGGCGGGTCGGATTGAAGGTTGATTTTACTCATCTTCTCGCCTTCGGCATTGTCGGCACCAACGCTAATCGTCGTTCGGGTTCTTGCACTAGAGAAATATTCATGATCCTTGAGAACCCTCTTTACATCATTGTAGCGGAAGACGTTCCATGTATGGGTTGCCTGGTTATAAACGATGGGCTCATGCTGCAATTTGTGCTTGTACCAATCATAAGGATTGAATTCTTCAGTCGGTGAATGGAATTGCGTGATTTCCTCTAAAGAGATGATATCATGATTCATTACATTCCCTCCAATGCTAGTGTAATATACCATATGTTAATTTAACATAATTCCACAGCTGGTCATAGTTTCCAATGACCCATGTCCAAAGTTCCGTTTATATTCTGCCTTGTCGGATTTTAGTAGAACATATACTCTAGAGGTGTGCTGCTTCGATGCAGCGATTTTGCCAAATCCGTTAACGAAAGGCCTGAGCCATCATGTATCTTGAACTTCTCATTCTGATCCAAATCGAAAAATCCCCAAAACACGGTTATGAAATAAAAAAAGAAATACAAAAGGATCTCGGTTATTTAATGGACGTCAATCACAATATGTTATATCCGACATTGCGAAAGTTTACGGATGAGGGGTTTGTACGCAAACATCGAAATGAGCAGGAAGGCAGACCGAACCAGTATATATATGAAATTACAGAAGCAGGTAGGGGGAAAATCGCAAACCTCATTAATGAATTCACCGAAAAAGATGCAAAACATCAAATCGAATTCATGGTAAGAGTGTCCCTGTTCGAGCGTATTTCTCAGGAGGACCGGATTCGAATATTACATAGGAGAAAGAAGGACTTGGAAGAGCTGCTGTCCGATATCGAGAGAAGACTGGATGAAGGTGGAGACGAGTTATTCCGGGACGAGGTTCTGCAGTATTCGATCTCCCAGGTTAATGGAGAATTGACGTGGATTGATAAATTGATGCATAGCGTAACCTGATGGTGAATACAGCATCCACCAGTTCTTTGATGAACTTGGCATCAAGCATGACGATTGCTATAGCGCAAGTAAAGAAGCCGTGATCTTGCGGCTTCTTTACTTTTTTGTACCTTGCTTTTGCCGAGCGGCATGGCGTTAGTGCCGAAACGATGCCAACCTTAATCAAGTGTATGCTGCACAGCACAGATTCGATGAAGCTGAAGATTCAATCCGCATGGAAGAAGATAGCCGCCAAAGTTGAAGGGTAGCGGGCGCAATGGCTCAACGCGTTGGCTGACGCAGCCCGTCGCGGTTGATCAGGATTCTGACGAGTATCCGCCTTTTTAAGGCGTTTTTTTATTAGTTCTGGGATTAGAAGTCATCACCAATTGCTTTCATCACATAAAAATCTCCAAATCGTCCGTATATTCTGGACAAAAGAACCCACAATATGAAGGGCGTATAATAACTTTAGGAGGTACATGAATGGAATTCGAACAATCACAAAATCATCAAAACATGGAAACAGGCATGATTCCACCGCAAATGAACCATGGCGGTCATGAAATGTTTGATGTCCACGAAGTATTGGCAGGGGCAATCAACACCATGAACACGTATACCATACTGAGCGGGCATGTACAGGATCCGGAGCTTCGAGATATCCTGCAGCGCCAGAAGCAATTTATGACAGATGAGTACAACATCACCTTAGAGTGCTTTAAATCAGGACAAGATCCATCAAAGCCAACGCAAAGCTATAAAATGAAGCAGGGCAATGACTTTATTTACGGCATGAAGCCAGGCCAACCGAAAAAACCGATGCAGTCCACAGCTGAGATCAACGATGAAACCATCGCACTCAGCATGTTAAACGCAGTGAAATCGGGTGCTACGATGAAAACCAATGCTGCCATGGAATCTACGAATCCGGTCGTGCGCCGCGTGCTTGCCGATTCCCTTCCCAACTGCATTGAAATGGCTTATGAGATTTCGCTATATCAAAATAAGCATGGCTACTACCAAGTACCACAGCTGCCTCAGCAAGATATGCAGTACATGCAGAATAGTTACGGCACTGCCCCGATGCAGTCGCAAATGCCTGGAAAAATGGCCCCTCACTAATTACCAAAGCGCTTTGTCCGTATGGACATGGCGCTTTTTTAATTCTTCCCAAGGGAAGAGTAATACATAAACCTCCACACATTGAATATCAATACATGAGAAGTCGCGATTCTTGCGGCTTTTTTTTGTGGAGGATCTTCTCACTATGTTAACAACTTTAAATAGTTTATAATGATTAGATAATAGTAGATATTTTAATCTATCAATATTTATAATAGACTATAATAATATGGTGAAAAATGACACAGAAAAGGTGTGTTTTCAGGGGACGCCTTGCTTTTTAATGACCTTTTTAGCAGGGACGCCTACTCTTTTTTCAAATATATGGGATAAGGAAGGTTTATAATGAGCAACATGGAGAAAAAAACAGATGTAATCTTAATTGGTGCCGGCGTCATGAGCGCAACATTGGGAGCCCTACTGAAAGAGTTAGTACCTGAATGGGAGATCAAAGTGTTTGAGAAACTTGCAAGCGCGGGGGAAGAAAGCTCCAATGAATGGAATAATGCGGGGACCGGCCACTCCGCATTGTGCGAGCTTAACTATACATCCGAAAAACCTGACGGATCTATCGACATCAGCAAAGCGATCAATATTAACGAACAGTTTCAGGTTTCAAGACAGTTCTGGTCTTATCTGGTAAACAGCAATCTGATTCGCAATCCGCAGGACTTTATCATGCCTATTCCTCATATGAGTTTAGTGCAAGGTGAAAAAGACGTGGCTTTTTTGAAAAAACGTTTTGAAGCGCTGTCAAACAACCCGCTCTTTCAAGGGATGGAATATTCCGAGGATCCGGATCAGCTGAAGGAATGGATTCCGCTTATTATGGAAGGGCGGACAACGAATGAGCCGTTTGCGGCAACCAAAATCGACTCCGGGACGGACATAAACTTTGGCGCTTTAACGCGCATGCTGTTTGACTACTTGAAGAGCAAAGGCACCGAGATTAACTACAAGCATAGCGTCAAGGGTATTAAACGTACACAAGATGGTTCGTGGAAAGTGAAAGTGCATGATATCCAGCAGGGTAAAACCGAGTATCATACGGCCAAGTTCGTCTTTATCGGCGGAGGAGGCGGAAGTCTGCATTTGTTGCAAAAAACCGGTATTCCTGAGTCAAAACATATCGGAGGATTCCCGGTAAGCGGACTATTCATGGTGTGTAAGAATCCGGAAGTGGTAGCGCAGCATCATGCCAAAGTATACGGAAAAGCCAAGGTTGGCGCCCCTCCGATGTCGGTTCCCCACCTGGATACAAGATATATTGACAACCAAAAAGCATTGCTCTTTGGTCCGTTTGCCGGCTTCTCGCCCAAGTTCTTAAAAACGGGATCGAATTTTGATTTGATAAGCTCCGTCAAACCGAATAATCTTGTTACCATGCTTGCCGCTGGAGTAAAAGAGATGGCATTGACCAAATACTTGATCCAGCAAGTGATGCTTTCGAATGAAAAACGCATGGAAGAATTACGCGAGTTTATTCCTAACGCCAAAAGCGAGGATTGGGAAATCGTCGTGGCGGGCCAACGCGTACAAGTGATTAAGGATACTCCTAAGGGGAAAGGAACGCTTCAATTTGGGACGGAAGTGGTTAGTGCCGCAGATGGCTCGGTCGCTGCCTTGCTCGGTGCTTCCCCTGGCGCTTCGACAGCCGTTCACGTTATGCTTGAAGTATTAGAGAAATGCTTCCCGCAACAGATGAAAGAGTGGGAGCCGAAAATAAAAGAAATGATTCCTTCTTACGGCATATCCCTTGCGAACAACCCAGCCCTATTCGAGGAAATTCAAGAATCAACTGCGCAAGCGCTAGGTTTAAGCTTAAAAGAACTCGTGTACAGCTAATACTAGACAGGTAAAAGCGGCAATTAAAAGACACATCGCGCTGTTACTGGATAATGCACTAATAAGGGTAATTCCATATACGTATCGGCCAAATGGCCAAAGATCCAAGCGGTTCATTCATTGAACCGCTTTTTTATGTTATTTAACTGTCAGGACATCACAGATAACAATATTTCGGATAATATTGAAAGTTTGCAGGATATTATGAATTGGCTAAGCCTCTTATAATAAAGTAAAGAAATTGATAACACTTACATAACGATCATAGGAGGCTTATCCATGAAAATTACCCGGCATCCGGAAAATCCGATCGTAGTGCCTGGACTCTACGACTGGAGAAAGGTGACGGTATTCAATCCGGCGGTCATTATCGATAACGGAAAATTCTATATGATTGAACGGACGGCAGGCTCCCTGACTCCCTGTAAAAACTACCTGGGACTCCTGGAGAGCACGGACGGTGTGCATTTCACCCATGTGTTGGACGAGCCCGTCGTAACGCCGGACCAGCTGGGATTCCCCTACGGCAGCATTCAGGATCCGCGGATCGTCAAGATCGACGACACCTTTTATTTGAACTATGCTTTGCGCCCATGCGCCATGAACTATTACCCGACGGGAGCTGGCATCCCTGAACGCTCGATTCCCGAGTATCCGGACGGCTGGGGAGATGAGGAAGGCCACTGGCTGACGCGCTCCGGGATATTGACCTCCAAGGATCTCATTCACTGGGAATACCTATGCGATACGACGCCGCTTGATATCAATGACCGCGACAACATTCTGTTTCCGGAGAAAATCAACGGCAAGTATGTGCTGCTTCGCAGACCGGAAGAATATGTAGGGGAGGAATATGGAACGGAAAAAGCAGCCATGTGGATCAGCTACTCCGACGACTTGGTGCATTGGGACGAGCCCAAGCTGCTGGCAAAAGCCGAAAACAACGACTGGGAGTACAAAAAAATCGGCGGCTCGACGCCTCCGGTACGAACAGACAAGGGATGGCTGGTGCTTTACCACGGCGTAGACCAAGATACGGTGTATCGCGTAGGGGCCTTGCTGCTGGATCTGGAAAATCCGGAAAAAATCATCGCCAGAACCCGCCGGTTCATTATGGAGCCGGAGACGTACTATGAGAAGTTCGGCTATCAGATTCCGAACGTCGTTTTCCCGACAGGGAATGTAGTCAAGGACGGGCTTCTCTATATCTATTATGGCGTGACGGATACGGCGATCGCGCTCGCAACGGTTCCTTTGGATGAGTTGGTAGATTATATTTTGAACGAACCGCAATAACGAAGGGTTAAGGCGTGGCAGAGTTAAAACTGGTTTCTCTGCCACGCTTTCTATAGAACCTAACATGTAAGCGATACCATTAATTCGGAAATTTGTAAAGTTTATGTCAACAATATTGACGCTTATCAACAGAATTGTGCATTATATAAATTCCACCTATTCAAAATGACTTGAAAAAATTAGATGAAATCGTTTTTTTAATGGATATTGGGATTTAAAGTCCGCTTGTATAATTAATATATCTTATATTGTTAAATATAAGAACATAATATGTAACATATAAAGAGAGGGGTATAACAAATGAAAATGTCTAAGAAGCTTAGAACGATGCTGCTGACCGGAACAGCTGCGCTGCTGCTCATGTCAACCGTCGCCTGCGGCTCCGGAGAGAAAGATGCTGCAGAACCGGAAAAGGTTACCTTGAACATCATGCATCCATGGACATCGCCGAACGTGGATAACGAGGTGTACAAAGAGCGGATCGCTGAGTTCGAAAAACAGCATCCTGACATCATCATCAAACAGGACGGGGTAGCGGCAACCGAATATAAAACGAAGCTGCGCACGCTGGCTGCTGCCAACAACTTGTCGGATATCAATGTAGTATGGCCTGGTGCCGACCTGGCTCCTCTGGTTGCCGGGGATTTGCTGATGCCGCTGGATGACCTGATGGACAACTGGAAGGATATTTTGCCGGAGGACGCATTGGCCGGATTTAACCAGAACGGCAGTCAATTCGCCGTGCCGACCAAACAAACCTTCGTGGACATTATTTATTACAATAAAGAGATGTTCGCCGGGGTCGGTTATGACCAATTTCCGGCTACCTACGACGAATTCATCGATGCGGTGAAAAAGCTGAAGGAAGCCGGCATTACGCCGATCTCTTTGGGCAACAAAGAGAAATGGCCGCTTCAATCGTCCTTCTTGTCGATTATCGGGGACCGTTACGCAGGCAGTGACTTCTTGCAGAAAATTTTGAACAAGGAAGCCAAATTTACCGATCCCGAATACGTGAAAGCGATTGCCGTCATCGACGAACTGTCCAAGCTGGGAGCATTCAATACGGATGCGAACAACATGGATTCCGTGCAAGGGCAGGACTACTTCATTCAAGGCAAGGCAGCCATGCATATCTCTTCTTCTACCGTTGACGGAAGAATCCGTATCAACAACGAGGAAGGGGACAAATTCGGCATTGCGCTCTTTCCGAGCGTCCCTGGAGGCTCCGGCGATCCGGTGAAAAGCGCGGGCGTCGTTCAGTACGGCATCGCCATTAAAAAAGGATTGAGCGATGAAAAGAAAGCGGCTGCCGAGGAATTCATCAAGTTTTTTGTCAATGAGGACTTATACAAAGATCTGATCAGTAAAGGCGTTGTCGTACCGGCCAACGTTGAAATTCCTGAAGATGCGAGTCCGTATCTCAAGGAAATGCTGGAGTTGACCAATAAAGGTACGGCACCGGTGTTCGACAGTGTCATTCCGACGCAAGTTACCGACGTCATGCAGAACGGATTGCAGGCTCTGACGATTGGCAGAGGTACGCCGGAGGAGCTCGCCCAAGAGGTGCAGGAAGCTTTCGACAGCATGAAGTAAGCGCGACGGATTTCCCTAAGTCAAGATCATGATGGCACAAAGAAAAACCCGGCAGCGGGTTTTTCTTATTAAAGGCAGAAAGAAAGGAGTTACGCCAATGCATACGCTTAAGCATACGAAATGGGCTATTTTCTTGGGCTTGGCGCCAGCACTCATTATCTATATATGTATTGCCATATTTCCCATCGGCTTATCGGTTTATTATTCATTAATGAACTGGGACGGAATCACGCCCATGCGTTTTATCGGGCTGGACAATTTCGTAGATATTTTCAAAGATGATATTTTTTGGCTGTCCGTTAAGAACAACATCATTATCATGTTTACCGGGATAGCGGGTCAGATTCCGCTTGGCCTGCTGCTGGCCCTGCTGCTGAATCGAGGACTCAAGGGCTCCAGCTTCTTCCGGACCATCGGATTCCTGCCGGTCGTCATTTCATCGGTTATGGTATCCCTGATCTGGGGCATGGTGTACAACACGGAATACGGGATGCTGAATAACCTGCTCGGCGTTCTGGGTCTTGAGAGCTGGCAGCAAAATTGGCTGGGGGATCCGTTCTGGTCCATGATCTCCATCAGCATCGCTTATATATGGCAAAACTGCGGCTTATATATGATCATTCTATTGGCCGCACTGCAGAATATACCCGATGAAGTCAATGAGGCGGCTGCCCTGGACGGGGCGACCGGACTAAGCCGGATCATGCGGATTACGATCCCGATGATCCGAGGAACATTGCTCGTGTCCGTTGTCTACAGCATCAGCAATTCGTTCCGCGTGTTCGATCTGATCCAGATCATGACGGGCGGCGGACCGGCACATGCGACGGAGGTTATGACCGTCTATATGTACAACAACTCGTTTATGAATATGAGATTCGGCTACGGCAGTGCAGTGTCCGTATTGATTCTGCTGTTTAGCCTTATCGTCATCACGATCGTAAATCGATTGGCGAGAGAAAAGGAATAGAAGGGAGAGGGAGGAGATGTACAGACAAACGAAATGGTTCCATTTATCGGCATACACTTTTTTGGGCATATTCGCTATTATTAATATAATCCCTTTCTTTTGGATGATCGTAGATTCGTTCAAAACCGAGCAGGAATATGCGGCGAACCCGTTCTCCATACCGACCGAGCTGCAGTTCTCCAATTACGCGAAGGCATGGGAAGTGGCGAATATGGATACCTACTTCCTTAACAGCATCATCGTAACGGTCGTATCGTTGGTTGTGACGGTCCTTCTTGGATCGCTTGCGGCGTACTTCTTGGCAAGGTTCAATTTTAAGCTGCGCGGTGCAACTTACGCGATATTTCTGCTGGGCATGGTCGTTCCGATTCATGCGACCTTGATTCCGATTTTCTTGATCATGCGGAATCTGCATTTGCTGGATACCCACTTATCGCTGATTCTTCCATACACGGCGTTCCATTTGTCCTTGACGATCTTTATCCTGGAGGGTTTCATGAGAGGGTTTCCAAAGGATTTGGAGGAGTCGGGCGTCATGGACGGCGCGGGCGTATTCAAGATTTTCTGGTCGATCATATTACCGATCACGCGTCCGGCGATTTCAACCGTCGTGATCTTGAACTTTATCTATAATTGGAACGAGTACTTGTTCGCACTCGTCTTGATCAGTTCATCGTCGCTGAAAACATTGCCGCTTGGGCTTGCCAACTTTGTCGGCATTGAGACGGCCAGCCTTACGCTGCAAATGGCTGCGTTGACGATCGCGCTTATACCGATCATTATATTTTACCTGCTCCTGCAAAAGCAGCTCGTTAACGGCATGACGGCAGGCGCAGTTAAAGGTTAATCCGGTTTCAGCTCAATATCATGAAGACATCGAAAGAGGGAATGGACATGCGCAGCAGTTTGGGCTGGATCGGGAATTATGGTCTGAAACAGAAGGCTCTGGTCATTTTCCTCTTTTTTGTCATTCTGCCTACGCTGGGGGTCGGCGTCCTGGCCCAAGACAAGCTGAACGAAGTGCTGCGCGGCCAATTTATCCAATCAAGCCAGCGCAGCCTGGAGATCGTAACGAACCAGCTGGAAGAACAAACGGCCATGATCGAGGATATAGCCGATTATTTGATATTGAGCAATGACATGCGCCAATACCTGCGCCTTGATCCACCGCCAGAGAGCGGGAGGGCGGAGCAGTTGAAGCAGAATCTCGAAGGATTCCTGACGTTTCAGCTCATGTCCAAAAACTATATTAAATCGATTTCGATCACCGGGTTTAACGGCAATTCCATTGAGATGGGCGAGCCGATTCACGGCAACGAAGAGTCTTGGAACCGGCTGGCGGACGAGCATAAAGGCGGAATCGTGTGGAGCAACGGCTATCCTTCCACCAGCGGCTGGTATGGTGAAGTAAACCTCGTCTCATTGTTCCGGGTTCTGAATTCCTATGACGAAATCACGCTCCCGCTTGCCCGGCTCGTCATCCGCATGGATGAAGCCAGTATACTTAAACAGCTGCAGCGGGGGTTGACGCGGGACGAAGGCATGGTGTTTATTGTGGATTCGGAAGGTCAAATCGTACTGCCTTCCAAAGAAATGTTTCCCTTGAATATCGGAGATTGGGAAGCGTTTACGGATATCGTAACCGCAGGGACGATGGGCTCTTCCACATACCGACACGACGGGGAAGCGTATTTGACCTTTCATCAACGGATGGAGAATACCGATTGGACGATCGTTTCCATGGTGCCCAAGGCTGCGTTGGATCAGGATGTACGCGGCGTATCCATCTTGATGCAGGTCATTCTCATCGGAATTCTCCTGTTGGGCTTATCGGCCTTGATCGGGTTCCACTATACGATTATCAGGCCGATCCTGCGCCTGAAGATTGAGACCAATCGCGTAAAGCTCGGCGATTTCAACGCTCGGGTGCCCATTCGTTCCAAGGATGAGATTTCCGAGCTGAACCGCAGGTTTAACGATATGGTCTCCACGATTCAGGAACTGATCGAGCATAAATACAAGCTGGAACTGAGGGAGCGCGAATCCGAGCTGCGCCTGCTGCAGGAGCAGATGGATCCGCATTTTCTCTATAATACGCTGGATATGATCCGCTGGACCGCCAGGCTGGAGAAGGCCGTCGAGTCCAGCCAGCTCATCGAAATTTTGTCCCGATTCCTGCGTTCCAGTCTGAACAATGGCCATTACGAGACCAGCCTTGCTAAAGAAATGGAATTCGTACGCTCCTATTTGTATTTGCAGCAGAGACGGCTGGGGCGTAAACTGAAATATGCGCTGTACATGGAATATGATCTGGCGAATTCGCTTACCTTGAAGGCTACCATTCAGCCTTTGGTCGAGAATTTTCTCAAGCATGGCCTTGATCGGCGCGAGCCGGTCGCCAGAATAACGGTCATCGCGTATAAGCGGGAGGATGAGATTTGGATCGACGTGCAGGATAACGGCCGGGGTATGGACGATTCTACTTTGGAAGAAGTCAGGGAATCCCTGCGAATCGGAGTCCAAGCCGGCCGCACACGAGGTGCGCTCAGCAACATACATGAACGTTTATACCTATTTTTCGGAGAACGCTACGGACTGGAAGTGATTGAGGCTTCATCGCAAGGAACCTTGATTCGCCTCAAGCTTCCATATTCTGAAACCTACGGTGGTGAATCGTACGATGCAACACGTGAAGACAGTAAAAATGCTGATCGTTGACGATGAACCGGTGATCTGTCAGGGCTTGCACTATACCATTGACTGGGCGGATTATGGAGTCGAGGTCGTCGCCGAGGCTTATGATGGCAATGAAGCTTTGCAGGTGGTGCAGGAACACGAGATTGATCTGGTTCTGACGGACATCCGAATGGAGGGAATGGACGGGCTTCAGCTTGCTAAGGAGCTGAAGCGCTGCCACCCTCAGGTTCGGGTCATCATGATCAGCGGTTATGAGGAATTCGAGTATGCCCGCCAAGCCATCAAGCTTGATGTAACCGATTACTTGCTGAAGCCCGTCGATATTGACGAATTGGTGGCCGCCGTGACGGGAATCGTGGAAGACATTCGCAACCAAGATACCCGTGTCGACGGATCATCGAAGGATGCCGAGCTGTGGCTTTCCGACATGGCAGCGCATAATGAAACTTCATTGGCCAAGGCGGTGCCCGGCGATTTAGTAAACGGTGCCGAATATAAACTCATGGCTACGCAGCTGGAGAAGTTCTCGAACCTTGCAGCTTCCGTATCGGAACAGGATTTAACGATGCTGCAGCATGTATGGATCCGGACGGTTCGTGAAAGCCTCGAAACCAGCGGAATTCGTCAAATATCCGTGTTTGTGCATAAAAATTTGCTGTTGACCCTGCTGATGACGGATCAGCCTCGCCCGAAGCGGCAGTGGGAAGAAATTCTGCAGGCGATGCTGGATGCCTGGCCGGAAGAGCATCGTTTGTACGGCGCGGTATCGGATGCTTACGCTTCCCCGGACCAAACGGCAGCCATCTGCTCGGAGGTGCGAGCGTTATTGCCTTATTATGCCTTGGAACAGCGCCCCTTGCTGGATCGCGAATATAAGTCCGAGGTGGATAACGGCCGGGCCAAGCACGATTTCGACAGTGCCGATATGGTCTCGAAACTGTCCGTGGCTTTATTCAAGCAGGATGCCGAAATGCTGGAAGAGCTAATCGACGGCATGTTCCGATTTTTCCGGGATCAGCGGTACCTGTTGACGGATATGGTGAACGTGTGTGATGAACTGTCCATCATGCTTAGGCAGCGACTTCGTCAAAGCGGTCTGACCCAGCTGGAGCATGGCCTCGAGAGAACGATCGATCTGGAGGTGTTCAATCATCCCGACGCGATTCGTCTGGCGATATCCACGGAAGTTTTTGACCTGCTGCAGCTGATCGACAAGGTCGGCATCGACAGGTCGTTCTGGATCATTGAGAAGGCCAAGAAGTATATGGCGGATCATTATCTGAGCGAACTGAAAGCGTCTGAAGTGGCGGCGTATTTAAAGATTACGCCAAGCTACTTCAGCAATATTTTCAAACAAAGCACAGGAAAAAGCTTCAGCGAATACATGAACGAATTGCGCATCAACGAGGCAAGAAAGCTGCTGCTGACGACGCAGGACAAGGTGTTTGAGATTGCCGACCGCGTCGGCTACAAAGAATACAAGTATTTTGTATCCGTCTTCAAACTGTACACGGGCATGACGCCCAAGAAATATCGGGTCTTGAATATCAAAGAATGATTATAAGCATGACGACCAGGACCAGGATGGAAGGAGTATGGGGAATATGGAGAAATATCGTAATGCTGCGCTCCCCGTAGACGAGCGTGTTGAGGATTTGTTATCCAGAATGACGCTGCGAGAGAAGGTCGGGCAGCTGAATCAGCACTTGTACGGCTGGATGGCTTATCGTCGAAGCGAAGGAACCGAAACGGAGTTTGAACTGACCGACTTATTCAAGGATCATGTCGAGTGGGGAGCCGGAATGGGAGCGCTGTACGGACTGTTCCGGGCGGATCCCTGGTCCGGAGTGACTTATGAGAACGGGGTTCCTACGCGAGACAACGCGAAGGTGGCGAATGCCATCCAGCGCTATGTAATCGAACACAGCCGGCTGGGCATTCCCGTCCTGCTCTCGGAGGAATGTCCTCATGGCCATCAAGCGCTTGACGGAACGCTTCTGCCCGTCAATACGGCCATCGGTTCCACCTGGAATCCCGAATTAATTGAACAAGCCTATTCCCAGGTAGCCTCCGAGATCCGCAGCCGAGGCGCGCATTTAGGGTTGGTCTCGGTATTGGACATCCTGCAGGATCCGCGGTGGGGACGCTCCGAGGAGTGTTACGGAGAAGACCCTTACCTGGCTGCGCGAATGACGGAAGCGGTTGTGTTTGGCATGCAGGGAAGAAACCCGGAAGAATGGAGTAGTCCGAATAAGGCAGCTGCCGTGCTCAAGCATCTGTGCGCACAGGGAGCAGGGCAGGGCGGTCGGAATGCGGGCCCGGTTCCCGCAGGCGAGCGGGAACTGCGGGAAATTCACCTGCCTGCCGCGGAGGCTGGGATCAAGGCAGGAGCGGCTGGCGTCATGGCGGCCTATAATGAACTCGACGGCATTCCGTGTCATGCCAATGATAAGCTGTTAACCGGCATTCTGAGAGATGAATGGGGATTTGATGGAATTGTCATGGCGGATGGAACGGCCATCGACCGATTGGTGTCCATTACGGGAGACTATGAATCGGCAGCGGCGCTTGCCCTGTCATCCGGGGTGGACCTAAGCCTGTGGGACAAGTCGTTTACGACGCTTGAACAAGCGGTGAAACAAGGGAAGGCCGATATGGAGAGCATCGACCGCGCGGTTGGTCGAGTGCTTGGGCTGAAATTCCGATTGGGGCTGTTCGAGCAGCCATACGTTGACGAGGGTTTGGCTGCTTCGACCGTAAACAATGCAGCTGCTAAAAACTTGAATGCATCCGTCGCGAGAGAAGCGGTAGTGCTGCTTAAGAACGACAAAGACGTACTGCCGCTGAGTGGCGGCAGCATCAAACGACTGGCGGTCATCGGCCCTAACGCTGACAGGCTCTATAACCAGCTTGGGGACTACACCAGCGTACAGCGCGAGGGCAGCGGAGTCACGGCGCTTCAAGGCATTCGGATGGCTGCACCCGCAGGTACAGACATCGTCTTCGCTCCCGGATGCAGCGTCCGAGGCATGTCCACGCAAGGCTTGCCTGAAGCGATCGAAGCCGCCCGTTCCGCGGATGCGGTCGTGCTCGTGCTTGGCGGCAGCAGCGCCCGGCAATTCGGGGACGCATTCGATAATAACGGCGCAGCGATCGTAGCGGAAGGGGATCCGACGGAGATGGATTGCGGCGAAGGTGTCGATCTTGCCGATCTGCGATTAGGCGGCATTCAGGAACAGCTGGTACGTGAAATTCACGCCATTGGTAAACCATTGATTACGGTACTCATTCAGGGACGTCCGCTGGCCATCGGCGAGGTGGCTGAGCTCAGCGATGCCTTGCTGTGCGCTTGGTATCCCGGCAGTGAAGGAGGCCGTGCCATCGGAGAGATCCTGTTCGGCCAGGTGAACCCGAGCGGCAAACTGCCCGTTTCGATCCCGCGCTCCGTGGGTCAATTGCCGGTTTATTATAATCAGAAAAATGCAGGGCGCCCTCGCCCTTATGTCGATATGCCGTCCAAACCGTTATATCCGTTCGGATTCGGCTTGAGTTACAGCACGTTCGAATACGGTTCTCTGACCATCTCGCAGAAAGAAATGACGCTTGAAGAGCTTCGATCCGGAGGTCGTGTCGAAGTGTGCGTGGAGATGAAGAACACCGGAAAGATGAAGGGAGACGAAGTTGTACAGCTCTACATACAAGCCGATCAATCAGGGATAACCCGCCGTTTACGGGAATTGAAGGGATTCAAAAAGGTAGCGCTGGAGCCTGGTGATGTAACCACCGTCACGTTCGAGCTTGGCTTCGAGGAGTTGGCTATTTGGAATCGAAACATGGAATTCGAAGTGGTCCCTTGCAGAGTTAGCCTCATTGTTGGCGGGCACTCGGATTGGGACACCGGTGTTGTTGAGTTGAAGATAAAGGCCTGATCGTAAGCCTCTGTCAAGGGGTTTGTGTACATGTCTAAACGATCATATTTTTGGAGACAGCATTCCATGCTGTCTCTTTTCGTTGTGATCATCCTTTCGTTGACATTAAAAAAGAATAGGGATATCATTTAAGAAATCACGGAAAATATTATCGTTTTATTATTTTCCGGACGAGGAGGTGAATTTCATTGAGAGACCGAATTGTCGAGGCGGCAAGCAAGGAAATCCGGAGAAGCGGATTGCGATTTACGATGGGTGAGCTGGCCAAACAGCTGGGGATGAGCACAAAGACGCTGTACGGATACTTCCCTTCGAAGGATGTACTTATTGCAACGATTCTTCATGAGGCCATTGTCGAACTTCAAGAAAAAGAAAAGGACATCATGGGTAATCCTGACCTGACTACACTCGATAAACTTAAGCGATGCCTCATCCTTATCCCGACTGATTTTCAGTTTATCGGATTGAACCTCATAACCGAGCTCCAGCGTTATTATCCTGATCAATGGAAGACGCTGGATCAATTTCTGAATAAGCAATGGGACAGCATTACTGAACTATTTCAGGAAGGAATCAATCAAGGATGGTTACGCCCTTTTAATACCAAAATATTTATTGATTTGTATGTAGGAGGTCTTTATCGATTAATTGAGGACTCAGCAGCAAACAAGAGCAGCATGACTCTACAGGAAGGGCTACGTGAGATGGGAGAGATTCTTTTGGCCGGTATCATCAAGCGGGAAGCTTGAGCAAACGATAGTCCACTAAGGAGAAGAGAGGGTATGAATTGAGTAAAACATTAAAAGGTTTGTTTTTATTTACGGATATCGGATTTATCTTGTATTGGGTCGTCACCGCACTAGCATTAATTCCCAAGGAATATTTATATCAGGATTATACCAATGAGCTGTTAGTGGTTTGGAATTGGTCGTTCTTCCCGCTGGATATACTCATTTCCATCACCGGGATATACAGTCTTCACCTACATAAACACATGAATGTAAAGTGGAGAAGCTTTGCCTTAATATCGCTTATCCTGACATTTTGTTCCGGGCTGCAGGCGATCGTTTTCTGGATCATGAAGACCGATTTCGACATCATGTGGTGGGCCCCTAATCTGTACCTCATGTTATATCCTTTGTTCTTCATCCCAAAACTGCTAGAGACCAAGGAGCCGCGTTAATTCGTGGCTTTCTTGATTTTTGTTTCACTGTATCGGATGAGTATTCGATAAAAGTCTCTACCGACATATTCTGAGCGCAAGCGAAAAAAAGGGCTAAAGGACCATACGGTTCGTCTAACTTTAAGTATTTTATACACGGGAAATTCTTGAGGTACATGTTAAACTCAATAGTGGATCCCCCATTTTCTGTAATAAAGCAGAAACTTGATTTGAATGAAGCGGTGTTTCTGTAACAAGAGAGGAGGAATGTATCTTATAGCCATAACAAAAAAATGCCCGCTTGAACCATGTTTTTAGTACGTTTTCGGGGGCAGTCCAATTTGATTCCTACTATTAATGGAGGTGTATTGATGGTTGACGTTCAAGGGTTGAACCATATGAAAAGGCACTTAAAAATTCTCACGTCCGCAATACTTGCAGCTCTCGTGTTTTGTATGTCCGGATTGCCCGCATTCGCGGCAACTCCTGAGAAAACGCTCAACGCTTCGGCAACGCTTGCCTACAATTTAAAGGGACTTAATCATAACGTGGCAGTTCAAAAGGCTTATATCGCGGATAAATATCTC
The DNA here is from genome assembly GCF_037976825.1 of Paenibacillus sp. FSL K6-1330. Lineage (NCBI taxonomy): Bacteria > Bacillati > Bacillota > Bacilli > Caryophanales > Paenibacillaceae > Paenibacillus > Paenibacillus sp. FSL K6-1330. The sequence goes on from NZ_CP150269.1 coordinate 3,493,863, forward strand.
TATGTCACGCAGCGGTCGAAGGGAAATTGCTATCTTTCAAGACTGCTCATTAACGGGAAAGACGCTACTTATGTAGATGAAATGACCGTTACGAATACCGGCCACTGCCAAACGCTGGATATGTATACGTACAACGGCATCAATTACTTTTATTTCAGTTCGAAGGCAGATCCTTCAACGGACTATTACTGGTCGCTGCAGGTAGCAAGACTTCAATATTCGGCTGGAAAAACCGTAGATTATACGGATTTGCATCGTTTCACCTACATGAATTACGCCAATAAAACGGGAGCAAGGCTAGGCGAGACCTACCGTGTGGATGGCGGCGGCAACAGTACTCATACGGTGTTCCGCGTACAGACAAAAGAAGGGACTGTAACTTGGTCCATTTATGACACGGTCGCACTCAATAAGCTTCTGGACAGCAATGAACAGGTGAGGATGGACAGCGCAGCTGCAGTTAACGCCGCCGTCAGCAGCTTTACGCAGTCGGGCAGTGCAATCGTAAGGCCGAATGGCTCCTTCCAGGGGGCCGATATGCTGGGTCAGACGAAAATCTATACATCAGGCGGTGCGGAAGGCGACATCCCGCAGATTGCCATGATGACCAACGCAGGGACATACAAAACCCTCGTGAAAATCACCAATGTGGGGAACCATGAAATCGAGGGAGTGCAGACAAAGAACAGCAACGTTTATTTTACGATCGTTACGGACCCGGTAAACAAAAAAGATACGCAAAAAGTGTATTACGTTCCGGACAGCATATTTAATTAACTTCCACGCGGGTCAGGCGCTGAGAATGGTAGCAACAGTAAAAGTAGCTTAGTTCGGCATTCGACAATGAAAGGGAGTTTCGTCCATGAAAAAGAGCATCATCTCATTTATCGCTTGCCTGTTGTTTGTTCCCATGTTTACAACGGGGGTGCTGGCGGCTGAAAAAGGACAAGGCAAAGAAGTAAGCATAACGGTGATGTCTTACAACATCCATCACGGGGTTGGATTGGATGAGCAGTTAAGCCTGCAAAGAATTGCCGATGTCATCCGTGATTCCGGCGCAGAGATTGTCGGCCTTCAAGAAGTGGACCGGTATTACGGGGAACGAAGCGACTTTCAAGACCAGGCGAAGGAACTGGCGGGTTTGTTAGGTTATCACTATGCTTATGGTGTCAATCTTGATTTGGAGCCGGAGGAAGGACAGACGAACAACCGTCAGTACGGAACTGCCATTGTTAGCAAGTATCCGATCCTTCGATCCGAGAATGTTTTGTTAAACAGCTTCGGGAAGGAGCAGCGCGGTGTACTGCACGCTGTCGTAAATCTGAAGGGAATCCACGTGGATGTGTACAATACGCATCTTGGACTGGATGTCACCAGCAGAACGGCACAGGCGCAGGAAATCATTGACCTGGCTTCTGCCTCTGAGGGGCCGATGCTGCTGATGGGCGATTTTAACGCGGAACCTGACAGTTCAGAGTTTAAGCTGCTGCTCGACAGCGGTTTATTCGTGAACAGCTTTCAGGGAATAGACGATGCCTATACGTTTCCTGTAATCAATCCGTCGGCAACAATCGATTACATTCTGACCTCTCCAACTGTTCAGCATTCGAATCAGCGCGTGATCTATACGGAAGCTTCGGATCATCTGCCCATCGCAGCCGATGTGTCATTCCAGCGTTAGGACCTTGGGGTGGGCTTAAAATTAGGTTCAAGCTAGACGTAAGCATGACATAAGGATCATGAGAAGGCTACCGCCAGGCATTTGCTTGGGGTAGCCTTTTCCGTATGGGGAGATGAATCGATATTCTTCCCTTTACAGTTTTTTTACCGTTCTGTCTATATCCACAAAATAGGTTATGCTACGATACAAGCACAAGGAGGGTGTGTGCATGATCACGTGGAGATTACCGCTGGTTGCATTGATGTGCTTGAGCATAACCGTAACAGGGTGCATGCAGGGTGGCAAAGGGCAGGGCTCTGATCGTCTATTTTCGCACTCAACGGCATCGGATATGTCTGGTGCCGAAGAAAAGACAAAGCTGAGATTCTGGTCAACGGGGCGCCATGACGCGAATTATATCAAAGAGGTCATTCATCGTTATAACCAAGAGAATTCCGATTTTATTGAGGTTGAGATGACGGTTATGGCAGATGATTTTGCCCAATCGCTTGATTTGTCATTTGTGAGTGAGCAATCCCCTGATATCTTCACCCCGATCGATCTTGCTGAAATGACTCGAAAAGGCTATGTAGAGCCATTAAACGAATATTTAACGCCCGAGATCAGAAACAGGTTCGGGAAGCAAGCCTTTATTGAGGGATATAATGTGTTTGATCCATACATATACAGTCTTCCTAACAGCGGATCAACCTTGCGGCTTATTTATAATGTGGAGCTGTTTGAGCGGGCCGGCATAACTTCACCTCCGAAATCGCTTGACGAGTTGGTGGAAGCGGCGAGCCGGATTACCGAAATTGGAAAAGCGGATGGCGTTTACGGTTTTGCGCTACCCTATAAAATTCCTGCCAGCGCTCTTGGCCGGTCAGCCGTTCCGATTGCGGAAATAAGCGGAATCAGCGGCGATGGTTATGACTTTTCAACAGGCAACTATGATTTTACGGGGTTTATACCGATTATTAGCGCGTTCCGGACCATGGTGGAGAACGGCAGTACGCTGCCGGGATCAGAATCCCTGGACATCGATCCGCTGCGGGCGCAGTTTGCCGACGGGAAGATCGGGATGTATCTGTCCTATTCTTCAGAACCCAGCATTTATAAGTTTCAGTTTCCGGCCAAGATCAAGTGGGGAGCTGCACTTCCCCCATCGATTGACGGAACCTATAAAGGAGTGATCAATCAGGGAGTTGGAGCGACAAGGTGGTTATCGATTAGCAGCCAGTCGAAGCACAAGGAGGAAGCTTGGAAATTTCTCCGTTATATGTATAGCGATGAAGTGCTGATCGGGTATCAGGAAGCCGGACTTGGCATTTTATCGGTGGATGCGGTAGCCGCTAAAGCCAGGAAACCCGATATCGACGGTATCACCGGCTTTTTTCCAGGTGATTATGACGGGATATGGCCTGCATCGCCGCAAGGATTCAAACCAAAAGGAAAGGAGTGGGAGGACGAATTCGTCAAGTACATCATGATCGGCGGAGATCTTGATCGGTTGGTTGAGGATCTGAACGCGCGTTACAACGCAGCATTAGATCAGGAACGGGCCGCCGGCAGAGTGAATACGCAAGCTATACCGTCATTTGATCCGCTGCATCCTCAGGATGTCTCATGGCAAAGTGATTGATCTACTATTACGGACAACTGCAGCCACAGCCGAAACTTAGAGACGGAGGATGTTGATCTATGCTCTACCGATTATCGTTCAGACGCCGAATCTGGATCGCGTTTATGCTCATTGTCATCTTTGCGGTTACTACCGCAGGCGCGTTAAGTTACATGATCGCGGAGGAAGTTGTGAAGGACAATGCTTATCAGCTAAGTCAGGAAACGATTCATCAAACTTCGAAGGTGTTAGATGAGAAGCTGAATCATATCACACAAGCGGTTTACTCGATGATGGTCAATACCGCATACCGAAGAGCGTTAGGAATGGACAGCAGTTACTCGGAGGCGGAGAATTATTATACACATCTGTCCGGGCTGCAATCGACTTTTGTGCAGACCAAGCTGTATGAACCTGTTATCGATTCTATTCTTATCGCCACGCGTGAGGGTGACTATTACCAGACAAGTCAGCAGCGTAACTTCTCCCATTCGTTCTATGACTCGGAGCTGTATACGCTTGTCAAAAGCGAGAAGCGCAAATTATGGGTGGCCGGTCATGAGGACAATTTCTTTTCCAGCAGGGAGAACGTCATTTCCTTTGTGATGGAGGGCATACCCTCCCATTACATCGAGGATATTTTCGTTGTAGCGAATATCAAAATCGACTCGATCCGATCCTTAATTGCCTCGGAGGATAAAAATCGCAAACAGTTCCATCTCTTGGCCTCATCCGATGGGAGCGATGTGCTGTTAAACGATTCTGCCATTGCGGATACGCTGAAACATGAGCCTAAATATAGGGAGGCCTTAACAGCTGAGCAGGGAAGCTTTGAGTATTCGGATCAAGGTTATGAGTACCTGGTTAACTTTACCAAGCTAGGTGGAGTGAAGGAGTGGACGTTATTCAGCTTCCTGCCTAAATCGGAGTTGATGAAGCAGATGGACAGCATCAAGCTGACCATTCTCGGAGTTATTACGGGATGCTTGCTCGTGTCGTTTGCTTTTGCCAATATGCTAACCCGTTTGCTTATAAGACCGTTAAGCCACCTGCAATCACTAATGAAACGGGTGGAGATGAACGATCTTAACGTACGTTATGAAAGCGAATACAATGATGAGATTACGCAGGTCGGTTATCGCTTTAACCGGATGCTGGAAGAGCTTAATGAAATGTTTGACGTTGTGAAGCAGGCAGAGAAGGATAAACGCCAGTCCGAGATGAAAGCCCTGCAAGCTCAAATTGATCCTCATTTTCTATATAACACACTTAACACGGTTTACTGGAAGTGCCAGTTGAATCAATTGGAGGATGTGCAGGAAATGGTGCTGTCCTTATCACAGCTGTTTCAGCTCGGCCTCAATCGCGGCAATGAGATGACGACGCTTGAACATGAGCTGCTCCACGTGGAGCAGTATTTAAACATTCAGCAGAAATGCTATGAAACGCTGTTTACCTACAATATCGAGGTTGATCCCTTAGTGGATATGCAGCACCCGATCTTAAAAATCATGCTGCAGCCGCTGGTTGAAAATTCAATCCTGCACGGCTTTAACGATCGTAATGAGGGCGGGTTCATTCGAATTCAGGTGAAACAGGATAGCACCTATCTGTATTTCAACGTGGAAGATAACGGTATGGGGCTGAACGAAAAGAATCCAACTGATCCACTTCTTCGACAACCGGCATCCTCTCCTACATCGGGTTATGCGTTAAATAATGTCCGATTGCGATTACAGCTTCAGTATGGAAGCTCGGCAGATTTGTACATGGAAAGCGAACCTAATGTATGTACCCGAGTTTCGATTATCATCCCCCGTTACCCACGACTTGAAGGGAGTTGACTAAAAGCAGATGAGCGCAATAACGACAACGATTTGCTTTATAGATGACATTCAGAGTGTCGTCGATGGCGTATCCAAGCAAATCAACTGGGAACGTCATGGGATAACCGTAAGCGGAACGGCAATCAATGGAGAAGACGGACTCATGTTGATCACCTCGTGCAGACCGGATATCATCGTGACCGATATTCGAATGCCGAAGCTCGATGGTCTGGAATTGACCCGACGCGTCAAAGAGCTGCTGCCTCGCAGCAAAGTCATATTGATGACAGGTTTCAGCGATTTTGAATATGCCAGGCAAGCGGTTCAGCTTGGGGCGTTTGACTTCATAACGAAGCCCTTTTCACTAGCTCATATCGAGGAAATTGTTGTAAAGGCCAAAAAAGAAATTGCAGCGATACGAAACCAAGAGGATCATATCGCTGAATTAGAGCAGCGGGTTCAGGAGAGTATGCCGTTCCTGCGTCAGGAATTGTTCACGTTATTGTTACATCATAAGGTGGACGAACATGAAGCGGAGCAGCGGTGGGAATATGTAAAGCCTGATCTGGAGTCCAGGCATCTGCTCGTCATGATTCTTGAAATCGATGGATTTGCTGACAAGCACCGAGAGTCACCGATGAATGAAATAGAGCTCGCCCGGTTTGCATTGAAGAATATTACGGAGGAGACCATCGCTTTGTATACAAAGGGGATGGTATTCCGGGATTCGGCTAACCGCCTGGTAGCGGTGTTGAATACACCGTTATCAGCTTCAGCAGCAGCTATAGCAGAAGCGTGCTGTCAGCATGTTAGATTATATACTTCATTAACGACATCCATCGGAATTGGCAGACCCGTAACGTATATCCATGAACTGTACTCATCGTATGATCAGGCTTTGCATGCCCTGTCATACCATTTCTATACCGGAGGCAACGCGGTGATTTCATATGAAGATATAGCTAATACAGAAATGTCCTTGCCGCGCAGTATACGGACCGCAGAGCAGGAAATGGTATATGCCTTACAATCCGGAAACGTCGACCAAGCCTTACTGACGCTCGATCATATCCTGAATGAGTTCACGGACAGGTCGCCGCTTCCCAAGCCGGAATACTTCATCAGCCTCTACTACGAGCTGGCGTACATGATGCTAAGGGCGATTCAAGATAAGGTACCGATGAATGAACTGTCCGATTTGAACATGATCGTTCGGGAAGGGCGAGTCAGCTCGGAGAGGTCCTTAACGGACATGAAGAAGATTCTGCATAGCATCGTGACGCTAGGCTGTGAACGCATCGAGAATCAGAATCGCTCCGCCGCCGCAAAAATCATCCAGGAAGCCATTCACTATGTGAAATCCAATCTGGATCAGGACCTCAGCTTAAGTGCTTGCGCGAAGGCAGTTCACTTGAGCCCGAGTTATTTTGCCAGCTTATTCAAGAAAGTGGCGGGAATGGCATTTAGCCAATTTGTTACTCAAGAACGGATGGAGCTGGCCAAGCGGCTGCTCTTGGAGGATCGGCAAATCCAGGAGATTGCGGATTCGCTAGGTTATGTAGAGCGGCGGTATTTTACCGATGTGTTCAAAAAATATACGCAGATGACACCATCGGAATTCAAGCAGGCGCACATAAGAAACAACATTTCATTGTAATAGGAGGGATATCGTGATTACCCGCATTGAGAATGCAATTGACTGGCCAGTGTTTATGTCAAGACACGATATGTTGTGGACAACGCGTCCGATCAGCTGGGATGAAGGGGCTTTTCTTGGAAACGGCCTGCTCGGAGCGATGATCTACAGCGAAGAACATCGGGATAAACGGAATGTGCTGCGTTTTGTGCTTGGACGTTCCGATATAATCGCGTCACGTCCGGGTGAACAGGCTTTCCCGGTACGCGTACCTATTGGCGAGCTTGCATTAGAGCTGGAGGGATGGAATTATCAGCCCTTTGAAATGCGGGTGGAATTATGGAACGCGGAATTGAGGGCGGTTATACCGACAACAAAGGGAGAAGTCAGAATTCGTGCGTTTGTGCATGCATTAGCTCCCGTACTTGTCGTGGAGTTGGATGCAGATGAAGGTGAACGCGATGCGAAGCTGAAGTGGTACGCCTATTCGGAGGTTGATCCTATTTTGAAGAATGCGGACGGGATAAATCTCAACCAATACATTCCCGAAACCATCGTTCAGCTTATGGAATTCGGTGAGGTTTCAGTCGGCGTTCAGAAATATGAAACCGGAGAAGGCTGCACTACAGCTTGGCTAACTCGTCGCTCTGACCAGACTGAACAGGAATCGGGAAGCTGGCATCGGCAAAGCGTTATCTTAACCGTGATGAATGGCACGGAAGATGCCGTTCGTGACCAAGCGGTACGGGAGCTTCGGTCTGTGCCGAGCCCAACCTCAGGATGGGAAGCCTGGATTCATGCCCATCGCAGGTGGTGGCATCATTACTATCCGGAAAGCTTCATTTCGATACCGGATACGCAGTTGGAAAGCTTTTACTGGATACAGATGTATAAGCTGGCTTCTGCGACCCGTGGGGACTCATACCCTATCGATAATCAAGGTCCGTGGCTCACATCTACGCCATGGCCTGGATTATGGTTCAATATGAACGTGCAGATGAGCTACTCTCCGATTTATACGGCGAACCGCCTCCATCTGGGCATGTCGCTGATTCGTTCCCTGCAGGAGCATCAGGACCAACTGATCCGTAATGTTCCCGAAGCTTACCGTGCGGACTCGGCAGGCCTCGGTCGAAGCTCAAGCTATGATCTGGACAGTCCGGTCACGGATGAGGTGGGGAATTTAACTTGGGTCATGCATAACGCTTGGCGTCATTACCGTTATGCCATGGATGATCATCTGCTGCGAAGCTTGATATATCCTCTCCTCCGGCGCAGTGTAGGTTTATATTTGCACCTTCTTGAGGAAGGGCAGGACGGCTGTCTTCATTTACCTCCCACAATCTCACCGGAATATGGGTCCTTTAAGCAGCTGAAAACAGCCGATTCTCATTATGATTTAGCGCTGCTGCGCTGGGGATGTGAAACCTTAATCCGCATGACGAATCAGCTTGGTGTTCATGATCCGCTGCACGATCGCTGGCGTGAAGTCCTTGAGCGATTGGTACCTTTTCCGGTGGATTCATCCGGATATATGATCGGCGAGGGTCAGCGTATGGAATTCGGACACCGCCATTTCAGCCATATGCTGGCGGCCTTTCCACTGCATATCGTTGGCGATACCGAAGAGGAGAAGGCGCTGATTCTTCGCTCGCTCCGGCATTGGATCGGCCTTGAAGGAGATTTGCGCGGATTTAGCTTCACCGGAGCCGCCTCCATCGCAGCCAAGTTAGGTTTAGGAGATGAAGCCCTCGCGTATTTGCGGAGTTTAATGCATCTCATTAAGCCGAACACGATGTACAAAGAAGCGGGACCGGTTATCGAAACGCCGCTGGCCGGGGCGGAATCGATCCATGACATGCTGCTTCAGAGCAGAGGGGAGCGGATCTATGTTTTCCCTGCAGTCCCTAAAGAGTGGCCGGAGTCGGTATTCCATCATCTGCGGACAGAAGGAGGCTTTCTTGTTAGCGCTGTTCGGGAAGAGGGACGCACCGCTTGGATACATATTTGCAGTCTTGCCGGAGAGCCCTGCCGGATCGTAACAGATATGTCCACATCTGCGGAAGACGGCTTGTTTATTGACATCGGGGGAATCTCCAGGAAGTGTCCGATCCAGGCAGATGGGATGATCGATCTGGCTCTGAAGCCTGGTGAGGAAGCTTACATTTACAGGGCCCGTTGGAGCGGATCCACTCGATTCCGCATCTCGCCTGTCCCTGCTGAGAAGGGCAAATGCAATCTGTTTGGCAGTCGTAAACCATGGAGATTGTATGGGATTCCCCAATAATTCGTAGTTATTCGTAAAACCTGCAACCGTTCTTGTTTTTAGAGCAGCCTTATCCCTATGAAGGCTGCTCTTGTTATCACAAAAGGCTATAAGGAGGAAAATCACATGTTCAGCATCCTTCGTAAATATAACCGCAGCGTCATTGTGGCATGGCTGTTCTCTTATGTCACCGTATTAATGGTGCCGATTCTGATCAGCTTCGTGCTGTATTCATTCTCATACCATCAAGTGAAGAGCGAGACCAATCGGGCGAACGAATTGCTTCTTCAGCAGATGGAAATGTCCATTGACAGCAAGCTGAAGAGTCTGGAGCGATTAAGCCTGGAAATTGCGTTAAATAAGGGGATATCGGCATTCTCCAGCGTGGAGTTACCGATTCGTGATCCTCAGTATTACGATGTGTTCAACATTTCGGAAAGCCTGCGAACTTATAAAAATGCAAACGATTCGATTGAGGATATTTACGTGATGTATTTGAACAGTGATACGGTGATTTCGACGTATGGTCATACGAGCGGCAGAGGGCTCTATCAAAAGCTGCGGCAGAATGACGAACCCTTCTATGAGAAGTGGATGGGATTGTTCGAGCAAAGATATGTAAACGGTTACAAATCGATGGAGTTTCAAGATGGTCTTCAAAGCTTCCCGGTGGTCGTATTTGCACATTCCCTCGTATTTAATTCACCGGCCCAGCCCCCGGCTGTTGTCCTGTTCTTGATCAAGGATTCGAAACTAATCGAGAGCGCTCCCCGGCAAAAGGATGCGAGTATGTTCATTATAGATATGGATAGCCGGTATATCGCTGCATCAGGACAGGATCCGGCTGTACCTGCTGGTATAAGTTATGAGCAGCTGGAAGGCGATAGCGGAATGATCTATATAGGCTCGGACGCGGAGCAGTTCGCGGTTTCCTATATCACGTCGCAAGTAACCGGATGGAAATATGTATCCGTACTGCCAGCGGCATTATTCAATGAGAAAATGAAAGACTTACGCCAACTGACATGGATCAGCATCGCCCTGAGCTTATTAATTGGAGGTATTGTTACGGTTTTGTTTTTACGCAGAAACTATATGCCGGTTCAAGTGATGCTGCAAAGTTTATCCAAAAAATTCGGACTGAGGTTTGACGGGGGAGCCAATGAATACACGTTCCTGCAGGGGACGATTCAGCAATATTTTCATGACAAGGCAGATATGCAAACGGCGCTTCACAAGCATCGCAATACAATACGGGCGCATTTGTTGCGGCGACTCTTAAAGGGATACGCCGATCATGATCAGTCTCTCCATACAACGCTGCCTGCACATGATATACAGTTTCAATCCGACCGATCTGTTGTCCTGCTGATATCGATCGATCATTATGGCAAGTTTGAGCAGTTTGGCATTCGCGGGCTCCCGGATCATAAGCAGCAAATGCTTTATTTCATACTAACGAATGTGCTTGAGGATACGGCTTCCGATGAAGCGCTTGTGTTTACAACAGAAATGAACGATGCGCTTGCTTGTGTCGTTAATTTCGAAGCAAGCCTGCCAGCGGAGCAGGAGCAAACCGTATTGAATCGAATACTGGCCCAGGTTCAAGATTTCATGCGAAAGCATATCGAAGCAGAGCTTACAGTAGCTGTGGGTCAGGTTCATTCGGATTTGCACGGCATCGCGCTTTCTTATCAAGAAGCGCAGGCCGCGCTTGAATATCGGATTGTGATGGGGAGCGGGCAGTTCATCCCGTATACGGACACTCTTATGGACAGGAGCAAGCAATTCCGTCAATTTTATTATCCTCTAAGTGTCGAGCAGCAGTTTATAGGCTTGGTGAAGAGCGGGAACTACGACAAAGCGGAAGCCATTTTGGATGATATATTCCAAGCCAACTTTTCCAAGCACCCGGTTTCGGTTCCACTCGCCAAATGCCTGATGTACAACCTGGCAAGCACGATGCTGAATACGCTTGAGGAAGTGAGAGCGGGCAGCAAGCGAACCTATGAAGATCATATCATCGATGCGGATCTATTGCTCGAATGCGATCATGTGCCGGAGATGAAGGAACGGATGAAACAGATGCTTTCGCAGGTCTGTGAATGGATCCTTGCCGAGAAACGGAATCACCACCGTTATTTAATCGAAGATGTCTCGCAGTATGTCCAAGAGCATCTGTATGACCCGAAATTGAATATTTCAATGATTGGCGACGCTTTTCAGATGACCCCCTCCTACGTATCGAGACTGTACAAGGAGTTTACAGGAGAAGCCTTACTGGATACCATTAACCGCCTCCGTCTGTCCAAAGCGAAAGAACTGCTTGTTCTGCAAAAGCTTACCGTCAATGAAATCGCTAGCCAGGTCGGTTATGCGGATGTCAGCACGTTTTTGCGAATCTTTAAAAAATTCGAAGGCGTGACCCCCGGGAAATATCAGAAAGCCGCACTGTAAACCGGATTTTTCATGAAAAACCATCGATTTTTAAGGAATTGCCTGCGATTTTAGATTTTGTCTATGGTAAGGGATACGGGTTTTATTGAACAATGACAACGGATAGGGCAACATGCTGGCCTATCCGACACCTTATCTTACAATCGGGGGAATGATGATGGTTCAACGTTTGCTGGTCAAAGACAGCTTGTTGCGAAATTTGAAGTCAGGACTGACCGCCATATTGTTAACGAGTCTGGTGCTTGCGGGATGTTCGTCTGGAAGTAAGGATAACACGCCGGACGCTAAGCCGAACGAGGCTGGGAAGGGTACATCCACTGCAATCGGTTCATCGTATCCGCTAAATACAACCGAATCGATCACGTCGTGGGAAATCTTGAACATGAATGCGGTAACCTTCTATTCTAACCTTGCAGAAACGCCGTTCGGGAAGGCGCTTGCCGATAAAACAGGAGTTCAGGTGGAGTATATCCATCCGAATGATCAGCAGACGGCCGAGCAATTCAATCTGATGATTGCGTCCGATGAGCTACCGGATGTCATTGAATACGATTGGACCGGACGAAGTGCGGGCTCTTATCCGGGCGGACCGGAGAAAGCCATTCAGGACGGCGTCATTCTGGAGCTCAATGAGCTGATTGATCAGTACGCGCCGAACCTGAAGAAGAAACTCGAAGCGGATCCGACGCTTGACCAAATGGTCAAGACAGACAGCGGCAAATATTATGTGTTTCCCATGATTCGCAATCCGTCCGGGCTCGTCTTCCGTGGCCCCATGATCCGTCAGGATTGGCTGGATGAGCTTGGTCTTCCAGTACCAACGACTATAGAGGAGTGGGAGAAGACGTTAATCGCCTTTCGCGACGAGAAGGGGGCCAAAGCACCGCTCAGCGTGACTTACACCGGAGGGAATTTTGAGATTCGCGATGCGTTTATCGGAGCTTACCGCACATCAAATTCCTTCTATGTGGACGATGAAGGCAAGGTGAAGTATGGACCTATAGATCCGCAGTATAAAGATTTTCTGGCCTTATTCCGCAAGTGGTTTGCGGAAGGATTGTTTGACAAGGATTTTGCGCTCACCGATACCAAAGCGTTGGATAACAAGATTCTGACCGGGCAGACCGGCGCTACAGTGCATCTTCTCAGCGGCGGCATGGGAAAATGGATGGATGCCATGAAGGGGCAGGATCCGAAATTCAAGCTGGTTGGCGCTCCATATCCAACACTCCTTAAAGACGAAGTTCCTTTTATAGGACAACGGGATTTCAAGTACAATCCGGGACCAAGCAAAGCCATCACAACCGCTGCGAAAAATCCGGAACTGATTGTACGCTGGCTTGATTATGCCTACAGCGATGAGGGCGCGATGCTCTACAACTTCGGCATTGAAGGAGAGAGCTACGCGATGGAGAACGGTGCTCCTGTCTATACCGATTTGATTAAAAACAATGAGAAATACAGTCTGCAGCAGATGGTATCGCAGTATTCCAAGCCGAATGGACCATACGAAGCGGATGAACGTCGGAACTGGAATACGTTTCCTGAGCAGGATGAGGCCGTGAAAGTATGGGCGAAAACGGATGCCGAGAAGCATACACTGCCTGGCTTCCTGACGCCAACCGCCGAAGAAAGCAAAGAGCTTGGCAAGATTTTAACTGAAGTAAGTAACTATAAAGAGGAAATGTTTGTCAAGTTTATTGTCGGCAAGGAGCCGATGGAGAGTTATGACAAGTATGTGGAACAAATCAAGAAGCTGGGGATTGAGCGTGCGGTTGAAATCTATCAAAGCGCTCTGGATCGATACAACAGCCGATAATGACATCTTGAGCCGAGGGGAATGGAGCGGGTTCATCCCCCTCGGTAACTTGAACCTTCAATAGACAGAGCATAAGGAGTGAGCACGGCATGGCGAAAATTCCGCCTCCGACACGCACGTCAATTCCTTCTAAACCATCTAACTCGGCAGGACTGAATCCTCGAAATTGGGGCTTGCTGAAGGACATTAGTAAAAATCGTTTCCTGTACATCATGTTAATTCCGGTACTTCTATATTTCGCGGTTTTTCATTATTTCCCCATGTACGGGGCATCCATCGCCTTTAAGGAGTTCTCTCCACGTCTTGGCATCATCGGAAGTCCATGGGCCGGCTGGGAGCACTTCGAATCGTTTTTTAACGGCATTTATTTCTGGCGGGTTGTCAAAAATACGCTGTTAATCAGCTTTTATGAACTGCTCTTTGGCTTTCCGGCACCCATTATATTGGCGCTCCTGCTGAACGAGGTGAGAAAAGCCGCATTCAAACGCACGGTTCAAACCATAACGTATATGCCGCATTTTATTTCGCTGGTCGTTGTTTGCGGCATTATTAAGGAATTTACGATGAGTGACGGGTTAATCAACGATATTTTGGCTTTTCTCGGATGGGAACGGGTCTCTCTTCTGCTGGAGTCTGAATATTTCCGGACCCTCTTCGTAACCTCCGGAATTTGGCAGAACATCGGCTGGGGGACCATTATCTACCTTGCCGCCCTGGCCGGTATCGACCAGGAACAATACGAGGCCGCGAAGATCGATGGAGCCAACCGGTGGAGGCAGATGTTGAATGTGACTTTGCCGGGGATCATGCCTACGATTATCATCCTATTCATTCTTGAGATCGGCAGGCTGATGAACGTCGGCAGCGAGAAAGTCATCCTGCTCTACAACCCCTCAATCTACGATACCGCAGACGTCATAAGCTCCTATGTGTACCGGGTCGGGCTGCAGGAATTCAATTACAGCTTCAGTTCGGCAGTAGGGCTGTTCAATTCCGCCATCAATTTCACGCTTGTCATCGGCTCAAACTGGCTGAGCCGCAGAATGAACAAAACCAGCTTGTGGTAGGAGGTGAAAGGAATGGAATGGAGAGCTGGCAATCGATCGGTTGGTGAAAAGCTGTTTGATGTTTTTAATTACATCTTGTTGACCGTAATCACGTTGTGTACGTTATACCCATTGATTTACGTGCTGTTTGCTTCCTTGAGTAATCCTACCCGTTACATGCAGCATTCGGGGATTCTATGGAAGCCGCTGGATATAACATTTAACGCTTACCGGCTCGTGTTTGATAATCCGATGATTATTCAAGGATATTTAAATACGTTCCTTATCGTATCAGGAGGCTTGGCGATCAATATTATATTGACCGCATTCGGAGCGTATGCGCTTTCCCGTAAGGGTTTGCGATATCGTAAGCAGCTGATGCTGTTTATCGTATTTACCATGTTCTTCAGCGGGGGCTTGATTCCCTTGTATTTTACAGTGAAAGGCCTGGAGCTTACCAATACGCTGTGGTCCTTAATTATTCCGCAGGCCATATCTGCTTTTAATCTGATTATCATGAGAACGGCTTTTGAGGCGGTGCCTGATAGTCTGGAGGAATCCGCCAAGATCGATGGAGCCAATGAATTCGTCATCCTATTCCGGATTATGATACCGCTGTGCATGCCGGTCATAGCCGTCATGCTGCTGTATTACGGTGTAAGTCACTGGAACTCATGGTTCCAGGCCATGATCTATTTGCAGGATCGTTCCTTGTATCCGCTTCAGCTTGTCCTGCGGGAGCTGCTGCTTCTGAATGATGCAAGCTCCATGGCAAGCGGAGCGAGCGGAGGGGAGGTGGCCGTTATCGGTGAAACGCTGAAGCATGCGACCATTATCGTTGCGACGGTACCGATTCTGCTGGTCTATCCGTTTTTGCAGAAGTATTTTGTGAAAGGTGCTTTAATTGGTGCCATTAAAGGATAACGACAGGAGGAAAATGATGAGTAAATTAAAGATTCAACATGAACTCGATTTGGATATGTGGTGGAATGGTGCTCAGTTGAAGGTGGACCGGATGTTGGCTAGAAAGCCTGAGCTTGCTCCGCATGCGGCCAAGGACGGGGAATACGACGGCTTGACCCTGGACAACTGGATTTCAGGGTTTTGGCCGGGAATGTTGTGGATTTTTTACGATATGACCGGAGATGCGAAGTACAAGGAAGCGGCGTGGGAGTGGGATATACGGATGGAACGATTGACTCTGGAAGAAAGTCGCTTTCATCATGATGTCGGGTTTCAGTATTTGCCGACAGCCGTACTGAAATATAAGTTAACCGGCGATGCAGATGGTAGAAGGCGAGGGCTTGCGGCAGCTAACTTTCTGGCCGGACGATTTAATTTGGCAGGCCAGTACATCAGGGCATGGAACAAGGATCTCCCGGGCTGGGCTATCATCGATTGCCTGATGAACCTGTCCCTCTTGTACTGGGCTGCCGAGGAAGGAGAAGACCCAAGATTTCGCCACGTTGCGAATGCCCATGCGAATATGGCTTTGCAGCATATGATCCGTGCCGATGGATCCACCTGTCATGTTGTTTCGTTTGATCCGGAAAGCGGGGAACTGCTGGAGTATATGGGCTGGCAGGGATATGCCCCGGATTCCTGCTGGTCAAGAGGGAATGCGTGGGCGCTGTATGGGATGGCTAACGCTTACCGTTACACGAATAATAAGGATTATTTGTACGCCGCCGAGCGGGTAGCTCATCATTTTATAGCTTCCTTACAGGGGCACGGGGTCCCGCCATGGGACTTCCGGGTACCGAATCCCGATACCGAGCCTCGTGACACCTCCGCTGCGGCCATTGCAGCTTCCGGTTTGTTGGAGCTCGCTGCTTTGACAACTCCGGAGGTGGGGACTGTATACCGGAAAGCTGCTGAGCGAATCGTCCTGGCATTGTCGACGGAGTACGCAGCTTTCCACGCTCCTGAGCATGAAGGAATCCTGCTTGGCGGAACCGGCCATAAGCCGGCGGATACGAATATCGATGTGTCGCTTATTTATGGGGATTATTATTACATCGAGGCTCTGGCGAAGCTTCGCGGCTGGGTCCATCGCGTATTCTGATTGGTTATGGGACGTTAATATTCGAAGAGGGGTGAACGGATATGAAAACGTTATTAAACGCTTTAAACCAGCGGTTTCTCAGATCGATAAGTATGGGTCTCGTCTTGAGCCTTTTGATCGGTACACTGATGATGTCGCCTTCAGAAGCCCAAGGGGCTTCGAGTGATGCAGAAGGGAGCAGCAGTATGAATCGGATCGAGAGCACGGTAACGGCAAGCAGCTACCAACCGGGCACGAATTACGTACCGGGGAATGTATTGGATGGGATATGGGGCGAGGACGCGGAGAGCCAGCAAAGCCGCTGGTCCGCATCGGGTCAAGGTCAATGGCTGCAATTTGATCTAGACACGGAACAAACCGTCACTTATGTGAACATCGCCTTTTTGAATGCCAGAGAGCGTCAGTCCAGCTTTGAAATATTAGCTTCGAATACTGAAGATTTCAAATCCGGCACCGTTGTTTTTGAACAACAGTTCAGCCGGCAGCTGAAACCGGAAGATAGTATCATGCAAACATATGTATTACAGAAACCGGTGAAGGCCAGGTATTTGCGGTTGATCGGATATGGCAATAACGCCAGCGGAAGCTCGGGAAACTGGAACAGTATCATGGAAGTAGAGATTTACGTAGGGAAAGTGCCGGGTGAATCACCGGAAGAACCACAACCACCAGTTCCTCCAAACGCTGGCGAAGAGAAGGAGGAAGATGTGAAGCTTCCGGAGATGAAGCGCGTCTCGGTCAGCACGGCGGAACAATTGCAGCAGGCACTGGATCAGGCTGTGGCCGGCACGCTGATTGAACTGAAGGATGGGAACTATGAGCAGAACGGTCCGTTTGTTGTGAAGGATAAACACGGCTCCGCGGCCTATCCGATTCGGATTACCGGGAAGCCCGGCAAGGCAATCATTAGTGGGAATAGTTATATACACATTGAAAATTCAAGTTATGTGGAAGTCAGCGGACTCACGTTCCGGAACGGGATCGGCGATGAGAATGGAACGCAGACCTTGAATGACCGTGGATTGGCGCAACGGGCGCTTACCGGGGTTCATCCAGGGATTCAGCTGGAAAGCTCCAGCCGAATCTCTATTTTGGGCAACACCTTTGCTTTGGATGAAACAGGCCAGCCCTACCGATTTAAAGCTCAAAACCGATATGTATGGTGTCTCCTTAATTTGGAGAACAGCTGCCGGTACAGTGAGGATCGGTATGACCCAAACGGAGAAGTTTATAAGGGGTTAACGCCATTTGAAGATCCGAAGCTCATTACGGATAATGGCACTCACAGACATTATATTCGAGTCGAAGGAACGAGCAGCCATAACCGGATCGCTTATAATGATATTGGTCCGAAGAAGGGCTTTGGCGCAGTCCTGATTTATGATGGTGAAGGGCATAGTGGACAGCATATATCGCAATACGACGTCATTGAGTATAACTATTTCCACGGGATTGGTCCCCGGGTAACCAACGGGTTGGAAGCCATCAGGCTTGGACTTTCCAGTACCTCGCTCTCTTCCGGTTATATTACGGTTCAGTACAATTTGTTTGACGGGTTTAACGGTGAAGATGAAGTGATATCGGTGAAGAGCAGTGACAATATCATACGGTACAACACGATTCGTGATTCATACGGCGGTATTGTGTCGCGACATGGAAACCGCAACAGCTTCTACGGCAACCATCTGATTGGCGATGGAGTGACACCAGGCAGCAGCGGGTTCCGGATATACGGCAACGATCACAAAATCTATAACAATTACATGGAAGGTCTTACGGACAAAGTGATTCGTCTTGATGGCGGAACACATGATGGCGGACCGGAAGGCAGTACGAATCCAATCGTTCGTTGGGGTGGAAACCAAGAGCAAACGGCAAGGCTTGGCGATCTGCCTGCCGAACAAAGAACGGAACTTTTGCGCGGACATTGGCGGCAGTATAACGTTCAGATTTACAACAATACAATCGTGAATGTCGGCAACCAGACGACAACTTTCAATCTGGGCGGCAGAACCTATCAGCCGGTAGGGACTAAGATTTATAACAATCTGATAGTTAGTCATGCAGGGACGATATTTCAGGAAACTGATGCGGTGATACAGGCACCCGAACAGGAACGGGCTGAGTACAAGGGAAATATGCTCTCGGGGAACGCACCGATTTCTAACAACCCCATCGTGGACAGAGGGATGACCAAACAAGAGCTTCATTTGGTGCGCAGTAAGGACGGTCTCATTCGATTATCCGTCTATAGTCCAGCCGTAGACGCTGCCCTGACTCCATTCGTTGCAGCGGACGACATGGATGGCCAGATTCGCTATATACCTGACGTGGGTGCAGACGAATATGCGCCAGGCAAGCAGCGATCCAATCCTCCGCTTACCGTCCATGATGTCGGCCCGGAAGCCTGGACGAAATGAAGGTGAATACCATGACCGGCACCATTATTCTGCCTTCATCCCAATTCTTCGAACTTTGGACGTCACACGATAATCAAAGGTTACGTTTTTATAGATTTCACCCCATTGCTCTGCAGATTTAACATGGCTTTTCCAATACGATGGTTCTTTGGCTCTTACCAATTCGCCGAATCCGAATATATCGGATTCTTTTTTTTGCGTCTTTTGGATTAATCCGATTAATAATTCTGTAATGGAACGCTCATTCTCGCGAGCAATTTCCTCCAGAATTTTCGAGTTATCTACCGGGATGGTATCAGAGTTTTTTTCTTCGATATTAATCTCCGTTGTCGCCGTGATCGTAAAATGGGGCATACCGTTCTTGATATCAACTTTAATTTCCGATTCCCGGTTCGTCGCATGGATTGTTACGACCTGGGAATCGTCCCCAATATGGATAATTCCCCGGTATCCTGCCGGACTGATTCCCTTGATGACCAGGTATCCGGCAATTTCAATTGGTTTTGTCACACCTACCATTTTGGCTCCTTTAAAAAAAGCCATTCCGCTGATTTCCACGTTATCCCCCTTCATGATTTTGATATAAGGCAGAAATCCCTCCTGACCTTTCTTCGAGGAATTGCTCCAGAACGTCCCAATGTAGTTACTCGGAAATTTGCCATGCTTTACGGCATCGTCCAATGTGGATGCTAGATACAGCGCCGGGACACGTTCCAGTTTTGGTGCTGCTTGCATATGATTTTTTGCTTTTCCTTTCGATATCATTAACCAGGCCATACGGCGAACCTCAGCATTACGGTGTAGATAGTCGTTTAAATTCTCTATTCCTTTTCTGGCAAACTCTTCGGATACAACGATGACGCGGAGATGGCCAAAAAACAGTTTGCCTGATATTTGCTGCTGTAAATTCATCATGGCGTCGTCGACCGTGTGTCCTACAACATCGAGCACCCACACGGTTTCTTGCTCACCTTCTCCCGAACCGCCGCCTTCACCAGGCCCGAGCGGTATTCTGCCGGGAAGCGCAATTTGAACGGATAGTTGGATTAATTCCTGTTTCGGAGCAGGATATTTCCCGCGAAGATGAGATATTTCATCCTCACGTGCCTCAGCATCCTTATCAGCCGTATCGATCGATATCCCTAGAACGACAGCACGCTCTTCAATCTCCATCCGATCCCAGCATCCTGTCAGGAGTGAGCACGATAGAAGAAGGACGATCATGAATTTTACGTTTTGATTAACGCTTATTCTTGTACTCATTGAAATCCTCCTACAACTGTGAATATGCTCTCTCACACCAGGACTTTGACAAGGACGATACCCAGGAACAAAACCGTTACGAACGCGATATTGATCCAGCCCAACACGCGAGATACTTTTTTTTCCTTGGCCATGTTCGACTGATCATACTTATACGTATCGATGAACAGGTTGAACAAACCAGAAAACACCCAGATCATTATGGCGACATCCAAATAACCGCTGTAAATTTCTCCGATCATTTGGATTTCCCTCTTTTTTTGCGCAGTTTGGCGATGATAAGCAGTACTCCGGGATAAACGATCGTAATCAGCAGTCCGAATTTGGATATCACGCTGTTCACTTCATTCAAATGAATCAAGCTTTGGGGCAGCATGGCCAAGACGAACAGAAACGGAAGGATGAAGAAGGACAGCATCCCATGATCAGCTAACCGGAATAACTTGCTTATCGAGTAAATCGTAAAGTAGTAACAAGAGAACAAGGATGTAAATACAGCTGTTACCCAGACAGCAAGGAAGACCGCATCCAAACGTTCCAGTACATTGGCAGGTAATGAAGTTGCTTTTGCCAGCTCCAGTGTCGGCCACAATAGCTTCTTCGTTTCCTCTGCCCCAAACACGCTAACCGTTGCCGAGACAATTAATATATACAGCACCCCGGTGATCAGCATCGCCCATATGCTGGAGCGCATCGCTCTTTCCGGTTTGCACATGGCAGGGATGACCATCATCATAATAAAGTATCCTTGGAACATGGTGGACAATGTAATAATGCCTGCCGGTATTCCTCGAATTTCATTCCCCATCACAGGAAGAACATTGACGATTTCCGCGTTTTTTAACGACAGGGCGACGATCAAGAGCGCAGGAATTAGGATAAAGGGGCTGTAAAATAAATGAATGTAAGCAAAGGTCATAATATTTCGGCGTGAAGAAAAAGCAGCCAGGAGCAGCATGACCAGTACAGTCACCTCCAATGGCGTATTTTTCAAAACGGCTGTGACAACAACCTCACCGAACTCCCTTGCAACAAGAGAGCTTAAAACGGCAAAGAATGCAATGGATAGAAGGCCTCCGATTCTTCCGAGCCATTTGCCGATGATGATCTCGCTATACTCGATGTAAGAGTCATTCGGGAACCGCATGCCAAGCCGGGTCATGAAAAAAAGTCCGACAAATGCAAGCAGCATTCCCAAAAAAGTGACTAACGGAGCTCCTGCATCTGCGGCCTTCACCGCAGCCAAGGGAAGTGCAAGAACGCTTACTCCAACTATGGTGCTGATTGTAACGGCAGCAGCCTGCGTGACAGTGATTTGGCGCTGTTCATTCATAAGTTAACGCCCTTTCTCGTCGTTAGGATGGACGGGATCCATAATATGGGATGAAGAATGATCCACCTGTTCCTTCATGTGATCACCCATTCTTGTCTTGCTAATCGGATGGAGGAAGGAAGGCCGATTCTTCATCTTCCACAACGGCCCACGGGTCAGGAGATCCCGCATGCCTTGGAAGTTGCCAGGCACAAATGGGCTTATGTATGGGACCCCGAACGATTTAAGTGACAATAAATGATTGGTAATCAAAATGATTCCGACCATGACGCCATATAGACCGAAGATACCGGCTAAGATGATCAGCGGAAAACGAAGCAGGCGAAGAGCCAGAGCCGCATTGTAGGCCGGCGTTGCAAAAGAGCCAATGGTCGTTAAAGCGATAATAACGACGGTTATCGGGCTCGCGAACCCGGCTGCTACCGCAGCCTGGCCGATGACCAGCACGCCGACAATAGATAAAGCGCCGCCTACCTGTTGCGGCAATCGTATGGTAGCTTCCCTTAAAACCTCCATTGAGATTTCAATGACAAGCACTTCGATCATGGCAGGGAAAGGTACGCCTGCACGCCCGCCGGCAACGGCGACCGCAAATTCTGTGGGGATCAGCTCAGGATTGAACGAAATAATCGCCACATACAGCGAGGGAAAGACCAATGAAAATACTAGAGCAACCAGACGGGATAGTCGGATCGCACTCATCAGAACGAAGCGTTCGGTATAATCTTCAACGGTCTGATAGAACTGGCTAAACACGGTAGGCGCGATCAAGGCCAGAGGGGAGCCATCGACCAAGATGGCGACTCTTCCTTCCAGCAGATTCGCCACGACTTTGTCAGGTCGCTCGGTATACTGGATTTGCGGAAAGGGAGACCAATGGTTGTCTTCGATGAATTGCTCCAAATAACCTGAATCCAGAACGGCGTCGATTTCAATGGCATCCAGCCGCTTTTGTACTTCTTTGATGATTCCGGGATTGGTTATGCCGTCCATGTAACACATGGCAACTTTGGATTTGGTTTTCGTTCCGATCTCCATGGATTTCACGCGAAAATCTGGGGTTTGCAGCCGGTAGCGGAGTAGAGAGATATTGGTCCCCAGGGACTCTATAAATCCCTCTCTGGCTCCGCGGATTACCTGCTCCGTCGCCGGCTGCTCAATAGCGCGCTGCGTGATCTGACGTGTGTCAATGATAATCGCCTCGTCCAGCCCTTCAATGGCAACGACGGATTGCCCCCTTAGCAGGTTGTCGGTCAGAACGGAGATTTTCCTTTCCGAATACCCCTCGCTATGATAAAGCGTATCTTTCATGATGGTTTGCATTAACGCATCATGCGGGAGATTATTTACATCGATATGGCGCGGCCCATATTTGAGGGGCTTCAATATCGTGTTATTGATGACGGCATGATCCGTCATATCGGAGAAATACAACAATACAGCCGGATGCTGCCCGAACACATGGAAGCCAAATACAATAAAATCGTCACTATCTCCCAGAACCTGTTTGATTTCGGATATGGTTTCTTCCAGATTCACCGATATGTCCATATCCTCTGAGTTCTTCCCATTCGGATTGGCAGAAAGATTATCGCTATCGTTGGGTTGGTTCGAACCCGCCCATGTGGAAAATGACATTGTGTTTACACCTCTCCTAATTCAACCGGGGTCACAGCATTTGGATATTTCGATTAAGTATTTCCTCTGGTTGTTATTTTTATCAGAAAGAAGAAGTCTAAAAAGATGTTGCCTTGGCTCCCGTAGTT
This sequence comes from Paenibacillus sp. FSL K6-1330, assembly GCF_037976825.1. NCBI lineage: Bacteria > Bacillati > Bacillota > Bacilli > Caryophanales > Paenibacillaceae > Paenibacillus > Paenibacillus sp. FSL K6-1330. The sequence continues at coordinate 3,517,041 of NZ_CP150269.1, forward strand.
CTCCGATCCTGATCGTTCACATAGTGTTAGATTTTGGTATGACTGCAATCACATATACGAAGATAGGAGTTTCATATACTTGGGTTGTAAGAGTGAAATAGTTCACAAAGACGCATTTAGTCTAAGGAGGTTTGAACATGAGTTCATTCACGCTTCAGAGTCAGGTATCCGATATCGTTACATCCATTCCGCAAACCGCGGATTTATTCCGATCACTTCGCATTGATTTTTGTTGTGGAGGGCAGGTGCCTTTGGAAGAGGCGGCTAAACAGCGCAATTTGGAACCCGCCGCCGTTTTGGAGCAGGTTCGGTCCGTGGAGAGCAAGTTTGCAGATTATCAAGAAAGCCGTCCGGCTTCACTGAAGGAATCCGAACTGATTGAATACATCCAGCAGAAACATCATGCCTTCTTGCGGGATGAATTACCTGCTTTAACGCCGTATGTGACGAAATTAGCCCGCGTTCATGGGGAGCATCATCCCGAACTTCTTCGGGTGCAGGAGCTTTTCTCCGATCTGAAAAAAGAACTGCTGGATCATACGAAGGATGAAGACGAGCATGTATTTCCGCTCATTTTGAAATTTGTTGCAGAGCCTAACCACCAGGCTGCAGCGGAGCTTAAGCCGCATGTGTCTGAACTGGAACATGAACATGCTCAAGCAGGCAAACTGCTACAGGAGCTCCGGGAAGTAACCGCTGATTTCGAACTTCCGTCGGATGCCTGCGGTACGTATCGGTTGGTCTATCAACGGTTGGCGATGCTTGAAAAGGACACCTTCGAGCATATCCATCTGGAAAACAACATCTTGTTCGAACGGATTCGTCAAGCGGTATAACCTTGATGACCGTGTGAAAGTGAATTAACGCATGCTGGATTAATATTAATTGCAAAATAACGTGGCGTCCCAAAAGTAGATTTAGTTGCTTGACGTACGGCTCTCATAAACAGAAAGTGTGTCAAATAAAGCCATGGCGGTGCTCAGGATGTTATTCCCACACCGCTATGGCTTCTGTTTTGATCATTGGCTGTTCTCCCTTGCTCAGAACCATTCCAAGAAATGTTGGGGCAACAGCGATGGTAGGAACGATTCGTACATGGAGCGTCTTCTAGCAGCAAGAAGGGGGGCTCCCGGAAGATCTAAGATCTTTTGAGACACCCCCGTTATTATTCTGCACTTATTTAACGTATAGACTCCCTTGCTCTAGGAGGGAGAAGAGGTCAAAGAAAATTCACTTAACAATTACCTGTTTTTAGTCGATAATTATATTGATCAGTTGGAATTATTCGACACAGGAGGGTTCATATGGATTACTCGAAATTAGGAAAACAATTCATAGCCGGGGAATGGCGAGACGGTAAGAGCGGTAAAACGCTGCCTGACATCAATCCATACAATGATGAGGTCATTACTGCTTTTCAAATCGCAAACGTTGCAGACATTGATGACGCATATCAGGCTGCCAATCAAGCTAAGCTGGAATGGGACAAGGTTAATGCTTACCAGAAACGAGACATTCTTGAAAATGCCGTTAAATATATTGAATCGCATGAGGAAGACATTTCCTCCATTATTGTTCAAGAGCTGGGCGGAACACGTCTGAAGGCGGCGTTCGAGATCGGTCTTGTGAAGAATATGATTAAGGAAGCGGCTACGTTCCCCCTTAGAATGGAGGGAAAGATTTTACCTTCCACAGAGGATGGCAAGGAGAACCGCCTGTATCGGATCCCGGCTGGCGTGGTTGGGGTTATCAGTCCATTTAACTTTCCTTTCTTCTTGTCCATGAAGTCTGTCGCCCCAGCATTGGGTGCTGGCAATGGCGTCGTGCTGAAGCCACATGAGGATTCGCCGATTACGGGCGGAACCCTGATCGGGAAGATTTTCGAAGAAGCGGGCGTACCGAAGGGTTTGTTGAATGTTGTGGTGACAGATATTAAGGAAATTGGCGATGCGTTCGTTGAGCATCCGATTCCGAGAATCATTTCTTTCACAGGTTCGACTAAGGTCGGAAGCCATATTGGTCAACTGGCCGTCAAGCACTTCAAGAAGCCGCTGCTTGAGCTCGGCGGGAACAGCGCGTTCATTATCCTGGAAGATGCTGATATCGATTACGCGGTACAAGCGGCGACATTCAGCAGATTCACACATCAAGGCCAGATCTGTATGTCGGCCAACCGGATTCTTGTACAGAAGTCGATCTATCAGGAGTTTGTAGATAAATACAAAGAGAAGGTTTCTACCCTGACAACAGGTGATCCGAGCGATCCACAGACCATTATCGGACCCGTCATCAACCATCGGCAGGCAGAGACACTGCAGAAGCTGATTGAGAAGGGCATTGAGCAAGGTGCAGTTCCATTGGTGCGAGGGAATATCACCGGCAGAATGGTGGAGCCTACCGTCCTTGTCAATGTCAAACCGGATATGGAGGTAGCACAAGAGGAGTTGTTCGGCCCGGTTGTGTGCATCATCCCATTCGAAACGGAAGAGGAAGGCATTGCCATTGCCAACGATACACGTTTTGGCCTTAGCGGGGCTATTCACACCTCCAATCTTGAACGTGGTGTAGAAATGGCGAAGAAGGTCCATACAGGCATGATCCATGTGAATGATGTAACAATTAACGACGAACCCATTGTAGCATTTGGCGGAGAGAAGCAGTCGGGGTTGGGGCGTCTGAATGGGCAATGGAGCCTGGATGAATTTACGACCATGAAGTGGATATCGGTTCATTACGGGCAAAGGAAATTCCCGTATTAAGGGTTGGGGGAGATAGGCATGAATAATGTGACTGAAGAGCAAACACAGCATGAGCTGATTAGTGCCTTTGTAAAGGTAGCTCCATTGCTGAAAAGTCTAACGAATGATGATATCACGATTGGCATTTATGATACGGAGAAACTTATCATTAATATTCCGGGCAAAACCTTCTCGCTGAATGTGAGCCCGGGGGACCCGCTTGTTGAGGGCGATATTGTCACCAATGCGATTCGGAATAATACAGCTTTATCGGCTGTCGTTCCGAAAGAGCTGTTTGGATTTCCGCTGGCTGCGCGCGCGATCCCACTGCACGATCATCAGGGTAGGGTTATCGGCGGCGTAGGCATGGGGACAAGTCTCGAAAAAGCGAATGCGCTGTTTGAGATGGCCGAGAGTTTTTCGGCAATTGTCGAACAGACCACCGCATCCATTGGAGATATCAGTCAATCGATTGCTCACCTAACCGAACGTGTGACCGACGTAACGAACCAAATGACGGACGTCAGCTCCAGTGCGCAGCAGATTGGGAAGATTTCCAGCGTTGTTAAGGAGATTTCGGATCAGAGCAACATGTTAGGCCTTAATGCTTCTATCGAAGCGGCGAGAGCGGGGGAAGTCGGAAGGGGCTTCTCGGTTGTTGCCGATGAGATTCGGAAGCTGGCGACAAGCTCCAAAGAGAATGTGGACCAGATTAATGGTATCACGAAGAATATTCAGGAATTTTTGCAGCGGTTGAATCATGCTTTTTCCGATATCCACACCCTAACCGATACCCAGTCAAGGGCGATTCAGGAATTCTCTACAACGATCCATGAGATTAGTATCAAAGCTGAGGAGCTAGCGCAGGTTGCTGAAGAAAGCCTACATGCAAAAGAAAACAAGCAATAGAAAATCACGGTGCTTACGTACATATAGACATGGATGGCCGCATATCTTTTGCGGCTTTTTTCTTTTGACGGCAATTATTTTGTAGAAAAGTGATTTTAGACCAATTTTTCGATTCGTAGCGTATTTCATAGGCTCGATTTTCTGGTCGATAATCAGGTGTTAAAGACGAAGGTGAAATATGTATTCTTGGCGGTTTCTAAAGAGGCCGATTTCACGTTTGATAGCGTAATTTAACGAAGCTTAACCCTGAATCGATAGAATCAAGCTCTAAAAAACCTACCTAACCGGCAGGTTTTTTTTCGTTGATCGGGGAAATGGCAATAGCTTGCATGGTGTAGGGTACCTTGAAAGCAAACATATGAAGCGAATTAATATATCACTGATATATAATTTTTGATTCAGGACCGCAGCATTGAGATTTAACATAGAATTTACAAGGCTTTTACAAATATATCATTGAATATGTCAGTGACATTCATTAAGTTTAAATTAGATCCCTTGCGGATTACGAGTCGACTCAACGATTAGAGGGATAATTTGATGAAAGAAGTACGTTTGATTAAACAGAATCAATTATATCACCGGGTGGCGGATCAGGTAATCGAGATTATTCAGAGCCGTAGGCTGCGGCCGCATGATCCTGTTCCATCCGAAGGAGAGCTTGCCAAGCTGTTCGGCGTGAGTCGAATGACGAGCAAGCTGGCGCTTCAAAAGCTGGCAGAGCAGGGACTGGTGTACCGCCTGCCCCGAAGAGGGACCTTTCTTGCCCAGCCGCTAGAAGGATTGATGGCCGAGGGAGGAACTTCTCCCCAGGTCACCGAGGCGGCGCCGAGTGTGGACAGGCCGTTCGGACAGATCGCACTCATTATGCCCCATCTATCTGATTACACTTCCAGAATCATCGCCGCCGCCGAGGCTGAAGTGCGAAAGCACGGGTGCGACCTCATTTTAAAAATGACGAAGGACTGCGACGATGAAGATCTTTGTCTGGAAAGGCTGGCCGAAGGAGGGATCACCGGTATCATTCTGTTTCCTCAGGGGCGGAAGACCTGCAGCGATCAGGTGCTGCGACTAAAGTTGCGCAAACTGCCGCTGGTGATCATCGATCGTATTTTCCATGAAGTGGAGATCGATTGCGTGTATCACGACCACTATATGGGCTCTTATCAAATGACGAAGTATTTGATCGAGAAGGGGCACCGGGAAGTCGGATACACTTCGAATCCGATCGACAATATCACAAGCCGGAAGGAACGGTATCAAGGCTATATCCAAGCGCTGCTCGACCATAAAATTCCGGTGAAGATCCAGAACATTCATTTTCGAAGCGTCGCTTGCGATACCAGCCGCATTAATGAGTGCGATCCGGAACAGGAGCGGTTTATTCAGGACAACCCCCGGATGACGGCCATCATGTGCGGGGATGACCATGTCGCCATCTCGACCATTCACACCGCACTGCAAATGGGTATTCCGGTTCCTGAAAAGCTGTCCATCGTCGGGTTCTCCGATATCCAGTTAGCGGCATATATTCCGACCCCGCTTACGACGGTTCGACAAGATACCGAGAAACTTGCCCGATCGGCCGTTGATTTGCTGATGAAGCGCGTTGGCAACTCCAACGAGAATCCAATCACCATTAAAATTCAAACATCGATTGTAGAACGACAATCCGTTCAGTCCAGGACGTAAAATGGATCACTACAGTGGCAAGGAGACATAACTTTGAAAATTCACTTTCTAGGAACTGCAGCCGCAGAGGGCTTTCCCAATGCCTTTTGCCGCTGCGAGCATTGTAACAAAGCGCGAGAGCTTGGGGGAAAAAATATCCGCACGCGAACTTCCGCCATCATGGACGATGTCATCAAGTTTGACTATTCCCCGGATTCCTATATGCAGGCGCTGCGGGACAATATCGATCTGGGAGCAATCGAGCACCTGTTGGTCACGCATTCGCATTCGGACCATTACAATGCCGTTGATTTGGAATGCCGCAGGGAAGGAATTGCGCACGGCCTTCAGCATCCGATGCACATTTATGGGAATGGTACGGTGATGCATCACACGCGTGCCGCCATCGGCCGCTTTGAAGGACAAAGGTATCAATTCCATCTGTTGCGCCCGTTTGAGACCTTCGCTATGGGCGATGCAACGGTAACGCCATTGTTGGCGGATCATGACCGCATGGAAACCTGTCTGTTATACGTGATCGAAAAGGAAGGAAAAAAACTGCTGTACGGGCACGATTCGGGCTGGTTCCCGGATGCGACATGGGCATGGTTAAAGGGCAAAAATCTGGATTGCGCCATCCTCGACTGCACGCATGGATATACGGGGAACTCCCGCGACCGCAATCATATGTGCGTCGAGACGGTGCTGGAAGTCCAGCGCGAGTTCCAAAAAGAAAATATCCTGAAGCCTAAAGGCCAAATCGTCGTCACACATTTTAGCCATAATTCCAAGCTGCTTCATGAGGATTTTGTCCGCATCTTCAGCCCATTCGGAATTTTGCCGGCATATGACGGGTTGATCATCAACATTTAAACCAAATAAAATGACACGATCAAAGGAGAGTTAAGGGAATCATGAGAAAACTTTCAATGGCGCTACTTCTCATTATGTGTGTGATTGTATCGGCTTGCGGAGGCGGCAACAATGCCGGCAATGCAAACTCGGGCACTTCGGAGTCAGGGGCTCCGGCCGGGTCGGAATCGTCGTCTACGGAACCGGTCCAGAATGAAAAGTTGATCGTGTATACGAATGCGAACTCTGACGGCCGCGGCGAATGGCTGATTGAGAAAGCGAAAGGTGCGGGCTTTGACATCGAAATTGTCGGAGCGGGCGGCGCCGACTTAACGAACCGGTTGATTGCCGAGAAGAACAACCCGATCGCGGACGTCGTATACGGCTTGAACAATATGCTTTATGAGAATTTGAAAAAGGAAGACGTTCTGGCTAAGTTTGTTCCAAGCTGGGCCGGAGATGTGGAGCAGGGCTTGAACGATCCGGAAGGCTACTATCATGGCCTTGTGAAGCAAGCGATTTTGCTTGGGTATAACCCGAACGAATTCACGGCCGATACCGCGCCAAAGGACTGGACCGACCTTTATAAGAACGATACGTACAAAGGGAAGTACGAAGCTCCTACCCTGCTTGGGCAAAATACGCCTCGTCTTATTGTAGCGGGCATTCTGACCCGTTTCCAAGATCCGAATGGTGATCTCGGTATATCCGAGGAAGGCTGGAATGAAATTCAGCAATTGTATGACAACGGCGTCAGCGCAGTCGAGGGCGAAGACTTCTATGCCAATTTGGCCAGCGGGAAAACGCCGCTAGGGGCGCTCGTTTCCGGAACCCTGCAGCAGAAGGAAGAGCAATATAAAGTGAAAGCAGGCATTGTCAGTCCCGAAGTCGGCGTACCGATGGTCGTGGAACATGCAGCGCTCGTGAACGGAACGAAGAAACAGGCAACGGCGGAGCGGTTCGTGGAATGGCTCGGATCCAGCGAAATTCAAGGAGAATTTGCGGCTGAGTTCAATGCCATGCCGGCAAATACAAAAGCGGTCGAGCAAGCCAATGATTCCGTCAAGGAGCTGTTTACTTCGTTAAAACCACAAGATTTCGATTGGGCCTTTATTGCCGAAAACATGGATCTGTGGGCGGAGAAAATCGAGTTGGAGATTATGCACTAAATAACGGAATGGAGTCAAGCCGGCTGCATATTGGAACGCCAATATGCAGCCGTTCATTCAAGTACAACAAAAAGGAAGATAATAATATGATTACATTCCAGAACGTTGACATTAAATTCGGAGAATTTCATGCGGTCAAAAACCTTAATTTGCATATTCGGGAAGGGGAATTCTTCACGTTCCTCGGTCCCTCGGGTTGCGGGAAGACGACGACCCTCCGCAGTCTGGTTGGGTTTATTATACCTACGAGCGGACAGATCCTGCTGAAAGACACCGACATTACCCGTTTGCCGATTGAAAAAAGAGAGATCGGGATGGTATTTCAAAGCTATGCGCTGTTTCCGACGATGAATGTGTACGAGAATATCGCTTTTGGCTTGCGTGTCAAGAAGTTTTCCAAGGCGGAAGTGGACCAGAAGGTAAAGGACATTGCCCGGAAGGTTGATCTGAAAGATGATCAGCTATTCAAGAAAGTATCGGAACTATCCGGCGGCCAGCAGCAGCGCGTTGCGATTGCCAGGGCGCTGGTTTTGAAGCCGAGCATCTTGGTACTGGACGAGCCTTTATCCAACTTGGACGCCAAGCTGCGGGTACAGCTGCGCAATGAGCTGAAACAATTGCAGAAGAAATTCGGGATCACAACGATTTATGTCACGCACGACCAGGAAGAAGCGTTAACGCTGTCCGACCGGATTGGCGTATTCAATCATGGGGTCCTGGAGCAAGTGGGCACGCCCATGGAAGTTTACAATCAATCTCAAACCGAGTTTGTATGCAATTTCATAGGAGATATTAATCGGATCGATCCACGGATGGTAGAGAACAGCCGGTTAAAGGATATTGTTCAGCCAGGGAATATCGCCTATATCCGCAATGAGAAGGTAAGCCTGCAACCCCTGCAGGGGATCGATACGGTCCAACTGAAAGGCAAGATTGCAGACCGGGAATTTTACGGTTTATACAGCAAGTACGTATTGGAGATTGCCGGCGGCGGACGGTTAAAAATCATCGAAATAGAAAGCCCGCTCGTTCATCATGAGGTCGGCGACGATGTGGACATCTACCTCCCGGTCCGCGATATTTTGCAATATCCGATGAAGGAGGGGGAAGCATGAAAGCCCGGAACCTGAGCACCCGGCTGGCTTCCATAAACCCTTTCTCGATCCTTTTATACGGGTTGATTGTCTGGTTTGTCATTGCTTTCCTGATTTATCCGAACTTGAATATTTACGGCGAAATATTCTTTAAGGACGGCAAATTTACGCTGGAAGCGGCAGAGAAGCTGCTGTCGTCCGAACGCGCGATGAGAAGTTTATACAACAGCTTTATTCTCGCTTTTTCGCTTGTCATTACGGTAAATGTGGTGGGCATTACGCTGGTTTTGATTTCGGAATATTTCGATATCAAAGGCGCGAAGATTTTGCGGTTGGGTTACTTTACGACCCTGATTTATAGCGGAGTCGTGCTGGTGTCCGGCTATAAATTCGTCTATGGCGAAGAGGGGTTTATGACCAAGCTCTTAGTTCAATTGTTCCCTTCTTTTGATACGACATGGTTTCATGGCTATTGGGCGGTTCTATTCGTCATGACGTTCGCCTGCACGTCCAATCACTTTCTGTTCCTGAGCAATGCGATTCGCAAAATCGACTTCCAAACGGTGGAAGCCGCGAGAAATATGGGGGCGTCTACTGGGTATATCCTATGGCGGGTCGTACTTCCGGTCCTGAAGCCTACGATCTACGCGCTGACGATCCTGACTTTTCTTACCGGCCTGGCTGCGACGTCCGCGCCGCTTATCCTCGGGGGCAAGGAATTCCAGACGATTACGCCAATGATTCTGACATTCTCGAGAAGCATGACGTCAAGAGACTTGGCTGCGCTGCTGGCTCTTATTCTCGGAGTGGCCACACTGGTGTTGTTGACCGTGATGATCCGGTTCGAACGTAAGGGCAACTTTATGTCGGTCTCCAAAGTCAAATCGGAGCTGGTCAAACAAAAAATCCGCAGCAAAGCCGGTAACATAGCCGCTCATATTCTGGCTTACGGCCTGTTTGTTCTCTACATCGTTCCGGTTGTGCTGATCATCATCTTTTCGTTCACCGATGCGGCCAGTATCTCGACCGCCACGTTGAATTTGAACAGCTTCACGTTGGATAATTACATTCAAGTGTTTTCATCCATGTCGGCATTCAGGCCTTATCTCGTAAGTATTCTATATGCCGCGGCAGCCTCGGTCATTGTCGTCGCATTGGCGCTGGCCGCGTCAAGGATCTTACATAAATATAAGAACAAGTGGGCGCTTGCCCTCGAATACGCATTGCTGATTCCGTGGATTCTTCCGTCCACGCTGATTGCAATCGGACTGATCGTAACCTTTAACACACCGAAGCTGATGATCGGGAATACGGTGCTGGTTGGCACGGTCTGGATGCTTCTGATTGCCTATGTCATCGTCCATATTCCTTTCACCCTGCGAATGGTCAAGGCCTCCTTCTTCAGCTTGGACAGCAATCTGGAAGACGCTGCAAGGAATTTGGGTGCCAAACCGTTCTATACATTCAGAAAAGTATTGCTGCCGATCATTCTACCGTCGACGCTAGCTGTTCTTGCCTTGAATTTCAACGGAATTTTGGCCGATTATGACGTTACCGTGTTCCTCTATCATCCTTTGTACCAGCCGTTAGGAATCGTCATCAAGAACAGTACGGATGCGCAGGCGCTAGCAGATACCAAAGCGTTGACATTGGTTTATTCAGTGATATTGATGATCATGTCCTCCGTTACTTTATATTTCGTTTATGGAAGAAACAGCAGATCCTGAGGGCACCGGGTTTACTTGTCACACAGGGACATGCTCGGTACAACTAGATAACACCAGCGATCCGTAAAGAGGTTTTTCCACTATGAAAAAGACAACGGTTAGGGAAACAACCGATTCCACTCATAAAATATCGAAGATTGAAGCTTCAGTTAAGGCCCGCCGGAAGGTTCATAAAATCTCTGCTCGTTGGTTGAGCAGAGATTTTTTTGCGAACATATTTCTTACCAGGCTAAGCTATAGATCAATAAAGCCATCATCTATGATCTCTGAATAGGCGCGGAATAATGTTGGAGCTCATCCCAATTGGGTGTCGCCATGTTCGCGCGAATTTTCAATTGATCAAAAGCTTGCTGTAACGCAGTCATCTCGTTTGATGACACAGCCTTATCACTCAGCAGGATTCTGCCAATCGGGGTTGATAACATTATTTTCAACAGGATGTAGAACAGCTTCCTTTTTTCACGGGCGAATTGCTTTTGAGCAGCAGGCGTAACCGTAAATCCGTTTTTCTCCAACACTTGATGCCCTTCATCTACAGCATGGATAACAAGCTTGAGAAGCTTTTTGTCTTTTGCGGCTCTGCGCAAATTACCGTGATATGTAGAAGCAATGGAATTCAATGCCAAGATCATGACATAATGACTTTTCAGCCACTCATTCATATTGTTCTGGTATGTCCACTTATATTTGGTGTTAACCAAAGCCTGGTCGATCACCGATCGCCAAGACAGATCCTCGCCTAAACCCCCGATATTGATTTTGGTTCTTGGTCCGCGCACGCTAATGACCCGGCCATTCTCTCTCCAGCCAGCGATCGACTGAAAAGCGAAAGCAACCTTTTTCGCTACCGGACTATGGGTGTGCAAATACTCCTCCATTTCCCCAGGACTCGCATTGTTGCCCATTATTACGATGTGGCTGCTATGGTTCGCTGCAAGCGCAGGCAGTACCGCTTCGAAATCCGGATATTTCATCACAACAAAAATAAGATCATAAACATCGTTTGGCTGTAGTTCCCGGATCACCCTTACGTTATGAACCGTTGTTTGGAACTGAAAATAATGCCGAATGACATTGCCGCTTTTTTCCAACTCATCCGCTCGTTGTCCTCTGGCCAGCATCGAGACGTTGTGACCTCCACGCACCAGCTCGTGGGCTAAATAACTGCCCAGAACCCCAGCGCCATAAACCAATATTTTCATAGTAACTCCTCCATTAGGGTTAAACGATTTGATCAAACTGTTTTTCTCAAACACTTATTTTTGTTTTCAGTATAGTTTTTAAATAATTGATGCAATATTTAAAAATTACAGCTTGATTCTATATGGATATCGACCGGACTGTCAAGAAGTTTTTAAATATAGACCCCGAAATTTAAAAACTACTCTTTTTATGGTAAACTACTTGTAGCGACGAATACGGGAAGTGAGTGAAAACGGATGAATAAATTCGAGATAAGAACGCAGCAAAAGAAGGATGCGATCATTCATGCCGCATTAAAGCTTTTTAAAGAAAAAGGCTTCATCCATGTCAGCATCAAGGACATTGCCGAAGAATCCGGTGTATCGTCTGTATCGCTGTATAACTACTTCGGCAGCAAAGAAGGGGTGGTTATTGAATGTGCGAACGTTCTGATGCAAAATACCATCCATATGGCCAAGGAGCTGTTGAAGCAAAATATCGAGTTTAAAGACAAGCTATCCCAAGTACTGGAGATCTGTGCTGAGCATGACTATCAATTGCTTTCTACACCGGGTGCCGTTGAGGATCAGGTGCTGGCGAGCTTATATAGTGAAAACACCAATAAAATTAGAACTGGGCTTATTCAGGAATTTATTGAGCTGGGGATGAAGGAAGGGGCCATTCATTCTTCTGTTTCTCTGGAGACCCTTTTGGAATTATTAAGTGTTGTCGGGACGCTCCAAGCTTCCTGGGCAAGATCCGGGAATTATAAAAATAAGATGGCTGAACTTAACCAGCTTCTCTTGTATGGTTTCGTTGGACGCCACTAAAATCAATCATAAAATGACCTCCGACGATCCAGCTAGGAGGTTATTTGCGCTTAACGATGCTTACGGAAACAACGCAAAAAAGGAAATCAGCCCCCCAAGGAGAACCATATACTACTTGAAGGAGGATGCTTTTTATGCCTAAAACCATACTTGTTGTCGATGATGATCCGGATATTATAGATATGCTTAAACTTTATCTGGAGGCAGAAGGATATAGGACTTTGGAGGCTTTTGACGGGAGAGCAGCCCTAGAGCATCTACAAAGCAAGCACGTGGATCTCGCACTCTTTGATATCATGATGCCGTTCATCGACGGATTCCAGTTGCTCCGCATGATGCGGCAGGATTATAAAATCCCGGTCATTCTCATTTCGGCCAAAAATCAGGAACTTGATAAAATAACCGGTCTCAAGCTGGGGGCAGACGATTATGTGTCCAAACCGTTCAGCCCGCTCGAAGTGATGGCGAGAATTCAGGCCCAGTTAAGACGTTCTTATGAGTTTAATGAGCTGTCAGAGTCGGAAGCTCCCACGTTATCCGAAACCTGCGTCGGGGACTTGCTGCTGGATCACCGCGAATGCATGTTGTACCTCAAGGGAACACCGATTTCACTCAGCGCTATTGAGTACAAATTATTGAAGCTGTTCATGGGGGAACCGGGGCGCGTATTTACGAAAAAGATAATTTTTGAACAAGCCTGGGGCGAGCATTATCTGGCTGACGATAACGCCGTCATGGTCCAAATCAGCAGGCTGCGCGATAAAATCGAAGTTTGTCCGAGGAAACCTGTTTATATCAAAACCATTCGCGGGCTCGGATACCGATTTGCGAAAAAAGATGAGTTACAGCCATGAAATCTCCTAATCGTCTGCAGCGTTCGCTGATTCGCCAATATATTTTTTTCTTTGTTACGATTGCACTTATTGCCGTGTTTTCGCTATTTGTATTAAATGCGTTGATCATGGATTATTTTATGGAGGCTACCGGACCGGTCAAGACGGAGGCTGGAGTCATGGGCAGTCCAACAGCCTTGCCAGGCATGGACAGCGATCAGCATGAGAGAGTATTTTATAAAATGGCCTTCCAAGCCCTGCTGCTCTTTCTCGCATTGTTTGCAATTACCGTTTATGTCTTCGGAAGATGGACGGCTTCCCGGCTCACCACCCCGCTTAGTTCCATAGCGGACGGCATACGGAACATCGCCAGCGGACACTACCACAAAAGACTGAATTTTAAAGCGAGTTATGAGCTTGCGGAAATTCAGGACGATTTCAATGCTATGGCGGAGCGGCTTGAACGTATGGAGAGGGAAAAGCGAGAGCTTGCGGAGAGCAAGCAGCGAATGCTGATCGACATTTCCCATGACCTGAAGACACCGATGACGACCATTCAGGGTTATATCGAAGCGATGGAAGTGGGGCTCGTCGATTCGGAAGAGAAAAGGCAAAAAATCCTGCGTTTGATTTCCGACAAAGCCAGTCTGATGTCAGAGCTGATTGACGGTATCTTCGAGCTCTCCAAGCTGGATAGTCCCGACTATCCTCTTGCTGTTGAGGCATCCGACATTTCAGAATTCACAAGGGAAATTGCAGCTGAGTATTACGAGGTGTTCGAAGAACAGAAGTTTCATTTTAAGTACGATATTCCCGATTGTGAGATCATCGTCCCATTCGACGCCACCTGGTTATACAGGGCGGTTTCTAATATCCTGTCCAACGCAATCCAATACAACCCGCCCGGTACAACTGTTGAATTGAAATTGGCAGCGACGGGAAAAGGAGTCGAAATCCACGTTTCGGACGATGGCATCGGAATCCCGGATGTTATGAAGGAAACGATTTTTGATGCCTTTGTCCGTGGAGACCAAGCCCGAAAAAGCGATGGGGGTACGGGTCTGGGACTTGCCATTGCCAAACAAGTGGTAGAAAAACATGGGGGTAACATCACGCTGACCACGAACGGGCAAACGAAATTCGTTCTTTTTCTTCCTAACGAATTGTAAGATTACTGAAAGATTCGAGAAAGTGCAGAGAAAGAATGATCCGGTAACCTAAGGAGTAGAAACATCTACTATATAGGTATGCAGGAGGACTGGAGAGATTGGAAATACAAAGAGAGAAAGAAAAAGAGAAGGGTGGCACTTATTTTCGAAGAATAATTGTAAACCGGAAGCGCCGGGGGAGGTTATCCCCTGGATGGAAGGGTGCGTCGCTTGGGCTTGGCGCCATCGCCTTTATCCTGATTCTGATACAGGCCAATTATCTATTGACGGGGCATGGTATCGGTAAATTCATCGTAGGTACATTCCTGTTTGTCTTAGCGGCAGCGCTTGTAAGCGGCCTGGCTGCTTTATTGCTGCACGGGGTCAAAAAACTGCCAAGCCGTTATATTTGGATATTGCTGTGCTCACTCATCATGCTTTTATTCTGTTTTATTGGGCCGCTGGAAGTATCGGTAGTTTTCATCGTGTTGTTTGCCGTTGTTTTTTCTTTGTTTGGTGCATTGGTTTATAAATTTGCAACGGGAAGCTACAAGCAAGCGTCCAAAACCAGGAAAATCGGCGCCATAGCCTGTTTGTCCCTGATCACTATCGTGATTGGAGCCGGCAGCTTCTGGTTGATTCGGGCCGGGGATGAAGCCACTCCGGACGTGACCTTGAAACAGCTGAAAACTTCAGCCCGATATGATGACACGGCGATGAAAAACCCTGCCGAACAAGGTGAGTATTCAGTCAAAAGCCTGTTATACGGAAGCCCCGACAACTACAGGAAAGAGTTTAACCAAAGCGGTTCCCTAACCACTCAAACGGTGGATGCGTCCAAGTTTGTTGAGAAATGGTCGTCCTTGCGTACGAAGTCGCTTGGATTTGGACCCGAGGCCTTGCCGTTAAACGGTAAAGTGTGGTATCCCGAAGGGGAGGGTGCCTTTCCGCTTGTTTTGATCGTACATGGTAATCACTTAATGAATGATTATTCCGATCCGGGTTATGAATATCTCGGCAGGCTGCTGGCTAGTAAAGGGTATATTTTTGTCTCTGTGGATGAAAATTTCCTTAATGTCTCTCCATACGAGGATATGTTCCTGATTAGCCCGCTGCTGAGTGAAAATCCGGCAAGAGGCTTACTGCTGTTGGAGCATTTGCAAACCTGGAAGGGATGGAACCGTGATCCGGACCATCCGTTTTATCAAAAGGTCGATATGGAACGAATCGCCCTCATCGGGCATTCCCGAGGCGGCGAAGCGGTCGCGATCGCGGCAGCCTATAACAAGCTCAGCCGTCATCCGGACCATGGCCACATCAAGTTTGATTATAACTTTTCGATCCGTTCTCTCATTTCCATTGCGGGAACGGACGGGTATTATAAGCCCCAAGGTAAACTTCTACCGCTGCAAGACGTGAATTATCTAGCTTTGCATGGAGCTCATGATATGGATGTCAACAGCCTGGACGGTGCGAAGCAATATCACCGGATTCGTTATACCAAGGGTACAAATTACATGAAATCGCTGGTCTATATTTATGGAGCCAACCACGGCCAGTTTAACGGAGGCTGGGGCAGAGGGGATGTAGCAGGCTTGGGGAACCAACTGTTTAATCTACGTCAAATTATGCCGCAGGATGAACAGGAAACCATCGCAAAAGTGTTCATATCTTCGTTTCTGGATGCCACGCTGAAGGACCAACGGCAATACCGGGAGGTGTTCAGAGATTTGGGTTATGCCAAGGAATGGCTCCCCGATACCCTGTACATCGGCAATTATTACGATTCGCAAACGATCTTACTGGCGGATTATGAGGAAGACGTTGATTTGCAGAGCACCACAATTCCCGGCGGCAGCCTGATGGGCGAGAACCTCCAGCAATGGAAGGAGGAAAAGGTGAAAGTTAAAATGGGCGAAGCGGAATACAGCGCCGTTCGCTTAGGCTGGAATTCGGAAGGCTCGCCTGGGCCCCCATCCTATACGGTTACTTTGCCGGACCATGGGGTGAGAACAGGGAAGGAAAGCTCCATCGTATTTTCGCTGGCGGATGCCCGTGGGAAAGAGGAAATCAGCGACCCGAAAGAGCTTATCAATTTTACGATTACTGTCGAAGACAGGAAGGGCCATCAGGCAAATCTTCCCCTCAGCCATCTTTCCAAATTGCCGCCCGTAATTGAGGGTAAACTGTTGAAATGGCCGTTTTCGAATGCAGGTAATACTTCGGAACCCGTATTTCAATGCTATGATTTCCGTCTAGATGATTTCAACAAAATGAATCCGGAATTCAATCCAGAGCAGTTGAGCAAGATTCGTATTGAGTTCAACCTGACCGAGCGTGGAACCATTCTGCTTCGTGATATTGGCATTCGATCATAAACGATAAAAAGTCGCCTGAAATGGCGACTTTTCGTATTAGTACGCCGATCATGAACTTCTTGGAGCAGAACTGGTGGTACGAATCCTAATTTTCTACTTGTTATGTTTTTGCCACAATTATTCTCGAATATCAATAGAAAAAACAGTATAATAAAAACAAACAAAACTAAACAAACACAATCGGATAAGGCGGTGGTAAGAATGAATCTGGAATTTTTGCATCCGGCAGATCTGCTTCTTCAATTTATCAATCGTATTTACAATCATGGCATGACGACCACGTCCGGGGGTAATCTGTCGATCAAGGACCAGAACGGAGATATTTGGATCACACCGGCCGGGGTGGATAAAGGCTCATTAACCCGGATGGATATGGTATGCGTGAAGGAGAACGGCACGGTCCTGGGAATTCACAAGCCGTCCAGCGAGTTTCCGTTTCACAGGCTTATCTATCAAGCCCGTCCGGACTTGAAAGCGATCATTCACGCCCATCCGCCCGCACTGGTTTCGTTCAGCATTGTCCGGCGCATTCCGGATACCAGGCTGCTTCCGAACGAACGGCAGATTTGTGGCGAGATCGGGATCGCGCCTTACGCCCTGCCTGGAAGCGAGCAGCTCGGGGAGAACATTGCGGCTGTTTTCAAGCGCGGGATCGACACAGTTATGCTGGAGAACCATGGCGTTGTGGTCGGAGCTGGGGACCTTTCTCAAGCGTTTAACCGGTTTGAAACCCTGGACTTCTGTGCGCGGCTGGAGATCGAGGCGCGTCGACTCGGAAATCCCGTCCTGCTGACCGATGAGGATTACGATACCGTCCGCAACAAAAGCACGCTGCAGTTGGATACGTATATCTACGACACCTGCACGTCGGAGGAAAAAGAAATTCGCCGCGATATGTGCGCACTAATGCGGCGTGCGTATAAACAAGGTTTGTTCACCAGCACGCAGGGCACCTTTTCCCATCGATTGATTGGAAATGATTTTGTTATCACACCCTACGGTAAAGACCGCACCGATCTGGAACCGGGTGACCTTGTCCGTATAGAGAACGGCAAAGCTGAGGCTGGCAAACAGCCAAGCAGATCTGTCTTTCTGCATGAAGCGATCTACAAAATGCAGCCGCATGTCCATTCGGTCATTATCGCGCATCCTCCCAACATTATGGCATTTGCCGTAACCGATACCGCTTTCGATTCAAGAACGATTCCAGAGAGTTATATCTTGCTTCGCGGAATGCCAAAGCTTCCCTTTCATGCGGTTTACAACGAGCCTGAGCGTACCGCTTCGCTGTTTAAAGCGAATACGCCGATTGCCATCGTGAATAATAATTGTGTCATTGTTGCCGGTCAGAGTCTGCTTAACGCGTTTGACCGATTAGAAGTTGCCGAGTACAGCGCCAAATCCATTCTGTCGGCAAGAACGCTCGGCAATGTCATCCACATCGATGACGACCGGATTCGCGAGCTTGAAGCAGCGTTTCATCTAGAATAGGAAGATCATGGGATACCTCAGCTGTACGAAGGCTGTCGCGGTAATAGAGCGGCAGCCTTTCGTTTGTTCTGGCATCGACCAACGACGCAATGCCCTCCACGGATTTTTTGTGAATACAATCCTTTCCAGAGAGTAATTCAATTGAAGCATGAAAGTTGGTATTTACAATAATAGCGGAGATGTCTATTATATATATAGACAAAACATAAATACGTTTATAAATGTTTAGAAATGAGGAGGGACCATGAAAATACCTGCTTCAACAAATCATAAACCCGTGATTGTGTCGGATAACTATGGGAAAGTGGATGGACGATTTGCATCTAAGACAGACGTAGGAGCTCTATCTTTGGGATTGACCGAGCAGAACGAGGATGGTAGGGCGCATATTGCCGCCAAGATATGGAGAGCTGCAGAGGAACAAGGGACCAGTTCATCTGATGAGTTACCCATTCATCGAATTCTGGATTTATCTATTCTCATTTGCAGTGCCCTGACCCATTTTAGCGAAGCCTATAGATTTGAACATTTATATGACCCACAACATCCTATGATCGACCGGATCGGATTGCAGGGGAACGCCATGACGGTGGCTGTTTGCACGGATAATGAACAGATTCAGGAGGATATCAAGCTGTTCAACGAGGCATTGAGTGATAACGGTGAGATGATTGGAGAACGTCTGCGCACTTTAACGAGAATGTTAGAAGAATTGGGTTATGCGCGATGAGAAAGTCGCCGAACGTGGAGTTACGAAACTTTTTTTTCCTGCGTTCAGTGTTAACGAGAGTTTGGAGGTGAGCGGTCATGAAAGACCAGAATGACTTTGCATCTAACGTGCTGTCTCCTGGGAGAGTATTAACTGAGGAGGAACAGAGCCTTGTCTGGAAAAAACCATTAACGCATAAAGTAAGCGAGGAAGAACGGCGAATCACGAATGAGATCAAGCGTAATTGGCATCGCGGCGAGATGAAGATCGCCAATATTCTATTGGAGGGAGATGCCGGCTCCGGAAAAACGCAGCTCGCCAAGGCGCTGTCTGCAAACTTCAGGTTACCCTATACCAAAGTAACTTGTTTTGCCGATATGGATAAATCGGATATCCTTGGCGCCATTTTACCGGTTATTTCATCTGATCGAATGAAGCAGTTGGAAACCGCCGACCAAGCGGCCTTGAGAGCATTATACGAAAGCGACGGCTTTCGAAGCTCAACGGAGATTTTAATGGAGGCGCTTGGGATTACACAAGAGATGGCTTCTGCAAAGATGAAGCAATTATTGAAGCTGGCCGCGAATAACGCTCAGGATGGAGCTGTAGAGTATCGATTTTACGCTTCCGAGATCGTCAGAGCTTTTCAAAAGGGCTATCTGCTGGAAATACAGGAACCGAACGTGATTCGGGATGCTGGCGTATTGATGGCATTGAATTCCGCATTGGAGCCGAGCGGCAGCCTTAATCTCCCAATGGAGATCGTGCACCGGCATCCGGATTTCATAGCGGTGATCACGGCAAACCGCAGTTATGCGGGATCGAGACCGCTTAACGAGGCATTGCGCGACCGGGTTCAGCACACGGAGAAGATGGACCTGCCGACCAAAGAGATCATGATGGAGCGGGCAATGGCCAAAACCGGTTATCGGAATGATGAAATGCTAGACGTACTGGCAAGAGTCATTATCCTATTGGATAAAACAGCACGAGCTAATGCCATAAAAGGCGTGGCCGGCATGCGTTCCTATTTCTATTGGGTGGATGCCGTTGCTCAAGGTGCTTCTGCGAGGGAGGCACTTTACCATAAAGTGATCTACAAGATAACTACCGATTCAGAAGAGATCAAACTGCTGGAAGAAGCGCTGGTAGGCGAAGGCTTATTGGATATGTTGGAGGAAGTCCCGATTGAAAATAATAAAAAACGGAATGCAGAGGCAGTGGAGATCACGACCTGGGACAGCGATATCGACCTGGATTCCGTTCCAGATGGGCAAGTTGGGGAAGAAGGTATCCGGTTAAAAAAGTCCGCTGAAAGCGAAGGTAGCACATCCATTCCTTCGGATGAATCAACAGATATGGAGAGTGCGGATTCGGGTGAAGACGGATCACCGCAATATCACCAGGCCAATCCCGAACCCATGACGGAAGAGGAGAAACAGAAGGAGCGGAACTTCCGCAAAAAGCTGAATCAAGTCTCCAGAGCCATCGTGTCCGACTCGATTCATCAGGCTGTTAAGCTGATCGTTCACCGTCCTGAATACGATCCGATCCAGCAGGAGGAATATTGGAGTCTGAGTAAGGGGCTTATGCCCATCGTGCGGGAAATCGCCAGACAGACGCTGCCGCTATTGGAGCACGAGATAACTGCAGAATTTGCCAAAAACCACTACAACGGTTCTAAATTTCAGGCAGACAGCGTGGCCTACCGCGATTTCAGGTATTTTGCCAAGAAGCGTCCACCGACGGAATCCCCTGGTCTTGTGGTCGGTTTGAGGGTGGATGAATCCGCATCGATGGCTGCTTTCGGAAGATTGGAGGCGGCCAAGCGGGCGGTCATCGCGGTCTATGAATTCTGTCAAATTTGCCATATTCCTGTTTTAATTTATGGGGATACTGCGGATGTTTCCCGTTTGGAGCAGATGTCCATCTTCGCTTATGCCGATTACAATCAACCGGATATCCGTGATCGGTTCAGGTTAATGGGGATCCGAGCCAGAAGTAATAATCGGGATGGGTTGGCTTTAAGAATTATGGCGGAACGGTTAGCAGCTTCACCGAAGCAAACCAAGCTGTTGATCAGCATCAGCGATGGGCAGCCAAAAGCCATGGAAGACTATACCGGAAGTCTGGCCATTCAGGACATGCAGCAGACTCTATCTGAATACGAAAGGAAAGGAGTCAAATTTCTGGCGGCAGCCATCGGTCAAGACAAGGATGTCATTAGTCAGATCTATGGTGTCGAGAGGTTTTTGGATATTACTAACCTGAATGAGCTGCCAGCAAAATTGGTGCGCATTATTTCTCGGTACTTGTAATATATCAACACTGAACAGCTTCAGCCTGCGTGTCTTTATGACATGCGGGCTTGTTCTATTAATATTCGTGAATACCTGAACATATCTTCTAGTTCGTACTTGGTAAACTGGACATGTGCCCCGTTCAAACATTATAGTTAAAAGAATGAGGATGGCGTCATTTTGGCGGATTTTTTTCGGTGTCGTGAATCGATGCTCAGCTTTAAATCTTGAATATGTATACATAAGTAAGGGAGGACATGTATGGAGCAACCCCGTATTTGGCCGGATCGGTTCAAGCGCTTTTTCCTGAATAATAAGTTTGTGCTTCTTTTGCTTGTTCTGTTGCTGGTTGGACTCAACGTGTTGGTTATAAGCAAGATTTCGTTTGTGCTGCATCCGCTCGCCGTGTTAGTCAAGACAATCGTTTTGCCGATCATTTTATCAGGGATCCTCTATTATTTGCTGAACCCCCTGGTGGATTTCATGGAGAAAAGGAAAATCAAGCGCGGATGGTCCATCCTGATCCTATATCTGGTTATTGCCGGTATTCTAACGATTGTGGTGCTCGCGGTCATTCCGGTGTTGCGCAACCAGATTATGGGACTGATTGACAATTTCCCGACATATAGCGAGAAGGTTAGACAGCAGTTTGAAGATCTAACGGGCAGCGAGTTGTATAATCAGATCCAAGAAACCATGAACATTAATTCCCAAGAGTGGTGGACAACCGTCACGCAGAAAGCAACGGAAATTCTGAACCATACGTGGAGCAGAGTGGGCGGGTTCCTGGGTGCTTTTACGGAGATTGTGTTGTCGATCGTGACCGTACCTTTTGTGCTGTTTTATATGCTGAAAGATGGCAAAAAGCTCCCTCAGAAAATATTGTCTTTCCTGCCGACGAAGAGTCGTTCCGGAATTTTGCATGTACTTCAGGATATCAATCATCAGATCAGTTCCTTTATCCGCGGGCAGATTATAGTGAGCTTCTGTATTGGGATTCTGCTCTATATCGGTTATATGATCATCGGTCTGGATTACGCGTTGATTCTGGCGATTATTGCATCGTTCACCAGCGTGGTGCCCTATCTGGGACCCGCAATTGCGATCACGCCAGCGCTGATTGTGGCTCTGGTCACTTCTCCGGTCATGCTGCTGAAGATGGTTGCGGTATGGACGATCGTGCAATTAATCGAAGGGAAATTCATCTCACCGCAAATCATGGGCAAAACGCTTAAGATTCATCCCATTACGATTATCTTCGTCATACTGACGGCCGGTAATCTGTTCGGTGTGGTTGGCATTCTGTTAGCTGTTCCTGGCTATGCGGTACTCAAGGTTTGTGTGTCCCATATTTTCGAATGGTTCAAGGACACATCGGGCATGTACGATCCTCCGAATAGCAACACGCTGAAATAGTCTTTTGAACTGGCTCATCAATAGAATCAGGAGGTGTTCACTTGATATACAACATCCAAGATTTACAAAAGGCCTATCTGGCCGGGGGAAAGCGGAAGTTTCTGTTCTTCTGGGGTCATACGCCTCCAGCCGATGGCAGCGTTAGTAACAGCTGCTTCAGTCAGTGGTGGAAATGCACCTTCCTGATAGATGGCGTATCTTATAACTGTACTGAGCAATACATGATGGCAGAAAAAGCACGGTTGTTCGGCGATCATAAGATGCTGGAAGCGATTATGAAGGCTAGACATCCCAAAGAGATGAAAGCATTCGGTCGTGCTGTCCAATCCTTTGATAACGAGGTTTGGGAGCACCATTGCTATGACATTGTGAAGCGCGGGAATTTGGCTAAGTTCGAGCAGAACCAGGAATTAAGGTTGTATATAAGCACAACGAAAAATCGGATTTTGGTTGAAGCGAGTCCTGTAGATCGGATATGGGGAATCGGCTTGGCGAAGGACGATCCGAACGCTGACAATCCCATGAAATGGCGCGGAAAGAATCTGCTTGGTTTTGCACTGACAGAAGTTCGTGATCAATTACAAGAACAAGGAAGTCATACTGACTGATTCATGAAGGATGTAATCTTTGAAGGCTATAATATAATTTGCTTGCGGAGTCGCCATTTCGGCGGCTTTTTTAAAAAATAAAAAAGGTAGGTTCTTCACAAAGCAATAGTAGGTAAATTCAACCATGCTTCATCCTGAAACGTGGATTCATTGCAAAAAAGAATCCGAATTAATATAATGGATATCACAGGTCCATGTGATTCGAATTAAAGGAGGAAACCGTCATACAGTTTTCCAAAAGCGTTGATTACGCTCTGCACGCCTTAATCCATTTGGCTCATTCGGAGCGTGACCAGAACATCGGAATCAAGGAGTTATCTGCGACGCTGGGCGTTTCGGAAAGCTACTTATCCAAAATCATGTCCAAGCTGAGGCAGGATGGTATCGTGCGGGCTGTACCGGGAGTGAACGGAGGCTACGAGCTGGCCAAGCAGGCTGAGCAGATTACATTCCTTGAAGTGATACAGGTAATTGAAGGAAGACAGCAGCTCTTTGAATGCTCAAATATGAATTCGCGGCAGCACCGTTTGCTGACCGAGGAGAAGGCTGCCGAGAAACAAGAGGACCATCCCCGTGAGTGCGTATGCCTGGTCAAACAGGTGATGGACGGTGCCGAACGGCAATTGAATCGATACTTGGAGGAGCAAACGATCCAGTCGGTATTGGACGCGGCATCGAAGCGTGGCAGCTGTGATGAAAACAAGAAGTGATGAGCTTCTTGTTTTTTTTATATGGATAAGCTGAAAGTTTGGGAGGGATCGTAATCGATAAACTCTTTGAGAAATGTGAGCATGAAGATAGAGTGTTCGGTCAGAGATTGTATAATCTGTTGGAAAAGCATATAGAAACCGTTGACAACCAGCGGCTGCAGGAAGAGGAGCTTCAAACTCACGTCCATATTGTGTTCAGCCTCTCTGAAGCCGGCTCATTAAAAGTTGCGCTCAGTCAGCTTGGTAAACGGGAGGAATCTCGGATCGTCGCATTTAATGATTGGTTTTCAGTCGGTCTCATCACGGAATTGAGGGTTATCACATGTTTAAGAAGTCGCCATTGGCGGCTTTTTTTGTTTTGATTTTGTTTCATTACGATTTTCTATTGACCGAATGTTCAGTCTTAAATTATATTAGAATCATAATCTGGATATCATTCATTGGAGAGAGGAGTTTTCAAATGGATTTAGCTTATCAAACTCAAGGCATTGGGACACCTGTTGTGTTGGTACACAGTCCAGGTGTAGACTCAAGAGAATGGAGGTATATTGCCCCGCATTTAGCTCGGAGCCATCAAGTCATCACGTATGATGGTCGGGGAACGGGAAAATCTCCAGCGCCGCAAAAACCAACCAGCTTGGTTGAAGACCTGCGAGCATTGCTTGATCATCTGGAAATTGACAGCGCTTCGCTTGTCGGTCATTCCATGGGAGGGCAGGCAGTTACGGATTTTGCCTTGACTTACCCTTCCAGGGTTGACCATTTAGTATTAATTGCACCATCGCTAACCGGATTCGAGCACTCTCAGCCATTCATCGATTGGATGGCCCAAGTAAATGCATGCGCACCAGATGTTAACCGTCTGGTTGAACAATCGTTGAGCGGTCCGAATTATCGTGTGACGATGTCCAGCGCTGAACGGGATTTTTTGCGCGAGATGCACACGCTGTATATGACCAGAGTGTTTAGTGAGTGGAAGAGCTTTGAGGTTGTATGGCCGATGCCGCCAGCCATCGAGCGGTTGGAGGAGCTTGTTGCAAGGACGCTGTTTATTCAGGGAACGGTCGAATGGGAGGATATGCAACGAATTGCGGAACAGTTCAAGCGTGTTCAAGACATCCGTTTCGAAGTAATTGAGGGGGCTGACCATATGGTTACGCTGACACATGCAGAAGAACTTGCTGGTTTGATTTTTACATTTTTAGAAGGTACCTTATCTTCAAAAGGGTAAAGGTATTCAGTGTGGTAATGATAAGTATCAGCATGTGTTCGCGATAGGAACATGATGGATTTATGCAATGTGGGGGAAATCACAATGAATGAGCAGTTGCTTGCGTGTAAGCTGGAACTTGTGAAAGCTGAAATAGGAGAAGTGATTTATCAACCATTGAATTCATCAACACGGGATACGAGAAAGATGTTG
Source organism: Paenibacillus sp. FSL K6-1330 (assembly GCF_037976825.1). NCBI lineage: Bacteria > Bacillati > Bacillota > Bacilli > Caryophanales > Paenibacillaceae > Paenibacillus > Paenibacillus sp. FSL K6-1330. Next base: position 3,542,229 of record NZ_CP150269.1, read on the forward strand.
TCATCTTAGACAAAACAAACGTGATCTCTTTCTATCGCGATGGTTGAAACTCTCCAGAATAATCATCGCAAGCCAGATTTTCAAAAAGGGTATAGTAGATTTTTTGATAGAGAATAACATACACGCAAAAAGCCGCATAATTGCGGCTTTTTTGATGAATTCATGCAATTTCTTTAAGCGAGTAAATGAAACGACATGTAATCATTGTGACTAGATATCTCTAATAGCGGCAGGTGGGGCCGACGAGGTTCCATGCTCCCCGATTGCCTCGATTCCTCACTTTTCAGCTTTAGTCCCCGGTACAGCCGGTTGTACTTTTTTAGACGTCTCCTGGCTCGTCTCAAAGCTAATCGGCGTGATGCCTTTTGCTTGCCACACCGTGCCTCTACGCTCGTATTCAAATAACTTTTCGATGGCATTCGCAATCTGTGGCCCGACTTCACGCTCAACCAAATACAAGGCCACATCAAGTCCGGAAGTAACACCTCCGCCAGTCACCAAGCGAGGACCATCTTCCACGATTCTTGCATCAACTGGGATTGCACCGAGAGCTCCTAATGCACCCATGCCTATCTGATTGGTGACAGCATATCTATCCTTCAATAAACCATCCATAGCCAGCAGCAATGAACCTCCACACACGGTAGCCACCGTAACTTCCTTATTATTCATAGCTTGTTTCACCATACTGGTTAAGCCCGTATCCTTAGCCTGCCTTAATATGTTGGGGATTGCATCTGCGGTATTCCCCGCTGGCTTTCCCGAAGCTCCAGGAACTACAATAATCCCGGGACGATTAGGGTCTAATACGGCTTGGGCTTCAAGCGTGGGTCCATCCAGCCCGCTCGGAACCGAACGCTTACCTTCTGCAGATACCAATTCTACCGTAACTTTTCCTCCAGTGTACATTCCAGCTGCAGCAAATACTTCATAAGGCGCTAATGCGTCCAGCAGATCAAATCCATCGAATAATACGATTTGTACATGCACGCTTTTGTCTTTGGATGGATCCTGATTCTTTTTTGTTTCCGCGCTTGCTGCGGGGGCTAACAGACTTAGAACTAGCGTAAACGACATGAGTAAGCTAAGTATTCTTTTCATTCTTATACCAATTCCTTTCGATTTGTTCTGATGATAATTTCAGGAATAACTAGCAGCAGCGCAATTGAGCCGTAAACGCCGATGGTGTAGCTGGTAGCGTAAACATACCCGAATCCCTGATGAAAAAGGGAAGTAATGAGATGAATCAACATGTTCGTGAAGCAAAAGGCATAACTACGAATCATCCAATTTCGATGACCGATGATCCGTTTCCTCTTGATTTGGACGAGCGCCGTAATGGTGATAAACAGCCAGATCATATTCAGCAGATTGAATCCCATACTGCTTAATTTTCCGCCAGTGGCATAGGGGGCCATATATCCGGAAGTCAGCACAACTAGCAGTACGGATACGATATATACATAACCGTTTACACGATGGAGCCGGCGGCTTCTTTCAAATATTCGATTCGAAAAGTTAACCAGTCCCGATGCCATGGCCATACATGCGAATGCAACATGAACGTACATAACATTTAGCCAAACCGGGAGATTGAGCTCGCGCTTCAGCCCGGTCTTATGACTTAAAAACCCCGAAGCAGCGGGATCGATCCAATAGTTTTTCACCAAGGCGTGTAGTATAAATAGAATGCTGATACAGGCCAGCAATAGATATAACGATTTTCGTTTCTTCATCCGCTCGCAACTCCTGAAACTCTAGATTTGATACACACCATTCCTGGTAAAGAAAAACTCGATCGACATACATCCTTGGAAGCCATTATCGCGTGTATGCCGCGGTTTTTCTTTTTTACGATCAGGAAACCCGATTTCCTGTTAATTTGGATGCAGGCAGAAGGCCAGCTTTGGCTATACCGACCATGTGATCTCCATCGACGACAACTTCAAATTTGAGATTCAAGCGCATGGGTTTCGTGATTCGTAGTGACCAGGCCAGCTTGTTATCCTGAAGCACAGGGTTCATAAACTCAATGGTTTCATCCCCCTGCGTTGCCGTGCCCTGGATCATATCGTTCCTTGTCAATATGGAGAGCTTGACCTCCATCTTCCCAACGGGCGTAGCGATAGTGGTCTCCCAATCCCCGTCGAAGACCGATGCCTGTATGCTTTTGCTATGCTGGGAGCTGGGCGTGGGTGTCATCGCTGTTATGTTCACCGCGACATTTGGTTCGTCACTCGTCACTGATTTATTAACGTTAGGCTTTATCCCTGTATCCTTCCAGACCGTGCCTCTTCGTTCATATTCGAATAACTGCTCGACCGCGTGAGCGATACGAGGCCCAAGTTCACGTTCGACCAGATATAGCGCTACATCGAGTCCTGAAGTTACACCGCCGCCAGTGACCAGATTACCGTCGTCCACGACGCGAGCCGAGACGGGAACTGCTCCAGTTGCACCAAGTAAGTCCATGCCCAGGTGGTTCGTTACCGCCGGCCGGCCATCTAAGAGGCCTCCCATAGCAAGAATCAGGGAACCGCCACAGACCGTAGCGACGGTAATGTCTTTTTGCTGGAGAGCCTGCTTGATCAACCTGGTCAATTCGGTACTCAAGGCCCGGCCCAGAATAGTCGGAATCGAATCGGGCCCATCACCTTCGACGTCGCCGGACGCGCCCGGAACGAGAATGATGCCCTCACGTTCCGGGTCCAGTCTGCCATTTGCTTCAATCCTCAACCCGTTGATGCCGCTAGGCACGGATCTTGGTCCTTCGGCCGTGACTAATTCTACGTTTAACTCGTTTTCAGCATTCATGGCTGCGGCGCAAAAGACCTCATAAGGTGCTAACGCATCCAGAAGATCGAAGCCATCAAACAACACGATTTGAACGTTTAGCATCAATAAATTCTCCTTGTCTCTATTTGGTTAGAAGATCTTTCAGCATGCGATATTCCTTCTCATCAATTTCACCTTTGGCCATTCGGTTCTTCAGAATCATAGCGATATCATCCTTTTGATGATCGTTTTTGTAACGATGACGAATCGTGTATACTCGAACCGCCAGGAAAGAGAAGAGCGTGAGACAAAACAAAGCGCCAAAAGGAAAGAACGAGAAAGCGTTATTTTCCAAACCCATATGTAAACCTCCTTTATCGATGACTGCGCAGGAAGATCACCCGAAATATTGGCTGTCTGTGTGCGCAAATAGAAGCATAACAAACGAATATCTCAAACGAAGATGTAGAAAGGTCACAAAAGTATAAACAAATCATCACAATACATAAGCTCGCGTTAGTTCTAGCTAAAAAAATGATAAACTAGGAAAGCAAAGGTGGGATAAACATGAGTGTTTTCAAGACGATACTGGTTGTAGACGATGACCAAAGCATCGTTGAGTTATTAAGAGATTTTCTAGAGAATGACAACTTTCAAGTGAAAACTGCTTGCGATACCGCTCAAGCGTGGGACATATTTAAGCAGAACTCCATTCATTGTATTGTTCTGGACATTATGATGCCGGGACAAAACGGATTTGAGTTTTGCCGCCGGATTCGCGGGGAGAGCCATGTTCCGATCCTGTTCTTGAGTGCTCGCAGCGATGATGTGGATAAGATTCGAGGCCTGACTCTCGGAGGCGATGATTACATCGTTAAAACAGCTTCACCTGGGGAAATCGTTGCCCGAGTGAAAGCGGTATTGCGCCGTTCCGCTTCCCCGCAGCAAATGGATAGCAGAGTCTTGGATTACGGGCGAATCAAGTTAAATCTGTCCACAAGAGAAGTACTAGTGGATGGAAATAATGTCGTGCTCACACCCAGGGAATATGAGTTGCTGCGATTATTTGCCGAACACCCGAGACATGTTTTCTCCTATGAACAATTACTAGCGAAATTTTGGGATGGGGTGGGCGACAGGCACACGATTCGGGTCCATCTCAGCCGGCTTCGCGAGAAAATCGAAGCCGATCCGAACCAACCGATATTCCTGGTCAACGTATGGGGAGTAGGGTATCGCTTTGAGGGAGGGTAACATGAGGTCACTCCGCATTCGCACGTTTACTATGCTCTGCTTCGTCTTTATTCTCACTTTGCCGTGGATCTTCTTTGTTGCTGCTCACTTTATGGAGACGAAGACGCTCAGCTTCGAAAAAGGTCGGCTGCAAAATGAGACGCTGCAACGAAATATATCGGAAATGACTCAGCGAATTGAATCGGGCACAGACCAATGGACGGATTCCGACTGGCAAAACCAATTGTATTCGGCATTGCGCGAAGCGAAGATGGATGTTCTCATTCAATCCGCAGCAGATCAGGATATTTATCGTTCCAATCCAGATCGACGAGGCACTAAGATATCAACAGAGCGATTCTCTGTCATCAAGGACGGCCAGCTGCTGGGAAGGGTTATTCTGTATCTGCCTCAGTCCAATCAATTTCAAGTGATGTCGGCTTTTGTCGGGCTGCTGCTTGCGATCTTTGTTGTTGGAATGGAAATGAGGCGATTCGTTCTTAAACCACTTGAGAAGATGGGAATCGCAGCTAGACAAATTGCAACAGGAGATTGGGATGTTCGGTTACCCATGTCGAGGATCGCCGAAATCGCTGAAGTCCGCGACGGTTTCAATGTTATGGTCAAGGGGCTTGAGCAATCCTATCGAAAACAGGCCGAATTGGAGGAGGAACGCCGATTCGTCATTGCGGCAGTTGCGCATGATTTGCGTACACCTTTGTTCGCTTTGCGGGGCTATTTGGATGGTCTGGAGCAAGGGATCGCTCAATCTCCGGAAAAAATGGCCCAATATGTGGCGGTTTGCAAGGATAAATCAGCACAATTGGATCGGTTGGTAGAGGATCTGTTCACCTTTACAAAAATGGAGTATGTGGAGTCGGAACTGAACACTAAAACGGTTGATTTTAACCAGGTAATCCGGAATTCGATGGACAGTCTGAGTCCGCTGGCTCGGCAAAAAGGCATCTCGATCTCATTCCGTGTAACAGATGGCTGCATCATCAATGGAGATATGCATTTATTGGAGCGAGCCATGAACAATCTTCTGGATAATGCCGTCAGACACACACCTACAGCTGGTGACATCGAAGTCCTGTGCAACAAAGATGGCAATAAGGTTATGTTTGCGATACGCGATACCGGGTCGGGCTTCTCTCTGGAAGAACTTGAGCGTGTATTTGAACCGCTGTATCGCGGGGAAGCCTCCAGAAGCCGCTCTACTGGAGGAAGCGGATTAGGCTTAACCATTTCACAAAGAATTGTTAGACAGCACGGAGGCGAGCTTGCCGCAAGCAATCATCCGGAAGGGGGAGCGCTGCTGGAAGGATGGTTACCTGCAGCAGCTTCAGAGCAGATGGATTCGGAAAGCCACGAAAAATGATGGGAATCACTGACCGGTTTCACAACCGTGATTCCGGAACTGCTCCCAGGTCAAAGCGCCTCTTGGGGCAGGCCAGACGATTGTGCTGCAATATGTTGTTCATGAAGATGCCGAGGAAGGCATTGTCATCAGTCGGGTTATCGCATTTTCAGATAATGGCCAAAGGCTGGAAGTGGCGACACCATTAAGAATTACTGGCGAGGATGAAGAATAAGGACGTATCTCAATAAAAAGCGTAGAACCTCGGTTCTGCGCTTTTTTTAATTGATGTTGATTCATCTCCACTTGATCTTGATGTCACCCTTGTACACACGTTTAAAGAAGGGGAGAAAACGGATGAAAAAGGGTGCAACGATCATACCGCTTATATTGTCAGCAATATTCATTATTTTGCTGTATAATAATCTTTCGAATGAAGGTTCAGCAAGCTATCGTATGGCGGATATAACCAGTTCGAATGATCGCTCGCATGGCAAACAAACACAGCACGATCCAGAATCGACCAATATGGCTGCCGTTCTGCTGGAGATGTGTTACTTAACCAATCCGCAAGAAGAGGAAGAAATGCTAACAGAAGAAGTCCAATACAGGATAGCAAGTTCCATCCTGGACAGGATCAAGGAATATCTAACATTACAATAAACAGTATATAAAGGAGCCCTATAAATGAAGCATTATGCATCTGGCCGTATTAAAATCCCGCCGGGATTTTGGGAAGGATTACATCAATTAGGGATTGCCGCTCATGACATAGCACGTAAAGCACAATTACCGCTTACCATCATAACGGCGGAGTCTATAGTCACCACCGCCCAATATTTCGCGATCTGGAAGGCTTATTCCGATCTCATTGGTGACACGGCCCAAGCCATCATCAAGCTTGCGACCGTTTTTGAAACGGCGCAGTACCCACCGACCGTCTTAGCGCCTTACCACGCTCGTGACTACCGCGATGCTCTAAACCGAATGGCTCGGTATAAACAACTATGTCCACCCGAAGGCTTGCTGATTACCGAGGAAGGCGAGTACTGTACCATCGAGCTGGAATGGCTGAATCCAGGCGAACAGCCCGGTCCTCCGCTGCTTGTGGGTATCACACTAGCATGTCTTTTGGAGCTTGGACGCCGGGGCACAGGTCAACCATTGACCGCACATTTGGTTGAATTTTCGCAGCCTATGGGCGATGTCCAAGCTCTTGAAGCTTATTTTGGCTGTCGTATCCGGATGGGTGCTACGCGTAACCGGTTGACGCTCTATCGAAGAGATCTGGACCGCACTTTTATCTCGTATAACGAAGAATTGCTGGAGATCCTAACTCCCGCTCTGGACCGTTCGCTTGATGAACTACAGAGCAACCAATCCATTACCGACCTGGTTAAGTGGATCATGAAGCGCAGTCTTACAGGAGGGCGACCTGACATTCAGTCTGTGGCGAAGGAGTTCAATATGAGTGATCGTACGTTACAGCGCAGGTTAACGGAAGAAAATACGAGCTTCAAGCAATTGCTGATGCAAGCTAGACACGAGCAGGCCATTGAGTACTTGGCAGACCCCTCGCTCGATCTCAAAGAAGTTGCTTTTTTGATTGGATATGAAGATCAGAACTCGTTCTACCGTGCCTTCCGTCTTTGGGAAGGAGATACTCCATCAAATTGGCGTACTGAGCATCTCAGTACCCATTCGCCATCGGAACAACGGCAGGGAATGCTGACCATGAATTCAAGCGTTCTCAACTAAACGGTTTCTATAGAGAGGTTGCAGGTTACTTCAGTGTGTTGCTTTAGTATTATCAATTGGCGTGTTATACAAGTACTTTGGCGCTATGTGCTAGTTACTCAATATTCCTGACAAAGTAATATAATCATTATCCGGATCACAAAGGAGAAATGATTATATTATGGATATGGGATTAAACAATAAAACGGCTCTAGTTACCGGTTCAACAAAAGGCATAGGTAAGGCCATTGCTATTGAACTTGCAAGAGAAGGTGTTCATGTACTCATTAATGGACGAAATCATGAAGAGGTCGAGCAAACCGTGAATGACATCAAGTCCCAATTCCCGGCGACGTCTCCTCAAAATGCTACAGCCGATATCGTGGATGCAAAGCAAAGAGAAGCTTTGTTTGAAAAATATCCCCATGTGGATATTTTAGTTAACAACATGGGTATTTATGAAATTATGCAGTATGAGGATGTTGATGATGAGGTATGGGAGAAATATTTCCGTACGAATGTGCTTGCAGCTAATGGATTAACTAAATTTTACTTGCCACATATGTTGAAACGTGATGATGGGCGCATTATTTTTATAGCCAGCGAAGAAGCCGTAATGCCTTCAGGACAAATGCCTCAATACTGCATGACAAAATCAATGCTCTTATCCTTGTCTAAGAGCTTGTCCAAATTAACCAGGGGAACGGAAGTGACCGTTAATACGATTATGCCAGGACCAACCCTCTCAGAGAATGTGTACCAAATCATAGAAGGAATGTACCCTGATAAAAATATGACTTTTTCTGAAAAAGAGAAGGAATTTATGGTTACGAACCTACCTCAATCCGAAATACAGCGATTTATCAAGCCTATCGAAATAGGTAGACTGGCTGCATTCCTGTGCAGTCCTTACGCATCCGCGTTTAAAGGTTCTCCAATCCGTATGGATGGCGGAATGGTGCCTACGATTTTCTAAGGTTAGTATAATATTCTTACTCATATTAAAAGCTTGGGATCTAAAAGAGATCTCCAAGCTTTTTTAGTATCTATTCGCAATGTCCCTGATTCGAACCGGGTTTTTATTCGCTTATCAATTCCAGCTTGGTCAGCCTTTTGTGGTATACAATGCGAGACAGTCCAACGCTAATTTCATATAGAAGCAACAGGGGCACAATGACAAGAATGTCCGACACGATATCCGGCGGTGTAATGGTAACAGCTGCTATCGTCAGCAGCAAGTAGGCAATTTTCCGCATTTTAGCTAAGCGGAGCGGATTCAGGATGCCAATCGAGGTCAAGAACATGATAACGACGGGCATTTCGAACAGCACACCGAACGGTACGGTCATATGCACCATAAAACGGAAGTATCGCTCAGCTGTATAAGCTGTTATGAAATGATGCGACAGCGAATCCAGAAAGGACAGGACCATGGGGTAAATGACAAAGTAACCAAAAGCCAACCCCAATAAAAAAAGGGCTCCGATCGCGGGGATATACGCCAGAGAAGCACGCCGCTCAATGGTGCTTAAGCCGGGTACGACGAAACGCCATACCTGAAATCCGGCAACAGGCATCGTCACCGCCAGAGCTATAACGCCTGCAATCATGAAGTATACCCAAATCACGTCCGTTGGTCCCAATACTTGAAGCTTACCCTCCACGTCTCGAGTCAACATTTCATATAGGGGTTCAACATACAGAAAAGCGGCACAAAGGGCTACCAAAAAGGTGCCCAATGTGATGAGAATCCGCTTGCGGAGCTCTGTTAAGTGCTCCAATATATGCTGCTCCTGTTCTTGTGCCTGCTCGTGCTCGATCATTTCAATTTATCTCCATCATGGATATCTTCGCTCGAAACCAGTTCACGCGTTGAGTTTTTGAACTCGCTCAGTGTACGACCGAAGGCACGGCCCAGTTCAGGCAGCTTCGAAGGACCGAAAATAATTAAGGCGATCAACAGAATGAGGATCAGCCCTGTCACACCGATATTTCCTAGAGGCATATGATCAACTCCTTTACCTATTTTTTATCCGATGCCATTTGCAGCAGCTTTGTAATATCTCTGGCGATCGACTCGTCGCGCGGCGCACCATGCAGCTTCGAGGCAATTCGGTCGATCAGCTCAGGAGCTTGCGGATTCGTTACCGTTAGAATTTGCACTTCTTCGTTAAACATGCTTTTCACTTGCTCTTTGGCTTGCGACATATTATCGTTGTCCGCAGACTTGGCCCCGATCACACCCTGGTTTGGTTCACCTTTACCCGACATTCCTTGCGTCTGACTTAAAACCTTTTGCTGCATGTTGTCATATTGGTTAGAAGAAACGCGTGATTCTGCACGTGCCAGAATAATCGTGTCATTCAGGACAAAGGCTTTGACTCCTTCAATGCCTGAACTTGCGAGTCTTGACTGGACATGGGAAGAGACACCGCCTTCATGCAGGCTGGAAGAGCCGATCATGCTGTACACGGACATGCCCATACCGCTTGTGGTTTTCCCGTGGACATTGGTCGTTTCGGTCTTGGGCCCATGATAGCTTGGGATCACATCGGTACTGTGCAAGTGTACGGCATCCGCATTACGCTGTTCCATGGATTGCGCATTTTGTTGATTGTCGTTTTGATTTAAGCAAGCTGTTAAAGAAAGAAGCAGTGCTGAGCCCAATATTGGACCTCTCCACTTGCTCCACAATTGATTCATGAGCATTCGCCTCCATATCATTAGTGTTTTTATCATGCCCGGATGGAGAATAATGTATGAATGAAATTTTGATGGGGACAATACCCATTATTCCAAATGATAAAGAGTAGGGGTGCTGAGAGTTTGAGCGAACAAGACGAACAACAAACCAAACCATCGAAGTCTGGCAGCTCACAGACGATGTCACGGCGAAAGTTTCTGAGAAACTCCGGGTATGCCGTGGGAGGTGTCGTGCTGGGCGGGGTACTCGGTTATCTGCTGCCGAAGCGGGCAACTCAGCCTGCAGTGCCAGCTCCTGAGACGAATGAAAACAACTACAATCAAGCATTAATGTTCTTCAACCAGGAACAATACCGGATCACGGAAGCAGCCGTAGAGCGTATATTTCCTGCGGATGACAATGGTCCTGGCGCCAAAGAACTTGGCGCTGCATTCTTCATCGACCACCAGTTGGCCGGTGATTGGGGTTTTAATGCAAGAGACTACATGCAGCCGCCTTTTTATGTTGGAGAGAAAACGCAAGGTTATCAGGGACGATTAAGAAGACGAGAGATTTTCTACATTGGGCTGCGCGAAATTCAGAACTACAGCCAAAAAAATTATCAGAAAGATTTCCCGAGCCTGTCGCCAGAGGAACAGGATGCCGTGTTAACAGCCTTTCAGAACGATGAGGTCAAATTGACAACGATCTCAGCCAGCGGGTTCTTCAACCTGCTCCGCAGCAGCACATTAGAAGGTGTTTACAGTGATCCGCTATATGGTGGCAATAAAAATATGCAGGGCTGGGCGATGCGGCAATATCCGGGTAACCAAATGGCTTACACGAATATTATCGAGAAGAATTTTACCGTCATCCCGCCTAAGAGTTTAAAAGATCACCTATAACGGCTCACGATAGCGAGAGGAGTATAGATATGGCTAAAAAATTACCTAAAACGGATGTTGTCATCATTGGCGTCGGCTGGGCTGGCGGCATTATCGCTTCGGAACTGACCAAGAACGGTTTATCCGTTGTCGGATTGGAGCGAGGTAAAGAAAGAGTGACGGAAGACTATTACATGGCTCACGATGAACTCCGTTATGCGCTTCGGTACGATTTAATGCAGGACCTCTCCAAAGAAACGATTACATTTCGAAGCACTGAAAAAATACGTGCGCTTCCAATGAGGCAATATGGCTCGTTCTTGTTAGGCGAGGGATTGGGAGGAGCCGGGGTGCACTGGAACGGGCAAACATTCCGTTTCTTGCCTTACGATTTTAAAATTCGGAGCATGACGGAAGAACGATATGGGAAAGATAAAATACCGCCGGAAATGATGATCCAGGACTGGGGTATAACCTATGATCAGCTTGAGCCGTTCTTTGATAAGTTTGAGAAGACGACCGGCATCTCCGGCGAGGAAAATCCCTTGGCAGGGAAACGTTCGAATCCTTACCCGACACCGCCTATGCTTCACACGCCATCCATGAAGATGTTCACAGAAGCGGCGAAAAAACTGAAGCTCAATCCCTATACGGTGCCTTCAGCCAATCTGTCGGAAAGCTATACGAATCCGGATGGCATTGCCCGTGCAGGTTGTCAGTATTGTGGGTATTGCGAGCGGTTTGGGTGTGAATACGGGGCGAAAGCGGATCCGGTCGTTACCGTGATTCCTGTTGCCAAAAAAACCGGAAAGTTCGAAATCCGGACCCATTCCTATGTAAGACGAATCCTGCATACGGGAGGTAAGGCAACAGGTGTCATGTACACGGACCTAACGACGGGAGAGGAAATCGAACAGCCAGCGGATATCGTCGTTTCAACGGGGTATGTATTTAATAATACTCGTTTGATGCTTCTCTCTAAGATCGGTAAACCGTACGACTCGTCCAGCGGAACAGGTGTGATTGGCAAAAACTATGCTTATCAGGTCATCAAGGGGACCGCCGCCGGATTTTTTGAGGATCAATTCAATCTGTTTGCTGGAGCGGGAAGCTTAGGAATGGGCTTGGACGATTATAACGGCGACAATTTTGATCACTCGGATCTGAAGTTCATACATGGGGGGAACATCGCCCATACGGTAACAGGACAAAGACCCATTCAGAACAATCCTGTTCCGGAGGATACACCGCGTTGGGGAAAAGAGTTTAAGGCGAATTCCTTGAAGTATGCAAACAGCGTGCTGTCCGTGGGCTCCCAAGGATCTTCTATGCCTTATCGGCATCACTACCTAGACTTGGATCCCACTTACAAGGATGCATACGGAGATCCGTTGATTCGAATCACGTTCGATTTCGAAGAGCAGGACCGTCAGTTGGCTAGGTATCTTTCTGATCGCTGCGCGGAGATCCTGCAGGAGATGGGGGCCCAGAATATTATGAAGTTGAAGGAACTGGGACCTTACGAAATAACGACATACCAATCGACTCATAATACCGGTGGGGTTATTATGGGTGAGAATCCTGGCAATTCAGCCATCAACAACTACATGCAAATGTGGGATATGGAAAATTTGTTTGTCGTGGGTGCATCCGCTTTCCCGCATAATAGCGGCTATAATCCGACAGGTACGGTCGGGGCTCTTGCGTATCGCGCAGCGGACGGAATCCTCGAATACAGCAAAAAGGGCGGGTTGCTCGTATAACTTGCATTTTACAAAAGGAGGTAGTTTCAAACATGTTCAAAAAAGGGTTGCTGTTTGTCATGCTTTTGTCAGCTTTTGCTTTTGCAGTGGTGGCATGCGGTGGAAATGATGCAGCAGAGCCTGCTCCAGCTCCAGCAGATAACGGGGGACAAGCTCCACAGGAAGGAGCAACCGGCGGGGATGCCAACAACGATGCAGCGATGACGCTGTACAATGCCAACTGCATGGCTTGCCATGCTACCGACTTAGGCGGGGGCGGAAACTTTCCCAGCCTCCAAAACGTAGGCTCCAAGCACGATGCCAGCGAAATTGCAGGTATCATTTCGAATGGGCGCAATGGAATGCCGGCATTCCAAGGCAAGCTGACGGAAGACGAAATTAATGTGCTGTCCCAATGGCTGGCTGCCAAAAAATAAGACGAACAAGATATGAAAATATGAGGACCCTCATGCTACAATGCAGATATGAATCGCGTTGTGGTCATGGGGGTTTTCTCACATGGTTACAGCGTAAGAATGGAACACTTTTGGAGGTGGACTGTGAAGTCATGACAGAGACGTTCGTATCCTCCTATAGCACATGTTCGATAAAGTGCCGGACGGTGGTTTGTTTTTTTGCCGGTGTCCTGACCTATCGTAATAATTTTGAAGATGCTGCAAGCGAGGTTGCCCGAAGATATCCGAATGCCAAAATCTTGATGATCTTTCCGTATGGGATGGCAAACGGCATAGCGGGGTCCTCGTTAATCCATCTGCTAGCCCGGCAGCTTACTCAAGTTGGCTATGACTTGGTTCGCGAGCAGTCTCGCCGGGTAGTGAACGCAGGGCAGATCATCCGCGAGCATGCAGCAGATACGGATCAACTGATCCTGATCGGGCACAGCGCTGGAGGCGTGGTCGCCTATAAGGCAGGGCTTTATTTGGAGGAGAAGTACGACTTTCGGGGTATCCATGTATTTGCTGTGGGGTGTCCAAAGTTTTATTTGAAGGACATTCCTTACAATGAACGGTTTACATATATTACGGGCCAGAATCCGGACAGGATCACTAGAATTGGCAGTTGGCGCAAGCCGGGTTCCAGGGTGTACCGGGGAAGTCCGGGGCGCGAGATTCAACTTGATTTTAATCCGGACCATCAGGGATGGCGGTTTCATGCTTCTTATTTTCTGAAATCGGTATGGATGGATTCAAACGAAGCGTTCCATACCAATTCAGTAGATCTGGTTTCCAAAATCCACGAGTTGTACCCGGGAAACTAAATATTACATAATAAATATTATGTAAACTATTAGGATTCTTGTGAAATAGAAAACTGGTAGATAACAGTATTGGCAACGTCATATAAGGTTATACTTGACTCTTTGGTTTATAATCTCTCAAACGGTTGATATTGGAATAGTTCGATGATACTATAGAACTATATTTCATAAGCCTTAAGGGGGAAAAATGTAACAGTGGAGAAAAAAAAGTCGAAGTTTAAAAAGATTTTGCTAATAATTGTGGGGGTTCTTGTCGTTCTTTTTGTCATTGGCAGATTATCCGACAATTCCTCATCCGATCCAGGTAACGGCACAACAGCGAAGAGTGCAAGTGCTAGCAAGACTGATGATCATGAAGCCAAATTTGCCGAAGCACAGGATTTATTCAAAAATGGAAACTATGTTCAAGCCAATGTAGTAGTCGACGAAGCTATTAAAGCTGAGAAAAAGGATGAATATACGAAACTGAAAACCGACATAGAGTCTAAGATCAAGAATCGGAAAACGGAACTGGAGTCCAAATTTGAAATTAAAGAAGATAAAGTCGAAAATATTACCTTTATCTCACCATCCGCGGGTGTTACCAAAGGCTTGAGTTTCTATCCTTACATCGGCGTAAAGGATTCCAAAAAATACATGATCTTACGAGTTGGGTATCAGGAGGACGCAAAAAAAGCCTTATTTGTGTTTACCAAAGTGAAGGTCCGTGCAGGAGACAAATTGCAGGAGCTTGATTTCAACCCGATGGATAAAGTGAATGATGTGGATCTTTTTGGTTCCGGAATGACAGAAATAGTGGATATAAATGTAGATAAAAAAATGGAAGACCTACTTGGTAACGTGATTCCAGCAAATGATGAAATCATTGTACGATTTGAGGATATATCCAATAAATCGACAGACTACACTTTAACCAAGAATCAGAAGCAAACGATAGCGGATATTATCGAATATTACAATTACTTGGATTAGTTTGCACTACTAACTGTTGTCTGTGTACTCATAACATACGTTCCAAAGAGCCGAATTCCCTTAAAGGAATTCGGCTCTTTGTTGTTTACGGCCGTATATCCGCCTGATGATTTTTACGGAATTTCAGGGGAGAGAGACCGATTATGCTTTTAAACGTGCGGCCGAAATGGGTGGAATTTTCGAAGCCGACGCTTTCGGCGATTTCGGAAACTTGTAAATGGGATTCTTTCAACAAATGACACGCTTGCTTGATCCGTACGTGATTCACATACTCGATCAGAGTAAACCCTGTTGATTCCTTGAAGGTTCGACTAAGATGGGAGGGACTTACATGGAATCGGCTGGTGAGTTCCTCTAATGTCAGACGCTGTTCGTAGTGGTGATTGATAAAGTGGGCAATATGGGAAATACGCTGATGAACCTGGTTGGTTGAGGCATTTATGTATTGACGGCCGCTGTTTAGAATACGGTGGATGAACACCAAAAGCTCGGACAACAGGATTTTGAGATAGAAATTCGACTCTGGAAATCCGTTGACCGATTCGGCGGCCATCTTCGCAAAAATCCCTTCGACATACCCCTGCTCCTGACCCTTTAACCGGATGGAGCCGGAACCTGTTTGGAAAGGGGAGAGAGGATGAAAAGACGAATCCTCGGTCAACAACCCACCTAAGAAATCTTCTTGGAAGAGCAGGGTCACCCTTTCAAATGGCGCACCGTTAGGATTGATCAGACGATGTCCGTCATTCTTACGAATGAGCAGCATGGAACCGCCCACAAGCTGAAACGGCTGACTTCCAATACAATAATGCAGCTCGCCAGAGACAATATACAGAATTTCATAAGCGTCGTGATAGTGGAATGAAGGAATACTCGATCGGGATTTGCTCTCTCGACTGATATAAAAGGGATCGGAGCAAAAAAAGTTGATGTCAAATCACCTCTCACGAAAATCCAGCTATGTCATGATGTCCTCATTGTACCCGAAGCCGATTGAATTGTTAATCAAAATAACAGCAATATATGTTGAAAAGGGCCATTTTTAAATAAGATTCCGCGAGAATCCTGAGAAAACATCGGATATATTCAAGAAGGCGGGATTCATATCGAATCCTCAAGCCAAACCGTTCATGTTGAACGGGAAAGGGGTGCAAAGCATGCGAATCAAGAAGAAAAGAGGAAGGAATCCGCAAAAAATGTTCTTATTGTTTTTAGCATTATTGTTGATCCCCTGGACATTGCCGGCAAATTCATATGCCGACTCCGTGACGGGTAAGCCCGAGCTAGCCTCCGATGGGCCGGGGAAAGCGGCCGAGGCCTTAATCGCCGAATGGGTCTTCAAGAACAAGGGAGAAGGAGGCATCCATCCTGCAACCGGAGGGCTCAACAAGTCTTCCTCCATCCTACAACAGATCGGAGGATATTTTGAATACTACGACAGTAAAGCCCAAGATATTAGCTACCAGGGCTGGGATAACGGCCAGGGCAAGAAATATTGGTTGGCCATGGTTTCTACTTCAGCCTACAAGAATATCAAACTATCCTCGGAGCAAAGCTCTTCGGGTTCCGCTCCTAACGATTTCAAAGTACAGGTAAGTACCGACCGAACGGTATGGACAGACGTTCCGGGAGGCACGGTTCAGATGAATATCGTTTCAAGTTACAATTGTCCTAATCAATCCTGCATACTTAATAACGTCTCCCTGCCGAATGCAGACGATAAGCAAATGCTGTATATTCGCTGGGTGGTTAACTCTAATAAGCCAACCAACCCTAAAGATAATCCGAAAGGCATTGGATCGGGAGGTTCCAGTAAAATTCGGAACATTCGCGTAACCGGAGAACCGATTTCTGGAACAACGCCTGAACAGCCTACCATCGACATTTCCTATGTGCCGGGACAAGGTGCGGAAAATGTTGCCGTAACAACGCCGATTGAGGTTAAGTTTAATAAACCGATCACGGTAACGGCCAAACAGGATATCACGGTTCGGGATGGCCAGAATCAGCCTGTTCCAAGCCTTGCCGTCGATGTCATAAACCAAACGACCTTGCGCATTGGGCATGGCGGATTAGGTCAAGGGAAAAGCTACAGGGTTACCATTCCCCAAACTGCGGTCCAAGGAAAAGACGGCTCTCCCCTGATTCAAAATATCGAGTGGAGTTTTACGACTGTAGGTTCAGTCTCTCAGCCGAAACTCATTAACATGACCTTGAACGGCGATCCTAAAACAAGCATGGCTTTCGCTTGGTACACGGATACCTCGGCCGGAACGAAAGTCCAGGTAGCCGAATCAACGGGAACCGGTAACGTGTTTCCGAAAGAGGGTGTTCTTGAATTCACCGGAACTTCCGAGGAAATTTCGACTTACATGGCCAAAGGTGACAGAACGACGGGTAAGAAGAAAAAGTTTTTCAGCCATAAAGCAAGCGCGAATGGATTAAAGCCGGGAACCGATTATGTATTCAGGGTAGGCGACGGTTCGATTTGGAGCTCCGTGGGATCGTTTAAAACCGATACAGCAACACCGCAGCCATATCGCTTTATCGTGGGAGCCGATTCTCAGGCCTCGAGCAAATCAGGCTTTGAACCATGGGCAGATACCTTCAAGAAAGCTTATGAACATATTGGTAACCCCAAATTTCTGATCAATGCCGGCGATCTGGTTGATAATGGCGACCTGGAAGAGCAGTGGCAGTGGATGCTCGGGCTCGCGCAGGAGCATCTGATGAAAGTGCCATTTGTACCCGTACTGGGCGGACACGAAGTATCGGATTGGGACGGGGATGCCACAACGCCGAATAATAACTTTTACAACCATTTCAATCTGCCACGGAAAGTGGTGGATGCGACACATGATGGCTCGGTCTATTCTTTTGAATACGGCGACGCGCTTTACATGGTGTACAACTCGCAGTTTGACGGCAAGCTGAACGAAGACGGCTCCGTCGACTGGGATGATGATCAGCACGAACAGTTTTGGAATCAGATTGATTGGATGCGGAATACGGTGGCGAAGACCGACAAGAAGTGGAAATTCGTGACGCTTCACAAAGCGCCTTATGCAGCTGGCGATAATTCCGCGCAATGGGAAGGGGATCGCGTTAAATTTTACAGGAAAAATCTGATTCCGGTTTTTGACGAACTTGGCATCGATATGGTGTTTGAAGCTCACGATCATATGTATATGCGTTCCTTCCAAATGTACGGGGACAAGGTCATCGATCCGAAAAAACTGGAAAAAGACGAAGCAGGCAACGTCGTCAATCCTCAAGGAACGGTGTATCTGATGTCCAATGCGTTTGGAAACAAATTTTATTACAAGAACGAACCGTATGACGACTTCTTTGCAGCAATTAACAACCAGCCGAAGAAAAAAATGTTTACGGATGTGTCGGTTGCAGATCAAATTCTGAAATTCGATGCCTATACGGCCGCTGTTGAAGATGAAGGAAAGAGCGGATACGGGAAAAATGGGCTGAAGGTGTACGATCATTACGGTATCAAACGAACAGACACCAAACCGGATCCGGTGGAGGGAGCACAGGTTAAACTCCAAGGTACCAAAGCTACGTTGACCTGGAAGGCGCCGTCCTCAAGTAAAGAGCAGGTAAGAGGATTCCGTATTTACGAAAAGGATGACAAGATCAGCAAGCATTGGAGCCTCTATGTACCAGTGAAGTCGGGAACGTCGCAGTACAGCGTTGTTATCGACAAATTGAATCCGGATATCCAATATAATCTGGTGATCAAGTCTGTTGGCAGAAGAGACAATTCCAGCCCAGTCACGGTAAGCACTTCGAATCAGACCGAGGGGAATGAGCCCCCATCCGCTTTGGATGGTTTGGCGGGCAAAGGCGTGTCTCCTTTCCAAATTGACCTGACCTGGAGAGCCCCATCCGGCAAGGCGCCGGATCGTTATCATGTTTACCGCAACGATAGTCACGTTGGAACAACCAAGGAAATAACATATACCGATACCGGGCTGACGCCTGACACGGAATATCGGTACAAGGTGACGGCCGTTACTGCGGGAGGAGTCGAATCGCTGCCGTCTGAAGAAATCCGCTTGAAAACGATGTCTTCTTCACAAGGCACCGGGCCTTACAAGCCGTTTCCGCAGCATACGGCCTACACCTCCGGCTCGATCAAGCCAAATCATATGCAACAAGCGCAACTGGATGCAACCGTTGCCCGGCTGTATGATGAGTGGAAGCAGAAATACTTGAAAAAGAAGCCATATCTTCAATCTACGGAGCCGGATCAGTACTACGTCTGGTATGCCGACGGGGACTGGTTCCAAGAAGAGTTTGACAAGGAGCTTAATGTCAAGTATCAAGCGATGACCGTTTCGGAAGCGCACGGATACGGGATGCTGATCACCGCACATATGGCGGGCCATGATCCTAAAGCTAAGGCTTATTTTGACGGACTATATCGATATTTCAGAGCACATCCAAGTAAGATCAACCCGGACCTTATGGCTTGGAAGCAGGGCGATACAGGTCAGGCCGTCGTGGATGTCAGCGGCGTGGATTCGGCCACGGACGGTGATATGGATATCGCATATGCGTTGCTCCTTGCGGATCGCCAGTGGGGAAGCGATGGTGAGATCAATTACTTGGCCGAAGCCAAAAAAGTAATTGACGCGATCATGAAGAGTGATGTTAATCATGCTGAGTGGACATTGAAGCTTGCAGATTGGGTAAGCGACGACGATGCTAAATATGGCAGTGCTACACGTCCTTCCGATTTTATGCTTCAGCATTTGAAAGACTTCAAAAACGCGAGCGGAGACGCCAATTGGGACCGCATCATCGACAAAACCTATTCCATCAGTGAGGGATTATACAAAAAGTACAGTCCGAATGCGGGGCTGCTGCCCGATTTTGTGGTCAAGAAAAACGGCAGCTATGCTCCGGCAGATTCAACATTCCTGGAGTCTGAAACGGACGGGGACTATAGTTATAACTCTTCACGTATTCCTTGGCGGATCGGTACGGACGCTCTCATGACAGGGGAAACTCGTGCCAAGGAGCAGCTAAATAAAATGACGTCATGGATTCGCCAAGTGACCGGGAATGATCCAAGCAAAATATATGGTGGTTACAAGCTGGATGGATCAAAAGCACTCGTGGATTATACGGATACTTCATTTTCTGCGCCGATGATGGTCAGCGCCATGATAAATCCGGCGAATCAGGAGTGGCTCAACCGATTATGGGACCACAATGCCTCCATCTCCACGAATGATGATGTGTACTTTGGGAATACGCTGCGTCTCCTAAGCATGATTGTCGTTTCGGGTAACTGGTGGTCACCGACCATCGCGGATACCGAAGCGCCGATGCAGCCAACCATCGAAGAAGCGGTAGCCGTATCCGATTCAACGGTGGAATTGAAATGGACTCCTTCATTCGATAATGCGGGCATTGCAGAGTATAAGGTTTATCGGAATAATACCGTCATTGGAACGTCGAATACGACGGATTATAAGGATAGCGGCTTGACGCCGAATACAATGTATCAATATTTTATCGTTGCGTACGATACTTCCGGTAACATGTCCAAAATCAGCAATGTCAGAATCGTCTCAACTGGGAAGCAATAAATGTAATGCGATGATGATCAAACTATGAAGTACTGTCCGTCACTGAAGTAGTGATGGTATGAGCTAGCGATAATCATAACGAATGAATAAAGAGCTCGGGACCTCCCCGGGCTCTTTATGATCCGCTCCAGGAACAACCTATTTACCGTTTATTAAAGAATATGAGGCATTAGAGCTCTCGTACTTCCTCATTCACTTTGCGAATTTCTTAAGTTGTTTCCTTAGCAGAAAAGGTTATACTTATCAATAGGTTAATTTGAAAGTCATCAGGGGGATATGTGAATGGCAAAACAGGATGAAGTTTCATTACAGAAGAAATTGAGGCCAAGGCATATCAGCTTTATGGCGATGGGCGGTGTAATCGGCACCGGGATATTTAAAGGAAGTGCCGAGACGATCAGTCTCGCCGGTCCGGGCGTTATTTTCTCTTATATCTTTGCGGGACTGCTTCTTCTGGTCGTTATGGGAGCGATGACGGAAATGGCTACGGTGTATCCGGGCCGCAATATGAAGGATTTTGTTCGCGAAGCCTTTGGTAAGCGGGTTTCTTTTGTCATGGGCTGGATGTATTGTTTCATGTGGCTGTCGGTATGCGTGATTGAAGTGATTGCGGCAGGCAGCTTTCTGCAATACTGGTTTCCGGAGGTTCCGCTGTGGCTGCTAAGCCTTGCAAGTGCGGCACTCATTATTTTAATCAATATGATGAGTGTTGGAAGTTTTGGCGAAGTGGAATTCTGGCTTGCCGGGATAAAAATCGCCATGATTATTAGTTTTATTGTGCTGGGAAGTTTTCTGATGTTTGGCATTATTCCGAGTTCGGACACCCCGTACCTTCAGAATTTCACCGCACATGGCGGGTTTTTGCCAAATGGATGGTTTGCCATATTCTCGGCTCTGCTTGTCGTCACCTTTTCGTATGGAGGCTCCGAGCTGATAGGTCTCACATTAACCGAGACCGAGAATGCGGAGAAAATCCTGCCTAAAGTTGTACGCAACTTTATTTTAAGGGTGATTTTGTTCTTTACGCTGCCGCTCCTGATTATTTGCGGATTGATTCCATGGAACCAGCTGGGGGGAGAGTCAAGTCCTTTCGTGCAAGTGTTGTCCGCTACGGGATTGCAGGGAGCAGCCCACATCATGAATTTCATACTGGTAACGGCCGTACTGTCTGCAGCTAACTCCGGCATTTATGGTGCGACGCGCATGATCTATTCCATGGCTGCCGCCGGGGAGGCTCCAAGGAGCCTGGCTAAGACCACGAGCAAAGGCATTCCGCTCAATACGTTGAAACTCTGCGCAATCATACTATTAGCGGGTTCCTTGCTTGGATTGATCGCTCAGGACCAACTGTTTCGGGTTCTGATGGCGGTTCCGGGCTTCGTTGTGGTGCTGGTATGGATTTGTATTTGTTTCTCCCAGCTGAAGCTTCGCAAAGCTTATCCGGTGCAGCCCAGCTTTAAGGTATGGGGCTTCCCCTATGTAACTGTGTTTACTGCGCTTTGTCTATCGGTGATCACGATCCTCTTCCTCATCGATGGACAGAATCGGGTCAGCATCAGCGTATGTCTGTCCGTTCTGCTGTTATTGGTTGTCTGGTCCATTATGAAATTCAAAAAAGAGGCAGAAACGCATAACTGAGTGGAATATACGAAAGAGAAGGCGGCAGGGGAATCAATCCTCTGTCGCCTTTTCCATGCGTGTGAACAAGTTTGCGTGATGCGGCGATGCTCCTTAACCCATGGCAGATTGTTAATTAACTGAAACGAAATGGAAGCAGCCGCTGATTTGTGCAGGGAAGAAAGCATTCGAGGTGCATTCCATGATAATTCCGGGTATGATGATTAGGTAGTATGGGAGTGATTCATTATACTTATAGTAAAATGGTTACTTCAATATGAGATGGGAAAGAGGGAACGGATGCCTACTATACTGGTTGCTGACGATGATGCGAATATTCGCGAACTCGTCTGTTTATTTCTAAGGAACGACGGATTCACAACGGCCGAGGCCGCGGACGGCAAGGAAGCAATGAACGTCTATGCCTCAACGCATGTTGATCTTGTCGTGCTCGATATTATGATGCCGAATATGGATGGCTGGACGTTGTGCAAAGAGCTCCGAAGAGTTAATCCTGATCTTCCGATACTTATGCTGACAGCGAGAGGCGAAACATGGGAGAAGGTAAAAGGATTCGAACTTGGAACAGACGATTACCTGACCAAACCTTTCGATCCATTGGAGTTAACGGTGCGTGTGAGAGCATTACTTAAACGATACCGGATCGGCTCTACACAGACGATTCAGTTAGGAAGCGTTACACTTGATCGGCAAACCTATAAGGTGATGAGAGGAACAGAGGCGCTCACGCTGCCGCTCAAGGAGTTCGAATTGCTGTATAAGCTTGCTGGTACACCCGGACAAGTCTATACGCGCGAGCAATTGATCGATCAAATTTGGGGGATTGATTATGCTGGAGATGATCGAACCGTAGATGTACATATCAAACGCTTGCGCGAACGGTTTGCGGCTACATCTGATTTTCGGATCGAAACGGTTCGTGGGCTTGGCTACCGGCTTGAGGTTTACGAATGATTAGATCTTTATATATCCGTGTGGTCCTGACATTTCTAGTCTCCGTCATTGCGGGCACGATCATTTCTTTTTTTATGTCCACTTGGATATTCGAAGATAAATTGAACCAAAACGCTCAAATCAACTTGCGCAACTTTGGACAAGACATCGTGCAGATTTACAAGACCCTGCCGTTAAGTGAAGCGGACTCGTTCGTAAGTGGAATGAAGCAGCTCGATTCTTATCATATTCGGATTTACGAAGCAACGGGAGTGTTCCAGTCTTACGGTAAACTTAACGGACACAAACCTGCTACGGTGACGATGGAGCAGTTAAAGAAAGTCATCGATGGAGGCGTTGTTCAAGACACACCGAATGGTATTGCTACGGTTCTCTTAGGGTTGCCGGTGAAAACAGAAATGGGAACGAAAGCGATGTTTTTGGAGACGCTCGCTCCACCTTCTACCTCTTTTGTCGCCAAGTGGGGATTGATCTTTGCAACCTGTTCGTTGATTGCAGGAAGCTTATTGATTCTTATTGCCTCTGTATTCCTGGTCAGACCAATCAAAAAGCTGACAAAAGCAACCAAACGTATTGCAGCTGGAGATTTCAACGTCAAGCTGAATATTAAGCAAACGAGTGAGCTAGGTACGTTGGCTCGCAGTTTCGAAGACATGATGCACGATCTCCAGCAACTTGAGCAGATGCGCAGGGAATTCGTAACGAACGTGTCGCACGAGGTACAGTCCCCGCTCACCTCGATATCCGGTTACGCTCAAGCGCTCAAGCAAGTGGACCTGTCCGATCAAGAACGAAGCCGGTATCTCGATATTATCATTGCTGAAGCGAAGCGGATGTCCACCATGAGTGATAGCCTGCTCAAGCTGAGTATGCTGGAATCGCAGTCACAGCAGCTGCGGCTCGTCACAGTCAGTCTTGATGAACAGATTAGGCGAGTCATCGTCGCGCTCCAACCGCAATGGTCAGCCCGCAACATTCATTTTGAGCTTGATTTACAGACCGTTAAAGTAACGGCTGATCGTGACCAATTGAATCAGGTATGGACGAATATCCTTAGCAATGGCATCAAATTTTCCAAGGATGGCGGCGTGATTCACGTCAGCATCCAGCAGGATATCAAAAACGTGACCGTCCGAATATCCGACACGGGCATCGGTATTCCCCTGGAAGATCAGAAGCGCATATTTGAGCGTTTTTTCAAGGCCGATCGTTCACACAGCCGCAAGTATGACGGTAGCGGTATGGGACTTGCCATCGTGAAGCAGATCGTATCGCTGCATCAAGGCGATGTCCGAGTAGAAAGTGAACTAGGTCAAGGAACGACCTTTATTGTCACTTTGCCAATCACTCCACCAACGGAATAATTAGGCTTACAGGATAAGGTGGATGTATAGAATGTCCATCCGGATTGTCTAAACCGTATTTTCATGCCACGTTTCACATGCAAGCTTTCTTGTATGTGAAACGTGGCATTTTTTTGTTAGTTCATACTCCGTTCATGTTGTCGTCATGGTGAGGACATCTTGGTTGGTTAGGCTTGCATGAACGGCTTGTTATGGCCATTAACCAGATGAGGACAGGAGCAGATGTGTGTGACAAAAGAAAGAGAGAAGAAAAAATGGGGTGGAACCAAATCGAGGAAAGTAATAAACATTTTGCTTAAAGTATTAGGTGCAATCGTTATAGCTATCCTACTTTTTGTTGCCGCCGTGTATACCGTTAACAAAATCAGCAGTCATTCGGAGCAGAAGAGATTGGAACCTTATGGTCAGCATGTATCTGTAGATGGGAATCAGATGAATGTCACCATTCAAGGAAAAGGCGAAGAAACCGTCGTGATTTTACCCGGCTTTGGAACGGCATCGCCAGCACTTGATTTTAAACCGCTTATTTCAGAGTTATCCCCACATTATAAAGTCGTCGTCGTAGAGCCTTTTGGTTACGGATTGAGCGATCAGACCGAAAAGGAACGCAGCACGGCAAATATCGTAAGTGAGATTCATGAAGCTTTACAGAGTCTCCATATTGATCGTTATATCCTTATGGGCCATTCCATTTCCGGGATCTATAGCCTGGATTATGTGAACAAATATCCTAATGAAGTACGTGCATTTGTCGGACTGGATAGTAGTGTTCCAGCGCTGAGTGAACAAAAGATTGATTCGTCAGAAACACAACCGATTAAATGGTTCCGCAACTTAGGTTTCGCCCGATTACAATTGAAACTGAGTGCTGACCCTTATGATGGACTGCCTTATGATGAACAAACGAAAGAACAATTGAACATTCTGATACGCAAAAACATGTATAATACCACTCAATTAAATGAGGCAGAAAGCATGTATTCCAACTTTAAAGCAGCTGAACAGCTAACTTTCCCTCCGAATCTTCCTGTTATTTTCTTTATTCAAAAGAATCACCCGGCAACGGACAGATGGATTCCCGAGCACGAGAAGTTAATAAAGGATTCTATACATGGTGAAGTGGTGCTGCTGGAAGCGAACCATTATTTGTATCGTTCCCATGCCAAAGAAATTGCTGAAAGATTCAGGGGATTTATAAAGGAAATTCAATAATGCCCGCCAATTTATCCGCCAATGACGTCGCAGTAATTATTCATTTATTTGCTTGTTCATACTCCGTTCATATTGACGTCATGGGGAGTACATCTTCATTGGTTAAGATTTCATTAGTAGCAAAGAAGAAAACTCAACAAACAGTTCAAGACAGGAGACGATGAGAGTGACACAACCAGAGGAAAAGAAAGCGAAGAATGGATCGAGGGCCAAAAAAGTACGAAACATGATACTTAAAATACTAGGAGCAATCGTAATTGCCATTGTTCTGTTTCTAGGTATTGTTTATATCACGAATGTGATCAGTAGCAATTCGGAGGCGAAAAAGATAGAGCCCTACGGCCAGCACGTATCTGTAGACGGGAAAAATATGAATGTGTTCATTCAAGGCGAAGGTAAGGAAACGATCGTGCTTCTTCCAGGTTATGGAACAGCTGCACCAGCGCTTGATTTCAAGCTGCTCATCGATGAGCTATCTC
The DNA here is from genome assembly GCF_037976825.1 of Paenibacillus sp. FSL K6-1330. Classification (NCBI taxonomy): domain Bacteria; kingdom Bacillati; phylum Bacillota; class Bacilli; order Caryophanales; family Paenibacillaceae; genus Paenibacillus; species Paenibacillus sp. FSL K6-1330. Next base: position 3,568,153 of record NZ_CP150269.1, read on the forward strand.
CATATTACAAAGTTGTGGCGGTTGAGCCTTTCGGTTATGGATTAAGTGATGGAACTGAAAAAGAACGAACCACAGAGAATATCGTAAGTGAGGTTCATGAAGCTCTACAACAGCTTAACATTAACCAATACATGCTCATGGGCCACTCCATTGCAGGCATTTACGGCATAGATTATGTGAACAAATATCCAAACGAGGTGACTGCCTTTGTCGGAATCGATAGCAGTGTACCAACACAACCGGGTATGGATGTTAAATTCCCATTAAAAACGTTCGCATTTCTTAAAAAATCAGGTCTCCAAAGATTGGCGGTCAAATTTGGTAGTGACCCTTATACCGGACTCCCATTTGATGACCACACTGTAGAGCAGATGAAAATGCTGTCGAATAAAAACTCAAATAGTTCCACGATGTTGAATGAGATGGACCATATTTCTTCCAATTTCAAAGGGGCTCAAGGTTTAACATTCCCTAAAGATCTTCCACTTCTTCTCCTTATACAGGCGAATAATACAGGCGTAGAAGGATGGATACCTTTGCACGAAGGACAGATCAAAGACTCGGTACATGGAAAAGTAATAACAATGGATGGCGAACATTATTTACACCATACATTATTTAAAGAAATAGCTGAAGACGTTAGAGCATTCATGAACGAAGCGAAGTAAATATCCTGTAAAAGTCTACTCGTGATTTCCCAAATGTGTATAAATGAATATGAAAAGCCGTTCTGTGGTGCGGTATTTCCATAGTATGTGCAATTCGGCTGACAACCGTGATGACAGAGAGGAATTTAAATGAGATTTTTTGAGATACTTTTAGTTCTATCCTGCTTCGCTTTACTCGTAGATCTATTGTTTATGAAAAGAAGCGCAAAGAAAACAGGATTGGGTGTGGGTATAGGAAGTAGCGTTATATTATTAGTTCAATTGTTTGTTGAGGGATACAGATGGCAGTTACTTTTGGTATATATTATGACGGCGCTATTCATACTCATCGTTTTATTGAGACATTCAGGTAAGATGGTGAATCTAAAAATAGGGAAGCTGTTGAAGTATAGTTTATCTTCCCTAATCGTCATTTTACTTGTTGTATCTACCGGCTTGGCTGTATACTTGCCAGTCTTTGATTTGCCGAAGCTTGAAGGTCCAGAGAAAGTGGGTACTCAAACATTTCATTTTACAGATCAGAACAGAGATGAAGTCTTAACTGAAGATCAAAGCGATAAGAGGGAGCTAATGGTTCAAGTTTGGTACCCTACTGAAAATAGGAATAACAACAAGCGTGGAACTCTTTTTCCAAATGATAAAGAAATGTTCAAAAAGTTTATTCAGAGCTTCTCTACTTCTTTAAAGCTGCCCAACTTTGTGCTCGATTACTGGAAGTATAATAGAACCAACTCTTATGAAAATGTAGAAATATTACCTTCTACAAGTCCTTATCCTTTGGTACTGCTATCTCATGGTATGGGAACCAGTAAAGTTCTACATGCATCACAGGCCGAGAATCTGGCCAGTCATGGGTTTATCGTGGTCACAATTGATCATACGTATAGCACCTTTGCTACCATTTTTCCGGATGGCCGGGTAACGGACTATAAAACTAAGATGACCACCGTAGAAGATCGCAGGGAAATAGGAAATATATGGACACAAGACGTGGAGTTTGTAATCGATCAAATTGAAAAGCTAAATTCAGGTGCAATTGAAAGTCAATTTAAAGGGAAAATAGATTTAAATAACTTAGGCGTAATGGGGCATTCTTTTGGGGGTGCAACGGCATTTAATACAACTTATTTAGATCATAGAGTCAAGGCCGGGATTAATATGGACGGGTCACTATATGAAGTGGAAAATAGAGATGATATAAACAAGCCGTTTATGTTCATCAGATCGGGAAGTTTTGAAGACTGGTTAGCCAATTTTGAAATTGATAGAAATTCGGATGACGAAGTAACTAAATCTCTTTCAGATGAGCTGCACATTATGAAAAATGTAATCAATCATGGGGGAAATGTGATTTATGTAGAAGGAACCCAACATTTCAATTTCACGGACCTTCAATTCTATTCAGAGTTGATTAAACTGACGGGGATAACAGGAGATATCAATGGTAAAAGAGGATCAAACATCGTAAATCAATATGTACTCGATTTCTTTAATAAGCAGCTGAAAGGAACAAGTGGCAATCTGCTTCAGGGACCGAGCGACATGTATCCAGAGGTGAAGTTTATAGATCCGGAAGAACTTTAACCGATCATGTCCGACGGAGTAGAGTGAATTCGTCTTTAGTAAAAGGAGTACCGCCAACAAATTAACGAAAATTTACGCTCAGGATGGATCAATAGTTAAAAAGCCGGATTTTCCTACTTTAAGGAATCCGGCTTTTTGTTTGATAAATGAGTTACGATTTATGAATCTCTTTCGTAGTATTATTCAACGCTTTAGCCCCATCAACTCGTTATTTCTTCGATGATGTTACCGTTTTGTGTTCAATAACTTGTAATACTTTTGGTTCAATAGCTTTTAACATTTATTCACTTTGCATTCAGAGGGCCCTCCTAGGTAAGCAGCTTACACACTATATTGTCTCTCTATCAAAAAAAGGTTCGGTTTTTTTTATTTATTTTTTTCGAGAACGAGTAGGTAAACCCGGCTACCTAACTATTATACAGTCCGTTTACATTCGACTATTTAGCTAGGTGTCAATGTCACAAAAGCCTTGTTCGGTATTGTTATATACATTGAAAAAAGAAACCACAAGGAGAAATGACCTATGAACAAAAGTATGAAAATAACAGTTGCTGCGCTAAGCGGTGTATTGATGCTGGGCGCCATGAATATTGCGGCGGAGGCAGCACCAGGGAAACCTGCAAGCACGGCAGCCGCTGTGAGCAAAGTGGCACAATTGGAAAAGGAGGAAATATCCAGAATTAGTAAATTGCTTCAGGAGAATCCGGATGACTCTTATATGGTCTACGTAAGCAATGAACTGACCAATAGAAAAGGTCTGGAGACGTTCGCTATGGGGAACATTCATCCAGAGTACACTACCTATGATGATTATTGGAAGAAAGCCTCTACTTTAAAAGAACCGGTACTGAAAGAGCCGAATAAACTGCCAGAGAATTATCGCTTTGTATCGGGGGAAATACTCGGTCCATACAGCAGTGAATATCATAATGAATTGAAGGCAGAAGCTAAAAAGCTGAAAAAGCAAGTTCATTCCAAAAAAGTGAATTGGACGAATTCAAGCATGATTTCATTACAATATAAGAACGGAACCGATTATGTTACATTTCAAAGCACACGGCTTGATCCGAAAGATAAGAAGCAGAAAGGATATACCTATACAACCGCTGAGGAAGTGAAAAAGAAACATCCTAAGCTTGGTAAGGAATTTATAACCAACACGCTTTCCTGGATCGAAAATGGCAAGTCATTCAGCATCTCAACCAATCCGGGTAATCCGTTGACAGAAGTAGACCTGATTAAAATGGCTAAAACGGCGGTCAAAAAGTAAGAAGAATAACCATATTAAGTTTTAAATTGATATAGAAGACAAATATAAAAGGTTTTGAGTGAAATAGGGTGCAAGTAGGAAATAAAATTCTATCTACTTGCACCTTTTTGTAATATTATAGAAATGTTCATATCAAGTAAGCGTTTACTTTGGAGGCTGCGCATTTGAAAAGGAGGGATGAATTCAGAGTTAATCCGTGTATTTCAATACTGGATAATATGGAGGGAACTGATGAAGAAAACCGTTTATATCAAGATCGTTTGTCTGTTGTTGAGTTTGGTTGTAGGAATAACTTCGGCATTTGCGGCAGTTCAACCTGATAGCGCACAGGCGAAGACGAAACAGGAGAGCGGGAATGTTGAAATCAGCGATCCTGACGCCATTATAACCTTTCCTGAGAACAAGAATGACACGCCACCAAGCGTTACAGATGTCGTGTATGACAAGGAAGGCAATATAATGACCAATGGGCAATCAGATGATGAAGCGGCTCGGCTCCTTGCAGAGGCAACATTCAGCGGGACGAATCTCGCCCTGAATGCTCCAGCATTTTCATCGGGTAATGAAGTGGATTATTTGACGCCTGACTTGGCGGTTGACGGCAAGGGCAATACAAGATGGTCCTCGGCTATAGAAGACGATCAGTGGTTCTATGTTGATCTGGGCGAGAAGAAATCGTTCGACCGGGTAGTCATTCGCTGGCAAACTCCAGCCGATACATACAAGATTCTTGTGTCGGATGACGCTCAGACCTGGGTCAATGTCAAGGACAATGACGGAATTATCCAATGCAAGGGGGGCGTGGAAAGCGTCGATTTCCCTTCGCTTGAGGCTCGTTACGTGAAATTTCAAGGCGTTAAGCGAGCACCTGTCGAAGGAACGCTGTATGGCTATTCCTTTTATGAATTTGAAGTGTATCAGTTGAATGATTTGCAATCTGTGATCGATAGGGTTGCTGGTGTTCTGAACGTGCAAGCCGGACAAACCAAGCTGGATTGGTCTGCAGCAGAGGTGCCGGATGGATACAGCGTGAGTGTATATGGAAGCGACAGGCTCCCTGTCATTGACCTTGAAGGAAATATCCGTACCCCGCTTGTAGACGCCAAGGTGAATCTGGTCATCCAAGTGGAGGATCTGAACCAACCGGATCGGAAACTACTGTCGGACAATATGACCGTCATCGTTCCGGGCTTGCATGAGCAAACACCGGATCGCAATGCCGAGCCGGATGTCATACCTTCGCTGCGTGAGTGGTATGGAGACTCTGGCAATTACACATTAACCGAATCCTCGCGCATTGTGGTGGATCCGAAGGATGAATCGGTATTGCGCAAGGCTGCGGAGATCACACGCGATGATCTGTTGGATCTCACAGGTTATGAGCTGGAAGTGACAGCAGGGCAGCCGCGATCCGGTGATCTCTACCTAGCTATTGATCCGTCCTTGTCCTGGCTTGGGGATGAAGGGAATGTGTTCAAGGTGAGCGAGTACGTTTCAATTACCTCATCTTCGGCGACAGGATCCTTCTTCGGCACGAGAACGGCGCTCCAAATCATCAAGCAGAACGAGGATCGCACGATTCCGCGTGGGGAAGCGAGGGATTACCCGAAGTATGAGAAGCGGGGACTTATGATCGACGTTGCCCGCAAATATTTTACGATCGATTTCCTGCGGGACTATGTAAAGCAGTTGTCTTGGTACAAAATGAATATGTTCCAAATCCACTTGAACGATGATGTAGGGACTCCGTTCGCGGATGGAACGACGGCAGCATATCGCTTGGAGAGCACCATGTATCCCGGACTTGCAAGCGGGAACGGGCACTACACGAAGCAAGAATTCAAGGAGTTGCAATTGATGGCTATGGATTATGGCATCAACGTGGTTCCGGAAATTGATACTCCTGGACATTCCCGCGCATTCACTTCCTATAATCCGGCACTCGGGGATGAGCGGGGATTGGATATTTCCAAGCCCGAAACGGTGGAATTTGTCAAAAGCTTGTTCAATGAATACTTGGATGGAAGCGATCCGACCTTTGTCGGGCCTGAAGTGCACATCGGCACGGATGAATACTGGGGACCGGATATCGAGCGATTCCGTTGGTACATGGACACTCTTGTGAAGCATATCAATAGCAAGGGCAAGCATCCGATCATGTGGGGAGGCTTGACCATGTACAACGGGACCACACCGATCAGTAATGATGCAACGATGGGAATCTGGTATGAACCGTATGGTGCACCGCAGCAGGCCGTGGATCTCGGTTATGACGTCATCAACTCCCAAAATGTCTTTTTGTATATCGTGCCTACGCTCTATGGGAATTACTTGAACTCGCAATTCCTATATAACGAGTGGGAGCCGAACAAATGGGAGAACACAACGCTGCCGCTTGGCCATCCGCGCGTGAAGGGCGGCATGTTCTCAATGTGGAACGACGTGTCCGATGCGAACAGCGTATCCATGGACGATGCGCATATCCGTTTAATGCCTGGAATTCAGGTGGTCGCAGAGAAGATGTGGACCGGGACGAGAGACGACAAGTCCTTCTCCCAATTTGAACAGCGGACGAAGATTCTTGGCGATGCGCCGAATGCTGACCGTTCTCACAAAATTACAGTGAACAATCAAGATCATCTGGTCATGAAATATTTGTTCGATCAAGGCTTCAAAGATGATTCAGGCAACGGCTTTGACGGAAAAGGCGTCAATGTCGATATAACGGACGGCAAGTACCAGCAGGGTGTTCGCTTCAATGGAGGAAAGAGTTATGTCGAAACGCCGGTGGATGCGATTGGGTTCGGGTGGACCGCTTCCATGTGGATTAAGCCCGACAAGAACAATCCCGATGATGCCGTATTGATGGAATCGCCTGCAGGAACTTTGAAGCTGAAGCAAGGTAAGACAGGAAAGCTCGGATTTACCAAGGAGCATTATGACAGTACCTTTAACTATGTTGTCCCGGAAGATAAGTGGACGCATATTTTGCTGAAAGGCGATGACAAAGGCGTATCGCTGTTCGTCAATCTTGACGAATATGTGGAACGGCTGGAAATGCAATATCCGAAAATGCACACGCTCGTCCTGCCTACACTGCGAATCGGCAGCGAGACGAACGCGTTTAAGGGTGTACTGGATAATGTTGTCATCCACAACAAAGCGATCGAGCTGTTGAGCACGGAAAATCTTGCGCTTCACAAGTCGGCGGAGTCCTCGGAAACGGAATTTCCGTATTATTCTCCTGATATGGCCGTGGATGGCAATGAATCCACCCGCTGGTCCAGTGCGTACGTGGATGATGCCTGGTTTCTTGTGGATCTAGGAGAGAACAAGGAAATAAATAAAGTCACTATAAAGTGGCAGGGCGCTTACGCGGAGAAGTATCAGATTCTGGTGTCGGATGACAAGACGAACTGGGAGAATATTTCCGGCGAAGGCGGCGTCATAGAGTCTAAGGGAACACTGGACATTCTGGAGTTCGACACTAAGCAAGCCCGATATGTGAAGTTCCAAGGCGTGAAGAGGGCAACCGTCTTCGGCAACTCGTTCTTTGAGTTTGAGGTGTATTCACCGGGGAACATCCCTGAATATAAGGAGCTGATTGCCAAGATGGAGTTCCTTCTCACGAAGGTGAACGAAAACGCAAAGCTGCATCAATTACTGCTTCAGGTATTAAATCGCTATCCATATGACGCGAATCGTCCGATTGATCCTATGAAGACATTAATCAAGCAGATTGGGGAGTAATAGCGAAATAAAAAAAACTCGTATCCTTCACGGATACGGGTTTTTTTAATCATGGAGGGATCTCTAAGAAGAGGTTGGATTGAACGTTAATGGTTAATATCGCACTTGTTCATAATGAAGGAGATTTGATTCTCCAATCGGTTGAGTTGTTCCTGTGTTTCTTGGTCTTCAGCACCTTGTTCCCGCAGAGCGGCAAGTTCTTGCTTTAGCTGATGGAGATCGTCGCTGGCTTTCGCGCAGTTATAGTCGCTTTCCAAATTGTCGATCATCATGGTTCCTCCTTGATTGTATGATGTGGTTCTTCACTAGTATGGAGGATACTTCCAAAGTTATTCACGGCCTTCCGTTAAACGAGCTTTTTTCGAATCGCTCCTGATATCAAATCAATCAAGGTAATCATGACGATAATCCCCAGCAAAATAATGCCGACGCGGTCCCAATTCCGTGAGCTCAGCGCGAATATAAGCGGTGTCCCGATTCCGCCTGCGCCGATAATGCCGAGGATGGTTGCGGATCGGAGGTTGATTTCGAAGCGGTAGAGGATATACGACAGAAACCCGGGCAGTACCTGAGGCACAACGGCGAACCGGACAATTTGCAGCCTAGTCGCACCAGCAGCGATCAGCGCTTCGGTCGGGCCCGTATCGATCTGCTCCACCTCTTCGGAGAACAGTTTGCCGAGCATGCCTACTGAATGCAGACCGAGTGCCAGCACGCCTGCAAAAGAGCCGGGGCCCACCGCCTTGATGAACAATAGCGCCATTACGATTTCAGGAAAGACGCGGATGAGGCTGAGCAGCACTTTGCCTGATCCGGAGGCGAATATGGACCCGGTCATGTTGGCAGCGGCCCAGAAAGCGAATGGGATGCAGATGCCAGCCGAGATGATCGTCCCTAGAATGGAAATCGCCAACGTATCCAGCAAACCGCGCAGCAAATCCTCTCCGTCTGGTAAATAGACAAAATCCCAATCGGGTGAAAACAGACCGGAGAAAATAGCTTTTGTCACCTGACCTGCCGTATCTTTAATGCCTGAGTACGGGATCCCCAAGAAAGCCCAGACATAAACGATCGCCAGCACGACGTAGATAAGCCAGCGGAGACGGCTTTTTTTCGGTTGGGGAACGATGTCGTTCCATGATTTGCTCATAACAATTTCTCCCGCAGTTTCGTACTAAGATAGTCGATCATCAGGACGACAATCAGGGTGAAGATGATGATCATGCATGTCTTGTCGTACTCAAAAAATCCGAGTGTCACTTCATAATAATGACCGATCCCGCCAGCTCCCACCAGACCGAGCACGGCAGCGGCACGAATATTGATTTCGAACGTGTAGAGCGTATAAGAAGCGAAATGTGCCCGAATCTGCGGGACTGCACCGTATACGATCAGCTGCGGGAGATTTGCCCCGGCAGCGGTCATCGCCTCCAGCGGGCCAGGGTCTATCGCTTCCAGTGCTTCATAGGTGAGTTTAGCAATCAGACCCAGTGAAAAGACGGATAGGGCAAAAATCCCCGGTAACGGGCCCAGCCCCAATATCGCGACAAAAAAAGCGGCAAGCAAAAGGTCAGGAATGGTCCGGATCAAGTTCAGCAGGAAGCGAACAGGATAGGTGATCCACCGGCTTTTGACCAAATTGCCTGCACACAGCAGCGCAACCGGAACCGCCAGGATGGCGCCGAGCGTCGTGCCGATCAGCGCCATGCGTATCGTCTCCAGCATCGCCTCCCAAATGTTGTCGAGATAGCTCCATTTCGGCGGAAACATCTCCCGCAGCAGGTCAAGCATGTTCGGCAGTCCTTCCACAAGCTCCTTGAAGGTAGCGTCCGTCTGCAGCGCACTACCCCAGACGAGAAGCAGCAGTATAGCCGCTGTCATGTAATGCTTCAGTTTGCCCGGCGGTTTTGGGCGAGGAAGGGGAGCCTGACCTGATTGTTTGAATGGCGCCGTTTCCAGTTCCATCTTCATACAGCCGTTTCCTCCAATAGCTCATCTTTGCCGAATGGCCGCCCGTATATTTCCGTAAACCGCTCGTCCGTCGCTTCCGATAACGGTCCGTCAAAGACAACCTCCCCGGCACGCAATCCGATAATCCGTGTAGCATACTGCCGGGCCAGATCGATCGAATGCAGATTCACGATCGTCGTAATTTCGGATTCCGTGTTAATTCGTTTGAGATCATCCATGACCTGCTTCGTGGTCAAAGGATCGAGGGAAGCAACCGGCTCGTCCGCCAGTATGATCTTGGCCTCCTGCGCGAGCACTCGGGCAATCGCGACCCGCTGCTGCTGTCCGCCGGACAGTTCATCGGCACGAGCATACGCCTTCTGGACAATGCCTACCCGGTCCAGCGCCTGAAAGGCCAGATCCACATCGGCCTTCGGAAATCGGCCAAGCAGGGTGAGCAGGGTGGAATGGTATCCGACGCGTCCGGCGAGCACATTGCGGAGTACGGAAGAGCGCTTCACAAGATTGAAGCTCTGAAAAATCATGCCGATATCCCTTCGGATGCGGCGCAGTTCTTTGCCCTTGGCCGCTGTAATCGATTTACCGTCGATCACGATTTCGCCTTCGGTAATGTCGTGAAGCCGGTTCATCGACCGCAGCAGGGTCGACTTCCCGGCGCCGGACAGCCCGACGATCGCCACGAATTCGCCGCGGCCGATCGTCAGATTGATATGGTTCAGTGCTTTGGTTCCATTAGCGTAATTTTTCGAAACGTTGCGAATTTCAATCATGGCACCCAGTCCCTTATCCTTTACTCGGTCTTTACCTTTTCGCCGTATTCACGGACAATCTCAAATTGAGTGTCATCCGATTTTACATATCCTTCATGGGTGTAAATTTCGGAAATGATTTTGTGGCCTTCTTCGTCCTGGCCGATCTCGATAAATGCATTCTGCAGCTTCTGGGTCCATTCTGCGCTCATATCGGAGCGCACGCTGATTGTATCGTTTGGAATTTTCTCCGTATAGGTCAGCACACGCGTATCTTCAAACACGGTTGGATAATCGGTCTTAACGACATTTCGGGCATCCTGGAAGATGGCTGCTGCATCGACATCGCCGTTCAACACAGCAAGGACAGCTTGGTCATGACCTTTAACCGTAATCGGCTCGACGTCCTTCAACGGGTCGATTCCGTTATCCATCAGAACTGCGGCCGGCCATACATAACCGGCAGAGGAAGACACGTTTTGGTAAGCTATTTTTTTGCCCTTCAGGTCGGCAACGGATTGGATGGCGGAATCCTTTTTCACGATCATCATCGCCTTGTAGAAATCCACAAGTGCATCCGTAGGCTCCCCAGTTTCATCCTTTACGCCAAAGCGCTGGGCCTGCAGAATAACCTCGGCAGCGCCTTTCTCCTTGGCAAGAACATACGCGGTTGGCGGCAGGAAGCCGACGTCTACTTTTTTGGAAGCCATCGCTTCTACAATCGTGTTATAGTCAGTTGATACGCTGACCTGAACGGGGATCCCGATTTTGTCGGACAGCAGCTTTTCAAGCGGCTTGGCTTTGGCTTCAAGCGTGTCGGCATTCTGGGAAGGAACAAATTGGACGGTCAGTTTTTCAGGGACATACCCGGTTGATTCTGTAGCCGTGCTGCTGCCTGTGCTTGTGCCTTGCGAGTTCTCCTGGCCAGCGTTCGCCGCGGCTTTGCCGCCGGTGTCGGTATTACCGCCGCATCCGCTGATGACAGCGAAGGACAATAACAGGGGCATCGTGAATTTCATCCATTTTTTCAAAGCAATGACCTCCATTTTATAAGTTAAATGATATGTCTTACCTGCTTCACTATACGGAGGGAGTGTTAATGGCCTGTCAATGAAATGATAACTTTTTGTAAAGACATGGAATTTTAATATAAAACTGCATTTCGGTTGATAGAATGGCTTGAAGACGATACGAACAGGAGAGATGGTATGAATTCGACGAATAAAATGACGATTGCCGTGCTGGCTACCAGCGACATACACGGGCATCTGTTCCCAACGGATTACCGGACTCAAGACGAACGGAATCTAGGGCTCGGCAAGCTGGCGTCCCTGATCCGTGAAGAGCGGCATATACATCCGGACCTGCTTCTGATCGATAACGGAGATTTGATTCAAGGCTCTCCGCTGGCTTCCTATGCAGTAAAAAGAGGAACCGATATCCACCCTATGATTAGTGCGCTGAATGAACTGGGTTATGATGCAGCCGTTCCGGGTAACCATGAGTTTAATTATGGTATGGAGACGCTCGGACAAGCAGTGCGGGATTCCCGGTTTCCTTGGCTCTCTGCTAGTATCCGGTTGCAGGATAGCAGGGAGCCCGCCCTCGGAAAGCCCTATCTAATCAAGCACATCGGTGGCATCCGGGTGGCGGTGTTGGGTGTGACGACGCACTACATTCCATGCTGGGAGAATCCGTCCCATATTCAGGGTCTCGAATTCCATGATGCCTTGGAAACCGTGAAGGACTGGGTGCCGCGCATCCGTCTGGAGGAGCAGCCCGATGTGATGATCGTGGCGTACCACGGCGGATTTGAGCGCGATATAGAAACCGGAGAACCAGCGGAAAACATCACCGGGGAAAACCAGGCTTACGCCATGTGTGCCGAGGTGGATGGCATTGATGTGCTCATCACCGGACATCAGCATCGGCTGCTGGCCGGGCAGGTGCATGGAGTAACGGTGGTCCAACCCGGCTTCAACGGACAGGCCATTGGCAAGCTCAGCTTGGATCTGACCAGGGAGCAGGAACGCTGGATTATCGCGGAGAAGCGGGCCGAGTTACTGCGACCGGAGACAGGGACGACGGCCGATACGGTGTTGCTCGCTTCCAGCCGGGATATAGAAAGCCGGACCCAGGCATGGCTCGACGAGCCGATCGGACGGGTAGAGGGTGACATGAGCATGAACGATTCTTTCGCCTGTCGGCTAGAGGAGCATCCCTTTATCGAGTTCATCCATCGCGTGCAGATGGAATATGCGGGAGTCAATGTATCCTGCGCGGCATTGCTAAGTGAAGATTCCAAGGGCTTTGGAGAGATTATTACAAGGCGGGATATCCTTACGAATTTCATGTATCCGAATACGCTGGTCGTTCTGCGTTTGACCGGGCGCGACATTCGGGATGCGCTGGAACAGACAGCCTGTTATTTTACGGTCGGCCCAAAAGGGACCCCTGCCGTGAACCCGGCATATGTGAAACCGAAAGCGCAGCACTATAATTACGACATGTGGGAAGGCATTGAATATACAATAAACCTTGCAGAGCCCCCAGGATCTAGGGTCAGCAGGCTGAAATATAACGGCGCCGACTTGCCGGGCGAGATGGAGCTGGATGTGGTCATGAACAGCTACCGGGCAAGGGGCGGAGGGGATTACAGCATGTTTCAGGGGAAAGAAGTGATTCGGGAGATTCTGATCGACAGCGCGGAGTTAGTGGAACGGTATATCTCGGAGCGCGGAAACATTGCGTCTGCATGTAATCACAATTGGGAAATCGTCATAGCGAGGAATTAGCTTGGTGGACAATTGTTATACGTAAAGAGAGGCTTTAAATCTATCAACATGGTTAAAGAAACTATCCTTACCATCGCGGCTTGCGTACTAATTTATTGAGCCCTCTTGAGGGGGGATTGCGGATGCGAAGGGGTCCAAGTTCACGATCTACGCCGGACTGTCCATCCAAGCCGGAACATTACTGCTCCTAACTTGGTTCAACGGTTCGATCTATGGTGTTATTCCATTAATCATGATATGGATGGCCGCCACATGGGCGACATCCCCGGCACAGCAGTTGTATTTCGTTACCTTGGTGCCACAGTCGCCGGATATAGCCTTAAGTGTCAACACTTCGTTTATCCAATTTGGCTTTGCCCTCGGCTCAGGAATCGGGGGATTGGTGATCAGCAGCTCCTCCATTGGCAACCTGGGCTGGTCCGGGTTGGTCACGGTTTTGGTAGCGCTCTTGCTAGCAGTCCGATTGTTCGCTTACGATAAAGTGGCTGAACATGCAATGAGGCTATAGGGGATGGAATCATTATGGAGGCGGATCAGATTTTGCAAAGCAGCTAGAAAGAGGATGAAAAAATATAACTATGACAATCTTTGTCACTATTAGCAGATATGATTGAGCTAAGGATGATCATCTTACATTCTTTTTCATAGTGGGGGGAAGAGAAGTAACGATTTTCATCAAATATTGAATGATAAGAAGGGATGAACCAATCATGTATATAACCGTTTCAGATTTTATTACAGAATGGAAGAGAGAAGCAGAATTAACGCAAAAGGTGTTAGGCAGTTTGACGGATGAATCATTACGGCAGCAAGTCTATCCTGAAGGCAGGACTCTGGGGAGAATTGCGTGGCATTTCGTAACGAATACCCCTGAATACTTGACTGAATTCGGGCTTGCTCTCGATCAGGTAGAAGATTCTGATGAAGTACCCTCCGCGAACGAAATCGCCGAGACCTTTAGAAAAATAAGTTCTGAAGTAGCAATAGCTCTTGAAGCACAATGGACGGATGATACTCTAAAACAAATTCAGAATGCCTTTGGACGTGAGGAATCAAATGCTACTATCTTTATGGGATTGATAAAGCACATTGCTCATCATAGAGGACAGGTTACTGTTCTGATGCGTCAGGCGGGGTTAAATATTCCTGCGGTATATGGACCTTCAAAAGAAGGGTGGATACAAATGGGAGTAGAAAATCCGCCACTTTAAACATGAATAAAGCTCGGGGAACAAAAACATACACGCATTCAAAGTCGCGAACAATCGCGGCTTTTTTGTTTTGACGATGTAAGTTCATGAACAAATTTCATCCCCGCATTGCAGTTTTTATAGTACAATGGAATTTGTGGGTTTTCTTATAGATAAGTATCGTGATTTTAGTGGAAGAGGAGTTTTTGAGCAAGTGAAAAAGTTATATTCAACATGGTTCGGAAGTTATTGGAGTCCTTATCTGGTTATGGCTCTGGCCGGCATTCTCAGCGCGGTCTACTTCGGAATCACCCATACGGTATGGGCTGTAACCGGTGAATTCACCCGTCTCGGAGGGCATATTCTGGAATTCATCGGGGTGGATATATCGGATTGGGCGTATTTCGACCTCGTCCATATGGACGGAACGACATGGACGCGGACCGACGGCTGGATCGTATGGGGCATGTTTATCGGAGCCCTCATTACGATTCTGCTGAGCAGCAACTTCAAGATCCGAATGCCGAGACAGAAACGGCGGTACGTTCAGGGATTTGTCGGCGGAATCATCGCGGGCTTCGGAGCCCGGCTGGCTCTGGGCTGCAATCTCGCAGCCTTTTTTACTGGCGTGCCTCAATTCTCCCTTCATTCCTGGATCTTCATCGTTGCTACTGGCGCGGGCACATTCTTGGGTGCTCGGCTGGTGAACACAAGATGGTGGAAAGGGAAGCCCGTTCTGAAAATGGGCGGTACCGTGCCGTCCGTTAAATCGGGTAAGAACAGGCAACCTTTACTGGGGGCAATGCTAGGTCTTGCGTACATCGCGCTGATCGTATACTTCTATGTAACTGGTCGCACGATGTTAGGGACAGCCGCCCTTTTCGGAGCGGCATTCGGCATCCTGATCGAGCGGGGGCAGATTTGCTTTACTTCGGCTTTCCGCGATCTGTGGATCAGCGGCCGAGCCACGATGACAAAAGCGATTGCTGTCGGGATGGCAGTCAGCTCTGTCGCTACGCTGATCGTAATTCTTGTATACGGTCTGGACCCGATTACAAAAATTGCCGCGCCCAGCACCTTTATCGGTGGATTGCTCTTCGGCCTGGGTATTGTCATGGCCGGCGGTTGCGAAACCGGCATGATGTACCGGCTGATGGAGGGACAAGTTGTCTTTTTACCCGTGTTTATCGGCAACATTATAGGCGCAACCGCTTTGGCATATGCATGGGATCATATGGGGGTATTTAACCTTCTCGTGAAGAGTGGCTCGCCTATTAATCTGATCACCGTCATGGGTCCGGCGGCTGCACTGATTGTTACGCTGCTCATACTCGGTGGAGGATTCGCTGTCGCCGCATACTGGCAAAAAAACTACCGCTTCGGCGTAGGATTCAAGAAAGGGGATGCAACCCATGTCCGTTGATTTCACACTGGACCTCCGGGGGGAATCTTGTCCATACCCGGTCATCTACACACTCGAAACGCTCCGTGATATGAAAAAAGGACAAACGCTTCAGGTCATTTCGGACTGTCCGTCCGCACTTCGCAACGTGCCTGAGGAAGTCGTAAAACACGGCTACACCATGGCACAGGAGCCAGTCAAAAACGGCCAGGAATTCAGCCTGTTTATCCAGGCGTAATGCTATTTATCATAATTGTGTAAAAAGCCTCCCTTCTGACAGGGGGGCTTTTTATGAGCTGTTCTGCGGCAACTGAAAGCAACATGGAATGTTATCCTTGATTGGTGGTTTGCTCGGAAAATGGCTTTATAATGGGAAAAAAGGATATGATTCATATGATTCATATGAATTTGAAGAAATTGCGAAAAAAACACCGATTTACCCAAGAAGAAGTTGCCGAGAAGATCGGCGTGTCAAGACAAGCTGTTGCGAAGTGGGAAAATGGAGAAACTGTACCGGATATTCAGCATTGTACAGCTCTCGCAGATCTGTATGGCGTAGTACTGGATGATCTGGTCCATTACTCCGATAAGCATTCAGACATCGGCCTGCGGCCCAAGGGAAAACATATTTTTGGAATGGTACGGGTTGGGGAACGAGGACAGATCGTGATTCCCAAAAAAGCCAGAGATATATTCGATATACGCCCCGGTGATAGCCTGGTGGTTTTGGGTGATGAAGAGCAGAAGGGAATTGCCATTATGAAAAGCGATGGCTTGCTGCAGTTTGCAGAGGATATATTAAATGCGCAGACATTCGAGGAGGAAGATGAGTGATTGCCATACAAACGATGAATTTAACCAAAAGATACAAGACCAAAACCGCGGTTGATTCACTAAACCTTAAGATCGAGCATGGGGAGCTGTTTGCTCTGCTTGGCGTGAATGGTGCAGGAAAAACAACGACGATTAAGATGCTAACCTGTCTCAGTAAGCCAAGTAGCGGCGACGCGGCTCTGTTAGGAGACAGTATCGTTGCCAATCCATATGCAGTGAAAGAAAAAATTAATGTGTCTCCTCAGGAAACGGCTGTTGCTCGGAATTTGTCCGTGAAAGAGAATCTTGAGTTTATTGCTAAAGTTTACGGATATGACAGTTCAGCTATTGCCGTAAAGGTGGAAGAAATGCTGGATACTTTTAGTCTTCACGAGGTGGCTCAAGATAAAGCCAAGACGCTGTCGGGAGGCATGCAAAGACGACTTAGTATTGCCATGGCTCTGATATCGAACCCTTCGATCCTTTTCCTAGACGAACCCACACTGGGACTGGATGTTATCGCGAGACGGCAGCTTTGGACAGCTATTAAACAACTTAAGGGAAAAATCACCATCATTCTGACAACTCACCATATGGAGGAGGCAGAAGCGCTTTCGGATCGAATCGGGATTATGGCGAAAGGGAGATTAAAGGCAGTTGGAACTGCTGCAGAATTAATAGAAAAGACAAACACTCCAACACTTGAGGATGCTTTTGTATCTTTAGCTGCATTAGAGGAGGCAACAGGATGAGATCTACAGCATTTGCCACACGAAACCACAAAGAAATGGTTAGAGATCCGCTGAATTTGGCCTTTGGCATCGGCTTCCCATTGGTTATACTGTTGTTGCTATCTGCCCTGCAACAGAACATTGAAATTGAACTCTTTGTCATTGATCAGCTTGTTCCGGGCGTTGCCGTGTTCGGGTTCTCCTTCATTTCACTTTTCTCTGGGATGCTTATAGCCAAAGATCGGAGCTCCTCATTTTTAATGAGATTGTATACGGGTCCGCTAACTCCACCGAATTATATCGTGGGATATACATTACCTTTACTTCCGATGGCGTTTCTCCAGGTTGCCATAACCTTTGTTGCGGCTTCATTCTTGGGATTACAAGTAACTTTGAATGTTCTGCTCTCCGTTGTTGTGCTCCTTCCAACAGCTGTTCTGTTTATAGGAATCGGGTTGCTGGCAGGCAGTATATTTAATGATAAGCAGGTAAGTGGTATATGTGGTGCGTTATTGACGAATCTTAGCGCATGGCTTAGCGGCACTTGGTTTGATCTGAATCTTGTCGGCGGTTGGTTTAAAGAGATTGCGTATGTACTCCCCTTCGCCCATGCGGTTGACGCGGGAAGAGCCGCGATTTCAGGAGATTACACTTCGATCTTACCTCACCTGTGGTGGGTGATTGGGTATACCGTGGTTATCATGGTTGTCGCCATTTTCGCGTTTAGGAAGAAAATGAGTGGAGACAACGATTAGTGAATGGACTCATGAAGAGGGACGACTATATGTTACAACCAGAACAATTATTGGATCTCTTGGAAAACTACGAGCTGGAAAGTGTGAAAAGCTCTCCAAGTTAATTGAATGACTTGGAGAGCCTTTTTATTGGAGAAGATTATATTGAATCAGAGCTTGATTTTAAGCGTGTCACCATCAAGATAGACACCCTCGGAACGCATAATCGGCAGCTTCTGCTCCGCCGAAAAGCCAATGGTTTCCCCGTCTCTTAGTGTGACGTTCTGTTCAACGATGTATAAAGAAATATCCATAAGGAATTCACGAAGCTCGGCAGGTGTCACCTGGCTGTCCAGCACTTCGATCTCGTCTTTACCAAAGGCTCTGAGCCCATATGTATATCCATTGACTCCGGATTCTGTACGAACTAGCCCGAAGTATACGAGATTTAACAGTGGAAAAAGATCGTCGGATTTCATGGTTTCAGCCATTTCCACAAAGAGCTCAGGCTGAAATACCGTGCCGGATGAATAGAGACCGACGGCATTTGGCAGCTTCAAACAGCTCGCCGCCAGCTTGGTGTACACCCTGCCGCTATCAAGCGGGGAGGCAGCACGCGAAAACACCGCCAGAATAAGCTGGCTGACATGGGTTTTGGTTACCTCCATAGCCTCTGGCCACAGATAGTTGCCTTGCGCGTAATGCTCAGCCTCGCCATCCGGTACCGGAGCGTCAACGAAGCTGACCGCGATCATGCAGCCGTCTGCCTCAAAGAGCAGAATTCCTTCTTTTTCCTCTCCGGAGCTGCCATCCTCCGGGGAAGAGGAAATATTCCAATCGTGCAGAAGATTTGCTTTGATCTGTTCCAGGTCGCATTCCGGGGAGTTCAACAGAACGAAGCCATTAAATATCCCGGATGATTCATTGGAATCCAGCGTGTTATCCTCTGAAGCTTCCCCTGCCTCATATTGTGCAGCCTGCTTCATCCAATACTCACGAATCATGTTAACCATGGCTACAGCTTCCTGTTCCGCGGTGGAAGGATGATAGGGCTGCATCTCACTGAATACATGTCCACAATGCTCGGTGTCTGACGGACTTTCATAACCGCCGCAAACGCCGACCAGCCATTTGCCAAACAGGGTCTTCTTATATTTGAAAATATAATAATGCATGTCGTGGAGATCAAATTCTCCCGCTAATTCGATTTTGCTGGGTTTATGGCCGAGCTCTTGTTCATTTGCCAGCCATTCGATCATGGAATCCTTAGCTGCTTGTTGTTGAACTGTCATTGTGTTCCTCTCCTTATGTATGTGCGATAGTATAACTGTTATATTCTACCAACCTTTATGGTGTTGGGCAATACTAGAAAAACGCGGATGATTAGCCGATGAGGGAACGTTTTTTTTGGCTGCGGTATTCTCAAATATAGGCAGGATTGATCCATAACCATATTGAATATTTTTACATACATACGGAGGAATGGTGGTGGGTAGGAGGAACTTCTAAGGGTTTCATATGAGCAGAAAATAATATTACGTAACCTGATGGAACTCTATCAATACGATATGAGTCCATATGAAGATGAGCGTGAGAATGACGTTAACGAATTTGGCCTGTACGATTATAAGTATTTAGACCATTACTGGACGGAAGAGGGGCGGTATCCTTACCTTGTTATACAATCGGGGAAGCTGGCCGGATTTGTATTGGTGAGAGAAATTAAAACAGCAAGTGATGCAACTCCAAACTATTCCATGGCGGAATTTTTCATCTTGAAAAAATACCGAAAGCAGTCAATTGGTAAAGAGGCAGCTTTCAAAGTGTTCGAAATGTTTAAGGGCAATTGGAGTATCGCTTGGTTGGAAAAAAATCTGTCAGCCCAAGCTTTTTGGACAAAAGTCATCTCAGAATACAAGGCCGGCGAATATTCCAAAACCATGTTCTCAGGTAACCCTGCAATTGAATTTTGTGTCTAAAGGGTCTTCTTTTCCTTATTCAATAGGTAAAATGAACATGTTATTTTCCCTGATAATAAATCACCTAGAATGAAGAATCATCATAAATCCATCCGGGACGGTCGCCTAACCGCCATCCACTGAATATATCTGGAGTATCAGATGATTCAAGAGAGGATGTTGGCCTTGCAAGCTGTTTCTCATGATCTCGTTCAAGGATGGATTGCCTACACATCGAATCGTGGTGGATCGTTCGACATTTGGCTGTACCGACCACAGGACGGACTTCATGTTCAACTTACTCGGGGACTTGGCGCGGAATTTTCCGTTCCCTATTGGTCGCCCGACAGCAGGAGTATCGCATTTATCGGAATTGGAAATGTGGTCTACTTGCTGAGTATCGCCACGCGTACTGTAGCCAGGATTGACCAAACCGAACCTTTCACGCTGTTGGACTGGTCTCCTGACAACCGGTCTCTGGTGTATGTTAAAAACGACCGAATCGTCGTTTATGATACTATCACGCATCGGAGCTATACCTTCTCAGAGCCAGGAGCTAGTGATGTCCAATGGTTCCCTTCGGGAACGGAGCTGCTATTTGCGGCTCCCGATGCCAGCGGCATCACGCAGCTCTTCCGCATGCGAACCGATGGTACGAACCGGAGACAAATCACGCAAAATACGAACGGACCGCTCCACGACGTTCGGATATCCCCGGACGGAACCTTCGCACTGTATACATTCCCTGGTGCAAGCATCTCCATAATTTCAACTGTGGATTTGGCAACGGGTACCATCTATACGCTGGAAGGCGGACCGCTCGCCAAAAACTATTTTCCGTCATGGTCCCAGGACTCCCAGAGCATCGCCTACAGCGCAACCGCTTATGATGAGCCCAATTATTATTCTCTTATCCAGATCGACAGCCGCACCGGTCAGAATCAACGAACGATTGCGGCATCCGACTGTTTTGCCACTCCCGTAGGGTGGTCCCCGGACGGTATGAAAATCGCGTATTTATCGGGATGCGCAGGTGTAGAAAGTGCAAGTCAGCTCTGGATTGTGGATCTCAGGGATCAGGTGCCGGTGAACGTTGTCAGTGGCGGCCGGATTACAGCCTTGCAGTGGTCTCCTAGAGCCAGAAGGATTTCGGAAAACATCTTTACCAGCTTTGTGTACCGGGTATCCTTTCCATATCCCGCAAACTGGCGTCGGGTCAGTGAAGAGAGATACGAAGGGGCCGACGGTTTTTTTCAGGTATCTGCGATTTCATCGGGTGAAGGTATTACCGAAGTGTGCCACTCTGAAGCCTTTCACCCATTGATGCCTTACGGTTCATCACCAAGAATTGTTCCTGTGAAGATACAAAATCAAGAAGCGTGTTTTATTTTTCCGTCAGCCGACCAACCAGCGGAGATGAATAAGCAGTCCGCCCTGATCGTAAGATACCCACGCCCTGTCCAAATTGGGGAAACGTTCTACAATTATTTTATCTTGTTCGCTGACGTCAACCATATCCGTCAAATTGGCACGCGGTTGTCGTTCATATAGCTAAATATTCCTTCCTTTCAACCACAGAAGATAATTCCTACTTGACAGGTGGTATTAATTGGTTTAATCTAGCCACAGGTATTAAGC
The DNA here is from genome assembly GCF_037976825.1 of Paenibacillus sp. FSL K6-1330. Classification (NCBI taxonomy): domain Bacteria; kingdom Bacillati; phylum Bacillota; class Bacilli; order Caryophanales; family Paenibacillaceae; genus Paenibacillus; species Paenibacillus sp. FSL K6-1330. The sequence goes on from NZ_CP150269.1 coordinate 3,589,406, forward strand.
TTCAGTCATCATTAAATGATCATTCATTATCTTAGCATTGAACGATAAGGTCAGCCGATTGGTCCACCAAAGGCTCCTGTTTACTCGTTTTGTCGTTAATACGACAAAGGGTAGATGGGGGTCTTTCTGTATTTTCAAGAGTTAGCTGTAGCAGATAAGGACCGGCATACGGAGGTTCATGACCCGAGAGAGGAGCGACATGGAAGAGAAGGATTGGGATTTATTGGAGGAGGCCGATTGGCATTTTCGCAAAGTGGTACGCAGGTTTGTCAAAGAGCGTGACAAAATCTCGGTAGAAGGCATCTCACTGCCAGGCTTGCTGATTCTCAACACGATATTCCGGAATGGTGAACAGAGGCTTGGTGAACTGGCGGAACAGCTCGATTTCACATCCGGAGCGGTAACGGCGATATGCGACAAGCTGGAGACTTCCGGATTCGCGATCAGAAGGCGGAGCAAGACAGACCGGAGAGCGATTGCCTTAGACATTACAGAAGCAGGAAGACAGATGCTGCAGCGTAACGAAAATGTTGGCGGGTACATGATTGAGCTGATCTTCGGCGCATTCTCGTACGAGGAGCTCAGGGAACAGATTCATTATTTTAAACGGCTCAATGAACATCTTGAAGGTTTCTCGGATTCCGTGCTGCGACAGTGCGCATTATCCGCCGAACCCAACAAAGGAAACGTTCAAGGTCATCGCGGCTCCTTGAAACGTTCGAATGCATTTATTTCTTACTAAACTCAAATTTGAAAGGAAGTTGTGACGATGGGACATCCGACGATTTATCCAACAGGTAGACGTTGCATTCGGAGCGGACTTCCCGCTCCTGAACGCTGTCAGCAAAGGCGATTACTCCATCTTCGCTTCATCCGGAACAGCAACGGATTTTAGCGCGAGCGAATGGAAGCTGTTCGTTCGTAAAGAGATCGGGAGCGCTGTCGATCTCAAGGGAAAAAGTTTAGTTTCTCAAGAGGCACTTTCATCCCCTATCTATGGGATGTTTATTTGGCTGAAAACGGGGTTGCGTTCTCGGATGTGGAACTAATCGGACAGGGAGGTTTCGACGAGGCGTATGTGGCTCTCAAACAAGGCGACATCGACGCCGCCTGGGGCCCGTGACTACACGCTTAGATAGCGGGTTCAATACGGTCTCTTTTTGTCCATTTTAAAATGTAATCTTGTGAGGAGGGGATACGATTAAAACATCTTATTATTTTTTCGTTGGTTCATTTGCAGCAAATAATGAAAAAAATTGCGCAAAAAACGTTGAATAATTTGCCAATGAAGTATAATATTGCAACAAAGGGAAGGATAAGCGTTTTCCAAAATTTCAATAGACAGGTGTTATGCCGAAATGAAAATAACTTTAAAAGACATTGCCGACCATGCAAATGTATCTATTTCTTCTGTATCGAGGGCTTTAAACAACGCAAACTCAACAGCACTTGTAAACGACCAAACGCGTCTGCGCATTATTCAAGCTGCCAAGGACCTGGGTTACCATAAGTTTAACAATTCACTGCAAAAAAACGAAAATTTTTCAGTGAATAAAAAAGTTCCAAAGAGAGTGGGACTCGCTTTATATGATGTAAAAGCTAAATACCAAGATCCTTATTTTTCAGAAATCATTTACGGGATCGAAAGTGAATTGATTGATCAAGAATGTATATTGGACTTTACATTTGAGGTGCAAGATATTTTCAATTTCAATTTATTTGGGGATATGAACGAGAGTGACTTAGGAGTTATTTGTATCGGACCGCTTAAGCATGATTTTATAGATGAGCTTAATAATCGGGTTCCATTTGTCATATCGGTGGGCGGAATACCTAAGCTGGACATTGATTATGTTACGGTGGATTTTCGCAATGCGGCAATGCAAGCAGTTCAATATTTGGTAGATCTTGGTCATCGAGATATCGCTTATATTGGCGGAAGCTCTCAAGTTGGAATGCCGATTGATCAAGAAGAACGTTTCTATGGATATAAAGAAGCGATGGAGTTGAACCATCTTGACATTGTTCCGGAGTGGGTTCAAGACGGCTGCTTTGATCTGACCAAGAGCTATGAAGCCATGAAAAAAATTTTAAACACGCAGAGTCCGCCCTCGGCCGTATTTACAGCTAGCGACAAAATGGCATTTGGGGCGTACAAGGCAATTGGTGAATATGGGCTATCGATTCCAAATGATATATCTGTTGTTTCTTTTGATAATGTCGAAATGTCAGAATTCATTAACCCTCCGTTAACAACGGTACAGGTTCACAAGGAGGAAATGGGGAGAATCGCAGTCAAATTACTGCTTCAGCGCATGGAAGGGGGGATACCTTTGCCATTGATCAGCTATTTGCCGACAAAACTAATGGTCCGCAGTAGCTGTACCGAGAAAAGCGAAGTGAAAACTATATGAACGTTTGAGGAGGGTATAATAATGAAAAAAGTAATGGCTTGTCTCGCTTTAGCCGCTTGTATGCTTTTCCCCTTGGGTGCTCCAGTGCACGCGCAATCAGCCCAAGAGGACATAAAAGCAAATGATAAAAAACCAAAAGCAACCTTTCAAGTGATCAGTGACCTGCATATTAGGGATACATCGTTCTCTCATAACAAGCTTTTGAAAGCGCTTCACGATCTGCATTCCATTGACCCGCAGGCAGATGCTATGGTCATCAACGGAGATATAACGAATAACGGTTATCCGGAAGAATATGCAAAGGCTCGCGAGCTTCTTGATCAATCTCCTAAACCGATGAATCTGTATATGACCATTGGGAATCATGAGTTTTTTAATGGAGCTGGAAATGAGGTGAACACCAGTCGGTTCGCAGACTTTATCGAAGAGGAGCATGTGTATTACGAGAAAATGGTGAAAGGCTATCCTTTTATATTCCTTGGCTCTGAAAGCTGGGGGCCTGTCGATTCTCCCGCCAAAGACGATGCCTATCTGAGCGACGAGCAGTTGAATTGGCTGGAAGATACTTTGGAAAAACGCAGCAAGAGCGAGAAGCCTATGTTTGTTTTTCTTCATCAGCCCCTTTCCGCCGTATATGAAGCAGCAGAAAAGCGTCTAACCGATCTCTTCTCGAAGTATCCGCAAGTTATTTTATTCTCTGGCCATACCCATCGGGATATGCGACTTCCAAATATTAACCTAACACAGAATGAATTTACGAGCATCAATACAGCTTCTGTCTATTATACAACCTTCGCACCGACAGTAAACTGGGACGAAAGCCAAGGATTGTATGTGCAAATTTACGATGACAGGGTCGTAGTCCAAGGACGTGACTTTTACCGTAAGCAATGGATTCCCGAAGCGCATTACACGATTGATGTCCAATCGGCAACAACATTTTCTTATCGTAATAACTACGTTATTCCGGGTGAAACCGCCCTATTAACCACAAAATTTACAAATTATGGACAAAACACGATCGAGGCCATCCAAGTGGACTTAACGGCCCCTGATGGTTGGAGTGTAGAGGCAGTAACCGATCCTCTGGTCACCCATCTTTCGCCTGGAAGTTCGATTGATACAGATTGGCGTGTGACGCCCCCTGATATTGCTGGGCCTGGATTCGCAAAATTAGATGCAGCCGTTTCATTTGAATATGGGGAGAATAAGCAAACAGAATGGAGTGCCGACTCTATAGTATGGATACCAGAACGGCTCCCAGCTGCCGATTCTTATGTAAGTGATGTGGAATGGATTCATTCCGCAAATCATTGGGGGCCCGTAGAACGGGATCAAAGCAACGGTGAAAAAGCAAAAGACGACGGAAAAACCATAACTATTGGCGGCGAAGAATATACGAAAGGCTTAGGTGTGCATGCGAATGCTGAGATTGCTTATTATATAGGCGGCAACTTCTCGACATTTACCTCAGATATCGGAATCGATGATGAAGTTGGAAATAGAGGGTCGGTCGTCTTTCAAATTTGGGCAGACGGCGAGAAGGTATATGACAGCGGGCTTGTTACCGGATCTGATTCCGCCAAAAAAGTTCATGCTGATATCTCCGGCGCAAACGTACTGAAACTGGTCGTCACTGATGGCGGAGACGGCACTGGCTACGACCATGCGGATTGGGCAAATGCCCATATTGCCAGATCCGATGTAAACAGCTAGGAAGGCTAATAAAAAGGGTCAAAAGGCACCCCATCTCCGGTCATTTCCGGATTTGGGGTGCTATGCATACCTTGAATTACATACATGAACGCTCGGCTGGACCCTTTGGCAGTCTGATTGCGATACCGGCCGGACTCATCATCGGAACAATATACGAAGCAGCAGTTCCCTCTTATGGAGGGGGCTGCTGCTTTTTCAAATCTCCTGGTTATTTGGAATAATGGATCACCATGCTTAACCGGTTTATGGAGGTGCCGGAATTATGGTAAACATGAGGTTTATCGGCCTTAAACCGAATGGATTTACCTGGAGTCACCGTATATTCCTCGTTATCGACACGAATGGTAAGCTCTCCTTCGAAAACAGTAATAAACTCTTCCGTCCCCTCAATGTGAGCCTCTGCACTTAAATAACCGCCATGCTCCATTTCTAATGAATACATCTCGAAGCGTCGTCCGTCCTCATATGGAAAATATGGATAAATCCGAACTTTTCCGTTATCCTCTACCAGCGCTTGTACCTCTTCTTGAGATACCACGACCGTTTCGGAATGAGGCTCATTGATCAATGATGTAAAAGAAAGCTTTAATCCGTTCGCGATTTTCCATACGGTTGTTATGGAGGGGCTCGATTCTCCGCGTTCGATCTGACCCAGCATCGTCTTGCTGATTCCGGTCATCTCCGCGACTTTATCCAGGCTTAGCTTCCTTTGCTCCCTTAGCAGCTTCAAGTTATTCGCCAGTATTAAATGAATGGGCTTCAACATCATACACCGCCTTTTTTATAGGTTGTGCGTTATAACGAACATAATGTATAATTATAACGTACGGACGCTATAACGCACAATTATAACTACTATAACATATGTGAAAGGAGGGAGCGAGTGTTCATCGTTCCGCTGTTGACTTATGCCATTGTCGCGTCTTTTACGCCCGGCCCCAATAATATCATTTCGATGACGAATGCACGGAGCCACGGATTTAAAAGAACAATGCGCTTTATCGGAGGGGTAGCGGCTGGATGCCTGGTCATTATGTTGTTGTCCAGCTATTTCAATCTGGTATTATATCCATTCATCCCGAAGATTAGGTTTGTCATGAATATCATCGGATGCCTGTACCTGATCTATCTTGCTATTAAAATCATGCAGAGCAAGCCGCAAGATGCAGATGATAAGGCGCGTGGATTCAATACCTTTTACTTCGGATTCATCTTTCAGTTCATGAATCCGAAGGTTATTTTATACGGGATTACGGCCATATCGACTTTCGTCATGCCCATCTCCACATCCCATGCGCAGTTGTTATCATACTCGTTCTTGCTCACGATCGTCGGCATTTGTGCCAACATGACCTGGGCGTTGTTCGGTTCGCTGTTCCAGCATCTGTTAACCCGATATGAGCGCCCGTTTAATATATCGATGGGATTGCTTCTGCTTTACAGCGCATTTTCTATTTATGCCGCCAACTGATACGCTCGCTTCATCGTGGTGTCATCGACGCTTTAACTAAAAGAACAAGGCTTCCCGGATTACTCATTCGGAAAGCCTTGCCTTGTTTTATTCGAAAATGTTGGAGATTTGTTCTTTCAGTTTGTTAGCGGATGCATGGAACTGGTTTAGTTCCTCGTCATTTAACTCAAGATTCAGAATTTCCCGAACCCCTGTACGATCAACCACGCAAGGTACGCCTAAGTATACATCAGACACACCGTGGTAGTCCGTCAGCAGCGTGGATACATTGAGAACGGAACCTTCGTTTTGCAAAATGGAGACGATAATCCGATCGAGCGCCAAGGCGATCGCATAGGAAGTGGAGCCCTTGGCGTTAATGATTTCATAAGCCGCATTCTTGGTGCGGTCGAAAATATCCTCTTTTTCCCCGTCTGTCAGATCGATCCCAATCCCCGCGATGTTGGCAATGCTCCAGAGCGGCAGCTCGGAATCGCCGTGTTCCCCGACGATATGGGCGTGTATGCTGCGCGGATTAATGCCTTTGTTTTGTCCGATCAAATACCGGAAACGGGCGCTATCCAGCAAGGTACCGGAACCGATTACGCGATTGACCGGGAAGCCGCTCTTCTTCAACGTGACGTAAGACAAAATATCAACCGGATTTGTAGCCACAAGAATGATGCCATGATCATTGTATTTCACGATATTTTGGATAATGTCGTCAAATATCGCCGTATTGCGCTTCAATAAATCAATTCGGGTCTCGCCAGGTCTTTGGTTGGAGCCTGCGGCAATGACAATGATGTCTGCATCCTTGCAATCGCTGTAATCTCCAGCCCAAAGCTTCACGCCTCCGGCAAAGGGGAGACCGTGATTCATATCCAAGGCTTCACCAAGAGCTTTGTCATGATTCGCATCGATTAATACCAGTTCAGATACTCTCTCTCGCAAGAATAAGGTGTACGCAGTCGTTGCTCCTACAGCTCCTGTACCGATGATCACCACGCGGGACGGGCGCTGAGCTTCTTTTTTTGTCATAAGTGTTTCTCTCCCTTGTACTGAGTTAATGAAATTTGGTGAATGGTTGTACTTCTAATGACTTACCTTATTAAGTGGCTGCGCGAACTGTGACTCCCTAAGGCATCGTCGATAGTAATGATAACATATTCAGGAAGATTTAAGCAGCGGGAATGTGATTTATTTCATCCTGCATGTTCATTATGTAACTTTGACAATGTTAGAAACCACACTCCTACATTACATATTGAATCAAGGGGAGGGGATCACACTTTCGCCAAAGGTGGTCATAAGTGCTTATCGGCAATTCTCTCACGTATAAACGAAGTGAATCGTTGCTTTAATTCCTGAATCATGACTTTCTGATATTCATTACCGTCATGGTAGAGATCGCCGATCTTCTTGTACGTTTGGTCCAGTTGTTCTTGATAGGCTGAGGCTTGTTTATCGGGATAGTTCCTTTTGAACTCGTCCATGACGTTCTGGATGTATGCCGGTCGAGCGCCCCAAGTTCCGAATACCTCTCCGGTGCTTGCATGGAGAAAAACTGCAATCGGATGGGCGCGTCCGCCATCCGTGAGAAACAGATCCATAGTCTCCATATGATCTTCCATGATGAGCACTTCAGACGGGATACGGCTATATTCCAATATTCTAAACAGTACAGGAACATTCCATATGACATCCGGACACCAATCCGTACAGAGAATCAGGCAGTGCAGTTGGTTGAATGGGTTTCGCTCCGAAGTGAAGAATTGTTCACTCTCTTTATTCTCCCACTGGAAGCGATCATATACCTGTCTAAATAATTCCTTCGTATTAGGGACGCTGCTCAATTTCATTTCCCGAATCTTCATATTCTCCATAAATTGTAGAGGCGTTAAACCCTGGCCGATTTTGTGTTGGAGATGGATGGGATGAGTCATAGGATCATACGTCCTTTCATAACGTAATAGATTCATATTGATATACATCCAAGCTTGCATTAACTTAAAACAAAACTGACCACATAAAAATGGTCAGTTTTTATCTGTTTAAGAAAGTCAGATGTTAATGAATGTTGTATGATCGATTGAAGAGCTTCGTGACGGGGGACGAGCAACTTGGACTGGATTTAATGTATAATTCAGTAAACCTATCTATCATTGCCAGTGAATTTTATTAAGAATGCCTGAGGTGGTCCAACTTGTTTGATATTCTTCTACCTGAGCAAAGCGAATTCCCGTTATACCAGCAGTTATATCAGCAAATTCGTGAGGGTATCCGTAATGGCACCATTCTCGACGGACAACGTTTGCCTTCCGTTCGTGCCCTCCAGCTGCAGCTCAATATAAGCAAAACGCCGATCGAGACGGCTTATCACATGTTAACGTCAGAAGGGTATGTGGTCAGCAAACCGAGGTCGGGGCTATACGTCATGAATCCATATAAGGAACTATCATACCACCATGAGCAGCAGCCTCCTTCTATAACAACGTTGTCTGTCATGCATTCTTATGCGCATTCGAATCATGGGTTTATTGACTTTAATCCCACTCGATTAGATCAAGCGTCTTTTCCGGTAAGAACCTGGAATAAAATACTGAAGGAAGCGCTGGAACAACATGTGAGTGAAATTGGAATGTATGGAGATCCGCAGGGTGAACACGGGCTTCGCACGGTGATTTCCGAATATTTACGGAATTCCAGAGGGGTTCATTCAACACCTGATCAAATTGTGATAGGCGCCGGAACAGCTTATAGCATGGGGCTTCTTGCCAGAGTGCTGCCAGGGCTTAGGCATATTGCTTTTGAGGAGTCGGGTTACAGCTTGGTACGAGATCAATTTCAACTGAATGGCTGCGATTTACTTCCGATTACGCTTAGCGATAAGGGAATCTCGCTTGACCAGCTGGAGTGCAGCCACGCACAGCTCGTATATGTCACACCTTCTCACCAATTCCCGACGGGAAGCATCATGCCTTATCCGGAGCGGAAACGATTACTGGAGTGGGCCCATGCCAGAAACGCATACATTATCGAGGATGATTATGACGGCGAGTTTCGCTACCAGGGAAAACCCATTCCTTCCCTGCAAGGATTGGATAATAACGGGCGAGTCATATATGCCGGCACCTTCTCGAAAGTGTTGACTCCGACATTGCGAATGAACTATCTTGTTCTGCCACCGGCGCTGCTGAATCAAATATCCCACATGCGGCAGGAAGTGTTCTTTGCCCCTTCACGCGTGGAACAGTGGGCAATGACCGCGTTTTTTGAACAGGGGCATTGGTACCGTCATATTCGTAAAGTGCGTAATCTGTACAGGAAGAGACATCATCAGTTGATTGAGTTGATCGAGACTTACCTTGGCGGGTTTGTTGAAGTTACCGGTCAGAGTTCAGGACTCCACATTCAGCTGATCGTTAAAAAGGAAGTGACCTCAGAAGAATTGATTCAGGAGGCCGCGAAAGTCGGGGTTATCGTATATGACCTGCGAAAAATGTGGATGAACCACGAGCAAGATGCGAACCAGTTCCCGAGGTTATACATGGGATTTGCAAGCTTGACCGCAGCTGAAATGGAATCGGGAATTCGGCTTCTGCAAAAGGCTTGGAACATGGATTGAACACTGTATGAACACAGTATGTTATTAACCTGTCTTTTATAAAATATCAAAACTGACCCTTTCATAAGGGTCAGTTTGTTGTTTATGATAAGCAAAAAAAGTAGGAGTGCATGCTATGATCACCCAAAGTGAGGTAAAGGCATATTTAAACCGTTTAGGCATCTCGGATATTCACGCTCCTACGAAGGAATATTTGTTCGAGCTCCATAAAGCCCATGTGGAGCGAATACCTTGGCAGACCTTGGATATTTTTGCTGGGAAGCCGACATCCATCGATATACAAGAATCAATACAACTGATGATCCAGCATCGAAGCGGGTATTGTTTTCATCTGAATGGAGCCTTTACCGTGCTTCTTCGAGCCTTAGGTTATAAGGTGGATTGGCATCGTGCTGGAGTACAGGCATTAGGACAAGAACCTCGGATTAACGGCTTTCATCTCGGAATAACGGTAAGTCTATTGCATGAACAACTTGGAGAAGAAGAGCGGTGGCTCGTAGATGTCGGTCTGGGCGATATGCCCTGGGAGCCGATCCCATTGAAATTCGGAGAATATATACAGGGACCTTTTCGATATGTGCTTGAGCCGTCTCGCATAACGGATTGTGGCTGGAGGCTGATTCATGATCCCCATTATTCTTATGTAGGCGTAGATTATGCCCCTGATGTTGTGAACAGCCTGGATATGTTTAAATCAAACCATGCATTTTATAGCCAATCACCGGAATCTCCATGGATGGATCTGTTCATTGTCAGGCAACGGCACGAGCTGGGCATGAATGAACTCAAAGGCTGCATATGGAGAAAGTGGAGCGGCAACGCCCTGGATATGGTAGAGATTTCATCGAAGTCGGAATGGTTCGAGATCCTGGCGGACATATTTAATGAGCCGCTCGTCAACTATTCCATAATCGAACGGGACCTGATATGGGCTAAGGTATGCAAGCAGCATCAGAATTGGATGAAGCTTATGGAGAATGAGCGAGTATAGAAGACGTCGAATGCTACTCCTTAATTCGGTTCTTGAGGTGTCTATTGCGGCATAGAACACGCTAAACCAATCTGTCACTTGAATACCCAGAAACACAGGTGGTAAGATGGTACATAAAATTCGGGTTGTGAAGCCTGATTCGCCTCATAACCCTAGCTGTAAGGAGATTTATTCATGGCAACCATCGATGATTTCACCAAACTGGATATTCGGATCGGGACGATCGTGGAAGCAGAGCCTTTCCCGGAAGCGCGCGTTCCGGCCATAAAAATGAAGATTGATTTCGGCCCGCTCGGGATCAAACGCACAAGTGCCCAGATTACGAATCGATATGAGGCGGACACCATCATAGGTAATCAAGTGGTAGCTATCGTCAATTTTCCGCCTAGACGCATTGCGGGCTATCAATCCGAAGTGCTCGTCCTCGGCGGGGTACCGGAACAGGGAGACGTCGTGCTTCTGAAGCCGGATGTCGATCTGCCGAATGGAACTCCCATCGCTTAAACCTATTTCATCTGTCGGTCCGGTCGCTTGCGGCTTGGTCCGACTAGATGAACCTCACCTCGCTTCGCCTTTTCAACAATTCTGCGGCTTCTTCTGCAATTTTCTGAACACCGATTTCGATTAGTTCCTCCTTCACCTGAGATACGCTCAGTCGTATCATGTATTCGTTCTTAAACTCAGGCAAGAACATGCTGCTGGCATCCTGAACATAAACGTTCTCATTCTCCAGATGGTTAACCAACTGATATGCTTTCAATGGCTCCGGCAGCTGGATCGTGGAATAAAATCCGGATGGCGAACCCGTAAAGGATAGGAAGGGCGGCAGATGAGTTTGGTAAGCCTGCTGGAGCAAAGCCCCTTTTTTACTATAGGTCTGCCTCATCTTCTGAATATGTGCACGGAACATCCCGTTCTTCAGATAAATTTCGAGTGCGCCTTGCATGAGCACGGGACTATGTATGTCCGCAGCGTGCTTCGCTCGCTGGAATATTTCACTCATCTCTTCGGGGATCACGGCCAGGCCCAGCCTTAGTCCGGGGAGCATGACTTTGGAAAAGCTCTTCGTGTAGATCACCCTACCGGACGGATCGTAGGCAAACATCGGATCATGTTTAGAATCCGGATCCAAATCTCCCATATAGTCATCCTCAATGATATAGACATCATACTTCTGCGCCAGTTCAACAATCCGCTTCTTCTCCTCATTGGAATAGCTGTAGCCTGTAGGGTTATGGAACCTGGAGACCGTATAGAAAAACTTGATATCCCGAGTTTTAAAAATGTCCTCCAGCCGCCCAAGGTCAATTCCGTCCTTCGTAACCTCAATCCCGTATGTCACGGCTTGATGAATCTTGAGGGAGTCCATCATGCTAAAATGCGTGGGCTGCTCCACGCAGATATGGTTCTTTCCGTTAGGAAAAGGGAGGGAGACGAGCAGATGGAGCGCTTGCTGCGAACCAGACACCACAAAGATCCTCTCAGGAACCGTGAAGACCTGTAAGTCGAGTAAATGCCGTGCTAACTCAACACGGAGCGACTGCAAACCCGCAATCTGGGAATAGGTGAACAACTCTTCTTTATATATTTCAATCGCTTGGTTCATGCAATGCTGAAAGTCTCGGTAGGGCATGATCGTTTTGTCAGGTCCCGCAGATCGGAAATCGATCACTTGATCCATGGAATTCGAGCGGTTTATGTTTACTCTGCCCTCAACGATATAGTAACCACTCTTGGGAACAGCATAGATGATATGTCTCTTTTCCAATTCAGCATAGGCCCGTATGGCTGTGTTTTTGCTGCATGAATAGGATTCTGTCAAAGCACGGATGGATGGCAGCTTACTGCCGGGTTTCAATAGTCCACCCTGTATTTGACGTTCAATTGACTTTATAATGTCGGTGTATTTCATATCTCGTAATTCCTCCAATCGTTCTGTACGGGTACAGAGCCGGAAAACATGCATTCTCACAACAATACACTATAAGTATACTCTACAATACAGCATGCTTTGGTTAGAGATTGTTGTTAATTGAGAAGGCAGGGATCAGGATGGACTCTTTTTTACGTAATGAATATGTATTGACACTTATGGGGTTGGGATTGTTTCAACTGTGGGCATATCGCGCGAAGAAATCGACAAGGGTGAAATTGCTCCCTCCGATCATTGCCATCATTTTATGTTTATTATTGATGGTGAGCAACGCTGCCATCATCTGGGTTATCCTCCTTATTCCGATTATGGAGGTCTCTCTGTGGGGCTTGCTTGCTGTTGCATTAATAGAAACGGGGATAACGTTTCATCGGAAACAGCATGCCAAGTTGTTGATGTTGATTGGGATGGATTGTGTCATGATCATGATCATTTTTATCGTTTGGAGAACGATGTAATGACGATTAATTATGGGATCTGAGGAGTGGAAGCGATGTATTTTAAATGGATAGGGGTCTTCTTGTGCCTGAGTTTAGTGCTAATACATACGGGTTGTGATCGCAACAAGGAATCGGATCCGACAGAGATTGCGAAACAGTATGTGGAATGGTGGGAAGAAGGCAGCTATGAATCGATGTATGATCTGCTGTCACAGGAGTCCAGACAGGAGATGACAAAGGAAGAATTTGCAACGCGATTACAGACCATCTATGAAGGGATTGGAGCAGAAGACCTCACCATAAAGCCTGACTTTACGCCTAAGGAAGGAAGCGAAACAACGGATGAGCGAGTGTTCTATCCCTACCAAATCCAATTGGAAACATCGGCAGGTCGGGTGCAGGCAGAAGGTTCGTTTGAGCTTTTAAAAGAGGACAATCAAACCAAGGCTAAGAACCTGTCTTGGCGAATAGTATGGCATCCTTCCTTGATTTTGCCGGCCATGGATGCCTTGGATAAAGTGAATGTGCAGACGTTACCATCCAGCAGGGGAGAGATCTTGGATCGTAATGGTCACGGTTTGGCCATTAATGGCACGATTGAGGTCATCGGTATTATTCCGGGGAAGCTGGGTGACGATGGAGAACAGACCTTGGATATGTTGGCTGAACGGTTGGGAATTTCGACCGAGATTATAAAGCGAAAGCTGGATGCGGCGTGGGTGAAAGACGATCTGTTCGTACCCATCTTGAACCTGAATGCGCAGCAGGGCAGAATGGATTATAGTGATTTGGCAGGCGTTGAAAAGAAGAATGAACGTGCTCGAGTCTACCCTTACGGTGCGGCGGCAGCTCATCTAACAGGCTACATCCGACAAGTGACGAAGGAGGATATGACCAAAGCACCCGAGGCGCAGTATGGACCGAATGAACTTATCGGTAAATCAGGGTCCGAGCAAGTATATAATGAGGTGTTGCGCGGCCGGGACGGTAAGCGGATATCGATCGTGGATTCCTCGGGTCAGGTAAAAGAAATCGTAGCCGAGAAGAAAGCGGTAAATGGTCAGGATATCCGTTTAACCATTGATGCTGAACTTCAACAATCCATATATGCTTCATTTCGTGAGGATGCAGGTACCGCAGCGGCCATTAACCCCAAGACCGGAGAAATTTTGGCATTGGTCAACAGCCCGTCCTATGATCCCAATGCTTTCATCGTTGGATTATCGTCAGAGCAGTGGGATGAATGGAATCACAATCCGGATAAGCCGCTAATGAATCGTTTTACTAAGCTGTATGCTCCGGGCTCGGTATTTAAACCGATCACGGCTGCGGTTGGTCTGAAGCTTGGGGTCACTACCCCTGGAAAGGTCAGGGAGATCCACGGCTTGCGTTGGTCTAAAGACCCGAGCTGGGGAAATTATTACGTGACTCGCGTGAAGGAAGTTCCCGTCCTGAACCTGAGAGATGCTCTTTTGTATTCAGATAACATCTATCTGGCGCAGGAAGCATTGGAGATCGGTGCAGATGCTTTATTGAAGGAAGCTGTAAAGTTCGGCTTCGAAGAGGCATTGCCGCTTCAATTCCCTTTTCCGAAAGCAAGCTTGGCTAATAAGGGGATGAAAAACGAAATTCAGCTCGCCGATTCCGGATATGGTCAAGGGGAAGTGCTCATGAGTCCTTTACATTTGGCACTGGCTTATACTCCCTTCATTAATGGCGGGAAGCTAATTCAGCCTGTGCTAGATTCATCAGAGCAAGAGAAAGGGCCTAAGGAAACAAGAGAGGTGTTGGATTCGCACACTGCCCAGATCATCAAGGATATGCTCGTTGATGTGGTTCAGGATCCCAAAGGTAGCGGACATGGTGCTGATATTTCAGGTATTGAAATTGCAGGCAAGACGGGAACTGCCGAACTGAAAATCAGCAAAGCCGAAAAAGGACAGGAGAACGGCTGGTTCGTTGCGTTTGACACGACAGAGTCCAAGCTCCTGCTCGCGATGATGGTAGAGCATGTTGAAGGACGGGGAGGCAGCGGGTATGTCGTGAACAAAGTCGCGCCGATCTTGCGAAAATATTACGGGAAAAAATAGCTTGATAATAAGCTAACGAAAAGCTCTTGTTAAGCGAACTGGACGGTTGTAATATGGAATAAAAAATAGTCGGAGATGATCTTATGAGCAAGATTCAATTTGCAGTCCAAGTTCGATTGGTATCAGATCTTACCCGTTCCAAACAGTTCTATGAAGAAGTGCTGGGTTGTGAAGTGAATGACGTTTGGGCGGTAAGGGATGATTTTGCGCTCGGCTTCAAGCTGATCCAGGCGAAATCGAGTACAGATGTCACACCCAATCCAACAGGCAAGGACCAAGAGACACCATGGGATACATATGCATACGTGGATACTCACCACGAATTGGATGAATTGTATGAGGAACTGACTTCCAGAGGTGCCGAAGTGGTACAGGAGCCTGTATTAATGGAAGCAGCCTGGGGTGTGTGGAAGGATTTTGCGATTCAAGATCCGGACGGCTATGTGATTGCATTTGGCTCCGGGAAGAGAGACTAGGTGATGGAATGAGGAAAATCGACATGAAGCAGGTCCTTATTAGCAGCGACCCTTCCTTGTTGGATCTGGACGTCATTGTACATTTCTTGCGGCAAAGCTATTGGGCTAACGAGCGCTCCGACGAGAAAATCAAGAAATCGCTAGAAGGTTCTACATGTTTTGGAGCATATTTCGGCAACCAACAGATCGGCTTTGCTCGCGTGGTGACAGATGGCGCAACCGTCTATTGGTTGTGTGATGTGTTTGTGGAAGAGGCATATCGGGGGCAGGGTGTGGGGAAGAAATTAATCGAAACGATTACGACCCACGAGGATTACCGAAATTTGTTCGGTATATTATCTACGCGGGATGCCCATGGTCTATACGAACAATATGGTTTTGTCCGCGATCACGGAAAAACGTTGACTCGAATGCCGGACTTTCGTAGGAAAGACTAGTTTAATTTACTCGTATTCAGTGTTTACCTCGGTAAAATTCTATCAATCCTTCGGATATGAGGACGGTATCATAAAAGGGTTTTATAAAAGTTTGCCCTGTTAAGAAGGGGGATTCATCTTTGATTATATGGGTTAACGGCGCATTCGGTTCGGGTAAGACCCAGGCTGCGCATGAGCTTCAGCGAAGAATCCCGAACTCGTACGTGTACGATCCGGAGAATGCAGGTTACTTCATTCGCGATAATGTGCCGAGGGATGCCAAACGCGATGACTTCCAGCATTATCCGATGTGGAGGGAGTTTAATTACTCCATGTTTAAGTATTTGGACCAGGAATCGGATCAATTGATCATAACTCCGATGACGATAACGAACGCGGAATATTTCGATGAAATCGTTGGTAATTTGAGACGTGATGGCGTGGTCGTACAGCATTTTACATTGTGCGCCTCCAAGGAAGTACTCCTTAGACGACTGCGGAGCAGAGGGGAAGGTTCGAATTCATGGGCCGCACAACAAATTGACAGGTGTATCAGCGGGTTCTCGAATGAATTGTTCCAGCATCATATCGACACAGATCGCTTATCGATCGACCAGGTTGTAGAGACGATTGGCGCTTTGGCAAATGTGAAGTTATTGCCTGATCATCGCAGCTCAGCTAAGAAGAAACTCGATCGAATCAAAACCAAATTTGCGCATATCCGATTTTTTGGATAACAAGTAGATGGACAGGAGATAGACGGCATGAACACACCAATGGAAACAAATCCGATCTTATTGTCCTTTCCAGACAGATTTGAGACGGAACGGCTTACTATCCGTGCACCGGAGTGGGGTGACGGAGAGCATATCAATGAAGCCATACTTGAAAGTGTAGAGGAGCTTAAACCTTGGCTTCCGTTTGCAAGAAGCATTCCCACGGTGTCTGAATCTGAAGCTTACGTGCGAAAGGCTCATCTGCAGTTTATGGAGCGCAGCGATCTGGTCATGCATCTTCTGGACAAAGAAACGCTACAATTGGTTGGCAGCAGCGGATTGCATCGAATGAATTGGGAGGCCAGAACCTTCGAAATCGGTTATTGGCTCAGAAGCTCCCGAACCGGGCAAGGTCTCATGAAGGAAGCAGTCGATGGCATCACGGAATTTGCTATTCAGCATCTGGGTGCTAATCGAATCGAGATTCGCTGCGATTCCTTAAATGAACGAAGCATTAAGGTTGCGGAAAGCTGCGGGTTTACATTAGAAGGTACACTGAGAAATGTGATGCTGAGGGATTGTGGCGGATTTTCACATTTGAAGGTTTATTCTAAAGTTCGTGGTGTGGAGTATTAGCGAGAGCTGGAATATAACACAAAAAGACGATTTCTCTAATGGAGAAGTCGTCTTTTTGTGTTTTTAAGATCATTCATAATTTAATTTATAAAATATTTTATATGAAACAAAATATGTTGCCTTAACGAAAAATAAGCTTTGTATGTACGTGAAATTCAATAAAATCAAGAGGATATGAACTGATCCAAAAAGTATGACTAGTACGAATTTGTAAAATTGCATTGACAAAAACCTAAAGATGGATTATTTTTTGTACATAGGAATTAAAGTTGCATTAGGGAAAAATAATTGTACCGTTGCAGGACGAGGTTTGAGATTGTCCAAGATCGTCCAAGGATTGAGCAAACTCATTATTGATGTGGAGTGGAGGAGAAGAAGATGAAGAACAAGAGGACTAGTAGAAGCAGTATATTTATAGGGGCGGCCGCCATTCTGAGTTTGCTGCTGGTGTTATCCGCGTGCGCTTCGGGAGAAGTGAAGCAGGACGGAGCAGCGGGTGAACAGGGGGATAAGAAAATTCGCGTGGTTACAACCATTGGACAGATTGCGGAACCCATCTCCGTTATCGGAGGAGATCGGGTCGAGGTACTGAGCTTGATGGGGCCTGGCGTCGATCCGCATTTATATAATGCAACCCAAGGCGATATCAAAAAATTAGATAGCGGAGATGTTATTTTCTATAGCGGGCTTCATCTCGAAGGCAACATGACGGAAATATTCGAACAGATCGGTAAGAACAAACCTGTACTGGCGATTGCGGATGCTATCCCGAAGGATCAATTGCTGCAGGATGATACGCAGGCCATCGATCCCCATGTGTGGTTTGACATCGATCTGTGGAAAGCGTCGCTCGATTCTGCGGTAGAGAAGCTTAAGTCGCTGTCCCCGGATGACGCCGATTATTTTGAAGAGAACAAGCAGAAGTATTTTGCCCAGTTGGATGAATTGAAAGCCGAGGCCAAGGATAAGTTGAGTCAGATTCCGGAAGAGCAGCGGGTCATGGTAACCGCTCATGATGCCTTTGGATATTTCGGCCGCTTGCATGGTCTGGAGGTAGTCGGACTACAAGGCTTGAGTACGGAGGATGAAATCGGCCTCTCGGATATTAACGGAACGATCGATATTCTGCTGCAGCACAAGGTGCCTGCCGTATTCGTCGAGAGCAGCGTCAATCCGGCTTCGATTAATGCCGTCATTGAAGGTGTTGCCAAGAAAGGGTTGGATTTAAAGCTCGGAGGAGAGCTCTTCTCCGATGCCATGGGCGAAGCGGGAACAACGGAAGGAACTTATATCGGAATGTATCGTCATAATGTTGAAACAATCTATCATGCATTAACAGGAAGTGGTGAATAAAATGTCTGTACTTCAAGTTCAAGACCTCAATGCATCCTATCGTAAAAATAAAGTGCTCCACCATGTCTCCTTTAATGTGGAACAAGGCTCTTTAACCAGTATTGTCGGGCCGAATGGCGCCGGTAAATCAACGCTGTTAAAGGTCATGCTGGAGCTTCACCCCAAGCTGTCCGGTAATGTCTCATTTTTTGGATCAAGCTTAAGCAAAACCAAGACTCGTGTCGGTTATGTGCCGCAGCGCGGATCCGTGGATTGGGATTTCCCGACCGATGCACTGGATGTTGTCATGATGGGTTTATATGGCCGGGTGGGCTGGTTGAAGCGACCGAACAAGAGCCATAAGGAAAAAGCGATGGCATCGCTGGATCAAATGGGCATGGCGGACTTTGCCGACCGGCAGATCAGCCAGCTCTCCGGCGGACAGCAGCAGCGCGTATTCCTCGCTAGGGCGCTTGTCCAGGATGCCGACCTCTATTTCATGGATGAGCCGTTAGCCGGAGTGGATGCTGCAACCGAGCGGGCTATTATGACCACGCTGAAGGATCTGAAAATGGCCGGTAAAACCGTAATGGTTGTCCATCATGATCTCCAGACGGTTGAGGATTATTTTGACCATGTGCTGCTCCTGAACCGTACGGTCATTGCGCATGGGAAGACGGAAGACGTATTCACGAAGGAACATGTATACCGCGCCTACGGCGGTTCGCTTCGCTGGATGAAGGAGGCGTAACGCATGCTGAATTCATTATTATCTCCAAACACGCAATGGGTGCTATTGAGCACGTTAATCCTGGGCATGGCAGCTGGCATGATTGGCTGTCTCGCCTATTGGAAGCGGCAAAGTTTGATGAGTGACGCGTTGTCTCATGCGGCTCTTCCCGGTGTGGTGGTTGCTTTTGCATTGACGGGAAGCAAGAATCTGCTGGTGATGATACTCGGGGCTGCTGCCAGCGCATTAATCGGGGCCTGGATGATCCAGTGGATCCGTACCTCCAGCCGCATTAAGGAAGATACGGCCATGGGCATGATTCTATCTGTATTTTTCGGATTGGGCATTATGCTGCTTACAATTGTGAACCGTACAGCGGGCGGGAATCAGAGCGGACTGGATAACTTTATTTTCGGCCAGGCTGCGTCCATGGTTCGTAAGGATGTTTTTACGATGCTCATCCTGGCAGCTTTAGTTATTCTGGTCGTCTCGATTGGCTTTAAGGAATGGAAGCTGTTTCTGTTTGATCCCGATTTTGCCCGGGGATTAGGGTTGAATAGCCGTCTGATGAATACACTCTATATGGGGGTGCTCGTTCTCGTCATCGTCATTGGCATTCAGGCTGTCGGCGTCATTCTGATGGCGGCCATGCTAATCATACCTTCCGTCAGCGCAAGATATTGGACTCAATCCTTTAAAATGATGGTCATTTTGTCGGCTATATTTGGAGGCGGCTCCGGGTTTGTTGGTACCCTGGTCAGCACAATGGGGAAAGGATGGCCAACAGGACCGTTTATCGTTGTAGCCTCTTCTGTATTGTTCACGGTTTCCCTGATCTTCGGTGCTGAGAAGGGGTTGCTGATCCAGGCACTGCAGCTCCGCTCTCAGAAAAAAGAACATATGGACTCCCATAACCAACCTGTTTTAAGTCCCCGGCTGTCCGAAAGGGGGGGCAATCAATGACCTACACAGGATGGATATTGCTTACGGCCTCTCTCGTCGGATTGTCTTGCGGTATCGTTGGCGTGTTCCTGATATTGCGCAGAATGGCGATGATGGCTGATGCTATCAGTCATACTGTACTGCTTGGAATCGTAACGGCGTTTATCGTCACAAGAGAACTAAGCGGACCTCATATGCTGATCGGTGCGATTATTGCCGGATTGCTGACAGCGGTCCTCGTTCAATGGTTTCATTCCCGGGGCGTTCAGCAGGATGCATCTATCGGTGTTGTGTTTACAACCTTGTTTGCGATTGGCGTCATCCTGATTGCAACTCAGGTGGGCAATGCGCATCTGGATACCAAGCATGCCCTCATGGGCGAGATTACGTTTGTGCCTTGGGAATTGATACACGTCCCTCTATTAGGGGAGGTGCCAAAAGCTACCTTCATGCTGGCAGCCGTGCTCCTCGTCGTGCTTATCGTCATCCTGGCTTTCTATAAGGAATGGAAGATTACGTCCTTTGATCCGGCTTTGGCGGCTAGTATCGGCATTCCTGTCGTACTCATGCACTATGTATTTATGTCGCTGGTCTCCATCACAACGGTTGCATCGTTTGATGCCGTGGGAGCGATCATGGTGGTGGCTATGCTTATAACACCTGCCGCCGCGGCCTATCTATGGACGGATAAACTCTCCATCATGCTGGTGTTAAGCGGAGCATTCGGCGTCATTTCTGCATTCATGGGTTACTATGTCGCGTTATGGCTGGACACCTCCATCTCAGGCTCTATGGCATTTGCCACAGGAATTGTATTTATTCTCAGCTTTCTGTTCTCTCCGAGACATGGCGTGCTTTCCCGTTATCTTCATAAATTTAATACGCACGGCAGCGAAGAGAAACTGAACGGTGTATCCTAAAAAAAGGATGCTGTATGAAGCTTGGGCGATAAGATGCCCAGGCTTCTTTTTGTCTTCCAAAATATGGGGTGTGGTATAATCAGGAAAAAATGTCGTGTTGTGATGAATGAAGATTATTTCAGGGAGTGAGTACATATGCAGATGGAGTCAACAAGACTGGTAATCCGGGATTTTCAGGAGGAGGATTTTGCCAGTATTCATGCCTACGCCTCTGACCCGTTAGTGACCGAGTATACGATGTGGGGACCGAATACGGAAGAGGATACCTTAGAATATTTAAAGGAAATCCGCCAAATGAAAGAGCAGAGTCCCCGTGACAGTTATGAACTGGCGATCGTGCTGAAAGATAGCGGCCGTTTAATCGGGGGTGTGGGTCTTCACCGATCGAAGACGAACGCAGAGCTTGGGTACTGCTTGAATTCCGCCTATTGGCGACAGGGTTATGCTACGGAAGCTGCTAGCGTCATGTGCCGTTTTGGTTTTAAGGAGCTGGGAGTTCATCGGATCTACGCCACCTGCAGGCCGGGAAACATCGGGTCAGCAGCGGTTATGCGTCATATCGGAATGAAGCAGGAAGGGCATCTTCGGCAGCACCTATGGTTTAAAGGGGCTTACCATGATTCCTATTTATTCTCCATCCTCAAAGATGAATTCGAGATCTAAAATCTATCATATTGTTAAGGAGCTCCTGCCTACATGGATAATACCGAATTGTTGATCCGTCATAACGGAATTTCGATTTACGAGGAAGCGTCAGGTAAAGTGTATTATACCAAAGAGAATCATGTGTCCGTTGTTGTTCTGGCTAAGCATGGCGATCAACTGCTGCTAATCCGTCAATATCGCGCCGCCGTGGATGACTACGTCATTCAGTTACCCGGCGGTGGCGTATTCGAGGAGGAGGACCTGGAATCGGCAGCACGCCGAGAGATGCTGGAAGAAACGGGCTGCACATGCGGCAAGCTTTATTATCTGGGCAAGCTGTATCCGGCGTCCTGGAGATGCAATGAAGTCGCCCATGTTTATTATACCGATGAGGTGATAAGTCAAGCGGATCAACAGCTCGAGGGATACGAGCGTATTGACGTAGTAAGAATGAGCGTAACGGAATGCCTGCACCGGATTAAGGAGAACGAGCTGCAGGACTCCGAGCTGGTCTTTGCGATGATGCAAGGTTTGCTCAAGGGCTTCTTTCAGCATATATAACGGAGGTTCATATTTATGGAGTTTGTTGGGATTTTTATGACTGTGTTAAGTATCATTGTTGCCATTATTGTCATTCGTTACGCGATCAATTCATCCAAAATCATCATTAGAATGGATGCCATGATTCAAGAGATGAGAATGCTGCGAAAGGACATTAAAGAGCTGAAAGGGAACAAGCATATCGTGAATAAAAGACTGTAGTTATCAGTCAGATATAAATGAATTTTAATTGCTGCCTTTAGATGTAGATGCTTTCTACACTAAAGGCAGCTTTTTATTGTTAATGATAGACGGTTTCATCATTTTATGTTATCTCGCAAACTTGTCGGGAAGAAATCGAATATAATCTGTTAGGAGTGAGTAAGGGGGACAAAACTATGGGAAGGCACTTGCTGATCTATGATGTAGACTGGTGGATCCTTGGCAAAAATGCCAAAGTTATTCAGCAGTACCATCCATCTCTGGACCTAATGTCTATGAGTGAATTGGATCTGTATCTGGCGCATAAGAGCAGTGGGGCGTTAAATCACCAATATGAACACATATCTGCCATGTGTCTTGGCATTGCAGCTTATTGTATCTTCAAGAATGTACGGATCGATTCAGCAGTAGCCGTTTCCTACTATTATTTCAGTCAGCATTATGAAATCTTTCGAGAATGGGTGGATGAACTTATTCCAGATCCTGACTTTCTTAGATTGGTTATTCCTAAAATTGGTAAGATAGGCGCCATAAATCAGAGGCTGGCTTTAACCTTGCAGGCCGTAGCTCCGAACGCATCTGTTGAATATATAGGTCATTTCGTGGATGAAAAGTTGTTTCAACCATCGCCTACAGCTCGATTAAACAACACTTCATTCGTTATTGGATGGGCTGGAGATCCCTCGAAAATCTCTAAAAATTACAACACATTGTACATGCGAATTAAAGAACATTTCAAGAATGAGGAACGGGTCACTTTTATTGAAACTTCTAGATCCTATACCTATGAGGATATGCCGAATTTTTATCATAAGCTGGATTTGTTGTTGATCACGGGGGCCAACGAAGGAAGTGGAGCAACGGCGCTGGAAGCGTATGCTTGCGGGGTACCGGTTCTTTCCACGAATGTTGGTAATGTAAAGAACGCAGCTCACCCGAATGCTTATGCGTTGATTCTGGATAGTGACGATCCTGATGATTTTATACGCTCGATTAGACATTGGTTGAATCACTCGGTAGAGCTTCAAGAAATTGGACGGCAATGCAGGAGACAAATAGAATCAGGCTGGAGCATTGAGCATGCAATGAGCCGATGGCTCAAGGTATTGTTCAAAAAAT
This sequence comes from Paenibacillus sp. FSL K6-1330, assembly GCF_037976825.1. NCBI lineage: Bacteria > Bacillati > Bacillota > Bacilli > Caryophanales > Paenibacillaceae > Paenibacillus > Paenibacillus sp. FSL K6-1330. Next base: position 3,612,762 of record NZ_CP150269.1, read on the forward strand.
AACATAGACATGTCGGCGAGGAGGAAGAGACGATGTTTGACCAAGTTTCCGTTCTGATTCCCTACCAGTCGGATAATGGGGGGCCGAGGGATGCTGCATTCAGGTGGGTATTGGATTTCTACACACGGACGATGCCGGATATAGAAGTATGCATCGGAAAAGTCTCTGGTAATCCATTCAGCAGGTCGAAAGCCATTAACTGTGCAGCACGTCAAGCAACCAGAAATAAGTTCATCATTGCAGATTGCGATGTTGTATATGATCCAAATCTTGTGCTGGAATCTATATCTTACTTGAATGACTATCAATGGGTTATCCCATTCAGCCGTATTTTACGGCTGCCAGAGGAGGCTTCAAAGCTAGTCCTGGCTCAGACACCTGGTTGGCCGATCTCTACGGAGCTGGGAAATCGAGATGAGAATAGTGCTTATTATTTTGGAGGATTAAATGTATTACAACGAAGTGCATATGAAGCAGTCGGGGGATATGATGAACGGTTTATCGGCTGGGGTGGGGAGGATGAAGCGTTCGCATACGCACTGGACACTCTTATCGGAACTCACGTCCGACTTGACGGGGAAATGGTGCACTTCTGGCACCCATTTGTTGGACCCGAAGGCAATCCCCATTATGAAACCAACTATGCCTTATATAAAAAATACAAAGAGGCAAAGGGACTTGTTCAATCTATGCGCAAACTGATTCCAAAAAAATAATGGCCTAATTGAGAAGGAGAGGTTGTCTATGAAACTGTCGGTGATTGTACCGGTATTGAATGAAGAAACGTTCGTCCCTTTATATATTGAAAGCGTGAGTCGTTTTGCTAATGAAATAATTATAGTGGATGGAGGAAGCACAGATGACACTTTGAAGCATATTGAGCGGTTACAGAATCTTTGTACGATCCGGCTATTTCGTTTCCAGCAGATCGGGATGCCGTACACCGAGGATTGGAATGAATCCCTAGTACGTAATTTTCTGATTGATCAGGCACAAGGAGACTGGATCATGAACTTGGATATCGATGAACTAATGGATGATCGTTTTAAGGAGGTACTGCCGCAACTTATGGGCAATAAAGAGGTGGATATATACCAGTTCCCGTTCGTCAATTTCTGGGGAGATCCGTGGACAATTCGGATTAACAGTCTAGGCGATGAGCGTTGGTCCAATGATATAACGAGGATGTGGAGGGCGAATAAAGGAATCCGTTATCGTGACGAGAAACATCATTGTACGCTAGAGGCGGCCGAGGGCCAGAGTATATGGAGCATTCCAAGAGGGCGAAGTGATGTGTTTATATACCACTACCATTACGCTTTAGGAAGAAAGATCAAATTTAATGATAATCGGAGAAAAGACGTTAATTTACTCGAAAACGAAGGTATGCCAGATTGGAGTTACAAGCATTCCGAATACGAGATTGTCACAGCGCCGTTTCAAGGTCAGCATCCTGAAGTGGTTCGGCGTTACCTGAAGGCAATTGGATTCGAACCTCATTAAAACTAAAAAGCCCCTAACCATGTTTCTGAACTAGCTTCTGAGCTAGCATCGGAAATTCATGGGGGGCTTTTAATTTTCGTTTATATATTTTTTGTAAGCGAGATGACATTGCGGACAACTTGAGTCACTTGTGTGTCCTTCAACACATCGATTTCGGGTAAGCGGGATAAAAGAGCTATAAGCTGATGATCGTGATAACAAAGCGAATCCGCGACAAAGTGATCAGAATACAGGTGTGGGAAAATGTCGGTTGAACCGCAGTACAGCACATGATCAAATGTGACAAGCGAGAATAAATCGATTCGGTTTGTGAAGTACAGTTGAGGCCCCACTTTGCGCGTACCAATGACTTGGTTGCCGTGATATACATGCGTATATACGATGACATAAAGATTCTCATCCTCAGTCAATCCTTTGACGATTTTCTGCCATCGTCTTGAATTTGTCTCCCATATTTTTTCACCCAGAACCAATGCGAACTGCTTCCCTGTATCTCGGACTCGATTCGCAATATCCTCTGGCTGATCCGCTAAATGAAAGGTGCTGTGGGGACCTTTCGGTGTTCTCCAGGATTTGTTCCATTTCTGTTCATAGTATGCCTTATTATCATTCCATATCGATTCGTACACCTGCGGCCTCAATTCTTTAATGGTGGCACTGCCGTAATGATATACAAAAGCATCCTCAACGATAGCCAGACGGTATCCTGCATATCGGACACGCTCACAGTAATCATCATCCTCGAACATGCCAATTCCATAGGCCGGATCAAGAGCCCCAACTTGTTCCCATACACTCCGTTTTATAGCCACACAGAAAAATCCAAGTAAATCGGTATATCTGATTTTCTGACGGTACAATTCATAAAAATCATGTAACCAACGAGCATCGGCCCCGTATACTGTGTCGCCTATGAAATGATCAAGCGCTTGATCATTACCCACACAATTGGACATGGGACCCGTCATTCCGATTTGCGGGTCTTCGTGAAATGGCCGAAGCAATCTGGAAATCCAACTGCCATCTGGTACGATGGTATCGTTGTTTAGCAGAATCATATACTGGCCCGTCGACTTCTGGCATCCAAGTGTGTTGCCTGCGGCAAAACCAAGATTATCAGGAGACGATATAACTTTAATTAGCGGATTGCTAAGTGCTTTAAGTTGTAGAGAAGTCTGATCCGTCGAGGCATTATCAACAATAACAACTTCAAGGTTAGGATAATGCCCCTTTTGAAACAAACTACGAAGACACTGCTCAGTGTATGACCATTTATTATGAACAACAATAATAACGCTAACCTTGGGAAACAGATGCTGGATAATGTTTTCGTTCAAAACCTTGTATCTTTGAACCCAGTTATTATGCCGGACGAAATCTTGCTTGCGTTTGATTAATTCCGTACCGGTGTCCTGAAGCGCTTCTTGAATCGCCTGCTCGAATTCCTTCGGTGTATGTGCTATGGAGACAATATCGGAAGCAATTGCTTCAACTTCTGGAAGGTGGGTAGATACGACTGGTTTTCCTGCAGCTAGATATTCGTACAGTTTAACAGGATTGGTAGCCTTAGTAAGCATATTCTTCATGAAAGGAATTAACGCTACTTGGAATCGATGTAAATAGCTCGGAAGCTCATGATAGGGCTTTTCGCCCAAAAATATTACGTTGTCCAGCTTCTCGATCTGAGAGGTATCACAACCAAAAGTGTGTCCGATCAGAACAAATGTCCATTCCGGTCGATTTCTAGCCACTGTTTCGATTAGACGTATATCGAACCAGTCGGAAATCGCCCCATAGTAACCGATTATCGGTTGCTCTATGGACTCAAGCTCCATCAAAGGTTCTTTGGGCGGCATCGAAAAGTGAGTAATATCTGCTGCGTTGCGGATAAGAACGGTGGATGGATTATATGCAGTAGCCCAATCATACAAGTGCTGAGAAGACGTTACGACAAGTCCCGCTTCCCGAAGCAGGCGTTCCTCCTGATGGAGCATTTCGGGCTCATTTGTCGAGAAGCCCGCATGATGATCCATGCAATCATACACGATTTGATGTTGCTCCATAGCCATGACAAGTGGTGTCCAGAACGGCAAATCAACAATGGATACCAATTGGGATATGCCGAATTTGGCTCGTACGTGCTCAATAGACCATTTCAGGTATTGGATATCCCAATGACTCATCTTATCTTTATATAGATTTAGAGGCTGATTTGCGCACAGAGTAACGAGCCATACGTTTCGATCGATGTTCTTGATGTTGACTAAGCGGCTTACCTCTTCTTTGGAAGCCTCTTCCTTGCGTAAACCAATGATCTCTGTTGTTACATAGAAGACACGATGCCCCTGTTGAGCGAATTGTTCTGATAATTGTTGTGGACGTTGCCATCGGAACTGCCAGTCAATGACAGGAAAGCGAATAATATCGTATAGGGGAGCTTTCGTTGGCATGATAACCTCCGATACCGGAGGCGCAGACGATTTAGGAGCAGACGCGGATTGAAACGGGTCAGCGGATTGTTGATGAGTTGATTGTGATAGGGATACCAGAGGTACCGAGTGAACCGACCGTTTCTTCTTGTTCACCTTAGGAGTTGATTTACGATGCTTAATCTGACGAGGCCTCATGCGATTAGTCGAAGATCTGCGACGGTTGACCATGATTTTATTCAAGAGTAGCCTCCTCTCTCGTGTGTGATTGTCTCTTTAACAAAGTATGAATCACCCATAGTATCTGTATGGGTAGAACACCAATTGACATTGGATTTATCAAAATGGGTGCGGAAGTATCCAGTATTCAAATATCTTGGTGGATGATGTCCAGATCTATGCTGTAGGCCGTTTTCTTATCTTTGGTTATTCGAGTTTCCATTGTAATGATTTATACATATTGTACCAGTGACTATATGGAGGGAGGCCGCAATTGTGAGGAGATATTGGAACCGAAGCCATCAAAGCGATTGCAAGGTCATTGTAGGTAAGAGAAAACGTAAGCATGGTAAAAAGCCAATTCCAGTATTGAGTAAGCTGAATAGGTTACGCTGGCGATTGATTAAGAGCATTTCTCAGATTAAATTACAGCTCAGACGACTTGCCATACGGGTAAATACACTTCAGGAGCAAGTAGAAAGCAGCTATGCAGAGCGAGGTAATGTCATTGCCTATTTAAGATCGCGACTTAATACGCGTATAACCATCGAAACTCCTGCAGGTCCAATTTTCGGTACATTGGTATCCATTGGTGAAGATTATATTCAAATCTCGGAGCCTAACGGAAGCATTGCCATTATACCGCAACGTAGTATCTTATCCATTGAATAATGATAAATAGGGAGGGAAGAGAAGATGGATTTTTCGGAGATACTGGCAACTTTCCTCGGTAGGACGGTAGAGGTTATCCAGGCCAATCAGTTCCTTCAAGGACAATTATTATCAGCTACAGCTGGATTGATCACGGTTCAGGTAGTAAGCTCAAATTATTTGCCAACATCAAGACAGGTTACCATAATTAACGATAATATATCGTTAGTCCGTATACTTCCTCAGTGATTTCTCGAATGGTGAACTTTACAAGATCTATTTCAATAAATCTAATTCAATATGTCGCTCATGGCGTTCTTCCATTTCTCATAGTAATTAAGATGCCGATGTGTCATGCTGGAGCTTCTTAACCTTCTATGATAGAGCGGTTGAGGAACATGATGAACCGGATGGAAGCAGGAAACCTTGGATAACATCTCGATATCTTCGTATAGACGTCCTTCGAAAGGGACCATGGTGTTCCAACCTCCTACCTGCTTGAGTATAGAGACGTTGAACATTCTTGGGGCGACTGCAACGGCTTCAGCGAGGAGTCGCCTGGAGGAGAAATGGGATGGTCCAGTTCTGATACCCTGGTAAAGGAGCTGTTTATTCATCCGCTCAAGCCATTCAACATGATTCGCATAGAATACACCAACATTCCGCTCCTTGCATGCTTCATGTAGAAGGACTTCCAGACAATCAGGTGACATCCAATCATCGGCATCCAACTCAAGAAACCAGGAACCCCTCGCCATTTGAAGTGCTCTGTTCAGGGCATGAGCTTTACCCAGGTTTTGATTTTGTCTCACTGTATTTATTCTTGAATCAACAGGGAGTCTCGCCAGAATACTTGAAGTATCATCACTTGAACCGTCATCGACAATGATCAGCTCCCAAGCTGTGATCGTCTGTGATAATACGGAGCGAATAGCCCATGGCAAGTATTCACCGTCGTTATATGTGCATAGAGCAATGGTAACTATTGGAGAGTTTTGTCTTTCATCTATATACTGAACACGGGATGAAGCATGGAGAAGCGGGGAGATTGCGTTCCATTCCTCAGCTTCCCTCATCCAAGCAGGGGCAGCGCGTTGATGGTATAGGATCCCATCGGAATCAACTTCCGTCCATTCATATCGGGTGGACAGCTGGATCTGTTTATCGATCAACACGTACTTCTGGAATGGCAGCTGCTCTTTTGTCGTAAAACCCGGTATCTGCCCATTCATGACCATCTCCGTGCGCCATAACAGGGGTCCACGGGGAAAAGGGGAGGATGGAAGATGACTGTGGTTGGATAGAGCCGGTTGACCTGTAATAGAAACGGGATTCATTATGCAGCCGGCTGAGCGGTCACTGCATGTACTAAGCCATCGTTCGATTTCTTTGTTTGCATGTGGCTGAACAGAATCTCCCGCATAGAGGGTCACGAACCACGGATCAGTCTCCAGGGATAGCGTCTCATTCATGATCGCTGCAGCCTCTTCTTCGCTAGGGATCACTATAGATTGGGCATATGAAAATACACGTTGAACCGAGGACGCGGTATTTACGCTTAAATGAGGATATAAACCTGGAAGAATAAACACCAGCATGACCGTTCAGCTCCTTACTGTATTCATCTTAGTTGTTACTAAACGGATATCTTTAACACAATTCTGTTTATCGTATGCCCACATGCGTAAGGCGGATACAACTCGCTTATAACATCCTCTAAGTTGCGACGTTATAGTAAATCAGGAATAATAGAGCTTAGAAGCAGGAAGCTGGGATGGGGGAAATTGAATCAAATGAAATCAACTCATAGTCATATTATTCAGAAAGCTCAAGATTTTGCGCGCACAGTGCACGAAAGGGATGCAAGCGGTCATGATTGGTGGCATGTGCAGCGTGTCACCCGAATCGCCCGACTCCTGGCGTATCTTGAAGGCGCGAATCCATACATATGTGAATTGTCAGCATATCTCCATGACGTAGCTGACGAGAAGCTGAATGAATCAAAGGAAGCAGGTTACGAGCGGGTTCAGCAGTGGTTGCAGCAAGCCGGTGTGGAAGCATCTGACCAGGAAACCGTGTTGGAGATTATCAGCACGATGTCATTCTCTGGCGGAACGGGGAGCGCCATGCGTACATTAGAAGGGCAAATTGTACAGGATGCAGACCGTCTGGATGCGATTGGCGCAATCGGTATTGCCCGTACATTTGCTTATTCCGGATGGAAGGGACAAAGCATGTATGATCCATTCATTCCTCTTCGGGAGCAAATGACACCAGAGGAATATCGAAAAGGCAAAAGCACGGCCATTAACCACTTCTATGAAAAGCTATTAAAGCTGAAGGACAAGATGAATACGGAATCGGCAAGGCTGTTGGCAGATGGCAAGCATCAAAGTCTCGAGCTCTTTCTCCAGTTGTTCGATAAAGAGTGGGCAATGGGGAATGAAGCCTACCTGCACGAATCCCCGATTCATCGCGGGAATGTATCGCGTGTCCATATTGCGTTCGATGATTCAACGGCAGGGTCGTTAAAGATGCTGCTGCGCTCGAAACCGGGAGAAATCGTAGTTACATTGCACGATGACCTCATGATCGGACCGCTCCCGAAGGACCATGATTTCTCCCGTTCGTTCTCTATCCGAAATAAGTGGTTTCAGGAACGATATAGCATTACGCATGCGGATGACAGAAAATTAACGATGCTGCAAGCTGCCTTCGCTTGGCTGACCTTGCCCCAGCAGCTGAACGAGCTGCCGTGCTTGATATGGGCAGGGGATTCCGCCTCGGAACAACTTGGCTTACGCAGGTTGTTGTCTTTGATACCAGATCATCCTGATGCCATATTGGTGAATGCGACAAGTGTGCTTCACAAGCAGAACCCGAACATTTGGTATCGGGGGACATTCGAGATGGCTATAGATAAACTTCAAACGGTGCTGGACACAGCCGAGCATGTTCCATTGTCGCCGCAAGCTCAGGCTGGCTATCGTGCGGATTGGCAGCGTCTCGTAAACGATGATGGGTTCCTGCGCGTGCTTCAAGGCGAGGAGTTACGCACCGTTCCTGAATCTTACTATGATGCAGATATACTGCAAGCCGCATATCGCCTTGAGGCTAGACACGGGTTCTTCAAGAAATCAGCCCGCATTATTGGCGAGGTGATCGGAATGGGTGAATTAACCGTTTCCGACTCTTTCATTGAGTATCGGGTCCGACATCTGATTCAGGAAGGGGCTTTAACCTATAACGGCGAGCTGACAGCGATGCGAAACTACAGCATCTCCCTTGTAGATGCATCGACTCCCGAGGAGCGGTGGACCCATGCACAGCGCCTGGCCAAGGTCGTGAAGCTGAAGTCGCTGATGAGTGAGATGATGGAGATCCATTTTGCAGAAAGAGGTCTCATGGAAGAAATACGCCAGTTGGATGCAGAGGGACTGGGATCATCTGTTTCCACCAACCCGGAAGCTTTTAGGAGCAGCATACAAACTCAAATCGATAACCTATTGAGGACTTATCAACATCATCAAGAACAACGTGTGTCCTTCATGGGTTCCCTGGAGAAGGTGTTAACCCAGATCGATGAAACGACTTCTAAAGAATAGATTAAGCATATTCGTACAAGGTTGGAATCTTAATATCACTAGGCAGAGAGAAGATTGTGGAAAGCGGTGGAGTTATGTTATTTACGGATCAGCAGATTCAAAGCATAAGAGAACAAGCGCTTGGGATGGACAAGCATCGACAAGTAACGCCCGAAGTGCTGGCAACTATATACGATCATCGTTTATTTCATTTGTTTGTGCCCGATGAGCTTGAAGGAAGAATGACCTCACTGCCGGAGGCTGCACGCATTTTTCAGGAGAGTGCCAGGATCGACGGTAACCTGGGATGGCTGGTTACGATTGGAGCAGGTGGAGGATTCTTCGCGGCACTGATGAGCCAGGAGGTGAGTCGCCGCGTATTCGCACACCGCGAAGCGGTGATTGCGGGCAGCGGGATGCCGACAGGCACGGCAAGACAGGTGGACGGCGGATATATTGTGAACGGCAGCTGGAAGTATTGCAGCGGTTCTACCTATGCAACGACCTTTACAGCCAATGCAGTTATTGAACCGGATTCCGCGGTACAAGATAAAGCTGGCGTACCGACAACAGATCAGGGCGAGCCCCATATTCGTTCCTTTATCCTGAATCCTGATCAAGTCGAGATTCTGGAGGATTGGAATGCCTTCGGACTGCGGGCAACGGCGAGTCATACGTTATCCGCTGTGGATGCATTCGTGCCGGTGGAGATGACGTTCTCCCTTACGGAAACCCAAGGGTATGAGAACGAAATGATCTATCAATATCCCTTCCTTCCGTTTGCCCAAGTATCTTTTGCTGGAGTCGCCGTTGGGATCGCCGAGCATTTCCTGGAGGCAGCCGAATCACTTGCGACACAGAGAAGGAGCTCTTCTCATGTGATCGGCAAGCTGGAGGAGCGTAAAGCAATGTTGGAGCAATCCGTTTCGGATTTTTATAAGACGGTGGAAGGCTCTTGGGAGGAGCTGCTGAATAACGGTGAATTATCGAAAACAACAGAAGAAGAGGTGACCGCCCGCAGCATAGCAGCAGCCCAAACAGCGTTATCCTGCGGCCAACAGGTGTTCCCGCTCTTGGGTTTATCCGCTGCGATGGAAGATGCCGAAATCAATCGCTGCTGGAGGGATCTTCAGACGGCATGCTCGCATGCGCTGCTAAGAAACTTCTGATGGAGAAGTAAACCATTGGGATGTATAACACTTTAGAAGCAAAACCATGAGCCGCATACCAAGCAGCTCATGGTTTTTATGTTGATCTGCTGCTAATTCCATACCCCGAAAAGCACAATTATTCAGTATTCCCGTAGGAGGCCCGGTCCTCACCCAACAAAGGTAGTGACACTGCCCATTCCCATATTACCGAAACTTTCCGTAATCTTTAATGTGCACATCAAACAAGCATTCCACCGGAATTTTTTGAAGCTCCTGCCGCCAGTTCATTTTTTTCCATTGTTCATAGCCAACCCGATTTCGAACATATGTGCCGATTCCGAGATTATCCACCTGATGTTTTTTCATCAACGCAATCATGGCATCGCCTTTTTTTGAAATATATTGACTGATTCGCTGCTCCAGCTCGCGCCGTTCCCGGGCGTTATTTAACCTAGCATCTCCGATGTATTCCAGAACAGAGCCGGTAACCTTCACATGATACGTAACCTTCTCAACGCCTTGAACTCCGCGGGTAACCTTGACTTTTCGTGTGCTGATCAATGAACTGAACATGACGTTTTCCTTCTTGCCGTTAATCTCCGTCAGATCAATACTAATTTGGCCTTCTCTGAATTTGCTTTTTAGAAAAGCGAAAACCAATGCGTCCTGAGGTTCGATCTTCGTAACATAACGATCGTCTCTAAACAAGGCGATGCCATTCGTGGTGATATAATTGTTCCCATGCTTCTTAATAATCGGAGCAACAGGGTCTACGCCTTGATCAAAAAAATCCCTGGCGAAGTTAAATAACGTGACCTTTGGAATGGTTTGTCCGAGTGCTTCCTTCTCAAGCAACATATCGATATATCGGCCGGTCCGCGGGTGCTGCTTGTAATCGTCAATCAGCAATTCGCCTGCACTGCCTTCAACCACGCTGATTTTTACCTGTGAAGAGATGGAAGGATCCCGAAACAAGGTATCCAGATGACCGTGCAGTCCGTTTTCCGCCAACGAAATACCGAACAGCACATTACGCAATTGTCCACTCACCAGCAACATCCCCGTTTGTCTGGACATGATCATTCTCGCTTCCTTGCTGCTCTTGGCTGTTGCTATCAGCACTTCGCGCTTAGCGGAAGTCTCCGGATCCGCTTGGGGTATGGAGACCGAGAAGCTTAACTCGCCATTCGGGAGCATATCATAGCTGGTCGTTTGGATGAATCCCAGATCTTCCAAAATGCGTTGATCCCCGCAGCCGAATATAGGGAGGATACACAGTAGGAGGAGCAAACACGTACATTTTTTTAACATATCACATCACACTGCCTTTTTGCGCCGCTGCCATAGCAGCAGAAGAATTAATATCAACGGCATTATGTAGGCAAACCCTATCTGGATGTATCCCAGATACATAAGCCATTCCCTGATCGTGTTCAATACGGTTGGAATGTAGGAGATGAGCAAAGCAACTAAAATGATAAAGAAATAGTGTACATTGATTTTGATCTTCGGGAAGACTCTTTGGGTGCTTTCGCCAGCCGCCCAGAAGTAAAGGACTAGGGTGATAATGGTTGTAAACAGGAAGAAGCCGTAGAAAAGGTTCTCGATTCGCTCAATGAATGGAAGCTTGATGTAAGCCAGAAGATCCAGTAACGGGAACAACATGACCTTAAGCATATCCGAGCCAATTACACCAAACGTAACAAAGCCCGAGAGCGTATAGGATACCGTACGAATTAAATTTCCATAGAATACCGCCCTGAACAGTTTGGTCTTCTTATCGGTATAGGGAATCAAAAGTAAGCACAGCTCATAACCCAAGTATGCCAAATAAATTTGAAAAAGACCTTCGGTCATGCTGTAACTGTCTTTAAAAATATAGGGGGTTAATCTCTCTATTCTGAATTCCCCTACATAATAAAGCAAAAGCAAGCTCATCCAGATGGTGCTCCAGAAGAAAACGGTCGAAGCCTTGGAAATGTTATATAGCCCTTTGGTCAGCAGTATAAATGCAAGAACATCGATCGCAATCTTGAACACCATAGGGTTGGTTGTCGGAAACGCGAACATCTGAAAGATCAGTACATACTCCTTGGCGACGAGACAGCCGATCAGCGCCCATACCGTACTGATTGCCAGATAGAAGGGGGTTAGAATGAACTTGGGAATGCTTTTCTCCAATATGACGAAGATCGACTGTCCTTTGCCCAGCCGGTACACCCAATACATCATGTAAATATTCAGACAGACCAGAAGGGAAACCGGGATGGTGATAAGCCAACCGTTCGTACCAAAATATTTGGCTTCGACCTGGGTAATGCTGAATACATATACACCCGTTTGAATCATATAGATTAGGATCGCGGTATGAAACTGGGAGAGTTTTTCTTTCAATTGTCCTCACCTCTTCATTTTTAACTTCACTTTGTTTCTGGCTTTGACTTGGGTTGGCCGCTTGGCCAATGCGGAAAAAGGCAGTCTCATGAATACGTCTTTCCAATCATAGGGCTCAAAGGGAGCAATGGGTGATAAGTAGGAGGCGCCGACACTCGTCAAACCACTTAAGTGAATGACTATATAGGCCAATCCAAGAGCCAATCCCATATTTCCCCATAATCCAGCCATTACAATAAGTGCGAAACGGAACAGGCGAAAGGATGCACTCATCACATAGTTGGGAATAACAAAGGAGGCAATCGCCGAAGAGGCGACGGCAATGATTAGAATGTTACTTGTTAATCCTGCTTGCACAGCAGCTTGTCCTATAACGATACCGCCTACGATACCAATGGTTTGACCGATCTTGGTAGGCAGTCTCGCCCCGGCCTCCCGCAATAGCTCTATGGTAGTCTCCATCAGCAACGCTTCAAAAATCGGGGGGAAAGGCACTTTACTTCTGGACTCTGTCAGTGTCAAGATAAGATTTTCCGGAATCATTTCATAGTGAAAGGAGGTCACTGATACGTAAAGGGCTGTCAACGTCACCGTAATCAGGAGCGCTGCAAACCTCAAGAACAAGGATGCCGTGCCTATGCTCCACCGTTGGTAATAATCATCGGAGGATGAGAAGAATTCAAAAAAGTTGACCGGGGCGCTGAAGGCAGTGGGGCTTCCGTCCATAATTCCCACGATACGACCCGAAACCAGCTTCGATGCGATCGTATCCGGCCGCTCGGTGGTCAGAAATTGTGCAAAGATCGAATACGGATCATCATCAATGCACTGAATCAGCATGTTCGCATCATGGATAGCATCGATTTCGATATCCTCAATTCGCTTTATCACTTCTTTTACGTAGTTCTCATTTGCGATGTCTTGGATGTAAAGAACATAGACATCAGATTTGCTTACTTCACCAACGGACAATTTAATGACTTTGAGATGAGAACTCTGAACTCGCTTCCGGATCAACGACAGATTTGTATAAGCTTGTTCGGTAAAAGCCTCGTGCGGCCCGATAATGATGGATTCCGTTTCGGACTCAGCAACCGTACGTGATATTGGGAAAATAACATCGATCAGGTATGCTTTGTCCTCATAAAAGAATAGAGCCATGCCGTCAAGAATGCTCTCCACGCATTTTTTAGTATCCGTCACATGCTCATACTGGGATTGCTGCGTCAACGGTTCTAGCGGTGTATCGGAATTCAATAAAGGAGGAAGGAGATCACGCTCCAGTCGATCCTCATTGACTAAATGACTGAAATACAGTACATGCAAACGTTCATTATGATAGGTTTTATGGACAAAATCGGCGGCATGATCAAATTGGTCGATGATATGCTGCAGCGTCAGCCTATCATCTTCCTGGGGGTTAGGATCTTGCTGATTTTCGTGAGTTTGGCCTTCTTCTGAATACTCATGGCTAACCAGAAAGATGGATTTTAATTTCTGTTTCATCCCCACGCCTTTTCACCTCGGATTTCCTGCATAGTCTGTCACAGTGTGTGTACTTTGCGCTGGATTTATCCAACGAATCCCATGTCGAATGAAGAAGAATGTAAGCGGGGATCTTAGGCTTGACAGACGAACGCTAGATCATCTAGAGGTGTAACGAGGAGGTTTAATATGCTGGGCAGCATCGTATTAGCCGGTGTTTTATCGTTTGGGTTAAGCCCTGGTTATGAACAAGGTATAAAAAAACTTTCGGATTCCTATGATCAGCAAGCCATATTTGAATCCGGCGGTGAGCTTGTAGAGGAAGCTTTAAGGGCCTGTGAGAAACATTTCGGTACAGCCCTCTTCTTACCACCTCAATTGCCGTCCGTAGCTTTCACGCATCAGTATGGCCGCTGTTATGACATGGAAGGCGGATTGGACGAGCATTTGGAGGTTCACTATCAGAACCGATATAAACCTGAACATGACTACAAGATCGAGTTATATCCGCTGGAGAATAAACAGCAGCTGAAGCATCTATCATTTCAAGAATCGGAGCTGGCAGATCATACGACTGCAAAGTTTTACAAGGGACCGATCAATACGCTTCAACTGTTAGTATTCGAAAAGGGGAACTGGCAATACCTTTTAACTGCTGCAAATCGCGCTTCGTCGAAAATCAGTCAGCAGGAATTGACAGAAATTGCAGAGTCCCTGACCCAAGCCATGAACAGTAAGGACCCTGTTTACGCTATGTGGGGAACGCTCGCCGTGACGGAAACGAAGCGTAAATACAATATGGATGTCGTCGACTACCTCTATATGGGAAAAACTACGATATCCAATGAGATGGCGGAGGAGAAATTTAAGCTATGGCTTAAGAAAGGCGCTCGTGAATTCGGCGTATACGTAACCGTTGCGTTTCACCCGACAACCCATCAGTTCATATCGATTCGATACGAGGAATTCTAGCTGGTTAGCAGGCACAAACACGATTTTCAGAAAGAGATTCACGTTTGCTGTTTTTGAAAGTGGTGTTTTCCTGCTGTTCAGACGCTTATATATGGTGTACCATATTTGGTGAAACTTGCCTCCGTGATTTCTACATTTTGCGCCAGTAATAGTGATTTAGGAGTGATTCGCTTTGTCGTTTATAGTACTTAAGCTCCTATTTGTTCCCTTGATATCGGTTTTTATCATGGTGTCGTCGGTTTATCTTGGATATCAAACGTCAATCCCTTGGATGCTGCTCACGGCATCGTTACTGTATGCATCCGTCATTTTGGATCGAAAGTTCGAATGGCTTCGCATTCTTCAATTTCTCTTTCTCGGGGCGTTTCATTATGTTAGCCAATTGAATTGGTGTATCTTGCTGTATTACATACTTATCATCAATCTCATTCATAAAAAGGAGCGTTTCATAGAAACGATGCCGCTGTGCCTCCTTATGGTACTTCAATATTCTATTATTCGTCTGACTTACGTGCCTTTTACAAAGTACAATATTCTGGTTTCGGTGTTTGATTGCTTAGCATCCTTTGTCGTCGTGATTTCCTTTCATTTTGTTAACTTTCTCGAATCGGAAAAGAAGAAATTATATAAGCAAAACGATTACCTGACCTATCATGATCCCTTGACGGGACTTCTGAATTATGATGGATATTTGCATAAAGTTCAGCATCTCATTGAGGTGAATAAGCCCTTTCAGTTGGTGTTACTGGACATCAACAACTTCAAATCGTTAAATGCCAAGGACATCTCCACAGCCAATGAGATTCTAATCAGTTTCTCACGGGCAGTGCGCAAACTGTTCCGAAACGATATGCTGGCAGCCTCCCGATATGCGGGAGACCGCTTTGCCATACTGCTGCCCGAGCATGTCAACATCGACAGCAGCATGTTCAAATTTGAAAATATCGGCGTACAGGTGACCTATAGCATCACTTGTTACCCGCATGAAGCCTTAACTTATCAAGAGATGATCAGCACGGCAGAAGACAGGATATTTCAAATGCGGCGTAATTCCTGGATGAGAAGCCAGGAGGAGATGATCCGGACGGAAAAGATGAAGATGGTGGGGGAGTTGGCAGCCGGGATGGCCCATGAGATTCGAAATCCCCTTACCTCCATTAAAGGGTTTATTCAACTCTCCAAAAATCAAAGTTATAACATTCAGCCCTGGTATGAAGTCATAATGGGGGAGATTACGCGGGTAGGGGAGCTGACGGCAGAATTTCTACACTTCTCAAAACCCCATGCCAGCAATATGAGGGTAGAATCCCTTATGGACTGTATGACACGAGTCTATTCGTTGTGTGAATCCGAAGCCGCTTCACATGGACATTTATTTATGCTGGATGTAAGCGATGAACCGATCCAGATCGTCATGGATCGTGATAAGATCATCCAGGTGCTGATTAACCTGATCCGTAATTCCTTTCAAGCGATGGAGCACACCGGCTCCGTCAGAATCTCGCTCAGAGCGGAAGAACGAATGGCTGTCGTGGAAATTCAGGACACCGGAAAAGGCATTGCCGATGAAAATCTGGCCAAGATATTTGACCCGTTTTATACAACCAAAGAAGAAGGAACCGGCCTTGGGCTGTCGTTGTGTCAAAAAATTGTGGAGGACCATGGGGGCAGAATAACGGTGCACAGTGAGCTAGGGATTGGCACGACGTTTACCCTGCGGATTCCACTCGCTTAGAAAAAATGGATGGCAATCTACCGAAATATATCCTATGATAGGATAGCTATTTAGCAATCCAAGATGGTTTGCTAAAATTTTATTACTCATGCATCAATGTGTTGCAGGAAAGGAAGTAACAGATCGTATGTCGATGTCCACAAATGAAGCCGGTTCAGCCATGGTTCTAACTCGCAGGAAGAGGCTTCAGTTTGCCTTGATTCTCGGATCTCTTTCGGCTTTCGGGCCACTTTCCGTTGATATGTATTTACCTGCACTGCCGAAGCTCTCCGAAAGTTTGGGATCTCCAGCATCGTTGGCCCAATTAAGCCTGACGGCATTTTTACTTGGTCTTGCTCTGGGACAGCTTGTAGCAGGCCCGCTCAGCGATATCCGGGGGAGAAAAGCACCACTTATTATATCCTTGATTATTTATTCGATTACCTCCTTGCTGTGCGCGTTTGCTCCAACGATATGGGTTCTGGTTGCGCTTCGATTCGTGCAGGGAGCAAGCGGAGCAGCCGGTATCGTCATATCCAGGGCTGTCGTCCGGGATTTATACACCGGTTCGGAGCTGACCAAATTTTTTACGTTGCTGATGCTGATTAATGGATTGGCACCTATTATCGCTCCTGTATTCGGGGCGTTTATCCTTAATTTCGTCTCTTGGCGCGGAGTTTTTGTCGTCCTGTTCCTAATTGGATTGCTGATGCTGCTCGCTGTATGGTTTGGTCTTCCGGAAACGCTCACTCGGGAGAAAAGGGCAAGCGGAGGGATTAAACAAACATTCCGTACCTTCGGCACGCTGGTGCGGGACCGCGTATTTGTCGGCTATGCGCTTTCTCAAGCGTTCGTATCCGCCGCGATGTTTGCGTATATCTCGGGGTCACCTTTCGTGCTGCAGGATATCTTTGGCGTATCCCCTCAAATGTACAGTCTGTTCTTTGCCGTTAATGGGGTTGGCATTGTCCTGTTCTCTCAAATTACGGGCAGATTGGCCTCCCGCACAGGGGAAACCAAATTGTTGACAACGGGTCTTGTCATTGCGGCCTTTGGCGGCACTTCGCTGTTCGCGATCACATGGCTTGGTGGCGGATTGCTGCTGATTGCACCGATGCTGTTCCTGATTGTTTCTGCCGTCGGCATGGTCAGTGCAACGACTACGTCACTGGCGATGCAGAAGCAAGCAGCCCACACTTCAGGCAGTGCGTCCGCACTTCTTGGATTACTGCCATTGTTATTAGGTGCAGCCGCAAGTCCACTTGTAGGCCTGGGAGACGGAACTACTGCTGTCCCAATGGGAACGGTCATCGGGATTGCAGAATTGCTGGCCGTAAGCTCGTTTTTGTTCCTTGTTATGCCCTTTAGTCATAGGAAAGAGACGCCAGTGTCCTTGTAAAATAAGTCATAACATACAAAAGAAACCCACACTTCATGGTGAGGGTTTCTTTTGTTTATAAAACAATCTGAATGAATTACCTGCAATGCAATCATAATACCAGAGAGTAAACGAAACCGGACATATCACGTAAACGCCAATAGAGAAAAACACAACGATAAAGCAGGTGAACCAGCTTGAGATGGATGTCAGCCCTTGGTCTATTGTTTATGCTCCTGCAAGGGGATGAACCGGATAACAGCGATTTAATGATAACGCAAGAAGGCAAAGTCATGGCAAGCGTGAGCCGAAGTGACCATGCGCTTGATGTTTTCCCATTGCTGGATATGGATAAATACAATCAATGGGTAGATGCGCTTGATCGGAAAACCTATATGGAAGCCCGGAACGCCCGGATTGGCAGCAATGGTCAAATCATTCCCGGGCAGAATGGTCATAGACTGGATCGACGCAAACTGCTGGAGCAATATTATTCCTATTGGTACGGCACTGGGGGTGCTACCGTCGAAGCCCCGAGGTATCCGATTTATCCGAAGGTGGATACGGAGCTTTTGGCCTCCCTTCGGGTGAAGCCGATAGGTTACTATGTCACCTATTTTAATTCCAACAACAAAAATCG
The DNA here is from genome assembly GCF_037976825.1 of Paenibacillus sp. FSL K6-1330. NCBI lineage: Bacteria > Bacillati > Bacillota > Bacilli > Caryophanales > Paenibacillaceae > Paenibacillus > Paenibacillus sp. FSL K6-1330. The sequence goes on from NZ_CP150269.1 coordinate 3,630,882, forward strand.
TTCCCATAATATCGCGTTAGCCGCTCAGGCGATTGACAGTGCAGTCGTGTTTCCCGGAGAAACCTTCTCTTTTAATCAGGTGGTTGGCATTAGAACGGTGGACAGAGGGTACAAACGTGCTGGCGTTATTGTCAGAGGCGAATTATCGGAGGGGGTGGGGGGAGGGATCTGTCAGGTCTCTTCCACACTGTATAATGCTATTGACCGTGCAGGCTTGCAGATTGTAAAGCGATACTCTCACAGCCGGAACGTACCTTATGTGCTGCCGGGGCGCGATGCTACGGTGAGCTGGGGAGGACCTGATTTTGTTTTTCAGAACGCCTATAATCAGCCCATCCTCATCCGCGCATTCGGTAATGGGGGGAGAATGACCGTTGCCATCTACTCTTCTGAACTCATTGAATATAAGCCGCGTAATGTACCGAGCATATCCAACGTGCTGCCGCAGGAGACGAGTGACACCAATCATAATCCGGTTAACGGTGATTAATCCAAGGTTTGGAGCATGGATGCAGCAGGTCGCGGGCGTACTGACTTATACCATTGCATACACAGCCAATACACTAGAAAGAGATCAATCGCGTCGCCGCCGTAATACATCAGCATTCCGCCCAGCTCGGCCTGTTCCGAAGAGGCGCCGTCTGGCGGATAGGCATATATGTATTTGGAGAGTATCCCATGCCCGGCCATGGCGATCATCAGGATGATCGCACGAGTCTGAAAGCTGAGACGATGCGGAGCCACATCCACATAGAGCAAAGAAACCGTAAATAAATACCCCGCTGCAAAAACATGGAAATGCACGACGATATACAGCAAAAGGCTATGGTGCATGGCCATGAATAAGCCGGTTGTGTACAAAACCCATAGTCCACCGATATTCAGCAAGGTCGCTGCTGCCGGATGAGCAACGATTTGGGCCGGTTTGCTCTTCAGCAAACGAGTGATCCGTCTGGCAAGAGGAACTGGAGTCGACCTGAGGAGCAGCGTCATCGGTGCGGAGAATGCAATCAACAGCGGCCCCAGCATTCCGAGCAGCAGATGTCCAAGCATATGGATCATAAAGTTCGTAGTGGAGAGTCGCGCTAGCGGACCAATCAGCGACAAACCAATGCAAAGCATTCCCACAACCCAACAAACATAACGATGGAGCGGCCAATTTCGGTAGTTTCGATTGGAGATCGCAGCAGCAACCATATATAGAAGAATGAGAAGCGCAAAGATTAAGCCACCCATGATCCATTCCCATGAGGTCCACGAAGCAGGGCCTCCAGACATTCCAGCCCCATGAACAAGCGTATGGTTACTCATCATGAGGTCAGGCCTCCCTGGATAGAGTTCGGTTTTGAGTTCGCACGATGAGAATTATACCAACTAGGATCATGCCCACAGCAATCAGGTTCCAGACCCAATCGTAGGGACGGATATCTACGTTATAACGAATCTGATGCAGCCGCATCCATTTATGCTGAATAATACCATCATACAGCTGGAAGGCGCCGCCTCCAAGCAGGATACCTCCAATCCACCGTTTCAACCAGAACGCATGCCGGCGGTGCAGATCGGCAAGCATGAACGAAGAGCCGATGGTCGCGAACCAGCTGAACGCGTGAAACAGTCCATCGGAGACAAGTCCAATATCGCTTGTAGACTTATCGTAGAAATGATGCCAGTGCAGCAATTGGTGGAACACAGCCTCATCGATAAAACCGACCAGACCTAATCCGAATAAAATTCCTGACCATACATTACGCGCGGAGTATCTTATGCGCTGAGATTGATTTTCTTTGGTTTTAGCAGACTTCATTCGGCTCAGCTTCTTTCATTTAATGAAAACTTTGAGGTGTTTCGTTCTAAAAGGGTTCTACTAATTAATTTTACCCATTTTTGCCATATCAATAACCCCTAGTCATGGAGCTTGGACTAGGGATCGATTTATTCCTTATTTAAGATTTAGGATCCGCTATCGTAGGATTTGACTTAACGAAACCGTTGGTTTACTGGATGTCCATGAAATGCTTTATAAGCTTTGGTGGGGTCATCGCGGTTTGAAGGAAGGCGTTCTCATCGATGAGTGCAAACCGATCCATATCGATTCGTTCATATATAGGAGGCAAATGCTCTTCAATTAGATTCGCCATACGTGCCACAAATTCGGAAGAGTTCTTGATGCCTTTAAAAACATCCAATATCCCCTCAGGCACAGCTTCAATGAATAAGATGGTGGCACGACCTGTATCGGTAATAGCGGGAATCTCGAACATTTCACCGCTCCCAGGAAGAACTGTAATGGAAATACCTTCAGGCTCCACGGGCTGTACTCCGGTAAAATAACCAACGATGCATTTTCTCTGAGGAGCTTGGTAGGGAGTGAGTCCCGTTTCTACAGGAAAGGGTGCCAGCGGCCCGGTCTTTCCCGTTGTGTCGATGATGAGATTGCCGGCATATGAACTAAGGGATTCATGTTAATATAATGAAGTTTAGTTTACATAATAATTAATATGTAACCAATAAGACTGCAACATAGTCAAAAGGCGAATCCTGTTAGGGATTCGCCTTTTTCATGGAAGAAGTCATTCATGTTGTTGCACATTAGGCATGAAGTGAAATCGGAATTTCCTTTACACCGCGGACAATCATACCCGGTCTCCATTCAAGCTCATCGATGTCCCGTTGCAGCTCAAAGTTGGGGTAGCGGTGGAGCAGCGTGTTGATTGCGATTTCACCCTCCAGTCTGGCAAGGGGAGCTCCCAGGCAGAGATGAATCCCTTTGCCAAAGGCTAAATGCTGGCTCTTCTCCCGGGTAATATCAAAGATATCCGGGTCCTCAAATTGTGAGGCATCGCGATTAGCGGAGTTCAAAGCGATGACAACCAAGTCGCCTTTCTTCATATGAACACCATGAAAATCCATATCCTCCGCCGCGAAGCGGGAGGTGCTGAATTCAACGGGACCGTTGTAGCGAAGCATTTCCTCAATCGCACCATGAATGAGTTCGGGTTGTTCCTGCAGAAGCTTGCGTTGTTCGGGATGCTCCAATAAGGCAAGCACACCATTACCGATCAGGTTTACCGTCGTTTCATGACCGGCTATGATCATCAGGGTGACGACGCCATATAACTCCTGTTCGGATAAGCGATCACCCTGATTCTCGGCAATGACAAGCTGACTGATCATATCATCGCCCGGCTGTTCGCGAACCTTGGCAAACCAATCCTTCAAATAAGCGATAAATTCATTCATATGCTGGACGACTTGCTCGTTCATTTCCTGGTTGGAAGCGCCGATGATGGAGTTGGACCATATCCGAAACTTGTCTTGGTCCTCCGTAGGCACGCCAAGGATTTCACTTATCACGATAATAGGAAGTTTGAACGCATATTCATCAATGAGATCTATGGTTTCTTTGGAGGAGACAGCATCCAGCAGGTTGTCCGCGATCTCTTGAATATGGTCCCGCATATCCGCAATTCGCTGCGGAGTAAAGCCCTTTTGGACTAATCCGCGAAGCCGTTTGTGATCCGGCGGATCGGAGAACAGCATATTAGTGCTGAACACGCTAGTCTGTTCCTGCCCCATTGCTTTAGCGACGTCTTTACTAAATCGGACATCCTTGAGCGCTTCAACAGCTTCCTCGTAATTGCTGATCAGCCAGCCGAAACGTCCATCGGGAAATTGCAGATTCAGTATGGGATCGCTTTGCCTCAATTTCTCGTATACAGGATAAGGGTTATGGGTAAATTCCTTCGTAAACAATGCATTTTTCAGAGATTCGTTCGCATTTGTCATATAGGGTCTCCTCTCGAAAATGATAGTTTCCTATCCAGTATAAGGGAAGGAGAAGGAGATAACCAATTTACGGATGAAATGCCGACAGTCTCCAAATGATTGTTTTTATCAAACTTGTGATGGGAATGGTGTTCAAGATTGACTCTAAAAAGTGCCTTTTGGTCTACTGACTATACGTCGTTTTCTTTGTTATATTGGATCATATCTGAAGGGATGAAAGGGGGATTAAAGCGGTGAAATCCGTTTCCGGGGAGAAAGCAGCGCTGCTGGTTCGATTTTTTATACCGTATGCTGTCATTTTGGTGGGCTCCCTATTGGTTGGATGGTTTGCTTATGGGAAGACTGCAGGTCTTATCGAAAGCGAGACGGTAAGAAGCACCTCCGCCGCTCTGCAGCAAATCCAGGAAGCGCTGGATCAGAGATTCGCTGAAATCGAGAACATGGCACGACAGATGTCGAGCGAATCGAAGGTGCTGTCTTTTCAATTTGAGAAAGAACCGTTTGTCGGAACAGGTCCTTACCGTCTATGGGATTTGGAAAAGAGTTTGTTTAATTACAAATTGTTCAATCATTTCATATTGGATTATTACATTGCTTACAGGAACAGCAACATGATCGTTTCACCTCGTAAGGTGTATACGGCGGACCAGTATTATCGTTTGCAGCTGCGCTATGACGACCAGTCATTAAGCGAGTGGAAGCAAGCTCTGTTTGGGCAGTATCATTATAAAACGTATGCCCCGGGCCGTTCGGTCGTGTATGAAGGCAAACCTTACTCGGTTGTCAGCTATATGCAATCCTTCGGGAATAAAATGAGCAGCGGGGTTGTTACTGTACTGATTAACAACATGCAGATTCAGGACATGCTTCGCAAAGTCGATCCGGAACAAGAGGGTTTTGCCTACATAGCGGATCAGAACGGCAACTTGATCAGTTCCATAGGTTTGAAAGAACCGGATATTGTGAAAGCGCTTCCCAAACGAGGGGGCTACTCCCATATCCAATTGGGCGGACAGGAAATGCTGGTGACGCAATCCACGTCCAAATACAATGGCTGGAGCTATGTATCCGCTCAACCGAAATCCGTGGTGCTGCAAAAGGTGAATTATATTAAACAGCTGACATTGACGATCTTTATTACAGCTCTTCTGCTGGGGTTTGGGATCGCCGGTTATTTTGCATATCGAAGCAGCAGACCATTCCTTAAGATCCTCCAGCTTCTGCCGTCATCCTCACGGGATGCAAAACATGTGGTTTCTCGTAACGCGGTTGATTATATCGGACATTCCGTGTCCGAGCTGATTGAAAGTCATGATACGCTAAAGGAACGGTTGGAAGAGCAGATTCCGATGCTGCGAAATGTCGTGGTTGACAGGCTTCTGAAGGGTAGCTTCACGTCGATGCAGGAGATAGAGGCTGCCATGGAACACGCACAAGTCCAGCTTCGGGGATCTCACCATGCGGTTGCGCTTCTTCATATTCGGGGATATCAGGAGCCGTTTATGGAAGAGATGCTGATGGAGCTCGATATTGTAAAAATCAACCTCCGCGACCGGCTTCAAGCATTATGCGGGGAGGAGGTGCTGCTGCATGATTTTGGTGAAAACCAATTGGTCCTGATCCTGTCGGGAACGGCAGTAGATAATGCGGATTTTATGACACAGATGCGAGCGAATATACGGGTAATTTACGAGCAATTGAGCGGAATCTCAGATACAGGCCTGTATATGGCTGTAGGCGAGTGCCAGTCCAGCATTGCTGAGTTATACCGTTCCTACGGGGAGGCCAGGTTTGTGCTTCATCATGCAGGATGGAGCGAGAAGGCTCCTATCTTATATCATGCTGAGATGGAAACGCCGGCCTTCTCCTATTATTACCCGGCCGATGAAGAGATGAGGTTGATCCAGCTTGTAAAGGCAGGCAATGTGGATGAGACGCAGCAGTTGCTGCTGCAGATCAAGGAGAAGAACAGGTCGGAGCGGCAATTGCCGATGGCCGTGGAGAAGCTCCTTGCCCAGGAACTTAGCGGTACCTTAATGAAATGCTGCGAACCCACAGGGAAAGATGGAAGCGGCAGAACGGAGGAAATGGAAGCCGTCATCCGAGCATTAAATCCGGTTCTGCCCCCAGCCGAAGCCATGAACATACTCTATGCTGCTTTTATTCGGCTCTGTCGGAAAAACGAGGAGAGGAAGAAGAGCCATAATGACCATTTAACGAGCCGACTGCTTACCTATATCGAGAGGCACTATGGGGAAAGTGATTTGAGTTTAACCGCGCTCGCCCGGGAAACACGCACCTCTGAGGCTTATGTATCTTACTTCTTTAAGGAGCAAACAGGCTTGAATTTCTCGGACTATCTGGAGCAACTCCGAATGGATGAGGCGAAGCGGGAATTGGCGTCAAGCGACAGGCCGGTAAGTGACATTGCTGCTTCTGTTGGCTATCTCTCACTCAACACCTTCAGCCGTGCGTTTAAACGGGTAAACGGCATTAGCGCGACCGAGTATAGACGTCTTCAACGCGCAGAAGAACATGCTTAATCTAAAGAAATGCACAGTGCATGATTGATGAATAACAGCCCATTCTAAAATTCTGAATAATCGACCGGGAACATGAAGATTTACGCTGATCCACGCAGCTGTATATACTCCAATCACGGACCGCACCCGGGACGAATCCATTGAAGATTGGAGTGGTAGCCGCTGAGTGGCTGGAAGAGCATCATCCGTAGCTGGCAGTTGTATGCGCTTTTTTTTCTTCCGCTGCTGTACATCATTATTTTCAAGTATGTGCCGATGTACGGCGCGCAAATTGCGTTTAAAGAGTTCAACGTCACGAAGGGGATCAACGGAAGTCCATGGGTAGGATTTACCCAGTTCGAACGCTTCTTTGAATCGCATGAATTCTGGCGATTGCTGAAGAATACGTTCTCCATCAGCTTGTACACACTGATAGCCAGTTTCCCGTTTCCCATTATGCTTGCGCTTGGACTGAATTATGTAAGGAACCGGCGCTTCAAGAACACCGTCCAAATGGTTACATACGCGCCTTATTTCATCTCTCTGGTCGTGCTGGTGGGCTTGATGCTGCAGTTTATGGATCCAAGAACGGGACTCATCAATACGATGCTCGGCTGGATCGGCCTGGGTCCGTTTCATTTCATGGCGGAGGCCTCCTGGTTTCAGTCGATTTATGTATGGTCCCATATTTGGCAGAATGTCGGGTTTTCCTGCATCATTTTTTTGGCAACGCTTTCAGGGATTGATCCGGCTCTCCATGAAGCAGCCGTCATGGATGGAGCCACGAAGATGCAGCGGATGCGCCACATTGATCTCCCGGGCATCATGCCCATCGCCATGATTTTACTCATTCTGAATACGGGGCAAATGCTCGAGACCGGCTTCGAAAAAATTCTGTTAATGCAGAATGCACTGAATTTGCGTTCATCCGAAGTCATTGACACGTACGTGTACAAGGTGGGATTGGTATCCCAAGCAATGAATTTTTCATATGCCACGGCGATTGGGTTGTTTAAAGCGATCATCGGTTTCGTGCTGCTGTTGATCGTGAATCAAACGGCCAAAAAGCTGAAGCAGGAGAGTCTATGGTAAGGAAGGGGGGACTTGTATGCAATCACCTGCCATGAAGGAATCCGGCTCGGATCGCGTTTTTACGGTGGTCAACTACGCGATGTTATCCGTTTTCCTAATCATTGTGTTGTATCCGCTGATATATGTAGTCAGCGCCTCATTCAGTTCCAGCAGCGCGGTCTTGTCGGGAAAGGTATGGCTGTGGCCCGTCGAACCGACCCTCGAAGGCTACCGTGCGGTATTCAAAAATACGATGGTTGCCAAAGGCTTTATGAACACGCTGTTCTATACGCTGGCAGGCACGATGATCAATCTCATTCTGTCCGTCATGGCAGCATACCCGTTGTCACGCAAAGATTTTCGGGGTAGAAACATGTTCATGCTGCTGTTCGTGTTCACGATGCTGTTTAATGGAGGGTTGATCCCGACCTACCTGCTGGTGAAGGATCTCGGCATGATTGACACGATATGGTCGATGCTGATTCCGGGGGCGCTGTCGGTGTGGAATGTCATCATCATGCGCACGTATTTCCAGACGACCATCCCGCAGGAACTGCTGGAGGCTTCACAGCTGGACGGCTGTACGGATTTTCGCTTCCTGTGGCGCATCGTGCTGCCTCTTTCGGGTCCGATCTTGGCTGTCATTGCCTTGTTCTATGCCGTTGGACACTGGAATCAATATTTCAACGCGATGATTTATTTGAAGAGCGCGGATTTGTACCCGCTCCAGCTCGTGCTTCGCGATATTCTGGTGCAGAACGAGGTGAATATCGAAATGCTCGGCGATGCCAAAACCGCTGCGGCCCGGCAAGGGCTGCGGGAGCTGCTGAAATATTCGCTGATCGTGGTGACCTCGGTACCGCTGTTGATCGTATATCCGTTTTTGCAGAAATTTTTTGTCAAAGGGGTCATGATCGGATCATTAAAGGGATAAAACATCCATATTTCAGGAGGGCGGGACGTTATGAGAAAAAGAACACGGGTGATCATGGGGGCATTCACCGCATTCAGTATCCTTCTTGCAGGTTGTACGGGTTCACAGAGCCCGAAGGGCTCGGATGAGACGCCAAATGCGGGTACCGAGCCAATCGCCTTATCCGCACCGGGGACCTATCCGCTGGTTCAAGAGAAAACCACGTTAAAGGTGATGGTGCGGGGAAATCCGCTGGTCGAGAATTTCGAAACGAATGAATTCACCAAATGGTATGAAGAAAAAACGAATGTGCACATCGAGTGGGAGGTCGTTCCGGAGCAGAGCATGCAGGAGAAGCTGAATCTCGTTCTTGCCAGCGAGGATTATCCCGACGTCATTATGGGTTTAAATATTTCGCCGGCGCAGCAGATGATATACGGCTCGCAAGGCGCCTTTCTTCCGTTGAATGATTTGATTGAGAAGCAGGGGCCGAATACGAAGAAAATATTCCAGAATAACCCGGAGATCCAATCCACAATAACGGCGCTGGACGGCAATATTTATGCGCTTCCGGAAGTGAATGAATGCTACCACTGTTCCATGAGCCAGAAAATGTGGATATACGAGCCTTGGCTGAAGAAACTCAATTTGGAGATGCCGGAAACCACGGATGAGTTGTACGAGGTGCTGAAAGCTTTTAAAGAACAAGACCCGAACGGGAATGGCGTCCAGGATGAAATTCCGTTGTCGATTTCACCGAAATCCTGGAGCTCTTCCATTGATGCGTTCCTGTTGAACTCCTTCATCTATAATCCGGTTTACGGCTCAAGTTACAAGCATATATTCATAAAAGACGATAAGCTTGACGTCGCCTTCAACAAACCGGAGTGGAGGGAAGGCTTGCGGTACATGAATAAGCTGTACGCTGAGGGGCTGCTCGCTCCGGAGTCATTCACGCAGGATGACAATCAGCTGATCCAGATCGGCGAGAACCCCGATAACGTACTTCTTGGCGCTTCAACCGGCGGGCACCAGGGTATATTTACCCAACTCCTCGGCGAAAGCGGAAGATGGTTGGAATATAAGACGGTACCGCCGCTCAAAGGACCGAACGGAGTTCGCTATGCTGCTCTGGATTCCACCGGATTGAATCCGGGTGCCTTTGTCATCACGAAGAAGGCCAAGCATCCTGAGCTTGCCCTGCGATGGGCGGATGGGCTGTACGAACGGGAGCATACGCTGCGAAGCGTGTATGGTCGCCCGGACGAGGAATGGCGGGAAGCAAAGGACGGAGAGATCGGCATCAACGGAGAGCCCGCGGTCTGGTCAGAGCTGAAGTCTTACGGCACGGTACAGAATATAGCCTGGATTCAAACCGGTCCGAGTCTGCGGACGAATGATTTCCGCCTGAGCGCCGTTGCCAAAGGAGACGACGATCTAGAAGTCATTCTGTACAATGAAACGAAAAATAAATACGAACCTTACAAACCTACGGATGTCAGCACCGTGCCGCCGTTATTTCTAACGAACGAGCAGGCGTCCGAGGTAGCGGATCTGTCCAAGACGATCAATGATTATGTTGACGAAATGATGGCCCGCTTCGTGATCGGCGATGCCGATCTGGATAAGGACTGGGATGGTTACGTTAAGCAATTGGAAGCAATGAACGTAGCGCGCTATCTGGAAATTTATCAGGAAGCGTATGATGGAAGAAGCAAATAAAGGAGGGATTGCAGGATGAGAGTTGGCGTAAGCACCTACAGTTTGCTGCCCGCTATCCGTGCAGGAGAGATGACGGTGCTGGATGTGGTGGATTGGATCGCGGAGAACGGCGGTCAGCACATGGAGATCGTGCCCTACGGATTTACGCTGGAGGACAATCCCGGGCTTGCCGATGCGGTGCGTGAGCGGGCGGCGAAAGTCGGCATCGCGTTATCCAACTATTCGATGCCCGCTAATTTTGTCCAGGAGAGCCGGGACGCCTTCGATGTCGAGGTTGAGCGGATCAAGCGCCATGTGGATACGGTGAATCGGTTAGGAATGAAGCATATGCGTCATGACGTGACGGCGTTCACGCTGCCGCCGGAGAAGATGGGCATTGATTATGTGGAAACCCATCTGGATATGATTGTGGAAGGATGTCGGCTCATAGCAGATTACGCAGACTTTTATGGTATTACGACAACAATCGAGAACCATGGCGTGAGCGTACAGGCGAGCGATCGTGTACAGCGTGTGCTTCAGGCGGTCGACCGCCTGAACTTCAAGACGACGCTGGATATCGGGAACTTCCTATGCGTTGACGAGCAGCCGCTTGTTGGTGTGAAACGAAATTTACCGTTTGCCTCGCTCATCCATGTGAAAGACTTCTATTATCGTCCGTTTGATCAGGACCCGGGTGGGGGGAAATGGTTCAGAACATCACACGGCAATTACCTTCGAGGCTCGATCTTCGGCCAGGGTGATATCGATGTTCGCCGGATTCTGCGTCTCATTAAGACTGAAGGTTATGACGGAGATATTACGCTGGAATTTGAGGGCATGGAGGAGTGCCGGGAAGGAACCCGGCTGGGTCTGGACAATCTGAAGCGGTTATGGGATGAAGCATAGGTGGTTGCGTTACGGAAATTATATGCTCATAGCGAAATATACATGGAATAACAGAACAGCCTGAAAGTCGCGCTTAGCGCGACTTTTTTATTTTATGAGACCTTGAGTTAGAGGCGTTTATTTCATCATATGAACTAATGACTTGGCACTTGGATATAGATTGGTTGTTTTTCTCATTGCATCAGATTGGCAATGATTTTACATTCGGTTCGAATTCATATAAGATATAACGTGGATATTGTTTATCTGCTTTAGTCGTGAATGGATAGATGCGTATGTAGTTTAGATAACGAACGAACTGATATTTTCGTGAATTGAGGTGCTGTTAGATGCATATGAAAACCGGCGTGGAACAGTCGGTGTATGCCCTGGTTCTATTGAATATGCTGCCGGACAAGGCGGTACTGCCCGGGGAAGCGATTAGCCAGCAGTTGGGTACATCGGCAACCTATTTTCAGAAACTGTTGAGGAAGCTGGTAACAGCAGACATCATCACATCAGTACCCGGTATCAAGGGCGGTTTTAGATTAAAAAAGAAACCGGAGGATATCCGTGTATACGACGTATACCTCGCGGTGGAAGGACAGCAGTCCCTCTATTCATGCAACGGAATTCTGGTAGACATGCTGGATTTGGAAAAAGAAGAGAGCTGCTGTCTGTTATCCGATTTAATGGCGGAAGCGGAATCTTCCTGGAAGGCTGTATTAAAGCGGGAGACCATTGCTTCGCTGTCAGTGGAGATGTGCGGTGAACGCTTTAAGGATAAGGTTGCGGCTTTAGAGGAATGGATCAACAACAAAATGGTCATCTAACCGAGGAAGGGATGAAATTTCATGAGACTAAGCGTATTGGATCAGGCACCCGTAACAAGCGGCAACACAGCGGAAGGCGCCTTGAAAAAAGCGGAAGAACTGGCTATTCTGGCAGATGAATTGGGATACAGCCGAATGTGGATGGCCGAGCATCATGGGGGAAATACGTTTGCCAGCTCCGCACCCGAAGTGACGGCAGCCCGGCTTGCGGCAAAAACCGATCGGATTCGCATCGGTACCGGCGGCGTCATGATGATGCATTATTCTCCCCTAAAACTCGCGGAAGTGTTTAAGACGTTAAGCGCTTTTACTCCGGGCAGGATTGATTTCGGTGTAGGACGAGCGCCAGGCGGTGATACAAGTGCGATGTACGCTTTGTCTGAAGGGCGGCAGCTGATGCTTCATAACATGTATGATAAGCTGGCCGTAACCATGCAGCTCCTTCGTGATGAGGTTCCGGAAGATGAGCTGTATGCTAAAAACGCCGCTGCTCCAACCGAAGTTGCCCTGCCGGAAGTGTGGCTGCTCGGTTCCAGCGGCAACAGTGCCTTAAAAGCGGCTCAGATGGGGGTCGGGTACTCCTTCGCGCAATTCTTTAACGGAGCGATGAGCAACGAGATATTAGATCATTACCGCGATAACTACCAACCATCCATATTCATGGAAAAGCCTGAGATTAACGTATCCTATATGGTGACAACGGCCGAAACGAAGGAAGAAGCCGAGTATGAAGCGCTGCCGCAGGATATTTTCCGATTGATGATGAGCAAGGGCCGGATTACGCAGGTGCTGACGCCCGAAGAAGCTCAGAATGTGTCCTTAACGGAAATCGACCGGATGGCTATTCAGGAAGGCCGCAAGATTCATCTTGTGGGAGCGGTAAAGGATATCGCGGCACGCTTACAGGAAGAGCAAGCGCACTACGGATTCCAGGAAGCGATGATATGCAGCATTCCGCATTCGCAGGAAAAGCGGCTGGAGGTTTATCGCCTGCTTGCACGCGAGCTGCTTTAATTCAATAAAGGGGAAGGGATAGACAAATGCCTATCCCTTTTTATAAAGGTGAAATTATCTTCATCCCTTACGAGAGCGAATCTGTTAGAATAGTAAGAAATTAGCTATTGCCATCGTTCGTAGCAGTTAGGAGATCTTATGCCGTTTACATTCGCTCATCCCGTCATCACGATGCCTTGGTGGAAGAAGAAATCGCTGCCGGTGTCAGCCCTCATTATTGGCTGCATGGCACCGGATTTTGAATATTTCATCCGATTTCGAGCTGCTGGCTTATGGAGCCACGAGGGTCCTGGAATCTTGCTGTTCAATCTTCCCATGATCTTGTTCCTGTATGTTATATTCGAGGCAGTGATAAGATCCGTTCTATTCGCATATTTGCCTTCCGGGTTCCCCTACCGCTGGAATCGGGAAGGGAAGCTGCCGGCCTCTCTTAAGGGTTGGCTTACCGTACTTCTCGTCGGATTGGTAGGTGTTGGCACACATCTGCTATGGGATCAGTTTACGCACAAGGGCGCCTGGATCGTCAATCAGATTCCCTTCCTCACCCAATTGATACATATCGGCCCCGTACAAATTCCGGTGTATAAATTATGTCAGCATGCAGTAGTCTGTTTGGGTTGATCCTGATCTTATGCTGGATTCATCGCCACTTGTTTGTAGCATCAACGCAAAGAGATCATTCGTATCCGGTTCTACCTTTTTGGTGTGTATTTGTGGTGATCTATATTCTGGTTATGCTCATGGCCATGATGACGGTTGTTGATGGTGAAGGGATGACGTTTGTATTACAGCTTGTCGTTCCGGCAATCAGCAGCTTCCTAATCGCACTGCTTATAACGTGTCTTGCATTTTATAGCGCTGCAAGGCGTAAATTGCAAATCTAGTAAATAAAATTAGATCAACAGGAGGATGGTTATGGTAACCGTTGAGCAATTCACGCATAGGGGAATCCATTTCTTGAATGAAGATGCGCTTGTCATAAACGAGCTAGCCGCAGTGTATGGCGTGTTAGATGGGGTTTCATCCATCGTCCCATACCTCAGCGACAAGAAGGAAACCGGAGGTTACATCGCTGCTCAAGCCGTGAAGAACTACTTCGAATCACTGGACCGGGTCGAACAGCTTACGGAGCATGCTGCGGCAGCGAACCAAAAGCTAAGAGAACTTATGCTGCAAGCCAATATCAACATGGAGAAAAAAGACGGGCTTTGGGGTACTGCTCTTGCTCTTGTACGAATTCAAGAGGATCGCGTGGAATTTATACAGACAGGCGACTGCATGATTCTTGCCATATACCAAGATGGGGAGGTTCGCCCGTTAACCTGGAGGCAAGTCGCTCATTTAGAATCTCCGGCGATCGCAAAATGGGAGGAGGGCGTGAGTAAGGGATTGTCCAATCAAAAAGACCTCCACGGGACGGTGATTGATATCATCAGGGAGAATCGCTTTCAGAGTAACATAAATGGGGGTTATGGAGTACTGAACGGGGAGGCCCATGCCGTTCACTTTCTCGAATGCGGAAAGATCAACAGGTCACGATTAAAGCACGTAATTTTGTTAACGGATGGTTTATTCTGGCCTGAGAGCGATGTACCGAGTGATCGATTCTATTGGGATTATATCGCGCAGCGGATCCTCGAAAAGGGCGTTGAGCAGTATGCACTTGAATTACTAGAGATCGAAGAGGCTGACCCTGAGTGCTTAACATATGCAAGATTCAAAAAATCCGATGACAAAACAGGCATGGTGCTTCACTTTAACAACCCATAGTTGGTCGAATACGATATAAGCGTACTTTGCCTAACAACATTTTCATGTCCAATTCATATTTTATGGTAATGGCATGGAAGCGGGAGGTATGTAGTATGGGCCAAGGAACGCAAAGAAAACGCAGACAAGGAAATTCGAAAAAAGCGACGGTTAAACAATTGGCGTTTATTGCAGCCATTTTAATATTGATTGCCTCAGCTATAGGCCTCTACGTTGCGTATGATGATTTGTTCGAGGAAGACGGCGTTGAAGTTGTCGTATAACTAAATGGGTTTAAATAAACCAATCTCCATAAACGTTTATTTATCTTTCATATATATGACATATCGAATTTACGCTTCAATATGAAGGCAGCCGTTCTGATCATTAGAACAGGCTGCCTTTGTCATGGATTCCTTTATAGCTGAATTAGGAGTTTGGTTTTGGGGTATTCGGACCTTTATGATGAGGCAGCAACTTCATGCCGGCATGCTCCAGATGGACTTTTACTTGAACCGATTCCAGAGCGCCTGGATCAATCGGTTGGGAAGACGACTGATATGTTTTTTTCCAAAGTCGGGAATCTTTCTTAAAAAAAAGGTGCTCCAAGCTGAATAGGTCCGTTTTTGAAGCAACCCCGTTTTTAAACGTAGTTAGAATTTCCTCCCGCACTTCCGCTGCTGCCTGTATTTCGATTTCAGCCTTGGTCATGTCATCGAGAGCTTCATCCACGCTTCCATTTAACTTCAGATGAACACGGTATTTGGGCATGCCGTTAACAATAACTAATTCTTTGCGAACTTTGGGATTTGTTAATACCACGACCCCTGCATATTCGCCGCGCTTATTCGTGAACAGGATGTGAGATCGTTTCGTATCGGTTTCCAGCCAACGCAAGCCTGTGAGTTTATCATTGGTGAATAGTCCATTCGATACCCCTTTAGATATAGCAAATACTCCGTTAATCACCAATTTCGGATTATCTTTTTGGTTTAAGCTCCAGGTCTTTTTATCAACCGACAGATTAGGAAGCAACACCGTGCTGGCTGGTTCTGTAATCAGCGCCATGAAATCGAAATATCGAATCGGTACGATATAGGATTTTTGTTTAAACTCCTCAGTAGGTTCATGAGCTAACGTATTCAATTGGGAGAGGTTGAAAAACGCAGGGACAGTAAACAATTGATCGATGGAGTCTTTTGTACCATATACCCAAGGTGTCATACGAACCTCCTGATACCGGCCGATGGTATCCAGTTTGGTTAGGACATTTGATTTCAGCACGTTCTCACTAAGTAGAATACAGGAAATATGGCTCCAGCTGGTTCGTTCCTGTAAGGTATCGTATAGGGCGTTTACCGCCATGTCCAATGTTTTACCCTTTGTTTTGGAAGTCCACACCTGGGATGGCTTTTCCGCCTTTCCGGTTTCGGTTTTGGCTACGGATGTAAAATCCATCATTTGGGTATATACAACGAAGTTACCGTCCTCCTGATCGATGCCGATGGCTGTGATGTAATTCATGTCTTGTATTTCCTTGATGTCCCAGCAACCCGTTAACAGATTTAGAATTACCATTAACAACATTAATTTTATGATTCTGACGCAAATTGTCATCTCATGTAGGTTCCCTTTCTTCAGATGTGTCATCTATCGTCTGAAACATTTCCGGTCGGTTTTTGTTGAAAGCCCATGGTTTTTTTAAGAGGGAGCTCAACAGATCCTTGTAGGTTAATGGTGATAGAGGAGCTAGATACGGAAGACCGAAGGATTCCAATACAGAGAGGTAGGCAATGAGACTTAATATTCCGATGAAGAATCCGAGCATGCCTAGCAAGGAAGACCATAACAGCACATATAGACGAATAATGCTGACCGTCCCGCTTAGTGTTTGATTGACTAATGTAAAAGTCGCAACTGCGGTTGTTGCAGATACAACCAGCATGGTGGGTGACGTAAGGCCCGCGCGGATGGCAGCATCGCCGATAATCAGACCGCCCAGGACAGCAATGGTTTGACCGACTGCTTTGGGCAGCCTGATCCCAGCCTCCCTGAATAATTCGAACATGCCCAGCATTAATAAGATCTCCATTGGCGCGGAGAGCGGAAGCCCGAATCTGGAGACGGTGACGGTCGCAAGAAGGAGAAAGGGAAGCTGATCCATGTTGTAGCATGTCAAGGCAACCCAAAATCCCGGGAGCATAATGGCAAGAGATAGACCTAACAACCTGAGAAGTCGCTCAAAGATTACAAAGTGGTAAGGGAAATAAGAATCTTCTGGTGTTTTTAATAATTCCAGTAAGTTGCATGGTGCAATCAATGCCATTGGCGATCCATCCACAAGAATGGTAAAACGTCCTCTAAGCAAGCACTCCACGACAAAATCCGGCCTGCCAATGTAGTCCATAAGTGGAAACAGGGACAGGGTAGAATCGGAAAGCGCCTCCTCCAGCTGACCGCTGGTTACCAGAGCATCGACTTTGATCCCTTTTAAACGCTCTTTAGCCTCGTCGACAATCTCCGGGCGTATAATATCGGAAACATACAGAAGCGCTACTCTGGTCTGACTGCGATCGCCGATGATCATTTGTTCATTGTGGAGTGTGGCCGTGCGAAGTCGTTTTCGAACAAGTGCCACGTTCATGTTTAAATCCTCCGTAAAAGCGTCTCGCGCCCCTTTGATAGCCACCTCCGTATTGGATTCCTCAGGTTGTCTATTAGGACGCGCGGCGAGATCGATGGAATAAAAGCATTTTTCTGTTAAAAAAAATAGTATCATTCGTCCTGCAAACAGAAACTTTACAACATCGGCAGGCTGTTTAATTTTGCTCCATTCCATCGATTTATCCAGTTCTCTGGCTAACGGCTCCCAATCATTGAAGTGTTCCAGTTTTTCTTCCAGATCTGGCAGCACATATTGGGTCATCAGCTTGGAATCAACCATGCCTTCGCTGTAGAGCAGCAATACGGGAATACCATCTTCATGCTTTCCCGGGAAAGATTTGATGACGACATCCGCAGAATTGGCAAACATGGAACGCAGGGATTCCTCATCCAACGTGTCGGATGCGGGCTCACGGTCCAGAATGAACCTGGTTTGTTTCGATTTTCGGCGGAACATACCGTTTCGAGGTCTGTGATTTGTCATCTTCTATCCTCCGTTTGTTTTAGGTTTAAATGCTACTGCAATCGCAATGAAAAGCGTCAGCACGGAAAGAAAGCCTAAGAATGCCAGCGAGTATTTGCCCAGAACGAATAACTCGATTTGTCTATCGATTACCGGAATTAAAGAGAAGACAGACAGTGCGATACCCACCCCTAACAAATACCAGAAGCGTCGCTTGGATTTTTTAAAGGATATGCCATCGGCCATAATAAACAGGAACAGAGAAATACGAATTAATGTGCCCGATATCCATTGGTACAAAGCCAGAAAATCAACATGCGTTATATATTTGGTAATGGTGACCAGCATCCACTGTTCGTATGCGGGATAGCGTGATTCCATGGCGGGAACAGGTCCGAATGCGGCGATAGCTCCCATCAATGGTCCCAGCGTGAGTCCGCCCAGAAGAACAGATAATATGACAATCGAGAGGTAGTTCATCTTTCGTTTCATGTGATGCTGAAGAAAGATCAGCACGATCATCTCCATAAACCCGCCGCCGGCTACGATCATGCTTTTGAGCATAGGCGTGTATCCTTCCACGAGTAGGGGCGTCAACAATGAATAGTCCTTATATTGAAGATTCGACACAGCTACAAAATGTCCCAACACCCATACAATGGGAAGCAGGATTCCGGATATGATGGCTATCGAGCGAATACCGTTATTTGCCACATAAACGCACAAAAGGATAAGGGTGAGCGAGACGACCGTTTTGGGCGTTCTCGGCAAGTAGGTGACATGAATCCAGGTCGCCGTTTCTCTTAATATCACCATGGACATCCAAAAAAAGTAGAGTGTTATTATGCTGGCGAATATCCAACCCATGACCGGACCAAAAGAATCTTTGAACCAGGCGATTATAGACTGTTGGTGTGTTCGCTTCATGATAAAAAACAAAATGTAAACCCAGCCGATATGAAGGATCATGGTCATCAGGGTGCCCATCCATGCATCGCGGCCTGCGGTTTGCAGAAGAAGAGGGATCAGGATTACGTGATTGGTTATCCCCAAGGATAACAGCATGATGAAATATACATCGATCAAGGATATCTTTTTGGTTGTGGCCATTATACTACTCTCCATATGAGGGAATACATGCTAATTCGATACAGTGAGTATTCTCCATTATCCGCATTTTATGTATGAGGTGAAGAAGTACAACCATCCTGTATGTGGCTGCGAACAGAATGGGGAGGGGATATCAGGTCATTAATTACTTACTAAGTTGGGACCGGGAATGCGAATCGGTTTCATGGAAAAGTCGGATCGCCTGTCGAATGGATGTGGTTTTTGCGATTACCCAAGAAATAATCAGGGGAAATCATCTGTCTGTTAAATAGCGAAACATTGAAAATCGGGTTGGCAATTGTGTGGAGTGGGGGGAGCCGTTCTGGTTTTTAGAGGATGCATGGAGAACATGAAGTCGTGGGTTTTTACTGCTCTAAGAAAATGATTTCTATCCAGTAACCATACCGTTGACCTCAACTATTTAATGTGATTAATTAAAATGATTAATCACATTAAATATAATCAATGAATGGCGAAAGTATCGTCAATTAATGACGTTAATTAAATATATTTAATATCATTAACTATTGTCTCCAAAGCCCGTAACCAAGGGTTGGGGCAGTAGTTCTATTGCATAACAAAAGCATCGCAGATCCAATTATAATCGGACCTGCGATGCCCTTAAATATCTGTCACTTGTTTAACGGGAATGATCATTTCTTGTTTGGCAAGTTGTAGCTTTCACGGATCAAGGAGAAATAATGATCGGCGCGAACGACTTTGAAATCTGCCCCGAGCTGTTCGGTCAGGGCCAGCGCATCGGATGGAGTCATACTCCATGCTAACATACCGAGCGAGACGAACAACGGTGACTTACCATCCCAATTCGCTTTGGCTTCATTGAGCACCTGCAATCCGTCTTGAACGGTGCTGATCCCGCGGATCGTAGACACGGGCAGGCTGTCGCCGATAATTTCAATTCCGTATTTGTCTTCATAACTAATAAATAACCCAGGTACGTTATATTCCTCCTCATAAGCTTTTGCTTTATCCGGTGACAACGGCACATTCTCGCTATCAACTCGGTTCAGTACATAAGGGATTGTCATTCCTGTCTTTCTCATATACCTTTCGGTTTGCTGCAAAAACGCCCGGAAGCTTGCATCAGGCCATGGACTCGGATAGAAGTAACCGGCACCGGAAGGCCCGGCAATAAGCAAATCATTCTCCGTTGCCGTGTTTTGATAGTAATTCAATATGGCAGGGGCACCTTCATAGAGCAGTGGGCTTGAAGTCCAGTTTATCGGAACCTTGCCTCTGGCCGGGTCATCCCACATGACGCGCATGCGATGCTGGTTATATTGAAAGTTGTCGCCTTCCGTAAAGGTGTATGTTACGTAAATTTTGTTCTCAAGCGCCGGCCGAGGAGGCGTTTTCGCCAGCTTGAAATCCGGCTTGGTTCCCGAGAAGACCGTCAGATTGCTGAACCAATCGGCTGCAAGCACATAGACGCCGTAACGGGAGGCAATCTCGACCGAGCTGAACTCACCTTCCACATCATTGCTGAACCAGCCGAGATAAGGGGTGCCCGGCTTCACATCGGACATAATTTTCTCGAAGAGCGCCTTTTGCTCAGGTACATTGGAATCGAGCCAGAATACCATCGCTTTATTGGCGACGGCGTAATCTCTTAAATAGCCATAGGGTTCCTGCTGCTCGGCAGAGGGAGGACGGATATTCCCTGCCGAAACCTTGTACTGGTTCCACATATCGACTTCAGCGGTCAGTTTCTGAGTTCCCGCAGGCGGAGTGAATTCATACACAAAATAACTGCCGTTATCGGCAAAGCGGTGACCGCCTTGGCCTTCACTGAACTTCGAGTTTTGCCGATCATAGAGATAAGAGTCTTCTTCAGGGGTTCCTGCAATGAATCTCGCTATCTCTTTGTCGTCAGCCTTGACCGTAACTTCATGTACTGCGGGTCCCCAACCATCCTGGGTGAAAGCATCATCAAAGCGCAGATAAACCGCTGATTCTCCCAAGAGCGAGGAGAGGTCGAGGTTATAAGTATCACGGTTGCTTGCATCCCGCACCTGTTGCTTCTCTTCGGCAATCGTCACGAACGATTCAGGCATTCCGGAAGGAATACGAATCGCTGTATCCGGATCCAGCCCGATCAGCATCTGATGAGTCGTCTGCTTCCACAGATGCTCATATTGCCAGGTGTAAGCATCAAGCCGGTTATTGAATTTGCCGCGAAGATCGTCTAGGATCTTCAAATTATGCGGGGCTTTGGACAATTGGGCGGCCAGATCCGGACTGGCAACGACCGCATTCTTCAAACCTGCGAGCGTGGTGGCGACATTAATCGTATCAGGAACTTTTGGATCATATACAATCATGCCTTTAACCTCGCTCCGATAAGCGGAGAACACGTCCCAATAATCTTCATGAAGCGTGTAAGGCACCTTTATATCCGCAAGCCAGGTTAATTTCCCTTCTTCCTGGGATTCAATCAAATAGATTCGGGGCTCTTCCCTGTTAACGATTCCCTGCAAAGTCCCTAACAACAATTTAATGTCACCTGGCGCATTATAAATATCTGCGACATCCAGATGCTTAGGCTTCTTGAAGTTTGGCAGTTCGCGGTTCTTGGAGCCGTTAGGTTGCGCTGACTGTGCATTCGTTCCCGAAGCGTAAGCTGCGCCGGTCGTTAATGAAAAAGCGCATAGGATAGCTAAACAGAGAATCGTGACTCTACGAGCCATGGCGAATTCACTCCTTGTTATGGTCTATGGTCAGAAATGGAAACGTGTGTATCCGTAAACATCGATCCTCCTTTTGCGGCCCAATAGCCGTCAACACTACGCTTATCAACACATATTTAATATATTCAAATGTGTTTTTACAAGTAGTTCGACAAAACTTCCTATAATTCTTGAAAATCAGGCAATTTAAACGTAGGCATATCAAGGGTTTGTCGTAATGGGCTGTTGATCGACTCATGCTTGTTTATTGCGCTTGTATGTGTAAGGATATATTATATATTTCAAATATCATGAATGAATTGGTGATGTGATTAGAATGAGTGCAAACGATCGAATTCCGTTGTATCAGCAAATCCAGGACTATATCCGACACGTCATAGCAGCAGAAAATATGAAGCCAGGTGACCGCATTCCGACAGAAAAGGAGCTGATGGATCAGTTTCATGTCAGTAAAATAACCGTTGCCAATGCCCTAACCGGATTAGCGAATGAGAAATTGATTGCCCGTGTGCCGGGTAAAGGCAGTTTTGTAGCAGAGGAGGCTGACTTCTCACCTGCTGGCCAGTCATCGACAACGCTGCTTAGGGGAAGAGACGGGAAACTGGCCACGGGCATGATTGGCGTGATTATGCCCACCATCCATGATTATTTCGCGATCAGACTCATTGAGGGAATCCAAGAGGCACTGAATCACGAAGGTTATCGCAGCATGATCATGTTGACCGATGGCAAGCTGGAGAAAGAAAAGGATGCCATCAAAGAGCTGAAGGCTCTCGGAGCCGAAGGGCTGTTGATTTTCCCGGTCGACGAGGAGAACTACAACGAGGAAATACTGGGTATGAAGCTATCCGGTTTTCCTTTTGTGCTGATCGATCGGTATTTACCTGGGGTCGAGACCCACTATATTGCCGCCGATGGAAGGCGGGGTACGAGACTTGCCGTTGAACATCTATGGGAGCTTGGACACCGGGACATCGCCATATGCTCGGATTCTCCCCTTCAAACCGTCACGGTTCAGGAGCGGATCGAAGGTTACATTGATGCTTTAAAAGACAAAGGCGCATTAATCAATCCGGCGCATATGATTACGGATTTCAAACCGCTGAGCGTGCTCAAGGATGCCGAAGCTCATCCACTGTACCGGTATATCCGAAACCGCATGGTTACCGCCTATATTTCGCTGAATGGGAGATTGGGCGTACAAATCTATCAAATGGCCAAGCAAGCGGGGCTTAACGTGCCGGAAGACGTTTCGATCGTCAGCTTCGACGATCCGACTTCCATCGTGGAGGAATTCAGCATATTTACCCATGTGAAGCAGTTTGAATGGGATATGGGATATCAAGCAGCCGGAAAACTGCTCGAAGTATTGCGCGGTCATGGAGAAGTGAAGAGTTACAGCAAATTGCTGATTGAGCCTGAGCTTGTGATCCGCCAAACGTCGAGTCATGTTCCACAAACTTAATATTTACGCTAAGGAAAAGCCTTTTCCGTTAACTAACGGAGAAGGCTTTTTTAATTCTCTCTAAAAAACATATTGAATATATTGATACTATATATTATATTCTAGAAAATGATGGCTAACCAAGAAACAAAAGTACATCTAACCTGAGCAGGGAGGTTTAGAACGTGCCAAAAGACCGCAGAGAAGAGCGAACCGGGTTTCAGGAATCGGCTCTGTATCATCCCGACTATGATCTTCAGACTGACTTTGTGATGGTCTACGGAATTGATGAAACGATGCCGGAGCGCATTCAGAAATGGAAGGAAAAAGGATATATCGTCCATTTGATGACAGGAGTCGCATGGGGGACATACAACAACTACCTGGACGGAGAGGTTGACGGCTTATCACATTGGGATGAAGCGCAGACCGATCGTCATGGTGAGATGATCCTGCATGGGAAACGACCGGTTATTCCATACATGGTGCCAACGATTTCCTTTGGCCGATATCTAGCGGATCGAATACGCATTGCGGTTGATGCGGGTGTAGAGGCCATCCATCTGGAGGAGCCCGAATTCTGGGTGAATGGCGGATATTCGGAAGCGTTTAAGCGGGAATGGCTTCTGTATTACAAAGAACCATGGATTCCGCCACACGCTTCACCTGACGCACAATACCGAGCTTCTAAATTGAAAGCGCATTTATACACACGCGTGCTGGACCGGTTATGTGCAGAGATGAAGGAATACGCGCTAACTCGTTACGGCCGAGTCCTTCGCTTTTACGTTCCGACCCATAGTTTGATCAATTATACGCAGTGGCGAATTGTCAGCCCGCAATCCGGCCTCGTTGAGCTTCCATCCATTGACGGGTACATTGCACAGATCTGGACGGGGACATCAAGGACGCCGAACGTGTATGAAGGGCAACGCAAGGAACGGACGTTTGAAACCGCTTACCTCGAATATGGCGTGATGCAGGAGCTGGTTCGCGGAACCGACAGACGCATGTGGTTTTTGCATGATCCGATCGAGGATAACCCGAACCACACTTGGGCGGATTACAAACAGAACTACTTAAAGACCGTTGTCGCCTCACTGCTGCATCCCGGAGTTGCCCATTACGAAGTTTCACCCTGGCCGCGAAGAATCTTTCAAGGAACTTATCCATCCGAAGATGGCTCCGGTAAGGAGTCCATCCCGTCTGACTATGCAACGACGCTGCTCCAGGTCATGCACACGCTGGGCAACATGGACCAGGAAGTGATCGAATCGGCAGAAGATGACTTGCAAGTTGGCGTTCTGATTGCCGACTCCGCGATGTTTCAGCGGATGAAGCCGGAACCACAAGCGCCCGATGCCGGTAAATACGACGGTACGGACCCTGAAGGATTTCAGGCGGAAGGAGATACAGAGCTTCTTGATTTCTCCCCTTTTTACGGTCTGTCGCTCCCGCTGCTGAAGCATGGATTACCGGTTCGTCCGCTTCAGCTGGATAATGTAAGGCGGTATCCGGGTTATTTGGATCCTTACCGCGTGCTGGTTCTAAGCTATGAATTCATCAAACCGGAGTATCCGGACATTCATAATGCTCTTGCCCAGTGGGTGCAGGATGGCGGGGCGTTGATTTATGTTGGCGATGATAGCGACCCGTATCATGGCATTCGTTCATGGTGGAACAATGACCACAAGGATAACCTGTTTGGCCCGAAGTATAACTCGCCGCGGGAGCATTTGTTTGAGCAGCTTGGTCTGAAGGAGAAAGCGGACGGTATCCATCAGGCAGGAAAAGGCGTCGTGTGCTGGTTAGATCAACATCCAACTGACCTCACCCTATCCAAAGCAGGGGCAGACCAGCTGCGGCACGCCGTTCAAGCCACGCTGGAAGCACTTCACGGCGCAGAACGACCGTTGAATTCCAAACATTATTTCAAGCTCAAGCGCGGCCCTTATCTGATCGCTTCGGTTCTGGAGGAATCGATTACCGATGAGCCGTTGAACATCTCAGGCCCGATCGTGAACTTGTTCGATTCGAAGCTATCCGTTCTGGATCAGGTTACGTTAAGTCCAGGGCAACAAGCGCTGCTCTATGATGTTGAGGCTGGACGTCCTTCGGACGGCAAGGTATCCGTCATTGCTGCTTCCTCCCGAATCGAGGAGCTTGCCCAGACGGAATCAGGCTTCCGATTCATTGCTAGAGGGCCGTCCAATCTGCAGGCAAGCGCGAGATTGTATTGCCCAATAGAGCCGATATCTGTCCAGTACGTTATTCAGGATCAAGTCTTAACTGCTGGGTGGGTATGGGATCCGCAGTCGCTAACCGTGCTGCTGCAGTATGAACATGGGGGCGCGAACCATGCAGAGATCCAGGTTGATTGGAAGCCAGCGAAATTCATACCTGAACCTGCAGCCGATTGAGCAATTGAGAGGAGCAAATCATCATGCCATACGAACCGATAAGGCCGGAACGATTAAAACAAATGTTAAACCATCTTCGGGAAGCGATATATGAGCCGGTTGCCGAGTTGGAAGTGACTGCATGGGTTACGCCCGAGCCCGTATCGTTCATGGATCGAATGAAGGGCACGCAAATGACGCTTGTCCATGGCAAGCGATGGGGGAGCCTGTGGGACTGTGCCTGGTTCCGATTTACCGGCAGCCTTCCGGAAAATAGCCGTAAGGAAGACCTCGTTCTCTTACTCGACATCAACGGCGAGTTGTGCCTGGTGGATCCGGAAGGATCGCCGGTCCAGGGATTGACTACCGTGAATTCGGAATTCGATTTTTCATTAGGACTCCCCGGCAAGCGTGTTGTCCAGCTTCATGACATGTACCTGAACGGATCTGACATTGAAGTATGGGCAGATGCGGGCAATAACGATCTCTTCGGCAAATATCAGGGAGGAACCTTGAAAGAGGCTGTCATCGCGAACTGCCGGGAAGATATTCGAGCCCTTTATTACGATGTCGAAGTGCTCTTGGAAGCTGCCGAGCAGCTCCATGCTGGAACCGCGCGCAAAGAAAGAATCTATCAGGCGCTCTATGACGTTTCATTGCAGCTTACGGATTTCTCGCCGGAACTGGTGAATCAAGTGAAGAAGCAATTGGATAAACAATTAAGCTTGCAGGGGGGCGATCCGGTCTTAACGATCAGCGCGGTGGGTCATGCGCATATCGATTTGGCTTGGTTGTGGCCGATCCGCGAAACGATCCGGAAAGGCGCCAGAACGTTCTCTACCGCGCTTCGCATGATGGAACGCTATCCGGAGTATGTATTTGGCGCAAGCCAGCCCCAGCTATACGACTGGATGAAGTTGCATTATCCCGCGTTATATGAACAGATCAAGGAGCGGGTACGTGAGGGCAGATGGGAACCGCAAGGTGCCATGTGGGTGGAGTCGGATACCAATGTGCCGGGCGGTGAATCCTTGGTACGCCAGATCCTGTACGGTAAGCGATATTTTCAGCAGGAATTCGGCTTGGAGATGAAATCGCTCTGGATGCCGGACGTATTCGGTTACTCCGCAAGCCTGCCACAGCTGCTCAAGAAGTCGGGCGTGGATTATATGATGACCCAGAAGCTTTCCTGGAGCGAGTATAACCGGCACCCTCACCATTCCTTTCTGTGGGAAGGGATTGATGGCTCCGCTGTATTAACGCATATGCCGCCTGAAGATACATACAACAGCCCGGCAGCCCCTCGTTCCATCGCCAAAGCGGAGCGGGAATATTTAGATAAAAATGTATCCAGCCATGCCCTGATGCTCTTCGGCATTGGAGACGGCGGTGGGGGTCCTGGTGAAGAGCATTTGGAGCGGCTGGCACGCGAGAAGAACCTGCTTGGTCTGTCCCCTGTCATACAGGAGCCCTCGTGGAAGTTCTTTGAGCGATTGAATGAAGAACGCGAGTCGTTCCAGACATGGCGCGGTGAACTTTATCTGGAAAAGCATCAAGGCACTCTGACCAGTCAGGCGCGAAGCAAGCGGTACAACCGGAAGATGGAGAAAGCGCTGCGTGAGTTGGAGTTCGCTTCCGTGCTGGCTGCCCAGTTAGGCAGGACATACCCGTCCGAGACGCTGGAGACGATCTGGAAAGAAGTCCTGCTGTATCAGTTCCACGACATTCTTCCGGGCTCTTCAATAAAGCGGGTATACGATGAGTCGTTAGTGCGGTATGAAGAGCTGCTATCCCAAACGGAAGCGATGATTGCCGATACCTATCGCTATTTGGCAGAACACATTTCACACGATGCCGAAGCTTCTCCCGGGACGGTCGTTTTCAATTCGCTGCCTTGGGAACGCCGGGAGTGGCTGCACGCGAATGGACAATGGCATAACGTGTTGGTTCCATCGATGGGCTACGTCATCATATCAGATGTCGCCGATCCTGGAACCGAAGATGAAGTGGCATCTGGCATTGAAATGCTTCTAGAAAAACCGGAAGCGGAATTAGACATTACAGTTTCGGAACGAACCCTGGAGAACGATAAATTGATCGTGAAATTTGATCAAAACGGAGGCATTCTATCGATCTTGGATAAGGCGGTAGCTCGTGAAGTCATTCAGCAAGGCCAATCGGGTAACGATCTTCGTGTGTATCATGACGAAGGAGATGCATGGGATTTCCGTCATGACTATTCAGCGAATCCGGGCAAGCCGTTAAATCTCCTTCATATTCAGGAGCTACGGGACGGACCGCGAAACGGGCTGGTTTTCGAATACGCTTATGGTGAATCTACGCTGACGCAGACCGTTGTACTGACGGAGGGAAGCCGGCGCATCGATTTCGAGACGGCCGTCGATTGGAGAGAGAATGGCAAGATGCTAAGAACCTCGTTCCCGGTCAATATACGCACGGATCAGGTTCAATGCGAGATTCAGTTCGGCAGCTTGAGCAGGCCGACTCACCGCAATACGATGTGGGATTTTGCGAAGGACGAGATTTGTGCTCATCAATGGGTTGACTTATCGGAGCCGGATTATGGTGTCGCGCTGCTCAATGATTGCAAATATGGCCATCGGGCGATCCATAACGTGCTGGATCTGCATTTGCTCCGCAGCAGCTCTTATCCGGATCCGGATGCGGACCGAGCGGCGCACCGATTCACATATTCGTTATATCCGCATCAAGGGAGCCATGTGCAAGCCGAAATCTATCGACGAGGCAATGAGCTGAATATCCCGCTTCGTACGGTGTCCTTGCCTTCCATGCCTAATCAAGAGACAGGAGAGCTACCGTCATCTCAAGCATTTCTGAGACCGGATCATGCGAACATTATGGTGGAATCCGTCAAGAAAGCCGAGGATGGCGACGACATCATGGTTCGTCTGTACGAAACTTCGGGAACACATGCGGGCACGACACTCCATTTCGGATTTGAAGTGGTCGAAGCCTGGACTACGGATCTGATGGAAAACATCCTTACCGCACTGCCGATTGACAAAACATCCAACACAATTGCGCTTTCCTTCACGCCGTTTGAAATCATCACGCTGCGTTTGAGATTCCGTTAATGTAACCGGGGCGGTCAATCCGCCCCACTGAAAGGAGAGGTGGGAATGTGAGCAAGTCACGATTAACAAACAACCGATTCATGAAACGAATCTGGCAGCACAAGCTCTTTTACTTGTTCATGCTGCCAGGCATCGTCTGGTTTTTTCTGTTCTCTTACGTGCCCTTATACGGAATTCAAGTTGCTTTCAGGGACTATACCTTCGTTGGCGGATTTACCGGGAGTCCCTGGGCAGGATTTAAGTATTTTGAACAATTCTTCAATTACTATCAATCTGGTGACATCATTCGCAACACAGTCATCATCAGTCTCATGAAGCTGCTGATTGGATTTCCGATGCCGATCGTTCTTGCGCTCCTGTTAAATGAAGTGCGGAAGATGAAATTCAAGAAGACGATTCAGACTCTTTCTTATTTACCTTATTTCGTATCCTGGATTGTGGTTGTCACGCTCATGCAGCGTTTACTGACTCCATATGGCGGTCCGGTCAATGACTTGCTGGGGTCATTTGGAGCTGAATCGATTCAGTTCCTGAACAACCCTACCTGGTTCTATCAGATGATTGTCGGGTCTGACATCTGGAAGAATATCGGCTGGAATTCGATTATCTTCATGGCCGCCATTGCGGGTATTGATCAGCAGCTTTACGAAGCTGCCAAGATAGATGGCGCAGGACGTTTCAAGCAGATGTGGCATGTGACACTTCCAGGTATCCGCAATGTCGCCATCATCTTATTTATTCTCGCCGTAGGGAATCTGATGAGCGCCGGGTATGAACAGCTGCTTCTCCTGAATGGACCTGCAACTGCCAGCATGGGCAGCGTACTGGACGTGCATGCCATCAATTCAGGTATCCGGGAAGGTCGTCTTAGTTACGCCGCTGCGGTCGGGCTATTCCAAAGCATCATCGGGCTCATCCTGGTTCTGACCGTTAATCGCATCGCCCGCAAAGTCAGTGATGTATCCCTGTTCTAAGGAGGTGACGTTATGAAACGTAAATGGTCTTTATTCTCGGTGTTCAATTATACCGTTCTCGCTATCATCGGATTTTCCATGATCTATCCGTTTATTTACATTTTGGCGTATTCCCTTAACGACGGAAAGGATTCGATGATGGGGGCGATTTATTTTTTGCCCCGTAAATTCACGCTGGAGAACTACGCGCAGGTATTCGATAATGCCCGCATCTGGAAGGCGTACCAAATTACGCTCATGCGCACCGTGCTGGGGACATTCCTTCATGTTGTGCTGAGTACGCTCATGGCCTATGCACTTTCCAAAAAGACATTGCCGGGCCGCTCTTTTTTCACCTTTTACATCTTTTTGCCGACGATTTTCAGTGCCGGGTTCATTCCGTTCTTCATCACGCTGCAAAAACTGCATCTGATCAACAGCTTCTGGGTGTATGTTCTGCCGATGCTGTTCAATTTCATGCACATCGTCATTATCCGAACCTTTCTGCAAGGCATACCCGAAGAACTGGAAGAGTCTGCTCGCATTGACGGGTATGGCGATTTTCAAATCTTCGTGCGGATTATACTGCCGCTTTCGGGACCGGTGCTTGCCACCATCTCCCTGTTCATCGGGGTGGCCCATTGGAATGATTGGTTCTCAGGTGCTTACTACGTATCCAACAAAGACTTGATCCCGGTGCAGACCCTCTTGCAAGAAATGCTTACGGAAGCTGAGGCACTGTCCAATTCGATGCAGCGAGCCGCGCAGCAGGGCGGGCAGACGATTGGCGGAACCAGCGGCGCTGGTGCTACTCCGGAATCACTCCGGATGGCCTTGCTTGTCATTACGGTCTTTCCGATCTTGTGCATTTATCCGTTCTTACAAC
This sequence comes from Paenibacillus sp. FSL K6-1330, assembly GCF_037976825.1. Lineage (NCBI taxonomy): Bacteria > Bacillati > Bacillota > Bacilli > Caryophanales > Paenibacillaceae > Paenibacillus > Paenibacillus sp. FSL K6-1330. The sequence continues at coordinate 3,661,105 of NZ_CP150269.1, forward strand.
GATATTTCGTAAAGGGGGTTATGATCGGTTCGGTTAAAGGTTAGGTCATCCTGACCCGGAATTTGTCTAAAGCTTTACCAAGATCATTGATATCCATATTCCAGGAGGCGATAGGTTTGAAGAGGATTTGGTCGAAAGGCGTATCCGCATTGCTCGTGTCCATCATGGTTGGAGGTTTGCTGATCAGCTGCACGAATTCATCAGGGAACGGAGATAACGGAGAAGGGGCAGAAGGAGAGAATTCATACAAACTCAAAATACTGCACAATTGGAATGGTTCAAACGGTTCGGATGCCATGACGCCCGTGGAGGAAGTCATCAAGGAGAAAACCGGCGTTACTCTCGAATGGGAATATACGAAAGGCAGTGAGACGGAGAAGGTAAACCAGATCTTCGCCACGCAGGATTTGCCGGATATTTATACAGGGCCAGCCTGGGGCGGAGAATTGGATGGCATCATTAAGGCAGCTAAAGAGGGACAATTGGTGGATATATCGGACAAGCTAAAGGATTATCCGAACCTGTCCAAATCCATCGCGGAAGAAAATGTGCCGCCGGCATTATATGAGAAAGCGATTGATGCTTACGAAGGCAAAAAATATTTGATGCTGCAAAATCAGCCGGCCACAAACGAAGACGGCATGGATTGGCTCTATGGCTTCTACGTGCGCAAAGACATCGCCGAGAAAGTTGGCGTCGATCCGCAATCCGTTGTCACGAAGGACGATTTCTACAACTTCCTCAAAAAAATCAAGGATGCCAACCTGCAAGAGAACGGCCAGCCGGTCTTTCCGCTGGGCGGTTTCAGTAACGGCTGGGCTGTTGGCATCGGTAACACCATGTTCTACTCGGGTGCAAGCTATGTAGACAAGGGCGATGGCACGGTTGAGCGTGACTTTTTTACTAAAGGCTATGAAGAATACACCCTGTTTTATCGGAAGCTGGTTGAAGAAGGGCTGCTGGACCCGGAAGCCTTTACCCAGACAGACCCGATCGCCAAGGAAAAAATCAACCAAGGCCGCATCGCCATCCTCGCCGCACACTATCCGGCCATTCTGGATGCCTCCAAGGAGTATGCCGCTTCGCATCCTGGAAGCGAGTACATTCCTCTAGGCCCATTGGAGCGCGCTGACGTCGAGCCGGACAGGCCGGTTGATCTCGGAATCCAAGGCAACAACGTGACGGCGATCACGAAGAACTGTAAAGGCGCTTGCGTTGACGCAGCGCTGAAGTTCCTGGACTTCATGGCCTCGGACGAAGGCTTCATGCTGGCCAGATATGGAGTTCAGGGCGTTCACTGGGACATGAAAGATGGCAAGCCGGTTGCCAACCAGGAATGGTTTGACAAATTCAGCACGGACACCAACATGAAGCTGCGCAAGAACGAAGGCATCAGCATCGGCCTGGAATCACTAACGGGTCTTGATCGCATCAATTCGGTAGCTGGCGGAGACATCTGGGCCGAACAGGAACGGCTTGACGCCATGGAGAATGCCCGCAAAATCCTCCGACCGAACGGCATTCACGTGATTACCGCCTATAACCCGGGCGATGTTATCACGAAGGCGCCGGAATGGGAAATGCTGAAGCCATCGATGGATCGAATGGGGGATGCCTGGAAGGAAGCGGTATTCGCCAAATCGGATGAAGCGGCGATGAGCATCATTAATGAACTACGAGAACAGCTCCGCAAGACCGGATATGAGAAAGCGATGCAGTTCACGAACGAAAATCTGAAGGGGAAAGACGTGGTAACCGTTCAGATGCCGAACTGATGACTTCCATCATCAAGGGAGCCCTGTTTAATACGAAAGGTTTCGCAGCACCTTGGCAACCAAGGGGGCGGAGCCTTTTGTGCTCTCCTTGCCATAGTTTCTAAAGTTTCCAAACCGCAAGGAGATGGAAGGGATTATCAAGAATTAACAAAACATGAAGGAGTTGAAGTTAAATGATAACAAAATTCAGACCTCCATCCGTTCCGCTGGTGACCGTAGATCCTTATTTCAGCGTATGGTCGGCTGCGGATCATCTCTACGATGATCATACCCGTCATTGGACGAACAAGATCCAAGGCATGGTCGGCCTTGCGATCATCGATGGCATGCCTAGACGATTTATGGGGAAGGCAGCAACAGCGGGTTCAACAGACCGTCCCGAGCTCGAAATTCTTCAACAAACCGATCTGACAGTTGAACCGGTAACCACCCGTTATACGTTTCAAGGGGAAGGCATTGAGCTTCAGGTTAAGTTCACCACGCCTTTATTACTGGATGATCTTGATCTGTTATCCCGGCCTGTAACCTATGTGACTGTTCAGGTTCGTTCGATGGATGGGCGTGAACATGATGTAAAGATCTACTTCGATGTCACAGGCGAGTGGTGCGTGCATACACCGGATCAGCAAGTGACCTGGGAGCATCGCGTAATCGATGGACAATTGAATATGATGTCGATGGGTACTGTCGAACAGCCCATCCTGCAGCGTGCCGGAGATGATACTCGAATCGATTGGGGGTATATGGTTCTGGCGGTTCCCCGTACGGAACGGATTCAGACGGTGATTCATTCTGTAGCGAGCCGGGAGTCGTATGTCGGATCCGGTCTGTTACCGTCCGAAGACGATCCGCAGAAGCCGAGGGCCGTATCCAATCATACTCCTGTTATGGCAGTCGAAATCGATCTAGGCCAGGTACGAGAAGAATGGGTATCCGAGTATCTGATGCTTGCGTATGACGATATTCATGCCATCGAATATTTTAACCAGCCGCTGGATGCTTACTGGAAGCGAAACGGATTGACGTTCCACGATATGCTGTTACAGTCCGCCGCCCAATATGAAGACATCATGCAGTTATGCGAGAGCTTCAATCGCGAGCTGATGGCGGAGAGCCTTGCCGCAGGCGGCGAACAATACCGGGATATCTTGGCATTGACGTATCGACAGGCGATAGCCGCGCATAAATTAGTTGCAGATGAAGCGGGGCATGTGTTGTTTTTTTCCAAGGAGAATTTCAGTAACGGATGCATCGCTACGGTCGATGTCAGTTACCCGTCGATTCCGCTGTTCTTAAGATACAATCCTGAACTGGTCAAGGGTATGATGCGCCCGATTTATAAGTATGCCATGAGCCCTGATTGGCCGTTTGACTTTGCGCCTCATGACGTGGGAACGTACCCCAAAGCTAACGGTCAGGTGTATGGCGAGAATAAGCTGGAATACCAGATGCCGATTGAGGAATGCGGGAATATGCTCTTGATGGCTGCTGCGGTGTGCAAGTATGAAGGGAATACGGATTTTGCCCGGGAACACTGGGAGCCTCTTACCGCATGGGCGGGGTATTTACTGCAGCATGGGCTCGATCCGGAAAATCAGCTGTGCACGGATGATTTTGCCGGACATTTGGCGCATAATGCGAATTTGTCCATTAAAGCGATCCTGGGCATTGCTGCGTATTCGTACATGTGTGACCAGCTGGGCTTGCAGGAAGGAGCCTCTTATCCTGCAGCCGCACGAAATATGGCAAATGAGTGGATGTCCATGGCCGATGCAGGAGACCATTATAAACTTACGTTTGACAGTGCCAACGATTCCTGGAGCATGAAATACAATCTGGTATGGGATCGTCTGCTGGAATTAAACCTGTTTCCAAAAGAAGTTGCAGCTCAAGAGCTGGAATATTATAAGCAGAAACAAAATCGTTACGGTCTTCCGCTGGATAGCCGTGATACGTATACAAAAGCGGATTGGCTCGTATGGTGTGCCTCCATGAGTGCTACCCAATCCCAGTTTGAAGCCATGATTGCGCCCTTATGGGATTTCATGAATGAAACCGCTGCTCGCGTTCCGGTGACCGATTGGTATGACACGATGAGCGGAAAGCAGATGAATTTCCAGAACCGCTCCGTCGTCGGTGGATTTTTCATCCAATTGCTGATGTCCCGGTCTGGATTAAATTCGTGAAAAGACAGGTGATGCATTGTGAATAACGTTAATGTTCAGGAGGAAGTAGTCCATAAGGATCTAACGCAGCTGAAGGTGCAATTCGAGAATCCGGACGCCACGTATCGCCCGCAGCCGTTCTGGTTCCTGAATCATGAACTCACGAAGCCGGAGCTGGAAAGCCAGATACAATCGATGTATGAAGCGGGTGTCGGCGGTGTTGTTCTGCATGCTCGTCATGGGATGCAAACCTCGTACCTGTCACCGGCATTTATGGAAGCGTTGGAGTTCTGTACCCTGGAGTGCGAGAAGCGCAGCATGGTGGTCTGGCTGTACGATGAGGACAATTGGCCAAGCGGAACGCTGGGCGGCAAGCTGACCCGTCAGCATCCGGAATATCGCATGCGATACTTAAGGGTCGAAGAGAAAAGATATACGCACGACGGACAGCAGGAAGGCTTGAGGCTGGACTTTGCACGCTGTGATCATAATGAGCTTATAGCCATTCTGGCTTATCGCGCTGTGGAGCAGGACGGGGAATGGCTGCTCTGTGATAAACCCGAGGATCTCACGCATGAATGGGGAGGAGATTGGACGCCGACAACGGAGGATTCTTATATCGTGCTGGCCTGCTGGTCCTGCGAGATCGCGGAAGGCATCACGTTTGCTAAAGGGTACTACTTGGATACGCTGAATCCGGAAGCTGTCCAGGCTTTCATCCGGCTGTCCTATGAGCCGTTTCAGTCTTTGCAGAAATACTTTGGCACAACGATTCAAGGGGTATTTACCGACGAACCCGGGCTTATGATCCACGACGGTTTCTTCGGGGTGGAAGCGATCCGCACGACCGTTCACGATGTAGACGCTACCCTGCCGGGCATGGTCTTCGCTTGGACAGAAGGGATGGCGGAGCGATATCAGCAAGAGAATGGGTATGATCTCATCCCGCGGTTAGGCGCATTGTTATATAACATGGCAGACGGCAGCCGGTCAACGAAACAGCAATACTATGATACGATTACGCGCTGGTATGTTGAGGGTTATCATCATGCGATTCGTACATGGTGTGAGCGGCATGGACTGCTGTACATCGGTCATACGCTCGAAGAGCCGGTCTGGGGACAGGCGAGATCGCAAGGCAATCAGACCCGGGTGCTGCAGCAGTTTCACTACGCAGGTGTGGATTATTTAACGCCTGGCATCGGTACGAAGGAGAATCCGCATCGGATTGTGTCCGTGAAGACAGCCGCTTCTGTCGCGCAGTTGAACAGCAAGGCACGGGTGATCTGCGAATCGTTTGGCGCAAGCGGTCACGGCTATTCCATGCGTCAACGGCGACTCGATGCGAATTTCATGGCATTCCTGGGCGTTAATCTGTTTATCCCGCATGCGTTCTATTACTCGTTTGCCGGGTATCGAAAGACCGATTTCCCGCCGACGGAATTCAAACACGCGCCTCATTGGCCGCATTATCGTGCTTTTGCTGATTATCTCGGACGACTGAGTCTGCTCGGCGCGAGCGGTAAACGTATGCCGGAGGTTCTTCTGCTGTCGCCCATCCATACGGTATACGAAAATATGTTCGTATCCGGTCAATCGAATAAACATCCCGCTTCCGATGTTCTGTTCTCGCTCCTGTCGGATCACATGCTTCGGAGATCCATTGATTACGACTATGTAGACGAGTGTCAGCTTCGCGAAGCCACCCTTATTGATGGGGAAGGGGTGCGATTTAACCAGGGTGGGAACATATATTCGGTTTTGGTTATGCCTGAGATTGAGGTCATGTCGAAGGACATTGCCGCACTTCTTGTTGCCTATGTTAAGCAAGGGGGTACTCTCGTTGCTGTAGGAGCGGTACCGCGGCATAGCGAGTGCTTGCATCATGATCCGGAATTGGCGAAGCATGTGCATGCGCTGTTTGGTTCGACACCGCAGCACGGGGCATTACGCCCCGTTGGCAAAGGGTATAGTCTGTTTTATTCCCTAGAGAATACGCCTCTTGATGATCCATTGGACTCGTTGTGTGAACGTATAAGCGGGTTATTAAGGAACCCCTCTGTTTTACGATGGAAGTTGATCGAAGGACAACATGAGGATTTGATTAGTGTAGAACGTGTGTTCGGAGATCGGGTATATGTGTGGCTGATGAACTGGTCAGAGAAGCCCGTTTCCATGAAGCTTGATGCAAGGGGGGCGAAGTACCGAATCGAAGAATGGGACTTGGAATGCGGGAACATACGCCGGTTAGCCAGCGATTCCGTTCTTATCTATGCACCTGGAGAGCTGCGAGTTCTCTCGGTTGTACCCGAGGAGTGCCCAATCGGTACAGCGGAACAAGTGTTCGATATGACACGGGATTCCACGGATGTCATCGTTCTTGAAGAGCTGTGGCGTTTCCGGACACTTGAACCCAACGTTTGTTTACTGGACCAATGGCAGGTTACGCTCAATGACAGAAAATCCAGGATGAACGCAACGATGCCTGGGCAAGTGAATACGTATCGTACAACGTTTACCTTGACCCAGGAATTGATGGAACGATTGCAATCTCCGAGTTATCGAGTTCATTCAAATCCATCGCATGACGACGAATCCCATAAAATGTTGTTGATTCTGGACGATGTGGAGCAGAATATCCCATCCCATATCGGCTTCCTGCAGCGCAGGCGCAATCTTGAAATCTTCGTGAATGGCGTAAGGCAGAATGCGCTGCAGCCCTCTAACTGGCAGGATCAACACTATAGTAGCGTGGATATCACACCTCATCTATTGGCAGGCGAGAACGAACTTGAAATTCTGACGGTTTCATTGCTGGAACCGATGCCGGCGATTTCATTCCCTGCATTTTTGATTGGACCCTTTGTTATAGAAGATCGAGAAGATCGGATGAGGCTAAACGCGAGTTCAGAACATATGTTTGGTTATTGGTCTTCTGCCGGCTATCCTTATTATGCGGGAGCGGGAGAATACTCGCAGCAAGTGGATCTGACCCAAGTTAGCTTGGCTCCAGATGAGGAATTATGGCTGGAAGCTGACGATATTAGGGAGACGGCTTGTTTATATGTAAATGATATGCAGGCAGGAATCCGATTGTGGCCGTCTTATCACTGGAACATCACGCCATATGTTGAGCAGGGGAATAATCACATTACCATCCGTGCCGCCAATACGCTGGAGAATTTATATGGTAAGTCTGCTTTACCTTCAGGGGTGAATGGAAGGGTAAAGTTGGTTCATCGAACTTTATCAAAAAGAATGTAATATTATGCGATACCTACGAAAATGACTACAGCCGAGTTCAGGTCGTAGTCATTCTTTTATTATAGTTTACATAATATATAATATGTAATCTCGATTCGCAGGATTTGTGTATTCCGAGTTTCAAAGGTGGGATTTTTTCATAGGGACATACAGGATCGGAAACTCCATTCTTACAAACTCATCGATTTACGATAACATTCTCTTAATCCTGAAGACTTACACTTAAGAAGTTTTACGGACGATAACAACTCGGAGGTGCCATGAAATGCAGCTAAAGAAGAAAACCATCATGGTTTTGGCGCTCAGCTTATCCATTCTTTCGCAAGGTATGATCGTTCATGCCAAGGAAGATGGCGCTAGGTTTAAGCCGGAAGGAAACGGCAAATGGATGACAGGAGAGTATCACGCGCATACGTATCAATCCGATGATGCCAGTCAATCCTTACAGGAATTGCTGGATAACGGTTTCCAAAAGTATGGTCTGGATTGGATCGCGGTCTCCGACCATCTTAGAGTTTCTAAACGGGACGATGAGGGAAATCCCCTTACCGGCGGATCTATTCCGTTCTCCAAAGGAATGGCTCAGTATCAGATTCCCAAAATCCAGCAGCTTCAGGAAGCAGGGAAATACAAGGACAACATTATCTTCTCAGGCTTTGAGTGGGACATGCCTACATATGAACATGTGGGAATTGGCATTATAGCAGGCAAATTCGGTTCAGAATCGAGCCTGAAGGCAGCTCGTCAGTTCGAGTATCTGTTCACCGATCGCGATGAAGCGATGTTTGATCCCAAAGACGTGGCCGATTGGAAAAAACAAGACAGCCGGGCCAATACGACGCCTGAAGATGCCCGAACAGCACTAGCCTGGCTCCAGAAAAACTACGCAAACAGCAGTTATGCATTGCTCAACCATCCTTCCAGAAAAACCGTGTATACGATCGCCGATATACGGGATTTCAATAATATCGCGCCGAATGTTGTATTCGGAATGGAAGGCATGCCCGGGAATCAGATGGAACCGGATCGCGGTGGACTTAACTTAACCACACCGGAGAACAGAACCTACGGCGGTGCTGATTTCATGATCGCCAAGGTTGGCGGCGTATGGGATGCGCTGCTTGGCGAAGGACGCGAATTTTGGAACTTTGCGAACTCGGATTCTCATTTTGAGATTAGTGAAAACCGTTTATACTCCAGCGGGTATTGGCCGGGACAATATGCCAAAAACTACACTTGGGTGAATGGAAAAGATATGCAAAGCGTATTGGACGGGATGCGTTCGGGTAAATCGTTCTCCGTCTACGGCGATTTGATTAACGCGCTGGATTATCGCGTTCGTCACGGGAACAAGCAGGCCGAGATGGGAAGTAACCTGCAAGTGAAAAAAGGGAGCCCGATCGAAATTACGATCCGATTCAAAAGCCCAAATAAAAACAACAACGGTGATTCTGTAACCGTAGATCATGTCGATTTGATCTCTGGTGACGTAACGGGTAAAGTCCAACCAGGTACGGCGGCTTACAGCAAAAGCACCAACGATTCGACCAAAGTGGTGAAACGGTTTACGAGCAAGGATTGGAAAACCGATCGGGATGGATACAACGTCATTACTTATCGAACGAAAGCGACGAAGGATCAATATTTCCGATTAAGAGGAACTAATCTTGGCGTAAATGTTGCTGGAGAAACCAGCAATGGCAATCCGCTCATAGATCCAAAAACAGACATCGAAGACAACGAAAAGCGTTTTGAGGAAATAAACAAGCGGAATTATAGTGATCTGTGGTTTTATTCTAATCCGATCTTTGTCAGCGTTGACGACAAGCTGGTTAAAAACTCTAACAAACAGGGGAAGCATCAGTAGGATGCGACTCGCGCTCTATTCAGAAGACTGCCGATTATTCGGCAGTCTTTTTGTTTTTTTCACACGTAGTATAATGATGCATGCATGTCATATAGCTGATCACGTGGATTGTATTTTGCTGCATATCCTATCATTTTATTGTACAAATTGAACGAGGGGTATAGTCTGTTAAGGAGAGGAGAGATGATATGTTTACGATCGGTGAGATATCCAAGCTGTTTCAGATCGATATCCGCACCCTCCGGTATTACGATGATATTGATTTATTTAAACCGGCATCCGTGGATCATCTGACAAATTACCGTTATTATTCGGTCGATCAATTCGAGCAGCTGAACACCATTCTGTATCTCAAGGCGCTTGGCATCCCTTTAAAAGACATTAAGCTTTTTCTGGATGATCGGGAGATTGAACATATACTAACCCTGCTCAAGGAGCAGCAGCGCAGAACGGAGGAGAAAATTGAGGAATATCAAAGAATCCAGGCGAAGATCAAAAGTCGAATTGATCAGATCGAAGATGCCTCAAATAAGGAAGAACTCTATAAAATTCGGGAAGTGGAGCTTCCCGAGAGAGTGATGGTTTTGCTGAAACAGAAAATACATAAAAGCGACAATCTGGATATGCCGATCCGTTTATTGGAGAATAGTACGAAGATGAAGTCCACCATTTTTCTGGGTAAAGTAGGATTATCGATCTCGATCGATCGTTTAATACAACGCAAATTTGATGAATACGACTCCATTTTTGTTATTGTGGAGCAGGAGAGTGAGCATAGCAGCTCCGAAGTCGAAGAGAAGATCTGGCGGAAAGGTACCTATACTTCGATTCGGTTTGCCGGGACACACGAAGATGCAGCGCCTTATTACAGAAAGCTCCTGGATTATATCGAGGAAAAAGGTTACACCCTGATCGAAGATGCGTTAGAGATTACGTACATTGACTATGGGCTTACCGGTGATCCTTCTCAATTCGTAACCGAAATTCAAATGCTTGCTAAATAAACGATTGACCCTCCAGCTGCTGGAGGGTTTATTCTTTGTATCAAAACATATTAGTAGGAGAGAACGACTGTGATAGGAACAATTGTAAACGTAACAACCATTGTTGTAGGCAGCACGATTGGAAATGTATTTAAGAAGGGGATGAGCGAAACCTATCAGGACATCCTGATGCAGGCGATGGGTTTGGCCGTCATGGCACTCGGTGTGAATTCGATTGTGAAGTATATGCCGGATAGCCAATATCCCGTCTTATTCATTATAAGTCTTGCCATAGGCGGTCTGATCGGGGAGAAGCTGAATCTGGAGCAGGGATTTAAAAAGGCGGTGTCGAGGTTTACCAAGGGAAATTTGGCTGAAGGACTAACTACGGCGATTCTGTTGTTCTGTATTGGAACACTTTCTATTATCGGACCGATCGAGAGTGCTTTGAACAATAATCATACCTATCTGTTCACCAATGCCATCCTGGATGGCGTGACGTCGATCGTACTGGCTTCAACCTTTGGCATTGGGATCGTTCTATCAGCCGTGGCCACATTTTGTTGGCAAGGGTTATTGTACGTTATGGCCGGTGCAGCCTCTAGCTTTATCACGACGGAGCTGTTAACCGAAATATCCATTATTGGCGCCATTTTAATTTTTGCTTCAGGCTTAAACATTTTGGGCATTCGGAACTTCAAAACCATGAATCTTACGCCAGCGCTGTTAGTCCCAGTCGTATTCATTACGGTTAAAAATCTGCTCGGTTTTTAACATGAAGCAGGGATTCATACTTATCTCGATTTCAAGGATAACCCGCCTACGGAAGGCGGGTTTTTTGCTGTTATTCTATACCTTGCACGTTGAATAATCCATTGTTTACCTTGGTGCATAAGTTTTGTGACAATTTCAATAATATAGGAGACCGACAGCATCAAGGAATTGGACTAGGTGGATAGAGAGAAGGAGGCTTCATCATTATGAATATAGCTGAACATAAACTGCTAGTCGCAGCGCTAGGCGGCGTTAATGAAATTGGAAAAAACATGTACTTCATTCAGTACGATCAAGATATCGTGGTCATTGATTGCGGCTCCAAATTTCCTGACGAAAACCTGCCCGGCATCGATTTGATTGTTCCTGACTTCACCTATTTGCTGGACAATGCGGATAAAGTCAGAGCTCTTATCGTCACCCATGGACATGAGGACCATATCGGAGGGATACCTTATTTACTGAAGCAGCTCCCGATCCCTGTGTATGGGACGAAGCTCACGATTGAGCTCATTAAAATCAAGCTGAAAGAGCATCGCATTCTGCGTGAATCCGAGCTTCACACGATCGATGCGAATTCTACCATTCAAGCGGGTGCCATCCACGCCTCTTTTTTTTCGACCAGCCACAGCATCCCGGACTGCGTGGGCATCGTTTTTCAGACCCCGGAAGGCAATGTTGTCCACACGGGGGACTTTAAATTTGACATGTCTCCTGTGAAGGGGCCTTATCCGGATCTGCATCGAATGGCTGATATCGGCAAGCAGGGGGTTAAGGTGTTATTGTCCGAAAGCACAAACGCCGAGAGACCGGGATTTACGCCTTCGGAACGTCTGGTTGGCGGACATATCCTGGAAGCATTCGCGCAGGCCAAACAGCAGGTATTCATCTCTACGTTTGCTTCCAACGTGAACCGCGTTCAGCAGATCATCGATGCCGCCGCGGAAACAGGGCGAAAACTAATTCTGCTCGGCCGCAGCATGGTCAATGTCGTTACCGTTTCCAAGGAGCATGGCTATTTAAACATCCCCGATGACTTACTGATTGATGCAGGCGACAGCGAGCGGTATCCACCGGACAAAATCGCCGTGTTATGCACGGGGAGTCAAGGCGAGCCTATGGCAGCATTATCACGCTTAGCCAACTCCAAGCATCCCCATATCGAGATTTTGCCTGGCGATACCGTCATCATTGCTGCAGGAGCCATACCGGGAAATGAACGGAACCTTGCTCATGTGATCGATAATTTGTATGTGTTGGGTGCCCAGGTTATCTATGGGTCCGGTTCAGCTTCAGGGATGCACGTATCTGGGCATGGCAGCCAAGAAGAATTGAAATTAATGCTCACCTTGATGAAACCGGACTATTTGATTCCGGTTCATGGTGAATTCCGAATGCTGTATCAGCATCGTCAGCTGGCGGATTCCGTGGGGATCCCCAATGAAAATGTGTTCATCATCCAGAATGGCGACACGATACAAATCCAGCAGGGAATGGCATCCTTGGGTCCGAAAATCCCTTCAGGTAACAGCCTGGTGGATGGATTGATGATCGGGAACGTAGGCAATATCGTTTTGCGGGACCGCAGGCAACTGTCCTCTGACGGGATGCTCATTATCGTAACCACCCTCAGTAAAACGGAGAAGCAGATGGTGGCCAAACCCGAGCTTATATCCAGAGGTTTCATCTTCGTGAAAGATTCGGAGGAATTCATGAATCAAATCCACGATATCGTTACGTCTTCCATGAAGGATTTAACGGAAACCGGGTCCACCCAATGGAATCTGATCAAGCAGACCTTGAAAGATCATGTCGGCAAATTCATATACAGCGAGACAAAGAGAAGGCCGATGATTCTGCCAATCATTATTGAAGTATAAGCCTTTCAAAATACAAAAAAAAGCACAGCCTAAAATAGGTTGTGCTTTTTTCGGTACAGTTTCAAGTCCAGGATCTTCGAAGCAAGGTTCGATCTAGGCATACACCCGGATGCGGGCAACTGCATACACTGCCGATAAGCAATCGCAGAAGATGTTGTTCTTCTATTCACGTCTGTGAAAAAAAGAATAACACATAATCCGGATTCGTCCACATAACCATTTACAGAATGGACATGAACGTCTTGTCCGATTACCGGAATGGGTCCGGTTATTAACGAAAGGAGGAGGATCGGTTTGTCATCCACCCCAGAAGGGAAATGGACTGCGGAGCATGGGAAATGGGCTAAACGAAAGTTCAGATTTACGCGTAATGACTGGATGGGTTATCTATTCAGCGCCCCTCTGATTATCGGTGTCATCGTATTCGCCATCTATCCCATGTTCGCCGCACTGTTTATGAGTTTTCATCAGACATCCGGGCTCAATTTATCCGGCACTTGGGTGGGCCTGAGCAACTACCGTTACGCATTAGAAGATTCCTTATTTTGGCAAGCGCTTACAAATACGTTTGTCATGGGGATTTGGTCTGTACTGCTTGGTATTGCACTGTCGTTTATTCTGGCGAGCCTGATTAATAATCTGAAATGGCATCTGGGACGCAATTTTTTCAAAGCGGTATATTTTCTGCCCAATGTCGTGTCCGGCGTTGCTACAAGCCTGTTGTTCTCCTTCTTGTTTTTTCCGTCCAAGGAAGGGCTGATCAACTTTGTAATTGGTTTGTTTGGTATCGATCCTGTCGGCTGGTTCACGAACCCGGAAGTCGCGCGTTACAGTATTGTGCTCATGAGCTTGTGGGGTGCGCTTGGGTATAACACGATTATTTTTCTGGCTGGTTTGCAAAGCGTCCCTCGGGATCTCTATGAAGCTGCAGAGGTGGATGGGGCTGGCACCTACCGGAAATGGTGGTACATTACAATCCCATACTTGCGTCCGATCTTTGTGTTCATGCTCATCATGGGTACCATCGGCGGAATGAAACGGTTTACGGATGTATGGTTAATCGGGGGAACCGCAGGCAATCCTGGGGGAAGCTTGATGACCGTAGTGCTGTATATTTACCGAAATGCGTTTCTCTCTTCGCAGATGGGGCTGGCTACGGCTGTATCCTATCTGTTATTCGTCATCATACTCATCCTAACCGTGTTCCTCATGCTGCTCAACCGCCGCAAAGACAGTTTGGACTAATGCCATTATCCATTTTTCGGGTCCGTAGGGGAACCTTATTCCAGAAGACAGGAGGGTAACTATGAGCAGTTCAGCCTTGCCCAAGGAGCTTGTGCGCCGTAAACGAATCACACTTCAACAGCTGATACTAACGCTGGTTCTGTTGGTAGGTTCATTCATCATGATTGTGCCATTCTTATGGATGCTGGTAACGAGCTTCGATTGGGCTGCACGATTAAATATTTCATTCCCGCCGAAAATATGGCCGGAAGAGCCTTCGATCCGAACATATGAAGCCGCCTTCACCAACATTAATATGTTTCGATACATCGGCAACTCCACGCTTGTAAGTGCAGGGGTCATTATCATCAGCTCATTGTCCGCACTATTATCCGGTTATGCCTTATCCAAGCTCCGCTTCAAAGGAGCAAACTTCGTCCTGCTGCTAGCGCTAAGCACGATGATGATTCCGTTCGAAATGACGATGATTCCGCAGTATCTTTTGTTCAGTAAACTCGGACTGGTCGATAACTACTTGGCTTTTTATTTGCCAGCCATGAACTATGCGTTCGGTACGTTTTTAGCCAAAGCCTTCTTTGATCAATTACCCAGCAGTTTAAGGGAAGCTGCCGTTCTGGATGGCGCCAAGGAAATCACCGTATTCAGCCGGGTATATCTGCCGCTGTGTACGCCCATTATCGCCACCATGGTCATTCTGCTGTTCTTAGGCGTATGGAATGATATGCTGTGGCCGCTGCTGATCTTAAAATCGGCTGCCAAGTACACGATCCAGATTGGATTGGCCATGTTTACGTATAACAACGGAATCAATCAGCAGCCATCGATCATTATGGCAGCAACGACTACGAGCCTCATTCCGGTTATCGTCGTTTATATGTTCCTGCAGCGTTATATCATCGAGAGCATTGCGCTATCCGGCATCAAGCAGTAATTCAGAATGGAAGCTAAATTTATGTGGGGGTGTTTGCGTATGAAAAAAGCTGTGCTGCTTATCCTGTCATTCGTGCTGGTATTTACATTGGCCGCTTGTTCAGGCAGTTCGGGAAAAGATGTGACAGGCGGCGTGAAGATTGAAAAAGTATCGGACATGGAAGGTACGGTTCGCGTTGCACTGGCAGGCTGGCAGCTGGATAACGGGATCGATGCACTGACAGGCAACCCGACCATCGGACTCAACGAGTATTTAAATAAAACGTTCAAAAAAATGTATCCGAACATCAAACTGGAGGTTTATCAAATCCCCTGGGAGAACGTAAAAGCCAAACAAACGGCCATGCTGCTCTCTGGCGATGCGGATATCTTGTATACCGGTGGAGCCTTTGCATCACAATGGTACCAGGAAGGGCTGCTGCGTGACCTGGACGACTTGATCGAAAAGGACACTACGTTTGACAAGGGCATCTATCTGGAAGGCATTATGAATAACTCCTATAGCACCAAGTCGCCCGACGGAAGCAAGCAATTTGGCATTCCTGCCGTTCTTGGCCGCCGGATGACGATTTATGATAAGAAGCTGTTTGAAGACTGGGGCGTTGAAACCCTCTCGGCACAGCCGGGACCGGATGAAATTCTGGAGAAAGCCAAGCAAATGACCGGCAAAAACCCGAAAACCGGTGAAGACAATTTCGGACTGTATTGGAGCGGCAACTCATTAAACGGATCTACCTTTGTTGCGTTAACTCTTGCTTATGGCGCCAAAGGAGCGGAAGGATCGTTGAAGGATATCAAAAGCATTAAATGGCACCTGAATTCACCGGAGATGGTCAAAGTGCTGGAATGGCTGAAAGAAGCCGCACAGCTGCCGCCAGCTGGTTTTGTGAATGCCCAGGGAGCCGAGAATTTCGGACTGGAGAAGAACAATATCGCTATTGCCCTCGATTCCACCGGCGGCTCAACGATGAGTGAATACCGGTCGAAGCAAAACAAAGAGCTGCTGGACCGTTATGAGCCTGTGCTGAACATGGGGCCTAAAGGCGAAGGCTGGGTTGCGGTTGACCCGTTCATCATGGCGAAGAATGCTAAAGATGTGGATGCATCATGGGAAGTATTAAAATTCTTGACCAGCTACATGACGCAAAAATATATGTATGAGAACTTCTCCAGTACCCCGACACTTAAAAACGCTGATTTTGTAACACCGGAAGATAAGTTTGTGAAAAAAGCACTCGAAATCGCAGATGTTGGCCACTCGGAGCTCATGGATGAAGCTAATCCGTTTTATATGAGCGATATCGCTCCAGCTATTAACGGATTCATTAGCCAGGCTGCATCCGGAAATGCTCCGGATATTCAGAAGTTTCTGGATGATCTGCAGGCACGTGCTGAGAAATGGTCGGCAAATCTGAAGTAAATCAGGAGGGGACTGCACTAGAGACGGGCTTAATCATGATGATTATATGAGTCAAACAACTCAATATATTCCAATATTATGTAAAACGTGCATTGTCCCGATGATACCTGGATAAAAAACAGCTTTTATGGTGGCATTATCCCCTCAAAGTAGACACTCGAAAAAACTCATGTTTTCATGAGAAGCGAGCGAACTTGGAGGGGGTATTTTTATGGCTAAAAAAGGGACAGGTTTTTCAATCGTATAAAAATCTCATTATCATTAGATAATAGCAAGGATATTGAAATCCATTGGAGCGTGATATTTTGGGAAAATATGTGAAATCAATTACATCGCCAAAGAGATTTATCGTGGGGCACTATTTACTAAAAGAATTAGCTTCCTATACCGCTACTTATGGTGATCATGCGTATGTTATTTGCGATGAATTTATTTTGGATCGTGCGCGTAGGGAAGCCGGTAAATCTTTTGAAGAGGCCGGAAATCAAAGCGAATTTGTAAAATTCAACTATCAAATCACTCAAGATGAAATCGACAGACACCGCCAAGCGGTACAAAAATCAGGTGCCAATATCATAGTCGGTATTGGCGGCGGGAAAACATTGGATACAGCTAAGGCTACCGCATATTACACACATCTGCCTGTTGCGATTTTCCCGACAATTGCTTCAACAGATGCGCCGTGTACTGCACTTTCCGTCATTTACAATGCAGACGGTTCATTTGACCGTTACCTGTTTCTGCCGACAAATCCTGACATCGTGCTGGCAGATCCCAATATTCTGGTAAGCGCACCGACACGGTTTTTTGTGGCGGGGATAGGGGATGCTCTTGCGACTTATTTTGAAGCGCGAGCATGTTATCAGAAAAATGGAGATAATTTAGTGAATTTAAAGCCATCCCTAGCCGGCTTAGGTATTGCAAAAATGTGCTATGACACCATTCTAGAATATGGCCTGCAGGCTAAAATCGCCGTGGATCAGAACGTCTCGACCCCTGCCGTTGAAAAAACAATTGAAGCCACGATTTATTTAAGCGGTGTTGGCGCTGAATCCGGCGGCTTGGCCGCTGCCCACGCAATCCATAATGGAATGACGGCCGTTCCATCGCTGCATCATGCGCAGCATGGCGAAAAAGTGGTCTTTGGTTTATTAACGCAGCTTGTTCTCGAAAGTGCTCCACGAGAGGAAATCGAAACGGTTATCCGTTTTATCAAGGAAGTAGGGCTGCCGCTAACCTTAAAAGACCTGGGTCTGGATGAATTCATAGAGGAGGAATGGCGAAAAGTAGCAGAAGATGCGTGTGCAGAAGGAGACACGATGGGCAATATGCCGCACCCGGTAACGCCTGAAGATGTGTACCAGGCCATCATTGCTGCAAATGCATTGGCAGAACATTATTATTACTAACAAGGCAGGAAATCAGAGACAGTAAGCTAAAATCATAACAGCCAGTCAGCCGGAAAGAATCGGATGACTGGCTGTTTTATATTTACAATGTAAACTATGAGTATTAGGAAATGAACCTTTTTTTTCTCTGAGTTGTTAACTTAATATAGTAGAGTACAAGAAAGGTGGAGAGCCTGCTTGACGGACAGGGAGTTTTTTGAACGGTATAACAAAGACGTATATAGAACCTGTTACTATATGCTGCGCAATGCGTCAGATGCCGAGGATGTATGTCAAGAAGTATTTATAAAGGCGTTAGCCTCCGGCTGGGAGCGGGTGGAATATCTCAAAACATGGCTGATGCGCATTACCGTCAATCATTGTTTAAACCATCTGCGGGCAAGCAAGACAAGACGCATGAAAGAGAATTTGCTTCTTATATTCCAGCGGGAAAAGGCGGCGCCGTCCTCGCTAGCTCTTGTAGAGCAACAGGAGACGAAGGATGAATGGAAACGCCGTATGGACTTGCTGCCGAATAAAATCAAAGTTGTTGTCATGCTCCGCTTCACCAATGATCTGCCCTTGGCGGATATCGCAGAGGTACTCCGTATTCCGCTCGGCACGGTGAAATCCCGCCTAAATAAAGGGCTGAAGCTGATGAAGACCATGATGGACGAGCTCGATGAGGAAGATCTTCCGCTAGGGCAGATCGCCAAAAAACAAACGATCAGAGGAAAGGATGGTGCGGAATATGAGCAAGCAGGCACCCGAGGAGAAAGTTCTTGCACAGCAACTGGGCGGTGAAGGCAACCACACCTACCCGGACTTTGACGCGATGTGGCTTAAAATTGAGGCTGACAGGCAACAGGAACAAGCGCCTGCAGTGGTTAAACGGACAAAGCGTACTGGATTTTTGCATGGGCGCCGTCTTGCTTTTTTGTCATCAATTGCTTTTGTTATTGTTGCAACCCCAGTGCTGGCATCCATGTCGGGGAAATGGGATTTTACATCGCGTCCGGGATTGAAGTCGGCGCTTAATCAAGGATTCGGACAAACGCTTAACAAAAGTGTTACCGCAAGCGGCATCACCTTTACGATTGATTCGGCGATGTCCGATGACAATGGGACCACGCTGCTGTACAGTTTTGATCCGGAAGACGAACAGGCGCGGGAGTGGGGATTTTCCGAAGTAGAACTCCGTAGGGCGGACGGAGAGACAATCGCGCAAGTTAAGGGCGGACGGGCGATGGAGATGAATTGGAAAACAGGATATTACTCGCATAGATGGGACACGGAGAATAAGCAATATAACGGTTTCTTCGAAACGGCTTGGACATTTCCCGGCGTAGAGACGGATGTGCAATTTATTGTGCGGGGGCTGCAGGAGTATCGTGACAAGCGGGTTCCGCTTAACCTGGACCCTTCACAAAATGGCATCCAGACCTTCCCGATTAAAAAGGAAGGGATCGACGCTTTGAACATCGAGGTGGTGAATCAAGGGGCGGAGGGGGTGCTGATCAAGTCATCCCTTAGATACATGAATAAGCAGGCGGCAGATACGGCCTCGCCGAGAATCCAGGTAATGAAAGACGGTAAACTGGTGAAATCGAAGAGGCTGAGTGCGGCTTGGCCGGATGCGGATGGCGTTTATGGATCGATCGATTATTATCGTTGGAAAGATATCAACCAGAAAGGCATCACATTCGATTTGGTTTACTTGGCGGAGGGGCAAAAAATAGACGGCGTGTGGGATGTCGGCACTTTAAACCTGAACAAAGAGAAATCTTTAAATGCCTCGGCTACGCGAGAACTGAATATTCCTTTTGAAACGTCGTTTGGAACTTCCACGATTCGCAAGCTGATTATTAGGCCGACAGGTATCCGGATTGAGGTCGAGACCCCAAAGGCGCATCAATACCCAATCTACCAAAATGCCTTTTTGTCCATCAACGGCCGGAAGCTCGAAGGATACATGACATTGGGGAACGGGGGCGACGAAGAAATTGAAGCTCACATGAAGACGCTCCTGTTTGATGTTCCGCCGGATCTTCACATTACGCCTGATACGCCGATGGAACTAATGCTGCAAAATGAAAATGAGTCGAAGCTAGATTACGCGCAGCCGGTTATGCTTCAGAATATATCTGGTGAAAAACAAACGATTACCACTGACGTTGAAGGTTATCCCGTGAAGTGGACGTATTACAAAGCAAACGGAAAACTCTATGTGGAAACCGGCAGTACGAATGAACGATTCGGAGGTGTTGATCAAACTTATTATCAACAGGAGGGTGAACAAATTCTCTCCAGAATTGTTTATATAGAGGGAAGCACTCCATGGGTCTCCAACGAGCGTGTTAATGTCTTCCCGGGGTTTGAAGGAACTGATCTTGAACTTTACATCAAGGTATATCATATATGGCATCCTGACCTAAATACTAAACTGAAGCTGCAATAACATGACAAGCTGGCGTCGATTCTAATTGGCGTCAGCTTGTTTGCAGTTTTAACCACATTCAAACGAAGATATAGAAGGAAGAGCTGAGGAAAAAAATGCAGGATTGCGGTTTTTTTTAAATAAATGAACCAAATTTTTCTGAGCTGTGTCTATATCATAGAAGCTGGCACGGCAGAGGTTCCTAATGATGGCGGCCAGATGTTCTTACGACCTTTTTAATAGAATACGCTCAAGGTGCAAAGGAGAGGGGAAATACATATGAAAAAAGCAATGAAAGCGGCGGTTGTCGCAGCAGGGATCACGATGTTGATGGGATCAGTGAATATGACGGAAGCTGTTGCTAGCAAGGCTACCAATAAATCGGCACAGGCGGCAAAGTTGTCGGCTGCTGATAATAAGGCTGTTGAGGCCGTCAAAGCGGAACTTTCCAAGAAATTCGCCCTGAAGAACCCAGGAGATTTATATATCCTGTACGTACGGGATAAAGCGCTGAATGGCGGCTCTGAATTTATGTATTATATGAACATGTTCCAGTTCAAATCATATGAGGATTATCTAAACCAAGCAGGTAAGCTGAAGGGTCCAACGATAAAGAAGCCGGATGACCTGCCTGAAGGATATCAATTTGTTAAAGGCAATATCCAGCCTCCTATTGTGGCAAATAAGGATAAATACGAGAAGGAAGTCAAATCGGAGGCAAAAGGAAAAGCCGCTTACTTCAAGAAGATTGAGTGGAAGGAAATAGGCGAGATCAATCTGGAATTTGCCAACGGAAAAGACAATATACAAATGCAAGTATCCCACAAGATTGACAAAGATGCAGCCAGCAATGGATACCGATACATTAAATCAGAAAAAGTGGATGCCAAGACAGCCAAGAAAATCCCTGACATGGTCAGAAACACGCTGACATGGTCGGACCAGGATTATGTTTACAACATCACAACCAATCCGGGGAATCCGCTTACGAAAGAAGAAATGATTAAACTCGCAAAAACGGCGGTAAAGAAATAAAATGGCTTAGTTATGGCTTACCGCATAGAGCAGGAAAGAAGCTTTGGAAACTAAGCGGTTATATATAGCAAGGGCACGAAGGAAAGCCAGTCGGATCCTATAAGGGTCTGGCTGGCTTTTGTATTGTTTTGTTCTCCTTATCTATCAGCCTGCTTCCTTTCTCGGATGGCAACGTCTCAGGTCCCATAGTTATCGCCGGCCGATCCGTACGCTGCAGCTCACTTATTGGAATTTCATAACCTATTGATATTTCTCCTGGAATTGTCCAAAAAGAATGAACCAAATTTTCCTGGGGTGTGTTTATATCATAGAAGCTGGCACAAAGGGGCCCCAAAAAAGATAGAGTCCAGTCTTCACACTTTATTAAACAAGATATGCAAAAAAGAGAGGAGAAATTTTCACATGAAATACGCAATGAAGGCAGCTGTAGTAGCAACAGGTATCGCGATGCTGTTTGGCACCGCAAATATGACGGAGGCAGCAACAGTCAAAAATTCCGCACAGGCGGCTACAGCGAAAGCTCCAGCTGCTGATCAGAAGGCAGTTGAAGCGGCGAAGAAAGAACTCAGCCAAAAACTGCAGCAAAAAAATACAGGAGATATGTATCTCTTGTACGTAAGCGATAAAAATCTCAATGGCGGTTCTGAATTCTTGTATTACCTGGATATGTTCCATTTCACAAACTATGAGGATTACCTGAACCAGGCAACCAAACTGCAAGGTCCTGTGCTTCAAGAGCCGGAAGGTCTGCCTGAAGGATATAATTTTGTGAAAGGAAACATCCAGCCTCCGATTGCCAAGAATCGCGCGGAGTACCAAAAAGAAGTGAAAGCTGAAGCTGAGGCCCAAGGAAAAGGCGTTTATTACAAAAAGTTCGACTGGAAGGAAATGGGCGAAATCAATCTAAATTTTGCAAACGGAAAAGACAATTTGCAAATGCAAGTATCCCACAAGATCAACAAGGATAAGTCGAGCGGCGAATACCGGTACTACACATCGGACAATTATGACGCCGAGACAGCCAAGAAGCATCCTGAATGGGTTAGAAATGTCCTGAGTTGGTCAGATGAGGATCATGTATACAACATCTCAACCAATCCGGGCAACCCGCTCACCAAAGAAGACTTGATCAAGTTTGCAGAGACGGCTGTTAAGAAGTAAGGCGGATTACGCTTTATCTGCAATGATTCAGATGTAGAAAGCTAGCGATGCAAGGATAATGCAGGCATACTTAGCAAGGGTTCTAAGGAAGCCGGTCAGATCAAATTATGGATCTGACCGGCTTTTTCGTATGGACAGATCACGAGACCGCTGGCAGTGTTTCAAATAGAAACAGAATAAAAAAGACAGTATATGCTGCTGCCGTTTCCCTGAATTCCATCTGGGAACGGTCGTTTAGTTTTTTAGTCAATGATTCTTTATTAGGATCCTGGAATACCACACAAAATAATTACGTAAAATAATAATTTGACGAATAATTATAAATAAGTTACTCTGGAAACAAGGGAGGTTGGCAATAAGTGGATAAAATTGCGAAGCTGCATTATATGAAACGCGTGGAAGCCAAGAGTGCTGAGCTCCCGTGGTATGTGACCGAATACATCGATGGCCGAAAACGCAAACTGTCGCATACGACGCTGCTGAACTACTGTCACGATTACCTCATCTTTTTTGATTGGCTTGTATCAGTTAAATCGAACATCCATGATCGCAAAAACATTGAAATGTCCGTACTCGAATCCCTGACCGTCCGTGAAGTCGAAAATTTTCTGTATTATTTGGAATATCAATTGGATAACAACAAATATACGATCAACCGGAAGTTGTCTGCATTAAAATCGCTGTTTGATTATCTTCAAAACAAGGCCGAAACTCCGGATCTCAAGCCATATATTCAGCGAAATGTCATGGCCAAAATCGACTTTAATCCAATTAAGGAAAGCCAGGAAACGATCGCTTACCGGATTGAAGGCAAAATTTTGCGGGAAGACGATCTCGAGAAGTTCCGTCAGTTTGTGGCTCATGATTTTGGGGAACTCCATAAAACCAATAAACGTTTACAGCGCTTTCATGAATTTAACCGGGAACGGGATACGGCGATCGTTTCGCTAATTCTCGGCTCCGGACTGCGTTTATCCGAAGTAGCGGGAATTAACATCGAGGATATGGATATGAACAAAGGCCAAGTGCGTGTGCTGCGTAAAGGCAATAAAGAGCAATATGTATACTTTAGCCTGCAAGCATTGTTGGACCTGGAGAGCTATTTGAAGATCCGCGAAGCTAGGTATAAACCGGAAAAATCGGAAAATTACCTGTTTATAGCAGCGCCGATCGGACGCAAAGGCCAAAGCCGGCGGTTGACGCCAAGGTCGATCGAAAAGCTGATTGAAAAATACGCTGCAGCGTTTGGTAAGCCGGCATTGACGGTGCATTCCTTGAGACACTCATTTGCAACACGTTATCATCGTGAGAACAACGACGTGCCGAAGCTGAAGAATCAGCTGGGACATTCGTCGATTCAGACAACGATGATTTACACGCATTTAACAGATGAAGAGATGAGAAAAGCCGTCAATAATATGGATAAGATGAAATTATACGATTGATGCAAAAATGGCCGTTGCACGGTCGTTTCTTTAATGCTTTTACACAAAACTCGTATTTTGTACATATGTAGATAAAGTTATTTAACTACACTCAATCGATTTATCACTACCTACCCGACAGCATTACCCCAGATACTCCCCTTTAGCTTAATGAAAACGGAAGCCGATTATCTGGTCGGCTCCTATTCAACTCTATTATTTAACTAATCTCTGGAAAACGAATCATAACGGTCGTACCACACCCTACCCCGCTGCTAATGTGGACAGAACCTTGATGTTGATCAACGATCCAACGCGCAATCGATAGCCCTAGACCCGCTCCATGATCCCCTCTATTTCTAGAGGAATCTCCTTTGTAAAAGCGATTAAAGATGAGTGGCAATTCGTGTTCCGAAATACCCACTCCGTTATCCTTGATGGTTACGAGAACTGATTTCCCCTGCCTAATACACTCAAGATCGATTTGCCCATCCGACTGTGTAAATTTAATAGCATTGTCCAACAAAATCATGAACAATTGTATGAGACGATCCTCATCTCCATTTATGAGAAATTCCGGGCCTTCGACATGAAGCTGTAACCGCAACTGCTTGTAATCCATTATCGGTTCCATATTTTTTGCAATCTCTTTAATAATCCCGTCAACTCGCACAGGGTTGTATAAGATGACTTCCTCATGAGAATCGCCTCTTGTCAGAAGAAGCAGCCCGTCTACCATGTTGCTCATTCTTTTGGTTTCTTTCAGAATGGCTGAAATTGGAGCGCTTTCTTCCTCAATCGTATGATCGGGATGGCGTAACAAGATTTGCGTTTGCCCTCGGACGACCGAAAGCGGACTCCTCAACTCGTGAGAGGCATCTGCAACGAATTGCTGCTGCTTGTCCCAAGCCTTCTGAATCGGAATGAGCGCCCGTCTAGCCAATGCGTAACCTGAGATGATAGATAATAACGCGCCGATGCCGATTCCGATACTAATACTCCATAATAACCGATTCAAATAATACATCTCGGCAGAAATTTCCGTAAATATCTGAACTGTTTTTAAAGGTGTGTTAGACAGCTCCTCGACTACTGGCAAATTGCCTTGATAGGGTCTGCTCACGAATCGATAGGTTTTCTTACCCACGCGTATCGACTCGGGTCCCATGTGGTTTTGTTTTTCCCGAAGCATTGAACTCAATAGAATATATGGCCATTTATAATATACGCTTTGAATCAAGGTACCGTTGGAATCCCAATAAAATGCCATCATAAAACGTTCCGGATCCTTCGAATCAATGCTAGTGACTTTCTCCCCGTTATTTAGAGAAGTTTGATACATGTTGTCAATATTAAACACCAGCTGACGGTCAATGTCGGAATAGATCCGATAGCGAGCCAGCCCGTATAACGCTCCCCCCAGCATGATGAGCAAGCAAAATACGACCGTGCTGTTCCATATCGTCATTCGTACTAGCGTGCGTTTAATCATACCGGGGTCTGCTCTCCTTTTATTTGGCGGATTTGATGTATTGATTCACTTGCTGCTCCAATATCGGAAATGGCATATTACCGTTTCGAAGAAGAACGGAATGAAATGCCTTGATATCGAAGCGATCCCCGAGTTCGCTTTCCGCCTTCTCTCGAAGGGATTGAAATTGCTCCGATCCGATTGCATAGTTTCCTTTTTGTCCCGGATAGGCAATGACACTGTCGATAAAAGCATCGTCCCCCATTCCGATGACACTCACCAGATACTCATTAGCTTGTTCTCTTGTCCACTTCAGCCCATGGATACCCGTATCTATCACGGTACCTATGGAAAGATTTGCCAAACGGATTAGTACCTTGTTCCGATCAAGCAAGCCCTTCTCCGCGCATAAGCTTTCCATATAGACCGCCCATCCCTCTACGTATCCATGCGTCATCGTTATTTTGCGGATTAATGGAATGGTTGGTTGATCATATTGAATCGAAAATTGAAAGTGATGTCCTGGAATACCCTCATGCAACGCAAGCATTTTAACCATTTCTTCGGAGGTCGGGTTTTCGAGCGGAATGACAAATCTCCCGCTCCTATCACCATCTATAGATAAGGGGATATACATTCCACCTGCCGACGCGAAAAGAGCCGAATACGGTCGCACATCTACTGGATGGTTCGGGATAAGCTCCTCTTCAAACCAATCGGACAAGTAGGGCGTGGCATCCGACAGACTGCTATTTAACGCTTGCAGTAATTCATCTCCGGTTAGGAATCTGGCTGCAGATGTGGTCTGTGCTTGACCCGAAGCCCCACTTCTTAGCTCCTTCACGATCTCTTCTACCTTGCGTTTAGCGATCTCGTGCATTTCCTGAGGACTGAGGTCCGTACCCGTAGTAAGTTTGAGCCTTGCAGAATAATACTCGCTGCCGCCCGGCTGACTCCAGATTCCTTGGCTCACGGGTGCTTGTTTCATAAGATCGTTCTCGATCATATCGGCAAGTTTGCCGTAAGAAGCCAGTACATGATCGGTTAGGGTTTGCGCTAACGCTTTTTTTAGCTTCTCCTCTTCGGAGAGATCGAGTTTTAACTCGGTTAATTTCTCTGCATATAAACTGTACAGAATCGTTTCTTCCGGTTCCGTATCTCGCAAATTGCTGTAACTCGTAAGCATTTCCTTAAGAAATTCAGAAGCAGGGACAATACCTTTCGCCCGTCTGTCTTGGATTCTATCTATGACATGCGCGACTTTATCCGAAAATCCGTTTAGCGCAACGATATAATTTTTTGCATCTGCTTGATTGCGAATCGGATAGTTGTTCGCGAAAAACGGCGGAAAAGTGGATAGGGAAAGGTAGTCATTCGTGTCCAAATCCCAATATTTATATACTTGCAGCTCCGCGCTCAGGTTCCATTTGAGGATATCGTAGGTGAGTTTGTCTTCCGGGGAAAGCTTGGTAGAATCATAGTCATTCAATTTTTTAAGAAAACCATTTCTCTCTTCGTTTAATTGTTCGTAATCGGCATCCGACAGGTCCGTAAGCTTAGTGGGATCCCATCGGATTCCCTCCACATTTTTCACGTCAAAATAAAGCTGTTTCTCAGGGTCATGCTTAAGCGTATCAATCGCCATCTTCTGAATCATGGTGCCGAAGTCCTCTGATTTATGTTGATCCGGCCATAACAAACCACCTACAGTCAGCAAGACAAGTAGTCCTGCTATCAATAAAATAGTCAATCTGGTGTTCTTAAACATCTGTCTTACAAGGTTCATGCATTAATCTCCCCTCTATAGAGTATAAGAAGAATATATAAGATGAACCTTTGATTTCCATTTGAAAAACTACTCGTTTATTCTAAGTATGTAGCCCAAACCTCTTACGGTTTGAATATATTGATCGGCATGCCATGAAGACAGCTTCTTCCGAAGATAATGGACATAGAGCTCAACGATGCCAATTCCCGCTTCCGAATCGAGTCCCCAAATTCGGTTATAGATTTGCTCCTTCGTCACGATCTGCTCTTTATTCATGAGCAGGTACTCAAGCAGCTCATATTCCTTTTCTGTTAAAGTCAGCTCTTCTCCTGTGACCGTTATTGCTCGATTTCTAACTTGAATAGCAATCGGCCCGTAGCTAATCTGCTCTTCTTGATTAACCTTGCCATAACGGCGCATCAGCACTTTAGCTCTGACGATCAGCTCTGGAATCTCGAATGGCTTCACCACATAATCGTCCGCTCCGATCGTTAACCCCTTTACCCTGTCGTTTAATCCGTCTTTTGCCGTCAGACAAAGAATCGGGGTATCAACTCTTTGCTGCCTCAGCTCTTGGATGAACGTAAATCCATCAACCTTAGGCAGCATAATATCCAAAATAATTAAATCGAACTCGCCGTACAATGCGTGATGCAGGCCCTCTTCTCCGTTATGACACTCCGTAACTTTATGCCCTTCATCCTGCATAACTCTTGCAACTGTATACGATATTCCAATATCATCCTCTACGATCAACAGCTTCATAAGTTCCTCCATGGATGAACAAATATGGGATAGTGTAACATATTTTAATAGGTCTGTGAGTCTGTTACTAATAATATTTCCACTTACTCTTACCGGTCTAGCAATTCCTTGCCAGTATTTTTTTAAATACAACTAGATAATACCAATAATTATTTCGAATACACCATTAAAAGCAAACAAAACATCACAAGCCCTTCAAATTATCCTACCGGTTAGCTGATTGCATTAGCTGTAAACTTCAGTTAGATACTTATCTAATCGGGAATCGGCACATGTTCTTGTCCTTGGCTCGGGACAAGAACATGTACCGATAAAATAAAAAAGCCGCTAAATTAGCGACTTTCAATGGGAGCATGTTCTTGTCCCTCGACAATAACGTTCTTTAATCAGAGGACAAGTCCCCCGACAATTCTGTTAGCTGAACAATGGCAGCCGATCACGTTGGTTAGCTGCCTCCATTGTTTTATTGAGCTATCGTTTCCCGTTAGTCCAGTTCAGTAACCAACAATCTCTTCGCTTCGAAATGTATCCTGATAAGTGTGTCCAAAGTGATTTTTTTGCCATGAATTAAGAATTCTTCGAATCAATTACCCGTCATCTTATATTTCTCCTGCTGGTCAAACCATTTGAAAAATGCTTCTCCTGTCGGCTCCAACATACGATGAAGTGTGGGAGTGACGACAAACAATCCGCCTTCAAAATCTATCAGGCTGACAAGTGAATCCTCTGTTATCGAGACATCTATCCCTGTAACGTCCACATAAACCTCGTAATAGAAATCTTCCTCCGGAGCACCTCCGTTGTTATGCGCTCGAATTCGCAGATTAGATTGATCAATACCTTGCGATAATGTCCAAGCGATCATGACGTCAAATGCTTCTTTCTTTACTTGGTGCCAGTTCCATCCCTTCGTGCCGACAGCCTTGTAATATGCTGCTCGGTAAGGTTGAAGTTCAATAATTTCTTTTGTTTCTGTTTTGACGGGTTCGATTGGGATGTAAATATCCATTTCATGCTTTTCAGGTGGTATACCGAGATGGGTAGCACAACGCATATCATAGTGTTCCATGATTGGACCGGGAGCTGTTTGAAACGACGAGCTTGGAAACCATTCCTTGAAAATATGGTCATACGTTCGTCCTATCGACTCCCCAACTGGTCCAATCGCTGTGAACCTGGCATATTTCGTTTTAGGGATGAGACGTGCTATGGTCCCTGACGGTACATGGTCTACGCTTGTCACTTCGATCCCGATAAAATAAGTGTACCCGCTTTCGTCTCGATCTACAGTCAGTGCATAATCAATTTCTTTTTCTGGCTCAACCCGCAAATGTGCGATATTGCCGAAAGTTTGTTGCCATTCATAGAAATACTGTTTCCACAGATCGGGCGAAGATACACCATCTTCAAATCGGCATTCTATCCCAATTAGTTTCATCGCTGGTTTTGTTACGATCATCGTATGTGGCTTGGTTTTTATCAAGGCTTCAGCTCCCTGTTGCTGCAGTGCGAGATTAACAGCGTGGAATGTAGGCAAAAGAAACCGTCCCCTCCGATAGTTTTCTGGTGTTATTCCATACACGCGTTTGAAAGCTCTTCCGAATACATCATGGGATTCGAAGCCGTAGTCATATGCGATCTC
Organism: Paenibacillus sp. FSL K6-1330; assembly: GCF_037976825.1. Classification (NCBI taxonomy): domain Bacteria; kingdom Bacillati; phylum Bacillota; class Bacilli; order Caryophanales; family Paenibacillaceae; genus Paenibacillus; species Paenibacillus sp. FSL K6-1330. The sequence goes on from NZ_CP150269.1 coordinate 3,690,499, forward strand.
CGTTATTTTATCATTGCTATTCCTTAATCGTTCGGCAGCAAGATCTAATTTGCGACCGCGTACATATGACATGACGGTGAAGCCGGTGTACGCCTCAAACACACGCAAAAAATGTGACTTAGAGAAGCCGGCTAACGCTACAAGCGACTCACTCGGAATGTCTTCCTGCACATGCGATTCGATATAATTAAGTACGGATTGAATTCTTTGCTTATAGTCCATGGATGTGCACCTCCATGGCGTTCATTGTAGCATGGAGAACAATTGGTTTCTCGATGTTTTTTCTCATATCGGCGGAGAAACACGGTTAGTACGTAATCCTGCCCGTTAACTTAATGAAATTGCATGGAAACCCAGTTAGATACATATCTAATCGGTAATCGGCTCATGTCCTTGTCCATTTCGGCAATCGGTACAAGTTCTTGTCCTCGACTCGGGACAAGAACTTGTACCGATAAAACAAAAAAGCCGCTAAATTAGCGACTTTCTATGGGACTAGTTCTTGTCCCCCGACAGGATGACAAGAACTTGATACATTAATGACAAGAACTTGATAACATTCCCCACCCACCTCCGTATTACTCCAGGCGTACATAGTTCGTATTACTGTGTAGCGATGCAAGAATATGATTGTAGTTAAGTTATTCGTTATAAAAAGAAACGGCCATCCGGGGAAGGATGGCCTTAAAACTTGCCGTTGATATCGCGGTGACTCTTATCATAAATATAATGCATTGTTACACTATCCTACCTGTTCGTATAATGAGGTCACCAGAACTTACTGGTCGACCTCCTTTTTGTGTGGTCATAAGATTGAGATGGCCGGAGATCGAACGTTTCTGCCCATGGGATTTGATCCCGAGAGCGATACCCAGGTGCAGTTCACTGTTGGGTGGCTGCCTTCGGCTATCGTGTCCAGTTAGCGTAATAAGTCCCTGCAGAGACATGGTCAATACGTAGCTGTTAAGACTAATGGTATCATTACGAATCAGTGACTAATCAATTCACCCAGATCTGGCGGACGACGAAAAAGTGTTGCCTGCTCGAAACTATAGGCGATGCTTATTAACGTGGGCTCACTGAAAGCCCTCCCGGAAAAGACAACACCAAATGGACCCTGCGTCGAATCTCCATCCGCATCAATTGTTCCTTTGGCTGAATAACCGGCGGGCACCGTTATAAGGGGATACCCTAATCTGGCAGCAATGTACATACCATCAATATCACCGGGTAGCATTAATGCATCTAAGCCGTGTTGATCGAGTGCATAGTCAATTCCTTGCGATACTGTCGGATGGTTATATTCTTGACGTTTAAGTTGATAGGTTGTCTCGTTTAGTGCATTTTGTTCCGAGCGAATCAGATTATCTTGGCCAAACTTCAATGAGGAAGCAGCGTGCTTCTGATTATAAGAAATCAATTCTTGAAGAGAATGCACGGGCATATCCGAGCTCAACTTCGATAAATAGTGATTCAGGCCTGTTTTGAATTCGTAGCAGATAACATCATTGTTCCATGGATGCTGTTCCAAATAGAGGTCCACAGGATCGATAACTGTAGCACCTTGCTCACGTAGAACATTAATGGCGGATTCCATGATTGAAAGTCTTTCTTCATCCAATGAATCATAGTAATGTCGGGGAATCCCAATGCGAGCTTTACGCAGAAAGTCTCGGTCGAGATAAGTTGTATAGTCTTGAGAAGTACGTTGCGGGCTAGTCCATGTTGCCTCATCGTTTTCGTCAAAACCGACGATTGCTCCAAGTAGAATCGCTGCATCAGTGACTGTCTTGGAAATTGGTCCTGGTGTATCCTGACTTATGGAGATTGGGATTATGCCGCTGCGGCTCGTAAGCCCTATAGTAGGCTTTATTCCAACGAGAAGATGTTGGCTGGCCGGCCCAATAATCGAACCTGCGGTTTCTGTTCCTATCGCTGCTGCTGCCAGGTCCGCAGCTAGTGCTGCAGCAGATCCTGAACTTGACCCGCTGACGAAGAGCTTGCCAGGTCCATATGGATTCAACACATATCCACCCCTAGAACTGAATCCAGCAGGCATACGGCTGGACATAAAATTCGACCACTCGGTCATATTTGCCTTACCTAGAAGAACTGCGCCAGCAGCGCGGAGTTTTGCGGCAATAAACGAATCTTCAGGAGCAAACGACTCAGCCAATGCGATTGAACCAGCGCTCGTATGCATTCGGTCGTGTGTATCGATGTTATCCTTGAGCAGGATTGGTATTCCGTGAAGAGGCCCCCGACTACCTGTTGTTTTTAGCTCAAAATCGAGACTCCTTGCGATTTCAACCGCATCTGGATTAATCTCTAATACAGCATTGATCAAAGGATTATACCTATGAATTCTTTCGATATATGCTAGAACGAGGGCTTCGGAGGTACATTCACCCGTAGCCATTGCCTTTTGAATGCTGACCAAATCAGCGTCCTGAATCCAATCTTGCAAGTTGATGCTCATATATTAAGATACCCCCCAGTGATGGTAAATTATAGGACAATAATAATACGGTAACATTCTGTCTTACTACGTGTATAGGTAAAGTTTCGATATAATAAAAAAGTATCTTTGGGCATTGCAGGAGAGCTTATACATATCCGAACATCAATATTGTATCTAAAGAAAACTGCCCGTAAGCACAACGAGGCTACCGATCATGACGGCAGCCTCGTTTAAGTTAATTATTAAGTTATAGTTTCCCGTTAGCGTAATGATATTAATCTCAGTTATTCTTTGCGTTAAGGAAATCATCAATTAGTTCAATTAGATGGGGATTCTTTGTATGTCGACGATAAAAAAGAATTGATTTGGACCATATGGTCCTGTTTTCCTTTTGGATCGCTGTACGTTCTCTATCTTTTTCAAGACAAGTTATTTGTTCTGAAGACATAATATGTACTTCCATTCCGTCAACAAAGAAGTTGAATTGCCAAAACCCGCCTTTATTTATTGGACTAGGATTATATTTTTGAAATAACTTGTGGGCAATCTCAAAGTAATCCCACTGAATCATAATATCTAGATCATCCATTTCAAAATCTTCAATACCATGTACAAAAAGTGAAGTTGAAGCATCGAAGCTATACGGAACATTTCCATCATCAAGGTCTTTAACGACTCTAAAAACTAATTCCCACCACTTATTTGACAATGCATGATCCATTTCAACTCCCCTATTCGTTAAATTAAGCCAATCAATGAAGGCCTCCTCAGTTACCTGTATTCTCGAACTTTGTTGCGTAATCCTGCCCGTTAGCTGAACAAAAGCAGCCAATCCACGTTGAACGGCTGCCTTCTAGGTTTTTATTGAGCTATCGTTTCCCGTTAGTTCAATGAATGATTAACAACATGAAAACCAGTCACTTTGTATCCGTCAAAATTAGCTTTAAAAGTAATTTGAACTATACCCGAGTAAGAATTTGTAATAACTCGTCCCACTAGTATGAACTCATGTTGAGGATAAGAGTTCGATTTCCTCAAAGGTAAGATATGCTGTCTATCGATGAGAAAGTTACTAGCATACTCTTTCCTAAGTACGTCCATGATCTTTGGACGAAGTTCAAAAATAAGAACTTCTTCCAAGCTCTTATGTTGAAAGTCGACATTATTCATAGTTGGCGACTCATCGCTGTATGCATCAACACCATCCAATATTGTAAAGTTGATTACCCCTATGGCCCAAATCAAAATAATACATCTCCACCACATGAGAAATATCCTCCATTATTTTTGGCTATTTTGCCCATACAGTTTCAAACTATACTGCCCGTTAGTTGAACAAAAGCAGCCGATCCACGTTGATCGGCTGCCTTCTTATTTTTATTGAGCTATCGTTTCCCGTTAGTTTACACTAATGCGATTTTGTTTTCACTATTCGTATTACCATCTACATTGCTTTAGGCTTTCCCTTTCTGGTACATTGCTTTTTTTTCTAACTTTAATGATTTTTATTCCGTTCTCAGGTGTATCGATTAATGTGAAAGTGATTCTTTCATATGAAGGAGCGTGATGTCCTGAATAGTTTAATGCACTTGCAATAACTAAATGTCTTCGTGTATTGCGGTTAATTCGCTCAACGCTATCTATCCTTGGACACATTATAAAATCCGGAAAGTCCTTCTCGATTACAGAAAAGTATCTTGTATACAATGTTTCCTCCAGAAGTTCTTCTTTAGTTGGTCCAACAGGTTCATACTTCCAGCCTACAATGATCCAATCATAAAGCTCTTGCGAAGTTAATCGGATTTTATTTTTGTTCTTTGTAAGTACAATTTCACCATCAACGGCAGTGCATCTCTTGATAAGATGACCCTTACATTTATACGCTGGCTCTAAAGTTATTAGATCACCGTTGAATCATGTTTATTTTTAAAAGTAATGGAACTTTATCAGCTTCTAACTCAGTTGCCTGTTCGCTTGGACTTGAAGTATTGATCCAATTAATAACCCTTCGAATAATCCTTTCGTCATATCCATCTGTCATTCTGAAAATCCTTGAATTAACTGTTCCCTTTAAACGAATTACTTGTATTGACGAAACTTCACTATCAGTTAGTTTTATTAAATTTGTTCCGTCACTAGCTTCTGCTAATAAATGTGTTGAGGAAATTATTCCAATAAGCAAAAGGAACACAGTTAGTTTCGTTTTCTTCAATTTTCATCACCTATGGATAACCTCACCATTTTTTTGGAAAAGTATGTACCCATAATTCAAACGTTTCATTGAACTATCCTGCCCGTTAGCTTAATGAAATTGCATGGGAACATAGTAAGTACTTATCTAATCGGGAATCGGCTCATGTTCTTGTCCATTACGGCAATCGGTACAAGTTCTTGTCCTCGACTCGGGACAAGAACTTGTACCGATAAAACAAAAAAGCCGCTAAAATAGCGACTCTCAATGGGAACAAGATCTTGTCCCGCGACATTTTTAGAGTCTTCCCTATTGCGGATCTGCCATAATCTATTAAATTCTTCTATAACAGCTTGAGCTGAGATTCCAGATCAATAATGCAGTTGAACTATCTTTCGCATTAGTCATATCGATCCGGCACATATATCGGTGAATACCAACCGCCTGTTCAATCAACCGCAGGGTATTCCGCAGCTCGTCTATAATGACGTCGGCATCGAAAAACATTTATAAAAATTCTCTTCCTTAAAAATATTGGGCAACTATAAGACCAACAATAATAACAATGATTAATACTAAAGTGCCTTTCCAACCTAAACTACCTACTAAATCGACTAAACTACCATACTGAGCCCTATCAATTCCGTCTTTCATATGACCAAATGGATTATTTTTCAATTCTTCTTGTCTTAGTCTTTCTCTTGTTCTTTCAGGAGTTTCATTATCTTTGCTCATTATTTACCCCCTAGGTAAATAATTTTAATTAGATATCCAATACTACTATATTGATGAAGTAATATAATTATAACATTATTATGTTATTTAATAGGAATTAATTGTGAAATTGCATGGAAACATGATTAGATATTCATCTAATCGGTAATCGGCTCATGTTCTTGTCCTTTCAGCGACTTTCTATGGGACCAAAATCTACTTCGAAATAAATGTTTGGTGTTTGATTATGAACTCAGGTTTCGTTAAATACGCCATGTAATTTATCGCTCCATTAAAGTCCAAATATGCCTGATAGTGGGTGCGAATAGCGGGGTGTTCAATGAAATCAAGAACTTTATCCTTCGCCACCCAGCGACTATCGGTTGTTTCCTCAGTAACAGCTAATAACTCCCCACCAACAGGTTTACATACGAAATCAAACCCAACTTGCGTAGGAACATCAGTCACACCATCATACCATTTAAAAATCCCTGTATTTGAATAGACACCAATTAAGTAGCTAACCGTAGTGTCAATTCCACTTTCCTCTTTGATTTCGCGAATCAAACCATCTATCAGATTTTCTCCAACTTCCACTTGTCCACCAGGGTATACCCAACCACCGTCACGAGTTTTTACTAAAAGTATATTTCCTTGCCCATCTTCTACAAATCCACCTGTGGCAACGATATGCGTTGGAAATGGCATATTACGACCTCCTTATGCAGTAATGTTTGTATATTTATTCCACAGCCTTCTCGCACTACCCTGCCCGTTAGCTTAATGAAATTGCATGGAAACATAGTTAGATACTTATCTAATCGGTAATCGGCTCATGTTCTTGTCCATTACGGCAATCGGTACAAGTTCTTGTCCTTGGCTCGGGACAAGAACTTGTACCGATAAAATAAAAAAGCCGCTATTATAGCGACTTTCAATGGGACCATGTTTTTGTCCCTCGACATTTTTTGTTTTGACAAGAACTTGATAACATAAATATAAAAAGCCGTAATCAGCTGCTTCTATTGTACTATGTTTTTGTCACCTGACACTAGCTTAATGAATTAGAGGAGAGATAAGTAGTTAGATACTTATCTTATCGGTAATCGGCTCATGTTCTTGTCCTTTTGGCAATCGGTACAAGTTCTTGTCCTCGGTCTAGGAAAAGAACTTGTACCGATAAAACTAAAAAGCCGATAAATTAGCGTCTTTCAATGGGACCATGATACTTGTTCCCCGACATTGATTCAATTACCAGAACCGTTACCAGGTAAAAATCCCATGGCAAGTAACGCAATATATTCTGCCTCTTTTGAAACCTGATAGTCATTTAATAACTGTGCTCTAGCCCAAGATGAAATGCCTGCATTATTAGTGTATGGGCTTGTTCCCGTTAACAAGTCGAATAAGTAATTATAACGGTTTTCTCCCATGATGGATACAAAGTCGTACCGATCCCGTATAAAATTCTTGTATAACTGATAATTTTTATTATTTCTGTTGGACTCCGATTTTTCAATGGCTTCATCCAATAAATCTTTCAATTCTTTTTGATCCTTGGTTTCAAATGCAAAATGTCCACTTGGATCAATATACCTCAACGGATTATTATGCACATACGTATACAAATTTTGGCTCAGGGGATTCGTCAATGTCCCTTCATACGTATCCTCGCCCATAAACCGTGCCATCCCCGGATCGTACCAGCGGGCACGCAGGTACTGCAGGCCCGTCGTTTCATCCCAATACTCACCAGCGTAGCGCATCACGTTCGGGACGGTTTCTTCGGTTTCAACCGGACCACCCCAAATATCATAAGAGTAACTGTTTAGCTGCTTACCCTGCTCATCCACCAGACCAACGACATCACCGTGGCAATTTAGCTGTCGCTGTGATACGCTTCTACGCCTGTCTCTAACGTAAGTAAAAACCACCGCCATGCAATCTGGATCGGTGGTCTCTGCTTCAATTATTTAACGGCAAGCCAGATTTCATTCGTGGAATTCGGACTATTGAGATCGGGACTAATATAAGCCTCTATAGCCGGAAGTTCAGCAAGCATATATCCGTTAGAAGGGATCCATTCCAAATAGATCTGTTTCCAGGCATTTACAATTGCAGTCGGAAAATCCCCCTGCACCTCAAAAACTACCCATTTCGATGGAGGGAAATCAAAATACGCTAAACCTTCCGGCACATCTCCGACATGTTCAGCAGCAATCCAGTAATCAGTCATGCTTATCTCTTCTTTATAGATGCTCATCCCCAATAAACCTTTTATCTCACCGTTGAGCATTTGAATCAACTTGTTGGCCGTTCCGTTTGTGTTCACTTCAGCCCAAAATTCTGGAATACCCGGACCTTCCGCCTTCTCGCCGCAAGGAAATATCCGTTTTAAGCCTACTACCTGGAAAGTCTCTCTTTCAACAATGCGGTAGTTCATGGGTTCTGCTCCTTTCAAACTCACCTGAATCGTCAGGCGGTTATAAGATTGCAGCTTTCCGATCCCTTTTCGAGCTTCACTTGGAGTAATGCCATGCTGTTTACGGAAAGCTTTTGAAAAAGCTTCGGGAGTTTCATAGCCGTACTTATAGGCAAGGTCAATAATTTTACATACCGTGCTGGTTAACTCTTGTGCCGCTAACGTTAAACGGCGTCGCCGGAGGTAATCACCGACAGTTAAATCTGTCAATATCATAAAGGTACGTTGAAAATGAAAAGGAGATAAATTCGCCTGTTTGGAAATCACTTCAATCGTCAGTTGCTCAAGCAGATTATCTTCCATGTAATCGATTGCCTTCTGCAATGATTCGACCAATGCCATAAGGTTCAACTCCCAATTTAAATGATACTGACTCAAGGAACCCAAATCCTGTCTTCTCATGCTCTGTGATGACAGTACTTTTTTGCACAAAATGTTAGTTTCCGACTGTTGACCTGTCAATAGTTATCTCCGCTTTCCACTTTACCACTATTTGTGATACGGTTCTCCGCGCTGTCTGTAGCGGCAAGTTTTAAGGCCACCGCAAGGATGGCCTTCTCTATGAACCAAAATGCAAATAACGCTCAACTATCGTACCCGTTAACATTCCTGTAGGTGCTAAGAGATTCAATTTGCATAAAAATAGTCGCCTCGCTAGGATGAGTATGTACTGGGTTGCAGCCCTCAGAACTCACCTTAGAAGGCGTTATCATGAAGTCTAGACTAATTAAGGCACAAAATCAACGTGTAGAGCGAATCACCACTTCCACTCTTGTCATTGGCATTGACTATGGTGCTATAAAATGTCAAGACAGTTTTTTTGGATATAGTTAAGGTGTGAAATTGTTCACAAGATATACTGAGATCTGCGGTTTAAGGCCGTTGATCTTCTGAATCGGTTTGGAATATTATATATATTACCAGTTTCGAAGTACACCGGTTGTGAGCGTAGCCCAAGCGTAGGCGCGGGAGTTTTTTTTCTCTTTTATTTACTTGTGGGTGAAAGCAGGACCTCTTGGTTATACACAACAGCCGGCGTATGATTCTGTAAAGATTGGTGAGGCAAGTAATGATTATGTAGATGGATGTAACGTTCTACACCCTGTCTGGTCTCTCGCGGATTGGCACAATCGTTAATATAGACTTCATTGTATGCCCGTTAGCGAAATAAAAAATGAAGCAGTTGCCGTCGGCAAGATTGCTCACTTTATTTGTTGAACTAAAGTGGTCCGTTAATTTAGTGATTACTTTATTAAGAATGGGATAATTGAATCAATCTGTACACCTCTTGATGCTTTTATCAAAATCACATCATTTTTCTTAATTGCTGCATTTACCGAATCCGGACTAGCATTCCAAGCATCGTTAATTATGGTAAATCCCGATGGTGAAGTAATCTTCTCTAATCTCATATCAGGCAATTTCAAATGAAGAAATCCTTCATTAATTTCTGCAGGGTTTAAACCCAACCTTAGAGCAATGGCTATTGTAGCAAGTGCGTTATTAATATTATGGGCACCGAGAAGTGGAAGGTTGTAAATATCGTTTGCAACAGAGAATTGGGAACCATCGGAGTTTGATAATGCATACTCGACGCTCACATCATTAAAATCCCCCTGACCAAAACTAATGGTTTCTAATGAGCTATTTTTTTTAATTTTTAAGAGTTCTTTAGTTAATAATGGCTCGTCACCGTTGAACACGAAACATCCACCACTCTTTAGACCTGTAACGATTTCTAATTTTGCTGCTGCTATTGCTTCTCTAGAGCCGAGGCTTGATAGATGGGAAACCCCTATCATTGTAATTACAGCTATGTCAGGATTGGTAATACGAGAAAGTTGCTCAATTTGCCCTCTTTCACTCATTCCCATCTCAATTATTGCAATTTCAGCATCTTTTTTTATCCCTAATACCGTTAATGGAACACCTACTTGACTGTTTAAATTTCCTTCTGTTTTATAAACTCGAAATTTTGTCTGTAAAACAGAATTTAGCATCTCTTTTGTAGTTGTTTTACCATTACTACCCGTAACACCAATAACTTTGACTGGTAATTCTCGTCTATATTGTGCTGCTAATTTTTGTAAAGCTTCTAAGCAATCATCTACATAAATTAACGGTAGATGATCTGGTGGGTTAGGGTGATCCTTTTGCCAAAAAGAAGCAATCGCTCCTTTGGTTATTGCTTCATTAACATAATTATGCCCATCTAACTCCCTTATAATTGGGATGAATAAAGGTTCTGGAGTCAATAGACACTCCTTGAATCAAAAGTCCCTCAAGCTCCAAAGATAACCCAACGCCTTCAGACATTCGTTCAATAACTTTGAGTTCATGTGTAATCATCATTGCACCACCAAATAATTTAAATTTTTATACCCAGTGCTTTCAATACTAATACTACCTATTCTAGATAATGCCATGTGTGAGAAGAGATCAAAAGATCCATCACTAAGGCTTTTTCTTTAAAGGGTGGTTCTTAATCAACTATCCTCCCTTTAGTTGAGAAAAGTCTGCCGGTCATCATAATCAGCTGATGCTTAAAATTAGCGGTGCAACTTGTTTTTATGTCTTACAATTAACAAGGAAACAGTAAGCATGAAAAATTCTCAACCCTACCGCTGCAATTCACATGGTAATCTCCATTCCATGCATCAATTTGTTGCACGGAATAAACAACATAAGCTAACCAACAAACCATCATTGTATAACCAATTCTAAGAGTCATCTATACTATGACGTCCCAAAAAAGATCACCGCCTCCCTCCATAAATAGAAGTCAGCGGTGACATTTTTAAATTCCTGATGTTGCCTTATACGTAAAATTTACTTCGAAATAAATGTTTGGTGTTTGATTATGAACTCAGGTTTCGTTAAATACGCCATGTAATTTACCGCTCCATTAAAGCCCAAATATGCCTGATAGCGGGTGCGAATAGCGGGGTGTTCAATGAAATCAAGAACTTTATCCTTCGCCACCCAGCGACTATCGGTTGTTTCCTCAGTAACAGCTAATAACTCCCCACCAACAGGTTTACATACGAAATCAAACCCAACTTGCGTAGGAACATCAGTCACACCATCATACCATTTAAAAATCCCTGTATTTGAATAGACACCAATTAAGTAGCTAACCGTAGTGTCAATTCCACTTTCCTCTTTGATTTCGCGAATCAAACCATCTATCAGATTTTCTCCAACTTCCACTTGTCCACCAGGGTATACCCAACCACCGTCACGAGTTTTTACTAAAAGTATATTTCCTTGCCCATCTTCTACAAATCCACCTGTGGCAATGATATGCGTTGGAAATGGCATATTACGACCTCCTTATGCAGTAATGTTTGTATATTTATTCCACAGCCTTCTCGCACTACCCTGCCCGTTAGCTTAATGAAATTGCATGGAAACATAGTTAGATACTTATCTAATCGGTAATCGGCTCATGTTCTTGTCCATTACGGCAATCGGTACAAGTTCTTGTCCTTGGCTCGGGACAAGAACTTGTACCGATAAAATAAAAAAGCCGCTATTATAGCGACTTTCAATGGGACCATGTTTTTGTCCCTCGACAGTTTGTGTTGTGGCATATAGCTTTTACATTCCGACAACATCGGTCGCCCATTCCATCGCATAATGCTGAGACCTTGATTAGGGTAACAATTGTCAACTGCTGCTGCTCCTGCCTCGTGAGCAAAAACTGCTATTCCGACTTACCACTTTAGCCTCTGCTACTTGTGATTGAGCCAATGTCTCAACGTGAAACATATCATTGTCGATCTTCATGGGACCTCCCTTTTCAGCAATTATGTTAGAAACCGGCTCGCAAATAGCCTCACAACTTAATGTCACCCATTTTGGCAATCGCCGTTCCCCCACATATGACTTCTTCATAAATTATGATTAATTTTATTTCTGAGGAGATGTGAAGATGAAAAAAGGAAAGCACTCACTCAAGAAAGCACACCTTTCACAAACCACCGATCGTTTTCAGCATCGGATGTCTGGCAACACTTCCATTAATGTTGGACATCGACATCGCTTTCGCAATTTAACCGATCGCTTTATTCCTGGTATTGGCACACATCGACATTCGTTTAATGGGATTACTCAAGTAGCTGACGGACATCGACATCGCTATTCGGGTATAACTGGAGCAGCAATCAATGGTCAAGGACCTCGTCACTTCCATCGGTTCCGTCAAATGACTCAATTCGCGGATGGTCATAGACATCTTCTTTCTGGCAGAACGAGTGTGCCGATTCGAGTAAGCGGTTCTACACTTCATCGTCACGGGATTATTATTGAAAACATTAAGCGCATGTAAATATCCTGCCCTTTAGCTATTGAGATTGCATGGAAACATAGTTAGATACTTATCTAATCGGTAATCGGACTATGTTCTTGTCCATTACGGCAATGGGTACACGTTCTTGTCCCGAGCCAAGGACAAGAACGTGTACCGATAAAATAAAAAAGCCGCATTTTTAGCGACATTCAATGGGACTATGTTTTTATCCACCGACATCTATATATCCTCTGACGGATGACAAGAACTTGATAACATTCCCCACCCTTCTTGACTTTCATAGGATACTGTTGGTACAAGCCTGAGTAATTGAGTTAATCTATCCTACCGGTTAGCTTAAAAAGGGAACTGATCACTCTGATCAGCTGCCTACTTTACTTTATTTAACTATCGTTCCCCGTTAGTTGATCCAGTACCTTATCTGGCATCGATAAAAATATAGCTTGTTCACCATGAACATTCAATATCATGATATACACTCGAAGATATTTCAATATAAATTACGAGACAAAGAACAAAATTCAAACCATAAAAAATCCGCGTAAAACGCGGACTTAAATGGATATGTATGATCTTTCCTCTAACAAAAATACTATGCAAGTGGCAATAAACTTTCCTATCTATTATTGAGCCCGCTATCGTCCTTAGTCGTGCGATTGTAGACGACGGTTTCTTTGGTGCCGTCCGCGTATTCCAGGTCAACTTCGTCGATACGTATTGAATCCAAAGCACCTTGATACGTGAAGAGCTCAAACACACCGAGTTCTAACCCCGGTATGACCGGACCGACATATTGAAGATTGAATGAGTTCTTTCCGGAGTGCTCATCATACGAAGGGTCTCCTACGGGATTAAATGTGCTGACCTTCACGGTATAGTAGTTGATCGTTTTGCCGGTCAAATTATCGACGAGCCACGTCAGCGTGATACCGTTCGCTGAATTGACACTGTATCTGAACTCTCTTGGGTCGCTGAAACGATTCTCCGCTGTCACTCGGGTAGCTTCGGGTTCGTCGTTGGCCGTTTCGTTACCTCCTTGATTCTGAGCCGTGGAAATCGTTGCGCCTTTTTCGCCATCTCCGTTGGAAGGTTCGTTTTCGGCATCCACTGTTTGCCCAGCTTTAACTATAGTTGGTTCACTCCGACTATAACCCAAGTCTTCCGCGAAATACACACCGCAGCTGAACGCGATGATAATAGATATTAGAAAAGATAAAAAGATATTCAATTTTTTAGCCATGCTGATGTCCTCGCCTTTTCCGTTATTTGTTTTATAATAACAGATCTAGGTCCAATAGGACAGACAGAAAGTAGTAATATCGAACTATGATTATATAGTAAGACCTAACTCGCAACTCCTTGTTCCTTCTTCTTACATGGAATTCCTGCGAATCGTGAATTGTCCTCTTCCATATCTCCATAATGCCCATGTGTATAAAGAAGCATGGCATTTGCAGGGCTCTCTACTTGTAGGGTTGGTTTATCCTGCTATTTTCCGCCTACACTTCGAATTTCCAGCACTCTAGTGATTTGATTAAAGTTCAAAACAAACCTCCTGCCGGATGTGAAGCCAAAAAATGCGGCAGTTCTACGACTCGTTTCAAATCCATCACTAAATTCCGCTTCACCCTCTGTGAAAAGTCGAGCCTTCATTTTCTTTTCTAGGCCGGCCCTTCTTACCGTTAGTACAGTATTGTCTGCAGGCAAATTGAGTGCGTTGCTAATGAGCCCAGCAGCCAAAAATACATTGTCTCTATTAACATCGACTTGTTCAATGCTGAACGGCGCGGTGGTCTGAGTTCTTCTAAGACTTATGGTTAAAACATTCGTATTTGGGTCAAATTCCAATGTATACAAAAATCAGCGATTAACCAGTCCAAACATTCTTGCGGTTGACGGACTGACATCCAAAAAATTGTTAAACTGTTCTCCTGGACAATTTTGTCCGGCTTCGGCATTTATGGTGACACGTTTTCTTACTGATCTTCTTTGGAATATCGCAGAGATTCCATTAGGAATTTGAAGTAGTGAACTACCGCCTTGAGCACATCCGTCTACAAAAACTACGTTATTCGGAACCGATCTGTTAATCCTTACGATAACTGTTCCCCTGACCAATATAATCATCCTTTCCCGTTGATCCTTTTGAATGAAAATTGGTTGGATAACCACCATGGCATATTATGCAAATCAAACAGCGTGTGTTCTAGTTGACAAGAGCTTGATATCATAAATGACAAGAACTTGAAATCCATTCCCTCCATCCCTCGAATCCGGGATTAAGTAATTGTCATCGGCGCTGACGTCAGCAACTCCCGAGAACCGGAATGTTTGTAACACAAAACTACCTTAACTGCCCGTTAGCGCAACGCGGCTGCCGAACTAAGCTTGGCAGCCGCGTTTTAGTTATTTATTAAACTATAGTTTCCCGTTAGTTCAATGGAAAAAGGTCACCCTACCCCACTGTAGACAGTATCTGTAGCAAAGTTCCGTAGTCTTGTTCGATTCGTGGCATCTACTTGTAAATCGTATATGGTTCACTACGGACGGACTCCCCAGTGTAAATTAATTGTTAATCACTCATCAAATGTCTGGAATAATAACGGCTCTCCGTTTATGTATGCTCTCAATATGGACTGAGCATACGACTGCTCTTCGATCAGACCTTCCGTCTCCAACTCGTTCTCCGCATGGAAACTGTAGGCTTCGATGATTGCCATGATGAAGAAGCACTCCAGCATCGAAATCGTATTTTCGCTCAATTGTCTGACCTTCACATAGCCTTCGATAAAAAGTTTTCTTTGATGTGGCCGAAGTCCCATGACCGCTTGCGCTATATCATAAATATGGTAGCCAAAGCCGCATCTACCGAAATCAATAGCAAACGGTCGATCGTCACAAAACACGATATTCCCATTATGCAGGTCTGCATGAATAATCCCGTAATTTTGTGCATGAGGTGTGAAGGTGTGGATTTGATCTGCAACTTTAGCAGAAGCTTCTGTATACAACTGGAAAGCTTCTTCTGTTATGAAATGATTATGATGCTGCTGTAAATGCACCCAATCCCGGTTAAAGCTCTCTCTTCCCCAAGTTGTACGAGTAAAAGTGTTACTGGGAACAAAATCAACGCTCGCTCCGTGAAGGTCCGCCATCAATTTCCCCATCGCTCGAATATTATCCTCGGTAAGTACTTTTTTATCTAAACGATCCCCTTCGATCCATCTCATCAAGGTCGCATAATACTCCGCATTCCCATCCGTTGTAGCAACGGTAATAAACTCACCATTTCGATTTAGTACACCATCAGGTACAATAAGCCCCTTACTTCTTAAATGGGCTAACCACTCCAGTTCTGAAATCACTTCAGCATAAGATTTATTCCATGTATGAATTCGCAGTAAATAGGATTCTCCCTCACTACTCTGAATACGAAAAGTCACATGTTCAGAAACTTGGATGAAATGGATTAAACTCCAGTCAACATCATAGTTTTGCAAAGCATATAGCGCTGCTTGTTTCGTTTGATTAAGCGTAAGTCGGCGATTGATATCTGTATCCATCTGAAAACCGCTGTTCATGTCGTTTCCCCTTAATAGTTAAATGAGTTTTAGTTATTACATCGATATGGCATTGTTCTTTCTTGTTCTGGTGAATAAATTTCGTAAGTACCTTTATTCATTTCGTCCTTCGTCCAGTCTGTAGTGATTTTTGATAAGCTTTATATCACAGCGCTCTTTTTCAAGGCTTAGTTATCCAAAGAGATTTCATTTTTTTATAACTATCCACATGTTACCACATATTGGAACTATCCTGCCCGTTAGCTTAATGAACTTGAGCAGTCAAATATAGTTAAATGCTTATCTAATCGGTAATCGGAACATGTTCTTGTTCACCGACAATTGAAGATCAAAGCTTGCAATACCCCTTCTCCTGAATTCAGGAAAAACGCTTAAATCATTAATCTCGGGGATGTTCTTATCTCTGAAGAATGGATAACTAGAATTAAGCAGTAGATGACAACAACCCGCTAATACCCATCAAAGAAAACCATCAAGGTTATTCGGTCTCCTGCTTTATTCTCTGCCAATCAGTTAAAAAAATAATCGCTGGAGGTATACCATGGATAATTACGCGCAAATTCTGTATCTAATAATATAGCTTTTTTATCATCTGAGAGTTGTTTTATGGTAATCTGATTAGTCATCTTGATACCTCTTTCGTGTGATTTCAGCTAACGACTTACAGGTTTTAAACTTGAATTACGCTTTACAACTAAGCCTTAGCAATGAAATATTCGTGAAACAGATGAAAATTCCTTTTTTATCCTGCCGTAAGCGCAACGCTTATAGCCAGTCTACAACTTTATTTTCACGGTGCGTCCCCCTAAACCGGTTAAGATATCATTTTTAACCTGCTCTATAAATTCACGGCCACATAAATTTTCAATTGTGCTTGAAGCCACTTCTAGAAGGAGAGTTAGACTAGCATCGTCTATTGGACTTTGAAAAAACGATCTAGCTGTTTGCAGATTGGTCAACATCTGAATCGCCACACTCTTTTTCATCATCTTTTTGCTCAAGCGAAGCTAAGTATTCTTGGTAAGCTTTCTCAGCATTCTTTTTTCCCTGAACATGTTCGCCGTTAGGGAGCCGATATACGCTTTTTGATACAAGTTCGATACCTTCGATAATTTCCGCATTCTCATTTTCTGCGTGGATAGGCGCGGCTATCCCGGACGATGCATCGCTTTCCGTTCCATTCGTTAATAAGATGATTGGGTCAGATGGCAGCGTGATGGACGCCAATACCTTGTAATCGCTGCAGATTCTGGTCCGGGCGCTGACGCAGGCCATTCCGGAGAAATACTGAGCCTTGTCGATCTCAACATTGTTCAATCGACGGTTGAATTAGTATTGGCAGATGCATATATATTATGGTAATATCTAGTAAATACGAGATTGGGGGGGAAATGATTGAGATTAGGGCGCCAGCTTTTTATCTTATTTACCATTCTCATTTTATGCGGATGCAGCAGCGGACAGGATTTGGTGAAAATAGCGAAGGAGGATCTTGGAATTGTAAGCATCGCTGACGGTCGGAAGGTTTACTACGGAATGAAACGCGCCGACGTGGAAAGCGTACTAGGGCAAGGGAAAGAAGCTGAAAGAGGCGTGATCAAATACGATTCCGGTGTGGAACTGTTTTATCGGGATGACGAGGTAGCGGCCATCATCATGGAGGAAGAAGCGAAAGGAATTTATAAAACGGCCCAAAATGCAGAGATCGGGATGTCGAAAGACGAAATCGAGCAAATCTATGGAACCATTCATATGCCGTCAAAGAAGGAACTACCTCTGACTTATGTCTATAATATGAAAAAGGGCGTTTTTCTGGAAGAGATCTCCCACAGCACCGAAGAAGAGGCGAAAAATTTGCTACTGATCATTGCATCCGTCGATAAAAACAGCTTACGCACTGATATGTTCTTCATATACGACAGTTATTATCTGGGATATGCTAAGTGAGGAAATAGTGAAATACGAGGGGACATTCCTCATGATCAATGATAATGATTTTGACCAAGGACGATACACCACATAGTTAAGCAGGCTGCAAAGGCCTGCTTACTTTTATTACATGAATTGATGACGCAGCTGAAGGAGCAGCCACCAGTAGGGAAATGTGGCGCCCGCGCGCCGAACGTCTGCTGTCCAGTGAAAATAAAGTATTTTCTTAGTGTTTAGGTTAAAGTAAGTCCCCTGGTTAAGAACTACATGCTACCCGCGTAGGTTCTTTAATTAGTAATTGGAAATGGAATATAATGAGGAGGACGTAGCCCAAGCGAAGGCGCGGGAGCGTCCTTTTTATTGAACTAACGGGCAGTTTTCTTGAGCAAGTTGTTGACTAAGGTGACGGGAAAGAGTAATATTTAACCAATATCCGTGAATCAATGATGGAACAAAAGTAAATCATTAAACTCTTCACAGGAAAGGGTTTCATGACTGAGAAAACCCTAGAGTACTGATTGAAAATGCCAGTTCCAGAGTATGACTAATACCCATCGTTTTGACCCGTTATAGTCAATTAAGGTGGCTGTGTGAAAATACAGCAACCTGGGTGGTACCGCGATTAATATCGTCCCAGAGCATTTTGCTTTGGGGCGTTTTTTATTTTGGGAGGAGTCTATATGATATTAGAAAAAGTTATAAATAGAATTGTAATACAAAGTGAATATAAGGATTTTGTTGATAAGTATATAGATAATATACTTACCGAATTTAAAGGTAAGATTCATAGCATTTATATGTGTGGCTCGATTCCAAAAGGAACTGCTAAACCTTTTAAGTCAGATGCAGACTTTACTATTGTATGTGTAAATCCCAAAGATATTGATTACGAAAGATTGTCAAATATTAAAGACAGGCTTTTGGAAGAATATCCAGTAGTAACTAAGATTGATACCACAATTTGCTCGATTGACGATGTATTAAGTAAACCAAATGATTGGGGTTTTTGGGTAAAGATCATTTGTGTTTGTATATATGGTGATGACGTTGGTGAAAAAGTACCACCGATAATTATTTCTCCAGAGTTCATTTTAGACTTAAATGCAGAGACCAAGAAGGAAGTAGATCGTAGACATCGTTTACTTTCTAATGCTAGTGATAACACAATGAAAACTAGATTAATTAAAGGTTACTCTAAGAGATTAATTCGTGCATTATACTCTTTGGTTTTAGAAGATACAGGTGTATGGCAAGATGACATTATTAAGATGAAGAATGACATATTAAACTATTGTGAGATTGACACCGCTTTAGTTGATTATCTGTATGCTTGTTACTTGGATAGTAATGTACTTGTTGAAGAGTTTCTGGGAATTGCAGATGAAGTATATAGCTATTTTGAGAACTCCTTAAATGCAATGGCTGTCCGGGTCACTCAGAGAAGCGAGTGACCACATCCAGCCCCCTAAGCCCGTCGGGACGTCACTGGTAGCATGTTTTGAAACAAGAGACAGCTTCGAGGTTTCGTCAAGTATTTTTATTAGTACACTATGTCGCATTAACTCAACTGCTTGTAATCCCATATTAATCGCCTTGCTTTCAATGCTTAAAACTTCTGCTTTAGGATCTATAAATTTCTTCACAGTCTCTTGTACCAATTTTAGGACATTATTATTTATTAACGTCAAGTTACTCACCCACTCATTTAATACTTTACCGAATTATACCGCAGTTCTAAGCTTTAGTGTGAATAAGAGTTCTATACACTTGTTCCACTAACCTGCCCGTTAGCTTAATGAATTGCATGGAAACATAGTTAGATACTTATCTAATCGGTAATCGGCTCATGTTCTTGTCCATTACGGTAATCGGTACAAGTTCTTGTCCTCGACTCGGGACATGAACTTGTACCGATAAAACAAAAAAGCCGTTAAATTAGCGACTTTCAATGGGATTATGTTCTTGTCCCCCGACATTTCGATATCACTAAATAAACACCATTTTTTATCGGAAAAAATATAAGTTAAAAAAACACACAGCCGGCTTGTAGATGCCTTTTACGAGGGTCAAGGTGGTGGTCAATTCGTTGATTTCCTTAAAATGCTGATAGCAAACCGCCCTAACGTGGAGATTCAAGATGAAATTCAAGGTATTGTTGAAACCTTGGATGAACTCGTTCAGTCTCTTCCAGTTAATAAACAAGAATTCCTTACCGGTAAGGAAGCTTAGCAACAATACGGACTAAAGGCTGATCTGCCGTAAAATAAAAGAATGCTCTTGGATCGTTAAGCTAACTGGCAGTTTTGCGACAAAACACAGCATGTACAACTTAAAGCAAACACTAGCCCTCAACAGCGCGGTCCTCTTAGGCCGCGTCTTTTGCATTTATTTCCTCCATAATGAACGACAAAATAAATTATACCCGGGTAATATTGATTTTTTATTTTTACCCGGGTATAATTGGTGATGCAATCAGAGAGGAGGTCAGCATGAGTAATGCCCTAACGCACTTTTACTGCACGGCATTTTTGGGTGTGGGAGTCGTCACCAGTGGTTCATTACAGCACGTTGTTACTACAGTGAAGGAAGCTCTGGATGACAGAGACCTCACACAGCTGCTTATATTTGACGATTCCACAGGGAAGCCAATAGATGTTGATTTTCGTGGGAAGACAGAAGATGTGCTCAAACGATTAGGAGAACAGTTTGGTGACCTACCCGGTACGGAAGTGAATCACCAGCCTATACGGCGGGTCGGTCGACCCAAGCTGGGGGTTGTATCCGGTGAGGTTACGTTATTGCCACGGCATTGGGAATGGCTCAAGAGTCAACCTGGAGGGGCGTCGGTAACATTACGAAAACTCATTGATGAGGCTCGCCGTGCTGGAGAAAAACAGAACAATATCCGAGAGTCACAAGAAGCCACATATAACTTCATGACAGCTATGGCCGGGAACTTCCATCAATACGAAGAAGCTCTACGGGCACTGTATGCTGGTGATTTGGATCGTTTTTACCACTTCATCGATGACTGGGCACCTGATATCAGAAACCATGTCAAAAAATTAGCCGCTAATGCATTCCCTGAAGGGAACTTATAAATGAGAGCATGTGAGGCGTAAATAATTAAAAAAGGAACTACGAAAGGAGCCGCTATGACAGAGTTTGATTCTATTCGTTACATCGAACCATCGCAACGCGCTGGCATGAGATTTATGCAACGAGGCATTGAGGGCAGCATCGTCATGTTGAACCTGCTGCGTTTTCGTGATGTTGCCGATTACACAGCCAATCCTGAACTAACACCGGAGGTCCCAATCAGCGGTGCCGAAGCTTTCAACCGCTACATTGAGCGCACCCTCCCATTTCTCCGTGAAAGCGGAGGTGAAGTGCTGTTTCTTGGCGATGGCGGAGAGTTTCTTATCGGACCCGAAGACGAAAGATGGGATCTTGTTATGCTGATCCGCCAGAGCAGTGCGCAGTCGTTTCTTGCTTTTTCAAGTCATCAAGACTACCTGGCCGGTATCGGGCATCGGACTGCAGCGATCGAAGATTCACGCCTTCTGCCTATGACAGAATTTCCGATATCGAATTAATTGGAGGAGAAGATGATCATGAACATCCTGAAAGTAAACGACGTCGATTTGGCCTATGACAGTTTCGGTAACGAAAATGACGAGGCTATTATCCTAATCGCCGGGCTTGGAACCCAGATGATCCGATGGACGGTTTCGTTTTGTCGGATATTAGCAGCGCGGGGCTTTCGCGTGATTCGCTTTGACAATCGCGACGTAGGTTGCTCGACGCACTTTAGCCATTATCAGACGCTGGATTTTGACGCACTGGCGACTGCTCTCATGTCGGGACAGCGCCCGGACATCCCTTACACTCTCGATGACATGTCCAACGACGCTATCGGACTGCTCGACGCCCTTTCAATTGACCGGGCACATTTCGTTGGCAGGTCGATGGGCGGAATGATCGCCCAGATTGCAGCCAGTGAGTACCCTGAACGGGTTTTATCACTTACTTCCATTATGTCCAGTTCCGGCAATCCCGCCCTTCCGCAATCTTCCCCGGAAGTCATGGCGATGATGACTACACCGGCGCCGAACCCATTTGAGGATGAAGCAGGATTTTTGGCGCACAGTCTCGCTTTTGCCAAACGCATCGCAGGCACCGGCTATCCGTTTGAAGAGGACGCTTATCGGGCGCTCATTCTGGAGGAAGTCCAGCGAGCCTACGATCCAGGCAGTGTCGGACGACAAATTGCTGCGATCGCTGTCTCCGGTGACCGGCGTCCGCGGCTGGCGACCATAAAAGTACCAGCACTTGTCATTCATGGGGTGGACGATCCCCTGTTCGTCCCAGCGTGTGGCGAGGACACGGCTTCTGCCATCCCGGGCGCCGAGCTAATGTTGGTTGACGGCATGGGACACGACCTGCCGCACCAACTGTACAAAGTAACCGCTGATGGCATAGAGCGAACGGCTCGTCGCAATTGACACGCGCTTCCTGAATAGCAACCAGCCGGAGTCCCGCTATGTCCAATGGGGCTGAG
Source organism: Paenibacillus sp. FSL K6-1330 (assembly GCF_037976825.1). Lineage (NCBI taxonomy): Bacteria > Bacillati > Bacillota > Bacilli > Caryophanales > Paenibacillaceae > Paenibacillus > Paenibacillus sp. FSL K6-1330. The sequence goes on from NZ_CP150269.1 coordinate 3,712,730, forward strand.
TAGGCCCAGGGGAGCAGCGCTAATCAATTTGCACCCTTGGCGCGTACGACCCGGGTGGAAGCGGCGGTGCTCTTGGAACGGTTGTTAAAACAGCTCCATTTCATCAATTAACGGGGCTTCCTAACAGAGGCTCCATTTGTGGAAACGATCGAATAAGCGTCGGTTTCATGATAACATCGTGAGTCGGCGCTTTTTCTGTGGGGATTTTTCCAAACAGACGATGGTCAGATTCAGAGACGAATTATTCAAGTAACGGAGAACGATACTTGAATGACAGAAAAAAGCAGGCCAAGACTGAATTGTTCCAGTTATGGCCTGCTTTTTATGATGTTCCCACAAGAATACATTGAATACATGTAAACAATGTGCAGAGCCTTATATTTCAAGGGGTTTTCACGTTCGAGTATAGATAACGTTAAAATGTTGGCGGAACCCCTTTAAGCGGATCATGGTCTTATAAAACCCTTTAATGGCGGACAGAAACAGTTGCACCGTTTTGAAACTTTTAATCGTCAAATACACGCCTTCATGGCCCTCTCTGCCGCGGATCTTACAGCGCATCAGTTCTATCAAATACTGCCTTACGGCTTCCTTACCAGCTTCTGATTCGTCATCCCACCAGACCTTTCTGGCCTTGTAGTGACTTTTGTACTTTAACCAATAAAAGAACGGTTCCAGGACGTTTAAATAAGCGATCACGGAGCTCTCACTGATCCTGTTGACCTGATCGTGATAAAACTCAGTCAGAGGAATGAACGCCTCCTTCGAATCGTCAAATACTATGAGGCGATATTTGCTGCTCACTTCTTCCGGACAGTTTACATGGAAAAACGAAGCCATTTCCTTCCCTCCTCCCCACCTTCATCTTCACTGTCGGTCAATATAAATGAAAAAAATCCACCTGCGGAGAGCAGAAGGATTTATTGAGGTTACGGTTCAATGTCCTCAATCTCAATCGGCGAGTGCAGATCTGTCTTGTCGCTATCCTTTATCGTGACAGGTCCGTCAATCATCGTATGGTTGCTCGGTGTTCTTTCTACCATCTCTTGCATATTATCCCAATGTTCAACAATCAATCCATTCTCAAAACGGAAAATATCAATGATGATTTTGGGGCCAAAGAACTCATATACGGAATGAAGTGCCACATAATCTCCATCCACCAAAGCACGCTTAATACTTACCTTCGTACCAATTTCCTTTAAATGGTCAAGCGCACCAAGCATGGCCGCACGACCATCAGATAAGCCTTGATTATGCTGAATATATTGATCTGGATGAACGTAAGCCGTAATTGCTTCAGGGTTGCCGCTCTCAAAACTTTCCAGCACAGCGATTGCCTTAAGGACAAGCCCATTTTGGTTTTTTGATGTCATTTGTATATCCTCCTTGGTGTTTATAGTCATTTGATAAATAATGAACGATTTGTTGTTTATTTATCTATCGCTCATTACAATGGAGGTTAATATCACGCTCAATATTCAATATTTATAGGTTTGAAGGATAACAGACAACTCATCAAACATTGTCGCTTAACTGCTCTAAATAAATTTAGGGGACTGAAAATAATGAACAAGAGAACCGACCTAAGAATACTTCGCACGAAGCAATCGATTCGAAAGGCATTTTATGAGCTTATTCAGGAAAAAGGATATGAAGCCATAACAATCCAGGATATTGCCGATCGGGCTATGATCAATCGAAATACTTTTTATCTGCACTACCAAAATAAACCTGATTTATTGGATAGGTGTATGAATGAATTGTTGAGCGAACTAAAGGATGCCGTTGTTCTTTGTCCCATCAGCATGAATCCCTTCAGTACTTCTATACTTGAGACCGTCATGCAAACTGTACTGGAACATATTTCTCTCAACACTACCTTTTACTACGCCATGTTAATTGAAGAGAATAGAATCTATCAGTTTCGAGCAAAAATGGAGAATATCATTAAAGACAAATTAAATGAGGGGTGGAATCCTACTCAGGGACAATCCCATTTAGCGATATCCAAGGAATTGCTGCTCGAATATCTCGTTTCGGCTTTCATGGGGATTGTTATTTGGTGGATTAAAAACGATCGGCCTCTTCCTGCGGATGAAATTTCATCTCAGTTAAGTAGAATTGTTACCTATGGGCATTTGAAAGCTGCGGGCATCCCCGTCGAGGAATAAAATTAGCGAGGGGCGCTATCGTGCCCATTAGCTTAATGAAATTGCATGGAAACATAGTTAATACTTATCTAATCAGTAATCTGCTCATGTTCTTGTCCTTTTCGGCAATCGGTGCAAGTTCTTGTCCTCGACTCGGGACAAGAACTTGCACCGATAAAACAAAAAAAGCCGCTTAGAGCGACTTTCAATGGGACCATGTTCTTGTCCCTCGACATCCTGATACGTTAACTGATTGTGTAATGTTCTTCTTGTCGTTTTTATCTTGAAACATCAAAAATTTAACTCATTGACACAAAAATTATGTCGGCACGCTTTCGTATGTCCCGTTAGTTTAACCACGACCATTTTTCTAAACTAAACTTAATAACTCTTCACGGAGCTCGAAATAAGAATAATTCCATCCCATCTTTGCATAAAAGCGTAATCCAATCAATCCATTATAATATTTAGCCCCAATTAATCTTTCTTTAAAATATGGTATGGTATTACCCATTTCTTGCTGATAATTTAGGTATCTTTGGACCACATCGAGTTTCAAGTGTGTCTTTATGTGCCAGTCTAAAGTTGCGAGGTCGATAAGAAAATCTCCGTATTTACCATTACTATCAATGACTCCAGTTATTCGTTGTCCATTAGATAATATATTATACTGGTGAAATCACCGTGAATAAAATAACGATATGGTTCATTGTAGGTAGAGTAAGCTAACAATCTGTTATAACATTCGTCAAACACATCGTTCTCTAAACAGGATGACTTGAATAAGCTGTGCCAACCTTCCCAGAAGCTACCCGCTTGGTCTTCAGCATAAGTAGCAATAATATGTTCCATCCAAGAATTATAAGTACCGCAGCATATCGCGGACTTTTCCTCTAATATGAATATGAAACAGCATTATAAACGGACTGGAAGGCTCACCAAAGATCGCAGCGTGCTGTAATGATATGTCAAGTCTTCCGGTTTAACGTCAAGACGCAGGTTGGGAAAACGCCGCAATAGAGAGCTGAACGCGATTTGCCCCTCCATGCGGGCAAGAGGCGCCCCTAGGCAAAGATGGATTCCTCTACCAAAGGCCAAATGATCGATCTCTTGTCTTGTGATGTTCAGCCGCTCAGGCCCGTCAAATCGGCCTGCATCCATATTTGCTCCGGCCAGCGAAACCACGACCATCTCGCCTTTTCGAATTTGTGTGCCATGTATTTCGATATCTTCAACCGCGACCCGGCTCGTTATCATGATCGGACCCGCATACCGCAACAGTTCTTCAACCGCAGCCGGCATAAGGGCCGGTTCCTCCTGAAGGATCCGTATTTGTTCGGGGTGTTGAAGCAGCGCCAGGGTTCCGTTACCGATCAGATTCACGGTCGTTTCATGTCCTGCCGTAATGAGCAGCCATATGGTGGAGAGCAGCTCGTTCTCGTTGAGCTTATCTCCCTCATCGTAAGCCTGGAGTAACCCACTGATGACATCGCTCCCGGGGTGCTCTCTCTTTTCGGAAATCAAAGATTGAATGTAGTCAATAAACTCCTGAAGGGCTCCTTGAACTAAACTTTCTTGGCCGGGGTTTAACGCAGCCCGGGCCAGCTTGTGGGTCCACTCGCGAAAACGTGCCTGATGATGGCCGGGGATCCCCAGCATCTCCGATATCACGATGATAGGCAGCGGATAAGCAAAATCCGAAATGAGTTCCATCTTGCCCCGGGTGGCTACCTTATCCAGCAGCTCGTCGGCAATTTGTTGGATTCGCGGACGAAGCTCTTCAATCATACGGGGCGTAAATGCTTTGGAGACCAAACGCCGCAGCCGGGTATGATCGGGAGGATCCACCGTGAGCATATTGGGCATATTCTTGAACCATTCAAGCAATTCATTGACGGAGCTGTTCTGGGGTGAGGCTTTTTGCTGTGAAGAGTACTTTCGCCGATCCGAGAGGAACCGGGTGTCCTTTAAAATTGCCGAGACATCCTCATACCGAAAGGCTACCCAAGCTTCGCCCATGCCAAAAAAGTCATCAAGCCGATAAAGTCCTTCCTGATGTTGGGTCAGCTTTTGGTAAAACGCATTAAAATCACGCATTGTGTCCGGCGATACAAAATCGTTGCTTGTTATGCCTTTCACGGCTGATCACCTCTTTACTTTAGTTTTCCATACCGAATCGGATCATGTCACAAAAAGCGTCCAGTTCCTTCATGAGGCTGCGGGTATAGGTTTCATCAATATAGTTCATACTGTTCGTCTCCTCCAGAAACTTCGTTTCGAAATGTCTGGTAACGGCCATGACGAGCTCGAATGCATGCTTGCGGTTTATGCCTTCGCGAAGCGGCACCTTGTCGAAAAGCCTTACTAGCATCGCTTGACGGGTTACGCTGACCTGACCGTACTTATCCTCGACTTCCTCCTTCAAGCCATCGGGTGTGGCATAAAATGCTTCAAATACTAACTTCCATTCATCAGAATGCTCTCGAAAATAGTCGAGCTTCGCATGGCTTAACTGAGAAATGGCTGTAAAAAAATCAGTGTCTTCCGTCCACTCATCGTAATGGATGCCGGTTCGGACTTTCTCAAAGCAGTGGTCAACTAAGCTAAGATACAGTTTCTTCTTACTCGTGAAATGATGAAAGATCAAAGCTTTGGAGATACCAGCAGCTTCCGCCAACATTTCCGTTGATGTATTCTTGTAACCGTTGCGGGCAAACACGGATAAGCAGGCTTGCAAAATCTTCTCCCGTTCGTAGAGCTGTATCGGCAGATTCATCACCTCTTTTTGAATTTGCTGACCAATTGGTTAGTAAGATCATACAGGATGCTGACCTGCCGGTCAATATAAATGAAAAAAAATCCACCTGCCGAGAGCAGAAGGATTTATTGAGGTTATGGTTCAATGTCCTCAATCTCAATCGGCTAGTGCAGATGTTGTTCCACATCATCGATGGATTGGCGAAGCAGCTTAAGCATCTCCAGGATCTCGCATCTCCTTTCTCCTTCAGTGTAAAAGAATCACTGAATAACTTCTTGTTTAGAAATGCTCCATTTTGTCTAGACATTCAAGGACCACAACGAGAGATCTAGTAACGCTTCAATTCCTCTTCAGACATGTATCATTCCTGACCGATAGAAGGATTTCGCTATCCTTCTTTTTTTTGTCTTTCACTTCACTTTTTTTAAGTAGAATTACGTATAATCAGCGAAGTCTTGTAGGTTTTCGCGATAGGAGCAGATCGCATCCCCTTCAATCTCTGGGTAAGACATTCTGTAACATCCCTGACCATATCGGGAATACAATTGGTTAATGTGGTCAGTTCCGGATTCGTCATCAATCCCACAGGATGGTTATCAAATCCGATGACGGACATTTCTTGAGGCACGGATATCCCCTTTTGCTCTGCAGCTTTCAATAAACCTGTAGCTACAAAGTCACTACCCGTTATCATTCCATCCGGCAATTGTTCAGAAGTAAATAATTGTTCTCCCAAGGCATAACCATCTTCCATCGTCACCAGACCCGTATAACATTGTGATTTCGTACACTCTAGGCCGAATTGTTGGTGAGCCAGTTGAAACCCGTTCCATCTTTTCTCTTGCAATAGTGTCAGGTGATCCATACAGAAAAACAGATGACGGCGCCCCTTGGACAGCAAATATGCTGTCGCTTGAAAGACCGCATCTTCTTCATCCAATCGAAAGACATCGAGAAACTCTCCGTCCATCGCTTCGTTGCATATGATTCCAATGTAAGAACCTATATATTCTTTAATTTCTCTCTCCGAGAAATGGGAATGAGCAATAACCACTGCATCCATTTCTCGACGTAACAATCGGGCATACACATCAAGTTCATGCTCGCGGGATAATTCGGTCTGATAGATGACAAGTTGATACCCCATTGAGCCTAAAGATCGACTTAATGCACTAACAAGCTGACTGAAATAGGGATGCTCCACATCCGGGACAAGCACACCGATATGATTGCTTGCCTGTAGACGCAACTGAACCCCCTGCGTATTGCGGACATATCCCAGCTCCGTAATGGCTTTCTGTACTTTTTGTCTGCTTTCAACTGATACATGTGGATGGTCGTTTAATACACGTGATACCGTCGACTTGGAGAGACCGCTTACACGTGAAATATCAATTATGGTGGGCAAAATTAACACCTCATCTAAAGTATTGACCTGGGAACGTTCCCTGCAACTATGATATCGTTAACAAACTGTAGGAGGAGTCACACTGATGGAAGTCATCTATACCCCCGCTGTAACCGAATATCTGATATTGTTTGATTTTGACGAAACGTATTATCCGCATGAATGTTTGCCTGAACAACTCAACATGGTGTACGAACTGGAACAATACCTCCAGCAGCTTGCCAGAAATCATCAAGTAAAGATAGCTTGGGTCACCGGAAGCAGTGTTCAGCAAATACAAGCAAAAATGAAAATAGCCGGTATGACGCAGCTCCCCCATTTTATAGCGAGCAATCTGGGCACAGAGATGTGGGAAATCGAGCCTGACGGACAACTGGTCACTGTTCCTTCATGGGCAAAAATTATAAGGGCATCCGGATTCTCTCGAAGAGATGTAGAAGATTTAATTAGCGAATTAAAATCAACATTCAACATCGTCCTTCACGAACAGACTCAATTTGGTCAATCCGGATATAAAATGAACTACTATTATTATCCGGTATCAGCAGCCAGAACCCAATATGATATAAGTATCATCAGGCACCTGGCTGCAAATCACGGGATCGGAATTAATATCAATATCTGCAATCCCAAGGCGGGTGATCCGGAGCACGCATATGATGTCGATTTTATCCCCGCAGGAACTGGAAAGAAAGCGGCTGTGCAATTCCTAATGGATTATAGTCAGGTACTCCTGTCCAAAACATTGGCCTTCGGTGACAGTGGAAACGACATCGAGATGCTTCGGATGGTTGCCCATGGATATCTTCTCCAGAACGCTACGGCAGAGGCAAAGTCATGCCACAACAACGTTGCCCCTTATCCTTACGCCGAGGGAATTTTGCATGTATGCAGAAATTTTTTTGGGGAGTAATTCATATTATGGCGTTTGCTCAGCTATTGTACAATACAAATACCGCCGCTTTCCTCTACGGAGAAGGGCGGTATTGACATATTGACGGCTTAACAAGCCTATCAACAGACCACCCATGGTCCCTTTTAAAGCTCCATGCCCCATATTCAATTGCATGTCTTCCTCCAGACCTCTGTATGCATTGGAGGGGTGCAGTCCGCGCAGGGCGGTAGTGAGAGCGGTGAGATCATCTATAGTTCGCATCTGCCTGTCTAAACGCAAGCTGTCCATAATTCATATGTTCCCCTCCGCTTACGTCATACTATACAATTACAAGATGAACTATAGTACTGTCTCATCCAACAAATCACAGATTAAAATTCGTTGAAGCACTACACTCTTGTACCAGATACGTTATCTGTAGTAAAACAGTGATGATTAACTATCTCAATAAGTTAAGGTCCATATAAGCCGGGGCTTTTACTTAAACGATCCTAATGAATATAGTTATGATGTCGTCCACAGCCAACGATTTCGCATCGGCTCCGACAACGATCTTAGGCCATCCTTTGCAGGATGGCCTTTTCTTTGATCTAACTTTATTCAACTAATCTGCCCGTTAGCTTAATGAAATTGCATGGGAACATAGTTAGGTACTTATCTACCGGGAATCGGCTCATGTTCTTGTCCTTTACGGCTATCGGTACAAGTTCTTGTCCTTGACTCGGGACAAGAACTTGTACCGATAAAACAAAAAAGCCGCTAAATTAGCGACTTTCTATGGGACCATGTTCTTGTCCCCCGACATTTGGCATGGGCAATGCTATTTCTCTCTCAAGAATAAATTTCATTCTGTTTGAAAGAAATCATTATTTTTTAACTGTTCAGAGAAAACAAAAAGAATCCCACCTCCAAGAACAATGTCTTAGGGACGAGATTCGTCATGGTGCCACCCCAGTTCACTAATCCGTCTTCAGATTCTGTAACAGGAGCTCCTGTCACACCACCCCCTGAGCAAGTTCAGGTTCCGATGTGATGCTCAGTGACTTGGTTCAACAAGGTATCCTGTACTCCTTTTCAGCAACCGGAGCTCTCTGTAAAAGTACGCCTTGTTTACTCTTCACATCATTGCATTTGTTTAATATTACCAGTTGGATGTTGTGTTTTGTAAATGTGAAAGCGCTGAAGTATCCTGCCCGTTAGCGTAAAGAAACTGCAGTCGATCAACTGGTCGGCTGCAGTTTTATCATTAGTGAGCTATCGTTTCCCGTTAGCTTAATGAGTTAGAGTTTTTTTGCATTTTTAAATCTATGTATCCCGTATCCTTTGAAGTCGGAAGCAAATATTGCTTCCCTAAGCGGATATAAATTTGGTGTGAATCTTAATTCAATTACTTTTAGGAGTAATCTCTCCAATAAAATCTCATATTTTCCAACTGATTTGGGTTTCACTACTTAGCGAGAGTTGTAGTAGCCAGCTGTTTTATCAAGGCTCTGTTCGTAAAGATTGTTGCTAATGGTAAAAAAGAGACAGCTTTTATGCTGTCTCCGATATTCAACTAACGGACCTGATAGTTTAAGTACATTTCTTCACAAAAATGAAATGCTTCTCTCTAAAACCGTTGTCATAACTCACTAAATTACACCAAAAAACCTCACAACAAGAAAGATACTAGTTATCCCCCAAACTGTGGTCCCCACTATAAACCAAATTATAGCTTTGGAGGATGTAATTTTTTTACTTTTCACATTTCTTCTTATAAAAGCAAGAATAACAAATCCGATGATGATGAAAGCAATAGTAATCCAAAATAATAAATTCACTTTCCACCTCCCCTATATTATTTGTAACACATAATTCCAATCATTGTTATTTTTTTCGGGCAAAGCCAATATAAATATGGGCTACCCGGACGATTTTGCTTTTCTTGCAGCAATTGCATATAACAGTGTATTTACGAACTTCACGAAAATTATCAATTTTGAAGTATTCGCGAAATTATTGAACAATCCTGCCCGTTAGCTTAATGAATTAGAGCAGTGTAAAGTAGTTAACTATTTATATATAACCGGTAATCGGACTATGTTCTTGTCCTTTACGGCAATCGGTACAAGTTCTTGTCCTTGACTCGGGACAAGAACTTGTACCGATAAAACAAAAAAAGCCGCTAATAGCGACTTTCAAAGCGTCCATGTTCTTGTCCCCCGACAACTGACACAAAAAAAAGCCCCGAGAATCAGGCTTTTGTACTTTTCGTAATGGGGTCACAATTGTGTCATTAGACATGAAGCACAGGACAAGAACTTCTACCGGAAAGACAGGCCGTAAGGACGGCCCTGTAAGTGCTTCAACACTTCCCGAAATCACTCTTCACGATATATCACACGGCTTGCAGCAGTGACTATGATTGAATAAGCCAATCTGTTTCTAACGCATTCCAGTTTGGCGTAGGCACATCCGACCTTGCCCTCCATTCGGCAAAGTCCTCATTCAAGGCTCTGAGCTCAACAGCTGTCCCATCAATCAACCCGCTAACCGGAATCATGAAGAAAATCTTCAACGCCCAGCGGATTAAATTTGGATAGCCGGTAATCCAAGACGCTTGCTTCACAGGGGTTAACGGGTACCCCAATGATTCAAGTACACGGAAGCCCTCTCCCATCGCCGCCACTAACTGACGCATTCGCCTGTCGTCACGGACAACCTGTTTCATCTGGAAGCTATGGAACAGAATGACCATGTTCATGGGCACGACCAGCACCATGTGGTTTTTCAGCCAGGCATCGATCTGATCATGGTAACTGAGCTTGTACTTGGTTGGCATGAATGCCTGCTCCAGCAAGGAGCGAAACGGAACGGGACCGTTCAGACCCCCGATGACCATCTCCCCATGGCCGCCACGTATGCAAATGACTCGCCCGTCGGTACGTGTACCTGCGGTAGCTTGGAAGCCAAAAGCAACCTGTTTAGGCGACTTTCCATGTTTACTCAAATGGTCCTGCATGGCGTAGGTATTCATATTGTTGCCGACCAATACGATATGACGGCTAACGTTTTCTGCGAGGATTGGTAGCACAGCCTCGAAATCCGAATATTTCATCATGACGAAGATCAAGTCATACGCGTCACCTGAATCTAGTCTGCGAATTACACGAACCCGATCAACTGTTGTCTTGCGCTGAAGGTAATGCCGAATGACCAGTCCCTCCTTTTCCAGTTCCTCCGCTCGCTTTCCTCTTGCCAACACAGTCACGTCATGACCGCCCTTTACTAGGACATGTGCCAGATAGCTTCCCTGCACACCTGCACCGTACACAAGTATATTCAATATTGTCCCTCCTTTTATAATTAACAGTTGTTGAATATATAACATCTGTGTATTACAATCAAGATATCATTGGAACGGATGCAGGTGCAATGGCTAATTGCTTTCATTTCTGTTGAGAAATGAACAACGAATGCTGGATGTGTTCAGGAAAGAGGGGAAAACCATGGATCGGCGCATCGTGCGATCAAGACAAATGATTATGCAAGCGTTTATTGGGCTGTTGGGAGAGCAGGAATTTGAGAGGGTCACCATTCAAGGGATTGCGGATCGGGCCAATGTCAACCGCGGAACGATCTATTTGCATTTTACAGACAAATATGACCTGCTGGAACAGAGCGTGGAAACGTATCTGATGATGCTTGCTGAGAGTTGTGTTCCGGAGGATGGGCCAACCAATGAACTGTCCCGGGACCTGCTGATTCGTGCGTTCACGTATCTGAAAGAGCATGCAGAAATCTATGGCGTTTTGATTACCAATAAAGGTATTCCGACATTCAGACACCGTATGACACAGATGATTGAAGCGAATATAACCTTGGTGGTGAACCAAATGAAGCTAGAAACCGGTATCCACAAGGATGTATTGGCGCAATTCTTATCCGTTTCCATTACGGGGTTGATTGAGTGGTGGGTCGTCCAATCTATGCCATATACGCCAGAAGAGATGGTTGAACAGATGGCTAGAATTTTGGAAGCAAGGCTGCAGCTATGGTAAACGTATTAAATTTGAAGTGTGATACCTGCATAAAAGTTTTGAAATTAAATTAATATTTACATTTTCAAACGGGTTTACAGCCAGTTGAAATACTTCCGAGGACTGAAGTTTTATTGATCCTAATCCAGTCTAGTTTATCACTCAAAAGAGCCCCACCTTTCCTAGGTAGATATTTATCAAATCGGCAATAGTACCATGTTCTAGTTCTTGTCCATATTTGGCAATCGGTACAAGTTCTTGTCCTTGACTCGGGACAAGAACTTGTACCGATAAAACAAAAAAGACGCTAAAATAGCGACTATCAATGGGACCATGATCTTGTCCCTCGACAATTAGCTGCGGTTTGTTGTCATGGGACAAGAACATAGTCCCTTCTAGGTCAAGAACTTGGTCCCTTAGTTGAGGTCATTTCTGCGCATGGCCACTTCACACTAGCCCCATCGATTCACCCCGTCCTAGCAACATACAGTCGACAGGCAGTTATACAGGACTGATCTCACAAACACACCAAAAAACACCCGCAGAAATCCCTCTACGGATGCTCCATGCACAGCTTGTGTATACGATAATCCGCCTATTTCACATCGTGAAATAAGCAGCCTACCTCCATCAAAAGACTGCAGTCCGCTCGGGAGACTCTATGTTATCAGCAACAAATACGACGAAACCAATCCACTCAGCAAATATCTGTTTACTCATATACAATCGCCTCCTTCAGCGCCAAACGCCGTCAATGGACAGAATAACTATAATGATCTTTTGGATCGGGAGCTAGCTTTTCAGCATATATTCAAGCAAGGAGCCGTGAAGACTTAACCAAGTCAATGATTTTATCATATTTTCTTATCTAAGCATTATTCAATGAGCCAACGTTATGCCTGAGATAACATCCCTTTTACAAACAATGAGACACTGTGCTTGTAGAACTCTTCCTCGGTGACGAGTTGGGACTGATAATCCCGGTGAATCAGCTCGCTCATCTGAAATCCATAGCACATCGAGAGAAAAGACATAGCGGAAAGACGCTCATCTTGTATGGCTATGACTTTTTTCTTCTGCAGTCGTTCAAAATATTCAACCAGCAAGGAGTGCAGCTTTACCGGCGGATCGGCCAGCACTCTGTCCAATTCGGGAAGCATTCCTTTGTCGCGGATCCCAATTAAAATGATGTCCGCATTTTTATGGAAAAACAAACGGTACTGCTGGCTTACATTTAGAAGATCGATTTCCGGATTATCGGTCGCATCCTCTCTTAACAGCTTCTCAAATTGCGGGATATCGGAATGTCTTTCAATGATGGCTTCCAATATGCCTTGTTTGCTTCCAAATTGCCGGAAAATCGTAGATTCATTGACTTTAGCTTCCGTTGCAATGGTTTTGGTACTAACGCCCCGATAGCCCTTCGTTTTGATGAGCCGTGTCGCGGCTTCAATGATTCTGTCTGAAGTTTGCATTGTACTTCTCCTTTTGCATATGTTAAACCTATTCTACTACAAGTTTTGCAATATGCAGCAGGATCGGGGTTCATCATTTTCATAAACGTTTATTTAAAGAAAATCGCTTCTTTGTTCCCAGCGGCTTGGTTCCGTAATCTTGACATAATCAGGCACCAATTGCGTGAGCGTGCCTAATTTATCAAATGTAATCTGGATTCGGTCAGAAGGCAATAGCCATTGTTCAGTCTCGATTGCGCAGCAATCCGGTATCGTCCCCATTCCTATAATCGTGCCTGGGAGCGGTGTGAAAACTTTGAGAACTTCCTCCATCACTTTTGCAGGGTGTGCAGAATACTCGGATGTGCTTCCCTTCCAATACAGTCTCTCCCCGATGCGTACATCCACATCCAATGCCAGCGGGTTGTCGATTTCATCCGGCGTAACCAGATAGGGTCCTATTCCTTTGCTACGATCAAAATCTTTGCAGCGCGTCGGTCCGGTCATCGCCTGGAAATCCAGCCACTGCACATCACGGATAGTACTGTCGTTAAAAATAACATAACCTGCAATACAGTTCCCCTTCCCTGTAACAAAGGCCAGCTCCGGCTCGATATCCAGATAGGAAGAGTACGAAGGCCAATGAATCGTATCCCCATCGCCAATTAATGCATTATGGTTACACTTATAATAACTGAAAGTTACTTTATTCGGATCTTGCTGGAATTTTTCGGAGATTTGACTTATAAGCTCTTCTCGTTCCGGCCCTGTATATTCTCTTTGCAGCAGATTTACGCCAGCATTTCTCAGATGTCTTGGCGTCAGCCCGAAATCGATAAGCGCAGCCGGATTCGGAACCGGCGGCAGCAGGTTTACCGCTGCAATCGGGCTGATTTCATTTTCATTGAATTGATGAAACTGTTCGATAGCATATTGCATCATTTCCTTAGCGGCATCATAACTTGCCGGTAAATAATGAAGATAGCTGTCCATACTTTCGAGACTGTCAACGAATGTTCCCTGCTTTTTCATGATTGCGACAAAAGACACGACAAATTTCTCGTTAATTACAAGCCCAAACAAAGGTTCCTGGGATGTATTGGTCTGAAAAGTTACTAGTTTCATGGTTAAGCGCCTCGATCCTTGTAGTGTGATGTTGTTCTGTTACTATCATATAGTATAGAATAAATGCATGCAAGTACATGCTTGCATTTTTCTTTCCATTCTCTATAATAAGACTTAGTCAGTAGGCCTTATCCTAAAAACATATACTCAAAGGAGAATTTTTATGAAGTATGGACGTATTATCCAAAAACCTCGCGTTAAATTTTTTGAAGTTGCAGATGGCGTCTTTGCCGGTATTTCGCCATATCGCGGCATCAGTTGGGCCAATGCCGGGTTCATCAACAAGGGTGAAGGGCTGGTGTATGACACGTTCTTCGATTTGTTCCATGCGAGGGAAATGCGGGAGGCTTTTATGGAAGTAAGCAACGGCGGCTCTCCCGCATATGTGGTGAATTCGCACTATAACAGCGACCATGCCTGGGGCAACAAAGTGTTTGAAGATGCTTGCATTATTATGCACAAGGAAGCCTCCAGAGAGCGTCTCACCGAAAATATCGCCTGGATGGACAGCGTCATCAGAAGAGGAAAGGATTCTCCGGAATCGACTTCGGGCGAGCGGTTCTTTGCAGCGGAATTTGAAGGATTCGACCTGGAAGGCGTAGAATGGGTACTCCCGAATATTGAGATAAAGGACGATATCAACATCCGTCTTGGCGATACGGAAGTTATGATTTACAACGTAGCTCCGGCCCACTCTGACAGTGACTTGCTACTGTGGATGCCAAAAGAAAAAGTACTATTCGCTGGCGATGTCGTGTTTAACGGTTGTACAGCGTACAGTGAAGAGGGAACCCTCAATTGGGTTAAAGTACTTGATCGCATTATTGATGAATTTAAACCCGAAATCGTTGTTCCAGGACATGGCGCCATCTGCGGCCTGGACTTCGTGGAGGAGCAAAGAGAATACCTATTGAACCTGATCAGCGAGTTCAACAAGCATTACAATGACGAAATTGATTCCTTGTCCCTGACTAAGCAAATTGATATTTCCCGCTTCCTTCATTGGATTCAGCCAGAACGCTTGTATGTAACAGTGGATATCCTATTGAAAAGCAAACGAGGATTACCACCCCTTCCAAGTTGGAACGAGGTGCCTGCTAAGCTGGAAGACATGAAAGCTTTTTTGGTCGGGAAATATGGCAATCAGATCAAGCCATGGGACCCTATGAGTGTTTGGCAAGAATAGCAATTTGAGGAGCCTACAAAACAAAAAACGGCCCTGTCGCAAACGATGCGAACAGTGGCCGTTTTTTTGAATGATCCACGGAAATAAAATCGGCGCTTAGAACCATGGAGATGGACTAATGACTTACTAGTAGAACTCTATTTAAACGATATAACTAATATTTGATGTTAAGTGTATTTCTCTTCTTTAAAGGGATTCCAAGACTTTTCGCGGTAGCCACCATCACTAAACTGCGCGTTAGTTTAACAAAAATGGCATCTTCTGCTGATGAGATCATATCGGGAATGTAACAAAGTTCTTGTCATTGATCCCTTAAATTAGAAAAACCGCGCGGGACGCAGTTTCTTAAAGGACTAAGTTCTTCGTTACCCGTTAGTTTAATCCAATGCCCTTTGATCGATCGTTTGTTGCACAGATTGATCAATTAGTACCTGAAGTTGCCCGTTAGCTTAACGCGGCTACCGATCTATGCCGACAGCCGCGTTTTAGTTTATTAAGCTATAGAGTTCCGTTAGTTGAGTGGCTTTACAATTCTAAAATCATGTTTGAAAAGGCTTCAGTTTTTCTTGAGTTAGGTGAACTAAGGTTGCTCCTAACGTTTCGTTAACGTGGAGTTTTACACGTTCTTGTTCCTCGACAGATCAAGCTTCCGGCTTAACTGTTATGCCCAACTTCTTATAAAAAGGTTGTATCTGCTGCAACAATTGCTCTATATTCATTTGATCTTCCTTTGACAGCCGTTCAATATGAACACTACCATCCGGATCATATTTTTTCTCGTCATAAGCCCTCAATTCATTTAATAATTTTTGAAACTCATCAAATTCTTCTTTGCTGAATATTTGCCCTGCTTCATCTAGCACTCCATTCCAAAAAGTAGTGCTATCTATAAGTTTAACTTCTCCCTTCGTTGATTGAACTTCATTTAATTTGCGAAAGAGTGGCTCTAGCTCTGCGGTTAACCTTCTATAGTTTTTTTGCTCTCCTACGCTCAATCTCTCAATATGAAAATCCCCTTTTGTATCGGCAATTTTCAAATTAAGGAGGCCCCATTCTTTTAGTAAGGACATCCATTTTGTAAACTCCTCTTCACTGAGGTTTTGTTTGGCGGTCTGCAGCTTTGCCTCCAGCTCATCATATTGCTTTTGAGTTACTCCGATATTGTCCCGCGAACCATAGATGGAATCAGCTATGTAGCTATAACCGGCAAAAGCACCTGTTGGGATTAACAATGTAGCGGCCAAAATACATGCAACGACCCACTTTTTCATTCGTCTTCCTTCTTGAATGTGTCCGACTTTGTTAAGTATTTTTTCCTTGAGCTCCGTTGGTGCGTTCCATTCTTTAGTCTCTTCCTTAAAAGCGGTTTTCAATCTTTCATCGAAACTCATTTTACCCCTCCACCTTTCCCATAGCCAGAATGCTAATTTTCTGTTTTTTGCGCATCTTTTGCAAAGCAGCATGAATCCGTGATTTTACCGTCCCAAGAGGGATTTCTAATGTGGCTGCAATCTCTTCTTGCGTGTAATCATTCATATAATGCAGAATAACAACTAGCTTTAGCTTATAAGGAAGTCGATCTACGCTTTCAAGTAGCGATTGATTCGATAGTTTGTTGACCACCTCACTTGAGATATCATAGACCACGGCTTGATCAATCTGTTCAGCTTTTTTGATGATCCGCATATGTGTCCAACTCTTTCTGCGGTGAGCCTGAATTTGCCGCATGACCACTCCCATTAACCAAGGCCGAAACGGCCTGCTTACGTCAAACTTTTCAAGAGACCGGTATAATTGAATATAAATCTCCTGAATGACATCCTCTGCATCTGATGGTTCCCGAATAAGGAAATAAACAGTATTGTAAACGTCCTTAATGGTTGCTTCATATAACTCGCCAAACGCATCACGGTTCCCGGCCAACGTAAGCGAAATAAGCCTTGCATATTCAGATGGATGATTCATCTGCTACCTCCTCCCCTTCGGTCTTACAGTATATATTGGTAATAATTATAGATATCGTTCGAATTATTTCAAAATATAGGACAAGAACTTGTACCGATAAAACAAAAAAGCCGCTAAATTAGCGACTTTCAATGGGAACATGTTCTTGTCCCCCGACATTTGTCGGAATGTTTATTTTGATTTCTGTTCTGTCGTGTCCTCCTTCATGTATAGATCTCTCCCCCTCCCCAAAAAAACCTTACCAAGTTTTTTTGGTGGAATCTCTAAAAAAACTTGCCGTTACTTGTGACACGGTTCACCATAACGGTCATAACGGCGAAATTTTTGTTTACAATGAAATAAAATAAAAGTACCCCAGGCAAGAGCTATAAAGAAATCAATGCAGTAAAAAGACACTGATATTCTATTCATCAGTGTCTTTTTTGTTGATATTTTCCACCAACATCATGTTTCATCGTTGAACTCAGACTAATTCACATTAGCCCTATTCGCTGTAACTGACTTCACTTTCTTGTAATCATTTCAATCAGAGAGTTGTAAATTAAAGCAACTTAATTAGCTCTTCTAGCTCATCAACCAATACTTTTGCAAATTCAAAATTAGTATCTTTTAAAGCCATTTCTATTTTCATTTCAACTGCTTTTTTGTTTTGTTCCGCTTCTAAATAGTCTTTATCAAAGTGACTAGCGTAAATCATCTGTTTAAATTTTTTCATAGTCATTTTTCTAATCGTCTTATTGTCAATGATTAATACATAATCCATACCATTTACAACAGAATAGAAATCATGAGATATCATGAGAATTGCACCTTTATAGTCTTCAATGGCTTTTTCCAGTGCAATTTGTGTATATGTGTCTAAATGGCTTGTCGGTTCATCAAGAAGCAATACGTTTGCATTACTAGCAGAAACTTTAGCCAATTGAAGTATGTTTTTTTCTCCACCAGATAGTGATTCAATCTTTTGATTAACGATTTCGCCTTCAAAGCCATAGTTTGAAATATACGATCTAACTTCATCATAAGTTTTAAAACCAGCATCGATGAATTCTTCTAGTATTGTATTGGAATCTTTTAGTATTTCGCCTTGATTCTGAGATAAATAAGCCACCTTAACATCATCATTTATTTCAATGGAATCATGATTATTGTTAAAGATATCTCGGAGTAAAGTCGTTTTCCCTGTACCGTTTGGACCAATAATGGCTACTTTATCCGTAGATTTTATCTCAAAGCTCACATTCTCTAAAAGCAGTTCATCAAAGGCAACACTATAATTATTGACTTTTACAACAATGTTGTCTTCAATTTCATTCTCAATACCGAAACTGATATTCGGTTGCTTAATATCAACAAATGGTGCCTTAATTCTACGCGCTTCCAATCTCTCTTGAAATCTAACTCTAGCTTTTAACGCTCTACCTCTAGATGCATCTGAATTAATAGTTGCGATAGCTCTAAGATTATCAATAATGTTATCGTATCTCTCAATTTCTTCAGCTTCAGCGACTGCGATTTCTTGCAACTCAATTTTTGTCTGAAGTAATGAGAAGTTATACTCAATATATCGCCCATCAAACTCTTGGATCTCTGTGTTTTCAAGGTGAATAATTTTGTTGAAACAATGATTCAATAGATAACGATTGTGCGTAACAACTAGCAGTATGCCTTTGTGAGTATTAATAAGTTTTTTAAGCGCATTTAGGTTCTCAAAATCTAAAAATACATCCGGCTCGTCCATGATCATTAAGTCTGGACTATTAAGCATTTCCTTCATTACTTGAATAAGTTTGAATTCCCCGCCGCTCAGGTCGGATACCCTAACATCTTTTAGCTTCAAGAGGTTTGCTAGATTTAGCTTCTTATTAATGTTACTCTCAAAATTATCTCCGCCCATTGCATCAAATGCGTCTAAAGCGAATTGATACTTTTCGAGTAACGGCTCAATATCCGATGATGTTTCCATTTCATTACAAATAGATGTTATTTCATTTTGTAGCTTAATAAAATCTTCTCCGATATATTCAAAAACAGTTGTTTCTTTAGTTCTGTCTAGTTGGGAGAACTGACTTACATACCCAATTTTGCAGGTTGGATCTATCTCTAACGTGCCTTCGAACAAATATTTTTCTGGATCCATCAGTATATCGATCAGTGTACTTTTACCACTGCCACTAGTTCCAATAAAAGCGCAATGCTGTGCCTCTTCTAACGTAAATGAAATGTCTTTATATAGTTCTTTTTGTGGAAATGAGAAGGATATGTTTTCAACTTTTATCATAGTAGTGCCTTTCTTTATAACTAAAATGGTGACTATTATTAAATGTATTGTCGAACACAGACTTTTAGAGTAACACTCTTTACTACCAAGTTCAATCCATTTTCAGCCCTTACCCTCACTTCGAAATTCTAATACTTTCTTTAGAATGGTGGCTTGTTGGACGATTTTCAGAATCAACCATTGCTTACTATAATGAAGATCCATCAAAAACGACGTTTACAGAAGATGACTGGACCAATGAAGACAGGGAAGGCTTGTTCGACCACAATATGGTTTCAAAATCGATGGAAGAAGAAGCAGCCTGGACGTTTATCCAATCCCATGAAAATACATCAAACAAAATCATGACAATGATCCACCCTACGCATATTATGGGACCAAGCTTTGTGCCTTGGCACAATGATATAATTTATGCCATGCTTCGCGACGATAGAGCTATGGCAGATTCGCAACTATATTGGGTTGATGTGCGCGACGCAGCGGCAATGAACATTGCGTTGATGAAATCTATGGGTCGCGGACATAGAATCGACGAACTCCCCAAGTTACTATGTTTTTGTCACCCGACAAATAGGACCATCCCATAAATTGAATAAAATAGAGCTAAAAAAGAAGACATTCTTCCTAAAAATGGGGTTGAATGTCTACTTTTTTGAAGTCTATACATACTCCTTAACCAGTTGAGAACCCTGCAGCTCCCTTCGGATCGTCAGTTGATTTCTATGGTCAGGGAGCTTGTGAAATTCGCCCCCGGCTCCAGGGTGATTATTCCCTCTTTAGCTTGAAGTTCACCTTCAAAGACGTCCATATCCGCTACTCCTTGCCAAGGCTCGATGCATATGAAGGGAGCGTTCAAAGGCTGCCAGATGCCGAGGTCGGGAAAACCCTTATAGGTGACAACTACGCTTTTGGCGGAGTGCTTGCTTCTAAGCGAAATCTGCCGAGAGCTCACATTTCGGAAAATCAATGCGCCTTCGGCGAACATTTCATGGGATAACGGCAGGATGGTCTCTTGTTTCAGAACGGGCTCCGATTTGCCGCTGATCAGCAGGCCGTCCGAATTCAAGAACAACCTTTCAAGGTTTTCCGATTCAGCGAACTCCAGATAGTAATCGCTCAGGCTACCGTTGTCATCAAGCGGACAATTGAACGCCGGGTGGGTCCCGAGCTGGAAGAAGAGATTCTGTTCATCGCTATTTTCCACCCGGTAACTAAGTTCCAGTGTGCTTGCATTCAGTTTATATGTAATATATAGGTTGAATTTAAAAGGATAACTGGCCAGGGTTTTCTCATCATAAGAGAGGCGGTAAACCGCGTGGGTGTCGCTTTCTTGGACTAGCGTAAATTCGCTGCGTCTGGCGAATCCGTGATTGCCGATCTTATAGGCTTTGCCGCCCACCTTAATCTCTCCGTTCCGGGCCGCACCAATAATGGGAAACAGCACCGGAGAACGACCTGTCCAATACGTGGCGTCACCGCTCCAGATGTATTCAGCTTCCGGATCCAGCTTTCTGAAGCTGATCAGTTCCGCCCCAAGGGTATTAATCTCAGCTTCTGCCGAGCTGCTGCGCAAAATTTTATTCATTGTTGTACTCCCCTTTCATACTTATAGTCCAGATACCCATATTATATCAAAATTCTTGAGGGAGTTGAGAAAACGACAGCCAATTCATCAGCTGCCGTTTCTTCGTGCTTATTGAGCTATCGTTCTCCGTTAGTTGAATCCATCTAAACAACTTTTAGGACGAAATAATAAAAAGCATTACCGTGAGACAGGTTCTCTACATGTTCATCCATCCACCATACCCCGTATGAATAGAAATATGTCCCTTTTTGTGTAGGTGCATGAAAGCTATTTTCTTTCACTTCAACTTCTTCAGATATGTCTTCATAGATTTGGTTGACATGGTGTTTGTTCGGTTGCGGCTCATAGTTCATCACAAATGTAATAACTTCACCAGGCTGTACAGTAACTGGATTTTCACCTTTTAAAAGCTCAACTGGACCAATTGTGTCCACACATCGGCTTTGGTTTTTTGAGTCCCAACAATATGTGCCGAGTTTTGTCTCATACATTTGTTCACCAATCTGAATTTCAGCCTTAGGCGGTTGCTCTTCCTCAAGCACCTTGTCCATTGGCACTAAATCATCACCATTTGGTTGAGCGCTAGAACAACCAACTAAGCCCATGAGAACGAGAGTCATTACAAAGGGCAGTAGAAATTTCTTCAAATTTAACACCCCCAGTTTAAATAACGACGTTTACTGTTCAAACGAAAGAACAAGTAGTTATGTTGCGATGAGGAAGTAGTAGGCAACCTTTATGGCGCACCTTTTTCTAAAATCCCGTCTCGTCGTCATTAAACTAAACTGCCCGTTAG
Source organism: Paenibacillus sp. FSL K6-1330 (assembly GCF_037976825.1). NCBI lineage: Bacteria > Bacillati > Bacillota > Bacilli > Caryophanales > Paenibacillaceae > Paenibacillus > Paenibacillus sp. FSL K6-1330. Next base: position 3,734,355 of record NZ_CP150269.1, read on the forward strand.
TTGAACAAAGGCAGCCGATAACAATGACCGGCTGCCTTAATAATTCAATGGGCCAACTAAAGATAATACCCCTCGTCTCCATGGACTTTTAGATAGTCTCCCATTGCCTTCAGATCAAAACGTATCTGTAGCGGTCCTTCATCATTCCATGCACCGATATGAATGTGCGGGTGTCTTGCGTATCCGTTGTTTCCAACTCTTGCAATAACATCGCCAGCCTTTACCTTATCACCTTCGCAAACAATTATATCCATTACGTGCGCGTAGTAAACTCGAACCCCATCTGGACGCAGAAATGTAATCGAACTCGCTCTAGTATCCTCCCTTCCCTCCATGCTCCATCATGTGTCGCTTAAAGTCAGCAATATCTTTCTGCGTGGCTTGACCGGCATCCTGCAGATCCGGATCAGTCCGAAGCATCCACTTCCTAAACGTGCTCCAAGTTGCCTTGTAATTGTTAATCGTGGAAGTGGTTCTTTTCACTCCCAACGTTTTTGATTTAATATCAATTCGGCCTTCTGATATCTTGCCCGAGATTGTACCCAACGCGGGTTCTGTTCTAAAACTCGTATTAGACCGTATAGAAACTAATTCTACACGGCCCTTCAAAAATCCTATTTTATTGGATAGATTGTCAACAGTCACGTTTCCGCGGACTTATTACGAACCGGGATATAAGATCAATGATTGATATAATGGGCATATAATTGCTCGAAGGTTGTAAAATGTTCGACTTCTCTACCGACCTTACCATATTCGTCTACATATTCATCCATCATTTCAAGGAACTTCTCTTTCATTACTGGTAAATCACTTGCATCAAAGTACTGCATGAGATCAAATTTCTTGGTTCCTTTTTCCGCAGCCATTTCATCAAGATATCCTTGTACTCCAAAGGCTGAAAGAAAGGCATAGGAGGCATCGTTCGTTTTAACACTGTTCAAGATTTTATTGCGGTAGTTGCACCACAATTCTTCGTAAGTTCCCCTCAGATTATCAAAAGTCGGAGCGAGTTTAACAATGAAGTTATCACACATCTTGCTATGTAACCTCGTAACGCTGTTCAACATATTAAAAGAAGCAATTCGGATCTCTTCAATGGTATGAGCTTCGATGACTGACATGTATAAGGATTCGAGATCATCTGGAACATAGCGATACGAGCGTATTTCTTCTAAATATCGCTTGATTCCTCGTTTGATGCACGTGTTGTTCATGTTGACCAAGGCATTGACCAGATTGTACAGAACGCCGGCAGATGCATGTCTCACTGAACCGATATTATCACCCAGCATCGTATCGCTGTATGCTTGCTTAGCCAGATCGATCCATTTTTTTGCTCGATTAAGACACGCTTCTCCTATCGGCTCCGCAAGCGCATCAAGAGCTTTTTGCTTAAAGTCGTTCAATTTCTCCAAATCCTCAGGCTTTGCATAATAGAGAATTTTAAGCTCGGTTAGGCTTGATACGTTGGGACTCTCTAAGATGGATTGTGCGTGTATTCTTGTATCCCATGGTGTGCAATAGATGTCATAGCCAACGTCATCTAAGATGAAGCAATCGGATATTCCCCATCCCCTTTCTGTATTATTTATGATAATTAAATCAAGATCGCTCTTCTCGTGAAAGTCCCCGGTGCTAAACGAACCAGTAAGCCCAATAATTGCGATATCGTCTCGAAAATCTCTTCTTGCGCGTTCGATCACCATGTTGATCAGCAGTTCATTTTTGTCCAGCAGCTTCTTCTTTATGATTTCGTTCATTCATTACACCCCTTTATATGAGCCGGCCGTCCTTCATTACAACAACCTTTAACTAGAGTCTATCGATTTAGAGGTGCGGTTGCTATGTATAAGTTGAATTAATTCATCTTTGCACAAAATCCGCTAAGCCGTCGATCTGACGATTTAGCGGATTTCATTAGTTCTTTTTATAAATAATTTTAAATCAATTGTTCCCGCGTCTACTACTGCAGCTGCCCCTCGATTAATTGAAGAACGCGATACAAGAACGTCGCCGCTTCAGCCCTGCTGGTCGTACTCTTCGGCTTCATATAGCCGTTAGAGCCCGTAACCAGCCCATACTCGAACATCGTTGCCACGCTGTCCGCAGCATATGGCGCAATCTGGCTCGCATCACGGAAGCCCTCAAGTGTTGAACCGGATGCGGACGGCTTTATTGCCCCCGTCGTATGCAGCGCTCGGGTCAGCATAACCATAGCATCCTGGCGGCTGATTGAATCACGAGGAGCGAAGTTAACTTCGTTCACTCCCGAAGCGATTCCCAATTGCTTGGCGATGGACACCGCATCGTAGTAATAATCATTCGGCTTCACATCGGCGAACGTCGAGGCGATTTCGGCACGCAGGTCAAGCATGTTCGCCAGCATCAAGATAAAATCAGCTCGCGTTACCTGATTTGCGGGGCTGAAAGTGCCCTTTTCGATCGAGGTGCCTTTGACGATGCCTCTTTCGGCCAGCTTATCGATCGCCTCGCGCGCCCATTCATGCTTGCCAAGGTCGGTAAATGCAGCCGGATTCTTCCCGCCGATAGCATAGACGCCGACATGGTCGATGGAGAATCGCAGCATATCCTTGTCTTTGTCATAAGACGCGCCATTAATTGCCGCCGCGCTATCGCCCATCAGCTCGAAAGCTTGCAGATCAACAGCTTGCTCTCCCGCTTGAAGCGAATACGGAATGGCAATCGAAATCGGTGCCTTCGCATTTTTCCAAGACAGAGACTCACCGTCCAGTTGCAATGCAACTTCTACGATTGGCCTGTTGCCGATCCGCCCGGCCGCTTCGTTACTGCGATACTCGCCCGCATAATCGCTTACGATTACGAGCAGCTTTCCAGCATTCTCCTTGACTCCTGCCAGCATGTCACCAGTCAAAACAAGCTGAGCGTACGGCGTGGAGATATGCAGAATCAGATTAGACTGGTTCGTCAGATTAGCCGCCGGAAGCTCCAAAGCATAGCTCCCAGCCGCGTTCGACGACTTCAATTCAACATGAACATGTTTATTACCTTTGCTGTCGGCCACTGCCCTCTGAATGGCGGCATTCAGATCCCACGCCCCGACCGCAGCGGCAGCCTGCTGGCCGTTCATCGTCGGGACAAGCACGGCTTTGACTGAACCGTCCGATTGCAACGTATACGGATCTTGCGCCTGACCGCCTCCACCGTTGCTTCTACCGCTGCCTCCACCGCTGCCTCCACCGCTACCTCCACCGTTGCCTCCACCAGTGGAAGGCGGATTGCGATATTCGAAGGCGACCTGCTCGGAAGTCGTCATGTCATCTGTTTCCAGCTCGACCGTATACTTCCCTTGCTCTTCTCCGGTCAACGTAAAGGTGATGCGGAAGCTTCCGTCATCCTCAGTGCCCGTCTGACCGGTATATTGAATGTTGCCTTTTGGGTCAAGCACTTTCACATACAAACGTTCTTTCTTGCCGTTCATGACCAGACCGTCAATCGTGACTTTCTTCGTGGAAGCGTCCACAGCGGCTTGTATGCCGTCCAACGTCTTTAGCTCTTGCTTCGGGGCAAGATCGTATACGCCGAATTCATAGAAGGAATAACCGTAAAACGTTGCCCGATTCAATCCCTCAAACTTGATGTATCTTGCCGTCGTTGCCGGGAATACCAGGGTGTTCTTGCCGTCGGCAGCTTTAACCACGCCATTGTTGCCGACTTTCAAGGGCTCCCACGTCTGCTTATCATCCGAGACGCTCAGACGGTATTGGTCCGCGCGCGCATATTCCCAATCGATGCGGATCGTATCGAAGGTTTGCTGGCTGTCCAGATCAACCTGGAACCAAGCCGTATCGCGCACTTCGCTCGCCCAACGCGTGGCCGGTGCGCCGTCCAACGCCTTCGCAGGCTCCAGACCTGCGGCCTCCGTCGAGGATGCCTCTGCTTCTTTATCTTGTGCGATGCTGCCAGCCTCATAATACACACCTTCCTTCAGCGCCGTATAAGCGCCTTCCGTTACAAACTCAAGGCCTTTAGCTTCTTCCAGCTTCGCATTGAATGCCACCAAATAGTCCCTGGCTTGCTCAGGGTCGCTCTCTTGCGTACGCTCCATCATGATCAAGGCGTTGCGCATAGCGCGTACCGTATCGGCATTGCTAAGCTGCTTGTTGTCCGCGTACTTATCAACAAGAGCCAATAGGCCTTCAGCGCCCAAACGAGCTTCTATTACGAATTTAACCGTCTTGGATTTGGCAGCCGCCACCGTCAGCTCCAGCACATGCTTACCCGGCTTACCCGTCAGATCTACAACAGTTCCTTCCGTATAAGGCTTGCCGTCATACTTGGCCGTAACTTTAACAATCCCGCTCCCGTCATCTCCCGGAATGGTCCAGGTGAAGGCGGCTTGTGTCGTATCAGGCACGATCGTATGCTCCGAGATCGGCTGCCCGTTCATGAGCGCTACAACATCAGGCGGAGCAGCGTCTTGCTCCTGATAAGTGCCTTTAGAGAATTGGTATAGCCAATCGTAAAGCACGCGGGTAGCTGGGTCTGTGCTTTTCGCCGCTTTGTATACAGCGTTGTTGCCTTGATAGTAAGCTTTATATCCATGCTGCATCAGACCGGTATCCACGCCGCTGTTCAAGTACTCGATGAACCGCTCGCGGAAGACGGCGTCGTTGATCATCCGGTCGTCGAATTCCAGCTCCAGCGACATGCCGTACCGCTTCGCCATATCCGCTGTATCCTCCAGACGCGAAGGGTCCAGTTTCTCGAAGAAATAGTTCGGCTGCAGAGATACGGCATCAATGCCGACATCCTTCCACATGAATGCCTTATAGGCCATAAAATGAGGAATCCAGAACAGCTTCAGGCCTGCGTTACGAACGATGTCGCTCGCTTTCTTGACCATCTCCGGCCCGGTCGCATGCGTGCTGATTTGTTCCTCCAGCCAATACATGCCGACGAGCTCCAGGTTCGAGTAGCCCGCAGCCGTCCATCTGGCTTGCACTTCATCGACCCACCACTGAATCGCTTTGGCCCTGTTATCCAGCGATGCGGCATCGCCGACCGCACCTACATCGAAGTTCAGATCCTCGCCGTCAATGCTGCCGAAGTCGGACTGGTACTCGCCCGGTTCTGGAATCATCAGAACAACCTTCGTCTTATGGTCGGGCTCGCCAAGCTTCACGCCTGCCTCGACCGTCGCCTCGTTCAACGCGCTCATATCGCCGCCAGCGTTAAACGTTTTATCCAAATACCATTCCCATTCCTGTTTTCTGGCTTTGCCGGCCGCTTCTGTCGCTCCGAAGCCTCTGCCGTTATCCGATGTCAAGCCCAGATACAGCACGCCGTCGAACAGCCAATCGACAGGCTCTCCCTGCTCGTTCACATAACTGATATTAGGGATAGCCCGTTCCTTCGTCCAATTTCCTGTGCCGTCCGCGTAGTGTCCGTTATACAGCAAGCCCAGGTTTTGAATCCCGCCAGTAGCATCTCCAGGCTGCAGGAGGGCGTAAGGCTCAGGCTGTACCGGCTGCGCTCCGGCGATCAAGCCATCCGCACCGGTAATCGTCACCTCGTCAATCATGCTCCATGCCCTCGGATGCATGGAGAACACTACTTTTACATACCGAGCGTATACGAGTCCTTCGGTATAATCGCCACGCTTGACAGCTCCCGTTTCAGGGCTGCCGTCCCATGCAAATGTCTCGATGTTGGTCTGGTCGCCCCATAACAACTGAGTTGCATTATGAGACAATACGCCCCAGCTCACCCCATCGTCCGACGCGTAGAACGAAACGGTGAGCGGCACAAGCGTTTCGTTGTTCGGCCAATCGTGCAGGAAACTCGCGCTCACCTCCTGAACCGTCTTTTGCTCGCCTAGATCAAACACAACCGAACGGGATTTCTTGTTGCGGTGGCCCACCCAGTTGCCGCTGTCACGCGAGGGGTCGGCGGCATTGCCGTCCGTCAGCTTCGTCCCGTCATCCGGGAAAGCGCCCTCCGGCTGTTCCGACCATGTGTACATTTTCCCTTGGGCCAGATTATAAAAGCCGGCACTTTCTCTGCCCACCTCCTCCGCATTCACAGACGATATTAACGATAACAGCATGACTGGGACAAGCAGCAAAGCAGTCAAACTTCGTCTAGTTTTCACCTAATCTCACGCTCTCTTTCTATGCATAATTAGTTCTGCTCCTGTTCCTTCAACTCCGCAAGCGCATCAAGCATATTCAGAATAACGGTCACTGCTTCAGCTCTCGTCGCTGAGGCGGCCGGCGCGAACCGGTTGTCCCCGCGACCGTTCATCACTCCCGCCTCCTGGGCTGCTGCCACATACGGCTTCGCCCAAGCCGGGATTTGATCCGCGTCCGTGTAAGAGAGCTCATGCCCTTCCGCAGTCTTCAGACCCAAGCCGCGAACAATCATTGCTGCCAGTTCTGCTCGACTAATCGAAACCTTCGGTCGGAATGTCCCATCCGCATAGCCGCTGATCAGGCCGGATGCCAAGGCTTGTGCAATATAAGGCTTCGCCCAGGTTTGAATCGAACCTGCGTCCGCGAAGTCCAGCGAACTGTTCGCACCTTGCAGCTTCAACGCTTTGACCAGCATGACGACGAATTCGTCTCTGCTGACCGTCTTATTCGGCTTGAACGTCTTGTCGGTGTAGCCCGCTACGAATCCAAGCTCAACCGCCCGTTTGATGGACGCTTCTGCCCAATGGCTCGCAATATCGTTCAGCCGAACCGTTGTCGATCCGCCGGACTCCCCGCCGTTGCCGCTGCCGTTCTCATTGCCATTGCCTGGATCTTCACCTCCCGGATTCGAACCGCCGTTACGGCCTTCTTCCGGATCAGGAGTTACTGGAGTCGGAACCCATCCTCCGCCGCCGGAGCCAGGCAGCGCTTTGATTTTGATCTTGAACGTTTTCTCCGCGGATGCAGCTCCCTTGCTGATCGTCGCGGTCAGTACGACCTCCATGTCGCCTGACCCGCTTGACGGACGTTTCAACAACTGTCCATTCGCATTCAGGTAGTCGGGTTTTGAGCTGCTCCAGACGATGCGCGTACCGAGCTGCCCTTTCTGCGGGAGGTAAAGGTTGGATGCGATACTTCCGTTTACATTAAGCTCGATCAGACCCATTACGTCTTCGATCGTTAGACGATCACGCGCAACGCTCAGCCCTGCATACGCCTGTTCGGCCTCAGGACGAGACAGCTGGGCGGTTTGAATAGCCGCAGTCGCTTGCCCAATCGCTTGCTGAAGCTGTGCCCAGCCCTCAGGAGAGTAATTGTCCTCCACAAGCTTGTCGGCCTCGATAGCCGTCAACAGGTCGATAATCGGCCGTAGATTGCCGAGTTTATATTCCTCGCCGTACACTTCAAATTCCTCAAAGGAATAGCCGAACATAGTAGCTCTGGACACGCCTTCGAACTTCACGTATCTGGCTGGCGTGCTCTGGAAGGTAGTCACGACTCGTCCCGGCTTTCCGTTAATCTCCCCGTTGTTGTCTTTCACAACGTTCATCCAGTTCTCCTTGTCCTCGGACACGAGAATGCGGTACTTCGAACCATAAGCTGTTTGCCACAAAATAGATACAGCATCAATGTTCTTCACTTCACCTAGATCCACCATGAACCAGGTATCGTCCACCCAATCACTGGACCATCTGGTATCCCCTCTGCCGTCCACCGCTTTATCCGCCGTGTAGGACGAGGATTCCGGTTGCGAGGATTCAGCTTGCTTATGCAAAGCCAGATTTCCATGCAGGTCCAAGTAGGTGTTCCTTACGATGAGTTCGTCAATCAAGCCTTTAAAAGCATTCGTTTCGCTGCCGATTTTGGCTACCGGCAAAACGAATGTTTCCAGCTTGGAGCCGTCTTTGAGAGTAGCCGTATATTCACTGCCGTTAATGAAGATGGAGGTCCCCGTGTCGTCGCCGATCATAATGACATGGGTCCAGCGATCGGTCGGCAGCTTATAATTGAATTCGCTGACGTAATTTTCTTTTGTGATGGCGATTTTGCCGCTGCCCCCAATGTTGTATTTCAGCTGTCCGTCCGGAGATTCCAGCAGCACAACTCCTTGCGGGTTGTCAGCGTCCGGTTTGATCCACATGGACATCGTCCAGCCGAAACCAAGCGTGCGAAGCGGCGTTTCCACGTAGCTGGCCCCGCCGTTTAGCCTCACGGCTTGACCGAAGACTCCATTCTCTGTGCCTGCGTTCACCGCGTTGCCGTCAAAGCCGTTCCCCGAACGGTCCGCGAAGCCTTCGTCGAAGGTATAATCCAGCACGAGATGCCGCTCATTGTCGATTTGAAGCTTGTGTGACTGATGAACACCCGGCGGGTCCACGAACCTTGCGGCATCCGCCTGGAAGCTTGCGAAGTTCCGATCGATGCGGTTGCCTCTCCACAGCTTTTCCGCCAGCACTTGCATGGAAGGCAAGATCCGCTGATGCGAGTCCGCCATGGATACGCCTTTCTCTACGGACACATCGTTCCAGAGCGCGAACATGCCGCCTTTGACCTGCGGATGCGCATAAGGAAGCTTCGTCTCCAGCCAATCGTTAGGCTCCCACTCGTTGTAAATAAAATCGTAATTCAAATAGCTGCGGTACAGCTGCGGAACGATGTAGAGCAAATTCGTATTGGTATTGATAATATCATAGCCGAGCTCCACGGCCTGCTGAGCGCTTCCGTACGGCTCATACCAGATGTCCATCGTCGCATTGTTGATGACCGGCGTCGTGCCGTCGTATGCGGACAGACTGCCCCATAGACGGGCGCGTTTGCCTTTGCTGTTAATGTGGTTAAGGAGCATATCCACGTACCTGCGGTACGCCTCCTTGTCGTCGCCGAAATATTCATCAGTGCCGATGTGCACATCCGGGCCGACGAAGGTCGGATTGCTGCCGTCGAGATACTCGTCAAAGAGTGCTTTAATGAAGTCGAGCGTCTCTGGACGATTGATATCCAGCTGATTGTTGCTGCCCAATTGAGAATCGTAGGCGATGAACGCGCCGGAGTGGCCCGGCGTATCAATTTCCGGCACGACGTTTACGCCGTATTCCATCCCAAGCAGCTGCAGGTCTCTGAATTGCTGCTTCGTATAATAGCCGTCCTTGCTCGTCACTCCCGGAAATTTCTCGCTCTCCAGACGGAAGTAACCGACATCGCCCACATCATCGTTCAGGTGAATCTGGAACCGGTTCATCTTATAGTAGGACATCAGCTTGACATAGTCCTGCAAAAACTCGATCGTATAAAACTTGCGGCCCACATCGAGCATAAAGCCCCGATCTGGGTATTTCGGATAATCGCGCGATTGCCCCTTAGGCATCGCCTTATGATCGGCAGCGTGGCCGAGCAGTTGCAAGATCGTTCTCGTGCCGAACATGACTCCCGTCTGCTCGGACGCAGCAACAGAAGCATACTCGCCGATATTCAGCTCATATCCCTCTTTCCCCAATCCCGCTTGCGCGGCATCCAGCATCAAATAGATATCTCCCTCTTGAGGAGAACCAACCTCAACTGTCAGTGACAACTTCGTTAAATCCAATAAGTCCTGCTGCAAAATGTCAGCCGTCCCCCGCAGAGCCGCTTCATCATCTGCGCGAATGACGATTTTGGATTTGTCCGACAAGCGGAACTCGCCGGTTGCGCCCAGCCACTCACGCAAAGAAGGAATAACACGCGGCTCCGGGTTCCGATCGCTCGTCTGCTCGTAGAGGCCGGGTACGGTGACTAGCGCATTATCCGTTAAGAGATATGTCGGATCGCTGTCGCTCTGGATTTGCAGCAGCAGCTGAACCTGAGTATCGACAAGCGGCGCATGAATATTGCCCTGCACGTCGATCACCGGCAAGCTGTCCGTGTTCACTAGCGTCAGCGTATAACCTTCCGGTACAGCGGGCAGATTCAGCAGGGTATCCCCTTCGGAGACGACCATGCTGTTTTTTACCGCGTCCATTATTGGCTGCAGTTGCGTTCTGCCTTTGTATACCTCGAATTCCCAGAAGGAGTATCCGTAATAAACGCCCTCAATAGGACGTCGCGTCTTCCCTTGAAACTTGACGTATTGCGCCACTGTCGACTCGAAATCGATCGTATCTTCACCCGGCCCGGACGCGACGAGCACGCGGTTGTCCGCGAATACGTTCCGCCAGGATACCGCATCGTCGGATACGAGAATTTGATATTGCTCCGCCGGAGTCTGCCAGTTGATGATTACTCTTCCGATTTCTACAGGCTCGCCCAGATCAACGTAAAACCACTGATCGTCCGTTCTTTCCGAAGACCAGCGGCTTGCATTTTCGGTGCCCCCATCGACCGCTTTCTCAGGTCCGAAAAAATCCACTTCGTTCGACGACGAATAAGCCGTCTTCCCTAGAGCCATATTCCCTGTTGCGGCATTGGACATCTCCGAAGGGGTGGTCACCATTATGAAAGCGCTAACAAAAATAACTAAAAAAATAACCCTCTGCCGTAAACCCACGAATATCCCTCCCATTGTAATTTGAATTACCACAAGCAACCCGCATGACCTTCCATGCTATTTGCTGCGGCAACTTCATTATAAGTAGAGGGCAATGAAGCATCGATATACATGTGTTTACATTCCATATACAAATGTGGACATTTGGCCTTCTACGGTGAATCAAGGCTAAGCATGCCAGCATTTCGATCATATCTGGTGTCACTATCAAGGCGCTTTCCACTAAACTCGGACACAGTACTATTCGAGTCTCGTTAGATAGAAGTGGCTTTTCTTCATGTTATGGAATATCGAATCCTTCTATTGGTTCCGTCAGTTTGAAATATTCCTTTATATAATTCGGGTTTAAGACGCATAAAGAAACGCATTAGAGCAGCTTGTTCGATTCAATAATTCGCCTTCAAACTTCTGACCGCCTTTCAGCGGAGTAATCGGAGCAGAACAAATTGAACCGCCCTGCCTTCGACAGAGGACAGGGCGGTTGCTTTGCTTTAAGGAAACATAAAGGTCTGAACGGAGCATGCTCGCTTCCGAAAAAGTCGCAACGCCGCCAAAAAATATCTTAGTGTGACCAAATGTGTGGCCACGACTAAAAAAATCAAATTTTCAAGAAGTGAGGACACAAGCCTAAAATGTTACGAACGCAAAAACCGAAACGTACAGAGAGAAACAAAAAAACCTTTTTACGTAAGGGTTTATCGGCATTTTGGTGGAGCGTAGGGGGATCGAACCCCTGACCTCATCGCTGCCAGCGATAGAACTGCTTTCCGATGAGATCCGATTAAAACTGCTGAAGCCTTTCCCTGTCTAGGTTTTCACAGTTATCTTAAAGGTCTTATCAGATGCAACGACATAATAAGTCGGATTAGAATTGTGTCTCATGGCATATAGACAGCTTGATATCACTTCAAATAGTTTTTTCTCCAAAATCAATTAACGGATTGTAAAGTCAGATGCGACAACTCCTCTGAAAGGGATTCGTATGCCTTTTCAACTTTTACGATCCTCTAACCATGTCTTGCTGCGACCAAAATGGTTTCATCCGAAACATTTTCTTTATGCATCGCTACACCTGCGAAATAGCGCGGTCTGCTTAACGCCACATAAGCCAGATTTAATGTATCTTTCACAAGCGATTCTTCAATCAATTCAGATTGGTGAGTAATCCTGCCCGTTACCTTAATGAAATTGCATGGAAACATAGTTAGACGCTTATCTAATCGGTAATCGGCTCGACTTTCAATGGGACTTTGTTCTTGTCCCCCGACAATATATAACTGATTGAAACAAGGCTGCCGTTTTGCGAACGGCAGTCTTGTGTGTTGTTCATGTGGATTGGATCGGATCTAGATGACAATGTTTCTGGAGTGTGTGATCCGTAGTTTAATTTTTAACTGAATCCCAAGCATTTTTAAAATCATAAATAGTTTGATATCGTTGTTCTCTATCTTTCCTAACTGCTCGTAAAGCGACTTCGTAAAGTGATCTGTTTGCTTCCCATTTTGAAAATGAATGATCCATTTCGCCACCAAGTAATCCAAAAGCGATAGCTCCCATCGTGAAAACATTCGTTCTTGCATCAATAGGCGCACCTAATATAAACTCTTCAGGAGATTTCGAACGTCTTGCTCCCCAAAAGCTCTCTCCCATGTCATTTACAGAAGGTGCCAACCTGTAGAAGTCGATGTCACAGATCCTGGTTAAATCCTTTGAAAAATCATACAGAATACTACCATCATAGAAGTCAACCGCAATGTAGCCTTTGGACTCCACATATTTATGGAACTCATATATAGTATCAAGTGACTGCAACCTTTTCTCTATGGATAACTGTTTGAACCTGTAGAAAGGCGATTCAGGATGACTATGTTTTGGTTGAACGGCAAACAACCAATGTGAATGCAGGCATTCGCCATTAAACCATTCAAATATAGCAGCATACCCGTCTTTCGTTTCAAAATGATCAATAAGACTAATGAGATTTGGATGTCCTAAGGTCTTGTACAACGGAACGGCAACCTTTAACCTAGATATTGCATCTCTAGGGTTTCCGGAAAACTCCATTGGTCTACAACCCGCGTATTTAACAAATAGCTTTTTATCGTTCTTTTCGATTCCGAAACTGATGTTACCAGAATCTTGCTGATCAAACACACAAAAAACGGTACCAATAGATTGAAGCCATGTGAAATCGTGCTGATCCTGAAGTTCAAAAGATACATTGTCGATCTTGAACTTAATCGGCTGTTGATTCATATAATCGTCCCCTCAACTTGGGGATTCACGTAGTTTCCAGGGCTATTTATACGTTATCCCCTGATTTTTATTTGCCCTATTATCGATTAAATGTCTTCCCATAAGACATCACTCCTCTCATTTCTAAAAACACAAAGATCCAATAAATATGATTTACAAACCAAGGTTGTGTTCATTCATTTATAAACTTCTCAAATTCATTTCTTAACCAATGCTGATTTTGATATGCGAAACGATTACTGTACCTTTAGATCATGTTATCAAATGGATTATAGCAGCCTCCCTTACAGCTCGCTCTTCAACACACGCTTGCTTTCTTCGGGAATCATGAATGTTTCTGCGTATTCTTTACGGGCTTCAATCCCCCGGACACGGGCAAGATGCTTGTAATATTCAAGGTAAGGGAACGACTTGCTGCCCGTTACGAACCAGTGCTGTGATACAGCCTTCATCCACAGATCGAACGCTTCTTGAGAGAAATCGACATATACATAAGGCTTGTAGTCAACGGCATCCTCCCAATTCTCCGCATAATACAGCGTGGAGGCGAAGAAGGCTGGCAGCTCACGCTCGAAGGAAGGCAGACCTGCATAGAAACGGGCATCGTTCACAATGCGGTGTGTCGTCATATGGTCTTTGTGCATGCTGTTTGTCCAGTGTGTAATAATCACGTTCGGCCGTACTCTGCGGATCACATCACACACAGCCCAGCGGTTATCGTCATCATCCTTCAGCTCACCATCCGGCGTATCCAACACAATGGCTTCCCCGTTCAGCATGTCTGCAAAAGCCTTGGCTTCCCTTACCTTCTGCTCCCGGTATTCTGCCATATCCTGCCCGGCAGGGACACCGCGCTCACCAGCCGTCAGGGCAAGCGTTACGATATGATCTCCCTTTAAGGAATGGTGGGCTAGCACACCTCCTGCTGTTAGCTCCGCATCGCCGACATGCCCGCCAATGGCGAGAATCGTTAATTTCTGATCGCTCATAGTGATAACTCCTTTCGCATAACTGCAAAGTATTTGACAGTTCTGAACCCAGCCTTCTCATAGATCCGAAGGGCCGGGTTGTCCTTGCCTGTATATAGTGACATATAGTCCGTGCCAATGTTCTTGAACGCCTCACAAAGCTTGAAGAATAATACACTGCCAAGACCATGACCTTCATGGTCCGGGTGTACGCCGATCCCTGCAAAATATCCTCTTCCGTTGTCCTGACGAATAACGGGTCCGGCGAATCCTGCTGCCTTGTCGTCTCTGACGGCGATCACAACCGGAGTTCCCTGCTCCGTTGAAGCCGTAATCTCCTTTTGCCACAGCGGATTGTCGAAGCCTTGAAGCATTTCGGCTACACCGTGATGCTTTGCTGCGTCAAACAGCTCCACGGCATACCCCTCTGAAGCGGCCTTCTGTTCTTTCGCTATCATCTCATCAAGGTAGGTGAACGCGGACAGATCCAAATACATCGCACATTCGGTAGCCCGTTCTATGTAACCCTGCGCTGCCAGGAACGAATGAAGTCTACTGCCGATCGGAACGCCCGGTGCATTGTTATGTTCATGCTTCGGCGTATCCGGAATATACCAGGGCAGCATCATCGGATTGAAAAAAAGCACCTCGGATTGCTTCTTTCCCAGTGTCCTGAACCGGTTCTCAATTGCTTTAAGCAGCTCTGAGTAAATCTCGTCACTCTGCAGCTCCTCAGCTATCACAATACAAGTCAGATAACCTGCAACCTGCCCCAGCGGAAGATCATCCCCCGTGCATCCGCAGGTAAAGCCCTTCACCTGGCCGTCATCCATCCAGAGGAAGGTATTCTCTGGATCAAAATAAGGGCTCGATAGAAATATACGGTCCAGGCTTTCAGGTGTAAGCTCCTTATAGCCATCCTTCACCGCTTCCGTATTCCAAAATTCGATAACGGCTTCTGTATAACGATGATCCCAAGTCGTTAGCATATGGCGCGACACCTCCATGCTCAAACAAGAATTTTGATTCATTATAGGCAAGCCGGGTTATCGCTTCTCCTGCTTCCCGGCAGTTCTCAATGCTGTGTTACCGACAGGCTTGAATTCCTCTATATGGTATTTTGCAGACAATCCAGCAGGAAAGTCACCGCAAGCAAAATACGGATATAAGAAGAACCGCTGATGCCGCATGAATCAGGACGGCGGAGTCAAACCTTGCCTTTATGCTGGAGCACATGAAGAAGATAGGCGTTATGTCCCGCGAGGTCTGCAGTCTTGGCTCTTTCCTCATATTCATCGTTCTGTTGCCGGCATTCGGTTCATTCGCTACTTCTTAGCCTTTTACAGCCCCAACGGTAACCCCCTCCAGGAAGTACTTCTGCAGGCTGAAAAATAGAATGAACATCGGAATGGCGGATATCGTTGCTCCGGCCATCATCGGTGCGAAATAGGTTGTGTTGGCGAACCGGAAGTTTTTAAGCCCTACCTGTATGGTCTGCATATCCATCGTATTCGTTACGAGGAAAGGCCAGAAGAAGGTATTCCAGCTGTCCATGAAGGTAAGGATTGCCATGACGGCAAGAACGGTTTTGGATAGCGGCAGTATGATTTTGAAATAAATCTGAAACTGGTTGCATCCCTCAATCTTGGCACACTCGAGGACTTCTGAAGGAATGCTTGACATAAACTGCTTCGCCAAAAAGATGTTGTACACCGTAACTAATCCGGGAACAATCATCGCCTCGTAGGTGTTCTGAATCTGGAATGTGTTAACGATCAGGATGTAAAGAGGCACCTGTGTCACCTGATATGGAATCATCATGGAAACGAGCAATACGGAGAACAGGACCGTTCTGCCCTTGAATCTGATTTTGGAGAATGCGTATCCCGCCAGACTCGCAAAGAATACGTTAGACACCATAACTGCGGATGCCACAATCAGCGAGTTGAGAAGCCACTGTACGGAATGTTCACTATAATCGAAGAAGAATTTATAGGAATCCAGCGATATTTTGGTAGGAAACAGTGCATAGTTCATCGCCCCTGCTTCCACCGGATCTCCGAATGACGAAATAAACATGAAGTAAATCGGAAACAGTGTAGCCAGAGCGAAAATAACCAGAATAACCATAACTGCTATATTGCGTGTCTGTCTGCGAACAGGCTTGCCGTTGTGACTGTTGTATAAAGCCATATCGGTGCCCTCCTCTCCTTAATACTCCACTTCTTTGCCCATAAATTTGAATTGAATGAATGAGATTGTAGCAATGATCAAGGCCAGAACAAGCGATTGGGCAGCTGCTTCGCCGAATTCAAAATATTTAAAGGCGTTGTTGAAAATAAGCAGGCCGACCATCGTTGTTGCATTATCCGGACCTCCGCCTGTCATCAGGTAAGCGTTCTGGAATACCTGGAAGGATCCGATAACGCCTGTAACCAGGAGGAATAGGGTCGTAGGCTTCAGACAAGGAATGACGATATACCACAGCTTTTTGAGAAAGCTTGCCCCATCCAGTTCAGCAGCTTCATAGTAGCTCTCGTCAATACCGAGCAGGGCGGCGAGATAAATAATAATGCTCGTTCCGTGACTGGAAAGCCATGACATCAGAACGAGAGAGAACATCGCGGTGGAGCTGGAGCCGAGCCAGTTGTTGTTGCTGATCCCGAACAGGCCGAGTAACTGATTAAGAATACCGGAAGGCATCGGATCAAAAATCCACAGCCATACCACGGACAAGGCCACGCCGGACGCAACTGCAGGCAAATAGTAGATGGCTTTAAACACGCTCTGAGTTTTCTTGCGCAGCGGCAGAATCAGGATCGCTACGGCAAATGATATGAACAGGCCGACCGGTACGGTAAGCACCGTGTAAACCAGCGTGTTCTTAATGGATTTCCAGAACAGGCTGTCAGCAAATGTGGCAGCGTAATTCTCAAATCCGATAAAATTGGAGCCTAGCGGTTTATACTTTTGAAAGCTGATGATAAACGCACTTACAACGGGGTAAGCGGTAAACATCGCAAAGACGATAAGTGCAACGGCGATAAAGGCGTAGCCATATCCGCTGTCACCTTTAATCCGGCGTCTTTTTACAGGTTTGGCGATTGGGGACATTATGCAAAGCTCCTTTCACTGTGCGGTTCAACAACCTGCATGTAAGAACCAAGGCAGCCGCATGCCACAGCATACGGCCACCAAGGGTGCAAAGAATTAGTCTTTTACGATTCCATCTTCTCCGAAGGCATCAACAGCAGCGGTCTTCACAGCATCATACATCTGTTCTGGCGTGATTTCGCCGGCAATCAAGGCCTGCAGTTTAGGGATCATAACTTCGTCTTCTAGCTTGATGGATTTAGCACCGAGATCCGTTGGAATGTCGGTACGTGCCGGTGTAGCTTGAGAGAGCAAGGTCTCTACTGCTGCCACGTTGTCTGGATTTCTGTTAATTGTCATTTCCTTCGCAGCTTCTCTGCCGCTTTTTGTAATATGAGCAGCGAACAGATCATTGTTCGTTGTAGCGGCTACTTTACCGGAAGCCAGGAAATGAGCAGCTTTCACGACATTGGCTTTATGCTCAGGAGTCGGCTCTTTCTTACCGCGGAATGCGACATAACCGTCAACGGCAACGCTGGCCTGCTGCTTCTCGCCAAGAAAGGTCGGAACCGACAGCACGATGTACTCAACTGGAATACTTCCTTGAACGGCACTTCCGTCGTTCGCTTTAATCTTCTCATTGTTCTTGTTCGCAGAGTTCTCGAACGTAGCCAGACCTTTACCGGTAATCATCGTTTGACCGGTCAGGAACATATTCCAGCGCTTGCCAGCATCCACGGAGCTGAGCTCTTTCGGCATGGAGCCGTCGTCGATCATTTGACGGATCGCCTTCAGGACTTCAAGGAAGTTTTTGCTTGTGTAAGCATACTTCAGATCTTTATCGAAAGCGTGCGGCATGCCTGCGTTCTTGATGAGAATGTTCAGATAGTCCTTGGAGGCAACGCCAGAAGTTGCGAATACGAAGCCGTAACGGGATGTTTTATCCCCTTCCTTGACTACACCCTTCTTGATTTGCTCCCGGAATTCCTCATAGGTCCATCCCTCTTTTTGAACCTTTTTGTAATCAATGCCGGCTTCTTCAAGGAACTGCTTATTTCCGCCGATCGCGTGAACCTCCATATATCCCGGGAAGCCGTAAAGGGCGTCCCCAAGCTTCATATATTCCAGCGGAGCCGCATCAAAATCCTCAAGCATTTCAGGAGTAGCGGTATCCTTAATGTTCATCAGCATTTCCTGCTCAACATATTTGGAAAGACCGCCGGAGCCGATGAAGGCGATGTCAGGCGGGCTGCCTGCGTTCACCTGGGTATCCAGCTTCTGAGTCATATCCTCCCAGCTGGCGGGCTCGATTTTCAAGGTCAGATTCGGATAAAGAGCATTAAAGTCCTTTTCCATCTGAGCGAAGTTGTCTTGGAAGTTAGGAGAGATTGGCGGAAGAAGGGCTGTGATCGTATCTTTGGCCTCGGCCTTTGAGCCGCCGCCGTTTGACCCGGTGTTCGGATCAGCGGCCTTCGGCTCGCTGCCGCCGCCGCAAGCCGATAATGCAAGAGATAAAGCAAGAACAGGTGCCAACACACGCAATTTCTTTTTCATAAAATCACAAACCTCCCTTAGAATATACAAATTTACGATTTCTGCAGTTGTGCGAAAGCCTTCTTCAAGCTTCCTTCATTCTCGTTCAGTACCTGCTTCGCCTTCTCGGCGTCTAGGCCTGTCTTGATCATCATGATGGCCAGCTTACTGCTCATGGAAGCGCTTTCTAAATAAGCAATAGCTGTTTTGTCGTCTACCCCCGTAGCTGCCCTAATGATTCGTACCGAGCGGTCGTACAATTTGATATTGCTCGCCTTCAAATCAACCATCAGGTTGTTGTAGGTCTTGCCGAGCTTTACCATGGTGCAGGTTGTCAGCATGTTCAGAACCAGCTTTTGTGCCGTGCCCGCCTTTAATCGGGTTGATCCCATAATGACCTCAGGCCCCACGACCGGAGCGATACACACATCACAGACCGGCTCGACCTTAGAGTTCTTGTTGTTAACCACACCGATGGTGGCTGCTCCAATCTCTCCAGCCTTCCGTAGTCCTGCGATCACAAACTGTGCACTGCCGCTGGCTGTGATGCCAACCACTGCATCCTTGTCCGTCACGCCGCAGCGTTCAATGAGTGCTATCCCCTCCTCTGCGTTATCTTCATAACCTTCAACTGCCAGCCTCAGCGCCACATCGCCACCGGCGATATGACCCTGCACCAGCAACGGGTCAGTACCAAAAGTAGGAGAACATTCCGAAGCATCAAGAACACCAAGTCGGCCGGATGTCCCAGCTCCTATGTAAAACATCCTACCACCGTTTTTGAGCACATGGTGCAAAATATCAACCGCTTTCATAATTCGCGGTATTTCAGCTTTTACGGCGTCAGGCACCTTGGCATCCTGCTCGTTCATAAGACGCAGCATTTGTTCTGTTGTTAACTCGTCGATCATCTGAGTCTCCTCATTGATCTCTTCTGTCGTCAGGCCCGCCAGATACTCATCCATGGCTATCCCCCTATCCATGTTATGTAAATTTCTTAATTGCATCTTAGCGAGAATTCACAATTTGGTCAATAGTTTTTGAAATAAAATTTTATAATAAAATATTTTTATGATTTTTTATTTCTTACAAAGACATAAAAAAACACCGGCAGAATCATTCCCCTCCCGGTGTCTCTCCTATTATTTGCGGTTTTTGCTAGTAATAATGTTGTGGGTTCTTGTTAGATATTTTTTAACATTTCTGTAATCTGCACTGGCGACGCCAGCAAATAAAATGTCGATTACCGTCAGCATGGCGATGCGCGAGCCCATCGCGCCGCTCCGGATCGTCAGCTCCGGCGTCGAGATGCTGAGCACGATATTGGCTTTCTCTGCAAGCTCGCTCTTGTTGTATTTTGTGATGGCGATGATACATGCTCCCGACTTCTTGGCGATTTCAAGTGAATCCAGAATGTCCACCGTCTGCCCGGAATTGGAAATGAAAATAGCAACATCCTGCTTCTCGAGCAGTGTCGCGGCTGTCAGCTGGCTGTGGCCGTCCCTATAGGTATGGCACATTTTGTTGATTCTCGTAAACTTCTGTTCCGCATCAATCCCCACAAGCCCTGAAGCGCCAATACCGAAAAATACGATCCGCTTGCACTGTCTCAGCACCTTGACCGCACGATCAATCTGATCCTTGTTAATTACACTCAGTGTATCTTCTATCGATTTGATATTATTATGGGATATGTTCGCGATAATCGTGTTCAGATCATCACCGGGCTGAATATCCGTATACTGGTGCCGTTGCTCCTCATCCATAGAACCGAGCGAAGCCGATATGCTGACAATGAAGCTGCGGTAGCCGCTGTATCCCATTGTCTTGCAGAAACGGAGCACGGAAGCATCACTTGTCTTGGTCAGTTGAGCGAGGCTTTTGATCGAGAGATGAGGGATTTCCTCCAAATTTTCAAGAATGTACTCTGCGAGCATTTTCTCCACAGGTGTCAGACTGTCCTTCATATCTCTGATCTTGATCAAAATATTATCATTAATTGACATATGTGTATCTACTCATCCTCATCGTCTGTAATAGTAAAACAGCCTGCCAGCGGCGCCCAAGCACCGCAAAATTAATTAAAGCATAATCTCAAAGGCGGCAAAAAACAAGATGAATCTACCGCTACCAGCAGTGCGCTGCATTGTCGTCCTCTCGAAATTTTATTTCATCTAAAAGTTGTGATAATGAAAATTCACAAAAAGACGCTAATTAGCGACTTTCTATGGGATCATGTTCTTGTCCTCCGATATGTATGTATAAGCATCTTGCTACTATTGATAATAGATGTCTTTCTGCTTCCAGATGCCATTGTCACACTCTATGTTGGATCTTAACTCTACGTTTATATAATCTCCCCAATATCCCAATTACCACGGACAGGGGATTGGTAGTCGATTACTAAAAAACACTGAAAAATTGAAAGGTAGCCACCTCGAAGTTGATGTCAATGAGCAAAATGAGGGGGCTCGCGCTTTTTATAAACGGTATGGACTTGTGCAAACAGGACGATCAGAATTAGACGGAACAGGTCGGCCATTCCCCTTACTTCATCTAGAATTAAAAAATTGAGCCAACGGATAACGATAGAGCAATAAAGCAGCGGTAGTCTTGGACTTTTTTTCGTCCTAGTTCCTCGCTGCTTCTTTCCTTGATAATTTTGGTTTAATGATTGCCTGGTCCGAGCGGAAATGCAGACGTTAATCTGGCAAAGTCATCGGCTAAGTTAATATTAAACACCAGCTGACGGTCAATGTCGGAATAGATCCGATAACGCGCCAGCCCGTATAACGCTCCCCCCAGCATGATGAGCAAGCAAAATACGACCGTACTATTCCATATCGTCATTCGTACTAGCGTGCGTTTAATCATATTGGGGTTTGCTCTCCTTTTATTTGGCGGACTTGATGTATTCATTCACTTGCTGCTCCAATATCGGAAATGGCATATTACCGTTTCGAAGAAGAACGGAATGAAATGCTTTGATATCGAAGCGATCCCCGAGTTCCCTTTTCGCCTTTTCTCGAAGGGATTGAAATTGCTCCGATCCGATCGCATAGTATTCCTTTTGTCCTGGATAGGCAATAACACTGTCGATAAAAGCATCGTCCCCCCTTCCAGTGACACTCATCAGATACTCATTAGCCTGTTCTCTTGTCCACTTCAGCCCATGGATACCCGTATCTATCACGGTACCTATTGAAAGGTTCGCCAAACGGATTAGTACGGTGTTCCGATCAAGCAAGCCCTTCTCCGCACATAAGCTTTCCATATAGACCGCCCATCCCTCTACGTATCCAGGCGTCATCGTTATTTTGCGGATTAATGGAATGGTTGGTTGATCATATTGAATCGAAAATTGAAAGTGATGTCCTGGAATACCCTCATGCAACGCAAGCATTTTAACCATTTCTTCGGAGGTCGGGTTTTCGAGCGGAATGACAAATCTCCCGCTCCTATCACCATCTATAGATAAGGGGATATACATTCCACCTGCCGATGCGATAAGAGCCGAATACGCCCGCACATCCACGGGATGGTTCGGGATAAGCTCGTCTTCAAACCAATCGGACAAGTAGGGCGTGGCATCCGACAGACTGCTATTTAACGCTTGCAGCAATTCATCTCCGGTTAGGAATCTGTTTATAAATGTAGTCTGTGCTTGACCCGAAGCACCGCTTCTTAGCTCCTTCACGATCTCTTCTACCTTGTGTTTAGCGATCTCGTGCATTTCCTGAGGACTGAGGTCTGTACCCGTAGTAAGTTTGAGCCTTGCAGAATAATACTCGCTGCCGTCCGGCTGACTCCAGATTCCTTGGCTAACGGATGCTTGTTTTATAAGATCGTTCTTGATCACATCGGCAAGTTTGCCGTAAGAAGCCAGTACATGATCGGTTAGGGTTTGCGCTAACGCTTTTTTTAGCTTCTCCTCTTCGGAGGGATCGAGTTTTAACTCGGTTAATTTCTCTGCATATAAACTGTACAGAATCGTTTCTTCCGGTTTCGTATTCCGCAAAATGCTGTAACTCGTAAGCATTTCCTTAAGAAATTCAGAAGCAGGGACAATACCTTTCTCCCGTCTGTCTTGAATTCTATGTATGACATGCGCGACTTTATCCGAAAATTTCAACCCCTGGCTTTCCAGCTCTGCCTGAAGCATCAGTGAGGCGGTATGATCGAGCTGACGTTCCATTATCTCCTCAAACAGATGGACCACTGTCACATCCATCCCCAGTTTAAGCAGTCCCTTGGCCGCCTCCAATCCAAGCAAGCCCCCGCCAATAACAGCAGCCTTCTTGTACTGATCTGCTGCATGCAGCATGTTCTGGCAATCTGCGATATCTCTGAAACCTACAATTCCTTCTTTATCTGCTCCTGTAACAGGAAGCATAAACGGGTTGGAACCGGTTGCAATAATGAGGGTGTCATATGGAACCTCCATACCATTGTCTGCCTTCACGATTTTTTGTTCCGTATCAATATGCGTTACAGTCGTTCCCGTATATAGCTCTATTCCGTTCTCTAAATACCAATCCCAGTCGTTCAGAATGATGTCTTCTACTGCTTTACTCTTCTCTAGCACATACGATAACTGAATACGATTGTAGTTGGGATAAGGCTCGCTTCCAAATACGGTGATCCTGTAGGTGCTGGGCGCCAGTTTTAATATCTGTTCCACCGTGTTGATGCCCGCCATCCCGTTGCCAATCAAGACGAGATGCCGACGTTCTTGTACTTTCACCATGCAGAAACCTCCTAAATATATATACGAATCCATGCAAAAGAGAACTTGTAACCTACTAAACATCACATGTACAATCGAACCAGTTTTAGCAGATTTTCTCTGTTTCCATCATAAGAAAAGAGGGTTATAAAAGGAACCCCCTTACTTTAATTTTTAACTGAATGATCCATCTTATGGTAACCTGATGTCTCTCCTCCAGCTTGGAATGGAAAAAGCAGCTTCTGTTAGTTCGAATCTGCTTTGATTGATTAATCATCTTGTTATGCCCGTTCAATGAATTCTTTCAATTGGAATGATCTTTGGTACGATAATCCCCCTATATCCTCTTCTTATTTATTTCTGTAGTTTTCTTATAATTTGACGGTAATACTAGCAACGTCCTCGCCATTGATTCCTTTCCAGTGATCCAACACTTCCTCCAGTTTCCTAGCTTTTTCATTTGCCCAACGTTCGGAGTGTGATCTTCCTACTCTTCCTTGAATGACTTCGTTCCAATCTTCGGCATCTCCTTCTAAACAACGGGCCAGTACCGTCAATGACGTTGCCGAAAACACATTGTAGAATACCTGCTCATTTGTCAAACATAAGAAAACACAAAAAAAGCCGCCAAATTAGCGACTTCCAATGGAACGATGTTCGTGTCCTTCGACAACTCGGTTCAGCAAATTCCAAAATTGTTCAACCATGACGGATGGCGGATACGGCATCGAACGGATAATCCACCATTCCAATACACCCACTGATGCTGAAATTAAAAATTGTACTGTAATGTCCCTGTTCCTGTCCTGATCGAGATTGATTGAATCCAGATGTTCCATCAGACTTTTTCTGAACATGGTCTCCATTTGGTTTCGAAATACCATGCTTCCCTTGCTCTTCAGCATAATCGAGTAGAAAGAAGCATGCTGCTCCAAATATTCAAAAGTGTGAAGTAGTGCGGTTTTGGAAGGAAGATGAACCAGGTCATCTCCAGACATACAATGTCGAAGCAACTGGTTAATCTCAGCTGCTATGCATTGCTCGCGCAGATCGTACTTGTCATCGAAATGCAGATACACCGTACCTCGATTGACATTCGCTTCTGCTGCAATTTGATTAATCGTTATGCTCTCGAATTCCTTTTCTGACATTAGCCTCATAAATGCATCATTAATCGCTTGCCTTGATTTTTGAATACGCTTGGCCATAATCCTTCTCCCCTTTATCCCATCCAAAAAATGGTCACTTTGATGTCCTGTGTTGAAAAATCAACAACTGAGCTTGTTTTAACCATTGAACCCCATTTATCGCCCTGATACATTCACTATATAAAACTCATGTTGATAGATCAACATGTGATCAATTCAAGAGGAGGCTTATCCATGAAAGTTATTAATTCGACAATTTTGAAACTCCCGAAAAACTATAGGACCTAAAATGTTTATGTATTTTATTTATTACAAAATAATCGATAATTTAATTTAAATTAATTCAGGAGGTTTACAACATGAAACTTACAGGAAACACGATTTTTATTACAGGCGGCGGTTCGGGAATTGGACGTGCGTTAGCAGAAGCTCTCCACCATCTTGGAAACAAAGTTATTATCTCTGGTCGACGTAAAGAGCGATTGGATGAGACAATCAAAGCGAATCCCGGTATGTCCGCAGTGGAATTGAATGTACAAGATCCTGCCAGCATAGAGGTGGTTGCCAAGCAGCTAATCGAAGAATTCCCGGATTTGAATGTCTTGATTAACAACGCCGGCATCATACAGCCCGATGACGCGGCGGGCGTGATCGATGAGGATGTTTTGATTTCGACGGTCGAGACAAACTTGTTAGGCCCAATTCGGTTGACTTCTGCATTAATCGTTCATTTGAAGTCCAAAGAAGAAGCTATTGTCATCAACACGACTTCGATCCTTGGTTTTGTACCGTTAGCCGCAACTGCTATATATTCCGCAACGAAAGCAGCACTTCATACCTATACGCTGTCCCAAAGATACATGCTTAAAGACACTTCGGTAAAAGTGATAGAAATTGTGCCACCGTGGGTTCAAAGCAACAACGATGAACCGCGTGCGATGCCACTTTCGTCATTCATTGATGAGACGATAAAGGTACTAGGTACGGATACAGACGAAGTTCTGGTCGAAGAAGCGAAAGTGTTTCGAAATAACCCTGGCCCGAACGAAGGTATTTTTGTGACCCACCTTAACGATACAATGAAGTCTGAACCTCCAAAGATTCATTAATTTACCTATAATTCAGCGTTTGCTCAAAAGGTTATGTTTCGTGTCGCCAGATTTGTATTTTCATATGGAGAAACAATTAAGTGGGATGGAAAGAAATATGAGTTCCGGCGTGAAACTATTTGGTAATGGGAATAAGTTCTTGTCCTTTACGGCAATCGGTACAAGTTCTTGTCCTTAGCTTGGGACACGAACTTGTACCGATAAAACAAAAAAAGCCGCTATAATAGCGACTTTAATGGGTATATGTTCTTGTCCCTCGACATTTATATTTAGTGTCATACACTTTAGGCTTACCTATTTTATCGATAAAAATATAAGTTGAAAATATTAAATGCCGGTTCTATTTACCAACCGGCATTTTTTCCTTATTATTTAATTGACTCGAGGTACTGAACAACATTAATTGAGTGATCTCCACCCGCCTTAGCGTGAGCCATTAATGTAATAGTATGGGGACCTAACAAATCTACTGTATTCGGATTATCGTTTATTATTCCTTTCACAATATCAAGCTTACCTAGCATAGCAGCAGCAAACAGATCAATTCTGGCCCCTTTATCCAACAAGTGAAGCGCTATATCACGTTTTCCCATATGTGCAGCTGCACCAAGGGCCGTTTCCCAATCGCCATTACCCCAATCCCATGCAGCATTAAGTAAACCTGGTTCTTGTTCGAGCATCTCCTTAACCTTATCAAAATCGGAGTGCGCATTATAAACAAATTCTTTAACTAATTCTGGAGCAAGACTATTGGACATTGGTTATCTCTCCTATCATCATTGTATAAATTGCGGAACCCAAACTGATCACTTTCTACTTCGAAATGTATGTTTGGTGTTTTTTGATGAACTCGGGTTGCGTTACATACTCTACGTAATTTACTGCTCCATTAAAATCCAAATAAGCCTGATAGCGAGTGCGAATAGCTGGTTGTATAATGAAATCAAGAACTCTATCTTTCGCAACCCATCGGCTATCGGTTGTTTCTTCAGTAACAGCTAACAACTCCCCACCAACGGGTTTACATACGAAATCAAACCCAACTTGCGTAGGAACATCTGTCACGCCATCATACCATTTAAAAATCCCTATATTCGAATAGACACCAATTAAGTAGCTAACCGTGGTATCAATTCCGCTTTCCTCTTTGATTTCGCGAACCAAAGCATCCATCAGATTTTCTCCAACTTCCACTTGTCCACCTGGGTAAACCCAACCACCGTCACGGGTTTTTACTAAAAGGATATTTCCTTCTCCATCTTCCACAAATCCACCTGCGGCTACGATGTGTGTTGGAAATGGCATAGATAGTTACGACCTCCTTATGCAGTAACGTTTGTATATTTATTCCACAGCCTTCTCGCACTTTCCTGCCCGATAGCTTAATGAAGTAGCATTGGGTTACTTAGATATTCATCTAATCGGTAATCGGACTATGTACTTGTCCTTTACGGCAATCGGTACAAGTTCTTGTCCTTGGTTCGGGACAAGAACTTGTACCGATAAAATAAAAAAGCCGCTAAAATAGCGACTTTCAATGGGACCATGTTCTTGTCCCTCGACATAAAAAACTGGATCAATGTGTTTGCTTATCTCATCGATCTGGTTCTCTTCAATTGCCACGACAAACAACCGTAGCCGATAAAGGCAGCCTTGACCACTCTCTATAATCATTTCATAAAAATCGTGACAGCACACAATTATTGAAAACTGAGGTGATGCCCACTTATTCCTATAGTTAAAAGAAACGGTTATAAGTGCTACCTTATTCGACATTGTTGCTACCCCCTACTCGATATTGACTTCAATTGCCTTCGAAGCCGTTTTGAACACCCCGCCGCTGCGCTTCTCGGATATGTCCGGTATGAACAGATTCGTCATCTCCATAAGCGTACGGATGTTGACGGTTCGTATTCGTCTGCAACAACCATGTATCCAAGTCCACCAAGCCCAATTATCGCTATCTTCTTGCCAAAGGAAGCACCCCGAAGGCGCAGCGGCGAGTACATTGCAATCCCAGCACACAATAGCGGTGCGGCAACATCATATGACGTCAGGAATTCGAATTTGAAAACTCTGTCGATAGCCGCAAAGTTTGAATGTTCACGGATGAAATAAAAACTATCTGTCAAACTTGAAAGATACACCTGTTAATTTTTCAGAAACATTCCATAATAATTTTGAATCCTGAGGATCGTATAACTTTTCGATGATCGGGTCACTCTTTGGATAGCCTTTTCTTCCACCTTTGCTATCTGGACCAATATATTCCCCTCCCATAATCGTTGATTCCGTGGCACTATATAAGGTAGGCAACGCGCCCATATGTGCTGGTTGACTAATGATGCTGGTAAACATCCTTTTGAATATACTTGCTTGCTTCCCTGAACCAAAGGAAGATAAATTGGTATTCGCTATTCCAGGATGACAAGCGACACTAAAGGAATCAATTTGATGGCTGTTAAATTTATTTTGTAATTCTTTAGCGAACAATAGATTTGCTAGTTTACTTTGACCATAAAACTTTTGGCGGTTATATCCCTTAGATCCGTCCAAATTACCGAAATCAATAATGGCGTTATGAGCAAGTAGACTGCTCAGAGTTATAACTCTCGATTTTGGAGTTGAAATCAAGCGAGGCAATAGCAATCCAGTCAGTGCAAAATGACCTAAATGATTACCTCCAAATTGGGATTCAAAGCCATCCTTGGTTAATTGTAATGGCGGGAACATAATGCCTGCATTGTTAATGAGAATAGACAAGGACTCGTTCTTTTCGAGGAAATCTGCAGAGAACTTCCTAACACTATTCAAATCGCTTATGGCAAAATTGTACCATGTCTAAGTTTTTTTAAGAGAAAACCTGTCAGCTCGATACCATTCTATAAACGAGTCTATAACGAGAAAATACCTACCCCTCTTCCGGGCAGGTATTAAAGGTGAATCGTATGAATGGCTAACCAACATCGATCACTAAATATTAGTCCAGAAGGCTGTAGATCTGAATGCTCTCCACCTTGGCATTCTTGATATGAAACGACATCACATCCACATAATTGGATGGCTCGTAACGGTAGTCATCCTCCTCATTAGGGGCTCCATCACCAAGCAGTTTCCCCTCAGGGTAGGCGTTTTTGAGTGTATCCAGGCTATCTCCTGCTTTAATGTTTCGCACTGTCGCGTACTTAGGATCTGTAATTTCGATATGAAAGATGGAGTCTTGTTTCCCCTCCGGTATACTGATTGTTTTAATCTCCAGACCAGGATACGTATACACCTTTTCTGTAAAACCGATTAACGTATCCATGTTTGTTCCATCGCCGGCACTGTACGTATGAGATTTCAGGTTATCCGGTTTGCCCAGCATCTGTTCCATCTGATCTTCATTCGCTGTATCCGAAATCGCGATGGTGTGCTCATTATAGACAAAAGCAAGCTCCTTCAGCACCACATTGCCTTCCTTCTCCATCGAACCTTCCTTAATAGCTTCAGAACTCTGTCCTTCCGAATTTTCTGAAGCAGGCGCAGTAGAATTTGATGCTCCTTCGCCTTTGGCCTGTTCGTCGGGCGTGTTTTTTTCAGCCGAGTTCTGCGGCGCTTCTGGCGACTTGGCACCACCCGACTGACAGCCCGTCAGTGCCATCGTTAGTAAAATACTCAGCAGGATAACAGCTGTAGCTTTGTTTATCAATTTCATCATGATCCCTCCATAAATGTGTGATTTCTTCTTATGAAGTGATTATAAAAAAAGCATTTGTTAGTCTCATAACAGAATTGTATCAATCTTGTAACGTTAACTATTTACGCGCGTGTTTACGCACGGGGTAACACAATCGTAACGGTCGTTCCTTCCCCGATTTGACTTTCCATGTCGATATATCCATTAAACCGCTCTACAATCTCTTTGCAAATAGAAAGTCCAAGACCTGAACCGTTCGCTGTGCTTGCATTTTTCGCCCGGTAAAAGCGTTCCTGCACTCTCTCCAGCTCATCAACCGCGATACCGATACCTTGATCACGTATCCGTATAACGACCTCGCTTGGCGTATGCTCCAACTTCAATTCGATTAGCGATGGACTGCCTGAATATTTGATGGCATTGTCCACAAGGTTGGCGATCGCATGGGACATCAGCATTGGATTCACGTTGGCGTGGACTCTCGTCAGAAGCTTATCCTCCGGTTCCGCTTCCGCCTCCCTGAACATAATCTCGATTCCTTTATCTTTGGCCTTGGCACCCATACTCGTTGCGACTTGCTGAATCAGTTCGTTCATTTCCGTCTTCCGGGCTTCCAGTTCGTTAGAACCAGCCTTGTCGAATCGGGATAGCAACAACAGTTCATTAATCAAGCGCGTCAGCCGATCCGATTCCTGCAGCAGATGAGCATAGATTTTTTGCAGCTCCTTGTTCTCGTTCTCCCCTTCAACCAAGTATTGAGAGAAACCACGAATTGCTGCCAATGGTGTTTTTAACTCGTGAGATACGTTGGAGACAAATTGTTTCTGGTACTGAATGTAATCATGAAGCTGCCGCCCCATGGAATCCAGCCCATCTGCCAGCATGCCCAGCTCATCCTTCCGGTTTAGATGAACTCTCCGAAACTCCTGTCTAGAGAAACTTTGCGCAGCGCCAAGCAACAGCTTAATCGGCTTGGTTGTGTTGCGGGCAATCCACAGACTGGATAACGTAATCAGTACAATAAATCCGCCAGCACCCGCAAACAGGATATAACGGATTTGATCCATAATCGCATAAAAGTAGGAAATGTCCTCCACGAACTCATACACATAAGCGTTTTGGTAGTATTGATCCTGAATGGGAGTGGCAAAATAAAGCAGATGATCTTCCGTTACGGTGTAGGCATAACTGCCGCTCAGGGCTTTCTCAATATTCTTTTCAAAAATAAGAGGTTTGCCATCATTAATGATGATGCCATCCACAGCCAAGCCCAGCAACTGCTTGGAGCTATCATAGATACGTACTTCCTTGCCTGAAGCTTTCAGCTTCTCCAGAGCAAGTCTGACGATTTCTTTTGTCTGCGGCTCTCCTGTCGATGATCTATGCTGTGCCAACACCTCACGGAAGGACAACTCGGACAGATCCGCCTTCTCCATCATCTGTTTTTCAATGGTAATGAAGCTGTAGTAATCGATGGCTTTATTCACCGCAAAAATGATGATGCCAAAGGACAGCACGGAGAAAAATAAATAATTCAGCAGTAACCGGGTTGCATACTTCAGGCCTCGCCACCTCCAAGTTGATAGCCAAATCCATAGATCGTCCTGACATACTTCGGTTCGTCCGCGTTATCCTCCAGCTTCTTACGTAATCGCATGATGGTCATATCCACACTGCGACTGTCTCCCATAAAGTCATATCCCCATCCGATCTGCAGCAGCTCATCCCGGGTAAAGATTTTGTCTGGCCTTTTGAGTAACGTTTCCAGAATTTTAAACTCTTTGGCCGTTAAAGACACGGGTACACCGTTTTTCAGCACCCTTCGGCTTTCCAGATCAAATGTCAGCTCTTCATGAATGATGCGTGTAGATTTCACTTCTGTTCCTTCACTTGATTCCTCCTTGCTCTCGTTTCTTCTCAGAATCGCCTTGATCCGAGCGAGCAATTCACGATTGTCAAAGGGTTTGGTCATGTAATCTTCCGCCCCTAGCTCTAGTCCCAACACCTTGTCGATTACCTCATTTTTGGCAGAGAGCATGATCACAGGAACGGCACGTTTCCCGGTGATTTCTTTGCACAGGTCATATCCGGAGCAGTCAGGCAGCATCAAGTCAAGCACCACCAGGTCCGGCCCAAAAGCATCCAGCAGTTGCAGGGCTATTTTACCGTTTTCAGCCGTTTGAACGACGTAGTTTTCTCTTCTCAGTACGAGCTCAATTAAATCTCTGATTGCGACTTCATCGTCAATGACAAGTATTTTCTTCAATGTGCACCCCTTCTAGCCTTGTTCCCCAGCTTGAATCAACATTTACCCTCATCTTAGCACAGACACTTTAGATTCCTCCACCAACTGATTCCACTTGAGCCCAACATAACTTGTAATAAACCCGAAAAAAGTAGAACAATCCATGGATCTGCTCCGGGTACTCATTGTTGTGGTTAAGCGGCAACTTGTCTTGGTGAAGAGATCGTAAGGTACCTTAAACGAAAAAAGCACCTCTGTCGAGATGCAAACGAATCTACAATATATTCAATCTGTTGGAACGTAACCATATCAACCATTCACCGTTACTTGTGGTATCGGCTCATGTTCCTGTCCTTTACGCCAATCGGTACAAGTTCTTGTCCCTCGACAAATGTATTCCGAGAATAGCTCCCGGCTCCTACATCCTGTTTTATTACTCTCCGGTTTCAGCGAACTTTTGAATACGCTCGCCGATTTGATCACGAACACGCTGGAAAACAGCCCATTTTTCTTCGTCGGTACCCTGAGCCTTGGCAGGATCGTCAAATCCCCAGTGCTCACGGCGAACATGAGGAGGTGTCATTGGACAACGATCGGCAGCATCACCGCACAGGGTGACCACCAGGTCGGATTGATTCAACAACACCGGATCAATGATATCCGAAGTTTGGTTCGAAATATCGATCCCCACCTCGTTCATTGCTTTGACCGCATTCGGGTTTAGGCCATGGGCTTCGATGCCGGCGCTGTAGACATTCCAATCATCACCCAGATGTTTTTTGGCCCATCCTTCAGCCATTTGGCTGCGGCAAGAGTTGCCTGTGCACAAGAAGTACAATGTCTTTTTTTCCATCATCGTTTCTCTCCCTTATCACTTGAATTAAAGTATGGTTAGCCAGATATATAATCCTAAAAGGGTTATAAATAACGTTGGGATGGTCAATATAATCCCTGTCTTAAAGTAAGTCCCCCAGCTGATCTTCACGCCTTTGGTCGAAAGGACATGCAGCCAAAGCAAGGTGGCCAGTGAACCAATCGGTGTAATTTTGGGACCTAAATCAGAACCAATCACATTCGCATAAATTAAGGCCTCTTTAATAGCAGCCGACGTGTTTGTCGCATCGATGGCGAGTGCATCAATCATGACGGTCGGCATATTGTTCATGATGGAAGAAATAATCGCAGCAATGAAGCCCATTCCCATGGTTGCAGCAAACAGCCCTTGATCCGCTACGCTCTGTATGACACTTGCCAGAAGATCTGTAAGACCAGCATTACGTAAGCCATAGACCACAACGTACATGCCGATCGAGAAAAATACGATGGCCCACGGAGCCCCTTTGAGAACTTCTTTGGTTTGTATAGCCGGACTTTTTCTTGCCATCAGCAAGAAGAATATCGCGATAACACCAGCTACGATCGATACTGGGATACCCACAAATTCACACACAAAGTAACCGATCAGCAGCACGCTCAATACGATCCATGATAAACGGAACATCTTAGGATCTTGAATTGCCGTTGAGGGTTGTTTAAGCTGCGTCCCATCGAACTTTCGCGGGATGCTCTTGCAGAAAAACAAATAAAGCACAAGGATACTGGCTACTAAAGAGAACAGATTGGGAACCAACATGCGACTGGCGTATTCGATAAACGTAATTCCGAAGAAATCGGCTGATACGATATTCACCAGGTTGCTGACCACAAGTGGTAGCGAAGTAGTGTCCGCAATAAAACCACTTGCGATGATAAAAGGGAATACCTTCTTCTCGTCAAAATTCAGCGCTCGTACCATGGCAAGCACAATGGGAGTTAAGATTAGAGCCGCACCATCGTTTGCGAAAAAAGCAGCGACAACAGCTCCAAGAACGGATACATAGACAAACATCCGGATACCGTTTCCTCGAGCAGCATTCGCCATATGTAAGGCGGCCCACTCGAACAAACCGATTTTATCCAAGATCAATGAAATGATAATGATCGCGACAAAGGCGAGCGTTGCATTCCATACGATCTGGGTGACATCCCATACATCCTGAAAGTCAACGACTCCCACAAGCAGCGCTAGGACAGCACCACCACAGGCAGACCATCCAATGGATAGATTTTTAGGCTGCCAAATGACAAAAACTAAGGTAACAAGAAAAATGATGCTAGCCAGGACAACAGAAACCAATGTTCAAACCTCCAATTATGCGATGACTTAAATACAGTAATAATCAATATATAACTATATCCTTATATAAAAAACAGAGATAATATTTAGCATCACTCAACCATATGCTAAGTATTCCTGTTAATCACAGGCACAGTTAACTTCCTTATTCATGGATGACAGGACTTCTTGAGCACTTGGCATCTCATTTAGCACGGCTTGGATATATGGCTTGTCATCAACATTCAAGGAATAATAAACCCATTGGCCACGACGGGCTTCATTTACAATCCCCTGAGACTTAAGCTTTCTTAAGTGCTGGCTAATCGCTGGCTGAGACATGTCGAAAATATCTACAAATTCGCAAACACACCATTCTCTTTGCTTAAGAAGCGTTAACATAGTAAGCCTTGTTTTATCTCCAAGCAGTTTTAGCTTCTCGGCAATCTCGCTCATTTGCTCCAATAAGATTCACCCCATTCTTGTAAGATACTCTCATAACCATATAATTTAATGCTTATATGTTAATCGAAAAAGTGCTTGATTTCAAGTGTGTAGACGCAACTCCCCAAAATTCCTCCTTAATCAACACCAGCATCCATCCTACCTGCAGTTTGTGATGGCTTGAACGATACTTTGGTTCTAACCGCAAGTAGGTTTTCCACGAATGCGGTAATAAAATCTAAATCAGCATATTCGAATTTCCTCCCGTAATCGAACTAACCGAACAATAAATCCAGAATCTTTTCATTTGCCTTTCTGTTCTTTCCGATATGAGGGTAGCAGTGGATATGAATCGCTGGATTGAAGTTGATTTCTATGATGCTGTAATTGGTATCGGTTGCTTCTTCCTCTAAAGAATCAATCATCATATCCACACCACATATGGTCGCTCCTGCAGCTTTAGCTGATTGAATGGCAAGTTCCTTATAGCTGTTTGGCATTTCATCCGTAAAATCGATACTGTCTCCTCCCGTACTAATATTTGAATTTTCTCTCAGATAGATAACTACCCCTGAATGGGGTATATCGTTCCAACCCATAGCATGGTTCTTTAAAAACATCTCTTCTACTTCCCCTAACTGAATTTTCTCAAGGGGAGTCTTATACCCTTTACCTCGAAGTGGGTCTTTATTCTTCTCATGAACAAGCTGTTCGATCGTGTGGATACCGTCACCGACGACATTTGCAGGGACACGATGCAGTACCCCTACAACCTGTTCCCCCATGACCAGAAAGCGATATTCCTTTCCTGTCATAAATTCCTCAAGGATTCGTTGTGAAATCCCCGGTATTAATCGTTGAAGTTCATTAAATCACAATTATAAAAAATACAAAGTCGCTAATTTAGCAACTTTGTATTTGGCATAATCAAATTTTGATGTTAGTTCGTTCAATCTGAGATTCTATTACATCATATAGAGCAAGCTTATAGTTTATTTTATCCAAGTTAAAATATAGTTCCCTTATGCTTTTCTCAATTTCTTTTTTATGATGGAGCATCATCATTTTTCGTTCCGAAATCGTCGAGTCCCCTTCTTTATACAAGTATACATACTTCTGAATTTGAGCAATCGGCATTCCTGTTGCTCTAAGCGCAGTGACGAAGTGTATCCAGCTTAAATCATCTTCGTCATATAACCGCTTCCCATTTTCATTTCTCTTCACATGTGGAAGCAGCCCCTCCTTTTCGTAATATCGTAGTGTAGGAGCCGCCATTCCTGTCAATTCAGTAACTTCCCTTATAGTCAACATAAATAAAACTCATCGCCTCCTATTAAAGTTAACTTTAATTAAGTATTTGGTATATCTAGTTAAAACATCCATATTCACGCTATAAAAGATGAGGAAGATATGATTAAATCAAAGATTTTAATGATTA
Organism: Paenibacillus sp. FSL K6-1330; assembly: GCF_037976825.1. NCBI lineage: Bacteria > Bacillati > Bacillota > Bacilli > Caryophanales > Paenibacillaceae > Paenibacillus > Paenibacillus sp. FSL K6-1330. Next base: position 3,769,625 of record NZ_CP150269.1, read on the forward strand.
ATTATACACTTATTTTTTCAGCGAAAAAGTCTTGACTTAAAGTGAACTTTATATTCTATGATAACAATGCAATTAAAAATGAGTTCTGAAAGGATGAAGTTACAATGAAAAATATCTCAATCGTCACTGGTGGTAGCCGCGGACTTGGTCGCAATACTGCCATCAGTATTGCGCGTCATGGCGGTGATGTCATCCTGACCTATCGTAGCCAAGCAGAAGAAGCAAATTCTGTTGTTGCTGAGATCGAATCTCTGGGTCGTAAAGCAGTGGCATTACAACTTGATGTTGGAAACATTGCCAGCTTTACAGCCTTTGTTGAGACAGTTCGTTCGACCCTGCGGTCTACTTGGGATAGTACCACTTTCCATCATCTGGTGAATAATGCCGGCCACGGAGAAATGATAGACTATACCGAAACTACAGAAGCTCAGTTCGACGGCCTGTTCAATGTGCATGTCAAAGGCGTATTTTTCTTGACTCAGGCCCTTCTGCCGCTTCTTGCAGATGGTGGACGTATTGTGAACTTCTCATCGGGTCTCACTCGCGTCTCTTTTCCCGGATTCTCCGCCTATTCTGCCGCAAAGGGGGCGGTCGAGATTTTAACCATCTATTTGGCCAAAGAACTTGGTCACCGAGGTATTACCGCTAATACCATTGCACCTGGAGCAATCGAAACCGATTTTCTAGGAGGTTCTGTACGCGACATACCTTCTTACAATGACACGTTTGCCTCGATGACTGCCCTTGGTCGAGTCGGCGTACCCGAGGACATTGGTCCCGCAGTCGCCAACCTACTTGGATCCGACAATCGCTGGGTTAATGCGCAGAGAATCGAAGTATCGGGTGGTCAGAACATCTGATCGCAATTATTTCTGAAAATAACGTTTAGTTTGGAACTTCACATAAAATAAAAGGCTTGTCTCAATTATTTTGAGACGGTGAAATTCAATTGGATGTTTATCTAATTGCAGATACACTAACCTGTCCGTTAGCTTAATGAAATTGCATGGAAACATAGTTAGATACTTAACTAATCGTAATCGGCTCATGTTCTTGTCCTTTACGGCAATCGGTACAAGTTCTTGTCCTTGGTTCGGGACAAGAACTTGTACCAATAAAACAAAAAAGCCGCTAATATAGTGACTTTTAATGGGAATATGTTCTTGTCCTCCGACAGCTATCTTTATCGCTCTGATCAGCTGACGTCTCTTTTTTATTCAACTATCGTTTCCCGTTAGGTCAATCGTCAATTCCATAAATAACTATGTCATTTCGCAAAACTGGACAAATTTTAAAGAATAAGGGATCCTCTGACTGCGCTACAGCCGGAGAATCCCTATTAAAGTAACGTGCCCATTAGGCCGCTGGGTCAACCGCACAACTAAGCTGGAACGTAGGTCAGCCTTATCACCTTCTCGCCAATTCGATCGCTTGCCACGAGGCGCAGCGGCGGCCGCGGACCGGCGAAAAACGGCTTGCCGTGACCCAGCACGACTGGATGGAGATAGAGTCGATACTCATCAACGAGACCGAGCTCCGTTAGACTGTGGGCCAACTCCGGCCCGGCAACTTCAATCTCCCCTTCATGCTGAGCCTTTAGCCCACGTATGGCCGCTGCGAGGTCGCCCTCGATCAGAGAAGCGTTCGGACCGACGGACTTTAACGTCCTCGACACCACCCACTTCGGTTTGCTTTGCCACGCCGCTGCGTATTCCCGTTCCGGCGCATCCCATTCAAAATGGTCTCCGTCCCAATACCGCATGGTCTCGTACATGCGGCGCCCGTACAGGATGCCCGCCAGGCCGCGCACGTCGTCGATGAAATGACGGAATAGCACGGGGTCGGGCTGAAATGCCGTGTGGTCGTGGTCGACGAATCCGTCCAGAGACTGGTTCAATGCGAAAACGATCTTTGCCATGCGACTGACTCTCCTCCCTGGTTTTCTCGCACATTCATCATCAAGATTACACGTTCCATATGCAGCCTCTTTTATGTCTACATTTTATCATCCAACAGCATGTCCGGTTTCTCATGGATTGCTAATGTGCACAGTCCTGGCCTGACCGAATACAAATTTAATTTAACGAAGGATGGTAAATTAAACAATTCTGCCCGTTATCTTAATGAACTAGTGCAGTGAAATGTAGTTAAATGCTTATCTAATCGGTAATCGGAACATGTTCTTGTCCTTTACGGCAATCGGTACAAGTTCTTGTCCTTGGTTCGGGACAAGAACTTGTACCGATAAAACAAAAAAGCCGCTAAAACAGCGACTTTATATGGGATCGTGTTCTTGTCCCTCGACATCTTGTGGCAAGGAACAAAAAATTATATCAATCTCCGTTTGAAAGGACGCAGGAAAGCCATAGAGTCATTCATAACGAATCGTTTCTGGGAGTACTTCTTCCCTTCCCAAAGGAAAGAAGCAGCTCGAACGAAGGTGATCCATAATATTAAGAACTCGAACAACTTCTGCAGATTTACTCCGAGCCTCTCAGTTGCTGTGTCGAGGCACCTCAAGAATTCAATCAAGTAGTTGTTGATTTCCTGTCGCAAAGGATTGAATCATTTTGATAACAGAAAAAGATCCGCACCTTAAAAAGATTATATAAGAAGGTTTGTACTATTAAGGTAACCTGCCCGTTAGTTTAACAAAGGCAGCCGATCACCATGATCAGCTGCCTTCTTATTTTGAATAAGCTATCTTTTCCCGTTGGCATTATGGTTCAACTAAACAAAAATCATTTCTTAATGATTAGAGTAATGCTTTTTTGTTCGAGTTGACTTTGCGCGTTTGATTTTTTGTTCCACCAACCATGTTTCCAACGATGTTCCTCTAACAGAATTGTTGAATCACAGTAATAGTTATGTAACGTTATGTTTCGCAAAACATTAAACATTTGTGTGCTGTCATAAAAGATATTCAATAGTTATTTAGAAGGCTGTCGATTTCTCGACAGCCTGGACAGAAGAATTACTTCTGCTGTTCATTGTATTTCAAATGTAAAATGGGGTATGGGCGGCCTGCTCCATCCGTCAAATCTTCACCGGTTATTCCGAAACCACTTTTTAAGTAAAACCTTGTTGCATTCTCATTTTGTTTATTCACATCAACGGACGTGATCCCAAAACCATTTATGCATATTTGCATAATTTGTTTCCCATACCCTTTGCCAATTTTATCGGGATCGAGAAATAGTGCTTCCAAGTGATGTTCATTGATGGCGGTAAAACCAATGATGGAGTCTTCGGTATACCAGAGACGTACATCAAGATGAGGAAAATACATGGGTAATTCTTTTTTGATTTCCTCTTTATCCTTGAAACTCAAAAAATGATGAGTGGCCATTACCGATCTTTCCCAAAGATTTATTATCATATCATAGTCATTAACAGTTGCTTTTCTGTTTTGTATCATTTCGTTCTGCTCCTTTTTCTTTTTAATTTATCACGCTCCTTTCATCACTTTTTTGTAGATGGTGATTGTATATCTCCAATTGATATATGACTTCATGCTTACCACTCTTTTCGGAATTATATTAATCGATTTGCAATCAAACACATTACACTTTAGTTATCTACTCTATCATATTTAGTTGATGCCATTCAATAGCCGTTCCTCTCTTTTACGGTAGAACCATGTTATCCCTAGCTCTATCATTAAATGAAAATACAGACTGCCGACCATATTCCAGATCGTATCCTTTCGTTTGTAGTGGGCCAGTTCATGCGCGATCACATGTTTAAGCAGTTGTTCATTAACTTTCTGAATGCATTTTCGAATATTTTCACAACGGATCGCGACACAAGTATGACGAAAATACTCCATCATTGTTACTCTTTTTTCTGTTGATCTGTCTCAACAATTTCATTTATCACTTTATCTTAATATACATTGTTACTTTGATTAATAGAATAAGCAGGCATCAGCGCCTGCTTATTAATGTGTGTTATTTCAACTATCCTGCCCGTTAGCATAATGAAATTGCATGGAAAACCCAGTTAGACACTTATCTAATCGGTAATCGGTACAAGTTCTTGAGCTCGACTTGGGACAAGAACTTATACCGATAAAACAAAAAAGCCGCTAAATTAGCGACTTTCAAAGGGACCATGTTCATGTCCCTCGACAATTTACAAATTTACCTCTCCACATTTCTGCCAGAAAAAAGACTAGCTAAATCGAGGATTAATTTAGCTAGTCTCTCATTAAACGATATAAAAAGTCTCATAGATTGAGACTTTCTGTAATTACCATATTTACTAATGAGATTAACCTTTATCTAGCCGAAGCTAAGCAAAGACAGGCGGTAAAAAGCCGGCTTCATTCATAAGGCTATATTGACCTATCGTCTCCCGTTAGTTCAATGATGGTTCCTTGATTTGATTTATTACATAGTATCTAAATTTGACTTCTCATCATTGCTCAAAAATCTTTCCCTCCCTTATTTCATCACAAGACACCATCGGTACATGCAGAGCCGGTCTTTGTACCAAGTCCATTTCTAGTATCAAAATGTATCCTACCCCACAAAAATGTTCCGTTCACACAAAAAAGTGCGTACTTTTCACCAATTAGTAAGGGTGATAACCTTACATACAGAACGATCGATCCATAATTAATTGAGCGACACACGGTCGTTAAAAAAACCATAGGTGAGGTGCTAAGAAATGAAGGAATATCAACTTATTTTGAAAGAGAAGAAGATCGTTTGGGGAGAAACCATAGATATTGAGCGGCTCGTTGACAACAAGCCAGTCAACTCCATCAGACAGGGCGCAAACTCGAACATGGATTGGAATTTGCCTGCAGGAGTATATCGAGCAAAAGAGATTGTTATCGAACTCGATAAAATGCTTGAGGCCATGCTGGTTCAGCTGGGCGAACCAGTGAACAGCGATCCGACAGTACTCTTAGATAGCCTGTTAGCCAATTTGGCGATTTCCGGACGCTTGTCTTCTTTGCCCTTAAAATCATTGGAACTTGAAGATCATGCTGGTATAGAGATTAGAGCTCAAGCGGTACGTATCGGAGAACAATTGGTAAGCTGGGCCAGAGAGATCAATGCTGAGAAAAAGACATTGGCTGAGTTTGGGTCAGAAACGCTTAGTGAACTGGAATTTCGAAGCCACTGTTATGGTCATCCGCTGACCCCTGAAGCCACTGCTCAGGTTTGGGGACCATTCGGCGGACCAAGAATTATGCAGATTTATAATGAATACTTGCACCAATTCGTTTTACTTCGGGATGCCTTGTTGCCATTTGCCAATTGGGAAGAGGTTCCGCTTGAAGTCAAGGAATATAGGGAATTCAAAGGATTGCGTTTTCTGGAGCCATCCCGAGAAGTATTCTTAACGCAACTGTTCAAGAAAAAATTAACACATAAATCGATCATCCAGTATGCACAAAGTGTGGTTAGTTCAGGGTTGGAAAAAGTCGGTTACGGCTTCCAATATCGTCTAGGTACCGTTTTGCCGGCTGGTTTGGGTGAGTCTGCCCGTACGGCATCCCGTTATCTCCTGAGATGGCATCCCGTACAAACGATACAGGTAGAAGATGCAGAAGGTTTGGCCGCGGTCTCCTTCGATTATGAATATGATGATTATTATTCCGCGCCCCGTAAAGAGGCAGGAAAAGGAACACCGGCAGACGACGAATTGCTTCCTGAATATGGGGAGGATTACTATGAACCATCTATTGCCCGGTTGCTTCCAAATACCAGTACAGATCGAACGACCCTACAGTTCAGTTTGGAGATGAAAGGCAACGAGTTTGCAGTAGATCTTGGTCAACTTTTTAGGGGGCAGCGCTTTTTATATCGGCCACAAAGAAGCAGCTATGCCGGGAGCGAATTTATAAAACGAGAATACATCAACTGGCACCCTGCTGAAGACATTCTCTCGCATTCCGGATTGGTCACCAATGCAGATGGCATCCATTTCATTCCGACTGGCAAAAACGAACTTGTCCTATGGGCTTTACTAGGCAAACTCTATCCCGAAAATGTAGTTTTATTGGATAAAGGAGATCAGGAGGAACTGGAAGCGGCTTATGTTTCCGGCAAAGGCTTCGGTACGCAATTTCTAGTACTGTAAGTCGTGAAATGAAATCCACCGTACATTTTGGATAGAAAGGGAGAATCTATATTGACCAGACAACAAAAGTTTCTGACAATGAATTTATTTTTATTGACCTTTATTCTGGGGACCAGTGAGTTTTTGATGGTCGGATTATTATCTGAAGTTGCCGCAGATATGAAAATCGCCATATCGACTGCAGGCTTTCTGGTGACGGCTTTTGCGCTTACCTTTGCTATTGGTACCCCGGTCTTCACAGCATTATTCAGCCGATTTTCCAAATTCCCGCTCATCCTTGTCTTGCTCAGCATATTTATTGTTGGGAATATCGTCACGGCTTTATCAGGATCATATGGCCTGCTTCTGGTGTCCAGAATAATCACGGCCGTAGTTACCGGCGTCTTGATTGCACTCGCGATGTCAGTGGCAAGTGAAGCCATGCCTCCGGAAAAAAGAGGGCCGGTGATCTCCATCATCTTTACTGGTTTCACTGTGGCGAGCGTCCTTGGCGTACCCCTTGGCACTTTTATCGGACAATGGGGCGGGTGGCATTTGGCCTACTGGTTTACCACATTGTTGGGAATCATTTCTTTGATAGCAAGCATCGCAACCATTCCTAGAGGACTAAAAGGAAAACACAGTTCACTCACAAAACAACTCAGATTGCTCGCTTACCCCAGAATTGTGCTTGCTTTCGCCATTATGATGTTAAGTATAGCAGCTACTTATAGCATCTATACGTATTTAGCTCCTTTGCTTCAGGATGTGCTTTTTGTTCCGGCTCGTTATATTAGTCTCATCTTTTTACTGTATGGTGTTGTGTCTATTTTCAGCACGCTAATCGGAGGAAAGCTGGCTATCGGAGACGGGATGAGAAAAATTCGCTATGTGCTTCTGGCTCAAGCTGTCATCTTGGTGTCACTTTATTTTACTTCCGGCTCTCTTGTTGGGGGACTTGTCAGCATCTCATTCATGGCTCTTGTTGTTTATCTTATGAACTCGACGATGCAGTTGTACTTCATTGATTTTGCCGATGAGCATGTTCCGGAGGCAAGAGACTTAGCCTCGTCCTTAACCTCCGTTGCCAACAATGTTGGCATTGCGATCGGATCCGCTTTAGGTGGATTTGTCACTACAAACATGAAGCTTATTGATCTATCCTGGTCTGGGGGGATTGTGGCCGTACTCGCGGCAGTGTTAGCATGGGTCAACTATCGTTTGAAGCAAGGAACTGCCAGTACGACTAAAGAGAATAATGCACTGCGTGAGCAATACGAAGGAAATATATAATTAAGACATATAAAGCAGGAGGTAATTTGGAAAAGTACCTCCTGCTTTTCGAGTATCAAAAGAGCCCGATCAAAGGCAAGGTTAATGGTAAATGGGCAGATTGTAGCTTTTTATGCATTCTTGTGATTTGTGTACAATACTTCATCGGGAAAGTTTTCGATATAGTTGGTTCCAAAATCGCATAACATCATGAGCATAGGGGCAAGTTGCTCACCTAGCTGAGATAAGCAATATTCCACTTTTGGCGGTGAAACAGGATAAACCTTGCGAACAATAAGTCCGTCGCTTTCTAGCATTCTTAGCTGCATCGTAAGCATACGTTGGGTTGCTTCAGGAAGTTCCCGTCGCAGCTCATTATACCGTACTGGACCTTTTGCTAAGCGGTTTAAAATGGATATCTTCCATTTCCCACTGATTAAGCCGAGTACAATTTCCGAGGTACACCGATATTCTTTGTCTCTAAAGTTTATCATCTGTCGACACATCCTTTTTAGAAAAGATTGTGTAAAAGTAAGTTGTCTCTCTTCAGCCAATTCGAATTACATACCATTCATTCCATATATTATGTTCAAGCACTTAATTCTTGTCAAGGACTTCTGGACCGATTAGTATGAAATTAATAAAGGAGGTCTAGCCTGAGATAGCCTCTGAGATAAGATTCGAGAAGAAATCCTCATTCCCCTTCTCTTTCCCCTATTTCCTAAAACAAAAAAAGTCGAGCAAATGTCAGATTATAATCCTGGATCTGCTCAACTGTAATACGACCTTATTTGCTTGGATACAAATTTGGTTTAGATCGATGTGAGTATATTTTTCGACTCACAGTCAGGTAAAAATTGCTTTAATCTCCCTTGGCAAGCAGGTTAACGGCCGTTCCAACCCAACCGGCGTTTTGCGCTTCTGGAACTCAGCCATTAACTTGAACATTCCCTCCAAGAAATTCATGACTATATATATCGGAGATTTTGTCCAGCACACGCTGCGCATGTTCTGTAAATTTCAAGTCCGCAATCCGATCTTTGAACAGAAACACGCCAGTCTCATTGCTGTTTTTGCCCAGAGCTCCCTCATATAATAGTTTGGCTCCATGAGTAGGCGGAGAGGAAAAAAACTTCATAAACAGTTCAAACCCTGCGGTCAGTCCGGAATCTTTTCCTTTTCTTAGCGTGTTGTTAATGCCCGGGTCAACGCTGCGGATCTTGATGCCTTCCTTGGCAAGCTGCGATGCGACGGCTTGGGTCCACAACGAAAGAGCCAGCTTTGAAGTCGCATATGGTCCATACATTTTGCGGAAGGTTTTGGGATGCTCCAATTTTTCGATCGTAAACTCCTTCGTAAATCTAAACACCTGCGACGAAGTGTTAATCACCGTTTTTAAGCTGCCGTTCTTCAACAGCTCCTTCAATTCCATCAGAATAATATAAGGAACGACCGTCAACAATTCATAATGCAATTCGCGGCCTTGTTTCGAATAGCGCAGCTCACTTAAGCCTCCTCCGGCGTTGTTAAACAAAATATCGATCCACTGTTCCTTGCTTTTTATTTCTTCCAAAGAGTGTCTCAAGCTGTCATAATCGGTGAGATCCTTCACTTTATAGGCTCGGAGCCGTCCGTCCTTGAGATGATTTTGGAGGAATCTATCGTCCTCTGGAAAATCCGACCGGTTTAAAGCAACCACCTGCCAGTTCTCCGACAGCATTTTCCGGGTCAATGCCAACCCGATCCCGTTACTTGCGCCTGTAATCAGTGCAATATGTTCTCGTTGGTTCTTACTCAATTCATGTCCTCCTTCATTCAGAATTTCATCGATTATATGTGCTTATCAGTCGGAGTCGGGCAGGAGGATCAGTTTACCGCGGGCACCCCCGCTCTGGCTGATTTGAACAGCTGAACGCCATTCTTTGAGTTCGAAAGTCTTCGCGACCGGAATAGTGAACTTGCCGTCTGCTGCGAATTGGGCAAAGTCGCTGACAACGTCATAACGTGCGGTATGTAGTTCTCCATAGCTGGTGCGAACGCCAAGTTCAGCGGCTGTGGCGAAATCGCTGACGGTAAGGACATGCTGGGGATGCCTGTTGACGATTTGGACCAGATCTTTCAATGAACCGCTGATTGGCGCCGTATCCAGGGCGAGATCAACCGGCTGCTTTGCCAGTTCGGTCACTCGTTCGACCATTCCATCACCGTACGAGGTAACCAACGCCCCCATTGAGCGGAGCTTGTCGGCGTAGGTGGGACCAGCGGTTGCGATCACGCGGGCACCGCGCATGAGGGCAATTTGAACGGCGGCGAACCCTACCGTGGTGCCGGCTCCGTGCACGAGTACGGTCTGACCCGATTTCACCCCAAGAGTATCAATGCCACGGTAAGCGGTTTCGACTGCCATTGGCAACGCTGCAGCTTGAACAAAGTCGAGTCCGGCGGGCATACGGAACCAATAGTACATAATCGCTTGATCCGACGCACCGGCGCTCGATCCATTCATGAAATCTGCGGCACCCAGAACGGAATCGCCGATGGCAACATCGGTTACGCCCTCTCCGATTGCGTCTACAATACCAGCCACGTCCAGCCCGATTCCGCGAGGCAAGGGCAATTGAGCGGCAAAATGGCCTTGGCACGTCACCCAGTCAACCGGATTTAAGCCGCAAGCGCGTACTCTCACGCGAATGCGTCCCGGCCCTGGCTCTGGGATCGCCACCTCATCCAAGCATAAGACATCCGTTGGTTCTCCGTATTCGTGGAACCGGATGGTCCGCATCGTATTCTCCATTGTGATCTCCCCTCCATTTTGCTCTGATAAAATCGTGTTCTCTGTGATGAGGATAACCTATGCCCCCTGCCCTCGCTTTAATAGTCTGGTGTGCGAACTGAGGAGCTTAGATCTGGGAGCCGCCTCCATCGACAGGGAACTCAGCCCCGGTGGTATAGGTGGCCTCAAATGCTAGGAATGCAACAGCCTTGGCTACCTCAACTGGATCACCTAAACGAAGCATTGGGATCTGTTGTCTCATCTGTGCCTTTGTCTGCTTGGCAGCTTCTTCCGGCATTGACTTTTCCATGATGCCTGTGTCAATAACGCCGGGACTGACTGCGTTGACGCGAATATTTCGAGGTAATAACTCGCGCGCCAGACCTCGAGTCATGGAGCGCAGCGCCGCCTTACTAGCTGCGTAAGCACTGAGCATTGGGAAACCCACTACGTTCACGATTGAGGTGGTAAGGACTACCCCGCTACCTGAGCCTAGCAACGGAGCGAGTTTCTGCACGGTAAAGTACGGTCCTTTGGCATTGATTGTAAGTATCTCGTCGTACTTTTCTTCTGTCATTATCTCGAAAGGGACAAACCCCGTGACACCAGCGTTAACAAACAGGGCATCTATTGTTCCAAATTCAGCCTCCACTTGATCGGCTAATGCGGCGATATCCTTCATTGAGGCGGCATCGCTTAAGACCGCGATCGCGTTGTTTCCAAGTTGTTCACGAGCCGTATCCAGCGTCGCCTGAGTACGTCCAGTAATCAGAACGAGTGCGCCTTCATCCACTAGCAACTTCGCCGTCGCAAGGCCGATTCCGCTGCTACCTCCTGTGATCACGACCTTTTTGTCAGAGAATTTGCCTTTACTGAATAGTTCCATTTAAATCGTCCTCCCTTTGTATAATCCGTAATCGGATGATTAGGTACAGGAGCGATTATACTGCAATAAATTTAATAAGTAAACTAAATTAATTAAATTAGTTCATTTAATTAATTTCATACATAAATGGCCGCACATTTGTTATAATAGGTTTTATAGGCATCAAAGGGAGGTACTTATCCGTGAGAAAAGCTGTGAGTGTAGATACATATGTGGAAAAAATAAAACCTATTATAAGAAAAACAAAATTCAGTCAACTGAAAGTCGACGATCTCGCTAAATATATGGATATCAGCAAAGTGACACTCTATAAGCATTTTTCCTCCAAAGACGACATCATCGAACAAGTCGTGGATTATTACATTGATTATTCGAAGAAGGCTGACACCGTTGTCAAAGACGATTCCGTCTCTTTTTTGGATCGTTTTCAATTAACATTTTTACAATCTTTGATGTGTGCCGCGTATATCTCTGATTTGTTCTTGCAAGACCTTAAGGAATTTTATCCACACCATTTTGAGAATCTGTCCGTTGCCCTACAAAATCGGAATAAAAGCTTACAAACTTTTTTTGAATCCGGTATGGAGCAACAGATTTTCAACAGATTGAATGCCGTGTTGTTTATGGTTCAAGATGACGCTGTTCTGCGACGCTTTATCGATCCGTCATTTTCGATTCAGTATGATATCACTTTGAAACAAGCGATTATGGATTTCTACTACATGAAGCAGTATCAATTGCTAAAACCTGAATATCTGAAGATCATAGACAATTCCAATATTGAAATGAAGATCGTTAATATTTTGCAAGCCATTTCATAAGTGAAGCATCAGTTGGTACTCGGACAACTCGCCGTCGAGGAGAAGAGCAACGAACAAAAGCCCACTAGTTTTACAACGATGAAAAAAGAGGGGATCCGCCCCTCTTTGCTATTTCCGCCAATACATCTCCGATTTAATTGTCTTTCCGAACTAACAGTGAACAGCACTCCGCATGTCAAGTGTAGGTAGCAATTGTCTGAATTGATGCAGCAGCATTTCTAGAATAGTGGCTTGCTTGTCTAAGGCATCGTTGACGGTGGTTGCTAGTAACTTTTCTGGGCTAGCTTTCACCTATCTTCGATAATTGGAGCACCAAAGTAAACGGTTTCAAATCATTGATAGACGATCCCTGAAATGTGTGCTATCAAATTAGCGATGCTGTTACTCTCGGGCGTGGTCGACCATACGATATCCTCTCCAGATAATTGTTCAATCATTATGCGAGTCCATTTCTTGTTCGCTTTGTATTTCCTTAAGAGGTCTATTACTATGGTTGAACTGTCCAAACTCTTTCACGCCCCCAGGTTTTCCCTCAAGTTCACCAAACGTATTGCAACTTCGCTCTCCTCCCCGTTACTTCAACGGAAACGGCAGCCGATCACCTTGCCGGCTGCCGTATGTTTCCGAGCTATCATCCCCGTTAACTTATCCCTACCGCGTTCCATGCCTGAGCACCACAGGAGCGATCCGGAAACTTAAACGACGCTCTTCGGCGCAATTATTCGTCGTACCCTAGAATCATTTGGTCCAGCGTCGTGCCGGCAAGCACCATGGGGTACACGTTCTCATCGGTCGGGATGACGAACTCGACGAGCACAGGTCCTGTTGTCTGCAGCGCCTCAAGCCAGACCTTGGAGGCCTCGGCCTTTGTCGTTGCCCTTAATCCCTTGATTCCGTATGCTTCCGCAAGCTTGACGAAGTCCGGACTGCCGGACAGATCAATCTGGCTGTAGCGTCGTTCGTACATCAATTCCTGCTGCTGCTTAACCATACCGAGCACCTGGTTGTTCAAGACCACGATCTTGACCGGAATCTGATGAATCGCGCAGATCGCCATCTCCTGCGCGCACATCTGCATGCCCCCGTCGCCGTTGATCGAGACGACCAGGCGATCTGGATTTCCGACTTTAGCGCCGATCGCAGCCGGGAAGCCAAAGCCCATCGTGCCAAGACCGCCCGATGTGATGAGTGAGCGAGGATGCTTAAAGCGGTAAAACTGCGCGGTCCACATTTGGTGCTGGCCTACATCAGTGGTGATGATCGCATCTCCTTGCGTCGTCTCGCTAATCATCTCGAGCACATATTGCGGTTTAATGACAGTATCCGAATCGGTATACCGAAGCGGATGCTGCACCGTATACTCTTGAAGCTGCTCGAGCCAGGTATCCGTCTGAGCTGCTTGCGCTTTCGTGTTCGCATAAGCCAGCACGTTTTTAATATCGCCGATGCACGCGATCTCTGTCTTGACGTTCTTGCCGATTTCCGCAGGATCGATATCGATATGGGCGATACGTTTGGCCTGAGGCGCAAATCCGTCCAGTCTCATCGTGACCCGATCATCGAAACGCGAGCCGATCGAAATAATGAGATCCGCATTCTGCACCGCCATGTTCGCAGCATATACGCCATGATGTCCGAGCATGCCCAGCCACAACTCGTCATCGCTCGGAAACCCGCCGAGGCCAAGCAGGGTCGTCGCGACCGGAATCCGGGTAGTGTGGACGAATTTGATCAACTCCTGCGAGGAGTTCGCATAGACAACGCCGCCGCCCGCGATAATAACCGGCTTGCGCGCTTCTGCAATCGCCTGAAGCAGCGCATCCATTTCTGCCGGATTCGGTTCCGGGGCTCCATGGTATCCGCGCAACTGAACCGTGTCCGCTGGACGATACGCCATCCGCTGGTTGGTCACGTCTTTTGGAATATCGATCAAGACAGGACCTTTGCGGCCCGTATTCGCGATGCAGAACGCTTCATGAATGATGCGAGGAAGGTCGTGTACATTGCGAACCATGTAGCTGTGCTTCGTAATCGGCATCGTGATGCTAATAATGTCCGCTTCCTGAAAAGCATCCGTGCCCATGACAGTCGTAGATACGTTCCCCGTTATGACTACCAGCGGCACCGAATCCATATAGGCGGTTGCGATGCCGGTCACCAGATTTGTTGCTCCTGGACCGGATGTCGCGATGCATACCCCAACCTTCCCCGTCGACCTAGCATAGCCGTCCGCCGCGTGAATCGCGCCTTGTTCGTGCCGGGTCAAGATATGCTTGAATTCAGGCTGATGTACCATCGCGTCGTAAATATAGAGCACATTACCTCCCGGATAGCCGAATACGCACTCTACGCCTTCCTGCAGCAAGCCGCGCAAAAGCACCTCCGAACCGGTGATATATTCCTCTGATGGCGTCGTTGTTTCATTCGTCATTCCTAATTGCTGTTCCACTTGGGCAGCCTCCTTTGCAAAATAAAATCCCCTCTCCTCCTGAGCAAACTGACATTCGATCAAGTCAGCTCATACAGGGACGAAAGGGGAATTTTTCGCGGTACCACCCAAGTTCGCTGCCACCCTCGCGAATGCAGCCTCATGAGGTAAGGCTGATGCCTTACCTGCGGCGCGTTAACGAGCACCATTTCGGTTAAGTCTACTTGCGGGCATGGAATGAGACCAGCCACTTTCGGTTAACAGCTCCGAGACGACACCATACAAAGGGTTAAGGCAAAGGTTTCAGCGTTTCCTCTGCTCTCTGGGCATAAGCGCCTTTGCCGGCTTTCTCTTCATCGCCTGTTGGTAATAAACAAATAACCCCTTCCTTCCCAAGGCTCATAGCAGCTTGCTAGAAGCCTTGGGACGAAAGGGGAATCGCGGTACCACCCAAGTTTACTGCAACCTCGCAATTGCAGTCTCATGAGGTAAAGCCGTTGCTTTACCTGCAGCATGTTAACGGATGCCAAGCCGGTTGATCCTACTTGCGGGCGCGCAATCACGCCTTCCGCGTTCGGTCAACAGCTCCGAGACGACACTATACATACGTTACGACGGAGGTTTCAGCAATCCCTCTGCTCTCTGGACATAAACGCTATTGCATAGCCTTCTCTTCTTCGCTATATTTGGATTTTTCTGATAATAGCACAGACTCGACTTTTTTTCAAACCGAATTGATACTAAGCTGCTTCATGTCTCACCTCAATATGAGGCAACAGCAACTAGATCAAGTTATCCTGCCCATAAGCAGAGCGAGGCCGCCGATCGATCCACTGTAACCTCTTCGTGTTGTATTTATTGAGTTCTTGTACCCGTTAAGTTTAACCCATTTATGAGTGCCTTCTTATACTAAACTCTTGGAGAAGATTCAAGCTGCTCTGCATGCTGGCTCTGATAATCAATTAACAGTTGCTGCATCTTATCCACCGTGCCATCTGGATGAGGAACATGAATGGAAACGGTCAAATTAGAATCGTTCAAGTAATGAAACGAAACAAGATCAAAATTCAAGATCCCGAGATTCGGACAATGCAGCGTCTTAGGAGCATCAATAGCATCGAGAACCTCGTGGGAATCCCAAAATTCTCGAAACTCCCTGCTAGCCTGTGAAAGCGCCTCGAAATGTTCGGACCACCAAGGATCGTCGACGTGACGCGCATACCCGGCATGGAAGTAAGCAACGATTCGCCGAGCATGCTGTTCCCATTGGTCGCCCTTTACATAGCGGAAACGGGGAGAAGTAAACGTCATCCAGACCAAATTCCGCTCCCGATCCGACATAACCGCGAGATTCCCATTCAATGCGCAGTAGGCTTCATTCCAGGCAATGATGTTCATGCGCGCATCCATGACATTCGTTGGGGAAAGGTTCTGGCTATCCAAAAAACGTTGAAGTTCCGGAGTTACCTTAGAGCGTTGCTTTGTACCGGTCAAGGGAAATTGCTTACGGGCCAGATGGTACAGATGCCTGCGTTCCGATTCATCTAACCGAAGCACTTTCGCTATTCGATCAAGGACCTCAGCGGATACGTTGATATGACGCCCTTGTTCCAAATAAGTGTACCAATCCAGCCCCACGTCTGCCAGCAGAGCTACCTCGCTGCGGCGAAGCCCGGGTGTTCGTCTGCGTCCGGAATCCGGCACCCCTGCTTGCTCTGGGGTTATTCGTTCACGGCGTGAACGCAAAAAACGGGACAATTCCTCATAACGGTCCAATCTGTTGGCCATGTTCTCCATACCTCCTACCCATTCATGAACGTAGGATTCCCAATCCTACGATAACTAGATCTCTTCCTAGCCTCCTCGGGTCCATATAGACTAGTTTATGACCTCCTTAGGAGGAATAGCAAGAATGGATAGACATGGGGGATCAGCCCTACCTGTTCAACGCCATTCAAACCCTATCATAGAGGTGATGAAAATGAAAGTAGCCGCCATAGTCGGAAGCATTCGCAAAGATTCATACAACCTGAAGTTAGCCCGTTATATTCAAAACCGTTATCAGCATCTTATTCAGTTGGATGTGCTGAACATTCGGGATCTCCCCTTTTACGATCAGGATATCGAGTCTGTTCCGCCCCAGCCGGTTATCGATTTTAAGGCGAAAGTCGCTGCTGCCGACGCGGTGTTATGGATCACTCCGGAATATAATTCGACCATTCCCGGCGTCATGGCGAACGCGATTGACTGGTTATCCCGCGTGGATCGAGTCATGATCGGGAAGCCCTCATGGATCGTCGGATCTTCCATGGGATTGTTGGGATCGGTCAAAGCGCAGGGCCATCTGCGTAACATTCTGTTCGCATCCGGTATTTCCTCGCCGCTGTTGCCTGGAAATGAAGTGTACATTGGTCTTGTTCATGAGAAGTTTAACGATAAGGGTGAGCTGACCGATGATCCTACCATTCATTACCTTGATCTTGTAACCGACAATTTCGTGAAATGGATGAAGGAGCTCTCCCAATTGAAGCAGCTCCAAAGTCAAAAATAAACAGAAACCTTGGAGGGAGTAAGATGTTTGAGCATATCGTGCTATTGAAATTCAAGCCCGATGTTTCAATTGAAGCAAAAGAAAGTGCAATAAAGCGCGCGCATGACTTTAAAGGGAACATTCCGGGGATCGTGGAACTTAGCGCCGGGATTAACGTTACGGAGGAAGTAGAGCATATGCAGGGGTTTACGTTGGGGATTCGTGTCACTTTTGAGGATCAAAAGGCTTGCCGGGATTATATTCAGCATCCCCTGCATCAAAGTTTATTGCAATCCATTGGCCCGTTTGTTGAAGGAATCGTCGTTATGGATTACCCGTTTGCTTAATGTTCCCGATACTTGTCATGCTGAAGCATGGCATCTCCGGGAGCACCACAGGTATCCAGGACATCATCCGCCACCTCGAAAAGTCGCATACCGCTCGAATGTTGGGAACGCTCTTCCGATTTGTTTAAGGTTCGTCGAGGCAGACACATGCAGACCGCGTTTCTTACACTCCAATGCAACTTCAATCGGAACCGCATTTATTCCGCTATTAGAGACGATGATGATGGTTTCTCCTGAGGTAAATCGTATCCGGATACCATAATGTTCAAATTTTCATGTTGCACCTGTAACTAAAATTTTCATCATTTTACCTCCAATATTTGATTTGTTGTAACCGCCACAGTTGTAACTGTTCTGATTACAACTCGTGTATAAAAAAGCCCGCATCGAGCTTTAATTATTGGGGCCTACCTTCTTTCAGCTTTATGTCAATAAAATCAACGATCTGCTGAAGCGAGGAAATTTGAATCATAATATGTTCACGTTGACTTCTTAATTGATCCACCAGTTCAGGATAATTAACGGAATCGGAGTCGACTGAGGCAGCCAAAAATGGCCGCATCGCCTCGAGCGACATTCCCGTTTTTTTGAGGCAGGTTATTTGCTTGATCCTATAAATGTCCTCTTTTCGATAAAAGCGATGCCTGTTTTCCTTCCGTTCTGCCTGAGGCAGCAGCATGATCTTTTCGTAATAGCGAATTGTATCCTCGGAAATACCGGTTTGCTCGGCGACTTGCTTGATCGTAAAAGTTTGTTCTTCCATTATGTCTCCTCCCTAATTTGCCGTTTTGAGCATTATACATCTTGGAGCATACTCCAAGTCAAACTTATTTCCATCATTTATCCTTAATCAACTTTTTTGTTTTCGCCCCTTGACTTGGATTCGTCTCCAACTTTTATTATGGGATCTGACAGGGAGAAAACTCCCGGCAAAAATCTATCTTAAGAAGGGCAGGAACATTAATTATGGAACTAAAGATTACCGCACCCTCTCCAGTCGTCTCGGTGAAGCCGATAGTGCTTTCAGCCCCAGGCCGTGGCGAGAATCTGCAAGTGAGAGCCTCCGCGCCGACGACCGGTCGTAACTTACCTATTATTGTTTTCTCACACGGTTCTGGCTCATCGTTGGAGGATTACGGCCCCTTGGTTGACTTCTGGGCTGCACACGGCTTCGTAGTCATTCAACCTACCCATCTCGACTCAAGGACATTGGGTCTCCCTCAGGACGATCCCCGCACACCACGGATATGGCGTTTCCGAGTGGAAGACATGAAGCGCATCCTTGATCAGCTTGATTTCCTGGAATCTGCCGTTCCCGGCCTCAGCGGGCGCCTTGACCGAAGCCGCATCGCCACAGCCGGACACTCCTTCGGCGGCCAGACGGCGGGCAACCTGTTAGGATTGCGAGTCCTCAACCCCGAGACTAAGAAGGAAGAGGACCTGTCCGACTCGCGTATCAAAGCAGGCGTGCTATTCGCCACCGCTGGGCAAGGTGGGGACAGCCTGACACCGTTCGCGGCCGAGAAGATGCCGCATCTGAACGTGAGCTTCGAGCACATGACCAAGCCCACCCTCGTGGTCGTCGGGGATCAGGACGACACTCCTAACAAATATCAGCTGACCGTTCGCGGGCCGGATTGGATGACCGACCCTTACTTCCTCAGCCCGGGAGCCGAGAGCCTGCTCACCCTTTTTGGTGCAGAACACTCACTTGGAGGGATCGCTGGTTACGAGGTTAAAGAAACAACAGACGAAAACCCAGAACGAGTTGCCCTGATCCAGAAGGTTACATGGGCTTACCTTCGACATGTACTCGATATTGAGCAGACCAACTGGTCGGCAGTGAAACAGACTTTGTCCGAGACGACCCATTCAATTGGTCGAATTGAATCCAAATAAAGCTCTAGAGAAAGACAGCGAGCTCCCCCGCCGGCCCAATGCCTGTGAGGGAGCTCACTCTCTTTTTCTGATCAGCACGCAAAAAATTAAAAGATTGTCGGTACCATTCCCCCATCTATTCGGATCGGGGATCCTTTGAAGGCGGAGGCCCCATCTCCCGCCTCGTTTGGCCGGATCGCTTCTTGCCTTCTAAAAGGCGGCGTATTCATGTACAGTTTGTTAAGGTACGTTAGCGATAGAAGTCAACCATATCTCCAAACAGCCGTTTAATAAATTCGAGCTCACTTTCGTTATATCTTTCCAAAAATTCGTACATTCTTTGCTTTTCCTTCGCATGAAGCTCATCATGAGCAGCAAATAGCTTTTTGCCGACAGGCGTTAGCCGAAAATACACTTCCTTTTTGTTGTCGTTGAGCTGGGCTTTTCGCACCCAACCTGCCTTTAGTAATTTATTTGCGATCTTGGAGGTATTTCCTTTACTTAAATTCATTCTCTCCGCGATGGAAGTGAGATTGATCGGCTCCTGCTCTCCGATGCACGCAATGGTGTGCAGTTCCGTCATATTCAAGCTGAATTCCGATTCAATATGCTTCCGGATATCCTCCAGGTATGTGGCAGTTATTCGGGTTTCATATTGCTCTTTTTGCTCAAGAAACTGAACGAAAAATTCATGAATGGCGGTTTTGTTCTTACTGGCAGTATCCATGATTATGCTGGCTCCTCGACTTATTTGTTTTATTATATCATAGATTGTTCTCTGAGAAACAAACGGGCATACTCATATTGAGCTTGGGGTTGACAGAATAAAGAGTGACCAAGTACAATGATATTGTTTCGTATGAAACAAAAATTATATATAACTTTTGTCACTCTCTTTTTAACAAACAATAAAAAAAGATTCTAACGAAACAATATTTAATGAAGGAGGAGCATACCTGCCTATGGAAATCGTGAATCCGAAGACATTGACGGATAAGGTTACATCTGTAATTTCTCATGTCGTGGTAACTACTGCCTCTAAACTGGCCTTCATTTCAGGTCAGGTTTCTGTAGATGAAACGGGAGCATTGGTCGGTTCAGGGGACTATTACGCGCAAGCAATTCAAGTGTTTACCAATCTTAAGTATGCATTGGAAGCCGCGCGGGCGGATCCATTGTACATTGCAAAAATGAATATTTTTGTGGTAAACCACAACCCGGAACTGATTTCGATTATTTTTGACGCCGGATTTCATGTGTTTGGCCCTAACTGGCCGA
This sequence comes from Paenibacillus sp. FSL K6-1330, assembly GCF_037976825.1. Classification (NCBI taxonomy): domain Bacteria; kingdom Bacillati; phylum Bacillota; class Bacilli; order Caryophanales; family Paenibacillaceae; genus Paenibacillus; species Paenibacillus sp. FSL K6-1330. Next base: position 3,789,913 of record NZ_CP150269.1, read on the forward strand.
AGACAGCAAGTACCTATATAGGCGTTCAAGCACTAGCCGATCCTGAATGGCTTATCGAAATAGACGCTATCGTGATCTTCCCATAATATTTAAGAAAAGAGGTTATTTATATGAAATATGAAGTCATCCTTATCGGTGGCGGACCTGTCGGCATGATGTTGGCTGGAGAATTGGCATTAGCCGGTGTAAAGGTCTGCGTTATTGAGCGATTAAAAGAGACAACTCCATATTCACGTGCGCTTACCGTACATCCACGAACCCTTGAAATATTAGATATGCGTGGAGTGAAATCGAAATTAATCAGTAAAGGCCGCTTACTTTCAAGAGGGCATTTTGCCGGATTAGAAACTCCTTTGGATTTTTCGATGTTGGATTCTTCTTCCAATCACACCCTCTTTTTACCGCAAAGTGAGACGGAGCAGGTGTTGGAGGAATGGGCGCTTAGCCTTGGCGCAGAGGTCTGGAGAGAGGTTGAGGCTCTATCTGTGCATCAGGATGAGGATGGGGTTGACGTTAAGATCGCGGGACCTCATGGAGAAACAACGTTAAAATCTGCTTATGTGGTAGGTACGGATGGAGCTAGAAGTTTGGTTCGCAAACATGCAAATATATCATTCGAAGGTACAGATGCGACCTTCACGGCTATTCTGGGCGATGCCGTTCTATCTGATTTAGCTCCTATGAGTGTCATATCCCGGATTACAGAAAAAGGATTGGTCAGCATCATGCCAATCAATGATCATATCTATCGAGTCTTGATGATCGATATGGAGAGACGTAACATCTCTAAGGATGAGACCGTTACATTGGAAGAGTTTCGTTCATCGCTCATCCGTACGACCGGAAGCGACTTGGGATTGAACGATGTGAAATGGATGTCCCGTTTCGGAAATGCTACGCGGCAAGCGGGACGCTATCGGAATGTTCGATTGTTCTTGGCGGGAGATTCGGCGCACATTCATTTTCCCGCTGGTGGACAGGGAATGAACGTCGGCTTACAAGAAGCGATGAACTTAGGCTGGAAGCTTGCAGGAGCAATCAAAGGCTGGGCCCCGGACTGGCTATTGGACAGTTATCATGCCGAACGTTTTCCATGGAATACGGCCTTGCTCCGGAATACCGAGGTCCAAACCCTGCTTCTGGACGTGACTCCTCCTATCACGGAACTGCGAAGCATGCTGGCTGATCTGATTCAAATACCGGAGGCTAATTATCAAATCGCTGCACAAATTTCCGCAATGGATGTACATTATGCACCCGACGCCGAAGCGCCTCCCCATCCTTTAAACGGGAAACGGTTCAAGGATCTCAGCTTAAAGCTGAAAGACGGGCAATTGGTGAACTCCTATCCGCTCCTGCACAAAGGTACTTTTCTTCTGTTGCATTTCCATTCTAATGAACAGAATAGCGGCCAATGGGAAACGTATAGCCATCTTCAAGTTGTACATGCCTCTTTGGCTGAGGCTGACGCGGATTGGAACGACGTCCACACGGCGCTTATTCGGCCGGATGGACATATTGCCTGGGCGATTCCACTATCCGATCCGAATCCAATGCAAACCATAAATGAAGGAATCACTCGCTGGTGCGGAAACATTACGGATTAGTAATTCGTTTGAGGTGTGTAACTGCCTCCCCCTTACCCAGCTAAGGCAAGGTCTGTAGATGATTGAACAAGCACCGTCCTTTATGTCAATGGAATCAAGTTTTTATCCTCAGGTTGGGATAAAACTTGATTCCTTAAATCCCTCTACGTTATGGCTATCTTAGTTTTGATGGTATGTCATTAAAATAGACACCTCTTCAATATAAATCGGCGTTGCAATGGCCTTATCGGCAGGATCAAAAACCTCCAACTTAGAAAGTTACCATGGTTCTAAAAAAAGACGCCCCAGCGCTGAACCATGCTCCTTCTACCCTCGCTAATTTTATTCCTCGACGGCGATGCCGGCAGCTCTTAAATGCCCGTATGCAACGATTCTACTAAACTGAGATGAAACTTCATCTGCAGGAAGGGGTTTATCGTTTTTAATCCACCAAATTACAATCCCCATGAAAGACGATCCGAGGTATTCGAGCAGCAATTCCTTGGATATTGCTAATGGGGAGTTTCCCTGAGCAGGTTTCCACCCCTCCATTAATTTATCTTTAATGATATTCTCCATTTTCGCTTGAAACTGATAGATTCTATTCTCTTCAATTAACATGGAATGATAAAAGGTCATATTTAGGGAAATATGTTTCAGTACCGTTTGCATGACTGTTTCGAGTAGAGAAATACTGAAAGGATTCATGCTGATGGGACAAAGAACGACCGCATCCTTTAATTCGCTCAACAATTCATTCATACATGTATCTAATAAATCAGGTTTATTTTGGTAGTGGAGATAAAAAGTGTTTCGATTGATCATAGCCCGATCGGCAATATCCTGGATCGTTATCGCTTCATATCCCTTTTCCCGAATAAGCTCATAAAACGCTTTTCGAATCGATTGTTTCGTGCGCAGTATTCTTAGGTCGGTTTTCTTGTTCATTGTTTTCGTTCCCCCTAAATTTATTTTTAGGTCGTTAAGCGACAAAGTTTTATGAGTTGTCTGTTATACTTCAAAACTAAAAATATTGAATATTGAGCGTTGTATTAACCTCTACTATAATGAGCATCAGATAAATAAACAACATATTGTTCATTATTTATCTAATGACTAAAAAAATCCAAGGAGGATATTTCAATGACATCCAACCATCAAAATGAGCTTGTTCGTAAGGCAGTCGCCGTACTGGAAAGTTTTGAGAGCGGCAACCCCGAAGCGATTACGGCTTACGTTCATCCAGATCAATATATTCAACACAATCAGGCCTTACTCGATGGTCGTGAAGCCATGCTTGGCGCACTTGATCATTTAAAGGAGATTGGTACTAAGGTAAACATTAAGCGGATTTTAGTCGACGGAAATTATGTTGCTCTTCATTCTGTATATGATTTTCACGGCCCTAAAATCGTATATGATATCTTCCGTTTTGAGAATGGACTAATCGTTGAACATTGGGACAATTTGCAAGAGATGGTGGAGAAGACACCAAGCAAACATACGATGATTGACGGACCGATTACGATTAAGGATATCGACAAGACGGATGCCAACAAAGCACTTGTCAAAAGCTATGTTGAGAACATCTTGCTCGGGAAGAACCCTGACCTGCTTGCCTCTTACTTTGATGGAGATAACTACATTCAGCATAGTCCGCATATTGCAGACGGTCTTTCCGGTCTTCACGCTGCTTTGCAGGCTCTGAAGGAGAAAAATATTGAGTTTGAATATACTCATGTCCATCAAGTAATCGGACAAGGCAATTTTGTTCTTACAGTAAGTGAAGGTCTATTTGATGGTCAACATACTGCTTTCTACGATTTGTTCCGCGTAGAGGATGGAAAGATCGCTGAGCATTGGGACGTAATCGAGGCCATACTGCCGGCAGAAAAACGAAAAAATTCAAACAGTAGATTTTGAAGTTTGTGTAGCTGAATCGGAAGAAAGACATCGCCGAATTTAAGTACGGTGATGTCTTTCGCTTCACGAATGTACTTGAGTGATAAATCGTGTAATCAAATGGATACAGAAGCGTTGCTGCAACGCTATTTTTATTCATTGCAATGAAGTGACCGTGTGGTGCAGCCATATTTATGGTGAACCTTTCACAAATGAACATTGCGGTTGATAATCAACAATCTGTTCATTATAAAGAAATGAGGAGTAAAGGATCATGAAAATGCTGACACAAAAAATGATGTGGCTGGGAATGGTGCTCGTCCTGATCGTGTTGACCGTATTCGGGTTAGCGATGATGGGATCGGTGCTAGGATCGAAGTCAAAGGAGCTCCCGGTGGCCCTCGTTATCCTGGACCAGCCGACGGAGCTGTCGACTGGAGGAACGTTTGCGGTAGGGGAAATGATCCAGGAAAAGTTGTTGTCGAACCCGGCAATGCCCTTCGTCTGGCATGTCGTGGATTCCGAGCAAAAGGCTCGGGAAGGACTGGATAAACGCGAATATTACGGAGCGATGGTGATTCCGGCGGATCTGAGCAGCGGTTTACTCTCGTTAGCAACTCACTCGCCGATTCACCCTAATGTGAAAATCATCTCCAACGAGGGTATGAACACCCAAGCCTCGATGGTCGTAAGACAGGCAATGGGGCAAGCGTTGAAAATGATCAACGGGGAACTGTTGCAGCAGCTGCTTGGGCAAATCGGACAGCAAACGGAGCAGATTCCGGTTCAATCGGCTAAAGCTTTAATGACACCGGTGAACGTTCAGGAGGAAGTCGTGCATCCACCGGGAGCGAATAATGCGTCGGGGAATGCGCCGGGTTTGTTTACCCAGATTATTTGGATCGGCAGCATGGTGACCGGAGTCGTCTTGTTCCTGGCTAGCCAGAAGGCGGTCGCCGCGGGTTCAAGGAGATGGACCGTCAGCGCGCTGCAAGCTATCGGGGGGCTTGCGATCGTCGGCATAGCCTCGTGCTTCACCATATGGATGGCTTCGTCGTGGTACGGCATGGAACTGGCGAACACTGGGGAGACGTGGTTGTTCTTATGGTTGGCTGGATCGGCGTTCTTCTTGTTGCAATCCTCCTTGCTAAATTGGATCGGATTCCGGGCAATACCGCTGCTCGTACTTCTAATGTTCTTCTCCATGCCGCTGTTGAACATGGCTCCGGAGTTCTTGTCGCAGACGACGCGAGATTGGATCTATTCGTGGACGCCACTGCGGTTCGCGGCAGGAGGGTTACGGGAAGTAATGTACTTCGGCGGACTGGACGCAGTTGGCTCAAACGCCTTGATTTTGTGGGGCGTCGCCGTGGGATTTTTGGTTCTGCTGCTCGCTTCCGGATTTAAGGCCGGGCGAGCAACAGATGCGCCCCCTTCTTCTGTTACAGGTGATTAATATAAAGATAAGAACAATCCACGTTTCCGAAATGCCTATTAAGCGAGTATGTTCTTGTCGTCTTACAATTTATGCAGCACTTACTACGCTGTTTTATTGAACTTTCGCCCCTCTAGGTCGCTGGGTCAACCGCAAAACTAAGCTGGAACGTAGGTCAACCTGATCACCTGCTCGCCAATTCGATCGCTTGCCACGAGGTGCAGCGGCGGCCGCGGACCGCCGAAGAATGGCTTGCCGTGACCCAGCACGACTGGATGGAGATAGAGTCGATACTCATCAACTAGACCGAGCTCCGTTAGACTGTGGGCCAACTCCGGCCCGGCAACTTCAATCTTCCCTTCATGCTGAGCCTTTAGCCCACGTATGGCCGCTGCGAGGTCGCCCTCGATCAGAGAAGCGTTCGGACCGACGGACTTTAACGTCCTCGACACCACCCACTTCGGTTTGCTTTGCCACGCCGCTGCGTATTCCCTTTCCGGCGCATCCCATTCAAAATGGTCTCCGTCCCAATATCGCATGGTCTCGTACATGCGGCGCCCGTACAGAATACCCGTCAGACCGCGCACGTCGTCGATGAAATGACGGAATAGCACGGGGTCGGGCTGAAATGCCATATGGTCGACGAACCCGTCCAGAGACTGGTTCAACGCAAAAACAATCTTTGCCATGCGACTGACTCTCCTCCCTGGTTTTCTCGCACATTCATCATCAGGATTACAGGTTCCATATGCATCCTCCTCTAAGTATATTGTATCATCCAACAGCAAGCCCGGTTTCTCATGAATTGCTATAACTATCCTGACCGTTAACTTAATGAAATTGCATGGAAACATAGTTAGATACTTGTCTAATCGGTAATCGGCTCATGTTCTTGTCCATTACGGCAATCGGTACAAGTTCTCGTCATAGTCTCCGACTTCAATCTCTTCGATTCGTCCCAAGGATAAATATGGCTATAAAGGATCCTTTGATTTCTCTATTGATCTTTTGTTTTTAAGTGAAAAATTTCTTCTTTGTCATCCCATTTAATTTCTACTTTAATAGGCATAGTTTCGTTCGTTACTGCACAGCCTGAACAACTAGAAGGCATTTCAATTATTGCTCCTTTGTAGTTCCCCTCTTTAAGTACTTGTTTCCCATCATTAATGGTAATTTCTAAATTATTTAGTTCTTTGCCCGTTGCATTTTTATAACCAAAAATGAACTTTCCACTTTCCTTATCTCCAGTAATGTTTGCTGTGTATTCGCCACTCCAACTTTCACTCTCCCCAGTAAGCGAAATTGATTTAATATTGCATCCGACCAAAGTTAAAATCATAATCAATATCAACACATATTGTTTTTTCATTAAGTCCTCCTCTATAATATTGTTCTAAATAATATGACGCTGGGGACAAGTTATAAGTTCCAGTTAAAACGGTTTCACTTATATGCTGTACCACTAAACTGCCCGTTAGTTTAATATAAGGGCGTCTACCGCCGTCGATGAAATCATATCGGGAATGTAACAATTGTTCTTGTCATTGTGTTTTGACAAGAACTTGAAAACATAAATATAAAAAGCCGCATAATCCGCGGCTTCTAATGTTACTAGGTTTTTGTCACCCGACATATTACTCGTATCATCCCAATACTCGCCAGCGTAGTGTAAATGAGATGCCATATCCTCCAAATGTCTTGGAAGAACAAGTGGAAATTTGAGTTGATACTGTCAAAGCAAGTATCACTGGTAGACTGCTCCTTTATTTTATTTGGTATAGCTGCACCATTCGTCCCACGGAAGAAATTTGATGTTTTACTCCTGCCCGAAATAACGGTACATCGCTTGCGCATACCCCAGCAAAGTAATCGATTCTGCGCCTACTGCATGGAAACTCTCGCCTAAGGCTGCTTTCCGACGCGTGATGGCTTTAAAGAAAACCTGCGACACATCCGTCTGCATGTACATGATGCAAAGTCTCCATACCAAAATTCGGAAGCGCAATTTCTTGTCCGCGCCTAATCTTGTCAAATATCCAGTAATCATGATTGGCCGTTGGATTCATAATTACCCACCCTGGACCTGAAATCTGACCTGGCATGATAACGGTCTCCGGGAAACTCTCCTGTCGGTAAAAGGTTATGCAGGTATTACTCGCTTTTCGCTTTCTGAATCCCATATTCCTCTAATGGGAATTTAGACTGTTCTTCAATGACCGGCATTGTAGTTGCTTTTCCATGCGCCCAAATAAACGAGCAGAAAATATAGTGGGACAGATTCGTCTTTTTCAGGGCTTCTGCCACACATGTTGTATCTTCCAGCGTAAAATTGATGAGATCCACAACAACATCTGCATTTAAGACAGCAATTTTTCTTTCGAATTCTCCATTCGATTCCTTAGCTCGGTCAAGGATGATTTGTTCAACCTCTCCCCAAGCCGCATCTTCCTTGTAGGGTTTACTTTGTCCACGAGTAATACTAATGACCTGACTAACTTAAGAATACTACGCGTTACAAAGGGCAACAGTCCTTCTTTATCGTAGCAACGCAGAGTATGTGCTGAAATATTCATTTTCTCAGCCAATTGTCCGATTGTATAACTCATTTTTTTTCCTCCATTTTTTATGAGGTGTTTTATAAGTGTACAAGTTCTTGTCCTCGACTCCGGACAAGAACTTGTACCGATAAAACAAAAAAAGCCGCTATTTTAGCGACTTTCAATGGGAACATGTTCTTGTCTCTCGACACATATTTTTCCATCTAGCTAACCATAAGCTAATTTCGAACCACTCCTAATAGCCACTAACCCATTCATTGGAACAAGTGTTCCAGAGGAAACATGAAAGATGAAATCCTGTAGGGTTTCCGCGCTCAAACGCTTTTCCCTCCCGTAGATACTATGTGTCTACTCTATTGGCAAGTGTATGCTGCTTTAACATCTCATACATCCTATTGCACCAGAGTATACCTGCCTCCTCGAAATTAATCCCCATTTCTATAACAGAAATTGTAGAGAATAAAGGATGATTAACGTCAGGGTTCTGTTCTTGAAAAGACGAGATTCTCTCCTTATAATCCTTTAGCATGTGTTCATGTTGTTCTTTTTTCTTCCGTATCAGCTCAATCAATGCATCCGGACTTACTAACCAAGAACTGTATTGTTTCAACAGAAAGGTGTCTGTATCACCAACATCAGGAAGCTCTAACACCCAAGACTTTAAGGCGTCAATGCCACTAGGCGTAATTCTGTAAATTTTTCGGGGAGGACGATAGGACTCTTGTTCAATGGCTTGCAGTTCAATAAATCCGGCTTCCTCCAGTTTCGAGAGAGATGGATACAGCTGGTTATTGTTAATTTTGTAGAAATGGGTAATTCTGTTGTTGATCTGCTGCTTCATTTCATATCCGCTTAACGGTTCTCGTGCCAACAATCCTAATATGGTGTACTGGATATTATTCATGAAGTACTCCTTCCCCTCTCTATCTCTGAGTTCGAGTTCAGTCTTTCAATATATAGGTTAATTATAACATAAAACAATATTGACACAATGAATGAGATGAGCTAGTATTCTTTAATAGGTTATATATAACATATGTAAGGATTGTACTAATCATGAAACTTATTTTCGATGATCAGACTTTTTCGTTCGAATTACTTCGCACAATGGGTTACGCAGCTTTTGGTGGAGCGGACGTAGGCGAATGCCTATCTACCGCTTATCGAATCGGGGAAGGCAATTTTGAAAGCTGGTATGAGGAATGGCTTAAGACAGCAATCCGGGCTCATCGGGAAGCTGAAGAGAGCAGCAAGCAAGGCAATAAGACCAGCGCGAGAGAATTCTACTTACGTGCATCTAATTATTACCGCACTGCTGAATTTTTTCTCCATGGCAATCCGGAGGATAAGCGTATTCTTGAGACATGGAGCCTTAGCCGTAGCACATTCAGACAGGCGCTTTCTTTGTTTGATCATCATTGGGAGATTGTTTCGATTTCTTATGAAGATACAGAGCTGCCGGGGTACTTATATTTAGCCGGGAATCAGCCCGGGCCTGTCCTGATTGTTCACGGTGGATATGATTCCACTGCAGAAGAGCTTTATTTTCAAGTCGTTACCTCTGCTTTAGAAAGAGGCTATCATTGCTTGGTATTCGAGGGTCCTGGACAAGGAGCTGTTATCCGCGAGCAGCGAATTCCATTCAGGCATGACTGGGAGGCTGCTGTAACTCCAGTGGTCGATTACCTGACCAAGCGCCCAGAAGTCATCTCCGACAAAATAGCGTTAATGGGTATTAGTTTAGGTGGGTATTTGGCTCCGCGCGCGGCTGCTTATGAACACAGGCTCGCTGCATGCATAGCAAATGACGGTTTATTTTCCTTTCAAGTGGGGGCCATCGCTGAGGCGTTGGGTATAAATACAAGTGACAAATCCGATTTAAGTTCACCAGAGACGGAGAACTTAATCGCGTCGATTATGGCCAAAGATACAGGCACTCGATGGGGAATTGAAAATGGACAGTTCACGTTCCTTGCAACGAATGTAGAAGAACTCGTACGCAAAACTGAACCCTTTACCTTAGAGGGTGTTGCTGAGCAAATCATGTGCCCGGTACTCGTGTGCGAAGCTGAGCATGATCATGCCTTTGCAGGACAACCTGAACGATTATTCCAATCTTTAAAGGGTTCCAAAACATATATGAAATTTACTGCAGAAGATTCTGCTGAAGAACATTGCCATTTTGGAGCATTGAAATTGGCTAACCACCGCATGTTCACCTGGTTAGATCAAGTTTTGAATAAAGATTAAGTTTCTTTTAAAGAATACCGAAGCTTGGTGAAGATTACATCACCTCTTAAGTACCTTTCCCCAACACAGGAAAAAGGCGTTTGTTTTTCTGAAGTTGTCACAGAGCTGCCTGTTCCATATGTATGTTCTTTCTTTATAGCAAAGGAATCGAGTTCTTTTCCTCAGATAGGAACAAGAGCCTGATTCCTTAAATCCTGACCACCCGTCCAACGGGTGGTTTGCTTTTGGGGTATAACCCGTGTTTATATTATCCCCTTTAAGTAGACAGTGTGTAAAAAGCGCATTAAAGTCTACTCGGAGGGGATTTTTTTTATTGGCGAAACACCAAATAATGGAAGATGCATAATTCTGCCCGTTACTTGAATCAAAGCTCCAGCCTTTATAAGGCCGCCTCGACAATGATTGTGTGGATTGTTCCATATCAGTCATTTTTTGTGAGCCTTAATGTTCCCTCTTTCAAGGCAATCGTATCAGAACTTGCATTTATTATGTAAAAGTAATATTGCCTTGATTCCTTAATAGTTAAATTGTAATTCCCCTTTAATTGATCGAAATCTTGCGATGGATTTAGAACACCGTCTTTAACGTAACCAATTAACATATTTTGATTTTCGACCACCTCCGATTTATACTTTTCAAATATATATTCTACATAGTCACCGGCTTTTAGTTCCCACCCCCTTCCATTAGTATCTGTTAAGACGCTTATTGAACCATTTACAGTAATTATCTCAGGGGAAATATATACTCCGTTTTTTTCTTTTGTTTCTAACTCAAATATTGAGGAAGGCATAAAATTTCCTTCCATTATCTTTGTGATAATCCGGTTCTCAGGAAGACCATTTCGTGTTCTATTCTTTAATTCTTCTGGTGAGTACTCGACTCCATTAGAATCAATATATACCCCGTTTCGATATATCATATAACCGCCACTTCCTTCTTTTCCAATCAAATGGCGATTATAATCAGTTATTAACTCTGTTTGTTTTATTTCTTTAGGAATACAAGCAGTAATTGTTGTTAAACCAACAACGATTATACCGATAAACAAACTTTTTCGGATTTTTTTAGAATTATTACTATTAAACACCATAAATATGAATCACCTTTCGTTTAGACGTAATTACCAGACATGTTATATGTTAATTCTACTGGATAAGCTATGATTGTATTGAGCAATCCTGCCCGTTAGCTTAATGAAATTGCATGGAAACATAGTTAAATACTTATCTAATCGGTAATCGGCTCATGTTCTTGTCCTCCGACAACAAAACTTTTAGTTTTATTGATGCTTACTTGAATGTACCTATTTTGGGAAGCTACACAAAAGCCGCTATAATAGCGACTTTCAATGAGACTATGTTTTTGTCCCTCGACATCAACAAAACTCAGATTTTTTATCAGTAGGAAAAGTACCATTTAAAGAACTTAGCATTCAATTCCCTCCAATTTCATTTTTATATAAGTATTCATTGGATTGGTGGGTAAAACCTTCATCCTTTGTCCGTTATATCAACAAATATATCCATCAGATACTTAAACTGCTACCACACTATCCTGCCCGTTGGCTGAATAGGCTGCCGATTATGTCGGCAGCTGTCTTAGAGATGTATTGAAAAATGAAAAGGATCCTACTCACTTTTATGCTATTCCTTGTTTGTATTAATTGTTTTCAAACAACAACCTTTTCTTCAAACAAACCAACTCAAGACTCTGAAGAGCTTAGGTTACAGGATATGCTTATGAACTTACTTTCTCCTTTTATTGAGAAAGATTTGCATAACTATTATTATCCGAAGATTTTTAGTGATATCTCACCTGTTATCGCTCCCTGGAAAATTGGAGTGATTGAAACAAGAAGAGTAAATCATTTCCGTGGCTTTATATTGGAAATTACATTTGAAATTGAACCTACAGATGGTGGACACTGGATCCCAATAGGGAAGGACCGAATGACCTATGAAATTTCTTCTGGACCTAGGGTTAAATTGATTAATCATACTCACCTATCTACATATAAATATCCTCCAGAATAATTACAATATTATATTTAACGCATTATATTATTCTGCCAGTTAGTTTAATAAAAGGGCGTCTACCGCCGTCGTGAAATCATATCGGGAATGTTATCAAGTTCTTGTAATTGTGTTTTGACCAGAACTTAATAACATAAACATATAAAGCCGCATAATCAGCGGCTTCTAATGTTACTATGTTTTTGTCACCCGAACAGAGCTGCCGTCGAGCAAGTTTCCGTTAGTGTAACAACTTCATTTCCTTACCATTAAAGAATGACCTAGAAACCAGCTATATAATTCCGGATTATCGTATGTTTCTGTCCAGGAGTTGTGATTCGACTTAGGATAAATTGTGAAAGAGACATTTCCACCGTTTTCGCGAAGTGCGTCTACCATTTTTTTTGATTCAGCAATAGGAACTATATCATCCTTCGCGCCATGGAATGCCCAGGTGGGTGTTCCTATTAGTTCATGTACACGGTTGGGGTTACCTCCACCACATATTGGAGCGATAGCCGCGAACCTTCCTGGATATTCTGCTGCTAAGTGCCACGTCCCATAACCACCCATGCTTAGCCCCGTCAAGTATAACCGATCTGGATCTACGTTGTAGTTTGCAATGATCTCATCTACTAATGCCATCAATCCGTCTTGTTCAGCATTCCAAAAGGAATCCTCCGGGCATTGAGGGGAAATCGTAATGAATGGAAAAGAAGGATCGCGTTCTGCTATCATAGGAATTCCATGTGCTTTTACCAACTCCAGATCATCTCCACGTTCACCTGCCCCGTGAAGAAATAAGATTAAAGGCCACTTAATTGAGGATTCTTTTTCATAATGATCTGGCAAATGTAAGAGATATTTCATCCGCACTCTTTTTGTTATTTCTTTATCAAAATTATTTACGGTTTGACTCATTGTATCTCCCTCACTTTAGTGATATCTCCCATAGGGGCAAAAATAGAATTTCCCATATTCCCCGAAATTCCTTCAGTTGTATTTTAGCCTTAAACTAAAACAGTATAATCGGAACTTTTTAGTTCGACCATTTCTTTCCCTTGCTTAGTATAGCTACCATCAGGATATCTGATAGCGAGTCGCGGGTTCTGTTCCAAAACTCGTATGATCCTCCCGATCATCTTATCACTCCATTCGTGAATGCTATATAAATATTCCACTCCAAGGCAGCTGATCAATCTGACCAGCTGCCTTCTCATCTTTATTCAACTAACGTCCCCCATTAGCGTAATATGATTAATCTTCGGACCTACCATACAAACATTTTAGAATCGAATCAGCACATTCTTCTGAAGAATTTATGTGTGTGTTGACAGTACAGTCGTACTGTATATCTTTTGCCATCATTTTGTTTTGCCAGTCTGATTGATCTTCAGTTCTATCTCCACGTTCAATATTTCTTTGGCGACAAATTTCCAAAGGACAAAACACTTCAACAATATAAAAGGGGTACCCAGCAAATATGTTCTTAACTTTTTCATAATGGGGTTTTAACTCAGGTCTTTCTACCAAGATGCCATCGATAAGCACATTTTTACCATGATCAGAAAATAGTTTGGCGGTATGATACATCATAATAATTGCATCACTTAAATATTTCCAATAATCTTCTCGAAGATAGTTATCGCCAATTGTATTTTCAAAAAGATCGTTTGCAACCACATAAAAAAACTCATCCGATTTTAACTGAATAGCGTCTACTATAGATGTTTTTCCTGAACTGGTTACTCCGTTCAAGAATACGATTTTTCCTTTGCTCATCTCTAATTCCCCTATTCGTTCAACTTAAATACAGTTTAACAGTTTCAACGTATAAACAGGATTGAGAAAACAATTATAATTGAACTATGCTGCCCATTAGAGTAAGCAGCTGCCAACCGGCAAACTGCTCCATCTGTTCTCCACAAAGGTTTCCCCTTAGCTTAGCGACCAACAGATGGAGAAATAATGAAGTCCATACCATTTTTTATAATAGTTGCCGTCTCAATTGTACGTTTAGTTGGACTTACAAGAACTAAACCATCAGGATCAATTTTAATTTCATTTCGTAGCTGCGTTACTTGAAATTTGCCGTACTCTGTAAGACTAGGATGCGGAGTATTCAACCGATTTGGATAATCGTTGAGATGTTCTCCATGACCATGCCGAATAAATATGAATTCCATTTTCCGCCCTCCTAACATCAAATCCGATATTAGGTATTCTATGATTATATTCAGTAATCCACCCGTTAGCTTAATGAACTAGAGCAGTGAAATGTAGTTAAATGCTTGCTTAATCGGTAATCGGACCATGTTCTTGTCCCTCGACACTCAAAGTGTCACAATTGACATGTCTTCTACTTTTTTAATACGTAATTACGCTTGGCGATCAAACTTTAATTACATGGATATACACAATCTATCTGTAGAACCATTGCTTGCTAAAAGAAAAGCAGGATCAAAACGTAATAAAACACCGCCAGTAATACTGACGGTGTTTTGGTGTCTAAAACTTAAAAACGGCTTTCCAGTATCCCAACTTCTTAACATTACAATAATTCGATATACCCTTCTGTTCCATGCACGCGAATTCGTTGCCCATCTTTTATCAATTTGGTCGCGTTCTCCACACCTACAACCGCTGGCAAGCCATATTCACGTGCTATAACGGCTCCATGGGTCATCAGTCCGCCGACTTCCGTAACTAAGCCTTTTATAGATAAAAACAATGGAGTCCAGCTGGGATCGGTAAAGGCAGTCACAAGTATATCGCCATCTTCCAGATCAGCATCTTCCATATTCTGGATCACCCGTGCCCTCCCTTCGATAACACCCGAAGAAACGGCAAGACCTGCAATAGCTCCGGCGGGGATATTTTCCCTTTTGTACTGACCCGTAATGATTTCGCCATCAGACGTAATCACACGTGGCGGAGTTAGTTTTTCATATAATTTATACTCGTCCTTCCGCTTGCTGATAATCTGGTAATCTAATTTATTTGTGCGAACAACTTCTTGAAGTTCTTCAAAAGCGAGATAGTAAATATCTTCTTTCTCATAAAGAACGCCCGCTTGTACGAGTCGTTCCGCTTCCTTAAGTAAAGCTTGTTTATAAATGAAGTAGCGACTAACAATGTCGTATTTCGGATATTCACGATAACCGCTGAAATTCCGGATCAGGTCGATCATTTGTTTTGTCTCTTCGGCTTTTTGTTCACCATCCGGTAATTGTTTCAATCGGGCCAATAAATCCTCTTTTTTCTCCAAAGCTTCCTGTCGCCCCTGCTCAAATTTTCGTTTGCTGGCGCCAGGCTCAAGGTTTTTGATGTTACTGAGGATCATAGGCACCAGTATACTTGGTTTTTCACTCCAGCGTGTTCTTGTAATATCGATCTCCCCGGCACATCGCATTCCATATTTGTCGAGAAAAGCAGCAATAGCATCACGTACCTGCTGCCCACCTTCGAATTGAACCAATTCATCTAAAAAGCTATCATCCTTTACCTGTTCTAGAAACTCAATTATTTCCGGATAGGGACGAATCACATCTGCAACATCCAGTAGCTCCATTCCCATTTCAGAAGTGACGTTGTTAGGTACAGATAGGGAAAGTGTGTCTGCTACGTTTTTTTCACCTAACCAGTCATCCATTTTTTCATTGATCCATGCAGAAGCATGCATAGCGGCCATAATCACATTCAAATTTTTCAGATCTGACGCAAGCTGCCTCCGTTGCTGCATATCTTCCAGTATACAATCAAATACATCCAATCCTGATTTCGTTTGGAGGTTCTGTTTTAACGCTGATAACGATGTCTCACTGCTCTTAATCAAATTAGCAACAATTGCCGGATCGCTTCCTGCTTCTGCCAGAATATCCGTAGCTGACATACCTATATGGCTTTTTACGGGACCCGGTTCGCTCTGGTCATTCGGGTCCAACTTTATAAAATCTGCCCGCTCTATGATGGTAATAAGCGCGTCTTTTATGAGCGGATCGGAGTGTCCTAAAACACCCAATAAATTTTGCCTGCCAGTTGTCGAAGCCAAGCCCTTCGTGATATCCACAAACAGCCTTCCGCCAGCCGTTTTAAACATGGGGCTGGCACCTGTTAACACCCAAACGGATATCCCAAGCGGTTTAAAAGGATCCGTCATCATTTGCTGATGGCCGACAGACACATACACGTGATTCTCCTGGTCATTTGCTTCAGGAATGGGATATAAAGTGGTGATCGGCCGGCTCTGGACAATATAAAGGGTATCATCAGCCAAACACCATTCGATGTCTTGGGGCTGGCCGAAATGAGCTTCGATCTGTCTTCCTGTGCGTGCCAGTTGTAAAATTTGGTCATCCGTAAGCGTTTGACTCTTTTGCTGATCAGGATTGAGCTGCCGGGTCTCTGTCCCGCCTTCTTGCCGTCCGTAGATCGCGATTTTTTTGGTTGCAATCCTCTTGTCGACGATTTGCTCATCCCGCACTTTATAAACATCGGCAGAAACCAAGCCGGAGACCAGCGCTTCTCCGAGTCCAAAACTGGCATCGATTGAAAGCAACTTTCGGTTTCCGGTAATTGGATCAGCGGTAAATAAAATCCCTGAAGCCTGTGGGAAGACCATCCTTTGAACGATAACGGATAAATATACTTGACTGTGGTCAAATCCATTTTGCATGCGGTAGATGACCGCACGATCCGTAAATAGGGAAGCCCAGCATTTGCTGATATGCTGCAAGATGGCATCGATGCCGATGATGTTTAAATAGGTGTCTTGTTGACCGGCAAAAGAGGCATGCGGCAAATCCTCAGCAGTCGCGCTGGAACGCACAGCATACGCATGTTCCTCGCCAAACCGGGAGAGATAGCTAGTAACAGCTTCTACTACATCAGAAGGAATTTCTACTTCCGAAATGATCTGCCGGATCTTCCTGCTGATTTCCCCAATTTGGTCTCGATCATCTACTTTTAGCATGGTTAGGCGATCCAATAGAGCATGATACACTTCGTTTTGTTCGATGGCTTTTTGATACCCCACGGTTGTAACACAAAATCCCTCGGGTACTTGTATTCCTTCAATTTTTGATAATTTCCCCAAATTCAACCCTTTTCCGCCAACGAGTAAAAGCTGCGTATTTTCCATTTCCTGAAAGCCGAGAATGAAAGTACTCATTCAATATCTCTCCTAACCATTAAATTGATATAAAAACATTTGACAAGAGTTTACCAATGCAGTAATTGGCCAGTTGATGCTGTAACGTTGGAGGGATTATCACGACGATTGTATGGGATGATCCAGCAGTTGAAAGTGTCGTTATGAGCGATGGTTTTTTAGATCAACTGGGACCGGCGGATAAGGCCGGCGGGATAGACGGTGACGGTCCATTTATCATCTTCAGATCGGTGTCGAAGTATTATGAGTTTCGGAATGGCATTATTGACAACGGTGCTGTCCAGAATAACCATGATCATGGCGCCCAAAATTTGCAGAATCATGAGAGCAGCTTATCGCGGCCGACGTCATCCCCGATCCGTTAACAGGGTGCTTTCTCGTACAAATTCGCAGGCAATGCCTGCACGAACGGCGACCAATCGCCCGTCGTGTAAAGATGAAGCCGGTGCATGGCCCGCGTACAAGCCGTATAAAGAAGCTTGCGTTCGTTGTCCCGGCCGTAAGCTTCGGGCGAAGCATCATAGACCAAGACTGCATCGAACTCGACACCCTTGGCGAGATACACAGGAATGATCATCACTCCTTTTTCAAAGCCCGGCGTCTCCTTCGTAATGAGCTGCAGAGCTTCACCTCCATGAATCCGTAACGATTCATAGGCCTCCCGGCTTTCGGCTGCGGTCTTCGTAATGACGGCAATGGAATCGAAGCCCTCGTCCGTTAGCGCCGCGATGTCTGCCAGAATTTGCGAATCACGATTCTCACCGCCGTCCAGTCTCGTCAGAAGGGGCTTTGGGCCACCCCTTTCAAACGGTGCAATGTCTTCCCCGCCCGGAAGCATCGATTTCGTAAATTCAACAATCTCCTTGGTTGAACGATAACTACGTACAAGGCGGACAAGGCGTGTTTCGGTTTCACCGAAAAGGCAGACCAGTGGCGAATCGGCTGCGTCCAAACTTGTAGACTGCATATAAATCGCTTGCCCGAAATCGCCGAGCACCGTCATCCGGGCACGGGGAAACAGCTTTTTTAGATATTCATATTGAAACGCCGAATAATCCTGTCCCTCGTCAACGAAGACATGCCGGATTTCCGTGTTCGTCCGGACGCCTTCGATCAGTTCTCTTAAATACAAATACGGAGTCGCATCCTCGTGGAGCAACTCGCTTCGGAGCAGCGCTTCCTTGGTTTGCTCGCATATTTCAGCCCACAGCGGAGGGACGTCGGCCCCGTTCGTTTTCTCCCGATAAGGGGCTTCGCCCTCAAATAGTTGCCCATATAAACTCTTGATATCGACGAACGAGAATTTCTTTACGTTTTTCCTAAGGGCTTTAAAGCCTTCTTTCACGATCCTTCGGCGAAGCAGCTCTTCCTCCTTAAGGCCGAAGTCAAAGTCGCCTTCATCTCCCCGGCGTTCGTTCTCACGAGTGGCGTATTTTTCTGCAATTTCGAATACTTCCTTCTCTTTATGCAGCATTTCGAAAGCCTCCACGTACTGCTCGGTGTCAAGATAATTCAACTCTTCCTGTACCCAAGGAGCTTCTCGTTCCGCGCGTTCCAGCGAAGCAAGTTCATTCAGCAGCCATTCCTGCAAAAGTAGGACACGATTGAACAACGGCAGGGAGTGGTCATGGCCGTAAAACTCCGCCTTCATTCGCTCCGCGGTAATCAAATCGCGGTCCCGAAACCGAATACCGTTGAACCGCATGCCTTCCCGTCCCAACCACATTGCATAGTTTTGCAGGGCTTGCAGGAAAGCCTCGGATGCTTTATACCCGATCCCCTGAAGGCGAGCCTCGTACCCCGGCGCTCCTTGCGAGGTCAGCACATATTCGATCTGGTCAAAAGGATCCTCCGGCCGCAGCGAGGAGCCGAGCCAATAATCGAGATATTCCTGAAATGTCGTCTGCTGCATATTCTCTTCGCCGAGCTCCGGAAGGACGGTGGAGATATAACCGGCAAACATCGGATTCGGCGAGAAAAGAACGATCTGATCGGCCTTGATCGTCTGGCGGTGTTTGTACAGCAAGTACGCCACTCGCTGCAACGCCGCGGAAGTCTTGCCGCTACCGGCTGCCCCCTGCACGATAAGCATCCGGCTGCTGTCGTCGCGGATGATGGCGTTTTGTTCCTTCTGGATGGTTGCCACGATGCTCTTCATTTGCGAATTTGCGCCTTTGCCGAGCACCTGCTGCAGCATTTCGTCTCCGATCGTTTCGCTCGTGTCAAACATGTTGCGGATTTGCCCGTTTTGAATCTGAAATTGCCGCTTGAGCTCCATCACCCCTTCGAATCGTCCGGACAGCGTGACATAAGACGCCGGGCCGGGGGGGTAGTCGTAGTACAGGCTCGCGATTGGCGTGCGCCAGTCATAAATCAGAAAGCTCAATCCGTCTTCGTCGACGAAGGAAGAGACGCCGATATAAATCTGCTCGCTGAAGTCCAGACCATCCTCCTTAAAGTCGAAGCGTCCGAAATAAGGAGACGGGAGCAGACGGTTCATGCTTTTCCATTGCTCCGTCAGCAGCTTGTGTCGGCGCTCCCGTTCGGCCAATAACGCGGACTGCTGGTTAATCGTGTAGTAAGTCTCTTCGAAATCTCCGCCCGTGCTTGTGTTAATCGTAAGATCTTCCCAAAACCGCTTCCGGATGTCTGAAGCCTGATCACGCAGCCCCTCAACATCCGGCTCCAGTTCGGCGATTCTCGCCTGCAGCTTGTTCCGGACCTGTTCCAGCCGCTCCTGTTCCTCCTGCCAATCCTTCGCCTCCATTTCCCCTCAACACACTCCTTTTTCCGTTTTTTTTTGGGGGTAAAAAAGATTATTGACAAATCAAAATTCCAGATGTACAATTAAAGTAGGGATAAAATATATTGTTGTACACATTTTGATTGTCAATGACGCTAATGATTGTATCATAGCGTTAATTTGCATTCAATTGTTTTTTTGTTGTTACTGTTCGGCAGCGTTGAACACTGGCCCTGATTGTGGACAGTTTCAACAAAACACCGCTGAAAAGGAGCAATTGTCACTCGACAACTGCTCCTTTTTATATCTAAGCTTTAAAGAGAGATATACCGTTCTAACTAAACCTTTTACTCGACATATCCACTACCAGATTCTGCAACATTCCCAATATTTTCTACCGCAATGTAATATGTGCTGGCGGCACATTTGTCCAGGTCACTGTCCCAGTCGTATTTACATAGTTGCCGTAAAGAATCTTAGACCCACTCTCTGATGCTCTTAATGTATACATCATGCTTGCAGTTTCTGTACCAGTGGACGGGTACTGGTAAACTCTCAAATTCACAGAGCCGTATGAGTAATGATTAAAGGTGTCACTAGTGATGATAGTGTTCGGATTAGGTAAGAGATTGTAATAAGCAAAATATCCCTTTGCCGCAAATGGAGCGACAGTTTGTGAGGAATTGTGCTCCGTGATACTTCCAGTAACTACTACCCCACCCTCATCATTCACTGTTACTCCTGCAACCGGATCAGCATATGAAATTAATATATCTCCACATTTTTAGAGTTTAGAAGAATCGGTTCAAATTAATCGTTCATATAAAAAATCCACCACATGCTGCACTTCCATCTTATCGGTGTTGCTGTGCTTTTCTAAGCCCAACTTCATCTGCAGCAAACAGCCCGGATTGCTGGTCAACAGGTATCGCGCCCCGGTAGCATTAACGTTCTCCATCTTATGCTCCAGGATTTGACCTGCCATTTCCGGCTGCATCACATTGTAGATGCCGGCCGACCCGCAGCAGCGATCCGCCTCTTTCATCTCTTCGAAGATCACATTGCCCACCTGACGGATGAGCTGCCTCGGGGCCGCACCGCTACGCATGACGTTTCGCAAATGACACGAATCCTGATAAGTTACCACGATAGGTTCGCGGACTGACACCGATGATTCGGCAAAGGATGGAAGCCTTCCGTATTCCAGCAACAGCTTGCTGATATCCAACACCCTGCTTGCAAACCAAGTCGCTTGTTCTTTCCAAACCGCATCCTCGTGCAGCAGATGATCATATTCGATCAGCAAGGCGCCGCAGCCGCCGGCATTGGAAACAATGTAGTCCACATTCATTTCCTTGAATACCTTGACATTCGTTCTTGCCAAATCTCTGGCCAGTTCCATTTCTCCACTGTGGGCATGCAGCGCTCCGCAACAGACCTGCTCGGGAGGAATGACAACCTCAAACCCTGCTTCGGACAGCAGTTTAACGGAATTGCAATTCGTCTCGGCAAACATCACATCCATAATGCAGCCTCGGAACAATGCGACACGGGCTATTGGCGTGCCTTTGGCCGGATACACGGTCCCAAGCTTCTCCACGACTCCATGTACGCCAGCGTCAGGCAAAATGCTCTCCATTTGTTGCAAGTGGCGGGGAAACAGCTTCATCATGCCGGTTTCTCTTGCAACGCGTCGCAATCCGGATTTCTGATAAAATTTCATCGCTCCGCCAAGTACCTTCAAACGGTTGCGATGCGGGAATATGCCTTTAAAAAACAGCTTGCGCATTCCTTTGACCGGGAGCGAGTGGTTCGGATGATCCTCGATCGCATCCCTGGCCTTCTCAATCAGTTGACCGTATTTCACATCAGCCGGACATACCGGTTCGCATGCCCTGCAGCCGAGGCAGTGATTCATCTGGTCTCGGAACATGCCATCAGGCTCCATCAGTCCGTCAACAACGGCCTTCATTAAAGCGATGCGCCCGCGCGGCGACTCCGGCTCCACGCCGCTTTCCCTGAAAGTAGGGCATGCCGGCAGGCAAAAACCGCAGCGCATGCAGTTGGTCAATTGATCGTAATCCAGTTTTTCTAGCAAGGTGCGGGCCAAAGGATTGGCGTGATCGATTTTCGGTTTCTTGTCCAAGCTTGCTTGAGCCTTCGGCTGCAAATTGATTTGCGTGTTGGTTTGACTAGCCATGATGGATAATCACCCTTTTCTTGGTTTCCTTGGCAAACATTTTGCCCGGGTTTAATATGTTGTCAGGATCAAACGCCTTTTTGATCCCCTTCATGACCTCGACGCCGGAAGCGCCGATTTTCCATTCAAGGAACGGGGCTTTCACCACGCCCACGCCATGCTCGCCGGTTATGGTTCCGCCTAACTCAAGAGCGGCAGCGAAAATTTCCTCAAAAGCTTGCTCCACTCGATGAATCTCTTCTGCATCCCTCGCATCCGTCGTCGCCGTCGGGTGCAGATTTCCGTCGCCAGCATGACCAAAGGTAGCGATGGTGACATTGTATTTTTGGGCAATCTCCTTGATCCGCCGTACCATGTCGGCAATTTTGGAGCGGGGAACGGTAGCGTCCTCTAAAATCGTGGTCGGTCGCAGCCTTGCCAGCGCCGTAAACGCGCTTCTTCTTGCCGTCAGCAACCGCTCAGCTTCCTCTCGGTCAGCGGCAACCTGAATCGAGTCTGCCTGCTCCCGTTCGCATATTCGGCGGATCATCTCAATATCTCTTGCCACGGTTTCGGGATCGCCGTCTTGTTCGATTAGCAGAATCGCTTCCATATCCAGAGGTAGCCCTAGCTTGGCAAAATCGTCAACAACGCGTATGGTCGGATTGTCCATGAACTCCAGCGTCGCCGGAATGATCCGAGATTCGATAATCGCGGATACGGTGCGAGCAGCTCCATACAGGTCGCGAAACATGGCAAGCATGGTCATTTTGGATTTAGGCGGAGGAATCAGCTTGAGCGTCGCCTCCGTTATAATCGCCAGCGTCCCTTCGGATCCGACCAGCAGCTTGGTCAGATCGTACCCGGCCACGTCTTTCATCAGCTTTCCGCCAGTGCGGATGATCTCTCCGTTCGCTAGCACGGCCTCCAGTCCGATCACGTAATCCTTGGTCGTACCGTATTTCAAACCTCGAAGACCGCCGGAGCATTCCGCGATATTGCCGCCGATCGTCGAAATGCGCATGCTGCTTGGATCCGGGGGATAGAACAAGCCCAAGGATTCGATATGGTTAATAAAGTCCGCGGTAATGATGCCCGGTTGAACCCTGGCGACCAGATTGTCCGTATCCAGTTCAAGCAGCCGGTTCATCCGATGCATGACCATGACGACCCCGCCCTGAACCGGGACGGTGCCGCCGCATAAATTGGAACCGGATCCCCTGGAAATCAAGGGGACTTTATAGGCGGATAACACCTTCATGATGGCGGAAACTTGTTCCGTGCTTTTAGGATAGATCACAGCATCCGGGATTGCCTGCAGCATTGGTGTACCGTCATACGAATGGGTAATTCGGGCTTCCTTATCTTCCCGGAAGTGGGCATCGCCGACGATTGCTCGCAACTGCGCGGCGAGAGCCGAGTCTAACATATTAACGTTCCCTCCCTTTTGTTATCCAGCCGGCTGCCTTTCTTTAGAGCATCGCATCGTTGCGATGTCAGAAAGGACCCCGCAACCATCGTAGGGTCCTTTCATGGCAACCTTATAGCCGGAAACGAGTTTACCGGTTGTTTTTCTTTCCAGTCGTATTTCATGTTTCTTAGAAAATCAAATCAGAGCGAAGCTTAGCGTTTTAGGATCAACGACAAGAAGCTGGTTCCGTACTCGGGAGCTCCGATGCCGGCATATTCCGCCATCGTGGCTGCAATATCCGCCATCGTGCTTCGTTCGCCGATGAATACCGGATTAATTTGCTTGCCGACGATCAGTATCGGTGTCTGCTCCCGCGTATGATTGGAGTGACCGATGGTCGGATCATTGCCGTGATCGGCCGTGATGATGAGCATATCTGCATCTCCCATCTCAGGTATGAAGCTATCCAGGAACCGGTCCGAAACTTCGAGCACTTCCTTATACCAGAGGCAGTCCTCCTTGTGGCCGGCAAGATCGGTCTCCTGGACGTTCACCAGGAATATGGCATTTTGTTCAGCCTCCAGATACTTCCGGCGGTAGGTTGCCAGGACATCTTTCGTCTCTACAACTGGATCATTGAACCCGCCCGCCTGAATGACATCCGCCGTTTTTCCAATGCGATATACAGGCAGCCCGCTTCTTTCCGCCATATAAGCGAATTGTTTCTCGAATTCGACCCCATAGCCGAGATGCACCACTTGGTAGCCTTCGCCGTAAACGTTGGCCTTTGGTGCGTCCACTCCCCATTGGCCCGGGTGTTTTTCCATGACGACCGATAAAATTGTATCGATATCCGTCTTTGTATTGCCGAATACGATCACCCGGCTTGTATCCACATGAGCGCGGACGACTTTTCCGATCCTCACGACTTCATCAAAAGGCAGTTTATTCAAATCTCCGACGACATTGATGATGTTGCCGAGCTGCGATTCCAGGTTGTCGCCTACAACGACGGCGCCTTCCACAAGCAGAACCGTTGCGCCCGTAACTGGGATTTCCACTCGATATCCGGCTGCCTCAAGAGCAGACCTGAGCATTGGCCCGATCTCTGACATTAGGCGTTGGGCCGGCATACCGGGCTTGCTTCCCATCAGCTCCTGATGCCCCATGAAGGTATCGGCCCCGTAATGTGCCAGATTGCTGCGGCCATATGCCCCAAGGGGCTCACCTACACCGTCCACCAGCTTGCCAAGCCCTAATCGGTACAGGACCGGAATCTGAAGCGGCACTGTTTCCCGAATATGATTATACGTATGGGCATCCACATCCTCGGGCTTAAGTGTCAGGCAATCCTCCATAGCGCCAATACCGAATCCATCGAGTACAAGCAAGGTGAGTTTTCCCATATTACATCCCTCTTTTCTGGAAATGAACCATTTCCGGTCTGAGGCTGTTTACCCCTCTTACATAAGCGATATGAGCTCTGGTTACAAAAATCTGCGTACGGAACGCATAAATCACGGTATCGCCGACCTTCATCGGCTGCTCCCGATCCAAACATCCGTAGTAATCGATATTTTCTGCGGAATACTGGCTGACCTTCGCCTTCTGGGTTGTAATATCGAGCGGTGTCGAACCGTAAAGCGCCTTTTGCATATGCGACCGCGGATAAAATCCGCCGGCAATCGTATACGCGTACTCATCGTCCATGTGGGAAATCTCCGATACATAAACGATGCTCGGAATTTCAACAAGCTGATCATTATAAGCATGGAGCGGAGTCGTGCCTGTCAGCGCATGGCCCGGCTCGCCATGCGTAACGCCGTGGCGTTTCAGCAGCGGAATGGTATAACAGGTAGTCGCACTTGGCGCATTCACTTGCTCTACTTTAATGCCGTGCGACCGAAGTTTCTCCACCGCGGCCAGCAGCGTCTCCAAATTTGGCGTAAATGCAAAATCCGTGTTCTCCGCGTTGATCTGCAGCACGGGAAAGCTGGTCGCCCCTACAATACGGATTCCCCGCAGCTTCATCATCCCGGGCAGCAGCCCCTCAAGATCATGCAGCAAAAATCCGCCGAATTGTCCGGGAAATATGGCGTCTCCGGGCCGGATGACTCTTAGTATGACATCTTGTACCCGTCCAAGCGCCACAGCGGCCTCCGACAATTGGGCCGCCCGTTCCAAAGAGAACAAGGTTACTACTTCGGGTTTGATCTGGCGGAGCACATCCCCCCATTGGCTTTTGCTTGGCTGTACAATATGCCCAATATTCCCGATACGGCACCCGGCTTCGGACAGGGTATAAGCCTCATCGATGTCCACTGCCACCGCTTGCCTGATTCCGTTTTGTTCGATCAGTTTTCCGGCGTAACCTCCGCGTCCAATTTGTTTAGTCATGTAATAGAGCTTCATATCATGCTGATCCGCCGTTTCGGACAGAACGCGGGCATTATGCATGAGCCCATCCGCATCGATCACATACGTATTGGCCGGTATCTCCCCCCTCTGGTGAAGGATCGCCGCCGCACGGATCAACCCCTCATTCCGTTGTAAAGTCATATCTACAAACATGCAGTTACCCCCTAAATTCCTGCATAACATTTTCTAAGATGCGGATAACCGTATCTGCCGATGCTTTCATCGGGTTGATGCGAAGACCATAATCCTTGAGCTTGGGCTCGCTTTCCAGAAAGCTTCCCGATACCCGATATATCATCGGTACCAGCTCAAAGCGGGATTCCGCCCCTACCGGATAAGTGGCCGCGCCGTAATAGGATGCACGCTCGATAACCGCCGATGCAATCGGCTGCTCCAACTCAACGATGACGTTCTTCGACTGCGAATTCGTGATATATGCTTCCTGGATGCCTGCGACCTCTCCGGCTGCCAGTCGCTGGCACAGCTTCTCCACCTGCTCGTTTTGAATCGCCAGCATGACGGGGGCAAACACCATGCTGCGCAGCAGCTCATGCGCTTCGTATCCCTGCACTTGGCCTCCGCCGGAGTAGTTGCGTTCATGCAGCTTTTCGATCCCTTCCCGTTTGCCGATAATCACGCCAATCCCTTGGGGGCCCATCAGCTTAAATCCGGAGAATGTAGAATAGTCCGCCCCATATTCTGAACCGATTCCCTGCATTTTCATCGCGCAGTAATTATCATCAACCACAATCGGCAGATCGGGACGTTTCTGCTTAACGGACGCGATCAGGTCTTGGAGCCGGTACGTATCGGTCGGCTGCTGCCGCGCGTGCTGCACGTAAAACACCTTGGAATTCCGGTCGCTCTCGAGTAGCTCCGCTACGGCATCCATGTCATTGAAATCGGTATGGGACTGCCGCAGACCCATTAACCGGAAGGTTTCCTTGGTTGTGGTATACATCGGAGCCGTGTGAACGATAACCGAATCCCCCGGGTTGACCATCACGCTCAATATTCCCCGAATCGCTCCTGTTCCGCTTCCACGCACCAGCGCGCAATGCTCCCCGCCAAACGATCGGGCCAGCACCTTTTCGACGCGGGCAGTAACGAGCGGTCTATGGAACTCCGGATGCAGCCCCACATCGCCGATTTGGAAAAACTCATTGTTCGCAAACTCTTTCGTAATTTCATCAATTAACGTAAACTGCAGCTGCTGCGCTTGCTCCATTGTTCGGTTTTTCAGTACCGATTGTTCATATCTCATGCCGGCATGTCACCCGCCTTTCGAATGCTGAATGCCCGCTGCGGATTGGTCACCAGCAGTTTGTTGATCACTGCATCCGTGATTCCCCGGCCGCGCAAAGCAGGTACGAACGACCTTAACACCACGTCATAGCCCTGCCCGCCAAGCGCGCGCAAATGTGATTTTCGGGTCAGATCGGTAGACAACAGCAGCTGGTCCTCGTATCCCTGCTCGATAAACTTCAATAAGGATTCCAAGCGAGCGTTGTCGCTGCGGTAGTTTTCCTTGCCGATCGTATCCATCGCCACAAACGCGCCCGCCTTCAGCACATCCAGTACCACATCATGCTGCTCGTTAAGATCCTGGTGACCGATAATAACCTGATCCAGTGGCATCCCCTCTCCGATAAAAAGCTCGATCTGTTCCAGCGCGCAGGTTCCTAGCGTTGTATGCGTGGATAACGGTAGGCCGGTTTCCTTGGCCGCTGCGACGGCTCCGTGAAACAGCTCTGTCTCGACCGGTTTGAATTCGTTCAGGCTGCTGCCGATCTCGCCGATGACCCCGGGCTTGATACTCGTATCCGCAATGCCCGACCCAATTTCCCGAATCATCCATTCGGCGAATTGATCCCGGTTCCAGTGCAGCTTATCCTCAGGAATAAAAGGATCTTTATAGCATCCCGTGCTTGCAACAATATGGATATTTGAGACTTTACTGATCTCGGCAAGCTTTTGCGCATTTCGCCCCATTCCGTCGTTGGTGACCTCGACGATAGCACGGCCGCCATAGGCATAAAAGCTTTGCAAATCATCCAACACAAGCCCCGTGTCCTGCAGGCATGTATCCTCGTTCTTCTTAATGCGGCTCAAATCCACGTATAGATGCTCGTGACAGGCGCAAACGCCAAGCTCCTCCGGTCGTATGGGTCCAAGTACGGTCTGGATGTACATCTCTCTCTCTCCTTACTGTGGTGGTGTATATAATCCAAGCAGAACCAGTATGTTCCCAAGGATACCGACGGCGATAGCTCCCACAGGACCTACAGCCATGCGGACGATCGGTCGTCCCGCCGCCTCGTTCAACAAATAAAAGCCGGCAATCCCAAAATAGCCGAGTCCCGGCACGATAGCATTGGCTGCATTCGCTCCGCCGATCAGAAGCGCGACCTCAAGGACTCGTGTCATCGCAGTCCGGATACTTTCACCAGAGGCGCGGATACCCGGGTACCGATCCAAAAATTTGGCCATTTTGGACAACAGCTGAATTTCCAAGAAGATGACCAGGGCGCCGAGCAGCGCAGCCACGAGCGGATTCGGAGAAAATATTCCCACTCCGAACACGAACGTAAACCCGACCGGGCCGAATACGCCGGTAGCAATTGCCGTACTGGCGATAAGCGGTACAAACCCGATGGCTTTCGCCAAGGAGGCAATCCCGCCTTCCGTCAATTTCCCGTCCGCCAGCAGGCTAAGCGAGATCGGATCGCCAGCAATCAGCAGGAGGTTCGTGGCAGCCGCGGCCAAACCACCGCTGATCATGACAATCCACGAAAACTTTTTAATGCGCGTCACACGATCTGTAAACATGGAGGCTAACGTTGAGAGGCTCTGATCCTCGGATTTTTCCTTCATTGCAAACGCGATTAGAAACGCCATGCCCACGATCAACGCGATTCCTTCCGGACTCAAAACAACCGGTGTGCCGTCAATTTGAATAAGCTGCTTTGTATTGCTGAAAACAACGAGCTGTCTGGCCAAAGCCGCCACCAGGAATGCGACGACGCCTTTTTTGATCGAGAATTGGAGCGCGATGGCCAGAGCAGGGAATACCATAAAGGATACAACGACAGGCTCGCCGATTTTGTTAAATCCGTCAATAAAATTAAGCGGAAGCATTTCAAACGCTTTCACAACTGCCTGAAGCCCGAAATAAATACCTGCCCCATATACGCCGCCTAGCGCTCCGGCAGCGGCCGTGCTCAGTTTCCCGCGTTTAAAAGACAACCCGATGATATCAGTCCCGAGTAGTATGCTATGGATAAGCAAAATGCTGCCTGATATTGAAATGGGGATCCCGTAACCGATCACGAGCCCAAAGCTCATGGCAAAAGCGGTCACGCCCAGCTCCTTCCGGCTCATCCGCCCTTCGAGATTTTCAGGGACGATAGGTCTAAGTCCATCATTAAACACAGCGATCCCCAGATTGGCCATGATTGCAGTCACGATGCCCAGCCCGATTAACAACAAAGCTTCCAGCATAAGATGTCCCCCTAATCGTTAGACGTAACGCTTACTTAGTAAGTGCTTTCATCAGAAATTCTACTGCCTTCTCTTTATGGTCGCCGGTAAAACCGAATGCTTTCGCGCCTTGAGCGACGGCATAATCCACCTTTTCTTGCGTCGGCGGCTGCCCCGGCATGGAAATCGTGGCGCAATTTGACTTGCCTACCAACGCAATTGCCATGGCCAAAGCACCGCCTCCGCCCGTATAACAAGCACCCACATAATAATCGGCTTGTCCCATTTTCAGAGCCATTGCCGCTTCCAGATCGGATTTCACGGTTACCTCGACGTTGGATCCGCCATGCTGTTTGACCAAAGCTTCGATTTCTTTCTTTTCCACTTGCCCGCCAATCACAATTTTCATGAATCTTCTCCTCTTTTCCGTAAGTTTTTAAATTTCTGAAGCGTTTACAAAGTGCATGATCAGGTACTCTCTTTCCTCATCCGGAAGCTCGTCATCCATCTGGGATTCAATCCATTTCACATTCTCAACGGCTTGGGGAAAATGCGGAGAACGTCTGATTTCCTGCATGATCTCGTCCGGCGGAGCGTTCAGTTCCTCTTCCCGCTCGATCCGTGTGATGGCCATACCCAAATGAGTCACCAGCTTTTTGTATTTCTTCTCGTTGTCTTGTTGTACGAATCTTTCAATCGTAGCCTCACACAGCTTCATGGCGCTGGGTGTGATGGTGTTGGTTGAAAATAAAATATCAAGTCGTTCTCGCAAAGCACTCACGCTTCTCCACGCTCCCTTTCAGTATTTAGGAATGAGCATGCCAAGCTCCACCTGTTTCTGAATTTGTATGACATGATCAGTTGATATCTGATTAAACATAAACTCCATTTTCGTATTGTTTTTGTTGATGACGCACACTGCCTGACTCATTTCCTTGTCCATTTCCAACGCTTCTTTGGAGGAGAGCTCGGATAAAAAGAACGAACCGTTGTCGATTTCATCCACATTCCATACCATAGCGTCAATCGACTTGGCTTTTAGATGCTCCAGCAAGTGCATGTAGTTCAGGTTGATAAATTCGACGTTCTTGTCCTTTACTTCCAGATTCGTCAACACTTGTTGGTCGATGGAGTAACTGTCGATTCCGACTTTCATCCCATCTTGAATCCCGCTTGACTCCTCTGCAAAAACAACCGCATGGCGGGAAACGTATGAAGCGCCTCCGAATTCCTTCACAATGACGAGATCATCGGATTTGCGGATCGCAGACATGGCGGCATATTTGGACACGAGCGCGAAATCATATCGGCCATCAATGACATTGTCCAGACGAATGGTCGCTCCGCGCATAAACGCACAGTGCAGTGGGATGCCGATGTTTTCGAAGCTGGCGTGCATCGCCGTAGCCAATCCCTCGTACTTACGGGAATAGGGAAGTGGCATAACACCAATAATGCTGCTCACCCCGCAGCATTGAAGCAACAGGTCCATGTTTTTGTTACGGAGAAAGGTGCCGAGGTGTCCTCTGGACACAAGCGCAATGCATTGGCTCTCCTCCATTTTTTTCAAAACATTTTGAATCGTCCCACGGCCAACGCCGTATCTGCTCGACAACTCTTCTACTCTTGGAATACGGGAATCCAGTTCAATAAAGAGAAGCTCTTCCGCCAATTTTTTTAAAACAACGCTGCTTTTGGAGTTCAATCCTTGAATCAAGTTACCGTTTCACCCCCCTCAATATACAATATTCTGTATTTTGTATTGAACAAATCATAACATCGTGTTTCATTGACTTCAATACTTTTTTCTATTATACGTCAACTTATTTCACATGAGATTCAGGAGGTGGTTGATATTCCTTTGGTTAATGCGTTCCCATTTGGGAATAGAAGAGTATATTTGATAGAAAGGGCCAATACAACTCATCTATTTGAATTAATTGGAATCTTCTATTTTCGGAAAGTTTTATAAATTATTATAATATATAACAATTTGGGGATTAATTTCATGGTTCATATTATTAAAGCGAGCAATGATGAAACGTTCAACTAAACAAGCGCAGGGATCATTGCCGACAACCTGCAGCCCAACCCGAATAGGGTTTGGGTTGGCTACAGGGAGCACCCCAATCGGAGTGTATAAGAAATTGATCGAACGACACCGGAAAGGTCTCATATTACAATACAATGGTGATAGAACAACAGGATTCACTTACACGAGCATTTTGCATAATTCAATTTTCGATTCGAAGTCAAAGTCTGGCCGCATCCAAAGCTCCGTTTTTGAGATTTGGGTTATAAATGGACAGACGGGCAGAATTTCGGTGAGGCTTAAATTTTAAGCAGCGTTTTGAACGCGTTGCTTCGCGATGGCAAGTGCAGAGGCAAGTAACACAATGGCATTCAAATATTGGTGGGTCGTCACTTTGTGAATCCCGAAAACATGGAGTTGGTCTGCGGTTAAATAGGTCTTCATTCGAGAATTACAGCGTTCCACACTGGTTCGTTTATTGTAAAGTTCCTTCCAGCCTCGGCTTTCTCGATGAGGTAGTGCATAGCGCCTGAGATCCGTTTGACTGTTGATTTTGACGACCATTCCATAATTGCAGGATGAACAAGCGGCCATGCCTAAAGGGCAATCCACTTGACCTGTCGCATGCGGACAACGGAATTTCAAATGTGCCTTCTCCTGCCCCCAATACGTCATGAGAAAGCCCATCGAACAACGGGGTGTGCCTTTGCCGGTGATCCCCGCGGGCGGTTCCTTTTCATTTCGTGGATTCAGCGGGATAATCTATTCGCCCTTGAGCCACGCAATCCTGCCCGTTAGCTTAATAGAATGAGCAAGCTGCTGTAGCCTGCTCAATATTAAGCTTTATTCAACTAACGTGTCCCGTTAGAATTCCTGTAATACGAATAATTTGGGGTTTGAATAAAAACGAGCGCCTCGGTACGATGGGGTTGCGCACGAGGTCACTGCCTAAAAAAGCCCATCTGGAGGTCGCTCGATACCCTAAACACGACAAAACGGACATTCGTATCCTTCGGGCTTATGTGAAAATGATGCTGTCATTTTTTACATTCAACTCCTTTCATATTTCTCCAACCAGCTATTAGACGCAGGCAACTTCTGTTCTTTACGGTATTCTGCCCGTTAGCTTAGCACCAATCTACTTCGAAATACATGTTTGATGTTTGATTGTAAACTCGGGCTTATTTACGTAGTCCGCATAGTTTACGGCTCCGTTAAACTCCAAATAAGCCTGATAGCGAAATCGAACACTTGGCTGTGTAATCAAATCGAGAACTCTATCCTTCGCTACCCAACGGCTGTCGGTTGTTTCTTCAGAGAAAGATAATAATTTCCCACCAATAGGCTGACATACGAAATCAAATCCAACTTGTGTAGGAACATCAGTCACGCCGTCATACCATTTCTGTATCCCTGTATTCGAATAGACACCAACTAAACTGCCAACAGATACATCAATTCCGCTTTCCTCTTTGATTTCACGGATCAAACCATCTATCAGATTTTCTCCAACTTCCACTTGTCCACCAGGGTAAACCCAACCACCGTCACGAGTTTTTACTAAAAGTATATTTCCATGCCCATCTTCTACAAATCCACCAGTGGCTACTATATGCGTTGGAAATGGCATATTACGACCTCCTTATGAAAATAACAATTGTATATTTATTCCTCTGCCATCTTGAACTTTCCTGTCCGTTAGCTTAATGAAATTGCATGGTAACATAGTTAGATACTTATCTAATCGGTAATCGGCTCATGTTCTTGTCCTCGACTCGGGACAAGAACTTGTACCGATAAAACAAAAAAGCCGCTAAATTAGCGACTTTCTTTGGATAGAACTTCTCTTTTATTGGTGTTTAATCTTGCTATACTTACTTTCTATTTCATCAAATTCTTCTCTTGTTATCCCCAACAAAATATTATCATAAAATTTCCCACCCATATAAATAATTCGTCTTCTTCGTCCTTCTTCAATGAATCCGAGATTTTTATGGAATTTAAGTGATGCTTCGTTTATTTCAACACAGCTGGAATTGCATTTTTGCATCCGTAATTCATAGAAGCCATATCGCATAATAATTCTTGTTGCTTCTGATGCGTATCCATTGTTCCTATAACCTCTGTGCACTCCCAAGCCAAAACTAAACACTCCATTTTTGTGGTCTAATGAATTTAAGTTAATGAGTCCAACTAACTGATTATTTGATAGCGTTTCGATAGCAAACATCTTTCTATAATTGTCTTTGAAATTATCATACTTATCCGACACTTCGGCAACGTCTATATCATTCTTAGGAAGTTCGATACCCCATTCCATTAGCCGAATTGCTTCACTATCGGTGCTTTCCAATTTCCATTGTTCCCAATCACTTCTTTGAGTTGCCCTTAGTCTAATTTTAGTACCTTGCCAAAAATAACTTGATTCAATGATTGTCATAATTCATTCCCTATATTTGATATAAATGTAAATTACATCCTTTTCTATTGCGCCATATGTTGGACTTGTCAATTCACCTCTATCAGGCAAGATCATGATTATCCCAGAACGTCCTGTTATTCAACTATCCTGACCGTTAGTTGAACAAAAGCAGCCGATCGCGTAAACGGCTGGCTTCTCTTGTCTTCTATTGAACTAACGTTTCCCGTTAGCTTAATAAACTAAAGAGTCGGCCATTAACTAATCTCAGCAGTTAATTTTACAGCATCGATTCGATTTCCAGCTGGATCGAAATGTATGAATCGCAAATATCCATCGGGGTCTGTGTGAAATTCAAGTTGTTCGTCAATGTGCGCGGTAGCACATTTTAGTGTATTCGTTTGTTGAGAAACCGGAATTAGCTCGTATTTAAACCATGCCCCTTTATTTTTTTGCATGAACAGATAGAGTCTGTTATCCTCAAAGGTCACGACTACGGTGGATCTGGGGTCAATGCCGAAACGGTAGAATGTGTCGTAAAACAACCCGACTGCAAACCGTGGCGTATTGATAATAGTCAGTTGATCTAAAGCCTCGGTCAATTGATCTGCTTGCAATGAATCTATATTTCCTTCCGCAGTACTGTATATTCCCGCATACTTTTCAAGTGTATTTGGGGCTATATCTAACGGCTGTATAGCTCCGGGCTGGGCAACGTCTTCTCCCATCACGATCTTGGCTAAACATTGACTTATAATGTCTATGGGCGTGAGGTTGATATTGCTCAGCACGATAATAGCGATTTCCTCAGCGGTATAACGATTAAACTCCACATAAAACCCATTCATCGTTCCGTTATGCCAGACACGCTTTCTTGGCTTATTATTAATGGATTGCTCCGTTACAACCCAGCCATAGCTCCCGACAGGTGAGGTCATACTCCCGAATAATTGATCACGCACATGTTTTCCAATCAAATCATCCCTATATAACGCCCGATCCCAAAGATAAAGATCATCGATCGTTGAGTACATCACACCTGCTCCCACATGTAGGCACATGTCGACATACTCGGTTGGAATGATTCCTTTGCATATGGAGTACCCTGACGCAAATTGTTTCAGGAGTGTTCTTCCGTCTTCACATCCTGTATTCACTAAATTTAATGGCTTGCAGATGTGTTCAGATATATATCGTTCGTAAGATATCCCCGATGTCTTCTCGATAATGAAACCAAGCAAAATATAAGACGAACTGGTGTAACTGAATCCTTCTCCTGGGGGAAACTGAAGTGGTTTATCCTTAAACGAACCAATGGTTTGTTCTATAGTAGCATACAGCCTCATCGTTTCTTTCCAATAATTTGGGAAACTTGGATAATCAGGTATTCCTGAAGTGTTCGTCAATAAATGGTGGATCGTAATGATGTCGCCATTCGGATAATCTGGTATGTAAATTTGGATAGGATCATCAATGCGAAGCTTTCCCTGCTCTTGCAACTGCAACACCGCCATAGCGGTAAACCCTTTTGTAAGAGAACCGATACGAAACTTGGTTTGTGGGGTGTTGGGTACGTCGTGCTCAAAATTCGCCATGCCATATCCCTTTCGCAGCAATATCTTATTCCCTTCGGCTACCAAGACTGCCCCGTTGAAATACCCCCGATTCGCTAGTGCATCCATGTAATCGTTTAATTTTGCCACTGTGCGTAAAGCATTACTGGTTCTCATTTACTCTCCCCTTTGCTCTTGTGTATAATCTGCAACTGCGGTTTCAGCTTGGCAATTTCCATGTCTTGTTTAGTGCGTACGAGCTAAGCAGCCCAAGACCAATTTTAAGCTTAGTTTCACAATATCACAGGTATAGAAGTGCATATAGCGAGAAAATAATTATAATCAGATTTACCCCTTCCATTAAAGAAATCTGCCCGATAGCTTAATAAGCTAGAGCAGTTAAATGTAATTAAATGCTTATCTAATCGGCAATCGGGACAAGAACTTGTACCGATAAAACAAAAAAAGCCGCTAATAGCGACTTTCAAAGGGACCATGTTCTTGTCCACCGACAGTTCTGTTATCATTTCTTCACACTCATTCTTAACTTCATTGAAAATTTCTCCATATCCCCCCCTTACATCAATACGGTTCAAATTACAGATTCTTCTTACTAACTTATAGAACAGATACTCAATACGTCGCTTTTGGAGCAAACTGACCTTGATTCTTTAGAGCATAGTCAAAGAAACGAAGGATAAGTTCATTTTGTGTTTCAATCGCATAATATTTATCGATATCTGCTTCTTGGCCTTCTTGCAACAGGTTTGCCAATATAGGCGAGAATAAAGGCAGATCGGTTAAACTTAAATGCTTTGCGCCTTTAAAATGAACATTGTATGCACCTTTGAAATTTTTATTTGAAATTCTATTCGCGATATACGAAGAACTGCTGTCGAGCTGTATCCACACATCATCCGAATAAACGTTAAGAAGCGGGATGGTATAAGCTTCGGATTTTGCTTTTAATTCGTTTGTAACTTTATCATACACAAGCTCGCTAAAGAACGGAGCATCTATATTTACTACGGCGTCAATGTCATCGCGTTCTCTGCTCAGTGCTATGCTTGCGGCACCCCCCATAGAATGACCGAACACGCCTATTTTCTGTGTATCGATGCGTTCATATACAGAATCTTTTTTTTGCTCGGCTTGTTCCAGAATCGTATCCATGACAAAATCCATATCATCCGTTCGCAATTTCATCCATTTTTGAGTAAGCTCGAAAAACTCACCAACCGAATAAACCCCTTTATTTGCATTGTTGAATTCTTGCATGTACTCGGAGTTAATCATCACGACCTTTCCATCCTCGGAAACGGTATAAAAAGAATGATAGGGATGGTCAATTGAAACGACGACATAACCATAGCTCGCAAGTTCTGTAAAGGTAGAAGTATTGCTTGTTTTAATACCGAATGCTCCATGGGAGAACACAAGCAAAGGATAGGTTCCGTCTGCCTGTTCAGGATACCAAAATTCCACGTTAACAAACCGATTGTCTTTCTGATCCGTAAACTCTTCGATACGATTCTTGTCCACATAGCTGTAAGTGGCGGTCGCCACTGCATACGGACCTGTCACTTGCGGCAGCCTATGCTGTGGAAAAAGTAAAACAGGAACAAGGGTAATGACTACGGTCAGTGCTAACAAAAGGAATTTCCATACCGTAGAGAAAGCTTTGTAACGCGGGAGGTGTGTTTGTTTGCGCAGGAGCGCAACCATTTCCTTGAACGCTAATATAAAGAGCAAGCCTGCAAACAGTCCCCAAGTGTACTCCCATACGACAACTTTACCCAAGCTCAGCATCATGAATACTATAAACATTGCGATTCTCGTCCAACTCTTTATCTTGCTGCGGCTTTGCTTGGTTACAATGGAATAAACGGTAATTGCTAGCTCGAAGACCAACGTAACAACAAGTATTAAAATCTCCATAAGACTTCTCTGCTCCTCCTCCAACTTTTTATGAGTTGATCATAATAAATGGAAGAGCAGGTGTATACGCATAAACGATAAGCTGTAGCTGAGAGCCAATAGGTTGTAAAAAACAACGCAAAGTATTGTACTTACGCTGCGAATAAGACTTTATTTAGGAACGGTTTGTGTATATCTTCTAAACCTCGTTTTTAAATGTTTTTAGTCTTTCATTGATCTTTTGAGCTTCCTTTTTGTCATTCTTATACGTCAGCAGGCGAACGATAGCGTAAACTACGGCAATTTCCAAAGCCAATAATAGTATGTCGAAAGTGCCGTATACGAGATTCAATAGGACAGCCAGAGAAATTAATAGAGTTTCCAGAAAAAAGAAATGTAAAATCACTCGAAGGCGCATTTTATTCTCGCTAATCGCATGCGGCGTACATAAAATGATTCCGGTCAAAGCACCCAGAAAAGAGAAAGCCATAATTGTAAAAATCGTATTTAATTCGAAACTTGCATCAGGAGCATAGATTTGCCGCAAAATAGTGATGATTATAATGATGGAGGCGAATATAATTAAGAAACCTCTAAGCATTTCTTTTATGAGCTCGGAATACTTCATATAGTTCCCTCCTTTTATAATCCAAGCATATGTTTAAGTATTGGCACATACTGCCGTGAGATGACTACCTTCTCCCCGTTATCCAATAATGCTTGAAAACGGCCGCTGATCGACGGATGAATACTGGAAATCTTGGCTATATTTAGAATGGTGGATTTGGAAGCGCGAAAACAATGTTTCTCTTTGCAAAGTTCCTCCAGTTCATAAAGCTTTTGTTTGACTTCATGAACGTTGTTCTTACAATACGCAAACACTTTTCCGTCAACAGCTTCAAAATAATAAATATCACTAATTTTAATGCGGCTGATCTTATCCTCATGATAACCAAGTATAATGAGTGTTTCGGTTTTTATTTTATTAACGAGCTTATGTATTTCTTCGTCTACTTGGTGACACCTGATGCGGATCTCCTCTTCTTCTGTATTGTCTATTACTTCGATGAAAATTTTGATGAAAATCACCCTCGAAAATTCGAATTAAACTTGTTAACGTTTATAACGTTCGGTCTTTCGTTAGTTGTTAAAAGAAATTCACTCTTGATTATTCCCCATTTTTTCCCATCTCTTCGCTGAAATAACCTATGCCAAAATAGTGGCAAAATCCCTCTTTCACCCGCATTACGCAGCGATTGATATTCGAAATATCCTGCCGGTTAGTTGAACAAAGGTATGTGATCACGTTGATCGACTGCTTTCTTGTTTGATAACGCTAGCAATGAATCAATCCGATAGTTTTGATCGAATCCTTGATTCTCTATTACAAGAAAACATGGCTCTGTGATGTGTAAGTGCGTATCCAAAATGGTTTGCATGAAATTCCTCTTCTCCTATTGCCTGATGTAAGTATTGGAAAAACAGCACTCATGTTTCATTTGATGGAATTAAGTTTCAATTATGGTACTATATATTCTAATTGAAAGGTAATAAAATAAAAAGTACCCAATAAATAATTAGAATTATGTGAGTTTGCCCCACGCCATTGAGCAAATCTGCCCGTTAGCTTAATGAAACATAGTTAGGTACTTATCTAATTGGTATCCGATTATGTTCTTGTCCTTTTCGGCGATAAAATAAAAAAGTCGCTAATATAGCGACTTTCAATGGGACCATGTTTTTGTCCCCCGACATCAGACTACTTAGTGTGCCAGCTGAATATGGTAAATCACCTGAAAAGCCACTCTTATATGGGCAGATTTATACTTTACAAACGATTATAATTAGACAATTATCTAATCGGTAATCGGTATAAGTTCTAATTATGACCAGGCTTTTGGAAAGTCTTTTTCTTGTACCTTCTCTACAATTCTTTCAACACAATTTTCTAGTCCATTGGTGAACGTATCAACTTCAATATCGTAAATCTCTTCCTTATGTACAAAGTCCAATTGTGATCTAGATAATCCTATCCTGCGGTCCCCTCTTTCTTTTTCTCGACGTTCAAGCTCTGTTGTTGGACAATGAACACCCACAAACAATATAGGATACCCGGATAGAATTGCTTTGCAATCCGATCTTATAAATTCGTCATGAATAACATGGTCAATAATAAGATTAACAGCTTTATCAGAAAACATGGTAATCGTTCGATGAAAAAAATACTCGGTTTCAACCGGAATGAGCCGATCGTTGTCCCTATCTTCCATTCGTTCAATAACAACATCAAAATCGTCGATACTGTAATGGTAAAAATCAGGTAGCCGTTTAAGTAATTGTTTGGCTAGTGTTGTCTTCCCCGAGCTTGATACTCCATTCAGGAAAATAATATTCCCTCTTTTCATATGTCCCCCTCAGCTTACGTCATACTAAATGAATTACAAGATGAACGATAGCACTACCCCTCCAGCAAATCACAGATTAAAGACTCGTTGAAGTACTGCACTCTCGTACCAGATACGTAATCTTTGATAAAAGAAAGACCTATCCAGATTGTTGAATTATTTTTGGTAGCTTATTCTTCACATGGTTGAAATTTAAAGACCGCCGATTGTGTCGTCCGGCTGCTTACGTGTCTGTTTCGTTATCATTTCCCGTTAGTGATGTGCTTGATGAGAGAACCATATTTTTCACAACGTTCACGTACTTTCAGGTTCATCTCTACCAGGGTTATCATTCGCTCCTCTTAGACCTTAATTGTTTTCCTTTATCCAAGAACGCAACTTATCAGCATAGTAAGCGCGTTCATCTGGATCGGTCTGAGAACCCTTTGTCAGATAAAGTTGATCATTCACATATCTAGGATAAACATGGAGATGATAATGCCACACGTCTTGATTGCCAGCAGGCTCATTATGTTGCCGCGTAGAAATCCCATCACATCTATATGTACTTTTCATTGCAAACGCGGTAAGCTGAGCCGCACGGTGAATTTCAACAGCATAATCCGCAGGGAGTTCAAAAATGTTCTCGAAATGTTGATTAGGAACAACAAGAACATGTCCTTTATTGTTTGGCCACCATTTGCTCGCTATAAATGCCGTTACATATTCATTCTGGTAAATGTTATCTCTCTGTTTAGTTCCCATATTAACACGGCAAAATGGGCATTCGTATCCTTCAGGCTTATGAGAATATGTTTTCATTTTTTCTTGTTCAATCCCTTCATTTTTTTCCAATTGAGAATATAGACGCAGGCAACCTCTGTTCGTTGCGTTATTCTGCCCGTTAGCTTAATGAAATTGGATGGAAACATAATTAGATACTTGTCTAATCGGTAATCGGACCATGTCCTTGTTCTTTACGGCAATCGGTATAAGTTCTTGTCCCGATAAAACAAAAAAGCCGCTAAAATAGCGACTTTCTTTGGGACTATGTTTTTGTCCCCCGACAGCAAGTTTACCACTTATATTAGGGCTGCTAATTACAACGTATACTTCAATATAAGTACTACCAAATATTGGAGTTGCTTTCGAACTGGAAAATACTTCTTTAACAGAAATCCATTCCTTATCTTCCGTTTCATGATAAATAGCTTCTAATGGAGTCGGAAAAGATCTTTGATTATCTCCAAATAAATAATATTTCGATTTTCATATGAACTACCATAATATTTTAACAAAAAAATTTACTGAACATGTATTTCCGTTTTGATATCATTTTGACTTAAAAATTTCATTAAATCATTACTCAGCTGCACAATCTCATTGTTAGCATTATTCGCATAATCCGGCAACATCATATCGCTAACCATTTTAGTTCCTAGCCATGTCATAAAGAAAAGATCCAAAAATAAGTTTGGAAATTTAAGCACCATTTTAAGCATGGGTGGATCAATTGAAACGCCAGCTTTTTGTATTGCCTTTAGATACGCTTTTAAAGTGACTGTTATTTTGCGTGCCGTCTTTCTGGTTCTGGCTGTTTTTTTGTTCATTATCTTATTCTCAGATTGCAAAACGCTCAACATGGCAATGTCTGATACGGAATGTGTGATTAGATACGCTTGCATATCCTTTTTAATAACGTAGGGAAGCTTTGCTGTTTTAAATAATTTTGCGAGGTTTTCTATGCGTTCTGTCACTACACCATTAATTTCTCCAAATGCCGTTGCCGCTATAATCTTTGGTAGAAATCGAGCATGCAATACTCCATCTTTAATCTGTCCGCCGAAGCCGGGAAAAGCCGGTAAAAGTCTATCCCCTACGATATCCAGCCACGAAGAAAATCCAATTGAATTACTAGTCATCGTAACTATATTTTTGCTTTGATTATCTTTTAGTGCTAACAATGCCGATTCGGACCGATCATAACGAACGGCAACGAAAATAAAATCGTATACATCGTCATTTTCAAGCGTATCAATGACATTCACTTGTATCGATCTAACTGTACCTTTTTCTTTATATTGCAGGCCATTTTCTCTTAATGATTTAAATCTATTAGAATGTGCAAACAGGGTAACGTCAAACCCTGCTTCAATAAGTTTAATTGCGTACATGCTCCCGATGACACCTGCACCAAAAATTAAAATTCTATCTTGTTTTGCTGACATTAAAACCACCCCTACTTATTAACTTTTCCTTTTGATTATCAGACAACATGTTGTATGATGTGATCATAAATCTTTATTATTCCTTGATCAACCATCAGTTTTTTATTATTTGTCGGATGATATCTTATTCGCAAGTAGGAGGGAAACATGAAAAAGCAACCCCAAATAACGGAGAAAACAAAACAAAAGTTTGTAGAGGTTTTTTGTGAGTTATATAGCCAAAAGCCGATTGAGAAAATTTCGATTCAGGAAATTGCGAATAAGTCAGGATATAACCGCAGCACCTTTTATCAATACTTTACTGACATTTACGAATTGTTAGACTCTGTTGAAAATGACTTATTAAATGACATGAAAAAAGAATTGGCGAGTAAAGAACTATCGATGCATACGGTTCAAGATACGCTCTATTGTCTGGACAAAAGAGAACATCTCCTGGTTCTTAGTGCCCTTTTGGGCGATTATGGAAGTACCCATTTTTTAAAACGCTTAAAAAAAGAAATCACTTTGGATCAATTAGAATTAAACGTTCCGCAAAACCATTCCTTAACGCCATACTTAATTGAGTTTTACCTGACAACTTCCCTTTCTTTATTCCGTCTTTGGCTCCAGCGTCAAAAGGATTTATCGTCAGAAGAATTTTTCAAGTTAGTGGAGAACCTATATTCAAGAGGGATTACGCCCTATTTTAAAGAATGAGTCTGTCATTCAAACCAAATCCATATGTTGTATAACAATAAGATAGCATTGAAGACGCATATGTTCGTGAACCTGTTGATAAAACAAAATAGCATAACCAGGAAGAAGTGTTGCTGATAGCTTGACAATTCGTCAATATGAAAAAACTCCCCTCACAGTAACAGGATTTATTATTTCACCTGTCTACCGTATGGGGAGAATACAACTTTTAGGAATAAGGTCTTAATGTTGTAATAACATTTGGCTCACTGTGACAGAAGAAGTTATCACTATTGTTAAGCTAGATATACTTTTGGGTTAGGCTTTACTGTGAAGGGTAACTAGGTAACCGTCTGGGTCGGCAAATGTAAAAGTTCGTCCGAATGGTCCATCTATTGGTGAGGATGTAATCTTTACGCCTGCTGCAATAAGCTTGTCGTGGATTTCTTGCGTATTGGGGGCATGAAGCCACAGAGCGACACCAAGTCCAGGCTGATTACCTGAACCGAGTTCTGTTTCAGGCAACAGGTCACGAAGAGCAAATGCAATAGGCTTTGTTTCAAAGACTACAGCATGAGGTGGCCCTG
The DNA here is from genome assembly GCF_037976825.1 of Paenibacillus sp. FSL K6-1330. Classification (NCBI taxonomy): domain Bacteria; kingdom Bacillati; phylum Bacillota; class Bacilli; order Caryophanales; family Paenibacillaceae; genus Paenibacillus; species Paenibacillus sp. FSL K6-1330. Next base: position 3,832,858 of record NZ_CP150269.1, read on the forward strand.
CCTGTGAGCGAACTAGTCCAAGATAGTTTTGATAGAATTCTGCAGAGCTTTCAAGATTACTCACTTGAAGTGAAATGAAGTCGGGTCCAATTGCTGACATAATGTTAATGTCCTCCTTTGTTATATGGGGTTGTTATGTTGTAATACTGACTTGAGTAAAAAACAATCACAGATAGATTTGGATACTTCTCCAGGGATCTTTTCAAGGAAACCGCCAATACAATGCACATGTCAATGGAAGCTCTTTGTAACTATACGGCATGACTATAACGCACGATTCGTGTCTAGAGCTTTTGTCTCAAAAGCCAGAGCTCTCTACTCATAACTCGCTCGTAGGTTATCCGCCATCGCCTCGAGATAAGCATCGGCGATCCATTCGTTTCATTATAGAGTCATGTAAATAACCTCACTCTCACTTTGGTTGTCTTGATTATACAAGCCCCCTACTGCCAACAGTATGTCAGTAGTCCCATAGATGAGTTAGAAGATAAAATTAAGTTTCTGGTGAGAAAGATGGAGGTGTTATTTTGTTTACGAGTCCCTCCATTTAATTCTGCCTATTAGCTTAATGAATTAACGGCCGTTAATTCATTAAATAGATATCTAATCGGTAACCTCGGCTTATGTTCTTGTCCATTCCGGCAATCGGTACAAGAACTTGTACCGATAAAACAAAAAAGCCGCTAAAAATTGCGGCTCTCAATGGGACCATGTTCTTGTCCCTCGACAGGCCATCCTTTTCAGGATGGCCCCTTCTGTCTTGAAACCTAATCTCTGCCGGTCAACAGTCGTCTTCCTAACTGCAGTCGGGCTTCAAGTTCGATCCTGTTTTTGCAATCTTCGCAGTAATGCATTCCTTTGGAATTTCGTTTCACACGGTCGTAAGCTTGAGTCCCCTCAATGACATAAAACTCTCTTCTGCAACTATTACAGGTGGAACGAAAACGAAAAACTCCATCGATTTCTTCTTGCATTGAATCCCCTCCCGTCAATCAAGTCAAAGCCCAGTACTATTGACGTTATAACTGCGATGCGATATAACTGAATAAATTCTAAATAACACACTGTATTAATTATTTTAATGCAGTGTGCTAAATAAGACAAGGGGGCGTTTACCGTTGCCAAAAGTCGTGGACCACGCTCAAAAGAGAAAACTAATCGCCGAATCAGCATGGAATATCATTGAGGAAAAAGGGGTTGAACATGCGTCAATCCGTGCCGTTGCAGCTGCAGCAGGGTTGTCACCCGGCGCATTGCGGCATTATTTTTCAACACAGGACGAACTGTTGCTATTTATCGTAGATTATTATTTGACAAGAGGAGTTGCCAGAGCAGAAGAGCGCCTGGAAATAAGCCCTATTCCGATGAAGGCTGCGAGGGAAATTCTGTTACAACTGCTTCCTTTGGATGCGGAAAAACGAACTGCTGTCGGCGTCTGGTGGATCTTCGCCATCCGATCCCTCACGAGTTTGGCATTACAAGCTAAAAAAGACGAGCTCACTGACGGACTCCACTACTTGACTAAAGCTGTCCTTGAAATTCTAGCTAAGGCGAAGCTTCTCCCCTCTTCAGTGGACATTCAACTCGAAACATTAAGATTGGCCTCGATTGTGGAAGGCTTGACGATACTCGCATTGCTCCGCCCTGAGCTATACACACCGGAGACCGTTGAGCAGATCATCACCCGCCATCTTCAGGAGCTATGCTCGTAAGCTACGGATGGATGAGCACATAGACGATTCCTGAAAAAAACTTGCCGTTACTTATGGTACGATACTCCGTGTTTTGATCTTCAATTAATCTGCCCGTTAGCTTAATGAAATTGCATGGAAGCATAGTTAGATATTTATCTAATCGGTAATCGGCTCATGCTTTTGTCCTTTACGGCAATAGGTACAAGTTCTTGTCCTAGACTGGGGACAAGAACTTGTACCTATAAAACAAAAAAGCCGCTAAATTAGCGACTTTCTATGGGATTATGTTTTAGTCCCCCAACAGATTCAGTTCAATAGCAAGTTGTGATTGGCAATAGTTATCGAAAAAGTTAGCCGGCTTTGGAGTCGGCTAACTTCAATGTCTTCATTGAGATATCGTGTCACGTTAACGTAATCTACTTTTGGAAATAAGGTCATCTAACCGTCTGGTAAACGAGGCCTAAGGCTCCAGAATCAAATGTCTTGTTTTCGATAAGTTTAAGATTGATCTTCTCCTTGAGACCTTGGAATAACGGCAACCCGCTGCCGATCAGGACGGGAGAAACCGTAATTTTATACTCATCTATTAAATCAAGCTGCATAAGGTAGTGTGCGAACCTAGGACTGCCGAGGATGACCATATCCTTGCCTGGCTGCTGTTTGAGGTTCATGATCTCTTCCTCGACATCTTCTTTCACCAGTCTGGAATTGTTCCATTCGACTTTCTCCAACGTCGTGGAAAAAACGATTTTGGCTGTCTTTTCGATCCACTCGGCATGATTCCTTTCATGCTGCGAGGCTGATGGGTTCGAAGGCACAGATGGCCAGTAACTGTGCATCATCTGATAAGTCCCACGTCCCCAAATGACAGTGTCGGCAGTACTTAGAATTTCTTTCGCGTGCTTCTCCAAATCAGCATCGTAAGAAACCCAGCCAATGTCCATTTCACCGTTCGGCCCTTCTACAAAACCGTCAAGCGATGCGTGCAAAAATAGAACAAGTTTTCTCATTTTCAGTTCTCCTTTGTTCATAGAGATATCTACATTAACTATATTATAGGACATTTCAGCTTGGTTGTTTCTTATGGATTGCTAATCACAAATGGAGTATTTAGTCTAGATTGCGTTCCCGTTAGATATAGTTAGATGCTTATCTAATCGGTAATCGGCTCATGTTCTTGTCCATTACGGCAATCGGTACAAGTTCTTGTCCTTGGCTCGGGACAAGAACTTGTACCGTAAAAACAAAAAAAGCCGCTAATTGCGACTTTCAAAGGGAACATCTACTTTTCCCCCGGCACATGTACGTACCGGTTCCGGTCATTTGTAACACTCCCTTCACTCTTTCTTTTTTTTGAAGAAATCGAACTTGATCACATAATCAAAGAGAGAGGTGATTGCAACAGATCCAAGTGGAATCATTGCGTATGCCCAAGGCGGATTATTTGGAGCTTCACCAGGGGGTGCATCTATTAAAATCTCAAAAAGAACGACACAGTAAATTACGGCCAATACAATACCTGTTACGTTCCTATCTTTTTTACGCATAGCTATTTTTCACCTCCCTTAAACATGAACAACCACTGAAAATAAATCCTCTTATGAAAATTAAAAATAATTATATTGCTTTAATCTGTATTTAAACCATTTTCAAGCAACAATATGAGTTGGCCATGCCACGAGCATTCCTCCAAATTCATATGGGTAACTATTCCACAATTTATTTTAACACGAAATTGAATTCTACTGCCCGTTGCTCCGCCCCCTCCCACGCGATGCGGCAGTCGCCGGATTATCGCCGTTTAAGACGGCAAAGTCGTCAGCAATCTGAATCCAACAGGCGGCGCTTGGTGGAGGCATATTCATCCATGTCGGGACAAGAACTTGTACCGTAAAAACAAAAAAAGCCGCTAATTGCGACTTTCAATGGGACTATATTCTTGTCCCCCGACAGTAAGGAAGTTAGATTTGTTCTGTGAGCTCTTAAACCAGTTTTCTATAAAACTGCGACTGTTACAACCTAAAGGTGCATATTTTTACAACAGCAGCCGCAAGTAGTTGGCTGCTGTTGTAGTAAGGTTCGTTGTATTCAAGTCAATTAAATCAACTTGATGATTTTGTTGAACGTAGGATACAAGAGAAAATGCCGACCAACACGGACGCCTCAGATTAAACACCCTCATTTTGAGTTTACTTTAATTAAATTCCTTTTTAACAAAGTCAATGAGCTGGGACTTCAATGCATCACCGCGCTCTCCCTTATGGTACATATCTGTTCCGTGATAACCACTCTCATCCACAATTAGCTCTTTATCAGTTGCTCCGGATGCTTGATATAATTTTCGCACTTCTTTTTCAATTGAGCCTCCATAATCACCAGGTGAAAAAACAAACAAGGATGGTGCTTTAATCTTTTCGACACTTGGTATTGCATCAAGGGGCCCACATTGTGCAGGAGAAGAAAGAATAATGAGCCCCTCAATAGGCAGCTCTTGACGAACGCCTGCAATGATTGCTGTACTACCGCCACATGATGCTCCTGCCAAAAACACTTTTTGTGCACCCAATCGTTTGAGTTCGCTTAAGGCTGCTTCGGCATCACGATCTATATTCTGATTATCCTCTGGAAAATTCTGTGAGGCACCGTGATTACGATATTCAGGAATAACAACCAGATATCCACTGTCAGCCAGTTCAGTTCCCATGTCAAGAAAAGAGCAAATGCTATAGCCTTGCTCGTGTGCAAGCAGGACTCCTTTATTTCCGCTACCAAGCACAAGTGCTGACAGATACACCCCATCACTGGTTGTCAATGTAGTTGCTTTATCACGTAACTCATCTGGAACACAACTATTCACAAGATGCCCGTTAGAAGAACTCGCCGTTCGATCCGGCCAGGCAGGATCATACTCAACTGGTGGGTTTGATGGTATGTTCGTCACTTCAGCAAGTGGTGTTTCATTCCCGGTCTCAGTTGTGGGGGATGTATTTTGAGGTGGATTAGTTGAAAAATGGTCTTCATTTGACGATACAGGCATTTTTTCGGAGCATCCTGTAATCGTTGCTAACAAAATGAGCAAGACAAGTACCGTTTTTGCTTCTTTAAAAGATACGATCATAGATTTTCCATACCTCCAACTTTCACTGAATTTATAACAGATTGTTCTATTATTGGCTTTTTTCTTGGAATCCTCTGCCTTTGTCACTTGTATAGGGGATTGAACACCGTTTATTCCAGCTCGTTATAACAAAAACGTCTCTCGACGTACTTTCTCAGTATACAGACTTTAGCAGAAGTTTTTCATGCGAGATAAGGATGCTAAGCCTCGGATGTTTATACTTTTTTATCTGTTAATAAAATAGATTCGTCCATTGTATTGTCGCTTGCATTGTTTTCCAACGTCGTCACTTCTACACGTTCTAGAGTCTGGGCGAACATCTTTTCATTTCACGAAGAAATCGATTGATCTGATGCGCATTCTCCTAGAGCGAACACTGTTAAAAGCGTTACTACTGGAAAGCAAAACGATTGGAACATATTTTTTTCTTCATTTTTTGTACCTCCGTGTACTTCGATTTTTCTTCTCCAAAACAATACGAAAATCAATTTTTAGTTTCATATATTTGTTAATATTATTTATTAATATAGTCCAGAGATATCATCATTTATTGAACAAATTGTCAACAAATTGTCTCCGAGTTTCAATCAGTTAGATATTTATCTAATATGTATTTTCGATCATCAAATAATAAGTTCTAAAACCTCCCCGGATTATTCAATGAAACAAAACAACCCCCAATCAAATCATTTGATTGGGGGTTGTTTTGAATATGGTGTTATCTGATGGATACGCCATCTAGGAAACACTAACATTTCTTTTATGTAATTTCTTAAATACCGAGTATTCCTTATTGGACTTAATAAAACTTAATATCTTTTCGGCACATTCTGTTGGATTCATCTCTTCCGTATTTACTTCGAGGTCATATTCATCAAAGCAATATACTTTGCTAAACTGTGAAGCTGCTAGTCCAATCTGTCTATCTCCTCTTGTTTGCTCTCTTCTTATGAGTTCTTCTTTCGAGCATTTTACACCTATAAATAACGTAGGCTGATCGAAAAATTGATCAAGAAACTCATTAAACCTCTTGTCATTGTCGATTACGGTATCTACTATTACATTAAATCCCATTTCTGATAACAATTTAATTGTCGAATGATACACTGAGAATATGGAATCATCAAGTATTTGTGAGACAATCTGATGATCTATTTCTCTTGTAGGTTCATCTGGAAATTTATTATTAATAAAATCATTGTAATTATTAAAAAAATCATCAATTGATAAATGATAAAAAAGAATCTCTTTCTGATTTATCAGTTCAGTCGATATAGAGGTCTTTCCGGAACTTGAAGTTCCATTTAGATAAACTAATATCCCTTTCTTCAATTTAATCATCCCTTCAAAAAATAATCATTTCGTATCTTTCAGATAACGTTATATTCACAAATTTCATAAAATTATCCAACTCAGAAAATATTCGAGAAACGATTGAATTATCCTGCCAGTTAGTTCAACGAGCTGCCGAAGAAGCACGAATACCTCACTTTTTCTCCCCTTGTACCGTTTCTTCAGTTATTGGAACTTTTCAAACTCGTTTTTTAACCAGTACTGATTTTGGATGACAAGAACATTTATACTTTGCCGTCTTCGTTGCAACTTCGCTTAATTACCGATCTGTCTTTGGTTCGGGACAAGAACTGTTCCGATAAAACAAAAAAGCCGCTAAAATAGCGACTTTCTATGGGAGCATTCTTGTCCCTCGACAGGATCCCATAACTGCTCCCATCCCTGCTTGTTTAATCGTTAAAACACAAAAGTCCGCAGTTGCGCGGCTTTTAAGCGTGTATGTTTTTGTCGTCTTAAACCAGTTTTCTATAAAACTGCGACTGTTACAACCTAAATGGTGCATATTTCTACAACAGAAGCCGCAAGTAATTGGCTGCTGTTGTTGTAAGGTGCGTTGTATACAGGTCAATTAAATCAACTTGATGATTTTGTTGAACGTCAATTATTCTGTGGGATGGTGTTCGGTTATGTCCCCAAGAGTCACCCCCTACCGCTGAACCGTTGGATCGCTTCCTCGGTCACCGGCTGGAAAAGGTTAATGAGGTTGCCGTCGGGATCACGGAACAACACAGCACGGTTCCCCCACGGCATCGTGGTCGGTTCCTTTACCCACTCGTCGACAAACGGTTTCAAGCGCTCGTATTCGGCATCGACATCGTGGACGCGGAACTCGAGGATGACAGTGCGATTGTCGGCCGCCACAGCGGAACCAACGCCGAACAGCGGCACCGTCTGGGAGTGACCGATCGCCAGGGTACACGATGGCACAACGAGTTCCGCAAAGGCAGCCGCGGGACGTTCCGCCGAAACACCCATGACTTTCTCATAGAACTCAACAAGACGATCCACATCGTCGGTAATGATACGTACAGAAGCAAAATTCATAAAATACCATCCTTCCTATAATAAATGATACAGTACCATATCATTTTTGGGGCAAGAACAAGCTCTCCACCCCATTATGTTTACTTAATCGATAATAAAATAACGCTACTGACAACGGTATGTCAGTAGCGTTTTAACATTTTCGGGCATTCTCTATGCTAATGTTGATCTCCCCCCCGTTGTCGCATGCACCTGTTTTCGATATGGGCCCCAATTCATCTACCTGCAGACCGTTCTCTTTCAGACGTTAGGTCATTGATTGCCATTCCGCTTGACATGGAAATGCACACGTCCTGTCTGCCACCGGTCCCCCCCTAAAATTCCCCGTGTCGCTGCAATCTCTGACTCTCTAGTATGAATATTTTTACTCATAAATGAATAGATCCAGGATTACATTTGAACTGCAGTCATATGCATATCCTGCGTGGTATGCTCATGAGGTGATCATAGAAGAAAAACCGCCTTTGATTATGCGGCTGGATTGTGTGTATTCCTCTATTGTCTCCCGTTAGAACTCCTGGCACAAGACAAGCAAGATCAACTGATTGAAAACATTACCGTTCATCATCTCATCGTCGGCTTAGATATCGCTTAGGAGGTTCATGTGGTCGTGCAGTCAGCTTTAGAGGTATTGCTGGGACGAGGACCTCAACTTAAGTTGACAAAATTGACGTCCGCTCTATCGTTTCTATTCTGGCGTCATAAGGACTTGAGGCGTTCCCATTGGTCGTAGCAAATATAGTAGAAATTCATCCCTGCACGTTTCTTTGCACTGCCCGTAACGCAATTTCATGAAGATCACGGAAACGCCAGCCTAACAGCTCATACCCCTCGGCACCAGGGTGCAAGCCATCCGTCAGAAAGGTTTCATCCTCTGGGCCGAGCCAGTTCAAGCCATCTTGATAGAACAACTGGCGATCGCCCCGAGCCCTTAGCAGCTCGACGGTCTCACGGATGAGCTCACGCATCATAGGCAGGGTGAAGCCCAGCGAATTGAGCTGCGTTTCGCGGAGAGTGCCATAAATCGGAGAAATGACAAGCAGCGGGGTGTCCCTATGTTTGTCGCGTATCGTCTCCAGCAGACCAATCAGCAGCGGCTTGAACATACGTGGGCTTAAGGTGCCCCCGCCATAGATGTTCACCCCCGCACAAATGGAGATGAAATCGGCCGGCAAGTCGCGAATCAGCCGTCCGATCATCGGTTCCATATGGCAGTTGCCCGAGAAGCCAAGATTGGTCAAGCTGAAACCGCAGGCTTCGGCGGCAATGGCAGGCCAAGCGCGGGAAGGGCTGGAAGCCCCGACGCACTGGGTAATGGAGCTCCCGTACGTAATCCAGCGGGGCCGGGTGTCCGGCAGCGGGACTCCGATAGCTTGAGCCCCAATCCGCAGGCCGGTTACGGTCATTCCTATATTTTGCGGAAGCCAAATCTCCATATCCTTGGTTCCGTCCCCAAGTCCGCTGAACAAGGCTTCTGTCGCTCCGGCGGGTAGGCTGATCGTCTCGCATAATTCTCCTCCTGCCACGCAATCCATGGCGGCATTATCCGCAAGCGGTGCAAAAGATACTGCCACCTCGGTGGAGTCCGTGCGCAGCCGCAGGCGAATACCGGCACACATCTCGGCTTTGCCATCGATTCCCGCGGGTGGATACAGTTCGTAATCCATGTAAGGAATACGCCAGGGCTTGAATCCATTATCCCTGCGCTCGAGCGACACGGCCCCGTGGAACCACTCATCCGTTAATGGAAGCTGCTTCACGTCGCATTCCCTCCCTTCTGCTTCTCAGCCGGAATGAAATCTTCTCCCAGCCATACATCCTGCTCCAGCAGCCGCTGCTGAAGCTCGGCTATGGAAATGCCGCGCGAGACAGTGCCATCCCGCAGCGCCAATGCAGCCGCCGTTCCCGAGGCCTGGCCCATGGAGAAGCAGTTCGGCATGACCCGCAGGGAGCCTTGCACTGCTCGATCCGAAGATACACATCGACCGGCAACCCAAAGGTTGTCGATGCCAATCGGCAGCATGATCCGGTATGGGACGCCGTGTGAAACCCCTGGCGGAAGGTGGTTAAAAGTCATTTCGCTTTTGCTGTTGGCGAGATGAATATCGATGTAATATGCGTTGCGGGCAATGTCATCCGGGAAGGAGCGCGCAGCAATGAAATCATCGACCGTCAGGATATAGTCCCCTTCGATACGCCTAGTCTCACGGATGCCGAGCTGCTCCCCGCTCGCCACCATATGGGCGTGTTCAAAACCCGGCACGTAGCGGCGGAAGAACTGCAGCTGGCGTTCCGCCGTGCGGCGCCCTTCAATCGCCCCCCGCGTCAAATCCTCAGCAAGGGTGCCGTCAACGCCGAATACATGGCCGAAGTTGACGCCAACCAAATAGTCGCTGACCCAAGCAAGGCCGGAGATCGATTTGCGGCCCTCCGGCAGCGCGCCGTCCTCGATCGCCAGCTCCACCGTCTTGTGCAGTTGGCCCGTATCCCCGCTCTCCTCCAGGTACTGTTTGAACCTTGGACGGTCTACATTCGCAAGCAAATAGCACATGCTGCCAGGCTGAAGTTCGCCCGCTTCCCCGCCCTTCTGAAAAGGAACTCCCGCCAGTGCGGCAATATCCCCATCTCCCGAGCAATCGATAATATACCGGCAGGGAATGAAAGATCGTCCTGTCTTGTTTACGACAACGACACCCTCAACCTTCCGGCGGTCCTCAGACCGGACAACTTCGTAAACAAAGGTGTGATACAACGGCGTCACACCGCTTTCCAGAATGGCATCATCATAAACCCGCTTCAGCACTTCGGGATCGATCGGCACCCAATCCAGCATCTCTTGATATTCCTCGCGGTACTGGGGATCGCATGCCTGCTTCATTCGTTCCATCAGCTCAAGGCCGAGACCGCGGATAATCGGCTTCCGCTTATCCGTAAAGGGACAGAAAGCCGGAACGAGCGCAACCGTACCCATGCCGCCAAGGAAGCCTCTCTGCTCCACCAGCATCGTTTGCGCTCCCCCTTTCGCAGCGGCAATGGCCGCGGCGATTCCTGAAGCTCCTCCGCCGATCACCAGCACATCCACTTCGCAGGCAACCGGAATGCTGACGGATGGCAACGTAATATGTCCTTTCATAGAAACCTCTCCATTCTGTATAGCTTTAACTTGTCATAGTTGCTTATTGACTGTGCCTTCCAGACAAAGATGCAGCAAATCATCTACATGCGCAGTTGCCAGGCATTCTACGGTATCGGCCGCGCCGTAGTAGATTTTGACTTCCCCAGTATCCTCCAGAATCATGCCCCCCGGAAAAATAACATGATTGCGAAAGCCTCCATCGGTCTCATAATCAGCTTCCGGGGCAAGCAGCGGCGTCTCCGCCCTGCCGATAATCCGGCCGGGATCGGCAAGATCCAGCAGCAAAATGCCGGACGTATAACGCTTCTTCCAGCTGTCCTCCCAGCCGTTCTTGCCCCGCCTGCGATCAATGTCCACGGCATGGAATAGGGTCAGCCAGCCTTTGTCCGTTTTGACGGGCGGAGCGCCCGGGCCTACCTTGTCATTGGCATAGGCTACATCTTCAACCGCCAGCAGCAGCTTGGAATTGCCCCAGTATTTCAGATCAGGCGAGTCGCTCATCCACATGTCAAAGCGGTCAATCCCGCCCCGACTGTATACAGGCATCGGTCGCTCCAGCCGGACATACTTGCCCCCGATCCGCTCCGGGAACAATACCATGTTGCGGTTGTCCGGCAGCGACAGACTCAACACCTCGAAGGAGCGGAAATCCTCGGTGACGGCGATGCCGCCGCGCAGCCCATGCTTGGTATCGACCGCAAAGCACATATAGCATTGCTCGCCGATTACCGTTAGACGCGGATCATACACACGGATGACCTCTTCATCATGCCAGGACCAGCACGGCTTAGGCTGCACATCCCACTTTATGCCGTCATCACTGAAGGCCAGACCAAGATTCGTTGTATGATGAGGAGCAACAATCCCCTTAAGTTCATCGCCGTAGTCATTGCGAAAAACCATCACATATTTGCCTTTAAATTTGGTAACTCCGGCATTAAAGACCATCGCCGGACCGTAGGGCACATCACCCGGAGTCAGAATCGGATTTCCGGCATACCGCGTAATGATCGGGCTGGAAAACAAAGGTCCCACTATAGAATCTCTCATTTGCATCATGCTCCTTCTAAAGGTTCTTCAAAAAGTTCACTTTTGATCACGAAGTGAATCAGGAAGTAACTCGGCATCGAATCTTGCATTCATACGTGCCTTCCGGTGCTCACGTACCCAAAACGTACGCTCCGCTCCTCAGCCCCTGGCTTCATCCAACCTTCTCGGTGCTGAAAACCGGACTTTTTGTACACGCACTTATATATGGAATTGAGTTTAACCTTTAACTGAACCGGCCGTTACTTGAATAAAGGACTTATTCGCCACAATATAAGCGAGAAGCATCGGCAGGATCGACAGGCATGCTCCCGCCATCATCAAATGAATCTGCATAGCCGCGGAAGAACCGTAACGAAGATTCGCCAACCCGACGGTGAGCGTCTGCAGCTGCGGATTCGTCATTGTGAACACCAGCGGCAGAATATATTCGTTCCAGGCATGGCGGAAGGCAAACAGTCCTGCCACGCCAAGCCCCGGTGTTAGTAGCGGGAGAATGATCCGGAAGAAGGTTCGGACGAACCCGGAGCCGTCCACCATGGCCGCTTCATCAAGCTCGCGGGGAATCGCTTTGAAGAATCCCAGCAGCATAAAAAATGTGCTGGAATGGGCGCTGATCAGAATTAGGATCACTCCCCACAGCGTGGTATTCAAGTTCAGCGCGACCATCAAATCGAATTGCGGGCGCAGCACAATGGCACCAACGGATATAAACATCATCGACGCCTGCGTCGTCACATACAGGGATTTGCCGGGAAAATGGCGGCGATCCACCACATAAGCCGCCATGGCAGCGACCAGCAAGGTGCCGACGGTAACCATAATGCTGACAAATGCGCTGTTCCAGGTATAGCGGGCAAAATTGGCCTGCTTCCAGGCTTCGGCATAATTGACGAACTGCAGCTTGGCCGGCAGCAAGCTTCCTCCGGTCATCATTTCGGCGCCGGTCTTGAGTGAACCGGACAATGTCATCAACAGGGGAAATAATGTCAGTATCGCCGTTATCAATAAAAACAGCCACATCACCGCACGGCCCACTATTTTGCCAGTGTGACCGGAAGGCGGTCGGGCGGCGATTTTACCTCGCGCGTCCGGCTGTTGGGGTAACACCTGTTCGTTCATTTGCTGTTCCTCCTGCACGCCTGCAGCCGTTCATGATCAACCGATCTGCGGCTTGTTGTGAAATCGTAATGGCCCTATGCAAAGTTGCAATGTAGACTTTTTGAACAACCTTCTAATTCAACTTGTTCATTTTACGGCTTAATAAGAAATACAAGCCCGTGATCGCTCCCACAATAACTGCGGTGGCGAAGCCTACGGCGCTGCCGTATCCTAGCTGCTGCTCGACAGGAGAACCCGTGGATACCGGGAACAACAGTTTGTACAGGTAGAGATACATGACCTCGGTTTTGCCGATCGGTCCGCCTTCCGTGATGAGCATAATGCTCTCATAGCCTTTCAGGGATGCGATAATTGCGAGCATGATGACCAACTGGGCTATCGGAGCCAGCATCGGAAGCGTAATGCTCCAAAACCGTCTTCCGGCGTTTGCGCCGTCCATGGCCGCGCTCTCGTATAAATCCTGCGGAATGCTCTGCAGTCCGGCCAGAAACAGCAGCATATAATTGCCGACCGCGCCCCATACCGCCACAATAATGACCGTAAGCATCGCATGCTTCGGCCCGAGCCAGTCGATCGGCTGCGAGACCAGGTGCAGCTTCATCAATACGGTGTTAACCATCCCGTTATAGGAATTGAAGATCGTATAGAACACCACGGAGATAACCGCAGTGCTGATGATTGTCGGCATAAAATAGATTCCTCGCAGCAGATTTCCGCCCCGCAGCTTGCCGTTCAGGACGACCGCGAGCAGCAGGGACAACGGCAGCGTTAGCAGAAGCTTGCCTCCGGCGTAGATAAAGGTATTGCCAACCGATTCCCAGAACAGCGCATCGCGCATCAGGCGACGGAAATTGTCCAGACCAACGAACAGCGCATCGCCATATCCCGCATAGTCATAAAACATATAACGCAGCATCCATAACAAGGGATAGATGCCCAGAGCCAACGTCAAAATGATGCTCGGGGACAGAAACAGAGCATTCTCCCCCCCGCGTTTCCATTTAAAACTCACGATTCGTTCCTCCTTCGGGGAAAGAAAAGGGGCATCCGCCAAAAAGTGCGCGGCAGCCCCATCCTTGCCTGTTATTCTCCCTGCGGTTTAGTTGGATCAAAGGCAGGATTCAGCGTTACAGTGACCTCGCCTTTCTCCACCGCCTTGGACAATGCGGCGTTGTATCTTGTGTTTAAATCTTCCGTAATCGCTTTCAGATCTTCATCGGTAAGGATGTATTTGAAGAATGCATCAGCGTAGGTGGAACCCTCTGGAGTAACGTTTGGCGAAGCAGGCCAGAGCGAGTCGTGTTCCCCAACCAGGAAGCCTTCCATGCCATTGATCTCCGGATCTTTAGCTTGTTCTACAATGCTTGGCACAATGGCTATCCCGAAGCCTTTTTCATGATAGGTCTTCAGAACCTCGTCACCGTGCATATACTGCATGAATTTCCAAGCCGCTTCCTTATTGGCCGATTGGGCGCTGATGCCGAGCCACGTTCCGGCGGACACGATTTCGGAAGTTCCCTTGATCTGACCGTCCAGCGTTGGAGCCAACGCGCCCCCCCAGTTGATTTCAGTCGGGAATTGATCCATGTACACGCCCGGTTCCGTCGAGAAAGAAAGATACATCCCGATTTTGCCTGCGGCGAATTGGGCTCGCAGCGGATCGATGTCCAGCGCTTCCGCGCCAGGCAGAATACTTCCGTCTTTATACATTTGCTTGAAATATTCGATGACCTGCGAGTAAGGCTCGAAATCGAATTGACCTGTCTTCAGATCAAAGCCAAGTCCCTGATAACCGCTCAAAGAAAGAATTTCCCGGACGGAACGGTCAAATGCTTGCTTCGGATTTTTGAAGTTCAGTGCAAAACCATAAATGCCTTCGGCTTTCCCAACTTCAGTAATTTTCTTGGCATCGTCCACCATTTCCTGCAGCGATTTCGGAGGATTCTCGATGCCGGCTTTGGCAAAGAGATCCTTGTTGTAGACCAGACGCATGGTGAGGCCGGTGTTGGCGAGCGAGTACACCTTGCCGTCAAATCGGTTGACATCGTCGATCAGCAAGCTGCCGAACTTCGCTTTCAAGTCATCGGTAAGATACTCGTCAATCGGTTCAAGATACCCTTTTTTGACAAATCCGGACGTATTGGCGCTCTTTAGGCGAAGCACATCCGGCGCCTGGTTGCTGGAAAAGGCAATATCGACGCTTTGCGCGTAATTCTCGGACATGACCGTCAATTCCACCTGGATGTTATCGTCGTTTGTTTCATTAAATTTGTTAATTAATTCCTTAATATACTCCTGATCATGACGGTCGTCAGTCCAGTATTTAAGCTGTACGGGTTGGCCTGTCTCGGTTGATGGAGCTGCTGTTCCGCCGTCAGACTTGCCATTCGTCGTACCACCATTGCCATTGTTGTTGTCGTTCCCGCCGCAGCCTGCGATTCCTGCGGCTAGAACAAGACTCAAGCCGAGACCTAACCATTTTTTTCGCATACATTCTACCCCTTTGATTAACGTTTGTATTGTGAGCTCGTTTTTTATTATAGAATCCCGTACTCGGAAAAGGAGTGAGGCAAATTCACTCTCAAGGGATAGAATTCTATGGTCTCCTGCAGCAAGAGCCTCACGCCTCAGGCCGATCCATGTGATAGCCGGCCCTGAATTCCGACGGGGTCTGGCCAGTGATCTTCTTGAACATCTCGCTGAAATATCTGCGCTCCTCATACCCTACTGCCGCAGCCACTTCCTGCACCTGCGCCCCCTCTACCAGCAGCAGCCTCGCTTTCTGAATGCGTTCCGAGGTGATATACTGTGTGACCGTCATTCCGGTCACCTGCTTGAACAAGCTGGAAAAGTAGCTGGCGCTGAGATGCACATGGGCGGCGCATTCGCCGACGGTAATATCCTCGGACAAGCGGCCCTTGATATAGCCAATGGCCTTATAAATCACCTTCTGCCCTTCGGATAAGCTGTTTCGGCGAACCAGCTCGGCTCCCTCCGTGCACAAGACAAGCAGCTGACGCTGCAAAGAGGCCAGCGGCAGTCCCGCCGTCCCTTGCACCGTTCTGAATCTCTGAATGAGCGGCTGTATCTCCGAATAGGGAACCATTTCGTAAAGCGTGCGGATCGCTGAAGCAGCCAGCTCATCGTACAGGCTGAGGAGATAATCCGGATTTTGCCTTGAGATCCGTTTCTGCAGCGCTTCCGAAATCGCGGACAGCATCGCGTCCGTCCGGACGGCATTCCCAGAACGCAGGGCCAGCAGCAGCTCGTCCTTGTACTCCAGCGCCAGCGGCTCCTGACTGCCGCTCTGGAGGAAATCGTCATACATAATGGCCGCATTGCCTTCGGTGAACAGGTGATGGGAGAGCGCACGATGAGCCTGCCGGTAGGAATCCGGCAGCCCGCTGATCTCCTCCACTCTGCCGCCGACCCCGACCGAGACCGTGAACTTGGTATATCGTTCCATATTCCGGCAGCACTGCTCGGCAATTTCGATCGGACTGGACGGTCCTGTATCGTTCAGTACGGCCAGGTACTGGTCATGACGGGCTCGGAAAAGAACGCTGCGTGCATAATGGGCAAGCGTCTCCTGCATAATGTTCAACAGCGAAAACCGGATCAGCTCCATCTCCTGGATGGACTGCTCGGCAACCTGCTCCCGGAAGCGGTCAATTTCTATCAGCATCACCACGAAGCCGCGCGGCTCCAGCTCAATATTCAGAAACTCCCACCGTTCCGAGGCCTCTTCCCATGAAGTGCGGTGGCTTATGAGCAGCGCAAAGTATTCCTGTCGCAGCGCCGGCATGCTCTCGCGAAGCTTGTTCTCCATTTCCCTCAAACTTATCCGTTTGGACCTCTCTTCCATAACCTCTGCTTTGGCTCGCAGCACAGCCGACATCATATCTTCTTCTGTGAAGGGCTTCACCACAAAATCAAACGCCCCCAGCTGCACCGCCTTCTGCGCATATTCAAAGTCGGCATAGCCGCTGATCAGAATGACCTTGCAGCTGGGGTTCTCTTCCAGCACCAAACGCAGCATGCTCAACCCGTCCATGATCGGCATCCGAATATCGGTAATAACCAGATCCGGACGCAGCCCGTTGATCAGGGTAAGCCCCTCTTCCCCATTGCTCGATACACCTGCGACCCGAATCCCCTGCTCTTCCCAGTTCATCGCGGTCAGTCCGTCCACCACGCTTTTAATATCGTCGATAATGCAAAGACTGATCGCCTCAGGATTGCTCATCCAAATCCTCCCCTTTCTTGGGCAATGAAATCCGTATTTCGGTTCCGAGCTCCGGCACACTGTCTACGTGAAATTCCGCACCGTCCCCATAATAGAGCCGGAGCCGCCGGATCAGATTGGACACCGCATATCCCTTCTTCGACTCCTGCAAAAAGAGTTCGCGCACTTGGGTCTTGTCCATTCCCTTTCCGTTATCACGTACGGAAATCGTCCAGCGTTTCTCATCCCCGCTAATCTCGATTTCGATTAGGCCGCCGTTCTTCAGGTCGCGAAAACCGTGCAAAATGCTGTTCTCCACCAACGGCTGCAAAATGATGCGCGGAATCGAAAGCGATGACAGCTCCGGTTCGCGTACATGGATCTCATAAGAGAATAAGCCTTCATAGCAGCTTAACTGCAGTTCCAGATACTGGCGCACATGCTCCAGTTCTTTCGACAGTGTCGTAATTTCCTGGCCATTGTTCAATCCAAGTTGGAACAGGCGTGAGAGCGACATGACCATTTGCTGCGACGGTTCGATCTGCTTCAATTTCAATTTCCAGTAGATGGTGTTGAGCGTGTTGTACAGAAAATGCGGGTCCATCTGCGCCGACAGCGCCTTGATCTCTGCAGTTCGCTTATGCGTCTGGGCTTCCGTTACCTCATCTATCAACACCACAATCTGTTCCAGCATCCGGTTAAACCGAAATCCCACCTGAGCCAGCTCATCTCCGCTGCCGCTCTCAAAACGGGCGGTCAGATCGTTGTTCTCGACCCGCTTCATCACCTTCAGAAGCCCTTGCAGCGGTTTCAGCAAATAGCGTGAAAATGCGCCCGAAATCAACGTGGTGACGGTAAAAGCAGCCAGCGTAACTCCGGCGATCAGCCATTTGACAAAAACCATGTCCTGGAGCACGTCGGCTCGGGAACGGATGGTGGTCATCGTCCAATCCGCAATGCCGAGACGGGCATAATTAAGCAGATAGGTCTGGCCTTCCATTTCAAAGGGCTGACTTCCCTCCGAGCGGCTCATCATGCCACTCAAATTACCCGTCTCAACTGCCTGCCTGACCAGCGGTTCCTTCACGGGGTAAACCGCCTCTCCATCAGCGTTCAGCAAGAAGCTGGACGCCCCTTCCGCGGTGTTCCCCTGGACCAGCTTGCGGAAACCGTCCTCTCGGATATTCACGACAATATAAACACCGCTGACCGGGGTGTCAAAGATTGGCTCCAGAATAAGCGAAATGACGCGTTCCTTGCCGGAGAAGAGCATATCCTCATGACCCTCCACCCACAGGTTCTTTTTCTCCTGTTCGATGCGCGCATACAGAACGGTATCCTCGAATGCGGTGAGCCGATTTCGGTTCATGGACGAAGGATAGAACTCGCCAATCGGCGTAAATACGTAGATCGATTGGATTAGCGGCTCGGCGATCCGCGCCTGCGAGAAAACGTTGTCAAGATCGTTCAGATGCATGTAATATCTGCTGGCATCCCCGGAGCCGGCATCCTTCAGCATATCGTAGAAAGGCTGGCTGATCATAAACGTCATCATAATCAACATCAGTTTGTTCAGCTTCTCATCCACAATCTGTGCGGATCTGACCACCGTGTCCTGCGTGAGCTTCAGTGCATTTTTTTCCAGCGTCGCAGTCGAGATATAATAAGACAGTCCTCCGGTCATTAGAACAGAAAGCACGATGACGGCCAGAAAAGCGACCTTGAGTTTGTTGCGGAACGATTGCCTGCGGAGGTACTCCAAGCTTTTCACGCCTTCCGTTAAATTCTTTGCTTTGATTATGTCACTGCAGCCCCTGTTCGACAACGTAAAAAAACGAAGCTGTCCCGGGCAGCCATGTCATGGCTTTAGGGGCAGCTCCTTCTTAGGATCCCATGAACGGTGATCGACCTGTGGATCGGCTTTTTTTGAAGATTATTGAATTTATAAGCTTTCAACGGAGCTGAACAATTCTATAATCGCAAGAAAAACTATTGCTAAACGCGGTCTGTCTTCTGTGAATGTACGTCGATAGACGTCTTTCTTACCGGTACAGAATGTTTTGCTAACTAAATCGGGTCAGGCGTCAGAACCAAAGCATCATCAAAAGTTACGCCAGCCGAGGTGGTCCGAAACCCTATTTTCCCTGCTGTCAGTTCTGTTTCGGGATTGGTCCATTCCATTTTTAGTTCCCCATCCACATAACCTTTTATTGTGTTCCCTTCAATGGAAGCCTTCATCGTATACCACTGGTTCGCCTGAGCTGTAAACGGGGTACTGGATACAAGGGTCATGACGTTGCCCACGGATTTGTACAACTCCAGCTCTTGGGCTGTGGAATGGATTCGGAACATATAGAAATTACCTGCATCCTGTACCCTGAAGAGAATGCCTGCGTTGGCATTGGTGATGGGCATTTTCGCTTTGGCTTCATACGTATAATCCGTCCACGAATCGCCGGCAGTAATGACTGCAGTGGCTGCTTGATTCTGAATCAAGGCTTTTGTGCCGTCAGTTGTCACATTCCAGGAACCTGAAGCAGACGTCCAACCTACCGTATTTCCATCTTCAAAATCGTCGCTGAATTGGATGACCGTAGGATCCGGATACACGGGAGGTTCATTCACGTCCGTGACATGGATCGTAAAGGACTTCTCAACATACAGTCCGCCTGAATCTGTGCTCCTCACCTGGATGCTGTAGCTGTCCTTGGCTTCGTAATCAGGCGTTACGGCTAGAATCAACATATTGTCCGATATGGTGAAGCTGCTGTTGTCCACATCCCCTGCACCTGCTGTCAGCATATAAGTAAATGTTTCTTCCGCATCAGGGTCGCTGGTGGAAAAAGTTCCAACCATGCCTCCCGCCGTCGTGTTTTCAACAACACTGTTGTGTGAAAGGGCAATCTCCTCAGGCGCTTTATTGATGAGGCTAACCACGGCATCGTCAAAATGGACGCCGGCCGAGGTGGTCCGAAATCCGATCCCCCCAGCCGTCAATTCGGTGACAGGATTGGTCCATTCCATCTTTAATTCTCCATCCACGTAACAGGATATCGTGTTCCCTTGCATAACCGCCTTAACTGTATACCACTGCTTCTCAATAGCAGTGAACGGCGTACTGTTTACAAGCGTCAGTTGTCCATTCACGGATTTGAACAACTCCAGCTGTTGATTCGATGAATGAATGCGATACATATAATAATTGTTTGCATCCTGCACCCTGAAGACCATGCCCGCGTTGGCATTGGTGATGGGCATTCTTAATCTGGCTTCATAAACGTAATCCGTCCATGAACCCCCGCTATTAGCGGTAATCAGGGAGGTGGTTGTCTGATTCCCGCTGGACAGCACGTGATTCGTGCCGACTGTCGGGACGGTCCAGCCACCGGACATCGATGTCCAACCCGCCGTATTTCCGTCTTCGAAATTGTCGCTGAATAGCGGCGGCTTGGAATTGGCAAAAACGAGACCATATACATTGTTATTAACGGTAACATTCAAGTCGTCCAGGGTTGTTGCAAGCTTCCCTCCAACATAAACATCTGTGAACGTGACGCCGTTAACCCTTCCGCCTTTCGTGGCATTCCCGGAAATTCTGGATTTCTGGGTGCCGGTCTCGCGAACATTGATGTTCTTGACTACAACATTGCTTACATCGCCGGAAGTGCTGGTGGACACTCCAAGCCAATAGTTCCCGAATTGATTGATACCGACGCGTTCGATGTCGATATTCTCAAACGTAATATTTTGGGCGTAACCTTCCTCCGGGAGGGTATTCAGTTGGTATCCATGATCGATAAGCAATGCTCGGGCGCTTTGATACACATACGAATTTCGGATGGTTACGCCGATTTGCGGCTGGGCTACGCCCATGCCAATCTTGAAAGCCGCACATCTTGTCCATGCAAAAGCGTCATCAAAAACCACGTTTTCCAAATGTTCAAGCTCGCCCGGCCAGTCTTTGGACATCCCCGTCTGCAGCCAGGTTTTCGTGGAATAAGTGTCATCGTCCGAGATGGCAATCGAATGTTGAACAAGCACGTTCTGACTTTCATTAATATCGATAACGTCGTTCTCGATTTTGTATAAATCCTGGAATCCCTTAAGATTGTTTATGGTCACATTGTCGGAACGAACCACCATAAACGACCAGAAACCGGCATCCCGCAATATTAAGCCGTCAAAAGTAAAATTGGATGTTGCGATCGGAACGAGCAGGTTATTGAGGAACCCTTCATTTTTATTAGGCGCCGGCATCTTTCGCTCTCGCATCGCAATGCCTTTTCCATCAATGGTTCCCCGTCCCCGTATCGTAATATTGGTGGAATCTACGGCAGTACGAATAAAATACGTTCCATCCGCGTTTCGTGAATCCTTGCGAAAATCAATCACGTAGTCTTCCCCCCTGCCCGTGCCGACAATGACGGCGCCTCCAGCCAGGTAAAAGGTTACGTTGCTTTTTAATGTCAGGTTCCCGCTCTTATAAACACCTGCCGGAACGAAAACTACGCCGCCGCCGGCTTGATGGGCGTCATCGATCGCCTGCTGAATCGCGTCCGATGCCAGCGATGATCCCGTGTTATCCGCGTGGTATGGCGACTGTGTCACATTAAAAATCCCGGCACCTGCGGACGGGGGTATATCCGTTTCCAAGGGGTCTGCCGCGATGACAATCTTCTTCCTCTGGTCATTGATTTTTACGATGACATAGGTTGAGGATGAAAGCGTGAACGTCAGCTTGTTCCCGTTAACTGTGCCTTCGATGTTTTTAGCCTGAGGACTGATGGAGAATGATGTAATCGGCACATTGTTGGTAACTTCGATTCGGACCGTGCCGGAAAAAGAAAATTGGGCATAGTCATAGTCAGCCAGATAACTGATTACAGGAATCGCTTTGTTATCGGCTTTCAATGAAAACACGCTGGATGCGGTATAGATGGATGGCATCGGGTAATTTTGTATCGTGGCAGGTGCTATGGCGCTCTGTGCCAAAGATGTCGGATCAGCGGCATCCGTCATATCCATTGAAGAAATAGAATAGCTATCGATTTTGGCAGCTTCCGCAGCTCGGGGTAACAATCCTGTGATTATAACGGCAAGCACGACCAACAGACTAACTGCTTTTCTTGTAATGGTAATCATAAATACCTCCTCAAGATTATTCATCTGCCGAACAATAATAAGGCAGCGCAGCTCAGTTCGCCCGATTGTATTCTTGCTTGCGTTTTTTTGTGAAGGCGCTAACATTTTATCGGAAGCAAGCAACAGCCGCCCTTTCTGAGGTTCACCCCCCCTCCATCCAAACTTTTCACTGTCACGATGGATTATAATCCCTGCCCGCATAAAAAGGAGTGGGGCAAGCCCACTCTCCAGGGATACATTTTAACTGTTCTCCATGCAATCAAGAAAAAAATGATCTTACAAACAGCCCTCTGCAACGAACGAGAAGACCTCATATTTGGGTTCATTTTATTGAATGTATGATTGAGGGCTTATCTCTGAGAAAATGTGCTTTTCCGCCACGTTTACGTGGCTTACGTTTGGCAATATTCCGCTTGCCCTTTTCCGAGTACAGAAAGTAAGTCTCATCCATTTGAACAATAACTTGAAATGCTTCGGTCGGAATCTGCTTCAAAGCGGAACGAATCTCTTGCCGCCAGTAAAACAAGGTAGCGTGCGTGACTTCATCGGGATGGATTGAGGCAACACGAAGAGCATTCTTGGCTGCGCTTCGTGTTGCCTCAATCCAAAAAAAATCTCCTCGTAGCGAGGAGATCGGTACATTAGATTAGAGCAATCGCGAGCAGCGTGAACAGGCTTAATGTTAAAATGGAGCTGCGAGCCCCGAATCCGAAGGGGAAGAAAGCGGAGGTCGTTACAGTTCCGTTTCTTCGATCTGTCTCCAAGTACACATTATCACAATCCACTTTTACGATTCTTCCTACGTGTACACAACCGTCTCTTGTCGTAATGCGGACTTTCTGGTTCATGAATCGCATGCAGCTATAATAGGCTTCCATCTTATCACCTCTTTCTTTGACAACGCAGCATATGAACGCGTTGGACAAAAGGTCACGGCAGTTATACCCTCTACAATGAATGAGATCGAAGGTTACCGATAATAATGTAGATTCCGCTAGTTTACGAAATTTTGAGAAATTAAACCCTGTCAGCACAAGGCTGGCAGGGTTTAAAAAATGTTATTTGTTTAGAAAAAGAAAGATCTAGTTTTAATAACCAGCAAAATGAAAAGAACTAAGGCAGCTGTCATTTATCTCTAAGGGTTTCAATTCAAAAACAGTCTTCTGGTTCACCACTGCGTTTAGAATTGCTAGAGAAAATCGTAAAAACCGTTTAGACTTGCCTCTGTGTAAAGCATGTCATGTTGAAGCTTACTTCTCTCCGTTTTCATTTTTACTAAGTGCAGGAAAAAATATCCCCAATATGGATTAGTGATAAAAGTTTCGATTGCTTTTTCGCAACCATTCAGCCTTACCTGAAAATGCTGTTTAATTCCCTGCCATAGCATACTTACTCGATAGTTATGATGACTTATGACAGAAAACAAATTAACGACCATTTGTGAACATTCGAAAAAACAAGGTGGAGCTCTCACTGGCGCTGGCCGCAAAGCCAATAGGCGTCACGCGT
Source organism: Paenibacillus sp. FSL K6-1330 (assembly GCF_037976825.1). Taxonomy (NCBI): domain Bacteria; kingdom Bacillati; phylum Bacillota; class Bacilli; order Caryophanales; family Paenibacillaceae; genus Paenibacillus; species Paenibacillus sp. FSL K6-1330. The sequence goes on from NZ_CP150269.1 coordinate 3,856,248, forward strand.
AAAATCTCGCTTACCTTGCCTGCTGGGCAAACTTTATTATTATCTTCTTCCAACATGAAACACACCAATTACGGTTGTACCTTCAACATCATACAAAGGGATATCGCGACCATCTGGTGATCTACTGTTCTGTATCGCAATGGCATCCTGAGGTGACTTTGGTTGCTCACCGTCTAAATCTTTTTTCAACACGTATCCTGCAGTGCCATCTACACCTATTGCGCTGATTAATTCAGGTTCTGTTTCTGGAGAAGCAGCATCTGCGGAAGAACCGTATGTCTGTCCGTTTTTATTATTGGGATAGTTCATATTCTTAGCTCCAATATGAATAGAACCAATTATGTTTACTCCATCAACATCATACAGTGGAACATTACGACTAAGTTCACCGAGATAATCTTTTTTCAGCACATATCCTGCAATGTCATTTATACTTCCCATATGGATTAAGTCAGGTAGCAATTCAACGGAAGTGGCTTCTTTAACTGAACCATATGACTGCCCATTTTCATTTTCAGGATAGTTAGGAGAATTTGCGGGGCTTTGATTATTCGTGCTTTTAGCAAATGTGCTTTGGTACCCCAGTACACCTCCCACTACACAAACGATAATAACCAGACCAATCAATTTTCTGATGCCTTTAGAATGCACCCTCACATTTTTCACTCCTTTCTCACTCTTCACTCTGTAATCGTTCGTTCCGTCCTTTTCATTTTTTTTCGTAAAAATAACCTCTTTCTATTACCTGGTTTGTATCTTCGGTCACTTCCTCATCAATATCTAGGTTAGCGACTTCATCTCTTGGAAATTGTTTTGGAAAAGGAGCATAATAAAAAACTCCATGTTCAGTTACTACTTTTTCCGCTGGTTCCGTTCGAGCTTTTCTTTCGTATTCAATTTGCCAATCTTCTTTTTTTGGTGGAGTGGTGTCATTATCATTAATAGTCGAGTCTACAACTTGCTTATTATCTATAAGTTCTCTGATTATAAAAAATGCGCTCATTAATACAAGACAACATGATGCAATGATTATAGATCTTCTTAAATACTTCTTATTTTTCATGATCACTCACCCCTTCTCAGATGCTATTTGTTATTCAGGTGAAATTTGGAATAAAACCTCGAACACCCATTACTGTTTACTCTCGTGCTGCTTTTTTACTTGTTACATATCCTATAAAGGAACCAATCAAACTGGCAGCATACACTATTATTACACAGATATATCCGAATGTTTCATATGAAACCGAGGGTAGGAAATACCTTAACCCATATACTGGTCCTAAAATAATTATTCCTACTGGTATTGAAAAAAGTATTGAATCTATAAGATACATTACAAAAACACATGCAATAGAGACAAGATAGTAAATGGAGCTGAACTTAAGAAAACGAATGCTCAGTTTATCCCTATAGTTTTTGAAACCTCCCCATGACATCCACAAAATTAAAAAGAGAATAGTACTCACTAAGTTTATAGTTGATGGTGTGTTGCCTTTTAGGTATGCACTGAAATTAATAATCGTAAACGGTATACTAAGAAGTAAAGCGTAGAATAATTTCAAAATAATCATGGCTTTTTGAGGATTATAGCCGTGCTCAAAGTTATGGTTTCTATAAATTTAGACATCTTCACTTTTCCGTCCCCTTCCTTGCATGGAGGTTATTTCCTTCAACTGAGTAAACACCAATAAAGCAAAAAAAGTTACATAACAAAATTCATTCTTTTCTGAATGATGGTTATAAAAGTGAAAATCTGGCGTCCCATAAGACACGTTCTCCTTCAATCTTTATATCTGCAATATCCATATGTTTGTTCTCAACATGTAAGTGTACGTTCGAGTCAGGAGCCTTTGGATATGGTTCCTTAATCTCCAACTTATACCTTTGATCCGTGTGAGATGGTGCAAGTAGTTTGAAATCGGCAGCATTTTGTAATTTGTATGAATGATAAATTCACATATAATGTGTGAAAAAAAAGGGACCCATCCACATCGGACGGGTCCCTTGCTTCTTTTTCTTACGGCTTGGCGGCTCCGTTAATCTTCTCGAAGAACGGGGCCAGCATGGAGACGAGCTGCTCAAACTGCTGCTGTTCTTCTTTGGTCAGCTTTTCCTCATGTTTGATTCCTTTTTCATCGGTCATCTTCAGCTTTAATTGCACCATCTGCTTGAACAACTCCATAAACTCCTTCAATTCGTCTTCCGTGAGCTTGTCTTTTGCTACTTGAAGCATTCCCTCAATCTCTTGATAACTTTCCTGTGAACCGCCGTGCTGTTCAATGGTTTTAACAGATCCGAATATTTCATCGGCTAGATAGGAAGAAGCAAATACGGCAGAAGGAATCAAGATTGCTACAGCGGCAATACTTGCGAGCATGCGTTTTTTCATAGGAGATCTACCTCTCTTTTCGTTCACAAAATGTTGGTAGGACTGTCGGACACGTCCATACAAATCGGGTGGACAGTGCATCGAATCTGCCACCTGGCGAAGCTCTTCACGCAATTCCTTATCAATGGACATACGCGTCTCCTCCCGTCATTTCGAATCGTTTCCGGAGTTCTTTCAGTGCCAGATGATGCCTGGATTTCACTGTACCAACGGGGATCTGCAGAACTTCTGCGATTTCTTCCAGAGAATAGTCGTGAAAATAGCGCAGGATGACGACCACACGTAGTTTGTACGACAACTGGCGGACAAGGCTGAACAGCTCATGCTGCATTTCGAACTGCTGGACTGCTTTGTCCGTCCAGTCGAACTGTTCACAAGTCATCTGGCGGTTTCGTTCAAAGAGGCGAATTCGTCGCCAGGCCTTTCTTTTCCAATCCTGGACAAGACGGATAGTGATCCCGTGCAACCAAAACCGAAACGGCCGGTTCGGGTCGTACTTGTGAAACGACCGCCACATGCGCATGTAAACTTCATTCACGATATCCTCAATGTCCTGTTTGTTGTAGACGAGAAAAGCAACCGTCCGATAGACGTCTTGGTGAGTCGCCTGATAGACAAGCTGAAAGGCCGACTCGTCGCCCAACGTTGCTTTTTGAAGCCACGGAAGTAACTCTTTATCATTCATAGGGGCCCCTCCTGAACGTGTTACAACCCTTAATTCGCTCCCGTGGAGAAAAAGGTTCAGTAAGAGAATAAACTTTTTGATGATACTCACCATTTTAGGAACTTCTTAAGGTGTATCGCCAATTTTTTTGCACACGGTTACCCCTGTTGTCATGGACGCTGGTACTCCTCCAATGAAAAGCGCATTGCCCTTCAAGTAGAACAATCACATGAACTTTCTCTTTAATGGAATCTTATTAAAGGTTTTGGACTATTCTGCCCGTTAGCTTAGCACCAGGCAGGACATATGTACCAAACAACTTATTTTGTGAGCATGTAAAAAAGAGCTACTTTACGGCAGCTCCTTCAGTGTTTCTGTTGCAGACTTCCTTATTGAATTATCGTACCCGTTTGTTCAGCTACGAGAAACAATCTACTTCGAAATATATGTTTGATGTTTGATTGTAAACTCGGGCTTATTTACGTAGTCCGCATAGTTTACGGCTCCGTTAAACTCCAAATAAGCCTGATGGCGAAATCGAACACTTGGCTGTGTAATCAAATCGAGAACTCTATCCTTCGCTACCCAACGGCTGTCGGTTGTTTCTTCAGAGAAAGATTATAATTCCCCACCAATAGACGTAAAAACGAGTATAAAAAAGGCTAGCCAGAATTTCTGGCTAACCCGATAATCCGTAAATGCCGAATTATCGAATTCTCAAACGACAATTGTTAAGACTCGAGGCTTGCTGTAGAACTGATAATTCCGAGTGGCCGGTTCATCAACCAACTATCTATAAATCGTTGCCAAGAAGATTTGTCCATCCTCTTCCTCGTAATGAAATGACAGCTTGCCTGAACCAAAGTTGTAAATCATGTCATACACGCCATCAGCCTCATTGAAAAATTCATCATTCGGTTTGCCAAGCCACAATTTAACTGTTGACGGGTACAAATTTCGCTTTTCGGCAAAAAGGTTGAATATCATAAGTCTTGAGCTGGAATCCAGCTCATGGAGATAGGAATCGAAGCCTATCGCATAGTTCTGATAGACATAAAATGCACCCCATTCACCGTTTTCCCGCAGCTTGGCTTTTTTAAGTGTACTTTGGAGCGATTTATGAGTCATGCCGAGCTTGATTCCTGGCTGGTCGGGAAGAATCCCTTTCTTGGCAGCAGCCTTCAGGCTTTCGAGATAAGCGCGGTCACCGATTCCTGAATTTGGCCAGGATGGATGATCATAATCCATGTATCGCGTCTCCGTCAAACGCAATTCCAGCTTGCTCACGTTAAGTTTGAACGTATTAACGGCATACTTGAAAACAGCGTTATTGTAAAACTTGAACTGCACCCGTGCATCTGACAGCATGCGAACTCCGTCTTCCCGTCCTGCAGGATAGTAGTTATCCATTTTTTTGCCTTTATGATCGCCGAACTTCACGGGCATCAGCGACCCCGAACGAATAATGAAAGGGGTAACCAGATTGAAATTAGATGTCCCCCATTCTGTAATCATCAGAATATCCGGTGTGCCCTTTTCTTTGCTTCGAATCGTATAATGCCAGGTCTGGGGCAGCGTAACCGAATGCAGGCCAAGGTTCACGGATTGTATCGTACCATACGTCGCTCCTTTTTTGACGAGAGCTGCTTTATATGTACCTGTGTATTGCTTGTCCCCCGGCTTATTTCCGGTCCAGTAGTCCATTTCGGTCAAGGTTGATGATTTTTCATCTTGAGCGTAAATATAAACCGTATAGGAGTTCTGATACGCATCCCTTAAATTAAAAGACAATCTGCTTATCTGTTTTAATTTCTCAACAGGCATGCTCTTCCCCTGTGCCTGTGCGGAATCTGCTGAAATGAACATGCAAAGTCCTGCCAAAAAAATCGCCAGCAGAAAGGCGCACAGCCATGTTTTGTTGCGATAGTACTGAATCATCCTTCGATTTCCCCCTGTTAATAGAGATGATATGTAGTTTATGTCGTATTTAAGTGTATCATCTCCCTAGGGTATTTCCCACCCAAAAAACGTCGATTATTCATTGTTATAATAATAGTTTGTAATCCATACCCACTACTATTTTGCATTGCAAAATCCGCCACCAATCGGAGGCGGATCAATCCATTGCTCAGCTTAATGGATCACATTTGTAGTCTTAACGCAACCTACCACTTATTCCATTAATTCCCCTTTACTTCATTATCGTTCGGAATTAATTCATACAGGGCACGAACATCACAACCGATGGAATCGGCGATCGATATGGCAATTTTGAGTGGCATCACTCTTTTGTTTTCAATAAAGTCGTAAACTCGTTCCGGTTTAAAAAGCAAGTCTTTTGCCAGCCATTCCGCTGACTTTCCGGATTCCATCAATCGTTCATTCAGTAAGCAACGTCCTAGTTCAAATTTCAAGAAGCGACGACCTCCCGCATAAGATAATACTTAACCTTAAGCGTTGTCCATTGCCAGCATGAATATACTTAATAAAGGGCCCCATAACGAAGGATTTCCCCATGCGTCTGGCCAATTTGTTGGGCGAGTTCCATCGCCGGGTTATCGTACCCGTTAGTGAAGCATTTCCTGTTCTTAGAACACAATGATGAATTACATAAATACATCTTTATACCATAATCCCGCAAAGAAGATGATGCCAAATAAGCACATAAGAGCAAATAACGATAATATACCGACCACAGAAATCATGAATACTATTTTTGTGAGTTTCTTAATGGTCCATCCCCACCCATTCCGCTTAATTAGCCATTTGTTAGACACACTTATCTTGTAATTAGTTCTTCATCTTCATTCCTTTCCAGCTAACCCTGCCCGATACTTCAATGAATAGTAGAAAGTGTCCGGTTCCTTGAATTTCAATACATGTCCCTTATCGGTAATTTTTTTTCCGTCCCATGATAATGAAAATGAAAATGTGATCGGACTCTCTTCTCTCCAATCCGTTTCAATAGGTACACCTAACCAATCTCTAATGTAATCAGGATCAGTTAATACGTTCCAAACAACTTTCTTACTTGCATTTATATCTCTGCAATACTTGTATCTTTGCTCGTTAGTTCAGCAAGAAAAAGTTCCACGTCGAAGCAGCCGACAAATGTTTGCCGGCTACATCTTGTGCTCAGTATATATTCGTCTGGCAGTGCCAAGCCGTGGTGGCCTGGCAGTTAACGAACGGGCGTGTAGCGGAGCACTACGACGCCGGAGCCGAAGGATTTGGTCTCGGTCAGCTTCAGATTCAGTCGATCACGAACTCCCCCCAATAATTGGGGGCCACGTCCGGCAACGATTGGCTGTACCAGGAAGTGATACTCATCCACCAAGCCCAGTTGTGCCAGGGTGGAACCGAGGCCGGGACCGCCGTTAACGACTAGGTTCTTCCCTTCTGCCGTAAGCTGTGGCACCTCCTCGGAAACAGGCCCCTTCAACAAGAAAGAGTCCTGCCACGACACGTGATCCAGCGTCCGCGAGAAGACGTACTTGGGTTTCCGATCGAGCTTGCGTGCGAAGTCGACCAAGAGCTGAGGTCCGTCGCCGCTACTGGCAATGGCTGGCCAAGCACTTTCCATCAACTGGTAGATTTCACGTCCGAAAAGCAGACTGTCAGACTGGTCCATCAGGTCCACCGTATACTGGTGGAGATCCTCATCCGCAATCACCTGCGTGTGGTCACAACAACCGTCCAGTGTCACATTCATCATCAGGATTATACGTCCCATATGCAGCCTCCTTATGTCTACATTTTATCATCCAAAAGCAGGCCCAGTTTCTCATGTATTGCTAATGTGCACAGTGCGGGCCAGACCGAATTCAACTTTTGTGATACGGAGGATAATGATTAAACAATTCTTCCCGTTAGCTTAATGAAATTGCATGAAACATAGTTAGATACTTATTGAATCGGTAATCGGCTCATGTTCTTGTCCTTTTCGGCAATCGGTACATCTTTATATGTGAAAACAAAAACGGCGGCCAAGCAGCCACCGTGTCTTATATTAATGGTCATGACTTCCCTTGCTTAACTCTTTCGAAACTTGGGATTCGGTGCCTGGTTCGACAATGACAAACTGCCCCATCATACCGCTATCCTCATGATACAACAAGTGACAGTGATACATGTACGGCGTATCGGGATCAGGATAGCTTCCAAAGTCGACGGCCAGTCTGACTGTAGTGCCATTCGGAATAAAGACCGTATCTTTTCTCCCACGCTCATATAATGGTGGCAATTCTCCATTTTTGTCCATTACGGTGAATGCTGCATCATGAATATGGAAGTTATGATCCCACCCCTTATTCGTGATCTGCCATATTTCACGTGCGCCAGCCGGAACAACCTCATCAATACGATTCATGTCCATTTCCTTGCCATTAATTGCAGATTTCGTTGTAAGTTCAAATTTTCGTAGCTTTACATTTTCGGGCACATCGATGAGCGGCTCAGTGGTAAGGTGATTCGGGAGCTGCGACGAAGCCGATAAACTTGTATCCGCGATAATCTTTACGATATCAAACTCCCCATTCTCAATCCCGTCTTTTCCTGCAAAGCTGTGCAAGATCGTTTCTTCGCCAGCTTCAAACTCCACCACGATCTCAGTACGTTCACCCGGACTTAGCAACAAACGATCTAGTAAAACGGGTTCGGGTAAAAGCCCGGCATCATTGCCGACTAGATAAAATGAACGATTATCCGAAAAGCCGATATTATAAGCTCTCGCATTCGAACCATTCAGTAATCTAAAACGAACCTGACTTGCAGTGATCTCCAGGTAAGGATCGTATGTCCCATTGACTAAGATTTGATTGCCTAACAATCCAAACGGAGTCATACTCATATTTTCGTTAAAAGAACCGTCGCCCTTAAATAACTTATCCTGGATGATAATCGGGATGTCGTTAACACCATATTCCGAAGGCAACTTTTTAGATTCCTCATCCTCAACGATAAATAATCCTGCAAGACCGCGATAAACGTGCTGCGCTGTCTTCCCATGCAAGTGGGGATGATACCATGTAGTCGCGGCAGGCTGCTCGATGGTCCAATAAGGTTCCCAGGTTGCTCCTGCTTCGATCATCTGATGCGGTCCGCCGTCCATTACTGCTGGTAATCGCATCCCATGCCAATGCAAGGTTGAGCTTTCATTCAATTGATTGATCACATCGAAAGAAACTTGGTCGCCGCGCGAAACTCGGAGGGTCGGCCCTAAATAAGATCCGTTAATCCCCCAAGTGGGTGTCTGCTTGCCTTCCAAAAACTCAGTTGATCCTGACTGCATGGTTAAGGCAAAGTGTTTCTTACCCTCTGACTCCGTCATTGGCTCAAGTATTGGCGGAATTTGCAATGGATTTTTAAATTCGAGCTTACCGACGTTAGTGGTCGTATCCCCTTCACATCCGACTAAAGAAAATGCTGATAAAATGAGCAGCAGCGTGAGCAGTTGAAGGTATTTTTTCATTTTCTATACTCGCTTTCCTCATCGTTGATGAAATCAATTTAAATTTTGATCATTTTTTTATTGCTGTTGCAATCAACTCCTGAGCATAATCCCCAAATGGCATTGATAACAAGCACACTGACCATGGCAAAAGGATCCGTGCCAGGGCCCTGCAGCTAACGTGGAAGAATAGGTGATAGAATCGCATTGAGTACAATCACCCAGCGCAAAAAGTTCGGAAGCTTTCCCGTAAACGAAAGGAAGAGCATTAGAATCGGAAACAATTCAACAACCCGAACAAATGGCTTTGCCAGTATGACGAATCCATTAAAGAGCTCCGATGAACGTAACCGGAAACGTGTTCATTTGCCGCAACACAATCCGCACGATGAATTCAAAAAGTATAAACCCTCCTAACATGCCAACAACAAAAGTGAGAAACAGCGTTCCCTTCTTCATTCCTATGTCTCCCCTATGTCTCCTTTTATTCTCAATAGAACATGTGACTCGTTCATGTAATGATCATATTAGATGAATATTGTGAACTTATGACGAAAGGTTGCGGTACCTGTGAATTTTCAAAAAGATATTTCACGAGATCATTTCCCCTAAAGCCGCTACGTTCTCCCGGCTCCCCCATCGTAAAACGACAACAAAAAAGGCCAACCAGAAGATTCTGGCTAACCTGATAAACGAACCGCTAAAAAATAGTAACTTTCAATGGAACAGTGTTTTTTGTCCTCCGACACATTTACATAACTTTCTTATTCGATGTGTCACCTACTCGAACTCATCTGTAGAAGATTTTGAAATGCAACTTTTTGCTCATTTTATTTTTTAAAGATGGATAAGAATATTGATAAGTTTCCCGAATGGGTCCCTAACAAAAAAACGTCGAACCCCCCATGGCTCCTCAGTTGGTCCATACTCAATTGGAATTCCTGCTTCTTTGATCCGAGTTAACGCGTCATCAAGATCATCAACCTCAATTGACAGATCAGGCACAGGTGCCCCAGAGCCTCCCTCTAATAGGAAACTAATCTGAGTGCCCATTTTCTCATGCGAACCGTATGTTGCAATAAATCCCATATCCATTAGTTGATCAAGTCCAAGTACTTCCCCGTAAAAATAAGAAGCTTTGGAAATGTCCTGCGTCTTAACATTTGCAACTATTCGTTTGATCTTCATTTTTCATCCTCCTAAAGTTTTAATATCAAAAATCGATTTCGCTCTATCCATGTAGACGATTGGGAAATTGGAATATAGACGTGAATTAATGTTTTTTAGCTTTTGCTTTATTATTGTTTATGGCAAATTTATAGGCTGTCCCCACAGGATCGCCTATAAATTTGCTTAATCTAATGAATTTTGTTACAGATGCTGTCTACGCTAATCTATCCTTTCGTCATCTCCCTCATTATCAACAACGCGTTCAAGAACAAGCCTAGCGAGATGACGGGATGTGCCGCTGCGGCAAATCCGATTTCTTCCTAGAAGACAGCCGTCGCGAAGATCAAAAGGATTAGGCCGATCAACACCAAACTCTTCATTTTAATGCCCTTGGGCAGTCTGGCCGGAAAAGACAATATAAACAACAATACGGGGATAGGCGCGAAGTACATGGCGAAATTACCGTGCATCCCCCATTGTGTCGAATCTACGAAGAGCGCGAATCCAGCCAAGAAGACCTGTACCGCGATGCAGATCGCAAAAAGCACGTTCAATATGCTAAAACCTAGCCGCGCGTATTGAGCGGAAGCCGGCAGCGAAGAGCGGGTTACGGTCATTTTTTGTACTTCCATTCTTTAATTCCTCCCTTAAACCAGCCTTTCGGAAACCGCCCGAATAAAGTAAGGGTACGGGTCCAATTGAAACTCCCCTTCTTTAGGATCGAGAATGGTCATTCGAATAGGATGAACTTCCGGAATCTTCATCGAAGGATACCATCCGATGGCCAAATCCCCCAGGATGAACATACCGTGCTCGTCACCGAGCATCTGAAACGTCTTTCCGTCCCCGATATAACGCATGACGTCAAATCGAGAATCTAAGCGCTGAATGGCCTCCGATACGCTGCCGCGAAGCGGAAAACCGATCTCGCTGACATTCAGAATGGATTCGTGATTGAAAGGCTCTGTTGAAGCATTGTCCATTCGATGTCGGGCGATGAACTCCACCAGATTCCCCGAAGGATCTTCGAAATAGAAGGCATGGGCATCCGTCCCTTCGAAATAAGCGATATCTTCGTTTGCCTGGATCCCTGCATATGGAAGCGGCTTAGCGGAAAGCACCTGACAGCCTTTGGCCAGAAGCCAGCTTTTCGCTTCGCGAATTTGGTTCTCTGGGATATTCATTGCCAAATGATAGGACGGCAGTATCCCTCCCTCCTCTTCGTGGACGAAAGTCAATCGCGTTTCTCCGGCAATGATCGTGACTGAATGTTCCGTTATATCTGCTAGAGCCAATCCAAGTCTTTCTGTGTAGAACACCTTCATTTCAGCTAACCGGGCGGTTCTCAGTTCCAATTCGATGATTCTCATCTTACTACCTCCTCCACATTCTTGAGTTTGTCAGGATTTGCAACTACATAGATGGAATGAATCCGACTGTCCGAAGCCTCGAACGAATAAACGTATGCAATGCGTCCATCGATCACCATGACGATTCCCGGGCTTCCGTTCACTGTAGTGATGATATAGGAATAGTCGCTGTCCGGACGCCCGAACCAATCCATCCATTGCATATAAAACGGAATGACTTGCGCCGCTCCGACGACGGGCTGCTGCGCGGCCGGCGCCTTGCCGCCTCCATCTGTATAATGGACGGCGTCAGGCGACAACAACTGCAACAGCCGGTTCGCATCCCCCGTGATCACGCTTTGGATGAATTGCCGCACTTGCGTCTCCGTAACGGTGCTCGTTGCTATATCCAGCGGTTCATGGCGGATACCTTTCTTGGCCCGATGGAAAATTTGCCTGCAATTGAAACTGCTTTTCCCCACCATGCCTGCAATCTCGTCGTACGGATATTGAAATATTTCCCGCAGGAGGAACACGGCCCGCTCAACCGCGCTTAGCTGTTGCAGAAGCATCAAATAGGCCGTTGAGATCGTTTCCTTTTGTTGATAAATTTCAGAGGGGTCCAAGCTTGCGTCTTCAAGTTGCACGAGCGGCTCCGGCAACCAAGTCCCCACGTAAACTTCCCGTTGTTTCGCGGACGACTGCAACAGGTTCAGACAACGGTTCGTTACGATTTTGCACAAGTATGCCTTTACGTTCCGGATATTTGCGTCCGAAGGCAATTGGTTCATCGCCAGGAAAGCATCCTGCACGATGTCTTCCGCATCCATAACGCTTCCCAGCATTCGATAGGCCAGTGAGAACAATAACGTCCGATAAGTTTGATATAGTTGTTCCGTGTCCATACAGACCTCCTTTCCGAATATTCGTCTGTTTAGTGCGCGAGAATATGGAGTGCAGCTCGCTTCGCGCTTGCTGCCGCCCCGCCTGCCAAATATTCACCGTGCGACACCCAATCTCCAGCCACGTATAAGCCCTTGATCTGAGGAACGGCAGGCCCCGGATTCTCGACCCGCTTCATATGTGGAAAGTCATGAACGACCGTCATCTTGGGCAAATACTGCTCCGACACCACTTCCCGTCTCCAACCGGGATGAACGAGATCCATGGCTTGTTCAAGTTGTCTGCGGTCTTCCTGGGCATGGCTTCCTTGCACTTGGAACTTGATCATTTGAAACACTTGAACATCATCGTTCTCGCTGAGTTCCAGCCCTTTGATTCGGGATGAGTTGATCATAAGGACCGGCCGATCGATGCCGTAGACGAATTGGTGCTGAGGCGCGGGAAGTCGGCGGAGACCAATATCCAAGCAAGCGGCCGTGATCGGAATGGCCTGCTGCTCCCACGTCCGCAGCGAAGTCAGTTCGGCTGATGGAACCAGCCTGCTTGATATCTTCGGCGATGTCGTCAGGATCACGTAAGGAGTCTCAATCGTTTCGCCATTCTTGCATCGAACTCGCTGCACCCGCCCGTCATCATGCTCAACGGCATTGACTTTCCTGCCTGTAATCAAGACAACGCCGAGCCGACGTGCTTCCGAACACATTTCCTCGATCAGGGATCCCCAGCCTTTCTTCAAATAATACACTCCAGTGATGGAACGCTGCATCTGTCTGAACAAGGATCCCGCCACTTGTAAATCCGGAGCTTGCACATATGTTCCTCCTCGGGCCAGTACGTACAGAAGATGACGTACCATCGGGCTTCCCACGTGCTGTTCCATCCAGTCTCGCAGACTCATGTGTGGAATCGCGGCCGTGTCAAGCTTGAGGATCTTCATGAGGATAGCTCCGAACCTGTATTTGTCCGCAGCCGATAACAAGGGAGTCTTAAGCAGCGAACGGACCGCAGCCGGAAAAGGGTGCACCTGCTCTTTCCAGATTCCGTACGGGGTGAACTCGTCGACTTTTCGAAAAATATTCGGATTTACGTTCAATTCCCGGAAAATGTCGTACGCATCCCCGGCATAGAGTGCATGCGAACCCAAATTGAAGCGTATTCCGTCCTTCTTGTTTGTGATCGCCCTTCCCCCCATCTGATTCTGACTTTCCAAAACGACGACGCGTTTTCCTCCTCTTGCTAAATAAAGAGCTGCGGTCAGTCCGGCAATACCTCCACCAACAACGACCACATCATACTTTGCAATCATTCGAAGAAACCTCCTTCATGCGCTCTCATTAAACAAGACAGGAAGGAGGCCGAAAATGTGACAAAATAAAAACGGCGATGCAGTAAAAAGAGCAACCCGAATAACGCTGCCCCATTGAGTTACAAGAAAATATTTTACTTTAAAGAAAAAAGCCGCATATTATGCGACTTTCAAAGTATTCCATGTTATTGCCGCGCTCGTCCTCAATGTAACCGTCCAAAGATACGTTAGCAGCATAGATCAGTTTAGCCATTTCAATAACTCCCTCCAATTTTCAGTTTCCAACGAGACCAAGGCCTGCCCCTCTGAATTTGAATAAAGAAATATCCATTTCGATATTAACACATATTGGAAGTGTTCTGCCCGTTAAAACTTAATTAAGCGACTTTCTCGCACTGCCTTTTTTAATGGATTACGGCCTGCCGTGTTCATTATTATTTTCGCCTTTTCTCGGACCTACCCGTTGGAGCAACTGATACATAATGCTGCGATTCATTCGGCCAGTTCAGATTCTCTAGTGTGTAATACCTCTTCCATTCAAAGCTAAAAATGGGACCTAACTAATGGAAAACAATGCAAAAGACAAGTCTTCCTATTTTTTTTATCCCTATATTATTTAGGTTAGGAGAGTGATGACAGATGGAAACATTAGAAGTGTGGAAAGAGTTCCTTCGTCCGTATGATAGTTCAAACGATTATGTTAAAGAAATTATCAAAACTGGTCGTCATTTAAGTCGATCTGGAGCAGTCTACAATTATAGCCATGATGAAAAATCAATTCAAGCAAGTGTTGCTGGTAAAAGCGGTGGACATGAAGTGAAAATTCAAGAGTTAAAATACAGTTGTACATGTTCTGTAGCTTCGTTTTGTGAACATATAACGGCTACCTTTTTTTATACAGAACGTATGCAAAATCCCGGACAGTTAGGCGAATTTTTTGATTATTGGAAGACGATCGAAAAAAGAAGCGTATCTTCAGATCGCACGGAAAATCCATTATATAGTGACCAAATGAAGGCTATCAAAAAAAGAAAGACTCCTTTAAAGAAGACTACTGAGCTAACCTGTACATTACGACAATATCAATTAGAGGGTGCTGAATGGTTAGTACATTTAAATAAACATAAAATCGGAGCTTTATTAGCAGATGATATGGGATTAGGAAAAACCATTCAAACCATCGCTTTCTTTAATGAAGTACGTCACATACAAAAAATTTCATTAATTGTTGTACCTACTTCATTAATAGCTAATTGGGAAAAAGAAATCAGTAAATTCGCTCCCAATATTAAAGTCCACATTCACTATGGAACCGAAAGGGAAAAAGATAGCTTCAAAATGTATATAGATAAATTCGATATAATCTTAACAACTTATAGCACACTTACAAATGACCATATTCTCTTCAAGAACATGAATTGGCATATTATTTGTTTGGATGAAGCTCAGCATATAAAAGATGTCCAAACAAAAAGATCCAATATTATACGCTCTTTGAACTGTGAGGGTAAAGTTGCCTTAAGTGGGACTCCTATTGAAAATCGTCTAATGGAGTTATGGTCACTTGTTGAGTTTTTAAATCCAAAGTTTCTGGGTACAGAAGCAGTATTTAAGCAGCTATATGTCCAACCAATCGAACGTGAGCATAATCAAGAAAAGACACAACAGTTACAACAACTCATTCAGCCTTTCATTCTAAGGAGAACAAAAAGGGATGAAAAAATAAAAGGTGATCTACCTGAGAAAATAGAACAAAAGCAATACTGCTCATTAACTGATGAACAAGAAGAGTTATACAAAAAATTGATGCATGAAGTAAAAGAAGAAGCAAAGAAGTTAACGAGGAAAACACGGAAGCCATATATGATGACTATGATTGGAAAATTAAAGCAATTGTGTAATCATCCTGGATTATACTTAAAAGAAGAAAACATAACGAAAATCGCAGAACGTTCTAATAAAGTAGCCCTAGTTGATGAACTGATTAGTACTATTCTTGAGGCAGATGAAAGTGTAATTCTTTTTACTCAGTATGTAAAAATGGGAGAGTTACTACAGCAACATTTAACTGAAAGATTTGATGTCCATGTTCTATTCTTGAACGGTAGTACCTTACAAAAGGAACGGACGAAGATGGTGGATGATTTCCAAAGCAAAAAAACACCTATTTTTATTCTTTCATTGAAAGCTGGAGGAACAGGTTTGAACCTAACAGCAGCTAACCATGTTATACATTTTGATCGTTGGTGGAACCCAGCAGTTGAAAATCAAGCCACCGACCGTGTACACCGCATAGGACAACAAAACTTTGTACAAGTCCATAAACTAATTACTATCAATACATTAGAAGAAAAAATTGATAACATCTTAAGTTATAAACAAGAATTGAGTGAATCCATGTTATCATCTTCGGGTACAAATTCGATCTTTGAGGAAGTTATCGATAATTTAATTTAATTTATCTGAATGAACATATCCGATGAAATACTATAGGGGGTACTTTTTAACTCAAGTACGGTCAGGCGCGAACTAGTAAGGATGGGTTTAAATTTTTAGCGCTATTTCGTTAGACACAGGGTGGTAAACCGTATCTTATTCTCAAATATCATGGCTGCACTAACCTACCCCTTTAGTTGAGAAAAGACTGCCGCCCTTGCGATGTATTTTTATTGTCCGGAGTCACCGCTTCGCTTCATCGTTTTCCGCGCAGGATGAACCGAGCGTTCGCTCGTTATCCAAAAACAATAATTTTCATTGTTCTTTCCTCTTCTTCAACAGACCCCTCTTATTTGATTAGCTCAAACTTAGCATCACTTCAAACTGATGTTAAGAACCCACTTTAAAGTAGGGTACTTACTTAAAAGCAAGCATCAAAAAAAGCTGCCCGAATTCCCGTGGCAGCTTTTGCTTTCAGTGGATTGTAATTGTATACAAGTTCATTGAACCATGTTTATGATACGGACTCTTCATATTTCCGCTTATTATGATTTTTTCCCCAAGCACACATGACTTCTGCTACCGGAATCAATGTTCTGCCGTATTCGCTAAGAGAATATTCTACCTTGGGAGGGATCGCAGAGTAGACCGTTCGATCGACGATACCCTCCCATTCTAAATCTCGGAGATGTTGTGAAAGCATTTTTTGTGAAACATCAGGTATAAGCTTTTCCAGATCGTTGAACATCTTCTTGGATTCAATCAAATGCCATAAAATCATGGGCTTCCATTTGCCAGCTAAAACATGAATGAGTGTCTCAACTGGACATTCACGCCATTTCGAAATATGTAGCAATTGTATTTTGGTGTTTTGTGATGATGTTGATAGGGAGCAATCAAGGATTAACTGACGATAAGGTCTTTGGCTCCGTTCATTACTAAGGGCATAGATTGTTTAACGAATGATTCCGCACTTATTAGACGCCCCTCATTGTTCCAAACGTAAGCCGCCCCATACATCCCCCAGCTTAACATGATAGAAGCTGTATTTATTAAGAGTTGCGAGTTTGGACTCGATTGCATCTTGTCTTTGTCTATAAAGGAAAGAAGTATCGTTTGAATTTTTTCCTTTATTTGAATTTCAAATACAGCTCCAAGCGATGTATACCTTCTTTTGCACATAGTGCTTAGATCTTTGTGAAAATCGCATACACCCAGAAAAATACTCTGAATGGTTTCTTCATTTAATACTTCGTGACCGCTTATTCTACTATTTATGATTTTCATAAAGGATTCCATTAGTCTGGCCTCTAGAATTTCGAATTTATCTACAAAGTGCGCATAAAAAGTCGCTCTGTTAACAGTAGCCCGCTCTGCAATATCCTTAACGGTTATCGATTCAAAGTCCTTATCTTGAATTAATGAAGCAAAAGCGTCTTGAAGCAGTCGCCGTGTACGTATCACTCGAGGATCAGCTTCATTCTTTTTAATTGTCATGGTTAAGATCTCCCCTAATAAAACGACATTATAGAAATGGTGTTGTCTATACAACGGTTTATGGTTATTGATGATTGCGCACCATTCGGTTGATATTATAGCATATAAATACAACATGTGTTGTTCAAACAACTATTGTTGTATTGCAATGCAGAATGCCACTTTTCTAAAAGGAGGAGAGAACCCATGTCGGTTTCACTAACGTCAGTAACGATGGAGCACCAACTTTCTTATGATGTTATTCGAGAACACCGGTCAGTTCGGATCCCGAGATCAAGATTTCGCAGGAGGAATTGACCGAAACATTGCGGTACTCGGAGATTTGGAGCGTTATAAATTGCCGAGAAAATTTACTAAATGGCGGTCCATGCGGGTCACATGCCTGCAGAGACGGCTAAATCGTTCGTGGAATGCTATAGGAGTCAGTCAACAAGCTGGGGGGCTCCTTTGATTTGAGGATTACACCGAACCAATATATGAGTATATGCTCAAATAATGGCATAGTCCTGGCTTTTTATATTTTACCAAACCGAACGTCAGAATGCTTTGTTTTTATATTTCGATATTATTTTTAAAAACATGGTTGTTATTTAAAACACATCAGGAGAGTGAATTATGAAGAGTATATGGAAAGTTTACGTTCTAGCCTTGATCAGCTTTTTAGTTGGAACATCCAATTACATCATTTCCGGTATATTGGACCGGATCGCAGAGACGTTGGGAACAAGCGTCGCGACAGCAGGCCAGCTCATTACGGTCTATTCCCTTGCCTATGCGGTCGGCACGCCTATTTTGATGGCGATGACGGCCAAAATGGACCGGCGTAAGCTCCTCCTTTATTCGCTTGGCCTCTTTATTGCCGCAAATCTACTTACATTTATATTGTCCGGCTTCGGTCTCTTCATTACCGCCAGAATTATTACGGCGTTAGGCGCCGGGGTGGTCACCGTTAACGCGCTCAGCATTGCCGCCAAAATCGCTCCGCCAGGCAAGCAGGCCAGCGCCATCGCCAACGTCACCATGGGCATCACCGCTTCGCTCATCATCGGCGTCCCGCTCGGCAGAATGGTAGCCTCGGCTTTTGGCTGGAAAGCGGTATTTCTGGCCATCGCAATTGTCGGGGTCATCGCCATGTTTGTCATTGCTGCGGTTTTTCCACGGATGCAGGGCGACAAGCCCGTCCCTTTGATCAAACAATTTGCTTTGTTAAAAAAACCTCAGGTTTTGGTTGCTCTAGCGATTACTTTTTTCTGGTTGGGAGGATATTCCCTCGCCTACACTTACATATCCCCTTTTCTGCTAGAGGTGACTCTTTTAAATGATTCTTTGATTAGCGCAGCTCTGTTCGTGTTCGGCGTTGCCAGTTTGATTGGCTCGAAAGTCGGCGGCTACACCGCGGATAAAAGGGGCATCAAATACACGCTCGTTTCAGGGATGGTGCTTCACGTCATTTCATTGATTTTGCTATCCTTAGTCGGACAGTCGGTCATTGCCGTATTCGCCATTTTGATCCTCTGGTCTTTTGCTGCCTGGTCATCCGCTCCGGCGCAGCAATTTAACCTGGTTTCGCTTGTTCCTGAATCCTCGGGCGTCATGCTGAGCTTGAACAGTTCCATGATGCAGCTTGCCATGGCTGTCGGCGCAGGAATCGGCGGGCTGATCGTTAACCGTGTTTCTTTGGCATCCATTACCTGGTTCGCGGCACTCGGCGTAGTCATCGCCATCATTGCCGCGTTTGTATTGTCCAGCATGGCATCACGGCATTCGGCGGAGCAGTCAGCGGATTAAGGGTATGCTAAACATGGAATATTTGTTAAAGGACTCTACTCACTAAGTTGATCTCTCGGATCTTATTCATTCTTAACAAAAAAGGAGACTGCAAATGAACTGCACCCCAATTGTTGGACCAACAATGCGGTGTGGTTTCTTGTTGTTTAGGAAAATGGGCCGAGGTCTCGATGGAAGATAAAAAATCGTTTGAATCCAGCGCTTCAGCCATCTTTTTCGAACCTCATTCAGCGCGATGGCGATAATGATTGGCGCGGGAAAACCGAAGATCAGATTCAGAATACTTAAGGAGAGGGTATTCCAGATGATCTGCAGCGTAGCGTCGGACTGAAATAAAATCTTGAAATACTTGAGTCCCACCCAAGGGCTAGACAAAATGCCATCGCGGAAATTGTAATCCTTGAAAGCGATCACAAGCCCGCCCATAGGAAAATACCGGAATATCACGTAATACAGGATCCCCGGTACGAGCATGAGGAACAACGGAATATTCTGCCGAAACCTCTTGGTCTCGTAAAAGGCTTGTTTGGCCATCGGCACACTGTCCGTTTCGGCGGTCGCAGGTGTTGTTGGCATGTTCTAACCTTCTTTCTTGGTTAATTGCTTTTCGATGATGTTTATACTGTATCGCAGTCCCTCCGGTGCATACCTTAAGAATCTCTAGGTTTTTCTATAGATTTTTTTGTTTTTCGCGTACAGAAAAAAAAAGGACGCGTATTCGCTCGCGTCCTTTTTTGGCGCTTCCCTTTCCCGTTTGCGTTAGCTTTTCATTTAAATGCCAGAGCTTAATGCTTCCTTCAAATTATTGCCGGGACAACAAGAAGCGTGCGTCCCTAAGTAAATAGTTTGCCGCATCGTTCGATATGTGTTTTCCGTCTTGCGCCCGCACCTCGTTAACAAAACTGTTCAAATTGCCATTCTCCAGTTTTTTCTGCAGGCTATTGGCAATTCCGGCATTATCGATCTCCTTGCTCTCGGCAAAACGCGTCACTAATGCCTTTAGCGAATGGATATTTGCTACGGTATAGAACACAACGGTTTTATTGCCTGAGTTGCCGGCTAGATCAACTGAAGACACCACAAGCTCATGCCTTCCTAGCGGCAATGAAAAGAGTGGGATCGTGGTGCCGATCGGATAGGAATACGTATCCAGCGTCACCGTCGTCTTGCTGTTGTCGACCCCTGATGCCGTATCCAGCGTAGTCACTAAAGGGGTCAAATCCTCGCTATCTTCATAGGTGCCGCCATCTCCAGGAATGACAACTTCTATAGTCGGGTCTTTCGTATCCAGCTTAAAGCTGACGGCTTTCGCCATCTCCTCATTCCCTGCTGGATCAACCGAACGATAGGTAACTGTGTAAGTGCCGTCTTGGCTGAATGTGATTGGTGCCGTATAGGTTTGCCAAGTTGTCCCGCCGTCCAGACTGTAGTCGGTTTTTGCAACGCTATCCCGTGGAGCTTTTGCTGACAAACTTACCGTTACCGGATGCGTATACCAGCCATTTTGGCCATTCGGAACTTCTGGCGAAAGAGTCGCGGATGTGATCGGCGCAGTTTTCGATCCTCCCGTAACCATGACTTTGAAATCGTCGAAGTCGATTGAAGCGTTAGCGTAACCGTCGATGCCGAACAGCTGGCCGGTCAACTTACTGCCGCCTGTATGGCGGAAGAGGAAGTCAGTAGCCGCCGGAACAGGATCATCGTTAATATAAACGGTATAAGTCTTGGCGTCCCAGTTTGCCACCATTTTAATTTTGTACCATGTATTGTATGAAGTGTTCTTGACCGGCTTCTTGGACCCCCCATTCTGTACGATGATTTTACCCGTATCGAAAGCTGTGACCATGGAATAATTGCCGGTGCCGCTGTCATTTCTCACCATGGCACCATTGGCGTACTGAAAGCTGCTGTTTAATCTGGCACAATATTCGATGACGATGCGCTGATCCGCTTCTGCCTTGACCTCGCCTGCAAACGGCAGGAACAAATTTGCCTTGCCCGCAACAGCGGTTGTGGTCAGTCGAAGGAACTTATTCCCGTCCTCTTCTTGCACAGTGGCAGTAGCGCCATTGGTTAGAGCTTCGATGGTAATGCCGTAAGGGTACTTGCCCGTCTCATCGCCGGAGAAATCCCGGTAGGCGTTATAGGTCACGCCATCCTCGGTAAGGTTAAGTGAGCCAAGCAGGGCTACTTCCGCTTCAGCAAGGCGATCCAGCGCCTCCTCAAACTGCTCTTCACGCAGATCAGGGTCTACAGACATCTCTTCCGCATGATCCAGCTCAGCCAAGAGAGCATTATACGCATCTTGACTATAGGTTCCCAAGCCTTCGCCCAGCGGATAAGAGAAACCGACTATCCTGCTGCGCATGTTATCTACAATCTCATCAAGACCCCATCCAGGGATCACTTCTACGGAAACGGCAGCAGGAATCTTCTCGCCATTCAGTGTTAATATGACAGGTACCTGAATCGTGCCAAGTGAGTTGAAGTGTATTCCTTCCAGCTTCCAGCTGACCTCGGCGATGCTTATCTCACCCTTGTAATTGACGTCAATAACGCCGGGCAGCCTCGGTGTCACTCCGGAGGGAGTTTTTACTTGAGAAATAATCTGAGGAACCTGAGACGGATCGGGTGTTACCGTTAAGTTGAATTTTGCTTCCTTGCCGCCGTATACGGCTGTAATCACCGTATCCCCCGGCCCAGTGTCATATACCTGACCGGTGACCGTAACCTTGGCCACGTCTGGTTTGCTGCTGAAGTACGTGGCGTCAGCCGACACATCCTGGACTTCATAGGTGTTGTAGCGAGCTGTTAACTGCAGTTCCCCTGTCAGCCCGCTGGTCAGGATGTTGTTCAATCCGCTGATGGCAATGGACTGCACAGACTTAGGTTCAGCGGCAACGGTAACCGTGGCTGTGGCCGTCTTTCCGTTATATGTCGCGGTGATCGTGGCGCTGCCTGTCTTGAGTCCTTTGACCCCCATCCCATCAATATCAGCGACCTCTTTGTTGGAAGAACTGAAGGAAACTCCGCTGTCCACAGGGGAATAGGTAGTGCCTGTTACCGTATACACGGGCAAACTGCGGCTTTCACCTAACCCCAGCGTGTACCCCGGAGAATCGAATAGAATTTCCGACGCAACATCAAGCTTGAATATATCCATGCTGTCAATTTCGGCAAGGTTGGCACCCGTCGAGAAACGGATGGTATTGTTGCCTTGTTTAAGATAGACTTTCACCGTGGAGGCTCCCCAACGATTCCAGCCGGAATAGACGATGTTCAAACGGGCGCCGGAACTGCCGTTAACCGACAAGATATGTGAAGCATCCACCCCATTCGATGAGCCGTTGGCATTGCGCACAGACAGCACATAAAATCCCGCCTCTGGCACGTTGACTGTAAACTGGGCATAATCATTGGCGTTCTTGATATTGGCGATCTTCTTCCCGTCGGAAGCGGTACCTTCCCACCAAACGCCGGGGCCGGTTCCGCCGCTGGGATCTTTCACCAACAGGGCTGCTTCCGCCTCATAGCGCTGACGTGCCGGCTCCCCTGAAGGCTTGGCAATCGGTTTGTTTGGATCGACGGGCTCTCCCAGGTTTGGCGTTCCGTCTGCGTTCCAGATGAATTTCTGCGCTCGGACATTGCGGGTCCACCCTGATCCTGGCCAGCGGGCGGAATGGTAGATAATCCAGTCCTCACTGCCGTCGGGAGAAGTGGTGAGACTGTGGTGACCCGGGCCATAAACGCCGTTGGCGCTGGAGAAAATCGGATTGTCCTGTTTTACCCAGGAGCTGGGGTTCATCAAATCATCGCCAATCTTGGCCGTGATCAGTCCGAGGCAGTAACTGTCTGTCCAGCTTCCGTTTGCGGAATAGACCAAGTTGATGGTGTTACCGCGTATATTGACTTGGGGACCTTCGTTGATCCTGCCCGGGGACGTTTCCCAATCATGGTCAGGCGTCGAAATCAATACCCGCTGCGAGCTGATGGTCCGTGGATCGCTCATTTCCGCTATATATAGATTTTGGAAACTCCCATCCGTTTCCTCCCATCCGGACCAGATGAAATAGTGTTTCTCATTTACAGTCAGGACAGTGCCGTCGATCGCCCAGCGGTCCGTGGAATCGGTTATTTTCCCTTTGAACTCCCAGGTTCCGCTCATCGGACTCTCACTGGCGTTCTCCAGCACATACATGCGGTGGTTTGCGTTGGTTCCGTTGTCAGCCGCGAAGTAAATATACCATTTGTATTTGCCATCGATATCTTTGAGATAGTGCATTTCGGGTGCCCAAACATTGGAACTGTACATTGTACCCTTAACCGGTGTCCAGGCTAGGCTCCTCTCGCCCGCTTCAATGCCGGTGATGGTCATCGATCTGCGGATCATGATGCCGCTGGCGTTGACAAAGACGTTGTAATAATAGCCGTCCGTATGCTTGTAAACCCAAGGGTCGGCCCCTGTCTGCATGATAACATTGTAGAAATCAGACACATCCTTTCCCTCCTGCCGGGATGCCAAATCCGCCCTATCTGGCGTTTGCTCTGCCGCCATAGCCGCTCCGCTCCATTGCGGCAGCATCAGCAGCACCGCGAGACAAAGCAGCAGGTACCTGAATCTTTTCCTATCCCATAAAACCGCTTTCAACTTCATCCATCCCCCTGTCATTGATTTTTTCAGCCATGTCCTCATTCTACTTTCAGAGAAAATTTATAAAATGTACTATCTTAAATTGTTTTGGTAACCGTTTTAGAAAAAGTGTCTTGACCTTCGGATTATACTTAACCCTCTCAACGTCTGATTGATATTGCCGGGAATTCGAAGAAAAAAAGGACACAATCCCCAATTAAGGTATGTGTCCTGAAGAAAAACATTACATTGTAGGTAGTGTGTTAACGTATCGACATAACCTTACTCTTCCGAAGGTTTGCTGTTGTTTAACAGCTTTGGAATCCTCACGGTCACTGTCGTCCCATGGCCGAGCTGGCTTTCTATGGCGATCCCGTAACCCTCTCCGAACAATAGCCGGAGCCTGTTATGGATATTGGATAGTCCAATGCTTGTAGCAGGTTGGCCATCTGGTGCAGGTTCAGGGGATGCCATGCTCAGCTTAGCCTGAAGGGAAGCCAATTGCTCCGGCTCCATGCCCTTCCCGGTATCCGTGATCTGGAAGCACACGTCCCCATGCGCATCTATGCTCCCGGTTACTTGAAGCCGGCCCCCTTGATCCATCCGTTCCAGCCCATGATAGACCGCATTCTCCACAATGGGTTGGAGAATCATCTTGGGGGTTTGCATCTCCAGGAGTCCCTCGTCCACATCGATGTCAATGATAAATTTATTCTCGTACCGGATGGCGATAATGTTCATATAAGCCTGAATACTGTCCAGTTCATCCCTTATCCACACAAGATTATCTTTTTTTATACTGTACCGGAATATTTTGGACATGCAAGATGCAATTTGCGCGATCTCCCTGCTTCCGTATTCCAATCCGATGCTGCTGATGCAATTGAGCGTATTATAGAGAAAATGGGGGTTGATCTGGCTTTGCAGGGCAGAAAACTCCGCCTGCTTCTGACTCAGCTCAGATTCGTATAATCTGGCTTGGGTATTGATCATATCTCTTGCCATCTCTTCCCTTTCATTGATTACCCGGTTAATGTCGCAGGCCAGCATGCCTACTTCATTGGTAGACCGGACTTTAATGCGGAAGCTCATGTCCCGGCTCCCCACTCTCTTCATATCCAGAACAAGTCCCATCACCGGACGCATCAGATTGTTCATAAAGAAACTGCCCATGATAAGCATGCTTAGAATCATCCCAATCCCCACGATAATGCTGACTTTCCGTATAGGGTTCATGTCTGCAGTAAGCTCTTGCACTGGAATCATACTCACAACCCGCCACCCGTCTGCCTGCTCCAAATCCTTAACCTGGACAAGAATATCTTCCCCATCGATAGTTGTTTTGACCCCGTTAAGCAGGATGCCCTTATCCATAGACAGAACTTCCCTGAATAACGCACCTCGGGCATTGGAATTGGTGGAAGCAATCACCTCATCCCGGCTATTCAGAATGTACAAGGTAGAGTTGGGCGTTAATTCCGTATTTTCTACAAGCCCCTGCATTTTGTCCATATTGACCAAAACGGTACAGTAACCCGTTATTTGGGAGAAATAGATTCCCCCGATGGCCTCCACAATCGGCGCTATATAAAAGAACTGTTCCGTTCCTGTTCTGTCGTCTTTTAGAATCGAGGTGAACATCCCCTTGTCCCGCAGCGAAGGATCTTCCTTATACTTCTGGATAAAGGTATCGTAACGATTGAGAAAAAAAATATCTCCGCTTGCTGATGCCAAACTGTAAAGCCGTCTTCCCCGAATATCATTAATTACAATTCCGTCCACGTACGAATTAAAGGATCTCATATATTCCATGAGATCCAATGCATTTGGACCGCTATTAAACGCCCTTTTGTAATCATCATCCACTACAGAAAATTCCTGAACCCGTCTGCTATTGACCGCAATGCTGGTGCTGACCCTGATATCACTAAATGCAGAATCAATTTTGCGGCGTGTTTGTTCTATCATCTGGTTACTGTAATGGGCGGCTCTCTTCTGGGTTAAATTAGAGAAACTATAATAATAATAAAATTCCATGAAAGTAAAAATGATGATTGAGAAAAAAAAGATAAGCCATATCTGATGCTTCAATTTCAGTTTACTGATCTTCATGGCCCGCCGCTCCGTTCATATCAACTTTTTCTGAATTTGGTGGGGGTCATCCCGCAATGCTTCTTGAACACTTTATTGAAATAATAATAATCGACATACCCGGCCTTAATGGCCACTTCTTCAATGGATAGATCCGTCCGCTTCAGGAGCTCACGGGCTTTCTTGATCCTCAGCTCCGACACATATTCAGAGAAGGTTTTGCCCAGGTTTTTTCTGAATAATTGACAGCAATACACCTGGTTAATGAAAAATTGGGCAGATAAATCCTTCAAATACAATTTCTGCTCAAAATGATGGTTGATATAATTGATCATCCTGTTGAAGCAGGACTGGATGTCCCCTTCCTGCAAAGAGCGGCTGTTTCCTATCCTGATGGAGTCGAGAACCTCATGTAAAAAGCTGCATAGCGACTCAAAGTGTTCAAATCGTTCCTTGATCTCGGAATAATTCAGGAATTCCAGTTCCATATCCTTCAATTCCTCAGAATATGCTTTTATAAGGATCCCGACGGCTTGATTCCACAGGTAGACAACCTCAGACATGCCCAGATGATGATCCCTGAAATATGCCTGCAGCCCTTTAATGTACGCTTCCACATCGTCAAATTGATTTCCTTGAAGGATGTGGTGGATTTCATCGATACATGGCTTCACCAGATGAAGCTTCGGCTCGTAGTGAACGACGCCCCCAGCTTCTTCAAGAAAAACCTGGGAAGCGGACAGGTCTGCTTCTTTAATCAGCTTGCTCATGTGCTTTAGTTGATTAGAGATGCTGCTGACGCCCATAACATGGATACCTGTCTTATTCAGAACCCGCTTATCCGAATGTCCTTCCAGACAAGCCCTATGCTCCGTCATCAGGACAACTAGCATTTTTCGGGCTCCAGCTTCAACTTCCACAACATGAACAGGCTTTCCCTCCAAGGAAAGCAGGTTCCTAATATTTTTATGTTCTCCCTCGAAATAGATGGTCAACACCTGATAATAGTACACAGCTGCATCATCGGGAAGCGGTAGGAAGCTCTTTATCTCGTCCTCTTTCGCCGAGGTCATTGCATCCAGAAGGAGTTGGTTGCGTGCTGTGCTTCTTCGGGAGAAGTGCATGGCCAGCTTCGCGATGAAGGGGTCAGCCTTATCGATATCCAGAGGCTTCAGGAAATAATCCAGCGCGCCGTAGCGCAGCGCTTCCTGGGCGTATTCAAATTCCGCATATCCGCTTACGATGACAAACTCAATGTCCAGCCCTTCTACTTTAGCCCTCCTCATCAGATCCAGTCCGGATAACTCAGGCATACGGATGTCCGTAAATACCAAATCGGGTTTATCCGCTTTTATGGCATCCCATGCTTTGTAAGCGCTTTTAAATTGTCCGATAATTTCAAATCCATATTTATCCCAATCGAAGGCGTTGCGGATTCCTTTAATTGCCCACGGCTCATCATCTACAATCATGACCTTGTACATGGGTATCCTCCTGAACATATGGATTTGCCCGAATAATAGCAAAATTATTCGGGAACAGCAACGAAAAAAGGATAAACCACAGACTGGTTTATCCTTATGCCATGGATTACTTGCTCTGTGCTTTGATATCTCTATAATTCTTTATATTCTCATCCTGAACAGCCTGACCGCCGGCGTCCATATATTCTTTCACCAGCTTGTCATACAAGGCGTCGAACTCTGCCGGCTTGGTAACGACCAGCCTGTCACTCATTTGCTTGTTCATGTCACCCAACGTTTTGCCGTACTTGATACTAGCTTCGTTCGAGACGCCGTAATAGAAGCCTGTATAACCATCCGTCGTATTGATCTTGTATGAATCGACAGCCAGTTTTTCATAGCTCTGATCTCCGGCTGCTAAGGCTGCTGCGTACGTTCGGACATTCTTTTCGGTATCGCCCAGCTCTGCACCGTTTACAATTAGAGTATAATCCATATTCAGATTGCTCGTTTGCATATTTTCGCCGGTTTGCGCAATCCCTTGCGGGATGCCGTTTACAAGCTTATGGTTGACGCCTTCTTCACCAAACTGAAGGAAGAACAACACCTCCGGATCAGCCATCCAGTTCAGATACTTTATGGCCAGCTCCGCATTCTTGCTGCTTTTCGGGATGAATGAGAAAATCCCGTTTTCATTGTATATCTCTTTCAGGTATTTCCCCTCATCGTTTTTGAAGGTATCTACAGCAACATAGTTGGCATCAGGTGCATTTTGCTTCAGTGGTTCACGAATTTTTTGTGAAAGTGGATAATCCCAGTTGGCAGCGTAGAAGCCTACCTTGCCATTGGTCACATCGGCATCCGCTTGTTTGGTTGTTTTATCCAGCGCAAAGTCGGGGCTGATCAGCTTTTCATTGTACAGTTTGTTCAGCCATTTATAAGCATCCTTAGTGCCGGGCTTCAGCCAATTGGTGGTGGTAACGAATTCCTCCTCCGACATCGGACCCCAGAACGAAGGAATCAGGTTGCCAAAGGTGTAGTTCATGCCGGAAGCCGCTGTTGCCCACGGAATGACACCATCCACATTACCCGGGTTCTTGTCACGGAAAGCAACGAGGGTATTATATAATTCATCCCGATTCGTTGGAGCAGGCATTCCCAGCTTATCCAGCCAATCCTTGCGAATAAACATGCCGTTCCAAGCAATCAGAGTCCGCTTACCTGGGATCGAGATTTGATTGCCCTCATATTTCCCGTAGGAAAGAACTTTCTCGCCCAGATAAGACTTTAATTGCTGGCCGTGCTTCTCCAACAATTCATCCAGTGTATAGAGGCCACCGCTTTTTGCGAAACGGGTTACGGTATTCCCGTCATAGGTGAAGGAAATATCAGGAGCCTCGTTGGCAGCCATCAACACATTCAGCTTGTCGACTTCTTGGGAACGGGGGACAGGAACAAATTTTACAATGGCGTTATTAGGCTTCCCGAATTTTTCGTTGACATATTTGGTCCACGTGTTGTTGTTCAAGTCCGGTTGTCCCTGAATACCTCTGTCAAACACTTCCACTGTCAAGGTTACTGGGGAACCGGAGCCCGTTTCCGATGCGTTGGACCCTTTTGATACCGTCTCCCCATTGTTATGGCCTGCGCCACCACAGCCTGCCACTCCTACGGCTAGAAGCACTGTGCTAAATAGAATTGCTGCTTTCTTCTTTATGCCCTTATACACTTTAACCACCCTTTCGTTCTTGTGATTGATTCTCTTAAATCATCCGCGAGGCCGGGATCCCCCCTTCATCATAATCTGTTTCCCCCTCAACCCTTGATAGCCCCAGTCATCACACCATCCACGAAATACTTCTGCAGTTTAGGATAGATCAGCAAAATCGGAATCGTTGTAAACATGACACTGGCCGCTTTCAAAGATTCAGGGACAATATAGGAGCCGACACTTC
Organism: Paenibacillus sp. FSL K6-1330; assembly: GCF_037976825.1. NCBI lineage: Bacteria > Bacillati > Bacillota > Bacilli > Caryophanales > Paenibacillaceae > Paenibacillus > Paenibacillus sp. FSL K6-1330. The sequence continues at coordinate 3,885,341 of NZ_CP150269.1, forward strand.
CTTCTCCTCCTTGTTGGCTATCCAACTGCTGATTGGCCGATATGATCTGGTATAGCTTCATCTGCATAGGGTACAGCTCTTTTTTCGTAATGTAGAACAGCGCATCCTGGAATCCATTCCATCTGTCCACCGCATAGAAAAGGCTTAATGTGGCGATCGATGGCAACGAAAGGGGGAGCACAATCTTGATGAGAATGCCCAGATCCGAACACCCGTCAATTGCTGCTGATTCCTCCAGGCTCTCCGGAAGATTGCTGAAGAAGGTTTTTAAGATGATCATATTAAACACGCTCATGGCACCCGGCAAAACCAGGCTCCAAACCGAATTCATCATGCCCAAGTTTTTAACCAGAATATAAGAGGGAATTAAACCGCCGCTGAAATACATGGTGAAGACCAACGCCGTCAAAATAAAGTTTCTTCCCTTCAGCCGCTTCTTCGTTAACGGATACGCTGCACATATGGTCAGGAACATGCATACCAAAGTGTAAAATATCGTAAGCACAATACTGTATCCAAGCGTATAAAGCATATCCATATCGCTCAATATGGTTTTGTACGTTTCTGCTGTGAAGTCTACTGGCCACAGTCCGACCTTTTGAGAAATAATCGCTTCGTTGGAACTGAAAGAAAGCGCAATCATGTACAGAAACGGTACGATACATGTGAAGGACAATGCCACGATAAATACAATGATGGCAATATCCGCTACAGTCATTTTTTTCATCTTGCCCTTATTGCTCGCCACCCTCACCATATCCCATCCTCGCCTAATTTTTTCGCAACAAAGTTTGCAGATAACAGCAGGATCAGGCCGACCACGGATTGGAACAATCCTACCGCCGTTGCCTGGGAGAAATCACCCGAACTAATACCAACTCTATACACGAAAGTACTGATAACATCAGAGTAATCGCTAACCAGTGAATTCCCCATCACAAAGGGACGGTCAAATCCGATAGAAACCATTCTGCCTATTTGGAGAATCAACAAAATATTGATGGTTGACTTAATGCCAGGCAGTGTAATATGCCACATTTTGCGAAGCCTGCTGCAGCCATCAATATCGGAGGCCTCATACAACTCCCTATTGATTCCGGTAATGGCCGCCAAATAAATGATGGTGCCCCATCCGATATTTTGCCATATGCCAACGGTAATATAAGTAATCAACCAAGGTGTTTTCTGCGACAGAAACTCGATTCTTTCAAAACCAAAGCCCGACAGGAAATTGTTGATCATGCCGCCGTTAGAAAACATCAGATAGACCATACCGCCAATAATAACCCAGGATAAAAAGTGGGGCAGATACAACACGGTCTGGGTCATTTTCTTGAATTTTGCTTGTCTTACTTCATTGAGCAAAATCGCCAGAAGAATGGGCGCTGGAAAACCAGCGATCAAGTCCAGAACATTCAGGACCAGCGTATTCTTCAATGCACGGTAGAAGCTGTCCTGCTCAAAAATAAACCGGAACACATCCAGTCCTACCCATTCGCTCCCTCTAATTCCTTCAAAAATGTTGTAATCCTGGAATGCCATCACAAGGCCATAGATGGGTGCATACTTGAAAATCAGGATATACGCCATAGGCAGCAGCAAAAGAAAATATAACAGACCGTCTCTTCTGATATAGTACAGAAAGTTATTTTTCCTTTTTGTTGCGCCGTACTTTCGGGAGCTGTCTAAAACCGCTTTCATTTTTCCCATCCCTCCGACTGTAATAAGGAGCTCTCATGTTTATCATTTTACCTTCAGGATTAAATAAAAAAATGTACTCCCTTAAATCAATTTGGTAATAACTTAAAAAGGTAGTTGTATGTAAACTGTAGAGTGAGGAATTAGTCAGGTAAAGCGCTGGGAGTATTGGATTTGGTGGTAATTTCCTTTTCCGTTGAGGCATTACAAACAAAATAAAGAACCAGAGACCATTTGGTCCTGATTCATTTAAATAGGTAGCTTGCCTCCAAAAATACATAAAATGAATTTTTAATACATGTAACACTGTCGGCTTCCCCTTGCAACAAGAAACCCCATCTTTAACTGTTTTGGAATCCAAAAAACAGTGAAAAGTGGAGTTGCCTCGGAAAAATATTGATTTATGGTTTATCTTTAGATTAAACCTCGACATTGTAAAAAGAAGAGCCCTGAAGGAACGCCTCTAATTGGTCGGTCTACCGTTATTTGTGCGCATATTAGCAGGCAGCTCGAATCGACTGTAGCCCTCCATCCGGAACGGCCGGGTCGGCGTCGCCCAAGGAAGCGGATATTCACTGTACAGTTGCCGCTTCGCTGCCGCTTCTCTCATCTTCTCGGACAAGCTGGGCAGCAAGCGCACGGTGGAATCTCCATCCTCCCGCTCGGTCACGAATCGGCCGGGGATGGCACGAACGGCGCGAGCCGACTCATAGGCGCCGTTGGATACAAGCACGAAGCTTCGGCTTGCCTTGAGCGGCGAGAAGAGTGGTTTCCCTGGGGTTTCAATCGCTTCCATCAGGTTCAGATACATGCTGCACATCAAATCGGTCGGACCAAACGCCAAATCCTCTTCGGCGTCCTGTGCGCGAATTGTCAGCTTGTTCTGGTAATTCCAATGCGCTTCCCCTCGCGTTCCGTACACGGCAATCGAAGGCACTTCGCTTACTTCGTGACAAAGCATGGCGTAAAAATGAACGCTCACACCGTTAGCCATAACGGCGCGAATACAGGAGACATCGTCCCCCTCGATGTCATTGACGTGGTAAAGCTCGGCCTGCACCGATTCCGGGTACAAGTCTGCGGCGCTTCCTCCGGCCGTCAGCAAGCTATGGTGCAGCAAGTGGGCGAACGGATTGTTGAACGTCCCGTCCAGCACATACTGGCCGTCGCTGACCAGTTTGCCGGCCCAGCGGGTTCGATCGTAGTAAGAGCGAAGCCGTTTCCACATGCCAATGCCGACCACATGCTCCACCTGGCCGAGCACACCGGAGCCGATCCTTTCCAGCAGCGTTCGGAACGCCTGGCCCGACGTATTCTGGAAGTTCACCTGGCACAAGCGCCCGGTCTCCATTTGCACCGCGATCATCTCGTCCAAGTCCTGAATCGTTACCGCCGGGGGCTTCTCCACCAGCACGTGAAAGCCCATCCGCATCACCTGGATGCACATCGGCTTGTGGGAGGAGATCGGCGTGACGATGACGACGAAATCGATATCCGGATGCAGCGTGAGCATCTGCACGTAGTCTATATAATGGACAGCCCCAAGCGCGGTCAGCTTGCCGTAAGACTCCTGATGAGCGCCGACATTCGGCTCCGCAAAAGCAGCAACCTGCAGGCTACCCTCGTCGACCAGCTTCTGCATGATATTCACATGTTCAGCGCCGAATCCCCCGATCCCGATCAGCGCGGTGCGATAAATCTTCACATTCCTTCCCTCCAAAGCTATGCCTTGACGTGCCGGGAACGATTCTCCCGGCCCGCCAAAGCTGCAAATTTATAATTCATACATGCTGCAAATAACGTTCCTTGATGAGCGTGAGCGCCTCGTCTCCCGGCATATCCCATACCTGCCGGTTGAAGATTTCCACTTCGATCGCCCCCACGTAACCGGCCGCTTCAACGGCATGACGCATCCGGCGCAACTCGATAACGCCGTCCCCAATCATCCCTCTGCCCATCAACAGGTCGGGTACCGGCACGATCCAATCGGAGACGTGGAAGCCGAGTATACGCCCCCTGGCCCGCTCAATTTGCGCGTACAGCTCGGGGTCCCACCAGACGTGGAACGCATCGACGACGACGCCGACGTCTTGCGAGTCGTGCTGCTCCGCGAGCGTGTTGGCTTGCGCCAGCGTATTGATGACGGAGCGTTCAGCGGCGTACATCGGGTGCAAAGGCTCGATGCCGAGCTTGACTCCGTGCGAGCGGGCGAACGGTACAAGTTCCGCGATCGCTTCTTCGACCGTCTTGCGGGCGAAATCGATATCCCGGTCTGGCGCCGGTCCGCAAACGAGCACGAGTACATCGGTGCCGAGCTCGGCCGCTTCCTCGACAGCGCGGCGATTGTCGTCCATCCGCTCTTTGCGCGCAGGCGCGGTGGCCGCCGGAAAATAACCCCCACGGCACAGGCTGGAGACGCGCAGGCCCGCGTCCCGCACAAGGCGCTTGCTCTCGGCCAGGCCGGTCTCGGCCACTTTATGCCTCCACAGCGCGATCCAAGGCACTTCGGCGTGAACACATGCTTCCACGGCCTCGCGCATAACCAGCCGATCGGTCGTAATCTGGTTCAAGCTGAGTCTGTCTATGGAATGAAGCGGTTCCATGCTGATCCCTCCCGGATTTCAAATATTGCTATACATGATTACGGCCGAATACCCGCTAGCGCCAAGACAGGCTTCATCCGTTCGGCGGCAAGCTCTGGATCGGCCAATAGCCCTGCCCGGTCGGCAAGCACGAACAGCTCGGCCAAATGGACGATCGAGCGCGATCCCTCAGCTCCCCCGATCATGCGGAAATGCGGTTGGTGGCCGTTCAAGTAGGCCATGAACACAATTCCGGTCTTGTAGGCGTACGTCGGCTTCTGGAAAATATGACGCGACAAGGCAACGGTAGGCTCCATAATCGCCTCATAACTGACCAGATCGCCTGCGTCTAGGGCATGAAGCGCCTGGGCGGCGGCCGGCGCGATCGCGTCGAATATGCCGAGGAGCGCATGGCTGTAGCCCTGCTCATCACCTTTGATCAGCTCCGGGTAGTTGAAGTCGTCGCCGGTGTACATTTTGACGCCTTCCGGCAGTAGCCGACGCATCTTGATTTCTTTACCGGCATCGAGAAGCGAAATTTTAATCCCGTCGACCTTGTCCGCGTTTGCCCGAATGACGCGCAAACAAACGTCCATCGCCTCATCCGGATCGTCCTTGCACCCCCAATAGCCGGCCAGAGCGGGATCGAACATGTCGCCGAGCCAATGCAGGATGACCGGCTGTTTCACTTGTCCCAAAATGCACCCATACACCCGCTCGTAGTCCTCGGGCCCTTTCGCGCAAGCGGCAAGTGCGCGACTCGCCATCAGAATGACTTGACCGCCCTCGCCTTCGATGAAGCCGACTTGCTCTTCATAGGCGGCTTCCACGTCGGCGATCGTGACCGACGGTCCCGGAAACAGATGGTCGGTTCCTGCGCCACAGGCGATTTTGCCGCCGACTGAGCGCGCTTCCGCGATCGAAGCGCGGATAAGCTCCTTCGAGCGGTTCCAATCGAGGCCCATGCCGCGCTGCGCGGTATCCATCGCTTCCGCCACGGCCAGACCGAGCGACCACAAATGGTGCCGGTAGGCGAGCGTCGAGTTCCAATCAATCTGCGAATGATGCAGCGGATCTGCGTCCGCAAACGGATCGCAGACGACATGGGCGGCCGAGAAGGCGATGCGGCCCGTAAACGGCTTGGCCGGCACGGAGAACGAGCCTGCTTTGCCCGGAGTATATTCATACAACGCTCCCCCTGCGCGGGGGAGGAGCAGCGATTGGGTCATCTGTACTCCCCTCCTTAAGAGGTAATTAAAAAATCGGCTTTTGATCACGAAGTATAGCTATGAAGCTTACTCGACGTCGAATCTTGAATTCAGCCGGGCCTTCCGCTACTCACGTAGGCTCACCTACGCTGCGTTGCTCAGTCCCTAGCTTCATCCAACCTTCTCGGTGCTGAAAAGCCGATTTTTTTAGTATTTATTTTTACAGGCTCAGCTTCGGCACGTCGATCCAGCGGCGTTCCTGCCACGACTTCAAGCTGAGATCGGCAAGCTGGGTGCCCTTCGCGCCTTCGAGCAAATCCCACGGAAACGGCGTGCCGATGACGACATGCTTCAAGAAGATCTCCCATTGCACCTTAAACGCGTTGTCGTATGACGCGTTGTCCGGCACCTCCACCCATTGGTCACGGAACTGGAACGGGTTCGGAATGTCCGGATTCCATACCGGCTTCGGCGTGTTGACCCGATGCTGCGTCTTGCAGTCCCGCAAACCCGCCACGGCGCTGCCTTCGGTGCCGTCGACCGTAACCGTGAGCAGATCGTCGCGGTCTACGCGCACCGCCCAGGACGAGTTGGCCTGCACGATAATGCCGCCTTCCAGCTCAAATATGGCGTACGCCGCATCGTCCGCCGTACAATCGTACGGAACGCCCTGCTCATCCAGACGTTTCGGAATATGTGTAGCGGCAAGACAGGAAACAGCCTTCACTTCCCCGAACAAATTCTCGAGAACATAGCGCCAGTGTGCAAACATGTCGACGATAATGCCGCCGCCGTCTTCCTTGCGGTAGTTCCACGATGGCCGCTGACCCTGCTGCCAGTCGCCCTCGAACACCCAATAGCCGAACTCCATCCGCACGGACAGGATACGCCCGAAGAAGCCAGAGTCGTTTAAGCGTTTCAGCTTGAGCAATCCTGGCAAAAACAGCTTGTCTTGCACGACACCGTTTCTCACCCCGGCCTCAGCGGCGATGCGGGCCAGTTCAAGCGCCCCTTCGAGATCAACGGCCGTCGGCTTCTCGCAATAAATATGCTTGCCCGCGGCAATCGCCTGCTTGATGCTTTCCGCGCGGCGCACCGTCGTCTGGCTGTCGAAATAAATTTCATTGTACGGATCGGCGAGGCATGCTTCAAGATCGGTGCTCCAACGCTCGACGCCGTGGGCGGCGGCCAGCGACTGCAGCTTGCTCTCCTGCCGACCGACCAGAATCGGGTCGGGCATGATGACGTCTCCGCCTGGTAGCGCGACGCCCCCCTGCTTGCGAATCGCAAGAATCGAACGGATTAAATGCTGGTTGGTTCCCATCCTTCCGGTAACTCCGTTCATAATAATGCCGATGTTGCGAACTACCATCGTTCATTGCCCCCTTCGCTTCGTATAACCGTATTGTAGTCGATGCGAAACCGCTTTTCTTACGATTACGGGAACACGATTCTCAATTTTGGAAGCGAATTATTCGAGCGAAAAACAAAATCCCCGCCGACGTTTAGCCGATGGGGGATGAAGGGGAAAATATGTTTCAATCAATCGGCCGGTCGTCCTTTGATCGTTATCTTGTTCGTTTGATCGCACATTGTGCACTCGCTGTCCATTTGACGGAAGGATCCCTGCCTACTCAGCTTGCGCGGGCGCGTTCAGCTCCCGGTACGTTTTTGGTGACAGCTTGGCGACAGCTTTGAACGACCGGTAAAACGTAGACACGGAATCGTAGCCGACCTCGAAGCAGATCGATATAATGTCCTTACCCGTTTCCACCAGCAACTTCTGGGCGACGCGGATGCGTACCTCAGTCAAATATTGCATCGGTGTCATGTTGTACCGTTCCTTGAAGATGTTGTTCACGTGCCGCGTGCTGATGTCCAGCTTGGAGGCGATGTCCCCAGCGGTCAGCGGATCAAAATACTTCGAATCGATATAGCTGCGAATTTTCTCGGCACGCAGCTTGTTGGAGCTGGAGCCCGCTCCGGCGGCCTCCGTTCCGGCCGATCGAACCAGCAAGAGCAGCAGCTGAGACAGCTGTACTTTGAGCGAAAGCCGAACGAGCGGCGACAGCTCCCTGGACTGCTCGAACAGCATTTTCCTCAGCAGCTGCCGCAGCTCGCTCGCGGCAAACAATCCCGGCTTCATCAGACAGGAAGCCGGGAAATAGGCGTGGAGCAGTTGCGCCCTCATATCCGGATCGAGCACCACCTCATCAAACGCCAACACTAGCAAGGTCAGCCTGGAGTCAGACATGACCGAGTGGACGGAATACGGCACGATCAGCGCCGTATCGTCGACCGCCAGCTTCCGTACTTCCCCCCCCAGCCGGATAGTTCCTTCGCCCTCCAGCACAAACAGCAGCTGGTGCGTCTGGTGATAGTGCTCGGACATAAGATGTCCGCCCGTATGCTTCTGCTCGTATAAATCTATCGCATTCCTGGACAAGTCAATCCATTTCATTGTCACGGCGAAGCCCCCGTTTTTTTGAGCGTTACATTTAAAGCCATTTTAGCGCGATCGGCGGCTTCTATACAACATTTTAGAATAAGCGCAGCCCGGACACCGCAAGTCCCCCCCCCCAGTTGCAGCCTTATTGCGGTCTTCAGGTCCATCTATCCATGCCGTTCGCTCCTTTTTTTCGCGGCAAAAGAATAAAGGGCGATCATTAACGTCACATTCCTGCCTGTTAGCTTAATGAAACTGCATGGAAACATAGTTAGATATACTTATCTAGCCGGTAATCGGTAGGCTCATGTTCTTGTCCTCAACTCGGGATAAGAACTTGTACCGATAAAACAAAAAAGCCGCTAAACTAGCGACTTCCAATGGGATAATATTCTTGTCCCTCGACACCCCTTGGCTTCTATATGTTTTTCCTCGTCGTAAGCGTATAAAATTGGGACAAGCATATTTTGAAAATGTCTCCATAATTTCATTGGAATCATCTTCTTTATATGCGCTCATTGATTTTAATCAACAATTTCTTTAAGACTTGTTTCTCCTCGTCGGTAAGGACTTGAACGATTTCTTCCTCCACCTTTTGGAATGAGTCTTGAAAGTCTTCAATCAGTTCAATCGCTTTTGGCAATACATATATATTTTTTTGCCGTTCATTATTGGCCGGGATTTTGCGCTCGATGAACCCTTTTTGCTCTAGACCTTGAAGCATGCTTGTAATGCTGGCCCCACGTAGATGAAACCGATCTGCAAGGTCCTTTTGAATAAAATGATTATGTTGGTTCTCGTAAATATAGTCGATTACTTTTCCTTGTTGAGCGTTTAACCCCAGTTCTTTTATACTCTCGTCCGCTCTTTTCTTTAACTTAAGACCGATAATCTGAAACAAATCCAGATAAGGCGTATCCTTTCGGGATTGCATGATCGTCCCCCCTTGTGATTGTTAGGAAACTAATTGTAAGCAAATAAACTATACAATGATCCTATAGGCTTGTCAAACAAATATTAGTTTATTGACAGTTAGACATCTAACAGTTATACTCCGGATTGTTGGACGACAAACACTTGGGAGGAATTCAAATGGAGAAGATAACTCAAAATGCTGCGTTAGAACAAGTTACGGCGATTACAAATGTACGTATCTTTGATGGAGATCAAATTATTGCACCCAGACATGTTGTCATTAAAGGGGAATCCATTATTTCAGTGGGCGGAGACCTTCCGGCCGATGCAACGATTATCGATGGAGAAAATGGGACTCTAATGCCTGGTCTGATTGATGCACATGTCCACACCTCAATCGGCGGATTACGAGATGCCTTAAAATTCGGTGTTACAACAGAACTCGAAATGAACGGCGATTTTACTAAAAGAGGGCGCGAGATTCAGTTGAAAAATGTAAATGACGTCGCTGACGTCCGTTCTGCCGGCACAGCGATCAGCGCTCCGGGTGGACACCCAGATGAGTTACTGCCCGATGGAGATGAAATACCGGAATTCGTATTGAAGGAGCTAGAGAAGTTATCCGAGGAAGACCGTGAAGCGATGTTGGCCGCATACGCTCACGATCACGAAGAAATCCCGCAAGTGACGACGGTGGAAGAAGCGATTAAGCATGTGCATACCCAGGTGGAGAATGGAGCCGACTATATTAAGGTCATGATTGAAGAAGGAACGGTCATGGGGGCACCTGGCCTGCCTGTACTAAGCGACGAGATTTTAAAAGCAGCCGTGAAAGAAGCCCACAAGTTGGATAAGCTGGTCATTGCCCACGTCTTGACGGCTCTTTCATCGCAAGAAGCTATCGATTTTGGAGTCGACGGTTTAGGCCATTTATTTATCGACAGACCCGAGTACACATCCGACTTAGTGAAGTCCATAGCGGGTTCAGGCGCTTTTGTTATACCGTGCTTGGTGTTGAATTCATCGATTATTGGAAATCCGGCATCGGAATTGGCGAATGATCCACGTGTTCATTCCAAATTAAGTCCGGACTGGATCGATATTTTGAACTCAAGCTTCAATACGTTTCCGCAAGGTAATATGGAAAACAGCTTTCAGAATGTGATGGATCTTCACCGTGCCGGAGTTGATATTCTGGTAGGGACGGATGTCGCGCCGGTTCCCGTTCCGAACCTTGGCGGTCTTGCTCATGGGGCCAGTGTCCACCACGAAATGCAACTGCTGGTGAAGGCCGGGTTCACTCCGATCGAAGCTCTTCAGTCGGCTACTATCAAACCGGCCCGTTGCTTTGGTCTTCACGATCGCGGCCGTATTACCGAAGGTGCGCGCGCTGATCTTATTCTTGTAAACGGTGATCCGACCACTAATATTTCGGATACCTTGTCGATCAAATCCGTATGGTTCAATGGTTCGCAGCAGCTAGGTTAATCAGATGCGATATCCCTGTATAAGGAAAGCTAAAACTCCATGCCAAAGCATGGAGCTTTAGTTGATTTAATTGATTATTTTAAGTCGATGCTCATTGCTCATCGCAGGGAGCGGTTTGGACTTTGCCGCCCCGCTTCTCGTTGACCCGAATGCATTTCGGGATGAGGCGTACGGCCCGGCAACAATTCCTTCATCCTATTCTCCCCCTTCTAGTCTTATATTTCGCACTGGTAGTATCAGTATGTTAGAGACATTGATGGAATCTATTCGATTGAATCAACCATGAAAAATAAGCCCGCCGCTCTTTGCAAGCGGCGGGCTTCCTGCTCATCTAAAGCACGCGTTTACGGTTGTAGCTGCCAGAGCGCGGGCACGTTACTCGGCTCCCAACCCGGCAAGGAGGTATGGGGCTGGATGCATTTGTACACCTTGCCGTCATAGGATACAAGCGCATTGACCTCATAAGCGGTATTTGGCGCCCATGGCGTTGCACTCGGCCCGTCAGGCGTTGACACTGTCACGGCATTGCTGTCGCCAGATTCATTATTCGACGGGTCGTAAGCGCGGACCGTAAACGTATATTGCGAGTTCGGCGACAAACCGGTAATGACCTTCTCGGTTGCCGTTCCAGTGACGGTAGCGATCACCGTGCTGCCGTTGTAAATCCTGTAACCAGCGATGCCGGAATCATCTGTGGATGCATTCCACATCAACGTGACTGATGTCGACGTCGGGGTGCCCATCACATGCAGGCCGGTCGGATTGGTCGGCGGCGTCACGTCAACCGGTAACTGCGTGGTCGTAAACTGGACACTGTTGCTGCTCGGCGATCGATTGCCGGAAGCGTCGAACGCCTTCACAACTATGTTATAAGTCGTGCCTGCCAATAGATTGGTGAGATTGGCGCTCGTCTGATTGGCAGGTATGGTGGCGATGACATTGACACCGTTGTACACCTCATAACCCGTGACGGCATTGTTGTCCGTCGAGGCCCCCCAAGTCAGCTTGGCCGTCGTTGTGCCAACGTTGCTGACGGCCAAATTAGTCGGCGCCGTAGGCGCAATGCTGTCGCCAGGACCGAATTGGGCATCGATGACGATGTACCAGGCATTTTGGGTATCCGCGATATCCCATACGCCGAGGATGACATTGTAACCGTCTCTTTGCGGCACGTTGCAGGTATGGGTTAACGTGGCCGGCGGCTGCTGGCCATTCCCGTTAATCGTGCAGAACGGAGTCAGATCAAACTGGGCGCGAGTCAACGGTGCATTGGGATTCCAATCCGGCTTGGTGATGAAATAACGGTAGCTTGTCGTGGCATGACGAGCGGTAAAAATCCAAGTGAAGTTGTTGGTGCCGCTCGTCATGTTCACCTTGTTCCAGCGCGTAGCTGATTGCTGGTCAAGCTGAGCGAAGCCGGCAAGGCCGGCGCTGGCGATTTTGCCGTCAGGGGGTCCGGCAGCAGGAAAACCTTTCGGCCCCTCCAGGCTCTGAGGCTCATAGATGATCGGGCCGCAGTTGGTATTCAATCCGTTTTTACACTGGATCGCGCGGCTAGCCGGATCATTAATATATCCGTGGGCTGACACGGTCTTCGAGAACGCGAACATACAAGCGAATACGAGCAGCAATCCGCCGCCAATCAGCATGAATCGCAGGATGAAACGGGAATCCGAACGAGTTTGAAACATCATCACATTACCTCCCATGATTTGGTTTGGTCATGATGCGCCTTTCGTTTTTCGACACCATCTTTAATCGCGATCTTTTGAGCTGCCTCCTCTCTTGAAAATGATCCTCTCAAAGCTGTGCATAACCGTTATCGTGCGGGCATCCGCTCCTTTTTAAGCCGATTTATACAAACTCCTTAGAGCTTATATACTCGTACAAAGTCATGAAAAACAATACCTAATCACATTGTGAGAAGCGTAAAGACAAGCGGGTTAGAAATCTGGGAAGGGGAAATTAAACGTGAGCAACTCTGCTCTACTATATAGAATCAGCTATGTAAACTGCTGATGAATGCTGACATTCATAGTGCGCAACGATGTAGAGATCAAAACCAAGTAGGTACGCTTATGGGTGAAGCCACGGAGGGGATAGTAATCATGTCTTAATATGGAGGAATCTATATATAGGCATAATCTAGTTTCGTCAAAATTGGAGTCGTGTTAGCGGAGTGTCATGAAGACAATCGAAGTTGATGTATGGTTAAACAGAAACGAAAGATATATTACCAGTAATTGGTTGTATATAATTATTGAATAATAACCAAATCATGTCAAGGGTGTAATTTATCTACTCTTTGCTCAAGCTCCTGTGAAGGAGTTTGAATTTATCCTCATATTGCCCATTTTTCATACCGATTGGGTGAACGAAAAACTTGTGGCAAATCACCAATTTTCGCAGTGGAGTTCAGACATTTTCCATCCATCACTTTCTAATACTAATGCAATATCGATTTCACCTGTTTTAAGACTGGTCATAATGTCTAGGAAATCAAACGCGATAAATCATAAGTGATTCTGATACACCCAGCGTAAGGCCACCAATAGGTTCGTTGTCTGTCGTTAAAGCTTGATCATATAGTTCAATGATTTTAAAAGCGTAGGGAAGAAACTGCTCTACGTAGTGGGTTAGTATCATTTTTTTACCCAAACGATCAAAAACAGGCTTTCCGACCTCAGCTTCAAGCTGCTTGATATGTGCAGTAACGGAGGACTGGGCGTAACCTAGATGCTCAGCAGCTTTTTTAACTCTGACAAGAACTTGTACCGATAAACAAAAAAGCCGCTAAAATAGCGACTTTCAATATCACGGATTACTTGTTTCGTATTAAATCCAATTTGCTCTAAATCCTGTGCTATCTCCGATTCATTTGAAAAATGCTTTGTTTTCCTACTCGGACAAAATCCTCGAATTTCGCTAAATCTCAATGAGTCAAATGCGTTTTCGATTCTCTCGGCATCCTTGCCCAGCCAGATCTTTTTCAGCATTTGCTGCGTCGTTTAGCGGTTCGTCTCAGTTGACAAGCATCAGAAGATCAGGGTCCGGCAGAGCTTTTTTATCGACTTTCCCGTTAGGGGTGAGCGGCAAACTTTCCATCTGTACCACAAGAGAGGGCAGGAAATATTCAGGCAAATTACGGGCTAAATACGCTTTGACATCTGTATCGGACAAAACCTGTTTCGCAACAAAGTACGCGCATATTATCGGATTGCCACTCTCGTCGGCTTTGACGGCTACCGCGGCTTTCGAGATTCCGTAGTGTTCCAGCAGCCGAGCCTCGATTTCTCTCGGTTCTACTCGATACCCTCTGATCTTCACTTGATCGTCGATTCGCCCGATAATTTCGATATTGCCATCCGGCAGCCACAGGGCCATATCCCCCGTTCGATATAACCTTTCCCCGAGGAGCGGATGTTCCACAAACTTTGCTTCTGTCAATTCCAGTTGGTTCAAATACCCCCGCGCGATACCGTCCCCTCCAACGCAAAGCTCTCCCACTACTCCGATGGGCTGAAGCTTCAACTGTTTGTCAAGGATATAAGCGGAGGAATTGCATATTGGTCTGCCAATCGGAATGGCGGATTCGAATTCACGTTCAATCGGGAAGTAAGTGGAGAATGTCGTGTTTTCCGTCGGACCGTATATATTGACCATCCGCAGATCGGGACACGTCTTACTTACGGCGTTTACGAGCTTCGGCGACAACGCTTCTCCGCCAACTAGCAAGGTGTTCAACGTACGAAAGATGTCAGGATCCTGTTCGGCCAGATTATGGAACAAAGCTGTAGTCAGAAACCAAGCCGTAATGCGGTGGCCGATGATGGTTTCCTTCAATTTGAGAAGTTCTAATAGATCCTTATCCTTCATCAAATACAAGGTAGATCCGTTCAAAAGGGATCCCCAAATTTCAAAGGTTGACGCATCGAATGCAATTGCGCCGGTTTGCAAAATTCGATGATCAATGGAAAAATTGAAATAATTAGTATTCTTGACCAGTCTTACGATGTTGCGATGTTCAACCATGACTCCTTTCGGTGTCCCCGTTGATTCGGAAGTATAGATGATATACGCTAGACTTTGCGAGGTTACTGCAGATATCGTATGGGGACAGCTGTCATGGTAAAGGTGCGCGTTGTCCCAATAAATTAATTTTCCTTCAAATGCAAAGTCAGGTTTCCAACTGGAAGGGGCCAGCAAAAATCCCGCCCGACTGTCCTCGAGCATATATTCGAGTCTTTCGCACGAAGAATCGGCTTCGATGGGCATATAAGCGCCACCCGCCTTCAATATAGCTGTAAGCCCGACGATCATACTGATAGACCGATCCGCGACAATGCCAACGACGCTCTCCGGCTTTACGCCGTGATCCTGTAGGGCTTTTGCAAGCTGATTCGCGTGTTCGTTCAATTCCCGATAGGACATCTGATGGTCCTCGGTCATGACCGCCGGGCGATCGGGGGTTAAGCGGACCTGTTCCTCAAACAAGTAATGGACCGTTTTGCTGGAAGGATAGTCCGTCTTAGTTCCGCTGAAAGCCTGAATCTGTCTCTCCTCTTCTTCGGACAACAAGTGTATGTCGGCAATCACTTTCTCGGGAAAATCGGCAACATCCTGCACAATACGGCTCAAGTGGTCGCCCATCTGCTCAATCGTTTCCTTTCTGTACAAGCGGGTCGCATAATCAAGGTGTATCATGAGAGATTCCTTCTTAAAAGCTGTCAAAGCAAGCTCAAACATCCCCAACTGATCGGATTTCAAAGGAGTGGTGTTGGCTTTTTGCCAAGTAAACGCCGCTTTGATGAACGGATTGCCGCTCAGATTCTTACGCATATTCCGATCTTCGAGTGCTTGCATCGTGGTATGCTTAACTTCTATCAGAAACTTACCTAATGGCTTATGTACAGTAGGAGAATATCGTATAGGAAGCATCTGGCTTTCCAACGAATACCCAATTACAGGGTCATCCTCGCCGGTATATTTGGCAAGCAGGATTACATAACAAGCCATAAGTGCCATATCCACAGTTATTCCGAAATTGAACGCAAGTTGATAGAGTTTTCGGGTCGTTACAGAATCAAGGCAAAAACTAACCCGGCTTCCTTCATCGTTGGTCCATTCTCCCCACGGAAATTCGTCAATTGATACTTCACATGTCGTTTGTTCCATGACCATCAACTCCCGGATTATCGATTCATTAATGTCTTATTAATAACGAACAGAAGAATCCTCTTCGCATTCTGCGATGAAGAAGTATCCCCCCTCCTGAGCCAATTATGACTGTGGCCTTATCTAACCCCAAACTTAGTTTTTTCTTACAGCGAAGCTAGCCGTTGTTTTTTGGAACGTCAAAAAACCCCCTTTCTTCAAATGAATAAAACGGAGGTCTCCCGTTGTATTCGGCAACTGGCTGGCATCGCGGTCGCAGTAGATCCCGCATTAGCCCCTATAGCTTTGCGTCGCCACCTTTCGGCGGGTTTGCTATTGTCGTACAAAACTGGTATTAAATTGTAAATCATGTTCATATTATGTATTCGATTTACATTTACTGTATCTTGTTTCCAAATGAAAATCGATAGGTCTTTTGTTCAATATTGTCTTTCTAGAATTGTTTTGATGATATTGATAACCATCATGAAACTCTAGGTCATGATAGTTAATCTTTACTAATTTTTGCTTTCGGCGACTTCACTCTACTTCACTTAACTACCTATTAAAACTATTATATTCAAAAGACAGGATATGTTTTACACACAAAAATCGATTAAGAACAGAGATATACACACGTTTTTGTCCCTCGGCAGATTTCCGCAAAATGACGCCATTACTCTAATAGATTCAGTATTATCTGTCTCCTATCCCTGTCTATTCTTCTATTATTACTTGGATATTGGATGTTGGCTGATTAAGGCAATTGTTCCTATTTTTCAACTTCTACCCTATATCCATTGCCCTAACTACGACTACGGACATCATTGGAACCACTACTTTTGTTTCTTGTAATATGGGACAAAAATACCAACGTCAGTAGTATGTTATAACTGGTAACGATATCTCGCTTCCGAAGAGTGGAGCACTCGAAACACAGCACTAATTTTCACAACCATCGGAATCATCTCCTGTAGGGAGATTGAATGCAGCTGTTGTTAAACTAGCCCATTACGGTCCCGTCCATGATTAGTAATTTCCTTCAGGATCCTGTCAATCTGATGGTAGCCACTAACAATCGATTCACCTGATTCGCTGCCTGGTCCTGCGGTCCTCCGCATGCACTGATCGTCATCAGTAGCATCATGCTCGCCACTATGAACGATGACCGCGTCCATCAAAGCCCATGATGTGGGGTCTATCTTGCTGCTGGAGGAGCTTCCGTTTCCGGACTTTCCTGGACAGCTGGAATCGTGGTCGATGGAGCACTAGATTGAGTTGGCGCTGCGCTCTTCACTGCAGCGGATGGAGATGCAGGAGCGGCGGATGGTTGTCTTGAGGCTGTCTTCCCGGTGAAGGCGTTGGCGTTACAACAGGTTCCGTGTCTTGAGATCGAGAGAATACCTCCCCTCAAGGTTGACATCTCCGCTAACGATTTTCTAATCGCTGAAATAGGTGTCAATGAAAGTAAGCACTTGCATCAGGACGATTGGGGTTCGGCCCTGGGATTTGATTGGGCGTACCGCCATTCGGAGGCCGTTAAAGGAATAGCCTACATGGAGGGAATCATAAAACCTCGTAATTGGAGCGAGCTCCCGGAACCTGGACGGAAAACTTTCCGTGCATTACGATCCGTAGAAGGTGAACAGATGGTATTAAAACACAACTCTTTCATCGAGACTAATCTCCTTCCAATCGGCATTCTGCGTAAGTTGACGGAGGAAGAAATGACGGAATATCGCTGGACACTCTCGCTGCCTGGCGAAGGACGCCGACCGACGTTAACCTGGCCGCGACAACTTCCGTTTGATGGAGATCCGGCTGATGTGACGGACATTGTTATCACGTACGGAGAGTGGTTAGCAGAGAGCTCCGTCCCGAAACTCAACTGTGATCCGGGCACTTTGCCGACATCTCATGTTGAGTTTTGTCGTAATTGGCCAATGCAAACGGAGATCACCGTACGTGGACTTCATTATCCCCAGTAATCGACCTCAAGACCGCTTTTGTCAGACGACAAAGCCCATAAAAAACAGGGAGCATACCACCGACAACACTGCTCCCAGTTTTGATGGCATTCGGCTAGAGCAAATCGACTGTTTTTTACAAGCAATCTATTAAGATTGTCGCAACCCGCACCAGACATTAGATAACCATCTAATCGGACAAGTAATCAAAAGGGATATAGAAAACAGCGGCATTGTAGGACACAAATATCCTAGAATGCCGCTGTATGATTCATCTATAACGTTCCCCGTTAGTAAAACAATGCATCATTTCTGCAGTTCCCGAAGGAGTTAATGTACAATCAGGACTGGGCAACTTGATAGCTGTGAAACCTTGTGGCTGACACTTCCAAGCATCATTTCTTTTATGCCCCTTAGCCCACGGCTTCCGATAATAATAAGTTGCTGCTCGGTATCCTTTGCATAATTTAATATTTCACGTGCAGGGTCTCCCTTAAGATGAACTGTTTCCGTGTTAATCCCCGCAGATTTTAATTTAGATTTGGTTTGTTGCAGCTGTTCCAAACTCGCTTTCTCCATTTCGTTCAATAATTCTTCCAAGAAATTCTCGGGTACATATGTCATGCCATTTGACACATAATCCTGGCTGACATTAACCAAGGTAACTTGAGTTTGTTTATTTTGGGCTATTTCAACGGTTGCATCAAGGAGTTTGTTCGTTATTTCAGATTTATCAATGGCCACCATAATTTTGTCAAACATAGTTATCATCCTTTCCGTGGCAGTTCGTAACCATCTCGACTACCTACAACACGATTACTCGCTGCTCCTATACCAACTAAAAAGAGTAAGACCGAAGCCCCAAGAAGAATGAAAAGTGGCAGGTTCCAACTATTTGTTGCATCGTGCAGATATCCTATAAGGGCTGGACCGATTGCGGCAAGAAGATATCCGATCGATTGGGCCATGCCAGATAGTTCCGCTGCTTGATGCGCATTTTCAGTGCGTAACCCGAAAAACATCATGGCCAAACTAAAGGCGAAGCCTCCACCAATTCCGAGTATGATGATCCACAACAGAATGACATTGGAACTTCCGTAAAGAAGTCCGAGCGTCCCCGTCAAAAGCAAAATGGTTGTGATGACCACTAACAAACGTTGGCTAGACATACGCCCAGCAATAACAGGGACAATAAAGGTAAATGGAAGCATCGATAACTGCATGATCGAGAGGAACCATCCAGATTGGTTGGAGTCAATTCCTTGCTGCTTTAAAATTTCAGGCAACCATGCGATCAACACATAGAAAACCATAGACTGTATACCCATAAACAAGGTTACTTGCCAAGCAAGCGGGGATCGCCAAACATTCACATCGTTACTGACCATCTTTTGACTTGTCTTGGCTGTTTGATTCGCTTGATTTCTTAATTGGGGTAACCAACAGAGGATCGATACAAAGCTTAGAATCCCCCATATTCCCAATGCTCCCTGCCATTTTAGCCCTGCGTTCATGGCTAGCGGTACACTGATTCCCGATGCGATTGCTCCACATAAATTCATTGAAATGGAGTAAACTCCTGTCATGGAGCCAATTTTATTTGGGAAATCCCGTTTGATTATACTGGGCAATAATACATTACATATGGCAATGGCGAATCCAAGAACTGCTGTTCCAATAAACAGATTAACTGAGCCAGATAAAGATCGTATTACAATACCAACAGTCAGAAAGATTAGGGCAATCAAAATGATACGCTCAACCCCATATCTTCGTCCTAACTTTGGTACTAGAGGCGATAATAAAGCAAAGGCAAGCAAGGGTACCGTTGTGATCAGGCCTGCTAATGTATTTGAAATATGAACGTCATCCCTTATAAAACTCACTAAAGGACCAACTGAGGTTAAGGGAGTACGTAAATTAGCTGCAATAACAATAATGCCGAGAATGATCAGCCCTATTGAGGATGGTACGGCTTTTTTGTTTTGTTTGTTCGGCATTCTTCATTTCTCCTTCCTGAACTCATACGTAGTGTTTGTTTCCTGCTGATTGAAAAAAACTATGCAATAACATCCGCGCGAACAACAAAAGTATAGTATAATATAATATAAATAACAAGAAGTATTTTATAACATACGTTAACTCATCTGAAAACAAAAATACAACTCTGAATTCCCGTCATGGAATTCAGAGTTGTATTGAATAGTGGCATTTTCGATTTTTAGAAACCATACTTTAAGGATATATGGAGCACTGTTTCGTTATTCGTATGATTGGTATAAGAGTGAGGAAAATCTGCACGAAAACTGATCGTATCATATTGATTCAATGTGTAAATCTCTCCATTGAGTTGAATATCAATGGAACCCGTCATTACTGTTGCAATTTCAGTTGTATTCACATGATGACCTTCAGGGTGATAAGAGCTATTTGGCTGTAAGTAAGCCCGACACATTTCAATATCGTTGCTTTTAAAGACTGGTTCAATGATCCAATTTTTTTGATCATTAGAAAACCGCAGTCCTTCGCCTGCTCGATACAAACTAACAGGGTCTTCTGATTTGAACAAAGCCAATAACGGTAAAGATATGCCTTTTGAAATTTTCCATATAATCGCCAAAGTTGGATTTGTATCGCCACGTTCGATATTCCCCAGAGTAAGTTTGCTTACGCCAGTTAATTCCGCTAAGTCGTCTAAACTCATGTTTTTTTCTTTTCTGTACTTTTTCAAGGCACCGCCGATTTGTAATACAATTTGTTTTGATTCATCGACTTCATCCATTTGATATTCACCTCAACAAATAACTTTATAGCTAGTATATTGTTTATCTAGACTCTTTTCCATAAGATTAGTATTTGATGGTGGACTACACTCCTATGAAAAATTCTAACATCTATGTATTAATATTCCTGTTAGCGTAATCTGCTGGGAAGTTGGTACAGTGTAGTATTCTGTTACTCTAATATTTTTCTGATGAAGAAGTTCTTTAACGATATCTAATGGTAACTTCTCAGTCTGCACCGCGTGTGCTGCAAAGGCATGACTAAAATACTAATTGGTAATCGGCTTATGTTCTTGTCTCTCAGCAATTTTCTTGTCCTCCGACATTTGTCGCTTCAGCCTAAATCAATTAATCTATCGCCTCCGTTAGTTCAATGACTACATCAACAAAAGAACGGAAAAAATGCCGTTCTTTTGTTATTGCACGAATTTTTTATCATCCATATTTGCTTGTTTAACGTCCAACCAATTTGTATTATGCAACATCTCCGAAGAATCCCCATGAAATGCCTTCATGGCTTCCTGATCATCAAACAGCCGATATCTCATCCAAGCCGTCAAGTAACCCCTATGATTGCCACCATTACCTTCAATCGCAGTATGAGCTGCACCTTTTGCCATCCCCATCATAACAGGCGTACTTGCGTTAGTACTATGCAAGGCTAATTGATTCGTTGATACCGGTGAGATTAGAAAATCTCGTGTACCGCCCATAATGAAGAAAGGAACAGTAATGCGTGCTGTATCGTACATATCTTCTGGATCACAATGCTTCAAATCCGGGAGAGCGATGGATACAACCGTCTTAATCAAGGATCCACTTATATAGTTGGTATGAGCATTAATGACCCCAGTAGACCCTTGAGAATGTCCAGCTACACCAATATGTTCCATTTGTATTCTTTGATAAAACAAGCTGTTTGCTAGTTGGTTTTCATTTTTCAAATAATCAATAGCCTCCACAATTTCTTTGCCTGTTCCTGTTGTCTTGCTATAGGAATCTATTACAATGAATCCCCAGCTAGCAAGATGAGTTAAGAGCTCATCATAACGATCTGGCGTGGCATCTGTTCCATTCCCCCAAGAAATAATAGGATAGGATTCGTCTCCTTGAAATGCTGGGTAGTAAATTCTAAATAAAGCCTCACCGCTCGTACTCTTAACTTCTTCTACCTTTACATGATAGCTTCCTTGCTGTGCATAACGCTGCTCAATGCTTCCTTCTGCAAGTTCTGGTACATTAGAATGAATGATTATTTGCATGAAAATTGTTATTGGAACTGCAACGATAAGGACTAAAGCTGACAACCATAAAATCCACTTTCGTTTTTTCAAAACCGACATCACGTGACCTCTACGATAGTCTATAGATTTCTCTATCGTTTTCTCTGTTAAAATATAGAACTAAAGGGATATACGTGAAAGATGTAGTTATGTTTCATTAAACAAGATGCTAGATTGAAAAATAGATACGGAGGACCGAGAATAGCTTAAAAAATACGATTTGCTGTAAGTGCAATAGACTCGAAGTTGATCACCAAAGAGATGTGATGGTTGATACTCCGATGCTTGAGTGAATACAACGCTCGTTATAATAATCAATATAGGACGTGACCACGCTATAAGCTTCTGCTTTGTTAGTAAATAAATTCGAATGTCGTTGCTCAGGTTGATAACCTTCTTCGTTGAAACACCTAATCGACAAAGGTCCTCCACAATGCACCCAATTTTGTGTCAAAATCCTACAATAGGTATAAAAAAAAGCCCAGTGAATCAGGCTTTAGTACTGTTCGTAATGTGGTCACATTGGTCTCATTAGACATCATCCCGCAGAATACAAGGATTGTATCAGGAGATCCTGCCCGCCGGTCGGGAATTATTCTGGCAGCTAGTCCGCTCGAAATTGGTACCGGGGCATCGCTAAAGCCCCGGTTCTGAAACCATGGAGCCCGGAGTATACGTACATTACTGTTGCGGCGGTTTCGGTTTCGGATTTCTCCGGCGAGTAGAAATTAGAATGTTACGCTTGTTCTGCCCAGTTAGCCGGATATGTTACATAGATAAATCGTGCATATTCTGGCACAGAAAATTGAATCCTGCTTCCATTTGGAATCAGGATCACTTCTCCTGGTCCAGCTGACACCTTTGTACCATCGATGATAACGTCCAGATGTCCCTCAATCACATAATCAATTTCATCGTAGTTAAGTGTCCAGTCAAAGGTTGTTTTTTTCATCTCCATGATACCGCAGCCAAGTCTTGGACTTTCCTTTAGCGAAAAAAGATCTTTACAATAGACGATATCATTAGTGTTGCCTGTATCGAGACGATCCTCTTCTGTTACTTTCATATTTGGCACTTTAATAGAAGTAATCCCTCCTGGACCTCTATGAACGTTCTGTTCAAAAGCATCAGCCCCTACTTTTTCCATGATGACTTTACGAACCATCTCTTCAATCATCTTTTTATCGATACTCATGGGTACCCTCCTCTACTTCTTAGGTGCAGTTTTTTGGAACCATTTTACTTGCAATGAGCATAGCAACCATTACAGCCGTGATACACTTTTGAACATCGATTCTGTTCTCGACTAAAAGAGGTGTGAAACAAATTTTTGCCATTTCCTCATCTCCCATACCAGAGAATAAACACAAAAAGGCCTAAAGTTATACCGCTTCCTAACAAGTAGGAATGCTATAACCTTAAGCCTCTTTGCTTTAGTAAGACTACGCCTTTGTAGTCCTCTATTACATTTTAAACGTGAATGAAACGTTTGTTTCACACGCTGTAGATTCAAATTGCATGCTCCCTTAAGTTTATCCTCTACATAGCTATTTACAATAGATAAAACTAAACTTTTTTGTGAACATTCTTCAACGTTGAATCCTTTGCCATCATCTATAACTCCAATCGTGCAAAAGCTGTTGTTGGCAACTCATAGAAATAACGATGTGTCCATGCTCACAATCTTGAAAAGCTATGCAAAAAAAGCGCTTGAAATGGCCATTTGCATTTCAAGCGCTAATAAAATTGTAAATATGCGAATATTCAAAACGTTTTAAAAGGCATCATGGCATCGCTCCGTACCGTTCCAGCACCCGGTAAATCGCATCCGTGCCGAACCCGACCGCTTCTACAGGAATGCGTTCATCAGCCGCATGAATCAGTTTGGTAAACTGCATGTCCTTGGGCAGCGGCATTGGCAGGAAACCGTAGGTTTGGATGCCGAGCCTCGCAAACCATCTTCCGTCCGTTCCTCCGGGCAGCAGCATCGGCACCGGAACGGCCTCCTTATCCGCTTCTTTCAGCACGTCGGACAGCAACCCGAACATCCCCATGTCGGGAGCTTCGGCGCATGGGTCATGACGCAGCACCTCCAGCTCGATCGAATCATGAATCGCGAATCGGCGCAGCTCGTCCATAAATTGCTGCGGAGTGACGCCCGGCAGCGTTCGGCCGTCGAGCTCAACCGTAATTTCGCTTGGATGAACGTTGATTTTCTCGCCGCCGCGAACAACGGTCGCGCTGATCGTATTACGCAGAAGAGGGGCGAATGTCCCTCCCTTTTCCCCCAGCAGCTTCAGGATGAGGCCGCACAGCCGGGGACGCAGCAACCCTCTCAGCAGCAGCGCCGGCAGCAGCGGCAGTGCGGCGGCCATGCCTTCAATCATCAACCGCGCCGCTGGTGTCACACGTATCGGCAGCTTATTCCTGCTAAGCGATTGAAGCATGTTCCCCAATTGCGCCATACAGTCGGCTCCAGGATTGCCCATGGAGCCGTGGCCACCATCTCCTCGAATCGTCGCTTTGAGCCAACAGAGCTGCTTCTCCGCCACCATAATCGGATAAAAGGTTTTTCCCAGCGCATGAAACGAGAAGCCGCCGAATTCGCCGAGCGCATACTTGACGCCCGCAAAATAATCGGCATGCCGCTCTACCAGGAAGGAAGCCCCGTATTCGCCCCCTGCTTCCTCGTCGCTGACAATCGCCAGAATGAGATCGCCACGCAGCGGCAGCTTGCGTACATGCGCGCGGAGGAAAGCCGATACGAGCATCGCCAGGCCGCCTTTCATATCAAGAGCGCCCCGCCCCCAGACGAAGCCGCCCTCGATGTTGCCCCCGAACGGGTCGCGGCTCCAGTCTTGCTTCCCTGTGCCAACGACGTCGACATGCCCGTACAGCAGCAGCGGCGGTGCCTCCCCGCTGCCCTTCATCCTGGCCAGCAGATTGGGCCGGGCCGGATCAAGCGAACAGGTCCGTGTCTCAATGCCCGTATCCTCAAGCAGTTGCCGGATATACATGATGCATGCGGCTTCCTCACCCGGCGGATTTGTTGTGTTAAAGCGGATCAATGCCTGCAAAATCTCCACGGGAGACGGCAGCTCTTCCGGGCGCTTGACTCCATCTTGATCCAACTCGTCATTGTTCAGCCGGATCCCCATGACCCCGCTCCTTCCTAATAAGAGGTTGTTCAAAAAGTCCGCTTTTGATCACGAAGTAACACTGAAAGCATATTCGACATCGAATCTTGAATTCAGCGGGCCTTCCGGTGCTCACGTACCCACTACGTACGTTCCGCTCCTCTGACCCTAGCTTTATCCAACCTTCTCGGTGCTGAAAACCGACCTTTTTGAACACGCACTATAATGGACTGCCCGCGTATGGCCGGTCGGCAGGAGAAACGCCCGGCAAGCTGCGCAGGCCGAACTCATCGCACAGCCTTGCGAGTCGCCGCTCCTGCTCATCGGCGGACGTGCCTTTGGTGCGAAACACCGATTCCAGCATCGCCAGCGCTTGCCGAACATGCGCTTCCGCCACTTGCTCTCCCGTCTCCCGAAGCCGATCAACCAAGCGCTGCACGCCGCGGTAAGGCGAAACGACGCCTTGTTCATATTCGGCCGCGTTCCAGTTGCGGTTGCGGACGCACGTAGCGATAGCCAGACAACGATTCAGCAGATCAATCGAATAAGCGTCCGTTTGCCGGCTTGCGGCAACCAGTTGCGCTTCATCCTCCTTGTCGTCAAAAGCGAATACGCGTAGTCCGTCCGCTGGCGCCAGCCGTTTCAATACATTGCCCGGACCCAGTTCTACGGCAGAGGCAACGCCAATACTTTTCTGAAAGGCAAGGACAGCCGGCCAATTGACAGGGTCCGTCAATCCCCTTGCCAGCATACCCGCGATCTCCGCCGTATTTCCGTATGGCAGACCCGTCAAGGAGGAAACGACGGGAAAATCCATTTCTCCAAACGAGACGCGGCTCAGCACTTCGGCAAATTGTGCCGCCGCCGGCGCCATCAACGGACTATGGAACGGCGCGCTTACCTGCAGCGGAATGACTGCGGCCCCATGGGCGGACAGTCTTTCGGACGCTTCATGGACAGCCTCTTTGTGGCCCGAAATCACCGTTTGCCGGTCTGAATTCATATTCGATACCACAACAATACGGCTTCCGTCCGTGCAGCTTGCGCTGATTTCCAAGCATACTTTGGCGACAACATCGGGACTCGGCCCGTTCACGGCGGCCATTGTGCCGATCCCTGCAGCGGCGGCCCCTTGCATCAACTCGCCGCGGCGGCGTACGAGCCTGAGCGCATCCGGGAACGTTATGGCTCCCGCGCAGGTTAAAGCGGTAATCTCGCCCAGGCTGTGGCCGGCTGCCATCGCAGGCAGGTATCCCCATTCACGACTGTAGACGCTGTACATTGCCACACCAAGCGCAAGAATAGCGGGTTGGGCATTGTCCGTCCTCGTCATCTCCGTTGTCGGTCCCTCATACATCAGGCTGTCAAGGCGCATGCCCAGCGCTTCGTTCGCTTCCTCCATCGTCGCTTTGACAACCGGATACCGCTCGCTCAGCATTTTTCCCATCCCGACGCGCTGCGATCCCTGACCGGGAAACCATATCGCATGTTTGTTCAGCATCTTCCATCACGCTCCTTACGGGTCAGATCGGGGCAGGCGCCTCGGTCAGCTTTTTGTTAATCACCGCTACAACATCGGATTCCCACTCATGCAGGAAAAAATGTCCGCCTTCAAACAGCATCAGCTCGCAGCCTCCCGTCGCGTACCGCTCCCATTCGCCGAGCGGGCCTTTGACGCAGCCGTCATCTTTACCGCTCAAGATGGTGAGCCGGAGCGGCAGCGGCGGCCGCATTCGATGCTCGTATTCGCCGACAAGCTTGAAGTCGGCTCTTAGGATCGGCATAAACATATCCAGCAGCTCCCGATGCCGGAACAGCTCGTCCGGCATGCCGCCAAGCCGCTTCACTTCCTCGAGAAACTCGTCATCCGGAAGCAGATGGGTCCGGCGAGCCTCCTTCTGCTCGCAATGCGGTGCCCCTCTGCCGGAGAGGAAGACTGCCGCAGGCAGCGGGAATCCTTCTTCCCGCAGCGCATGCAGCACCTCATACTCGAGCAGGCTGCCCATGCTGTGGCCGAATAAAGCATAGGAGTCTGAGCCAAGCGCCGTCTCTCTTACCAGCGGCAGCAAATCCCGCACGGCCTCCGCCGCGTCCGCATAGAACGGCTCGTCCATGCGGCTTCCCCTGCCCGCCAGTTCGGCCGGCACCAGACGCACGCCGGGATGCAGCCGGTTCGTCCAGCGTTTGTACACTTGAGCGGAGCCCCCTGCATATGGCAAACAAATTAAAGATATCGTCATAACGCCCGCCTCCCGGGTAACATGTTGACGCAAGCGGCTTTTACGCGCCGGCGACAAGCATGGTCCAGAACGTTTTTTCCTTCGCGAACAAATCGTCCGCGAGCGCCAGCTCTCTGCCGCGTTCGAAGTCCCCCGTCACAAATCGGTCCTTCACCAGATCCCATCCGTCCCTCACTGCGCCAAGCTGACCGGACAGCGACTCATGCAGCGCTTCGCCGATCAGCCCCTTCTCCCGCAGGGAGCGGAGCAGCGACGTGTTGGCGATATGCCGGTTGCAAATGATGTTGACGCCGACAAGGCCATAGGTCAAATGAGCTTGCTTCTTCTCCGGGTCGGAATCTACATTCCACATGCCCTCTATGGAGAACTCGCCAAGCTCCCTCGCCAGCCGCTCCGCATTTTCCACCACTTCAGTCAGCTTCAACTCATAGGGCTGAATTTTTTCCTGCAAGTTGTATACGTAGAAGGCAGGCCCCAAATAGCTCGGGTTCACGTTGTATTCCGAGTTGCCGTACGCCTTGAGCAGCCTTTCCTCCGGCACCTCGTGCTCCTCGTAGCCGGCAAGCGTATCGTCAATGACGTAGAAGACGCCGCGCTCCTTGTCGTATCCATTAAACAGCGAATAATGATACCAATGGAACCTTTTCCAGGCCATACTGCCCGGCAGCCAGTCATACAGATCGACGTTTACGCTCAAGTTGCGTCCGCCCTCCAGCATCGCCCTGATTTCCTCCGGCACCGTCTCCATGCTGCGGAAATGACCGGGCTCGATATAGCGGATCACCTGCGACAGCGGGAATCTGGCCGGATCGTCCATATAATACAGCGTGTCAATAGTCGGATAGCGGAAGTCTTTGTCGGTTGCGGCCTCCCAAGGAAAGTACCGGTAAATGTTCAAATACGCCGCATCCCTGTAGCTGGGATCCTCGGACACCGCTATGGAAAAGGCCTGGTTCAGCATGCAGTTCATCCAAAACTCGTTAAACGGTTTCCTTTTCATTGACAGCTTCATGGTTCGCCGCCCCCTTAGGCTCAGAATTTTGGTTCAAGCAAGCTTGCTTGCCGCAAGCACAGCACTGATTTTTTTCTTTGCTCCGTCTTCGACCAGCGCGTGTATGATCGCCGTATAATCATCCGCCAGCGCCCAGGCATTTTCTTCGTGGAAAAGACTTGTCGCATATTCCAGCGTAAAGCCGATCTTGCCGTCCTGCTCCACCGCTTCAAGCGTCAAATCGAATTTGCTGACGCCCGGATCGAACTCTTTGGGGTCAAATTCAATGCCGCCCGAACGGTAAGCGACGCGATCGATATTTTGCAAAATAAACATCGTAACGAACAGCGGGTTGCGGCTGCGGTCCTGTTCGATTCCCAGCTTTTGCACCAAATCCTCAAACGGGTAATTCTGGTGTTCCAGCGCCCGCAGTACATCCTCATGCAGTTCGGTCAAATAGTCGCCAACGGTCCGGTACGATTCCGGGAAGCTGCGAATCGCGACCGTATTGACGAACATCCCGATCAGCCCTTCCAGCTGCGCATGATTGCGGCCTGCTACCGGTGTGCCGATAATGATATCCTCGTCACCGCTCCATTTGCTCAGCAGCATCGCATAAGCTCCGAGCAGAACGGTGTACAACGTCGTGCCGCGCTCGCGCGCAAACGCCTTGATCTGGAGCGTCAGCCCCTCATCCAGTCTGAAGTTGATCAGACTGCCCTTGAAGTTTTGCAGTTCCGGTCTTGGCAAGGAAGTCTTGAGCTCCAGCGTTGGCAGTTCCCCTTCGAACGCCTCCAGCCAGTAGCGCTCATGCCCCATATAGGCCTCGCTGCCGATTTGTTCTTCTTGCCATACCGTGTAATCCCGGTACTGGATATCCAGCTCTGGCAGCTCGCCGCCGCCGTACAAAGTGGTCAGTTCCTGCAGCAGGACGCTGACGGAGACGCCGTCGGTAATAATATGATGCAAGTCCAGCAGCAGCAAATGGCGCTCCTCGCCAAGCGGAATCAATCCGGCACGGAACAGCGGGAGACTGCCGAGATCGAACGGACGGATAAAGCGCTCCATCAGCGCGCTGATGCCGCCGAATAATCCTTCGTCTCCGCCTTCCGCGAGCAGCTTGCCCGCCGCCATTCTCAGCTTAGCGCCCCGCTCCAACGAAAACACCGGCTCCGCATGCACGCGCTGGCGGAACTCGTCCTCCTCGTGATGGAACGTCGTCCTGAGCGATTCATGGCGGCGCATTATTGCAAGGAAAGCTTCCTCCAATCGCTCCACATCGAGCTTGCCCTGCATATGCACGGCGAACGGCACATGGTACATCGTTGCCTCGCCCGAGATCAGCCCCATCATAAATTGGCGGCGCTGCGCCCTCGACATCGGGTAATGCTCGCACTCCGGCTGCTTCGGAATGCGTGCGGCCGCCACGGTTCCGCTAGTGTCCAGATGGGCCGCTAAACCTTCAAGCGTAGGGTTCATAAAAATATCACGCAGCGGCATTTGGATGCCAAAGCGTTCCGCAATGCGGCTGATCATGCCCGCCGCCTTCAGGGAATGGCCTCCAAGATCGAAAAAGCTGTCCTTGGCGCTGATCGCATCCGTACCGAGCAGTTCCTTCCAAATCTCCGCCAGCTTGCGCTCGGTATCCGTCGACAGCGGAACAAGCTCTCGTGTGCCAGTGTCGGCTGGTCCCGGCTTCGGCAGCGACCTTCTGTCGATTTTGCCCGTTGGCGTAAGCGGAATCGCATCCAGAACGACCATGAAGGCCGGAACCATATAAGAAGGCAGCTTGTCCCCGAGAAATTCGCGCAACTGCGCGGTCAACCGGCCGGATGGCGTGTCGTCGTCTTGCTCTGCATCTGCTGCTGCGACGTTCAACATGACGACATACGCGCAAAGCGCATATTCCCCATCCTCTTCCTCGAATGCGGTAACGACCGTTTCCTTCACCTGCTCATGGCGAAGCAGCAGCTGTTCAATTTCACCGATTTCAATCCGGTGACCCCTGATTTTCACCTGGAAATCGCGGCGTCCCGCGTAGGCGAACTCGCCATTTTCAAGCCTGCGCCCAAGGTCGCCCGTGCGATACATGCGTTCGCCCGGCGCATACGGATTCGGCACAAAAGCGACATCCCATTCGGGATGGCTGAGATACCCGCGCCCGACGCCCGGCCCGCCGATGCAAATTTCGCCCGTCACGCCTGTCGGCTGCAGCTTCAGTCCTTCGTCAAGCACCATCATGAGGGAACCTTCGATCGGCGTACCGATCGAAATCTCCTCGCCTTCGGTCACTTCCCGCATTGAGGTCCACACCGTCGTCTCCGTCGGACCGTACAAATTAAACAATCTGGCTCCGGTAGCGGCGCGCAGCCTGCCGAGCACATCGGCCGTGAGCGGCTCCGCCCCGATCATCAATATGTGCAGCTGTTGCAAACCGTCCGTTTCGCCTCGCTGGTTCATCCACCATTTGAAGCGCGACGGCGTAATTTGCAGCACATCGATGCCGTACGTGTCGATCAGGCCTTGCAGCAAGGCGGCGTCGCCCCGTTCCTCTTCGCTCGCGAGTACAATCCGCATACCCAGCGTGAGCGGAAGCAGATTTTCAACGACAAAAATATCAAAGGAGACCGATGCCATCGCCAGGATGCTCTGGCCCTTCTCAAACGGAATCCGTTCTCGGAAGCCGCTGATGAAATGCGCCAGCCCGCGATGCTCGATCATCACTCCTTTGGGACGCCCGGTCGAGCCCGACGTATACAGCACATACGCCAAATGGTCCGGCTTATGGACTAACTCCGGATTGCCTCTGTCTGCCGCATACAGCTCCGGATCGTCCAGATACCACTCGGCAACGGCTCTCGTTACGACTCCTGCATATGCTTTTTCCGTCAGCAGAAGCGCTTCGCCGCAATCCTCAAGCATCCAGTCGATCCTCTCTTTCGGATAAGCGGGATCAATGGCGACATATGCGCCTCCGGCTTTCAGAATCCCCAAAATGGCGACAAGCAGCAGCGGGCTGCGGGACGCCATCAGCGCGACAATGCGCTCAGGCCCCACACTCTTCGCCCGCAAGGAATGGGCAAGCCGATTCGCGCGTTCGTTCAGCTCGGCGTACGTCACCGTCTCCGTGCCGAATTGAATCGCCGCCGCATCCGGCGTGCGCGCCGCCTGGCGCTCCACCTCCTGGACAAACCCCGTCCATTCCGTCGTGGCTTGCGAGGAAGCCGTCGCATCTCCTTGCTGGTCCGTCGTGTCTTTCTCGGCTCGAGTTTCCATCCTACCATTGCCCCCCTCTCTGCTAGCGGCCAGTACCGGCATGCTTCCTCCGGCCAACAGAGCCAGCAATTGATCCCGCTCGCTTTCACTCATCAGCTCAAGCTCGCCGACCGTGCGATCACGAGATCTGCACATCTCCCTTACGAGTACGGTATAGCTTTCCGCCATGCGGCGCGCGGTTTCTTCATGAAACAAATCCGTTGCGTATTCCAGTTGAAGCTCGATTTCCGCTTCCCGTTCCACCGCTTCCAGAGTCAGGTCAAATTTGCTTGTCCTCGTCTCGAACGGCATCACACCAAAGACGAGCCCGCCTGCTTCCATCACCGCCCGGTCCATATTTTGCAAGACAAACATGGCGTCAAACAAAGGATTGCGGCTTCTGTCGCTATCTGCCTTCAGCCCCTCGACCAGCTCCTCGAAAGGATACGTCTGGCGCGAAAGCGCCTCTACGACATGGTTATGCAGCTCCGCCATGTAGGCCCTTACCGTCTTGTCTCTTGCCGGCCTAGTCCGCAGCGCCAGCGTGTTGACGAACATGCCGATCATGCTATGCGTATCGGCATGTTCCCTGCCGGCGGCGGGAGTGCCCACAATCACTTCGGCCTGCCCGCTGTATTTGGCCAGCATCGCGGCAAAAGCGCCCAGCAGCACCGTATACAGCGTCGTCTTGGCTTCCCGAGCCAGCTTTCGCGCCGCTGCCGTTGTTCGCGCGTCGAGACGGAACGAATATCGGCGGCCCTTATAGCTCGGCAGAGACGGGCGCGGCCGATACGTCGGCAGCTCCAGCACAGAAAGCTTGCCTTCGAAGATTTCCATCCAGTATTGTTTATGTTCCTCATATGTGCCATTTGCAAATCCGGTTTCCTGCCACACCGCATAATCGCTGTATTGCACGCGTAACTCCGGCAGCGCTTGTCCGGCATACAGCTGCGACAGCTCATTCACCAGCAAACCGGAGGATACGCCGTCCGTAATAATGTGATGAACATCGAGCAGCAGCAGATGATCTTCCTCATTCAGCCGCAGCAGCCCCGCCCGCAGCAGCGGCAGCTTGTCCAGATGGAACGGGCGCTGGAAAACTTCCATCAGCCTCGTCACCTCGGCGCCGTCCGGCGGTGCTCCCCGCAGCGCTTCGTCTCCGGTCGACGCGGCACGATCCAGCGTCTCCAGCTTGAACGCATACGGCGGATGAACCATTTGCCTGAACTCGTCCTTTGTCATATGGAAGGTCGTCCGCAAGCTTTCATGGCGCGCGATCAGAGCCGTAAACGCGTCTTCCAGCCTCGCCGCATCCAGCCTGCCCTGCAAGCGGAGCGCAAACGGCACATGATACATGGTGGCGTCTCCGGCCAGCATCTGCATCATATATTGGCGGCGCTGGGCGCGCGACATCGGATACCAATCGCGGCGCTCCGACTTCGGGATCGGCTCGGCCGCCACAGCGGCACCGTCCCGCTCCTTCAGCCAGGCGGCTATTTCCGCAATGGAGGTAAGCTCGAATATCAGGCTAAGTGGAACCAGGGTGCCCGTCGCCTGCTGCAGCTTGCCCGCCAGCACGGCAGCCTTCAAGGAATGGCCGCCAACCTCGAAAAAGTCGTCGTGAATACCAATTGGTCCGGCCGTATCGCCCAACACTTCCTCCCAAATGGCGGCGACGCGCTCTTCCATCCCGTCTCGCGGCAGCTCCGGCTTTCCCCGCTCCCCGAAGTCCGGCTCCGGCAAGGCGCGCCGATCCACTTTCCCGTTCGGCGTCAGCGGTATCGCATCAATTGCCGCGATATAGGCCGGAATCATCGCTTCCGGCAGTTTGTCTTTCAGCTTTCTTCGCCATTCCCGCGAAGGGAGCTTGTCCGAAGCGACTACATAAGCGCACAGCTCCCTGTCGCCGCTTGCCTGCTCGCGGGCGACCACTACCGCATCCTCCACCTCGGGAAGGGAAATCAATTGCGAGCGAACCTCGTTCATTTCAATCCGCACGCCTCTGATTTTTACCTGCTGATCGGCCCGGTCCACATACACAGCGTTGCCGTCAGGCAGCCACTTTGCGATATCGCCGGTGCGATACATGAACCGGCCCTCGTTGTACGGATGCGGCAAAAAGCGCTCAGCTGTCATATCCGGTTTGTTCACATAACCGTCGGCAAGGCCGCTGCCGGCAATATACAGCTCCCCGGCTGCACCGATTGGAGCAAGCTGGCCGCCATAGCCGAATATATAAATTTCGACATTGTGCATCGGCCCGCCAATCGGCACATAGCCGCCGCGATAAGCGCCCGGCTTGTATGCGTACATATTGGAGCAGACCGTCGCCTCCGTAGGGCCGTAGCCGTTAATAATCCGCATCCCGGGATTAAGCTTCGTATACAGCTCCAGCGTTTCGTCTTTAATCGGCTCTACCCCAACGAGCATTTTGTCCAGCGTAATCGCGGAAGCCGATTGTTCCAGCAGCCGCGCAACCTCTTTCAGCAAAGACGGCGGCAAATAAGCGAATGTAATCCGCTCTTCCGCAATCACTTCGGCAATTCGCCGCGGATCAAGCAATTTCGGCTCCGGGTAAAGCACCGTGCACGCCCCGAACATAAGCGGCATAAACAGCTCCGCTACGCTGACGTCAAACGAAATATTGGTGAGGCTGAGGCATCTGTCACCCTCGCCGTATTGTCCGTCAAAAAACGTCCTGAGCGAATGTCCGAAATTGTAAAAGCTGCGGTGCGGCACCATGACGCCCTTCGGCTGACCCGTTGAACCTGAGGTATAGATGACATACATCGGGTCATCAGGATCCTGTGCCCCTGCGGCGGCAGCATCGTCTCCGCCGGAGAACAGCGTCTCATCCGTTATGTCCAGCACCTGCAAGGAGGCCGGCACGACGGTCGTAGATCCGGAACGCGCGCCGTCCGCGATTACCAGCTCCGCGCCGCTGTCCTCTAGCATATAGCGGATGCGCTCCTCTGGATGATGCGGATCTACAGGCAGATAAGCGCCTCCGGCTTTCATAACGGCGAGCATAGCGGTCAGCGTGGGGATGGAGCGCTCCGCCATGATGCCGATTACGCTGCTGCGTCCCACACCTTTGGCGCGCAAGGTTCGCGCCAGCGCATCGGTACGGCGATCCAGCTCCCGATAGGTCATGGATTCACCGCCGCAAGCTACGGCCGGCAGTTCGGGAACGGCCAGCGCCTGTTCCTTAAAGCAATCATGCAGACAGCGCGGCGGCGAAAAGTCCGCTTCGCGTCTCCCCAACGCCAGCATGTGCAGGCGCTCCTCCTCCGTCAGCATCTCCACTTCGCCTAGTGTGGCGTCGGGACGGAGCGTCACGCTGCGCAGCAGCTGCACATAATGCCGCATGAACCGCTCGGCTGTCGCGCGGCGAAACAAATCGGTATTATATTCCACGACAAGCCGCAATTCCGCACCATTCTCCACAGCCTGAATCATTAAATCGTATTTGGCGGTTCCATGCTCAAAGCGCTGGTGGCGATACGACAACCCCTCAGATGAAGCGTTTGGAATACCCAGGTTTTGCATGATGAACATCGTGTCAAACAGCGGACTCCGGCTGGCATCCCTTCTGTCCATCCATTGCGCAATTTCCTCGAATGGATAATCGGCGTGGGCGTAAGCCCCAGTCGCCATCTCTTTCACTTCGGACAAAAAAGCTCTGAACGGCTTGTCCGCGAGCGGATAAGCGCGCAGCGCCAGCGTGCCGGTGAACATGCCCGCGATCGCTTCTAGCACGCGCCTATTCCGTCCAGCAATCGGCGTGCCGACGGCAATGTCCTCGGCCCCTGTATAGTGGGCGAGGAACGTGTAATATGCCGATAGCAGCACCATAAACGGAGTCGTGCCCGATTCGGCCGCTAGGCTGCGCACAGCCTTCGTCAAACCAGCCTCGACGTAGACGTCGAACGTTTCGCCGCGATTGCCTTTGACGAGCGGCCGCGGGGCATCGGTTGGAAGCGCAAGCGTCGGCCAGTCTCCCCGGCATTGCTCGCGCCAATACCGTTCGGCGTTCCCAGAGAGCGGCCTGCTCTCCTGCCATACCGCATAATCCTTGTATTGCAGCGGCAGCGGCGGCAGCGAACCTCCCTGATATAAAGTCATCAGGTCGGACAAAAGAATGCCCGCCGACATGCCATCGGATGCAATATGGTGCATATCAAGAAACAGCACATGGCGCTCCGGCCCCAGCGTCAGCAAAGCTGCGCGGAGCAGCGGAGCCGTATCGAGCCTGAACGGCCGGAACAAGCTTTGCAGCACGGTCTCCGCTTCCGCTTCATCGGCCTCCATGCGAATCAAGCGGAAAGAAATGGCGTCGTGAACACGCTGTCTGATCTCTCCGTCGATGACGTGGAAGGTGGTACGAAGCGTCTCGTGACGCTCTACAATGGCTTGCAGGACGGCCTCCAGCCGATCTGCATCAATAACCCCGTCCAAGTGCAACAATTCAGGCAAATTATAGCTGCGATCATCCGGAATCGCCTGCTGTTGCAAATACATACGTTTCTGCGGCGATGAAACCGGATAATGCTCTTGCGGAGCCGCCTTTGGAATCGGCTCCAGCGTATCGCCGAACAAAGAGTCGGACACTTGGCCGGTCCATGGCCCGTCCTGCACTCTGGTTACTCTTGATCCGCCAACACCTCCAGCCGCCGCTTGCCCGTCACGAGTACCGTACGCCATTTTCCCGTCAATGGTGCTGGCTACCGCTTGCCCGCCGTTCGCCTCTTTCTCGCCGATCCCAACGCCTGCCCCTTGTCGATCATGCCCTGCGCTTGTTCTTTGCGCTGTCACCGCGCCGCTCTCCCTGAGACGCTGCTCGATCAGCGCTGTGAACGAAGGCAGATCCGCATGTCCCAGCAAATCCGCCGCCTGAATGCGTACGCCCACAAGCTCGCTGACCCGGTTTACTATTTTGAGCGCAATAATGGAATCTCCGCCCAGCTCATAAAACCCGGCATTCGCAGGCAATTCGTCATAACCCAGTAGCTCTCCCCAAACATCTGCGACATGCTGCTCCCATTCCAGGCGGGAGCGCTCTCCGGTTAACGTAACGCCGCGGCGACTCTGACTCGTCATCCCGCCGCTCCGCTGAAGCACGGCCTGCCATCTGGCAAACGTCTCGTTCATTTCTTGCCCAAGCTCCTCGGGAATATCTCCACCGAGCGAATATCCGCTCCAGGCGGCAAATGGCATATGAAGCGCTGCTCCAGCCCGCGTCTCCTCCACCCAGCAACGATGAGCATCGAACGGATACGTCGGAAGCGGCAGCCGATGGCAGCGTTGTCCCCGAAAGATTGCCTTCCAGTCGATCTCGTATCCGCCCACGTAACGTTGGCCCAGCTCCAGCGCTTCCAATTCCCGTTCATTTGAACCGGGTTGCTGTCTCATATTCCCGACCGGAGCTGAGTCGGCTGTCCCGAAGAGGACGTTCGGCAGCGCAAGGCCGTTAAGGCCGCTTTCGGCAACAGAATGCAAGGTGTGGACAAGCTCCTCCCAGCCGCTTACCGCAATCGCCAAGCGATACCGATGGGCTCCCCGGCCAACGGCCAAGGTGTAGCAAAGATCGGCTAGGCTGCGGTTCTCATCAGCGCGATGCTCCTGAGCCCAGTCCCGCATCAGCAGGACGAGCCGCTCCAGCGCCGTCATGCTGTGCGCTGACAAGCAGAACAGCTCCGCTCTGTCCGAATGACCCGATGGTGTACCGGTAGGAGCCTCCTCCAGCACAACATGGCAATTGGTCCCGCTCATGCCAAACGCGCTTACTCCACATCTTCTTGCTTCGCCGTTCGTCTCCCATGGCGTCAATTCGTCATTGACATAAACGGGCGAATCCACAAACGGAATGTTGCGGTTGGGCGAGCGATAATGAAGCGTTGGCGGAAGCTGCTTGTGGACAAGTGACAGGATCGCTTTGAGCAGCCCTGCAATGCCGGCGGCATGGTCGAGATGGCCGATATTGGTTTTCAGCGAGCCGATGGCGCAAAATTGCCGCTTATCGGTATATCTCCGGAAGGCGCGCGTCAGCCCGTCGATTTCGATCGGGTCACCGAGCGGGGTTCCCGTGCCATGAGCCTCCATATACGTCAAGGTTTCGGGATCAATGTCCGCATCCTGCCAGGCGCGCACAATGACGTCCTCCTGAGCGAGGGCGTTCGGGGCGGTAATGCCGACCGAACTGCCGTCCTGATTCATCGCGCTGCCTTTGATGACAGCATATATAGGGTCGCCGTCCTCCTGCGCACGCGACAGCGGCTTAAGCAGCAGCGCAATCACCCCGTCGCCAATGCCAGTTCCATCCGCCGAGTCGTCGAATGTTCTGGCCCGGTTGTCGCTTGACTCGATGCCAAGCCGTATACCGGTATCAAGCGGCAGCACGTTAATCTTGACGCTGCCGGCAATCGCCGCCTCACATTCACCGCTGCGAATTGACTGGCATGCCAGATGGACGGCTACCAGTGAGGAGGAGCAGGCGGTGTCCACGCTGATCGCCGGTCCGCGCAAATTAAGCAAATACGAAATCCGGCTCGGTATCATGGAGCTCAGATTGCCTGGCGCCGCCATGGACAAGGCATCCGGGTCCAAAGCTTCGATGATTCGCTTGTAATCATGCTGCGCGTCCCCGTTATAGCCCATAAAGACGCCGGTGCGCGAACCATGCAGCGCAGCTCCGCCGTACCCTGCATTCTCAAGCGCTCCCCAGGCCGTCTGTAGGAACAGGCGTTGCGCTGGACTCATCAGCGAGGCTTCCTTGGGCGAAAGCCGGAAAAAAGAATAGTCAAAACCCGAAATATCTTCGATATACGCCCCGTCAAAAAAGGAAACGGAGCCATATTGCACCTCCATGCGGCGCAAATACGGCTTCAATTCCTCCTTGCGGGAATCCGGAAACCCGCCTACCAGATCCTTACCACTCCGCAGAAGCTCCCAGAATGCTTCATGCGATTCCGCGCGCGGCAGCTTGGCGGATATCCCGACAATCGCAATATCCTTGAGGGAAACATTGGAGACGGATCCCCCGCTCCGCCCCTTCCGCCCGGATGTGTCTTTTTTGGTATCCAGCAAATCCAGTTGAAACATGGCGCCCTTACCTCCTAGTTAGTAATGGAATGGCTTACGGCCTGTTCTTTGTCCGCCCTTCCACCAATCCCGCGCAGCAGCAGCAACATATGCGCCGCGATGCCGAGTCCGCTGATCAGGGCTAGTAATCCAAGTGTACCGGACTGCCAATCGCCCGCCCATTGCAGCACGATATACAAAGTGCCTGTGCTGCACACATGAGCCGCAAGCGACCCCCAAAGCGAATACGACCCGGCGCGAACGGCGCCGTATACGATCGCACCAAGCGCCGCAAATGCGCCGACCGTCACATTCATAAATACCGTTCCGAACAATACGGCCTGGAGCAGAACTGTCCACGGAACCGAAAGACGTTGACGCAGCGTATGGAACAGCATTCCTCGGAAAAGCCATTCTTCCAGCAAAGACCCCAGCAGCAAACTGCCGAACACAAAAATGATCAGGCTGCCGCCAGCGACAAATGCGACCAAATCCGAAATGGGAGGAAAGGTCGCTTTTACCCACGGAAGACGGGTAAAAGCGCTGATAAACAAGCCGAGCCAGACGCCTGTCCCGGCGGAAAGCAGCAAAGATCCGGCCCGCGCAGGAACTAATCCTAAATCCTTCAGCGAAATTTTTTGCCAGCGAAGCAGTGGAATATAGACGGCAAGCACGATGATATTGGATACAATCAGCACAATGCCGGAATTGCCTTTGATCCAGTCTTTCAGCCCGGGATCGCCGACCCAGTTGTAGAGGACTTGATTGACAAGCATCACGACCGCCGCATAAATGACCAAATATAAGACGGTATTTCCCGCTATTCGCAGTCCCTTCACAATGGCGTCACCGCCTCGGAAGTCAGCGTCAAGGAGATCGAAGTGCGATGCTTGACCGCAAGGAATATGCCAACCGCAATCATGGCGGCCGCCACAGCCATCACAACCGACATGACGGTGACGTCCGTCGTCTCCGGCCCGTAATGCCAAAGCAGGTATTGGCTGCCCTGACAGGCGACTTGCGCGGCAATCGGCGCCCAAATGGATTTAAACCAGACATACAAGAGCGCAAATATAACCGCGCCGAGAAAACCGTACAGCGACAGCGGAATGTCTCCGAAAAAGAACAACGCCCCATACAACACGCCCTGAATCACAATTGCGATCCAAACCGGGAGTACGCGTCTGAACTCATTCATCAGAATGCCTCTGAACAACGTCTCCTTGTAAATATTTCCGAGAATCAGGAAAACCAGAAATACATACCATTCCGCACGGTTCAGGTAATCAAACAATTCGCGGAACTGGTACTTGTCCGATGCAATGGCGGGAAGACGGGAGAATGCGACCGTAAACAGGCCGGCTCCAAGCCCGATCCATAAAGCGATCGCTACTGATTTGCCGCCCATCACGCGAAACTTAGCCGCCTTAAACAGATTTTCTTTGAATATAAGCCTCCAGGCCAGCAGCATGAGCGGCAAACCCACCATATCGTTCAAAATAATGACGGTTACCGTGTTCTGTTCAAACCACGTGCTTTTGGGGTACACATAATCGAAAAATAATGTCGTTACGGTAAAAAACCATGCAAAATACAGGCCGATAACAACAGCCACGCGAGCCAGCATCATTCCCCACGCCTTCATGCGGTCAGCCCCCCTTTTGTGCTGCTGACGGCGTGTCAGCCGTCAGAGCTTGACCGGCGCGTGCGCCGATGCCTCCGCTGCCAGAGGTCCGCCAGACATAGACGGTACCTCCAATCAACGCAGCCAGACAGAGCGCTGTAATAATATACAGCGAAACATCGCCCAGCTTGCCAAACCATTCGTAGAACCCGATGTATTTAAACAGAAAGATTGTGCCCATGGTCGTATTCTGTACCAGAATAGGCGCCCACAGCGACCCAGTGCGCAGATACAGTGACCCGTAAATCAGGCCCGAACCGATGCTGATGACTGAAAGCGCCAGGCTCGGCTGGAAGTAGGCGTATGCTGCGGCTTGCAGCACCAGGGCCACATATACCGGCATAACCCTGCGAAGCTCGCTGAAAATGAGACCCCTGAACAATATTTCTTCAAATGCCGGGCCGATCAAACCGGCGCCCAGAATGACATACCAGATCGAATCCCCCCTGATCGTATCGTTGACAAGCGCGGGAATGGACGGAAATTGCCGCGCAATATCGTCAATGACGATCAGGCCGATACTGAACAAACTTCCGGCAAGACCCAAGCCAATCATTAACAAGACGCGCGAGGCTTTCAGCCGTTTAAAGCCCGACGCGCGAAACAGATTTTTTTCCGCATGGGGCCATATCCATCCTTTGATACGAAAGATGAGCAAATAAACAAGCGTAATCAACGTGAACAGAACAGCCATAAACATGGCTGGATTGCGATCCAGAAACTTGGCGAAGGACAGCGTCACTTCGTAATTGTAAGTAGAGCGAAGCAGATAGAGCAGCGCATAAAAGACCCCGAGATAAAGAGCGATATTACCTATCATGATCAACACTTTTTTCACAGGAATGCCCCTTTCTTCCTTCTATCAGATGTATTCTCAGGGTCAGGCTAAGCCCGCCTTGGCCCATGCTACGTCCCCGATTCGGCGCTTCCTATTGCGACGCGATATTGCTCGACCACGCTTGACAGCAGCTCCAGATAACCGGAAGCCCAATCCAGCACCGCTTCCTTGCTGAGGCGCCGGGCGTCGTACGTCCATACTCCGCCAAGCTCTGGCACTTCCGCCCCTCGTGGTGCGGCGGCAGCACCACTCATATACAGCACAACATCGAATCGTTCCAATAGCCCCTCCCGCTCCTTGAACCCGTGCTGCGCTGCTCCTGCAAATAACGGAAATAAGGCAAATCCGGCTTCGGCTTGCGGCTGCTTTCTGATTTGCCGCGGGGTATAACATTCTCCCGCGTTTACCCGTTTGGCAGCATGCCGCAGCAGCGTATCGAAATCCCGCACCTCCCCAAAGTCGATTTCCTTCGGAGCAATCAGCCCGTTGTCCGTCATTGCCGGAAGCACAAGCCGGCCCATGCCGGACTTGCCGCGCCAGAAGTATAGATATACGGCATACGCCGCGGCTTCGACCGTTACCGAGCGGGATGCCGCAAGTTCCGTAAGTCCTTCCGATACCATCGTGTCCAGTTGGAACTGAACGCTGCCGATACGCTCCGCGGCATAACCATTGCAGACGCAGTCGTCTGCCACCGACAGACCGCTCCAGCTCCAGCTGGCGAGCTCCCGATTTCTCGACTTCAGATAAGCCGCAAGCGATGCGATCGTCGGGTAGGTGAACAAATCCGTTACGCCCAGAGCGCCGGGATACAACTCCTCCAGCCGTTGATGCACCCGCACCAGCAGCAGCGATTCTCCCCCAACATCGAAGAAACGATGATGGATGCCGAAGTCGTCCCTTTGCAGAATTTCATGCCATACAGCGGCAATCGCCAGTTCAGTATCGCTTGCCGCTTCGACAAACGGAGTGGCGCTACCCGCCGCCAGCTCCAGCTCCGGCAGCGCCTTCCGGTCGATTTTGCCGTTTGGAGACAGGGGCATGGCTGGCAGTTCCACCACGGCCTGCGGAACCATATAATCCGGCAGGCGCAGCCCTGCAAAATCCCGCAGTTCCTGGTGGTCCACAGGTTCGGAGCCAACGATGTACGCGCATAAATATTCGCTTCCGCTTGTGGCGTCCCGCTTCATAACCACCGCTTCCGAGACCGCCGGATGACCGAGCAGCACATGCTCGATTTCACCACATTCAATGCGCTGGCCCCTTATTTTTACCTGATGGTCGATTCGGCCCAAATATTCGATCGTTCCGTCAGGCAGCCATCTGGCAAGGTCTCCTGTCCGATACATCAGACTGCCCTCCGTAAACGGATTATCGACG
Source organism: Paenibacillus sp. FSL K6-1330 (assembly GCF_037976825.1). Taxonomy (NCBI): domain Bacteria; kingdom Bacillati; phylum Bacillota; class Bacilli; order Caryophanales; family Paenibacillaceae; genus Paenibacillus; species Paenibacillus sp. FSL K6-1330. Next base: position 3,927,470 of record NZ_CP150269.1, read on the forward strand.
AACTTTTCTTCCGTCAAATCGGGCCGGCCGATATAACCCCGCGCCAGACCCGCACCGGATATGCACAGTTCCCCGGCAATGCCGACAGGCTGGAGCTTCATCGATTCGCTCACGATATAAAGCGAGATGTTGTCGATCGGCTTGCCAATCGGTACATTGATCGAAATATCGTTGATCGAAATATCGTCGTCAGAGCAATCGTAATAGGAAACGTCAACCGTCGCCTCGGTCGGGCCGTACAAATTCACAAGCCTGGCATTGAACGGAACTCCGATCCGCTCGCGGAACCTCCGCACCTGATCCGCAGTCAACGCTTCGCCGCTGGCGAACACATGACGCAGGCTCTCCAGCCTGGCATCGCCGCGCAGCAAGCCGGGATCCTCCAAGAACAGGTGCAGCATGGACGGCACAAAATGCATCGTCGTTACGCCATGCCGCGCGATCGTATCCATCATAAGCGCGGGGTCCTTTTCGCCGCCCGGAGGCAGCAGGACCAGCTTGGCTCCCGCAAAGCTCCACCAGAACAGCTCCCAGACCGATACATCAAAAGTAATCGGCGTTTTCTGCATAACGACTCCGCTTGCGTCCAGTCCGTATTGCTTCTGCATCCAGCCGATCCGGTTGACGACGGAATGATGCTCGATCATGACGCCTTTCGGATGTCCGGTCGATCCCGAAGTATACAGCACATAAGCAAGCGAACGTGAATCATGCAGCTTCTCTACAGGGAAGTCGTCCCGCTCCTGCGTCATCACCTCATGAACGTCCGTAAATGGCAGAGACGTCTCCAGCCCTTCCGGGGCTTTGCCCTTCGTCAAGACAAGCTTGGCTCCGGAATTCTCCAGCATGTAGCGGATTCGATCGGGCGGCAAGCTCGGCGTAACAGGCACATAAGCTCCGCCCGCCTTCAGCACGCCAAAGATTGAAATCATCATCTCCAGACTGCGATCCATCACGACGGCCACGCGCTCCTCGCGCTTGATGCCTTGCTTTCTGAGCGTCTGCGCCATCTGGTTCGACCTCCGGTTTAATTCCGCATACGTCAATGCTCCGTTCTCCGCCGCAACCGCAACGGCCTGTGGCGTTTCCGCCGCTTGCCTTTCGAGGTAAACCTCTACCGTATCGCCGTTTGCATACGGCGCTGCCGTGCGATTGAACGCTTCGCTCTGCTTCTGTGCCTCTGCGGAGCCCTGCAGCCCGATCCCTCCGAGCGGTCGCCCCGGCTCCGCCAGTGCAAGGCCGACAATACGGAAATACCATTCCGCCATTCTGCGTATGCTGTCTTCCTTAAACAGCGCCGCCCTATATTCGATTGTCAAAGCTGCGCCTTTTGCGCCCTGATCCGCAATCTCAAACGTCAAGTCCAGCTTCGAAACGCGATTGTCCGGAACTTGCACCTCGAATTGCAAGGCGTCCGCCGCCGTCTGTCCGGCCTCCATATGCTGCATCACAAATATCGTGTCAAACAGCGGATTGCGGCTCAGGTCACGCGGCACATCCAGCATCGTCACCATATGCTCAAACGGGAGCAAGCTGTTGTCCAGCGCCGCAAGCACAATTTCTTTGAGCTGCTCGGCGAACGCTCTGAACGGCAGTTCGCCGGATGGCTGGCTTCGAATCGGCAGCGTATTGACAAACATGCCGACCAGAGACTCGGTTGCGGGATGGAAGCGGCCTGCGATCGGCGTGCCGACAATAAGATCGTCTTGCCCCGTCATCAGATGCAATAACGTATGGTAGGCGGTAAGCCATATATGGAATGGCGTAACGCCCCATTGCTCTGCCGCCGCCGAGGTCCCCTCGACAAGCTCCGCCGGAATCGGCAGAGCAAGCTTGGCACCTTCGAAGCTTTGTTCAGGGGGACGCGGATAATCAGTCGGCAGTTGCAGCACAGGAAGCGTACCCGCTAGCCGGAACGCCCAAAATTGCTCTTGCTGCTTTCTCGCCTCCGAAGCCATCCACTCCTGCTGCCAAACGGCGGCATCCTTATAGTGAATGGGCAGCGGCTGCAAGGAGCCCCCGCGATACAGCTGCTCGAAATCGCGCGCCATCACATTCATGGACACGCCGTCGGCGACGATGTGGTGAATGTCCAGCAGCAGCGTATGCCGACTTTCGCCGTCCGTCGCGAGAAACGCCCGGATTAACGGAGCCTTTCGCAAATCGAACGGGCGGACGACCGCGCGCGCAAATGTATTCAAGTCCGCCGCATCCATCAAGGCATGCACGGCGAGTTCAAACGAAACCCGCTCATGGACATGCTGTACCGGCTTGCCATCTGCCCAGTCAAAGCTGGTGCGCAGCGGTTCATGGCGGTCAATCAGCCCTTGAATCGCCTCGCGAAGCCTGTCCTGATCAAGCTTGCCCGTCAGGTTCAGAGCAAGCGGAAGATTGTAGGCCGTGCTGTCCTGATAAAGCTGCTGCAGCACAAACAGTCTGTTCTGCGCGAGCGACAACGGATAGAACGGCCGGCTCTCAGCCCGGTTAATAACCGCAGCCTGCTTGGGAGCCGCGTTGTCGATGCGGGCCGCCATTTCCCGCAGCAGGGGAGCGTCGAACACATCCTTCATCGCAAACGCCGCTCCATAACGCTGTTCAATCAAGCCCGCAAGCTGCGCGGCTCGCAAGGAATGGCCGCCCAATTGGAAGAAATGGGCTTCTCTCCCGATCGCCACCGGGTTGTCCGGTTCGCTTGCAGCCAGACCGAGCACCTCCCGCCAAAGATCGGCTAGCCGCTGCTCCGTCTGTGTACCCGGTGCCTCGCCGCAAGCCGCCGATTCAGCGAACCGGGGCTGCGGCAGGCGACTGCGGTCGGTTTTGCCGCTCGGGCTTAGCGGAAACGCTTCCATAGCAATGAAATACGAAGGAATCATATACTCCGGCAGCAGTTCCTTAAGTGTAGCCCGAAGGCTCGCTTCCTCCGGCGCCTCCCCTTCCGCTGTCACTAGATATGCGCAAAGAGCTGGCTCTCTCGCATGGTCCGTCACTGCCGTCACCACGGCATCGCGAACTTCCGCCTGTAAGAGCAGTACGTGCTCGATCTCGCCGCATTCGATGCGGAGACCGCGCAGCTTGACCTGATGGTCAAAGCGTCCCAAATATTCAATATTACCGTCCGGTAGCCACCTTGCGCGATCGCCGGTACGGTACAGCTTATCTCCTGCGGTAAACGGATTCGTAACAAAGCTTTGCTCCGTCAAATCCGGCCTGTTGCGATATCCGCGCGCAAGACCGGCACCCGCGATGCACAGCTCGCCGGACACGCCGATCGGCTGCGGTCTTGTCCGCTCGTCCACAATGTAGAGCCGGATGTTATGGATTGGCTTGCCGATCGGAATCGTACCCGCCCCAGCGTCCGGGCAATCGTAATAGCTGACATCGACCGTCGCTTCCGTCGGGCCGTACAGATTAATGAGCCGGCATTGGCGGCCGCCGCGCTCCATCAGGGTGTAAAAACCTGCGACATGCGCGGGCTTGAGCGCTTCGCCGCTCGCAAATACGTATCGCAGGGAACAAAGCTCGCCGCCTCTGCCGCTGTCCGCCGCATAGGGCAAAAAGACACCCAGCATGGACGGCACAAAATGCATAACCGTAACCGCCTGCTCCTCAATCGCGCGCAGCATGACCGATGGCTCCTTCTCCCCGCCGGGCTCCAGCAAATAAAGCGAAGCGCCGGCAAAGCTCCACCAGAACAGCTCCCATACGGAAACGTCGAACGTGATCGGCGTTTTTTGCAAAATAATGTCACGCTCATTCAGTGGATAAGTCGTCTGCATCCAGTTCAGCCGGTTGAGCACCGCGCGGTGCTCCACCATAACGCCTTTGGGTTTGCCGGTGGAGCCTGACGTATAAATGACATACGCCAAATGCTCGGGGCCCGCTTGAGGCGGCAGGTCCGTTTCTTCTTCGCCCTTCGGCATCTCCGATGCAGCAGCAGCCGTAAGCGCATCCAGATCGAGCGTTTCTCCCTGGAAGGCCGGGAGCGTATGAATCCACTTGGCCCCCGCCAGAAGCAGCCTCGCCCCACTATCCTCCAGAATGCCACGGATCCGCTCGTGTGGATGCTCCGGGTCGATCGGCAAATAGGCCCCTCCCGCCTTGAGCACCGCTATGATCGTAATCATCATGGACAACGAGCGCTGAGCGGCAATCGGCACAATCGTTTCGACCACAACCCCCTTGCCTCTTAGCACGGCAGCCATACGTTCCGCGCGGTCGTTCAGCTCCCCATACGTTAGCGATCCTTCGGCAGACCGCACCGCCGTTCGACCCGGCCAACGCTGGGCGGACTCGGCGAACCATCCGTGAATCGTCTTCTCCGCCGGGTACGGATGTCCCGTATCATTCCATGCTGCAAAAACGGCTTCTTCGGCAGGTGTCGCCTGTGCGACATCGCCACAGATCAGGTCGGGGCTGGCGGCCGTTTGCTCCAAAATGTATAGCAGTCGATCCGCCAACCGCTCCATCGTTCCCTTATGGAACAATCCCGTATTATACTCCAGCTCCGCCCGCAGACCGCCTTCGCCATCGCTGTACAGATCGAGCTTGAAGTCCAGCTTGGATGTTCCGTGGTTGACGGGCAAAGGCTCCATGCTCCAGCCGTCGCCGCGCGCCGCCAGCTTCTCGTCTTCAAACTGGTTGTGAACGATCAGCATCGTATCGAACAGCGGGTTACGCGACGGGTCATGGGAATACTGGGCCACTTCCATCATGTGCTCGAAGCTGACATCGCCATGCTCGTATGCAGCAAGCAAACGCCCATGGGTCTCGCCGACAAACGCCAAGATTGGCAGTTCGTCCGCCACCCGCATCCGAATCGGCAAAAACTGGTTGAACATGCCGATCATCCGGGCCGTGTCCGGATGCGTCCGGCCTGCCGCTAAAGAACCAATTGCAAATTCCGACTGATGCGTCGTTCCCTTGAGCAACAGCGCGTAAGCCGCAAAAAGAAGGCTGTTCATGCTCGCTCCGGCGCTTGCGGCCGTCTCTTTCAGTCGTGCGGCGAGCACCGCCGAAATATGAAAGGTATACGTATCGCCCGCAAATGTCTGACGGTCGCCGCGCGGCCGATCCAGCGGCATATCGAGCGGCGCCGGCGGCTCTGCAAGCTGCTCCGTCCAAAACGCTCGGCTTGCCCTGGCCCGCTCCGAGCCGGACTGTCGCTCCTGCCAAACGGCATAATCCTTGTAATGCAGAGCCAAAGATGCAAGTTCCGCGCCGTCGATCAAAGCGGTCAATTCCTCCAGCAGCAGCTTGACGGCTATGCCGTCCGCCGCGATATGGTGAATGTTGAGCAGCAGATAGGCCTCCGCTCCTTCTGATTCAGGCCGGCAATAACATGCGGCGAGCAGCGGCGCTGCGGCGAGCTCGAGCGGCCGGAAAAACTCGCTCAAGCATTCCGGCAGCGGCGTCCCCGTGAGCTCCGCCGTTTGAAGAACAAAATCGGCCGAATCGTGCACAATCTGGGCCGGAACGCCATCAATCCAATGATAGGAGGTCCGCAGCGGCTCATGCCGTTCGATCAACTTCCGAAGCGCTGACGCGATTCTGGTCTCATCCACCACACCCGACAGTTTAAGAGCAAGTGGAATGTGATAGGTTAGTCCGATATCAGCCATGCTTTCCGCCAAAAACATGCGCCGCTGCGAGGGACTGAGCGGATAGGATGCGGCTTTTGGCGCTTCTGCAATAGGTTCGTACGCTTCCTTAGCAGCGCTGTCGATCCAAGCCGCCTGCTCTCTGACCGTCGGCAGCTTGAAAATTTCCTGGAGCGACATGCGCACCCGGCAATGCTTGTAGATTGCCGAGGTCAATGCGGCTGCCTTCAGGGAATGGCCGCCATGCTCAAAGAAGTGGTCAAGCGCGCCAACCTGCCCCGCATGAAGCACTTCTTGCCACAATCCTGCGACAAGGATCTCCGTATCGGTGGCGGGCGCTTCATATGGGACTGCGTACGCCGCTGCGACCGCTGCGCGCTCCGGCGCAGGCAGACGTTTTTTGTCCACCTTGCCGCTCCCGTTCAGCGGCAGCTTCTCCAACTGCACAAACGCGGCGGGAATCATAAATGCCGGCAGCTTGCCTGTCAGTTGGCTCCGAACGCTTGCCTGCCCTTCGGTTTGCTCTGCCACGATATAAGCGCATAAATACCGCGCACCGTCATTCTCGATCAGCGCCACATACGCTTCCTTAACGCCCGCGCAATCCAGCAGCCTGCATTCGATTTCGCCCAATTCAATCCGGTAACCCCGCAGCTTGACCTGACTGTCGATCCGGTCCAGAAACTCCAAATTTCCGTCAGGCAGGCGGCGCACCAGGTCACCGGTTCCGTACACGGTTTCGCCTTCCCGGAATGGATGCGGCCGGAACTTTGAAGCGGTCTGCTCCGGCAAATTCACATAACCGGATGCGACACCGTCACCCGCAATCCACAGCTCCCCCGGCACCCAGTCCGGCTGCAATCGGCTCTGTTCATTGAGTACCAGTGTTTCCGCACGCGCGATCGGCACGCCGATCGGCACGGTGGCCGCTCCTTCACTGTCCCATGTTTTCGTAATCGGATAACAGGTAGCGAACACCGTCGTTTCCGTAGGACCGTAGACATGCAGCAGCACGCCCGATCCAAGCGCGCGGAGCGCTTTGCGGATATGCGGTACGGAAGCCCGCTCTCCGCCAAATAAAATATGGCGCACGCCGCGCAGCGACTCCAGCCCATGATCGACCAGCGTATTGAACAGCGCCGTCGTCACAAAGAATACGGTAATGCCTCTGCCCTCAATCAGCTCGGCCAGTCTCACAACGTCGGCAACCTCTTCCTCTCCAACCAGCGTCAGCTTCGCGCCATTCAACAGCGCTCCGTACAAATCGAACGTTGAACCGTCAAAGGCATAGTTGGAAAGCTGCAACAGCGCATCGTTTTCCGAAATGCTTACATAATCGGTATGGACAGCAATCCGGGACACATTGCGATGCGTGGTCATAATCCCTTTCGGCTTGCCCGTCGATCCGGACGTGTACATGATATAAGCGAGATCGTCTGCCGAGCCATCAAAGTCCAGATTATGGCCGGACTCGCCGTCCCATCTTGTATCGAGTCCATCCATGTCGACGACATCTATGCTGTCTCCGGCAAGCCCTGCGACCATCTCCATCATCGCAGCCGCAGTCACGATCACCCGCGCTTCCGTATCCTGCAGCATAAACAAAATCCGTTCTTCGGGATATTGCGGGTCAATCGGCACATAGACCGCTCCCGCTTTCAGCACAGCCAATATCGCCGTAATCATATCGGGCGAACGCAAGAGCAGCAGAGCCACCTTTGCCCCCGGCGCAACGCCGCGCCGCACAAGCGCGCGCGCAAACCGGTTGGCACGTTCGTTCAGCTCACTGTAGGTATACGCCCTCTCGCCCATTTCAACGGCAATCTGCTGCGGTGACTCCACCGCTTGCCGTTCAAACAGCCTGTGCAGCGACAGCTCTTGCGGCTGGGTGCCGAATGAACGGCCAAGCTGGAGCAGCCGTTCCCGCTCCCCTGCATCAATGGGATCAAGCTCACCAAGCGCCGCATGCGGCTGCGCGGCGACTGCCCGGGCCAGTGCTACATAATGCCGGGCCAATTGCGCGGCGGCCCGCTCATCGTACAAATCCAGCGCATACTCCAGCGTAAATGCGATACTAACGCCGTTATCCGCGCACTCCCAAGTCAGGTCAAACTTGGCCGTGCCGCTGTCCATCTCTTGGGGTGCATAAACGACATTCTTGCCCCTCCATTCGGGCAGCTCCATATTTTGCAGCGTAAACACCGAATCGAACAGCGGATTCCGCCCATATTCCCGTTTCACATTCGCCAACTCGGCTATTTCTTCATAAGGCACATCCCCATTGCCGATAGCCGCAAGCGCCTCCCCATTGACCTGCATCAGCCATTGATCGAAGCGCAAACCGCTTTGCCCGCGCAGGCGGATCGGAACCATGTTGACGAACATCCCGACTACGCTTTGCAGCTCCGGCCTCATCCGTCTTGCGGCTGCCGTGCCGACAATGATGTCGGATTCGCCCGTATATTTCGCCAGCAGCACATAATAAATCGAAAGCAGGACGGTGTATAATGTTACACCCTCGCGTCCAGCCAACGCCCGCAGCGATCCGGCAAGCTCCGGCTCCAGCTCGAAGCGCTCAATTGCCCCGCGGTAGCTTGGCTTCTGCGGCCTTGGACGGGGGGACGGAAGCGCCGGAGACAGCACACCATCCCGAAAGATTTCATGCCAATAAAGCTTCTGACGCTCTAGCCAGCCGCCGCTTCGGCCCGTTTCCTCCCACAGCGCTATATCCCCGCTATGAATGGACAACAGCTCCGGCGCGTTCCCCTCATAAAACCTCGTAAGATCGGACATCAAAATGCCCATCGACGTTCCGTCCGTAATGATATGATGCATATCCAGCAGCAGCACGCTGGACTCGCGCTCCAGGCGCACAAGCTCCATCCGCAGCAGCGGCGCTTGCTCCAGATTAAACGGCTGCAGGAAGCTGCGCTGCCGCATCGTCAGCACAGACGCCGGCCAGCTGCTTCCGTCAACGACGGCAAGCGGAGGCTCAACCGCCTGCTCAATGCGCTGCATCACATTGCCATCTTCCATATAAAAGGACGTCCGCAGCGCCGGATGCCGCTCTATCAGCGCCTGCCACGCCGCGCGGAATCGTTCAATATCGAGCGGGCCCTTCACCTGGACCGTAAACGGCAGATTGTAGCCCAGCAGCCCCGGATTCAGCTCTTCCAAAATGAACAGTCGCTTTTGCGCCGAGGTCGCCGGATAAACCGTCCGCTCCTCCGCTTTGGACACCAGCGGAGGGACGGCGGCGGCAGTTCCTTCGCCCTCTTGCGCCTTTTGCTCCAGCAAAGCGGCCAGCGAACCCACCGTATCATGCAAAAACAGCTCGGTAAGGGTAAGCTCGACGCCAAACGTCTCTTGCAGCCTGGCGGCGGCATAAGCCGCCTTGAGCGAATTGCCTCCTTGTTCGAGAAAGCTGTCCTTCCGGCCTATAGAATCCTTTTTCAACACCTCGCGCCAGATGGTCATGATCCGCTCTTCCGTCTCCATGGCTGGCTCCAAGCCGACATCCCCACGCAAGGCATCGCCGCCTTCCGCATCACACCACTTAAGCGTGGCCGCCGCTTCCAGCTCAGCCAACTCGGCAAGCGTTTCGGCAAACTCGCCTTCGCGCAGCGCTTCCGCCAATACGTAGCGCCTGATTTTACCGGAGGTCGTTTTCGGAATTCGCCGAATGGGGACAACAAAAGCAACGTCCAGACCGGCCGATCTGTTCAGCAGTTTTTTCACCTTAGCCATCAGCGGTACAAATCCGCCGGTCTTGCCGCGATGCTGAATAAAAACGGCGATCGCATCCCGTTTGGTCGTCAGATCCTGAACGGCGGCAATTGCCGTTTTCCCGATTTCGGCCCCTTTCAGGCTACTGATCAACGTCTCCAGGTCATGCGGATACACATTTTGCCCGTTGACGAAAATGACGTCCTTCATGCGGCCCGTCACATATAAACGCCCTTCCAGCAAGAAACCCAAATCTCCCGTATTCAGCCAACCGTCCGGGAAAATCATTTGCTTGTTTACATCGGGCCGCTTATAGTAGCCGCTTGTAACGTTGCGCCCTCTAATATGAATCAAGCCTACGCTGCCTGCTGCCGAAGGGTTTCCCGTTTCGTCACAAATGCGCACCTCGCACTCTTGTACGGGGAAACCCAGCTCGACGATCTCGATCGCGGCATGATCCCCGTGTGCGGCCATTCGTACAGGCTGTCCGACAGCGAGCGATTGGCGATCAAGCAGGACAGTATTCAGGTGATCTTCCGTCCCCGGGAACGTTACGGCCAGACTCGCTTCCGCAAGCCCGTATACCGGGAAAATGCAATTCCCCTTTAACCCGTACGGCTTCATCGCCTCCAGAAAATCGCGGCAATGGGCGGCCGATATCGGTTCGGCCCCGTTAAAAATCAGCCTGACGCAAGACAAATCCCAATCGTCCGCTCCTTCCGGCTTCCAATGCTGCAAAAAATGCACATAACCGAAATTCGGCGAAGAGAGGCATGTCACCCGATGCTTATGCGTAAGTTCCAGCCATTTCATCGGATGAAGCACAAACGTCGAGGTTGGCAAGTGTAGCTGATTCATGCCGCAAAACAGCGGCGAAAGATGAAAGCCGATGAGCCCCATATCATGCGTCAGTGGCAGCCAGCTTAGCGAAGAATCCCTCTCCGTCGACTGCGCCCCAAGGATAATGGCGCGCATGTTCGACAGAATATTGCCGTGCGTTAATACGACCCCCTTCGGATCTCCGGTAGAACCTGATGTAAACTGGATGAATGCGATGTCCGTCTCGGCAGCGTCATATGACTCAGCCTCGGGCCGAACTGCATCCGCAGCCGCTGCAAATATCTCAGCAACCGGCACGCTGCCGGACTCGAGCTGGGCCAGCGCCTCCGCCTCCCCGTGCTTCAAAGCGTAGCCTTGAATTCCCGGCCAAAGCTCTTCATCACAGAGCAATCTCGGCGCTTCCAACTGCTTGCATACCTGGATCAGCTTTTTGTGTCCTTCGTCCGTACGCGCCGCCGTCACAGGTACAGGGACAATGCCGCCGAGCACGCAAGCCCAGAATAGAAGGATAAACCGTTCGTTATCTTCCGTCTGTATAACGGCAAAGTCCCCTGGCTCAAGGCCCTGCTCGCGCAGCAGATGGAGCGCCCTTCCGGCCAATACAAGTAATTGGCCATACGACAAGTAACGCTCCTGACCGCTTTCGCAAAATAAAATTCCCGCATCGTTTTCCTTGCGCGCCAGCAATACGCCGGACAAATTACGGATGGTTCTCATAGTCGGCAGCCCTCCGTTCTGTCTTTTATTACACCGTTGTGGAATGCAGTTCTTGATAATCCTCCGTTACGATGCGATTATGCTCGTCCAAAATGACGACATGCGGACGATACGTCCGGGCTACCGATTCCTCCATCATTGCATAAGAAATAATAATGACGCGGTCGCCCGGCTGCACAAGTCTGGCAGCGGCGCCGTTCAAGCAAACCATACCCGAGCCTCTGGGGCCTGTTATCACATACGTCTCCAGCCTGGCTCCGTTATTTATATTGACAACTTGCACTTTTTCGTTCTCCAGGATGTCCGATGCATCCAAAATATCCTGATCGATGGTTATGCTTCCCACGTAATTCAAATTGGCCTCCGTCACGACAGCACGGTGAATTTTGGACTTATGCATCTCTCTAAACATGAATACACTCTCCTTGTGGAGTAGTCTTTGGAAAAATAAAACTTACTAACTTCTTTATAACGAACGTTATTTTCCAACTTTCTTTTTTAATGATTCAGAGTGCAAACAAACCTACATTGTTTCTCTGTCTTAACGAGAAAGAACAATCTGGAGCAATCAAGCCGTTCAAAAAAGAAATTCTGCGGCAAATTTGTGCGAATGTGACTGTTTCGTACGGAATAAGCAAGTTCATGCTTATGTGTGGGATCATGCTGAGTGGGTTATTTCATGCCATTGTGAGGGGATCATGTTGACTGGCAGCTCATACTTTTTGTGTGGAATATTGCTGATTGGGCATGCTCATGCTATTGGAGAGAGAGTCATGCTAATTAGGCAGGTTAATACTTTGTGCGGGTTCCAGTTGATTGAATATCTTGACAGCAGAAACAAAAAAAACGTGGCTTGTACTTACATCGCAGCAGCTCATCATACAGGCAGTTCAGTACTGCGCAGGGGAGGAAATCATGCCGTGTAACCGGGTGTAGCGGTAATGGACTAAAGTGTTGCTGCGCGATAACTTTTCTCGAATCTCTTACAACCTACCCTTATAGTAGTGCTAAACCTTCACTTGTGATAGGGAGATAATCTTTCAACAGAGGGGTAAATTCTTTTACTTTTTTGAGCATTCCTACCATAAATTAAGAGCCCTATGAAAAAGTTCCTGATTCCACCTATACCCATAAAATAAAAAAGCCTGAACGATCAGGCTTTAATGCTTTATTGTGTGTTATGTTAGTTGCATCGTTGTGGTACAAGTATTGTCATCTTTAAAAGTAGCGATTTCAGATTCTACTGTTTTGCCATCATACTCAATTTTCACTTGATATGTCCGATCTCGCGGTAACCATAGATCAATAAAACCATTCTTTAAAGAAGTAATGTTTTCATCCATCACCACATTACCTTCTTCATCCCGAATAAGCACATCGAAGTTTTTATCTACTAATTCGCCTTGGCACCCCGTTAAATTGTGGATAGCACATTCATGCGTGTATTCAATAAACGGTGCAATCGAAACAAAAAATTCGTTCTCTGGAAGGTCAAAAGAAGTCTTTTTACCATTATCAGTCACAATTAGTTCATGTGATGTAATGGATGCAGTTACATCCTCAAAGGTACCGACACTATACGCATGGACTTTTTCTTTAATTTCCTGTGTCCCCACTTCATTCGATACACTATTATCGTTGTTACAAGCTACTGACACAAGACTTAGTAATAAAACCGAAGCTATGAGCAAACCCTTTTTCATTATTCCACTCCCTTTTTCTTGTCATATTGCAAGGGCAAACTTTTTTGATTGTATCACATTTCCACTTAAGTAATCGGTGCTCAATTTCACACCATTTCCTCCACCTTATCCTAATTATAGATAGAGGCAGCACCCTCAAACTTTACTTTAAACACTTACATTTGACGATTATATCCAAAATTCCTTGAAATACACAATTTCCGGGTGTTACATTTAGATAGTTCAGTAGAGTCACTACTAAAAATGGAGAAGGGTGACAACATGGGGATGTACGGATATTACTTTGCTATTGATGACAAACTGGTGCAGCAAATCGCTACCGGCGAAATTGCATTGGAGAATTTGAAAATAGAGGATTATCCCGGACTGGATATTGATAGATCCTGGGAGGCGATTCACTACTTGCTTTGTGGAGATATAGTCGAAGGTGAGCCCCCTCTTAGCTATGTTGATCCAATGACGACAGAGCGAGGCATCGACTTTGGATCATTCGGTGCGTTTTTCTTGCGTGCAGAGCAAGTTGCACAAGCGCTTCAGATTATTTCTGAGCTGAACGAAGCGCAGCTCCGCTTGCGATATGATTTTCCGACCATGATCAAGGACGAGGTATATCCTCTTGAACCTGGCATGGTTCTACATTTTCTGAATCCAATCATATCGTAAGCGTAACAAAAACCGTTACAGGCTCATGGGTTTCCTCCCCTAACTTCATATGCTCACAATCAATTCGCGATTTTGTCCAGCTTTTCGTTTTCTTCCGCTCTAAGCGAACTCCGCGTACGTTCACTATCATCACCCGCTTTTTCGCGGAATGGCGTTACATATATCTTGTGATCGTAATATTGGGATCGAGAGCTCAGCATGCCGTCTCCGTCTTGAGACAGAGACGAAAACCATTCTGTCGCCCGTCACTCCTTGGCAGAGCAATACGGTATCTTAATATTAACGCCTGCTCATTTACCGTTAAGTATACTTAGGCACCAGCTCAACCACAGCATTGATCAGTCAAAGAATACATACTCTCTCGGGGTTCAGACACGTAGCAGCAAAACCATAGTACCAGCAGAAAGGGGCAAGAATGATGAGGCTGATCTATCAATTAGAGCATGTGAATAAAACGTACAAAAAAGGAAAGGTTATCGCCAATCAAAACATAAGCTTCGACGTTCAACAAGGGGAGATTCTCGGTTTGCTCGGTCCGAATGGAGCAGGAAAATCCACGCTAATCAAGCAGATGGTAGGCCACCTTGCTCCCACCTCAGGTACGGTACGTTATAAAGGAACCAGCGTACAGACCCAAACCAAGCGAGTTGCTCAGGAGGTGGCCTACTACTCGCAAGAGCCTCACGCCCTGACCAGTTTAAAAACCTGGGAAGCTTTGTATTTTACGGGAAGATTGCGGGGTTTGACGAAGGAGTCCGCCGTAAACCAAACAGAGGTATTGTTGGAACGTTTTGGAATGCAGGACCTTCGTCATAAGCTGTTGAAAAACGTCTCTGGCGGACAGAAGCGTTTAATCGGGATTGGTACTTGCTTGATCGGCTTTTCCCCCGTCATGATCCTGGATGAACCGACCAATGAACTAGACCCTAAAAAGAGAAGGCTCGTATGGGATCTGATTCAGGAGCGCAATCGCCAAGGAGTAACCGTAATCTTGGTGACACACAACGTGCTGGAGGCCGAACAGGTCGTAGACAGAGTAGCTGTTGTAAATCACGGCAAGCTATTGGCCATCGATCATGTCAGTGTCTTAAAACAAAAGGTCGATCAGCGGATGAAGCTGGAAATTACGACTTCCTTAGGCGAGAGCGATTATGTTTGCCGAAGCTTAAGCGCGCTGGGACAGTGGACCAAAACAGGAGAAAACCGAATCCGGACACTGATTGAGAAGCAAGATGCCAGCCACGCGATTGAAGTCTTGACTGAGCAGCAGTTACCGATCGAAGAGTATTCATTGGTCCCGCCGAATCTTGAGGATGTCTATTTCCATATCGATGACGAACAGGATCAGCTTGCCAAAACGGAGGTGGTCTAACATGGAACAGATGAAACCATCCATGCAAAATCATGACTTGCAACTGCAAGAAGCGGTCTTTCTCCAAGGGCACCAGCAGCAGAGCATAATCCAACGCAGAATGACGGAATGGCTGATCCTGGCCCGCATTCAATTCTCGATTATCCGCGAGGCATGGGTTTGGATTTTCATCATGGCATGCATGTTTCCTTTAACGACGCTGTTGTTTCTCAAATTCTTTACGGTCGACCCAACGCCGGCTGTCATGACCCGTATTATTACAGGAAATATGCTCTTCGGCTTAATCGTCATGGGCCTCAATTCCATGGCTCAGGAGATATCTTGGCAGAAGCATCAAGGCCACTTCACGTACTATTCGTCCCTGCCGATTGCCAAGGTAAACTTCATCTTCGCCAATCTGCTGCGCGGCTTGATCATGTGCGTACCGTCTTTTATTATCCTGGCGATGATTGGTCAACTTGCTTACGGCATTCAATTCCACTACAGCTGGGGACTTGTCCCTGTATTGCTGCTCACCGTCTTTAGCGTGGTTGGCGCGGGTGTACTGATCGGCTTCTGGTCGCCTAGCCATCAATTGACGAATATGCTGGTCCAGGCGTTGATGATGTTCATCTCGTTTTTGACGCCTGTCATGGTGGATATGGATCAATTGCCTGTGATCTTGCAATGGTTCGCTTATATCTTCCCAACCACTTACGCAGCTGAGGCCATGCGGGAGGTGCTGATATCGGGTTGGTCCGGGTCTGTTGCCTGGAACTCGCTTGTACTCTTGCTTTTCTCGCTGATCTCCATCGTATTGATCTTGAAAAAGGTAGATTGGCGTGTTGAGAAGTAGAGAAAAGTTCTGTCCCTATGCCTCGATTATTCAATGGAAGGTTACCCTTTCCCTCCTTATCCGCTTTAGTGCGCAGTTCATTTTTTCCGAAAAAACGAGAAGGCAGCTGATCACATTGATCGGCTGCCTTCTTATTTTGATTAAGCTATCGTTCCCCGTTAGCTTAATCATTAATAACTAATAATGGTTTCTTCATTCCAAAATTCTTTTACCTCGTCTAGTATTTGAGCAGCAGGTGTTATTGTGGCCTCGAAAATGGTTCTTCCTGTTTTTCTTAAATAATATTGGATTAAATGATATCCGCAAGCGTATCCGGCACTATAAGGCATGTTAACCGGTGTAAAGTTTTGAAGTTTTGCAATCTCGTCACCGTAAAGATACGGAGCAAATTGATCAAACCCAGTTAATTGCAATTGCTCTCTAAGCACAGGCTTTATGCGCCTGTTCAGTGTTTCTGCATTTGTCTTCGTTACCCAAGGGCCGAGCAATTCTTCTCCAAACATGAACGTAGCATAGTTTTCAGCTAATCCTTCACTTACAATCAGCTCGCCCAGATTAACCGTGTGATCCCACTGAATAAATTGATATCGCACATTATGGTTGCATTCGTGCGCCAGCGCAGCCTTCATTCGAGGAATCGTGTACTCATTTGGCAAGAGTGTACCCCAGATAAACCCAGGAATGCCCCCAAAGCCGCTATATCCTTCGTTTATTGCTAAGGCACCGTTTTCCGGATTCCCTAGTTGAATGGTAAACAAATAATCGGACACGGGGAGGTTAATTTCATGCTCTACAAATAGATGCAGGCTTTTCTTCACAGCATGCTCACACTCTAACCAAAATGATTCGGACGAAATCAGCTCGATCTCTGCCGAAATCTGAGGGGTAATCTGATCAGGGGATCGATGCATCATACTATTAAACGTAATAACATCAAAACCATTCGCCTCTTCAGCTTTAAAAGGAATCTGTTGAAGTTGCCATTGTTTCATAAAGGGAGCCATCATTTCGTTTCTGAATAATTCAAGCTTTTCCTCGGGTGAAGCTTGGGCAACTTTTTGATAAATATGATCTGAACGCAGTGATTTTATATTCATTTCTCTCACTCCTAGTTATGTATTCATAGAGAACTATGCACTATGCCCTAACGTCATAGTCAAGAACTTATTATCTTCTAACATGAATCCAACCACAGTCCTTTAGCGTGGACGATTTATTGAATAATACACAAACATTATATTTGAAAAGAAGACGACGATGATATGTCGACTATAGATATATTCATTTATTATCTCTTCCTGCTCGTTACTTCATTAGAGAAGGCCATATCAGCAATCAACTCCTAACTTAAAGTATTATTTCTACGAAAAAACTATCATGTCATCGATTCAGACAATTCTCATAGATTTCTGAATTCACAATATGCAAAAAAAGCGCCGCCAGCGCGAACCTTTATGGTCCGGCTGGTCAACGCTTTCTTGATCTGCCTCCCGCAGTCATCCAGGCGGCAATCCGGCGGTCTCAACCGCATACATATTTATTCAACAATCAAGGTCCCCTTCATATCGCTGTGACCGGCTCCGCACATGACGGAGCAGTGGAATTCATGCTCACCAACTTGATCGGCGGTAAATTCGGTCGAGCCAGGCTGCTGCAGGTCAACGTTGAAATCGGGAATGGCCAGGCCGTGATTTCCATCTTTGTTCTCCAGCGTAATTTTGACTTTTTCGCCCTTTTTGACTTTAATCTCGGTAGGCTCGAACTTAAAGTTTGACGCCGTCACCTTAATTTCTTTTACACCATCCGATCCGCCTGAAGACGAGGACTCGTCCGACGAGCTGCCGCCGCCTCCGCATGCGCTCAGCACCACAACCAGCAGCAAGGTAAGTCCAATCAACATCCATTTTTTCATGTCAAATCCCTCCCGATAAAATAATTAAGTTGCCATCTTCGAACCAAACAAACCATTCCTAGTGATCTTCCTGGCGGCGCCCCGCGTCCTGCTTCTCTTCGTCCTCTTCCGTCAGATGACGAGCGGAGTTGCGGAATTCGTGAAGTGTCGCTCCCACCGCCCTGCCAAGCTGAGGCAGCTTGGACGGTCCGAACAGCAGCAGGGCGAGCAGCAGCAACAGCAGCAGCCCCGGTATTCCAATCGTCGAAAGCATAGCCGATCCCTCCCTTTCCTTGAAGTCTCATGAAGTAGCATGTTAATCGCATAAGCATGGAAGGACTTGCCCGTTCAGACAAGCATGCCTCCCTGTTTCAAATATTTCTGGATCCCTTCCGCCGCCCTGTAGGAGAGCGCGCCGACGGTATCGGTCGGATTGTATCCACTATTATGCGGGAATGCCGAAGCACCCACCACAAACACATTTTCCGCTTCCCACATCTGCAGGTAACTGTTCACGGCCGACGTTTCCGGGTCCGCTCCCATAATGACGCCTCCGGTATTGTGGGTGGACTGGTAAGGAACGATATTATACGGGTCCAGCTTGTCCTTGATCTCCACATGGGAAGGCCCCATTTCCTTCATAACCTCGCCCGCCTTATCTGCCAGATACTTCGTCAGCTCTCGGTCCTGATCTTCGAAATCAAACGTAATCCGCAGCAGCGGTTTGCCGTAAATGTCCTTATAAGTCGGATCCAGATCCAGGTAATGGTGCTTCCAGGGCAGGCTAGCCCCTTGCGTCGCCACGGTCAGCACCCGGTTGGCATACTTTAGTGTGGTCTCCTTCCACTTCTTGCCCCAGGTCGGCGTACCCTGCGGCGCCGGATTGTTCTCGATCGGACGTAGGCCGTTCTGGCTGATCCGGATTCCAGCCCCGTGCAGAAACTTCAAATCGGAATGGTCGAAATTATCCCCGTTGAAGTCGTCGAACTCCATCCCGAGCGCCCCGGCGCCCATGAACGTGCTGAACTCTTCGTCATCGTAAAAGCCGACCGCACGTCCGGAGTTGACCTGATACGCATAATTTCGGCCGATGGTCCCCCGTCCGGTCTTCCGGTTGTAAGGCGTCCCGAGCTTGGAGTTCAACAGCAGGCGCGCATTGTTCAGCATGAAGCTGCCGAGAACGACCACGTCCGCCGGCTGGGTCACCTCTTCCCCGGTCACTGTGTTGATGTACACCACGCCGGTCGCTTTTTTGCCGTCATGGAGAATTTCGGTCACGTTCGAGAAGGTGCGCACCTCCAGCTTGCCGGTGGCCATCGCCGTCGGAATGACGGTAACGACAGGATCCGCCTTGGCACCGTACTCGCAGCCGAACCGCTCACAAAATCCGCAGTACTGGCAGGCTGCCCGGGATATGCCGTCGGGATTTTTGTAGTTCTCGCTCAGGTTTGCCGAAGGGATCATGTACGGATGGTATCCGAGTTTCTTCGACGCCTCTTCGAACCGCTGCAAAATCGGCGTTTTCTTCATCGGCGGGGTCGGAAACGGATGGGACCGTTTGCCAAGCATCGGATTGGCTTCCGATTCCCCCGAAATGCCGGCTACCTGCTCAAACTTGTCGTAGTACGGTTCGATTTCGTCATACGTGATTCCCCAGTCCTGCAGCTGCATGCCCTCGGGAATTTTGCCTTTTCCATACCGTTCCACCGTCTGGTTGTAGATTTCAAAGTCATACGGCAGGAAACGGTGCGTCTGCCCGTTCCAGTGCGATCCGGCACCGCCGAGCCCGTCTCCCAGCAGAAAGGAGCCATAGCTGCGCATCGGCAGCGCCCTCATTGACTCCGAATTGCGGAAGGTGATCGTTTCCTTGGATAGATCCTGCATCAGTTCAAAACGCCGCGCGTACCGGAGCTCGTCATGATCCATGAAATAATCCTCTGTGCTTCGGCTCTTTCCGCGCTCCAATCCGACTACCTGGATGCCCGCTTTGGTCAGTTCGGCCGCAATAATGCCGCCGACCCAACCCATTCCAACAATAACCACTGGTACTTTAGGTAATTTGCCCACGTCTGATGTCCCCTTATATCTGTGAAATTTATTCGCTCATGTGAGCCTGCAGGCTCTTCGGCTTCATCTGAACCAGCCCTTCCTTCGTAATCTGCTGGGCATAACTCATCTGGTTGCCCGGAAACTTCCGCATCTTCCACCCGTTCATATTCCGGTTGCCGCCATAGAGCGGATCCGCGTAGACCCCTTCGATCGTCAAACTTCTCAGCATCTTGAAGAAACTGCTGCTCGTCACCCCGCGCATGGGAAATTTATCCCCCTTTTCCATAGCGGTCAGCACTTCATCCTGCTGCTGAGCCTCAAGTTCCGTAAAAACCTTTTTATACTTTTGCTGGCAGTAACTCTTAAGTCCCTCCAGACCCAACGTGAACATTTCGTTGCGTTTCAGGCGCGACTGCTCTCCCTGCGTTGCCTGGGCTTGGACAAAAGGACCCATCATATAGTCCCGCGCATTATATCCCCAAGGACCTGCAAGCTGATGATCAATAAAAAAGGCTACGCCCAGCGCCTTGGCTCCAGGGCCGTTCTCATCTTCGGGATAAATCCGTTCGACCGCCGCTTCGGTCATTTTAAACTGCTCCTGATTAAAGAACATTAGCGCATCCTGCAACGAAGCTTCCGGCTTGCTGGCCGGTGCGGGGGAGTTGTTTTTCTCAAGATTGTCCGTCAGGACACCCCCGAACACGCTGCCAACGATCAGACCGCCCAGCGTCATACCCGAGGCTTTCAAAAAATTCCGCCGGGATTCATCCGGTTGTTCTGACCGGGCCGGCTTGCTGTTCTTTCCCAATTTCAGTCCTGGCAATATGATCCCTCCAATTGTGATATTGTGGATACAATAATAAAGACCACTTTGAATCAGTTACCCAAAATTTATCTTTTTAAAAAGCAACATTTGTCATCAATCGTCAAAATGCAACTAAGTTCCTAGTAAGAGACCCCGGCGCTTACGTTAGCCTCGCCCAGCTCTTTCATAAAGGAACGACGCACGCAGCGCCAGCCCTATTTACGGCTATGATAAGAATAGAGCGCCTTGCTGCCTGCTTTTTTGGAAACAAAAAAGAGCCCCCGGTTTTCTACCGGAGGGCTGACATGACCACTGATTCAACCATGTGGTAACATCGCAATATTCAAAAGGTTGCAATTGTATTTTAGTGTAAGCGGCTCTTTGCTGGTCGTAGAGCCCACGAAAAGATATTTAGTGCAGCATATGAAAGCGGAAGGATAAGATTAAAACCGTAATCACCATAATCGTTAGCAAATGCATGAGACAATGCCGCACCCGTCATCAAAAAGAAGATTCCTGCGTGAACCCATTCTTTAAGTCGAGGTAAACCTGGCACGACGAGAGTGATGGCTCCAAGCACTTTCCATATCCCGAGAATAGTCAATATGTATAATGGGTAGCCCAGATTCGTAACTAAATCGAGGTTGCCTCCAAATTGCATCAGTTGTCCGATACCACTTAGCATAATAGCTGCTGCGAGTAGTAATGTGACTGACCAATAAGCAACCATTTTTCCGTGGGGCTGGGTATTTACTTTCATGGTCGTTTCCACACCGATCATCTTACTCATTTGTTTCCCTCCTCATTTCTATTAATTACAAAAACGAGTCCCGTTCCATTTCCTAAAGCGATAAAGCTGTCTTTTTCCTCTAGCGTATAATTTGCCATATTCAATCCCTTCCTTTTCTTAGAGTTTTCAATGATTTGTCATTTCGCTTGATGGGTAAATAATAACTTTAAATTATGTCAAAAAATGATACTGTTTTAGGGGAATCGTATCAGCAAATTTAAAAACCAGAAAAACGCTGCTTGAAAGCGGCTATTCATATAGCGTGATGACCTTAGTTAAGTTTCGGTGTACCCCATTTGCTTTAAAAGAAAAGTATGAAATTGATAATTGATACTTAGCTTCGGATTTTAAATGAGAGTCCTTATGGGCATACTAGATATACGATAAACGTAAGGGGAAGAATGCAAATGGCAAAGGTGAAAAAGCAGTTTGCACGATTGGGGAAATTAAAACTCATCTCAACATTATATCGCATGAAAATTGTGAAGATCTTGATTCCTATGATCATCCTCGGAATGATTGTTTGGGCGGGAAAGTCTGAGCTGGGCCGGATTGACTGGGCTGCCACGCTGGAAATCCTTAAGCATCTCGACCCTACACGAATCTTCCTTCTATTGTCTCTATCCCTAGTCGCAGTCGCATCGGTTAGCGTCTATGAGTTTTTGCTTCGGCATCATTTCAAGCTTCCTCTCGGGATCTGGGCGACTTTCCGCTATGCATGGATTGCTAACACGTCAAACAATGTTATAGGATTTGCCGGGATCGTTGGTGCCGCGCTTCGTACCTTCCTATACCGAGGGCGAGGAGTTTCGATACCAACTATAACAGCTTGTATTGCCTTTCTGGCTACTATTACAATTACGGGAGTTTCGCTGCTGGCTTGGGGGGATTTGACCGGGCTGTTTCCGATCGATGCGGTGATTCAATCTCATCGCTGGACCTTGTATGCTGTCTGGGCGATCGCGCTTTATCTGCCGGGGTACCTGCTCTTTCAGCGGACTCCCTTCTATAGCAAATGGCTGAACCGCAATCTGCCCCAGATGAATCTGTCCATAATCGTTGCAGCTGTAGGTGTCTCTGTCGTGGAGTGGCTATTAGCAGGCGTTGCCTTCTGGGCGATTGCGGCGACTCTACTTCCGGAATTTCCTCTTCGAACGGCATTAGGCATTTACACCGTCGCCGTAGCGACTGGTCTTGTCAGTATGACACCCGGCGGCATTGGCGGTTTTGATCTTATTACCCTGCTTGGTCTTCAGTCCCTTGGATACCCTCCTGAAACAAACGCTGCGGTTCTTGTATTATTTCGTTTGATGTACTATTTGATCCCTTGGCTCATTGGACTGGTAATGGGAGGCATTGAGTTTGCACTAGGTCGATACCGTACCCAGTTTGATGTATAAACTTGGTTTATTGCTTGGTAGTGCTGCCCTCTCTAACCAAAATGTCCGATTCCCATATTATTACTCAAACTCTCGTTCCCTCCACTCGCATAGCAGGTGGTTTTATGTTTCGCACGCTATCGCGTGCTCAACTGACTAAAGTCGTAATAAGAGAGCCCACTTAATGTGGACTCTCTTTGGGATTTTAGCTCCATTATAGTTTAACTTCTACGTCCCGATCTGGATCGGTGTATTTATAAATACCAGGGTTTAGTTCAATCATCTCATCCAATGGAATACCACTATAGCTGTCAACATTTATTTCTGTAGAAACCATACCCTTAGGTGTAATTTCAGGTACTACTTCTTTGCCGTTAATTCGCAGAGTTGTTTGGTTAACGCCCCTGAAGCCTGGAGATTCGGATTGTGACTCTACAATCAAACTCTCCCCCTCCATATAATACGTGAACTGAATATCAAATCCATCGACATTGAGTTTGGTATACTGCTTTTCTTGTTTTGGTTTGTTTAGAGTAATCCAGTTCTTCGTAGTATCCCGTTTCTCAACGACAGCATCTTTTAATATCAGCTTCATTGGAACATCAGACCAGTTTTTGTACCACTCCGGAGATTCAAATTGAAATAAATGCTGATAGCTTTCGGGAAGGTTACCTTTCAAAGTCCTCACCCCAGTAATTATGTTATCCCCTATAGCCAATTGTGCTATGTTGTAATGAACAATTCCATTCTTAAGAGAACCTTCTTCGTTTATTAGAATTTGGATATCTAAAGGAGTAATCACAAGTTGTTCTAAAGTGATACGTGATTTTTCTTGGAATTCAGGACTAGTAAGTAATTTATTTGTGTAGATAGCCTCACTTGCTTTTTGACCATCTGCTTTAAAATCGAATTTCCAAGTGCCCAATATCCGCTTTGCTTCTTCAATGTAACTGAAATGAATACTCGCATCCGTCCAATCTGTTTTGGTCATATTGAACACCTGCTCTATCAACAAATCTTTATCTTCGCTCGGTAAAATAGTTGGAATTGCGTCTAATTCTTGATCACCGGTATGAACTACTAAATGAGGATTACCATGTCCTAAGTGAGATGGGGAAGCAGCGACTTTATAGCGGATAACGGTTTGATTTCCATCCTGTCTAACGGACTCAATATGAATCGTTGGATACTGTGCAACTCCTGTAATCATTGTATCTCCGGGTTGATGATTAGAATTCAAGCGAATATCCCGATCACGGTAAAAAATAAGATTTTGTGCTTCGAACGTATATTCCTTCGTGTCATCCTTTAAGGTATCGGGTGTTTCATAGACACCAATGAGTTTCTGGCTGTCCGGATCGTATCCAAAATAACCATATACTTTTGCCTTCGATTTGTATTCACTTGTCATTGTATTTATTTCTGTAGCAAATCCAGTATATTGCGTCAGATCAGTTGGAGTGTCCAGAGACACGAGCATCTTCATTTTTTCTCCATCAGTCACAACACCATTCAAATTCATGGTCACACCTGAACTGGAAGATTGAAGATCATACTGCTGGCCGATACCGTTATTCAATGCATTTGCAACGCTACCTCCTCCGATTCGATCCCAATCAATCGTCACACTTGCGAATACAGGGATGGCGACAAGTAAGAAACAAGAGAAAACGATACTGATAGGAATAACTTTACCGCGTTGCCGAGTAGCCTTTTGAGAAGTTTGCAGATTGACTCGTCGATTGTGTGCTTCATTTTCGATGGCTGTCCACATCAAGTCATAATCCGGCTGAGGAGTACGCCTAACATTTTCAAAAAAACGATTCATTACTTCTCATCTCCTTTAGTTGTGGTTCAACCATTTTATTAAGAAGTTTTAGCCCCTTGTTTAATCTTGATTTTGCAGTTCCTTCGGGTATGTTCATCACTTTAGAAATTTCGGGTACGGTCAATTCGTTGATAAATCGAAGCACAACCACCATTCTAATTTTTTCAGGGAGCTCACTGTATAATCCTTGTAGCTCATCCTTCGTTTCCCGATGATCTAAACATTCTTCTACGGGGTTATAGTCCTGAGTTTTGGATAACAAATAATGACGCACTTCTTTCATCCATCCTGTTTTACGTCTCCTCATAACATTGTTACATTCATTCGAAGCAATTCGTAGAATCCACGATTTCAAGTTCCTTACCTTAGTTCTGTCTGCCAAGATTACTTTGACAAATACCTCTTGGGAAATATCCTCAGCATCAGCCTGATTTTTCATTATATAGTAACAAAAATAATAAACTTGCTCCTTATACATTTCGAAAATCTCTCGATCAGTCATTCTCACGCACCCCCTTTTGTTATTCTCATACATAAGACTGATAAGGCTATGTAATCGTTCATTTTGGTTATACTTATTCTTAACTCGTGACAAGTCTTTGATCGAATTTGAATTGCAATATATTCTTGTCTCGCGACAACAGATCCGCAAGCAGTTCTTTCCACGAAAATCGCCCTTCACCTGATCTCTTACATGTGACATTAGTGAATCGGCAAGCTTTCAGGTTAAATGCAAGCCAATTCATATTAGAAAGTTATTAGACTGCTATTCTCTGCTGTCGTTAAACTATCCTGCCCGTTAGCTGATCGAAAGAGCAGCCCGCTCACATTGCCCGACTGCCTTCTTGTATTTATTGAACTGACACTTCCCGTTAGTTCAGTTTCGAAATAACTCAAGGATATTCAGATTTAGAACTTGTACCGATAAAACAAAAAAAGCCGCTAATATAGCGACTTTCTATGGGATTATGCTTTTGTCCTTCGACGACAACAACAGACTCTGCTAGTCCATTATCTATCAACATTCGGCATTATCTCAATCCAAGCTACATAAAGACTTGTACGATATGCTTATCAGTAAAATCAATGTTTATCGTTAGTACGACGAGTCTCCTTACTCTTCTGCCTTTCCCATACTTTCATCGTTACTTGCTGATGGTCTTTACTGCGTAAATAAGTAGCTTTATCATCAACAAACGCAGCTTCCTTTTTAAGAGTTAGATAACTTTCCCACCGTTCATAGGCAAGGTTTCCGTCCTCAATCGCCATTTTTATCGCACAACCAGGCTCGCTTTGGTGCTTACAATCTGAAAATTTGCATCGTCCTAAAAACTGTTTTACATCAGAAAAGCTCTCTCTCAAGCCTTCAGAAACATTCCACATACCAAGCTCACGCATGCCAGGGGTATCAATAACCATCACGCCGCTGTCCAATCTAATCAGCTGACGATGCGTGGTGGTGTGTCTTCCTTTGCTATCATCTTCTCGAATTTCTTTGACAGACATCACCTTCTTGCCTGCCAAAGCATTGACAAGACTGGATTTTCCCGCACCCGACGATCCAAGAAAAACAATGGTCTTTCCTTTTTTAAAATAGTCTGCAAGTCCGTCAATGCCATAGCCCGTTTTTGCACTGATCGCGTGAACATCCACGTCAATCGCAATTTGTTTGACTGAAGTAAGTTGTGCAGAGTAGTCTTCTATTAAATCTGATTTCGTCAGCACCACAACAGGCACTGCACCCGACTGCCATGATAGAGTTAAATAGCGTTCTAATCGCTTTAGATTCAAATCGTGATTAAGGGATTGCATGATGAATACATAGTCGAAATTAGCAGCAACCGTCTGCTCTTTAATGGTTTTGACATATTCAGACCCATGACCGGATAAGTCATTTCTCGCAAATTTGGATTTGCGTTTTAACGTTTTTATAATAAGGCTTTCACCCTCTGTGTTGTATTGAATTTCTACAAAGTCACCAGTAGTGGGGAATTCCTCAGTACAGTTGTTGAAATAAACACTCGATTTTAGTTTTGCGGTGCATTCACCATACTCGGTAACAAGGCTGTAGCTCCCTTTATGCACAGCGGTAACTCTTGCATAAGTCCCCTCTATGTCTATTGAATAATTTTGAGCCGGAAAGCCGTAGTCTTTTAGATTCATGATACCTCCAATTGTCATTGTTCATTCCTTATCTCAAAGATTTTTTGCAGGGTTTGGATGTGCAGCATTCTTTCATCATCTGTATCTTGGAGTTTGTTTCCTGATCCTGCGTCCATATACCACTCTACAAGCCTGTATCCGAACATCAGTAGAATCAACTCATAAACGCAGTTATTCTCTATGTGTGAAATATCCACATATTCCGAAAAGCCCTTGTAATACGCCGGGATACATCTATGGTAGTATTCAACCATGTTTTCAATATCGGCTTCGTCCGCGATAAGACTTGCCATGTCTTCACCTAAATAGCCCCACCCCGTGGTATCCCAGTCCATGAGTATGGTTTTACTGTCTGAATAGAATATGTTTGCCACCCAAAAATCCCTGTGGCACAGCACGATGGGCAGCTTTTCTATACGGTTGAATATTTCGTCTGCGTTTTCATCAATGTCGATGAGCATATTACATAGGTGTTTCGGGATTTCGCAATCGTCGGAGCGTATATAATCGTACACTCTATTCCATGACCGATAATGAAGATAGAAGTTCTTCATACAATCCACTTTACTCAGGTTGGTCAAGCTCTGTAAAACAACTGGCTGTTCGGCATATAACTTGCCTTGGTACCGTCCTAATTCCTCGGCTGCGCGTTCATACATATCGCCGGTCAAGTCTAATCCCGATATGCCTTCGATATTTTCCATCCAAATCTGCGTTTCGTTTTCTTCTTCGTTCATTTCGGCGTGATAGCATTCAGGCCAACGGAATGATTCAGAAAACAGAGCGCCAAAATTGGATTTATAAAAATCATATTCCCTACGCCAGGAATCGGGATCGCTGTAGCGCTCCCATTTCTTCTGCGTTTTTAAAATAATTCTATAAGGTAACATCCCGCCGTCAGTGGTTTTGGCGTTGCCCGTTATAAGCTGTACATCGCCCACTGTACCACCATGTAATGGTTTGGTCTGAAAATCGGTGCAGATTATTGTTGTACCGAGCATTTTGCTTAAAATCGGTGTCAAAGTTTCGGCTGTTATTTCGCTCATTATGGAGTCCTCCAATCGTTTTTTTAAAAGGTACAACATTTTTATGCCTGTTGTTCGCCGTTCAAATTTACCCAACTAGTTTTTCAGAGGTTATGTTATCGAGTTCAGAAAGCAACTGTGCTACGGTCGATTTTCCACTAGCCATGATCCCTGTGGTTAATATAATGCTTGGCTTCTCCATTAACATATTAAAATCACCATCCTTAGCGTCTACATAAACATCATATTTGAAAAGAAGACAACGATGAAAGGTCGACTATAGATATATTCATTTATAACCTCTTGCTGCCCGTTAGCTTAATGAAATAGCGATTGGAAAATGATTAGATATTTGTCTAACCAGTAATCGGACACGTTCTAGTCCTTTACGGCAATCGGTACAAGTTCGTGACCTCGAATCGGGACATGAACTTGTACCGATATAACAAAAAAAGCCGCTAAATTAGCGACTTTCAAGGGGTCAATTAAGAAAACGACTTACACCATACAAACATATTTCCCAGTGCTTGAAATCCAACTCTTGTGTAGACTCGCATCGCGTCATCTGGTTCTGGATCAAGCGTCCACATTCCCCCATGATTGATGTAGAGTTTACTGACGCCGGCCTCTTTTAACTGTCGCATACACTCGTACAACAGGTTTGTTGCCAATCCCCGCCTTCGATATGTGGGAGCCGTTCCAAACGGTTCGATAATTGCGATATTGTTATCACTGTCGAGCCAGATATTTGCAAAGCCGACAATTTCGTTCGTCTCGTTCACAATAACCAAGTCCAAATCCTGACGGTACGTTGGACAGGACATCAAATGAAGGTAAATCTCGATATCTGGCGCAGTCAAACCAGCTGAACCGCTCATGATATTGACCTTTTGCTCTAAATCGCCCGCCTCGATCGGGCGCACCTTGAACCCCTCGGGAAAATGAGGTTCTTGATTCACATCTTCTAAATCAATAACCCCGGAATACATATACCAGGTATGCTGTTCATATCCCCTGGCTTTGAGCGTTTGTACTCGGGGAAGATCCTCAATATAGCCCCAAATATAAACCTCCTGTCCGTTGCGATCTTCAAGTGACGGACCGCAATAGTGTTGTTCCACCCAAGCGAATATTTCATCTTCTAGATGAATGTATTCAGGCCCGGTAAAGCAATATAGAATTCGATAATGCCCAGGCCAAATAGCACCGATAATGGTGTCATTTTCGATTTCGCAAACCATCAGACTTTGAAGGAATTTTTCACCGCCGAAGGCGCGGTTATAATCAAAATCCGCTAGACTAGGATAAAAACGGCGGGTTGGATCGGCAAACTTTTGAGTAATTACCTTACGTAGTGCCATGTAATCGCTCTCATCTTTGTATTTCCGGAATTTCATCGTCATGCCTATCACTCTCCGGTTCCTCATAGTCTGATGAACAATTTCATATGTTCAATACTTTCAGAGTAATCCAATGTTGAAAAGGACTACAAGTGGAAAAATGGTTATATTTATGTTTTCTAAAGATCGTAAATGTGTAGAATAACATCTCATATAAAAAACCCACTGATGCTTAGTTTGATCAGCGGGTTTAAAAGTATTCTTTGCCATAGATCATCTTGGGTATCCTTCTGCACTTATTAAGTACACCTCCACATAATTAGTTCCGTTTAGATATGTCTCCAATACTTATCAGGTACTATTGGTGTCTTTCTATTTCCGCTTGTTTTTTGATTGAATCAACAGTGAGTGCGAAAGCTTCAGCAGCCTTATATGCATCTAATGCATTTTGAAGTCTTTTTACTTGTTGATTCAACTCATTCCTATTCTCTTTGACCTTTATTGTTGCACGCGCAACGTCAATAAGCTCTTCTCTTGCTGCTTTTATAGCCCGGTTATGAGCTTTTTCAATTATTTGTACTGCCATATGAGTATAAATCGTTGCAAACTCTTTATCGCCAATCTGTTGCTCACGAGCAGCTAAGTCACTCTCACTGATTACCCAATCTCCGGAGTCGTTTTTCGAAGCGGCTATACGCCCGTCATTAATCATGTTTAGAATGGTTTTGTAATGAACCCCAAGTAACAACGCTGCTTCTTTAGCATTCATTATTATTCAACCCCTTATCTATAGTTATCCATATATCAAGAGATAATAAGAAGAAAGTAAACAGGATATCATAGCATTCTTTGATGTGGGCTTCACCAAATTAAGAAAAGAAGTGCTAGCCCGCCATTTAAGAAATAGCTTCTAGCACTTCAAATGATCTTTTTTTTAAAAAATGAATCTTCAAAAAGTCTTACACATCTACTTTGCGACTTCCTGACCAGCAATCCGGCCGTAAGTAACAATATCCGAAATGGCATTTCCGCCCAGACGGTTCGCACCATGAACAACGCCTGTCACTTCTCCAGCAGCGTACAGTCCCGGAATAACCTTACCTTCTGTCGACAGAACACGTGCTTTCGTATCAATGACCAGTCCACCCATTGTATGATGGACCGACGGAACTGCTTTTTGAATATAATACGGGCCTTTTTCCAGCGATACCAAACCACCACGATGGTTGTAATCCAGATCCTTGCCTGTCTTCGCATACTCGTTGACTTTACTTATAGTCTCTTTCAATGTTTCTACATTTACCTTGAAGAAATTAGCCGCATCTTCAATCGTGTCAGCCTTATAGAGCATTCCCTCTCTAACTAATTGATCATACTCATCTTGGTGCACTTCGATCGTCTTGCCGATATCGGCGATTTCCTGATTCCAGAATTGGTAAGCGTAACGCCCTTCTTGTGCTAGAATTGCCTTAGAAATGACATCGCGTCGTTCCAATTCCTCTACAAATCGTGTTCCCCCTTGGTTAATCAGTATCGCGCCATCAAACCGGGAATCGGCCACAAGTGAGATTACACCTGTAGCAGGGTCACAGATCGGATAGGTCTGAATATTCTCCATATTCGTAATATCTGCATTAACTGCTTGAGCCATAACAATCCCGTCACCTGTCGTCCCTGGCGTATCCGTAGACATATAGCTCTCATCCAACTCAGGATTATATTGCTTACGCATCTCAATATTAGAACCAAATCCACCGGACGCTATGATAACGCCTTTGTTCGCATGGAAGGTCACCTTTTGACCATTTGTGCTCGCATCAACGCCAACTATTTTACCACTCTCATCCGTTAGTAGGTTCTCAGCTTTCATGTTTGTCTTGATCTTAACTCCAAGCTCTTCGGCCTTGGTCTTGAGCTTCGTAATCAATTCCGCCCCTGTATGGCCGACAGGAATAAGTGCACGCTTACGGGAATGTCCCCCGAACTGGAAGAGGTGATCGGATAAAAACTCTACTTTTACCTCGTCACGTAACCATTCGGCTGAACCCAGTGCTTGCTCGGACAAAATCTTCACGATTTCCGGCTGGCCTAGATTGTCGCCACCCTTCATCGTATCCTGATAAAATAACTCTGGGCTATCATCGGTAATGCCAAGTGCATGCTGAACCCAGTTGTCAGGCGCATTCATCTCCCCACCGGAGATCAATGTGTTACCGCCAACGGTCGGCATCTTCTCCAGAATAACTACGCTTACTCCGGCATCTGCTGCTTCGAGCGCTGCACTAAAGCCAGCACCGCCCGCGCCGATCACGACGACATCGTACGTTTGTTCCGACTCTTCGGTCTGTTTCGCATCAGTTGTTCCACTACCTGCCACCAGCGCAATTCCCGATTTAACAATCGCATCCTGAATTGCATCCAAATACCCCTTGCTCGTCACACTAGATCCACTAATAACATCTACCTCTGCACTATTTGCCTGCATGACATTTTCCTTTAATTGAGTATATACAGGCTCCGATAGTACTTCATTTTCCTTCTGCTCCAGAACCTTCACATCCGTGATTTTATAATCCGTAAAGGTTACCTCAACTTTAATGTCACCATGCTTACCACTACCTACCCCAATGGCCGTCGTTGTACCATTCGATGCATCCTTTGCGTTTTCTTTCGAGCCGCAAGCTGCCATCGTAAATACAAGTGCCAGCACCATAATAATGGACAATACTCTAGCTGCGTGTTTTCTCATAGTTCCTCCCCTGATAACGTTTGTACTTGAATTTTAAACATTGTGAAAAAATGTGCAATATGTATTATAGGCTATGCATCTCCAAATGTATTTGCACATTTTGGACTTTATTTATACATTTTGGATAAGTGATACTTCTCATTTATAAAGGGAATGCAACATGATGTAATAAAGACATGCACTCAATACAACGAAAAATTACATTATATGCCGGAGGATGCTTTCTCTTACTATTCCTTGCGTTGTTAGTCGCCATACACATAGAGATGGAACGAACGGTCGTCCCACTCAATGAATCACTGACACAGCAAATCGTCAATGCCCGGAGCGAACAAATATCCTATTGGTTTCAGCAGCGGATTGGAGAAGTCGAAATGCTCGCCACCCTTGCTTCTGATCATCACTTGACTCGAGAAGAGCTGTTACGCGAAAGTCGCAAGCTCGAACAACGTCGAGGTCATGACTACGAGTCCATTCGGATTGTTGATCTCCAAGGAAACTCTTGGACGCCGGATAGCAACTCTTTCTCTATATTAAATCGAGACTATTATAAAGAACTGATTTCGTCGAATGCTCCCTGCGTTGTAAGTAACGTTATTGTTTCAAGAGCCAACAAAGCAGAGATTGTTGTTATTCTGTACCGTGTTGAACCGCTAGTTCATGAGGATGCAGCTTACATCGCAGCCGCCGTTCCTATCGGTAAAATGAAAGATATCGCCCAAGACATTTTGGTGTATGACGGTAGAGGATCGCTTATCGTTAATTCAGAATTTCCAGAACTGGATGATTCCAGAGCTAACATGGCTATCTTTACGGCTTCGATTACCGGTGTTCCGGGCTGGAAGCTCATATTCCAAGTGCCGAAATCCCAGCTTACCCAAGGTATGACGAAGACCCAGCGGTCGGCTCTTATGGTAGGAACTGTAGTAGGTATCTTCTTTTTGATACTCGTCCTATTATTGGGCTCCTCCATAGCTAAGCCGATACAGGCGCTGCGTCAATTGATGAGACAAGTGGAAGACGGTGACTGGAGCGTGCGTTCTAACGATAAAAGGCGCGATGAGATTGGAGAGTTAGCGCGTAGTTTCAATCAAATGCTCATTAAGCTATATCAATCCCAGCAAGAAAAGAAGGAAATGGAGCTGCAGATGATTCACGAACAGATTAAGCCCCATTTTCTGTATAATACACTGGATACGATTCAATGGATGGCTGCAAGCCATGACGCAAATGATGTGGTGGACATTGTAGAATCCTTAAGCACGTATTTCCGGCTTGGACTCAGCAGCGGCAGTCAATTTGTAACGCTGGAACAAGAATTTCAACATGTCGAGAGCTACTTAAATATCCAATGTGTTCGGTATGATGATATTCTGGATTACGAATTGAGCTATGACAAGCATTTGGAACAACATCAGATCATTCGGTTCATCCTTCAACCACTCGTTGAAAATGCGATTTATCACGGAATCAAGCCGCTGACAAACCAGAAAAGTAAAATATCAATTCGTGCATATAAACAAGGGGATCAACTGATCGTCACCGTCCTGAATAACGGAGTAGACATTCCTAAATCCAGGCTCGCATCACTTCAGAAGACGTTGCGGGACGGAAAAAAAGACAGAAACGAAGAGATCGGATTCGGTCTATATAGTGTCAACCATCGCATCAAACTTGCTTATGGTGAGCTTTACGGTTTGCAGATCAGTAGTGGACAAGGTGTAACCTGTATGACGATAAATGTACCGCTTGGAGGTAACAACTCATGTGGCAAGTCCTAATCGTGGATGACGAGAAAATTATCCGTAATGGCTTACGGAAATACATCCAAGAGAGTCGGCTGCCTTTTGAACCATCAGGAGAAGCAAGGAATGCTGCTGAGGCTCTGTCTCTAATCGAGGAATCCACACCAGACGTATTGCTAGCGGATATTAACATGCCGGGGTTGAATGGCCTTGATCTGGTCGAAATTGTAACGAGTCGGTATCCTGACATGGTCGTGGTGATTATTAGTGGGTATGATGATTTTAAATATGCGCAAAGAGCCCTGCAAATGCATGCTTATGATTACTTACTGAAGCCGGTACCCAAGAGCGATCTAAACCGAATGCTGTCTAAGTTACACGATCACTTGTGCGGTCTTCATCCTGACGAAGTTACGAAGCTCAAGAATGAGATG
Source organism: Paenibacillus sp. FSL K6-1330 (assembly GCF_037976825.1). Classification (NCBI taxonomy): domain Bacteria; kingdom Bacillati; phylum Bacillota; class Bacilli; order Caryophanales; family Paenibacillaceae; genus Paenibacillus; species Paenibacillus sp. FSL K6-1330. The sequence goes on from NZ_CP150269.1 coordinate 3,961,121, forward strand.
ACGCAGGAAGCACTCTCGAATGCCTGTGGACTCTCGCCAATTATGGTGAAAATAACAGAATATATCCACTGTCATTACAATGATCCGGAACTGGCCGTACCTCATGTGGCGGAGTTATTTCATATTAATTCCAATTATTTGAGTAAACGAATGAAAAAAGAGGTCGGAGTATCTTTTCTGGAGTATTTGACTGAGCTTCGCATCTCGAAAGCGAAGGAATTATTGGACAACTCCATGCAAAACATCAAAATTGGTGATTTGGCGATCAAAGTAGGCTATAAGAATCAATATTATTTCAGCCGCCTGTTTAAAAACCGAGTTGGAGTGTGTCCGGTAGATTATAAAAATAGTACCAAAATGAATATGTATTGACTATAGAGATACGGATTAACTTGGCATAAATCAGAATTCATCGTAGTTGAGCGATTCGCCAGGTTAACCGATGTATCTCCTTTCGTATTTTCCACTGCTTCTTTCAAGCCCCTTTAGAACGATTTCACCTTTTTCAGAAAAAACATTCCAAACGAAGCAGGTTCCTCTTGGGATGCCCTCTGTGATCTCCAACTTTTTAGATCCAATTTGCGAAGTATTGTAAAGTACTCCTTCAATGTATGGTTTTGAACGAAAGGAACACGGGTCGGAAATTTCCATTATTCTGTGCTCCCTTGCAGGGGTAATTATATTCATAGGATATGAAAAACTTAGAAGGATTAGGTTATCAGCTAAAGAATGATTATGGTATTAAAATCATGGTGGATTGGGAGGGTTACGAGGTGAATGTAGAGCAGAAGGACAGTATCAGAGTTAGGCCTGAAAAGCTCAGGTGCTTCACTTCCGCACTAGCCCGTAAGGCTGGTATGTTGGAAGAACAAGCTGATTTTCTAGCGGAAGTACTCGTAAAAAATGATCTTCGAGGAGTATTCAGTCACGGTTCCCAGCAAATAGCTACCTACGCCCGGATCATGCGAGATGGTTTGATTCATCCAAATCCACAAGTCCACACAGTGAATGAAGCGGCTTCTACGATGGTAGTGGATGGAGACGGAGGACTTGGTTATTTTGCGGCATTTCGGGCAGTGGAAGAGATCGTTGATCGCTGCCGTAATCACGGGATCGCTGCGGCCGTCACACGGAATCACGGACATATCGGAGCAGCTGGAATCTACTCACGCCTCCTTGCGGAACAAGGGCTCGTCGGGTATGTTACGTCTGGGCATCAGTTACACTTAACCACCGAGGAATCGATCATGCGTGCAGCCGGTGGATCACCGATGTCCTTCGCAGTGCCTTCGGGCACTGAAGTACCCATGGTTCTAGACTTTGGGGCAATGCATGACCTCTACCCCTCTCCTCACTTGGAGCAGCTGTTTAAGCTCGCGCCCGGACTTGTATTTCGAAATATGGGATTAGGTTTTATGTGCCAAGCTTTGGGCGGCTTCTTAGCAGGTCTTCGGGTAGTAGAAAAAGACGATGGGAAAAAGTACAAGGGAGCTAATCAAGGCGCGTTGATCATCGCACTGGATATCAGCCGGTTTATACAACCAGATCAGTTCAAAAAAGAAATGGACACTTATATGAGTATAACTAGTAAAATGCAGCCAATGCCCGGATACGATAGAGCAACACTTCCGGGGGTCCTTGAATATGAGCGCGAACAGGATCGAATACACAGTGGGATACCTCTCAGTAAAGAGCAGCAGACGGTGTTAAAAGATGCGGCTGTTGAGTTTGAACTTGAACCGCCATTTTGAGCCGCGCAACTGATTTCCCAGTGTCAGATCATCATACCGCCAGACAACAGAAAGAGAAGCTGCAGCCTCCACCCCTGCAGCTTCTCTTTCACTTACCGTCCCGAGGGTATGCTCGGCGACCGCTTGATACGCTTTGCTTGCCACCCACAATGCCGTTTCGCTGTGGGAGGACTGTACAGCAAATTTGGACTCGCCGACAAATGTCGGGAACGACATCGTAAACATCATCCAGATTGCGAGCGTTTTAGCACGGTGCTGCAGCCACGCACCCTTTGAGCTCCCCTATTTCAGCCCAGCCTCTGATAGATATAGTTTTTATAAAAGACGACTTCATGCTTCTTCTGTTTGGGAACCCGTTTCCCTATCCTTCTCTAAAGCGAGAACCTCCCTTGTTGCTTCTATGAAAGACATCATGATAGGTGAAAGCCACTTGTCTTTATGCCACAACATCTGTGTATACACGTGCAAGTCCGGAATTTGCCATGGAAGAGCAACAAGTTCGCCCCGGTTCGATAGGGACATGAACAAGCGGCTCGGCGACACCAAAGTTTACAAGGCCGACACCAATTCCTGCAGTGAACAACATTCCTAGCCTTGAGAACGTGCTAAACTCCGGCTTCTCATCCTTCTTCCCCAGCCTGACATTGCCAAACTTACTGAAGGCCAGCAATAAGCAAATTCCGATGACAATAAGCGGGATCATCATCGTAAACCAGCTAATTGGCCATGGTACTTGTAAACCCATCCCCATAAGGTGTTCGTCAGATTTTCTGGGTTAACGACAGCCCAGACAGAAAAGATACCTGTGAATATAACCGCCGACCGGAATGTTACTGAACTTTTACTGCCATTCCGATTGGAGGATTGAAGGGAATCCATAGTGTGAAGTCTCCAATCTATGTTGTAGTAAAGCTCTTCCATACATAATATTTACAACTCCCAATCGATAAATTCATCCGTCTCAATTATTTTCGAATCGGATCATATATATCTGTCTATAAGCAGCACACTTAAAGGAATCTAGTTTGAAGAAATGCAGAAAAAAGGATGAGTTCAGATCCATCACCAACATGTGAATCTTACTCATCCTTTTTTAACAGGCTGTTGTCTTTTTATTAATCAATCTCTTGTGAAACATGCTCAGGGAATCCACGAAGTATACGAAAATGGTACTCAGCTATGACAATATTTCGAAATACCCATCAGTCCCATGTATGCGAATTCGCTGCCCATCCTTTATCCGTTTGGTAGCATTCTCCACACCGACTACGGTTTTTCGCTCCAACGAGTTCTGGTGATATCGATTTCTCCAGCACAGCGCATGCCGTATTTGCTGAGATAAGTATAGATCGCGTCCTGGGTTTCCTTCCCGCCTTCCAACTTAACCAGTTCATCCAAAAAGTTGTCGTCTTTGACATGTTGTAAATAATCAATGACTTCCGGATAAGGACGGATCGCATCTGCAACATCGAGTAGCGCCAAACCCATTTCCGAAGTAATATTATGGGGTACGGATTGAGAAAGCGTGTCTGCTGCGTTTTTTTCACTTTTCGAGGTTCGTTACCTGCCCTGCGGACGGTTTTATATCACCCCATGAGTCTATGTCGTCTTGTGATTACCCCGACGGTGACCGTATTGTTTTCGGAGCGGTTTATGTAATAAGTGAAACCATTTATCAATCATTGTTCATTCCTTATCTCATAGATTTTTTGCAGGGTATGGATGTGCAGCGTTCTTTCATTATCCGTTTCTTGGATTTTATTTCCAGATCCTGCGTCCATATACCACTCTACAAGCCTGTATCCGAACATAAGTAGAATCAACTCATAGACACAGTTATCCGTTATGTGTGAAATATCCGCATATTCCGAAAAACCCTTGTAATACGCCGGGATACATCTACGGTAGTATTCAACCATGTATTCGACATCGGCTTCGTCCGCGATTAGACTTGCCATATCTTCACCTAAATAGCCCCACCCCGCGGTATCCCAGTCCATGAGTATGGTTTTACCGTCTGAGAAGAATATGTTTGTCACCCAAAAATCCCTGTGGCACAGAACGATGGGCAGCTTTTCAATACGGTTGAATATTTCGTCTGCGTTCTCATCAATGTCGATGAGCATTTGACATATGTGTTTCGGGATTTCGCAATCGTCGGAGCGTATATAATCGTACACTCTATTCCATGACCGGTAATGAAGATAGAAGTTTTTCATGTAATCCACTTTGCTCAGGTTGGTCAAGCTCTGTAAAACAACTGGCTGTTCGGCATATAATTTGCCTTGGAACCGTCCTAATTCCTCGGCTGCGCGTTCATACATATCGCCAGTCAAATCTAAACCCGATATGCCGTTGATATATTTCATCCATATCTGCGTTTCGTTTTCTTCTTCGTTCATTTCGGCGTGATAGCATTCAGGCAACGGAATGATTCAGAAAACAGAGCGCCAAAATTGGATTTATAAAAATCATATTCCCTACGCCAGGAATCGGGATCGTTGTAGCGTTCCCATTTCTTCTGCGTTTTTCGCTCATTATGAAGTCCTCCAATCGTTTTTTTACAAGGTGAATGGTTAAGGTAAACACCCCTGTCGATTTGTCCGTTATACAGTTTCTGATTTGCTTGTCGCCATACATAATCATCATATTGGAAAAGAAGACAACGATGAAAGGTGGATTATAGATATATTCATTTATTACCTCTTCCTACCAGTTAGCTTAATGAAATCGCGATTGGAAAATGATTAGATCCATCAAACCGGCAAAACAAAAAAGCCGCTAAATTAGCGACTTTCAATGTCTATATGTTCTTGTCATCGGACACAGGATTTGTTCCTAATCAAAATAAACGGTTTTGCCTGTATCTGCGGATATATACACGGCTTCTAATATTTGTGAAACAATCATAGCTTCCCTCGGTTTAACTAAAGGTTCAGTATCGTTTACGATACTGTGAATCCATTGTTTGGCTTCATACTCGAAATCGGTCATTTCTTCTCCCCTGAACAGTTCTCTTGCATTCGGATTCACCTCAATTTTATTCAGGAACAAGCTCCCGTCCCTCTCGCCATTGATCCGCAGTTCATTTTTAGCAAAATCCGCTCCTCCCTTCGTTCCGCACAGCAGGTTGCCACCACCTTTCGCAATGTTGAGGGCCCAACTTGTTTCAATGATGACCGTAGCTCCATTTTTAAATTTCACATACCCGAACGCCGAATCTTCTACCTCGAATTCGTTGGGATCCCAGGCTCCCCATTCGTTCGCGGCATTTTCGGTATGCTTCAGTTTATGGAAGACACTGCCAACGACACTTTCCGGTTCATAGTTATCCATCAACCATAGGATCAGATCAAGGGAATGGGTTCCAATATCGATCATAGGACCGCCCCCTTGCTTCTCTTTATCTAGAAACACGCCCCATGTAGGTACGCCTCGTCTTCGGGTAGCGACAGCTTTTGCAAAATAGATATCTCCAAGTTCCCCATCGGCGATCATCTTTTTTAACAGTTGGCTTTTGGCGTTGGAACGATTCTGGTACCCGACGGTGAGCTTCTTTCCTGTTCGCAAGTGGGCTTCGTACATCGCTTTGGCCTCCGCTCCTGTGACTGCCATTGGTTTTTCGCACATGACATGTTTGCCACTCTCGAGCGCATCAATGGAAATCGTCGCGTGGGAGCTGTTCGGTGTTAGCACATGTACGACCTCAATCTCCTCCATAGCAAGCAGATCCTTGTAATTGGTAAACACCTTAGCGCCTTGCGTGCCGTATTTTTCCGCGGCTTCCTCGGCTCTTTCCGGTTTCAAGTCGCAGAAGCCCACCATTTGTACGTTATCTAACTTGGACAAACACGGCATATGTTTGCCGTTCGCAATCATTCCGCAACCGATGATCCCTACTTTTACGGTTCTCATCGCATTCCCTCCCCCGCGTTATTTAAACTCTACCGTTCGGTTTTCCTTATGAGCGATGTATGCTGCTTCCAATAGCTCCGTCAATTTCGTCCCCTCTTCCAATCCGAAAGGCATCGGCTTGTCATGAATCAATGCATCTGCCCATTGGATGATCGGAAGCGGCTGCTCTTTAGGGAGCTGATTAGGTGAAATCCATCCGGAAAAAGGTACATCGAGCTTCTTCGAGCTGACTCTAACGGTATCATCTGAGATCATCAGGGTGCCCTCCGTGCCGTAAATCTCAAGGGCAGAAGGAGTTTTGTACGTAACAAGGCTTGTTTCGACCAGTGCGACCGCGTTGTTTACGAACTCAATGGAGCACTGCGCATTATCTTCCACTGCACGATTGGTAAAATAATGAAACATGGATGTGATTCTTTTAGGCTTACCGAGCAGCATACTTGCGATGTACATCGGATGACAGCCCAAATCCATCATGGCTCCGCCCCCTGTTTGCTTCTCATCATACCAGTAATCCGGGAGCCAATTATTCAATGCACCGTCGTGGCCGTTACGAATGCGCAAAAGCGTGATGTCTCCTAATACATGGTCATCTACTAGCTGCTTAGCGAACAATTGGTGCGGCCTTGTGAGAGCGGGAAATGAAATGCAGAACTTGACGCCTGCTTTGCGTACTGCTGCAGTAATCCGATCGCATTCTGCTACGGTAAGAGCCATGGCTTTCTCGGTAAAGATGTGTTTGCCGGCCTCAGCAGCTGCTACCATGACGTCTGCATGCATGCTTGTAGGGGCATCCACCACGACGCCATCAATGTCTTCCCGCTCTAGCAGCGTGTCCAAATCCGCTTCAAAATCCGTTCCCAATTGGGCAGCCCATTCGCTTCCGCGTTCAGGCTGTTCGTCCCAGACTGCCGTGAGTTTGACGTTACCGTGAGATTGTAACCTTCTTGCATAATCATCTGCATGCACATGCCACTTACTTAACATCGCAACGTTCAACATGCGTTTCCCCTCCGTCATCGTTTATATTTTTTTACAAGATTTTAGTTTTCTTCAAAGGGAGGTGGCGTATAACTTGCTCCAAATGGCGCATCAGGCCTTGAAAAATCCCCCATTAAAGCTCTTCGCACAGGCGTAGTTCTTTGCATAAAGTTGACATCGTTATGGAAACGGTCCGAGGGCTTTACCCACGGAGGGCTATAGATGTAATGCATGGTATAGCGGTCGTAATCCCAATTATGTTCGTACGTCCGATGCCATACTGCGTTGTGAAACACCAGGACTGACCCTGCAGGCGCGCATACCACATGGCTTATCGGCGTATCCGACTTTGTAGTCCGGATCGAATCCGGCAGAGGAATGAGACTGCGGTGGCTGCCTGGAATGAACTCCATATTCCCCATGCCAGGTTCTTCCTGATCGGTCAATAAAAATGAAGCACGGAGCTGAATAAGGGGGACTGGGTACCCCAGATTCTTAAAATCGAAGGCGCTGGATCCGTCTTGATGCCAGCCTCCCATACCTCCCCTTACCGGCTGCTTCGTATTCCACCCGGACTGCATAATGAATCGGTCGCCAAGTAAACCTCGGATCTTCGGTAAAACCGATGGATGATCCATTAAGTTTTCAAGAGCGTGTTCAGATTCATACCCTCTGCCGACTTGCCCCCAACCGACTGTACCTGCCGCTTCATGAAGTCGAATTGATGCCTGCAGGCATTCTTTGACCTCCTCTTTCGACAGTACATTCGGAATGACAAAATAACCCCACGATTCGAACATAAACTGATCGAGTTCAGTGAATGCGCCTGCTGAAACAATCGGGTTTAACATATGTTGTCGTCCCCTTCCTTACATGTAAAAAGTGATTCGGGATGGCAGTGACACCATCCCATGGATAAACTTCCTTCACTTAGAACCCTACATCATCTCGTTCTGCAGCTTTTTGAGCCACAAACTCCGCCATTTCTTCTACGCCGGCAGCTCTAAATTTTTCTTGAACACTATGAAGCATATCTAGAGCTTCTTGATCTGACGCCGCAAAATACGCTCTCTTAATTTCCTCATCGAAATTCAAACTACTGGTTTTATCTCTATATTCCTGATATTTGGGCCACTCTCTTGCAAGGTAGTTGGCGCTTACTTTGTCTATAATTTTGATAGGCATTTTTGCTGAGAGACTCTCCTCCAACTTTTTCCACTTCGTTTTTTGATCCTCGGGCATAGGCCAAGTAATATCATTGGAGAATGCCCCGATGAATCTTCCTGGAAGATAATTGAGCCCTGCGTCTCTTTTCAGATCCGGGTTATCATCGAATTGTTTTTTCACATCAGGAATCCACCGGGGTAACCCGTTTTCCATGGTGTAGTGCGTTCCTTCGATCCCGAAATACGCAAGCAATCGGCCTTCTTCACTGTTGACATAATCAATGTAACGTAATGCCGCATCAGGATCTTTGATGTTAGCGCTTAAGAACAGGGCAGGGAAACCGGAACGGCCGGGTTTTTCCACTTGCGTTCGGATTTCTCCGCTCTTATTCTTCATCGGTCCGAGTAGTTCATATTGCATTTCCGGATTCGTCTTATAAAGCGTTTTTTGCAAATCATCTAACATCGGCTGGGCTCCGAACACGGCAAGCTTGCCCGTCGTAAGCTTTTCATTCGCTGTTGTACTCGTATTGTTAAAGGCTTCAAGATCAAACAAACCTTCCGTTAATAACTTCCTCATGTATAACAACTTAGCTTCATGGTCCTTGGATTGCGTCCAGTGAATCAGTTTTCCATCCACTTGATGGAAGTCCGAAATCGTGTAATCCGACCACCCGGCTAGGAACTGGCCGGAATCCCATCCATTCCACATCGTTCCGGCCGGGATGACCGGTTTCCCGCCAATATCCTTAAAACCTCCATCTCTGATCTTGACCAATAGATCATATAGTTCTTCTTGCGTATCAATATCCTCCGCTTTTACATTTAAAGCTTTCAGGATATCCCCCCTGGCAAAAAGACCGTAATTCCAATTATGAATGCTCTCAGGGGTGCCGTCCGGGGTCTCCGTAGGAATGAGATAAGTCTTGCCTTCAAAATCGGGACTATTGAGATCGAACTCGGCAAAATCCTTTGCAATCCCGGTAGTCACAAGTCTTTTAATATTCGGGTATTTATCGAGATATGGGGTTAAATCCAGGAGCTGTCCTTCCATGGCTGCCTTCTTGATGACTTGTCCTTCTCCTCCTGTAGTCGACCAGAATGGTGCGTTAACAATATCCGGAACCGTACCGGAAGCAAATATGGTGTTTAGTTTTTCTACTTCGCTTGTTGTGATGGATTCCAGTTTTAACGTTACTCCGGTTTTCTCCCTAATTTTTTGGGCTACAGGATTATTCTCCTGGTCCTGCGGGAAACCGGCTCCGCCACCGTTCCAAGCACTGAGAAAAGTCAAGGTTACCGGTTTTATTTCTTCAGTACCTTGCTCCTTCGGACCTGTGTCAACCGTGCCTGCATCTTCCCCTCCGCCTTTTCCCGTGCATGCCGTCATGGTCACTAAAAGCAGTAAAGCGATTAGTGTCATAACAAGAACACTCCTACGCTTGTTCCTCCTCATACTACAATCCCCTTCCACTGGAAGTTTTTATATAAAAGGCTTTACCTTTTATACCAACTACTCCTTAAGAGAGCCTACCAATACGCCTTTTACAAAATATTTCTGTAGAAATGGATACACACAGATAATCGGGGTCGTAATAATGATGACGAAAGTCATCCTCAAGGCTTCCGGCGTTACTCCTCGCAGTTCCATCTGAGTCTGGGTCATGTTTTGAATAGCAGATCCGCTATTTCCCGACGTCATCGACTGGAAAGAAGCTTCGCTGATCATCTTATTAAGGAACGTAGCTGCAGGCTGCAGTTTTTCATTCTGGATGAAAAACTGACCGGTAAACCAGTCATTCCACACGCCCACTCCGACAAACAAGGCAATGGTAGCAAGCACCGGCATCGAAAGAGGCAATATGATTCTTGCAAATACCGCCAACTCACTTGCTCCGTCGATTCGGGCCGATTCCGACAGAGCTTCAGGGATCCCGTCGAAGAAGGTTTTCATAATAATCGCATTAAAAAAATTATATAGAGAGGGCAATACCAACACCCAAAACGTATCCAGGATGTGTAATTGCCGGAACAGGATAAACGTCGGAATAAGCCCTCCGCTGAACAACGTGGTGAAGAAAAAGAAAAACACGATATATTTTCTTCCGGGCAGACCTTTCCGTGAAAGGGCGTATGCCAGTAAGGCCGTCAAAAATACGGAGCCAACCGTTACCACAATCGTTCGTGTAATGGAAATATAAAACGAATTTAAGATTATAGAGTTGCTAAAAGCTTTCGCATAGTTCTCTAATGTAAAAACTCTAGGAAAAAAATAGATTCCACCCTTCATCGCATCGTAGCCGTCATTGAAGGAAAGGGCTAGAAAATAGATAAATGGATATAGTGCTGTAGCGCAGAATAACAGCAGCACCGAATAGTTAAGCGTCATATACATTTTATCTGCTGTCGTCAGCCTTCTCGCACCCATACACACACCTCCTCATCTTCTGCGCTAGCTGATTACCATAACGATACGTCACTCACGCGCCTGGATATATTATTGACAGCAACAATGAGCAGCAGCGAGATCGCCGATTTGAATAAACCAATGGCCGTGGAATATGCGAGTTGCCCCTGTTGGAGGCCTGTTTTTAGGACATAAGTGTCCAAGATCTCCGAGACGCTTAATGTTGCTGGGGACTGCATCAGCCAGATTTGGTCAAAACCCGCGTTCAGTATTCCGCTGAGGGAGAATATGAGCAGTATGGCTATCGTTGGAACAAGGCATGGAAGCGTAATCTTAAATAGTTTGCTCCATCGACCTGCCCCGTCGATTTCCGCAGCTTCATACAAGTGCGGATCGATATTCGTTAACGCAGCTAAATAAATGATCGAACCCCAGCCTATACCTTTCCAAATGTCAGAAATGATGACCAGTGGATAGAATAATTCCGGCTTTCCCATAAAAAAAATCGGATCCAAACCCATTTGGTACCGAATGTCATTGATAAGCCCTACGTTCGGAGACAGGATTTTTTGAAGTAAGGTAACGACAACGACCCACGAAACGAAGTGCGGCAGATAGGAAATCGTTTGAAACACTCTTTTGATTCTTTTGTGCATGACGGCATTGAGCATTAAGGCTAGAATCAATGGAGCTGGAAATCCGAAAACAAGTTTAAGGGCACTAATGGATAACGTATTTCGGAGTACTTCGTAAAATTTGGAATCGTTTAAAAACTGTACGAAGTATTTGAAGCCTGCCCATGAACTCCCCATGATCCCCAGATTGAATTTGTAATCTTTGAACGCGATTACAATGCCGTACATCGGGTAGTAAGCAAAAACCAGAAACCAGATGATAGCAGGAAGCAAAAACAAATAGATATGCCTGAAATACCATATTTTAGTTAGTTTCCTGTTCTTTTTTAATTGCTCAAATCCGTGGATAACCACACCCTTTGGTACCATTCCCCGTACACCTCCTACTTCGTCGTATCGGATTTTTACGAATCCATTCCCGATAGCTTAGGAACAGAGCCAATTTTCGATGTTTCGACGGTAAATAGCGACTGTCTCCCCCTCCTTCATTGCAAGCGGTTTCATATCTACAATTTAAATATATTCAATATGGTGTAGGAATCATTCCATAATTTTATTTTGTACATCGTGTGCACTGCTCCCTGGGCGTACGATGCGTCGTTTGGGGCATGATCGATGGCTGTCGGCCATGTTCAGGTGTTTTTATTCCTTGGCAAAAATACATTATATTCAATATATACTTATGAAATTGTTTGATAAAAATGTTTATTGAAATAAAGCAACCTGTGAATGGTTTGAAGAGCTTCTGCTGGATTTCTTTATGGATTTGGGACTTATTATGGGAGGATTTCATGAGAGGAAGTTGCAGTTGACGTAGTAGAAGAGCCCGGGGAACCGTCGCTTCCATTGTCAGGTTTTGAATAGAAAGCGCGTCGGACTCGTTATTAGGTTACCTATATAGGGGGAAACGGGTGTTGATATCACGAGGTGGAGAAAACGTTTTTTCCCGTCGTCTCGCCAATCACCAATTCCGGCTCCACTAGGGTTTTAAAGTATTTTCCTTGTTGCCCGTCATCATTGTTAATGACCTCAACCAGCGTGTAAGCCGCGCGGTAGCCCATGTCTCGTTCAAACTGTTTAACATGTGTGAAGGTGCTGTATCCTTCGATGATTGAAGTCGGATCGTCAAAACTGATGATGGATATGTCCTCAGGCACCTTCAATCCAACTTGACGCGCAATCTGATAGATTTTCACTCCAAGACTTCCATTTAGCGTAATATAGGCCGTTGCCATTCGATTTTGGATATAGCGGTACAGTGGATGTGTTTCAGCTTGCTCAAGACTTCCGATTTCAAAACCGGTCACGATGTGGGCAGGGTTTATGAGTGATCCCTTTTCCTTGAAGGCATTCATATATCCATCGATCCGCTCTTGAACGGTGACGGTTTGTATGGGCGAATCGGAGCATATGGCGATTTCACGATGCCCCAGTTCCCACAGATAATTTACAGCCATATTAACGCCAAGCCTACCGTCTGATGCTATATAATGAGTTTCCACCCCAGGAAGGTAACGGTCGATGAGAACAAACGGAAACCCCGCAAATTTCATGCTTAATATTTCCTCGTTGAATAACTCCTCGTCAACCGGGAAAATCAGTAACCCTTCCACTCCGATTTTACTACATGTCTTAATAGCCTCTTTTTCCTTATCAAGATTGCCCTCTGATAAATAAATAACGCAACGGTAACCGTTTTCATTTATCGCTTGCTGAATACCTTGTATAAGTCTAATCGTAAAATAGTCATAAATGCTGGGCAGAATTAGGCCTATCAACCGCGTCCCCATTTCTCCACTGGTTTTATGGATAGGCTTCACGGCAATTTTAGGAGATGTTTCCGGCATTTCATATTCAGGCTCACTTACAAAAGTCCCCTTTCCGGGCACCCTGGTTATGATTCTTTCGTTAACCAAACCGGCCAAGGCATTAACGACAGTAATCTTGCTTACGCCGAAACGCTCCATGAGTTCCTTTTCCGTTGGTATACGGTCTCCAATCTTCAGTACTTTTGACGTTATCAAGTTGCGTATATACTCTTGAACCCTCTGATATAAAGGTATTCTTTCCGTAGAGCTCATCCGAATCACCACATTTCATTCAATATGTTCAATATATAAATTACGAAAGATGCAACCGTTTTATTCCATGTCCTTTCTTTGTTTGTGGTTGGTGCTGTGCCCAAAGGAGCCATTGGGTTATGTTGCAGTGTAAAACAGTCCCCGGCCGTTTAGCCGAGACTTTTCGCCGATTTGGCATTTGGTGGAGAAGATACGCGGCATGCAGGTGGTCACGATTATGCGAAATTCCTACAAAATGGTCGCTTTTGTGCATTCTAAAGGGCAGTTCCGGTTAATAGGTAATTTGGTTATCCCTGAGTAATTAAATGAGCAATTGATAAGAAATCATAACATTTGTTACATGCTATGATATAAGAAACATAGCATGAAAGGAGAATCAAAATGGCAACAAACAATATCAGTGAACAAGAGAATGATGATGCCCTTACTTCACAAAATTCGTCTAAACCAGATCCTGCAATGGCACGCTTGAATGTCTTCGTAGGGAAATGGAATACAGAGGGTGTGATTAAAGCAAGTCCGTCTGGGCCAGCTGATCAGTTGAAAGCAATAGATACCTACGAATGGTTGCCCGGGGGTCATTTTCTTATTCATCATGTTGATGGTCATATGGGGAAAGAAGAGGTTAAGGCTATTGAGATCATTGGCTATGATGCTTCCAGTCAGAAGTACACCACACACTCATATGACAACCAAGGCAATTTCAGTGCATACCAAGCGAACCTAATCGACCGTGCCTGGACAATTTTGGGCAAATCGGAGCGATTCACAGGAATGTTTAGTGAAGATGGCAACACCTTAACAGGTAGTTGGGAGCTGTCAAACGACGGTAAGAATTGGGTACATTGGATGGACATCAAATTGACTAAAGTCATTTAGCTAATAGGCTGGTACCACCCCTTTAATGCACAAAACACCTCCAAGGTTGTCTCTATTGAAGCATTCCCTTGAAGGTGTTTTGATTGATCCCACTCTATGGGGTCAGTCCAATGTTATTTTTTCACCACTACTTTGTACAGCCTTAAAACTCTTCCAAAACCTTGGATTTGTCACCATAAACCCTTTCCAGGTGATCCTCTCCCCAATAGCATAAATAGTCTAGCGCGGGCTTTAATCCCCACCCGTAGGCCGTTAACTCATACTCCACTTTAGGCGGGATCTCTTTATAAACCTTTCTTGCAACAATCTCATCCTTTTCCAGGCCTCTTAGTTGAGTGGTCAGCATTTTTTGAGTAATGTCGGGTATTAACCGTCGAAGCTCAGACGTCCGTTTCCGGCCAGTCATCAAATGATAGATGATTAAGGGCTTCCATTTCCCCCCCATTACTTCTAATGCCGCCTCCACTCCAACTTTATACTTCTTTTGAACGTTATTTTTGCTCTTTTCAGTCATCTCTTATTCCTCCGTTAAAAGGCTGTGTTTTTGCTAGGAACATAAGATTCTTTCATTTCAGTCCGTTATTCAGGTAAGTTTCTAGGGCATCTTTCTAGGGCACTTCCATGTTTCTATGGCACCTCTATCATCCTATAGAACTTGAAAGTGCGTACTTCCAGAGTATTTTGTTACTGTTTATAATAGCATCAGCCATTGACCGTGGCTACGAGTTAGCTGTGAAGAAAGGTAGTGAACATACAGGCATGAGAGTATTGAGCGTTGTTTCGCATCCAAGAAAGGATTCCCTGACTTTTAAGGTTGCCGATCGTTTTGTAAAAGGTCTTGCCGAGGCTGGCCACGACTATGAGATATTGGATTTACACGGGATTGGCTTTGACCCTGTTTTAAAAGGCGTAGATGAACCTGATTGGTCAGCCGAGGAACAGTCCTTTTCCCCTCAGGTAGAAATGGAAATAAGGCGAATGAAGGAGCATGATGCCTTGGCATTTATTTTTCCAATTTGGTGGTGGCATTTGCCAGCTATGCTAAAAGGTTATATTGACCGGGTATGGAACAATGGGTTTGCCTACGGTTCGAACCAGCTTCATCATCAGCATGTCTTGTGGATTGGTTTGGCGGGCGTTTCGAAAGAACAGATGAAAAAGCGTAACTATGATGAAATGATGACGCATCTTCTCAATGTGGGAATTGCAGATTATTGCGGTGTATCCAATTCCAAGGTAGAATTTTTATACGAGACTTTGGATTCCAATCCCAGGCATTATGAGATGCTGCTTAACCAAGCTCATCACTTAGGGCTAAATTATGCCAAGCAGTAAGCTTTAAGTTAAGTCTGAACTATCATATTTGCGTTATTATGCGTGTACGTTGTTGTTTACTCTTGCCTACTGCTGGGGCCACCTTCTGCATACGATTACCTACCTCGTCATAACTGTAACAAATCGCCGTTCCATCAGGCAGCGTTTCTGCTACCATTTTCAGGTTTTCATGCTGTTCATTAAAATCACTATTGTGCAAACCTGTTTAGATCATTATCTAATCGGTAATCGGACCATCTTCGTGTCCTTTACGGCACCAACCTGCCCATTAGTTGAACAAAGGCAGCCGATCTCATAAACGGCTGCCTTCTCTTGTCTTCTATTGAACTAACCTCTCCCGTTAGCATAATGATCAGCAATTCTACTTATGATACGTTTCACCGCCGTATAAATATCTTACAATTTATCAACGTATGTCATGTATTCTTTTTTTCGGCAGATGAAAAATAACGCTTAATTAATACCCTGTTCATTATAGGTGTTCCTTCTTGTTTTGAACCTGTTTCAAGTTATCTAACACTTAAGGATAGTGGTCTTGTCCAAAGAGAGTTGTACTATCAATATATATTTCTTATCGTCGGACGGAAGATTTGCTTTTTATGTGATAAAATGTAATTCATAATAAATGAAGGGGCTGATTTTTTGAACTTATCGATCTTAGCTCTTATCCTTGTCGGGATAATCACTATCTATGCCATTGCATTTACCATGATAATAAAGTCACTTGGCCGGAAATTTAAAGACAAATCTAATATGTATTTTCTATATGCATCCATTATCTTGGTTATCCAATCTTATCTTATAATTAAGGATTTTTTAGGAAAACAGCCTTTAAGTTCAGTCAATATTTTATTTTTCTTAATGGCGTTTATGCTGATTTTCCAAGGAATAAGGCGGAAAAATCAAATAACATAAAATAAGAATCTGTTTGCTTTCTGTAAAGTGTTTTTTCTAAGACAGATGGCTCTTGTTATAAATTATTCTGTGCCCTGTTATAGCATAAAAGGACACACAATACAAATTGTGTGTCCACTTGTTAAGACTATGTATCTATACCTTCATATCTAATAGGAAGAACCTTCTGGCTGGCTAGCAGGCGAGCGATGCACTAATCCACCGGAGATGGATTGCGGATACTTTAGGAGGTTGTATATCGGGCATGCGCGCTCAACCACTTCATGAAGCTCGGCGATGGTTTCGGCGGATTCTTCGGATACGATGTGAATGTTATATTCGATATTATGCGGATATATGGGAATGTCCTCGTATCCCGGTTTGCCAGCAAGCGGGTGCAACTGACCCGTGACTTCGACTTCAAGGGATTCCAGCGATATGCCCCGTTCCGCAGCTTTAATCAACGTAATATGAGTCAGGCAGCTGCCTAATACACCAAGCTGAATTTCAGGTGATGAGGGACCGAGGCTATATCCGGCATAATTCTCAGGGCTGTCGCTGATAATTTGGAAGTCGCGTATACGTATTTCTCGAACGCCGCTGCGGCCTTTCGCCTGTACCTTGGCCGAATAGGTATTCGGCTTGGGGTCTTGCTCCGCTTGAGAACGCAGGGCCTCTGCCGCCGCTTTTTTTTGTGCTAAATAATCATTTAATGTAGTCATGGTATCTCGCTCCTTTACAATTTTGATATTTTTAACAAATAAAAGACACAGCTAAGCAGCTCATCCCTGCTTAAAGCTGTGTCTCCGACGATTCGGTCAACACTCGTTTGCTTGATTATTCCATTTCATTGACGGAATTGGATAACAGGCTGGGGGGCATTCCCAAATAATCGAACAGCCCCTGCTCGGTTTGTTGAACTCGTTCCACTCGTAAACTATAGGTCGATACCGTCTCTCCGACGACATGAACGTTGAGCAGTCCCGCACTGCGCAAATTGAAAATATGATCATGCGTAATGCCTTTGGATATGCCAAGATGTCGAATCACTTCGATAAAAGTACGCGGTTCGCTGCGCAAAAAGTGCAGAATCCGCAAACGGCTCTTCTCGCTCAGACTGCGAAGAAGCCGGTATAAATGAAGCGACGGCTCATCGTCTGCCTCAGCATACGGCTCGATCCTGGATGCATAGTGGCAGAGGGTCAGGCTTCCGTACGAATAAAAGATATTGCCAGGCTGCACTCCTTCTTTGACCTCTTATGATTGACTGGCTGCCGGTATCCAGCAGCCATTTCGCTCATATTTTACAACATTCCGCATCATCCGAACACGCCCCCGGGCATATCCTCAATGTGTTACATAAGGATCCGAAGATGGCGTGCCGCTTCAAACGAGATGACATGCCACGTAATGATCATCCCCCACGTTGCGGAACTCGGGAACGACTTCCTTACACTGCGCCAAGGCATAAGGGCAGCGTGTATGGAACTTGCAGCCAGAAGGCGGTTGAGCCGGACTCGGAATGTCCCCTTTGAGCACGATCCTCTCCCGCTTCAGCCTCGGTACCGGGACAGGGATCGCCGATAGCAATGCTTGGGTATATGGATGCAGCGGACGGCTGAACATTTCGTCACGCGAAGCCATTTCCATCATGGAACCGAGATACATCACCCCGATGCGATTGCACAAATGCTCCACGACACTTAAGTCATGCGAAATGAACAAATAGGTTAATCCGCGATTATGCTGAAGTTTTTGAAACAAATTGATGATTTGTGCCTGGATGGACACATCAAGCGCGGATACCGGCTCATCGGCGATTATGAAATCAGGATTCAGCACCAGAGCGCGGGCAATGCCGATCCGCTGCCGCTGGCCGCCTGAGAACTCGTGCGGAAACCGATTGTAGTGATAGGCAGACAGGCCGCAAGCTTCCAGTACATCCAGCACCTGACCACGAACCTCGGCTTTTTCGGCCAAATCGTGTTCAAGCAGCGCTTCGCCGATTGCGTCTCCGATGCGGATACGCGGGTTAAGCGAGCTGTAGGGGTCCTGAAAGATAAGCTGCATTTTAGGCCTGAGCTTTCGCATCTCCGATTTGGGCAGGTCGTGAAACGGGATACCTTTGTACAGGATGTCCCCGCTGGTTTTCTCATGAAGCCGGAGTATCGTGCGCCCAACCGTGCTTTTGCCGCTGCCGGATTCGCCGACCAGGCCGAACGTTTCTCCAGCCCGAATTGTCAAACTGATATCATCGACCGCTTTGACGTGACCGACGTTACGATTAAGCAGCCCGGCGGTAATGGGAAAATATTTTTTTAAATGTCGTACTTCCAGCAATGCTTCACTCATGCCGCGCCTCCTCTTCATACAACCAACAGGCCGTTCTGTGACCGGGTTCCACTTCTCTTAGTGACGGCTGCCGGGATCGGCAGATGGCCATGCAGCTTTCACAGCGATCATGAAAATAGCAGGATTCTGTCAGTTCAAGCGGATTGGGTACCTGGCCTGGAATGGAGTACAACAGGTCCGAGCGCTGGCCGAGGATCGGTTTGGATTTCAGCAATCCCTTCGTGTAAGGATGTTTCGGACGGTCGAAGATTTCCTCGACGTCTCCCTCCTCGACGATTTTCCCCGCGTACATGACGATGACATAATCCGCCATCTCGGCCACCACACCAAGATCGTGCGTAATCAGCAGAATCGACATATTGGATTGCTCTTTGCTTTCCCTCAGTGTTTCCAGTACCTGCGCCTGGATGGTAACGTCCAATGCCGTCGTCGGTTCGTCGGCAATCAACAGCTTGGGGCTGCACGAGATCGCAATCGCAATCATGATCCGCTGCAGCATCCCTCCCGACAATTGATGGGGATAGGAAGCCGCGATTTGTTCCCCTCGGGAAATGCCGACCAGCTCGATCAGCTCGAGCGCCCGCGTATAGGCTTGTTTTTTGTTCATTTGGCGATGGAGCATAAGCGGCTCCATGATTTGCTTGCCGATCGTAATGACCGG
Organism: Paenibacillus sp. FSL K6-1330; assembly: GCF_037976825.1. Taxonomy (NCBI): domain Bacteria; kingdom Bacillati; phylum Bacillota; class Bacilli; order Caryophanales; family Paenibacillaceae; genus Paenibacillus; species Paenibacillus sp. FSL K6-1330. Next base: position 3,980,178 of record NZ_CP150269.1, read on the forward strand.
GTTCAGGGAAGACATCGGTTCCTGGAATATGATCGAGATGTCGTTGCCCCGAATTCGGCGCATCTCTTCTTTGCTGATCTTTAGAAGATCCTTGTCCCCGAATTGGATCCGGCCGTTCACCACTTTCCCGTGCGGCCCTTCGACCAGTCCCATGATCGACATGGCCGTGATGCTCTTGCCGCAGCCGGATTCGCCCACGACGCATACCGTTTCGCCTTCGCGGATGCGAAAGCTGATATCGTCCACCGCTTTGACCGTTCCGGTTCCGGATTCGAAATAAGTGCTTAAATGATTGACCTCGATTAATGAATTCATTATCCGTTCACCTGCTTGTATTCTGTTTAGGATCGAGAACGTCCCGCAATCCGTCACCGAAAATGTTGATGGCAATGACCGTCAAAAAAATCGCCAGACCTGGCGGAATCCACAGCCAGGGCCGTTTCTCAAAATCGATGACGTTGTTGGCCGCATCGATCATATTTCCCCAAGTGGGCGTTGGGGGCATGACCCCGAGCCCGAAGAAGCTGAGCACCGATTCCGACAGTATCGCTCCTCCGATGCTAAGTGTGGCGATGACGATCAGAAGCGGGAAGACATTGGGCAGTAGATGGCGAAACAGCTTGCGCTTATCGCTGAGACCCAGCACGTCGGCAGCTATCATATACTCCCGTTCCCGCAAGGTCAGCATTTGGCTGCGGACGAGCCGCGCCACGCCGGGCCAGCCGATGACGCTAAGCATGAGCATGACCAGATACAGCCGATAGTCGGTTGGAACCTTCCAATCCGACATTAACGCCCCCATGATGAAGAGAATCGGAAGCCCCGGGATCGTAAACAACAAATCGGCGGTTCGCATGATCAACTGATCGACTACTCCACGATAATAACCCGAAATGACGCCGAGAACCGTCCCGATTGTCATGGATAACGCCATGGACGCAAGGCCGACCGTGAGTGAAATTCGGCCTGCTTGCAAGAGCCGGGTCAGCACATCGCGGCCAAGCAGGTCCGTTCCCAGCCAATGCTTGCCGCTTGGGGGCTGGTGCATCATGGCGGGATTGATTTTGCCATCCGCATATGGGGAGAACAAGGGACCGATAAAGCAAACAACAAACATCAACACGATGAAGGCGAAGCCAGTTACGGCCAGCTTGTTTTTCTTGAGCTTCCGAGTGGATTGCTTCCATAAGGAGTCTGAAACCTCCATTCCTCTGCTGGCTTTTCCGGCTTGACTTGCCGTCGTTGGAATCGACAAAGGTAGTTCCTCCTTTCTTTAAAGCCTGACCCGGGGATCGGAAGTGTGGTAGAGGATATCGGATATGAGCGTCCCGACGACCGTCAAGATAGCCAAAAACATGGTAAAGCCCATGAGGAGCGGATAATCCCGCACCGTGAAAGATTGCATGTACAACTGGCCGATGCCCGGCCAATTGAATATCTTCTCAATGATGATGGAGCCGCCGAACAGGCCCGGCAATTCGAAGCCAATCAACGTAATCGCGGGCAGCATCGCGTTTTTCAATGCGTGGCGGAACAGCACCGTTCTTTCCTTCAACCCTTTTGCACGGGCGGTGCGGACATAATCCTGCCGGATCACCTCCAGCATGTTGCTCCGGAAATAACGGGTGAGCGACCCGACGCCAAGCAAAATCATGACGGCTGCCGGAAGCAGCATATGGTGCAGCACCTCGACGACGTAGTCCCAGCCCTCGGCCCGGCTCCCTGTCGTGATCATTCCACCCGGCGGGAGAATTTTTAAATCGACGGCGAATACTTTGATCAGGAATAACCCGATGAAGAACGAAGGAATCGACATCGCGGCGAAGATGCCGATCATCACCAGGGTATCCAGCAGCGAGTATTGCTTATAGGCCGTAAGAACACCCACGACGACCGCAATGAACCAGGTGAAGAACGTCGAAACCACCGCCAGCAGAAAGGAGTTCCATATGTAATCCTGAAACAGGTCCAGGACGGGGCGCTGCTGGGCCAAAGAATAACCGAAATCGCCTTTGAAAATGTTGGCCATCCAGTTCACGTATCGTTCAATGACAGGCTTGTTCAACCCGTGAATTTCCCTTAGTTCCGCCTTGCGCTCCTCGCTCAAACTCAAGTTGTTGTCTACATAGTCGCCTGGCGTTAAGGAATACAAGATAAAGATTAACAAGGACGCGCCAATTAATATCAAGAGCATGTACAAGCATCTTCGGAGCAAATAGGTTCTCATGTTCTCTCCTTCATCAGTCATCTCCTTGCCTGATGGATTCAGGCAGGAGATGTCTTCTTTGATAGAGCTGTCTAATCTTCCCTCCAGCTGCCAGCTCGCTTATTGCAGATTCCAACCCGGCAAGCTGTATGCGATACCCGCGAGCGGGTTCAACTCAAAACCGTCGATGCGTCCGTTGATTGCGATGACTGATTTCGTATAGTTGGTAAACATGATCGGCAATTCGTCATTCAATATTTTGAACATTTCGTGGTAAATCGCTTTACGCTTTTCGACGTCGCCAGTCGCAAGACCCTGGGCGTAAAGCTCTTCGATGCGTGGATTGTCGTAGCCCTTCGTTTCTCCTTTGATGAACCGCTCCACCCCTTGCGAAGGATCACTGATAATCGTCGTGGAGAACGAAGCCATGTCATAATCGCCGTTATTGACCTTGGATACAAGCGTGTTGAAATCCGGGAATTGCTCAGGCACGAAATCAACTCCGATTTCTTGATAGTTCTCTTTGGCGACGGCAATGAAAATATCGGTATTCGGGCTCTTCGATCCCAAATAGTTGATACGGAGCTTGACCCCGTCCTTCTCCCGAATGCCGTCTGCGCCGACCGTCCAGCCCGCTTCGTCCAGCAATTGTTTTGCTCTTTCCGGATCATACGGATACGGGTTGATGCCTTCCTCGGTATAAGACCACAGAATCGGAGATGATGGAATGTTGGCGATCGACGCTGCCCCTTGCCTGGAATCCACGTAAATCAGCTGACGATTCAGACCGTAAGTCAAGGCTTGGCGAACCCGCTTGTCTTTCAATTGATCCCTCTCCAGATTGAATTGATTATAGCCGTAGTTACTGGCCGTGGACGGAATCAAGTTTAAGAAGCCAAGGGATTTCAGTTTCTCGATGTTATCTGTCGTAGCTGAAAAGCTACCATAGTCGACTTCCCCGGTTTCGATAAACTGCCAAGTGTCTCCCTCCGTGGTCTTGTAGATGAAGTATTCGGTCTTCGGTTTGCCTAACACATAGTGTTCATTGGCGACAAAACGCACTTCTTGGCCTGGAATGAACTTCTCCAGCTTGTAAGGTCCGTTCGTGATCGGATTGGCGTGCAGGTTCTTAATATAATCCAGGTTGCCGAACTGATAATCCTTTCCATAGTACACTTTGGACAATATCGGTCCACCAAGCACTGTCAACGCCGTTGCGTTGGTCTCTTCCAGCGTCACGGAAATGGTTCGCTCATCGATAATTTGAATGCCTTCAATGGAATCCGCCTTACCGTCCTTGTAGGCTTGACCACCTTTGATCTTCGTCTCCACCACGCTGTTGAGGCCGTCATAAGACGGGTCATGAAGCAAGGTCCATGTAAATTCCACATCCTCGGTTGTCATGGGGGAACCATCGCTGTACTTCAGTCCTTCGCGAAGATAATATGTATAAGTCAGCTTATCCTCGGAAATGTCCCATTTCTCCGCGAGACCCGGAACTGGCAAACCGCCGGTGTCGACGCGGACAAGCGGTGTGTACAGGACAGAGTTTACGTTCCCGTCATAGCCCACTTGGGTGAAGTATGGTGTGAAGGCCCCGCTCGGATTCACCAGCGTCACGATAATCGCATCATTGCGCTGCTTCGCCCTGTCCGGGAGCTTGTTTAGATCGGTTGCGGTCAAGGGTTCTTCGAGTAAATGGCCCTCCGTCCCCTGCTCAGCCGGCTCACTGGAGGCAGTCGCTGGGGGAGTTGACGGCGGCGATGCCTCCGGCTCGTTGTTGGTAGATGCGGATGAGCAAGCAGACAGTATTAGGAATAGCGTCAATAACCCTAACCATAACAAACCGTAATATCGTTGTTTTCTCATAGAAACCACCTTTGTCTTTTTTAAAACCTAGCTTCCAAGTAAAATTATAATTCAAATAGGATAAGTAGGATTTATAGCCAAACTGATGCATCAGTAAGATCATTTTAGCCAGCGTTATTGATTCTGTAAATAGCTAACTTCCGCGTGTTTCTGCCTAAACAGAAACATTCTGACGACTTTTGAACACTACAATGCCGGCCTTAGATTGGCCGGCATTTGTCCAAATGCTGAATATCATATCTTCTTCGGTTCTTCAACGCTTACGATGGATTTCGTCAATCCATTCATGTTCTTTCATCCTAGTTTTCGAATGGAACGACATGCTTCGTGATAGGAAGAAATCGAATGTGCACGCTCCGTTCAATCCCTAAGTTCAGAATCCGTTTTTGCACCGATGGTCTCTTGGGCACCTAGACATTCCGCTAATCCGAATTAAGATGCTATTTGTCCAAATGTTGAGTCTTCCATATCAGTCAAATTTAGTATTTCACATACGGTTCGAGCATTTAATTTTTTTAAAAAAAATCTTTTACGTGGCTTTTGCACGTCGTTTTGCATCCTAATTGCACTTAAATACGGATTAAAGTCTGTTGAAGATATGCTTAAATACAAAAAAAGCCACATTTCATGTGACTTTCAAGATACCATGCTCTTATCGTCCGATAGGAATGTGAACACTTTTGTATCATTAGACATTAACGCTATCGGAGGACTAGAAACATCTATCAAAAGTTGAATAACCAATTCACGAGGCATCAGGCCGCTCGCCTACTCCTGCTCTTTGTTAGCCCAATGGGAGGATACGCTTTGCAGAAATCGCAGAATAACGTGTAATTCCGCTTCCTTAAACGGCTCAAGCAGCTGCATAAACCTCTCCTCCTCCAGCTTGTGAAGTTGTTGATGAAGCTCAAAAACCCGTCTGCCCTTCTCCGTTAAACTGAAGTAGACTTCCTTCTTATTATCATTCAGTTGCCTTCGATGGATATAGCCTTCCTCCAACAGCTTCGCGCTGATCTTCGTAATGCCGGCCTTGGACAAGTTCATCTTCACTGCAAGCGCCGTATTGTTGATCGGCTCGTTGTTGCCGATGCAGTCGATCACGTGCACGCTAGTCAAATGACGCGGGATCGACTCCAATTGCTGCTCTTGTGCATAACGAAAAATCTTGTCCTGCTCCGATTCGATCCTTTGCTCGCTCAGATGCACAAAATGAACAACCTGATCCTGGACCAGCCATTTGATCGTCTCCAATGAATTCATCATCTCGCACCTTCCGTAACACAAATTATAGTTTACCGAGAAACAATCGTATCATGTTCCGATACCAGGGAGCAACGTTCCTCTACCAAAGATACGAGATGGTTAACGCAGGGATTCCTTCAGGCTCTGTCGATTCCCCGTTCCTTCTGCCGCGCTTTGCAAATTGCAAAAACAAATGGTAGTGCCAGCACGACAATAAGCGTTGATAAAATGTTCAAATCGTTGATGCCCATCGTTGTGGACAGGTGGGCCAAGTTCGGTCCGACTTCCCCATCGGTCAGCCTTGCGGCGTGGTCAGCCGTACGTGAAGATAGCAGCGTGGTGAATAGAGCCACACCGAACGATACGAATACATTCCGCAGCCAGTTCTGAATGGAGGAGGCGTGTCCGATATATTCGCGGGAAATCTCCTCCATCCCGGCCGTCGTCGCCGGCATCAGCACCAGGGCGAGACCTAGACTGCGGACCGTCATCCACAAGAGCGTATATGCAGATGAGCTGTCGATTTTCAGCCACGCTAGCGGCAAATTTCCTGCGGCCATCAACAGTACGCCAACAAGCAGTAGCGGCATGGGGCCAACCACTTTGTACAGCCGACCGACAACCAAGGACATAATCGCCATGGCACATGTAGCTGGTAACAGAATCATCCCCGAATCAAGTGGCGAATGTCCCTGAACATTTTGCAAGAAAACGGGAACGAGGAGCATGCCCGAAAAAAAGTTGATCATCACGATACACAGCAATATCACCGTCGACGTGAATCGCCGATTCAGAAATACTTTGAGCTGTAGAAGCGGCGTGTCGATTGACATCTCGCGCCAAAGAAACAGTGCTAGCGCCAATAGCCCGCCTCCCAGACAAAGCAGCGTACGGGCCGAGCCCCATCCCCAACCGGAGCCTTGCGACAACGTGATCAACAGCAGCGAACTTGCGGCGATGACCGTCAGAAGCCCCCATACATCGAAACCCTTCGGTACTTTCAGACGATAGTAAGGAATGAAGAAAACGGCAACAACGATCGCAAGCACGCCTAGCGGCACATTGGTCCAGAAGAGCCACTTCCAGGAGCCGTGCTGGATAAGCCAACCTGCGTAAGTCGGTCCAATGGCTGGCGCCACGATCGAAGCTGCGATCCAGATGCTCATGGTGACAGACTGCTGGTGCCTGGGGATGATTTGAAATATCATGGTCATCGACGCCGGCACTATAATACCGCAGAACGCGCCCTGAACAATGCGGAAGGCGATCAGCATCGACGCGTTCCAAGACAAGGCGCACAGTACGGAAGCAATCGTCATGCCAAGCAAGGCGAAAATATACAATCGCTTATAACTGAAGCGTTGGCCGAAATAGCCAGCTGTAGGCGCGAAGGTCCCGAGCGCCAACATGAAGCCTGTCAGTGTCCATTGCACAACACTTAAGTCGGTTGCAAATTCTTTTTGCAAGACCGGCAAAGCTATATTAATCGTATTGCTATTCAACAGCGAAAGGAAGTTTCCCATGAAAATCGCTACAATTAATGGTATAAGCTTTAGGGGCTTCTGAGTTTGTTGCTCTTGCATGTTCATTACATTCGTTTTTTTCATATCAGGTTCTACCGCCCCTCCACTTACATTGTTTACTAGTTAACTAAAATAATAGATCCACACGCATCATCGACAGTTTCAATCCAATTCTTGCCCTTATTCCATAATCTTATCTGGCTCGGCAACCTGCTTGATCTTACTCTCGAGATGCTTCTCGCTTCCTAGGTAATATCTCTGAACCGGATGTAGTCGGTCATCAAGATTATATACAAGCGGAATACCCGTTGGGATGTTCAAATCAATAATCTCTTTTGAGCTGAGATTTTCCAGAAACATGATTAATGCCCGTAGACTATTGCCGTGTGCAGCGATAATGACATTTTTACCCGCTTTAATCTGCGGTGCAATTTCCTTATCCCAATAATCCCTAACCCGAACAACCGTTTCCTTGAGGCTTTCCGTTAACGGGATAAGCTCGTCATCCATGTCGCGATATTTAATATCGTATCTTGGATAACGGGCATCGTCCTTTGTCAAAGCAGGGGGCAGCACATCATAGCTTCTGCGCCATAATTGAACCTGCGCTTCTCCATATTTCTCAGCGGTTGTTGTTTTGCTTAAACCTTGAAGCGCACCATAATGGCGCTCATTAAGCTGCCATGTTTTATATACAGGGATCCACAGCAAATCCATTTCTTCCAGCACATAATCTAGTGTTTTAATCGCTCGCTTTAAATATGAGGTATAGGCTACATCAAATACCAACTGTTCTTCCTTAAGTAATTTGCCGGCATGTAAAGCCTCCTGGATGCCTTTATCCGACAAGTTTACATCCATCCAGCCTGTAAATAAATTCGCTTTGTTCCACAGACTTTCTCCATGTCTAATCAAAACCAATTTATGCATCTCTCTCCCATCCTTTCTGATGAACTCAGTTGCAACCTCAAAATTCTGGACAGATGATAGGACTTACCCTATGCTGCCTTCCATCTCCAGCTTGATGAGCCTGTTCATTTCAACCGCATATTCCATTGGCAGTTCTTTCGTAAACGGCTCGATGAAGCCCATCACAATCATCTGGGTCGCTTCGTCTTCAGACAGGCCTCGACTCATCAAGTAAAAGAGCTGGTCCTCGGATACCTTGGAAACGGTCGCCTCGTGCTCAAGCGTGACATTGTCGTTCTTGATCTCGTTATAAGGGATCGTATCCGACGTGGACTCATTATCAAGAATGAGCGTGTCGCATTTGATGTTCGATTTGGCTCCTGAAGCTTTGCGTCCAAAGGAAGCCAGACCGCGATACGTGACTTTACCACCATGCTTGCTGATCGATTTTGATATGATAGTCGAGGTCGTATCCGGAGCCAGGTGAATCATTTTGGCCCCGGCATCTTGATGCTGTCCTTTGCCAGCGACTGCAATCGAAAGTACCGAACCCCTGGCTCCGCGGCCTTTTAACAATACGGAAGGGTATTTCATGGTCAGTTTCGAACCAATATTGCCGTCCACCCATTCCATTGTTGCATTTTCTTCGGCTACCGCCCGCTTTGTCACCATGTTGTAAATATTTGGCGCCCAATTCTGAATGGTTGTATATCGCGCACGGGAATTTCGCTTACAGATGATTTCCACAACGGCACTATGTAGCGAATTCGTGCTGTAAATCGGTGCCGTGCAGCCTTCTACATAATGCACAAAGCTGTCCTCTTCCGTAATGATGAGCGTCCTTTCGAATTGTCCCATGTTCTCCGAATTGATGCGGAAGTAAGCTTGCAATGGGACTTCGCATTTTATCCCTTTTGGAACATAAACAAAGCTTCCTCCGGACCATACCGCGCTGTTAAGTGCGGCAAATTTGTTATCGCTCGGCGGAATAATGGTGCCAAAATACTGGCGCAGCAGATCCGGGTGCTCGCGCAGCGCCGTATCCGTGTCTGTGAAGATGACCCCTTGCTCCTCTAACTCTTTCTGGATGCTGTGATACACGACTTCGGATTCATATTGGGCGGACACGCCGGCAAGAAACTTCTGTTCCGCTTCCGGTATGCCAAGCTTGTCAAAGGTTTGCTTAATCTCAATCGGCACTTCCTCCCAGGTCTTCCCCTGCTTCTCGGAAGGCTTGACATAATATTGAATATCATTGAAGTCCAGTGCTCGCAGATCGCCGCCCCATGCAGGCATCGGCATACTTTGGAACAATTCCAGCGATTTCAGACGAAAGTCGAGCATCCAGCCCGGTTCTCCCTTCATCTCCGATATGGTAGCAACAATCTCACGCGTCAGTCCCTTCCCGGATTGGAACACCGCTTGATGCGCATCTTTGAAACCATACTGATATTCTCCCAGCTCCATCAATTCCTTGGCCATTTGTTGTCATCCTCCTTATTCAGATATGCTTGCTTCATCTAGTTCCTTGATTTGCCCCAGCTTATGTTCCACGAGTGCTTGCATCTGAGTGGCTACACCTTCCAGCGGTACTTCGGCCACGACGGGAGCGAGGAAACCATACACGATTAGCCGCTCGGCCTCTACGCGGCTAATGCCTCTGGACATCATATAATACAGCTGTTCCGGATTGACTTGTCCGACGCTGGCGGCGTGTCCGGCTTTCACATCGTCTTCATCAATCAACAGGATCGGATTGGCGTCGCCGCGCGCGTCGGGATGCAGCATCAATATTTTTTCCGTCTGCTGTCCGTTCGCCCCGCTTGCTCCCTTCTCAATTTTGGTGATCCCGTTCAATATTGCGGTTGACTGCTCTCTCATCACTGCTCTGATTACCATATCGCTTGGCGAATTTTTGCCAAAATGGACCGTCCGGGCTGTGATATTCATAGTCTGATTGCCGGATCCTACCAAGATTGATTTTATATCCGAACGTGCCCCTTCGCCTTTGAGTATGGATGCCGTATCGCTCATCGACTTGCCCCAATTCATTTCGCCATTCAACCAATTCACACTTCCGTCTTGTTCAACGATTGCGCGCCGATAGGTCAGGTCGATCACGTCTCTTTCCAGTTGGTGCAATGACACGACATTGACTGCTGCACCTTCGCCAACGAATACTTCCATAATGGCTTGATTCACTGCCACACTCTTATCTAATGAGGACATGGTATTCTCCACAAGCGTTACGGAACTACGCTTCTCGGCTACCACCAAAACATGCGGCATAAAGAGCGTATCGGATTCGTCTACAAAAAATAGCGTCTGCAGCGGGGTCTCTACATGAACCCCCTGAGGAATGTAAATAAAGGCTCCGCCGCTCCAGTGCGCGGCATGCTGCGCAGTAAGCAGATTCTCTTCAGTCTGCACGGCTTGCATGAAATGAGGCTTTACAAGTTCCGGATACTGCCTTGCTGCTGTTTCCAGATCGGTCAGAATAATTCCCTGCTTCTGAAGTTCTTTTGACAAGCACTTTATTAATGGGCCCGAATTCCGCTGTACCAACATATTGTCCGTGTACACCCATTTCCTGATGGATTCCGGCAATTCATCGAAAGATCTCATCTGCTCTGGCTTACGGCAAATCCCTTGCTGCTCTAATGGCCACCGCTGCAGATTCGTCTTTTCCAGCTTGGGTAGCTGCAGGGTGCTGACGGCATCCAAGCCTCTTTTCCTCAACTTGTCCAGCCAATCCGGTTCTGCTTCAAATTGAAGCTGTCCTGATAACTGGTTTTCTGCACTGTTCATTGTCATGTTACGGCTCTCCCCTTTCAGATACGCGGTGACTTGGTTTGCATCGGAATTTGAAACGACTCTTCTTCATCCGGCGTCGCCGCTTCTTCTGTAATACCCAGCTCTTCTTTGATCCACTCATATCCGTCTGCTTCTAACCGCTCCGCTAATTCCGGCCCTCCAGACTTTACGATGGTTCCTTGCATCATCACATGTACAAAGTCCGGCTTAATATAATTAAGGAGTCGCTGATAGTGCGTAATAATTAAGAATCCTCGGTCTGCACTGCGCAAAGAATTGACCCCTTCAGCAACGATGCGCAGGGCATCGATGTCCAGACCGGAGTCGATTTCATCCAGAATGACCAATGACGGCTCAAGCATTATCATTTGCAAAATTTCATTTCGCTTTTTCTCCCCCCCGGAAAAGCCCTCGTTCAAGTAACGATGCATAAATTCAGGGTTCATCTCCAACGTCTGCATGCTTGCTTCCATCATGCGCACTAATTTGATCAACGAGATTTCCTGGCCTTCTTCACGTTTTGCATTGATCGCACTACGCATGAAATCGGAATTCGTGACTCCCGTGATCTCACTCGGATATTGCATGGCCAGAAACAATCCTGCCCGTGCCCTTTCATCCACTTCCATCTCCAGCAGATCTTCTCCGTTCAGCGTAACCCTTCCCTCTGTTACTTCGTACTTGGGATGCCCCATCAAAGCGGAGGCCAATGTACTCTTCCCTGTTCCATTCGGTCCCATCACGACATGAATTTCTCCCCCATTTACCGCAAGGCTCAGACCTTTCAAGATTTCCTTACCCTCAACTGCCGCCTTCAATTGTTCTATTCGCAGACTCACTGTCATTTCATCGCCACTCCTTTTCATATGTGTTGATCATATTTTGTTTACTAGTTAACATAATAATTGATAATGATTCTCATTGTCAACTATCTTTTTGAGAATAACCGTAAATATACCGGTGATGGAAAGCAAAAGTCCCGGATTCCTTGACTAGATATCAGGTAATGCATAGGCTAAAATAGAATGAGCATACTGATCGTTTCATTCAAATGAATACTTATTTGAAGGAGTGTCCATGAAAAAAGACAAGGAAATACTTCACGACCACGGACAAGATTTAAGCCATGCTTTAAAGCAAATGCCTGATGTGGAATATTTTCTGGACGGAGCCACCGTCTTTCAACAGCTTTGCGACGGCACACGTTTGCGAATCCTTTGGTTGCTCTGTCATTGCGAGGAGTGCGGGAACAATATTTCAGCCGCTCTTGGCATAAGTGCCGCTTCCGTTTCTCATCACTTGAAATTGCTGAAGCTTCACGGACTGATCAAAAGCAGACGTGCGGGGAAAGAAGTTTATTATTCACTCGCCGACAATGAAAGAGCACGTCTGGTTCATCAAATGATCGATGATTTTTTTCAAATGACTTGTCCGAAGAAAGGACTTGCAGATCACAACCTCAATCGATAAAAAAGGAGGCGTGTTACTCACAGAATCTATCCGGTAACACCCCCCTCAACATTAAGCCAGCGCTCTCTCCCCTTGCTCTCGGGCTACTGTTTTTTGCGTATTGAGTTTTTTCACGTTCAGTGCCCGGATTGCGTTGATAATTGCAATGACGGATACTCCAACATCAGCAAATACTGCTCCCCACATGGTTGTGATGCCAAGCGCTCCCAGAACCAGTACAATTCCCTTGACACCCAGAGCAAAAATGATGTTTTGTTTGACGATACGGAGCGTCTTTTTGCTTATCTTCATCACGGTGGCGATTTTGGATGGCTCATCGGTCATGATCACAACATCCGCAGCTTCAATCGCCGCATCGGAACCCAAGCCGCCCATGGCTATGCCGATATCGGCGCGAGCAAGAACAGGTGCGTCATTGATGCCGTCACCGACAAAAGCCAGTTTTCCGTTGGCACTTTTCTCCTTCATTAATTCTTCCATTCGTTCAACTTTATCCGCTGGCAACAACTCGGTATAGGCTTTGTCTAGTTTGAGCGTTGCGGCAACCTTTTTCCCCACGGCATCAGCATCACCGGTCAGCATAACGGTCTGCTTGATTCCTGCCGATCTCAAAGCTGCGATAGCGCGCGCAGCGTCCTCCTTAATTTCATCCTCAATGAGGATATATCCTATATACTCCCTGTTTACAGCCAGATGAACTACGGTACCTACAAGATTCTTTTCTTTGAAGGAGATGCGTTCACGTTTCATGAGCTTGGCATTGCCTGCCAACACGACCTTGCCATCGATCACAGATTTCACACCATGACCGGCGATTTCTTCGATATCTTTGATGCGGGTGGAATCAATGGTTCTACCAAATGCCTTCTTGATACTCTGTGCGATAGGATGGTTGGAGTAATCCTCCGCATAGGCTGCCAATTCCAATAGCTCCGGACTTGTCATTTTGTCGGAATGCATCTCACTGACCGCGAAGCTGCCTTTTGTCAGTGTACCGGTTTTATCAAACACGACCATCTCTGTTTTTGCCAGAGCCTCAAGATAGTTGCTTCCCTTCACTAATACGCCGGATTTGGATGCCCCGCCGATTCCCCCAAAAAAGCTGAGCGGTACCGAAATAACCAAAGCACAGGGACAGGAAATGACAAGGAAGGTCAGCGCTCGTTCAACCCACATACCAAATGACTGACCTGTGATAAGCGGTGGAATGATGGCCAAAATGACCGCCGCGAAAACAACGATCGGCGTATAGTATCGAGCGAATTTTGTGATAAAGTTTTCACTCTTGCTCTTTTTGTCGGAAGAATTCTCAACTAACTCCAGTATTTTCGCTACCGTAGACTGGCCGTATTCTTTGTTTACTTGGATTGTCAGTTTACCGGTTTGGTTGATGCAGCCGCTAATCACATTTTCTCCGGCATGTACTTCCCGCGGAACAGACTCTCCCGTAAGAGCTGATGTATCGATTGCGGAGAAACCGTCTGTAACAACACCGTCCAGAGGGATACGCTCTCCAGGCTTCACCACAACGATTTCATTAACCTGTACTTCTTCCGGGTCGACCTGTATCAATTCCCCATTTCTTAGCACATTGGCATAGTCGGGACGAATATCCATCAGTTCGGATATGGACCTGCGGGATTTGGAAACGGCATAGGATTGAAACAGTTCGCCGACCTGATAAAACAGCATAACAGCGATACCTTCCGAATACTCGCCAAGACAGAATGCCCCGATCGTGGCCACTGACATCAAGAAGTTCTCGTCGAAGACCTGTCCTCGAGAAATATTTCTTATCGCTTTCCAGATGATGTCTCCTCCAACGATGAGATATGTGGCGAGATATAGCAGAAATTCAGCGATGCCCTCTAACTTTAGGAGTAGTGCCGCTACGAAACCAACAGATGCAATAATGATACGCACCAACTGTTTTACTTCCTTTTTTGACATGTCTCTATCCTCCTCCTATTTGAAAAAGCAGCGGCTGTATCATCACAACCACTGCTGAATCAAATAGCGCAATTTGAATGTGGCTAACCATGTTCATTCGTTATGGACCATATCGAGAAACTTGCATCTATCGCTTAAGCCTCAATGGATACATCCGGTTCAAGTTTTTTTATAACCTTCTTGGATTCCTCAAGAACGGCATTAAATTTATCATCCGGAGCCTCCAGAATCATCCTCTGCCCCATAAAGTTAACTTTAACCTCGGTCACATCAGACAGCTTGCGAATACCATTTTCGATCTTCGCCGCGCAATTCGCACAATCCAGATTGCTCAGTTTATAAGTTTTTTTCATAAAAAAACTACTCCCTTCAAATATCGAATTTTTTATAACAATCAAACCATATATCAATCAAATGATCGTTTGATTGTTTAAAAGTATACTCTCTCCAATGTTTTTTTCAATAAAATTTGGAAAGTGAATCTGTTTGGGCTAAAAGTTCGACGGTTTGGAATAATTTTTAGCGATACTGTATGTAAACGAACTCATACTGCCTATTGATTCCCAATGGAAAACCGAGACTCTAGGAAATTGTCTATTCGAATTCGTATATATTAAGATGGGAAATAGAAATAATAATCGGAGGAGAAACCAACCTATGGGAGCATCTGCTTTTTCACATTTTAGTACAGGCATGATTGTTGCACGGAACCATGACCACATTGTTTATCAGCTGGATCCTAAGGATGGGCAAGGTACTGCCTCGGTGTATGCTGTAATGCCTGGTGTTGAAGTGATTAGCTTAAGCTTTCAGGCGAGCCGTTTTATACCAACACTTCACTCCAAACGTAACATTCTGGAACTAAATCACTGTCAAGAAGGACGAGCCGAGTGTAAAATGAAGGACGGGTGCCTGCAATATATAGGCGAAGGTGATTTGTTCATGAACACAATGAGCAACCACAGTGATTGCATTGAGCTTCCATTGGGCTGCTATAAAGGGATAAACATTACGATTGATTTGGAAAAGTTAGCAGAACAGCTATCGGATTATTTGCCCGATCTTCCCATTGATCTTCAAGGAATGGCTAATCGTTTTTTTGTAAACGATGAGTGCTTTTTTATACAGGCCAAGGAAGAGATTCAGCATATCTTCTGTGGTATGTACTCGGTTCCTATCGAGGCCAAATCCACTTATTTCCGGCTTAAAGTACTAGAAATGTTAATATATCTTTATTACTTTGATATAGCCAGTGAGACACAAAAGACGATTTATGCAAGGCAGCAAGTTGATATTATCAAACAGATTCAAAAGAGAATGACAGAAGATTTTGAACGAAGATTTACGATTGAGGAACTAGCTCAGCAATACTGTATCAGTCCGACTGTACTAAAGACTACTTTCAAAGGAGTATACGGCGTTTCCATTGCGGCATATATGAAAGAATATCGGATCAGGCAGGCTGCTTCCATGTTACATAAGACTTCAAAAAGCATCGGGGATATTGCCTTGGCGGTGGGGTACAAAAGTCAGAGTAAATTCGGGGCTGCTTTTAAAGAGATTTATGAAATGAGTCCTCTCGAATATCGAAATCAAATCAGACTAAATTAACTTCCGTTGAATATTGGTAACTTCATAGATAAAACTTAAAAAGCCGCTATAATAGCGGCTTTTAATGAAACCATGTTTTTGCCCATCGACAAAGCTTTAAAACTCTTCTAAAACCTTGGATTTGTCGCCATTCCATCAGCATTATTAAAGATGAGCTCCTAACTATATCGATTGACGTACAATGATGTGGTAAGGAATCTCTACCTTATCCTTTGATTTCTCAATTGTAAGATCAAAGGCTTGTTCACCGACTTTCACCAATTGATGATCAACCGTAGACAGGTGCAGCCCAATTCCAACGGGCTGATTCTCTTGGCCAATGATCGCCAGATCCTCTGGCACCCCCAGTTGAATGCTCCTTGCATACTGATAAATGCCTGTCGCAACCTCATCGCCGTTCGCATAAACAGCGGTTGGTCTAAGATCCATATTAAGTAGTTGTTGTGCTGCTCTTACCCCGTCATCAATGCTGTAGCAATCCGTGATATGGTATGCTGGCGACAGATCACCAAATATATACTGATACGCTTTTATTGTCAGCTGTGTACTATTACTCTCTTCTCCTCTTGCTGTCGTAAAAGCGACTCGTGAATGCCCTCTATCCTTTAACAGTTGAAACGTGTCTACATAAGATGCATATCGATCCATGTAAGCACAGCCAATCTCAGGATGATCCGTAAACTCGCATGCGACGATCGTCCCATACTTGGTATATGGCATAATGGCATCCCAAGTGTTCGAACGAGAGGTAATGATAATTCCATCCAGTTGTTTATTTTTCAGCATATTTAAGCAGCTAAGCTCTTTTTCAGGATCGTACTTTGTAGGGAGAACCATCACGGAATAATCACGTTCAACCGATCGATTAAGTACACCATGAAGCAGTTGATCAAAGGCTTGATTGTTGTTGTATGGCATGATCACACCGATACTTCTTGTTTCCTTTCGGATTAAATCGACAGCTAAGCGATTTGGCGTATAGTCCATTTCATCAATCACACGCTGAACAGCTGCCCGCTTCGATTCAGATACATAAGGATGTTGATTCAGCACCCTTGATACGGTTGATACGGATACTCCTGCACGCTTTGCGATATCATTAATATTTGCCATTGTCACCTTCTCCTATATCTCACACTTCATACACTAGTCTTACACCAAATCAGCATGTAAAACAACAATCAGCTTCCCACAAGTGTAATCACACTAATGAGAACCTTAACCTAGATTGGCCGCTTATATCCAATATTCCTTGAAATACACAATTCCCCAGATGTTACATTTAGTTTGTGCAATATAACTCTACTAAAAAAATCAAGAAATAAGCGCAAAAAAGACCCCACCAGTGCCGGAAGAGTCTTTGGTCGTAAAATGCATGTTGGATGTAGTAGACGCCTGGTTATCGAGCAGGCATTGATACTGAAGTTCGTATCCCTGATCAGAGGCATACTTGCGGATTGAACACACCACTTCGCGATCGAGCGTATTTCCCCTAAAAGGCGTCAGAGTCAGTACGCCGCAATCCGCAATTTGCGCATTCTTCCAAGAATAGATGCTGGCAGCGCTGACCCATCGGTTTTGCTCAAAAGAGCCGCACGCCGTTTGACTTGGTTCTGATTCGCATCATTCATCATAAAACAAGCGCTCTCATCTCTTTAAGTGTCGTACGCCCCCACTGCTCAATGAGCTTACAATAGCTTTCGGCGTCATGCATCTGTGCAGCCACGTCGGCAATCGTCATGGTCCAAGCCACCTTGGGGAGAGGCGACGCATTCACTGGCCTTCGAATCCCCTTGGTGCTCCCTGGTCCTCTGGCCATATCTTGGCGAATCAACTCCGTAGCGTAGCCTTCTTCCAGATGCTTCCGTAATGCAGTTTGGACCCAGACATACATCTCATCGCTATAGCCTTCATGTTGAACCATGTAAGATGCAACAGTGAGAAAGTGAACCCGTCCATAGCTAGGATCGGTGAATTCAAGTGCCATAAATTCGTTAAAAATCGATTGACATGTATTCCCCATAGGTAGATGGGCACTGCATTTTTCGCAAGTATTCGACAGGATTTCCCCTCCTAACAGCTCATAATCCCCTCTTTCCTTTAGAATCATAATCCTTAACCTTGCGAGAAAGTCAATACCTAAATGAATGGAGTCGCATGGAGCGATTCATTGATCTAAACCTAATATTCATCGGTATACCTTGGCAATTGATTTGATGAAATTATGGCACTATGCACTAATCGTTTTTTTAGGAGACTGCAGTTATGGGGTTTTGTCCACTTTTGTCAAATTGGCGTATGCAGCAGGTTTCACCGTGTCCGCTGTAACCGGAGGACAGTATCTCTTCGGTGTTGTGCTTACTTGGCTTGCCGTGTTATTTACTAAAAAGAAAAAACTGACTCGAATACAAACTTCAAGGCTTATCTTATCCGGAGTTCCATTCGGGTTAACGGGCATATTTTATTATCAAGCCTTACAAACTTTAAACGCATCTCTTGCTATCGTTTTTTTGTTCCAATTTGTTTGGATCGGAGCTTTGTTGGAGTGGGGATTCCATAAGAAAAAACCGACCAAGACGAAACTTATTTCCATCGCATTGCTTCTGGTTGGTTCCATGTTGGCTGCCAAAATCCTATTTCAGGAACCCTTGGCGTTGTCTTGGCAGGGAAGCTTTTGGGGAATGCTTGCGGCATTATCCTTTTCCACATTCGTTTTTTTGAGTGGGTCGGTTGAAAAGGAGACCCCTCCTATTTTAAAAAGCGCACTTCTTTCCACGGGAGGCGCATTGACCATATTTATCGTATTTCCGCCAACGTTTTTGTTTGACTTGGATGTACTTATGGGAATCATTCCTTACGGATTAGCTCTGGGCATATTCGGCGGCGTCCTTCCACCACTTCTGTATTCGATTGGAATGCCGCATGTTGGTTCGGGATTGGGAACCATTCTTACGTCATCCGAATTGCCGGTTGTCGTTATCATGTCCTCTTTAGTGCTGGGAGAAGCCATAAGCTGGCCTCAGTGGATAGGGGTGATTATTATTCTATACGGGATTGTTAACAGTAACATTCGATTTGATATTTGGAACAAGAAATCTATAAATAGAGCTGACAACCATTATGTAAGCTAAATGTTTGTGTCCAAAAAGCCCGCTAACCAAATGTGATATGCTCCTTTTCAAGTAGATAGCGTAAAAAAATATGAATCCCTCAGTTCAATTGAATAGAATTGAGGGACACTTGCTCTTTTTGCGTGTCACACCTCTTGATCAAAGTGGTTATTAGTTTCCGGCACATATATACCACAGCCCCGGCCAAGCTTTCCACCATTTTGTAAAAACGCTTTCGCTGCACACTGCAAACTCGTTTCCTCTCCATATTCGGAAGGATCCGCTGTGACTCGATTGAAGATTCGCTGCTCGGCTTCCCTCGATGCTTCATCGACCTCATAAATATGGAACAGCCGCTGAAAGCGTAGAATGTTCGATTCGGCTTTCAGGATATTATCAAG
The DNA here is from genome assembly GCF_037976825.1 of Paenibacillus sp. FSL K6-1330. Classification (NCBI taxonomy): domain Bacteria; kingdom Bacillati; phylum Bacillota; class Bacilli; order Caryophanales; family Paenibacillaceae; genus Paenibacillus; species Paenibacillus sp. FSL K6-1330. The sequence continues at coordinate 3,999,283 of NZ_CP150269.1, forward strand.
ACCGGGATACAGCAGCCAAGAGCGGCAAGTGTAGATTGGCGGAATGCCTCTAAAGAATGCCCGGGCTAACGAAAAGGAGTGTTCCACCTCTTGCGGGGTTAGCGGCTCCCCTTCCGGGATGTGCACATTCAGCACGAGCTGATGCTTCTCCACTGTCAGGTTCCCTTCCTTTAAGTCGCTTTCAAAAGCGATAGGCTGAAACTGCAGCCTGCCAAGGCGGAACAGCCGGAGCCGGACATGCTCTTGAAGCCAGTTGTACTCCTCAATGCCGTACTCGCCGTAATCCCGGTAACAAACCTCGCACCAAACCCGAATGTCCGAAAACGTATCGAAATAGATTTTGTCGGCGATTCCCCGAACTCGGTACTCCCCATAAGCATCAATGGAAAATCTCGCGAAAAGGTAAAGCAGTTTTTGCCTGTACCCGGCTGCTCCTGTAATATGCTGGAAGAATGAATGGCGATCCGTCTGAAAACGTTGCTTTAACTCCGCGTATTCACTCTCCTCCATGTCGTAGTCTACAATGATCCGGACAGCTACTTCCCCCAGTTGGATTCCTTTGCAAAACTCAAGTAAATGCATGAAATCATCACTCCCCTGAACGCACAGCAATGTCTGCCCTTTGACGAATACGCGAGGGGCAACCAGTGTTATGACATCTTGTTTGATTTTAAATCGGCTTCCACTGTTTTACGTATTAATAGCGTTGCCGTTCCCGTAATATTTTCGCAGAAAAATTGGCACTGCTAATTGATTGGAAATTGGCACTGTAAAGTAGTCCAATTCATTTCTTATAATCCAATTATAATTCTTCGCGATTGTAAAGGTATCATTTCATGTTCCACGGATTATCTGCTTTTCCATTAACACCACTTAATGAGACGGGTATAGACGAACAGTCTATTGTGACCTTGATACAACGTTTAGTTAACGCCGGCGTCGACTCCATTGGCGCGCTCGGCTCAACCGGAAATTATGCATACCTGGACCGGGATGAGCGGTCCCGTGTACTTCAACTTGTTATCCATTCAGCAGAAGGAATTCCCGTAATGACGAGTATAAGTGCGATCCGCACCCTTGATGTACTTCGATATGCTGAATATGCACAAAAATTAGGAGCAAGCGCCGTCTTACTTGCTCCTTTCTCCTATCAAACACTAATGGATGAAGAGGTATTTAAACTTTACGAACAAGTGACCCGCTCACTTTCCGTACCATTATGTGTATATGATAATCCGAGTACCACCCATTTTCAATTTAGCGATGAGTTACATGGTCGGATTGCTGAACTACCAAACGTCTGTTCGATAAAGATCCCCGGAGTCCCTTCTAATTTAGCGGAAGCTAGATCGCGAGTTAACAATCTACGATCCGTAATTCCTCCCCATGTAACCATAGGGATCAGTGGAGATCCGTTTGGAGTCATTGGCTTGAGTGCAGGCTGTGAAGCGTGGTATTCAGCTCTCGCAGGGATATTTCCAAAAACTTGCCTCCAGTTAACTCGTTTGGTCCAGGCAGGGTATCTTGACGAAGCAAAACGATTATCGCACCTTCTAGACCCTCTATGGAAGCTATTCTTTAAATACGGTAGTCTTCGCGTTGTATCCACGGCAGCAGAAATCAGCGATCTTGTTTCAAGCCCAAGCCTTCCTCTGCCCTTACAGTCATTGAGCCCATCGGCCAGAAAAGATTTGGAGGCCATATTAGAAGATTTGCAGACATTAGAATCCTCTGATACTCCTTTTTTGTGATTTTTTTTAAAATAACTCGTCCCCTGTCATGCAGCAAATTCAAAAAGAAAGTCTTATAAAAACGACCGTCCCCATATTCAATCAGGGAACGGTCGTTTTTATTTCGATCGTCACGTTTCTTTTCCTCCGAAAGCTGCATTCTGGATCGAGCTGAATGAATCCATTTTTTCGGAAAATGACCCACGCTCCAGTTTATAGCATGATGCTCCTCATGTATTCGCCGCTCTGATTTAGCGACTCTGTTAAATCAATGATTTCAAAACACGCATTCCGTGGCGATCGACGGACGCTTAAGCAATTCCCATCCGGTCTTGGCGGATATAAAAGAGGCTAGTTCCCATCCCATTCGGTAATGCGTCTGATAGCCGGGATGATATCGGCCGCCCCATCCTTCCACCTCCGGATGAATCAACCCCAGATCAACTACGAATACCTTCCCGTTTCCGCTTTGATTGAAATAGGACACGACCTTATTCACGCTCGCAAGATAGTTGTTATTCATGGTTCCGACACAGCAAAAGACGTAGGGATTGTTATACTTTTCCTGGATAACCTGAATGAATTCAATATAAGCGGCAATATACGCCTCATCGTCAATTGGCGTAGAATAATCGTTCTGGCCCAAATTAATGACGATTCCATCAGGCATATACCGGGAAAAGTCCCATGGCGCCGTCCCTTTGCCGAGCGTTCCCGAAAAATGTTCCGGTAATCCTTGCTTGTTCCCTACCGCATCCTGCCAAACGCCAATTCCGCATATGGCCATCGTATGATATTCCGCATTCAACATTCTGGCGCTGATCCCGACATAAGACATGTATCCGTCGTCAAGATGCGGAGCTTCAGCGAGCACATGCGGATGACCGATCCCTGCTCCATCCGTGATGGAATCCCCAAAGTATTCAAGCCGGACAGGTTTTGCCGCGGGCGGGGCAAGGAAGCTTCCGCCGTCAGGCAGAGAAAAATGATGAAATGCTATACTTCCGGTGAGGATCCCCGTTCGCTTGTGGATCTCTAAAGTGTGTTCACCCTCCGGCAGCCCCTGTTCGATTATGTATTCATGTACCCCCTTCTTCAAATTGATCCAATTACGAGCGACGCCGTCCACTACGATTTCAACATAATCCTGGCCGTCGGAATCCTCAGCCGTCATCGAGATGGCCGTACCTCGGAAGGCAACAAAAACCGCGCTGTTGACCCATCCGCATTTCGGCTTCTCTTTCTCGGTCAGATCGAATCTCCCCATCAGCCTGGCATATTTGGTAAAGTTAAACTCCAACATAATTCCTCCCTTCAACTTTTGCATAGACTAACGAAGTCCTTATAGTAAAATAAAGTATACTTTATTTTGTTAATAACTATATTTATATTATCAATCGATATACTTTTAGTCAATTACTAAGCAATGAATCCCCTTAATTTATACGTATACATATGCATGAAATTCAAGATAAAAGCCTTGATTTCAATGCATTAATAAAGTATACTTTTATAAAATCATTTGAAGTACCGTGATTAAGCACCAGTCTGTAAAAGAGGAGAATTTTTGTGAACGAGCCGAAGTACATGAAGGTAAAACAAGCGCTGCTGCATCAGATTCAAGTCGGCAAGCTTCGCTCTGGCGATAAGCTGCCGAATGAAGAAGATCTTATGAAACAATTTCATGTAAGCGGAATAACGATTCGAAAAGCAATGACGGAACTGGCCAACGAGGGCGTAATCACCAGAATCAAAAGAAAGGGCTCTTTTGTAAATGGAGATCAAGCCGCAGACCATTCGAGTCACTTGATCGCGTTCATTTTATCGGCGGAGGACAATTACGATGTATCGTATATGAAAATCATCAAAGGCGCCCAGCAAGTGGCCGCCGAATTCAATTACTCCTTAATCGTGGAATGGAGCAACGAAAATTTGGCCGTTGAACAAGCATCCATTCAGAAAATGCTGGACCGGAAAGTCGACGGCTTCTTGATTTATCCGTTCGATCCGATCCAGAGCAAGGATAACTACCTATTCATCGAACAAAATAACATCCCCTATCTATTGGTAGACCGGTACAATGTGGATCATCCCAGCTATTTTTCCGGATGCAACAATTATGACGGAGCGATCCTGGCTACCCGGGAGTTGATCCGTCTGAAGCACACCAAAATAAAGTTCGCAAGCTATCACTTCTTTCTTCATTCCGAGCAGGAGCGGTTCGCCGGCTATTGCAGCGCCATGCGTCACGCAGGGTTTCCGTTAACCGACGATAACTTGCTGACCCGCGTGGACTATGACGCACTAGCCGACAGTATTTTGAAGCGGAATGTTACTGCTTTGTTTTGCTGCAATGACAAACTTGCCATAGAAATGATCGAGAAGCTGACGGACCGCGGCATTAGAATTCCGCAGGATGTTTCCATTATGGGATTCGACGATTGGGACCATTCCAGCAACCTCTCGATCGGATTGTCTACCGTCCGGCAAGATTTCGAGGAAATCGGCAGAAACGCTGCGCATTTACTCCACCAAGTTATTCAAGGCAAAACTCTTGGAGGAAACACGAAAATATTGTCTGGCGTTTCTTTGGTGATTCGGGAGTCTACATGCGAGAACCCTTACGGGTAACGTTGTCAGCTCAAATAAATCAATGAGAGGAAGGAATGCGTTATGAAATTCGACTTTGCGTCTTCCAGTCTGAGGCACGGGCTCTTTCATCAAGAAACGGATGGCATCTCCTGTTTTCTTCCCGGAAGTGCGATAACCGTACGCTTTCAAGGACGGGAAATAACGGCCGAGATCGAGGATGTCAACGGAGAGGGGAAAAGCTGGCTTAACGTCTATATCGACGATCTTCCGGTAAGGGTGATGAGAATCGATCCGGATAACCGGCTGTACCAGCTTGCGGATGATCTGGAAGATGCGCCCCATACCTTAACGCTGCAGAAACGTACGGAGGCGGCATTCGGCAGCATTAAATTTACCGATTTAACTACGGAGAACGGAGCTCTTCTGAGCCCGCCAGCCCCTCTTCCCCATCGCCTGCTCATCATTGGTGATTCGATCACGTGCGGCTTTGGTAACGAGGCGCAGATTCCCTGCGACTGCGATGCTTCACGCGAAAATATCGCGCTCGCTTACAGCTCGCTGACCGGTCAACTTTTGAATGCCGAAACTTTGATTGTGGGCGCGTCCGGCACGGGATGCTATCAGAATTTCGGCGGTGGCCAAGAAGGCCGCATGTCGGATTATTTCATGGAAACCATCTGTCCTGATCTTGATCAACAAGCCATAGATCCGTTTCATCCTGAAATGGTTGTCGTTAATCTCGGAACCAATGATTGGTCCGCGCCCATCGAGCCTGCGGATTACCTTGAACAATATCGCAAATTGACGGGTTTTATTCGCGATAGATATCCATCGGCCCCTTTGTTCTGCGCAATCGGTCCGATGACGCTGGATCCCGCTCCCCATTTGAAGGCTCTCGTCCAGCGTCTCCACGAAGAAGGCGACGACAACATTCATTTCGTGGAGTTTCCGCTCATCAAGCGGCCGGAAGACGGAATGGGAGGCTGCGGGCATCCCTCCGTCAAGAAGCATCGGCAAATGGCTGAACAGTTGGCCGGGACAATCCGTCAGGTTATCTCCGGTCCTGCCCCGTTTACCGGAAGCCGTTAGAAAATAACAACGACCCGCCAAAAGAACCGCTTCCTATGCGTAGCGGTCCAATCTTATCAAGGACGATTTCGTCAAAATATCTATACATGCCTCATAATCACTTCGATATATTTTGCGAGTCGATGCAGAAAGAAACGGACTAGCGTAAAGTCATACGCTAGTCCGTTTCTGTTTGTTCATTATTCGCCATTTGGAGCTGCTTTCGCTCCACATGGGACACTCCCCATTGATGTAAGGATACCAAAATCGGGGACAGAGGCATCGTTCTCGAACCGGAATCCACATAAAACGAACTCCACATCATTTCGTAAATAATAAAAAAGCCTGTTGAAGATTTTCAACAGGCTGACCACTTCCTATTGGAAGCGGTCCTTTTTTTGCGGGCATTGTTCCAGTGAACAGCAATCTCTATTTTACCAAGAAGGCATCGACCTGATTCTGCAGCTCCGTCTGGATTGGCTTGAGCACCGCTTCGCCTTCCGTTTTAAATCTGGCAAAGTATTCGTCCGGTTCAAGCGCCCCGTTAAATAGTCCGCTATAGTATTTGGCCTGAATAGTCGCAAACTGGGCCACTTCGTTCTTCACCGGAGTCGGATCGAAAGTGAAGCCGGTGAGGATGTCCTTCGTGAAGTTGTCGGCTTTCATAATGAATTGACTGTACTTCTGAGTCTCTTCGTCCGTACCAGCCCACTCCCGCTCTAACGTAGGATTCAACATGAGCTGGAACGAGATGATACCGCCATCGTTGTTCAGCGTTTCGTATTGATGCTCGCCGACCGATTTCCAGTTCACGCCTTCAATTCCGTGTTCCAACAAATCATAATTCTCCTGCCGGTTCGCCCAATCGAGGAACATCATCGCGCGGTCTTTATGCTTGCTCGTCTTTACAATGCAGATGAAGTTATCCATCTTGAAATTGGAAATGTTTTTCCCTTGGGTAAGGTCAAACAGACGCACGGCTTCCAACTCGCCGCTCGGAACGACCTGTTTCAGTTGGTCGTTGAACGATTGGGGAACCCCAAAGGCCATTTGGGGCGTAGCCGCCACTTTATTCTGAAGCTGCATTTCTGCCGGACTGCTTTTATTCGTCAAAACGTCCTGCGACATGACTTTGTCCACGAACAGCTTGCGGACATCCTGGATGCCGGACCAGATCTTAGGTTCCTGGGTTTCAAAGAAGTTGTAGACCTTCCCATCGTTGCCCTTGTAATACAGCATCAAGCTGGCTCCAGCAAAATTCGTTGGACGAATGTTGATGCTGGTATCGTCACGGATCAGCCAGTTGACCCAGCTGTAGGTGACGTCGTCTGCGCCTGCGAGTAGCGGTGTAATACCGGACTTACCGTCACGAACGGCATAGAGATAAGTTTTAAGATCCTCATACGTCTTTACGGGCGGCAAGTTGAACTGCTCCCTCAGGTCCTTTCGGATGAAGACTGCTCTCTGTTGAGTATAGGCGCTTCCCAAGGGAACGCCGTAGATGTTGCCGTTAATTTTGTTGGCGTCCCACATTTGTTGCGGCCTCGTCTTTTTTACGTTGGGGCCGTATTGCTCCAGCAGTTCGCTTAATTCTTCGTAATAGCCCTGGGAAGCCATCGTGTCCAAATGCAGCCACGGGGCATCAAACATCAAATCCACGTTCTCTCCCGAAGCCAGCATGACGTTGGTCTTCTGATTCAGATCGGCAAAGTCGACAAATGTAAATTTAACCTGCGTATTGATTTCGGTTTTTAGTCGCTTGTTGACTTCGGTCAGCACCTCGTCATAGTTAGCCCCCTTTGCCCCCGGAATGACAACCTCCAAAGTGACCGGTTCAAGGGACGGATCGCCGGTTTCCCCGGAATCACCCGGCGCGGAGGCATCCCCGCCGGATCCGGAGCACCCGGACAATGCGATGGCTAGTCCGAGCAGCGTCGTCGCCAAGAACTTGCGTTTTGATTTGGCCATGTAAATTACTCCCTTCAAATCATCATCTTATAGTGCGTGTTCAAAAAGTCAGGTTTTCAGGACCAAGAAGATTGGATGAAGCTAGGGACGCCTGGTAGCGCGGCAGCGTAAAGGACCGTAATGACCTTATTTGCCCATTTCCCGGCTATTTCCCGCTGTAACGGACTCCAGAGGCCTTATTGGTCCCTCATGGCGGCCATTTAGCCGCTTTTGACCGAAATAAGGTCTCCTCGGTCCGTTAGAATCGGGAACTACCACAAAGCGGACTAATAGCGTTTTTGGTGTCCGTTAGCTTAATGGAGGCTACGTGAGCAACTGAAATGTTTCCGCAGGAAACATGCTCCGGGAACATACGCTTTGGCCCGGCTGAATTCAAGATTCGACGTCGAATCCGCTTCATGATCTGCTTCGTCATGCATAGACGACTTTTTGAACAACCTCTTATATTCAACCTTTCACCGAACCGAGCGTCAGACCTTTGACAAAATACTTCTGAACCATTGGATAGACAAGTATAATTGGGCCGATCGTCAGGCATACCGTTGCCAACTTGACCCCTTCCGCCGGCGGCAGCGTAAGCACATTGCCGTGATTGAGCGATGTGAGCTGCATCTGCGACATGAGCTGCCGAAGAAGCAGCTGAAGCGGGTACATATCGCTGTTATCGATAAACAGAAGGGACAGCCACCAATCGTTCCAATATTGCAGTGCGTAGAACAAGCTGATCGTTGCAATAACCGGCGTTGAGATCGGCCGGATAATTTTGAAGAAGATCGTCCACTCTCCGGCGCCGTCCATGTTAGCCGATTCGTTCAGCTCATAAGGCAACGAGCGATAGAACGAGACTAAGATAAACGCAAAAAACGGATTCATGACGTAAGGGAGCACAAGCGCCCACAGCGTATCTTTCAGATGCAGCCATTGAACGACCAGAAGATAGAAGCCGACGAGCCCCGAGCCAAACACCATCGGCACGTAGGTCATAAACGAGAGGAAGCCTCGGTATCGGTTCTTCGGATGGGCCAGCACGTAAGCAAACAACGCAGTGACGACGAGGCCGATAACGGTTCCGATGGCTGTTACCGCAATAGTGATGCCATAGCTGGTAAACATTTGCTCGCCCTGAAGGAGGAAACGATACGACTCCAGCGTAAATTCAGCGGGCCATATGGAGTATCCGTTCACCGCCAAGCTTCGGGTGCTGGAGAATGAATTAATGACCATCAGCCAAAAAGGAAGTAAACAAGCCAGCGCAAATATAATCAAAAACAGTCCGAACAACAACACCGCCATTTTATCGGAGAACTCGGTTGTCCGTTGGACTGGTGGGGGCGGGATCAGAGCATCCGGACGATTCATTTGGAATTCACCTCCCTTACATTCCGCAAAATTAAAGTGCGTGTCCAAAAAGTCAGTTCAAGATTCGATGTTGAGTCCACTTCATAATTTGTTTTGTCATGGAAAGATGACATTTTGAACAAGCTCTTAAAATAATCTGGAGTCTTTATCGATTTTCCGAACCAACGCATTAAACGAAACGACGGCGATAAGCCCCATGATAGACTGATAGAATATGATAGCCGATGACATGCTGAAATTGCCAAGCTGCCTTAACGCCCGATAGGAATATGTATCGATGACATCAGTCGTCGGGAATAGAATTCCGTTGTCCCCGATAATTCCGTAGATCATGCCGAAATCCCCGTAGAAGATCCGTCCGACTCCCAAAAGGACGAGAATGATGATTTGCGGCTTCAGCAAGGGCAGCGTAATGTATTTCATCTGCTGCAGCCTCGTGGCTCCATCCAGGCGGGCGCTCTCATAATAATCGGTGGAGAAACCTGTAATGGCAGCGAGCAGAATAATCGAGTAGTAACCGGCACTCTTCCAGATTCGCGTTAAGGTTAGAATAATCGGCCATACCCAGGGGGTCTGGTACCAATCGACAGCTTGAAGCCCGGTCATGCCCAGCACGCGGTTAATCAGGCCGTCCGTATTGTTGAATAAAATGAATGCCATATACCCCACGACGACCCAGGAAATGAAATAAGGAAGGAAGATGACGGATTGAATCGTGCGTTTAAACCATTTCAAGCGAATCTCATTCAAGAAAAGAGCAATGAGAAGCGCAAAAACCATCTCGAAAATAATGAACAGCGCATTTAAATAAACCGTATTGACCGTCACTTGAATCCAATCCCGATTGGAGAAAAAGAAGCGAAAGTTGTCCAGCCCCACCCAATCACTGCCCCATATGCCTTTGCTGATCTGAAAGTCTTTGAACGCTAGCAGATGTCCGGACAGAGGAATATAGGAGAAGACAACGAGAAAAATGATTCCCGGTATCGCCATCGTATACAAGCCCCGGTTCTTTACAAGATCCCTAAACATTCTCAATTTATAGTATCCCTCCATTCGATCTGGTCTGTCCGATGTGGCCATATCCTGACAGTGTTTATTATGTACGGAAGGAGGAATTCGGAATAGTCCTCATTGTGTCACAAAGGGTATTCAACTTAGGGATTGTGCGGTAAATCGGGCTTTCAGCATCATCTTTATTTCTACTTTGTCAAAATGAGGACTTCACACAAGGGTCAGGATATGATTGAGTAAAGAGGTCACGGCTCGTTTCTTCTATCGAACCGTTACGTTATACCCTTAAACCGTCAATCCATCAGCAAGGGGTGCTGGCTTATATATGAAGATCAAACCTATTTTACAGAAGACCTATTTTCGAACCTTTCTTGTACTGACCACCGTTCTGATCTGTTCCATGATTCCCTTCGTCTATTTACTGTCTGCAGAATTCGCAAAATACACCATGCTGGAGGTGCGCAGCAATTCGCAGAACGAAGTCAACAACCTGGCTTCGAAGGCCGAAATGATTCTCGGCAATTTGAAAGCTAACGGGCTCAGCATGTACGCCGATCAGAATATTCAGAACTGGTTCTTCAATACAAGCAAAGATCCGCTCATCGACCATGCTGCGCTCGTCGCCCAATCCAACTTCATGTCCACCGAACCACTCATCCAGCGATCCTATCTGATTAATTTGAAGCAAAATCTTGTCGTCGATTCCAAAGCCGGAATCGTCCGTAATGAATCCTTTGCCGACCCGAGCATGCTGGAGCGTGTGAAGTCATTCCACCCCCAATATTTGCGCTTCTTTAATCATTCGCTGGATGGCTCGGACTCCCTGGCCCTTATTCTGCCCGCAACCCCCGAGAAGCCGTCTGACTTCTACCTCGTGCTGCTCGTTGATAAACCGCTGCTGTCGAAGCTTCTGTTCGGCCAAACGATCGCCTCGGAGCAAGACATTCGGATTCTCGACGAGCATGGGCAACTTCTATTGGGCGTATCCAATCCCGCGCTGAGCGGACAGCTTTATCAAGCGAGCCGGGAGCTGCAGGACAGCGATTTTCAAGTTCGGCTCCCCCATCAGAGATGGTTCGTCAATACAGCCAAGCTGACTACTGAAAATTGGTCGGTATACTACTCGAACGAGTATCATATTTTGACACGCCACATCTCCTTATTCCAGCACAAATTGATAACGTATACATTGCTGCTACTGGCACTCCTCTCCTTGTTGTTCTTCTGGAGTTCTCGCCGTTCCTTGCGTTCCATCACCTTCTTGTCGGAAAAGCTGAAGGGAAAGGTTGCATTCGCAAACTCCACGTTCGATGCCAAGCCGGATATCCAATGGATCCACGACGGCATCGATATGCTGCTGAACAACGTGGAGCAGCTTCATGCATCCATGAGAAACCAATCCGAGCTCGTTCGAACGGAACTACTCGCCCAGTGGATGCTGCACGGGACGCCGGGTACCAAGGGCTATGAATATATCCATACCCAGACCAAGCTCGCTTCCTGCGACGTTCTGTTTTTGGCCGTTCTTCGGATCGAAGCCTATACGGTCTTTTGCGAACGTTACGATTTCCCCTCCCGGAAATTGATCAAGTACGCCATACGCAATATTAGCGAAGAAGTGTTTGGTGCAGGTTCTTATGCGGCCGAAGGCTTGGATATGGGCGGCGATCACCTTATCCTGGTCATCGGAGGCCAAGAATTGGACGAGCTTCAGCTACAACGTCTTCTGGAGGAGATCCACCATCAGGTCGCACGCATTCTGAACGTTGATACAACGGCTGCAGTCAGCAATGCCTATGACTTCGGCGCTAATATCCGAAACATCTATGATCATATCTACGAATTGACGAAACTGCGATTTCTTAACGGAGAGAAGCAAATTTTTCTGGAGAGCGATTATGAAGAGTTTATGGCAGGGTATCCTTCTGCGTCTGAGGCGCTGGAGACAGCCGAGATCATCAAGTCGATCCGCCGCGGCCGCCCGGAGACCGCGCTCGTTCTGCTGCGTCAGCAGATGAAGCACGTCCATGAGCTTCCTTATCGCGACTGTAAGCTTAACCTGACCTACTTTACTTATGACCTGCTCAAAAATTTTAACAAGTCCAGCGTTCTGCATGAAATCAGCAGCATCCATCAATTGCTGGAGCGGTACAGCACGCTGTCCGAGTTTCAAGCATGGCTGGAGAGCATCGTCACGAAGCTCGCATCCGAGACCGAAGTTCCGAAATCTTCGAACCGCAAGGAAGAGATCGTCTTGGAGATTAAAGAATACGTGGACAACCACTTGCAGGATGCGCAATTATCGATCGAGCAGATAGCCGACAATTTTTCCTTCTCCGTCAGCTATATCCGGCAGCTATTCAAAGAGATCATGAACGTGTCATTGTCCGAGTACATCCTTCAGGAACGAATCGAGAGAGTGAAGGAGAAACTGATCTCCAGCCAGCTCTCGGTGCTGGAGATTGCAGATCAATGCGGTTTCATATCCAAAGGGCATTTTTTTTCCGCATTCAAGAAGTTCACGAATCTAACTCCGAAGCAGTATCGGGAAATCCACGGGGACTCCCCTAGTTAAGATATCGCGCTTGCCAGCTTATCATGGAGAAGCGGCAGCTAAGTATGCTTGTTTTGCAGGAACAGATCCAAGTCGAAAAGGACCTTTCCCGTAAAGCCCCACAGTGCTTACGGAAAGGTCCTTATTCGTTTATCCAAAAAGCTCTGGCGCCCTGACGCTATTTACCGTTCGTTTCTTGAACCGGCTCAAGACCCAGCTTCGGATTCGCCAAGTCGAGTTTATACATGATCTGATTGTAGTTATACCGTGGCGTTGGGACATGATTCGTGAATGTATTCGTATAGGTTCCTTCGAAGTAGATGACCCGGCCGCCGTCCTTGTTGAAGTATTCATGCTGGGCTACGTTATAAAAAGTATAGTCGTTATGCGTAATGATATGCTTGGCATTGGTCCAAGGACCTTGAGGCGATGGTGCTTCCGCGTACCAGACTTCCCCAAGTACCGATGTCTTGCCTTGTATCTGCTGCGCGATCATCACGTAACGCTGCCGATATTCATTCCATTCAATGGAGCTTTGGGCGATTTGAACGTCTTCACCGGTATCGATATCCTTCAATTGATAATAACGCGGGTCGTCAGCTTTGATCAGCCCTAATTGGATCAGCTCTTTCTCTTGTTCTTGGTTGAGCGGCTGAGTGTCCTTTTTCCAGCCCCATACGAGCTTACCGTCCGCGTCGCGTTCCAGCGACGTTTGAGCCCCGTTGTATGTCGTTCCCGGCGTCAGGCAAGTAAACGATTCGTATTGGGTATAGTCGATGATGGCGTCATAGCTGGCAGCAACGCGCAAATTCGGAATTCGGTGTTCGGTAAAGAGCCAGTATCCCTTACCCCCCTCCTCGTAGAAGGTCGCCTGTCCGCCCGGATGACGCCAGTCGTCTTTGGAAGGGAACTGGACGACCTGCTCGAACTCCTTCGTCGTGTCGTTAAAGGCAAGAATACCGAAGGCGGTGGGTTCAGGATTGTGCGTGCTGTAGCCAGCGAGCAGACGTTCCTGTCCGGCGCTGTCCTTGGCGGTCATCAGACCGAATACCCAGGCTATGCCTGCACCATCAGGCAGAGGCGGCACCAAACTTTTGACGAAACCGTCTTGATTCGTAAAATAGTCCAGATTCACACCGATATCCGGGTCCAGTCCCCCCTTACTCGGAAGCTTCGAAGTCGCACCCGTCACGCGGAAGTTCCCCAGCGGATAGGCCGGTCTGTCCGTATCGCCCCAGAACCAGTACAGTTTATTGTTGTACTCGATCGTCTGCACGGAATCCTGTCCCATGACCAAGCCGTTGATCAGCGGCTCGTTAATGGGCGGCTTCTGGCCAACGAGTAAGCTGTCGCGATAAATGCCTTGGCCTGTCAGCCGGTACAGCCGCTCTGCAATGTTGATCCGATTCATCTCGAGCGTTACACTGCCGTTTGGCTTAACCTCTACAGCCTGCCCCCGGTAGCCAAACATATCGGCAGGAATGTCGTAGCCGTCACTCGACATATGGAAGAAGACCGTCTGATCCATCAGACCTGGCTCGTCAAATGCCACAATACCGGCACTGTCCGTATAATACAACACACTGTTCGTCGTCTTCAGTTGGACATGTGGGATGCCCCTGCCTGTCTCGGCATCCACCACCTTGATCATGAATGGCCCCTGGACCTTTATCTTCTCGCTGCTCACATTCGGCTCGGCGCTGCTTCCCGCCGCCTGCACTGCCATCGCGGCGCCCGGCGCCGTCATGGCCATCAGCAGGATACAAGTCCATATCCCCGCACGTTTCCACTGTTTCATTTTCATTTCTCATACCTCCCGAACTTTTGGCCTTTTGATAGAAGAAATCGTTGCTCTAACCCGATACCGTCTGTTCAATCCATATTTCTACTGCCATGGTTACCCAAATACCTCTGGATGTGTTTGGTTTATCGCGTCCAAGCGATCGAAGCGACACTGAGCGGCATTGCTTCTCCGTTGATGAACTCCTCACTAACCACCTCCTTTCGCAGCATGGGAGCAATGCGATGTTCCAGATCGAGCAATAAAAACATCTATCCACGTGCTTATTCAATGAAGCCAGACCACATTTAACGGGAGTTTTGTTCTTGCGATATGAGGAAGCTCCGTCTCGAAGTACATTATGTAAGCGGATACATTAATCTTTGTGAGTAACAGCCGCACAAGCTGCGCGGCTGTTCTCTGTAAAGAAATGTCTTTCGAACCCATAAATCTGCTTATGAATATCAATGAAGTCCGATTTCCCTGTCCCCCCTAATATATAGTAGGAATTATTCCACCTAAGACAGTTGACGTTAGGAACCCATGCGCATTCGCGACCAATCGAAGCTAATCGCCTCCAGCAGTGCGCGTGCAAGCAGCAGATGGCCCGTCAAGCTCGGATGCACCCGATCGGACACCAGCGCAGTCGGATGTACGTAGTCGAAATGGCTGGCGAAAGCCGCCTGCGTATCCACAAACAATGCGCCTACCCGCTCCGCAACCCTTTTGGTAGCCCGTCCGAACTCATCCATCCGGCTGCGCATGCGATCTTGGTCATTCGGCTCCAGATAGAACGGCGTCATTCGGCCGGAGCCTGATCGTCTTCACCTCGAACGGACGGAACTTAAGTGATACCTCTTCGCCCTCCTGCGGCAAAGCCGCCAACTTCTCCTCCAGCATGTTTGTCTCATAAACCGCCGCAACGGACAGCCCGAAGTGAAGCCCGCACGCTACGGAAGCTCCCTTGCTCTCGTACAGACGCACGATCCAATCGCCCGATCCGTCTTCGGCAAGCTTGACCGTCTCCGCGATCACATTGGCTTGATCGATGAAGAGCAGCGATTGCGCCTCCCGGCCTCCTCCGGACACGAGGCTGACAGGATAGTTCAGCTCGTAAGCTTCCTGTACGACAGGACTATCCAGAAACGCGCCGTTCCAGAACGTAAATCCATATGCAAAATGGTGCGTCCCTTGATCCGACGTCTCATCCGGCCACGTCGGAGCCCGAAGCAGCGTTAGGCTCATCGTGTTGCCGTTCACGGAAATCCCGTATTTGCAATCGTTCAGCAGCGCGAAGCCGCGATTCGCTTCAGCAAGCGCCGACCATTTATGCTGAACCACTTCGTAACGATCCGAATCATGCGGACGCGAAGCATGATTCGGTCTCTTGACATAACCGAACTGGATCTCCTGCAACGACTCGTTCGCATGAACGCGAACCGGGAAATCGACTTTTAGCAGCTTGTTCTTCTCGCACCAGTGAACCGTCGTATGGAATTCCACTCGACGGCTGCCGGCGCGCAAACGGATATCCTGGACCATGGTCGATTGGTTCAGTTCGCGCTCAACCCGAATATTGGCGAAGAGCGGTCCGTTTGCGGTAACGGATACCTTGGCGTTTGTTTTCAGTTCGACGGGTGCCAAGCGGTAGCGCCGATCGATCTCCCAAGCATCGAAATCCGAATTTTGATCCCTATACATCCGCATGACGTTGCAGCGATCCGCCGCCCATTCCGTGCCGGTCTCCTTGTCAAAAATACGAGTCAACTCTCCCAGTTCGTTCATTTCGAGCGCAATCCATTCGTTCTCTAGACGCGATTCCGTTGCAAGGACCGCAGACGTTGCTGGAGCATCTCCCGCTTCCACTTCTTCAGTCTTGTACGTTGACCAGCCCATGGAAGGCGCCTCTACCTCGGCGTAGCGAAGGCCTTCGTGCATTTGCACCGGCAGAACCACTCCATTCTCATCCGCAATTCCATGGATGCCGGCAGGTAACGCGACCAGTTCCTTTCTCGGCCAGGACAGCGAGTTAAAGACGGTAACCCGGGAGGCATCGTCGTCCGTGAGCGCATCTCTTGCGTCTGAAGCCATGTCATATACGTTCTGATTCAATTCCTTCAGCTCCAGCTGCGCCTCTTCGTGGACGCGATGAATGGAGGAACCCGGCAGAATATCGTGGAATTGGTTCAGCAGCAGAACCTTCCATAACCGTTCCAAGTCCTCGTAAGGGTAAGCTCGGTTATTAAGCAGCTTCGCCGCAGCCCCCCAAAGCTCCACCTCGCGGAAACCGATTTCCGCCTTCCGGTTTAGCTTTTTGATGATCGCTTGCGTCGTGTAGGTCCCGCGATGAGCGGGATAATAGAGCTCTCCTACATATTTGGCGTCAGGAATGCCTTTTTCGATCTGATCCTCAAAAAATTCGATCGGCGAGCCATGCTTTGTCTTGGGGACGCCCTCCAAATTGCCGAGCCTGCGCATAAACTCGAGATCGTCCCGATTGGATCCGCCGCCTCCGTCGCCATGTCCGAACTGGGTGAGACGTGTGGAAATTCCTTCAAGCTGGACGCGATCGCTCCACTGATGGATCAAGAACGACGGGTTGATCCGAATTGGATAGTAATCGCCGTAATTCATCAGATGCGTCAAAATTTGCGAACCGTCGATCCCTTCCCACATGAACGTATTATGCGGGAACGGATCCGCTACATTATCATAAGTACCGAACAATTTTGTAGACGCGAAATAATGGATCCCGCAGCCCTTCATAATTTGCGGCAGGTTCCCGGAATAGCCGAATACATCAGGCAGCCACAGCATCTCGTTGTCCACGCCGAATTCGTCCTTGAAGAACCGCTTGCCGTGCAGTGCCTGACGGATCAGACTCTCGCCACTGGGCAGATTCGTATCGGGCTCCACCCACATGGAGCCTTCGGGAATGATCCTCCCTTCCTTTACCGCCTGTTTGATGCGCGCATAAAGCTCCGGATACAGCGTCTTGGCCACCTGGAACAAAAACGGCTGGCTCTGGGTATACGTGTATTCCGGGTATTCGTCCATGAGCGCCAGCTGATTGGACATGGTCCGCGCAATCTTCCGCTTTGTCTCCGCGATCGGCCACAGCCAGGCGACATCCAGGTGGGACTGTCCCATCAGGTACAGGGTCGGCGCCGTTGAACCGTTCACGCAGGAGAGGAGCGGCTCCATCAACTTCCGGCACTGCTTTGCATTTTCACCGAGCGATTCCTGACGGAGGGTCAGGTCGATGGTAGCGAACACCTGAGTCAGGCATCGATCAATCTCCGACACGCGGAGGGATTTGGGATTCAGATGATTGCGAAGATCGTACAAGCATTCCAAATCGATGAAAAACTGGTAGACTTCCTCTTCAAAAACGCAAAGCTGTGACTCTCCGAACGTCGGCCTGGAATCCGAATGGCCGGCGTACGCCTCTGCGACGATTTCAAATGCCTCGCCGGCTTTTGCTGAACGGGTTAACGTTACGTAATGATGGTTAAGGTCCTTTGCGCCGCTCACGATACCGTTTATGTACACGGTCGCTTCGGATCCGAAATCAAGCATGGCCACAAGCCGTTTGCCTTCGGCCTCTTTGGGAACAACAATGGTCGTGCGGAACCAGCCGTATCCCCAATTTTCTCCCCACCGTTGGCCCGGAGCGAAACTCTCAAACGGTCGTCCATCCATTTCATGGATGAACAGTTGTTCCATTGTCGTAAAACCGGAAAAATCGATAACAGAAAGCATCGTCATCATAAATTGATCTCTTTTGTTTAGCAGCTTTTCCACATGGAATAAAATCTCTTTCTTTTCATTCAAGGTTTCTCACATCCTATGTTTCGTTATCTATGATCCTATCGCCTTGAGATATGCCGTCCCTCCGCGGCGGCCTTGCAGCGGAGGGACGATTTCTATTCGTTTCCTAGCGCTCTTTGTGCAGCATCATTATAGATTTTCAGCGCTTCATCAATGTTGCCCATTTTTTGGACCTTATCGATGAATGCCTGCCAATTGTCGAAGCTGTTTTTGCCTGCTACGAATTTGGCCTGTTCTTCCGTAACGAACGTCTTGATCGGGTTCATAATCTCCGAGACCCGCTGGCTTTCACTGCCCGTGAGTTGAATCGACGGCTCGCTCAACCAGGAAGGAACATAGTCGTTCTCGGGCATAGGCAGACTCGTCAGGAATTCCGCCTTCTCAATCGGCACCTCTTCATATTTGCCGTTAAATACCGTATAGTCTGTCGCGGCAAAATCCACGAACGCTCTTGCGTCGCTCACCATCTGCAAGCCGGGGTTATGGTTTCGGCTAGCGCGCATGCCGTATTTATCGCCCTCCACCCAGGGATCCTTGGCCGTTTTCAGCGAGTCGACAAAGGTCGGAACGCCGTCTTCCCCGATCGTATAGGTTGTGCCCTCGATTCCCCAAGTGATGAGCTGGATCATTTCATCCGAATATTGATAATCGATGAATTTGATCAATTCTTCAGGGTTTTTAACTTTCGAGCTTACGCCGTAGACTCCCCAGCCCAAGTCAGGGGTATTGCCGTTCACAACCTCCTGCCAGGCTTTTCCGTACTTCGGATTGTCGGGATACAACGAAACCGCGAAAATCTTCCCGTCGTCGGCCGTTCTCGTGTACTCGGCCGGCGTCGTAAACCACTGCGTCAGCCACATGAGGTTGTCGCCGTTCAGCGCTTTTCTTTTCAGCGTATCGTCTGTATCAATGGTATACTCCGGATCTAACAGTTTCTCCGCATACAGCTTATTCGCAAATTGGAGCGCATCTTTATATCCTTCATCCAGAATTCCGTATACGTATTTCTCGCCGTCCCAAAAAATTTCATCCCGGATATGGTTCGCGGAGAACAGCGATCTCAAGCTGTTCCATTTTGTCGCAACGGGATATTTATCGGGGTAGAGCTCTTTAAGTTTTTTGGCAGCCCCATAAAATTCATCGAGCGTTTCCGGAATTTTGATGTTATTGGCCTCGAACACGTCATAGCGGTAAGCAGACGTATTCTGGATGAGCATGCCGCGATCCTCGGGGAATCTGGGCGTGGAGGTTTCTTTAAAGGTGAACATGTTGCCGTCGGCATCCGTTACCCGCTTCATTCCGTTCTTTACCTTGCTAATGTAGTTCATATAGTTCGGCATTAAATCTTGATACTGGCCTAACTCGAGAAGCTGGCCTTGTTCGGCCATTTCGGTCGTATCATAGAATAAAGGCGTCACGAAGAAATCCGTCAGATCGTCGCTTGCGATCATAAGCTTGACCTTTTCGTCATACTCGGAAGACGGAATATAGTTATATTTGATTTCTACCTTTTTGCCCATATAAGCTTCCATGCGCTTGTGCCATTCCTTGCCCACCAGACTATTCGGATTATCCACACCGTTCGCAGGCAGCGTGACCGAAAAGCGCAAGACTTCTTGATTCTCTTCATGGGTATCGGATTTTTTGGAATCATTCGAACATCCGGAAAAAACCATCAGCGCGATCAACCCAAGGACAAGCATTTTTGCCAATTTGTTCATCCCATTTCCCCCTAATTTGCACAATGAACCGCTTCTTCTTCAAATCTGCTATTTATTACTGGTCATGAATGACTGCACACTCAACTTGCTTGCACCGGCGCGTCCGGATCTCTAGCCTTTGATGGAGCCGACGAATATCCCTTTGGTGAAATGCTTCTGAAAGATCGGATAAATACACATGATCGGAAACATGGTAATAATGATGACGCTCATTCTTACCGCCTTCGGATCAAGCGTTTCCCCCGGGGCATTGATGGCGACCGCGCCGCCTCCTACTCGTCCTTGAATCGCGGTCGTATCCAAGGTAAACAGGTAGTTTCGGAGCACCATCTGCAAAGGATACTTATCCTGATCTCGCAGATAAATCAAAGCCTCGAACCAGCTATTCCAGCTTCCGACCAGACCGAATAGAGCAAAGGTTGCAAACAGCGCTTTCGACAACGGCAGTATGATCCTGAAAAGAACGACCAAATCACTCGCTCCATCGATATAGGCAGAGTCCTTCAGTTCAGAAGGAATATTCAGAAAGAAGGTCCGAAACAGAAACACATTATAAGCACTGATCGCACCGGGGAGAATCATGACCCAGACCGTATCCAACAGATTCAAACCGCGCATAAGCAGATAGGTCGGGATTAAGCCGCCGCCGAAAAACATCGTAATCATGAGAAAAATGGTCAGAAATTTCTTGCCCGCAAATCCCGGGATCGTGAGCGGATACGCCATCAGTGCCGTAAACAGCAGCATGATGCACGTAGAGCCGGTCGCATAAATAATCGAGTTCAGATATCCTTTAAAAATGTACGGATCATTAAATACCGTCGTGTACGCTTCCAGATTAAATCCCTTGGGCCAAATCGTTACACTCCCCGAGGAGATGTAACGCGTGCCGCTAAGCGATGTCGCGATAATGTTCAGAATCGGATATAGCACGACAATCAGGATGAATAGCATGATAACCATATTGAATACATCGAATGCTCTGGAACCCAAACTAGCCTTCTTCAACATCCCACCACCTAGAACAAACTCGTCTCTGATACTTTCCGGCTTAACCAATTGGTCAAGTAAAGGATCGTAAAGGAAATAACCGACATGAATAATCCGATGGCCGTCGTGTACTCGTATTGTGCGCCCAGTATACCTTGACGATAAACATAGGATCCGATGACATCTGCTACTTCGTAAGTCTCAGGCGAATAGAGCAGAATGATCTTCTGGAAATCGCTCCCGAGGATTCCTCCGACGGCGAAAATCAGCAAAATGATTGTGGTCGGCTTAAGCGACGGCCATGTGATGTGCAAAACCTTCTTCCATCGGCCTGCGCCGTCTACCTCGGCTACGTCATACAGCGTAGGATCTATTCCGCTTAATGCAGCAAGGTAGATGATCGTGCCGAACCCGACGCCCTGCCATATGCCGGAAGAGATGAAGATAGTCCGAAAAAAGTCAGGTTCGAGAAGAAACATGATCGGATCTCCGCCGAAGAAGCCGACAATATGGTTAAACAAACCGTCTCTCGCCGTAAATTCCTTAAGCATCCCCGCAACAATGACAACCGAAATAAAATGCGGGAAATAAGAAACCGTCTGCACAAGCTTCTTAAAGCCCTTGTTTTTCAATTCATTAAACAACAGAGCCAATATAATCGGCGCCGGAAATGACCAAAATAAAGTATACAAACCGAGAAGCAAAGTATTCTTTAATACCCTGAACGCCATCGGATCGTTAAAAAAAGAAGTGAAGTACTTTACCCCCACCCACTCGCTTCCCCATATCCCCTTGGAAGCGTTGAAATCTTTGAAAGCGATTAATATTCCGTACATCGGAAAATAGTGAAAGACTAACAGCGTCAGAAAGCCGGGAAGCACCATAAGGTAGAGATAGCGGTGCTTGACGAATCTGGCCACCAGCCTGTTATTGGTTGTCTTCAAAGGAACACCTCCTGACTGTTAACATGTTGTGATCAATGCGGCTGGTGCAATTACTCCAGGTCGCATGAGTCTGGCCATTTGGTTCGTTTTTTATGTAAGCGCATTCAATTTCACCCCCAGACTGTATCCTAACGTTCGTCGAAAACGCATTTGCTTCCGGCAACCGTCCCCTATAGATATGATCATCGTGATGCCTTTCAACTTGTTATGCTAAGTAGAAATTAACACATACTAACTTCATCGTCAACAAATAAAAATACTGATGTATTCATTGGTAATTAGCATACTATCTCCGAATTATCCCGAACTGACGATATCGATGCGGCGTTAGGTTATGCCTCCGCTTGAATAAGTCGTAAAAGTAGCTGACGTTGTCAAGTCCGATCTCAAGGCTGATCTCCACGATGTCCATATCCGTGTTTAGCAGCAAATTCTCGGCATAGGACATTCTCAATTCGTTAATGTACTGGGTTGGGGACATTCCGAGATGTTCCCTGAACATTCTGCATACATAGGCATGCGATTTGCCCGACAGCTGGACAAGCGCAGCCGTTCCCCGCGTGAAGTGCTCTTTCTTTTTCGCCTCTCGGCATAGGGACTTAAACCATTCCGGTTGTCCGGTAAGATCAATCGAATCCGCGTCAGCCTTGATATACCTGGAGAACAGGTCGGTCAAAATGACTCTTACCTCCGCTTTGACGGCCAGCTTCTTCTCCTGCGGAATCAGACTGAGCTGGTCCAGCCGGTATCGCACATATTCCTTCTCCGTTTTGGACAGCAAGGTCGACGGCGGCATGGCTGGCCCAAGCAGTCTTTCGCTTGGGAACCCTTCTCCCAAGAAAGCTATGAGGTCATCCAGGACCTTGCGATGGAACGACAAATTGATGAACTGGCAATCGCTATCCGTCGTCTGCTCATAGTAATGAACGTCCCGGTCCCGTATGAACACGAGTGTATTTTCCTGCAGCGGCTGCCTTTTGCCGTTAATGACATGCACAACGCTTCCTTTCAGAATAAGAAACAATTCAAAGAAGTCGTGCGTATGCATGCCGATCGTATCGCGCACCGAAGCGATCAGCCGATAGTGGGCCTGAATTTCAGAATCAATGCCGTCTGCCGCAAGAAGCTTCAACATATGCGATATCCCTCCTTGTTTGTATATTGACTAGTTCCTCCGATGTCAAAACACCATAATGCATTCAAAAATAGAGCAAGATTGAGAGCAAGACTTTCGATTAGGATAGAGTTGTTACTGCAGCCTGAAAGGAGATTTGCCACGAATGAACTTATTAGAACTGCGTCAGCAATTCGAAGTAAACAAACGCATTTATGAAAGCGCCAAGCTTGTCTTCCGCGGAGTCGAAGGCTTCGATGTCTACAATCCTTCCATTCCGTTCGAATGGAACGGCAAGCGCTACATTTACGGACGCGTGGAAAAACGCCATGAGTGGGCGAGGTCCTGGGTTCGCCTGTTCGAGCAGAGCGGTCCGGACCAGTGGACAGCCGTGCCGAATACGATGATTTATCAGCTAGAAGATCCTTATATTAGCGTGATCAACAAACAGCTCGTATTGGGCGGCACGCATGTCCGTTACAAGCAGGGACGCCTCGATACATTCTACGGTTATTTCTACAAAGGCAGCGATCTTCATGATCTCTTCTACTTCACGACCGGTCCGAATTATATGAAGGACATTCGGCTCGTAGAGCTACAGGACGGGAGGATCGGCGTCTTCTCCAGGCCGCGCGGCGAAGGGGTTCGCAAGGAATTCGGCAGCGAATCCTTGGTGGGATTCACCGTCATCGACAGCCTGGACGAATTGTCTCCGGAAGTCATCGAGAACGCCCCTTATATCCGCGGATTATTCAGCAAGGACGAGTGGGGCGGCTGCAACCAGGCCTACTTGCTCGAGAGCGGAAAGGTCGGCGTCATCGGCCATATCTGCTACGCTCAAGAAGATAGATCGACCTATATGAACATGGCCTTCGTATTGGACCCGCAGACGAATCAATTCTCGGATTTGAAAATCATCGGCAGCCGCCCTTGTTATCCGGATGGCCCCGCCAAGAAGCCGCATCTGACCGACTGCGCGTTCACCGCCGGCATCGAAATGCGTCCCGACGGCAAGGTCAATCTGTACAGCGGCATCGGCGATACCGAAGCGGCGCGCATCGCCATTGACTACCCGTTCGAGAAGGAAGGCGCCATTGTAAGCTTATAGTTGTAATTCCATGATGGAGCTGCTGGATTCCCCGGCGGCTCCTTTTTATGTCCGATTCATGGTATAGTACCATTCATTTTTTTCCGAGGTGTCCGCTTCGAAGTTATTATGATAAGTAAATCAAAACACATACCTTATTTGACCCCATCGTAATACAGACCTCCGCGAAATTCAAACCTTTTATAGCATTTCGCTCCTTTTTTGTTTAATTTCTGAACATTTCTCACCTATTCGACAAAATCTTTAACGAGATGTGTTTCAAGTACGTATACTTTTTAAAGCGGTGTGCGTTATAATTGAGGAAATGTTGATACGAGGTGAACTTACTTGAACAAGAAGGACTTGGCTCTTCCAAAGTACCAGATGGTAAAAGACTATGTCTTATCCCAGATCGAGAATCAGGAATTTACGAAGGACGATCGGATTCCTAGCGAGTCGGAATTTTCCAAACTGCTGGATGTCAGCTCCATCACTGTGCGTAAAGCGCTGTCAGAGCTGGTGAACGAGGGCGTGATTTACCGCGTCCGAGGTAAGGGAAGCTTTGTCGCCAGCCAAGTAGCCGTCTCGGAGAAGACCTCCAATCTGGTGGCCTTCGTCATCTCCGGCATCGACCTGTACGACAGTTCGTATATGCAGATCATGAGAGGCATTCAGTCACTTCTAGGCCAGCATGGCTGCAAGCTGATCATCGAATTCGTGGAGAACGACTTCGAACAGGAACGTGAGCTCGTTCTGGGGCTCATTCAAACGGAGCTAAGAGGATTACTCATCTATTCCTCTGATCCCGAAGCTGCAAAGGGCTATCTCGGAGAGGTTCGCAAAAAATCGATTCCGTTTGTTATGCTGGATCGCTCCCCTTCCAGCTATCCAGTCAACGTTGTCACCTGTAACAACCATGACGGTGCTTACGAAGCTGTTGAATACTTGATCCAGCAAGGACATCGACGAATTGGATTCGCGGCTTACGATTATCATCTGAGCCCGGAAGTCGACAGATATAACGGTTATTGCAATGCCATGTCGAATGCATCCCTTCCTATACCCGATTCGCTCTTGTTCCTGGATAAGGAACTGGACTATGCTGCGCTTGCGCGCCTTATCCAAGACGGAGAGCTGACCGCGCTATTCTGCGCGAACGACAAGCGGGCCCTTGAGGTAATCGAACAGCTCACCGCACTTGACATACGTATCCCCGAACAAGTATCCCTAATGGGCTTTGATGATTTCGAGAGCTCCAAATTTGCCAAGGTGGCCTTGAGCACCGTGAAGCAATATTTCGACGTCCTAGGCTATGAGAGTGCCAAGCTGCTGCTCGAAATTACAGAAGGCTCATCTTACGGCAATAAGAAAGTCATGCTGCCTACAAGCTTGGTCATACGTGACACGATCAAGATAGTCCAAGGTTAAAGCAAAGCTAAAAAGGCATTGGATTCCAGGATATGCTGGTATCCATTGCCGGTCATAATGCCGCAAAACATGCTAAAGAAATAGGTCCATTGTAATTTCAAAAGATCATGGATCAGCCCCTATCCATAATCCTCCACGCCTATCCTCTTGATACAAATTCTGTACTATTTGACGCTAACGGATTCGACACCTCCGATTCCTTGATCGCATCTACCAACAAATTTCTCTAGATCGATAACCGTTCTATCGAAAAAATGATTGATACGTCGTGCTTCCTCCTCGGTTTTGACAATCTTGATGATCTTGTTTTCTTTTCTGTTTCAATAGGTCAGCTATCCAGATTTAACATCATGAGAAACTCTGTACTTATGATGATATATCCCTCCGCATCATAACCATCCGGTCTTTCATCAGAAAACACAGTGAGCCAATAGTATGCTGGATTTTTAGTGGTTAGCGAGCGTCTCTCCGGTTTCAAGCAACGTCTTCATACCTGAAAGAACAATCGGCAGCCCGTTTTCAAGAATTTTTGCAGTGCTCATCGCCTGTTCGAATTCATCATGTATAACGGTTACGAGCGTCACGCCATGAAGTTCGGCATGCGAATCGATCTCCCACGTAATGCGCGACGGGGTGTCACTCTCCGTGCCCGGAAACGAAGTAAAACGCCAACTCATCACGAGCTTATTCGGAGGATCAAGTTCCAGAATGATTCCTTCCGCTTTCTTCTCTTCCCCGTTCCATAGTTCGAATGGAGATTCGATTTCCCAGGTGGTTCGGATGGCGCAGTTGAACCAAAACTTCGACGTTTTGGTCGGATCCGTGAGAGCTTGCCACACGTGTTCAGGCTTTGCTTTAATCGCTATCTGGTTATCCCTGCAGGAAAAGAAATATATACGGATCCTGTCGATCTCCAAGTAAAGGAACATGTGTGACGTAACCGTCAGCGTTTATGTACCTGAGTCGACCCCTACCTCAACATGGCATTTTTCGCCTCCTAGGTCCACTTATGTTGCCGAGGGAAACCATACCGACGATAGCAACGCGGATTTTTTTCCGAAAGAAGATTCATTCATACTACTGGCTTTCGGGTATGGAGGTTTTATCACAAGATGAGCATTTTCGAGTCATTGCCGCCTTTGGTGATTCCATTACAGAAGGGGGTACGTCACTCAAAATGCTAACCATCGTTGGCAATCAAATTTAGCCGATTGCATTCCATTGTCCCTATTCATGGATAAAATCTAATTTGTTTTGACCCAGTACAACTGATTTCAACAAACAATAAAAAAGGAGCTGTTTTGTATGAAAACGATGGAACAAAGAAATGCAGCAGCGGTGACCGCGTTTATCAAGGACATTGCGAATCAGAGCATGTTGGAGAAGACCGATCAATTCTTTGCACCACAAATCGTAGAGGCATTTACGGATCGGCGGTTTACCGTGGAGGAAATTCTGGCCCAAGGCGAGAAGGTCATCGCTAGAATCTTCATGACGGCTGTGCATGCTGGCCATTTTGCAGGAAATGCACCTAAAGGCAGAACCGTGAAGGCAACACAGTTCCGCGAATTTCGCGTCATCGAAGGGGACATCGCTGATCACCGCGGCTGGTTCGATACGGCCACGCTTTTGCCTCAGATCCAAGCTCAATAACCGCCTATGAAGAACGGCATTTCGTCGTTAAGTCAATTCCTAATAACCCATTCATAAGGAGATGTTTAAGTATGAAAACGTTGGAACAAACCAATGTGGAGACGGTAAACCAATTTATCGAGGCATTTTGGAATCAGAGTGAATTGGAGTCTGTGGATCGATTTCTGACCGACGATTATCAAGAGCTCTCTTATCAATCCAAGGAAGGCCTAAAAAAATTCGCTGCAACGACCTTGGAGGCATTTCCCGATAAACGCTACACCGTGGAAGAGATCATCGGTCAAGGGGATAAGGTGCTCGTGAGAATGACTGTGAAAGGCACACATCAAGGCATGTTCTTTGGAACCGCGCCCACGGGCAATACGATTGATGTCACGCTTTACCGTCAATACCGCGTTGTGGACGGCAAGATCGCCGAGCATCGGGGCTGGATCGACATGGTGTCCATGTGGAGCCAAATTCGGGGCAACTAACTCCGTAAAATACAACGCTTCACATACTACCGACCCAAAACTGGGTCGGTTATGTGTTGTAATGAAAGATCATAGAGACAGAATTAGAGCCTTACTACTTGCCCTTTGTTTTGGGACGCTTCTCATCTAGTTAGATATTCATCTAATCGGCAATAAAGACATTACCCTTCCACGATATCTGCCCGAAGATCAGTTGCAATTTCGATCATGAGGGGTACGATTTCTTGATGGGAGACGGCTACATACAACTCCCCCATATAGTGTCTGAATGGAATAAGGGTTTCTCCCTGTTTCCACATAAAGAAATCCCCTTCTATAGACATAGTGCTTTCCTCCCCTTTCACAGTCAGCACTGTCTGATAAGTAAAATCAGCTTTGGATGAAAAATAAGCTTGGCATTCTTCCAATGAAATCTCTTGACCACTTGAGTTTGGTTGCAAGGATCTCGAAATTCGATAACGTTGATTCATAAATATCCTCCAAAAATAAAATGACCTTGTATCCTCCAATACATTAATTCTTAAGCTGGTCTCTGTCAATTGATTTGGATGACTCCGACTAAGCAACCTATTGGGTCGTGGCGAACTTGCGAGTGATGTTCCTATACTTTGTCGGTGATATGCCTTTTTTAACCGTAAACTGATTGATAAAGTAAGTGTCATACTCAAATCCGGTAGCGCGTGCAATTTCATCAAGCTTCATACCGGTATGAGTTAAAAGATCACAGGCAACTTTCAACGATGTGAAAACAAATAACCCATTGCTGTATGTCCGCATGTTTCCTGGAACTGTTTATTAAGAGTTCATGAGAATGACTTACACCATACAAACATATTTCCAAGTTCTTGAAAGCCAACCCTCGTGCAGACGCGCATCGCGTCATCCGGTTCAGGTTCCAGCGTCCACATCCCCCCATGATTAATGTAGAGCTTGCTGACGCCGACTTCTTTCAAGCGGCGCATGCACTCGAATAAGAGGTTTGTTGCCAATCCCCTTCTTCGATGCGTCGGAGCCGTTCCGAACGGTTCGATAATCGCGATGTTGTTCTCGCGATCGAGCCAGATATTTGCAAAGCCGACGACTGTATTCGCCTCGTCTAGTATAACCAAGTCGAAATCCTGACTGTACGTTGGACAGGACATCAAACGGCGGTAAATATTCATATCCGGCGCAGTCAACCCTGCTGAACCGCTCATGATCATAACCTTTTGCTCAATATTCCCATCTTAATCGGACGAACCTTGAACCCCTCGGGAAAACGAGGCTCGTGATTCGCAGTTTCCAAATCGATTACTCCGGAATACATGTACCATGTATGCTGCTCGTATCCCCTTGCCTTCAGCGTAATATGCGACTTATCATGATACCAATTTTTGACTAACGATATATGTTTTTGTCCTCCGTTTTTGACAAGAACATATATCGTTAAAAAAACAAAAAGCCGCAACTATGCGGCACCGTGTCCTCTATAATGCTTGTCAACTTTGATATCTTCGACATAGGCATATTTGTTCCAATTTCTTTTTATAACAATTTATCCAACGACTTTGATTATTTACGAGCGCTAAGTAAATGATTTTATGCGGATTGTCGATATAGCTCGAATGATCCTGAACCGTATCTTCTTCAATCGGTTCATCATCGGGGCCTAATTTTAGCCTTTTTAAAATTTTCTAGTTAATTGTACAATCATTAGATAGCAGATTCTACCATTTGTTATTCGTTAAGACTCCACTCAACACCTTGTAATAATAATTTTCATTGGGTACAATTTCCATATGAAAACATTGTGGGAGGAAATATAATGCATCCAAAAAAAGTCCCCCGTTAAGCCCGAGGTCCTCCATCCATGTGTTAGTAGCTTACCACCCAAATAATTCAAAGGGAGATGCACGCTAATGCACATGAATGGACCTGTGAATATTTCTCGAACCGAAAGACTTCAAACCTGCCACGACATTGCTTCGAGATTACACGAGGTTTACGGAGAAAAAATCCTAGCCATTGGGGTCTATGGTTCTGTTTCCAGAGGTACGGACGGCCCTTACTCGGACATTGAGATGTTTTGCGTTCTAAATGAATCCAATGAGTCCGTAGACTTTAGCTATGAATGGTCTGCTGGGCCTTGGAAAGCAGAAGTGAACGTCTGTAGTGCAGACGTTCTCATTAAGGTCGCCTCTACGGTTGAAGGAGACTGGCCATTGACGCATGGGCCATTCTTTTCCCAGCTTTGCCTGTATGACCCTGAGGGCTTTTTTCCAAGATTAAAGGAAGCTGCAGAGTCACCTACAAAGGAAGATTTTCGACATGCAATCCATGAAGTCCTTGTAGGGGAAATGTACGAATTTGTTGGAAAACTAAGAAATGTAAGTCTAAATGGACCTCATACCTATTTGCCTTATTTGGCAGTGGAATTTGCCCAATATGGAGCTATGTTAGTCGGGTTACACAACCAAAAGCTTTACTCTACTGGCTCCATGGTTCTACCGGAAGCCTTGAAACTGCCTGGTCGTCCAGAAGGATTCGACAATGTTCTGCGAATGGTTATGTCTGGAGAATTAGCAAATCCCTCCAGTGTTGTTTCAGCCTGTGAAAATTTCTGGAATGGCATTGTGAAATGGGCAACCGAGCATAACTACTCAATCCATTCTAAACGATTTCCATTCTGATTCGCATTTTAAACGTACTTATGATATAGGCTCTCCAAAGCTCGCTTTTATAAGGGTATAGGAATATCTCTTCGATCATAACTGGCACAAAAAAAGGTCAATCCTCTGGGATCGACCTTTTTTTGACTTTAGATCTTTAATTATTTTCTAATAGGCTGACCTGTAAGAGCTTGAACCTGTAACGGAGCTGTCAAGTATTTTGGAGCATTAGCTACGAACGCCTGAAAATGGCTGCTTGCATTGTGAGCCCCTACTGCTTCTTCATCTTTCCATTGTTCAACCATCATATATGTGTCATCCTGATCTGTATCCTTTAGGAGTTTATACGACACATTCCCTGCCTCCGCGCGGGATGACGCAATAAGTTCTTGTATGGACTCCAGAAATTCCGCTTCTACTTCACGGTTTACTTTCATTTCTGCATGAATAATAATCATAGTCATAACCTCACTTCCAATCCGCAATACGGTCAATAGGCAGACGAGTTGTTCTACGTGCCTCTTTAGCAGCTTTACCTACAGATATGAGCATAACCGGTACATAACGTTCCTTTTCCATACCAAATGCTTCCGCAATTCGGGATTTGTCATATCCACCAATCGGGTTTGTATCATATCCACGGGCACGAGCAGAAAGCATGAGCTGCATGGATACCAAGCCGCTATCAATAAGAATCATTTCGCGAAAAGCTTGTGCTGGTATACGTGCAAAAAGATCAGTATAGTTAGCCATCAGTTGATCTTTAATCTCTTGCGGCAAATAGCCTCTTTCCACAGCAGTACCCATAATTTCGTCAGCATTATCAAATGCGTTCATATCTCCGAAAACGGCAATGACTGCAGAGGAAGTTGTAACTTGCGTTTTGTTACCTGGTGCAAGCTCTTCAAGCGTCGCTTTACCTTCTGGGCTATCAACGACAAGAAATCTCCAAGGCTGAAGATTAACGGAAGATGGTGCCAAAGTTGCTTCTTCCAAAATCTCAGTCATTTCCTCACGGCTGATTTTAACCGCTGGATCGTACACACGCACAGAGCGACGGGAGGTAATTATTTCTTTATAATCATTGATTAGGGATGTTACAGTCATGATAGTCTCTCCTTTAATCTCTATAAGTTAATTGGTCTTACTAGATTCTTTCATCTGTTGAATCTGGCTGTTCAGCTTCTGCAGCACTTGAACAAACGCAAGTCGTTCTGATTCTGTAAGGTCTGCCTGCAGGGCCTCCATAAATCGATCTTTCTCCGCTCTAAACGTTGCTACTTTTCTCTTGCCTTCTTCGGTTAGCTGAACTAACGTAATCCGGTTGTCATTCTCACATCTGGTTCGCAGAAGCATTCCTTCCGCTTCCAACTGCTGAACATGCCGGGTCACCGCAGCAGGATCAATAGACACTGCCTTCTGCAGATCCGATTGGCTAATTTGGCCCCCCGTCAGTTTGCATAGGAGTTCGAGCCGATTGGGACTAACTCCAGCACAACGTTCAAACCGGGTCGCTATATGCTTGTTTAAATGCATTAGCAAGTACAGCAGGTCTTCTGTATGACATGTAGAGATGATAAATACCTCCTTCAATTCATTGACTCGTCAATAATTGATGGGTCAATCATATATCTTTATTTACAGAAAATCAAGTCCCCTTGCAGAAAATAAGACCGCCAAAGATTCCGTTCAGGGAACTTCATCGGTCTATTCAGTAATTTTAATTACCTAGCTTCTACACCTGGATGAGGTTCATTTCTTCGTGGATAAAACACAAAGTCTTTATGACAGATCATCCCAATCTCTTACTGCCAGCGAAGTTCTGCAATGACCGGATAATGATCCGACGCGTCGTAAGGAATAACCCTGGCTGTGGCCAGTTCTGTCGGCATGTTTACAAAGATGTGATCGATCTCCTTACCATTTTCCATGGTAGGCAGGTTGTTCTGAAGCGTGACTTTTGTCCATCGGGCGTTCAACCGTTTCATGAAAGGATCGTCCATCTCCATATTAAAGTCCCCGGCCAGGATCGTCGGTTGTTCCAGTTTCTCTAAAGCATTCCAAAGAATTGGGTTCTGTTTTATCCGTTCTTTCATATGTACCCCCAAATGGGTATTTACTACTGTAACCACGTCTTCATTGATTTGCAGTTTTACCATTAAGATGCTCCTTCTCTCTTTAGACCCGCCAATATACTGAATTTCTTTTGAAATTATCGGATAGTGGCTTAAAATAGCGTTTCCATATTGAAAAATAATGAGATTAACGCTAGGAGAGAAACAAGCGTGCATCCCGAGCTGTTTAGCCAGCCTTTTCAGCTGATCTCGAAAGCCGCTTCGGGGCAGAAAACGGTCCACCCCTTGCAATGCAACAATATCCGGTTGGACTTTTGTGATCACTTCCGCTATGCGGCTCAAACTTGCTTTCCCATCTAATCCTTTTCCGTGCCGTATGCTGTAGGACATCACTTTCAGATTGATGTTGTTATCCATATGAATCACCTTTTCCATTTTATCTATCTAACCTTCGTGTAGTTTACAATGGATATAAAAGTTAATGATCAGATGAAGCGATGAAATCTAACAGCAGGCTTAGCCCTGGAACCCTTTGTTATTTTTTCACAAAATGTGAATATTCATAAGTTCCAATTAATGTTAATAACGCTATATTTAAACTACTATCCTTTTACCCTAAATAAGAACGGAAACTGATCGTGAATATTCTTACAACAACAGAATCAACCTTTTCAACAAACATATCCAGGGGCATCATGCAGCGGTCGCTATTTGCCATTAAATAAGGCCGGATAGCATACTCTGATGTATGTCGTTTTATAATTTCATACTCATATCTCGAAGAATCCCATCTTGATGGCACGAAAATTGCTTATTATCCCTATAAGGAAATGACGACACAACATTTTCGAAAGGGATGAGATGATGATGTTAAGAATTGAACGGGACAAGAATGGAGAGGTCAACGTGCCCTCCCATGCATACTACGGTGTGGAGACGATGCGCGCTGCCGGAGAATATCCCACTGTGAACGCTCGTGTCCATAGCGAATTTATTAAGGCTTTGGCTTCCGTCAAAAGCGCTACCGTACGTGCAGGCATAGAGCATAGCATCGTGCCGGAGCGAATCGGAAATCTCATTATGAAGGCGACGGATGAAATCATGGATGGAAAGCATTCGGAGCAATTTATTACAGATTATATCCATGGTTCTTCAAGCAATATCCTGAATGTGAATATGAACGAGGTCCTTGCCAACCGGGCACTGGAGCTGATGCTTGAGGATAAAGGAAACTATGCGGTGGTTGATCCAGACATTCACGTGAACGGCCCTCATACAGCCGATTGGATCATTTCGACTACGCTAAATGTCGCCGCCCATCAATCTTCGCACAAGTTAATCACAGCCATCGAGGGATTAAAGTATCGATTATGGATGGCAAAAGAACTTCTCGAGGGACAACGTCCGGCCGATTCCGCGGATTCTGTTATGATGGTGTCGACACGACTGATCCGTTTTTTCAGGGAATCCGCGAAGCAGCTGCAGCTCGATGCGACGGCGCTCACGGAAGCCGCCTCCCGATTAAAGAGCATCCGGATCGCTTCCGCACCGGATGCTGCCATGCCCCATTCGTATTGCGAATTAACGGAGAGAACCGTCTCTTACTTAAGGCAAATTACTCGTACTGATTATTTTGCAGCAAGTCACTACCAAGATTCTTCTTCCGTCAGCAAAAGCGCCTATGCAGACCTTTCATCGGTTCTGAAAACATTGGCTGTTAATCTGTTCAAGCTATGCTGCGATATTCGGAACGCCTTTATGAGTGAGAAGGATATGAATCCGCCGAACCGCATTTACTATGAATCGGCTGGATTTTTGCATCAGGTCTGTATGCAGGTTATTGGATATGACCATATCATCAATCTCGCCGAGGAAGCCGGGATGCCTGATGACGACACCGTTCCTCCGGTAATCCTCTACCATTTAATGGAGTCGCTTGACATTATGATGAAGGGAATCGGATCGTTTGCAAGTTCGCTGACACGAGAGCAGAATGATGCCGATACAACAGCCGACTGAAGGAAAATAACGCACCGCCTCAGGAGTATTGAAAATCGAATAGGCGGCTACTAATAGTTGAGTAGCCGCCCTTCCACACCACCGTACGTAAGTTCGGTATACGGCGGTTCAATCGCTTAAGTGCAAGTTACGCATGCGCTCGTACTGCGCAGGAAAGTCGTAATATCCTGCCTGTGCGAGCTTTTCATATGTAATCGAACGCTGTAATATCGCGCTTACGGCTATATACAGATTTTCATCTCCAAGTTATCGCCCATGCTTGGCGGACCCAAGTAAGGGTGTCTCGGAAACCTATCCGAGACACCCTTTTCTATCTGCGCTTGCGGAATGAGGAGGGCATAATCTGCATTTGTTCCCGATACTTCGCAACCGTTCTGCGAGACAGCCGGATTCCCTCCGCTCGCAGCATATCCGCCATATGCTGGTCCGAATAGGGAATGTTTTTATTTTCGGCGTCGATAAGCTCCTTGATTCGGGCTTTAACACTCCGGGAGGATACACCGCTACCGCCCGTCGTCGATAGTCTAGCGGAGAAAAAATATTTCAGAGGGAGCACACCATGCGGCGTAAGTACGAATTTACCGTTCACCGCCCGGCTAACGGTCGATTCATGCAGGTCCAGTTTGGTGGATATCGTATTCATCTTCATCGGTGCAATTCCCTTGATTCCTTCAACCAGAAACTGTCCCTGCTCCTCCATAATGGCATTGACGACCCTCATCAGCGTCCGGTTCCTCTTCTCCAAGCTCCGAACCAGCCAACGGGCAGATCGGACGCAGCTGCTCAAATACGAAGTGGCTTCGGCTGATCCCCGCAACTTAACCCATTCTCGGGAGGAGTTGTTAATGGAGAGCTTGGGGAGATTTTCCGGATGGATCGACACTATGAAGCCACCCTCATAGTATTCGACGATCGCATCCGGAACGATATACTCTGGCTCGAACGAGGCATACGCCAGCCCCGGACGAGGATTCAATCCGCGAATATATTCCGATGCCGTCCTTGCCGTCTCCATGGGTATGTTCAAAGCCATTGCGATCTTCTCCAGCTTCCCGTATGCCAGCTCCGACATATACCGGTCTACGACTTCATACGCATACGGAGCGGCCGCCGGATCTCTATTAATCTGCAGCAGCAGGCATTCACTCAAATCTCTGCAGCCGACACCGGCAGGCTCTAACGATTGCAATGCCTCATGGGCGCTCCGAATAAGCTCTTCTGATACGTCAAGCTTCCTTCTGATTTCGGTGATCGGGATATCCAGATATCCGTCATCCCTTAGATTCCCCGCCATAAATGCCGCAATTCGGTATACCTCCCTTGGCAAGGGGAGCATACGCAGTTGGCTCCTAAGCCTTGACTCCAACGTGTCCTGCGACTGCCTTGCGTTCCGTAATGGGTCCATCTCGTACCCATTGCTGATTGTGGCCCTTCTCCTGTAGCCATAAGCGTCGTAATCCCGTCTGAATTCGAGTTCAAGGACCGGGTTTTCAGCTTCCTGCTCCTGTAAATAACGGACCAGGTCTTCGGCGGACATGGTTAATATATGAATCGATTGCTTCAGTTCAGGAGTTATTGCCAGCTTCGTGCTTTGGTCTTGCACTAATTGATAGCTCAGCAACAGATTCTCCTCCTCCCGCAGGCTCTCTTCAATGAATATACTGTTCCCTCTTGACTATACTCAAAAACATTCGAAATGAACATCATGATTTCGTGTCTAATATTTTAGACTATATATGATATGTTGAGCGTTTTGATGTTCATCCTGCTAGAAGCGCTCAGCTACCAGCTTTGCCTGCGTAAACAACAGCAAATAATCCCGACCGCCGGCTTTTGAATCCGTGCCTGACATATTAAATCCGCCGAACGGATGCGTTCCGACCAAGGCGCCAGTGCATTTGCGATTGAAATACAGATTGCCAACGAAAAGTTCGCGTCTTGCCGTCTCCAGATTCGGCCCGCTACGAGAAATGACGGCACCGGTCAAGCCATAATCCGTATTGTTGGCATACGCCACCGCCTCATCAAAGGTTTGCGCCTTCGTGAATGTAACTACCGGACCGAATATTTCTTCCCGCGAAATCCGGGCATTCGGGTCTACATCCGCGAAAATCGTCGGTTCGATGAAGTATCCGTTCGGATCTCCTGTGCCGCCACCAAGGACCAAGCGTCCTTCCTGTTTTCCGATTTCGATATACTCCTGAATTTTGAGGTATGCCTTTTCATCAATAACAGGACCTACATCGGTTGCGGCGGCTGCCGGGATACCCATTACCAGCTGACTTGCCCGCTCCACTACACGCTGCAGCACGATGTCGTAGACTTTCTCATGGACGATAGCCCTGGAACAAGCCGAACACTTCTGCCCGGAGAAACCGAAGGCGGACAGCGTTATGGCGTCCACCGCCAGATCGAGGTCTGCATCCTGATCAACGATGATCGCATCTTTGCCGCCCATTTCCGCAATGACACGTTTGATCCATTTTTGCCCAGGCTGCGTCTTGGCCGCCCGTTCATTGATGCGGAGTCCAACATCGCGGGAGCCTGTAAAGCTGACGAAACGGGTCAGTGGGTGATCAACAAGGTAATCGCCGACCTCTCCACCCGGTCCAGGAACGAAGTTGACGACGCCTGACGGCAACCCCACCTCTTCGAGCAGTGCCATAAATTTGGCAGCGATGACAGGTGTTGGACTGGCCGGTTTAAGGACGACGGTATTCCCGGATACAACGGCAGCCATCGTCATGCCTGCCATAATGGCCAATGGAAAGTTCCATGGCGGAATGATGACACCGACGCCTAAAGGCAGATAATACAGCTCATTCTCTTCTTCCTGGCTAACCGTTAATGGCTGCGGCTGGCTAAGCCGCTGTATCTCGCGTCCATAGAACTCCAGGAAATCGATCGCCTCCGCCGTTTCAACATCCGCTTCTACCCGGGTCTTCCCAGCCTCAAATGTCATCAAGGCAGAAAATTCATGTCTGCGCCGGCGCAAAATAGCTGCTGCCCGGAATAAATAACGTGCACGCTCATTCGGATCAGTCCGCTTCCAAGTCTCAAATGCAGCTGCAGCCGCCTGCATTGCCTGCTCCGCATATTGTACATTCGCCTGAGATACGATACCGACCACCTGAGCTTTATTCGCAGGGTTAATGGAGACGGCTTTGTGCTCAGTCATGATGCGCTCACCTCCGATGATTAGCGGATACTCTTTGCCAAGTCCTGCCTCCGTCTGCTCAAGTACGCGGTCATATTCCGCATTGTTACGCTCATCCTTAAAGTTAACAAACGACTCGTTCCTGAATTCAGTTCTCATAATTATTACCCACCCTTTTTCGTGTGATTTGGGTAGAATCGTCAAACCCTATTCCACCGGTCCTCTTGGATAATAAGCAATTATCGTGCCAACTGTGCTTGTTTCTTTCGTCTGGAACGATTTTTGCTTGCAGTTAAACCTGGTAAAGATTCATTGCACGAGCAATGACAGCCTGAAAGGAGAAATCAACCGTGGATAGTACTGAACTCTATCGAAAAGTATTATTATCAGTTTCCGGCAATAAGCTGGTCGAGCATCTTGCCCTTCGGTACGGCCGTAAATTAGCAGCTAAATTCATTGCAGGTAACAGCTTGGAGGAAGCGTTGGATGAAATTGAGAGGTTGAACGAGAAAGGGATCATCGTCACATTGGATCATTTGGGGGAGGGAATCACACAGTTATCGGAAGCTGCAGGCTACAGAGAGGAATATATACGCTTAATTAATGGGATCGCCATGCGGAAGGTGAACTCCAACGTATCACTGAAGCCAACGCAGATGGGCTTGGCCCTTGATCCAAAAGCATGCTATAGCAACATTCGGGACATCGTCATCCAAGCTGAACAAGATAACAATTTCGTACGGATCGATATGGAGGATTCTCCCTTTACACAAGCGACAATCGATATCGTTCTTCGCCTTCACGGGGAGGGATTAACCAATGTCGGGACTGTGATTCAAGCCTACTTGCTGCGTTCACGCGAAGATGTGAAGCGATTGATTGAAGCTGGTGTAAACCTCCGTCTCGTAAAAGGAGCGTACAAGGAGCCGGCATCCGTTGCCTATCAGCAAATGAGCGAAGTCATCGATAACTTCAAAGACCTCATTCAAATGCACCTTGACCAAGGCGTGTACACCGCCATTGCTTCGCATGATGATCGCATCATCGATTGGGTCAAGGGATATGCTCTTAAGAACGGCATCCCGAACGATGCCTACGAATTCCAGATGTTGTACGGCCTGCGAATGAACGACCAGGCGCAATTGGCGAAGGAAGGCCACCGAATCCGCTGCTATATGCCCTACGGCAGCATGTGGTACCCGTACTACACCCGACGTCTGGCAGAAAAGCCTGCTAATCTATGGATGGTCGTCAAAAATATGTTCAAATGATTTACACTGGAAAACAGGCCCGGTATAATGGCCCTAGTACCAGATTGTAAGCATTTACATTTCCCATAAAATAGGGGGCAATCGAATGAAGCATCTATTGCCGGCCGTGGAGCATTTCATCCGCACGGACTGCATAATTGTAGATCTGACTGACCTTGTAGCCATCCGGGGTGCACGGATGGCCGCCGAGTTCACCCCTGTTTTTGTCAGGGATGAGTCCGGTCAATATGCACTGCTGCCTGTATCGGCAGCCGAAACCATTCTGAATGTTCAAGATATCCTGATCAACGTCAAGACAGTAAACACAGATGATCCGTTAACGAAAGTCTCTGCTGCCTTCAGCTCTTGTTCATTGGCGATCGTTCTTAACGACGGCAAGGCTGTCGGTTACCTTTCCGCACAGGATGTTATGGATGCGGTGGTGCAGGCTCACCGGGTGCTGGAGGCTTATTTTGCAACAACGCTGGATACCTTGGACCCGGACGTTGCCATTACGCTGATTGACGAGGAAGGATGTGTAGCCGTCTGGACGTCAGGAGCGGAGCATATATTCTCCATTCCGAAAGAGGATATCATCGGCAAGCCTGCTTCGGATTTCTTTCCCGTCGATCGTCTGCAGTCTCTTCGCACGCTCGAAACCGGCCAGCCCGCCCATAAAATGCAGCATCGGCCGCGGCACGACCTGTTCGTCCTAATTAATTCGAATCCGGTTACTCTCGAGGATCGGATTATTGGCGCCGTTGCGGCGGAATCAGACCTGACCACCCAAATGCGGCTGCATCAAGAGCTGCTGCAGATGACAAGCAAGGTCCATCATCTTCAGAAGGAAGTGGCCCTGCTGAACCCTGCGGCAGACCCATTTCAGCATATCAAGGGAACGAGCCGCGCGATTAAACACAGTATCGAAACGATCAAGAAGATCAGTTCGACGAAAGCGACGGTGCTTATCCTGGGTGAGAGCGGTACCGGAAAAGAATTATTCGCGAAGGCGATCCACGAGTCCCGCGAGTCGATGAACGCCCCCTTCATTGCAATCAATTGCGGAGCCATACCAGCCGCACTGTTCGAGAGCGAATTATTTGGCTACGAACGGGGCGCTTTCTCAGGTGCAGACCCGAAAGGGAAGAAAGGGAAGATCGAACTGGCCCGCGGCGGCACCCTATTCCTTGACGAGATCGGGGAAATGCCTCTTGATCTTCAGGTCAAGCTGCTGCGCGTGCTCCAAGAACGGAGTTACTTCCCGGTCGGCGGCACGAAGTTGCTGCAGGCCGACTGCCGGATTATCGCGGCCACAAACCGTGATTTGAAGCGAATGATTGATGACGGTAGCTTTCGCGAGGACCTATATTACCGGCTAAACGTCGTAACTTTGGAGGTTCCCCCCTTACGCGCCCGCAAAGAAGATATTTACGAGCTGACACAGTCCTTTCTTCACGAATTCTCGCTCGTTTATGGCCGCCATATCCATTCGTTTACGCCGGAGGTATTCGAGGATTTGCTTCATTACGATTGGCCTGGCAACATCCGCGAGCTGCGCAACACCATTGAGCGCCTCGTCATCTTCTCTACCGAAGGAGAGATTCGGCGCGAATATTTGCCAGACCATATTTATTCTGGCGATAAGAGTCCGCAGCCGGGAGAGGATGTTGGTCCAAGCACCGCACCCATCAACGGTGCTACTTACCAGGCTAGGCTTGACGAGTACGAACGGAACCTAATGCGTGAAGCGCTTGAAGCGGTCAACGGGAACAAGTACACGCTGGCGAAGCAGCTCGGCATTTCGCGGGCTACGCTCTACAACAAGCTCAAACGGCTGAAACTGTGAAGCTAGCTTGGATGGACGAATGTCTAATATTTTGGACACTTCAATTTTGAATGTCTAAAATTGCATACATAATGGAATTATCAGCCAATTATGAATCATACACGCTTGTACCTTGCTTTTCTTGCTGACTTCCATCGTATTGATCTGTTCATTATTTCCCAAAAACGAAAGGCAGCTGATCGTTTGATCAGCCGCCTCTTTATCATGGTTCAACTACCGTATCCAGTTAGCTAAATAAACTCTATTTCTCTAGCTTGTCATTGTTTGTTATTTCAACCTCTGACAGGCTAATCACGGATCTCAAGCTTTCGTTTCTGTAATCCATACAAACCGGCAGCAGCAATCGCTATAAAAATTGCGCTGGATGCTACGCCGAGTTGCAAGCCGTACCGGTTCGACCACCACATCTCCGACGATGGGATCGATAATCTGTCCAGAGGCAAAAAAGCAGCTTCTTATTTCATGTCCTTCCAGCTTTTGAAATCGTGAATGGCGAAGCCGGCATAGCTTGTGTAGTGCGCCAATTGATTATGGGCGGACTGCAACTCTTTTTCCATCACTTCGCTGCTCATGGAATAGAATGAGACCCGCGGCCCCTCTTTGCTTTCGAGCGTTTCTACAGCAACAACAACTTTCTTCTTCAACGTGGAGGCTTCTCTCAGTATGGCCTGCGCATTCTTCACAATTCCATTGCTGCCTAACGCATAATTCCGATAATTCATGATGACTAGGCAATCGAACTTCTCTAGCATCCATGCGCTCATACTGTAATCCTTCCCCGGTACATTAATCGTATTTAGCCAAAACGGAACGTCGATCGCAATGTTCAAGCCGCTCCCTTTGGTTTCTTTCTCGATCAGTCTCAAATTGTCCATCCAGCATTCAAGAATCGTCTTATTGTCCTTCGTCCATTCACTTAGCGCATAAGGTTCAATATCGAAATGCAATCCCGAAAAGCTTGCTTCCGGGCCAACAGCGGCGTTATAGGCTTTAACCCACGCTATAAATTTTTGAATATCCTCCTGCTTAGACCTATAGGCCCATTCGGGACGACCCTCAAGTGCCTCCACTTGAATTCCTTCGCTCTTCGCTTTTCGAATAAAACCCTCATATATTGCTGGATCTATGTCTCTATCAACCTGAAGGTAAATATCCGTTATCCCTTTTATTCTTGCAAAACTTATAATTTTATCTTGATCCTGTTTCAGGATGTTGCTATCCCATATCCATGTTCCTTTCGGAGCACGAGCCACTGAGGTCATGACGCTCACCAGATTGAGTGAAGGTTGCCAATCCACAATTGCATGCAAGGCTTCACTAATAAAGCGAAGCGGAACCATCGTGCGACCGTTTTTGAGCACCGCCGACCCTTCAAAATCTACTCTTTTTCCATTCACCAGTGCATGATTATCGCCAATCATCAATATAATGATGTCACGGTTAAGCAAGATCGTGATTTGTTTTAATTTTCCGCTCCATTTCGTAGTAGCTCCGAGCTTGTCGGATACAAAAGCAAGTGGAACCATCGTAAGGTTGGTTTTTTGATCGACGTATGGGTGTTCATCTGGGAATTGAACTTCACGGCCATCCACGGATACTCGGACTTCAGAAGCGTAGGTAGCGGGGGTAAACGCAGCTAAACATAGCATGATAGCTAACGTGCATACTAGCAATTTTCTCATGTGTGACTTCCTCATCTTATTTTTTTATTTTCCTTACTGTGCATGCAATGTTCGACTATGAGATTATAAGGTATGTAATAATTGGTAACAAGAACAACGACGCAACGAAGCGTCGTTGTTCTTCTGATACTTCCAAGTTATATATGGAATTTCGGTTTCCAGCGTTATTTTTTGAGCGTAATCCTACAGGCTCCTTGATCCAGTATCGTTTTACGCCGAGAGCCGCATTTCACTTAAAATTTATTGTGTGAACCTCAAGAGCTTCTATAGCTGCTTCAATAGAAGCAATGCGTCTTTCAAGTAATGTCTTTTGAGGACTACCTTCTTTAGCGTTTTCATGCTGTTTTTCTACAGATGGAAGAATACCAATTATAACTTTTCGGGCTTCAAGGATGTTTTCCTTTTCGTATGAAAAATCTGCTCCATGCCAAGCATTTTCTAGACTATCTAAGGCGATTTTCACTGCATCCAGTCGTTTCTTAACGAGGGTTGCGTTTGATCCTTTCCCAATCATATTCTTGTAGGCATTTTCGAGTTTGCTTAAAGTTGACTGCATCGATTTTATCAACAATGTTTGGCGTTCTGGACTAACAGCTTTCAATTTTCTCACTCCTCACTCCCTTATGTATTGTACTCAACGTAAGGTGCTGATCCCATAGGTCGCTGCACCCAACTCGTGAGCAGTTACATGCGTCACAGCCAGGGCCTGCCCGTTGAGCCTGTGCTGCGTTAGCTTCAAAGGCGGCCTTACTTGATTGAGTTCAATCACTCGACAATGGCGGTCTTCATTTGGTTGTGTTTGCTCGAAATAATGTAGCTCATGTTGTGCGCAATCGACTGCCTATATCGTAAGAAGCGGATAATCCGAATCTGTCAATGTACCGCCCGACTCATAATGACGAAGCTAGGGGCTCCCATTACAATCCGCTTCCTTTTGATTCCAATATAAGTGTACAACATTTATGCAAGTGCAAAGATAAAACTGACATTCCCTTCATTTCCCTAATATCAATATAAAAAGATTATCGAAGTACTTTAATGTTTTCTCTAAAGATTGTTTGAATCATATGAGGTACATTAGATCATTCTCCTCTACTTGTAATGACTCAATTATGGCTACAAAAATGATCTATCAGGCTATTCGGCTTTGTTGATGTGTTTTTCAACTATAGTGTCCTTTAGCTAAATAATCTGTTGATGTTATTCAATTAGAAGCTCTTGTCATCGAGTCACGACAAGAACTTATATACTTAAAAGAAAAAAGCCGCATAGAATGCGACTTACACAGTTTTCATGTTCTTGTCGTCCGACAATTCAGTGTTGGAATTGGAAATTCTGTTACATCACCTTCGGTGGCTATTCTGCCGACCGAATTACCTCGATTCTGCGTAAACCATAATGCCCCGTTTGGGCCGGGAACAATAAATGAAGGAAATGAGTCTGAATTAGGCAACTCAAATTCGGTCATCTCCCCCGATGTGGTTAACCTTCCGATTCTGCCGCTATTCATTTCCGTAAACCAAATCGCACCTTCCCGATCTTCCGTCATGCGGAAAGGCGCTATTGGCTTGATACTCGGTAAACCGCAAGTCCCGATCCGATCCGATTGCCCCGTTGTTCCGTTATTCTGATTCCTTAATCCGTCGAATCCCTCGCGCGATTTGTTCCCTCTCATGCTCGCTTAGCGAATATAGTACAGGTGCCCTAGGAATGTCGAACTTCAGATGAGAATGAGGGATTTCCGTCAATAGAGTTCCAATAGGTTGTTGACCATTCTTACTACGAATAACGTTCCAGAAAATTCTAGACCTATTTTCCTCGGTTCCCCATTTTTCAAGCGAATTGCGAAATAGCAAACATCTCCCGATGACAAAATCATGCTCCTTGAGGGGCTCCGTTGCTTCAAAACCTGCATCTTCAAGGCTATCAAAGATTACGGGCATCAACTGGTCCAAATAAAGCCCATAGGCAGCATCCTCGATTTCACGAAAAGCGATCGTTAACTCATCAAGCATCGAATCGTATAGTGTTTTCCATACCGATTCGATATATTGATTACCTGCCCCGCCAATCTCCTCAATGGTCATGTCGTAACGGAATACTGGTTTTACAGTCATATATACTCCTCCTTGAATTGGATTATCTCCATCATATAACATGTAAGCCAATTGGAAGGTTAGAGGATAAATTTGAAGGAAATCAATAAATAATCAAGAATAACATTACAACGGTTTTAATGTTGTGCATTGTTCACGAAGGTGGGATAACATGGGCTTTCGACCCAAAAAACTGGCTGAAAAATACGGGTTAAGCAGCAGCACCCTGCGGAACTACGAAGCGAAGGGGCTGATACCTCCTGCAGTTCGATCTTCAAATGGCTATCGTATGTATACCGAACGGCATGAAGCTTATCTGGCATGTATTCAAGCCATGGCTGCCGGATTTGGTATGGAAGTAACGAGCGAGGTAATGCATTGTCTTGGGCGAAATGAGTTGAATGACGCAT
This sequence comes from Paenibacillus sp. FSL K6-1330, assembly GCF_037976825.1. NCBI lineage: Bacteria > Bacillati > Bacillota > Bacilli > Caryophanales > Paenibacillaceae > Paenibacillus > Paenibacillus sp. FSL K6-1330. The sequence goes on from NZ_CP150269.1 coordinate 4,043,772, forward strand.
TGTGGATCGTCAGGGATCGGGAGGTCATGCTGCATCGGGAAAAAGCAAGTTTAGATCAACTGGTAAGGGAATTGAAGTCGTATTCTGAAGGTAGTCAAGCTTACGACTTTAACCAACATTTCAGCATCCACGAGGTTTCCAGCCGGACAGGGGCTCCTAAATCGGCAATCCGTTACTGGGAGCAAAGCGGCCTGTTTACGGCTAAGCGAGACCCTGATAACGATTACCGTCTTTATAATGAAGCACACCTATTTAAAATTAGGATGTTTCAGGTACTGCAGAGCGCTGTTTATTCCGAGGAAACCGTGAACTTAAAACAATCCATTGCACGCTTAGATCTAGAGAACATCGAGCATGCGATGAAGCTTTCTGAAAGTATCCAGGCTTACCTGCACAAAACGATCAAACTCCAGATGCGAGCGCACTATTTTCTATATCGCTTAATTAAAGACCCATTGTAGTGTATAGATTAATAAACGAAGCCATGGTAACAACGTAGGATTATCGCTGTGACCATGGCTTTTATTTATTTGGAACTATAAGTTATCCGTATCATGGCGCGAGGAGTATTTGTCATGAAAGACCTTGGTTCAAGGTCGAAATCAACGATAAACAAACCGTTTGTTTTCGAATTCTCGCCAGTACATGCCGACAAGCTCCAGATAGGAATAGTTCGCCTCCTGCCATCCTTGGCGGACCTGATCCAGCCACCACTGCATCACTTTTATCCGGTTTTCGAACGCTTTCTCTTTGCCGCCGAATGTTGCGGACACTTTGGTTATTTATTTCGCTTTGTCAGCAATAAATTGGGCGTCCGCCCAATCGGCGTGATCATTGCCATTTCCATCGCCGGCATCGGTAACGATTAACTTCAATTGTTTCCTTCCACTAACATCAACATCAATAAACTTGGCCGGAGTGTCTCTTTTCATCGTCCCACTGTCAAACAATTTCTCACCGTCGGCCCATACTTGAAAAGCTACGGATCCGACATCGTTTCTGTTTGCCTCCTGGTCAAGGCCTACATAGCATTGAAAGCGATCATACCCTTTCCCAGCAATGTCGTAAATGATTTCTGAATTAGCATGCGTTCCAATTCCTCTATCATAAGTGACAACGCCCGAATCACTTAACAATTCAATCGGGTTCCCTTCGACACTAGCATCTCGATGAATCGTTCCCCAGCCAGTCGTCGCGTATATCCACGGAATGTCGCTTAAATACAATTGTGGAGTGATATTAAAATGAATCTTATACGTTTGCGTCACGGATCCATCTGCCGAGGTGACGGTAATCACGGTGGTACCCGGAAGTTGTTCAGCCGGTAACATATCTACCATGACATCGTTATTGGCCGGAATGACTTCCACCGTGGGTACATCCGATATCGTGCCTTCCAAAAATGTCATGTAGTAATCTTTGGTTACGTGATCAAAACTTGAGAAGGATTCCCCGTTGATCTTGATGTCATCTATTAACACCTCTTTCAACAGCTTAGCTCCCGCCCAATCAGCATGAGTCGCACCATTGCCTACCCCACCGTCCGTTACTTCCAACGTAAGAACATCAACATTGGAAACATCAACATTGACATGCTGGGTATCCGTCTCACTTTTCATTACGCCGCTATCATAGAGCTTTTGCCCGTCTCCCCACACTCGAAATACGACAGAGCCCCCCTGAGTCTCACTGTCTAGTCCAATATCCGTGATAAACCTTGAAAAGTTTTTACCGATATAAAATGAAGCTTTAGAGTATGCATGAACACCCAATCCTTTTTCATACCCTTTACCGTTCAGGGTGATCATATTGCCATCTCCTTGACCACTCCCGCCAACACTTGTATCCCTTTCAGCGGGACCCCAGCCGTTTGAAACGTTGCCGAAAAATGGCATGTCGCTTAGAAATGTATCTTCCGCCTTAGCGGCGGACGGGACTTGCACGGAAAATTCTGAGCGTACATGCCCCTGAATTTCCCCACCAGAAACGAACGCGGCATCCGCTGTAAGATGACTCCAGCCAGCTCCAGCGTCTTGAGGCACCGTCACCTTCCAACTCACCTTAACGGAATTGTTTATGCCTTCAGGTGGCATGGTTTGAAATGTGTTGTCCGAAGCGGGGATTACTGTCCATCCTTCCGGTACATTTAGATTGAGATCCAGGTTATGAACAGCCACTCTTCCATAATTGGTCAGCGTTGTTATGATCGTTGTGGTTTCACCTGGGGCTATAACAGAAGGGCCGTCAAACGATATACCAACAGCCGCAGGCACTCCGTTCGGTGTTCCCGGTGTAACACGGTAGGTGACCGCTGAAAATGGTTCAACATCGGAGACGATTTTGCTGGCATAACTCATTGTTTGGCCAGTCCAATCGTCTTCAGCCAAATAAACTGAAGCAGGTTTAAAACCTAATTTTTCCGGTTCAGCACTGATTGTTGTCGCTGCAGTAGTCCGGTTGACCAATGTCATCATTTTGCTTCCGTCAGACAGCGATTTGACCCAAATTTCTTTGCCGTCATTATCGATAACTCGCTTAAATCCGTCAGTTGAAACCTCATTTCTCGTTTCCGGACTGACGCGATACATCATAATTCCGTGAGACGGAACAGAAGCCCTGATTTTGTCTGTGGTCGTAGTCGTTTCATGTGCCCAGAGATTCCGAACCGTATAGGTCATATTGTCGACAGAGGTTGGTATGCCCAATTGACTTAGACTTATCTCCATATTTGACGCACCATCGGTTGAGTTGAAGAACAACACGGCTTTGTCCCCATTGGCCATCGGTTTCAACAATACATAAGTACCGTCGTTTGGCATCTTGATGGGACGTCCCTGTATTCCGATTGGATCCTGATTCACCGCAGTCACTTCGCGATTGGCGTAAATATCTAAAATTTCTTGGGAGGCATTCAGTAAATCGGTACCCGAGAGTAATGGCGCAGCCATTATGGACCAAAGACTAAATTCCGTGCGATATTCCTCTATACTCATGCCCCCATTGCCAATTTCCAACATATCGGGATCATTCCAATAACCCGGACCAGCATACGGATACAGTTCAACAGTCTTAAGGAAATGGACTAACATCCGTAGATACGTATCACTAATATCACCTGTTGTCCGCCACAGATTGCCCACCTGCTTGCCCCATATCCACGGATCATCGGTTCCCCCAACGCTCATACTGAAAACAATGTCCCGCCCTGTATCCGCAAGCGCATCGCGCATCTTCGAATAGCGTTCCTGTATCGGTTGCCCCAGAGGGTCGCCACAATTATCATACTTTAGATAGTCGATTCCCCACTCAGCAAAACTTTGGGCATCTTTCTTTTCATAATTGAGACTCCCCGGATAATTGGCACAAGTCGTGGTACCTGCGCTTGCGTAAATACCAATTTTCAGACCGAGAGAGTGAACATAATCGGCGACTTCCTTCATCCCGTTTGGAAACTTCTCCGGATCGGGAACTAAATTGCCGTTTGCATCGCGTTGATTAAGCATCCAACAATCATCGATGTTGACGTATTCATAGCCCGCTTCTTTCATCCCGGAATCAACGATCTTTTTAGCCGTTTTCTTCACGAGATCGGCATTAACGTCACAATGAAAGGCGTTCCAACCATTCCAGCCCATCGGAGGCGTTTTTGCAAGCCCATTGTCAAGCGCATAGGCTTGTGATTGATTGAATCCTAACAAACCAATGACCAGTGTAAACAAAAACAAAAGCGTTACCAACGACTTTTGAAACCGAGGTTTGTTCATTGACATATCATCCTTTCTTTTATTGTATTCTCGTATGGAACTCTAGATCTTTGATCCCTCCTTTCGCGGCATCCGGCACAAACCATTTGGAGAACACTTTCGTAACGGCCATGCTGAAAACGCTTCCGCATGGACTTATGATAAAGGGGGACTTACAGGAGAGCAAGCAGCATAATTTGATGTATTGTACTATTTTTTTCGTATGCTATATGAGACGTATTGTCCGTGAAAATCGCAAAAAAATAGAAAATGATACACGAAAAAAAGGCCATATCCGAACTGGACATGGCCTATAAGAACCTATATCATTCCCACGTTTCTTTTCTTCATACGTTGTATACCGCATGCTATTTGCATCACGCTGCAACAGAATTTGTCATGAAATGCCTTGGTCCAAGGCCGAAATCAACGAAAACAAGCCGTTTGTTATCGAATTCTGCGCTTGCCCGAGAAATAATCATCATTCACTGTGGCTTGTATTCAAATGTAAACTTCACGGGAGTCGACATACCGTCCATTGAGAGATAGGCAACGTTGGTTCCTTTTAGAAAACCGGTAAGCTTGATCGTGAATTGGAAACTTCCTGTTACTGTACTTGTCGTCTGGCCTTCATACCGAACATTCCCTTTCGAATCGAGCACTTTCAAATTCACTTCGGACTGACTGCTTCCATCCATGACCAGACCATCAATCGTCAATTTTCCTGCGCCGACATCTGCTACAGCTCTTACGCCGTCGATCGGGGTTACCCCGTCGCCTCCCGCCAGGTTGTACACGCCAAACTCATAGAAGGAGTAACCATAATCCGTATTTCTTTCGAGGCCTTGAAATTTGACGTATCTGGCTTTGACCGGCTCAAAATGAACCGTTTCTTTTCCGTCACGTGCCGTAATCATTCCGTCATTGTCCTTGACCACGTTGGTCCAGTTCTGCTTATCGTCAGATACAAGAAGTTTGTAGGTTTTAGCACGCGCAAATTCCCAGCTGATTCGTACGGTATCAAATTCCTTGGTTTCGCCAAGATCGACCTGGTACCAGCTATTATTCGTGTAATCACTGGCCCATCTTGTCGCTGGGAATCCGTCTACTGCTTTTTCCGGTTGATAATTCGGGCTGCCGCCTTCTACCGAAGAAGCTTCCGCCTTTTTATTTTGCGCCAAGTTTCCAATGAGGTAATAAACGTCTTCCTTCAGCGCGTTGTACGCCGTTTCTTTTATAACGCCATCTTTCAACAAAATATCAAGTTCCGCGTTAAATCCTTTCAGATATTTGTCAAACTGTGTCGCATCCGTTCCTTCGTAGCGTTTCATTAGCTCTAGATAATTGTTCAAAGAACGAGGCGCTTCGGCATTCGTAAATTGATTTTGTTCTACAAATCGGTTCACCAATGTTTTCATGCTGTCCGCGTTTGCACTGGCATCGATGATATAAGACGTTTTCTGCGACTTGCCCGCCGTTACGGTAATAACCAATTCATGTTTTCCGGGTGCACCCGACAGATTTATGGTTGTTCCAGCCGTATAAGGCTTGCCGTCAAACTGAGCCGTCACTTTCGTCACGCCATCGTCATCCTTTAACTGCCACGTAAACTGGAACGGCTCTGTTTCATTTACCACGGCACCACTTTGAAGAGGTTGTCCATTTATTTGCACGGCTGCCTCTGGCGGAGCCGCATTATTTATTTGATATGTTCCATTCACATATTGATACAACCAGTCATACAAAATGCGATTGGAAGGATCTTGGTTGACCGCCGCATTGTAAACGGCATTATTCCCTTGATAATAAGCTCTGAATCCGTTTTGCATCAGGCCGGTTTCAACGCCGCTGTTCAAGTAGTCGATAAATCGCTCACGGAACACGCCGTCGGTCAACATCCGGTCATCAAACTCGACTTCATTGGTCATGCCGTATTGCTTCGCCAGGTTGGCGGCATCCTCCAGACGGTCGTAGCCCATGTCCTCGAAGAAATAGTTCGGCTGGAAGGCAGCGTTGTCAAAGCCAACGTCCTTCCACATAAACGCTTTGTATGCCAAAGAATGCGGAATCCAGAAAAATTTCAGGTCCATATCATGGACTTTTCCGCTTACTGCTTTAATCAAATCCGGGCCCGTATCACTTGTGCTGATTTGTTCTTCCAGCCAGTACATGCCGACAAGCTCCAGATTGGAATAGTTCGCATCCTGCCATCTTTGGCGGACCTGATCCAGCCACCACTGCATCACTTTTATCCGGTTTTCTTGCGCTTTCTCTTTGCCGACAACCGAGTCTCTGAAGCTTTCGGATACCCCGTCACCGTCAACGTCACCAAAGTCGTTTACGTATTCCCCCGGGTTCGGAATCATGAGCACAACCTTCATTTTATGATCAGGCTGATTCAGCTTGGATCCGACTTCCACTGTAGCCTCATTTAACTGCTGCATATCCCCTGCGGCTGCGAAGGTTTTGTCCAAATACCAATTCCAGTCCTCCAGGATCGTTTGCCCGACACCGAAGTCACGGCCGGCAGGCGAAGCCAGTCCGAGATATAATATCCCGTCAAAAAGCCAGTCGACAGGCTCGCCATCTTTATTTACATAACTGATATTAGGGATGATCCGTTCCTTGTTCCAATCACCCAGACCATTTGGATATTGTCCGTTATAAAGCAGTCCGAGATTGCGGATGCCTCCAGTGGCTTCTCCCGGGGCCATAAACTGCGGATGCTCGGCAGGGACCTTTACGGCCCCGTCAGCCTGTCCATCGGTACCCCGAATTTCAATCTCATCAATATATGACCATTGTGTTGGATGCATCGTAAAGGTGACTTTGACATAACGGGCATAAGCAAGCTTGCCGTTCGTATTCCCACCTTTGATTCCATCCCGGCTGCCGTCCCATTCAAAGGTCTCCTGTCTTGGCGGACCTTCCCCCCAGAGCAGCTGGGTGGCGTTATGGGACAACAGTCCCCAATTTTCTTTATCGTCGGAGACATACATGGATACCGTCAAAGGTACGAGGATCGAGTTGGTAGGATAATCTTGGAAAAAGTGTGCTGTAATCTTTCCGATTGATTTTTCCTCACCGAGATCAAAGACGACTTCCCGCGTTTTTCCACGCTGATGCCCTACCCATGCCGGGTCATTCATATCCAATGTGCCGTATTTTCCATCCGTAAGCTTGTACTCGCCGTCAGGACGCGACGCGTCTGGCTCCTCAGACCATTCATAAGGTAGGCCGCCCGCAAGATTGCGGAATTGCGTCTCCTCCACTGCTGAAGATGCTGCCACTTGGTTTGGACTCGGAGCTGATCCTGCCTGTTCCGCTGCTGGTTCCCCAGCATCCGTCGGTAGATCTGGTACGAACTGTGGATTTCTTTCCTCATTTCCTTCCGGCTGGCCTGCATCGCCTGCCTGTGCAATCATCACTTCCGGGACAGGCGTTTTCGCCTGGACCGCAGAAACCGGGGCCATCAGCAATACGGCTGCCATCAGGACGGTTCCCCATTTCTTATTCAAATTCATTTTGGTCAACTCCTTTTTTGTTCTCAACTGAAAGAAATGCCTGAAATCTTTACCGCATTGTGATGAATACCTGAATCGATCCCCCCTTTCAAGAAATCTGGCAAATGTCTTTGTTGGAATCGCTTTCAAAAATTAAAATTCATATTCCCCATTTCCTTCTTCTTTGCTCGCGAACTTGTACGGCGTCCGGGGTACGCACTTCCAAACCCCCGACGCCGCGGATGTCCGCCATGGTTACTGCACGGCAAGTAATTCTGTTCTATTTGCCTTTGCCGAATAGTTCCACAGGTTTCAACAATTAAACTCCCGCTTCTTCCTTCTCATACATCTCTGTCAGCTTTATGCTTCTGCCTTGCTCCAAGCGAGATCGTTCGGAAGCGAACGCTATCAAATGGCTTTGCAAGGAAGCTGTAGCCGATGTGAGGCCTTGAGACGGGTTGCGGTCGAACTTATGTACATTTTTGAGGAAGGAGCCCACCATGCGCTCATCGCCTCCGCCGTGGCCGTCTCCCTGCACACTGCATTTAATTTCAATCTCTTCGCCCGTCGCATAGCGGTACAGTATAAATGAGCCCTTATCCATGTCACCAATGATCTCTCCCTGTGTGCCCATAATCTGCACACGGCGGGTAGCGCTCTTGGTTAATCCCGACATAATAAAGTTAGCGTTGGCGCCGGTGGCAAATTCCATATTGACGACCTGATGGTCAACAACATTGTTATCGCAGCGATAGACACAGCGGCCGAACGGTCCTTCCTTAAGCGCCCGGATAATGCCTTCCTGTGATAAATCGTGCGTCATATAGCGCGCCCAATGATCGGCAGGTTGCTCCAAATACATTTTAATCGCCGAAAAGGCACATTCCCTCTCCGCTTCGCAACCATCGATGCAGCGGTCCGTTGCACCCTCGGGCGCGTTCTCGGCTTTAAAATGCAGCAATGAGCCAAAGGAGCTGACCGCTGTGCACGGCTCATCCATCAGCCAGGAGATGATGTCCAGGTCATGGCAGGACTTGGCCAAAATCATCGGGCTTGTTTCCTCGGAATTGCGCCAATTGCCGCGTACGTAGCTATGAACCATATGGTGATAGCCTACGTTTTCGGTCAGCTGAATGGTGCCGATTGCGCCCAGTTCCCCATCCTCGATGCATTTCTTGATGCCCGACCAGAACGGGGAATAGCGAAGCACATGCGTGACCACCAGCAAACGCTTATGCTTAAGTGAAGCTTGCTCCAGTTCTATACATTCCTGCACATTTGGTGACATCGGCTTCTCTAGCATGACATGGTAGCCAAGCTCCAGCGCTTTCATTGCTGGGATATAATGCATCCGATCAAGCGTGGAGATGATCATCACGTCGGCTATTTTCCCCTGCTCGAATGCTTTTTCCCACGAATTGTAAACGTGTTCTTCAGTGATTTGATGAATCTCTGCAAAACGTTGTCTGCGTTCATCATCCGGCTCGGCTACGGCAACAAACTTCAGCTCATTCGGAAATTTTTCCGCATACGGTCCATAGATGTATCTTCCTCTACTGCCTGCGCCTAATAGTACAGCTGTTAATGTCTTCAATGTTCTTCCCCCTTGCCTATACAATTGCATCATAATTTCATTGTAAGGGGTGATTCCGCGCATCAAAATAGATCATTGCTTACATTCCATATACATTTATTGACCTTGCTGCATCGTTTCGGTGCGGGCCGTCCGAAAATCCTGCGGTGTCATATCATTTTGCTTTTTAAAGAAGCGGATAAAGGCAAGCGCTGAATTGTAGCCGAGCTTGGCCGCAATTTCATTGACCTTCATGGATGTATTGAGCAGCATGTCCTTTGCAATGACATTGCGGTAATCATTTACGTATTTAGAGAGTCCAATTCCTGTTATCTGCTTGTAAAGCCTTGATAGATAGGATGGATTCAAGCTGACATAATCCCCAAGAGCGGTTAGGGAAATATCACCCGCAATATGCTCCTCTATATACCGATGCACCTTATTGACGACCTCCGCCGGCAGCTCTGTTCCCCTAATCGCATTCCATTCAAAAAAGCAGTCCGCAACTTGCCAATAGTATGGAATGAGCTCCGTCCATGAAGCGGTCTCCTCCTGGCGGAACAGCATATCCAAATTAATCTGGGTATTCATATAGTCTCGCATATCTTTATTTTTGTGCAAATGCGCCAGAAATACCGCAGATAGGAAATGGTACAACTCAATCTTGCGCTCATAAGGAGTATCCGGATCGTTCCAGATGTCTGTCAATTCAACAAATAGATGATTAAACTGCTCGCGGTGATTATTTTCAAGACAGCTCATCAGCAGCTGTACGCGAGCGTGTAAAAAGCTGTCATGATAGCTGTTCGCCTTCTCTTTTTCTTCGGACTTCTGAATATCTTTATCTGTCATGATGACCTCATGGAACAAGCCATGGCCTTGCATAAGACCGTATTTCATCGCATGAAAACGATCCGACAGCCGATTCCACGGGACAGCCTCGCTGCCAATAAGAAAAGATACGGAGAGGCTCAGCAACTTTTTGCTGGTAGCTTGTATCGTCTCCAAATTGCCGCTCACGTAGCGGTATGCCCTGGTCCATTCCATAGTACCGGTATCCGTCGTTAACTCCGGGCCGGCTTTAGGCTGAAAGATCCATGCCATTTTGTTCATATCAAATACGACGGAGAAGCAGCGCACATGGGCGGATAAATACTCATCGCCGATATTTTGAAGAGCGTAAGCGAGCAAAGCCTTGTCCGGCGCCGTGAACATTTCCTTCCAGGCATCGATCCGGCCAATCAGTAAATAGACAGGCAGCGATGCGTCAAGCGGAATGTCCATTTCCGCAAAAGCGTCCCGAAGCTGCTGCCCCGTCATCGTCTTGCCTTGAAATAAGCCCCAAATATATTCCTTCTGCAAGGAAGGCATCGCTATTCTCATTTTGGACTGGGCACGCAAGATCATTTGCGCCTGATCCTGTTCCTCTTCAATTTCCTCTATGGCCCGTTCAACGGTATAAATGATCTTCTCGTCGCTTTCCACTTTCAGCAAATAATCAAAAGCGCCAAACGTAAGGGCGTTCTTCGCATAGTGAAAATCATTGTACCCTGTCAATAAAATAACTTTGCACTTCGGCCACTGTGATTTGATTTCCTGCAGAAGCTCAATCCCCTCTATGCCGGACATCTTAATGTCCGAAATCACAATATCCATCCGGTGATGAGACAGCACCGCAAGCGCCTCTTCACCGGAATAGGCCTTCATGACTTCAAGGTCCAAATGCTCCGTCTTCTCGAACAACTCCAGAAGACCATCTACAATAATCGGCAGATCATCCACGATTAAAAGCCTGTACATGGCGATTCCTCCTTAGCTCATGCTCAGTTTAATAATAGCTTGAAGCCCGCCAAGCTCAGAGCGTGATACGGTAATCCCATACTCTTCTCCATAACGGAGCTGAATTCTGCGATGAACATTAAGCAGGCCGGTTGTCTCCTCAATCTGGTTGGTTGAATAACGCAGCCTCTTGTCAAGCGCTTCGATCTCCTCGTCTGTAATGAACTCGCCGTTATCTTCTACATAAATGTATAAAGCATCATTTCGCAGCTTGCTGTGCACCCATAGCTCGCCCATGCCACGCATATTGCCGAGGGCGTACTTGTAAGCATTTTCAATAATAGGCTGCAAAATCAAACGGGGGACTTCAATCGGCTGGGCTTCGACTTCAAACAGCACTTGGATTCGATCCCCGTAACAGATCGACTGCATCTCCACATAAGTGCGGGAATGCTCAAGCTCCATCTCCAGCGGGATGTCGTCATCATGTTGGCGAGTAATGAACTGAAAATATTGCCCGATGTATAAACAGAACTGGTAGGCTTTTTCCTTCTGGCTATCGGATTTAATCAAACGGCAAAGCACGAAAAAGCAATTATATAAAAAATGAGGATTAATTTGCGATTGCAATCTTTTTAGCTCCGAACGCTGATTGCGAATTTGCTGCTCATAATTTTCCTCAATCAGTGTTTTCAAAGATTTCACGGTATCGTTAAAAGCCTGGTATAAATAGCCGAACTCATCCTTCCTGCGGTCAATCAAGATCGGCTCCAGCTCGTTTTGCTGCATGCGGCGGAAAGAACGCACCAGTTTGATCAACGGACGGTATATTAACCGGATTAAAAAATAGGTAAAGAATAAAAAAATAAAAACAGCAAGCACGCAAGCCCACCAAAACAAAGCTTTATATACCTCGAGCGAACCGAGAATCATCTCTTCCGGTATGCTCGTTATCATGTATGAATTCCAGAGGCTGGAATACTTGAATACGGTTAGAAATCGCTTATTTTTATAATGGATCGTATCATAACCTTCATCCATTTTTGCTGCCTGCTTTTCAAAAGCCAGCTGCTTCATCAGATCATGCAATTCAAGGTCGGAGCCGCTATTGATTTCCCAGCCGCGCTCCAGATTAAACAATACGCTCTGGCCTCCCCTACTATTGCCGATTTGCGCTAATGTTTCTTTCATTTTGCCGGTTGAGAGCTCTACGCCTACCACATAGAGCGGGTCCTTTTTGCCTGCAGGGTATTGCATCGTAATAAACAGCCGATCCTGCCAATAAATAAAGGGCTCCGTATAGAGCTTCTTGTCTGGCTGCATCGCTTCATATTCTTCTGCATTCAGCTTGGTTTCAAAGCTGTTGCTCAGCACAGTACGCTCGATTTGAGGAATGTACGCCTTCGCCTCACGAATAAACGGACTGGAGTTTTTCATTAAATCCAAGCGGTGCTGAATATCCAATATTTTATACGACCGCTCATAGGAGTTCATCTGCTCGCCTGTCGCGGCCACTTCCATTAAATCCCTGTCCATGACGTAGTTAGGCAAATATCGGCTAATCCGGTCTGCTTCCTTATCAAGGGAGTCTATATAAAACCGCGTCGTATTCAATATCGAATCGGATATTTCACTCCGGATATGATTAGCCCCTTGCTCATTAATCAACCAGGTAACAGCCATAAGCGGAAGTAAGGCCGCCAAAAAGGCAGCCATTATTTTTTTGAATATAGAGGAATCCTGTAAAAAGAATATACTTTTCATCGTTTGTTCTCCTGTGCCCGAGATCTACGACCTTCCTGACTATTCTTTTACACTTCCCATTACAATGCCTTTGATGAAAAACCGCTGCAAGAATGGATAGACAATAAGAATCGGGAAAGCCGCAACAAAGATTTGTGCCGCCCTGCTTGTACGGTCAGACAGCTGGAGCATGAGTTCCACATTTTCTGATTTAAGAAATCGGAAATCCATCTTAATAATAACGGTTTGCAAGAAAGTTTGCAGCGGGTAATTTTCCGGATGATTCATATAAAGCATGCCATCAAACCAGCTATTCCAATGCCCTACCATCGTAAAAAGCCCCGTTGTCGCCAGTGCGGGCAACGATAGCGGAACATATATTTTCCAAAGTGTTGAAAAATGCCCGGCTCCGTCTATCCGTGAAGCATCCTCAAGCTCCCTGGGCAAATTGCGGTAAAAGTTCAAAAGCAGGATGACGTTGAACACGTTAATCGCCATAGGAAACACCAGCGCTCCGAGTGAATCAATAAGTCCCAGGCTTTTAATTGTCAAATAGGTAGGAATTAGCCCACCATTGAACAAAATAGTAAAAACGAAAATCCAGGCATAAACGGTTCTTAGACGAAACGAATGGCGGTCCTTGGATAAAGGATAAGCCGTAACAATCGTTAACAGCATGCTTAATGCCGTCCCTACAACAACCCGTTGAATAGAAATTCCAAAGGCTCTTACATATTCAGGCTTGCCGAACACATTATCATAAGCCGCCGTTGTAAACTCTACAGGCCACAGCGCAACCTTCCCGGCTGCCGCCGCCGAACCCGAGCTAAAGGATATCGCCAAAATATGAATAATCGGCATTAAGCATAAAAAAGATATAAACGCAAGAATGATTAGATTGCTAACTAGAAAAGCTCTTCTTCCGAATGACGGTTTAATGACCACGGTGTGTCTCCCTTCTGAATCACCGACTTTTCCGCTACTAGAAAATACGGTAATTCGCTAGTCGGTAGGCGAGTACGTAGGATACGGAAATGAAAATAAAGGATACAACGGATTTCAATAAGCCGACAGCTGTGGCAAATCCGAACTGGGCTTGCTGTATCCCCATGCGGTAGACGAAAGTATCGATGATATCGGCACTTTCATAAACCGGGGCGCTATACAGGTTAAATATTTGATCAAATCCGGCATTCAGCACATTGCCGATATTAAGCGTCAGCATAAGAACGATGATCGGCATCATGCCCGGCAGCGTCACGTGAAGCGTTTGTTTCCAGCGGCCCGCACCATCGATTTCAGCGGCTTCATAAAGCGTAGGATTAATTCCTGTCAGCGCCGCCAAATAAACAATGGTGCCAAATCCAAATTCCTTCCATACATCGGAGATGACCATAACATAAGGGAACCAGTTATTGTCGCCAAGAAAGAAAATCGGCTTAATACCGAACCATCCAAGCATCTGGTTCAATATGCCGGAAGAAGGAGACAAAATATCGACCAAAATACCGCTGAGCAGCACCCAGGATAAGAAATGGGGCAGATAGACCAGGGTTTGGAACGTTCTTTTCATCCATTCTCTGCGCAATTCATTAAGCAAAATAGCAATGGTGATCGGCACGAACAAACCGGCAACGATTTTCATTACAGCAATATATACCGTGTTAAAGAAGACACGGCCGATATCCGGATAATCCATTAACAGCTGGAAGTTCCTCCATCCGATAAACGGGGAGCCGAACAACCCTTTATTCGGCACATATTTTTGAAAAGCCATCATGATTCCTGACATCGGAATGTAACTAAAAATAATAATAAAAGCCAAACCCGGCAGCAGCATCAAATGAAGCGGCCATTCCTTCTTCCACACGCGCGTCAGACTCTTCATATCTTTCACCTCGCTGATTCACTTATCATGCTGTGCATTCCCTTGCTCAAGAACCTGATTGTTCTTGAAAAAAGGAGGGATTGCATCGATTCAATCCCTCCTTTGCGCTACAGATCCTATTGAAGCGATTTATACCACTCGTTAACTTCTTTCGTGATTTCGTCGCCGCCAAGCTTCTTCCACTCTTCAACGAATTTATCGAATTCGTCTACGGATACTTGGTTCATCATGATTTTGATGAATATTTCATCACGCTTCTTCGTTAAAATTTCTTGACGGTCTGCCATCGTCGGCGTAGGCGCGCCGTAGAATTTGTTTTGCAGGTACTGCTTGTTCTTTTGAATTTCTGGAATATGTGAGAAGGCACCATTCGGACCGGAGATTACATATTCCCACCACATGCTTGTATCGCCTTCAACGTATTGCATGGCGCGTGCATAACGCGTTTTTTGGTCTACTGTCTCAAGGATGCTTTCGTCCTTGTTTTCAATAGCTTTAGGCAAGATTTCGCCGTTATTGTCAAACTGTTTGCCTACACGAAGAGGGTTCAGGAGCCAGTAGTTGTTGCCTTTTTCCACAGGGTCTTTGCCATACGTATATACTTTCTGCTCTTCTGTCGGATGATTGTCAACAACGATCCATTGGTTTAATAAACCGATCACGCCTTCCGGATGCTTGGCTTTTTTAGAGATTACATAGTACTCGTCAACGCCAAGACCGATTTGATTTAATGTAGGCTTGTTATCGATAGAAGGGATTGGGAATACTCCCCATTCTTGGACAACCTTTGCGTCTTTCACAGCGCCCTGCACAAGCTGCGCAGGTGTCCAGGAAGCGCCAAATACCATGCCGATGCTGCCGTCGTAGATGAGCTCAGCAGCTTTTTCCGTATCTTTAACCGCAAACTCAGGATCGATCAACCCTTTTTTGAACATGTCTTGCAGTGCTGCAAGAGCCTGCTTCATCTCAGGCTGAATATCACTGTTCATCAAACCGCCGTTCCCGTCTTCAATCCAAATATTTTCATAAGCATGATAGCCGTTCAAGAACGCTCTCAGACCGGTAACACCTGTCTCTGTACTAAACGGGTTCTTGCTGACCGCAATACCGAAAGCTTCTTTTGTACCGCCAGGATTCTTAGCTTTGAACGCTTCGGCAATTTTAATGAAATCATCCATTGTTTTAGGTTCAGGCAAGCCAAGTTCTTTCAGCCAGTCGGTACGAACGAACAAGAATTGATAGTTGAACGGGTTGTATGAGCTTGGAATACCCATCATTTTCCCTTCGATCATCGCTGTTTTCATCTGCATGCCGCCGTCCATGGTCAGAAACTTTTTCGTCTCTTCCGTAGCATGCTGATCATAAATCTCTGTCAAATCCATAATCATATCCGCTTCAGTAAGCTCTTTAAGCTGTGCAGCGTTTACAAGCAAGAAATCCGGAAGATCGTTGGAAGCGATAGCAATTTTTACTCTCTCTTTAAATTGGCTTACATCTGCAATCCACTTGTTTGTAATTTTGACACCGATATCTTTTTCATAAGCGTCATAAACTGAGTTTTTGTCGAAGTCTTCACCTTCGTCAAATTTCAAGTAAGGATCGCTTGGCGAAACCGTTGAAACCTCAATAATATCATTGCCGTTTCCTGTGCTTGTTGTTTCGACCGGTTCCTTGGTATTTCCAGGTGGTGGCTCAGACGACGTTTTGAAACCGCAGCCTGTAATCGCCAATGCAAGCGTCAAGGAGATCATGACAAGTGCCTTTTTGCTCTTCAAATTTTACCCCTCCGGTACATTTCGTTATAGTTTTCGCTGCAAATTATGATGCAGTATTTCATATTTCAAGTATAAAAAGAAGCCCCCCGCTGTTCTATATACTAGTCTTTACTTTCGTATACACCTCTTGACACCAGACAAAAATAAATATTTACTGTGTTTGATGTATACAACGTCGGCGTATTCTTTTCATTTAGATACACCTCAAAATGTATGTATGAAAGTAAATAACAGTATCTGGTTAAAGGCATCTCTTGTCTATATACTTAGCATATAAATTCATTATTGTCTGGAGGCCATTGGATCATAATGAAACTTCATATTGCTTATGATCATCCCATTGCCATCAATGCTTTCGAATGGACTCCTGCTACTTATCAGCAGCCGCCCCATGTGCACGCGAGTCTGGAGATCGGCCTTTGTTTAACAGGCAAAGGCCGCTTTTTCTTCGGAAATAAACAATATACAGCTAATCCCGGCGACTTGTTTCTGGTCAATAACGAGGAACGGCATATTGCCCAATCCGATCCCGATGACCCGAGCCGCTATCTTTTTATTAACTTTGATCCCGCGCTGCTGCTAGCTGAGGAGCCTGGGCTGCTGCTGCCATTCTCCTATCGCTCCAATCATTTTTGCAATCATATCATTGGCGATTCCCCCCTCGCCAAACAGCTCACTCCTTGGGTACTGGCTATAGCGGAAGAACTGCGAGAGAAGTCCCCGGGGTATTTGGTCATGGCCAAAAGCGCGCTCATTCAGCTGTGCGGCCGTCTTCTTCGACATTACAACGGTTTGCTATCCGATGATGAGCGTCATCATATGGTACATTCCGTTCTCCAGGTGCAATCGCTTGCCGCTTTGGTCGAGCATCGTTACAATGAGCCGGTTAGCTTAGGGGAATTGGCTGATGAACTTGGTTTAAGCGTCTCGCGCGTGAGCCGAGCGTTTCTGGAAACGACGGGTTACCGTTTCTCGGAATATGTCTCCTTACTTCGTATCCAGGCTGCCAAGCGGGAATTGGCAGGAACGGACAAAGTTGTTGCTGATATTGCATTCGAATGCGGCTTTCAAAGCTTGCCGACCTTTTACCGCGTCTTTAAAGAGACTGTCGGCATGTCTCCGAACCGTTATCGGCAATCGATGGGAGTTATGGAATGAACAAAAAATGAGAATAACGCTTTCTTAATTTGAGAAGCCATTGCCGGCATGGCTGGTTATAATCAAGGCATACATTGATTTCACGTATTTCAGGAGGGCAACCGTTATGACGAAATGGATTGGACTGAGGGAATTAGTTCGGGAAGAAGTAAAACAGCGCGAAGAAGAAGGCTGTAATGTAGAAGGGATGTCCGAACGTTTGGAAGCCGCCGGCACAGACGAAGCAAAATTAATGGAAGTATACCAGGCTTTAATGGCACTTGATCCAACGGCGGATTTCAAGTATATCGAGCCGTCGGAATTGGAAGCCATTCGCGCCGAACGTCCGGATGGACCGAGAATCCTGTCCGGAAACTGGGATGAATTTAAATGGCAGGATAAATTTCATGGTGCTTGGCTCGGCCGTTCGGCTGGTTGTGCGCTCGGAAAACCTCTGGAGGCTCCTGCCTTCATGCAAGGCTCTGGCGGCAGACCCGGCTGGCACAATATAAAGTTGTGGTTCGAAGGCGCAGGTCAATGGCCGATTCGCCACTATACACCTGGCGAATCAACTGCGGAAGCCGAGCACGGTATCGAGATCGCAAGGTGGAGCAGCTTGGCGAGCTGCCGGGAGAATATTCGCTTTATGGAGACAGACGATGATATTCGTTATACCGTTCTTGGCCTGCTCATGCTTGAGGAGCGCGGGCTTGATTTCAACTCCTGGGATGTGGGCAAGCTGTGGCATCGTCATTTGTCATTCGGGCAGGTATTCACAGCTGAAGCGCAGTCCTATCTTAATTTCGCGCGTGTCACTTCACATATTAGCGGCGATCGGCCAGATGACTGGGAGAAACATATCCATTGGGGACGTTCTTATCTAAATCCCTATCGCGAATGGATCGGCGCCCAGATCCGTGTGGACGGCTATGCATACGGTGCTGCCGGTCAGCCCCAGCTTGCAGCTGAGCTTGCTTGGCGGGACGCTTCCTTCTCCCATGTGAAGAATGGTATTTACGGCGCCATGTTTTGCTCTGCTATGATTGCCGCCGCATTCGTTGAAAGTGATATGAAGCGAATTGTTGAGATCGGATTGAGTGAAATTCCGAAACGCAGCCGTCTTGCAGAAGATATCGCGTTAGCGGTCAACATTGCTCAGGAAACGGAAGATTCATTAGAATTGGTGAGTAAAATATGGGAAGCATTTAAGCACTATCACCCTGTTCATACCAATAATAATGCTGCATTATGCGCGGCTGCTCTCATTCATTCCGGAGGCGATTTTGAGAAAGGCATAACAACCGCCGTACTTGGTGGCTGGGACACCGATTGCAATGGCGCCACCGTCGGTTCCATTCTTGGCGCTTCACTTGGAGCAGCCGCGCTCCCTGAGAAATGGATCTCGCCGCTAAACGATACGTTGTATGCCGATGTCAGTGGCTTCCACCCCATTGCCATCTCCGAATGCGCACAAAGAAGCTATAGTGTCTTCCGAAAATTGCAGCATTAAAATCATGAACCTCTCGATTCATATGGCCTCTTATCATTCAGCCAATCACGGTATTATTCCGAAAGCCCCATGGGGTTGAAGTAGTTGAGCCATCCTTATAGACTTAAACCGACTGCAACAGATTGCAGTCGGTTTATCGATTACGTATCCAAATGTAATTTTTCGCAATAATATGCCTCAGCTATTTCCTTTTAAAAGATCCCAGCTTTGCAGCATGGATTCCGACAATGAGTAGCCATGCAATTTCGGCTGCAATTAAGAATCGTCCGAACAAACCTGCCAGAACATCGGGTCCAAACTGTCCATCTTGGGGAATTTGAAGTACAAATAGGAGCATAGCGACTATTGCAATAACAGAACTTAGAATGAGCAGACTCCTAATCGGTCTCCAAGTATCGACTCGAGTTAGCGAAAAACTAATCAAGACTGAGGCCAGTGGCGTATAGTCAAGCATCGCTCCAATCGAATGCATTCTGCCATTGAACGTTGCATCCTCTGGACTGATAGAAATTGGATCGGTGACGAAGATCCCCGCGATGATGACGCCAATTGCACTGATCCCTAGTATGACAAGTCCTATGTATCCTGTGATGTTACGAATTTGCGGGAAAATCGTAACCATGACACTGATTTGGGCAACCGCCAGCATTCCAAAAGACAATTGCATCATCCAACCAGAGGTGCCAAGCGCATACTCGCTGATAAAGCGCCATGTCGGATCAAATTTAGGCTCCAGAATATGAAGACTAGAAAGGATTAAAATGAACAACGTCCCAGCGAGGACCGATATAAGCGCAAATCTGGAAGCAGTCTTTGTTATAGGTTTTGCATGGACTAGCTGCTTAGCCAATTTCTATCCCTCCTGTTGTCCGTGACTCTCGTCATCGTCGACTCATATCCACCTCCACCGGGATAACTCCATGTACCTTCATTGGAGTTCCCATCAGAACTGAAAATTCCTTTGAAGTATGAAGTCGATCCCTTCTCACCTGCCCAAATGACAAGCGTGTCTCCTTCGATCTCATAAACATAGTCGAACGTGTTGCCTAGCGTATCATAATACCGGGATCGGATATCCGTGCTTGTTCTCTCACCGAACGGCTTCAAATGCCCAATAAACTCAATGCCTTTCACTTCTTGCCCATTTTGAGAAAGCTGGACGCGTTGGATCAAAAAATGTCCGCCTTCCATCCATTCATAGGTTACAGTTCCTTCGGCTCCGCCGCTGATATCCCAAGTGCCGACCAACCGATTCAGAGTTTGAAGATCAGTCATATTCACATTCTCCTTAAGCAAAATGTCTTACGATTCAAAATCAGCTTTTATCCTTGTTAGATAATTTTCAAGTGAATCTAGCCTTTTGTTCCAGACGTCCCGATAATTTAACATGTAACTCGTAATAAAACTATTGATACCTGTCATAGTTCCTCCTTTTTCTAGTAGTCCAGCTTTTACTCCTCAAAATGATTGAGACCTCTTCAAGGATAGATATATTCGCAGCTGCGCTTTGCTACGGGAGCGCACTATCCCTGCTTCGCTCAAAATGCGCAAATGACGGAATACGTGCGACTGGCTGATACTAAATGGCAATTTCTCTTACCGATTTCGGACCTTTTTTAAGTAGTTCAACAATGTTGGACCGATTGACATCGGCAAAAGTGAGTAACGTTATTTGGATGACTAATGTGTTCGTGCACATAATATACACTTTAGCGTATATACATGTCAATATATATTCTACGCCAACAGTAGTTCTTCCACATTGCGTTACCACTTCATGATCCATCAGGCTGTTGTTAAACAAAAAAGTCCGCGGAATCCGCGGACTTTAATACATGGTAGATTATTTATTGAAAGTAACTTTCTCTGAACCGCCCTCAAGAACGATCGACGTGTCCCGCGGCTTCGTTTCCGCGATTTTGCGGCCGCCTCTGAACGAATAAAGCACTGCCGCCTGTTTGCGAATAGCCTCATATTCGTTCTCCGCTTCAAGAACGATGAAGTTGGCAGGCTTGCCTTCTTCAATACCGTACACGTCCTCGATATGCAGCGTTCTCGCGCTGTTTTTCGTAATGAGATCGATTGAGTTCACGATTTGATCGTAACCGAGCAACTGCGATGCATGGATGCCCATGTGCAGCACCTGAAGCATGTTGCCCGTGCCTAGCGGATACCATGGATCAAAGATGTCATCGTGACCGAAGCACACATTGAGACCGGCTTCCTGCAGCTCTTTGACGCGAGTCAGCCCTCTTCTTTTCGGATACGTGTCGAAGCGTCCCTGCAGGTGGATGTTAACCAGAGGGTTGGAGACGAAATTCAGGTCAGCCATCTTCAGCAATCTAAATAATTTGTACGTATAGGCATCATTGTATGAGCCCATCGCCGTCGTGTGGCTTGCTGTCGTGCGGGAGCCCAGTCCGCGTTCGTAGGCTTCTTTGGCGACGACTTCCACGAAACGGGATTGCTCATCATCGATTTCGTCGCAATGGATGTCGATAAGACGGTCGTATTTTTCGGCGAGGTCAAACGCAACCTTCATCGAATCGACGCCATACTCCCTCGTGAATTCGAAGTGCGGAATGCCGCCGACCACGTCAACGCCCATTTTCAGCGACTCTTCCAGCAATTCCGCGCCGTTCGGGTAAGAGTGAATGCCTTCCTGCGGAAAAGCAACAAGCTGGATGTCGATGTACGGTGCCATTTCTTCTTTCACTTCCAGCATCGCTTTAACTGCGGTTAAGCTTGGATCGGTAACGTCCACATGCGTCCGTACATGCTGGATGCCCTGCGCCATCTGCCACTTGAGCGCCGTTTTGGAGCGCGTTTTGACATCTTCATGCGTCAGGAACGCCTTGCGTTCTGACCAACGCTGGATGCCTTCGAACAACGTTCCGCTCAAATTCCACTCCGGCTCGCCCGCCGTTAATGTTGTGTCCAGATGAATGTGAGGTTCAATGAACGGCGGCAGCACAAGCGAGCCGCCAACGTCAATGACTTCCTCATTCGCAGTTGTTTCCAATGACTGCGTGATTTGCTCAAACTTCCCGTCTTTCACGACGATATTCCATAAGCCTTCTTTACCCCGCAATTTTGCGTTCTGTATAATCATTTATTTTCCCCTTTTCTTTGGATTCTTTGGCAGGAACGATCAACATTAACACGATGTAGGCCACTGCCGTACCGATCAGTGCGTTCAATGGCGTGATTCCCGGAGCCAGCTGGGCGAAGGCAACGCCGATGGCCCAAGCTACCATCGCTATCCAGTTTACCTTCTTGAAAGTCATGTCGGCAAACGGTTTATAGTTTCTACGCTTCACGAAGAAGTAGTCCGCGATGATGATGGCCCCGATGGACGGGATCGCCGCGCCCAGCACATTCAGAAAACCGACGAAATTGTTGTACATCCACATGGCCAATATGGTACCTACGATGCCATTTACAATGACGAAGAACTTTTTCGGAATTTTCGTAATGTTGGCAAAGCCCAGCCCGGAAGCATAAAGAGCGTTATCGTTGGTCGTCCAAATATTCAGTCCCAGAACGATGATCGCCGGAATGATCAGCCCTTGCAGGAACATGACCTCCGAGATATCTGCCTGCTTATATGCCATTGCGCCGACTGCGCCGAACAGGAACATGAGTGAGTTCCCCAGGAAGAACGCAATGACCGTTGCAGTAACCGCCTGCCGGGACGTGCGAGAAAACCGGGCGAAATCGGGAGTCAGTGTTCCGCCGCTAATGAATGACCCGATACAAATGGTCAATGCCGCTGCCGCGGTGAGCGTCTGGGTCGGGGTGTAATCGAGCAATCCTTGCAGTCCGCCCAAGGAGCCTGTCCCTTCGAACATGGAGTAACCGCCAAGAATGGTAATAGCCGGCACCGCAATATAGCCCAGAATGACGAGCGATTTCATGCCGAAGATAGCTGATGCCGTCATGGCGAGACCAAATATGAAGATCAACAGGTACACATTCCAATCCATCGCTTTGGCAACCGGAATCGCGAACATGGCCACACCGACACCGAACCAACCGACCTGCGTAAAGCCGAGTAGGAATGAAGGCAGGTACGAGCCTTTCTCACCAAACGCATACTTTGCCAGCAAATGCGTGGAAAGGCCCGTTTTGGCAGCGATATGTGCCAGCGCTCCCGTATAGATGCCGAGTGCCAAATTACCTGCAAGCACGATTCCAATGAACTCCATGAACGTCAAGCCGACTCCGAGCGTCCCCCCTGCCAGCATGCTTGCCGAAAAGAAAGTGAATCCTAACATGACGGATAACGTCTTCCAAAAATGGTTTCTCTGCGTTTTCGGTACCGCTTGCCACGAAAACTCTTGATCTTGTTTGCTCATCAGAATACCTCCAGGTTAAAGTGTTCTGATACCAAAGAAGCAGAAAAAAGAGGCTACTCGTCAAGTCTTAACTGACAAGTAGCCTCTTTTTCACATCATAACCCGCGCGAAGACGCAGAGCATCCCCTGACGGAATATGCACTAATCCTCGCATGATTATAAAAATCCGCTGCCCTTGCCAGCCTCTCTGGACTGAATTAAAGGTACCAGTATTCAATTACATTCTATTATTTTGGAAAAACCTACGGTTGTCAATGTTATAATTATCCAATGGTTGAAATCCTCTTAAGTAAATGTTCTTTTTGCAGGTTGTTCAATCTTTGATGCGGAAGGAAATCGTAAAACTCAAGAGCACAAAGATAAATTGGAGAGACAAAGCCAATAATATCCCCGTCAATATACCCAAATCCAGCGACTGACTAATCGCAATGAGGGCCCCGCCGATTCCAATACTCAAGCCAGGACTAAATGCATCTGTAAACTGAAGACTGGCGGATATTTCTCCCTCTTCCCCTGCTTTCGCGTGCTGCAGCGCAATGGCTCCGGTGGTTGGATGTGCCAGACCGATGCCAAACCCAGTGAAGAGCTGCGAAAGAACTGCAAATCCAATTCCCCCTGCAGGTAGGCCAACAGCCAGCAGTACTGATAAAACTCCAATGATCATAAATCCAATACCGATTGTTACCCGTTTCTTTCGGCCCTTCCCGTGGTCTTTAATATCATACCTTGACTGCAGCCAAGCCGCCGTTGACCAGCTTAACGCACCCGCGGCCACAATCAGTCCCGCTAAATCTGCAGGAAGCTTCTTCACATCGGTCAAAGCCAAGACGGCATAGCTTTCAGTAGCATTATAGCAAGCAACGAAGAAACCTCTTGAAGCAATCGTAGCTGGCAGACCTGCTCTAGCTCTTAAGGTACCTTCTGGCAGCAATGTTCGCAAAGGCTTAATCAAGATCACCAATCCAGCTACCGAAAGCAATATACCATTCCAATTGGTTACCAGACTTAATCCCACCAGCAGCAAGCCCGTTCCAATCGTTAGCAGTAACGCATATCCTTCTTTTCGGCTGTTCTTTGGAGTGGAATCCCGTCTCACAGTAAATTTGCGAAAAGCGGGAAGCGTCAGCAGTACAGCCAAACCAATGAAAGGAAGCACCATCCAAAAAACAAATCTCCAGGACACATACTCCGCTATTAATCCGGCAATATAAGGGCCGATTAATGCAGGCAAAATATAAGCCCCAGAAAACAATGCAAGTATTTTCGATCTCAGCTTATCGGGATAACCCAAAGTAATGCTGTAATACACGCACGTAATAATAGCCCCTGCACCAAATCCCTGAAACACTCTCCCTGCGAGTAACATCATCATGTTCACGGAAGCAGCCGCAATCACGATGCCTGTCACAAAAATAAAAATCGATATGCCAAACGACGCAAAAACGCCCATTCGGTTGATCCGCTGACCGATAATCATCGTTCCAAGGATTTGTGCCAAAAGAAAAGCGCTGAATATCCAGCCGAACAAATGCAGCCCGTCTAATTGTTGAGCCAGGGTCGGAGCAATCGTCACAAGTGCCAGTCCTTCAAACGCAACGGTCGTTACCGCAAGAATGATCCCTATAGTTAGTGCTCTATACTTGGCGTCGAAAACCCCGGCATTTTCGGAGGTCGTTTCCATCCTTCAGTTCTCCTTATGTATAACTCCAAATTAGTCTTGAAAATAATGGATTGCCCCAGCATTCGTATCTCCAATACTCTGTTATAAGAATATTTTCAAAATGATCATCGTGCATCAGGTGAATTTAAATATAGATAAACTCTTTTCTCCTCGTTCACGTCAGCCTACAGAATCT
Organism: Paenibacillus sp. FSL K6-1330; assembly: GCF_037976825.1. Classification (NCBI taxonomy): domain Bacteria; kingdom Bacillati; phylum Bacillota; class Bacilli; order Caryophanales; family Paenibacillaceae; genus Paenibacillus; species Paenibacillus sp. FSL K6-1330. Next base: position 4,068,637 of record NZ_CP150269.1, read on the forward strand.
GAGACACAACTCGGGGAATTCAATATGCTATTTTATCTAAAGTTATCCCTTCCTCGTCGCAACCGATTTGAAGAAGCTGCTTCTCCAAAATCCAGGCATCCGTATGTTCAATAAAGAAATGAATTCCCTCTATGGATTGAACCCATACGGGATTGATCGGTGTTGCATTGGCATTTAAACCCACTGTGAAAGCATCTGAACCTCCACCTGCGTATTTCGCATAAATTCTTACGTGTTGTCCCTCTTCCAAGCCCCAATCATGCTTAAAAGAATAGATTGCTTTTTCAGATACTACCAGTGACTTCATTCATATTTATCCTTCCTGCTTCTAATCGCATTTTTTAACTTCGCCACGATAATTCGCCATTCTGAAACTGGCTCCGCATCCACAAGAAGCTTTTGCATTGGGATTATTCATGGTGAAGCCGCCTAACATCCCGCTTTCTTCATAGTCAATGACAAGACCTTCAATGAACTCAACGCTATTAGCATGTACCAAGATGCGAAACACTCCTTGGTTCAGTATGATATCTCTATCTCCTTGCAATTCATCCACGGTAAGCGTGTAAGATAGTCCGCTGCAGCCCCCTTCTTCAATACCTACCCTGAGAAACGAGTTAGGAAGGTTTTCGTTTGCTATTATTTCGGCTACTTTTCTTGATGCTGTTTCAGTGATCTGAATCATTGCATATCCCTCCAAATGATGATGTATATATTGAATTCGAACACTTAGTAAACATTTCCCTTTACAAAGTATACCGTACATTTCGTTTTTGACTTTGTCAACATTTTTGTTTAAAATGTACTGGTTCGCGTAGATTGTATGGTTTAATTGGAGGTATGCAAATGAGTCGAATTCAAAGTAAAAAAGATGCCTCCACAAGGACACGGAGAGCAATCATCGATCAGCTAAAAGAGCATGGTAGAATGGACGTTTTGGCACTCTCCTCCCACTTTTCTCTTTCAGAATGGCGATTCGTCAACATTTGAGTGCGCTAATCGAAGAAGGATTGGTTACATACGAAGAAGAACCTCGCCCCATGGGCCGACCAACCAAACTATGGAGACTGACACCGGCAGCGGATCGTTTTTTTCCTAGCGGTTATTCGGAGTTATCACGTAGTCTAATCCATTCAATGAAAGAGGCATTCGGGAACGAAGGAATGGATAAACTGCTGGCTGTCCGAAATAAGAGCATGCAAGAACAATATATGAAGTACATTGGGGATACACCGGATGTAATGGAAAGGCTGGAAAAACTAGCGGAGATTCGAACAAGTGAGGGCTATATGGCTGAAATCAAAGAAGAAGATGATAAGAGTCTTTTGTTTATTGAGAAGCATTGTCCGATTTGTGAAGCGGCCGCTGCATGTACTGGTTTATGTAAGAACGAATTGCAATTATTTCAACATGTTCTTGGAAATGATGTTACTGTCGAACGGATCGAATACATCCTATCAGGTGGAAGAAGCTGCATTTACAGGGTTCATAAATGAAGAATCCCCTCCAAGTGAACTTAATGTGCTTTTACACACAGTCTCCTTAAAGGGGATCATATCCATTTAGCGATCGTTGTTCTGCGACTCTAAAAGTTCATATGGCCTTGTACTTTTCTTCATCACCCCATTTCCAATTGTGCTTTTGAGGCGTAGACTTCTGTAACTATATTTATAGCATCCTTAGCTATAATGAGCGTGTCACAATTAAGAATATCATATACATTCAGCGAGTTGGCTTCAGTGGTCTGCACATCTGGAATGTTATTTGCACTTTTATACACGATGTGATCCACCTCAGGTGTTACAATTAGCACTTTCTTATTGGCATGAAGAGCTTTAAGCATCGCGACGATAGCTTTTGTCCTGTAGCTTTCAAGTTTAATATGGTCAACTACAATGAGTTCATCATCTTGTACTTTGGCGGATAAAGCTGATTTGATCGCAAGACGTTTAACCTTTTTATTGAGACGATATCCATAGTCACGAGGTTTGGGACCGAACGCAATACCTCCGTGACGCCAGTGCGGCATACGTATGGAACCCGCTCGAGATCTATTAATTTTATTTTGTTTATAGGGTTTTCTGCCTCCCCCTCTAACTTCGCCACGAGTTAAAGTCGAGTGTGTCCCGCTACGCTTGTTCGCAAGATGGTTAACAACAGCTTCATGCAGAACCGATTCGTTGGGGATAATACCGAAGATGGATTCTTCAAGTTCCATTTCACCCGTAATTTTACCTTCCATATTATAAATAGAAACGTTTAACAATCTTAGCTACCTCCTGATTATCATCGTAAAAAAGTGGATTTCATTATAGGAACGGACAGCTCAAAAGTGAGCAGAAATCATGATAATCAGTAGTTTATTAGATTTTGAATATCAACATTTTCTTTCTACTCACTTATATTACAATCGAAGTATCTACGATAACATCCATCACTTCGACCCCCTCTTGGTGCAAATTTAAATGGTTAATACCCAATGTGTCCCTTACATCTACACGATAACAGATAGAAAATTCATGATCTATATACAAAACGATGCTGTAGTATTTTATATTTGTTAACTCAGAACTAATGCTAATGAACATGTAGTGTGTACTCAGAGTGCAGATTTCTTCTTCTCATTATAAAAATCCCTTCAAGAGTAACAGTGCTCGTGTTTAGCACTCTTGAAGGGAAAAGTAGGCATCTATTTCTGATATATTATTTTTCTGATAGCATAGGTTGATAAAAAGAATGATTCTGCGAGTTCCTCGACTGAAGCGCCAGCTAAATATGCATTCAGAATATCATTATTTCTTTTGTTAATCTCTTTTCGTGCGCCGGACAGCTCTCCCCAGACTTTATGTTCATTTTTTTTAGCGGGTATATAGAGGTATTCTCCTTGTATATAATCCTGCAGTTTTTCAACTAGTTCCTCCGGCAAGACGACAGTAGCATTAATATATCTCACGAACGACTCACTCCTTGAAATTATAGTTCAAGTAGCAAAGCCAGTTTAAATTTTGTTGGCTCCTCCATGCAAATGCTGAAAACCGGCTCTGCATGGAGAATCACATGTGTTATCGATGTATTTTTATGGGACATTGTATTCCCCCTGGTCAGTTGATTGAGTTATTAAATTTTCCCGTTTGATCCATATAGTTGGCCGCATGCTGCGTTAATGTCTGATCCAAATTGGGTCCTGACGGTGACGTTAATCCCCTTTGACTTCAAGATTTTAAGGAACATATTGATGCTGTTCTGATCCGACTCTACAAAACTTTGTGATGTGGCATCAGTAGAATTGTAAGGGATTAGATTGACATGATATAAATGTTCCCATGACCCTCTTCCACGCAACAAATCTGCAACAGCTTCAGCATGTTTAGTCGAATCGTTGATACCCCTCAGCAGGATATAAGCAATGTAGACCTTTCGCTTCGTTTGTTGAATATGCTCATCCAACACGGTCATAACTTCTTCCAATGGAAAATGATTGTTAATTGGCATTAACTCACTTCGCTGATCATTAAACGGTGAATGTAGGGAGAAGGTTAAATTAATCTGTGGAAATTCCTTCGTCAACTTTTTTACTCCAGGTAATAAACCTATTGTAGAAACCGTAATTCTTCGATGCCCTAAACCAAAATGCTGAGGATCCGTCAGCACATGCAATGCATCAAACACATATGGGTTTGCAAGTGCCTCCCCCATCCCCATAAAGGACACACTGTCCAATGGATAGCCATTTAAAGTAAAGTAAAGAAGTTGATCCGTTATTTCATCCGTTGTGAGATTCCTTTTCAAACCAAGTGTTCCCGTAGCGCAAAATGTACAACCAAATCCGCAACCACACTGCGAAGAGATACAATAGGATTCCCATCCAGTTTTATAACTTAACCTTACGGACTCAATGAATTCATCGCCAGGGATGGCAAACAGAATTTTACTAACTTGATTGGATTTCTGCTCCATTTTTGGTGTGATGCTTAACACATTGTTTCCAAGCTCTTTGATTAGTTCATTTCTTAATGGCTTAGGCAAGTTGTTCATTGCTTCAAAAGTTCCAATCCTGTTCCTGAAGATTGCCTCTGTTATTTGCGAATATCTATAATTCGGTTGCTTTAGAGCCGATAAGATCTTACGAATTTTCTCATACTTCGATAAATGCTTCATATCTATCTCCCTTTAAACGGAGAAAACGCAAAAAAGCACCAGCTCACCGGTGCTTTTTTGCGTACATTAACCTAACTATACCTATACAGAAATAAGAGACTACCTATAAATAAGTCACGAACTGTATATATGCATAGAAGGATAAAGTTCCGGTATCTGATTTGTTATTTTGTGAACCTGATCAAACATCGCCTTAAATGACAGGTTCACATGTACATCTACAATTTCAGAAGCAGTCATCACTTTATCCCTCCCATTCAAATCATCATTGTAATCACATAAAAAACTTAACACAATTTATAACTTACGGTCAAGGAGTGTCATTTACGTTATATCTCTGCCTTCTTTGGTTCTGGCAATATGTAGAGACGCAATAAATGAAAGCTTCGCCTACAATTTAATCAACACTTCCGTGCCGTCCTGAGTCTGGACATCGACCAGAACCGTCCCTTTGCAACCTTGCAACTCCTTGATGAGCTGCCTGATCGCTTGCTTCGTACTTTCGTTTTCGAGAATCGACTGCACCAGTTCAATCCCAAACCGGCTGCAGTCCGAATCGAAATCATCCTTCCGGCTCAAGTGCTCACCCGCATGTCCGTCGTGCTTGCTCAGCCAATCCTTCATTTTGCGCTGGACTAAATTGGAAGTCAGGATACCGCTCCCTATACGCAATACGGCATATGGGACTGGAATCGTAAAAGCGTGCTCCTTGCTCTTAACCTTCACAATTATCATAACCCATCACTCAATCACTACAGTGACGGTATCCTTATCACCGGAGCGGATGTCAACGATTTGCCCGTCAAGCTCATTCTCGATTGCATCGATCAGCAGATCAATATCGATATCCTTCACATATTTCGCGGCCTGCGGAATATTGGACGCAATGCTGTGCCCCGCTCCGAGAACAGCCTTTACCAGTTTAATCGGCAAATTGATGTTGACATTATCGTTCTCTTGGGAGGTTACCCGTATTTTCAACGTTTTGTCTAAATAACCGCCGGATGAAGGTGAGAATTTCTTCGAATAGTCGGGTTTCCCCAGCACCTGCACGGCATGTGATGGATGAGCCGTTTGCTTCTCCTTTAGCGCGTCGATCAACTCCGAAGCCTTGTCAGAATCAATTTTGCCTTCCTGCATCATGGACAGCACTTTACTGATTTCTTCTTTCATCGTTTCTTCCTCCTAAAAGTTTTTGTGAACGATGCTTCCTGAATCGGCTTCGTAAAAACTCGCTTCGGAAGCATAGGCTCATTCATCCTTCAACATTTTGACCGCTTCATCCGCGGTGATATCGCCATTCTCCAGCATGGAAATGACTTTCTTCTCATCAACTTCCGGCTTCTTCCGCGTATCATATCCGAGGGCTGTAATGATATCATTGAGCTTGCCCCGTACCGTCGGGTAAGATATGCCCAGCTCTTTCTCCACTTCCTTTATATTGCCTCTGTTTACTAGAAAGGTGATCACAAAATGGAGTTGTTCGGGCGAGAGTAGAGCCAGCTTTGATAATTCAAACGTGTTCTCAATCGTCGTCCGGCAATGTCCGCATTCCAGCTTAACGGCGTGCAGTTGGTGGTCACATACAGGACACTGTGTGATGATGGGATATTTCATGCTCTACTCCTTTCTTTTTTTGAATTATAAATCAATATATTCAATTTGTAAATGCATATAAAATTAATTTAATTAATTTTGTGATTAATTTTATTCATCACAAGAGCTGGAATCCCAAAAAATTTAAAATTCTTTATTAAAAAAGAAAGCCTCAACGAATCCATCGGGATGGAGCCCAGTTTCAACCCGGTTCAACCCTATCAACTCGATGTGACTCTTTTTCAAAACCTCCATCACTTAAGTGGAACTATTCTTTTACAAAAAAGCTGCGAGTTCGCGACTCCTAAAGCTACATGTTCTTATCCTCCGATAAAAAACGGATTGGTCTGCTGAATCATCTTTGATATGCTGATATCAAACATTGGATACGGGAGATGAACATGAGTGTATAAAATACTGATCGTGGACGATGAAGCGGATCTTCGAAAGCTGCTGACCGATTACTTTGAAATCAACGGGTATTTCGTCATGACGGCCAAGGACAGCCGGGAGGCCCTGCGTAAAGTGGAACAAGGACCCGATCTCGTTTTGCTGGATATCAACATGCCTGGGCAGAACGGTCTTGAAGTATGCGAAATCATCAGAGATTTTGTCTCGTGCCCAATCTTATTTTTAACCGCTCGAGTCGAAGATGCCGATAAAGTAGCCGGCTTTCGAGCAGGAGGCGATGACTATATCCTGAAACCCTTTAGTATTCGCGAGCTCGGCGCCAGGGTCGAAGCGCATTTGCGCAGGGAACAGCGAATTCAAACGAAAACCTCGGTGCGGTTTAACAATGATTTGATCCTTAACTATACGTCCCGGGAACTCTATTATCAGGATACACGCATTCCTATGGCTAAAAAAGAGTTCGAGATCATCGAATTGCTGTCCTTGAATCCCGGCACGGTGTTCGAGAAGGAGCGCATTCACGAAAAAATCTGGGGTCTTGACGATGAAGGCGATAGCAGCGTTATCGCGGAGCATATTCGGCGAATTCGCGCCAAATTAAAGGAATACAGCTGTGAAGATCGAATCGAGACGGTTTGGGGTGTAGGATACAAATGGTCGAGATCATGAATAGGCTACTGCTAAAACGACTTACCTTGCTGCAATCGTTTATCCTGTTATGCGTTCTCACGATCTTGGCCGTACTGGCCATCATCACTCTGGAGTTCGCCTGGGCAGAGAACCTGAGGCAACGTTTTGGTGAGACCGATTGGATTCTGCCCTGCCTCGTCGCGGCGGTGCTGCTCACCGTGGCAGCCGGAATTGTCACCATGGCTATTTTATTTTACAGATGGAAACTAAAACGTCCGCTGGAGATATTGAAGCAAGCATCCGAGAATATTTCGGCCAACGATCTAGACTTCAGCATATCCTATGACAGCCGGGACGAGATGGGCGAACTGATCTCCATTTTTGAAAACATGCGCTCACAATTGGAAAAAAATATTAGGACAATCTGGCGATCGGTTGAGGAGCGCAAACAGCTCAATGCGATTTTCGCCCATGATCTGAGGACGCCCCTATCTGTGCTGAAAGGGTATGCGGAGTTTCTCGCCACCTATTACCCCGAAAAGAAATTGTCAGAAGAAAAGGTGCTGGACCTGATCCATACCATGAACCTTCACATCGTTCGTCTGGAAAACTATGCGGAGGCCATGAACTCGATTCAGAAGCTGGAGGACGTCCCGGTGCATCGCCAACCGATGGATATGATCCCGTTGACGGTTTTACTGAACGACAGTGCCCAACAAATTGCTAGGCAGCTCGGCAAAGGCTTCGTCTCTTCCATCGAAAACGCAAATACCATAATAAACGTGGATGCCCATGTCGTCATGCAGGTTTTCGAGAATCTGGTAGCCAATGCGGCGCGATACGCAACCAGTCAGGTGAACGTTTGTTATGTCATCCAGGATGACTCAATCCATGTTACCGTCACAGACGACGGAACCGGTTTCTCGGACGATGCCCTGGACAAGGCTGCGCTTCCTTTTTACCGCGGGGAGGTGTGGGATGCAACCGAACATCGTGGGCTAGGACTTTATGTTTGCAAGGTGCTTTGCGAAATACATGATGGGAGCCTGCAGGTCGAAAATAGACCTCACGGCGGTGGGTGTGTGACGGCACGTTTTGGAATGGAGTTGATAAATAGTTGATAATTATCCGTTAGCATTTCCTTATCACGATTGAAGGAGTGCTATGATGCCGAGAACAAAACAAAGAATGCTTATCGCAATTACCTGCTTGCTTCTGTTATGGACCGTGTTGGCGAAGTCCGTATCCGCGTTGGAAGTCCGAGACCGTACCGAAATTTTGGGGGACATTGACGAATACATGATCCGGAGCATGAAGGCCAATCACATCGGAGGTGCGTCTGTAGCGATATCCCATAACGACGAGGTCTTCTATACAAAAGGCTACGGTACATTTGCTGATGGCCAAAGCATTACGAGCGAGACGCCCTTTCCCATTGCTTCCCTAAGCAAGTCCATTACCGCTTTAGCCGTGCTGCAGCTGGTAGATAAAGGTCGGATTGATCTGGATGAGGCTTACGTTTCCTATTTTCCCGAACTTTCGCCTCGGGATTCCCGAGTCCGTGACATTACGGTCCGACATTTATTGAATCAGACCAGCGGCCTTAATGACAGAACAAATCCCGATATGACAAGGACTCCGCAGTTCCACTCACTGATTGAGGCAAACCCGTTATTAAACGAGGTTGAGCTCGCACATGAACCTGGAACAACCTACAGCTACCATAATCCCAACTACATGCTGTTGGCGAACCTCGTGGAAAGCATAAGCGGAGAGCGTTTTTCGGATTACCTGGATCGTCATATTTTTAAACCTCTGGGTATGAACCATACCTTCAGTGTCAGCACTACGCAGCAAATCAATGGGAATGAAGCTATCCCACCGGGTCATTACTCGATTCTAGGTCGTTCCTTGAGTCGCTCGGAGCCGCTGTGGTTCATTGACGGTCCCGCAGGCATCGTTTCAACCGCGGAAGACATGTCCAAGTGGATGATTGCCCAGTATAGCGGCAACCTTCTTCCCCCGGCGCTGATGAATCAATTTCATTCAGCCGGAGACATTGCTCCGTATGGCATGGGTTGGCTCGCAGATCGAGATGAATCAGGCGGTCGAACGATATCCCACAGTGGCATTTTCTGGACGTACAAGTCGGAAGAAACGGTTTATTTGGACGAGCAGATGGGGATTTCAGTGATGTTTAATTCGGGATTGAACGCTTTTGTGAATTACTCGGCGTTTATCGATGGGATCGCTGATATTATGAGGGGAGAGCAGCCCGAAATCTCTTTTTTTAATGACCGAAACATGGAGACCATCATGATTGTGCTGATCCTCGCGACGCTTATATGGGGAGCGTATGACTATGTTCGTATCCGTCGGAGGAAGAAACGGCTAAGGACCATTCGTTTGATTCTGATCACGGTCGGAAAGCTAATTCCTATCTTAATTCTGTTGTCCCTCTCCCCACTAGTAACGTTTATTGGCGGAGGACGCGTACTGCCTTGGTTCGGCCTCTGGACTACCCTGTCGTCACCCATCATATGGCTTGTTGTATGGTCACTTGTCAATCTTGTGCATTTGGCTTCTTATATAGCATCTATGTTCAAGCACACAAAGAGTGGCCAATTGAAGGCTGACAATCGATAAAGCGACATCCAAGCCGACAACAGGTTCCATCTCCCCACTCCTCGTCTTGGGTTTCGCCGGCCTTTCCACACGCTGGTTCCAAATCCATAGCGTCGCTTGTGATATGGGGTCTACTGCTCTAGTTAGGCTTTGTGTTAAAATGCGCTGTCAAACGTACGCTCCATTGAGTCAGCCTCTGTAGAAACCGCGAAAAAGACAAATGGCCCCTTCGTCTTTAACACATGATGATCGACCAGAAAATATTCATCTGGTCGATAATCCTTGAATTTCATTTTCTGTGCTTCGATTCGTTGCTCAATATTCTCTTTGACGCTTTCTGCCTGACGCTCATCCTTTAGCTTGATGACGGCCAATTCATCAGCTTTTACATTCGATGTAGACGTATAAAAAATAAAATCATCCACGTTGTCTGTATCCATCTTATACAATTTCTGCAGCTTATTCAGATCCTGCTTTTTCATTTCTTTTAGGCTCACTGCCTGTTCGATACTTTTTCCGATTTCGGTAGCCGATAGATGTTCTGAAGTCTTGTCATCCTTGCCTGCGCATCCGGACAAAACGCCAATCACGACGACGAATGCAAGCATAACCGAGTAAAAACTTCTTTTTTCTGTACATTGTTTTTTCATTTTGATCACTCCGTTAAATTTGTTATGGATGGGTCCTCGAAAAACGTATTCGCATTATAAAGCAATAGCATGTCCTGGATCCCCTGTTCGTTCGCAAGCGACGCCAAATCCTCCTCATAATACCGAAGGTCTACCACATGTATTTCGCTATAATGCTTTAATAAGAAAGGAATCAGGCTGTTAGCATACGAATCTTTAACCACCAGCAGCTTTCTACCGCTCGGATTAGCCGTTTTAATATGGATTCGTGCATGATTACCGTTAAGAAACACCGCATATTTATCCTTCCTCTGCAGCTGCTCCATCGCATACAATGAATCCGTGGTCTTCTCTTCATCGACATACGTTACGGTATATTTCTCTTGATCCTTTGGCAAATAAAGCTGCAAGCTATCGGGCTGTATATGTCTGAAACCGCTTTTTGAATAAAGTGAGCCGTAAAATTCATCGGTTACTTGCTGGATGTTAAACTCTGCCTCTTTCTGTGGTGTCAACCCCATTTGTCTGCAAAGTTCCAGGTAAGCTATATAAGCTCCTTTCGTCGTCCAATGATGATCGGTTTTATAATATATAGCTTGATCACGCTCAGCATATAAACTTGGAAAAACATCAATAAAACGAATATTGGGATGCAGGAAGCGCCGGACCTTTTCCAGGTACGCTTCTTCATCGCCGACCATGGCATATTTCGGGAGCTTGTCTTTATACAGAGCCGCTGCCGTTGGCGCCAGCATCACATGTTTGTTCAACCCGGGCGTGGCATGGTCAAACGCATGAATGGCATCAACCTTCCCCTTCCAATCCTCTTCTGCAGGGGGAATAAAATTCTGAATCAGATACCCGTCTTTGCCGATGTAAATTCCGTTGTTCTCCTTTTTCCCCATCATGCGGTCCGTATCGGTTTTTGTCCCGATCCAAAAGTCTCTAAAAACAAATTGGTCGGACACATATTTTTCGAAATCAAGAGTGAAATCACCAGACACCAATGCTTTCAGCGAGAAATGCGGCGGCTGCTCCAGCATCCGATTCTCAGATTCCGATAATGTACGATCCGGCGCCACAAGATTGAGAGCGGTGATCGCTCCTATAAATATCAGCAGTAATAAGGCCAGCAACTTCCGGTTGATTTTGTCATATTTGTTCATAGCTGTCCCCTTTTAAAATCGAAAATATAAAAACGGATTGTAGGTTGCATTGACCAAATAAGCCGTCGACAGAACCATGAATAGAAAATAGATAACCGGTACGGCAATCATGCTGGCAATTCTCCATTTTTCCTTTATGAAGGATAACATCTTTCCCGGAAGCGGAGTCGCACAGAATGCCAATACGACTAGTAATACAACATTCGTAGACAAATCATAGAGCGCCTGCTGATCCGCAAAAACATGCCCGCCGAAACCGAACATCGCGCCAATGAAACGCCAAGCGGAAGAGAGTGTCTCCATTTCGAACAAAACCCAGCCGATGATGACGACCAGAAGCGTATAGACATGGCCGACAAAAGCAGATCTGCGTTCCAACCATTGCAGAAGCAATAGTTTCTCGATGATCACAAAGAATCCGAAATACAAGCCCCACACGATAAAGTTCCAGCTGGAGCCATGCCATAATCCGGTTAAAAACCATACAATCAGTAAATTCCGGAGCTGCTTCTTAAGCCCAGATCGATTACCGCCAAGCGGTATATAAACGTACTCCCGAAACCAGCTCCCAAGCGATATATGCCATCTGCGCCAAAATTCGGTTACACTTTTAGAGATGTAGGGATAACGGAAATTTTCCATGAAATCAAATCCGAACATTTTCCCCAGTCCCCGTGCCATATCAGAATAACCGCTGAAGTCAAAATAGATTTGCAGTGTAAATGCGGTAATGCCAAGCCAGGCGGAGAGTACGCTCAGTTCCTCGATCGGCGTCGCTTTAACACTCGCCCACAATAATCCGATATTGTTGGCCAACAGCACTTTTTTGGCAAGTCCCCTAATGAACAGTTCCGCCCCTTCGCCAAAACGGTCCAGCGACACCTTACGGGAAACAAGCTGTTCCGCAATATCGCCGTATTTGACGATGGGACCCGCTACAAGCTGCGGGAACATGGTCACATATGCCCCAAAAGAGATGAAATTTCTCTGCACCGATACTTTATCCAAGTAAACGTCAACGACATAAGACATCGTTTGAAAGGTATAGAAAGATATGCCCACAGGCAGCGGCAAATCGGCCGCTTGGATATTCATGTGAAACAACTGATTGATGTTGTCCACGACAAAATCCGCATATTTGAAAAATCCGAGAATCCCCAGACTGCCGACCATCGAGCCGATAAAAATCGATCTGGCAATCAGCTTCCGATGTCTATATTTATCGATCAGCAGCCCGTTGATATAATCGAAGACCGTGGAGAAGATCATAATAAAAATGTATAAAGGCTCTCCCCATGCATAAAAGATCAGGCTGACAACAAGGAGGACAGCATTTCGAAATTTCATCGGAGATACGTAATAGATCAGAATGGTGACCGGCAGAAAGAGGAACAGGAATATTAGGCTGCTAAAGACCAATACTCACACCCCCATGTTGATTGATCCATTGCATGCTATTCCACTTGATCTTTTAGCAGATCCAGCATTCTAGTGTAAAACTCTGGTTTGAAATGAATGCCGTCCGAGTCGTACAGATCATTTGAGCCGTTTGAAAATATTGGGGACAAGTCAACATATCCAATGTTCTCTTTCTCCGCCAACTCTTTTAAGCCTTGGTTATAATCATTGATATTTTTGTATCTTGGTTCCAGTTCTTCCGCTTTCGCCGTCACCGGAGTTACTGATAAAAGGGTTACTTTCGCTTGTGGAAGTTTTTCCTTGATCGTACCGATCAGCTTCGCATAGTTATTCATGGAATAGGCTTTGGGGTTATCCGCTGGCCATAAAATGTCATCCGAACCCAAGAGGATAAAGATTCGTTCCGGGTCCCGCTTGATCAACTCATCCATATCTTGAAGTGCAAACTCCGCCGTTTTACCTGCGCCTCCCAGAACATTCTCCTCTTTCAGCACATCATGGAAAGATAAACCCTCCGTAATGGAATCCCCAAAAAATACGCTGTTCTGGAAGAACACTTGATACGCGGTTTCTACTGAGCCTTTTGATTCCGTTGCCTGTTCTTGGCTTTGAGTGGTCGATTGCTGCGGACTCGAGCTTATGGATTCGTTTCCGCATGCTGCCAAAGCAAGTGTAATACTCCCAATTACTAGGGTTGCTACTGTTTTTTTCATGTTCATGTTCCTCTCTTTAATTTAATTTTAGAGCTTCTTTAATTCCGTCTAGAATGGAGCTTGCCATCCGGTATTGGAAATCTTCCGTCAGCATTTCATTCTCTTCTTGCGGATTCGTTAAATAACCCATTTCGATTAGAGCCGCCGGCATGTTCGATTCCTTCAAGACGAAGAAATCCTCTTTTTTTACTCCCCGGTCCCGAAATCCGCTGGTTTGGACCATATGCTTTTGCAAAATTTCCGCCAAAAACAGGGAATCTTCATGGTAATAGTAGGTTTCAGTACCAGAAACGCTAGCGTCTTCGTACGTATTCCCGTGAATGGATATAAACAAATCTGCACCCAGTTGATTGCCGATTTCCGGGCGTTCCCGGTCAATCGAAGATATAAAGCGATCTTCTGATCGAGTGAGAACCACCTCAATTTGCGGCTCCTGTTTCGCCAGTTCTTCTACCTTAAGCGCTACCTGCAGCGTAAAATCCTTCTCAAAATTTCCACTGGCTCCCGTTGCACCGTTATCCTTACCGCCATGTCCTGAATCGATCACGACCTTATAAGGGGTTTCTGGCTGGTGTTCTAGCATTCTTATCTTATCCGAGCGGACATCCATGCCGGTTTTACGGTCGCTTGCTGTCCCTTCCCCGGAAACAAGTTGATATAGCAGAACGATCACCAGCACAGACAAAAGGGTAATTATAATCGAGCTGCCTTTTTTCATACGTTCTCTCCTCCTCCTGAAAAAAGTGTAATCTTCAGAGATAAAGATAAGGTGCAGATAATATCAAACTTTCATAGAGTATTAGGCTTAGGTTGCGGCAAACAAAAGGAAGCTGTTCCTGACAGGTCCATAAGAGACCTTCAAGAACAGCTCCCTGTTCCAAAGGATGCTATTGCTGCGTCTACAAGCGATGATCCTTTTGAAAATTCAAGTGAAAATGCTCGTTATCGTCGTAAACACCAAATTGGTAGCCTTCTTCTTCGTAGAATTCGATGATCTCCGGAAGAACCTGCAGGGTTTGCGGCTTTTCGTGCATCAATACGACTTCCAAATCGACTTTTGTTGCTTGTTTGATATTCTCGACAATTTGATCCGGGTGATCCTTCAGTTGCCAATCATTCGATTCAATGGTCCAATCCCAAATCTTGATTCCTTCTTGGGCAATTTGGTCGCGCAGCATCTTATCGTCCAGTCCAGGCGCTGAACCGTATGGCGGACGCACCAAATTCGGCCGTTCACCTGTAATTTCATGGATCAACGCCAAGTTGTCTTTCATCTCAGATACGAATTGCCTCTCTTCGTACAGTTTGTTGTATTCGTGAGTCATGCTGTGACCGCCAATATAATGTCCCTCGTCTGCTGCACGCTTCACGACACTTTGCAGATCCTTGCGCTGCAGGTTGCTTCCTTGCATAAAAAAAGTCGCCTTTACGCCATATTGCTGCAAAACGTCAAGAAACTCCTCCGTCCATTCGCTCGGACCGTCGTCAAACGTTAAATAAACGATCTTCCCTTCCGGTTTAGGTTGGCTAACATTCCTTGCAATCAGTTGGTTCACAGACTGTTCTCCATGCTGACCCAAAACGGGAGCCTTATCCCATGGCAACCACTTCATCAGACAAAAACAAAGCAAACCAATCGCTGCAAGCGAAATAAGTCGCCGTCTGCGTTTTTTTGTTTTAAGCTTTCTTTTCCTCAGAAATAAACATAAGAAAAACATCGATCGACGTACTTTCTCAGTAGACATAAATTAAAAAAGCGCAGAACCGGGTTCTACGCTTTCTTATTCAAATAAAAATAGAATAGGACTCCATTGGGAGTGTTGGTTACACCATATGGGACACCATGCATTTCCAGAATCTTTTTGGAGATGGAAAGGCCAAGTCCGGTCCCTCCAGTCGACCGTTTTCGGGAAGGCTCGCCGCGATAAAACCGGTCCCAGATCTTCTCAAGCTGTTCGCCTTGAATGTGGGCTCCTTTATTTTCGATGCAAACTTTAACGGTCTCCCCATCTTCTATAATGCTGACGAGAATGGACTCCTGCTCCGGCGTATAGCGAATCGCGTTACTGAGGAAATTGACAACGACTTGCTCAATTCGCCGCTCATTTGCCAGCACTTCGACAGGTTTCAGAGACATATCAAGATGTAATTTCTTTGCCTCTAAGTCCGTAGCCAATTTTGCGCATACCCGCTCGATGACGGCGTCGATATAAAAGGAATCCTTGTTCATTTTATACGTTCCCGATTCATATTTTGCCAATTCTAGCATGTCCACGATCAGCAGATCCATCCTCTTGACTTCGTCTTCCATGGCCTCAAAATAATAATCCCGCTTATGGCTTGCAACCCCGTCCTTCAAAATCGCAAGACAGCTTTGTATGACGCTTAACGGCGTTTTCAACTCATGAGATACGCCGGATATAAATTCTTTTCTCGTATTCTCCAGCTGCTTCTCTTTCTCGATGTCCTGCTCAAGCTGGAGAATATGGGAGTGCAGCCGCTCGGAGAGCTCATTAATGTTGCGCGACAAGTCTCCGATTTCATCCTTTGTTGTGATCGGGATTTTCTCCGAGAAATCGAGGTCTGCCATTTGCCGGGTGGTGCGGTTGATGCGCAGCAGCGGCCTGGCGATCTGGCGGGAATAATAGAACGATGCCAGCATCACGAGGAGAAGCGTCGCGATAATGATGTAAGCATAATAATTTTGGATCATTCCCGCGGCTTCGTTGACCGGCTGAAGCGACGTCATCGCAAACAAGTATGCCGGATTACCGTCACCATCTTGAATGCGGTCCACGAAAATTTTATAGTCCACGCGGTATTCCTCGACATCCATAGTCCGATTCGAATTCACGGCAGGATCATAGTCGCCGTACAGCAGATCCGCTTGGAAAGCTTTGATACGGTCCAGAAACAAGTGATTCGTATAACGAGAAACTTCTGCGCCTTTCGGTATCCGGACTTTCGCAATGGTTCCTTTGACCAGAAATCCGGGATATTTTTCACGATATTGGATCACGTTCGTTCGATTGAGGACCTCGCCCTCTTTGTTCACCATCTGCCGATTTTCCAGCTGGTTTTCCTCTCTCAGATTGTATGCGTGCCTCGCCATCCGCTGGATCACCGGCTTATTGTTCATGATCAAGCCTTCGATCGCAATCGGTTCCCCTTCTTTGATCCAAGGAGTGAGGAACGGATTATTGCTGCTGAAGTCCTCTACGTTGATAAAACTGTATAGAGGTACGTTCAACGTTTTATTGGAGAACATGGCATCATCCGAATGTTCCAGCTTGATTTCCATGATGTAATCTTCGGTATATTTCAGATTCCCCCGGGCGTCCAGCGTCGCGATCCATGTGTTGTTCTTTTGATAGAAGTCTTGCTCGAGCTTGACCATCTCTTGGGCGTTCGCGGCACGATTCAAGTCGCTTTGTTCATAAGCCTGCAGCGCCTTGTTAACGCTCTTCACTTTCTGGTGAACATAATACTGTTTGAAAAATACGGTTTGCCCTATAAAAATCACGGCAAGAATGAACAAGCATAATCCCGTCGTAAATAGGAACAGCTTAAGAACAATGCCTTGTTTCATAACTTGTCCTCGAACTTATAACCTGATCGAACGATCGTGGAAATATGTTTGGCAGGCTCCCCTAACTTGGAACGCAAATTACGGATATGGCTGTTGACGGTCCGATCGTCGCCGACAAAATCATACCCCCAGATTTTTGTAATCAGCTGTTCTCTGGTGATAATAATTCCTTTGTTTTTCATCAGATAAGCCAAAATTTCAAATTCCGTATGCGTCAAACTGCAGTTTACCCCATCCACCGTAACCGTTCGGGATGGAAAGTGGATGGAAATACCGTTGCTGGACAATGCATCGTCTTCCTGGTCCCGGGTCTGTCTGCTCTCCAAAAGCCGCTTCGCCCGGGCCAACAGGATGGCAGGGCTGTACGGTTTGGTTACGTAGTCGTCGGCTCCCAGTTCAAACCCCATCAAGGTATCATCCTCATCCGAACGGGCCGTCAGCATGATAATTGGAACGTTTGATACTTTTCGAATGCGTTTGCATACGGACCATCCGTCCAACTCAGGGAGCATGATATCCAGAATGATCAGATCCAGCTCATGTTCCTGGAATAACGCCAGAGCTTTTTTTCCATCGTCCGCTTCAAGCACTTCATAACCTTCTTCAAGCAAATAATCTTTTATGATTTCTCGTAAAATCTGCTCATCTTCTACAATCATTATTGTTTTAGACATGTGACAACCTCTCAAGTTTTAATGAGCATGACATTAGCCCTTAGACTCACCAGTATGTGCATCATTTGGATATTAGCACTTTTTCACATGCTAGACAAACGTTGTTATCTAAATACAACTCTAATCTATTTTGGGACCAAAATCGCATATCTGGCGGCACTCCTAAACCTGCCACTTCCCTACATTACGAATTCCATCAAGTAATCCAGAAGCAGCGGATAGAAATCCGGCTTGAAGTGAACGCCGTTGTCCGCGTAACGGATTTTGTTGGCGGCAAAGAGGGTTGACAAGTCCACGTAATCGACTTTCATTTCATCGGCCAACTGATCAAGTGCTTGGTTGTAGTCCGTAATGCTCGCATCCCGAGGCTCTTGCTTCACGGCTTCCTCGTCGACTGGCGGGATCGACAGTACGTACACGCGCGCCGTCGGCAATAGTTCCCTTATACGATCAACCAGATGGGTGTATTGCTGTATGAACGTCTTCTTCGCTTCCTCTCTCGGTTCCCCTAGATCGTTCTGCCCCAATGACAGGAACACATACGACGGTTTGCGGCTGGTGATCTCTTCGACGTTGCCCAGCGTAGATTGGACCGTTGCGCCCAATCCCCCCATAACGTTTGCCCCAGGCAGCAGGTCCTCGTTCGTCAGTCCTCCGATAATAGAGTCGCCTAGGAACAAGCTGCTGCCGAACAATTCCTGGACGCCGTTCACAGGCTCTTGCGTCGTACCGAGCTTAGACTGACCCGTGTCGTCAGCCGCACTACAGGCGACGAGGGTCGATAGTATCACTGTTGACAAAAAAATGCTTACCCAGCGTTGTATCATTTTCACACACAATAACTCCTTTCTTGCAAGGCATCCATATCATAGGATAGAGAAATCAATTTCAGGTGCAGAAAGGATCAATTCGTCTTCAATTTATTATTCGATACCATTCTAGGAAGAAAGGTAATACCGAGGGGAAAGACAACGGGTGTAAATTGGAGTGAATAATGCGGGAGGGGTGGGCCATGAATAACAAAATGAATGAATTTATGAATTGGGCTAAAGAAAGCGGCTGGACGATAAACAAAAATCCGGCTAACAATGTATATTTAAGTGGCAGCTTTATAGCTAGATATAAAGAAATTCCTAATGAATATTTAGATTTTTTAGTGTTGTAAAACAATGCATCACACTTAGGGCGTGTATGCAAACTATGAACTCAGGCATAAATTGGGTAATCTTAACCTATGAGAAGACGATACGAGATACGAGACGACCAATGGGAATTCATTAAATACTTACTGCCACAGGAGAGAAAACCGCAAGGCGGACGCCCTGCTATCGATAACCGAAAAATGTTCAACGTCATGCTCTGGGTGCTTCGCTCAGGTGCCCCGTGGTGAGACTTGCCTGAATACTACGGGGCATGGAGCACGGTCTACAGTCGTTTCCGTCGTTGGGGGAAATCCGGCATTTTCGATCGCATGCTTGCCGTGTTGGCGGCTGATCCCGATGACAAATATGTCATACTTGATTCCTCCATTGTGTGTGTTCATCAACACGGCACGGGGGCAAAAGGGGGCAGCAATTCCAAGCGATCGGTCGATCAAGAAAAATCGTCTTGGCGGATCGCGGATATGATACTGATAAAACCGTCATTCCAAGTAAGAAGAAATCGAACCACACGGACAACAGACTGGTGGTTATAAAAACAGGGTTATCTGGTGGAACCCTCCCGGTGGACGATGCGGCAATATTAAGTGTACAGCTAGCAGGATGACAAGCGTCCCGTTCCGATAAATTGGCATCTGATTCAGCCAACTATGATGTCCGAAACAGTGGCATCCTTTCGCGCCTGTTATCTTTCGTTTTCTCCAATACAGGATGGTGAATACGCCAAGCAACAAAATCGCCAAATCAATTCCCCACTACACTACCCCATAGGATAAGATTTCATAGCGAAAATTCGTTACGTTAGTTACCTTGCTACGTAGTGCCAGCAAGAAGATCGCTGAAAACAGGACATCAAGCGCATAACTAAACACGATCATGGCTCTTCACTCGCCTGTTCCTTCTACCTTGTCGCTCTCAACAGAATCAGTTAGTTTTCCGTCTTTCATACGGATTACACGATCTGTTGCTGATGCAACTATCGGGTCATGCGTGACGATAACGATGGTCACTTGCTTGTCTGTATTTATCTTGCGTAGCAAAGTTATTATCGCCTCGGATGTCACAGTATCCAGAGCTCCAGTAGGCTCATCAGCCCAGATGGCGCGAGGATTATGGACAATAGCGCGGGCAATTGCAACCCGCTGGGCTTGTCCTCCGGACAGTTCATGCGGCATGGCCTTCAACTTATCCGTTAGCATGACATCTTCAAGTGCCGCCTTTGCAGCTTTGTGGGCAACTGACCTCTGAGCGCCCTGACTGATAAGCGGCAACGCCACATTATCAATGACATTCAACACAGGAATCAAATTGTATTGCTGATAGACAAAACCCATCGACGTCAATCTGAGCGCGGAGACATCTTTTTCTCTCATTTGGTGTATTGCTTGCTTGTCGAACCAAATTTCGCCACTGTCAGCTGGCTCGATACCTGACAGCGTATAAAGCAGCGTAGACTTACCACAACCGGATGGCCCCATAATGCTCACCATCTCGCCCCTATGAATGCGTAAATCCACCCCTGATAATGCGACTGTTTGTGGAGTCGCTACCATGCCGTAGCTCTTACGAACATCTTTGGCTACAATCATGATCGAGAAACCTCCTCTACCACGGGCATAAGACCTAATTGGGCAATCGTTCCCTTCGTCGTCGTCACCTCTCCCACATGCCCCATGTAGGCAATCGTACGGTCAGCGTTAAGTACATAGGCATAGGGGGTAAATTCCGGGCGGTACACGTTATGGAATTCCTCAGCGGAAGCGGACAGTACGTCAAAGGAAAAGTCAAAGTGCTGCTGGATTGCTTGGGCTTCATTCACGTCACCATCGGTTACAAGAACAATCTCCCCATCGAATACATCGGCAACACTTTCGAGTTTTGGCAGCAACTCAACACATACTGCACAATACAAAGAGATAATGACAATTAACGTGGAGTTGCGATGTTGTATTCGTCCAGCAAACATCGGCACTTCACCCAAGTGATATTTTTCAGGCGCTTTACTACTCGGTTCTCGCAATGAATCGAACAACCGGCTGATCTTAGTCATCATGGCGAATCATCTCCTTATCAATAAAGTCTAGTACCGGTATCAGTGTCGGCAAAGACCTGAATGGAGCCGCTTGCAATATGACCCCGTTTCTGTCCAGTGCTGCCGCCCATGGAACGCCAGCAAAGTGTTTTTTCCAATTCTCCGTCTCCATATGAAACACTTCCGCATACGCAGCAAACGCTTCATAGAATAAGGGCATATTGTCCTCCAGTGTGTCCACTAGCATGACCGTATTAACCGAATGCATCTGATAGTAATCGGATAACACAGCAAGGGCATCTTGGCAAGCCGCACACCGAGTAGAAACGACAATCACTAACAGTCCGTTTCCTAAAAAATCATATAGATTTTTCGTCCCTACGGGGAAGTTAGGAAGCAACTCCCCAATCTCGGGTACAACACGTTGCTGCGCCTTTTTCAAGAATTTCCTGTAACCATTATGTTCCATCAGTCATCCTCCCCCCATGTTACTCTGTCCGACTGATCTGTTTACGTCTTAATCCGGCTGTGCTGAATCGGTTGAACAACCAGATGAAGATCAGCAATCCAAAGATGAGACCTGTCACTTCCAGATAAGGGAACGAAAACTTAACCCCCATCCACGCCAAACGCATCAGCATCTCCGAACCGAGCCTTCCGACCACAATACCGCTAATCAGCCCAATGATACCAATCAGACAACCCTCTACGATAAAAACCTGTTTCAACGACTTTTGACTTACCCCCATCTGCCATAACATGACCATATGGGGAGCCCGCTCCTGTACAGATCGAATCTGAATCACATACATGCCGAGTAAGGCCATAAGCATCATGAATGACATAATGTAAGAAAACAGCGTGAATTCAGCTTTAACAATCGTCGTAATG
Organism: Paenibacillus sp. FSL K6-1330; assembly: GCF_037976825.1. Taxonomy (NCBI): domain Bacteria; kingdom Bacillati; phylum Bacillota; class Bacilli; order Caryophanales; family Paenibacillaceae; genus Paenibacillus; species Paenibacillus sp. FSL K6-1330. The sequence continues at coordinate 4,090,330 of NZ_CP150269.1, forward strand.
ATTGCCTGGTCCTCACCAGGCGTTCTGACCGTAACACCAGCTGTTTTTGTAAAATGGTATTTCAGTGTCTTTATGGAATCTACCGCCGTCACACCTGTATCAGTCAACTGCAAAAGCGCATAGCCTTTGGGATCCCCAGGGTGCTTATAAGCGCCGTTTGTGCTATATTTATTGTAGAGTTCGTCAGCCACTAAAAATACGTTGCCATTGAAGCGGTTATCTTTACCAATGGCGAACGTTCCCGCTATCGTGACCACTTCCTCTCCAATCAGGTTCTCCTCTTTGCCCCCACCTTTCAGTAAACGAAGCGGAATCTGATCGCCTACTTGGTACGTGCCTTCCAATGAATCATCCACCAGAACGACAGACGCCTGATCGCTCATGGCCTGAAATACTTCTGCATCGCTCTGAAATTGCGGCGCACGGGAGGTGAGCGGTAATTGGTAACCTTCCCCTAGCCACTTTCCCCACACAACTTGCGAATATGCCCATTTGTTACCATTCGTAGGGGGTGTTAGTTCTGTAAGATCAAGTGCATTGTCAGGAGATGAAACCAATAGTCTGTACGTATCCATGTAGGCAGCACCATGCACGATTTCTTGTACTTCATTCATATTGTCTGTCAGCTTATCTTTTTCCCGCTCATCGGCATAAGACATATAAGCGTCGGTAGCCATAAAAGAATCTCTCTTGTTTGCAGCGGCATAATCTTCAACATTGGAAGCGAAACTGATCATCACAATCAAACAGCAGGATAATACCGTGAACAATAAAACGATGCCAAATGAACGATTAAACCGCATATGCGGGTACTGCGTGCCTAACGTAACAGCCAAACGATCCAACCACCGATGCGGCAAAACGGAGGATGCCCGTTTCATCCAAGGTACAATGAGAAACATAAGATAGGCAGTCGTTATAATTCCAATAAGCCAACTTATAATCGAACCGAATACTTTTGCATCAAGCCTATCGCCATCTGAAAGCCCCTCTGTGGCGACATAATTAAAATAAATGAATGCCACTGTGACAAGGAGACAACCTAAGATTTTGAGCAGACGCTTCTGTGCCGGATTCACACGATTGTCCTCCTTGCCCATAAGGTGCAGAATGGATGTGCGCTTAATGAAACGCCCGACAAAACAAGCGAGGAGTAAGAAAACGATAAACATGGCCAACGCAATCCAGCATGTTGCCACCACATCCACGTGGGGTTGGATTGGATAGGCGTAAGCGGCATACCGTTCCAGTAATTGTTCGATATAAAATACATTAACAGACAGCAATCCGAAACCGAGTACATTCCCGAGAACAACTCCCGAGATGGTAATGACCGCACACAGTAACGTACACTCACTCACATAGATGACAAAGCAGTTGCGGTTACTGAGTCCAAGCGATCGGAGCACGCCAAGATAATATTTGCGCCTTTCTTTCAGAATATTAAACAACTGCGCCAACAGCAGAATTCCAGCGAACAAAGAAACAGCGACAAAAAACAAAAATGGAGGCGTGAAAATACTCTGCACCATCGACATATGAGATAGCGCTTCTTTTTTGATTGCTCTCTCCGTGAGATCCGTAAAAAAGGAAGTGCCTGGTAATGATGAATACATCATGTCCGTCGCCAGTAAAATACTTTGTGCGCTTGCTTCTGGAACGCCGAATAGCTGATGCGCAAGCCTATCCGAAAGAATAACTGTCCCTTGTGCGCGCATTGTTCCGCGAAAACCTGTTAATCCGCGTTCCTCTGCTACATCACGGATCGTTACAGGCACTTCTTGCCCGGCAAACGAGATCACCATTGTTTCACCGGCACTAAGTCCCAACCGCCGTGCCAGCGGAACGGATACAATCGCTTCTTCTGCTGTCAGGAGATCCGTAGACCACAGCGGTTGCTTCGGTTCTAATTCCCGAGCCTTTTGAAAATCAAACCCTAATGCAACGATGCTATCTTCCCTGGCTTTCTCATTATTCCCGCTGTGCACGGAAACTACCTGAGACACGTAGGGGAGACTGGTAATATTCCTGGTTTGAAGCTTCGTTTGAACATTCTTAATCTGAGCCTCGGTCAAATCAAGTCCGACACGCGAATAAATCTCTGTACCAATGACACCAAAGTGTTTTTCTTCCCATTGTGATTTGCTGTGTGTAATAGAAGAAATGACAAAATAACAAGAAAAAATCAGAACGACACCGATAGACCCTATGCATACGGTGAGTAGCGTTTGCCGTATCTGGGCCAAAAAATTTCTGGCTCCCATTTTCCAAAATATGCCCATAACATCACCAACTTTCCCTTACGGGCGCTTATAATCTTCGTCCCCTTAATACAGACACAAATAGTAAATCTAAAGATGCTCTTATGTATTCCGTAGGACTACTTGATACCTTTTCGTGAACCGATCTTTCCCTGCATAAATAGACGCTCGAATTAGTCCAACCCCTTCACTTTTTTAAATTATTTATTTTTTTCGTAATTGCCTAAAAAACGGAGTTAACAATTAATTGTATTCTATTTGAAGTACGACTGTATGGAGTTCAACTTGAGGGTTAAACCGAGGCTCATCTAACAAGTTCATTCGTGTTCCAGCACATCCTGCTTTCGGGTCAGTTGCGCCATAGACAACTCTTAGTGTTCAAGCTAGAATGATCGCCCCTCCACACATGGAAGCAAGGTTCTAATGTGACATACAATGTACAGTCAAGAAATCTCCATGCTTGAATATGAGAAGCCTCAAACCAGCCGTTGACCGGCTTTTCCACAAAATCGAGGGGGTGGATTTCTTTTTGTGCGAGTGATCCACTTGTAGATTGCTCTTTTTTCCGTTACGCACTGGATACCAGGCTTCTCATCTTATCAGCCTGATTTTCCTGGATCTGCCCCAGCGCCAGCCCGCATCGCATCTTCATCTTGACCATGCCACGAATGGTGTACAGTTTAAATCCAAACGATACATCCTACCGGCTGTTCACGTGTTCCACCGCTGTACTCTTGTTGTATTCCTTTTCCCCACTTGTAGCTGGCGCGATCAATCGGCGTAACGATGTGCCGGTCTTCCGAAAGCGGAATGCAAATGCCCTGCGCTACCGGGCATGTTGCGGCATCGGCTCAGGTGATCCCCATTATTTGGCAGACACAGCTTCTTGAGGGTGTCACGCTCCTTCTCGAAACCGGCATTACACATCTCCCGCTGTTTCCCCGTAGACATCGTGCCTTTGTAGTCTTAGACGACGTTCTCTCTGCCGCTCAGAAGCCGCATCGGCTCCCTGTCCCGCCACCTAGTGAGAAAGACGTGGTTCCTTTGTGAGAATGAATATAATCATAGCTCTGATACTGCATTTAAGTGGAATGAATTTGAAGAAGTTGGAAAAGCAGCAAATCATCTTGAGGAATTTTTTGATTTCATAATGTCGAATACAATAGAGTTCCCATGATAAAAATAGGTAAGGCACACAACCTTAGTTCGGTACTCAACCGGACTAAGGTTGTGTGCCTTCAACCCAGAAATATCAATAGTCTAGTAGACGGCCATTATCGTTCCATTGACCGTACATTTTATTCTCTCTCGTGTTGTTTATGAACTTGTCTAATCTGCTCTTAAATAATTCTGGCTGATTCTTATTGCTTTGTATCGTGTCGATCCGAACTCTTTTATAAAGACCTGGAAATGCCATGAAATTCTCATATACTTGCTTTTCCTCTTTTAGTCTTTGCTCAATAACTCCATCGAGTCTGAAAGAATCGTGATCCATCTCAGGAAGAACCATTCTGCCTTCGTCTCTCATGAACCCCAGCTTTTCAAGTCGGCGGACGCGTTCTTTATTTAATTCAGTCCATGAACTTTTCTTACTTCTAGGTGATAGTCTCTGAGCCAGCTCTCTTTCAGAAATTTTCTTCTTGACGCTATCAATCCATCCAAAGCATAATGCTTCCTCAACGACGTCTAAATATAACAATTTATCAGGGGTTGGCGTCATACTAACCAAGACCCAGCAAGACTCCTCAGTCTTGCCATGGTTCTGCAGCCAAATCCTTAAATCCTCTCTTGATGTTACTGGAATTACATGTTCGATTTCCATAGCTAATCCCCATCCTCCTCCTTTCTAATGAGAATATCAAAACATGGCCCTTTCATTGGAAGGCCATGTTTTGAATGAGTTACTGTTTGTTTGAACTAACTTTATCAAGGAAGCGATCTGCGTCACTATTAAATTTCCAGGCAACTCCGAACTGATCAACCAGCATTCCAAAACACGAAGACCAAGGAGTATTAGATAACGGCATCACAACATGGCCACCAACAGATAATTGATTAAAGTATTCTTGCAAAGTTTGTTTATCGTCCATGACTAGACTAATAAGTACGTTGTTTCCTTTAACCAGCTCACCTGTCACCGCCTTCATGGAAGGCAAAATATCCGACATCATAATTTTCCCGCCTGCAAACTCTACCGAAGACTCCATGATCATATCGAGTTCATTTTCTGGCAACGGATAGTTTGGATCCTGAGGAAAATCCCTAAATTTCACTTTTTTTACCTCGTTCGCATTTAGAGCCTCCGAATAAAATTCAATTGCTCTTTCTGCGATTCCATCAAAGTTTAAATATGCAATTGCTGACATAAAGTTGTACCTCCTTCTTTTGATAAATGAAGTATAATTTATTAGTGGTGACAGACGCATGTCACCATTTAAAAATTTGCACCAAAAGAGGGGCAGCTATGGAGAAGGTTGAGAGATTAATATCTATCATCATGATATTGCTGAAAAAAGATATCGTTTCAACAAAAGAATTCGCACAATTATTTAACGTTTCCAAAAGAACGATTCTTCGCGATATGGAAACACTGAGCTTATCCAACATTCCCATCTATTCTGTTCATGGAGTTCATGGCGGATACGGTATTATGGATGAATACAAGGTGGATAAGCGTCTCTTAAGCAGCTCCGACTTAGAAAATATATTGACTGCGCTCGGCGGATTGGAACAAATTCTAATTAGCGAGGAAGTTGAAATCACGATTAAAAAAATGGAAGCCATGGTTCACCCCATGTCACTGAAAAGTTCAGTCCGACTTTCATTTTATGATTGGGAGGGTCGGTCCGAGATTCTTCAAACCTTGAAGACATGCCAGGAATCGATAATAGGGAGAAAGTTACTTTCATTCGATTATATAGATAAAAATGGCATGATAACGAATCGAATTGTTGAGCCGTATCAGCTTCATTTTAGCGAAACGAGTTGGTATTTAAAGGGATTCTGTTTACATCGTCAGAGCTATAGAACATTTAAATTATCCAGGATCGATAATCTCATTATGGATGAAGAAACCTTTATCCCTAGAGATTATGTATTTGAACAAAATGAAGCCGGTTATCAACCTCAACTTGTTGCTATCAAGGCGTTGATTGCGCCCAGTGTAAAAGATCAATTCATTGAAAGATACGGTCGCAAGAGCATTGAAAACTTTAACTCTGAATATTTCTTAGCCACTATCCATATTCCTCAGAACAGTATTGGATTTCAATTTTTAGCAAGTTTCGGGACGAATCTAGAAATCGTAGAGCCCCAATCCTATGTTCAAGAATTCCGTAATTATTTGCTCAAAATGGTAAATAAATATTCCTGAAGGCTTTAAAAACGCCATGGATCTGCACAAACCCGATGTGGATATTCTGGTAGGGACGGATGTATCCCCCGTTTCTGTTCCAATCTTGGTGATCCAACAACGACGATCTCGGATTCCTTGGCAATCAAATCCGTGTGGTTCAATGGTGCGCTTCAGTTAGGTTAATATGGTCAAGGCGAATGATGAGTGAACCAACGACCCTTTTAAAGCTTATCGTCCCCTCAATGTGTGAGGACTGTAGTTCCGCTATTTCTTTTTTTTTGCCCATTAGCGAATGTATGAGGACATGAGATCCGCTATTGTAGGTTATCGCAGGCTAAATTTGTGGTTATGGGTAGATTAACGGAACATATGTCCGGATTGACTCCCAAATGGACCGATTTTCGGTAAATAGCGGATCGTGTGTCCGCATGGGCCCCAAAATCATTCGCTAAAGTAGCTAATATAGCTAACTATAATAGCTAAAGAGTTTTATTCTCCTCCTCTATAGCAATAACTTCCCTTGCTGCTTCTATGAAAGATAATATGATGGGTGAAAGCCACTTATCTTTATGCCATAACATCTGTGTATACACGTGCAAGTCCGGAATTTGCCATGGAAGAGCAACAAGTTCGCCCCGTTCAACTTCGGCTTTCGTTACGATTTCAGGAAGAAAGGCAATACCGATTCCCGAAATTGCACATTGTTTAATGGCTTCGGCACTTTGAAACTCTAAATAAGTAATCGTATCAATGCCCTCTTTCTCAAATTGCCGGTCAAACATGGTTCGATAGGGACACCCCTTTTCATTCGTAAGAAATACTTGTCCATGAAAGTCTTCCAGTTGCAGTACCGTTGGTTTCACAAGTGGATGGTCAGGAGCAGCGAATAAGCGGAAAGTTTCTTCCACCATCGGCTCCACTTCAAGTCCGCTCGAGCGAATGGGTTCGTCCAACATAAATACGACATCCGCGGCTCCCTCAAAGAGCGCTTGCTTGAGTTCTTGATTGGGAACGGAGCGGAAGATGAGGCGCACTCCAGGATAGCGTGAACGAAATAGTTGAAAGACAGCTGGAAGCCGATAGGCGCAAATAACCTCATTGGCACTGATCGTTAGAGTGCCGATAAGATTTTCATTATCATGAACGACGCTGCGGGCTTCATCCAATTTGTCTAAAACACTTTGGATCTGAATTAAAAAGCGTTTACCTGCAGTTGTGAGAACGAGCTGCTTGCCCAAGCGGTCAAAGAGACGAACACCAAGCTCATCCTCCAAGGCTTTCATTTGCATCGTGACGTTGGAGGGGACGTAGTTCAGCACTTCCGCAGCCCGAGAGAAATTTAATGTTGATGCAACCGTGCGGAACGTATTCAATTGGCGCAATTCCATCATATGATCCCCATTCTTACTTTCAATAATATTGAATACAACTTTGAATTTCATTCACTTTTATTGAGAGTACCACGGATCTATACTTAGTACAAGAAATACACGCTACATGTGTGGTTTCATTTTGAAGGGAGAGAAAAAACGATGGATTATGAGATTTTTGATTTGGGTGACGTAACCTTGCAATCAGGTGTGACGTTACCGAGCGCTTTTCTTGCTTATAAAACTTATGGAAGATTAAATGAAAAGAAAGATAATGTCATCGTCTATCCAACTGCTTTTGGCGATCAGCATGTTCAGAATGAATGGTTGATTGGAAACGGCATGGCCCTAGATCCGCGAGAATATTTCATTATCGTTCCAAATCTATTGGGCAACGGGTTATCCTCGTCTCCCAGTAACACGCCTCCCCCATTTGACCGAGCTCATTTTCCGGGGGTAACCATCTATGACAACGTTAAATTCCAGCATCGGCTGGTGACCGAAAAATTCGGTATTGAAAAGATCGCTCTCGTCGTTGGATGGTCAATGGGAGGCATTCAAGCATTCCAATGGGGGGCAAGTTATCCCGACATGGTGGAACGAATTGCACCTTTCGCCGGAGTTGCAAAGACCTGGCCCCAGACGTATGTGGTCCTGGAAGGAATGAGAGCTCCGCTCATGGCTGCAGTCCGCTTCGATTCAAGTGAACTAAATCAGTTGACTTCTGCAGACATGCGCGCGGTTGGTCGTGTCTATGCCGGATGGGGCGTATCACACGCGTTTTACAGAGAAGAACTTTATCGTGAGCTGGGATTTGACTCATTGGCAGATTTTATGGTGGGCGTCTGGGAAGATAGTTTCATGAAGATGGATCCGCACAATGTCTTAGCCATGTTATGGACAGGACAAAATGCAGATATCAGCGCAAACTCTTCCTACAACGGAGATTTCGATAAGGCGCTCAAGAGCATTAAAGCACTTGCCTGCGTCATGCCAGGGAGCACGGATCTCTTCTGCTCTGCGGATGATAACGAATACGAGGCTAAGCTTATGCCTAATGCTGTTTTCAATCCGATCAAGTCGATCTGGGGACATTTTGCCGGTCGCGGAATCAACAGTGCCGATAACAAATTTATTGATGATAACCTAAAACGCTTGTTGACGCTTCGTACAGACGGATAGATCATAACTGAGGTCACCAGAACTTACTGGTTGACCTCCTTTTTGTGAAATCCTCATAAATGCAGAGTGTCTTGGATACACGTTAAATGACGCCTTTCTGTATTTAGTTCATCCACGCTTCATGAATGCACTGGATGATCAGACAGCTACTGATTTTACGATATTTGCAATCGGTTAGAGTCATTGAGTATTGTTGAGAAAACATCGTTTTGTGTTTCTTCACATTATTGTAGATAAGCAAAGCAAAAAAGGCCAACCTATGGGCGGCCTTTCATTACTTGTAGATCGTTAATTATCTGCTGATAGGTTGACCTGCAAAAGCTTGAACATGTAACGGGGCTGTCAAGTAGTTTGGAGCTTTAGCTACAAACGCCTGAAAATGGATGGTCGCATTGTGAGCCACCCCCTTAAATTCCTTTGATTTTTGTCAGATCCCCGCTGCATAGAGTTTCAAGATTATCAAATATCTTACGAACAGGCCAATCCCACCATTTAATGAGAAGGAGATAATCGATGAGTTCATCGTCAAATCTTTGCTTAATGACTTTGCAAGGATTCCCGCCTGCAATATGGTAAGGGGGAACATCCTTTACAACAACAGAATTTGCTGCAATAATTGCTCCATCTCCAATATGTACACCGGGCATTACGGTCACATTTTGACCGATCCATACATCGTTTCCAATTACAGTATCACCTTTAAGGGGTAAGTCGGCCAGGGTCGGAGTCGCTTTCTCCCAACCATGGCCCATAATGTTAAATGGATAGGTAGTAACGCTGTACATTCTATGGTTTGCACCATTCATTACAAATTCAATACCCTTTGCTATTGCGCAAAATTTTCCGATAATCAGCTTATCTCCAATAAATTCATAGTGATGTGTGACACGCTCTTCAAACTTTTCAGCCCCGTTGATATCGTCATAATATGTGTAGTCACCGACAACAATATTTGAGCGAGTTATAACGTTTTTAATATAACATATACTTTTAATTTCCTCATTTGGGTAGATTGCATTAGGATCAGGTCCATAGTGCATATAAAAATCCCTCCTTCGTGTTTTATAAATAACGAGAATATCGCGTTGTACTTGATTATTCAATTATTTTATTATACCTCTTTCTATATCAAAATATCTCGATGAGGGCCGATATCAAAGACAAACTTTATACGCCAAAATCCATTTATATTGCCGAATGGTTCATTGAACAAGTCATCATGTTTGATGGGTTATTCTATAATCATCGTAATGACCACGATGATAAGTAACCATAAATAAATTCTGAAAAACAAAGTATCTGGAATTTTCTGAGCCCACCTTCTCCCGATTGGTACTCCTATCAGCCCCCCAAGCGAAAATCCAATCAATGCAGGTATATAAATAAATCCAATGGTCGAATCTGGCATGCCAGCTACCCGTAATCCTGAAGCAAGATAAGTGGATGCACCGACAATAGCGACAGGCAGACCTAGTGGTGTAGCTAGAGCGACCGCATGCAGCATCCGCATCCCATATTTTCTAAGGTATGGGATCGTCATAACGCTACCGCCAATCCCTAGCAACGTAGAAATAATGCCAATGAACGATCCAATAACGAAACGGGACATGCGTCCTGGCAGAGGAGAGATCGGGAATTCATCGTTACTATTCGCTGTTTTCTTGTACAAATTAGATATAATGACATAACAAAGTAGCATAATAAATGCACATTTCAGCAATCCACCATCGATATAGCGGGCCAACAGCCCGCCGATTAGAGCGCCTGATGCGATAAAACCGGCTAATTGTCTAAATACCATCCAATTGATATTACCTTGCTTCGAATGATTATAGGTGGAATTCGTTGAATTTATAATCATGACAGCCAGTGATGTCCCCACAGCTGTATGCATAACATATTCCGCAGGAACAACGTGAGGAAGGAAAACATATAGAATTGGGACGACAACGAAGCCGCCACCTAGGCCGAAAAGGCTGGATAATACGCCGATAAACACCCCGATGAAAGTAAACACAATCAATGCCATGATACTATTTCCTCCTTTAATTCAGCCCGCACTCATCGCTGAATGACCCGCTCTCGCCTAGGTCCGACGGACATAATCGTAATCGGTACCCTATCTCCGACTCGATTCGTTCAACAAAATCCCTTGCAGCTTACAGTTATGACTCCTATTTGGATTTGCTTATAAAATAAATGGTAATGGAATAGGGCATATTATAATAATTGATATTTGTTATACTCGATATAAATAAAGGTAATGGTTATGCAAGCAAAATCTGGAGTAGTATCGTATCTTTTATGAGATTGCGAGACTTGAGTCAGCTGAACCAGCAAAAAGCAGCCGATCACATTAATCGGCTGCTCTCCTTTATTTTTGCAAAGTTCATCACTAATTCTCTTTTTAGAGTCCGCTTTGCTAATCAACTGTAGTCTTCAATTCATGATATTTTTCCTTCTTTAAATTCTGAATACTGACTTTCCTTTCAGTTGGATCTTATCTCCATAATCAATTATCACTTCTATTTCTGACGGCGACCAAAGAACCCGTTGAATTATATTGTAAACCCAGCAACCTCAAAACAAAAAATTCGAATATGGTTATCCCCGCTAAAAAATCAGAACAATAACTAAAGGAATAAACATTATTTTTATTTATTCTTACCACTCCTTACCGCCGGGTAGTTGGATGTTAGTCCAACTGCTTACATCGCGTTGGCCATATTCATTATCACCCACAGCAATCACCGTGCCGTCCGATTTAAGGCCGATGGTATGAGCGCAGCCCGCCGCAACTGCTACAATATCGCACCAGTCACTTACATTGCATTGACCATACTCATTCCAGCCCACAGCTGCCACCGTACCGTCCGATTTAAGCCCGATGGTATGATGACTACCCACCGCTATCGCGACAATACCGCGCCACCCGGTCACATCGCATTGACCTACCTTATTTTGACCCACAGCAACCGCCGTGCCATCCGATTTAAGCCCAACGGTATGAAGATAACCCGCCGCAACCGCCACGATGCCGCGCCAGTCGCTTACATTGCATTGGCGATACCTATTATTACCCACAGCCATCACCGTACCGTCCAATTTAAGACCGATGGTATGCCAGTCACCCACCGCGACCGCAACCATATCACACCAGCCACTTACATTGCATTGGCCTTCATTATTTCGACCCACAGCCACCACTGTGCCATCCGATTTAAGACCGACGGTACGACGCCAACCCGCCGCAACCGCCACCATATCACGCCAGCTGCTTACATCGCATTGGTCATACTTATTCCAACCCACAGCCGCCACTGTGCCGTCCGATTTAAGCCCGACGGTATGAGCATTACCCGTGTTCGTCGCCATATGAACATTACCAGCCGCAACCGCAACCATATCGCGCCAGCCACTTACATCACATTGGCCATATTTATTATCACCCACAGCCGTCACCGTGCCATCCGATTTAAGTCCAACCGTATGACGACGACCTGCTGCTATGGTATCTTTGGGAATTGCCCATATCTTGCTGAAAAGATTCCCCTTTTCCATAAGGTTCTCCCCCTTGTTTTTTCTTTCCAACTTAAATCATACAACATTCACGCAAGTGCTAAGGCAAAGCCTGCACACCTTTGATTTTTCGTAATCTCAAAACTAGAAAGCTTAGCTAGCGCATAGAGTTAAAAAAACTGCGCGACAGACGTTCCGACATCTCATTCCTATCAAAAAAACGACCGGGGTTCGACCGGTCGTTTTCCATTAAATGATATTGCAGTATAATAATACCGAATTATTTCCCGAAACAAATAGAACGGTAACCAAAGGTGGATTATCTAATATACCGGAAACCTCCTGAAATGCTTTGTATCCAATTCGCGGGTCACTTCCTTGAACTAAATAGATATTCCAGATTGGCGAAACTTGCATTTTCAGACGCTAAAATCGGAATAGCATTTTGTCCGCCGATATAAATTGTTTTTGCTCCATTTTGAAGTTAGGCCATGGTTTTCCTTCTTATGATTCGGTGTTTTATTTCACTGGTGTATAAAGACCGACTATACTCTCATCATTGGGAAATCGAGTCTTTCAAATAATCCGTAAAATTCACTGGGGATCTGCCAATCAGGTTTTCCAAAGTCGGATTGGTTTGCGAGAAATCTCCTTGTCGACTTGCCTGAAACATACCCGTAAGCATGCCGACCATCGCTTCCGGCAGTCCTCGGGACATCAAGTGGTTTCGATATTCATCATCCGACACGACAATTCGCCGAATCGGTCGATCCAAGACCTTGGAAGCAATCGATGCAATTCTACCCATGTCAATCGCTTCGGAAGCCGTAAGGTGAGGAGTCATACCGTCATATCTCTGCTCTGTCAAGATGACCGCTGTGGCTTCAGCCAGGTCGGAATGGCTGGTCCAGGCAACAGGACCATCTTCCGGAGCAATCAATTCCCCTGTTTTCAAGGCATCACCCATCCACATCATCGCTGATGCGGCATAAAAGCCGTTTCGCAGCGACGTGAAAGCCATTCCCGAAGATTTTAGCATCTCTTCTGTAGCAGCATGAACGTTCATGGGAGGAAAATGCGACGTTGCAGATGAAAACATTTGGCTAGTATACAGCAGTCGACCAACACCCGCTTTCTTGGCCGCGTCGATTGCGGTTTGATGCTGGCGAACAGCAACTTCTCCCAAGGAGTGGGACGAGATAATAAGAACTTGAGACGCTCCCTCAAAGGCGTGTAGAAGACTTTCGGAATCATCGAAATTTCCTTGCCGGACACGAACTCCTCGTTCTTTTAGATCCTGTGCCGTGTTCACATCACGGACACTTACACCAATATCCCCGGCAGGAACACGCTTGAGAAGTTCCTCTACGACCTTCCGGCCTAATTTTCCATTCGCTCCTGTAACAACAATCATTTCTATACTCATCCTTTCGTTTGCAAATCAGATAAAGAGTTTGCCATACGATTTTGTTTGTGCAATCATAATCCTATAAGTGCGTGTTAACAAAAGTCGCTGAATCAGACACAAACAGCTCAATGGATTTTAAGTGACTTTTTGAACAACCTCTTAAGTAAAAGATAAAAGGATTGAGTTATGCAAACAACCTGCAAAAAGCTGTTTTTGTTGTGTTCCCAACATTTTTGCCCTTTTGTCTGTTATTGAATTTGAGAGAAAGAGGGGGATAAAATGTCGGTAAATCCCGAGGATCCGCGTGTTAAAAGAACCCGTCAATTGTTCGTGCAGGCTTTTAACGATTTGGTTGGGAAAAAGAGAAACATCTATTCCATTTCTGTGCACGATATCACGAATCAAGCAACCGTAAATCGAACAACATTTTATGCTCATTTTCAGGATAAATATGACTTTCTTGAATATTGGATGACGGAAAAGTTCCAAAGGACTATAAGGGATAGACTGCCGGAACAAACAAGATGCAATGCGGACAATTTGCACATCCTTATTCAAACCATATTCGATTTTCTTTTGCGGTTTCGACAATGTAGTACGCCAGGAGACAAGCAGTTTGAAGCAATGTTTGAAAATGCCATGCGTCAGGATCTTCATCGACTTCTGCTTAAACGGGTAAATGAAATGGACACACAGGGCTTTTCGCAAGAAAAATTGGAAGCTGCGGCACTCGTTATCAGTTGGGGCATATTCGGATCCGCTTTGCAGTGGAGCCGGAACCCTCAAGATCGCTCAGTGGAAACGATGTTTGAAGAAGTCATTGAGGTTATATCGGTCAATTTGGCCCCTTTCTGGGAGCAAACAACCAGCTAAAGGTATGCTCTCGTTCAATAAAAAAAAAGCCGCGATTTACGCGGCATCATCACCATATCTCCGGAGCGATGTATCCTGACCGTCCAGCCGTTATCAGCCTATATACTTTTTGCGGCTTCCATTAGTCGCTCTTTTGTCATCGCAGGCGAATCGCTGCCTAACCGATATATGATCGCCTGCCCCTCTTTTTCGATCATCCAGCTGATTTCTTGGTAGATATGGCTATCGGTATATACATATGAATCGTTTATTAAATAATGGGCGTCGTGTCCATTCAGCTCCATTTCTTCATATTTAGCTGATGATGGGGCTAACGTCTGTATTTTCACTTTGGAATCGCGAGGTGTTTCCATGACCAAATACAGCGTCTCTTGATCTGAATTGCGATATACGGTGGTGTACGATAACAACGGAAACGAGGTTAGAATGGAAGTTTTTCTCCATATAAAATCTTTTCCCGACTCTTCGCTCTCGGCCTTCATCTCTTCAAGCAAAGCTGCGATATCCGTCTCGGAGCCCCCATAAGCGCCGAATGGAGACAGCTCCATTCCTCCCGTGAACCTATACGTTCCAAGCAAGGAGTCTGGAGGCAACACATCAAAATGTCGGTACGTTAATGCCTTTCTCCAAGTATCCAAGTCCTCGTTCACGTCCGGCTGCGAGACAGGAATGAACGGCAAGCTCTTGACGTTGCCCAAATCGGATAAATAGACGACGGCGGACTCTCCCGGGTTCAATGTCAAAGAAAAAACGCAGCTTTCCGGCTGCGTTTCATCTAATTATGCTAGGACCTTACAGTATGACGATTAAATAGAAGAGCGCTGCTAAGACAAAACGATACAGAGCAAACCATTCCAATCGAAGTCGCTTAATCAGTTTGATGAACGTCACTACTGCAATCATGGCCACAATAAAGGATGTCGTAAAGCCAATTAACATTAGAAAGAGATCGTCAGCATTCAGCAAATCGCGACTATCGTATAAATCTAACAAGCTTGCGCCAAACATAACAGGCACGGAAATAAGGAATGTGAAATCTGCGGCGGCTTTTTGACTAGTACCAAGCAAAAGTCCACCGGAAATCGTGGACCCCGATCTTGAAAATCCCGGCCACAAAGCCAAACATTGGAACAGGCCAATCCCGAAAGCTTGTTTGTAATTAATCCCATCCATCGTATCAGCGGTTTTAGTTCTCCTGCTCCGTGCTGCGACGATCATCAACAAGCCACCGGCAACTAGACCGATCAAGACAGGGGTTGGGCCGAATAATTGACTTTTTATTGTGTCTTTGAAGACAAGATACAGGATTAATGCTGGTAACATAGCCAAAATCATATGAATAACATTTAGTCCTTTACTTTGGGAAAAATCCATTTTAATCAGATTAGCCCCAATCTGCAAATACCTTTTCCAATAAAGGATTAGAACTGCCAAGACTGCACCCAACTGGATCACAATTTTAAAAGTTATTGCAGCGTCTCCCTCAAAGCTAAGTAGATGGCCTGCTAAAATCAGATGTCCAGTAGACGATACCGGTAAAAATTCAGTTAAGCCCTCTATTATGCCAAGTATTATTGCTTTAACTACATCAGTCATCAATGGATGTCCTCCTTCGGAAAAAACTCGTTCAAGCCTTTTCCAGTATAAGATAGACGTCTATATATTCCCATCGATTAACCTAACAATATTCCATTCCGTATGACATTCTTGTCACATTGCTCAAAAGGATAGAAGAACAACAGAAAGAAGCCGATATACCATAGCTTACGGCTCCTTATCCAAGTCTAAATATGAACAATTACGTTATCCAGTCACACGATTCACAATTTTTAGAACAGTATCCCGCGTTAATTTGCTTCCGCCCGCAGAAATGAGTTTGACGGTAGCATGAGCTAACGCTAGTGGAATCTTGCAAAATTTTAACGCTGGACCATCCTTTAGGTCTGCGACATAAGAATCGGCGATTTGTAAATTACGGCATGTGTACTGGTGCATTTCATTAAATCCCCATCCATCAGGAAAGAAGTCAACACCACGTTTAAGATCCTCATCTCTATTTCGGAGTATATTTACTGCTTGTAGTCCTCTTCCGAAGGCAATCGCCTTTGTTAGATCAGATTGCGTCCCGTCATGCCATAACCAAAGTTCTGATAACATCTCTCCAACCATACCAGCCACGCTATAGGTATATCTGTCCAGATCCTCTTCTGTATGAATATTCCACCCGTTCTGAACCCAATCAGACATATGTAACGACATCTTTGCGATGTAATGATTTACGATGCCGACTCCGGAAGACGGACAAAGAAGCACCCATTTATCTAGCTGCATCGTAACTTCCGGTAATACCGCCCGATAAGGTGATAGTAATCTTCGTGTTGCTTCCATAACTTCCATAACATCCTGGGATTTAAATATTTCAGAAATCCCAAAAAGTAATTCAACTTTCAATTCGTCAGTGAGTTCATGATGATCTTCGATTTCGTCTATTGCTCGCATACATAGATAGGCAGATGCAACTGCCCCCCTTATTCCTAATTCCAAATAGCTTATGGGTATATAAAAAGTACGGCTCGTCTTCTTTAACATGGACATTGCTTCATTCAGGTCGACGTTATTAATGAGTACTCCCTCCAAGTATTCGTTCAGTTTTAAAATTTTTAAAATTACTCATTGCTTTACTATGATAACACACGTTGATATGGTCAATCCAAATACAATAATCTAGACTTGTGTTTTGATCCGATTCGATGATCAATTTGACGAACTTATATACTTAAAGCAAAAAAAGCCGCAATTTATGCGACTTTCAAAATCTATTTAGTCATCACTTCTTAAAAGAGGATGAGTGCTACATCTGAAAGATCCACCGAAACTTCTTGATATTTTAAAATCTACATATTCTACTTTAACCCCTCTTTTTTCTAACTCATCTCCCAATACATTTACGATGGAAATGCAACTTCAGATTGAGCCATAACGCCTCTTTTTAAAGGTGCAAACTCACTTTTCACAAAAACATTACTCATACAAATTTCTCCTTTACAAAAAAACTCTAGGGAACGGTTGTAGTGTTCTTCCGCTGCTCCATTGAGCTTTTTGCCATTTTCTACAAAAAGCCTACTCGATGAGCTCCGGTTTCACATTGAGGACGATCCCCATCAAACCAGGGAATAGTTGTTCTAGATCCTCCATTCGTAACGAATAGAAATGTTGTTTCCCATCGAAAAGCATTTAGGATCTTAATTCTTGATTTCAATATGGGCAGAACACTCCAGCTTACTGGACGTTCAACAATCGTTTGGGATATTAGTGAGGAAGAAAAATTGAGGTTTCCCGGGGCACAGCGTTTGGTCGAATTCCGACACGATGGAGTCATCCAAACAGAACACGTCATCCCATTTGACTGGAACTTATTGGGCTACTCTCCTTACAACCCAAGGTGATGATTTTTTGAAGAAGCAACTCTGACGGTGGAAAAGGTTTAAGAGGCGGTTTACTCCAAGTAATACTACTGGGGATAAATCGCCTCTTACTTCACCTATTCAGTCATCACAATATTTCGATATACCCTTCTGTTCCATGCACGCGAATTCGTTGCCCATCTTTTATCAGCTTAGTGGCATTTTCCACCCCGACAACGGCGGGTAAGCCATATTCACGCGCGATAACGGCTCCATGGGTCATCAATCCACCCACTTCGGTGACCAGGCCTTTTATGGATACAAATAAAGGTGTCCAGCTGGGATCTGTAAAGGAGGTGACTAATATATCTCCATCATCCAGATCCGCATCTTCCATGTTTAAGATGACACGTGCTCGCCCTTCTATAACACCGGAAGAAACAGCTAGACCTACAATCGCTTCGGCTGGAAGATTTTCTCGTTTGTACTTACCTGCAATGATTTCACCATCCGACGTGATAACACGTGGAGGAGTTAGTTTTTCATACAATTTGTACTCGTCTTTTCGTTTGCTGATGATCTGTCTGGTCGCAAGATTCGCTTGCTGCTCGACCATGCAACCCGGGTCATCCAGTTTATTGGTGCATACGACTTCGTGAAGTTCTTCAAACGTGAGATCATATATATCTTCTCTTTCCTGAATAACGCCCGCTTGTACGAGTTGTTCGGCTTCTTTGAGTAAAGCCTGCTTATAAACGAAGTAGCGATTCACCATGCCGTATTTTGGATATTCCCGATAACCGATGAAATTCCGGATAAGGTCGATCATTCGTTTGGTTTCTTTGGCTTTTTGTTCACCATCTGGCAATTGCTTCAATCGCTCTAATAGTTCTTTTTCTTTTTTTAAAGCCTCCTGTTGCCCCTTCTCAAATTTCCGACCGCTTTCATTAGGTTCAAAGTTTTTGATGTTACCCAGAATCAACGGTGATGTACTCCAGAATGCCGATATCGAGCATCGAAGCCGTTAGTGTGCCATCATTTCATGGGCAATGCTATGGCCATCCATTGCGGACGGGTAATAGGTAGGCCAATTCGTAACCTCTTGAAGTAAAGCCCTGCGGTCGTCTCCCCAATATAAATGGAAATGATCAGACTTGCTTGGCGTGATGCGATGGTCGCTAAATTGAATGTAGCGAGGCAGTCCCTCGATGTCATCAACCGACTTAAATATGTAACGGACCCCGCGGTTACCTGCTTCGTAAGTCAGTATTTCGTATCCATCGGCTTGGTATTCGACCGACTGCTCCTGACCGTTCGTGAAAAACGTGACGGTGTCACCTTCGATGACAATACGTTCCGTATCGGTCTTGTAGCCGACTTCATAATATTCCTTGTACGCTGCCGCCGTCATTTTTCCGGTATCCTCCGCTTTGTGCACAAACACCTCATCCAGTGTTCCATCCAGCAAGTATGGATAAACCGATTGCCAGTCTCCTTCCCAATCTGACAGTGTACGATGCTGGATTTGGGTGTCATCAAAGAACCCCTTGTAGATCGCTTCTGCTTCCTCATCATGATTGTGGTTGTGGTTATGGTTGTGGTCGTCCTCATCATCATGACTATGATTGTTGCTGCTTTCATGAGTACCGCTGTCTGCCTCAGTCTCATTGATAGGACGATTCTCATTCGGATCAGTGCTTTGACACCCTGCAAACAATAACCCCAATGCTACTAAAATTACTCCCATCCCAAGTTTAAGTTTCATACTTTATCCCTCCATTTAATAGTAATCATTACGATTAAGGATTATACGGTGGGGATTTACCTTTGTCAATATAAATCGTAATGATTACGAAATAGAAGCAACTCAAAAAAAGGACCATCCCACACAGAATGGCCCTTCTGGTTATAAACGATGCTTAGCATCTTGCTGCTTATTTACCTCCCTACGATTTTCAAACTATCTGAATCCAAACCATAGTTGCTTTGCTGCTCTGCTTCTTTAAGCCGGTGGAATGCTCTGCGGATTGTTAAATACATTTTTCGGATCGTATTTGGCTTTTACTTTTCTTAATCTGGCAAAGTTCTTTCCATAATAAACCGGCCCTGAACATTTTATGCCTTGGTCCGGAACGTTAATATAGGACCCTACAATATAAGGCTGCAGTTTCTTCCTGGTGTTTCTGGCTAAGGCAATATTTCTAGCCGCATGAGATGGCTTCACCCATGAGCTGTTCCATTCGACATAGAATTTAGCTTTTCGCCAATAGAATGCTGTAGCTTTAGGTGCGATACGGCTTACAGCCCCACCCCAGTTAAGGAAGTAGAAACCGGCTGGGGTTCCTCCCTCTGCTTTTTCTAAAAACTCACGCATGACTTTAAAGGCTTTATCCGGGAATGGGCGTCTTCCGAAGCCGCTCGAGAACTGGTTGCTAAACCTTTGGGTAAGAATCGGATCGGGAGCCAGCAAAAACTTCGTGGCTTCTATATATGGTAGCAACCGGATGGTTTTTTGAGTAGGCGTCCCCACGCTAAGAATAGGTTCTAACTGGCGGATGGCCTCGCTTTTTGATCCCAGGTACACCCCCAACATACTGACATTCCCGCCTTTTTTGGGACCGATGCTTAATTCGCTGCCCAACTTGGTGCTGGCGTTAGGTGCCCATACTTGCCACTTTTTTACGACTTTTTCGAACTGCTCCCATGGCCAGGTGATGCGGAATACGGTAGCTTGGGCTGGAGCGCGCAGTGCTTTTAATTTATATTTGGTATATATGCCGAAGTTACCGCCACCGCCGCCGCGGGTAGCCCACAGGAGGTCGGAGTTTTGTTTTTTGTTCGCCCGTATGACTCTCCCTTTAGCATCAACCATTTCGAGTTCGACCAGATTATCGCAGATGAGGCCTGTCGTTCTTTGCAGCGGCCCAATTCCCCCGCCAGGTGTGATTCCGCCGATACCAACCGTTGGACTGTCACCAAATGGAGCCATATAGCCTTGCCGCGCCAACGTATCTACAATTCTTCCTACCCGATTACCTGTCTCAATTACAGCAGTGCCACTTTTTTTATTCAACTTAATGTTCTTCATTTGGCTAACGTCGATGACAATGCCTCCATTAACCTGTGAAAGGTTGGTCTCTAGAGCATGCCTTCCGCTTCTCGGACGAATAGGGACATTATTTTTACGTGCCCATCTTATGGCATTGGCAACATCCTGTGTTTTTTGAGCGAAGACAAAAACTTTAGGGAATCTGTCCGTATGTGGATCCCAATTCTTACGAGCGGCTTCATAACCAGGATCACCCTTAAAAATCACTCGCCCTGTAAGCTTAATTTCTGATTTCACGATCTATCCAACTCCTTATTAATACATGATCATACTTTTCATCCACCAATTAGGCAGGTTACATATAACGTATGAAGGAGTTCGATGTCGCGTATGGGCTGAAGCTAATAAGGTTTTATATTGTTTTGGGTATAAAACAAAAAAAGCCGCGGATTCCGCGACTTCTTTATGTGTATTACTTTTGCACAATCTGAATAAGGTTGCCACATGTATCGTCGAATACAGCTATTGCGAGTTCGCCCATTCTTGTCGGCTCCATCGTAAACTTCACGCCTTTTTCCACTAATCGTTTATACTCTTGTTGAATATCCGCCACACCAAACATTGTCGCTGGGATCCCATCGGCAAATATCTTCTTTTGATAATCCTTGGCAGCAGGATGGTCATTCGGTTCGAGTAAAAGCTCGGTACCGCCTTGCTCATCGGTAGAAACAAGCGTTATCCACCTGAATTCTCCGACGGGAACGTCCTCCTTTTTTAGAAACCCCAGCTTTTCTGTATAAAACTCCAGTGCCTTGTCTTGATCTTGTACGAATATACTGGTAACAATGATCTTCATTTACTCTATCCATCCTTTCAGCAAATTTTTAAGTGGTTCGTTGTTGAATATAACTACTCGATATTTTCCCTTTCGTTTTGATTTTACGAGCCCTGCATCTTCTAATGTAGAAAGATGTTTGGCTATCGCTTGTCGCGAAATGGACAGGTCGTGCTTCATAATGAGACGTACCGTTAGTTCATACAACGTAAGCTCGTTGCGTTCGGATAGTTCGTCTAAAATAAGCCGCCGAGTCGAGTCACCTAGTGCTTTGAATATAGCGTCTTTGTCCCAATTCATATATCCATTATAAGCAACCCTACGGTTGCCTGTCAATAATAAGCAACTGTAGGGTTGCTTAAACAGCGATCGCGAGGTCGGACTATGCACATCATGAGCGATTGGATGAAATGCTGCAAAAAGCAAAAAACACGCCGCAAGGCGTGTTTGCTTTTCGAGTTACTACTGATGAAGACTTTAATATTCTCCCTTAATGACGAAAAAAGAGCCTCGAATCGTTCCAGCTAATTTAGACTTCTGCCTGGCAAACTTAAACTTTCCTTCTAACTCCGGTGGTACCTCCATCCCCTCAGAAAGCTTAAAACCAACGGCCCGCTTCTTAGGGTCATCAATCGTATACATGACGTTGAGTCCAAGACCATCCTCATAAAAGACGTAGGCAAATTGGATGTTCTCCACTTGAAAACGCGACGTTTCTAATGGTTTGGCCGCAAACTCAATATCACGTTCTTCTTTTAAAATTCGGTTTACATAATCCAGGGTCTCCTGGCTTTCGCTTGCTGGTACAACCGTAAATTCATGCTTGTATTTGTTCATAAAGTAACGGGCTTCATTCGCTCGTAAACCAGCAAGCGCTTCTGCTGCGGAGGAAGATTCTAAACCAACCGTAGACACATTTTTAAAATCAACGATATAGGACATATTCATCCCTCCTAAAAAATTTTGTGAGCGTTACTACTTAGAACCTGCTTCGAGCAAAGCTTGCATCGGAAGTGTTCACTTATTTCCTAACAACGGGAATCCATACTTCACCAAATACTAGCCCGTTTCGCTGCCCCATCTCAACCGTTGCATTTGGCCCACCAACATAGGCAAAATTCTGTGCTTCCGGCAAAACTTGTCCGAAGGCAATGCCAGTAAGTGTATTACTCAACTCTTCAACCGTCTTCCCTTCCCCTTTAACAACAAGGTATTCCCCCTTAGGAAACTGAATAACCCTGGTTGCTTCGGGTAGAGATGCCTCTGTCATAACACCAGCATAATACATCATCTTATTATTAACCGCTTCGTTCACGGCAAAAATGTAGTCATTTGCGGCGATGGTCTTCAGAGTATCAAGCCTACCATCTTGTTTCACAGCCTCCCAAAAGTCTGCTTTCTCTTGGTTTATGCCAGCATAGTCTGTGTAATCGCTCTGCAGCTCAGTTCCAATTCCTAAAACGATAAAGCTGTCTTTTTCCTCAAGCGTAAAATTTGTCATATTCAAAACCTTCCTCTTTTTATAAATTTATCAAATGATTTGTCTTTTCACTTGATGGGTTTATAATAACCTTAAATCGTGTCAAAAAATGATACTGTTTAGGGGAGGCCCTATGAAAAAAGTTGAACGAATTAATATCATCATGCGCTATATCAATAATCGTGCCCACTTTACCATATCTGAAATCATGCAGGAATTTAATATCTCTCGCTCGACAGCGATTCGAGATATCAGAGAAATTGAAGCGATGGGGATGCCACTTGTCGCTGAAGTTGGGAGGGATGGGGGTTATTTTGTCATG
Source organism: Paenibacillus sp. FSL K6-1330 (assembly GCF_037976825.1). Lineage (NCBI taxonomy): Bacteria > Bacillati > Bacillota > Bacilli > Caryophanales > Paenibacillaceae > Paenibacillus > Paenibacillus sp. FSL K6-1330. Next base: position 4,113,388 of record NZ_CP150269.1, read on the forward strand.
AACAACTCTGTCCTGCCTACAGTCCGCTTTACCGATAATGAAATTAAAGCTTTGTTTATTGCCTTTATGGCGACAAGAAATCAACAACTCCCTTATCTAAAGAGTCGTCAATCTTTAGCTGAAAAATTACTAGGGCTCATCTCGGAAAACCAGCAAGATGACCTTGTTCTGTTAAATCAGATATTGCTTTTTGAAGGAACCAACCCTCATAACCCCGACCTTCTTGATCTGTCTGACCTGCCCCATCCGATGTTAGATAAACTCATTCAGGTCCTGCTTCTGGACAGATGTTTATGGCTTTCCATCAAAGAAGAGAAGGTAATAAAGTCTTATCCCATGTATCTCTTGCATCTTTATCGTGAAAAAAGCTTATGGCTAATTGAAGGTTTTGACTTGGAGGAAGAAAAGAGGCGGATTGTACCTGTCGACAATCTCACCCATGTAGAACCATACCCTACGAAAAAAAGAGTAAGTAAGAAAAAGATATTAGAACAACTAAGTAAGCAGGAAGAAGAAATCAACCTTGTCCTTGATCTCGGTCCAAAGGCGATTGCCCAGTTCAAAAAATACCATCCTTTAAAGTTTTCAGTTTCATATACGAATCCTTACCAAACCACAGCCACCTTAAAGACTTTTATCAATGTTCATCATTCAGAAGAATTAACCGAAATAACCAATTGGCTGCTTTTCCTAGGTGGAGATATCAAGGTCAGGGAGATACCGGAAGAAGTCTTAGTAGGTTTACAAGAGAGATTAAACTTATACTGCCCATAAGCAGTACCAGTTAAACCCATATGATTATGAGCTTGGCCAGTTCCAGCTCCCCCTTATTTTCGCATATCCAGACAAGCATAGATTCAACTTTCAAATTAAAACATCCCATTTCTCTTTTGGTGAGAATGGGATGTTTATTAGTATCTTCAAATGGAAGTCTTCCAATTCATTTGTTGCTATTTTCATGATTGGTTTGATCGTGTATTGGAGCTGCCTTGCCAACCCCAAAAGCGTAATAACTCATCACAACAATACCTAAGAAAATAATGCCGGAAATCAGGGAAATGCGAGTTTCATCGTTCATCCACATACCGACCAGTACCATAAGCAAAAAGGCAATGGTCACATAGTTTGTCACCGGGGCGAAAGGCATTTTGAACGGATGATGCTGCAAGGCATCCCCCTTGATTTTTCTGAAATTGATTTGACTGATTAGAATGACAAACCACGGTACCATACCGGGAAGTACGCTGGCGCTGTACACGTGCACAAACAGGTTTTCGGGTGAAATATAACTTAAGATCACGCCAATGCCCAATCCCACGAGTACGCCAATCGTTCCAAGCAAGGGCACGCCGTTTCGGGACAGTTTCGTGAATATTTTCGGTGCCTGTCCATTGACTCCCAATGTATAAAGCATGCGTCCTGCGCTAAAAATCCCGCTATTACAACCTGACATGGCAGCTGTGATGACAACAAAATTGATCAGCCCCGCCGCTGCAGTAATGCCGATTTTCGCAAATGTAGCAACGAACGGGCTGCCGATGGCTTGCAATTGATTCCAAGGGTAGACCGTAACAATCACAAAAATCGCGCCAATATAGAAGATCAAAATCCGCCAGATAATACTTTGCGTCGCGCGCATTAACGTTTTTTGCGGGTTTTTTGCCTCACCTGCTGTAATCCCGATCAGTTCGACTCCTTGATAGGCCCCGATCACTAACGAGAGAGCAAAGAAAAACCCCGACCACCCGCCAGTAAAAAAGCCCCCATGCTGCCACAAGTTCGAAAATCCAATCGCATGCCCACCGTTGCCTATTCCGAACAAAATCAGACCAAACCCTGCAACAATCATCAGGACGATGGTAACGATTTTAATCATCGCAAACCAAAACTCAAATTCACCAAATGATTTCACAGAGAATAGGTTGGCTGCACCGAGAATCAGGATTGCGACGAGCCCTGGTATCCAGGCTGGTAAATCCGGAAACCAGTACTTCATATACGTCCCAACAGCAATGATCTCCGCCATCCCGACAATAACCCATTGGAACCAGTTGCTCCAAGCCGTCACATACCCTGCCAAAGGATGAATGTACTTATGTCCAAAGGTCGCAAATGACCCCGTGTTCGGTTCTACATACTGCATTTCCCCCATTGCGCGCATGATGAAAAATATAAATACCCCTACAATTGCATACGCAAGCATCACCGAAGGACCTGTCCATTTGATCGTGCTTGCAGAGCCCATAAATAATCCGACACCGATTGTGCCGCCTAAAGCAATCATCTGAATATGACGAGCTTCGAGCCCTCTCTTTAATTCATTGTTTTTCATTGCAGTTTCCCCCTCTGCTGCTCTCTTTGCTGTTCATTTGGACAAGTTGCAAAATCTCATAAGAAGTAGACGCCAATTTTGTTTTATACACGCTAATCCAATTGTAGTAGCTTGTTCCTATGAAAACAATTATATTCATTTGGTAAACCTACAAGGGGCCCTACTATTCTAGAATGACATCAATCTCATTTAAATGTATCGTCGAAGACAGCTATTGTGAGTTCGCCCATTTTTGTCGGCTCCATCGTAAACTTCACGCCGTTTTCCAACAATCGATGATACTCTTTATTAATATCTGCAACCCCAAACATCGTTGCTGGGATGCCATCGGCAAGTATCTTCTTCTGATATTCTTTGGCGGCAGGATGGTCATTCGGTTCGAGTAAAAGCTTGGTACCCTCTTCCTCATCGGGAGAAACAAGCGTTATCCACCTAAATTCTCCGACGAGAACGTCCTCCTTTTTGACAAACCCCAGCTTTTCTGAATAAAACTCAAGTGCCTTGTCTTGATCTTGAACAAATATACTGGTCACAATGATTTTCATAATGTTTTTAAGGGAAACCGCAATGAACTGTCAACACCCATCATTGTGAACTTACGATTCCATCGATCAAGCCAGACACCAATCAACGGGCAAATATCAGATCACTGAAAACTGGACCATAGAAGACGTTAAAAATACAACGCCGCTAAATACCGCAAGCTCTTTGCGAACATCCTGATGCGTGAACCCCATGGACCCAAGTGTTCTTTGAAGGAAAACAAATGGTAAAACAAAATGGTAACCATACTTTTTCTGAATGAAGAGTTAAAAACCTACCCATAATACGATAGTTCGAAGCCCGAACAAATATCCCAGAAAAAGGAGTGAAATGGTATGCAGCGGATGATCCCTTTCAAAATCAATAATCAGAAAACCGTCATGTCTTTATTAGCTGTAGGTGTCGGTGCCACACTCATTGGAATGGCATATAGACGTAGGTCGAATAGAAATGCATGGGGTCGAATGATGAGGTCTATTCAATAATTTTCTTGAACAGTAAAAAGAATAAAGCAGTCGGATTCAAAGCTCCGGCTGCTTTGTTTATACAAACGGTTTGCTTTTCTTAAAACGAAGGAAACCGGTTATGTTTTCTAAGTATATCGAATGCCATAATGAGTTAAATTAACTTTTGAGTTACATAAAATAAGGTGGTGACTTGTTTACACTATGCCTCTATCCCCGCGCCTGTATCACTGGTTTGTCCGTCCCCAATGGATTACAAAAAAATACATCCATGACCATATCCAAAACCATTTCCAATTGGAGAATAAGTTCATTCTTGATTTTGGGTCGGGTACTGGAGCCAATTGCTCTCTTTGTCATTCAGATCGGTATCTTGGCATTGAACCCAATATGGATCGGGTTCGTCTCGCCAAAAGGCTGTACCCCAACCATAAATTTGAAATATTTGATGAATACCAGATCCCTGTAGAGAAAAATACCATTGACTATATCTTTGTCGTTGCCGTTCTTCATCATATATCAGATGATCAGATTCGTTCATATTTGATCGAGTTTGAGCGAGTTTTGAAACCAGGTGGGAAGGTTATTGTCATGGAGCCGTATTTTTGTATGAACAGAACATTTAACAATCGATTTATGAACTGGTACGATGATGGGAAATACATCCGCAGCGAGATTAGTTACCTAAATTTATTTCAAAAAGGGCAATACGAATGTGAGGTCATAAAGAAGTTTACAAAGTGCATGTTATATAACGAAATTTACTTTACGGCGGAGCCAACCAAGCAGCTAAATTAGTAAGCTCCTGTGAATTTAATTCTCCATCCCATTTAGTTTCTGACTTAATATCAGATTCAATCGTCACCCGCATATTATCAAAGGCTGCTAAAAGACTAAATCTTTCGTTCCTCATACTCAAAGGGTTCTTCACTCGAGTAAATCTCATGAAAAAATCCTTCATACGGGATATCGTCTTCCATGCATTTTATAAGATACGACAGTCCTTCGTCACACTCCGGCTCCTCACCGTTGTTCTGCATTACCTCGAATGCATCAACAATATTTTCCATGACACCCACCTGAATAAATAAAGACAACTGATCCAACATCGAATCTTCGATCGTGGTCTCGGACCTGTATCCCGCGAGGACGGTTTCAAAATAATCATCCATAAACTTTTTACGTTTACCGGCGTCCCACTCCGTTTCCCCAGACACTGGCCAAGTCAAACATATACCAACCGAAACATGAATTATCGAAATCATATACGCTGATTTGCCCTGTATCAAAATCTATTGAATAATTCCCATCGTTGTAATCAAAATGGATCATACCAAAAGTCTCTTGGTTCCTGTCCAATCCTTGTAGAGTATTAAGGAGCTCTACCAGCTTCTCCTTAAGCTGAGGTAAGGACTCAGGAATCAGTTTATCGATATATTCGGCATTGAATTTGTCAAAAAAATGATGCCGGCGATGGACAGGTGTATACCCTTTTGATATGTGGTGCAGTTTCCCCAGGACTTTACCGCAGTTATAAAAATATTCGGTAATTGGAGCTCCATCCCGGTACCGATAATGATTTTCTACCAGCATTTTTCCCGTAGCCTTTTCAAACAGGCAGATAAAGAAGGTATGATTATTATAGGTAATCTCCTCTAGCAGCTTCTTCTTCCGGGAGCTGATTACATTGGAGACACTGCCTCCATGCTCGAACAGATACCGAACATATTCTACTTCACCCAGAAAATCCTCCCGGCTTCTGTCAGGTAAAAAAGCGATTCGGAGTATTTTTGCGTTGGCTCCTTCTTTCTCACATGTATATACGACATTCCGCCCTCCATCATGGGGTGGAATCAGCTGGATTTCATAACCCTCCAACCCGTACAATTCTGATATTAACGGAAGCAAATATGTATCACCGATTGAAACAACCTCATTAAAATTCATAGCATCTCTCCTTTAACTATTTCATACATTCGATTTGGGAAACATAACCGGATTATTCAATTTATTTACATGCTATCTTACCGAATTATATCATCTGTAATACATAATTGAAGGTAGATTACAGTTATAGTTAATCCTTCCCATTCGCTTAACAAGTTTTTGACGCAACAAGACATTAATCGATAAAAACTAAAGATGAGGTGTCTTCGGCTCGGTGCAAAACTTAAATGGTCCTATTTTACCTTAACACCTTATCTCATCCGTTTTACCCATCAAGCAAAGACAGCAGTCCCGGAGCGTCATGTCTACAATATTATATTTTGAATATGTTATTTGTTAGCACTGAAGCATCAGGTTCCTCTAGTTGACACTCTCAAACTAGTACTATATAGTACTAGTATGGAAAAACAAAGAAAAAGAAAATCGAATCGTGATATCGTACTACAAGTTGCCGCACATTTGTTCCTAACAAAAGGCTATCAGCTAACAAGCATGGATGATATCGTTGACCATTGTAAAGTTTCAAAAACTAACATTTATTATCACTTCAAAAGTAAGGAGGATTTGTTGCTACAAATTATGAGCCAGTTTATCATTCATTATCAAGAGCGGATCGACACCGTTCTAGGCCGATCGGACTTGTCCGTAACTGAAAAGTTAGAAAGTCTCTTGAAAGCTATAACTGAAGATAATGCTGGAACTGATTACTTAGGAGGATGCCCGTTTATTACCTTCTTTACTCAAGTTTCTAATGACTTGATCAAAGTCCAAGAAATGGTTAAGGATTTCTTCGAGCATCAAACCAATCTACTCGAAAAACTGTTATCGGAAGCCATTCGAAATAAAGAATTACCGGAACAAACACCTATTAAACAAACAGCAGCACTGATTATCTCTTCAATAGAAGGCGGACTGTTCCTCACCAAAGCCACAAACAACCCCTTATTATTAAATAATATCCTTACTTCTATAGCATTTTTGCTAAAGAAGTAATTTTTTGTCCATTATTAGTACTGAACAGTACTAGATCGAAGGAGTAAATTTCAACTATGAATATTTTTTTGACAGGCGGGACTGGTTTTATCGGCAAACAGATCATAAAGCTTATGCCAAAACATCATCGCACCATTGTCTTGGTTCGTTCCATGAACAAATTCAACAACATGGTAAACTCATTAGTGCCTTCTGGACATCAAAATGTGGTTCCCGTCCTGGGCGACCTAACCCAGCCAAATCTGGGGTTAAAGGGGAATGACCTACGGCTAGTCATGGATTCCGATATCATTATTCATGCAGGTGGCCCTATGAACATAGAACTGGATCAAAGCGCAGCAGAACGGGTCTTTCTTCAAGCCTCCAAGGAAATTGCCTCAATTGCTCGATCGGTTCATCAAAAGAAAGCTTTGAAGCAATTCATTCACGTAGTCGGATTTATGAGTCCATATAACGAGGAGAATTTCTCAGATGATCAGACGGGCTTCCATCTAGAGAAAGCCCCGCCCTATGAACAAATGAAATTTAAAGCGGATATGTATATTCGACAAACCATGCATGATCTAGGCATACCTTTGTCTGTCGTTAACCCCAGCGTCGTAATTGGAGATTCCATAACTGGAAAGACAGAGCAGCTCGGTGGTTTAAGTATTTTGGTCGATTCCACTAGGAGAAAACTAATGCCTTTTGTCCCTGGAGGAAAAGAACACTGGATTCCTATGGTTCATGTGGATCATGTTGCCTCTTTGGTATCTGCCTTAGTTGAGGAGGAGCAACCGCTAAACAACACATATTTTTTGCTGGATGAGAAATATAATACTCCTAACATGAAGGAGCTCGTTACAGCAATCGCAAAAGAAGTTCGTGTAAAAGCTCCTGTAGGCACAGTTTCGCTAAAATTAATGAAAAGTTTACTTCGTATGGGAGTAGGAAAATTAGTAAAAATCCCTGAAGCCTCTATGGAATTTATTGTGAAGCCTGATTTCCCTACAACATCAATAAAAGAAATGGGATATAAACACAATTTGAATATATCGCTTCAACAAACTACCTTGCCTTTTGTTATTACTGACTTGGACTATCGTTTGTCCCATAAGGATTCAATCTATTCCGATAATTTTCACAATAGCCGGGTTGGGAACTTGACTGCACTGGTTAGGGAAGGAAACGGAATACCGATCATCATGCTCCATGGTACATTTGCTGGTGCGGATTGCTTTATTCCATTGGCAAACTCCTTGCCTCACCAACCGATTTGGCTTGTAGATCTGCCTGGTTTCGGACGGTCACCTTATCATCACAATCCCCAAACGATGGCTGGATACATCAATTCCGTTGTTGATTTGATCCTTAGCTTTCAATCACCGGTTATCTTAATAGGACATTCTTTTGGAGGATTGGTCGCAGCGCACGCAGCAGAACAACTTCAAGAGCGAATTAAAAAGTTAATTTTATTGCAACCTGTTTTACATCCCGCACATTACAAATATCGCTCTTCCCATGTAACAAAGTTCTTTTTATCACTGATGAATAAATCGATGTTCAAAAGAAGGCTCTTGGCAAACGGAAGCTTTTTGAATGAGAAGGAGATCCCTGATTCCTATTTAGATTACGTGATGGAAGATTTGCAGTCGCCTCGAGTTAGAACATCTAATTCGGAAGTAATGTCAGCTATTTCTAACCCCCATTCGATTCAAGCGAATCCTGACGGGATTGATTTGAACAAGCTAAACATCCTTTGGGGAGATAAAGATTTGGAGTATTCTGTTCCGAATGAATGGAGCCGCAATCCAATCACTTACTTACCGTTAGGACATCAGTTCCCCATTTCCCATCCGGAAATAACTGCACAATGGATTCAAAAGTGGATCCAATAACCTGCTACTAACTATCAAGAAAATGAGATAACCTTTGATAGCCTTGGGGATGAACCCATACATCTTATTCTTAACTCTATGCGAAACTGGACTTTAGTCGAGGTACGCTACCTTCCGCGGCCTGTTCCGAATCAAGGAAATATTCGTTACAATATAGCCAAGACTTTTGGAGGAGCGATTGATCATGGATTACAAACATAAAATACAGAGGGAAATTGCCGACTGGGAACAAAAAATGTTCAAACCGCCGGGATGGCTGGAAAAAACATCGAAAACCATCGGCAATCGGATCAATCATTTGATTCCCCCGAAGGTGCACAGCATCATTACGACCACCATTCGATCAATCGTTCGCACGGCATTGTTCGGTGCGGAATATACGCCAAGTCGCGCGGTGGAGCGTACACTGGAATTGGAGGCTGCCGATCAAGAAGCGAAAGAGTTGTTTGCCCTGTACCAAAAAATCGCTGTTGCCGAGGGCGCTGGAACAGGGGCTGGCGGCATTATGCTTAGCATGGTGGACTTTCCAGCTTTAATTGCGATCAAGATGAAATATTTGTTTGAGCTGGCCCATGTTTACGGTTATGATACGAAACACTTCTCCGAGCGGGTATTCATTCTCAAGGTATTTCAAATGACATTTTCCGGGCCAGAAAACCGTGCAAGGTTGCTCGATTCCATCAAGCATTGGCATATAGAAAAGGAACAATGGCGCTCCGATGCCGATTACGCCAAGAATATGGACTGGGAGACATTTCAGATCGAGTATCGCGACGCCATGGACTTTCGGAAAATGCTGCAGATGGTGCCTGGGATCGGCGCTATTGCAGGCGCATGGGCAAATTACAGCATCCTTGAGGAATTGCGTGAATTCGCTATGAACGCTTACCGCCTCCGCAGATTGCATGATGATTTCGTGGTTGTGGATTGATCCCTCTCTGTCGTCAAATACATCCAAGGAACATCATTGCTTGGGAAACAACAAAGACAGCTAATCCATATGATTAGCTGTCTTTTGGTTTGCCTTCAATTGTCATTACTTCGCGATGAATGTGCCTACATCCGAAATTGCGAACCCCAGACCGAAATTCCAATACTACTATATTTTGGTAAAACAAATTATAATCCTTTTTGTGATCACATTAATTCTAAGTCAGACAACCATATTCCACCGCCATACAAAGGAGGGATGCCGTTTCAAACCCAATTGCGAAGTTGATTTTATGCCCATACTAAAGGAGGAACTCTGATGATGCGAAAGAGAATGCCTTACCTGCTGATCCTGTCGTTGCTGCTGACCTCTTGTTTCATCTTCGGTACGAAAGCCGAAGCTGCAGACTATACGCAGGGCGTCGATTTATCCGGAAGTACAGCTACCGTATGGTTCAAATCCGCCGTCAATACGAGTTGGGTCGATGTGCATTATAAAGTGAACAGCGGAGAACAGCAAAATTTCAGAATGGCTTACAACGCTAGCAAATCCCGATATGAACAGGCCATCTCAGGCATGGCCACCGGCCACGTGATTGCGTATTCTTTTACTTACAATAACGGAACTCCAGCCTACGACACCGGTGTCTTTACTTACACCGCCGGATCCATTCCACCTCCCTCTACTTCCGGCTCCATTTATGACATTCATCCGTCCTCAATTCCCATGCCTCCAAACGGCTCCGTCTCGGTGAAGATCATGAACGGGACCAATGGCGCTTATACCGATTCGCAAATATACTGGGGCGTTCTCGGCATCAATCCCGTTAACAATCAGTGGAGCTATCTGGACCTCAATGGCAATCTGATCCCCATCTCCAGCGCCTTGAATGATGCACCAGAACATCTAACCAAGAACGGCATCAACTACGCCAACATTTATCACAAGGTCAGCGATGCTTCCTGGGTCACCTTGCCCCGGATCACGTCAGGTCGAATGTTCCTTAGCGTTGGCACTCCAATGTACCTGAAGACCTATAACGATGGATTCGCCGGCCCCGATCTGAACAATCCGACCGATCCAAACCGCGATATCTATTTCGATTTCGTCGAATTCACGATTGACGCGGCTGGCTATCACGGCAATACGACACGTGTAGACGGATTCGGTTTTCCAATCCAGCATCGACTGATCAACAAATCCGGTTCCTTCGATCAAACCGTAGGTGAGTTCGAAAACGAAACCCGAAACGGAATCTTCGCCAAATTCCAGGCCGAAGTTCCTGCCGCCTTCAAATCGCTGGCCACGATTCATGCGCCTTATCGCATCGTCGCGCCGATTCATGGTTCTTTCGCACAAGGTGGCGCAAATGCCAACTATTTCGGCGGGTACGCTCCATACAGTACACAGGATATTTTCCGATGCGACGGCGCTTTAACGGATGCGGCAACCTGTGCAGCCATCAATCGCCATGTATATACGACTAATGACTGGAATAACGTGTCGAATTACTATCAGGCTGCGCCTGCCAATTATTACGCTAAATTCTGGCACGACCACAGCATTAACCGTTTGGCCTACGGGTTTCCATATGACGATGTCAACGGCCAGGCCGCTTACCTTGAAGTGGGCGATCCGAAAGGTCTGATCATCCGCATAGGCTGGTAAATCTTCAGTGAACGCTAAAGCGTTGGAAATCGCCGATAGGAAAAAGAAACGCCGTCTTGGTATGAATGAAGTTTCCTTTTTCCTGTCTAGCAGACCAATGTTGATCAACATCAGGCATCCATCTAATCGGCAAATGTATATGTTTTTGTCTACCGACAGTTGATAAATTCAATCATCAATTATAAACAAAAACGATGCCACAAAGTCATCGTTTTTGTTTTTTAACTATCAATAGATTGCATGAATCCTACTGTTTACGTTTTAGTTGCAAAACAGCAGTCATTACTCTGGTTAGCCATCCCTTCAGTTTTGTTGCACAACGATTACATCGCTTTCGGAACGTTTGATGAATCTGTCGGTTTAGGAGAACGAATAAACATCAAGGCTAATATCGCACCCGCAAAAGCAACGATTCCAGACCAAAGGAAAGCTTGCTGAAAACCATGATTAAGAGCTGCCACAGGATTAGAATCTGATATGGAAGCCGTAGTTGATGCAGCGATCGCTACCATGATAGCAAGGCTTATAGCTGATCCTATCTGATAGCTTGTATTAGCGAGTCCAGATGCAAGCCCCGCTTCTTCAGGCTTGGCTCCCGACATAGCAGCCATCATAGAAGGAATATAGGCTAAAGACATTCCGAGAGCACCTAAAAGTGAAGCTGGAAGTACATTGATAAGGAAACTGCCATCCACAGGCGTATTGGTTGAGAATAAGAGCATTGAGCCTCCAAGGGCAATCAATCCAATCACAATGTTTGCTTTTATACCGAATTTACCGATCAATTTGCCCGTAATAACGATCATGAAGATAGCAATCAAAATCGTCATCGGGAGCAGACCAATCCCTCCAGCGAAAGCTGAGAACTTTAGTACCTGCTGCATATAAAGGTTCAGGAAGTACCATAATGGTATCCAACCACCAGATAACATGATAAGCGCGATATTGCCGGCAGCCAGGTTAGGCGCCTTAAAGATTCGAAGGGGTACAAGCGGTTCCTTTTTGATTAGCTGAATGATGAGGAAAAGAATAAACAATATCACTCCTGCGATAAGTGTCCACACGGTGATCGGTGCTCCCCATCCATTATGTTCTGCAGTCACGATGCCGTAAACGATTAAAACCAATGATGCTGTGACCGATATGGATCCTGCTATATCGATGCTTCCTTTTCTGCGTATACCTTTTGCTAAAAGACCAGGAGATAAGAGTAAGGCGACAATCCCAACAGGTACATTAATTAAGAAGGTCCATTGCCAACTTAGCCACTCCGTTATAACACCACCCAGAAATACCCCTGCTGATCCTCCCGCAGCTGCCGAAGCACCCCAGAACCCCAGCGCTTTACCCAATTCTTTAGGATTACCGCTGAACAACATCATCACGATGGTTAGAGCTGAAGGTGCTATTAAAGCGGAACCGAATCCTTGCAGTGCACGACCGATGTTTAGTGACTCTTCGTTCCATGCAAAACCAGCGAGTAAAGATGCTACTGTGAGAATCATGAAACCCCACATGAACATGCGCCGTTGTCCAAAGAGGTCTGATAATCGGCCACCGAGTAGTAAGAGCCCCCCGAAGAAAATCACATAAGCGTTAAAGACCCATTGTAAACTTTCCTGAGTATATCCAAGCGCTTCTTTGATTGCTGGCAATGCAACTCCGATAATCGATGTATCCATAATCACCATAAAATTCGCAAGACATAACAATGCTAGTGCCATCCATCGTTTTGGATCTGCTTGTAAAAGAACCTGCTCTTGTTTTGACATTATAAATCCAACCTCCTTTAGCTACTTATCACCAGGTTCTTTTGATTCAATAAATTAACGCTCGCGGCGGCCGCCTTAGAAAGTGAGTTAATTTCAAACCATTATTTACCGGTGAGATTTGTAATTATAGTATACCCCCCTATCCTATAATGTCAATAAATTTTTTATTCAATAATAAAATTTTAGGCAGCCCTCAACAGAGTTCTCCCCTTCCTTCTGCTGCTAATGTAAATACTTAAATGGAACAAAATTCGCCTATATTTTTCACACAAAAAGATACAGAAATAATAAAAAGCGCAGAACATGAAGTTCTACGCTTACAAATTGAAGAGGAGCAATAGCGTCGTCGAGTGGAATTCGAAATTCTCAACCTTGTCTAAAAATGAGCGTGGTTCCATGAAGTGAGGCACCCGGTACAAAAACATCACCTCTCGCTGTCTCGAGCACAGAAAAGCCATTCGATTCAAGGTACAGCCTCGTGACAGAAAGATCGCGCACTTTTACCACGTATCCAACGAATCCAGGTAAAGAAGGGAGCGCTTCTCCAGGAAGAAAATCGGTTAAATGGGACTTGGAAATGATCATAATGCGTCCACCACCGAGATCAAATATAAATTCCCTCCCTTCTGTTTGCGGCTCGACTCCCAAATAAAGTTGATAACGCTCCACACATGCTATAAGCTCCGGATCCTCGACACACAAAATCGTTTCGACTAACTCGATTGCCCCATTCGGATGATCCGTATGAATCTTTGTCTTCAATATGTTCGAAGGTGGATTTTCGGCAAATGCCAACCGTCCTTCGGACACTTGGTCGTCATCGACTTCCAATAAACGTACAGGTACCATTTGAGTACCAGTCTTCGTCTCCACGGGACGTTGTACGGTACTTACACCTCCATGTCCGACTTTTCCCTGTTCCAGACGAGCTGCAGAAGTGATTGCATCAAAAGTAGAGAAGACCAATATATGCGTCCCCTCAAAGCGGGCAAGACATCCAGAGATCGTCGCAACCGTACGTTTGATCGAAGCAATGATTCGAGATCTTACAGCTGGAGGAGCCGAAAGTGGAATAAGATGGGCATCGTCGGGAATTCTCCCCCCTTCCTTCACGATCGTTACGATTTCAATAAAATTTTCGACGAAGTCGATGTGAGCATTAGCTGCTCCCAACGGTTTAGGGGTCTCCCCCTCTTGTTCCGCCATCGTCGGATACGCCGGCGGCGTGGATACGAAGCCTAGCTTACGATACAGCTCCAATGCCGTCTCCATATCTTGGACAACATGCCCGACATGATGAATTTTGTCAATTTCAGTACCCATCGTACAACCTCCTCATTATCTAACCATATTAATAGCTGAAAGCCATTTCAGTGCTCTATGAATGTTTTGGTCATGATAAAGTCTTTCTGTTCTTCATCCCCCATATAGAAAGAATGGGTTCCTGTTTGAACAAACCCCTTTTTCTTATAAAAAGCAATAGCATTTTCATTTCGTTCCCATACGCCTAGCCAAACGCTCTTTTTATTACGTTCCATCGCGATTTCCATAGCTTTATTCAGCAGAAACTTGCCTAGCCCATGTTTTTGATATTGGCCCTTAATATAAATCCTCTCGATTTCAAGCGAATCAATGCCCATCCATTCAGTTTGAGCATCATGGCTGTTGACCTTTAAATACCCGGCGATTTCTCCATTAGAATAAACAAAATAGAACTCCGAAGAGTTATTGCATATCTCTTTTTCTAATTGGTTTAAGTTAAATGCTCTTTCTAAATAGGCATTCATATTTTCAGGTGAATTTTGATCTTTAAATGTCTCATAAAACGTCTCAACACTGATGTCTTGAAGTAAGCCTAGGTCCTCTAACGTGCACTTTCTTATTTTTAGAGTCAATTGGTTTCTCCTCCATTTAGTAATTCAATACAATCTCTTGTTGCCCTTTTTTACAAACTCCCAGTCTTTTTCAACGTTTTTTCTGACTCTTTGCAGCAGATTAAACATGACTTCTACTTCACTTTCGGAAAGTCCCTCTAATGCAACCGTATTGGAGTAATCATGTTCTCTTTTTATAAAAGGATATACATGTTTCCCTTTCACTGTTGGAAAGAGTTTTTTGATTTTTCTATTATGTTGATCTTCTTTCTTTTCAATAAAGCCATGAAGTTCAAGCTTTTTGATAGCACGGGCTGCAGTTGTTCGATCTACTTTTATCATCTCAGCTAACTTCTCTTGAATGATTCCTGGGTTTTCACATACTCGAACAAGGTACAGATACTGTCCTTTCGTCAGGTCATATTCTTTAAATTCTATATTGCTTATCGAATCTAATGCCCTTGCGATCATTCCAATTTCACGAAGAATTCCTTTCATACTTTGACTCCCTCGTTTTCATTCATGTTGTAAATGCAATAAAAATATAGATGTAGTTTAATCTATTTATGTTGCATTTGCAACAAATAAGATGATAAATAGATCGCGTGCGTAAAATGACCAGTATAAATTGATTCACTCGACTTATAATGCGTATTAACCTCGGATTGGGAAGGACACGGCACTTTCAGGCGGCGTTCCATGAACAAAGACCACTTCAATGAATTGTCCTTATTCATCGAAATGGTCATTAGATTCAAGCTGCACTCGTATTCTTGACGGCACCGTACCAGAAGAAGAAATCCATGAACTGATCAAACAGAACTATGTTTTAACTATGGCGTCTTCTCAAGGTTAACATGGTTCACTTCATTCCCATCCGAATGATAGATGAGCTGTACAACCCCAGTGGAGAACGTTTTTGCATTTACCAGCTTTAAATTCAACCTTTGCTTGATATCCATAAACAACGGTTTTCCTTCTCCCAAAATGACAGGGTGAACCGATAATCTGAATTCATCAACCAGCCCTAACTGGATAAAGGTTGTAATAAGGCTTGCTCCCCCATATAACCAGATGTCTTTACCTGGCTTATTCTTTAATGCATGTACTTCCTCAAGGATATGATTGTTGATGTAAGTTGCTTTATGGTCGCTCCCTTTTTGCGTCCTTGAAAACACATATTTTTCTTTACTGTGAACGATTGACCATAATTCTTGTTCAGTTTCCGGATGATCCGTTTCAGGTGTAAATTGCCCCCATAAATCATAACTTTTTCTGCCATACAAAATCGTATCGATTTGATTTAAGAAATCCATAAACCCCATCTCCGGGTCCATAATGCACCAATCTACTTCCCCATTTTTCCCTTCAATAAAACCATCTAACGTAACTGCTAAATCTAAAATGATTCTTCGGCTCATGATTTATTACTCCTTTCGGGATTTACCACTCAGTGTATCCCATCATTATGTCATCTAATGTCTTATTTAATAAGAACGGGAAGACTTTTCATTCTTGTGTCCATTGACCCAGTGCAAGTATAGACCTATTTCCTAAAAAATTGATTGCAAGCCGTGAACCTCGGCATATATGATAAGATCACGAATCCGTTAAGGATTCCATAATCCGGCATTGATTCTGCCATTTCATGAGGGGGATTTTATCTGAAACGCAAACTCATCGTCAAAGCAATGACCACAGCCGCGCTGCTGAGCGCATGCGCGTATCCCGTCCACGCGAATTCCATTTCGCTGAGCGATATCAATCAATCCTATGCCAAGGATGCGATTCTGGAATTAGTGGAACAGGGCATTATCAATGGAAAGGGCAACGGCAAGTTCGATCCGACCGGCAAAATCGAGCGCCAGGACTTTGCCATTATCTTGGCGAAGGCATTAAACCTTGATGTGTCGCCGAAGCCGGCGGATTCAACGTTCAGCGACGTCCCGCAGGACCACTACTCCTACTCATTCGTAGAGGCTGCGGTTAAAGCCGGCTTAATCAAAGGCCAGGGCAATGGGGAGTTTGGCATGGGACAGAACCTAACTCGACAAGACATGGCGGTGTTGTTTGTTCGAGCATTGGGCGTTGAGGTTGAGGGCATGGGCAGCCAGCTGAAACTCTCCGATGCGGCGAGCATCTCCTACTATGCCAAGGATGCCGTTGCAGCCGCCATTGAGCTTGGGCTTATGAACGGCATGAATGGAAAGGAGTTCAACCCAGTCGGTCAAGCGGACAGGCAATCGGTCGCCTTAGTCGCCAATCGATTCCTGAAAGTGAAAGAGCAGCTAGATACCCCGTCAGAACAGCCAGTCCAGACGCCCAAACCCGACGAGGTAACACCTCCTCCTGCTGAGAAGCCGACGCAGAATCCAACGCCGTCTACCGGAGGCAGCAGCGGCGGATCAACCGTGCCAAGCTATCCGAATCCGGGCAACCCAAGCTCGCCAGATAGCGCTGCTCCGATTGTAAGGCTTTTGTCTGCCTCCTCCGTTCTCATAGGGGAGAACGTGGCGGTCACTAGCAATGAAACCGGTTTCGTTTACTTAGTCCCCTATTCCCTAAACACCAACACGAAAGCGCAGCTTGAAACCTCTGTCGCCGAAAAGCTTGCCAGTAAATCCGTCGTTGCAGCGGCTCAAGCGGAAACACTCATTGCAACGGCGAATCTGTCAGCGGGCGACTACAAAGCGTATGCGGTCGACGCTGCAGGCAATGTGTCCGCGCCAACCGGCAAAATTACGCTTTCAGCGCTGCAGTTGGAACAGCCGGCCTTGCATTTTTCCGATGCACGGACGCTCGTCATCACATACAATGAGACCCTTAACCCCCTCTTCGTTCCAACTGCCCATGAATTATCGGTATATACCAAGGATGGTGAGGTACAATTACCGAAAGAGGTTGAACATATTAACATTACGGGCCGAACCGTTGTTGTTGCCCTAGCGGAATCACTGCCGATGGCAAGGCCGGTGGAGGTCGTATATGATCCGTCTTCAGCCGCCACCGCGATCCGCAGTGCAACAGGAACGATCTCACCTGCATTCGGGCCGATCATGGTTCAGTATTTGCCGGACAACGTAAGGGAATTGTTTGAAGCGCTGATCACCGAAGCCGAGGCGCTGCGCGACACCTCAATTCCAGGGAACACAGCCGGCACTTACCCGTCGTTCGCGTTTGAGCAATTAAACCAGGCGATCTTGAACGCCTACTCCATCACAGACAACCCGAATTCGCCTGCTGCAAGTTTGGCAATCGGTTATAACGATCTGATCCAACAAATGAAAGCCTTCAAAAACAGCCGAATAGAGTCCCTAAGGGTCTCTCTTGCCGAGGAAAATGCATCGTTTGTATTAAATAGCAACATGTTGCGCGTGAATGGCATGTCAGCCCAAATTACGGACTCCTCGCTAGACGAAGATCGATATGATATAAGGAATATTAGAAACCTTATCGAGGTAACGAGAGGCGATGCTTTCATAGAATTGGACATTCGTTATGACTCTGTCACTAATAGGTACGAGATTCAATCAGAAGGCCAAACGATAGGACATATCGAGATCGAGACTTCGGATCCATCGCTCATCCAGTTAACCGCCCGTGATCATGGCATCCATGTAGCACCTGTTCCGAATGTCGATCAAGACCGCCCGGTCTCCCTGATCTTTAAAGTTTTCGAGAAGGATGCAGAAATCGACAAAGTCGAATTGCCCATCCGATTTGATTCCGAGCCTCCAACGGTTACAGAAGTTACTTACGACAGCGCTCAAGGACTCTTCTTATTCCAATCCAGTGAACCGGTATACTCTTATCCTCAGACCATTCAACTAAGAGCACAAGTGGATTATTCCGGTAACGGCGATTTCAGCCAAAATTCCATCGATATCTTCCCGTTAGTGGACGGAGAAGACTTCAATTTAGAAATCACACTGGATAAACGCGCCGTCACGCTCCAGCTTACCCCTATGGGCATTTCCAAGCTGGCCACCCAGCTTCCAGGTGGAAAGTTCAAAATCATGATTAACGGCATGAGTGATTTCGCTATGAATTGGCAGCCGGAGATTCATATCATTGACGCGCCGGAAACACCATAAACAGATGGAAGCCCGGATTTTTCAAGGAAGTACCCACGTTGTTCATTGCTACTCGTATATCCTCACTCTCGCAAAGTTAGATGGATTTGTTGTGTAAAAAGAGTTGAATTCCCTTCCAACATACAAAATCCCACTGATTCTTAATTTGATCAGTGGGATTTATTATCTGTGCGGACCCTTTAGATGAATATGTATTAATTTACTATATAACAGGCAGCACCTTTGTATGTGGGGCAGAACTGAGTCAAATACTCCAGGCTGTTGCTCGTGTGTTGTCGATCAATCATTTAATCCCTTTCCATTCAAGATATGCGGGATATATTTTTCAACCCTGGACTCTCGCGTTTTGGATTGCTTGGGTGCAGAAAAATGCAAAATGTAGGCTCTTTGCCGTCCCGGCGTTAATGCTTCAAAAGCCGTTTTTAAGCCTTGAATTTCAACGAATTTACTTTCTAATTCTTCCGGTATGATATATTCCGTATTCTTTTTAAAGCTCACTTGCAAACCGGCTTTCTCAACTTCGATGGCTTCAACAATATATGTTTTCAGGATAAGTTGCATTTCATCGATCTCTTGAACATTGGTGAACCGAATCTGACGCGCTGCCTGAACATTCGCCGTTTGCTGGATTAGGATTCCATGGGGATCTTTTAACAACGCGCCTTTGTGAAACAGAAGCGCACAGTAATCCTTAAAGCCATGAATCAAAACAATGTTTTTGTTATCTAACGTGTAACAAGGATGCATCCACTTAAAATCCTCGGTCAGTCCGCAGTCAAGAACGATTTCTCTCAGCAGATTGAATTCTTCCTTCCACTTCTTAAGCTTGTTAAAATAGGGATCAATCTTGGAATTCCTTTCACCGTTTGTCATAAGCTACCCCCTTTATGTCCTTGTTCGTTTCGCTAGAGATGTCGGCAATTGGTCGAGGCTGCTCAAATTCTTTTCTTGCCAGTAACTGTTCAAGCCTTCTTCACCTTTGTGCTCCGCCCACCGTTGGAGTGTTTCTCTCTCCTTTTCGTACGACATGAATGGTACCGCATAACCGCAGGACGTCTGGACTTTATGTATATCGACTGTAATGATCTGCCGGACTCCAGGCATCGGCTCGAACATTCCGTATAACAACTCCCACTCGGTGTGTTCCGGAAGAATTACCGTTCCGGTTCCGTACAGGCGCAGAATATTCGGAGGTCCCTGGAATGCGCAGAACATCATTGTGATACGACCGTTCTCTTCGAGATGGGCACTGGTCTCATTGCCGCTCCCGGTCAAATCCAAATATGCGACCTTACGATCGGACAAAATCCGGAACGTGTCGTATCCCTTCGGCGACAGGTTGACGTGCCCATCCCGCGACATGGGAGCCGTGCCGACAAAAAACAGGTGCTGCTTTCGGATAAAGGCCATATGCTCGGGGAGCATGGCCGGAAACTGTTTTCCCATCGTATCCCCTCCGATGAACTTGTATTAGGTTCGATTCACGCGTGAACACCGACCCAGGTCGAGCGCTCTGAGGCGTTCGGACGGATCGCTGGCTCCGGTCGTGATCTCGCTCTTGGCTATACGTTCATTGTATTCGAAGCCGCCACATAAGTATAATATATTCTTATCACGCATACATACACTCCGGTTATGAATAAGGCGACTAACTCTTCACAACTGTTACGGATGCGCTCTGCCTCGATTATAGTAATGCCTTGTTCGTTATCGACCAACAACATGCCCTTACATTTTACAACTGAATTTCCCCTCCCCCGCTTATTTATACATCGATATCTAACCCATATCTCTAACGAATCTTGCGTCCTGCTTCCTTTTTACTTTGACTTTACTTCATTTTTACTCCCATCTATTAAGCTAACGTGAGGTAGTAAATACCGAATTTATTTTAGGAGGAATTATTAATGAAGAAGATAGCTTCTGTGTTAATCACCGCTATGCTTTTTGCATTACCGGTTACACCTACTTTTGCTCAAGCGAATCATGATACTGTTAAGCAAAAGGCTCAAGCACTGGCTTCGGAGATGGTGTCCAATTATGATGTAAGTGGCTTGCAGTATGCGATTATGGATCATGGATCCATTGTGTTATCCGATAGCGCTGGTGTATATGATAAAGCTACCAAGGAACCGATAAACAAAGACACCATGTTTGGAATAGGCTCAGTCAGTAAAATGCATGTATCTGCTGCAACGATGATGTTAGCTGATTCGAATCAAATTGATATTGATAAACCACTGATCAAGTATATCAAGGAATTTAAAATGGCGGATGAACGATATAAAAAGATTACACCACGGATGTTAATGAATCATTCTTCAGGGCTTTACGGTAGTCACTATGCGAATAGTATATTTTTTGATGATAATGATACGAAAAATCATGATGAATTATTGGTAAAATTACAATCAGAAGTTTTAAAGTCAGACCCAGGCGAATATTCAGTATATTGTAATGATGGCTTTCAACTGCTTGAATTATTGGTTGAACGAGTAAGCGGTTTGAGTTATACCGAATTCATTGAACAATATATTAGCACCCCGCTGAATTTAGACTCTACTAAAACGCCACTCGATTCATTTGATAGAGAACGGCTGGCAAAAACTTATTTTCCTGGAATGAATCAGGCTTTACCCGTTGAGAATGCCAATATCCTTGGGACAGGAGGCCTATACTCCACGGCGGAAGAAGTAAGTAAGTTCGCTGAAGTATTAATCGGGAATCGAACGGATATTTTATCCGAGAAGTCAGCAAAGTCTATGCAGAACCATGAGTATCGAAATGGAATCTGGGTTTCTGAAGAGACTAACACCGTGAATTATGGTCTTGGTTGGGATGCCGTTCGTTTAGCACCTTTTAGTGATTACGGAATAACGGCATTATCCAAAGGTGGGGATACTGTTATGTATCACGCAGCTTTGACTACCCTACCCGATCATGATATTTCTATAGCTGTGCTTTCATCGGGAGGGAACTCAATTTTCAATAATGTGTTTGCATCTAACGTTTTATTAGAATATTTAAAAGATAAAGGCATTATTAAAAATATTCTACCCGAAAAAAGATTTGAGTCTTCCTTGAAAGTAGAAATGCCATCGGAATATCTCTCTTATTCTGGAGTATACGGTTCAGTGGGCACGACAATAAATATTGGAATTAAGAACGGAGAGATTGATTTACCTGCTCTATCAGGGGGAGAGATACCACCACAAAAATATGTATACACGGGCAATGGACAATTTAAAAACAAGGATGGAAATGTAGCCATTAGTTTTGACCAACAAAAGAATGGAAAAACCTATTTAAAGGTTAACGCGTATACGAATCTTCCGGGATTAGGTCAAACCGTTGCGGTAATGTATGAATATCAAAAGCTGGATCCCAATCCTCTAAATGATACAACTAAAAAGGTATGGGAGCATAGAAACGGAAAAAGTTATTATGCATTGGATGAAAAGATAACTTCTGGATTTTATCTAGCACCACAGGTCCTAAATAAGAAAATATCCGTTGATGTGGAACATGGGTACGCAAACGGCACTAAGATTGTGGATGAGAATCAAGCCGTAAACGCAGTTGAAATTCCTATCATGTATGGAAGGGATGTATTAGATTTGAAGTTCTATACATTGAACCGTACGGAGTATGTAATGGTCAATAGTCAATCCTATATCAGTGAAGATGCGATTCAACCCATATATGCAGGGAACTCCTCGATCAGCAGCATACCATTCAATGGTCAGGCTGTTTGGTATAAGATTGATGAAAAATCAGCCAATCGAGCCATGACTGTGGAGGCCCCTTCAAGTGGAGGATTTGCCGTTTATGACGGAAAGGGAAATGTTGTGAACTTTTCAAAGGCAAGCAACAATCACTCGGTTGTACTGCCTGAAAGCGGGATGATCGTTTTTGGTGGTAAGGCGGGAGATGTATTTCAAATTAATCTGAAGGCTAAGTAGGCTAGAACTTGTATTGGGAAGCCTTGAGCCGAATGGACCCGGCTTCCCAATATGCACGGCAGTGTTTATATCGATTATGGGGTCTCGTAGTTTTTTAACGGCATACCTACGTATTCCCGGAAGGAGCGAATCCGCTCTCCCTCGAACTCGAAGACGATTGCAAGCTCATTACGAAAAGGCCGCCCATTTAACAAACCTTCCGAGCGAAATACCACCACCCCGTTGTCCTCACTCTCAAGCTCGATGAGCGGAGTCAGTTGCATCTGAAATACGGAGCGCTCGAACCTGATCAATTCCTCGAACCGCTCTTTGCCTTGCTGTTCGTGGTTCCATCCCTCTAACGGAAGCGGAACGAAGAAATGGAAATCTTCCGTAACCGTTGTAAGAAAATCGGCTGTGTCCCCTGTTTCTAAAGCCTGCTTAAAAGCATCAAACACTTCACAAGTTCGGGATTGGACTGAGTCTAGAGATTTCTCCATGAACAAATCCTCCTTATTAAAGGTTTATTGTACTCTCTAAATATTGAGTTTACATTGAGTCGTTTTGATTGGTGAGACGCCATGTAAAAGGAATCTTGTTTAACATTGGTTAGTGCGACACAACCTTTAGCTGGCTCGATATCGTTCCAAGGTGAATGGCTTCGTGAATCAGAGCGAAGTTGAACAACTCGCCGGCGGTGTTGAATTGGAACGGGCCCAAAGCATACGGATTCGAAAGCTTCTCCCCCAGCATTTCAGGTGTCAACTCAGATAAGCGAGAAAGCTGCGCGGTTAACAACTCGACCAACTCTTCCTTCGATGGAGGAGTAAACGTCCAGTCCAAGGGCTTTGTTCCAGAGTTAAACAGCGTTTCGTACGAACCCGGTATAGCAGCCGGAGAGCCGAAGCTTAGCGTAGAATACTTATCCATCCAATAAATCACATGGCCGACATTCCAACGGATTGTATTGTTGAATCCTAGCCCTTGAATGTCGAACAGTTCCTCAGGGATCGCCTGCACCTGCTGCAGCACCAATTGACGTACGGTTGTTGCCGTGTTGATAACCATGTCAGACATGTTAATTTCCTCCTTTGTTATGAGAACCTTTTGCTATTCCCAGTTTAGATCTCATAGAACCTTCCATCAATGCAGTGGGCGTTACCGGAACGTTAAGTATCAATTAACGATTATTCGTTGACAGAAAAACAAGATGGAGCAACAATAATCAGTGAACACGATCCAGCGATACAATAGAAAGCAGGTGAAAATCGATGGAGTTAAAACAACTGCAATATTTCATGGCCATATGTGAAGAGCTTCATTTCACGAGAGCAGCCGAAAAAATGGGTGTCAGTGCACCCAATATCAGTCAGCAGATAAGAAGATTGGAAGAAGAATTAGGGGTTCTGTTGTTCGATCGTGTGGGTAAAACAATTGTTCTTACAGACGCTGGAGCAATTCTTCGTGAACATGGTGCTGCCGTGTTCAGGCATCTGCAGCAAGCGGGCGACGCCATTGCTGATCTGAAGCAAATGCAAGGCGGATCTCTTTCCATCGGGGTCTTGCCGGGTGACGCGGATCTCATGTTTAATGCCTTGCTACTGAACTTCCATCAAACCTATCCCACTATCTCCCTGTCCCTTTTGGAAACCACAAAAGTAACAGAACAAGCTCTGGACCGAAGCATCGATGTCGGCGTAACCATTGGACCTGTTATCGATGATCGTCTCACGTCAATTCCTCTGTTTCATGAAGAGTTCTCATTAGCAGTAAATATGAATGATCCCATTGCCACGGAGAACTTCATCCCCTTGAAGAGGTTACAAGCCTTAAAAATGGTCATGTTTCCAGCCGACCACCAATGCCGGAAGCTGATCGACCGATTTTGCATGGACAACGGGTTTACTCTGCAGCCGCACATGGTGACAACAACGTTATCTTCCCTCCTTCAGATGGTACAGAGCGGAGTTGGCGCTTGTGTTCTGCCGCGACTTCTATTGGAGAATCTTCACAATCCCGACATCAAGGTTGTGCACCTGAGGAACCCTACGCCATCTCAGGACATTTGTCTGATCTACCGTAGCGACAGGTATGTCGGATACGCCATGCGTACGTTTATCAAAACTTTGAGAGCCTACATCGAGACAGCTATCCAACATTCGAAGTCTTCATAGAAGGCAGCACTTTTCTGATCCTTCGGCGATATAGCAAGAGAAACGAGCCGGCAAAGTCTGCCCCACTTCTTCTATCTCAACACAGAATACGTTCATTCAAAATCTTTTTTAGTACTGCACTGCAAATTTAGTCAATATATTCTAAAGACACGATCACGATGGCTTCTTCTATTTTCAGGGAAGGAAGAAATGGATATGCCGATACGTCCGCCTATCTTGCAGAGCGGCGATACCGTTGGAATCGTTACCTTAGGTAGCCCGCTCGCTGCAAACATCATTAATGCACGAATCGAATATTTGAGAGCAATGGGGCTTAATGTTGTTTTGGGTCAATATGTATATGCGCAGAATGGATTTCTTGCTGGCACAGACGAGCAGCGGGCTTCCGATTTAATGATGATGTTTCGAGATGAGCAGGTCAAAATGATACTGCCCACAAGAGGTGGTACAGGAGTGGCCGGAATTCTTCCGTACCTTGATTATAATGAGATACGAAATCATCCAAAAATCGTTACAGGTTACAGCGACATCACGGTACTATTAAATGTACTGCATCAATACGTGGATCTAATAACATTCCATAGTCTGCTGCTTATTGACTTCAAACCCGAAACGCCCGCTTATAATTTCGATCAGTTTTTTTCTGCGACATCCGTGTATTCATTAACCCGGTCCATCTTGAATCCGCCGGAGATGCCGCTGATAAGCCATGTTCCGGGCAACGTTACGGGGCAGCTTGTAGGTGGTAATCTGACATCGTTTGTCGATACGTTAGGCACGCCTTTCGAAATCGATACACGGGGTAAGATTCTCGTTCTTGAAGAAACACATGAACCCACCAATACCGTCTACAGGTACTTGAATGATTTGAAGCTTGCCGGTAAATTTCGTGATTGCATCGGCATTATTATGGGAGAATGCTCAGGTTGCCAGGCGGCTTATGGCAAATCCTATGAAGATGTAATCAACGAATTTGTTGTACCTCTCGGTAAGCCGCTTATAACGAACCTTGCTACAGGTCATGGTGTTTATAAAGCCGCTTTGCCGATTGGCGCAACCGTTAATCTCGATTCAGTCCATAGTAGAATAACTATAGTTGAACCTACCGTCAGCGTTTGACATCGGAAAGACGATGAGCTGTGTCATGTCTAGCGACAAACCTCGCAGCGCGGAGTCTGCAAAGAAAGTCCTCTGCCCGTAATGTGTACGGCTCAGACGAACAAGCAGCAAAAAACAGCCTTGGCCGACGAACGGCCAGGGCTGTTTACATATGAGCGGTCGGGGCCTATGTTTGCGTAGGAGCTTACATGATCTTGC
Organism: Paenibacillus sp. FSL K6-1330; assembly: GCF_037976825.1. NCBI lineage: Bacteria > Bacillati > Bacillota > Bacilli > Caryophanales > Paenibacillaceae > Paenibacillus > Paenibacillus sp. FSL K6-1330. The sequence goes on from NZ_CP150269.1 coordinate 4,139,315, forward strand.
TTTCTTCTCACTCGAGCTGTCTATGGATGGTCGAGGAACAAATTGATCTGTTTTCGAAAATTAGCTGAAACTTGAGCAGCAATCTCGAAGAGAGTCATCCCCAATCCATCAATATGCTGCTTGCTCATACAAATCAACAGGCAATGCCTGCACGAACGGCGACCAGTCGCCCGTTGCATATACATGAAGCCGGTGCATGGCACGTGTACATACTGTATATAGAAGTTTGCGATCGTTTTCCCGGCTGTAAGCTCGAGATGATGCCTCATAAATCAGAACCGCATCAAACTCAACACCCTTGGCGAGATATAATGGAATGACCATCGCTCCTTTTTCAAAGGTAACCGTCTCCTTTGTAATGAGCTGCAACTCTTCCCTTCCTTGCACCTGTAACGACTCAAAGGCTGCGCGGCTTTCAGCCGCAGTCTTCGTAATGACGGCAATAGAGTCAGGCCTTCGACTTTAAGTGCCTCGATGTCTTTCAGTATACGTTCGTCACGCATCTCTCCGCCCTCCACCTTCATAAGAAGAGGTTTCGGTCCGCTCCTTTCAAAAGGGACGATTTCCGTTTTTTTTTGCGTTCAATTGATTTTTTATATTCTTGGCGTATCTGCCAATTTTTTTTATTTTCCCGTAAAATCGAACTCGCTCGCCCCCTCCCTATATAAAATAGAAAAAACCGAGTTGTAGGTAGAGGTCCCGCAACCCGGTTTTATCAATGTTTGTCCGCTGCTCTCCTCTATCGATACCTTTTCCTAACAAGCTCAGATTATAACGCGCCCACAACCCGGTGAGGTACATACGGCTCTTCAAGGGAGGCAATCTCCTCCAGTGTAAGATTGACCGAAAGAGCAGCTGCAGCGTCTTCGAGATGCGATATTCTGGTCGCACCGACGATGGGAGCTGTAATCGGTTGCTTTTGCAGCAACCAGGCAAGGGCAACCTGTACACGTGGAATGGCTCGCTCTACCGCAATCTGTGCAACCCGTTCCACAATCACCCGATCGGCATCGGCAGTGGCATCATACTTGGATTTTTGAACCATGTCGGTTTCGGAGCGATGCGTCGATTCTGACCAATCGCGTGTCAATCGTCCCGATGCTAGAGGGCTGTAGGGGATCACGCCGATTTTTTCAGATTTGCACAGCGGCAACATTTCGCGCTCTTCCTCGCGGTAAATGAGATTGTAATGGTTCTGCATCGAAACGAACCGCGTCCAGCCATTCATCTCGGCGACATGCTGCGCTTTTAGAAACTGCCACGCATTCATGGCTGAAGCTCCGATATAGCGGACCTTTCCGGCTTTCACCACATCATGTAGAGCCTCCATCGTTTCTTCGATAGGCGTATCATAGTCCCATCGATGGATCTGGTACAGATCGACATAGTCGGTACCCAAGCGTTTGAGGCTTTTGTCGATTTCACTAATGATCGCTTTCCGGGACAGCCCCATGCCGTTCGGTCCTTCGTGCATACGGAAATGAACTTTCGTAGCGAGGACGATTTGATCCCGATTTGCATAATCCTTCAATGCGCGGCCCACAATCTCCTCACTTGTACCGTCTGAGTACACATTCGCCGTATCGAAAAAGTTGATGCCGAGCTCCAATGCCTTTTTTATAATGGGACGACTGTTCTCCTCGTTAAGCACCCATTGATGCACCCACCGCTCTGCTACGCCAAATCCCATACATCCAAGACAGATGCGGGATACGTCGAGTCCGGTATTCCCTAGTTTCACATATTCCATGAACATCCCTCCTTAAATTTAAGTCTACCCCCTGGAGTTATCTCCAGGTCACGAGTGACAATCAGCATTCTGCGTCTTCCACAAATTTATTGAAAAGATTTTTGTTTTTTCCCAATTTGCGACTTTCCTCGTAGAATTGAATTTTCTTCTCTAACAATTTAAGATTCTCTTGATATATATTTAATTTAGCTCTGACTTCCTCTTGATGGTTATATAATATTTGCAATAATTCGTCTAATCCTTCTTGTCCTTTCTCCAAAAGATCGATGTATTTTTTAAGATCTTCTAACGACATCCCTGTTTGCTTCATGTGTAGAATGAATTTGAGCCAGTTCCCATCTTCGTCTGTATAGAAACGGATCTTGTTAGAATCTCTCTTGGGCACTACTAATCCCATTTTTTCATAGTAACGAAGTGTATGCTCACTAGTTCCTAATATGCGAGCCATTTCTCCTATTCGATAAGACATATGTCCATCCCTTTCATTTTACCCTTGAAAGTATCTCCTCGAATGAAACCTCTATTCTTCAATGGTTTTAATGATCTTTGCGGGTACGCCTGCAACGATTGTATGATCAGGAACATCTTTTGTAACCACAGCCCCGGCCGAAACAATTGAATTTTCGCCCACCGTTACACCAGGCATGATGGTTGCTGCAATCCCTATCCACGCCCCCTTTTTTATAACAATTTGTTTTGAAAAGGTTGATCTTCTTTGAGCTGGAGATATCGGGTGATTGATAGTCACAAGGTTTACTTTAGGACCAATTAACACGTTATCTTCAATCGTGATACCTCCCCGATCCATGAATGTACATCCTTGATTAATGAAAACCTTCTTCCCTACTCTAATACTTTGACCGTAATCCGTGTAAAACGGAGGAAGCAATTCAAATGTATCATCCACTTTACTCCCCGTTAACTGGCTAAAAAGTTCTCTAACTTTATTTTTGTTGTGATAACCCGTATTTAACTCTGCAATTAGCTTCTGTGCACGTTCGATAGCATCTGCCATTTTATGAAATTCAGGGTCACGAAGTGAAATGACCTCACCTGCGCGATCTCTTGCAAAAATGTCCTGGTTCATCCTATACGCTCCCTCGGAATTTTTTATGTTTAATGAGAAATTCCTCTTTACCGTAACACCTAGAGTTAACTCTAAGTCAAACAAAAAATTCAATCAGAATACAGCTTGACTTAAAGTCTGCTCAAAGTGATAGCCTTATAACACCTTACGAGGTAAATATGTTGGAAAAGGGGAACATTTTATGTCAAATGTAAAAGACCAAGTTGTTATTATTATGGGAGCATCCAGCGGAATAGGTGAAGCGACAGCACGTAAATTAGCAGAGCAAGGAGCCAGATTAGTCATTTCAGCTCGCCGTGAAGATCGTTTGAAGAAGCTTAAAGCTTCCATGCCCGATGCAAGCATGGCGTATCAAACCGCGGATGTAACAAATGATGAAGAAGTGCAAAAAGTTATCAATTTGGCAATGAAGGAATATGGACGAATTGATGCTATCTTTAACAACGCTGGTATTATGCCCACAGCTCCGCTCGCTGAGAGCAGAAAACAAGAGTGGAAAGCCATGTTGGACGTAAATATTATGGGCGTTTTGAATGGAATCTCAGCCGTTTTACCAATCATGCAAAAGCAGCATTCCGGAAAAATTATTACAACATCTTCGGTTGCTGGTCATGTTGTTTATCCAGATTCGGCTGTTTATTGTGGTACGAAATTTGCTGTAAGAGCAATTATGGAGGGACTGCGTCAAGAAGAAAGAGAAAACAATATTCAATCCATCGTTATTTCTCCTGGGGCAGTTGATACAGAACTATATACGTCCATTCATCATGAAGAGAATCGAAAGTGGGTACAACAAAATTCTGCTAACCCTGAGCTCAGCATGAAATCCGAAGATATTGCAGATGCGGTTGCTTATGTAGTAGGAACACCAAATAGCGTATCCATAAGCGAAATGGTTATTCGTCCAACAAAGCAGCCTATTTAAATACATCTCATGATTCAGCGAGTGGTTTTATTAGCAACCATGGAAATTAATATCATTATCAAGAAAGAGATTGTCCTTCAAGTCACAAAATGTGACCTCAGGCAACCTCTCTCTCATTTTACAAGCTCTGTCCAATTCGAAGGTGCAGCGGGCTCTGCCCAAGTCAGAGAAAGCAACCCTTTCGAGTGACTATGGAAAGCTTAAACGGCTCTTAATGGTTTGTTTTAGATAAAAAAGTTTCCTATAGAATTTCCGTGTTCTTGTGTTGTCACACAAATAGCTCGACACCAAGGAAAAAGAGAAAGCCGCTAACACTTGTATAAGCACTGAGGAGGTATTGTTTGGAATCCTTATTGAGGCGTCTTTCAACAACGGATCGGAATGCATGTAGAATAGCTATTACAAGAATAACGTCCTGATAAGCCGATAATCTCCATTCCATAACAAACCTCATGTAGAAAAGGCCGATTAGAAAAACAACTACAATGATGGACTCCCCAATTAGATGAAATCGATTAATATGCTTATACAGCAACCCATCTGAATCGTAGGATACCTTCAGCTTTTTTTTGATCCATAAGTACCCGGACGAAACGACGATCGCATACAAAATGATACTGAGTAGGAACATTCTAAAGTCCCCCTTTCCCAAAAAAATTACACTTATCTGGTAATGGAGGTTTATCATTCCTTTAAAATACACTATTTTCTTATTTGAATCAATACGTAAACAAAAGACGATTTCCGTAATCAACTGAAGGTGCGTATACAGCATATCTTGCAGCGTTTTAAACTCAATTAACAAGAAAAAACACTCGTAATGGAGTGTTTTTCTACCGGACTACTTTAATTACAGGAACCCATAACTCGACTTTTTTTTCTTCTGTAAACACCTGTTTTTCTATACCTACTTCGATATCAGGACCTACTTGTATCACTGGCCCTTCAACTTGCTCATACCCTGAGGAAGGAAACCATTCTCCATAAATACGGTGCCATTTCTCCTTCCCCCACGGGACCATAACTTCAAATACGACCCATGTCATAGCTGGTACAGATAATTTAGAGAAGTATTCTGGACAGGGTTCTGTTGAAGCAACTCCCATGTAATAATCAAAATCTTGCTTCAGTCGTATTGCATCTCCAACATTCACATGCAAAATTCCATATGGTTCTAAATTGTTAAGTGCTTTCAATAAGTTGTACGTTTCCTTGTCTGTTGATCCCCAGACCTGTGCCACACCAGGATGTTCTCCAGAATCTACTGGTGTAACTCTATTACTTATCCCAACCACTTGAAATGCGTCCTTTTGCTCAATTCTAAACCTCATGGGCTCACTACCTCCTATTGATAATCGGAAGGTCATTGGAGGAAAAGCTTGTAGTGAATGGCTGGTATTTCTTGCCTCTGTTGGTGTAATTCCATGTAATCCTTGAAAAGCGCGAGTAAATGCGTCTGGAGAATTGTAACCGTACTTAATGGCAATATCGATCACTTTGACTGTTCTGTCCTGCAAATCAAATGCTGCGAGCGTAAGACGTCTGCGGCGAATATATTCTTGAAGAGGAATACCTGCCAGGTATGAGAACATTCTTTTGAAATGAAAAACCGAACAGTAAGCACGTTTAGCTATCTCTTGTTCATCAATCTCATTCTCGAGATTCTGATCGATGTAGTCTAATGCTTCATTTAAATTTTCGAGCACATTCATCCAACGACCTCCCTTCATCCTTAGAATAGCAGGGAATGATATTAGACATCCGGCAGATCCTGTTCAATTTCTGCAGGGTGACAAACAACTCTATGAAGTTTTCAGTGCATACAGCTGCGAAATTATCCGATCGAGTCTCTCTTGGATGAGGATCGCTTCCACATATCGGGCAGGAATCCCATCATATCCGTAGTAGATACCTGCCATCCCACCCGCGATGGCGCCGATGGTGTCGGAATCTTCTCCTAGATTTGCCGCCTTCTGTACGACTCCTGCAAAATCTGATGTATGGAGCAAAATATGTAGTACCCACCGGAAGGTATGCACCACAAAACCGCTTGCCGGGCAATCCGGCTGTGCTTCAATGATGCCTTCGTATTCGCTTCCCACCACCTCGGCCATGATGGCTGCTCTTAAATTTTCGCCCTGTAGAAGGCGTTGCGCCATTCGGTTGTACATGACGCAGACTTCGGCGCACCTTGGATCATAATGCGTCATCCGTGACTGCAAGATTGCCACTCGGTCAATATCCACTAGGTCCTTATAGGCAAGAGCCGCCGGCAGGCAGCGCATGAGGGATCCATTCCCACCGCTTTGCCCTATATCCATGTGCGCAACAAAGGCCGCTTCAAACCAGTCTCCCTCGTATTTTTGAAAAACATGACGGATGATATTCCCTATGTCTTTGGGCCGTGATTGGTACCATTCCATAAAGAAACGCCCGATCGCCTCCAGCGGCTCATCAGGGTTTTCCAGTATCCCTTCTGCCACGCAAAGCGTCATCATCGTATCATCGGTCACTTCCCCTGGTTCCAACTGCCACACCCCGCCGCCGATAATCTCCGTCAAATAACCGTGCTTCTCCTTAATCTCTCGCTCGCTCATAAACTCCGTCGTTCCACCAAGAGCGTCGCCTACAGCCACTCCGTACAGGCCGCCCTTGATGCGATCATATAATTTGTTATCCATGCAACCACCTCATATTCATGTCAGAAAGGAATCAAGTAGTGCTTCTTCACGGTCATCGTAGTGAACGGATAGGAATTGTAATGTCTTGGTTTATCCGGACCGGGGCAGCTTCCCGGTACATTACAATTTCATAGGTTTCCAGCTTGGGAGCGAAAACTCGTACTTCATAGTAATCGTCCTGTTCGCTTCTCACTCGTGCTTCCCCTGAATCTATCCCGATGCCTTTATCGAAACGCTCCTGTAATTCGGGATTTAAACTCCCTTTGGCTTCAGGGTACATTGCAAACAAAATACCCAAACGCTTGTTATGATCGTTACTTTCCTTTTTAATTTTCAACCGCAAATAGTCGTTCTTGTAACTCGCCCCGATTATCGTTAACTCCTGGTCTTTAAAGCGGACTTTCTTTGGATACGTTTCGTCTAGCGAAAGGGTAAACGATCCGCCCGGGCTCTTTTCTGTCAGTAGCACTTGATCCAAGTGCAGCGTAAGAGAATTCACCGACTCATCGAAGTAAGGGGAGCCGGTAAACATAAGCTTGTTGCCGTTCATCCGTTTCCCACCAGGAACATCCACCATGTTTTGCGGGGTGTCCGTATGCAATTGGTATTTCTTCCCCTTATCATCCGTTACAAATGGGGCGGCGCCAGAATGGCCGAATAACAGATAGTAATTCGCTTCATCCGCGATTTTGATATCGAGATAGGTATTGGTCGGTGTAATTTTTATATGCTCCAGCGTCATTTCCCGCAAATCCGGATCCCCCGCCACCTTGACGGTCTGATGAATCGGTATGATGCGATCCTCCAACCAGTCCGTATGATGAAAAGGAACACTCATCTTGAGTGTATCTGTTGTTTGTTTACCGTCTTCATCAACGTAGGGTCGAATACCGATTTCAAATTGCAATTCTTTAGGGTTTTGGTTTAAAAACATGTTGACATCCTCTGGATTTACTTCACCAATCCGGCTGATGACCAGTATCGGCTCCTTTGCATCACCGCTCGATTCGATCACAACGCTAGCGCTGCTGCCTCCATCAGCAATTTCAGGAATATTTACGGAATAGATCGGTGCTTCCCTGTTAAGATCTAAACTGCCGTCCTGTCTTTTAAAGACATGTTGTTTCAAACGGTCGGATTTAATGAACACTTTATATGACAGCCTATCGCTCGTCAAATATACATCGCTGATGCTGACTGTCACCCCATCAAACTGTTTCACGACAGGTTCAAACGGACTGTAGCCATGGGATTGGGCGTTCTCAACGCCATCATGACCGCGCAGCGTGTCCAGCCAATCCGAAACGATGGAGAAGCCGGGAATCCCTTTGACCATAGCGGCAAGAGCCGGAGACTTCTGCACGGTGAAACCCAGAGATAAGGCCAATACCATGCAGGCTGCAGCTATTGTATACCTTCTTCTGCCGCTTCGCTGCCGGGGCTTCGTCACCACCATGTCCTCCTCCGGCTGCTGATAACAAAGCGGTACCTCCTTGGCAAATTGAATTAAAGAATCAGGAAGCGGAATTTCATCTAACGATTGCTGTATATTTTTCTTCAGCTGCCGTTCATCCTGGTTTAACATTCGATCACCTGCTCCATTTTTAGTCGGGATGCCGTTTGGCTCAGCTTTAGTCTGGCGGCATGAAGCCGCGATTTAACCGTCCCGGCCTTGATGCCCAGAACGTCGGCGATCTCATCGATGGATAGCTCCTGGTAATAATACAGCGCAATGACGGACCGATGGTGGATGTCCAGTGACATGACGCATTCCAGCAGTTCGGATCCCCTCTCTTTTTTCAGTACGGCTTCGAGCGGTGATTCATGCTCGTCCGGAAGCTCCAGCTCATCGATATTTCCCGAAACATTAGCGTGGCGTGACCTTTGTCTGACCAGATCCAATGCACGGCAGGCCGCCAAATGATTGAACCAGGATTTGAAATTCCTTATTTTCTTCCCTTTGATAATGGCTTGATAAGCTTCGATCAGCGTGTTCTGTACCGCATCCTCAGCCAAATGAGTGGAGCGCAAAATAGCCGCGGACGTACTGTATACTCGGCTCAGCAGAGGTTCCACCAGCTTAAAAAAAGCATCTTTATTGCCTTTCCGGCACAACTCAAACAATCGTTCTTCGCTTTCCATCCTGTCAACTCCCAAAAGTACTATACAATAAAGGCGAACAGAATGGAGGTTCGGTTCATTATTTGTGCAAAAAAAAACAGAAACGGCACTGATGGCCGTTTCTACTTCCTGCATATGGTTGGCTTTTACTGGAGCTTAATCCTCATCTCCAACTCTTTCAAAAACGTAACAGGCGTCATTCGCTTAGTCATCACCTGAAGGGCCGCATTTCGATCAACCGCCGGGAATTCAAGTTCGTAGCGGTAGACACCGTCTTTTAAGCCGATCAATTCCTTACGAGTTAAATCCAGGGCCTTTCCATTTTCCACGAGCCAAGTTCCAACGTTTTGAATGGATGCCGTCTCCCCTTCGATCGACAACGTTAGCACGGTCCGGTTCTTTTCGAATTTCACACCCGTTACGGTCATGGTTCCGATCTTGCCCTGATCCAGCTTAACCGGATAGGTATCCGATAGCTTCGCCGTTACGGTGGCTTTTTGCGCTAACTTTGTACTTTTATCATCATAATTGCCTCCTACATAGGGCTTGATGATAAGTTCCTTCGGTTTGCTCTTTAATGCCCCCAGTTTCTCTTTATAATAACGGTCAAACGTGCCATCCGGTTTTTCGCGCATTTTGTCTTCCGCCTGAATACGGTCGTAAATCCATCCGTTGCTGTCCATGACGACATAGTTCATAAGCATAATATTGCGGTCCATTTTCGGATCCATATTTTCAGGGACATTCCGTGAAATGACATATTCCGTGAATTGCGGAGTAGCTGTTAAAGATTCCAGTTCAAATACGGCTCCCCCGTATTCCTTTATAATAGCCGGATTCAGCTTGAATCCGGAGCTTACTACGCTTTGCCCTGCTTCCGCTTGGGAAGCCGCATGAACGGCGTGCGACGACAAAGTTCCTCCGATTAATAACGCTGTACTTAGATATACAATGGTTGTTTTTTTCATGATTATTTCCTCCTTTATCTGATGAAACAAAACACATATCCGGGCTCCTTTATCAATTTGGACCAAGATGATGCATTGTTGTTTCTACACTATAGGCGAAGGAAATAACAAGAAGGTTCAGACAGGAATCATTTTAGTCCGATGGATAGATTGCAAGTTACGCCATACTGACCGTAGCTTCATAGGCTGCTTGCGCTGAAAGTTAATCACCAGAAAATGAAGAAGAACCGACTCATTTTTCATAGCCGGCTCTTTTGCATCAAACCTTATAGATATCGCAAGACTAAAACTCATGTGCAGTAAGTACGTTATCCGGCGCTTTTTGGTTCATAATCGGCACCATGACCAGTGCTCCAAGAAGAAATAGGAATCCGGCTCCGCCATATATCGTACTCAGCGAAAAGGCATCCTTTAACGCACCAGCGAAAGACATGGAAATGACCATCATGCCTACGAACATCGGATTCAGAACCCCATTCACCCGACCGACAATGGAAGCATGTGACCATTTCAGGATCATGGTGCTGATTCCGATATGAATGCAAGGGAACACTAGCCCATTCAGAAATTGAACGGTCAGCGTGACCGTAACGCTCGTCGAATAACCGACAATGGCTGTGCAGACCGCGCCTGCGAGCATGCCTATTGCAAGAAGAACCTGCGGCGGAACCCGCTTCGCAAAGACGGCAACGATCCCCCCGCCGATCAGCATGGCTACGCCATTCACCATCAGCAGATATTGCAGGAACTCCTCGCTCCTACCCAGCCGCTCCGTTACGATAAACAGGTTGAGAGCCTGGGCTACGCCAACAGCAAGTCCTGCGAGAATGAACGCGAGTCCGAGCATGCGCAGCACTTGGCTTTGCCAAACATAGCGGAAGCCTTCCGCGAAATCTTTACGGAATTGCCCTTTGACTGCGGCCGTTTGAGATTTCATATTATCCTCAGGAAGGCGAATCAGGACGAGTGCGGAAAGCAGAAAGACCACGCCCATCACAGCGATTGATGTTTCAAGTCCAAACGTGCTGTAAACGAAGGTGCCAAGCATAGGGCCAAGCACCATGAAGATGGCCATCAGCGATTGAAACAAAGCCATCCCTTGCTGCAGTTGTTCTTCGGACACATGATACTTAAATAACCGCATACTTGAAGGTTGCGAGAACTGCGAAAGAATAGCCGAGATGAATGCGACAAGGTAGACGGATTGCCAAGAACCGAAATGTATGGTAAGAAGCACTACGAATACCGATACCGCGGATAATAAATCGCACCAGATCATCGTTCGCTTTGGCCTCCAGCGGTCCGCAAATGTACCTCCGATGAACGAAAAAACAAAAATAGGTGCGAATTCTGCTACGCTGATAAGCGAAATGGCGTATGGATCGTTATTTGTTCTATCCGCAACATACAGGAGGATCGCGAAATTACGTACCCAGATGCCGATCTGCAGGAGTACGCTTGATAATAAAATCGTCTGCAGGAACCGATTGCGTAGAAGGCTTGGTGCATTGGTGCTTTTGTCGTGCCTATTCAATCTTTTCAACCTCCAATTTGTCTTTAAAAGATGTCCGCCTTGATTATGGGTATGTCTCTCCTTTCCATTCCTTATTATAAGGACCTCATCATCGTTGACCTCCGCCTGAAGACTGAAATCTATAACAATTGCTGCGCTATCTCCCAAACATGTCCTGCCGGATCTGTGAAGGCAGCAGTGCGTACCCCCCACGGTCGATCCACTGGACCATTAAGTAGAGCAACACCTTGTTTATTCAATTCATTACATACTGCATCCACATCTTCCACCCTAATGGTAAACTGGAAACGAGATCCGGATTCTCGGCTTGCAACTGTTCCAGGATGGATCAGACCGTATGCCTCGGAAATATTCAGGAGGTTAATGCTCATATTTCCGAAATCAAATACTGCAGACACTTCGTCTTCATATGTGGCGGAAAATCGAAATACTTCTTGATAGAACGCTCTCACCCTTTGCAAATCCTCCACAAACAACGTTATAACATCTACATTCATCGACCCTAATGTCTTCATACGTACACTCCTTCAACAATCAGATTAAATGGAAGGTTTTACACTATCTGATTTGGACCAGCGTTTCCCGTTAACGTCAGTTGGTATTTGGAAAAATCAACGCCATCAGGACCGTGCATGATAAACTCCCGTGTACCGTCCGGCTTCATATCAAACTGCTGAATAGTCATCGTAAAACCTTGTGGCCCCACCACTTCGATAGGTGTTCCTCTTTCGTCCAAACATCAAACACAAGATCACGTGAAGCATCAAATACGCGGGTGATCACTTTGTTTGTTGCATTTGTTTTGGCTCATGTCCATCCCTCCAATATGAATGTGACTTGTTGACAACTCCTATTTTCGATCATAGCAAATTAATAATGCATGGATTTCTTTTAGATTGCTCTTTTGAATAACACAATGATTACACTCGAAAACGCCCAGTTCCTTTAAATAATTGATTCAATAAAACTGCCCGTTATCTTCAGGTTTGGCTTCTAAGGCCGATTGGAATTAGAGTATCATCTGCTCAGTTAGAATATAATTTTTTGTCTATATCCGCTGACAAAAAAAGCCGCGATTTCCGCGACTTCGTATGTGTATGTGTTCTTGTCTCTTACAAGTGCCCTGCGACTATTCGGCGCTTCTCATTCACTTGCCTTCCTCATCGGCTGAGGGACCGTAGATGCCCGGCACCGGAATATCAAGCAGCCGCAAATATACCCCGAGCTGCGCCCGATGGTGAACCATATGGCTTAAACCGAAGGTGCGAAGCGCGACTGCCCGCGGTTGGCGCAGAATGATATGGTCGCCGTTCCGCAAGGTCCATTCCTCTGCGAGCGCTTTCTCATCGCATTCGGCTAACAGCTGTTCAAGCTTGATAACGTTCGCGTCAAATTCCTCCAGCATGTCTTCGCGTCTTTCTAAAGCTTCCCGCCGAAGCGGCACGGTTGAAAGATCGAATTCCGGGTAAAGAAAAATCGCGACTTGCCAGTTCAGCAAGTTGATCAGGTGCGTGGCGAGCCCGCCTAACGTCATGGATTTGACGTGCGGTTTCCACGTCATATGCTCCTCGGGTAAGCACTCCAGGATGCGGCGCGTATGGGCCAATTCTTGCAGAGCGTCTCCGATGATCAGTTGTTTCACCATAAATTCCCACTCCTCCCTAATATGGTTAGCATACTATAAATCCGATCGAGTGAAAAGGCTTGTCTCGGTCGTTCGGCATCCGATAACGGACTACATCTCCAGAACATATATCCCTCCTCTGCATTCGAGGACTCAGTAATCCCCGTCATCGGCCGCTGGCCCAGGAGCAGACGGCTGATCGCATCCGCATTATAGCCGAAGCCGTGCCAGCTACTACTATTATCAGTATGATATCAGTCTTTATCTTCGTATTCAGCCCTTAAGTACGTTAAAATCTCCAAGGTACTCGGTTTTTCTTCAATGCCTTCGTTTTGAAGCATTTTTACGTATAACTTCCTTGCTTCGGCTAGTGTACATCCTGTTTTCTCTTGCACATATTTACAGACATGGAGCACATCGTTCTTTTGTAAATAATCCAAAACCTCAGCAGAATCAACCGTTTCGCCATTTATTTCATAATACATATATCAAGAACCCCTTGGTCTGTCTTTATTTGTTATCAATGAATCCTATTCAATCTGATGCAAAATGGCCCTCCGATACGGAAAGGCCATCTGCCTGCAATGAAGGAAAGCACGGAACTAGAGTTGACCGGTTTGTGACTGTTTATTTTTAGCAGGAGCAAACCAACCGAGAAGAGCTATCGCCACCAAGACACCATAGAAAATAATGGTCCAGACTGTGCTATGTGGGAAATCATGATTTAACACCCCGATATCCTCATGGGCCAAAGTAATCACAGCGAGCTTGACACCGACCCATGCCACGATGGCATAAGCCGTGGTCTCCAGTGCTGGCCGCTGCGCAAGCAGCTTTACAAACCATGTGGCAGCAAATTTGATCAGAACGAGCCCGGCGATTCCGCCAAGCACGACAACCAAGAATTGTCCTCCGTCCATACCGCCGAAATCCGGAAGCGGGGAATCTGGGAGACCCAGTGCCAAAGCCACTGCAGCAAGAATGGAATCAATTGCAAAGGCGAGATCTGCAATAGCAATTTTGCTTACCGTTGGCCAGAAGCCTTTACCGGCAGCATCTTTCTTTACGTCCTCGCGAATATTCTTGTTTTCCTTTCCGAAACGCGCTTTGATGATGTGCTTTAACCCGAGGTATAGAAGATAAGCAGCTCCGATCGCCTGTATTTGCCAGACATTCGCAATAAACGATATTGCAAACAGAGCAGCGAAGCGAAAAACAAAAGCCATAATGATCCCATAATTAATAGCCTTCTTCTTCTGGTCCTCCGGTAAGTGCTTCGCGATCACTGCCAGTACAAGGGCATTATCCGCCGATAGTAAACCTTCCAATCCAATTAGAATTAGTAATGCCCAAGCATACTCCAACCAAAGTGATTCCAACAGTACTTCTCCCCTCTTAACTGAGAAATTTTATGGTTAAACCTCTGACCAAAACAACTAAGCTCCAGTTAAAGCAGCAGAGGTTTATTCCAGTTTTGATTGTGCCATGACTCCCTTTCGTTATTACGTTGTCAAGTAACGTCTCGTTTCATTCATTTATGGCACAACTTTTTAATCTACTCTCTACAAAGCGACTTCTCGATCAGAAATCAAAAACCCCCTTTTCCAAGGGGATTTCCTTATGTACTCTTATTTCCGCCAAAAAAGTTGAACAGTCTGCCTTATCTACAATTAAACTCGATCATTTTCTCAAGTAATGAGAAATCAACCGGACTTTCCTACCGGATACGTATCAATTCTTAAGATTGGAGAGCCGCCTTCCCATCTATCAATATTCCATCCAAATCCCAAACGATCTTACAGAGTCCGCTATCAAAAAAATCCACAACCAGGTCACAGGGAAATTCCAACATCCCTAGAAGGTTGCGGAGGGGAGTAAGCTCCGGTATGGATTTCTTCTCCATATTAGGTTACCGGCACATATCCAGAATTAGAGTCTCATCTATATGTGCATGTTCTGACCTTTTCTTACATACCTATGAGAAAATACTCATGTTTTCAGGCGAAAGAAGGGATATCATGAAGACAAGATGGGGCATGGCTTTTCTGTTACTCTTTATGATCGCGGCTGTGATTTTGTACCGGCAGGTTCACGATCGACCCAAAGTAGAAGATCTTTATACCGATGGGCAGCTTCGCATGGAAATACAAACCGTTCACTCTGTTGCAGAACCCATGAAGGAGACGTCCTTTCAGGTTTTCATTACCGAGCTGCCTGAGAAGCCCGTTGTTAACGCCGATATCAAACTCAACCTCAAGATGCCAGATATGTTTTGTGGTGTGTTCCCCGCCGTAATTGTCGAATCAAAGCCGGGTGTATACAGTGCAACGGCCGTACCTGTTATGCAAGGACTTTGGCAGGCGGAAGCGGTCCTTCGTTGGGAGAATGAATATGTCACGGTGAAGACGTTGTTCAAAGTTCGCTAGTCCTGCTTACCATAACCATGGGTGAATTCCCGGAATCCATCCGTTGACGCTAAGTCCTTTTAAAATAGACAGCACTCCCATTAAAAAGGCCAGAAATCCGCCGAATTTACGCATTCCTCTACGCCACTTTTTCGTTAAACTGCCGGCAGACAGCCCCGTTAGGAGCAGAATGGGAAAAGTCGAAAGTCCAAACACCAGCATGATCAAGAGGCCTTCCAGACTAGAACCGGATGCCGCTGCATTCATCTGCATCGCATAGGTCAAGCCGCATGGAAGAAAACCGAGCAAAAGGCCGGTTAAAAATGTCGCTACCAACTCATACCGCTGACCAAGCCGTTCCAATTTCAGGTGAAAAAAAGAGTGTCTCGGCAGATGAGCGTTATAAATGGGCAATGTGTACCGCCGAAAAGTCCACAGCAGAATGAGCAGTCCGCCAATGATGCTGGCCGCTCCTTGGAAACCTACAAAGCTGCCAGCCACATCCAGGAAAGAGCCCACCATCCCCATAAAACCTCCGATCACTGTGTACGTTGTCACTCTGCCAGCGTTGTAGGCTAACACAGAAGCAAGCGGAGAACTGCTGGTTCGAAGGGCCAGAGACGAAACAATCCCTCCGCACATAATCAGACAATGCGGCGCCCCCATCAAGCCAGTCAGTGCTACTAACAGCAATCCGCTCCCCGTCAAGGCCATGCTCTTACACCCCGCTGTACCCATAACTGGGGGCCAAGCGAATGACCGACAACCAGCAAAGAACTGACTTCCATACCGGTTGTAATCTCTGCTTTTGGCTTCAAATCCTGTCCGAGCCTTCCTCCATCTATTTTCGGTTTCCCCCACATACGTAATATCGTTCCAAGAAGCATTCCATCCCCCTTCCCGGCCACATTTTATATGCCGTTCTTCATAGGTTTGCCACATCCATTCATTGTATGAAGGTGCGCAAATATTAAGAATAGCTATGAGGCTGCGTGATTATGGGGTTGGAGAAATTAGAGCTAGGTTTTCTACTAATATATTGATAGGTTACAAATTATGGTATATGCTATAAGCACTACAACTGAAGAGGTGCATATCCTAATGAAAAAGACTTTTGTATTACTTTTGATGCTGGCATTGTTCATTCCGTCACAGGCTTTTGCAGCATCCGTTTCTACGTCTGAGATTCATAAACTGTACTTTAAGGACTATAACGCACAGGTGAAAAAAGTGAAGGCTGCCCAAAAAGCGTACAAGCACCCTGTGTGCGTGAATGTGACCTCGCTAACCACTCAATTCAAACAACTTTCTACTGAATATAACAGCCTTAAGAAGGCTAAAGCCAGTAAAGAAGCGTTGAGCCAAGCGAAAATGTCACTTGATAAGGCAAAAAAAAGTCTCAGCGAAGCAAAGAAAACTTGTAGCAAGCAGACATCCGACATGAAAAAAAGAAGCAACGTCATGCTAAAGAAATTGAACAAATACAAATCCGACAGCATTCAAGAGATCAAGTCTTATATGCAAGGCAAAAGTAAAATGTCTTCGGAAGAGTTCAGCAAGTACATATCTGGAATGAACACTTATATCAATACCAGCATCGAAGAAATTTTAGTTTTCCTTGGGGCACCAGCGGCAGGTTGAATCCTGTCGCTTTTTTTATTGCAAACTTATTGAGTTCAAGCCAAACGCTAGTCCCACATCGCATACCCTTATATGCCACACCACTCATTACTTCATGCTTTCAACTGAATGTGGTCCGAATACCGGGGCTAATTTAGATGCAGACAATTGCTCACTTAAACCGAAATATTCACAAAAATTCATAATCATCGGATTCCATTTCGAAGGATCAATATAATTTGATTGGCCATCTATAAGAAGATTTTCCTCGATATGAACCTTTTCAATATGCACTTCGATGGCAACAAGTGAACTTGGTTCTTCAAAAGGATGGAGCTTTACAAACCTCGCTTCCAGATGGACGGGGCATTCTTTCACACGCGGCGCTTGAACAAGCTGGGACGGAAGTTGATTTAACCCTGCGACACCAAATTTATTCGCCTCGAACTTATATCCCCTCTCTGCTTTCGACTCAGGGACTGGGTTGCGACCTGTCAACAGGGTCAGACGATCAACTGCGGGAATCAAGTCAATCGACGGGAGATTAAGCACACACTCACCTTCACGGATCATATTTTGCACAGTCTGAGACTTGCTGCTCATTCCAAGCATACATGATTGATTGAGCCACCAGGCAGAGGACATCGGAGCCAGGTTGGGGGTGCCGTCTTCGTTGATCGTACTTATCAACACGACCGAAGTCCCGAAATAGTGGATTTTGGGGTTGATTACTTTATGCATAACAAATTCCATCTCCTCGTCATGATTTTTAAGTAATGTATCACAAGCTCCTTGTTGGAGGATAGGGATATGGAATAAGACCGCAAGATATAAAAGTGGGTGATGATTGAAAACAGCCGACCATTAGGCCGGCTGTTACTTGTCATTTACTTATCACTCGCTTGTTTGTTGCTTCTGCGAGCGCAGGGCCATCAATAGAGCTACAGCGATGAGCACGAACGCGGCAAATGCCAGCATCGGAATCGTCAACCAGCCGAACCAATTCAAGTAGTCATTCAAGCAGGAGACCGGCCCGCATGCAGCAATACCCGACTCTTTGGGGAGCTTTTGAATAATACTATGATATGTAGATATGCCTCCGCCAATGATAACCAGGGGCAGGATATATGGGACGATGTGTGTCTTTTGCCGATATGCTGCGATTCCCAAAACAATGACTAATGGATACATGAAGATCCGTTGATACCAACATAAGACGCATGGCGTAAAATGCCATACTTCACTAAGAAACAAACTTCCGCTAGTTGCTACAGCTGATACAGTCCATGCAAAAAATAACCAAACTCCTGTTTTATTCATTTTTCAAGCTACTTCCCTTCTATTCCATTCTTGTTCCAGCAGCCTTACGACTCGGTAGTATTACATGATTTTCTCATTTTCTCTTAATTATCTATATATGAAAATGGCTCATTCGGGCTATATGTGATCATGAGTCAAAAAAAGACTGCCGGTCATATTGACCGTCAGCCTTCTTAAGATTTTCATTTTCCATCAATACAATACAATCATCCAGGCATTGGGGTTCCCTGATTCCAAAAAGCCAATAGTCTGTCATGATTGACACGTGGCCAGCTGGCGCAGCATGTTCGTAATATTGCCTCGGTGGTAGGTGCCATGGGAAGTTCTTTGATTCTTCCCAGGATTGTTTGGTTGGCCCATGTGTAGTAGTTATACTTTTCTACTGATTGATTCGTCATTCGTTCCATCAAGTCACGGATAGTTATTGTTCCGAATGCTGCCGAGCCAGCTTGCTACTAGGCTCCCTTAACATTTCAGCTCTGTTTTGCCCATTTTCAAAAAAAACATTGCTCTACTCATCTGCGCCGATGTTCACATTGGCTCCTTGCACTCTTGGCTCACCGTCAATGTCCTGCGTTCCGATGATCGCGTGATCCGTCGAACCAGCATCTATCGCTGGGGACGAAGACTGAAGATGAAAATCGCCTTCGGGAGCATTTACGAATTTAGGATCCATGAACAAAGAATGCGCATCGTTGCCGGTTCCCGCTTTGTATGCGGAGAAGCCAGTATAGTCTTTGCTCTTCCATGTCCAGAATGCATCTGCACTACCGCCTGGAGAATAATATAGATTGTAATCCACGACGTTTCCTGAATTTTTGGCATATTCATTGTAGATCAGCACACCTGTGGAACTGGCCACAAAGATATTGTTCTTGATCACGTTATTTCTCGTATCATACTGGACATAGAGCTGGCCGCTACCATCACCTAAATTCTCGTTATTGTAGACGGTGTTGTTTACGACTTTACAATTCACCGTTGAGCCCCGCTCCTCGTCGTATCCACCCATGGCGATCCCCGTCAACCGGTTATTGTGCACCATGTTGCTTCGAATCGTAATATTGCTGGTGGATTTGCCCGCATGCTCGGAGGCAATTTCAATGCCGATATCATTGTTGTAGCTGTAGTTCTGCTCAATGATGCTGTCTTTGCCGCCATCAACATAAATACCGCCAGCTGAGTTACTGTTATTCGGGATTTTTTTCCCATAAGAAGGATTGTTGTTGGAAGAAATGTTGTATATCCGATTACCTTTCACCAAGCCATTTCGGGCCTGGTCGTATGCTTCTTCCGGCGCTGTCCCCTCGAAACCGATAATATCGATCCCAATGTTGTCGTTATCGTGAATGAGATTGTCCGTTACCGCGAACTTATCTACATTACCATTCAGTACCAGTGTCTCACTGGAACCAAGGACAAGATTATACAGCTCATTACCATGAATCGTAATGTCATGAAGCGATTCCGGAGCTTTGGTGCCATATACGGCGATACCATGAGCATCTCTTCCAAGCAAATCGCTGCCGGTTGGTGTGACCGTGCTCTTGATATCGTGGATCTTGTTGTTGGTCAGATTAATAAAGCCGCCTGAGCCTTGAACATAGATTCCAACAGGCACCGCATTTCTGGAAGTCGTCGTATAATTGCGAATCTCTAAGCCCTGAATAGTAATGTAATTCACATCTTTTATCTCGATTAGCCCTTCGATCCCGTTGACTGAAAGTCCAGCACCATCAATGATGGCTTTCTCCGAACCGTAGTTCGTGAAAGTAATGGGACCTTGTGCAGCTGTCCCGGAGCGTGTTATCTTAAGCTTCTGATTGTATACGCCGTCCCGAACGTAAATCATGCTACCCGGATCAGCCTCGTCTGCCGCATGCTGCAGCGTCTTCCATGGCGCACGGATCGTCCCTGGATTGGAGTCGCTGCCGTCGGTGGCGACATAATATTCTGTACTGGCTGCCGACACGGCGGTAGGTTGCACATTTCCAGAATCTAAACCAATTACAGTCATGCTCAATCCCACGAGCATAGCCTTTACTAATTTCAACATCATTCCTCATCTCCCATCTGTTCATATTTATATTACATTGAGGTCATCCATGAAGTCACGACGAATATGGAAAAAGCCAAAAAAGCCGCCCACAAAGCACGACTTCTTGTGCATGCATACCGTGATCCCTTTGAGATCTCATTTCTATTTATGAAGAACTCCTTTCATTTTGAGCCTTTAATTGGAGGCAGTGCGATGTTTCAAGACATGTTTCGGCAATATGCCTGATTCTTTATAAAGAAGCTTCCCATCTTTGAAAATAAGGGTGGTCGGTATGCTCATAATCTGATATTGGGAAGACGTCACCGGGTTATCGTCTACATTAACTTTAACTACTTTAATGGAACCTTTTGCTTCCCTTTCAAATTCCTCAAGAACGGGTGCAAACATTCTGCACGGACCACACCAAGAAGCCCAAAAATTCACTACGGTTACTCCTTCGGTTTGGACCATCCCTCTAAAAGTAGAATCTGTTGCGTGTTGAATCGCCATCACTATCATCCTTTCATCTTCTTGGTCTGACTACGTAACACGTGCGTAGTCTCGATCAAATTTTTCTTGTGTACATGCTTTGATCTTGCATTCGAACCAGTACTTTGCCATAACGACCACTCTGCCGGATGGTTACTTTGCCGGACGGATACGCTTGCTCCAAATAGTCTGCAACCAATTTCCGATTCTGATCATCTGCAGCAAGACCGTGACTGCGAAGCCAGTTCATCATTTCTTGTAACGCCGCTTCTCTTGTAACTTCCGTCGTTTTCGTTTCCCGTGTGATAAGGGACTCATAGGAATAGCCTTTGAGATACAGCAGATGAAGCAAATATCCGAACTCCAAGTGCTTCGATTGGAAGGGCTGACCGGTGATGAGCGGCCAGATTTCATTCACCAAACTGAGCTCCATAGAGCCTGCCGGCATACTGATATAACAATAATCCCGGGCGCATTGTAAAATCTTTTCGACGCTATCCCAATCCAGAATGACCGGACACATCGAAACAAAGACAAGATTGAAGGCATTGTCCCAGTCTCTGGCCAGCACGTCAATATCTTCAAAAGGTTCCGGTACAATCTTCACCTGGTCATTGGCGAATTTTGTGATATTTTCCTTCAGCAATTCGATCAATGGCAGAGAGGATTCTACGGCAGTTACGCGGGCCCCTCGCTCTGCAAACGGCACCGAAAATACTCCCGAAGCGGCGCCAATGTCCAGTACAGAGGCGTTGTCGAATTGAACCCCTTGTCCTTCAAGCCAATTCATGATCCGTGTGGTCCGTTTTCTTCCCTCTTCATTAAATGATTGCTCATTGAAGGTCTTCGCCTTATGATCAAAGGTTCGGGTCGGGTCGATTCCGGTCTTTTTCATCTTGTTCACAACGCGTTCGCCGTGTTCTTTCCATGCCTTCTCCCAAATGGCTTCATTAAAAAAATCGTTCATAACATCCATCTCTCTTCCGCTATAGTTTCTGAGGGCAGTGAAAAGCCCGCCTAGCCGCCTCCAATAAACTCCACATCGAATGTTGGTTGATCATTGGTTTTTTACTTTTACGGATCTACATTATCCATAATTGGAGCGAAAAATAACCTTCTTGCATACGCTATTGTTCCATTGCTAATGAGCCTGATCCGGTACGGATTATATTATGGATGTCTTATATCCATAATAAACGATTCAACTTCAGTTTGCAATAGGCGTCCATTATCAAAATTCTTTATTCGCTAGATACCAACGGCTAACGAACAAAAAACCGCCCTCTTCAGAGGACGGCGAGAGGTTTATATCATTTCTTGGGCGAATGAATCAACCTTAATTATGCCTTGTTCCGGCTATTCTCCGCGAACGACACGAAAACCCTGATCGGGGCCAAAGCCATTGGGATCGAACTTACCTCGGAAAGATATCTCGTTGTTGCTGACGTCGCCGATCCAACCTCCACCCTTTACTACTCGGAAGGAACCGCTTGGACTATCCAAGTCGCCATGCCAGTCCCAGCACCATTCCCTTACGTTTCCAGACATATCGTAAACCCCCAACTCGTTGGGTTTCTGGGTACCGATCGATTTTGTTGTATTATGATTGCTCTCTATGATAGGCCAGTTCCAATCCCCAGATAGGTATTTGTCTCCGGCGTTTTTCCAATACCATGCGACCTCGTCGGCATTATTGCTTCCGCTGTAGATGTAACCCTTGCTATTCTGACCTCCGCCTGCAGCATATTCCCACTCGGCTTCTGTAGGCAATCGGTAACCGTTAGCTCCCTCATTGATCGTGACAATCCATTTGATATGATCGTTATCATTCCTATGATTCGGATCTTTCTTACCCTTGTCTATGTTGTAATATGGTTTTAAGCCCTCTAGAATACTTCTTTGATTACAATACTCCACAACGTCATACCAACTCACCATTTCCACCGGCAAATGGTCGCCTTTGAATGCAGAGGGATTACTGCCCATGACTTCCACCCACTCTTTTTGAGTGACCTCATATTTGCCAATGTAAAAGTTCGATACGGTTGCGTTTTTTTCAGCGTAGTTAGACTGGTTGTTCTTAGAGGTCCCACCTTCCACAAATACAAAACCATCTATCTTTTCAGACTTCACTTGTGAACAAGCGCCGATCACAACCATTGTTGCTATTAAAAAGAACATTAATAGCTTTCTCATTGATATATCTCCTTTATGCTGATGCTGATCGGAACACTGATAGGCCATAACGGCATGTAACTCGCCTCCCCCCCGTTACGTTGAAGGCCGTTCGTATGGCGAGAAACGGCCCGCAACGTATCCGGACTTAGGGGTAAACGAAGGAAACGGCCACCGGTCTGTCTCCAATGTGGGGGATTGAAGTTTCCTTATGGTCGATTCGTTGTTGATACCATATCAGACAGCACAAACCCCGCTTATCCTCAGAGACGGCCCTACCACTCCCGTTCGTTTGAGTTTATTGATGGCGATCGGTTACCACACTGTTACGTTTGAGCTCCCGCTACTTTGATAACCCTCTGTTGCTAACACCTGATATGACCAGCTGCTTCCCAGATTCATTCCCTTGCTTGCCCATGCGTTCACGTGGTTGCTGAAAGTGATGGACGAGTTGACCCCGGTCGCTCTTTTCGATTGTCGAACACTCCAGTACTGGGCAAACGTTTGTGTGCCGTCAATGGAAGGTGCGTTGTATCTCATGGTCGTATAGATGTCATATGTGCCCCCATCACTGGTTACCGTGCCTTTATGAGTCCCGGTAGGTCGATACGTACCCCAGCTGTCAACGACGTAATATTCGATGAGTGCGTTTCTAGTCCATCCATAGAGAGTCAAATATCCATTGCCGGACGGCGCCCACACGCCGGCATTGTAGTTAATCGTCCGGTTTGGCGATCCCGTATTCCAGCCTTTACCGACAACAAAATTCCCGGTGTTTTGCCAGGTCACACTGTAATTACCGCCGGAGCCGTTAACGGCATTAACCGTTCCGCCGCCATCGGTCCAATTTTGCCAATAGTCGGTCGCAGCACTTGAGGTCGTTGCAAACAAACCAAAACTCATGGTAGCTGCAAGAATGACCGTCATCAACTTCTTACTGAATTTAAACATAATCTACCTCCTCATATTTTGATTTATCTTTTTCCTTTTACCTCCTTTCTAAGTAAATTATAGAATGACAGCGGTTACATAACACTTAGCAAATTAAATATGATATCTAGATTATTTTACAATTTTAGGCACTTGCGACCTTATGGAACAGGTCGGAAAGATTAAGACAAAAAAAGAAGACTGCCGGTAATTTACGCCGACAGTCTTATCATCCAAGTAGTATATTCTTTTTCCTTTTCGCTGGACAACGGTTCGAGTGTCCATCGCTATCGCACTCACATGGAGCATCGGCAGCACTGCGGATTGCCCATTCCATGCGTGTGTAAAGGCAAACAGTATCGCCAGAATGCCAGCAATCAAAAAATAGAAATTCCTAACGTTGATGCCCATGACATCCCTCCTCGGATATTCCCGGTTCCTGCTTGCGAATAGACCGGTAAAGTTCGCGAACGATTTCTGCCAGCCGTTGGTCGCTTTCATGATTAAAGTCCCTTAGCGTTTCGGCTGCTATGTCGAGCAATTGACTGACCTTTTCCAGATGGGCAATTTTCTTACGCGTTTCTGCATTCTTCGCATCGAGGAACCAAGCAACCTCACGGCAATAAGCTGGATCTACATTCTCCATTCTGTGGAACCCAAACGTTCCCTTGATCTCGTTAAGAGTGAAGTCCGCATACTGCATGATTTGAATATTCATCAAATCGATGAGGTCGTTCTTCGAATACCTGCGGTACCGATTGTCTTCACGGGACGGCGATACGATCCCAATCCGGTCATAGTACCGAAGCGTATCCTTTGGAATCCCAAGTAACTGCGAAACCTCTTGTATAGAATAAAGTTTTTCCATGTATTCAAAGTAACATTGGAGGAAGCTCCAATGTCAAGTCAATTTGTATATTCAATTTCGCATAATCAAGCAATCTCCAGATTCGTTGTGAGTCTGTTAAAGACAGATAAAAAAAGACCGTCCAATTATGGACGGTCCAAGCATTAGTATGATCTTGCAGCCAATGAAATCCAGTAGGGTCCTCCACCATCATTTACAACCACTTTGATTTTGTAGGTTCCTTCGATTTTGGGTTTAGTCTCCAGTTTAACTTGATAATCAGTCCGAGATGTTGAATTACCTGAAGCAAAAAGATTGCCATTTGGATCATAAACAAGGAGCTCCATACCAGCGCGTTCATCATCCCCCAGCCAGACACGTAAGTTCACTCCATCTGATTTTGCATAATCAAAAGTAACCTCATCTTCACCTGATATAACGAAATTCCATTGATCATGTGCAAGCGGGGTGATAATGCTGGATGATTGAGTTTGTAATGGCGTGTATGCAAATGCACTTGCTGGAATAGATAATAAAACTGCAGTAGCGGTAAGAATACTAGCAATTCTCTTTTTCATAGGCGCACGCTCCTCTTCATACAAATATTATTTTTAATTCCAATATCTACTATAATTGTAATATAAATAATTTTCAAGTTTTTTTCATATACTACTGAGATGTCTGATGAATGAATACAAAAAAGAAGACTGCCGGTATTTTACGCCGACAGTCTTTCTCTTCCAAGTAGTATACTTTTCACTCTATTCGCTGGACAATTCCTTGAGCGATTTGATTTTACCATGGGGATGCTGTTCTTGCTTTCGTGACTTCCAGGCAGCTTCTTTCCTTCTCTTCTGGTGAGCCATAACAGATATCCTCCTTTGGAAAATGAAATGTATACCACTTTCTTATATTGTCATTCCCCGGCTTTGTTCATTCAAAAAATTCACTGGGCCGTTAAAATCAGCGGTCCGTCAGCCGTGATTGCAATCGTATGCTCATATTGCGCCGACAGCTTGCCGTCGGCCGTTCTCGCCGTCCACTGATCGTCGTCGATCGTGATACGGAACGTACCTTCGTTGATCATCGGTTCAATCGTAAACACCATGCCTTCCTTTAACCGAATGCCTTTGCCGGCTACGCCGATATGCTCGTAGTTCGGCTCCTCGTGCAGGCTCCGCCCAATCCCGTGCGCCAGCAGATCGCGTACGACCGAGAACCCGTTCGCTTCCGCATGCTGTTGAATCGCCGACGTGATGTCGCCGAGCCGACCCCCGGGGATTGCCCGGGCGATCCCCAGATCCAAGCATTCCTTTGCCACCTTCATTATTTTTTGCGCCTCCGGCCGGATATTGCCTACCGCATAACACCAGCACGAATCGCCGAACCAACCGCCGTATTCCACAACGATGTCGAGCTTCAGCAAGTCGCCGTCCATAAGCACCCGATTCGAAGGAATGCCGTGGGCCACCACATCGTTGACCGAAGTGCAGGTTTCGGCGGGGAAACCGTTGTACCCTTTCGTAAACTGCTTGCCGCCCAGCTTGGTGATGTGTCTGGCAACAAAGTCATTGATTTCCCGGGTGGTGATCCCAGGCTCGATCAGTCTGGCCACCTCACGGTAGCAGTCCGCAACGATTTGGCTCGCCGGCTTCATCTCTTCGATTTCCCTAGGTGATTTTAAAATGATCATCTATGTTTATTCGCTCCTTATCAGCTCTATAGTTTTAAAAACCGTACGATATCCCTGGCCTCCTCGTGCAGCTTACCGCGGCGAAGTGAAAGCGAGGCACAGCCGACTAAGGCGGCCAGCAGCATTTCCGCGCGCTGCAGCCGATTTGGCGGCTCCGCCGCGTTTCCGCCAGAAGCGACAGCTCCTTCCGCCACACGGCCGGTTTCCAGTAGCGTGGCAAACGGAGCGAGCACCTCCCGGTGAAAGGCGGCTGAGAGCGGGGCGGAACGCGCTTCAGGTAGCGAGGCAAAGCCCTCACCGGCTAGCTTATGCAGCAGGTACAAGGCGTGGTCCTCAGCCCAAAGCTCCAGCAGCCGGACGCCGGAGGCAGCGACGGGGCTAAGCTCTGCGGCAGCGGCCGTTTCGCGGCTTCCGCTTCGGGAATCCGTGGCAGCGGAGTTCCCGGTATCCGCCGCCGCAGCCAAGCCGAAATGCCCGCCCGCCAGCGCCTCATCCGAAGCCGGAGCCCGCGCGACCTCCGGCGTAACCTTCAGCGGCGCCTCTGGTGGAGCCTCCAGCCATCCCCCGGCCCGCTCCAACGCGTCCCATAGCAGATCGTGGAGCAAATCGCCCTTATTGCTGTAATAATGGTATACCGTGCCATAGCCGAGCTCCGCCTGCGTGGCAACATCACGGATTTCCAGTAAAGGCCCTTTATTCAAAAACACATCGGCAGCGGCTTTACGGATTTGCGTCAGTCGCCGCAGCCGGATCTCTTCGTTTTGTTCCTTCGTGCGTGGAGTCATCTCGTCCGTTCACCTCTTTTATTTTTGACCTACTCTTATGTCAATATAAAACATCAGCCTACGAATTACAAGAGATTAGCTGGGACTTTTCTTATTTCAAGCTCTTACTACCAGTGCTCCAGTTTGACTGTTCTGCCATCAGCATAACGAGCTTTGCCTCTGCTGATTAACATCACTTCCTCTATGTCCCGCCTGGTCCTTTAAGCGCATGTCTACATTACTAGTTGCTATTATAATAGAATGAGACATCCCAAAGTTATCAGAAGAGCGAGCTTATCCCCCTCGATTGAAAGGAGTTATCTATGAATAACAAGCTGATGCGCGTTTTGAAAAAGCTGTACCACCACTCGAATAACGACTATGATCGGGAACGCGAGGTTTCCATCTATAAGACCGCTACACTTACTCCGGCCGAGCAGGAGCTGCTCCACGCCAGCGGATGGGTCCCAAATGAACTGCAATACATCCGTCATGACGAGATCATCGACAAGCTGATCAAGCTGCAGACGAACCCCTTCCTTTCCTGGAGCAGCGTAGGCAGCGCCTTTATCGCCGGGGTTGGCGGGAGCTACCCGCGAGGCATATCTTCGCTGGCCAGTTACCATTCCATGATACATGCGCGGGCGCATGCGTATGAGGAAGCCGAGCGCGTTCTTGCCTGTAGGGTGTGCGCATTCAGTCATAGCGACGAAGGCTGGGACAACTTGTCCTACATCCGTTATGCAATGCATCTGGGCAATAATTACAGCGGATCGAGCTTCGGCGCGTATGTAGACATGACCGAGTTCGTCAAACTGCTGGAGCAAGGTCCTATTCAACCAACGGAAAAAGACAAGCAAGCTTTCAGCGATCTGCTGCATAGCCTGGACCGGGCGGAAGCGGGCGAAACACCGGGGAAATATGAGAAACGACTCACCGCCGAGAAAATCATCAAAGGACACGCTGGCATACGCCGCGGCATGCTCAAGGCGCTCGCCATGGTCGGTGTGATCCCCAATCGCATCCTGGAGCTTGCCCCGGATCGCTGGACGAACATGGAGTCGATCATCAACGCCGAGTTCAGTCTGGACAACACCAAGGGCCGTTCCGATATGGAGATGCCTTGGGCTGGCTGGCAAGGCAGTCTGGGCGTGGATTGGAACAAAGCTCGCGCAATTTTCGGCGAATGGGTTGAGTAACTTGGGGTTATGATTGGCGACCCATTTAAAAATAGCTGTCGATTGAACTCGACAGCCATGAGTATTTGGCTACTAGCAGACTTAAAGCAAGACTATTAAAGCCCGCCATATAAAGGAAACTGAGAGATAATCTCACGTACACTTCCCAATATCTGATCTTTAACCGTCGAACTGTTCGGATTTTTAAAGGCAAGTCCAATCAGCTGGGCAACTTCTTTCATTTCCTTGGGGCCCAATCCTCTTGATGTCATAGCAGGGGTTCCGAAGCGAATGCCACTCGTTACTAACGGGCTTGCCGTATCATGAGGAATTGCGTTTTTATTAGCGGTAATCCCCACTTCATCAAGGATGGTTTCAGCTTCTTTTCCCGTAAGTCCAATCGTGCGCAAATCAACCAATACGATATGATTATCTGTTCCTCCCGATACAACGGTTAACCCTTCATTCATTAGTGTTTCCGCTAGTACATTAGCATTTTCAATAGTTTTTTCCATATACGTTTTAAAATCCGGTTGCAATGCCTCGCCTAGTGCAACCGCTTTGGCCGCGATGACATGCATAAGCGGGCCGCCTTGTGACCCAGGAAATATCGCTTTATCAATGGCTTGCGCCCATGGCTTACGGCAC
Source organism: Paenibacillus sp. FSL K6-1330 (assembly GCF_037976825.1). NCBI lineage: Bacteria > Bacillati > Bacillota > Bacilli > Caryophanales > Paenibacillaceae > Paenibacillus > Paenibacillus sp. FSL K6-1330. Next base: position 4,168,112 of record NZ_CP150269.1, read on the forward strand.
ATGATGACTCCGCCTCTTGGTCCTCGCAACGTTTTATGCGTTGTTGTCGTTACAAAATGCGCATGCGGTACCGGGTTGGGGTGCAAGCCCGCAGCGACAATTCCCGCAATATGTGCCATATCCACAAAGAAAAGGGCTCCAACTTCGGCAGCAATTTGGGCAAACAACTCAAATTCAATTGTTCGAGGATAAGCACTTGCGCCAGCAACGATCATGCGGGGATGATGCTTATGAGCAAGTTTTCGCACTTGATCAAAGTCAATGCGTCCGGTTTGTTCATCGACACCATAAGGGACAAAATTGTAAAGTCTACCGGAAAAGTTCACCGGACTCCCGTGCGTTAAATGTCCACCATGGGATAAATTCATGCCCAAAATGGTGTCACCAGGCTTGACTGATGCAAAATAAACTCCCATATTCGCCTGCGCACCGGAGTGAGGCTGCACATTGGCATGTTCCGCACCAAAAAGCTCTTTGACACGGGAAGTGGCAAGCTCCTCTACGATATCAACATATTCACATCCGCCATAATATCTTTTTCCCGGATACCCTTCCGCATATTTGTTGGTCAGTACCGTACCTGTGGCTTCCATGACAGCCTGGCTTACAAAATTCTCCGATGCAATCAGTTCTATTGTATCCCGCTGCCGTATAAGTTCTTGCCGAATAGCATGTGCCACTGCTTTGTCTTGTTGTTCCAAATATTTCATGAACCCTCCTCCTCTCTGTATGCTCGTTTGTCTGCTTATATTGTGTTGTATAAGCAACGATTGTCATGATAGTATATCAATCAATGGAGTGTTATTTAATATCCATAAATCAGTAAATGGAGCAATCCATAATAACATCAGAGGTGTATGTATGCTAAAAGTTAACCGAGATGATGAACGTCCCATCTGGCAGCAGCTTCTGGATCAAGCAATCCATAATATTACGACCGGAAAATGGCCGCCAGGCGAATTACTGCTCCCCTCCCGCGAACTCGCTCCATTGATTGGCGTTTCCCGTTCAACCATACAGATTGTTTACGAGGAATTATTCAGCCGCGGGTACACCGTCACCTCTCGTCGCGGCGGGACAAGAGTTAGCGAATGGTCATATGCCTCACGTCCATCAGAGGATACGGCTACCCAAGGACCCGTCCTCCCTGAATTGCCCTTATTAAACGCTGCAGTTGGCCATTTACACAGTTGGTTCGGAGACAAAGAACATCGGAAAGTAGACATCGATTTCAGTCCCCATGAGCCTTATCTGGACGAACATTTTCAAAAGAATTGGAGACAATCTTTTTTACATGCGTCCACAGAAACAAACCTGGACAGTTGGGCTTACGGTAACGCTTATGGCTTCCTGCCGCTGCGAGAACAGATTCAACGTTATTTATCCCTTGAACGGGGCGTTCATGTGAATCTCGATCAAATCATATTAACTTCAGGCGCACAACATAGCATTGATCTAATCGCCCAAGCCCTTTTACATGAAGGAGATACGGTTTCGGTTGAAGATCCCGGCTTCCCTGCTGCCTGGATGGCGCTGAATTATCGGCGTATGCAAGTTGTATCCGTTCCGGTCGATGAGTACGGGCTGTATGTCGACCGCATTCACCCTCAATCCAAACTTGTGTTTGTTACGCCATCCCACCAGTGTGCGGTTGGAGTTATTATGTCGGAACCTCGCAGGCAACAATTGTTACATATGGCTGCTGAACAGCGGTTTTGGATTGTTGAGGACGATTACGACAGCGAATTTCGATATCGCGGCGACCCACTTCCAACCTTGTTCAGTCAGCGTCCTCAAAACACCTTGTACATGATGAGTTTTTCCAAAATGGTTGCTCCTGGAATTCGCATCTCGGCAATCATTGGTCCCAAAGAGGCTATTCGCCGGCTTGCCCAAGTTCAAGAACTAACCTATCGTCATCTTCCAATTATGGAGCAATTAACGCTTACTCATTTTATTAAACATGGTCATTTCATGCGCCATATGAGACGAGTTCGAAATGTATATCGGCGCAGACACGAAGCTATGACGAAAGCTATCATCGCGACGGGTCTGAATGAACACTTTACACTAAGCGGCGTAGAAACAGGGCTGCATATGCTTCTTGAGGCAGAACCATCGTTTGACGAAGAAGCCATGACGAAGTTAGCGCTCGAAAAAGGTATTCGTGTTTATCCGCTTAGCACGTATGGTTTGGAAAGCAATCGAAAAGGATGGGTACTGGGTTTTGCTAAAATAGATGAAGCTGCCATTGAAGAAGGCATTTATCGTCTCGCGGGGTTGCTTTTATAATACCAACAACCTCGCACCCGTCTTTTGACCCGCGCTATCCCTGTTTTCATGTTCCCACCTTCTATTGTTTTGGTTCCGCTTGCTGTACTCCGCTTGATCTGTATTGCTTTTTATGAAATTTCCCATGAATCAATAGATGTGCTGCCAAACCCGCAACAAGTCCCCAAAATGCGCCACCGACGCCAAGTAGAGTGACATTCGCGGCTGTCGCTAAGAACGTAATCAATGCAGTCTCCCGTCCCTTGGGATCCGTTAAAGCATTGGCAAGACTACCACCAATGGTGCCAAGCAATGCCAATCCCGCTAATGTCGCGATAAAGGTAGCCGGCAGAATCAAAAACAGAGCAGCCAACGTCACGCCAAAAATGCCGACAACAATATAGAAAATGCCACATGCAATGCCTGCAATATAGCGTTTTGTGGAATCCTCATGCGCATCTTTCCCTGTGCAAATCGCTGCCGTAATGGCTGCTACATTAAAAGCATGCGAGCCAAAAGGTGCTGCAAGAAGTGAACCCAGACCCGTTACGGTCAAAATCGGATTTGCGCTCGTCTTAAACCCGTCATTCCGCAAAACGAGCATTCCAGGCATGTATTGTCCTGTCAAAGTAATAATAAACAGCGGCAATGCAACACCTAATGTAGCATGTAGTGAAAACTCCGGAACGACAAATACCGGTGATGCAATCGCCAAGTGGATCGTGCTGAAATCCGCTATTCCCATAACAATCAAATAAATCAGTCCGATGGCCAGTATGCCAACAATCGCATAGCGGGATGTAAACCGTCTTAACACGATATAAGCGGCAAACAGGACAACGACAAGCAATGGATCAACTTTCGCTCCCCCAAAAGCTGAAATGCCAAACTGCAGTAAAATGCCTGCTAGTAGTCCAGAAGCAATACCTGAAGGAATAAGCCGGACAAATCGTTCGAACATGCCCGATAATCCTAAAACAATAAATCCTACGGCAGAGATTATGTAAGCTCCAATGGCTTCCGGATAAGGGGTTACCGCTAAGGCCGAAACGAGAAAAGCCACGCCTGGTGTTGACCAAGCCGTAATAATCGGTTCCCGGTAACGATAACTTAGCCAGATCCCGGTTATGCCCACTCCAATGGAGATGGACCAAATCCAGGAAGCGGTCATTTCGGGACTTAAACCCGCGACTTTTGCTGCCTGAAACACGAGAATAAAGGTGCCTCCATAGTTGACAATGACAGATATTAAAGCGGCTATGGTTGGCGATATCAAATCGCGGCCGCGCAGCGAAGGGGATGTTGTTGTATTCATGAGTGTTCTCCTGCCTTTCTCCTAATCGTCCTGTTGCGCGTGTTCGTTCCAGTAATAGCTGTCCGGCAAGTAACGCTGGCCGAATACGCTTGTCCCTACACGGATGATGGTAGCTCCCTCCTCGATGGCCACCTTATAATCACCGGACATGCCCATCGAGAGGATATCCATTTGCACACGAGGGAAATTTTTCTCTCTGATTTGTGTTTGAATACATTTTAGTAACCGGAAGCAATGCCGGGTCTCATCGTTGGTTGCATTCAGTTTGCCAATCGTCATTAAGCCTTTCACGTTTAACGTTTCGAACTGGGACAACTGTTCTACCAACTCCACTGCCATTTCCGGAGGAGCACCAAATTTACTTTCTTCATAGGACGTGTTGATTTGCACCAAAACATCCATGGTTTTGTTCTCTTTAACGAGCTGATGGTGAAGGGCCTGCCCCAGTTTCAAACGGTCCACAGAATGAATGAGCGTAACATATTTGACAACGTCCTTCACTTTATTCGTTTGCAAATGTCCGATAAAATGCCACTCTACCTGATTGAACTGCTGCATAAGCGGAAATTTGCCCCGTAGTTCTTGTGCTTTGTTTTCCCCGAATAGAGTCTCCCCCGCTTGTATAGCCATTTGCAATTTTTCAAGCGGTACGGTTTTGGTTGCCAACAACAATTTCACGTCCTCTATCTGGCGACCCGATGCTTGGCATGCCAATTCCATCTGCTGCTTCACGGTTTTGAGATTCTCTTCAACGAAATGCTCCATGTCTTCTCCCCTTTCTGCTGCACGTACAAGTCCATCATGACAACCTGCACGCTATTCAAAATTAAGTCCTGTTGTCATCCGCTTCTTAGAGCCATTCGACTCTCCTCCTTCTCTATGTTTACGCTAGTATATCAACAGATGGATTGTGGATATATATCCAAAACTGATGTAATCGAGCAATCCATAAAAGCGCACATTCCATTCCAACATCTTAGAAAGAAAAAAAACGAACTCATTCCCTGAGAGGAATGGTTCGTTTGTTTCTACTGTTTTATGAATACGGACCATTCAGGGTCTTTGTATCGTTTATCCACCACTTCCCTTACCAGTATAAGTTCCTCCGGAATCTGATCTAAACCCGGAATCCGGAATTCATAAGGCTGCTGTGTGTTACGATCCCCCATGCTGATAAATCCCTCTCTCCAATGATCAGTCAGAGTATTTACGAATGATGATGCTCCCCTCATAGTTACCTCATACTGCTTGCCTGCTGAATCATAGGCTTTCCATTCCTCGTGTCTTATTTCATTTTCCATTTCCCCGTAGAATGAGACAGCCATTTCAGAGATTCCGTCGCCGCTTTGCGATTCCTCAAGCGAAGTCCCAACCAACTCCACTCTATCATTCAATATTTTAAAGGCTTTGGGCTCGGTCAGCTGCGACGGTTTAAAGGAAACCCTGCTTCCGTCCTTTTCCGCGACCGAGTATCCATCCAGGACAAAACGGTACGGTTCATGCTCAGGCAGGTACTTGAACGTATAACTCCAACGCATTTTTCCGTTTCCTATCACTCTATGATCAGATGTCATCAGGCTGTTCATGTACCCCATTTTTCTCGGATTCATCGAATGAATCTCTTCTCCTTCTATGGTTTCGAAATGATAGCTTAGCATCTGCTTTTCCCATAAATCACCGGGGGATCTTCCCATTGCTTCATCATCAAGCTCGGTCTCCAGTTCGAACCGTACTCCTTGTACCATTCTCGTCAGCCTTTTTAATGTGATCGTCATGCCGTTCGGCGTTGTGTAGCTGCCAGACAATTCCTCTATTTTGGTCTGCTTGTTTGCTTCTTTCATATCCATGTCAAAGATAAAGTTCCAATTTCCTTCTATTGATGGTTCGTTCCTTTGTCCAAGCGTCCCAATATTCCCTTCTATCGTAATCTTGTCTGTTTGCAGCGGCTCACTAAAGAAAGCAACCATATAATAAAAATCGCTCGTGTACCCCATATCGTACATGCTGCCTACTTCGTTTCCTTTGTCATCTTTGATCGTAATCTTGTTCGGATCAATAAGGGCAAGCTTGTTGCGATCATGCTTCCCTTTTCTATCAAAAAGTTGAAGAGCAATCGTCACTCGGGTTGGATCCGCAACAGCTTCATCAATGACCAGCGTGTAACCTTCGTCCTTCACTTTAATATGGGGATCATGCACCAGTCCCAATTCTTGGGCTCGCAGGAGTCCGATATCCGAGTTGTCCTTGGCAAATAAAGACCTGAGCATTTCGGCAAATGTCGGCACTGTAAAGATTGAAACCGTACCTAGGACGAAAATGAGGGCTATAACTGCTGCTGCCCATCTCCATCGTTTAAGGGGATATTGCTTTTTCATATTCTGCTTAGAAAGTGAGGAAAGCGTGTTATCCACAGCAAGCTGTACTGTATCAGGAATGACCAAGTCTTGTGTTTTGGACTTTAACAATTGTTTAAGCTCGCGGTCGACCGGATCATGATAATTCATATTTGGCTTCTCCTTCCCCTAGGACGAGCTCGGATAATTGCTGTCTAGCCCTGAATAAACGTGATTTTACTGTTCCTTCGGAAACTTCAAGCACTTTGGATATTTCCTTGACCGATAAATCCTCGATATAAAAAAGCGTCACGATGGTTTGAAGCTGTTCATCCAGTTTGTCAATCACCTCAAACAGCTCGATTTGTTCATAATCACCCTTATATGATGTCTTTCTCATATCATAAGGGACAGGGTGTACTTGTTTCTTTTTCTTAATAATCCGATTACACTCGTTGATCAAAATTCGAATAATCCATGTTTTAAAATAAGCCGGCTTTTTCAGTGTATGTACATTAGAAAAAGCTTTAGCAATCGTCTCCTGCATCGCATCTGCACAATCTTCGTCGTTTTTAACGATGGATCTTGCTATAACAAATAGGCTTTGTTGAACAGCTTTTATTAAGTACATGAAAGCTTCCTTATCCCCTTGTCTTGCTAGCTCTGCTTTCTCTGGTAAATCCACGCGTAGTTCCCCTTTCCCCTCAAGTCCTTCTTCTAATTAGATCATCAAAGACTTGATCTGGTTCACAAGAAAAACACGACCTGTTGAAGGTCGTGCTTAACACAGGCGGTAATATTCTCGAAGTCGCATTCAGATTTAGGCGCCGGTTGCCTTTGCAAGCTACACCCCTAAAGTGTCATCCTATACTTAAAAGGCAGCCGATCATACTGGCGGCTGCCTTCAACTTATTATTCAGCTATGGTTCCCGTTCGCTTAGATAGGCTTAACAAGGGCTTATATCTGTTCCTTTTCCTTCATCCATTCTTTATATTCTGGTAAAGTATATTCGTCAGTTTTTACGACGGTCCAATGGTTGTTCTTATGTTCTAAGAACAGCTTAATTAAATATTCCCCTCCGGACTCATCAAAATCATCTCTCAAACAAATCATACTTGCATGAATAAGAACTTCCACGTTATTATCGTTTATCGATTTCACTTTAATTCGTTCATCATCTTCAATATTATAATTGGCATCCAACAAGTTAACATTTTGATTTAAGGATTCAACCTCATATTTCTCAATATTAACACCTTGCTTGTGGTCAATATTTTCTTTTAGATCTGGGTAATGATCCCACAAAATATGAATATCCTTGTTAACCACGGCTTGTGTTCTATAATACATGTACTCTCTGACTGGCGTTATATATTTCACCCAATCCGATGGTTCTGGCTCCACAAAACCTTCTATTTCTAATTCATTAGTGAGGTTTTCTGTTGAGGTCGTATTTTGCTGACACCCGATTAAAGATACGAAGAGTACAATCAATATACTTCTTAAAAGAATCATCATACTCTCCCCCTTCATTATATGACGATCTTAATTTCCATAAGTTGCAACGTTAAATTACCCTTTCGCTCTCCTGACCATTAGTTAAATAACTTTACACGTTAACGCACTCGTTTAACTATAGTGTGGAAACTGATCGCACATAAAAAGAGACATTGCTTCCTTCAAGTTTTTATTCTGGCTCATATATTCAAATAAGATGGTCGATGTGAGCACCGTTTCAGAATCTTCGATATGAATATTCCAGCAAGTTGGCTCCTCTTGGTTATTACTTTCCCTTACGATGCCATATGCTACACCTAACTTATCGATCATCTCATGAAGAATCTGATCCACTTCGCTGATCCATTGATCATTATCAATCTCACTATTTTCCTGAGAATTACCAATATTGCAGTTGTCCATCATACCTTACCCTCCTCATGTACACACGATAGATGTTTCACGAGCCTTTGTTTGTTGAACTTTCGTTTTCGTTACTAAAACAAAAAAATCTTCGATAATTACTCCCCGAATCAAGTATCGAGCCCCTCTTCAATTGTTCTTGCCAACAATATTACCACATACTGGGGGCAGTGATCCTTGCCTGCTATGCAAACCAAACTGCATGTCAGTTTATTGTTTCGATGCTGTTCCCCATCAGACATTCATCTCATCAACTATGAATCACCAAAATGGCGATTTTTTGCGTCCTTGCTTTATGATCCTTACGTGTTCTCGTCACTTTTGTATTCTAAAATATCTCCAGGTTGGCATTCCAGCGCTTTGCAAATGGCTTCTAAAGTTGAAAGCCTAATGGCTTTGGCCTTTCCATTTTTCAATATAGAAAGGTTAGCCATTGTTATTCCAACCCTCTCCGAAAGTTCGGTTACGCTCATTTTTCGCTTAGCCAGCATGACATCAATATTGATTATAATCGCCATAGTATCACCTCAGACCGTCAAATCATTTTCAGATTTTATATCAATTGCCTCTTGTAGAAGCTTTTGAAGAACTGCAGCAAAAACGGCAATCACCATGGACGCAAAAATCAGTGCCATTCCGATGAGTATGATACCTGGGGCATCGTCTTTCTCCGCAATCAGATAGAAGAGTGGCATACCTACCACAAACAAGCTGCTGATTATGGTTGCACAGTATTTTATATTCTTTAGAACGCGCACGGATAATTCTGAAAAAGCTTTGTTCTTGTCAATATAGCCTATAAGCTTATAAGCCTGATACAAAGCAAAATAAAAAGGTATCGCTGCTGCATACAAATCGATGAAAACGAGATATTTCAAATAAGTATGATCTGGATACAATTCTGCAGTGAAATTCGCTATCCTTGGTACCACAAATATACACAATGCAAGAATTGGGATTCCAATAAGAATAACAGCTATCCTTAGAAAGAGTGTGGATCCACGTTTCATTAAAAGCACCTCACTTCATTATTATGAATTTGATTTTATCAATAAATTTATCGTTTTACAATAAATATTTACTGTTTATTATTATATTTATATTGATATTAAGATATGAAGGCCTTCCTCAAGGAATGGCCTTCATTTAAACGAAATCAATCTGAATCATTGCACTTGCTACCATAAAAAAACACACCCTAAAACTAGGGTGCGGAATGTATTTTCTAAGTATATGCAGTTCGTTGTTCTATTAAAATACTTTTATAATTTTAGTTATTTAAAATGGGTATATCTCCAAGGAGTTTCTTCAAGTTAATGGAGTCCCACGGCAAATGCTCTGTTATACCTAATCCAACGACATCTGTCGCTTCAGATAATTCTTTAAGCAAACTCACTAGTTGAGGCATTTGCATGGTTCCCTTAGGAGATAAATTAAAGGGTTCTTCAGGGTTAGCGAATAATAGAGAACGAAATGCCTGTGGATCAAGTACGTCTAAATCAAGGTGAATAGCTAGGTGCTTAATGCCGCTTTCTTTGATCCATTCTTTTATAGATTCAGTACTGCTCGCTAACTCTTTCGTTCCGGCCGTTCGAATACCAAGTCTTTGAATCATTTCCGTGTCTGGTTCTGTAGGTGCAACACCTAGTCTTTGAAACGCTTCTGAAATCACTGCAAGTTCTTCTTCTGTAGGAGTCGCTAATCCTGCAATAAAGACATTTTCAGGTTTTAGCGGGATTTTCACATGTTTTGCAAACTCCTCATCTCCCTCTCCCAAAAGATTCCCGAGAGGTAATGCGTGCCCGTTATCATAGCCGACATAATTGACCAAATCAGAGTGAGCGTCGATCCATATTAAACCTAATTCCCCATCGTACCGCTCGTTTAAATAGGCAAAAGGAGCTTGTTCAACTAAGCAATCACCGCCAAACATGACGATGCGATCTGGCTTATGAGCTTCAATAAGATGATGAGCAGCCTCTAGCTGTTTAAGCAGCTGTTTTCTTCCATTCATTCCATCCTCGTTTTCTAGCGGAGTTCCATCATAAGTTTGAACCGGTACATGGATAAGGGGCTGATCACTGTCCGGAGCTAGCCAAGCAAGCAACTCGGCTCCAAAAGAGTAGTTCGGGTTGTTTCCCCCTTGCCACTGTGGCATTAACAGGCGTATTGTTTTTTTAGTCATTTGTTTCTCTCCTTTACATCAAAGTAAGGTTAGTATAGACTGAGCACAAATAAAAAAATAGTACGCACAATTATGATAGGTACTACCCGAAAGGATAGTGTTAAGTATGAGTATGGCTGAATTTAAAGGTAAAGTTAAAAATGTTCAAGATACACCTTTTGGATATACCATTTCAATTATTGGTGGTAAATGGAAAATGGTTATTATGTACCTTTTGGCAGAAAACCAAACCGTTCGCTTTAATGATCTGAAAAGACAAATAGGAGCAATCACTTACAAAACATTGAGCTCACAGCTCAAAGAATTGGAAGCTGACGGCCTGGTGTCATGCAAAGAGTATCCTCAAGTTCCGCCAAAAGTCGAGTACAGTCTTACAGATAAAGCGGAAACGCTATTACCCATCTTGGAACAGTTATGTGAGTGGGGAGCAAAAAACCAACACCATTAAGCCCAGCAAAAATAAAAAAATGGCGATCCCAGGGAGTTCATCCCTGTACCGCCATTTCCAAAAGAGTCAATTAAGCGGCTTTAGTCCTGAATTTCTTCAGGGTAAGGCCGTTTAATTTAATTTGCCATTTGAATAATTATGACAATGCCAGCCTGGCATTCATGTCTTCCTCCGCCGTTGTAATCAGCTTCAGGCTGAACATGTCGACCAGGATGTCCAGGACCCCATTGGAGATGAACTCCGGTGGTTTCGGTCCAATTCGGATATCTTGAATGCCCGACTGAATAAGCCCAGCAGAATAGCAACGGCCTTTTGCTCAAACCAGGACAGCACGATGCTGACGGGCAGCTCATTGACCGTACACCCGAATGCATCGGCCAACGCCAGTGCAATTTTGACGGTGCATTGCCCCAGATCGATATAACGAGGAATGCCTGTATCGCCAACGGTGAGGTTACGTTTAAGTAAAGAGTAATTATTAGAAATTTAATTTTTAATATTTCTCTGAATTATATCATTATAATGATATAATGTTTCAAGTAACTTATCGTTTTTGATAAAATCGGATTTCCGCAGACATGAAAGAATGCAATGGAGGATTTTCACCCAAATGACCATTCACAAGCTCAGATCATTCATCGTATCCACTTTCCGGATAAACTGGAATCACTTTAAGTCGAAGCTGCTCTTAAGATACGTTCTGTCTTATATTCTGATCTTCCTGATTCCCCTGACGGGGGTAACCATTTTCGTTTATGATAGCGCTGTCAACGGACTTCGTTCCGAGATTGAACTATCCAACATTAATCAATTGAACCAGGTCAAAATGAACATCGACTCCCGTATCGCAGAGCTTCGGGAGATTTCAGGCCGAATCGCTTATGACAGACGCTTAACTCCTTATATGGTTCGTGATTCTTATTACAGGGTGGAAGCCATTCAAGCTTTGGCCAACTATAAGGCGAACAGCAGCATCATTGAAGACATTTTCTTATACTATCATAACGACCCGGTTATCTATTCTTACCGCGGCCTAACGAATGTTAACGTTGCGTTCGATTCCTTTTATCGTTATGAGAACTGGAATCTGGAAGATATAATCGTTGCTCTGAACGAAACGAATCAGATGTTAATACGGCCTGCCGAGAATGTTACAATCAACAGCTCTAGGCAGGAGGCGATGCTGACTATAATCGTACCTATTAAGCCCAATGCTCCCTATCCCTACGGAAGTGTCATATATATGGTGAAAGAGTCCAACCTTACCGGGGTCATGGATTCCATTCTTAGCGATTTCACCGGGAGCAGCTACATCTTCAATCAAAATGATGAAGTGCTTACAGCCAACCATCAAGGCGTATCCCTGTCTCAAGAACATCTCGGGACATTGGCTGCGCTTGATGCCGGCATACACAATGTCTCCCTGAAGAATGACAAGTACTCCGTCGTATCCGTCAAATCCGGGGAGAATGGCTGGAACTACATGACCATCATGCCAAGCTACCAGTTCTTCAGCCGGGTCGCTCATGTACAGACGCTCATTCTCATGGTGTTTGGCATCGCAGTCGTAACCGGAGTGCTCGCCGCTTTTGTACTGGCTAGACGCCAATATCACCCGATTAAGGACTTGATGGAATTCGCCAAGCTCAGAGTCAACGATACCCCAGAGCCAAGAACGCGCAATGAATGGGATTGGATTCGTCAGACCCTTCACGATTACAGTGCCCGTATCGATATGCAAGAACCCTTCGTGCGCAACCAATGCATGCTGCTTCTACTGAAGCACGGCAAGCCGGATGATCCCGAAATCGAGCGAATGATCGCCGGAGTCGGACTGGAATCTCCCCAAGAACAAGTCATTTATTTCTGTGTGATTCTGTCCTGGGAAGAAAACGATGCGACCGAGGATGTCCAGAATGATCGTCAGCAGGTGCATGAAATTCTCAGCCATGTTGAACCATCAGGGCTTCATGCGAATATTTACGGCGTTGAATTCTCAGCCGATAATCAATTTGCGCTGATCGTATCACTTCCTGACCCTGGTCAAGATTTGCTGAAGCTCCGGATGGAGCAGATCATTCGCGCGGTCCAGGAATTGATCTCCGAGAACACGCGGCTCGATCCGAGCATGGGCGTAGGTACGCCTTACCGGAGTTTAGGGCAGCTGAACCAATCCTTCATCGAAGCCGCAACCGCACTGGAGCACCGAATGGTTGGCAGCAGCCGCATCACCTATTTCGACCAATTGGCAGAGCAGAGTCATCCTGTCGCCAAAGGCGTGTGGCTTCCAAGAAAATCGCTGCTCAAGCTGGAGCAAAGCCTGAAGCAAGGCAACGAGTCGGTGGCTGTGCAGATGATCGCCGAGATGATGGAGACCATCCGGAGCGAACCGCTGCAGATTCATCTGCTGCGCTGCATTTGCTTCGATCTGCTGAACGCACTGCTTCGTTCCGCCTCCGAGGTCGGAATGAACGAAGTATTCAGCAATATCTCGGACTATACGTCGTTTGAGACGCTTGAGGAATTCGAGGACAAGCTGTTGTCGCTGACGACAGAGGTTTGCGAGAAGGTTGAGCGCAACCATGAGCAAGCAGCGCCTAAACTGATCGATGATATCGTACATTATGTGAATCAGCAGTTTGCCGACTATACGCTCAGCCTGGAGCATGTTGCCCTTAAATTTTCCGTCTCTACCTCTTACTTAAGCCGCAGCTTCAAAGAGAAGACCGGGATCAGTTTCTCGCAGTATATCTGGAAGAGGCGCACGGAAGAAGTCATTCGGCTGCTTGTGACGACAAGCGCTCCCCTGAAGGAAATCATCGAACAGGTGGGCTACCTGGATGCACCCAATTTCATCCGCAAATTCAAGAAAGAAACCGGGCTTACGCCCGGTCAGTACCGCAAACAACATCACTCGAATAGGCTGGATATATAACAGAAGGGCCCTTTAGGAGATCTTGTCTCGAAAGGGCCCTGATGCTTCTACTTCACTTCACTCACTGCGGTTCGTTCAAGATATGCTCTACCAGCTCATCGACCGGCACGGTAGCCAGTGCAATTGCAGTATCGGTCACACCATAATAGATATAGAGCAGGCCGTCTTTGACCACGTTTCCTGTCGGGAACACCACATTCGGAATTTGATAACCGAATTTCTCATAATATGTTTCCGGTTCCATAATGAAATTCTTAGTTCTTGCTATGACCTTCTCAGGGTTGTTCAGGTCAAGAAGCATCGCCCCAACACGGTAAACGACCTTATCATCAACGCCGTGGTAAAGGACCAGCCAGCCTTTATCGGTTCGCACAGGTGGCGTTGCTCCGCCAATTTTCCTGGATTCCCACGCCGTATTCTCGGCCTTGGCCAGAAGCTTCGGCTCTTCCCAATGAACCAGATCCTCTGAGTATGTAATCCACATCGCCGCGCTGTCCGTTCCGTAAGCCGCACCCACGTATTCCTCCGGACGGCGCAGCAATACATATTTTCCGTTAATCTTCTCAGGGAACAAAATGTTGTCACGGTCGTTTATGTCGAGTGGTGTCGTATCTGCAACGAATTCCCAGTCGATCAGATTGTCCGACTTCACAATCGAAGAGCGAGTGAGCCAGTGGCCTTCCTCCTCTCCCCACCCGTCCGGATATTTCGGAATCGAACGCTCCGGTATGCCCGCTCCTGTCGGATAGTAACTCATGGCGCACGGCCTAAGGGCATAGTTTAGATAGTACGTGCCGTCAATTTTGACAATCCGCGGGTCCTGGACGCTTCCATATGGAAAGCCCAGCATGTCAGGAGTCACGATCGGCTCGTCTTTTACGTGCGTAAAATTCACTCCGTCTTCACTCTCCAGCAGTCCCAAAACATTCTTGCAAGGCGTTAGCGAGCCTGCGGTACGCTCGATCATGTAAAACTTGCCGTTGTCGATAATAACCGCAGGATTGAATACGGTGACTTTACGCCATTCGTACTTCCCCGGAACGACGATCGGATTGTTCGGATGTCTCGTAATTTTCATAGACTATGCCTCCACATTTGTATGATATTCAGGATTTAATCAGGCCCACTGGAATTCTGCTAGGCACAATTTATGTTTAGTTCGACTTCCAGCGGTCATATGCACCTTGGTAGATTTCAACGACCCGATCGGCACCCATTTTCTTCATCGTACTCAGGTAGTTATCCCAATTTGACAATGGTTCTGCTCCGGTAACGAATTTCGCCTCCATCTGTTGTACATACGTGCTCAGATCAGAGTTCAGACTGTTAATCTCGGTTTGCTCTTCAACGGTAAGAAACAAAGCAGGGAACGGAGGTCTGGCTCCGCGATCAAGCAGCTTTTCCTTCGTTTCCTTCTCAACCCACAGATCAAAGTCGGTCTTCAATCCTTTATTAATATCGTCCGTGTTGATGGTAGGAGCCGGAATGCCGTAATTTGGCGTCAAGGTCGCACGGTAATCCTCCATTTCCTTGCCGTCTGGAACAGGCAGATAGCGCTTCACACGATTGGCTTCATCCGTGTACTCCCACAGCTTGCCTTCAGGTCCTTTGTTGAAAAAGAGCGATCCTTCATAAGAGTAAAGGTAGTCCACCCAACGCATCGATGCTTCAGGGGCAGGATTGGTAACCGTGATTGCAAAAGCTCCCGTAGTAATCCCTCTGTTCTTGGCGATGGCCGGCTTGTCTACCAAATCGCTCTTCACCGGAGCGAACATCGGATCTTTGGTGGACGGTTCTCCCCCTTTGGTCATGTAGGCATGCCAGTCGGAGAACAGGGCCACCTGATTGTTCTGTGCCTTGGCCTTTTTCTGTTCTGCGGTTTGTGAATAGCTTTCGTGGTCAAGCAGATCCTCTTTCCATAGACGGTTCATATAGACCAGATACTCTCTGAAGCCCTCTTCTATCGGGGTATAATGAACAACATCCTCATCATCAACATAAATTTCGTCTTCATAAACGCCGAAAGCGCCAAGAAGCCAAGTACGAATATCCCGAGCATTGGTCGTTGCTGTCGATACGGAAGAGATCGGGATTTCATCGGCGACACCATTGCCGTTCGGATCTTCTTCTTTTACCCGCTTCAGGAAGGTATAGAGCTCCTCGGTCGTCTCCGGAAGCTTGTCGATATTCAGGGCCTCCATGAAATCTCCGTTATACCACATCGGGTTGCGATACCAGTGCTGGCTTAAATCGATCGCAGGCAAGGAGTAGATATGCCCATCAGGAGCGGTAATGGATTTACGGATCTCGGGAATCTCGTCCATCAGCGCCTTGAAGTTCGGAGCATATTCCTCGATAAGCTCCTCAAGCGGAATCAGAATTCCCTGCTCGCCATAGTTCATCTGTTCAGCCGCCGTCAAGCCTGCAGCATAGAAGACATCCGGGTAATCGCCGCTGGCAAATACGAGGTTCTTCTTCGTATCAAAGCTATCCTTCGGAGCGTTTAAGTATCGGAAGGAAATGCCCGTCATTTCCTTCATCTGCTGCAGAACGATCATATCCTGCCAGTTCTGAACACCGACATCAGGTGCCATCATCGTCAGTGTTAGTGGTTCATTAACAATCGGGAAGCCTTCCTTATTCACTGCGGCTGCTTCTGTTGACTTCGTACCAGTAGTCGTATCGCTGGCCGAACTGCATCCGGCGAGCAGAGACAGGGCCGTCATGCCCGTCAACACCAGCTTCCAAGGTTTGCTTGTCATCTTCATCCATGTTTCCTCCCTTTGAATACTCAAGTTCATATTTTTATAAAACGCTTTCATCATCCTTTTACAGAGCCAATCATGACCCCTTGGACAAAGTATCGCTGTAAAAAAGGATAGAGAGCCACAATCGGCAGTGTCGATACGACGATAACCCCGTATTTGATCAGTGATGCGGTTTCGGCTTTGGAATTCATTGCCCTGGCGGCATCCCCGCTGATTCCCGCGCCGGTCGTCTCCGCCGTCATTTCCTGAAGAACCAGAATCTGCCGTAATACCATCTGCAGAGGGTACTTGCTCTCATCGTTGAGATAGATCAGAGCCGGAAAATAGCTGTTCCAGTGACTGACCCCGTAAAACAAAGCCATGACTGCGATAATCGGTGCGGACAACGGCAGAATAATGCGGACGAACAGCTTCAGGTTGGTACAGCCGTCCATGTATGCCGCTTCCTGCAGTTCCTTCGGGATCGTCGTCTGAAAGAACGTCCGGGCAACAATTATATTCCATACCGATGCTGCTACGGGAAGAATGAGCGCCCCCATCGTGTTGATCAGCCCCAAATTCCGGACTACGAGATACGTTGGCACAAGCCCTCCGGTAAAGAACATCGTGAACAGAATAAATCCCAAGAACAGTTGACGACCGACTAAATCAGACCTGCTGAGCGCATAGGCTGCAGGCAGAGTTACGGCCAGGTTCAACAGCGTTCCTATCCCAGTATAGACTATCGTGTTCAGATATCCGTTCCAAATCTTCGGGTTTTCGAAGACCAGCTGGTATCCGGCCAAGGTAATCTCCTTGGGAAACAGCCACATCGCACCCGAATTCACCTGCTGCGGGCTGCTGATCGATGCGCTGAGAATATAAATAAGCGGATAAAGAACAACAATCAGAGCGATGGATAAATAGATATAGACGCTGCCAAGAAATACCTTGTCCCACTTCGATTCCTTCATAGCGGTAACCAATGTACTTTCCCCCTTTCTACCATAGGCTGTTCTCGCTGGTGCGTCTGGCAATCCGGTTAACCGTTACCAGTAAAATGACGTTGATAACGGAGTTGAACAGGCCAACGGCTGTCGAGAAGCTGTACTGCGCGTCTACCAGACCGGTCCGGTAGACATAAGTTGAAATGACATCAGAAGACTCCATATTCAGTGAGTTCTGCAGCAGCAGTATTTTTTCGAAGCCTATCGTAAGAATGTTGCCCATGTTCAAAATTAACAAAATGGTGACGGTTGGGAGTATGGCCGGCAGGTTGATGTGCAACAATCGTTTGAAACGACTGGCCCCATCCACGATCGCAGCTTCATGCTGCTGGGGATCGACACCGGACAGCGCAGCCAGATATATAATGGTCCCCCATCCAGTGCTTTGCCAGACCCCAGACAGAACATATACGGTCTTGAACCAGGCCGGATCCGACAGAAAATTCGGCGCGTCGATGCCCATCCATTTGATAAATTGGATCAGTATGCCTGTGGACGGCGATAAGAACGTAATAATCATACCCGCCATGACAACAACGGATATAAAATGAGGCGCATACGTAACGGTCTGGACTATTTTCTTGAAGGGACCCGTCCGGATTTCGTTGAAAGCAAGCGCCAGGATGATCGGCAGCGGAAACCCGATTAACAGCTCGTAGAAGCTGAGGCTGAACGTATTCCACAGCAAATCCCAGAAATAGTAGGAATGGAAGAAACGCTCAAAATGATCGAAACCCACCCATGGGCTGTCCATGATTCCTTTGCTAGGGATAAAGTTCTTAAAGGCAATCTGGATACCATACATGGGCGCATAGTGAAATACAAGGAAATACAGCATGACCGGCACCAAGAACAGATAGAGCTGCCAGTTCACCCTGATTCTTTTACCAAGAGACGTTTGGTTTACACCCTTATTAGGCGGCTTCGTTTCGCGATGGATTGAACGTCTTTCGGATATCACAGCAAGTAGTCTTTTCCCCTTCATGCTTCCCCTCCTTTCTCAAATATCGATTCATGTCAGGTTATCTGGTTCACTTACGTACATCACGTTTCAGTGATTAACAGGTAACGCTTACATTCCAAAGTGTAGAGAAGACAACATGACATCGTAAATGTGTAAGATGTGCATTGTCATCCGTCTGTCCGGCGTAATCCCGCTGCTATCATCAATTTTCTCATTCGAATCTCCGCGATCATTGCTCATATATGATGTTGAGAATGTGTGAATTATGAACCAATATCAAGTTTCATAAGTTACATATTGTGCTCCATCAAGCATTGTACGAACACCGCCTTCGAACACCGAACAACTCGCAGGAGAACAAGGAAAGACAAAATAAGATACAATATAGGAGAGAATCCTAATGAACCTGCCAGCCTCTATTATTGAGCATTTGAATGAAGCCGAAAAGCGGCTTAGCCATCATCCCAAACTGCAAAGATGGTACGGACACTGCTAGCCTTGAGTCGGGTAGCTTTCGCTCGCCCACAATTTGCTCAAGAAGAATCAATAACCAAAAGCCAGAAATGGCAGTGTAGGGATTACCTCCCTAGCACCGCCATTTCCTTATTATTGTTGTTTCTTTCATCTATCGAGTGGTCTTTTCGAGCGAACAGATCTTAACTTTTGGGACAATCTCTTCTAAGGTTGATCCATTGAAGCAGTGAATCAGAGTTGTAACACGGTTATTAACTCGTCTCCACTGCTTTCGCCGTTGTCACGGAAACCGTAGCTTTCATAAAGCTTTTTGGCGGCCATGTTATCAGCCTTATAAGAAATCCAACAGTAATGTGCTGGCCCTGCCGGAAAGGTACGGATAAATTCCAAGATTTTTGTCATGGCTTTTCGACCATAGCCCCTGTTCTGGTATTGCTTGTCCATCATCAGCCGCAGGATGCAATAGCTGTCGTCTGCGATTGTCGGGAGTTCGTACCCGGTGATTCTATAAGTAATCATAACAAAACCGACCGGCTGTTCATCCGCGTAAATGGCAAATGGAAATGGATGTCCGTCATTGGTTGCAAGGACATAACACGAAGCCACGCTCGACAGATTGGACGCAACGAAGCGCCGTTGATCTTCTGAAACTTCCAGATTAAATATGGCACGTCGGTTTTCTAACGTGATTTTTCTGAGTGTAATCATGCAAGACTTCTCCCCTCATTATCATGTCTTATTCGTTTTGCGCCGCGGTCGCTTATATAACATACAATTTATCCAAAAAAAGTAATAGACTTATATTGAATTTTTTTATATACTATCATGTATCTATGGCTTTATTGGGTATCAGAAATATCAGTCAACCGGCACATCCTTGTGCCGGTTTATTTGTTGTTAATATAAGCTGCCCCTTAGCATTCCTGTAAATGGATACTCCAGATGGAAAGCATTCATTTTGCTCGTTGTCGCTTATTCATCTGTTCCACCGCATTCTGCTAACTCATTGGGATTGACCGTTAACTTTCAGGCTGCCGCTAACCATGTCGATTGGGGAATTAAAATTGACCGAAAAGGTACTGGAAATGGTAAAGGTCAAGGGGATCAGCGGCGAAGGCGAAACTGCTCACGGTGAACATTTAAAAGTAGAGGCTGAAGATACATTTTAATGAAGTAACCCCCCATAAAGTCGATATTGTTGGAAACCCATATGGGAAACCAATCATACTTTAGGGGGGGTTATGAGGAAGGAGCTGATTGAACAACTCTTGAGCGGACCGTGATTCCGCTATTTGTGAACAAAGGTGCTAAGCATAAGGTTAAGCGGACACAGGTTCCGCTATTACCGATATATCACCGCAAAATCAGGGAAAAACCGAGAATAACGGATCCTGTGTCCGCGAATCCTTGAATTTGGTACAGTTGTTGGGAAATAGCGGACCTCCTGTCCGCAAACATCAGGTGCACTCCGCGCACAGCTGTGCACACCGACACATCATCCACACTGCCCATCAATCGTCCGACGTTTACATTATTGAATCGGTATTGTCATTTCCAGCTCTTTCGGGAAAATGGGATTTTTGTATTCATGGGTGACAAAGACTGGCTGTTGATCCGGATTCAAGGCCGGGAATTCGGTTACGTAATCATTATTTTGGGCGTCAACTAACTTCGTCTCCGTTTCTTCCGATGGAATAATGTACATGTCCCATGGGAAAAAATTGTACTTACCTTCCAAATCCTCGATGATCAGCCCTGTTTGCTGAAGGGGGTCAATGACTTCTTTCCGGTAATGTACCATCGTCTTATCTTTTAACCGTTCCACTTTCGTCACTAGCAGACGACCTAATTCCCCTTGAGGAATAATTAGAGGATGATCGGTCGACGGTTCATGATTCATCGGCACTCTAATTCCATATACCGGAACATCCCCGCGCAAATACGGACGGAGCGTAATGGACTTCGGTGTAACAAGGGGCACTTCAAATTGAAAGGTTCCCAGCTGAATATGCGTATCGTCTTTAACGTAGCCATCTCCTACCATCGCATAATATTCCAACTCAATTCCAGTATCTGTAATAGCCTGGATGTCATACATGGGATCTTGCGCTTTAGCTGCCGGCCGCCTGTATTCCAATTCCACATCCATCGTACCCGTACCTGGTTTAATGCCTATTTTTTTAATCAGCAGGGTGGTTTCCCCATCCGTTGCACTCATCATCGGCATCCATGATTTCATTCCGGAAACGGTCTTTTTAACGGGAATTGAAAAATCCCAATGGCCTTTAACTCCTCCCACGGCTGCTACTTCGATCGTTAGTTCGAACTCATCCGGTAACTTCTGTTTAAATGGCTGCAAGCTGATTTGTCCTACTCCTGTTTTGCTATCAATGGCTTGAGGACCACTCGCACCTACGGAGTCTGCGTAGGGCTTGCCGTCAATTTTGAATTTGATTCCGTTTGTGGGACCACCCATATCGAAAAAGCCATCCTCAACCTGTTGTATATAACCAATGGAGAGACGATCACCGTCATACATCACCTCTTGAATTTGCAGCGTGATCCCGTTATCGTTCACACTTTGCTCGAGTTGCGCAGTCATTCCTTTTTCAGAAGCTGTCTTCAAGCCGATATCGCGAACGTACTGAAACACAGAACCTACGAACGGAATTTCTTGTAGTACAGACGCCATAACTGGGAAGACAAAGCCGCTGCCGAGAATCACCGCGCAGGCCGTAAGAGTTCCGACTGCGGTTAGCAACAAGCGGCGGACAATCCGCTGTGAGCGGTTTTTATGAAGCATGCCGGTTGTACGTTCTGAACGATCCTCGCTGGCAACACTATGCCGGACTCTCTCCATCAAACGGTCAACATCTGTCTCCATTGATTCATAGGATCGTTTCGCATTCTGAATCTGTTGTTCGATCATGAACTCCTGCCTCCTTTAGCGATCGGTTAAGTTTTGCTCTTCCTCGTGCCAGTCTTGATTTCACGGTTCCTGTCGGGACGCCGGTAATGTCTGCGATTTGTTGGACGCTCAGCTCTTCTAAATAGTGAAGGACGATAGGGATACGCATAACCACTGGCAGTTGTAAAATCACTTCATACATCTCGTCGCGTGTTGCCGAACGCAGAACAGTATCCTCCGTACTAAGCGACGACCTTTCCGGAAGAAGGTTAGTTACGATTTCACGGAAACTTCGTCGCTTTGCCATTTTGCACTCGTTGATAACGATCTTCGCCAGCCATGGAAAAGGATCTCGCAGCTGATCAAACGTTCCCATCGCATAATACGCTTTGATGAATCCGTCCTGGACACGGTCATCAGCTTCAGCCTTGCTGTGAGTCAAGGTATACGCAAGTCTGTACAGACGGTTCGTATACTTCTCCATCCAGTCTCTTAATCTTTCTTCCTGCTCCACGAATCTCACGCTCCTTTCACAGGTAATATGCAGATCAATCGCTTCTGGTTCCCACAGTCCACAAAAAAGACAGAAATAGCGCTAGTCTAATCTTTAAGCTCAAGCTATAAGGCACTACAATGTAGCTAAGTCTATTACAAAAATGCTACCTCGGAATAACCCATGTACTCTATTCAAAACTGGCAACCCAGCTAACAGGCAAAGATCTTGTGAAACAATTGCTTCCCGCTTATCCATTTCTATCATTAAGCCATTGTATTAGCGGAGAGGCTTTTGAGAGAATAGAATCTGGATCATGCGTTGTTTCAAGTTGCGGAAAGAAGTCAGGAAACATGGCAAGATATTCGCTTACACACCATCGAACTGTCCAATTGATATCCGTTGATAATGGAATCCATTGGGAACCTTCATTTTTCCTTGCGTCTTGTAATAATGCATAGGCGTACCAACCACGAACGCCGCCTTCCGATTCCTGAGCTAATCGATCCCAGAAATCCTGTCGCTCCGCTTCGTTTATGGGCTTTTCCAAAGCCGAAACAGCGATTTTTTTTACGATGGGTGAATGATCGTATGTATATTGCCATAAAAGATCCCGTGAGCAAAGATGCTTTTCCACGAGCGTAGATAGAGCAACCGCCCTTTTCGTATCATCTTGTGAATGTAGTTCTTTAAGGGTGTGCCTGATCTGCAGGGATGGTAAAGTTTCTTGAGGTTGATTCGTTATCAAACCCAATTCAATCGCTGTTTTTGCTTTGGTGACGTTAATCCTAGGAGCTAGATTATCATAGCCATCTATACGATCGCCGTATGCAGTCAACGCAGAGCGTAGAGTTGTTGCATCTAAACCTTGGAAAACAGACATTAGGTATGCTGCGACTCCGGTTACGAGTGTTGCTGCGCCTGATGTTCCCCAATAATAGGAAACGATATCTGCTTTTTTATTGAATTCACAAAAAGGAACGGTTAAGTATACTCTTGGTGCTAGAACATCGGGTCTGAAGTGCCCCTCGGCATTTCGTCCATACGGTTCATCGGGAAATGGTAAATGGTTATGGTGCTCAGCGAGGCCACGGTCATTGTATCCCCCTACTGCTAGATAATCGCGAGGTGGCAAAATATTAGCTGTACGCGTATTCCCATTTGAACATACCACGAGAACCCCGCTTCTAACTGCTGAAGCTAGTGCCTGAACCGTGCTGTTTTTTCTTGTGCTTTTCAGATATACCTGATGATCTAGCGCATGCCATCCTGTACTTAATATGATTCGTATATTCCATTCTTTCTGTTTATTCATAATCCACTCGATGCCCGCTTTTAATCGTTCTCCTTCCCCGGTCCTGAACGCCCCGTGATTAAGTACGATATAATGAGCCGCCGGTGCAATTCCTATATGCGTTTTTCCTTGTACAACAAAAGATTTATGGGATAGTGCCAGTAGTGTCATTAATCCATGCTCACCACTAGCGTCATCATGGTCTACGGGCTTTTCTAAAGCTATATTTTGGCATGTAATGGAGAAGTCGTCATGAACGGTGACGTATTTTAATCGATCGCCTAAATGCTGAATTGCAGGATGAGGGGTAATTTTATCAATAATAACAATACCGATGTTTTTCCCGGATTCCGTAAAATCTGGAGCTTCTGGAAAGCCTAGGCGTGCCCATGTAGGATCGGGTAATTTACTCATGTATTTGTGCTCCTTATAAAATAGTATACGTATCTTTAACATAATGCTTGTTCAATCTGTTGGTTCTCTTAAAGGAATTAACAAAAAACAACCCCGAACATCATATATCTTCAGGGTTGTTGTCTTTAATAGCATGTTTGCATGTCGCTCGCTGATACGACTAATCGCTTTCTGTTTTTTTAGCCTGATCCTCTTCATAAGTATATGGATAGCTTTGACTTCCTAGCATTATTCTCCGCCCTTGGAACTCATCATACAAATTGATTCGAACCGCCCCTCCACTTACGATTTTGCTGAAGTTGCTATTCAAGTTAATGGAGTATGATTTGTTGTTGCCGATGGTCAAATCGGTACCGAGTGTTAATATCTTCTCTGTCGACTGTCCGGTTGGGTCAATCAGCTCCATAATGAGTTTATGGTCATAAGAACCGATCTCGTAATCCCCATTCCTGGAGAGATTATAATGAATAACGGTGTTGAGCATATCTTTCCCTGCGCTAAGCGTACCTTCTCCTCTCGTAATGGTGAGATGGTACGGAAACAATTCTACATTTTGCAGATTCGTTGCTGGTTGTGTAACTCTAGGGCTAAGCGCTAAACCCACCGTATTGATAGATCCCGTTGATTCTTCCCCTAATTCTGTCATCTTTCCGTTTGCTACACCTTCCCCGACATACAATACAAGCTCCGAAGTAACTACATTCTGCGGAAGCTTGCTCCAAACGGTCACCAGATTCTTCCCATTCGGACTTGTCTTATCGGATGATTGACTGATTTTCGCCTCAAAAAACTCGTTTTCCGGTGTTTTATAATAGGCAACAAGCTGTGCCTGTTTGGATTGACGTGTTTCCTGACTCACCATCTCCAATTCCGTATAAATTAAATTGGAACTGCTGTCTTGGTAAACGGTCGTCAATCGTTCACGGACTTCCGCTTTCTTGCCTGGCGTATGGATAAAATAAGATTCGCCGGCAGCGACCTGTTTCATAACATTGTTGAGCGAATTGGTATTCAGCGACAGAAATTTGTGAACGTCCTCTCCTGAAGTTTCCTGCAGATCGACTCTGAATTGATTGAATTGATAGGAATACGGTACATTGGCAAGTACATACAACTCCATGGTTTCATCCGGGGCCAGAGTTGTTTGATCGTTCGGTACTACAATTTGGGCCGTACTGCTTAGATCGCGCATTCCTGCCTTAACTGCAGCTTTGAACTCGGGCAGCGATACGGTCGACGATTTGGTATTACGAATACTGATTTGGGCTACAATTTGATCCACATCTCCCTGTGGCACCCGCTGATATGAGCTCAGCTTGACGCCGAATGTTCCATGAGCATTCTCGATGATATTTTCTACACCCAGATGACTTTTACCTTCCTGAGCATAAGGGATTTTATAGTGGGCTGCCGGGAAGCTGATCCTCCCCTCCACAGCAGGCTCTGTCAATTGCAGCTGCAGTTTATTCTGTTTCATATGCAATGGCACATCTGCACTGAGATCGATGAGCTTCTCCTCCAGCGGCTTCAGAGCAATCTTGTCAAACGCCTTCGCATTCACGGGGATGCTGTAACCTTCATCCGTGAGGATGGACAGCTCATAAGCTGGCAGCTTCAATGATTTTTCACTGAGATTTTTCACGCGGAATTGAAGGTTCCATTTGCCGGTATCGTTCTCTGCAAATACCGAAGCATGTTTCAGCTGCGTCTCCATCGTTTGATGGTTTATCGATATGTTTCGGATGGCATAATCCGCCGCAGGCACATCAGCGGTAATGGTCGGAAGTTTAAAGGTTTTTACCGGAAGCGTCATTTTCAAAGCTTCGTCTTCCTGTGTGAATTGCATCGTCATATGGTCTGTTTTCAGTTGGGACGGAACCTCTGCCAGATAATAAATCGTGCGTTTTTGTCCTGGCTGGATCCTGAAGCTGCCCCCGGTGTCATCCTCAGGCGAAAGATCGAATACCGAGCCGCCGGCCGACTTCAGTTGTACTTTATATCCGGGATCGCTCAGCACCTTCTTGCCTCCGTTTGCAAAATGAATCCCCACTCTCATATACACTTTTCCATTATGCTTCATTCGCTTCACACTTTCCGCCTTGACCGTAACAGGCTGTTGTTTCATAATCAGCTTTGCGCTTTTGCCCTTGGCCACGGCGATATCCGTCGCTGCCGCCGGAAGCTTGAACGTTTGCACAGGAAGATTGATTTTCAATGCTTCGTCTTCATGCGCCAGCTGCAGTGTCATGCCGTTCGTCTTTATCGTGGAAGGGATCTCCGCCCAATAGAAGATGATGCTGCTCTCCTGAGGCTGCAGCTTGTATCCGGTGCTGGCTGAATCGGAAATGAGCTCAAATACCGAGCCCCCGGCCGACTTCAAATTTGCCTTATACCCGGGATCGCTTAATGCCTTTGTCCCTCCATTCGTGAGCCTGAGTCCTAATTTTATATATACTTTTCCATTGATGGTATACCTCTGCAAGGTATCCGCCTTCGCCGTAACCGGAAGATGGTTCATCGTGATCTTCTTGCTCTTGCCTACCGGAACTACCGAAGAGTAATCGGCCGGAACTGTGATTTGCCCCAGTTTTTTCTGATAACTCGCGCTGTCAAAATCCCATCCGAACAGGGAAACCTTGGCTCCGTTTACCTTAGTTGATTTCCCAACGTTCACATAATACGTCACGGAGAGGCTGCTGTTCGCAGGCACCGTTCGTTTAACAGCGTCACTCGTAACTTTCTTGCCTGTTCCCGTTGCCCCACTTGGCGTAGAAACTTGGGAAAAATAATCAATAAGATCTACTCTACTGCCACTGCTGTTACTATAACGAAGCGTATAGACGAGAATATTCCCGTCTGGCTGAGTGAAAATTTCCATTCCCGTAAGCCTCACACTGACGTTCTGCTTCAATATAACCGAGCCCAGTTTATCTAGTGCCAGGCTGGACGCGACTGCAGCTGCTGATTTAGAAACAGAGTAGCCTGTTGAGGATGCCCCATACGCATCAAGGGCAAACCCATGACTTAACATCGCTGCACTAAGCATGATGACCGCGCATGTCTTTTTTGGTCCGTGCATAATGTACCTCCTGTATAAAAAGAAAATCAAAAAGCCTATTCTCCGTTGTCCCTCTTCTGTGCAATAGGAAGCAGCGCACAAATGTGGGCTGCTTCCTGGATGATCTTCCTATTCGTTTAAATAGGTGGTGACCCGGTTCTGGATCAGCTTCGCCACTTCTTCTGCCGTTTTCTGTCCGCTGAAGTACGCCAGAGACTCTTCACCGGCAATTGATATCACTTTACTGTCTAGATCCACGTATTGATCCGCGGACTGAACAATTTGTTTAAACACGTTGAATTGTTCGTCAGATACTTTGGCCGGCTGCCCATTCGGAAGTTTATAATCGCCGCTACCCACTTTTTCCTGAAGGTCATTGATCAGCTTTTCATTCACGGATTTAAGCATCGAGAACCCTTCTCTTTCCTGCAGTAATTGTGCTTCTTCAGACAATAGGAAGGAAATAAACTTCCAAGCTTCTTCTTGTGCTGGCGATTTGGCATGGATAGCGAACCCGGATGATGTAAAAACCCTCGCGCCTTTTTGACCTGCGGTTTCTCCAGCTCTGGGTAACAGCATGATCTTTGGATGATCAAATAGCATATAAGGGCCTTCGATAAAATTAAGCGGTGACACAATCGGGGTGGAACTGAACAATTGATTGCCCGGCTTTGCTTCATCGGATGTAATGATCTTGTCATCATTCATTTTCATGGCTTGCTGGAGCAAATCCACAAATTCCGGAGAGTCGAACGTTGCCTCTTTGGCTGTAGTATCAACAAATGAAGCGTAGTTTTCATAAAGCATCTCCTGAAAGAGGTATTCCGGCGGGTAGGACGCTAATGCATAAATCTCATCGGTACCGCTCTCCTTTGCCTTTTGGATAACTTCCTTTGAAACCTTCTCGAACTCCTTCCAATCCCAGGTTTTATCATCGAACGCCACATTGGCGTTACCCAGCATGTCCCCATTACCAACCAATACTCTCAAGGAGTATCCCAAAGGGATGGTATACACCCCGTCATTCAGTTTCAGACCGTCCAAAATATTCATTTGCAAATCGTCTTTATGGAGTGTCTGGTCTTGCTCCAGCAAATCATTCATATTGAGTAGGAAACCTTTGCTCACATATTCTTTAACAGGCAAGCCGCTAACTTCAATGATATCCATCCCTTTGCCCGATAACATGGCTGTATTCGTTGCAGTATGATACTTCTCGAATTCCCCAGGTCCCCATTGTTCACCCATGCTTTTATATGCATGGATCTGCAGATCGATATCCGGGTATTTCTCTTCGAACTTTTTTTCCAGCGTTTGATAGAACGGAGTCGACTCTGTCAGTGACAGGGTAAGCACCGTTTTTCCCTCTTTCGTTGCGGGCTTATCCACGTTCCCGCCTTCTCCTGAGCCGCAAGCGGTTAAACTCGCGATTAAAGCGCCCATAGAAATAAGTAAAAGCCATTTTTTCATCGTATGATTTCCTCCTGATATGTTCTGATTACAATGCCGCCTCACTATTCCAAGCGAACCCGGTTGCCATCCTGCAGAGGCTCGCTGCTTTTCAGAATGATCTTATCTTGTTCATAGATGCTATCCGTTTGGATCATCGTTTCTTTGTCATTCCGCTCGCTGAACTTGATGTTGACTTTTCGAGCAACAAAAACATTACCGAGTGCACCCGGCTGCTCTTCGACTACAAAAACGTACATGCCTTCCCGGTCCTGATGAATAGCTTCATTAGAAACAAGCAGCCCTTGATCGAGAGAGCTTTTCTCGATGTTAATCCGAGCCTGCTCACCTCCCTTCAGCTTGGCGTTGATGAGTTTTATACGAATCATCTTTTGAGGGACGGTTACCGTCTCCGCTCCTTCGGTTGCCCCCTCAATCATCGGCTCCGCATTGGTGATTTCTTCAATGATGCCTTCAATGACACTGGCTTGCTGCTCTTTATCTGTGTGTACCTCTACCTCGATCCGCTCACCAACGGATATTCCAATGCTGGACAAGCGTTTTGCATCGGCACCAACGTCAAACCTATAGCCTTGACTGCTATTCGAGACAATGACATCCGGCTCGCCCGCAGATGCCAGTCCTTCTACCGCATTCAGCTTCGTAATAATACCGTCGAAGGGAGCGGTAAGTATCTGATCTTTTGCCAGTCGTTCTTTCATCTCGTTGATCTTGCGTTCCTGCGTTGCAATATCAAGTTTCCCTTTTTCAATTTCGCGTTTTGCGCTGCGCAGCTTAAGTTCATCCTCTTCAATAGAAGATTGAATAAATTGATCCTGAAGATTTTGCTGCTCAATTCTTTGCTTTTCCAGATTCGTTACTTCAAGTTCGATTTCTTGTCTTGCCGTTGGGTTGTCATAAGCGATAAGCTTCTGTCCCTTCTTCACACGTTCACCTTCTTTTACGTGAATCTGCTGAACTTTCCAGTCGTTTGAACTGGATAGCTTAGCTTCGGCGATCGGCTGAAGTATTCCGCTTCCCTCAATCGATAGCACAATGCCTCCCTGTTTCGGCTGTTCCGTGGTCACCTTGGGCAAGGTCAACGACTGTAGCGTGTTACTAAACAAGGTAAACAGCAGCAGCATCCCCATAAAACCCATGAACACGAATTGAAGGATTCGCTTTCGTCTTTGGTCAGCTAACCCTTTTCCAAGCTCCATATCCTTTCTTCTCCTCCTAAAAACTGCCTTGAAAAGTTAACCCTTAACACCTGACAATTGGATTCCCTCGATGAAATACGACTCGGCGTACAGAAATAACATCACCATCGGGGCCATATAGAGCATGGATGCAGCAAAGGCAATCCCCCGCTCGCTATCATTAATCCTGGATAAAAAAACGGATAACGGCTGCTTAAACGGGTCGTCCAAAAAGATAAGCGGCTGTTCCACCATGTTCCAATAATCAACGAACAGCAAGATCACAAGTGCGGCCAATCCTGGCTTGATCATCGGAACAATCATCGTCATAAAGATCCGCAAGTGTCCGGCACCGTCTATTTTGGCAGCTTCGATGTAGGCATAGGGAATGTCCAGCATGAACTGTCTGAGCATAAACACGCCAAAAGCAGCGAAAATGCCAGGAGCAATGATGGCGCCTGTACTATTCAGCATGCCAAGCTTATCAACCATAATATAGTTGGGTACCAGAGTAACTTGGAATGGCATAAGCATCGTCATGACATATACCAAAAACATCGAATCCCGGCCGCGGAATTTCAGCTTGGAGAATGCATAAGCAGCCAACGCTGCTACGAGAGTCTGACCCACAATGATCGGCATCACCATAAACACGGAATTCCAGAACATCGTCAAATACTTCGGGTTATCAATGAACACCTTCCCATACTGTGCAAAAGATACCTTATCCGGAATCAGTTTCAGGTTTGCGAAAGAGCTGTCTCTACCTGGGATCACTTCATTCATTTGACCGATGAGACCATAATTGATCTGGATTTCCAGCTCTGTCATCAATGAATTTGTGAATGTAATCACAATTGGTGATATTAGGATTAACGCAATAACACCCATGACGAATGTTAATATACTTTTTTTCAATATGTAGACTACTCGCACAGACTTCGCTCCACCTCCTATTCCATGTACTGCCGATGTCGGCGCTCAATCGCAAACAGCATCAGGACGATCAACAGAATACAGACAAACATCAAGGATGCAGCAGCGGTCAGCTTCTGAATGTCGAGTGATACGAACATATTATTCATATAGTGCTGCATCATGTAAATGCTGTCATGGGGGTAATCGCCTGCGATCAGATACGTTTCCCGGAACACTTTGAATGAGTTAATAATGGACATAATCACGACAAAGAACATGGAAGAAGTCAGATAGACCAGCGTAACACTTCGGAATTGCCGCAGACGACCAGCCCCTTCAATCCGGGCCGTTTCGTAGTAGTCCTTCGGAATTTGCTGCAGCCCGGCCAAGAATAAAATGACGTTGTAACCGATGTTCTTCCATAGATACACCATGATCACGACCAATCGTGCCGATTCCGTCTTCATCCAGTCCACGCGTCCATATCCAAAGCTGTTCAGCCATGCGTTCAGGGAGCCGTTCCAATCAAATAGCATCTGCCAGATCATGATAATGGAGGCGACGGGCACAACAAGCGGCATGACGTAAGCAGTCCGAAGCCATTTTTGAAAATATGTATTTTTATGGAGCAGCATCGCTAACCCGAGTGACAGCATGACCATAAGCGGAACACTGACCGCGCTGAAGAAAAACGTGTTGGATGCCGCCTTGCGGAAGGAAGCACTCCCAAACAGATCCACGTAATTATCGAGACCCGCAAAATGGCCGTCTACCGATTGGCTCATAAAGGAATAGTACACGCCCATGGCAAATGGAATAAGATAAAAGAGTGCAAATCCAATACCGCTGGGCACGAGAAAGAATATGG
Organism: Paenibacillus sp. FSL K6-1330; assembly: GCF_037976825.1. NCBI lineage: Bacteria > Bacillati > Bacillota > Bacilli > Caryophanales > Paenibacillaceae > Paenibacillus > Paenibacillus sp. FSL K6-1330. The sequence goes on from NZ_CP150269.1 coordinate 4,199,313, forward strand.
CCGCCGAAGCATCCTTACGGAGCCATTTTTTCATAATATTCTTGATCCATCCTTTCACTGTTTAGTTTGTCCTTCAATTCTGATCCATGTTACTCTCCCCCGACACCTTTAGTTTAGGGAAGAAAACTTAAGAAAAAATATGGTAAATATTAAAAATATCTAAAGTGGTGAACGCAATCATAAGAATTGGGAACGTAGCGGAAGCGCCCCTACTTCTTGGGTTCAGAAAAAACTCGCACGTTCTCGTTCTCAACGGTTGCAAGCATTACATCGTGGATATTCGTATTAGCGGGTGCTATTTTTGAATGAAGCCAAGCCAAATCCTTACCCATTTCCTGAAGAAGCGACATATCGACTTTTCCATCTATGATGATCGGCCTTGAGATCGTAAACGGCCCCGTCTCTAATCTCATATCTGCCGGAGTAACCGGTTGGTATGGGGTGTCCATAAAAACCGATATGGTTCCACCCGGTTCCCATACGGCAAGGGCTACCTTTTGTATATCCTCTACTTTTTCCTTTCTTAGCTCAGAAAATAAAAAATCAATAGAGATTCTGGCCTTAGATAAGTTATGAAACTGGATGAGTCCATTTTTAACGAGTGTGATGGGGGATGGATCAAGATAGTGTTTGAAGAACGGCCACTTCAGGCTCAACCACGTCGCTATAATGTATAAAACGACGAGAACGATCGTCGTGATCATAGATCCCTTTAATCCCAATTCTTCATCTGAAAGCGGATGAGCAATAATATTGCCGAGCGTTAAAGCCAAAATGAAATCGAGGAATCTCAATTGAGAAATGGAACGCTGCCCCATTAATTTGGCTGCAAGAAGTAAAAAAACGAAGCTAACAACCCCTCTTAAGATCCATTCCACGGTTGTCAGCGATTCTTGACTTTGGTAAAAATCCAATCCATTCACCCCGCCGATTCACATCAATTATTGTTCAATATATTCATATATTCGCTTGAACGATTTCTTCATTCTGTAGCACGTCCGTTTATACTCGAAGTACCTTTACGAATAGTCGTTTTACAGCCCCTAAAATCCGAGGTTTCGCCCATGAAGTAGATATAAAAATCGTGTACATCCCCAGACGGTTTCCGCCCCATAAATCTGTAATGATGCCGTTTCCGATAACGGCTGTCTCGTTACTACGGGTTCCAAGCATATTCAATGCGGCTAAAAACGCTTTTTTCTTCGGTTTACCGGCTTCGAACAAAGCTGGAATTTCATGGACTTGTCCGTGGTCACCCATTGGAGGTTTGCTGTTAGAAACGATGATCACCTTAATTCCATATCTCGACTGCATGTTAGTCAGCCAAGATTTCATCGAATCAGTTATGGAGTCAGCTTTCTTGGTCGTTAATGTATTGGTCCAGTCAAGGATTATCCCTTTAATACCTGCCTGCTGGAGTCTTTCTCCGTTAATCTCATAAATCGAGCGCGCAATTTGCGATGGTTTAAAAATAGGCATAGTCTTCCTCCACTACTTTCATATAAGTGAGTCAATCGTGTATAGAATGCCTTCATGTTGTTAAAATCATACTTTTGAACAATCATTTCACCTGGTTGGTCTGTATGTAGTCTGTATGTATGGATTCGGCTAAACAAAAAAAGCCGCGATTACCGCGACTTCATAAGATGTTACAACGGATCGTCCGGTAAGCAAACCTACAAGGCGCGTCGTCGATCGTGCAGAACGAACAGAATGATTATGAACATCATGACGCCGAAGACGACACCGGCCTCCGTGGTTAGCATCCGCAGCAGCTGGTACTCTGGCGAGAACTGCGAATCGGTACGAATTGCGGAAAAGAGATTATAAGAGAACAGCATGCCCGACGAAATCCATGCCGATGCCATCGGGTACAGAAACCGCTGCGGCCCGCGACGGGAAGTTAGCACCAGCAATCCCCACGCCCCCGCAATGGACCACGCTCCGGTACTAAACGTTAGCAGATGCCACCACACATCACGATCGTCCAGTCTGGCCGGGTCAATACCGAGAGTGCCTCCGGTAGCCCAGTACACCTTAATGATACCTAACAGGACACAGCCGGCTCCAACCAGCCTGGACAATGTATGCTGCAATCTCCAAGTATTACCTGGTAACCTGCTATAGTCGATCGAATCACCGAACGCCTCCGGCCACCGTGTCCTCGCATAACCTGCGAAGGCGAGAGGCAGACAAATGCCGATGCCAACCAGCGAGACCATCACGAAGAACTGTTCGTACACCCAAACGTCGGCGGCCCCCGCCTCCTTATCCCGAGTCATAGCTGCCGGTCCTAGCACCGGTGCCAAGACCAGCATGGGAACGAGCAGACCGGTACCAACCCATACGGGAAAGGCAATCAGCCATGCAGGGAGACGTTCGCCCCACGGCCTGGTGAACGCCATGGCCAGCAGGATTCCGATAGCCGCTAGCACTGCGGTAGCTGCGTTGATCGCACGCCAGCTAGCGTCGCCCATTTGCTCGGTTGGTATGAAGTAACCGAAAGTCCATGCCATTTTAATCAATAGATACGGCGCCACCGCTATGGCAGCGCCATAACCAGAAATTCTACGTATCTTCATCCATTGCGGTGACTGCAGATCAGCTGAAACTTGCTCATGCTCAATCTTCATGTTGGTAAACTTACCTCCTTAAATAACTCTGTCTTCACCTTACACCTCATTCTATCCCCCTAATCGAAAAACAAAGTGACCTCAAGTTTAAGTTTGGGTTAAATTCGTTGACGAGAAGCCGTAGAGCTCTCTTTCCGGATTTAGGTATGTCAATACTCAAAAAAGAAGCTGCGTATAAGTCACTCTGAGCGACTTGAACGCAGCTTCTTCCTTGGTCTTCGAAAGGAAACGTATATTAAATTCGAATAACATGCGGGCGATTTCTATGTGACACTAGTTCCCTTTACCATACCCTATAAATGCTTAATCTGTCACGTTAGTTATAACACCGCAACTGCTATCCTTCCAAATATAAAAAGCACTTCCGTTTGCGTCGGATTTCAATTCCCATTGCATATCCATCTCCCTGGCCATCATCGATACAATGGACAACCCGATTCCTGCGCCTTTTTCAGGTGACTCGCTGCAGGATCCAGGCCCCTTATCGCTGATGACCAGCATCTGCTGCTTCTGACGCTCAATCATTTGAATGCCAATGTAGCGACCGGCTCCCGCATGACGTACCACGTTCTGAAACACATTATCCAGGATCCGGTTAAACCACAATGGGTCCGCATCCCAAATTAATGTCTGGTCAGGAAGCTCGACAAGGACATCAAATTCCTTAGCCTCGAATACCGGATACCACTGAGCCACTCGATTCCGAACCTCTTCTATAATATCAAATGGCTGCTTGTGCAGCGGATACTTCCCCGCCGATAATAGCGTGTATGACAGCAGATTATCCATTAGATTACTGATGTCATCGAGCTTATGCTCGATGACAGAAAGTGAAACCTGTCCCTGGGAGGAAGCAGGGTCTTTTCGAACGGTATGGACATGCTGTCGGATGACAGTCAGCGGGGTTCGAAGATCGTGGGAAATCGTTGAAATGAATTGCTTACGCAGTTCCTCCTCCTCCCGCTCCCGTTTTTGACTTTCTTTGAGCTCCTTCACCATCCGGTTAAACGAGCCTTCAAGTTCTCCGATCTCGTCGTCCTTCATGATCGTGACTTCATTCGGAATTTCTTTCAATCCGTTTACGGTCATTGCCGATTGAAGCCTGATCAGTCTTTTGCGAAGCTTAATGAAGAACAGCCATGACAGCATAAAGAAGCATCCACAGATCATTAAAAACAGAAAGATTAGGGGCAAGTTTCCCGAAAGCGACATTTCTGCATTAAGGATATGGGATTCCGGGACCCGCATCACCATAAAACCTTGCTTCGGATCGTTTCCGATGAGAGAGGTTAAGACCAGCGTTTCTTGATTACGGTCTTGCGCTCGAATCGAAAGAATATCCAGATAAGTCCATTGCTCAGGTATATCCTCTGAGAGGTCCCCGACTCCGTTCGTCCTCCCTGATGGGTCCACCCAGAATATCTCAGCATGCGGATAGTCCTCGTTCAACTCCCGCAGTCTAGTATTAATCCTATCCCTTCCTGCACCATCCAGGTTGGCTGCCTCCTGTTGCCACATGCGGGTTATCTCTTCCGGCCGATATACTGGATGATCGCTGAGCATATAACCTGGTAAATAAAACAGGGCTGGAATAATCGGCCATAGCAGTAAGGCGGTCAAAATAAAGATCAGGTATTTGCTCATTAACGAGCCGCGGATCCTCATGATCGCACCCGGTATCCTACACCGCGGATCGTCTCGATAATTTGGGGGGAGCCGGAATCCAACTCGATCTTCTCGCGCAGATGACGGATATGTACGTTCAACGTTTTATCTCCGTTCAGATGCGGTTCACCCCAAACGGCTTCATAAATCTGCTTCTGGGTCAATATGTGATTCAGGTGGTCCAGGAAATACATGAATATATGGAACTGCTTACCTGTAAGCACAATCTCTTCCCCGGTTTCGGAATTCCATACACGGTTTCCTTTTCGGTCGATGCTTAAATGCCGGATCAGAAGCTGTTCCGGCTCCGCGGTGACAGAACGCCTGAGGAGGACTTGAATCCGGGCAGCCAACTCATCCGGATGAAACGGCTTGGTCATATAATCATCAGCAAAAGACAAGCCAGTAAGCTTATCCTCGATTGCGGTTCTGGCCGTAAGCATCAGGATGGGTACGGCGGGATTGATTCGTTTTAGCCGCTGACCGACCGTGAATCCGTCCAGACCCGGAAGCATAATGTCCAAAATGACGAGATCGCAATGTTCCATTGCTGCTTCCGCATCATGGCCTGAGCTCTTCCATATCACTTCATAGCCTTGACCGATTAAAAAATCCTTGGACCAGGAACCGATTTCCTGATCGTCTTCAATGTACAAGATGGTAAATGTCTTCATCGTATGATGGACTCCTAAAAGTAATATATAGGTAGTCTAGCATATTATCGCTGTCAGGAGATCGGGAAATCCATCGAAAAAAAATTCACGTAAATCGCAAAGTATCGTCATAAGTTCACAACATGGATTTGTTAATGTTAATAACAGCCGAGAACTTGAAGCACAGGGGCATCGGCAATCATCATACTTGTTGGGGAATGAATTGGACTATGGCTTATCGACTTCATCATCCACAACATAGAGAGGAACGGATTGGATATGAGAACAATAGATATTGTGAAAGAAAATCTGCTTTTAATTCTTGGACTGGGCGCTTTAGCGCTTATCAGACCCATCATGAAGATGACCGGGATCATGGATCTGATCGGTCAAGCATTCGGCAGCATTCTGATGACGGTCCTTATCTCCTTGGCCTGGCTCATGATCGTTCTATTCAAAAGAACGGCTTATCCCGTTGTCATTCTTGTTTTTGCCGGTTTGAGTTATGCCTTATTTGCTATCATTATAAGCGGGATTGCCTCTCCCCTTATCGATGGAAAATTGCAAGGTCCTTTAACTAATCCACTGGCAATGGTAAGTGTCTTTGCGATAAATGCCGTTTGGGGCTTCATCGTGGGCCTAATTGCCAATGCATGGCGTCGTAAAGGGTAAGCATGCAGTTAAGTTACCATTCTAGGTTAACTCCCGTTCAATACTATCAAGCGAGTGTAACTACGCTCAGATCATTCGATATTCGAAAACAAAGAAATGGCGGTACCGGAGTAACCCCCTGTACCGCCATTTCTTTATTTGTAGCATCTATTTGACCCAAACTGGCGATCTCTCATACGGGCATGCCATTTCTTGGAACACCCTCAACACCTGCTAATAGTCCACGCCATGTGGATACGGAATCTATACCACTGCCTTTTGGGCGTGATGAAATTTCTCCAGCGCCTGACGAACCGCTTGGGGCGTATCAAGGCCAAGAATGCGCTTTGCCAGCTCGCGACATTCCTGACGATCCAGGCTAGCAAGCCTTTCCTTCATCCGGCTGAGACCACCGGCCTCCATGCTCCATTCGTCAAGACCTAGTCCGAGTAACAGCGGTGCCGCCAGCGGATCACCCGCCATACTGCCGCACATGCCGGTCCATTTACCGGCCGTGTGGGAAGCCTCAATGACCGTGCGAATTAACTGAAGCACAGCTGGATGGAAATAATCGTACAGGTGCGCGACGTGTTCATTCATGCGGTCCGCTGCGACCGTATACTGCACGAGGTCGTTCGTACCGATGCTGAAGAAATCGACCTCGCTCGCGAATCGTTCCGCCAACACGGCCGTTGAGGGAATCTCAACCATGATGCCAACTTCCATCTTCTCGTCAAACTGGATCCCGTCTTGCCTCAATTCCACCTGCACTTCCGTCAGGATGGCTCTTGCCTGCCTCCATTCCTGCAGACCGGAGATCATGGGGAACATCACCTTCACCGTACCGAAGGCACTGGCCCGCAGCACCGCCCTCAGCTGCGTGCGAAGCAGCTCTTGGCGGACAAGGCCTACCCGTATCGCACGGTAGCCCAGGAACGGGTTTGTTTCCTTCGGCAGCTGCAGATACGGAAGTTCCTTATCTCCGCCGATGTCCATCGTGCGGATGATTACGGGGCGGCCCTCCATCATCCGGGCCGCTTCCTGATACGCACGGAACTGCTCCTCCTCGCCCGGCATGGCCGGGGCGTTCATGAACAGGAACTCCGTGCGGAACAGCCCTACGCCGTCCGCGCCCTGCCGGACGGCGGTCTCGGCTTCCGCGGCGCTGCCGATGTTCGCCGCGAGCTCTACGCGCGTGCCGTCGGCGGTCACTGCCGGACGCGCCGCGTATACCTCGAGCGACTGTCTGCGCTCGAGATCTTCCTGCATGCGGAGCCGATACTGCTCCGCTTCCGCCTCATGCGGCCGGGCAATGCACAGCCCGGCTGAGCCGTCAAGGACGAGTGTATCGCCGTCCTTGATGCCGTCGACGCCGTCACCAGCGCCGACGATAGCTGCAATTCCGAGCGACCGTGCGAGAATAGCGGTATGTGAGGTCGCTCCTCCAGTACGGGTAATAAAGCCGATAACCAAGGCAGGGTCCAGCTGTACCGTATCCGACGGCGCCAAATCATCAGCGACCAAGATAACCGGTTCGGTGATTCCCGTAAAGTCACGCGATTGTCCTGGCAACAAGCAGGCGAGAAGACGATTACCGATATCGCGAATGTCCGCGGCGCGTTCCTTCATATAATCATTGTTCATGCCTTCCAACATGGAAGCGACCTGGCTCACAATTTCGGCAACGGCACTTGGCGCTGGCTCCAGCTTCTCTCGGACTCTTGCCTCCATCTTCGGATAGAAGGCAGGATCGTCCAGAAGCTTCCGCTGTCCCGCAAGAATGCCGGCTTGCTCTTCGCCCACGGCTTCCTTCGCTCTCTCCGTTAGCTTCTCCAATTGTTCCGCACAGCCTGCTTTGGCTTCACGGAGCTTAATAAGCTCTGCATCGATTGCGGCCGGGGTATCCGGAATAAGCTTCTCTTCGAGGCTGCTGTCACTGCTGGTCCCTAGCGAAGGCTTGTAAATGAATGCCTTAGCGATCCGGATTCCCTCCGATACGCCGATTCCTTCTATATGCAGCCTCTTCATCAGGCTTCACCAAACTTGCTTTCGACTAACTGTATCAGCGCTTCGACTACCTCTTGTTCTCCATCTCCGTTAGCTTCGATGGTCACGACAGCTCCTTGCTCAACGCCGAGCGTCATCAGCTCCAGCATGCTTTTGCAATCCGCGGTGCGTCCTTCGTTAGTCTTCAGATGAACCTCTGCTCCAAACTGTCCTGCTTTTTCCGAGAAAAGCTGAGCTGGACGGACATGAAAGCCTTGCTCATTCTGTATGGTTACGGTTTGTGCGAACATGTCTTTCCTCCTCTATGTCAGACCTCGTATATTTTCTTTACTGCTCGGTACATCCTGATCATGCCAATAAAGCGATCCGTCCTTTATAAGCCTCAACCAACGCGTTGTTGTGTTCGTCGGAACCATCGATATTTCCGCTGAGAAATACAGGGGGCTTGAAGCCTTGTTCAATCATAATCTCAATAGATTCTGCGAACAGGGAGTTCAATATGAGCGCCCCGACGACCGTCGAGCTCGGCGTGAAAGGCACCTGGAGGCCCGGATGGCTCAATACGGCATCTCCCTTAACCGAGAAATTATCGATTACCAGATCAACGGCATCGGCCAGATGCTTGCCGCTGCTGTGCCGGGACGGCATGCTTTTGGAATATTCCAGTGAGGTAATGCCTACAGTAAAGGCCCCCTTCTCCTTCGCCATCAAAGCGACATCCACGGGAACGGGATTTCGGCCCGAAGTGGACAGTACGAAGACAACCTCGCCCTCGCGGATATCCTGCTCCTTCATAAATTCGACAGCAAGGTCGTTTTGTCTTTCCAGCTCTGACGAACGGACCGCGCCTTCGTGAAGCATCAGCTTCTCGACCAGGATCGGGCGAATCGGTACGAGTCCGCCTGCTCGGTAAAAGACTTCTTCGGTCAATATATGCGAATGTCCACAGCCAAATAAGTGTATAATACCACCTTGCTGAATACAGGCAGCCACTTTCTCTGCCGCTTCACGGATCGACTTTGCCTGCTCTGTACGGACTTTGTCTAACAACCCGCCAATCACATCAAAATAGGTGTTCATCATCGTCTCTTTCACCTCGTTGTTCTTGTAGTTACAATGCTATCTGTTCTCTTCCGGTTGATGATCCGTTGACAATGCTCTTTTAGCCCGGAGCACCATCTCGGCCATCACTTCCAGGCTGCGCTCGATAATCTTCTCCCCCTTCTCCCTCGTTGCCAGCGTTGCATCCCCGAGTACGGCAGAGGAAGTCATTTCCTCCCACGGTGTTGGCGTGCAATCCGCTTCGATCGGGATATGCGGGGCGCCATCGATCGCTTTGCTCATGTCCACGTACTCGCCCGCAAGATAGAGCATGTAGGATGTTTCGATTTCATCGGCATGCATATAGCTCGCGTGTGCAGCCGAAGCTTCCCGTACCGAAGCCGTTACTTCCTTCGTGCCAGGATAAAAGAAATAGAACACCTTAAGTTCGGGCACCCGTTCGTATAACATTCTCGCAGCTTCCTTCAACGCAACCGCATTGCCGAGATGGCCGTTGACCATGACGAAAATGCCGAATCCTTGCTGGTACAAACTTTCGCCGATATCTGCAAGCAGTCGGATGAGCGCTTCGTTTGAGACGTTGATACTCCCCGGGAAATTGCGCAGACTCCACACCTGTCCATAGGGGAGGGTCGGCAAAACGAAGCTTTCCGTCCGCTCTGCCAATCTGTCCGCGAGTCTGGTCGCGAGCAGGTTATCGGTACCCAGCGGCAGATGGGGACCATGCGCTTCAACGGCACCAATAGGAAGTATGGCAGCGCGGAAATGGCGAATTTTATCCTTCACCTCAACCGAATTTTCGAATTCGAATTTCATAGCGAGCGCCCCCCTTACTTTTTAAATGAAAAGCAGTTGGCCGGGTTGCTTACGAAAAATTTCTCCACCAGTTTTAGTCCATCAAAACCGTTTCGGTTCGCCTCGTCTACAAAGCGCGGGACCCATTTGGAAATAATGTACTCCAGACCGAGACCCTGGTCGTAATGCTTGTAGTAGGTTTTCCGGGCGGTATCACCGCTGATGAGAATCTGATTTTCGAAGCCTTTGCGGACAAGCTCAAGAATAAGCGAGATTCGGGTGCTTTCCGGTGCATACTTGATTTTGCCGATACCGTCAAAGCTCATGTAAGCTCCCGTTGAGGCGATCTGCTCATGGTAGTAGGGGTCGGGATTGCGGTCCATATGTCCCAGGCTCAAAAAAGACAGATCCACACCTTCGCTCTTCAAGAGCTCGATTTGCTCCAACGCCATGGTGCCAACTTCGGTATGGGAATGGATGGGGGCCTTCGTCTCATGATGAGCGCGCGCTACAGCGCGCAGCGTCTTCTCCTCCAGAGGCGTAATGCGGTTATAGCCTGTCCCGAATTTAACCTGGCCTGCTTTGAAAGGTGTGCCTTCCAGCCCTTTTTCCACCTCCCGGATGACGAAATCCGCCAGCTCGTTGATGCTTTTTGCTTCAATCCACTGGGCGTAGGTTTCATAATGGCCGATCAGCGGTTTAAGCTCCTCTTTGATTTTGGCATCCCATAAAAAGCTCTTGTTGAATCCCGCCGTTCCTACAACATGAATGCCGGTTTCGATCGCGATTTCCTGTACCGCCTGAACATCCCGCCCATAATCGATGGCTGTAGCGTCCACGATCGAGCGTCCGCCGTGTTGTTTGAAATCAAGAACGTCGCGTTTGGACTTCTCCTTATCGTCCAGCAGCAAATCGTCCTCTCCCCGTTCTTGCCAGTAGGCTGGGCGGCATACGATATGTTCGTGGGAATACGTAAAGCCCAGCTCCTCTTTGCTGATATCTCCATGTAAAGTACGGATAAAGCCCATATCGTTTCTCCTCCACTCTGTTATCTTTTAGACGGCTGAGTCGAGGGGACTCAGCCGTCTTTGTTATCGGATGGTTAAAAGAACAGTTTCGCCAGGAAGTGCAGAATCGGTCCAATGATGAACATATCGGAATCAGCTGCCCACATGGCTGTATCCGGCACCGTCGAGGCGATGAAGAAGCGAACCATCAGAAACTGTCCCCAAGCTACAACGGTGGAAGTGATGAAGCCGCCGATAACGGCCCCGCGAACACCGCCTGTCGAGTTCCCGAACACCCCAGCCGTAGCACCGTGGAAAAATAAGACGATCATCGTTGGCACGAAAATGTAAGCAACGGTGTTGCCAAGTACAAGCAGCCAGATAATCGCTCCCGCGAAAGCTCCCAGGAATCCAAGAACCACCGCATTCGGCGCGTAAGGGTACACAACTGGCGCATCGAGTGCCGGTTTGGCGCCTGGTACGAGTTTGGTCGCGATCCCGTTGAAGGCCGGAACCAGCTCGCCGACGAACATCCGGACCCCCATCAGAACGATGGCGATTCCGCCTGCGAATGTGAACGATTGGATTATAGAGTAAATAATAAAGTTCTGGTCACCCGATTGTTTCATCAGTTCCGCAGCCGCCGGTGTGCCTTTCGTCGATAGAATAATGGCCCCGATCAGGAACAAAACTCCCATGCTGAGCGCAGTAATGACGTTGGAATCGCGGAGGAACTCAAAGCCTTTGGGTACTTTGATTTTCTCGGAATCGTTGTTTTTGTTGCCGAACAATTTACCGGACAAGGCAGCAAGCAAAGCAACCGAAGCCGATGTGTGACCAAGCGCAATGTTATCGTTGCCCGTAATTTTACGCAGGAACGGCTGAACCAGCGCCGGCTGGAATGTCCAGTACACACCAAGGACGACAGCGAGCATCAGTACCAGCTTCCAGATGGAGATGCCGCTGGCCGCATGAACGATCACGCCAGCGAAAACAGTCGACGTCCAGAACATCATGTGCCCGGTCAGGTAAATAAATTTAAACCGGGTGAAGCGTGCCAGCAGAACGTTGATCAGAAAACCGATAAGCATAGCAAGCGTAACGGCGCTTCCGAATTTGGAGTTGAATGCCTCCTGACCCATGAAGGTACCAAGGGATCCGCTCTCCAATCCGAAGACTTCCTTCCACATCGGCTCGAATACATTCAAGGCTTTTACGATGACATCAGAGCCTGCGCCGATGACGAGGAAGCCGATGATCGCTTTAAAGGTGCCGCTTACAAGCTGGCTCGTTGATTTCTTCTGAAGCAGAAGGCCGACCAGAACGATAAATCCGAGCAGAATGGCGGGCGTTCCAAAAATGTTGGTGGCAATCCAAAAAAGTACGTCCATATGCCCTCTCCCTTTCTAATGGTTTACAGCACTTCTTCCAGCTTCTGTTTGATTTCGTTATTGTCAAAATAGTTGTTGACGATAACAATTTTGGCCGCATGACCTTGAAGGCTTTGTGCCAGTTCATTGCTTGTAATGATATAGTCGGCAGCGGTTCCGGATGCCGTGGAAACGTCCGTATGCTCCACGTCGGCATTTACTCCCATACCGCTCAGCACGTTCTCCACATTCATTCTCAAAATCAGACTCGTTCCTTGTCCAAGACCGCATACGCATAAAATTTTCATTGTTCGTTCCCCCTAATCAGTTGTTGGATTGTCTCTACATCAGTTGCATTCATGAATTGTTCAATACTGCCCGGGCTGCTTAGCAAGGTGGTCAGCTTTCGCAGCATGGCGATATGCTCCGAACTTGAAGAGCCGCCGAGCGCAAATACAAGCTGTACCGGGTCGTTGGCCGCATGGCCGAATACGACCGGCTTCTTCAATTTAATCAGCGAGACGGACGCTTCATTCACCCCATCCTCTGCACGAGCATGCGGAAGTGCGATATGAGGTGCAAGAACAAAGTACGGACCTCTTTCACGGTAAGATTTCACCATGGCGTCGGCATAACGTTCTTCTGCCGCACCCGCTTTTACCAGCAGATCTCCTGCTAAGCGGATCGCTTCTTCAGCCGTCTTGGCCTCCACATCCAGCGCAATTAGTGACGATTCCAAAAATTTCATTCTCATCTCTCCCAAGTCCGATATTCTAATCGATGCTAAAGACCGGTGTTTAATTGCTGCAGTATCTCTTCTTTCGTCTTGGCCTCTTTCAGACGGATCAGGTTTTCCTTCTCCCTAAGCAGGATGGTCAGCTCCGACAGCGCTTTGAGGTGGGATTCACCGTCAATCGCCGCCAGTACCAGAATGATCTGAACTTGATGCCTTGCTTCTTCTGAGAAGGCCACGGGTTGCTCCAGTCGCAGCAGACTGATTCCCAGCCGCCGGACACCATCCTGCGGCTTGCCATGCGCAATCGCGATGCCTGGTGCAACGACGATGTAAGGGCCTAGCGCCTCCACTTTGGAAATCATCGCATCGATATAGACTTCATCGATGCGCCCATCCTTTAGCAGGGGTTCGGAGGCTTCGCGTATGGCGCTCCGCCAGTCGGCCGCTTCTCTTTTGATTTGGATCATCTGTCCAGTGATCAGATCCGATAATGATGGCTTGCGTGCTTCACTCAGCCATGTTTTCCCAACAGACAAGTAGTGGTTAAGCTCCTCCGTAAGTCCTGCTTCATCCCTAACCGCGGCATATTTATGGACGATGTCCAGCAGCGCTTGAACCGAGTACGCCGGGGTCTTTGATTTACGGCCGGCAACCATGTTGACTTGGTTCAGCAGGTGTTCCTTATCCTTATCGCTGAGAATCGGATTCACTAGGAGAACGGGCACTTTACTATCCGGCAGCGGTACCGTTGAGAAAATAAAATCAACATTCTCTTCATCAAACGACTCGTAATTCCGCAGCGAGAGTACCGCTGTAATATCCACTGCCGAGAAGAGGTTCTCCAGCTGCGATTTCAACATTCGCGAAGCGGAAATGCCGTTGACGCAGACGATGGCGGCCTGTCTACGTACAGCCGGCTTCGTGTTCTCTCTACGCAGCCAGCCGCCGAAATGCATGGCAAGGTATCCGATTTCGTTGTCGTCAAGTGGACGTCCAACCAGTTGTTCGAACGGTGTCGCGGAGCGACGGGTCAGCTCGAATACTTCCCTGTACTTGGACAGGATATTTTCGAGCAGCGGATTTTCAAGCCCGAGTCCGTATATGATCCGGTAATAAGCCGGCTTCAAATGGACAAGCAGATTCTCCTCCATCGCTTCCCGGTTCGGCAGGAATACGCAGGCGTAACGCTGAAAATCATCTGTCATCTGTCTGGTCACTTGCCGAAGCTGCTTGAGCACTTCTTCGGATCCGGTCATCTGTTCCATCCGATTGACTCTCGCTCCCAGCAGATGCATCGTAAAGTAGCAGATTTCTTCATCCGGGATAGAGACACCGAACATTTGGCCGAGACCTTCAGCAACCCCAGCGGCAACTTCATACTCTGGCATCCGCCGTAGCACGTTTCGTTCATCTTCGTCTATTGAGATAAACTGCTCTTCCTGAATACGTCGTACATACAACAGGAAGCGTGCCGTCAAATGAAATAACATCTCGTCCGTCAAATCTACGCCCAGCGTTACTTCGCTATCCGAGATAAGGCGATACACCATCTTCAGGTGCCCCGACTTCATAGGGGGAAATAAGTTTCGGGCAAGATCCGGTCCCTCCGATTCCGGTTTCCGGTTAAATACCTGCTCCCAGCCTGCATCGCCGAAAACCTGACCGAAATAATAGCTCAGGGCCTTCCGCTTGTCACGTTCCTCCCCATTTACGCCATAGCCCCACTTGCGATCGTAGGTTACCTTGAGCTTCGAGGTCTTCATGTCCGACCGGACCATATTCAAATCCTTGAGCACAGTCCCTCGGCTAACCTGCAAAAGGTCCGTCAGATGATGAACAAAGAGCGGACCCTCTGCCGACAACAGATAGAGCGACATCCACGCCATTCTTTCCCGTGGGGACAAATAATACGGCTGTGCATGAGGCTTCCCGGTTGACTGCGGAAGACCGGCCCTGCTTTCATCAGGTAAATAATAGCCAACTGTCCTGACATATTTGACCGGCGGAAGATGAATCGCTTTCAAGTAATCGTTTATTTTTTCCATATCATAATAAACGGTTCGTCTGGAGATACCGACCTTCTGCATCAGTTCTTCCAGCGATACATAATCGGCCGCCTCATAAAGCAGCGTCAAAATCCGGGTACTTCTTTCGTCCAGAATACGGCATCAACTCCTTTGCCGTTAGTGTAGTGCCTTTTGCAATTTGATTATACCCACAGGCAATTGATGAAAGACAGTTCAATTCATGGAGACCCTTTTGTGCAAAAATGAACTCAAGTGTTTTAAGTTAATCCCTCCCATAGCAATCAAAAAAAGCCGCATACAATGCGGCTTTCAAAGTCTTTCATAACTTCTATCGTAGACCAGCAAAACTCTTTTCATTAAATAACTCGGCATACCGCTATCCCATCTCACTCGTTGAAAAAGAAGTATTGAGCTCATTTTCTAAAGTTGCTTTTTCAATACGCGTAACAAGAAATCAACATTAGGCATTCCATGTTCTTCCTGTCCAACTAAATCAATGCCTGTGCATGCTGAAGTAAGTAGCGTCCGGCATCGCTATGAACATGTTTGCCGCTCTGTGCTTGAATTTCATGGATGAAACTGTTCAATTCACCCTTGTCGAGCTTTTGTCTCAAGCTGTTTGCGATACCGTTGTTGTCAATCCAGCCGTCCTTCTCAAATCTTGTGACCATTCCTTTGAGCGATTCGCTAGTCGCAGTCGTTTGAAAGTCCACACTGGCTCTTCCTATATTTCCTGCTGAATCGTAACCTGTAATTTCTAATGAATGACTGCCCAGTGAAAGTGTATAAAGCGGAATCGTTGCGCCTTGCTCCATAGGCTGTCCGTCAAGCAACAACGTTGTCTTCGTCTGATCGACTCCGGACAGATCATCGTGCACAACAAATTGCGGCAACAAGTCTTGATCTATACTGTAGCTTTCTGCTGCCGGATCGCCAACAATGATAAGTGGAGCCCCTGTATCCAGACTAAATGTAATCGTCTTTGCAGGCTCTGTGTTACCCGCATCACCCCTTGATTGATAGCTTATCGTATATTTACCGTCTTGACTGAATGTAACGGGTTCAGTGTATTCCTGCCATGAGCTGCCTCCGTCCAAGCTGTAAACCGATTCGGTTACCCCCGATAATTGATCCTTAGAGGCCAATGATAACGTTACAGGATGGACATACCAACCGTTGTGGCCGTCCGGCTGTTCCGGGGATAACGTGGCTATCGTGTCAGGCGGAACCGTATCCTGTCGTTCGAACAGAAGCACAGGCCGGTAAGCTGCATCCGTATGTTCCTTAGAGCCGTAAATAATCCAGCCGTTCGAGCCGTAGTTGGTCGTTTGAGCGAGTTGAACGGCGATCGTCCGTTCACCAACCAAGGCGGCATTCACTTGTGCGGTTACATCAATGCTTACGGGTGTTCCGGCTGCCGGGACGGTCCAGTTTCCGATCAGGCTGCCGGCAGCAGGCTTATTGTTCCAAGTAATGCCGTTTTCTGTCCATGTATGATTGCTTACTTCATAAGCGACGCCTTTTGTGTTGGCGAGTCCGGCACTTGTCGGAACCAGACGGATCTGCGCACTTTTAACTTGTTCCGGCAGCTGCGATAAATCAAATTTCAAATAAGAGTATCGGTGGTAGCCGGAGTTGGGATCGTTTTTAACGACCAATTGATCGGAAGAGCCAAAGTTGCTGTTTGCATAAGACCCGCTGCGAACGTAGGCATCATCGGAAGGTAAGATTGCATAACCAAGCGTTACGGATAATTCATTGGATGCGGCGCTTTCCATACCCGTGCTGTTAAGGGCTTTTATCGCAAAATAATACGTTGTCCCGCTGGAAAGGTCCGTGACCGTATACTGGTTGTTACCGCTGACTGCCGATATATCCACGGTTTTCGTATAACTGCCGGGCGCTGTACCATAATAAATGCGGTAGCCGGTAGCTCCGGCGCTGGCGTTCCATTTCAGCGTAGCTGAACCGGGTCCTGGCAAGGCTGCGATCAATTGAGGCGCCGCTGGCGGCGTCGTTGACCCTGTACTCAGCTTAGCCAGGAACGTTTTTCCAATCGCTCCTGCCGTATTCACTTCCAATATCGTAGTCGGAGAAAACTGTTTCACTGTAACGCCTGGATCAAGCAGCAGCGCGCCGGTTGTTGCACGGTGAAGTTCGACTTCAATGGTGCCACCGTTTGCTTTTGTCGGGTCTGAAACCCCGATTTGCAGCTCATTTCCGTTCTCGGCAATGGTGACGGATGCTTTCTTATTACTTGTCAAGTAATCTGCTCCGTTCACTTGAACGGTTTCAATCGAATCCGTCCAAAAGTTTGCTCCGACCGCCATTTGATCCGTGGTATCCATGACCGCCTGTACGTTTCCTGTGTTTTTCAATACGGTGAAGCCAGGGTCTGCCGCATAGTCTTCTGCCTCAGTCGTCGACGCTCCCGGATAAACGGCATAAGCATAGGAGGCTTGCACCGGATCGACGCCGTGATTCAGCGCGAGGCTTGCGTATTGTGCGGATACCATCTTATCGCTTCCATCGGTGTTTATATCCTTCCAGGATCCGGAACGCGTTTCACGGAGACCACGAACTGTCGCTCCTCCAGGGAATACGTATGCGATATCCGATCCCGGTACGCTGCCAGACAGATGCGCCCACTGCACGCCTGTCATCGTTTCCGTCCACCCGGTCGTTGAAGGCTTAGCCGTTCCATCCACCGTCAACGTATTTGACCCGCTCTCATTCAGCTTCCGATTTTCAACGATCGTCTCTACAGCGCGACCTCCAGTACTCGAAATGTCGGATCCGAGCGCTATATATTTATCGCCGAACAGAAACCATGACTTTTTGCCTGATAACGGAGTACCCGTATTTTTCGACATCGAAAATTCCATACCAACCGTTCCGTAAGGGCCATCAATCGATGAGCCTCCTACCCAATTCGACGTATTGAATTTAAAGCTGAAAGAGCCCACGCTGCTCGTAGAGCCGTCCGTAGTCGTTCCCGGCAATCTCACCGGATTGATCGTTGGCCAATAGGCTCCTGAAAACTGCGTCTGATCCGTGTTGTACAAATATGCGGCACCTGCGCCTTGCCACCATGGCTTGGAATTTTCGCCGTTACCATATTCAAAAGCAGAAATGCGCGTTGAGAACAAACCAAGCGCCAGTCCGAATTCAGGCCTTAAGTGTACGGCGCGATCCATACCAGCGAATATATGTGTATCGATCATATCGCCAGCGGGTTCAATGGATGGATCGCCCATCAATGCTTTTATTTTGCCGATACTGAAGATGGACAGCCCCTCCGTATAACTCGGGAACGTTGTATCCGACATCATTTGGCCTTTAGCAATTTGGCGTACCGTCGCAGCATCCCGAGCGTTCAGGCCGTCGGCCAGCATGACGAGTGAAGCCAAGATTTTCCGTCCCGCCTGATGATCCTGTGATGCTTCGCGCGATATCGCACGTCCTCGTACCGTATCCATCATGGCGCCTTTATACAGAAAAGGGCGATACGCCTCTGTTACCCAACGAATGACATTAGCGATATTCGGGTCCGTAACGTCCCAACTCGAACCGCCAAGGAGGTACAGCAGCTTCGCCATGTCTTCGAGCAGAACGGCACCGTAGCTTCCTGTATACGCGACATAGTCATGTTGAATAAACGACCCATCCTCGTAAAACCCGTCCCTGCTCTGCACATACAACAACACCTGGCTGATCGCATCACGGCCTTGAGCCATCTTGGCATCCGTCTTATTCAGCACGCCGCGTAAAGAGACAATCAGCGCTTTATCAAGCCGATTCGCACCCGTTTCTTGGAGTGAAGGGGAATTTGTACGATAGGTTGGATCCGGAACGAATTTGTCCAATGCCTTCGTGTAGTTTGTTTTTTGCGTTGCGGACATTTGATCATAAATTAAAATCATCGCATCCGTCAGGTTCATCGGCACGCCGATCTCCCAATCCCACCAATTGCCCGTTTCACCCTTCGTTTCGTTATATTTGTTAGCATACATCCAGTCCAGTCCACTCAGAATGTCAGCAGCTAGCTGCTCAGTTCCTTTCAGGGATGATCCTGTTGTAGCATAGGCCAGTGCCATTTCCTTCAGCCTTACATAGTTGGATGAAATCGTACTGGAAACGCTCCAGTTCGCCAAATCACTCCACAAATAAGTTCGCCCGGCGTTTTTGTTCATCGCTGCCCAGTACTTGTTTGCGTTTGTTTCGATTAGACTGATTTTCGCTGCAATTTCCGGGTCGGACGTATCAATTGCCGTCCCCCCAGTCAAATATACATGCCACCTCTCCCTCAGCAAATCGTACTCGTCTGCAGCGGTTGATGCTTGTACTGGTCCGGCAAACAACAAAATGGGATACAGCACTAAACTGGTAAGAAGAGAAACCACAGTGAATTTCCGCCAACGCAAGCTCATCACAATATCTCCTTCCAACTCTCAATTTAAACTACTGATTGATAACACCAGCATCCTTTGGTATGAATTCCGTCTGTTGCATCACCCCCTTTCATGCGGCCATCCGCTATTCACAAGATCGAGAAAAAAGCCACGTTCAATCCCTCAGATAGCATGGTGGCGTCAAGACAACATTCTAAAAGAAAGAGGCAGATTGAATATGGCTCAGTATGAAAGGAAGAAAATTCGCAGCTTATTGTTAACTCTTTAGGAACTCTATTTTCAGGATGAAGAGAAATTGCGTGGAAAAGGTAGTGAATCAGAACTCTACCCTATTGATATACTATCGATGAAGCTGAGCGACCGGCTTATGTATCGGTAATTCCGCGATAAGTCCGTCGCTCTGGCGGATCCATGTCTCGAACTGTCGTTCGCCCGCCTTTAATCGAATAACTCTTGCTCCCGTCGGAAACTTATCCTTACGCACACCATCTACATAACTAACGTAACGAGTAGACCTCCCGTAGCAAAGACGTATGCCGTGGAGTGTCCCGCAATAATCGTTAGAGTGGTCATGTCCGACGAATGTGCCCATCACATCGCCCATCTCTACCATGGCGGTGAACAAGCCTGAATTTACCTTCGGCGAGCTGATCCATTCGCTGCAATGGCCCTCACACACTTTCGTCTTCCATACCTCATCGTATTCCGGCAGCGGAATATGGAAAAAAGCCAGTGCGGGCAAAGGCGCCCCGCCATTTCGCTCGGCCAATTGCCGTGATTCGGATACATACCATTCGATTTGATCTCGGCGTATCCAGTCGTATCCGCCCACCGCTTCAATCGGTGAGTAATCGCCGCTATCGAGGAAAAACAACGAGGCCGCTGGCTTCTCCGCCCGATCGTCAATCGTCAGCACATAGTTTCCCGCTCCGCTAACCCCCGGAGGATCCGGTTGGGCTACGCAATATTCATGCAGGAGCTGCTCCTCATGCATTCTCTTTCGAGGCAAGCTCCCTTCCGAGTCATGATTGCCAAACACAGCCGCCCATGCTACGCGGTTTTCTTCAGCGACAGCGACCGCACTTCGGAACGATTGAAGCGGATCTTTGCTTCTAGCACTTGCCGTTAAGTCGCCTGCAAACACAACAAGATCCGGCTGCTCAATTGCGATGATTCTCTCCATCGTCGCCTTCGTCATCGAGTCGAGAAGCGGCGTCTCCGGATCCAGGTCCTCAGCGTCAATAAACTCTACATCAGAAAACTGTACGATGACAAACGTTCCATCCTCACGAAACTTTAGCTTTTTCACCAAGGTATACCCGCCCCTTTGTCGCATATTCTTTCCAATACCATAACCCGATCAAAATGAATACAGCAGCGCACGCCAAATACATTGATGTCACGCCATACTGCAAACCGACCACCCAATAAATCAATGTCGGACCGATCGCCGCCCCTAAATCGGTAGATACGGAATAAGCGGTCATGACTGTAATAACGGATGTGCTCTTCGCAGCGTCAGAAGCCATAGCGTCCATGATCGTACCCAGCGCAGTGCTTGTAATCATGACGAAAATGACAATAACAATCCAAATACCGATCGGCAGCTGCCACGGAAGTAATGCGTAACCGGCTGCCGCACCCGCCAACGATAGCATAAATAAAGGCAGCCTTCCTCTCGGTCCATCCGTACGCTGTCCGAACCATCGAGCCAAGAACGGCTCCCAAGTACAGCGCAGCGCTGTCAATACGCCGCCTAAGGCCGTACTGCCAATGATCAATCCGAACCATGGTATCCCCGTTGGATAACTCGTATCGATAAGATACGTGAGTGTCGCGCCGAACACGGCGTGCAGTAATGATATAACTAATCCGCTTAGAACGATTTTCTTCACCTGCAGCGACCACACCGTATTTATGTTACTACGAGTTAGTTCCATTTGATGTGTCCCGGAAGCTTTCCCTTGGTTTATGGATGCCGCGATCAACGGAAGTCCGACCAATGCCATCATGCCAAACCATATCGAGACAGACCGTAACCCGAAGAAGGGCACAAGCAACCCTCCAAACAGTACGCCTACCAAGCTGCCAAGGCGCCACAACCCGTTATACGTTCCCATTAAGCACCCTCGATTCGTATCGTCGGAGTAGCGAATGACGGTCAAATACCCGCCCATTCGCATCAAGGACCACGCAATCCCCCACACCGCTCGCAAAGCTATCCAAAGAACGAATCCTTTGAAGATGCCGTATCCTACTGTGGTAAGCGCCGCTAACAAAACGGAGATGAACAGACCGGTTCGAAGCGACATCCGATGATACAGCCAGCCAATTACAGGATTCAGGGGCAGCCTTACTAGTCGATTTACAGACAACAGTACGCCTACCTGCCAAAGCGCGTCCAGTCCCGCTTCCTTCCAATACACTGGGAGGACAATGTACAGCATGGAATCGCCGAAGAGGGTTAGCGCGGTTACGATGCCGACAATCCTAATCTGGCGCTGTTCAATTGCGTTGCTGCTGTCACTCGTCATAGGTCGACGATCAGACCATCGTAAGCCACCTTAATGCCCGCGGGTTCGAAAGCGCGTTCAAAATCATCATGCAGAAATCCGGAGTTATGTGTAAAATGAGTTACATATACAAGACCGTTACTCCCAAGCGTACCTTCTTCCCGCCACACGCGCTGAACCTCAAGCACAGTTTCAATCCCCATATGGTTTGGATTTCGATCATTGTTCGTAAAGCTATGCGTGCAATCGATTATCGCCATATCGATCACTTTGCCCTGAAGCCATTTCCAAGTATCCTCATGCAGCCATCCGGTGTCATTGCCGTAAAACAGCGTTTTGCCCCCTTTTTCTATGTAAAACAGCAAACAAGTTTCCATTGGGTCATGATTCGCAAGCAAAGGGGTGACTTGTGTGTCGCTGAGTGAAATCGTCTCGAACGGGCGCAATAAGTGGAACGCGAACCTGCCTCCAGCGTCCGGCCCAAGTGCGGCTATAGTCTGGTTAATGGCCGAATCGTTGCCGTAAATATGTAAGGGGTGATCGATACCGTGCGCAAATCCTTCAATACGGTTGTATAGATCCGATGGCTGAAAATGATCGTAATGCGTATGCGTGAACAATAGATGCTCAACCGCGCCCAAGTCGATCCGATCACGGAGCGCCTGCATATGCGAATCTGCGGAATAGTCAACCTTGATAACGCCATCAATCAATACAGAGCTTCTAGTTCGAATGTTTTTTCCTGCGAGCGACCTCGCGTTGCAGCAGGCGTCACAGCGGCAGAACGGGTTTGGAAATCCTTCCGCTGCAGCCGTTCCAAGAAAGTGGATTTTCATTGGTTTCTCCTCCTTTTTAGAAGCGATCGTTTATTTCCTCGATTCTTGATTAATACAGATAATACCACATATATACAATCAATCACATACAATTATTTATGATTTACAACCTTTTTTCTTTCGAAATCCGTTGACCGAACATGCCTGTCCCATCAACACATAAATACACATAAACACAACCCCTTATAACCAAAAAACCGAGTATAAACATAAAAATAAACGATCCCTGGTTCGTAAGAACCAAAAATCGTTCATATGGATTCTATTATTTATAGACGATTTCGATGCCGCTTTTGCTAAATGTATCAACGATATCCCGGTCGATTTTGGAATCCGTCACAAATCGTTCGACCTCGGTTACTCCGCATACTTTGATAAATGAATTTTGTCCGAACTTGCTGCTGTCTGCGAGGGCGATGCAGCGCTTCGCGTTCGCGTGCATTATTTTTTTCACTTGGACTTCGCCGATTGCGTTATCGGTAATTCCTGCTTCCAACGTAACCCCGCTCATACTCATAAAGAACAAATCCGCATGAAAGCGGGAAGTAAACTCTTCTGCCAGATCTCCGATGATGCTTTGCTCTTGATGACGAATAACGCCCCCGGTCATAATCACCGTATAACCTGGCATCGAAACGAGTTCGTTCACGATCGAAAGCGAATTCGTAATAACGGTTAATCGGTCGAACTTGGCCTTCAACGCCTTAGCAATCTGAGTGTTCGTCGTACTTGGGTCAAGCGCGATGGACATCCCTTCGGTCACATAACGAACCGCGATTTGAGAAAGCTCCGTCTTCTCTTCCATATATATAGACTCGCGGATCGGCAGCGGTATTTCCCGGCTATAGTCGGGCTCCTTCAAAATCGCCCCGCCGTGCACCCGCCGCAGGTAACCTTCACTTTCTAAATATTCGAGGTCACGTCTGATCGTCTCGAACGAAACCCCGAAATGCTCGATGAGCTCTGACGCTCGGATCGATTTGTCCTGATTCAGTTTCTGAATAATAATTTGATGCCGCTGCTCAGCAAACAACCACTCCACTCCTTACTTGCCTAGACTTCTTAATTAGAAGTTTACCATAAAAGCATTCAATCCTCCTGTTCAACCGTTTCGGGAGCAATTGTAGTGTTACCGCGTTATTTTACAAATAGCTTCATCAACTGTATGTAAATCGGATGTATCATGTAGCCAGTCGGGTTAACGGAATATCGTGTACCCGTATCTAGCTGCCAGATCCGGTCCATTTCTTCCTCGCTCAGATCAAAGTCAAAAATTTCGCTGTTTTCCTTTATCCTTTGCAAATTTAACGATTTGGGGATAATAATAACCCCCCGATTTATGTGCCAACGTAATATGACTTGTGCAACTGACTTTTGTTGATTACGGGCAATCTCAACGAGAACCGGATGCTCCAGCAAAGCCTTGTTTCCTTGACCTAGTGGGCCCCAAGCTTCATGCAGTACCCGATCACGAACCATATAGTCATGCAAATCGTGTTGTTGAAACTCCGGATGCGTTTCGATTTGGTTGATCATCGGTGATATCCGAGATTGCTTAATGAGATGCTTCAAATGCTTAATTTCGAAATTTGCTACGCCGATGACATTAATTCTCCCTTCCATGTACAAATCCTCCATCGCCGCCCACGCTTTCTCGTAATGAGGTCCAGCAAAATGAATCAAATACATATCGAGATACGTAACATTCAGTTTCCGACAAGTTTGCTCAAACGCTTTTTTCGTTGCATGATATCCAAGATCTGTTGTCCATACCTATCGATGTCACATTCCTGTAAGAATCAACAGTCATTCAGCTTATATCGCCGTGTGCCCCTTTTTTTCCGTAAAAAAGTACAGTAATGCCAAGATCGGAAAAAGAACGCCAACCCACATCGCCGCTTTCCAGCCGCCCATGGCGTAAGCCCAACCTCCGACTGCAGAGCCTATGGCTCCACCCGCAAAAAAGATCGCCATATACATGCCGTTCAGCCGGCTGCGCACCTCATCTCCCAAAGCGAAGATCGCTCGCTGTCCCAACACCATATTGGCTGAAACGCCCATGTCTAGAAGGATGGCAGCAATGACCAGGATAACGATAGAGAATATAGAACCTCCAGGAAACATAATCGGCAAAAGCCCCGACAGTATCACCAGCACGATGGACAATCCGGTTGCCGAACGTATCAGACCTTTATCTGCAAAGCGGCCAGCTATAGGCGCTACCGCCGCGCCGGAAACCCCTGCCAAAGCGAACAGCGCTACGCCTGTTGATGAAAAATGAAACACCGGACTCGTTAAAACGAGCGGAACCGTTGTCCAGAACAGACTAAACATGCCGAACAAAAACGCGTGATACAGTGCGCGGCGCCGCAGAATCGGCGTTGTCTTGAGCAAATGCAGCATGGATGAGATGATTACCGGATATTTGTCCTTAGTTTGCGGCTGCCTTGCCGGAAGGACTTTTGCCAAGACAAGAGCCAGTACCAAGAGCATGGCAGAGGAAATAATAAAGATGGCATGCCAGCCGAAATATTTATCCACCATACTCGAAACCGGACGGGCCAACATGATTCCCAAAAACAGACCGCTCATTACGTTGCCTACATTACGTCCGCGCGTCTCCTCAGGAGAAAGATGCGCCGCATAGGGAATCAGGATCTGGGCCGCGACGGCCCCCACGCCTATAAACAAGGAGGCGGCAAGAAACAGCGCCGCGTTCTGTGCCTCAGCGGCGATGATTAATACAATGGACGTCAGAATCAACAGCGTAACCACCAGTTTGCGGTTTTCGAGCAAGTCTCCCAAAGGGACGATAAATAACAAGCCGATTCCGTAGCCGATTTGAGTCAGCGTGACGATCAAACCTGCGGCTTCCGAAGATAACCCTATTGCCGAGCTGATCGATTCAATTAAAGGTTGTGTATAATAAAGATTTGCAACGATCAACCCACAGGCAACAGCAAGAATCAATGTGATCCATGTAGAAACGGATTTCTCCAACCTTTCCTTTGCGTTTTCATTCATGTTAAGCACTCCTTTTTTTATGAACTATTGCATTACAATACAGGAATGATCATTCCAGTTTGAAGATAGCTTGTCCCCTATGCTCAAACTCAAGGGGGTTGTTTTTCGGAATGTCATTCCAGTTTGATGAAAAAAAAATAGATTTACAGCATCTCGAAGACCGCATTCATCATACCGTGGACTTTATTAATATCGCTCTGGACCCTGGCCATTACGTTGATGCTATGGTTGAGATTCAGCAGCAGGTACGAGAACATTTTAATATCTTTCTCCGGGGCTATCTCTCCCGTTTCTTGCCCTTTCTTTAAGGTCTCATAAAACAGCTGCTCCAATTCCGTAAACCTTTGGCGAATCATATTCTGCAAGGGCTCATCCACCGTATCCAAACCAATAGAAGCATTCGTAATCAGACATCCATTGGGGAGAGCTTCGCCGTGCGTGGCAAAAGCGTTCATGATATGCAGCTCGAAATACTGGCGGATCCCCGCGATCGCAGAAGTTGCATGTATCATCTGATCGCGTTTTTTTTGCGACATTTTTTTATAATATTGGATGGCCTCGTAATACAGCGTCTGTTTATCGTGAAACGTTTCGTACATACTGGATCTGCTCAACTCCATGGATTCCAATAAATCCGGTATGCTTGTAGCTTCATATCCCTTTTCCCAAAAAACGATCATGGCCTTGCGCAGTACTTGCTCCCGGTCAAATTCCTTGGTCCGTCCCATTGATACCCCCTCCTTTTCTACATGAGTATAAACCAACTGGAACGAGTAGTCCAGTATTTTTTCAAGCAGCAGAAGACGATTCAAAAATGATACGGACGAGTATATTAAATGACCCTCACATCGGCCTGGGGTTCCAAAAATAATGAAGAGAAACGTCAACCTTCCCATGACCTTCCTCCTCATTCGTTCATTTAAATAGATTTTCGATAACCCCAAAATCGAAGTCGTTCACGATTTTATACTCCCTGTTGTACCTTTTATGATTGCTCGAACCGTTATAGATTCGCACGTGGTCTGAACTAAAGAAGTATACGGCGAAGGTCGGGCCGTTACGGCCCTGGAACCAAACTTCATATTCATTGTCACCGTGATCCACTCTGCTGGTTTTACGCAGTTTGACTTCGGAAAAGGTGTTCATGATGCGCTCGATCTCTGCGGGATCTGTAATTTCTATCACTTGCTCGTTCGGACGAAACCGATTTTTCCCGACGCTCATATGGCTAATAGTCCCAGGTTCATTCAACTGATCGAGGACTATCTCCTTAAACGATGTTCTGTTTTGAAACGCCGAATATATCATCGCGCTGATTAGAATCAAAACGCAAATTGCCAGAAAGACATACCATGTGCGTTTATTCAGCCGCCATCTCCTCCCTCGTGTCGAAATAAAGCGTCCACTTTGATTATAACATCAATCACAGCCCAGAATTATCCAATATCCAAAGTGTGGCTATATTTTCACCTTGTACCAGCCAGCTTCTCCTAAGAAATCAGACCTTGTCAATCCATCTTCACCTAACAAGCATCGGTAGTTCGTTACCGTTCCATCATGAGTTATGATAAAGACCCTCTTTACACGCAGCGCTTTAATCCACCTTATCAATCTCAATCCAAGTGGTGCGAATGCAGATTCAGACAACGTATTAATTCCCGTTTTCCATAACTCCGGATGATCCTTTTCCAATACAATATAGTCTGAATGGTCGGTTACGATCATACCAAGTGGATAGTGGATATCACATTTTAACACAAAGGCTTCGGGGTTTGAGGGCTTTCAGTTATGAAGTGTTTATCAAACATCTAACCATACTTGTTCCGTCTTTTCCTCGCTTTTATAAATTACTGGAATTTGTCGATCAACGAAATTCCTTTTAGAATCCGCATCCTACTATCACTTAAAAAATCACGGGTCCAACCATCTGCTTGAATTAGATCCCAACTCCGGTGCATACCGACAACCACGATAATTTCACGCAGTCTCAGGAAGAGCTCCAGCTGATCCTTCCAGCCGTCAGGCATTTGACGGCCATCCTCTGTATAGCCCCGCTCGAAATGTTTCATGAAAAGTTCGCACTGCAGCTTACGCTCTGCCTTCGAATCTTCCCCGAATACGTAGAGCAAATAATAAAGCTGGATGGCAATGTCTTCGACATACCAACTGTACTGGCATTCATCGAAGTCAAAGAGCGTTATTTCCCCTGATTCATCAACCATGAAATTTCCTACATTGATATCTCCGTGTATCAAACCGAAATTATCAGTAGTAACACGGAGACTGGACAAATGTCTTTTAAGTTCATCAAGTGCATGAAGAATTGGTAGATGCTCTGCAGGTATATAATGTTTGGCCCGTAATAGGTATTCATTGCATTCCCATGTGTGTCTATTTGCCTTTTGTTTGTAACGCTTCGACAGTTCATGGAGACGGCCAGTCAGGCGTCCGCATTGCTCGTAAAGTACTGGATTATCTAGGCATTCGGGGTATCCGATTTTACGACCAGGCGCATATCTGAATGAGGTCACGTAGAAATCAATATGATTTCCTTGGATTCGTTCAAAGTCCTTTCCATTAATCGAAGATACCGAGTCTGAAACTGCCAGACCATTCTCTGATAGATAACGAATCCATTCTAATTCAGCTGCAAGTCCTTCATCTGTGCGATGAGTGCTCGGTGTGAAACGGAGGATATATTTCATATGATTGCGATTGTAGGAATATACAAAATTTTGAAATCCTCCAATAAAAGTCAGCTCCTTGGGGCTAACTCCGAACCGTGCTGCACCTTCAATGGCATGTTCATCCAAGAACATTAATTTTATGTTTTGGTCCATGCGCACTCCTTTCATACGAACCCCATTTCGAATCGCTTGGGTGAAACTTAACTCAACATTAGGGGTGCAGGATATCCCATATAACAGGTCCTAGTGAGATTATACATTTTAAAGGACCTCCCCCTTTTCCTCATACCAGCGGATCATTCCCCAAGCCGGTATATTTGAGAAGAGTTCTGATTCTATACTCATTATATGTTTCTCCTTTATGAATTTTAAAGATCCTTACTGGCATACTTACTTCAGGTCAGTATATAGTTACTACCGATTTCATCACTATATTAACGTTAATATATTACAAGCATAGCATAACATGGATTATACAAGTTTTATCCAGCATGAAAAACAAACCTATATAGTCTTATGTTTTGCTGGGAAAACCATGTTTCTTCGAACTCCACGCAATAGTCAATGCAATGAGCAGCAGAATCAACAGCACTCCCGGAAACGACTTGACTCCAATAAACTCCAACAAAGCAGCCCCGACAATCCCGCCACCGGCGATGGCCAGATTCCAGACTGTAGTATTGATTGGCATTACGATATCCACACCTTCTTCACCACTTGCATCGGCAAGCGCTGTTTGCAGTATGGTGGCGGCACCGCCGAAGGTAAATCCCCATAATGCCACGACCGCATAAACGACGAATGCCGATGTGACGCCCGTCCCTAGTGCTGCGGCTGCCAGCAGGAAGCCCAACAGACTAAGTAGGACAAGCAGGCGCAGGTGTCGATCTATCAACAGACCCACAATCCAGATCGAGATCAGTGCGAACGCTCCAAATACAAGCAAGACCAGATCAACACGCCCAGCCAGTCCCAAAGGCTCAAGAAACGGCGCGATATACGTATATAAAATATTGTGTGCCAGCATCCACGTCAGTACCACCATAAGAATCGGACGGATGCCGGGCATAACAAACACTTGACGGATCGTCATACGTTGATTTCCAGGCTGTCCGGGATAGTCCGGCACCTGCCACAGAACCCATCCAATTAATGCGAGAGTCAGAAGTGACATGAGTCCGAATACAAGTCGCCAACCGATCAGATCACCGAGCAAGGTGCCAACCGGCACGCCTAGCGTAAGAGCAATCGGAGTACCAACCATCGCAACTGCCAAGGCACGACCTCTTAAAGCATCCGGAACCATACGACGTGCGTATCCGGGAATCATCCCCCATGCGGCACCGGCAGATACACCTGCGAAAAATCGCGCGACCAGCGTTAATGCATAGCTGCTTGACAGTGCGGTAATCGAGTTGAAGATGAAAAAACCTACAATAATAGCTAACAGAAGCGGACGTCGCCTCATCCCACCGGTAAACATAGCAAACGGAATTGCCGCCACAATGGAACCCAAAGCATAGGAAGTTACGAGCTGTCCGGCCATTCCTGTTGTAATATTCAAACCTCCCGAGATATGCGGTAGTAAACCGGCTGGAATGGTTTCTGTAAAGATACAAATAAAACCTGTCATCGCAAGCGCGAGCAGTGCTAACCAAGGAAGTCTGGCAGGCGTAATTACCGTTTGTGCCGTACTCGTGGAAGATGATAATTGAGACAAAATATTTTCCCCCTCATGATAAATTCAATTATGGATCGATCATTCCATATATTAAATTCACCCTTCTCCCTTGTCAAGGACTTCTGGATCGATTAGTATAAAAGTAATAAAGGAGGGGCATTTATATGGCACGAACGGGACGACCACGAGCTTTTAATCGTGACGAGGCAGTTGCTGCCGCCATGCTTCTGTTCTGGGAACACGGCTATGAATCCACTTCGCTTGCTCAGTTACGTGCTGCCATGGGCGATATATCTGCAGCGAGTTTCTATGCCGCTTTCGAATCAAAAGAATCTCTGTTCCGAGAAGTAATGGATGAATATATCTCGAGGTATGGACAAGTTTCTGAAAGTTTCAGGGATACAAGTGTGACATCAAGAACGGCCATCGAACAAGGACTACGACGATCGGCTCAAATGCAGACAGAAGGCTCCCACCCTCTAGGTTGTCTGTTGATTTTGTCCGCTGTGAATTGTTCACCCGAGCAACAACACATCCGAGAGATGCTTGCCAAGGAACGAGCTAGGGTCCACAGTTGGCTAAAAGGCTGTATAGAGCGGGCCGTAGCCAATAAAGAGTTGCCGGATTCAACGGATATCCCCATGCTGGTAACCTTATTCGAAACATTTCTGCAAGGAATGTCGACGCAAGCACGAGACGGTGTTTCATACGAAGCCCTGGATGCCGCCATTACTCAACTGATGAGCATATGGGATTCATTATCGACGAAGTTAGGCTAACGCGACCATCATTAAGCCATAAAGTAAAATAAACAAAAAACCTGCTAGCCATGGCTAGCAGGTTTTGCTCTAACAATACTTCCCCTATTACTGAATACCCGGTCTGCTTTCTAGTATGTATCGCATCGGGTTCCGCAGGTACTTACCAGTGACTCCTTCGAGCCTTCGAGCAGCGTAATCAGTTTTTGCAGGAGAACAGGCTCTTCCTTTTGGAACTCATCGAACCGGAGCCTCAGCCGTTCAAACATTTCTTTATCTTCGCGAATTTCATGACGAATATACTGATCTCTCAGCTTCATCGCCCTTTTGGTGATATCCTTGTAGCCAGCCACAAGCTCTTCATCATACGGGATGATCCCCTCATCAACCAAGTATCCAATCCGTTCGCTCATCATCTTTTTGTGCTCCCAGAGCACATGAAGGTGTCTTACATCGTTACGGTCACCGAGCCGGGAATCGTTACCCTCTACGGCATCAAAGTACAGTTGCAAATAGTCGTAGACCTTAATTCCAAAAGCTTCCTCGTTGTCCGAATTGTAATTGATCCGGTTGAGATGAGTTTCTCCGTTTAAATAATCGCGCAGCTGATCAATCGCGGCCGTTTTATCAAAAGGATATGGAGAATGCGGCTCATATTTATAAAAGTACGTATGATGGTCGGCCGTGAGCCTCTCCTTTAGAAGATGCCTCATGGACTGAACGGCGTCCTGGAACTCCCGGAACGGGATCTGCAAATTGCGGTAAACTCCCGTATGATCGAACATCGACGCATAGAAGACACTTTCGTCCCAATCGAAACCATATAGAAAAAGATGATGTGGGAACGGCTCCTTCTGATAGGAGGCCGCCGGCGATAGCCTGGCTTCGTCCAAAAACACAACGCAATAATAGCCGTTTTGGATCTGATCCGCGAAAAATTTCGGCCAGGCGTCCAATGCCAAACTCTCCAGAATCGTATAATTGACCGAGCAGGTGAGAAGAAACGGGTTGTTGAAATTCAGTTCGTTGGGCTTGCCCCGAAAAAAATCGACATAATACTGCCTGCCGTCCTCCAGAAAGTTTTTTTTGCAAAACATCTGGATAAAATTGCTGTAATACCAAGGCATCGTTTCTTCGTGGATGCTGGTGATCGAGAGTGTGTAAGCCCACCGCAAAAATCCTTTAAGCGGCGGATTCACCACCGGAAGCTGAAACGCGTTCATCTGATTCTCCCCTTTCTGACAAGTGATCCGGAATCCTGACCAGCAGTGTTCGGTGCGATTGAGCCCGGGCGCATCTACTCTCATTCCTCATGCAAGGATGCAAGCTTGGCATTCATTCAGACCCACCAAACTGCTGGCTTAACTGCTCGCGCTGCTGTATCCTTTTACGGCTTGTTTCCAGAGCAGCCGTACAGCTGCGAAGAGCAGAAGTGAAGCGGCCAGCGCCAGTCCCACATGCAGCCAGTTGAGCTGCTCAAGCAGAAACATCGGTCCGAAATTGGTAATGAGGAATAGAGGAATAACAAAGGTTCCGATCCGCCGGACCCAGGTCG
This sequence comes from Paenibacillus sp. FSL K6-1330, assembly GCF_037976825.1. NCBI lineage: Bacteria > Bacillati > Bacillota > Bacilli > Caryophanales > Paenibacillaceae > Paenibacillus > Paenibacillus sp. FSL K6-1330. The sequence continues at coordinate 4,231,385 of NZ_CP150269.1, forward strand.
GGTAAATAGCCATAGGGAAATTGTTGGCGTCCCAAATGGAATGGGCGATCTCGGATACGGAGCCCGTCTGGACGAACCAGAATGACAGCAGCGCCGGGATAATCATCAGGCAGTATGTGATGATAACAGAGGCGAGCAGCAGCAGGGCAAACCCCGCGAGCTGCAGGAACGTCAGCGGAATATCCATGGCATGCCAGCCGATACCGACCATGACGAACCCAACCAGAATATCGGGGATCGGCAGCGCCAAATCGACGTAACGCAAGGAAGCCATGAACTGAAGAGATACCGGCTTCGTCAGCATTAAATCAAGCGAACCGTCCTTAATATATTCTGGAATTTTCATGAAATTTGTAAAAAACAGGCCGACATAAATTCCGGTCACCACCGTATGCATGCCTATAAATAGAAGCAGCCCTTCGGGCGGTATGCCATCTACATGAAGATCGGTGCGGAACACGACGAGCACATATAACAGCTTGGCGAGCAGGTAGACGGATTCGACCAGCAGGCTCATCATAAAATTGCCCCGAAACTCCATTTGAGCGATGAGGCAATTTTTGATGAATAAACCGTACAGCCGCATGTATTTCTTCGCGTTTTTAAACATACGCAACGTCCGTTACCCCCCTACTGCCGAATATTTCTTCATGGAAATGCGCCAAGTCAGACGGGATAACCAGAAGAACAGCAGAATCCACCCACACTGGATTAGCAGCCCTTGGTACATAGCCGCCGCTTCCGCTTTGCCGCTGAGGATATTGACCGGAAAATAAATCGTATATGGGAATGGCGTGTACTGAAGTGCCTTCACAATCGACTCCCCGAAAATCTCGAGCGGAAACATGCCTCCGCTCAAAATATTGACGAGCAGACTTGTAATGACAAAAAAATACGAGATCTCATGCAGATAAAAAGCACTCGCACAGATGCAGTAGGCGATCAGGAAATTGAGCAAAAGCGCCCCCGATAGCGTGACCGCGAACAGGATCAGGCGTATAGCCTGGAGCTCGAGCACGCCACCAGCAGATGCGAAACCAATAATCCCGATGAGCAGTAAAGCTGTAATCCCGTAATAGATCGCCTTCTGGCCGAAAAAAGATACCAGCCGATACCCGAAATAGCTGATCGGTTTGATCAAATACTTGTTAAGACCACCGTTTTTGATATCGTCGGCAATCTGGTGCTCGAACTGGGTAGCGATCAGCTTGGACACCAATCCAGCCAAGATCGTATACAATATAATTTGACCGTACGAATACGAGAACAGCGCATCCTGACCGGAATGCCGGTACACCGCCGTCCAGATGAAATACTGGACAACAATCGGAAACGTGGCCCCCAGAAGACCAAGAAAGAAGTGAAAACGGTATTCCATCGAATGCTGGACGCCCATTGAAAAAACAGCCCTATACAATTTGCCTCTGTTCATCCGACGGATTCCTTGCGGTAGAGCATCGAAATACTCTCCTCGATCGCCACGTCCTCTATTGTCCAGTCCACGATCGGAAACGAATCGAGCACGGCACGCGACACTTCCTTCAAGCGGTACTTAGGCAGCTCCAAAACTGCGTTGTAGTCGTCTGCGCTGACGATTTTTCCGAATTTGGCCAACCGCTGCTCGGCAACGGGTTCGGAGAATTGCAGCCTTATCACTTTGTTCTCGCCAAAAAGATCGTTGATTTTATGAAGATCACCGTCATACAGAATACTGCCTTCATTAATGATGATCGTCCGCTTACACAGATCCTCCACATCCTTCATGTAGTGGCTCGTCAGCAGAATTGTCGCGCCGAATTGTTCATTGTAGTATTTCAGAAACTCCCTGACCTTCTTCTGGGAAGGGAAATCGAGGCCGATCGTCGGCTCATCGAGATAAAGCAGCTTAGGGCGGTGGATTAGAGCGGCGATGAGCTCCATTTTCATCCGCTCCCCCAGGGACAACCGACGCACCTGCACGTCCAAAAGGTCCTGCACATCAAGCATTTCCGATAACTCGGCAAGACTCCGGCGGTAGAGATCATCGTCCACGTCATAAATACATTTGTTCAAATAAATCGACTCGCTGGCGGGAAGGTCCCACCAAAGCTGGTTTTTCTGACCCATCACGATGGAGAAAAGCCGCTTGAACTCATTCTTTCGCTCCCACGGCACATAGCCGAGTACATCGGCCTCTCCGCTCGTGGGATATAGAATGCCCGATAACATCTTGAGCGTCGTAGTCTTACCCGCCCCGTTAGGCCCAAGAAAACCAACACACTCGCCGGGACCGATATCGAAGGAAACGGATTTAACCGCTTCCTTCACCAGTGACTTGCGAGCAAACAAGTTTTTCAATGAATTTTTGAGTCCGGCTTCTTTCCGGTAATACACAAACGATTTGTGCAGCTCCCGTACACGGATATAGTCCATCTCCGCTCCTCCCAAACGTATGCCTGATCTGCCTGAATGAACGGCATAAAGTTTAAACGCTTAAACTCCATTGTTATAAAGCAGCACACATTTCGAGCAAATCGGCATCAAACCGCAGGCCAGAACCTCGCGCTGTTTCCGAAGATCTTCGCCGTGGAAAATATCCGCCACGCTATCTTCATACAAATTGCCGACACTGAATTCCGGGAAAAATTTGCACGGATTCACTTTGCCGTCCGGCATCACGTCCATCCGGTTCGAGATCGAGAAGCACTTCGTCCGGTTCATGGCCGGCTTCTCGCTTCCCCGGATAAACCCTTCCACCTCTTCGGGCTCCAGCGCGGGCTGATAGCGGATACGTACATTCCATACGCGTGAATTGACGCGTTTCAGCTCTTCGATCAATGTATCGAAATGCTCCGGCGAGATGTGAAATGTGAAGGAGTGCCAGCTGTTTTTATGATCGTCCGCAAAACGGGAAGCTAGGTGCGGGAAATGGGCATCAAAGTAGGTATCCATTTTCTCCGCCGTACCGGAAGGGATGTACCAAGGGAAGCAGAAGTACACGGAATCTACGCCCATCTCTTCGAAGTATTCCATAAAGCTGTAAAGCTGGCCGACCATTTGGTCATTTACTGTCAGAGCTACAGATACTTTGCCTTTGTACAAGCCCTGCTTTTGCAGATCCAGCAGGAGCTGTATGGCGTGGATCACCTTCTTGAATGTACCTTTGCCTCTAATCGCGTCATTCTCTTTCTCGAAGCCTTCCAGGCTGATCAGCATGACCAGATTTTCCGACATTTTTAGAATAGAATCCAGCTTCTGTTCAATGAGAATCGCATTCGTACAAATGGTCGTATACCGGTCTTCTTTGGCCAGCAGCTCCGCCAGTTCATCGAACTTGGAGTAGAACAGCGGCTCCCCGCCCCACAGGAACACGCGCGATTTGCGTTCTCTCGTTTCGGCAAGTAGCTTCTCCACGACAGGAATCTCGATTTCATCGTTCTTTACTTCTTTGGCAAAGCCGTGATGGAAGCCTTCCGGATTCCATTCGAAGCAATGCTTGCAGCGCAGATTGCATCCGTTATTGAGTTTGATCCCAATCTCATAAGGCACAGGGGCCGCATAAGTCGGGTCCTCTTTGAGCTTCCTTCCCGTCTCGGCTAGCGGTACCAGGGTTCTTTTCATATTACGGAACGTCAGTTGGTCAAACGTAACTGCTGTTTTCGGCTGCATAGGTGTTCCTCCCAAAATGGTTGATTTTTGATCGCTGCTCCAACAAACGTCTGCAAATCTCCTCTAGCATAGGTTTCGAAAAATCCTGAGCTTTCCATTCCGCAAACCGGATACCGAAACCACAGGATTCCCAATAGGCTGAATTATGAAGCTCATGGTCGCCAAACGGTTCCAGCATGACAAAAGGGATTCCGAACGCCAGCGAGTCGTTCAGGGTCGCTCCCCCCGGCTTGCTGATGATTGCAACGCAATTTCGCATGAGGTCCGTGTAAGCAGAGTAATCCCCGAGTGGAAACTCCCGGAGAACGCCGTCTTCACGGACATAACGGACCATCGGCGGAAATGTGTGCCGCCCCTGCACATCCCTGCTCCACGGATCCCAGAAGGCCACCGTTCCGAAGTAGCGCGTAACCCCGTCGTCCTCCTCCACCTCGGAGGGATCGTAAACGATCACATCAAGGCTGTATCCGAGCTTACGAAGTTCTGAGATCGTTGCGGCATAGGTCCCGATCCCCCAGCCGCCGCCATGGATCAGAATGCGTCCGGAACGCTGCGCGTAAGGCAGAGGCTCCGCTTCGTCCGAAGCAAGGTAACTGTCCGGCGACAGCTTTGAGGGCTCATAGAACCAGATGTTGTCGTAGCCTAAATATAATTGCTTGTGTACCTTATAAGACGGCGTATCACTCGCATCCAACCGAATCAGCCGGATGTCCAGCGGGATGTCGGCAGCTGCCTTATAACGCTCCAGGATTGGCAGCCAGAAGCCGGTAAAGACGGCAAAACGGGAGACACCGGCCTGTCTCCAGTCCTCCAGCATTCTCCGAACCGCTTCCTCGGCCAGGGAAGAGTCAACGGGCTTGGCCAACTTATGGCCCATACGGGCAACGGAGAAATCCGCATGGAATGCTTTTTTGGTAGAGTGTATCTTGTGCCGAACTTCCTCGTGATACAAGTTCTCCAGAACATGAACCTCTGTTCCGATACCTTTGCCTTGCAGGTACGTATGCAGATGCATAGCCGGAATGTATGCGCCAAGCGAATTGCCCGACGCCAGCAAGGTGACCGAAGATGAATACATGCGCAGCCTCCGAGTTCCAGATTTAGTTGTACACTTTAACGGATAAGTCGGCGAGCATCTGACGCAGGCTTTTGACCAATTCGCTGCGATGTTCGTCGTCACGTCCCAGCACGGCTGCATACAGCCGTCCCTTCGGCATCCCCCGTTTGTTCTGTGTTCCTTCGGCGATACGGCGCCGTGTTAGAATCTCGTTCACCATGACGGTATTGGATGATAACGGAACGATCCCGTAATCCCCGGGTGCTGTCAACAGAAGACCGGATTCGCGCAGAGAATGCAGGAGTTTCCCGAATGTGAAGCCTTGCGGAAGACCGAGAGAGAAGAACGTAAGCCAGCCGGTAAGGCCGTATGGTTCCCACCATTTATCGAGATACGCGTTAATCAGTCCCATGGACTTGCGGGCGTTGATCTCCACAATGGATACGACTTCTCCGTCCTCCAGGATCATGGAGTCGAAGCAGACAAAGCCGTGGTAGCCGTCCTCGGCCAGCGCCCGGAGCGCTTTCTCTAACACCGTAAAATAGCCGGCGTTCTCCAGCATGTCGTTAAAATCTTCATCGGCTTGGATAGACCCGCTGTAATTTTGCTGGTGATTCATCATCCGCTGAACGGAGATGAACTCCTTCTCACCGTTCTCCCGGATGAACCAGTGAGAACTGAAATCGGTCACTTTCGGCAGCAGGGGCTCTAGCAGAAACTGAACGCGTAATCCGCTGCCCTCCTGCTTATACAGGTGCTCCGCTATTCTTCGCTGCATGGCTTCGCTGTCAATGAGCAAATTGCCCTTGCCCGAAACACCGAATGGATCTTTCAGCAAATACGGTCCTCGCTTCAAAAGTGTAGTTCCAATTGCCTCTATTTCCGCAGCGCTGTATGCCTCCAACCCGTAGCGCTTCTCGCCGATGCCAGCCAGGAGTCTGCTCGAGTATATCTTGGAGTTGACACGTACAACCGTCTCCATGTCCGGTAAAGGACTAAACGGTCCAGCGGCACGGAGGTAAGTTTCCGTTTCTGCCGTAATAGCGTACGGTGATAGAATGTTGGTAGCATTGGTGAACAACGCTTCATCCGGTGATTGTGTTTGGCGCAAACCGTTTGCGGCATATAAGGAAGAGATCGATCCCGGCAAGAGTGCACCCTCAGAATAACCGGCACCTGCCGTCTGCAGCACCCTGTTTGCCGTTATAGGATCTTGGGCTTGTTCGGCTGCAAGGCTGAACATGCACCGCTTGAAAACGTCTGATCCTGGTAAAGGCTTATGCTCATCGTTCAAATCATAGTGATAATGGGACTGAAAAGAAAAACCCAGCCCGTTCAGGTATTCGTGCAGCGCCGGATCAATTTTGCAACGACTGTAAAGGACATCGTCCGGTCCGCAAAATGGAAATAGCAGCTCGTCCATGCAGAGGACAATCGATTCCCGGTCCTTATCGGGCATAGCGGGCAGCCGGGCCAGATCCGGATCCCTCCAACGTGTTTCGGGATCGAAGGTACCCATCACGATTTTCGGAATCACGCCGGCATCATTGCTTGACATCTTCGTATAGGGGCTGCTCCTGCGATTGGCAGCTTTTCAGAAAAGTGATAAATGAGTCGATCGACTGGAGATGTTCGTAATCGAATTGGTCATAGTCAATGACCACGTTTAACTGATCTTCGACTTTGAGCATAAACTGGATCATTTGCAGAGAATCGAGGCCTATATCGTTGTTTAGATCCGTATCGAGGGACAGGTTTTGGCGGAGTTCCGGTTGGTCTTCTTTGATAGAGCACAAAATGTCTACGATTTTACCGTACATGACTACACTCCTTTAGTGGGTTAATATACGAGGTACAACCGAATCTTTACATTTAGAAATTCCATTCGAACAAAAACTCCTAAAACATATTCCCTCCTTTTACCATAGTTACAATTATTATCTTCCTGGTGTTAAAATCTGTCAACAATAAATATAACAGGATTCGATAGAACGAAAATTGCCGAAAACTACGTCCAGATGGTATTAGAAAATTATAAGGATGGATCAGAGTCTCGATAACCGCGGCTTCATCTACGTAGATATTCTTGTTCACGACAAAAGGAGCTGTAACCTCTAAAGGTCACTAGCTCCTTGTATTCATGACTTGGTAATATGCTTGATGGTTCCTATGCGCACGATAACCAGCCTGGGACACTTCGTATAAGCTTCCACACTTCATTCGGTATGTCGATTTTCTGTTGATCCTTTTTTCTGCTGATCCTTTAACGAATGGGGCGTTCGGATATTCATCCTCGCTTATTATAACTGGAAAAACATCCCGTGGCAGACGGATGTACTAGATCTGAAGCCGCTGTGGTCCAGGCTTGAAGCATTAATCCGAAGTGGCTTCTTGTTCTTTTGGCAGTGGCAAACCCGCTTCAACCAATCGCTTGTTCCGAGCGAAGAATACCGTAAGTACGAGCATAAACAGTCCGGTACCGATCAGCAGCCATTCGATTTTAACCACATCAGCAAGCGGTCCGAATATCAACATCCCGATGGGCATCATGGAAGTCGAGATCATCCCGAAGACACCGAATATACGTCCCAGATAATTTTCGTCCACCTTCTCCTGCAGCATGACGGTCGTCGGCGTATTAAATATAGGCATCGCTACTCCGAACACAGCCATGATGGCTAAGTAAATCCAGAATACAGGTACAATGCCGAGCGCAAAAGTAGACGCGGCCATGATGAAGCTGGCTATGGACATCGTGTACACTTTATTTTTGAACCCGCCCCATGACGCGATGATCCCTCCTCCTGCCATCATGCCGACGGAAAACGCGATTTCGATTGCCGTTAAGCGCCATACATCGTCACCGAAGCTGCGGGTAACCTGCAGCGGAGTCAGAAAGGCAGCAGGTGCCATGAGCACAAAGAAAAATGCGAAGAAGATAAAAAAGGATTTTAAAAAGGCATGCTGTTTTATATACGCCAAGCCCTCCTTGAAGTCGTCCAGGTAGCCTGTACTTTGTATATCAGATGCCTTTTTGTGCAGCGGAATTTTGAGAAAGACAAACAAGGTAAAGATCGCGATCGCAGCCGTAACGACGTCGATAAAAAAAATCATTTCGATCGTTGCCATCGTAAGCAAAGCTGCGCTGACAATAGGCGCTACGAACATGGTGAGTGCTTGCAGGCTGCCGTTAATACCGTTAACTTTCGTTAGCTTCTCTTGCGGTACAATTTGAGGCAATATCGCCCCGACCGCTGGTGTCTGAATGCCTGCCCCGAGTGCACGTACGGCAGAAATGACAAACAGCAGCCAAACCGCTTGGTAGCCAAGCATAAACGTAATGGCCAAAATTAGCGTAACCACCGCGATCATAGCATCCGCAATCATAATGAGCGATTTACGATTGAAGCGGTCCGCCCATACGCCCGCAAACGGCGACAGCAAAAACGTCGGAATGAATCCGCAAATAATATACAGCGTCATCATCATGCCTGACTGCGTAGTCAGCGTGATGTACCACATAATGGCATATTGCACCAAGGCAGAACCAAACAGTGAGAGTGTCTGGCTGCTTAAGAAGAGAATGATATTCCTTTTCCAATGGATTTTCTTATCATCTTCGGTTTCTGACATCATCCCACCCTTTCGTGTATTATCTCACGCGATTTACACTTATTTTAACTTAAAACATCATGTGACATTTCTTCTTAATTGCTCATTTTACGTCCATCAGAACGGCGGCCGATCCAATGATTTATGTTCCGATCCTTTGGTTACAATTCCTATGTGTCTCATTGAACTGTATAGGCGAACATGAAATTTCCGATATCTCCTATGCTCGTTTGGAGCGCATCGCCTTTACTTGAGCAATGCCTTTATCGTTCATGAGTTTTGCGTATTCCTCTGACTCTACGGCATAAATCGCGACTTTCCCTTGAGCGTCATGATGAATACCCCAGCCAAAGCGTTTGCTCAAGGACGAGGTTCGGAGACAAGGCTGCCCTTTGGAGAAGAACTTCTCGCGAGCGAATACTCTATCATTTTCCGAGATATGATTGCGCGCGGCAAACACTTCAAATAACACATCCTCTTGCGTGTATTGGTAGGGATGGTTCGATATCATCTCATACTGAATAACCGGTATGGTCTTAGACTCACCTTTTGCCTTCGGAATTTTAGCCGCGCTAACAGGGCAGTCTTCAGAAACTTGAATAAAGGTATTGTAATAATTCATATCTTTCATATTATAAGAATTACCTCCCGTTCATTTTTAGTTCTCTCTCATCCTGCCCTTTCCATATAAACATAATATCCTCATTTTCTTTGCAGAGATAGTGGTTTTCTCAGGACAACAACTTACGTCGTAACATAAAGTTCTCCCGTCTACATTGCATATTGTTCTCCTTACTAGAGATAACTTTTTGGATTGTAATATAATTTATTGTAGCGCCATTATATAAGACACATAGATGCACGACATGTTTCTTGTATCGCTATATCTCCTTTCCAATTTATCTACTTTTGGAAACATTAATATAATCTGAATATTTATCGCCAGGTGCGAAAAATATTTAAATTATAGAGAAACCCATATGGGAAACCAATGATACTTTGGGGCATTTTACGAGATAGAAGCTGTTAGACTAACTACGTGCGGACCGTGATTCCGCTATTCGTAAGCAAAGGGGCTTAATATAAGGTTAAGCGGACACAGATTCCGCTATTTCCTGATATACCACCCTAAAAACAGGAGAAACCGAGAATAACGGATTCTGTGTCCGCGAAGTCTTGAATTTGGTACATTTATTCGGAAATAGCGGATCTCCTGTCCGCATACATCAGACGCACACCGCATACAGCAGACGCACACCGTATACATCAGTGCACACTGCATACATCAAATGCACACTGCATACTTCAGTGCACACTGCCCATCAATTGTCCCGACGTTTGCATTTATTGAATAGGTATTGCCATTACCAGCTCTTTCGTGGAGTTTTTCGAGCTTATCCATTCTGTTCAGGTTGAGTTTCCGTCAAGCAACTCTTCATTATGGGCCTATATCCGGCACGTTGTATTTTCCCGTTATATGAAAAACAAACTCCAAAACGGCTGGAAGAAGCGGCAGGGACCCGTCGATTGACGAGTCCCTGTTCTTTCCATGCCTATATCTCATGAGAAAACATAACCTATTCCAGAAAAAAGTATGGTTGTACGTTCTCTATTCGCTTACGCCAAGTTTATGCTTCGAATTGAGTCCATGTTCACTTTCGGTTTACGATCGATCGTCAGCAAGCCGTTCACTTCCTGCTGCACGTCCGTAATTTGTGTATAGCAGAATCCGCTCACGTAGGGTAAATTTTTTATGGCTTGCGTAATTCCCTCGTATCGCTTCAAAAATTCCTCCTCGTTGCGAACCTGATTGCCGTAACCCCAACCCTCTTCGCTTGTGAAGGCGATGCCGCCATATTCGCTGATGATCACAGGCTGGCCTCGATAGCCATAACCCTGTGCGAATGGATAACGATGCTTGTTATGCGCAAATTCGTTGCCTAACAGCGCGTCTTTGTCCCGATATCGCTCTTCCAGCATAGCGCCTATCTCTTCATAATCGTGGAGTGTGATGATATCCGAAATCGTATGCTCCCAGCCATCGTTCACGATGACCGGCCGCATCTGGTCGAATGCCTTGGTCAAATGATAGATCGATTCGGTAAATTGTTGCTGCTTGCGGTCGGTGGCTATGTCGGTTATCCCCCAGGACTCGTTGAACGGTACCCATGCGATAATGGAAGGATGATTGTAATGCTGCCGGACAACAGCCATCCACTCATTCGTGAATCGCTCCACCGCATCGTCCCCGAATTCGTAGGTCGACGGCATTTCCGACCATACCAGCAGCCCTTTGCGGTCGCACCAATATAAGTAACGGGGATCTTCCAGCTTCTGATGCTTGCGCACGCCGTTAAAGCCTAGGGCAAGCGTTTTGTCGATGTCTTCCAGCAGCGCTTCCTCCGACGGAGGCGTCAGATGCGTATCGTTCCAATAGCCCTGGTCCAGCAGCAATCTCTGATAGATCGGCGTATGATTCAATATAATTTGATCGCCTACGATCCGGATGCTCCGCATGCCGAAATATGAATAGACCGTATCGATGGGATTACCGTTTTGTTTCAGGATCATCTCGACATCGTATAAATTCGGATGATTCGGATGCCATGGCTTGATCTTCCATTCCCCTACCGCTTCGTTGACGACGCTTACGTCAACCGTTACGGTTCCTCGCTCCACACTCGTTTCCGTCGAGCGGATCAGCTTCCCGTCAAACCGGATGATCGTCTGAAGGGTTAATCCATCATAATCATGCCCGGAATTGCCGAGTTCATAATGGAAGTTCGCTGCCCCGCGCTCAAGCTCAGGAGTTATTTTCACCCGGTTGATATGAATCGGATTCACGTACTCCATCCATACGGTCTGCCATATCCCCGTCGTCTGCACATACCAGCAGCCGAAGTTGTCCTTCATCCATCGCTGCTTGCCGCGCGGTTGGGTACAGCTGTTGCTGTCCACAGCTCGAACAGTAATCCTGTTCTCTCGGCCAAGCTCGACCGCCTCGGTAATATCGAAGGAAAAGGCTGCGTATCCTCCCTCATGCGTACCGATTTTGTTGCCGTTGACCCACAGGGTCGCCGAGTAATCGACCGCTTGAAAATGCAGCAAGACACGTTTGCCTGCTTCCTTAGCAGGTATGGCAACCATCCGCTCATACCATACGCAGGGATGGAACGATTCATCTGCTATACCGCTTGCTTTCGTCTCGAACGCGAAGGGGACCGTAATTTTGCGGTCGGCTTCAAGACGGTCGTACCACTTGCCATCTTCCCCTTCCCATGCATCGTCGAACCGGAAATCCCATTCCCCGTTCAGATTTTCCCAGTTTTCACGTACCAATTGCGGTCTGGGATAGTCTTTAATATATTTGTGCGAGCTAGACATTATGTTCCACTCTCCATCTTCTGTAAGTTTATCGTATCTATTTCGTACCTATGGATTCCACCGTCAAGTCGCCGAGCTCGATCTGCTCCACATGAACCGATCGCAGGCCTACTCTCCCCTGCATGAATGCCTGGGGATCATCGTATGTCAGGACCGGCTCTTCCCCGTCCTGCACATATACGCGAATCGTGCCTCGGACCGCCTCGATGCGCAAGCTTACCGGCTCGTTTGGTTCCAGCGAAACCTTGACGCTATGCAGCAATTCGGAATCGTAATTATGTTTGTACAGCTCGAGTTTCGTCGCGCTGACCGCAAGGAAATATCCCATCAGCGAATCGCTCACTTGATCCCGGAAATCCGACTCGTTAGTCACTCGGAAGAGCACGCCCGCCTGACCGGACGGATCGTCGCCCAGCTTCACGGTCGTCCGGATACGATAGTCGGTCCAAAGGGGGCTTCCTCCATACATCTTTGCATCGGAATTAGCAGCCCCGGCAAAACCGCCGACAGTTTCGATCCACTGGCCGTGGACATCCTCGGAGCTTGTTTGTTCCAAAAGATGCTCCAACTTGAACGTATGCTCGTCGACCAGCTCGAAGTCCATCGTTTTCCATTCCATCGTATGGTCGCTGTCCAATTGAATGGCAAGGCTATGTAATCCCTTTTCAAGCTTTAGGGATCCAACCCGAATTTTAACCCAGGGTTCGTTACCGGAGTAATGGCTGCCGTCGACTTTATAGTTTCCGGCTTTCTTATCGTCCACGAGCAGCTTGAAGGATGCCGGCCCCGCTCCGGCCTTGACCGTTAGGTCCAGCGCATACATGCCGGATTCCGACACGTTCACCGCATAACGCAACCAGTCGCCTTTTTCCGTCAGCGATGCCGAGTAGCTCCCATCCTCTGCCACCTGGATCGCCGTACCGTCAGAACTACGCCATGCGCTTGCTGCCGATGGATGACGGACCGAGAATCCTCTGCCTTCGCCGCTTAAGTAATGCACCGCTTCAATGCTGCCCGGAAGCGGTTTTGCCGTTTCGAAATCACTGCTGCCGGAAGCGTGATTCGAGAATGCCGTATACGAAAAGCTCGGCTCGCCGGTTTCGTATCGATAACCGATTTTGCCTGATCCAAACGGTTCCGCTGATTGATCGAGCTTCAGAGTGCCGTCCAGGTAAACCCGGAGCCGATCTCCTCCGCGCTCGACGCGAATCGTGTGCAGCTTGGACCAATCCGTGTCTTCGGAAATCTTCGCCGTTGCAAGCACATCGCGTGTTCCACCCTCCATCCTGCCCACGGATATCCGGTTTAGCTCGGGCTCGATTTCGGCGAATCCGTATTGATTCGCTTCCTGATACGCAAACAAAGCCGCGACGCGAGCCTTCGATGGGACCACGTTATATTCGGCCGTATACATTTGATCCGTGCTCTCCTTGCTCACGATTTGTGCCATTCCTCCAGAATTCACTGCTTCCCACCGGCTTTGATTGATGGCGGCTGCATCCAGCCTATCGGCAAAGACCGGCCCTCCCGGAACGGGCTGGTCGTAATTCGTAGGCCCCAGAATCTCCATCTTGTCTCCGTTGAAGACCAGCCTGTCGATGTTCATGCGACGGACAGGCGGGCCTTCCTGAGATCTTCCCGTCAAGTTATGATATACGAGATAATAGGAATCCAGATCGGGTCCGAGTACGGTCGAGCTGTGGCCGAGCCCGTAGAACTCCGGCTTGGTACTAATCACAAGCGGGTTGTTGACCGGAACGGTATACGGACCGAGCGGCGAATCATGGGACACGGCATAGTGAATGCGATAACCTTTGCTGAACACGTGATTGCCGGTATACGTCATGTAATAGGTTCCGTTCCGTTTGATAATCATGGACCCTTCCGTCCAATGTCCCAGATAGGGCCCTGGGATCGTCTGACCCACCCCGAATTCGGCGGGGCCGTCCATGGGAACGCCGACAATGCCTGACGAACCTGCATGCGTGAACAGCCATGAGCCGTCATCGTCGATAAACACCGAGCCGTCGATACTCATCCCGACGTTCTCGGAGATCCGTTCGAACGGGCCTGTCGGCGATTCGCTGCGAAACACATAATGCCCCTTTCCTGCCGGAGACGTATAGAGATAGAACCAGCCGTTCCAGTAAATCACTTCTGGTGCGTAGGCGCCGGTCGATACGGGATCCTCCGTCACCAGACCCGCATACTTCCAATCGACCAGATTGTCCGATATCCAAGCCTTGATGCCCGTCCGGTGATCCTTCGTGCTGACATACAAATAATAGCGGCCGTCATGCCGTAATACATACGGGTCCCCATTGCCGTAATCCTCCCATTCTTCCTCTAGGGAAGGAAAAGGATTGGCGTACATCTTTTCGTTGTAAATGTCCAAATCGACCGCCTCCGGTTTCGTTCTTGAATCGCATCCCGACAATGCCAATCCGGCCAGTAATCCTAACGTGCCAAGACAACAAACGATCTTCGTCAGGCGCGGCATACTTATCGGCACATGCCTCACCCCTTGATTCCGCTGATTGCCATCGACTCGATAAAATATCTTTGGCAGAAAAAGAACACGATGATTACCGGCACCATGGCGATGATAGCGGCAGCCATGATCATCGGATAGTCCGACTGGCCGATGTACATGGCCTGCATCGAGGCGATCAGCACTTGAATCGTTTGCTTCTCAGGCGTGTGCAAGTAAATCAGCGGACCAAGAAAATCATTCCAAATGCCCATAAAGCCAAGTGCGGCTTGAGCAGCGAGGGCCGGCTTCATGATAGGCAGCGCGATTTTGAAGAATATGCCCGGAAAGCTGCAGCCGTCGATCTTCGCCGCTTCGATCAATTCCGTCGGCATCGCGCTCTGCATATATTGCCTGATAAAAAAGATAACAACGATGTTGCCGAACAGGCCGGGCACGATGAGCGGCAGCAGTGTGTCCACCCAATCCAGCCTGGAAAATCCGATATACTGCGGTATCATAACGACCGAATACGGAATCATCATCGTTCCGAGCAAACCCATGAACAGCATGCCTTTGTAAGGAAATTCGAATTTACCGAACGCATAGGCAGACATCGCGGATACCAGCATCCCAATCGTTAGGACGATCACCACGATGATCAAGCTGTTCATGAATCCGTGAAGCAAGGGCGACTCCAGCCAGACTTTTGCATAGTTATCGAACGTAATCGGATCGGGAATCCACTGTGGCGGAATTTCAAATACGTTTCGCCGATCCTTTAATGAAGTCGAGATGGTCCATATGAACGGTGCGATCATAAAGATCGAACCGCAAAGCAACAGCAGCAGCGACCAGAGGTCCGTCATTTTTTCCCGTTTCACAGATTTCCCCCCTAGTCTTGGTAAACCCATCGATTGGAAAGCTTAAATTGAATGAGCGTAACGATAAAGATGAGAATGCCCAGTACCCAGGCCACCGCGCTGGCATAGCCCATATTGAAGTACTCGAACGCGTGCTGGAAAATATAATAGACGACCGTGGCACCGCTGTATTCCGGCCCGCCATCCACCGCAAGCACGTAAATTTGGCTGAATGACTGGAACGCGCCAATGATACCCATGACGACGACGAAAAAATGGATCGGCGTGAGCAGCGGGATCGTAATTCGCGTCAGTTTGTGCCATGCACCAGCGCCATCGATTTCCGCAGCTTCATAATACGTTGAGGAGATCGATTGCAATCCTGCAAGGTACAGCACCATGTTCCCGCCGATGCCGCTCCACAGCCCGATCAGGATGAGCGAAGGCTTCACCCACTCCGGCTTGCCCAGCCAGTTAGGCCCGGTTATACCGAACGTTTCCCACAGGAAGTTGTTGAGCAATCCGTAATCCTGATTCAATATCCACTGCCACAGCAGTGATACCGCGATAATCGGCGATATGACCGGAAGATAATAAATCGTCCGCATGAACGAGATGCCGGCAAATTTGCGGTTCATTAAGATGGCCAGCAGCATCGAGAGGATCATGCCGAGTGGAATGCCGATCATCAAATAGATCGTATTGTACAACGATTTGAACACTTTCTCGTCTTTCAACAGATCCTTATAGTTTCCGAGCCCCGACCACTGCGGATCGGTAAGCATATCCCATTTGTGAAAGCTGATATAGATCGAGAACAAGATCGGCACAAGGCCGAACAAAAGAAACCCGAGAACCGGCGGAGCCACGAACAGATACAACCACGCCAGTTCTCTTCTGCGATACCCGCCAAGCTTGGTACCCATATTCCATTCCACCTTCGCCTGTATTCGTTATGACAGGATGTCCGTACGGCGGGAGGCACCGATTTGGATGGCTGACGCCCCCCTGCCTTTTACGGCATTATTTATTTCCTTTGTCGTACAGCTCCTGCATCTTCGGCTGGATCTGGGCCGTAAAGTCTTTTGCCGACATCTCACCGTTCCATACTTTGCTCGCGTTCTGGTTGAACGTATCGATCCATTGCGTATCCTTCGAGAAAGCCACCACGTCCGGGCGTCCGTAATCTTGGATAATATCAAGGAATACTTGCCGTGTTTGCGGTCCTTTGTCCATTTCCTTAAATTCGCCTTCTGCCATGTCGATCAGGTTAGGAACCGCTTGGCCAAGCTGGTAGTTTTCGCGCTGCCCTTGCTCATCCAGGGACAGAAAGGCCGCCAAGTCGAACGCTTCCTGCGGGTGTTTGGATTTCGCCGAAACGGAAAATCCCATCGAGCCGAGCCAGGTCGCCGTTTGTCCCGTCTTCGGGCTTGCCGGCCACGCAGCAATGTCCCAATCGAAAGGCAGCTCCCAGAATGCAGGCTGATCCCATGGGCCCATCGCAAACATCGCCAGCTGGCCGTTAATAAAGCGGGTATATGCATTCATCGCTTGCTCGGCTTCCTGATTCGGACTGACCTTATGTTTCAGGTTCAGGTCAGCGACAAATTGCATCGCCTCATAGAATTCGGGCTCGTTTACCTTTACCGTGCCAGTGGCGTAGTCGATATATTCACCGCCGTTGCCCCATACTGCCGATTCCAAGCTGTAAGCGCCTACACCATATTGATCGGGCTTTCCGTCGCCGTTAGCATCGACCGTCAGCTTTTGGGCGGCTTCCAGCATGTCGTCCCAGGTCCATTCCCCTGCCGTTGCAGAAGGGTAAGGTACACCTGCTTCGTCAAACAAATCCTTGTTATAAACAAATGACCATGGTCCTACGTCCTTGGGCAGTCCGTACATGTCTCCGGCACCGACCTTGCTGCCGTCAAAGCGATAGCGGTCCATTGCCTGCTTCCATACGTTATCGGGATTAAACAATGAGGTCTGGTCCAGATAGGACTGAATGTTGAGGAGCGTTCCGGCTTCCGCGAAGCGGTAAAACTCGGGACCTCCAACGTAGAATACGTCCGGAACCTTGCCGGAGCTGATCAGCGTCGTCATCTTCTGTGAGTACTCACCTGGCGGCACCGAAGTGTATTTAACGGTAACGTGCGGGTACTTCTCCTCGAAGGAAGCGATCAGCTTTTCGAAAATCTTCTTTTCGTTCGGATTGCCGTGGCCCATAAACTCAATCGTTACAGGTTCTTTTGAGTCCTGCCCGGTGGAAGCTTCATTGCCTGATTTCGGAGTGTCCGGGTTGCTTGGAGTAGCTCCGTCCTTTGGTCCATTGCCGCCGCTGCAAGCGGTTAAGGCGAACATCAGCAGCAGCATGATCATGCCTGCGAATTTGCTCTTCGATTTCATGCGATTCCCCTCTTCTTTAAAAGATGTGGTGTAAGCGCTTTACGAAATCATGATAACTTATAATAATATAATTTTATATACTATATTTAATATAAAATAGGTGATCTCCTCTATTGTCGACCAGCCGCTTTACTCTTTTACCAGCATAACTGGCACCACGATTCTTCTCGCCTCAAAAGCTCCTTCGATCTGCTCGATTAGCAGCTCTACGGTCAACCGGCACATTTCCTCCTCGTTTTGGCGAATATACGGGACATTCGGCAGATCCGGCGGATCGAATGTGATCAGCTCCACTTCGTCCGGCACCTGTCTACCGGATGCAACTGCGGCTTTATAGACATTTCTGCACAGCTCCGTATTGGCCGTGATGATGCCGGTGATATGGGGACTGCCATCTAAAAACGCCCTGATATGTTCAATGGATTGACCTGATGCGATCTCTTCCAGCGGGAGGAGACACCATAAGCTTTTGTCGATCGAATATCCATGCTCCAGAAAAGCCTGCTCAAACCCTTGGGCCCTCTCGTCCGTCACCGTATTCGTAATTTCAGGAGAGATGAACGCGATAGACGAATGGCCTTTGTTAAGTAAATACTCCACGGCTTCCCTAGTGCCATTAACGTTATCCGAGCTTACACTGTATGTCTTGACCTCCTTCAAGAACCGGTCGATCAGAACGAAGGGGAAACGGTCCAGCGAGAGCCTCAGAATCGAATCGTTGTACGTCTCGTTTTCAACCGGAAAAATGATCATGCCGTCCACCCCCTGCTTCAGAAAGGACGAGATGACCTTGGACTCCTCAAGCTGGGATTCGCGTGTAATTCTCAGCATCACTTCATAACCTGCGGCAGAGGCGTACTTCTCGATGTTATCTAAAAAACGCTGGTCCACTTTCGTTTTCATCGTCGGCAGCACTAACCCGATACGCCCGCTCTTGCCCGGACCTGCTGTCCATTCTCCCAACTGATCAAGCGCCGTGGAGTTTTCCGGTCTGCTCATAACGAAGGTGCCCTTGCCTTGGATCCGGACAAGCAAGCCTTCCTCCATCAGTCCGACCAGCGCATTTTTGCTTGTAATTTGACTGACGCGGTAACGTTCGGATAATTCTCTCTCCGAAGGGACCCGGTCCCCTTCCCGCAGCTTGCCGATGGCGATCAGCCGCTTGATATCTTCCTGAATTTTTTTGTATAGCGGCAGAGATTTCAATGCCCATCACAACCTTTATGATTTAAATAGTATATTTAGTATATTATTATAATATAACTTGGTGTTTGTAAATGACTAAAAACATCTATAGAGAGGATTCCAAAGGAAACAGACTGCTCTTAATGGAGACTTTTCAGACGATATCAACAGCAGGAGCTTTGAGATGCAAAGTTTCTTATCAATTAAGCGGCTGACCCAAAAGGTCTTAGATCTTGCGGAAGGCCCCCTTCTTGGAATGGTTCTGAGCAAGGGTGAAATGTGGTGGCAAAGGCAAGCGCTGACACTTGTCCGGAATCGATTCGTCCTCACCGCTACGCCGTGCAGATTGCTTACTTTTAGACGCAAAGAAACCGTTCTTTGGTAAAATGGAGGTTCAACCCAAACCATTTACGAAAGGAACGGTTTCTTTTGTACATTCAATATGCCGTGGGGCAATTCTAAGATATCCCTCAACAATCTACTTTAAGGACGACCCCTTGATGGGTTATTTCATTGTATTCTTAGATCGAACTTCGTGAAGTCCGATTCATTCCGGCCAAATCCAATGGACCGGTACGACTTCACGCCTTGGCTCGTTCGTACCGGACAACTGTTCCGACAGCAAATCGACGGCACGCCGGCTTACTTCATCCAATTGCTGACGGACGAAAGGAATGCCTTCGATATCCGGATCGTCAAAAGCGGCTAGTTGCGGTTCGTTCCCTGCTCCCGTCCTCATTTCCCGAATGGCATAATGGGTATAGCGGGCCAATTCCGCGTTAACGGCAAAGACGGCCGTGATATCGCTCCGATCACGCAGAAAACGAACGACATCCCGTTGTCCGTGACCCTCTGCTATAGTTTCCAAATCCAGCATGCACCATAGTGTCTTGTCTATAGGCAAGCCCTGTTCCATAAAAGCGGCCTCGAAGCCTTTGGCTCTTTCGTCCGTAACCGAATTTGTAATTTCCGGTGACAGGAAGGCAATGCGCCTGTGTCCCACCGCAAGCAAACTGGATATAGCCTCGCGAACGCCTCCGTAATTGTCAGAGCTGACGCTGTACGCTTTGATCTCTTTCAAGAAACGGTCGACTAGCACCAATGGAACCCGATCGAGCGACAAGCGTAGAATTGCATTATTGTAGCTTTCCTGCTCGACCGGGAAAATGATAAACCCATCGACGCCTCGTTCTTGGAACTGCTTGATCGCTCGGTATTCTTCCTCTTGCGACTCGCGTGTAATGCGGATCAACAGGTCATACTCCCGCTCCGCACAATAACGTTCCAGACCATCCAGCAGCTGCTGGTCGATCTTGGTTTTCATCGTTGGCAAAATAATCGCGATCGTCTTTTTTGTGCCCGACTTAAGATGTAGCTCTTCCAGAATGACCTGTTCCCGAACGAAGGTGCCCTTTCCCCGATATCGCACTAACAAGCCTTCCTCTACCAAACCGTTGAGCGCGTTTTTGGTTGTAATCTGGCTCACACCGTACCGCTGGGCCAAGTCCTTCTCCGACGAGACCAAGTCGCCGGCCTGCAGCTCGCCGCTCTGAATGCGCTGGCGTATGTCGTTCTGAATACGTTTATATAACGGATGCTCCATGTCTGACCTCGCTTTTTACGTCAGTCCCACTGAAAAAATAATATATATTTAGTATATCTTAAATGATATTAATTGCGATACAATCCCTTTTAGAAAGCGCTTTCTAATTCGGGTTGGGAGGTTAATTGCATATGATTCGAAACAAAGGCTTCTGGAAGAAACCACTTGCTTTCGTCGTCATGCTTGCGCTTGCTTTAACGGCAATTCCATTGTCGCCGGTTCATGCCGCTTCATCAGGTATGGCGTGGGCTTCGCAGCAGATTGCCATTTATACGCCGCCATCGGGAGGCGTATGGTATCCTCGGCTGCTCAAGCTTACGCCGAGCGAGTGGCTCGTATCCTTCGATACCAACGCTGGCGGAGGCAACACGCGCATTGTCGTCTCCCGAACGCAAGACGGCGGCTATACATGGAGCGCTCCGATCACAGCTGTCTCAAGCAGCGACGGCAATGTGGGGAACGGTCAAATGTTAAGGCTGCCAAGCGGGGAAATTTGGTTAGCCTATCGGCAGGTCGTACAGAACGGCTCGACCTATGACATCCAGCTTAACGTCAAGCGGAGCGTCGACGGTGGTTACACCTGGAGCGATTTGCCTGGCGGATTGGTCGGGAGTTCAACCGCCTCCAGCTTTAAAGGTTTGTGGGAGCCGCATCTAGACATGATCAACGGCACAATCGCGGTGCTTTATGCGGACGACAGTCCGGCTGCGGTCGGAACGACCGGGCTGCAAAATTTGTATATGAAGACCTGGAACGGAAGCGGCTGGGGCAACCGCATCACGGTTAGCGACGGAGTGGCAGCCAGCTCCCGCGACGGTATGCCGGTCATCACGCGAATGAACGACGGGCGGTATATAACCGTATTCGAAGCCTCGGACGTTGCCGGCCACCCTTTTGTCATCAAGTATAAAATATCGCCGGACGGCTTTAATTGGTCGGTTCCCCGCCAAACGATGTACGTGCCCAGCGGCAATGGCAAAAAGGCGGGTGCTCCGTTCGTCGTGAAGCTTGACGACGGCCGTCTTATGGCCGCATTCCAGACCGATGAAAGCAGCGCCAACACGGGGGATCCTTACACCTCGATGTTTACGATGATCAGCTCCGATAACGGCGCGTCATGGCAGTACAAAACCAACGTTTTTCCGGTATCCGATACGAAATCCTCCAACTGGAATGCCCTGATGACCATTGATTCGACCCGTGTCGCAGCTGTCACCAGCGCAACTTATCCGGCAAACGGCATCTATCTGCGCTTCGGGCATGCCGTGACACCGCCGCAAACGAATGTCGTTAACAATCCCGGTTTTGAAACAGCCAATGTAGCGGGCTGGACGACGTACGGCGATGATTACCCGAAACGGATTCTTATTCATGGAGCTAATGACGGCGTTGGGCTTCCCGCTGCCGAAGGCTCTTACTTTGTCGGTCTCGCGGGCACAAGCGGACCTTCGACCGCGTATGTCGGACAGACGATTAGCGGTCTCGATAACGGCACGTATACGATGCGCGCCCGCATGCGCAGCAGCGGAGGCCAGAACAGCTGTGTCATGGAAGTGAAGGACTATGGAGGCAGCATGCTTCAAACCGGGTGTCCGGTGACAACAGCGTGGACGTCTGTCACGATATCCAATATTCAAGTGACGAGCGGCAAGGCGACGATCGGATTTTACGTATCCAATTCGTCCTCTTCCCAATGGGCGGATATCGATCAGGTCGAGTTCTTCCGGAACTAGTAGGAGTATAACCTCCGGCTAAACCAATCGTCTAAATGAGGCCTCTCCACTATAGGAGTAGGCTAATGATAGATTAACATTGTTAAAATTAATTTAATCTAGGGCCATCCATATGTCATCATTGATGCAGTGGGCGGCCCCCTTTCATTTTTTAGTCAGCAAAAAGAATGCTTCATGCCTTTGATTATCTTCATTGTATGAATGATCATCGTCCGGATCGGATAGAGCAGCAGTGTGCCGGAAGCGCTCCTAGTGCGCACCTGACCGCTGGCGCATCTGAAAGCAGAAAAAGGTTGGCTGGGCCGTCTTAAGTGTATGAGCTGGGCCGTGCCTGTTGCCCAGCTTTAGCCCGCAGCACTTCTGGTATCAACGATCTGTTTGTACAAGGGGAGAGAATAGAAGTATGGTATTCGATATAAGTGGGCGACACATTTGATTCTAATCTATTGTGAAATATTCACATGGTGATAGTTTCTAAATCATTGATAAAAGTTCTCTACCTTAACGCCTAGGCATTACAAAAGGCGCTGAATTAATCCCCCCTCCTAACGATACTTTATACGGTCGATGAAAGTTCCCGAAATCAAATGAATAATATCCGGCAGTTTAATATGTAATGGTCGTCACCTTGACCGATTCTCCTCATGAACTAAAAAGGACACCTGTTTAGGTGTCCCTCTGTTTATTTTGTCCAAGCGGGTCAGACCTGCTTATCTGCGGCGATCAATAAGAAAATGGGGCGTCTGAATGCATCATGCCATTCTGGATCCTGAAGCTGCTCGTGTTCTGGCTTAAGCTCAGACATTTCCCTAAACTGGAATCCTGCTTTCACTAACGCATTCATCTGTGTGGCTATATTCCGATGGTACTTGGTGACTTCATTGTCAAGAAATCTAGTTTGGCGTGCGCCTTCCTCATGATAGTGATCGAGAGGCCAAAATAACTTTTCCCCGTCCGGGCCATAATACCAATCTTGTTCGGGCACAGCAGTAAACACGGGGTGTTCAACTGAAAAGACAAACGAACCTCCAACCGTTAGACTCTGATATACCTTTTTACAGATATCCTCGAAATCACGAATGTAATGAAGTGCAAGCGAACTAATCACGACATCGAACTCGTTAGCAGGGTAGTCAAAATCCTCTATTGCGGCCTGCACATATTCTATATTCGTGTCATCGGTCATCAACCTTGCCCTCTCTAGCATGTTCTTTGAGATATCCACTCCGACCACAGAACGTGCATGCTGTTCTCTTACGTACCTGCAGTGCCACCCGAATCCGCAGCCGAGATCAAGCACCTTTTTGTCCCTAAGTTCCGGAAACATCGATCGAAAGGCACCCCATTCTCCTGCTCCCTCTAATCCTTTGATTGAACGGGGAAGTTGATTGTAATTCTCGAAAAATCCTAGATCATCATACTTGTTTTGCTTCACTACAATCACCCCTTAACGTTATTTTATAATTCCCCCCCATTATATTTGACCTGTTTTCATTCCTCAACGCCAGTCATGTTTCTGCTTTAATTGTGATCATGGATCAAGCACTGTAACCCAAAGCGTTTATTCTATGTGTTCTTCATCAAGACGCAAAGTGAACACAAGTGCCCACTCCGTTTTTCTCAACGATTCCGTTGAAAGATCCGCTGTATGTATTTTATTGGTACTTGTAGCATGCATCCCAAATACATGCACGGGCTGGTCTATCGTAAACGAACGTGGACGCGTATCCTGAATCAAACCGTGTGCTGTCAACTTTTTGTCCCAAGGAATAGTAATGGTAGAAAGACTTGATCCCGTGTGAGAAGTGGTGTTGACTTTAATCTTGCTGAACTCCTTTTGACCCTCTATGGATTCCGTGTCAACGGATATGATTAGTTCTACTTCGTTGCTGCCCTTTTGCTCATTCGAACTGTAAAACAAATCTCCGATCGACCCTGCCGAATCTACCTTCTGCCCGTTCTTCCAAATATCGATGTCCAAGCTGACGTTAGGTTTATTTCCCTCATACTTTAATTTAAATGCACCCGTCATCGGACCGAGGAATAGCTTAAACTTCGCTGCGTCCCCTTGGAACAAATCCACCGGTGTAAATTCGATCTTGGAAGATGTCGAATCGGTCTCAGGAGAGATCTGTTCCTTAGTTCCTGCAAAGCAACCCGTTAGAATCATGAAGGCGATTAATATACACGCTTTTAACCTCAATTTACTACCTCCATTAAAATAAGCTATCATGTTACTAAAGTTGAATATCACAGCCATCAAAAGGCAAGCCTCTTTCAATCAGCATAACAGCATGGTTGATTGCATTCTGTTGGTTCTCTGTAAGGCAGCTCTCATGCCCATTCCATTCACTAAGCCACCAGAAGAAAGAACAAATATTTCTATACTCCATAAACATGGGGATTGTTTGTTTCCAGTACTCGGTGAGATGGTGTTCCTTCTCGTAACCCATGAGGAATTCACGCAAGAACAGTTGGGCAAACCTGCTTTTTGTGACACGATCTTCTGCATGCACTCCCCACCAAACGGCATGAGTGGCCGCTATTGCAATGTCTAATGAAAACCAGCCATAGATACTATCATCAAAATCAAAAACCGTTATTTCACTGTTGTCGATAAAAAAATTATAAGGATGGAAGTCATGATGTATGAGTCCAAACGAATCGCAACACCTAGGCAGTGAATCAATCGTACTCTCCATAGAGATCAATTTTTCAAGAAGTACATTGAAACTGCCTTGCTGCAGATGAGGATTATTGATGCTTCTTCTGCTCCAGCTGTCTCTCTTCACAAGGATGTCTGATACTTCATATGATTTCGATAGCCTATGCATTCTTCCCATGGTTTCTCCCCAATTTCTGAATATCTTTGGGCCCCATAGCTGTTCATTGTTTTTATCAAAAAAGCGACCTGCAGCCTCATGAAAAGCAGTTGCTATATACCACTTATCTTCATCGCAGAATATGGCCGTTAACTCATTATTACATGTTTGAATCGGTAATGAAGCACGTACTCCGTTCTTCACCAAGTAATAAACCCAATCTACCTCCGCCCTTATCTTCGGTACATATTCGTGTGATTTCTGAGATAACCGCAAGATATAGGACTGATTGTCCTTCGTAAACCGATATACTTCATTGGTTGAGTTACTCAGGAAGACTAACGTTCCTACATGAAATTCGAAAGATTCTGCGGCTTTAAGCAATAGCTTCGAGCTTCCCATTCAGGATACCTCCATCTTTTTAAGAGTCCTATAGACCAATAATTATAAAAGCCGCTCAAGCGAGCGACTTTGTATTGATTACTGTAATCTCGATCACGATCATGTTTTCATTCGAAGAGTATTCGTTAAGAAGTTTGTGCGACTCCTGTTTTGGAATTATTAGCCAATCAATATGATACCACTCTTCTTATGATTTCGGAAGATAACCCTTCGCGAATGCACGTGAACAGCTGCATAAGTTCGTTTATTTTGGTGCATTGTAGTAATGCAGAGATTACAAAGGTCTTACTACAAAATGGAGGGATCGTTTTGGCGAAGAGTAAACAGCATCAAGAAGCGCATGGGATTGGACAAATAGAACAACAGCTGAATGATCAAATGGAGGCTGCCGAAGAACTTCAAGGACCATCGAAGCTGGATCGAGACATACAAAAAGCCTCTCACCGTCAGGCTGATCCATTGAAAGATCTTTCGAAATAAGGAGAACTGTCATGAACAAACAAAGAGCGATTGAAATTTCGGAATCGGCCATTATGAAAAATGTCACTTATCAGGATACCCCTATCTTTATCCAGCATGTCAATGAGGATGAAACCGCTCGGGTCTATCCGATCGGAAACTCGGAGCAGGAAATGACCGTCCCTTTATCCAGTCTCACCGAGCATCCATAAGATAGAAACACTCACCCAACCTTAAATAAAAAATCCCCATCCAATTTCGTTGGTGGGATTTTTTATTGTTAAAACGAAATATGATTCAAGTAGCACAAGCTATTCCTTTATTTCAACGATGCCGGTACCTTTACCCCGAGGAGTTTATCCTCCGCTTGGATGATGATCATACCGTTTGTCTTTAGCGTCGACTCGTGTAAATCTGCACCCGTCGTTACTCTAAAAACTGGCAACGTCGTCAACATATTGATGCCGAGTAATGTGCCGTTACGCTGCGCCCGATATAACCCTTTCCCATATACGTCAATCTGCGCAACAGGTGCATCGCCTCTCCAATCGATCTGTTCTCCATTCGCCAGCTTGATGCCTGCCAGTTCACGAGTCATTATGTCTTTGAAAATCAACCGTTCCTGAACCAGTCCGATCAACTCCCAGTCGCCCCCATAAGGGCGAGGAAAAGTTCGCAAAGGGACCTCACCTTTCTTATAGGTGTCAAAATTATATTCGGCCACCTTATTGCCCTGATCCATGTATAACTTCCCTTGGTTTATAAATAAGCCGCCTCCGCCGTACTCATATGGCGGCTCCCCCGACATTTTCCAGCTATAATCTCGGCTGCTCTTCTTTACGCCGGTCTTAAGGTTATACACATTTACGATCACTTTGCGGTCCGGCAGCGACTGATAATCAGTCAGCAATGGAGAATAATAGTCAACCGAATACACGAGACCGTTTTTAATTTGGAGCGCTTCTCCCTGACCAAAATGGTCCCATAACTTCTTGCCCGTCTTCTTGTCATAGGCAGTCAATTGAAGAGAAGTGAGCGCTCCTTGTATATAGAACGTCCGAAGGATTACTCCATCCGCCTCCTGAAGATAATCAGTGCCATGTCCTTCTCCTGACGGCTCGTTCGTTTTCCACCGTAACTTTCCTGTGGCTGCATCAAACGCGAAGGTACTGCTCCCTTTTATTGCATACAGCGTATCAACAGTTGGAACCAGCACTTCCGTACGAAGCCGAGTATCCATGTAGATGGATGTGTTCGACTGCCATTTCAATTTACCTGTCTTTGCGTTCAAAGCGTATGGCATCTGATCTCCCGATAGGCCATAAATAACGCCATTATGAAATACAACGTAAGGCTTTAGGTCCTTACCGTAACTCCATAACCGCTTGCCTGTACTCGCATCGATGGCAATCAGCTTTTTCCCGGTGAATGCGAACACCTTCCCATCTTCAGCAATCGCCTGGCGACCTAGATAATTCTCGTCGTCCATATCCAGATAGTTGTCCACCTTCACCGTCCAAGAAGGTTTTACTTCAGGAACTTCGAAGACTGAGGAAGGATACCAGTTGCGTACCGAAACATCGGCAGGTTCTGCATTCACTTGCGTAGGTGGTACTGCCAACACGCCATGGACTGTAAGTAAGCCTGCTGCAATACTTGCAATGATAAGCCGGCGTAATTGACCTTTGAGATGTTTAATCCATCGTTTCATTTCAATTCTAAGCATGAATAGCCCTCCCATTTGTTATGGCTTCTTGCTTCACGACAAATACAACGCTCAGAGAAGGCATAAAGTTCCAAGCGAACTATAAATAATCTTTAAGTTCCCTTAAGTAATTGCCTACATAAAAACTGTTTATCATCCCAAAACGGGAATCAACCCCAATTCGCATTGGAGAAGATTCCCGTTGATTAAAATTTATTATTTCAAATAGCTTTCAGCAATTTTCATCAAGGTTTCTTTGCTTACTTTATTCATGTCTCCATCTATACTATAGACGTATTTGACCTTTTTGTCCGGGCTCTCGTATACCCATTTCAGCTCGTGCCACTGCGAAGGACCAAATTCTGTATGCAGCATTTCTACACCCTTCACTTGAATCTTCTCCTGCTTAAATTCAACTTTCTCGTCAATATACGTTGTAGGGTCGCTCTTTCCAGTCAGATTAGTGATATTAACCCCGATTTTATCCTCTCCATTTTGATACGTAGCATTGAGAATGAAAAACTGATCTGTCATTTCAACCGGCATCATGGCATATCCCTGATTGGATTCTTCCGCCTGCTTTCTCAGCTTTTCTGCCATTTTCTTTTTTTCTTCCGAAGAAGGAGGATTCACTTCCTGAGCATTTTTAAACATTACGTGCGCCGTTTGGAATGTATAATTTCCATTGACTTTGTCTGCGATCTTAACGTATTTATCCGTAATCTTATCGCGCAATTGAGAAAGATCTTGGAACTTAGTTATCTGCGTTCCAAGAATTGTTTCATGATTCGGGTTATTGGCAACCAAATAGAACAGCCCAGCTTCCCCGTTCTTTAGCACCTTTTCCTTAAGTTCATAGTATGCCTCCCAACGCTCTATCTCTTCTTTCGATTCTGTTTTTCCGTAATCTTTCGTCGATTTAGTCTCATATACGACTTCGCCATCCTTATTCGTCAAAGAATGATATTGAACTGCCGCATAACCTGTGGAGGCCATTAACATCATTCCTACAAACGCAGTCAAAGCAACTTTATATTTCACAAAAAACCTCTCCTTTTCTTTTGGCTGAGCATATAGTGTATTCATTACTTTTCCTGTCAGGTCGACGTCGGGAATGCGCGGGTCATCAAACAGTTTTTTCAAATCCCGTTCCCTGTCCATATTCATACATTCCCACTCCCTTTACTTGAGCATAATACTTTCGAAATTTTGCAGATGTACGTTC
Source organism: Paenibacillus sp. FSL K6-1330 (assembly GCF_037976825.1). Taxonomy (NCBI): domain Bacteria; kingdom Bacillati; phylum Bacillota; class Bacilli; order Caryophanales; family Paenibacillaceae; genus Paenibacillus; species Paenibacillus sp. FSL K6-1330. The sequence continues at coordinate 4,259,959 of NZ_CP150269.1, forward strand.
GTATTTTTTACGAAGGCTTGCGCTGTTCTTGCCGAGAATCAAACTGATCTCCTGGTAGCTCTTATCCTCGACACAACGTAAGATTAACAAATTACGCTCTTCCGCCGATAATTTCGCCATGGCCTGATGTACGGATTCATCAAAATAGTTGGCTTCAATATGCATATCGACATCATTATTTTCTTTATCATCCTGGTAAAAGAAAGGTAAATATTTCACCAGTTTTCGCTTACGGATGATGTCAATACATTGATGATAGGCTATCTTGTATAACCATGCGCCAAAATCCATCTTATATTGAGTATATTTCCGCAAGCTGCGGAATGTTTTCAGAAATACTTCCTGTGCGTTATCTTCGGCCTCGGCATGATTACCCAGCATATGATAACAGTAGAGAAAAATCGGTTTTTGATAAACCTTCATGATTTTCTCGAATTGTTCTGTCTCCCCATCCAACACATCTGCAATGATCTGACTTATCTCCGCGTCATTCAAGCCCTCTCCCCCCCTTTCACTCTATACAACGAACAACTTGACCCATAATGTGACAGCACAATAAATCACTACAGTCTAAAACGAACTTCGCAAGTAGTTTGTTCAGGTGGATCGCCATGTTCTGCACAACTGCTGCATCAGAGCTGGTTCTCTGACAATCTGCAATACAGGGCCTAATTATGGTGGTTGCGCCATTTTGTATACTAAAAAAGCTTGGAATCCTTTTTCAGATCCCAAGCTATTATAAGAAATATTATCTTGTCTTACATGTTACCGCGTCGCTGATAGACTCGACTTATAAGCTCTTCAATGATTTCATCCGGTGACCGGTCAACCATCCAGGTTTGGCCATACATTTGCAAAATCTTAATGACTGGACAGTCTTCCCAAAATCCGATGAACTCTTCATTGAGGTAAATCTTCTCTACGACATGCTGATTCATCTCGTTCAGACACTCTTCCAATACGGATTTCGCAGTGGGGTCGTTGATCCAATCGCTAACCAAGCTGAATTTATGAAATGATACTTCTTCCTTGCCAAAATCACAATACAGTCGCTCCGTAATTCTGATATCACGAGAAGAGCTGCCAAGTGCAATTTGGAAATAACCACTCTCCGCTACCCAGCGGTTATATTTGGTGTTGTAATAAGCAAAGTCTCTCTCTTCAAGTTCAAAGACAATCTGCTGTTTCTCCCCAGGAGCCAACTCGATTTTAGAAAATGCCTTCAATTCTTTCTCAGGACGTGTCCATGTGCATTCTTCGTCGTGGACGTAAAGCTGAACGACCTCTTTCCCTGTTCGGTTTCCGATATTCTCCAGCCAGAAAGAGACTGTGATCCCTGTCTCCGTTTGAGCTACCTTCATATCCTTATAGGCAAATGAAGTGTAGGATAAGCCATGGCCAAATGGAAACTGTGGAGCGAGTTCCTTTCGATCGTAGTATCGATAGCCGACGAACAGCCCTTCACGATAATACAGCTTGCCGTTTTCACCACGGATCCTCATATGTGAAGGATTGTCAGAAAGTTTAACCGGAAACGTCTCGGACAGTTTACCGGATGGACTCACCTGTCCAAACAAAATTTCAGCAATTGCTTTACCCATGCCTTGTCCGGAAAGCCATGAGTGAATGACAGCGGGAACATGCTGAACCCATGGACGCATCGCCAAGGCTGAACCGCTGCTGGTCACCACAATACATTTAGGTTGTACGGCTGCAATCGCTTGAATGAGCAGGATCTGCTGTTCCGGCAAATCAATGCCCTTCAAATCACGCATCTCGGATTCGGCGTACTCAGGCTGGCCAACGAATATAACTGCCACATCCGATTTTGCCGCCAATGCGACACTTTCCTTGATCATCTCCACATGAATGGAGTCATCTTCAGGGTAGCCCTGAGCATAACTCATCTCAACGGAAGCTCCAGCCAACGCCTTCATTTCTTCAAATGGAATATCAACGCGCGTCGGCGTTACTTTTGCGCTGCCGGCTCCTTGAATTCTAGGTTTTTTGGCGAAACGGCCGATAACTGCAATGGAATGGGTTGACTCCGCATGGATCGGAAGAATGCCATTCTCATTCTTTAGGAGCACAATGCTTTCTGCTGCAGCTTTTCTCGCAAGATTGTGGTACTCCATATCAGATACCGGAGCCGATTCTTCAATACCAGTTACACGTTCTACGAGTTTTAGAATACGGGCAACGCTTTTGTCGAGCTGCTCTTCTGCAAGATTTCCGCTCTCCACGGCTTTGATAATCGCATTCGTGTTATAACCGGCTGGCCCCGGCATTTCGAGATCAAGTCCTGCTTTCAGCCCACGGATCCGATCATTCACAGCTGTCCAGTCTGAGATCACGACGCCCTCGTATCCCCATTCTTCTCTCAAGATATCATGTAATAAATGCTCGTTCTCACTAGTATACGAGCCATTAAGCAAATTATAGGAGCACATGACGGTCCAAGGATCCGATTTTTTAATAATTCGCTCAAAGGCGCTTAAATAAATTTCGCGCAGCGTCCGTTCGTCCACCTCTGAACTCGTCACCATTTTCTCGAATTCCTGATTGTTGCAAGCAAAGTGTTTAAGCGAAGCGCCAACTCCTTTGCTTTGGAGACCATTGATGAAAGCAGCGCCCAGTTCGCCTGTCAGACAGGGATCCTCGGAGTAATATTCGAAATTTCTTCCCCCAAGCGGAGTCCGCTTCATGTTGATTCCTGGGCCGAGCAGCAATTCGACTCCCATCTCTTTGGATTCATTACCAAGTGCCTCCCCAACTTCGTGCAGCAGTTCAGGATTCCACGAAGAACCGATAGCGGAGCCCGTAGGATAACAAGTTGCGGGAACATTCTCTGTCGTGATCCCCATTTCATCGTCACTGTTCGTTTTTCGAATCCCATTCGTTCCGTCATACATATGAACCGGCGGAATATCGAGTCTCTCGATCCCTTTGGTCATCCACATATTTAATCCTGCGCACAGGGATGCTTTTTCAGTAAGTGTCATTTCCTTTATCAATGCGTTAATAGATACTTTCATTTGTATCCACCCTTTCATATCAAGCTTCTTCTTGTAACTCCCGCTCTTTCTTCAATTCCTGCGCATCGTACAGTTTGAAAAACGGAAACCATACGGCGAACACAATCAACAAGACGACGGCGAGCAGAATAAGTCCATTGAATCCGGACATGAGGTAAGTCGATACACCGATCGGCGTATACCATAGCTGGAAGATTTTACTTGGGATTTGTGCAAAACCCATATCAAGAGCTAAGTAAACAATAATGGGCGTAATGAGACCATTAATCCACATAGGCACCATCAATAGCGGATTGAAGGCAACTGGTGCTCCATACACAACAGGCTCGTTAATATTAAACAGGGAAGGAATTAATGTTGCTTTACCAATGGTTTTCAGCTTTTTGGATCTGGCAAACAGGAACCAGATAACAAGCGGCAATGTTGCACCCATCCCTCCGATTCCAAGCCATCCGGAGAAAAATGTTTCAAATGTATTAATGTTGACAGGATCCAGTCCCTGCGCAACCAATGCGGCATTTTCCTCAATCGCCGGAATCCATATGGCATACCATATTGGCATCAGAACCCATGGGCTAACTCCGAAGGAATACAATACAACCCCAATAAAGTTAAATAGAATAAACCCGAACAAGCTTTGCCCCATAGCATTAATAGGTTCAAACACGCTCACAATCAGTCCAAAGATATCAAAGTGGAGCTGATATACAAGAACCCAGCCTATGCCCATGATCACAGCAATCGGTACCAGGAAGTCAAACCAATCCATAATAAACTCTGGCATGGAAGACCCTTTTTTAAAGAAAGAAAACTTAGCGCAGACATTCATGATCACGGCGATGAAGACGCCTACAATGAGTGCCGTAACCATACCCGCAGGACCGAAACGCTCAAGAATGAACTGAACGGTTCCGTCTTCGTTTACGACGGGATTAAGCAGCATGAGGAATAAGGATATGCCGGTCATTCCTGCGAGCAGCTTGATTTTGTGCCTCTCCTTTTTCTCCATAACGGTATACGGCGTCAGAAATGCAATAAACAAACCGAGAAGGCCAAAACTGAATGTTGTGATTGGCGTCAAATCCGGCATGCCAGGAATGAAGTCTTGCAAAATTGAGATCAAAGTAATAATAGAACCGATAAAAATCATCGGGATGGCAACCATAATGGCTTCTTGTATTGATGCTATCCAAATGTTATTTGTAATCGCATCCAATCTTGGCGCAAAAGATTCCGTCATCCATTTCATAAAACGCTTCATCTGTTGATTCCCCTCCCTTAATTCTGTTGTGCACATAGCTATAGTATAGGTACTTTTGTTAACGCTTACTCGTTGTAAATTGCCTCGCCTATGGGCGTTTTTTGTTCAATTCTTATCCTTAGATCCGGTTATTCGCATCTACTTGGAATCGACAGCAAAAAACACCCCCTCTCATGGAGGAGGTGTTCTTGAAGATTGTGTTTAAAACTGTTTCTCTAATGTGAGCAATAGCACACCATGCGGTGGAAGATTGATTTCTTTCTGCCAACCTTGATCCTGTAATATCTCTGTCCGGATGACCGGGCCGCTTCTTCCGTGAAGATACGCAAGTTCCTCCTCCGTCAAGATTTCGGGTGCTCCCATGCGAACCCACTCGTCAAAAACGGAGCCATGATCCCGGTCCATCTGATAGGTTGTGCATTTATAGGTTCCCGGTAGATGAGGAATATTGATTTGAAACACCTTGCTGCCTTTCTCTTGGAACACGCTGTAACGGTTATAATTGGACATCTCCGACCAGTCCCCGCTTGAAAACATATGATCTAAATGGACGTAATGATACAGCAGAAGTTGTATGCTCCCGTCTTTATTCTGAGTACCTACATAACCATCACCCTTAACGATTATCTCTTCACCCAGTTTCTGAAGAAGCTCAAAGGCGTAATAGCTCGGCTTCTTAAGTCCATCCCGATTCATTAAACCAAAGCCTCCATAAAACGGAGAGGATGGAACAAGACTTTCCTCAAACACATCAGTGAAGCACCAAAAAGCCATGGCCTGCACATCTCCCAGTGTATTCATCGCATGATACATCACGAATGGGGCCATAAACATGGTATCGTGCAACAGATGCCGGTCATAGAGGGAAAAGTTCCATTCGGTAATATGCAGCTCCATATCACGGAAAGCGGCAAGCTCCATTTTTTCCTGCAGTCGATGGATGCTCTCTTTATAAAAAGTTGGAGGCATCATTTTCGTTAACATATTCTGCTCCGCTTTGAGCTGGGGATACTCCGAATAGATATGAAAAGAAAAGAAATCGATCGCTACATGATGCCTCTTGCAATATTCCATAAACTCCTCGGCCCATGTGTCGTTCCAAAGTGAACCATAACCTAAAGCAGGTCCGCCTGTTTTTAGTTCAGGAAGAACCGACTTGATCACTCGAACGGTAGATTCATAAAAGGAGAAATATTCCTCTTTGCTTCCTGCCCAGCAAACGCCTGATAAATCCGGTTCATTCCATACTTCAAAGTACCACTGTTTTACTTCCTCAGCCCCGTAGCGATTTAAGCAATGCCGAACGAACTCACGAACAAGTGCCTCCCATTTTGCCTGATCAGCTGGAGGGGAAATATTCCCTTTCCACCAGAATACCGTTTCGTTGGAACGGCTGAGCAAGGTCGGCATAAAGCCTAGCTCCACAAACGGCCTGATTCCCAGCTCAATAAGAAAGTCATAAAGCTTGTCAACATAAGCCCAATTATAGACCGGAGTACCGTCATCCTCTTCGTTGTATACCATCATCTCATCATTAAAGATGCCATGAAAACGTATATATTCAAAAGGAATTCGTGCTTTAAGCTCGGAAAGCTGCCGACGCCAGTCATCGCGCAGCCCTTCAACTGCCCTGCCAGCTGTTGTGGTAACATTCCAGTGTTTTTTGTACCCTGTTGACAACATTCCCGGCTGAATCCGAATTTGCTCCTGATCCGTAACAACCGACGTTAGTGGGTTCGCCCTCTCCTGTTCTTGATCCGACTTCACTTCCAGATATCGATATAACGCCCCCATCGCATTGATCGTATCTAATTCATAATAGTCCCCACTAGAGGATTCTTCATATGTAAGCGGTTTTCGATTAGGCTTATCCTGAAGCGGAGCAGCGGCTTCACGATACGAGCTTGGTGTACAACCGTACTTTTCTTTGAAATACTTATTGAATAGCTTTACGTTCGCAAAACCGCAATCCATCGCAATTTCGGTAATGCTCTTTTCACTTCCGGAAAGCTCCGACTGGGCCTTCTCCAATCGGATCAGCGTTAAATACTTTTGGAAAGGAATACCGATTTTATCGGTGAAAAAGTGAGAAAAATAATGCAAACTTAAGTGTTCTTGTTCCGCCATCGTCTGCAGCGTAATCTTCTCTTTATAATTTTGATCGATATAGGTAAGAACCCGATTCAACCTTTTATAGTCATAACTCTTGCTGCCATCTTCAGCTTCCGGATTGATCCCTTCCGAAAAATATCGCAATAAATGCCCACATAAGGTTTGCAGCCTTCCCATCGTGTAGCTTCGATAGCCTGGAGACTTCTTGTTCATCTCCCACACCATCTTTGCAAGTTCTTGCTTGATTGTGTCAAATCGGAAGCCGGTCGGCTCAGCCTCTGTCGTAGAATTACAGGAAATAAAAACATTATTATGCAGCCACTCCGGGCCAAATTGAAGCGTTAATAAAATATTGTCAGGGCTATTCTGTTCAAACTTATGGATCGACATGCTGTTCACCACAATGACATCGTCCTGATGCAGGGTATACTGCTTCTGGTCAAGATGCATGATAACAGAACCTTGGAGAACATAGACAATCTCCACCTCTTTATGCCAGTGAAATGGAACCTGCTTCACACTGTTGACAAACAGCTTAAAAGGCATGTCATCTTGATGCTCGATAAATTCATAAAGGTAACGCATATTGGGCCCTCATTTCTTATGAACTGAAAACGATATATCTTTATTGTACATATCGAACGGATGATAAAGTGACTCATAGATTGCAAATATCATCATAAATTATAGAACCTTATCATGATAGCATGTATAGTTTACGACTTTTACATACATTAGAACACAGGCTATCCGGAGCACTAAATGTTATTATACTAGGGCGTGTATGCAAACCTAAGCGAGCCAGACCATAATGGATGCCAGCGTTAAAAAAGCCTTGAAAGAGCTTGCTAACTTATCAAAGCGAGTCGCCAACCGACGATAATGTTTTACTTTATTGAAAAAACATTCAATGAGATGCCGTTCTTTGTAAATTTCTTTATCCCATTTTCTTAGTTTGCGTCGATTTTTCTTACTGGGTATCACAGGCGTAGCTGATTGTTGCTCTAACAAATGAAGAATTTGATTGGTGTCGTACGCTCGATCAGCCAAAACTTGTTTTTTAGTTAGATCCATCTGTTTTAACATCTCGTAGCCGGTTACCGAATCGTGGCATTGACCTCCTGTTAGCTTAAAGCGTAGGGGATTACCTAAAGCATCAACCACGGCATGAATTTTGGTGGTTAGTCCGCCACGAGAACGCCCTATTGCTTGCTTGAGGCCCCCCCTTTTGCTCCCGATCCATGTTGGTGGACACGGACGATTGTCGCGTCAATCATGACGCTTTCCCAATCAGGTTCAATGGAGACATGCTCTAAAATTTTGTCCCAAATGCCGGCGATTTGCCAGCGGCGAAATCGGCTGTAAACGCTGGACCAAGAGCCGTAGTATTCCGGTAAATCCCGCCAAGGGGCACCGGTGCGTGCAATCCATAACATGGCATTCAGCATATGACGATGGTCTTTCGGGGGTCTCCCTCCTTGTGGTTTTCGTTCCGGTGGCAGTAGGTCCTTAATCTTTTCCCATTGGTCGTCTCGTATTTCATATCGTCTCATCATACTTATTAATTACCCAAATTATGGGGTCACAGTTTGCATACACGCCCTAGTTTAGTTTCATTGTAAAGAAAGCTGATGCCGATTAGATAAAAACCTAATCGGCATCATGGTGTTCAGTTTCTTGAAAGGATTCGATAATCCTATGGTTCATGACCAACAAAGTGAAAGGCTGCCCAATTGGCAGCCCTTCTGTCTTAATCCAAGATTCCACTTGATCGTGGTTTTAATGTAGTCATTAATCTCCGTTAATGATAAGAACAGGGCGAATGGCCGTATCCGAATGTTCCTTGGTCGCATAATCTGCGCCCATATCTTCATCTAGACCGACGATGCGGAAGCTTACGACTCCATCCGATTGACTGTTCACAAATGAAGTGACATCAAAGCTCACATAGGCACCTGTTTGACTTACCTTCACGGTCCCCAATGCAGACCCGGCTTCTGTCGGCTGGTTAGTTGCGTTGATCGATGTTTCAGACCATGCATCATTGTTGATACCCCTGGCTTCCACTGTATAGGAGCTCGTATTGCTATGAATATTGGTTACATAGATTTTGAGAATAGCAGAGCTTACGGACCCGCTTAATGAGGTAGTATCAAATTTCAAGTATCCTGCTCGATCGTAAGAGGCATTGGAGGCGCGCAGCTTTACAGTCATCGTATTCTGGGAGCCATATTGATCCCCGGCATACGTACCGCCACGAACGAAGCTGTCCTCGATCGCTGTAAGTTTGACAGGGTTCACCGTATCCCCGCTAGTGGTCGCACTGATTTCGTTGCTTGCAGCCGAGACGTTGCCGGCTGCATCTTTCGCTTTAACCGTAAATGTATAGGTCGTGTTGGCGTTTAGCCCGCTAACCGTCGCTGTCGTGTCGGTAACGATGGCAGCCAACGTGGCGCCCTCATAAACATCGTAACCGGTAACGCCTACGTTGTCCGTTGCAGCACCCCATGAAAGCGTAACGCTGGAGGAGGTCGTGTTGGTTACTGCCAAATTCGTTGGAACCGTTGGTGTCTCCGTATCCGAGCCGCCCGTAGAATCTGTTCCGTACACTTCAAACTCATATAAGGAGTATCCGTAAGGGGTACCTCTGGCCGTGCCGTACATTCTCACGTATCTCGCATTTCGGTTCGAAAAGGCAATCTCATCTATGGCGCCATTCCCGGTTGTTGTGGAGAATACATCCGTCCAATTGGTAGGTGTCCCGTTATCGACAGATACTTGAATCTTGTAACTCTTCGCATAGGCTTCTTCCCAATTTAATTGGATTCGGTTGATGTTCTTCACTGCCCCGAGATCGACATAAATCCATTGCGGGTCAACGCCTTCTGCGCTTGCCCATCGCGTTGCCTGGCTGCCGTCAAAAGCTTTAGCTGGCTCAAAGCCCGAGGCTTCGCTTGAGCTTGCAACGGCCGTCTTGTTCAAGGCAAGATTCGGGGACGATGTATCGTTATTTGTTGTGGCTGTCACTGCATTGCTTGCGCCCGATATATTCCCGGCGGCATCTTTGGCTTTGACCGTAAAGGTGTAGGCCGTGTTGGCGCTCAAGCCACTGATGGTCGCATTCGTTCCTGTAACGGAAGCCGCTGGTGTTGAGCCGTTAAAAACCTCATAACCCGTAACCCCTACATTATCCGTAGAAGCATTCCATGAAAGAGTGACACTGGACGAAGTCTTTCCAGTAACCGCCAAATTCGACGGAGCCGTTGGTGCTTGCGTATCTGCTGGGTTCCCTCCCCCTCCTGGCTTCCACCAGTTACCTGAAATGAACAGCATGTTTAAAAGGGTGAAGCTGTCGCTGTAATAGCCGGATTTATGACTTTTCATCCAGTCCCAGCCGCTATTGATCCAGGCCTGGTTTCCGCTATTCGGGGTTCCTGCCGAAATAAACGGAGCGACAAAAACACCTTCCGCCCCGCTTGCCGATGGAGACACCGTTCCGTTCAATAGATACCCGTCCCGAATATTGTTGGGGTTGCCGCTCGTCTTTCCTTTAATCCAGGAAGTCAGTTTATCGGTGATCGATTTGGCTCTCGTCTCACCATAATGTGCGTAATCCATCACAATCCTGAGTGGTACCCGAGCGGCATTATAATTGTATTCGTCCGTTTCCGGGAACTCTTCCAAATAATTTCGTGGAGCGGGTTTTGGAGGATTGTCAACGACAAAATCCGAAATCAACCCCGTGTTCGGCGAATAGGAGGCGCTGAATGAACTATAGACGTTGTACAGGTTATTGATGACATTCAACCACGTTGAATCGCCGGTAACCTCGTAGAAGGCTCTTAAATGGCTGAGCATCCAATCCGAAGGTCTCGTGTTCAGTGCGCTTTTGCTATCCCAATCGCCGAGATTTAACCGGTTGTTAGTCGTGACATTGCTTTTCTTGATTCCATCCGTAATCATTTTTTTGGCTTCCGCCAAATAATTGATTGTACCGGATGAACCCCATTGATTATGAGCAAGAATGAGCGAGTAAGCAATGTCCAGATCCCCGTCGGTCGCCGAGTAGAAATCTCCCTGCGCGTTTTTGGAGTCCGCTACGACCCAGCCCATCAAGTTAGGATTTCCCTTGCTTTTATAAGCTCTGGCCGTTTTGAACAGGCCGTCGTAAATGGTTTTGGCATTCGGATCATAACCAGCCATTAACACCGTAATGAGCATGCCGTATCCTTGACCTTCGGAAGAGCCCAACGCCTTATACCCGCCAGGTTCTCCTGTAATTTCGCCTTTCACATAATATCCGCCGGGCAAGGAGGACAAGTTGTTCTTCAAATAGCTGGATTTCCATGAATTATAGTAAGCGATAACGTCTGCATTCAATTGCGACTGCGAGAGATGATTGGGCTTCGTAATCCCAGCAAAGTTTGCTTGCTGGGGAAACGGCTTTTGCTCGCCTGCTGCGTGGGCTTCTTGTACAAACACCGGTGAGAGAAAAGTCGACATCAAAAGGACGAGGCAAAGTGCGTGAATTGACCATTTTTTATACATTCCTATTCCTCCTATTGGATTGGTTTCGGGCATCTTGCCTGTGACCATAGTTACTTCTAAAAGATAAACCCTGCGTCATTGCTGATCTCATATCGCCGGGATCCGTATCGCTGCTTGAAGCAGCGGAACCGTACACCTCAAACTCGTACAAAGAGTACCCGTAGGATGTTCCTCTTACCGTGCCATACATCCTTACATATCTGGCATCCCGTGCTGCGAATGAGATTTCGTTCATCCCTCCGTCACCGGTTGAAGTGGAGTATACCTCCGTCCAATTTACAGGCGCTGCCGTATCCGTCGACACTTGAATTTTGTAGCTTTTCCCATAGGCGTCTTCCCATATGAGTTTGACTTTATTAATGCTTTTTGAACACTCGGTATAAGCAATCCCCCTTTCACGGAGTTATAAAAACCACATTCTGGGATGTATACAAATTATTGTATGGTATCTTAGTTCTAATCCCATTTCTCAAATTCGGAAAGGGACTAAATTAAGGTGTATTGTTGTTTTTTTAAGGTTGTCATGTATTCGACTATGAATTTAACTCAAGTAGGAGGGACACTAGTGTACCCGATTCGGTAAATACACATAGACCTCGGGTCTGGATAACGGATAAGCAAAAAGCGCTGTTATCAACAGGCTTACGACGGTTCCAACCAGTGTGGTCAAGATCGTGACGCCGTAAGCTTTCGCTATTTCCGAAAAATCATTGAATAAAAATTGATAGGCCGCAAAGCTGATTTGACTGGGAAACAATGAGTATCCGTTCTGTAAGATGGAATCTTCACTGGATATCGACACCATAAAGACCAGGATGAACGGAATTAACGAGGCGACTGTAAATGCCCAGAAAAACAGGTGAATCGAAGATGCGCCGATCCATTTTTTAGGGCTCCATTCCTTCACCTTTTCTATCTCTCCCCCTCTGTTAAAATAAAGCATCACGTTTATTAATGCGTCTTACTGCCGTATTCGCTACTAGGATGAGCACTAAACAAACGACGGATTGATAGAATCCAGCTGCTGTCGACATGCCGATATCCCCCGATTGAATCATGGCACGATAGACAAAGGTATCGATGGTATTCGTTGTCGGGATCAGAGCGCCTGTATTCATAGGAACCTGATAGAATAATCCGAAATCCGACCGGAGAATGCCGCTGACCGCAAGCAGGGTCATGGTGGTGATGACAGGCAAAATAAGCGGGATGGTGATCCGGGTCATCTGCTTCCACTTGGTTGCACCATCAATCGTGGCGGCTTCATAATATTCTTTGTCTATTCCGATAATGGAAGCGAAATAGATGATGGATAGATAACCAACGTTCTTCCATGCATTTACGATGACCAGGATGTAAGGCCAATACTTGGGTTCTCCATACCAAGACACCGCCTCCGAACCAAACCAATTGATCAATAACCTGTTCACAAGACCGCTATCCACATTCAAAAAGCTGTAGACCAGATAGGCGACCACGACCATCGAGATGATATGCGGCAGCAGGAATGTGCTTTGATAGAACCGGCTGGTGAGACGAACCCCTCATGTTCCAGCCCCTTCTTGTCACGTCATGTAAACCCTTACACCCTCATTCTATAATCAATGATTCTGGTCAACCACTATCCTTATGACTTTCTGATACCATAATGATGACTTCTTTTCTTCCGGCTTCAAATGGCGATTGACAGTTTTAACCAGACTCATTATACAAGGGGCGTAATCGCGGGTTGTTGAACAGCTTGCAGCCATTCCAAAACGCACGAAAAAGCTGTTTTTAGTTTTTTAAACGCAAAAAAGGGGTGTCCCAAAAGGTCCTTTGACCTGGGACGCCCCCGCTGTCTGTTGTTTGACGCTGCGCGTATGAATCTCTCATTAACAATGAGGTGGCTCGTTTAGCAAAGTCATACTTGATTAATATAAAATAAAACATTTTCATAGTGTTTCATAAACCTTTTATAATTCGTTGTTTCCTTCAGTACAATTATGGTTGGATAAGCATTTACTTTGCGTTGTTTTAGTGTAGCTAATACTTTCTTCTGTTCGATGCAATAAAATTTGCCTTCTTTATATTGAATAAGAAGTGGTGGAAGAGTAGCTGAGTCTGCTTCATCGGTACAGTCTTTCCCAGGCATGATTCCATTAAGCTCGATGAGACGCAAAGGAAATTTAACAACACCGAAATACAAATACTCTTTTCTCATAAAATCATGTAAACTAGGAGCAGCATTTCGGGAGTGGAGCATATAACAATGAATCCATTCTTCGAGCATTCCGATATTCGCATACTGTACAGCAGATCGTACAGTTGGAGCATAAGTGAATTGTTGGTCATTTTTCTTCGAATAAATGATTTTCTTAATGGAATCCAAAGATAAAAAATACTCATCCGCAAGTTCCGAAACCGTTACCCCATTGGCATACTTATTGCGAATCATAATATTACGCCTTTGTAATTGATTTCGGTAACCCGACTTCTCGCCCCAACCCCTTTTTTCCTCTCCAGTAGGAATATAAAGAAGTTTTCCAGCAGCGTATTTCTGAATTTCTTTCAATAACTTCTCAGGTATGATATCGCTGGCATTTTCATATTTCATAGGATCACCCTTTATAAGGCGTATATTCGATCCTTCAGTTGACCGATAGATTTCATAATAGAATTGCAAGATTCTATGTCATCGATCGACGCATGCCACCGCAAAACATCGATTCCCTTGTAATACGCCATACATAAAAATCGTTCTTTAAAATCCGGTATGACAATGTTCCTTTTTTTGCAATACTCGAATAACAATTCAGGAATGTTTAAGTAAGGCTTATTTAAGTCCATAATGACAAAATCTAAAAGGAAATCGCATATGCCGGATCTGCTCCAGTCTGGGAAACCGACCGTCGTTTTTCCATCTGTGATCATTATTTCAAAAAACGTGTTATTATTAACTAAATAACGTTTGCCTTCACAATAATCAATTCTAGTGTCCATTTCCATCAAGTATTTTTCGACAAAGTCACGATCTAAAATCGTTGTATCAAAGAGTTCCTTCCAATTATACCAGTATCCTTCTTTATCTTCTGCAAATGTGTCGATTAGAAATTGCCTGCAGGTGCTATACTCTGTTTTGCAATCCTCGTTGAACTCACCATAGCCTTCTACTCCCGCTATATCCGCTGCACTAATTTCCAAGACTTTGTCAAAAAACAACTCGTAACAATCTGCAAACTGATTTGGGCTTAATTCATCTGCGACAAATCCATTTGGTGTCATACTTACCTGATCCGAAAGCATGGACTTAATTATACTGTCTTTACTCATCTTCATATCTCCTTTACATCAACAATGGTTATACACATCAGCTGCGCACCTGATATGGGGTAATGATAACATTGGCCATGTATCGGATATAGGCAACGAATAGGTTTAGTCAACTTTACACCAGTCTCTTGTGATTACCTCTATTCTAACAATACAGTTTACCCTCAATCATCGTCCACTGCACTTGATACCTTTCGTCCATCAGGACGAGATCCGCATCGTATCCTACCTCGATTTTTCCTTTGTGAGATAAACCCAGAATACGGGCCGGCGTTGTTGATGCCATGTGCACCGCATCCTCCATTGAAATTCCGTTAGCCACGGTCAGACGTAACGCTTCATTCATAGTCACCGTGCTCGATGCTAAAGTGCCATCCGCAAGCCTTGCAATCCCCTCGGAAACGGTAACGTGATGACCACCAAACATATAATTGCCATCACCTAATCCCATCGCCTGAAGTGCATCTGTAATCAGCACCATGCCTTCAGGCCCTTTGAGACGGTGCATTAATCGGACAATGGCGGGATGAAGATGGATTTGATCGACAATCGCTTGCAGGCTGACATGCGGTTCTTCGAATGCGGCTACAATCAGTCCGGGGTCTCGATGGTGAATCGGTCTCATGCCGTTAAAACAATGGGTTACATGACTCGCACCGGCTGCGAAAGCCAGCTTCGCTTCCTCGTATGTGGCATCGGAATGGGCTACGGCAATCACAACATCCTGCTCTTTCAGATAGGATATGAGTTCCAAGCCTCCAGGCAATTCTGGTGCGATCGTAACCATTTTAATGAGCGAACCCGCTTCTTGAAAAATTAACTTTATTTCTTCCAGATTCGGGTGGCGAAGATATTTCTCGTTTTGCATCCCTTTTCGCTTCGGATTCAAATAAGGTCCCTCCAAGTGAATGCCGGCAATCTTTGCCCCTTGTTCTCGTCCGATTACAGATTTTACGCTGCGAATCATATTGAGCAGATCCTCTATCGTTGAACTCACGGAAGTCGCCAGAAACGAAGTGCATCCGGTTGCAGCACAAGCGCGTGATACTTCTTGAATGCTGTCCTCGGTTCCGTCCATCATGTCATAGCCATTGGCCCCATGAATATGAACATCTATCATCCCGGGTATGAGCCACATTCCTTTGCCATCAATTAGTTCAGCATCAGCTTCTATTGTTTCCAGTTCTTGCGTCGCTTCTATTCGCTTCAACTTCCCGTTCGCAATCCAGACGGTTGCAGAAGGAAGGATTTGATGAGAAAGGTGAACTTTGACATGTTGAATGATTTGGTTGTTCATTTCGACTCTACTCCATCCTGTTGGTTATGGGTCTGACATTCTATAAGTGTAATATTTTTGTGGTCTAATATTTCCTGTATTTCAACGGGAATCGATTGATCAGTTACAATAATATCCACGTGATCAAAGTCCAACTTGAACCTCGATTTCACCGCGAATTTGGTATGATCTGCAACAAGTATGACCTGATCCGAGCGCCGGGCCATTTCTCTCTTGACCCTGACATCTTCTTCATATGGATAATAGAGTCCGTCTGGCTGGATTGCCGTCGCACCAATGAACGCTTTGTCAGCACGAATTTCACTGATCTTATCAATGACGGAAGGACCGTATAATAATCGATTTTGGGTATGCAGGTAACCGCCGAGCACGTAGATGCTCAGATCTTCTCGGTTGGAGAGTATTCCTACATTATCTATGGAGTGTGTAACCGCTGTTATCTGTTTCGCTTGAATATGCTCCGCAACAAATTGTACGGTCGTAGATACGTCCAAAAATACAGTCTCATGGTCCCGAATCAGTTTAGCGCCATGCTCGCCGATTACCTTCTTGCTCGTGGGCTCATCAATAAGTCGTTCCTGATAAGAAGTAAGCTCCTTTTGCAGTTCAGGCAAGGCTACCCCTCCGTGCGTACGAACAACAACTCCTTCTTGAACTAATTTGACAATATCCCTGCGCGCGGTATCCCGCGACACTTGAAAGAACGAGCATATCTCTCCAACACTCATCGTTTTATGTTGTTTTAAGTAATCCAGGATGTTTACTAATCGTTCCTCTTGGAACATCTCTTCCCCCTCCTTGCTTAAGTGTTTTCATTCTTTTAATAAGTATATATAAGTAATTAGAAATAAACAATAAGTATTTGTAAGTTTATTATTATTCTTGTCAAAAGCAAAAAAACCACGATTATCGAGGTTTTAAAAGTATACATATGTTAGTCCTACGAAATTTTCCATTCCGGCTATCGTACCGTGAGTCCATTTATACTCTTAAATAGGATGAAGACAGGCCGCTTCTTGCACAGAAGCAGCCTGCCCTTACAATCGAACATGAGCGCCGTTAATAAGTAAACGATTGATTTACAGTGCCAATCCGTGCGTTTGCATATTGGATATCATTACTTCTCATATTTTCAAACGCTTGCACTGCTGCATTGGCAACGTCAATATCCTGTGCGCTTGTTCCTCCACTTACACCAATGCCACCGACAATCCTTCCTTCATGAACTAAAGGAATTCCTCCGCCGAGGATAACGACTTTCCCCTGATTCGTTGTATTAATTCCGAAGGTTGCTCCACCAGGAAGCGCAGATTGCGCTAAATTCGCTGTTGGCATTTGCAAAGCTACACTGGTCCAAGCCTTACCTATGGCAATATCGATACCTGCTATTTTGGCATTGTCCATCCTATAGAAAGCCATTAGGTTTGTACCCTCATCTACGATCGCTATGTCCGAGTTAAGTCCCATTTGTCTGGCACGCTGTTCAGCAATTTCCAATAACTTCTTCGCAGTCGTTAAAGTGAGTTTATACATCATAGCTCCCCTTTACTAAATAGAAATACTGCATTATATTGTCATATGCCTATAGTGGTGAATTGCCCAATACCAGTACTTCCGGAATGAATGCTAAAGAAATGTCTTGGATACCCATTCAAAAAACTTTTCCTTCTCTTCAAAGTGCGGATAATGCGCAGATTGATCAAACGCGATAAACTCCTTCTGATCGGCTCCAAGCATATCGAAATATTCTTTTGCTGCATGGGAGGATGTCATATAGTCATAATCGCCCATGATAAAGTAGCACGGTAGTTCAAGTTTCGTTACAAGCGTTGGCAACGGATGTTCTATAACCTCCTCCAACAAAACCTTTTGAGAAAAAGATATCCCGACGTTATATCGAATGACGTCCATTAAGTTATACTCGCTGCTTAATAGCATTCCAAGGTTATTGCCGTCGGGGCTGTCAATAAGTCTGGAAGCTCCGCCATATCGAATGACATAATTTCGGGGAGTGAACATTTCGCCCTTTTTGATTTTATCGGTTAGGCCTTGCAGATATAAGACGTCTTCCGCGTTGCCGGCCTGATGAGCTTGGCTGATTAAGTAAGTCAAACTGTCCATCTCGCTTGTTAAGGTATCCCCCATCTGGCCAATCCCGACATAAGCCTCATATTTTTCGGGAGCCTTATGGGCCGCCTGTGCAGCAATATACGTACCATAAGAATGTCCAATGAGAATTATCTTTTCTTTGCCCATACGTTCCGAAACGTGATCCGTTAAAGCCAATAAGTCATTTACCAGCAACTCCGATGAAAGATTAGCGTAATCCTCAAAAAAACGATAGGATTTTCCGCTGGCTCTTTGGTCGTAATGAACAACCGTAAACCGGGTTTCCAACAAGTCTTGATATGCCGCGGCATAAGGGATTTCCGGAGCTCCAGGTCCTCCGTGGACAAATAAAATAACGGGATTGTTCTTGTCATCGCCGCGTATCATCAGTTCTTGCTTGCTTCCATTGATCTCTACTTGTTCTAATATGCTAATACTATTTTCACCTTTGATGGACGATGTCCATGTAGGAAAAATTAGGGCTGTTATGAGTAGCCCTATTAGTGTTATACCGATGATTCTTAATATTTTTTTCAATTTTCTCATGGTCTTGGGACACCTTTCAGCTTAAAGCTTGAAGTAAATTGCGGAAGATCCAATGTAGATTTCATTACATCTCATTGTACCTTTGGCTCGTTTACTCCAAATCCTTCCTGAGACTGAATTGGACCTAGACCCTAGTCGAAGAAAGCAGCGGCATTAGAACATAGCTAATAACAAAAAAAGCCGCTGATCTTGATACAGATCAGCGGCGCAGAAACTACCAGGAGGATAGTTCGGTCCTTTTCCAATTGTTTTGGGCAACGCAAACATATACATATTGGTCGTCCCAAGAGATCTGGCCTTGGCTGCATGCAGCAGTGGACGAAGCGGGCGTATACTTTTCGCGAAGACGCAGCATATCCCCGTTTACATCGAGCTTGGTGTCGGGTTCATTCGTGCCAATTCCGATATTGCCGTCACTGCGCTGCACGGTGAGCGGGGAATCGAGCACTTTGCCGTCATCTCCATAACGGACGAACTGCAGGTTGGC
This sequence comes from Paenibacillus sp. FSL K6-1330, assembly GCF_037976825.1. Classification (NCBI taxonomy): domain Bacteria; kingdom Bacillati; phylum Bacillota; class Bacilli; order Caryophanales; family Paenibacillaceae; genus Paenibacillus; species Paenibacillus sp. FSL K6-1330. Next base: position 4,278,666 of record NZ_CP150269.1, read on the forward strand.
TCCCACATTGTCACCCGATTCCTCTAAACTGTCGGCCCGTACGGCCCATCTCGGTGTCGTCTCATTATCCTTGCCGGCTGCACTTAACTGGATATCCCGGTTCGTCCCGCTTTCGCCGGCTACCCGCAAAATACCACTCATGACATTGAAATTGGACGAATGCGTACGGATCTCGCTTACGTCGGTGTCAAACGGAATTTCAAACCGGGTAAACAACTGGTTGGGGTATTGACCAGTCGGCGACATAGTCGTCTCGAACGAGATATGCTTATGATCCTGCTGCTCCGGATTGTTTGCCTTGTCATGGGAAATGATCGCCGTCTTGTCCTTGCCATTCTCGTCAACCCAGACGATCGCCGGCTTGGCTCTTTCCGCCGTCCATTGCAATCGAATCAGATCGGACTGATGCCCTTCTTCCTCGATCCATTTCTTGTCGGTGGATAAATGAAGCCGTTCATTGTGCGGTATGCGTATATCGTCGCCTTTTTGCTCGGATTGTCCAAGTGTCGTTTCCACTTCCTTTTCCTGATCCGTACAACCCATGCCGAGCAAGAAGATGCTCACCATTATAATCATAATCGTCCCTAATAATTTCACAGTGTTTCCCTCCATTTATCGGTATGATTCGATTTCATTCGTGTTTATGTACAAAAACACTTTGACTGATCGTATTATATCCAACCCCCAGCGTACACCCATTTCATCAAACTTCCCGAAAAAATGATTCTTTTCGTCTATAAAGTTTTGTCGGAATTCGTCCGAAAGGTGTGCTTCGGTTGGTCATACAAAACAGCCCAAACTTTCATTCTTTTGTAGGCCCAGCAAGAGGGACTTTTGGGTCATTCGGTAGTAACTGGTTCGAGCTTAAAACATGAAGTCCTAGTCTTCCAAGATTAATCGATATCGTTAAAACAAAAAAAGCCGCGATTTCCGCGGCTTTCAATATATGTGATTAATAAACTTCATAATTTTGTCCGGTTTGTGCTCCTTCTACGCTTTTTTTGAAAGCAAGGGCTACGCGACTAGCAGGAACTGCTTCAAAGCCCGGAAAAAACTCGCCATATTTTCCAAGTGATTCTTGTAAGACATTAGGGCTAACACTATTTATACGGATTCCCCTAGGCATTTCAATCGAGGCGGACTTAACGAACGCTTTAACACCACCATTAGCCATGGCTGCTGATGCACCTTGAGGAATGGGATCATCCATCATGATGCCCGTTGTTAGAGTAAAGCTTCCGCTGTCATTAATGTAGTCCATTCCCAAAAGGACTAAATTGATTTGTCCTTTAAGTTTACTTTCAATCCCTATTTCGTTTAACTCAGGCGTTAATTCGGTAATAGAAGCAAAATGAGCGCCGCCTGTTGCACTAATGACTGCATCCACTTTCCCAACTTGCTCATACATGCTTTTGATGCTATCAACCGATGTAATATCAACCATTACGTCTGTTCCGTTTCTTCCAGCGCGAATGATTTCATGATGTTGTCCTAGTTCTTTGGCGACTGCTTGTCCAATCGTACCGCTTGCCCCAACCATGATTATTTTCATGTTTGCTCTCCTTTCCATCTACAAAAAACCTTGCACCATTTGAAAATATCCATTCAGCGCATCTTAAAAACCATATTTATATTAACACATCATCGGTAAGACATAAAAAGTCGCCTCAATGGGCGACTTTCTATTCGTAGATGTTTTTCCTGCAAAGAATATCTACTTAAACCGATTCTCTGCTAAAATCATGACCATTCACCAATGACCGCTTGTATGCGCTGCTCCACTTCCGAACGCTTTTCTTCCGTAACACTTCCCGCTTTGGCTTTATTCAGATGCTTGAGCGCATCATTCAGATGCTTCACGGCCTGATCCTTCTTGCCCTGTTTATGCTTTAGCTCTGCTTGTTTCAGAGCATTGCCGATCTGCTGGCTAAGCGGATGGCTGATATCACCCTGCAACTTCCAGGACTGAATATCGTCCATCAGGGAGCCCAGCCTATCCGGTGCCGCCGCATCAGACACTTCAATCTTCATCAGATGCGTATCGTTCGTGTAGTAAATGTTGCCGTCGTGTCCCAAATTCACGTGCTGGGATTCCGCCAGCGTCTGGTAATCCATCGTTTCCGGATTGACCACGGTGACATGACCGGCAAGCGTCAGATACATAAGGCCCTCCTCGCTCCAGCGAATATATACCGGACGCCAATTGCCGTATTTCTCAACACCTTCGTAAATCGTTTTGCTTTTTACAATTTCCTGGGTGTTCGGGTCTACAGCGAATAGCGTTCCGTCAAAAGCCGCCCACAGCAGCCCGTCCGGACCAAAACTCGTACCGCTGATGATATGAGGCGTGGGAGAAGCGCCTTCAATGGAAGGTACCCATTCCTTCTCCACTTTGCCGGTCGCGATGTCCCAGATAAACAATTTGGCCGCCGGTTCTGAAGGAGTGATGCCCAGTCCGCCAGCGACGGTGGTGGAACCATAGACCTTGCCATCTTTCACCGCAATGCCGACAATCGACTGATTGTTGATGACGTTCTTGTAGTCGGTATAATTGCTGCCGTTGGCCGGATCATAAATGGTTAGGGATCCACCGAGTTTGCCGTAATCCGGAATGGTACCGATAAACAGCTTGTCCTCCGCGGCTCTCATGATGAACGGTCGATCCTGGCCGGTAATTTTGAACAGGCTCTTACGCTGTGTCGGATTTTCCGTATTGTATTCAAAGATATCCGCCCCAGGATAAACGCCCATATACATCTTGCCGTTCATGGACACCATCCCTTCCGACTGACCCATAGGGAAGGTCTCGAATGTTCCTGTCTCAATCGAATACGCAGACCCTGTTCCGCCAGGGTATCCGCTAATGAACAGACGTCCATCCGGACCGTTCTCCATCGTCTGGACAGGAATCGGGTTGCCTTTCACCGGATATGGAATCGCCTTGACCTGTTTGGTCGTAAGATTCATGAAGGCTACGCTGCCGCCGAATTGAACGGTTGCAAGAGAAACACCTGGAAGATCCGGATCGTTTGGAACCTCAATCCAGGCCGTATTGCGCAGGAACGTTCCGTACACCACACCGGTGTCAACAGCAGCAAGGGTATTCAAATCCACTTCCATCAAATGGTTATTCTGCACGAAATAGATTTTATTGCTGCCTTCCGGTCCGTAAGAGAGACGAATGCCTTTATTGTTCAAGTGGTATGTCTCGCTCCACTTTTGCAGATCCAGATCATAGAACAAAAGCGCGTTGTTTCCTTTGCTGATGCCCGCAACCAAATATTTGCCCGCGACATCCAGCTGGTTCACCATGCCGATGTCAACCGCTCCGTTGTAGCTCGGAATCTGGATGGTCTCCTTCTCGCCAGACTCCACATTGACCTTCACAATGCTGCCTTCTATCCCGATGCCGACATACAGGTATCCATCATGATACGCAGTGGAACGACTGTAGCTTTGGCCCGTGCCTACAATGCCGTAGTCCTTCATCTCCCTTGTAGCGGGATCGTAGCGGCCCGCTTTCGCATGGGGATAAGAACCGAAGTAGACCCGGCCCTGCTCATCGTGAGACAAGCCATATACGACCTGCTCACCGATCCCGCCCAGAACTTTCAATTGTTTAGTCACCGGAGAGTAGGAGTACAGTGTGCCGTTCCCCCCGATATACACCGTCCCGTCAGGGGTCGTAATATGCGTCCAAGAGCTTTCGGATCCCGTTAACGGGTGCGTGCTCAGCACTTCTTTGGTTTTCAGATCAATGACATGAAAGATAGCCGGCTTGCCGGATACCGTTGTATACATAACCTCGCGCCCGTCCTGAATTCCAAATGCCCCGTCATAAATCGCAACGCTTTGCATCGGAGATCCCAAATCGATAGGATTACTGTAAGTTTTCCCAATGTCCGCCGAGGCACTTGTGGGGAAGAAAACCGCAGTCAGTAACGTGGCACAAATCGCGAAACACAGGCGTTGGAGTGCCTTCTTCACGTGAAGCCTGCTGTGGGTTATGTTCATTAATTCATCCTCATTTCTATTATGGAATGTACCGTAAATCAAATAACTGTCCGACCTGTGCAGGTAAACTTGATCGTTTTACCAAGTAAGGATCGCGGCATCCCTCCCCGACTAAGAATGTTGAATCATGAAGTCCTGGTATTTATGTAGTTCATATACTCGCAAAGAATTTAGCATATACCCTATATAGTGTCAACTGGTTCTTATCTGGTATTTATCTTAGAATGATAGAATCGTTCAGCCTCAATTGAAAACTTGTAAATTCGAGAAAGTAAAAAAAAGCCGTGACCACGGTGGTCACAGCTTATGAATCCATTTGTCTCTTGTTGTTTTACTTCCCAGCCCGGACATCAGCTCTTCCTCATCGATCAGATAAGAGAAGTATTGCTTCAACTGCTCGCGGAACAGCAGCATCTCATCCAGACTTAGTCGTATATCTTTGCAGGTCTTATATAGATGAGCCATTTCTCGGTGCAGGTTGAGACGGGAGGGCCGTCCCTCCATCTCCGGATCCACATTCTCAGTAATATAGCGGTTTGCTGGTAGGCTGTACGAATGCCTGCGGATGTATTCCTGCACCTCGTTAGAGGCCAGGAAATCGGCAAAGCTTTGGGCCAGCTCCTGCTCTTTGGAGTGGGCGCTTACCCCGATCCCGGTGCCCAATAGCAGTGTTGTTCCATTATCAAAATGCGGCAGAGGCGCCACGTCATAAGTAAAGGACGCTCCCTTCAGCTGGTTGAGCAGATAATACGTCGTCAAAATGACGGAGACCTTCTGCTCACGGAACAGATTCTCCGCTTCAAAAGCGCCTTGAGCCAGCGCCAACGGGAACATGCCGTCCTCGTGAATCAGCCTGCGGAGCCAGGACAAACCCTCGATCGCCCGGCTCCATGACGAATCAATCTCCGTATCGCCTCTATTCTGCATGAGGAAAATGGGCCATCGGTTCAGCGAATACAATTGCAGGGCCAGACTGTAACGTCCGGGGCTTTTCAGCTCCCTCAGCATTCGCTGAAGATCGTCCCAGCTCCAACCACTGTCCGGCTCAAACTGTCGTTTTTCCCGAAGATGCTCCTTGTTGTAGGCTAAAATCACGGGAGAATGAATGAAAGGCTTTGCCGCCAGCTTGCCTTCGGCATCCACGAACGGAGCATGCAAAAAAGTGTAGGTTGACGCATAGGGCTGCTGTGGGAGAAACAGACCGGTACTTCCGCTCTCCTGGAAATGCATCATATCCTGCATGTTGACGGACAACACGTCCACAATGCCAAGTCGCATCAGGTTCGCGATGCTTTCCGCATGTTCATACGGCAGGTCCACGATTTCTACAAAAATATCCGGGTGCCGTTCCTGGAACAGGGCAAGTAGGGCCTCCATTTCCGCCTCTGCATATAGAGAAGGATACATACCGAAACGAATCTTCCGGACTTGTCCGGTAGAAGCAACCACTTGGGTGCCCACACGGGGCACTTTAACGATCAATTCTTCCTGAACCAGCTGATCCAGCGCTTGCCGGACCGAATTTTTGCTTAGACCGTACAGCTCGATCAGAGACATTTCCGACGGAAGATAATCGCCTTGAGCGTAAGCGCCGCTTTTAATTTTTTGGCGCAGATCGGTGACCATGCGCTTCATTTTATTTTGAAAAGTATACCGGTCGGATTTAGCCATATGTGTCCACCTTTATTTACCATAACTGGTTTGCTACATCAATCCATTCTTATAGTATACTCACTCTTCAACTCGTTTGGCAAAATTAAATCCCATGAAAACTGTACCTGGGCAAATAATCGTTGAATCAACAATCAACAAAAAAGGATTTATTCATATCATCTCGAACATGATATTTCGGTGCATGGATTGCTAGGTTACATTGGTTACCATCCCCTATACTCAATCTTGAAAGGATGGTCTGTATGGATTGGCTGGATCGTATGAACAACGCAATTGAATATGTAGAAACACACCTGTCTGATACGATTGATTACGATATCGTGGCTAGAATTGCCTGCTGCTCAACATACCATTTTCAACGAATGTTTCCATTCATAACAAATGTGTCGCTTTCAGAGTATATTAGGCGCAGACGGCTGACCCTTGCCGCATTTGAACTGCAGCAGAGCGGTACAAAGGTCATCGACATCGCTTTAAAGTATGGTTACGAATCGCCTGAGGCATTTTCTAGAGCGTTTAAAAAAATGCACGGTGTGATGCCAATGTCAGCGCGCGACAAAGGCGTTACCCTGAAGGCCTATCCTCGGTTATCCTTTCATATTTCGATTCGAGGAGATGTTGAGATGAATTACAGAATGGAAGAAAAACAGGATTTTGAGATGTTCGGCGTATCAACTGTGGTGAATAGCGATGACGATCATCCGTTTATTGATATACCTGCTTTTTGGACTAAATGCATATCCGACGGCACCGTTGATCGAATCCGTACAGCTGCGGGTCTGGGGGAAAATGGTCAGATCCATGGGATACTATACAACAAGCAAGGTGGGGAATTTTCCTACATGATCGGTTACTTTATGCCCCAGAGTGGCATGCCAGAAGAGTTTGAAAGACTCCCGATCCCACCTCAAACCTATGCGATATTCTCAACCGGCCTATACCCCGACGGGCAAAGCGGTATTCATGATTTATGGAAGCGCATTTGGGCAGAGTGGTTTCCAACCTGCAATTACGAACCAGCAAATGGTCCTGAGTTTGAAATGACTTACGATAGAGGCAACAGCATGTATGAAATGGAAGTTTGGATCCCTGTCGTTAAGAAGAAGGGCTCTTAGAACGAGAAGAGCAGCACGAGGGTCAATCTCTCATGCTGCTTTCTCTCGTCCTGCTTCTAATACCCTCTACGCTTAAAATAATAAACGATACCCAACACATTAAATGATCATCCGTTCGTCTATGTGCGCGATATTCGCGGCTTTTTAACGAATATGTTAGTAATTAGATACAATGCTTACTCTCCAACCTTAGAAGCGGGCAGTTTTACAACAGCTGTAAGTCCTTCCCCTCGATCACTCTCCAGAATCAGTTCTCCCTGATGAGCCTTGGCAATTCTCTCCACCATGGGTAATCCCAGTCCATGTCCTTGTCGGTTCGGGCGTGTTCGTCCAGAAGTATAGGGAAGTAAAATCACGTCCTTTAGTTCTTCTTTCGGGATGCCTTTTCCGTTGTCCGATACCACAAAGCTATAAAACACCCCGTCTGCCGGACCCGTTTTCAATTCAATTTTACATCCGTCCGGATTATGCCTGATACTGTTCTGTACCAGGTTCGTTATCGCCCGATACAATAGACGTTCATCCCCGCTCACGATCAGACTCTCGTCCATCACATGAAGAGAAATGTCATAGCTCTCATCGAGGCCGTTGTTTAAAAAGTCGGATACGACCTGTCTGGCCAACGCGGAGAGACGGATCGACTTCAACTGTAATGGCTGCATATCGTATTCCAGCATCGATACCAAATTCAGATCACTCACCAAAGATCGCAAGCGTTCCCCCTGGCGACGGATGATTGCAGCCTGTTGTTTATGCTCAGCAGACAGTTCCGGCTGGTCCTCCAACTCGCTCGCATAACCCAGGATCATGGATAGCGGTGTCCGGATATCATGGGAGATGCCTGCGATCCAGTTCGATCTCGCAACGTCCCTCGCTTTGAGTGCATCATTCTTCTCTTGGAGCATCTGAGAGGTCGAATTGATACTTTGGGACACATCATTGAATATCCCCCCGGTATCCACCTGGACCGGCTCTTCCTTGGAAAGAGCATGGATACCATGAATCAACGGCCTTATTCCCCGGATGACCCGCGTTCCAATTAGCACGGAAACCAACAGTGCAAGGGCTACATTGCACAACAGTAACAACAAAATTCGTACAGGTAGGGACCTTAGCCACTCGACCAAGAAGTCGATTTGATATTTTCCGTAGGTGTTTTTAGAATATCCCAATACCAGCAATCCATCTTCTCGTTCCCATACATATACGGGGTATTCCATTAGATAGTAGCGGGAGAACTTGGCTACGTCCGTTACATCATAGGACCTTGGAATGTCCTCAGGCAGTCGTTCGCTCCACTGTACCTGCCCATCCCGATCCATCAACATGGCCCAAGTTTGGTGCGTATCCAGCAGTTGAATCCCCTCATGGCCAAGCACATAGTTTCCCTGTTGCAGAACCAATTCGTTGGCCAATTTCTGCACAATTGCTTCAGGGGAAGGCCCTTTGTGATTTTCCTGGAAAATCAATGAACCGAGTAGTACCAGATTGAACAGTAACAGAAGAAAGGAAACCAGAATCGTCGAACCGACAAACCGCCGTAATATCCGGATAACGCCATCCATTATCGGGACTCCTGTGTCATGAGTTTATACCCGAGTCCACGCACGGTTAACAAATACACCGGATTTGATGGATCTTCCTCGATTTTCTCCCGAATGCGTCGAACATGCACCATCAAAGTGTTCTCATAACCATAAATCTCATCACCCCATACGGCTTGGCATAAAGCGTCACTGGTTACGATCCGGCCCTGATTCTCATACAGCTTCATCAGTATGGAGTGCTCCTTGGCAGTCAACGAGAATTCTTTGTGCTCCCTTAGTACGACAGCGCTATCCAAATCTACCGTTAGAGCACCCAACCGAAATACAGGTAACCGTTCTACGATGTTGGAGGCATATACCCGCTTCAAAATAGCCATCAGTCGGAGAATAAGTTCTCTGGGCAAAAAGGGCTTGACCATATAATCATCAGCGCCCAAGCCTAGCCCGAGCAGCCGATCTTCATCTTCACCTCGCGCAGACAAAAACAGTACAGGCATGTCCGTAAACGACCGGATGGATGAAAGTAGCGAAAAGCCGTCTCCATCCGGCAGCATGATATCCAATATGGCCGCATCTGGCTTCTCCGATCTGCATACAGACAGGGCATTCGAGAAATTGCCGGCAGTATAGATCCGGAAGAAGCCTTCTCTTCGTAGGAAACGTTCAATCATCTCCCGTATTTCAGGCTCGTCGTCAACAATCAGTATTTTTTTATTCTTTATCAAGTCCAATTCACATCACCCAATTTAGTATACATGACGAATGCATGCAGCCGATATTTTCCTAATCTATTTAAGGTAAATGTAAGGTTAACTTCAGCGGAGCGCAAGAATCCTGTTCTATAGTGAGCAACAGAGACCTTTATGAAATGGAGTTGAAATCAATGTTAATTACGTCGCCCCCCATCGTGGAGACCCATAACCTGTCCAAAACTTACAGTGGTACACACCGTGTAAACCAGGTGAATCTAACAGTGCAACCTGGACAAATCTTCGGCTTCCTAGGCCCGAATGGAGCTGGCAAAACAACCACGCTTAAGATGCTGCTCGGGCTCATTAAGCCTACCGAAGGCAAGGTCAAAGTGTTTGGCAAAGACTTGGACAATCATCGCCCGTCCATTTTGAACCAGACCGGTTCCCTGATCGAATCTCCGTCATATTACGGCCATCTGACAGGACTTGAGAATTTGAAGGTCATGCAGCGTCTCCGCAGCGTCCCGAGCAAGAATATAGACGAGGTACTCCGAATTGTAAGACTCGAAAACCATAAGCATAAGAAGGCAGACCAATACTCTTTGGGTATGAAACAACGGCTAGGCATTGCCATGGCTTTGCTCGCCTTTCCCAGCCTGCTGATTCTGGATGAGCCAACGAACGGCCTTGATCCTGCGGGTATCGGCGAAATCCGTGAGTTAATCAAATCCCTCCCCGGACAATACGGGATTACCGTGGTGTTATCGAGCCATCTATTGTCGGAGATAGAGCAGATTGCAACATCCGTAGGCATTATCAATGACGGTAAGCTGCTGTTTCAGGGGACGATGCAGAACCTCCAAACCAGCAACAAAGCCACCATTCGTTTCAAGACAACGGACCCGACAAGAGCGGCGAAGATTCTGCTAACCCAAGGATATTTACCCAAAATCCAGGGGAAACAGCTTGTGTTTGAACATCTCCCGGACGAGGAAGTTTCACGCATAAATCGGGTGCTGGTGGAACAAGATCTTCCCGTCATCCGGATTGAGGAGCATAAAAAGAGCCTGGAAGACATTTTCCTTGATTTGACCGGAAGGGAGCGGAGCCTATAATGATTGCTCTATCACTGGAGTATTTCAAAATTCGCCGCAAACGGATCTGGGTCATGCTTACGCTGTTTCTTGCTGCAGAGATGGTCTGGGCATCCATGTCCATGAGTATTTCCATTTCAAGGAGCGCTGCTAATGCGAGTTGGGAAGCCTTGATCTTCAGCATCTCTTCCATGAACGGTCTGTTTCTTCCTATTATTTCAGCTATTGTGGTTTCCCGCATTTGTGACATGGAGCATAAGGGAAACACGTGGAAAATGTTAATGACAACCAATATAGGTCGCAATCATGTCTACGCTGCAAAATACATATGTGCGAACAGCCTGATCCTCTACGGTATTATGGCGCAGGCAGTTTTCATCGTGGGATTCGGCAAATCCAAAGGCATTGGCGGGAGTTTACCGCTTTCCCTGCTCGTCCAATTTACCATCGGAACGATGGTAACAACATTCGTCATCATCGCTCTCCAGCAATGGTTGTCCCTTACGGTACGGAATCAGGCTTTCTCCTTATGTTTGGGCATGCTGGGCGGCTTTATTGGAACGACATCCGGGCTATTTCCGTCCGGCATTCGTCACCTGTTCGTTTGGTCCTACTACATGGATCTAAGTCCAGTTACCTATGTGTACAGCTCTACTTCAGGTTCATATCTATCCGGCACGCTGCCTGCTGGATTGCTGATGACTTCTATTCTTCTGGCTGCGGTTTTCTATTTTGCAGGCATCATTCACACTTCAAAACAAGAGATCTAAGGAGGAACCCCATGCTAAGGAGCATTTCCGCCGAATGGCTCAAACTTCGACATTCCCGCATCGGCCTGGTGCTGGCGATTCTGCCCGTAATCAGCCTGCTGATCGGATGCTTTAACTTTTATTTCAATCAAGCGACCTTGCAGAACGGGTGGTACAGCCTGTGGACACAAGTCAGTTTGTTTTATGGTGAGTTTTTTCTGCCCATTCTGATTGCCATCTGCTGTGCCTTCGTATGCCGATTGGAACACGCAAATCGTAACTGGAATATGGTTCTTGCCTCCCCAATGTCCATCACCAGCCTGTTTGTTGCCAAATTGTTTACTGTCAGCATGCTGATCTTTGCCGCCCAGACCTTCTTTATGTTCATGTATTGGGCAGCTGGGCGGTTATTCTCCATTCCGAGTCCGTTCCCGATGGAAACCGTAGTATGGAGCCTGCGCGGATGGTTCGCTTCCATTTCCATTGCGGCACTGCAGCTGGGACTGTCCATAAGGATCAGAAGTTTCGCTACGCCAATCGGTATCAGCCTTTGCGCCGTTTTTCTGGGACTCGGTTTGTATGTGCTGAACTTTGGCATGCTGTTTCCTTACTCTCTGCTGACCATAGGCATGGGTGTCCTGAGCCAAAAAGGACTGACCCCCGCGGAGAACCTCTTCTTTATGTTCATGAACTGCACCTTTATTCTACTATTCGGAGCATGGTCCATCCGCCGCTTGAAATATAAAGATGTCGCTTCGTCCTAAATTCATAAAGAAAAAGGAGCATTGAATATGAAAAGAGCATTTGCCATCCCCGCATTATGAATTGCACTTTTTGTGATTTTTATGTCAACTGTCCCATTGACTTCAAATCATCTGACGAGTAGAAACATCTACTATACTATCGTGGATCGCGCTTTCCACAGCATAGGGAATAATGACTCATATATTTATGTAATGGTTGGATATACCAAGGAAGGGAAAGCGAAGGAATTATCCTTCTCTACCAGCAAACCGATTCCAAACGGAGCTTATTTGAGGCTGTATGTCTCAATCATTCGAGGTGTAACTTACTGGGAAGAAGTTACGGTAGACGAAATGCCCTTCTTAACGAAGACATTATTAATACAAAAAGCCGCTGATCTCATTCTAAATCAGCGGCTAAGAAATTTACCTATTTTGCTTCCTCTTCATAAACAACAACGGTCTGACTTTCTGATTCCCACTTGACCGTTGCATTCAATGCCTCACTTATAAAGCGTACGGGTACATACGTATTGCCCTTGGTAACGGTAGCTGGGGCATCCAACGAGACCTTCTTACCATTAACGGTCGCTGTTTTACTGCCAACCAGGAGTTGAATGCTCACCCCGTCCTTCGTGACGGTGATGGAACCTTTTTCAGAATTCCAGATTACCTCGGCTTCCAAAGCCTCGGCTATAGCGCGAAAAGGAACATATGTGTTGCCTTTTTTGACAAAAGGTTCGGCGTCAGAAGCTTCGCCGTTCACATACAGCTTAACCCCATTCTTTTTACCCGCCTTTTCGTTGAGCTTACCCATGGTTTTGTATAAATCCAGATTTTTGAAATTTGCTTGAATGGCTTCTTCTTGCAGATACACAGCGTCTGTCACGCTGCCGTTTGTTTCAAGCATGCCCGCTGCCGCTTCTAATGCCTTGTCTTTGTCAATAATGGCTTCAAGTTGTTTTTGTTGTTCGTCCGTCAGCTTGGCCGCATATTCGGTAAGCAAAATATTTGCTATAACGGCGCCTGCCGGTTTATCCTCTACGTTTTGAATAGCATTTAGCAAACCTTTGTATCCTTTATGTCCTCTGTCCTTGGAATCCGCTTTTCCGGCGGAGTTGTCGTTTGCATTCTCAGTTTCTGAGGGTGATGGATCCTCAACTTGATCTTCTTCTTTGCTGACCATGTCATCAGATGACTCGACTTTCTCGGTTTGTTGCTCTTCATTTTGAGTTTCTTTTTCTTTTGGTCCTTTTGGAGAAGCCTCGTTACTTGTCTTGCCAGGTGGGGTGTTGCCCGGTTTGGCTGAAATTGTGCCTGCGGTGGTCGCAAACATGAGTGCCGCACTGGTGAGCAGGATGACTGTTTTTTTCATGATAATTCCTCCAAATGATAAAGAATATATGCTCCTTCATTATCGGCAGAATAAATCGACTCCAATAGATGTTCGTTTGATAGAATTATCGGGTTAGAATGAAAAAGTCGCCCAAATGGCGACTTTTCTTGCACATATATCGATTTTTTTCATCTGCATTCATATTTATAATAATCTTGTACATGCACTGATTTGAATCCAACCGACTCGTATAATCTAAGAGCATGGTCGTTTCTCGTTTCGACTTCTAAGTGTACCGTAAATCCGGCAGAGCTTTGCTCTTTAACGACTTGACGAAGCACTTTTCTGCCTATACCTCTGCCCTGATATTCCGGCAAAATGGAGAAACCATAGATCCACGCCTGCCCCTCTTCACGACTTACCCGAAGTTTCCCAACCGTTTCTTCGTTTACGTCTATCATGAGCATATCCGTATGATCCGCGAAACGGTGGCTTTCCATCGATCTGGCGTCATCTTCGTCCAATCCGAACGCCGTTACGGACAAACGAACCCTCATTTCGAAATCCTCTTCAGTTGCCTGTCTCAGAAGAATATCGTCCGTCTCCTCCAGAGGCGTATGTCGCCATTCCATTTGATGTTCCGAGAATGCATACTCGGCACCTTGTTTATTCAAAAAGAATGCTGCCGCATCGGATCCCGCAGGCGCGTTCAACAAGATTTTCTTGTATCCATTTGAGTTTACTTTTTCCATTGCCAGGTGAAACAACCGCCCGAAATGCCCCTTTCGACGTTCATTTGGTTTTACCATGCCGCATACCTCGACAGTAGAACCAAAAGCATACAGTCCTAAAAACGCTATAAGTTCGCCGTTTTCATAATGAAAAAAATCAAGCGGCTCCGTTTGGCGATCTCTTAGCATTTCCCAGTTAAGCTTCAGTTGTACATGATCATGAATTTCACACTCTTTTTGCAATTGTTCAATGTCTTGTAGTTGCTGTGTCGTTAACATATTTTTCTCCTTTTAACTGTCGCATCAATAAAACTAAAGCTATAAAAATTCGAAACACCTAGCCGGGAGACGAACATCATCTGTCCGTTAAGTTCTACTTTACCATACTCACATGATGTGAGGGCATTCATTTGACTACACAAAGAAAAAAGGACTTGTGGCTAAATGCCAGCAAGTCCTTCCCTTATTAGACACTCGTTAATCCAAGCCTTTTGTCTCCATGGCGCGCCAAATCACGGTAATCGCTTCTGCACGGCTAGCATGAGATTTGGGTTTTATCATGTCGTTTGGATAACCCTTCATGATTCCATGATCTACTGCAATCATCATCGCTTCCTGTGCCCAAGCTGCAATTTTATCCTGATCGGTAAAGATTTTGTTGGTACGCGCATGGTCCAATTGAAAAGCTTGAACCACCATTTGTGCCATTTCTTCGCGCGTTATGAAATCGTCGGGGCCAAAGGTAACCGAATCGTATCCTTGAATGATTCCGTAATAATACGCTGTTGAAATGGCTTCCCTCGCCCAATGATTCGTTGTATCGGCGAATTCCTTATTACCTTTACTAGTGAGCCCCAATGCATGAACCAGGATTGCTGCTAATTCTGCTCGGCTAATCGTACGATCAGGTCTGAAACTTCCGTCTGTATAACCGTTCACAACGCCTTTTCCTGCGAGTTTCTCAATGTTCTTTTGTGCCCAATGACCCTTCACATCGGTAAACGTAACACCGATTTCAGCTGGCACCATCGTTCTCGCGAAAATCGCAAATGAAGTAAAGTGGTCGGTTGTACCACTTATAATCCCCTCATCCCAGTCAATGTTGACGTTATCCAGCGCTAACCATTCCTTCGTATCTTCGTTAAACTGACGGAGTTGGAGCACATGACGGCCTTTTTGTATGGCGTTGGCGTCAAATTTCAAGCGGATGGTTACCTCTGTATCGAATTTTCCGGATACATCTTTTTTAAACTCTACGATTTTACTAATTAATCGTTCTCCTTCGGATAGGAGAAAATCATCATCTGGAAGTGTTAGATTTATGGATAAATAAAATGGCCTCTTCAGTGCTTTAGCAGGAATGAGAATCTGTCCCCCCTCAAAAGCAATGGTTCTCCCTTCCAAGCCTACAAGAAAGGTGTTGCTCGGCAGTGAATATATATGGCTACCGTTAGTGAGATTTGCATCGCTTGCTTCACTCGTCGGCTGGGTTATCAAACGATATCGGCTGGACGTGACGTTAACCGCATTACCTGTTTGGTCCTGTGCTCTTACATGCAAGTACCAATCACCGTCAACACCACTTTTCATAAGCGTAGCCTCGTTCACAAATGGTCTCCAGCCTGTAGCTGGCATGGACGAATCGGTCGTCCAATGAAACTCCAGCGAGGCTTTATCTATGCTGCTTCCTGAATCAATGACCGTTACCCTCGGTGTTGCCGATGTTGCCTGCATTTCACTTCCATTAGGGTGAATCGTAATCGATGGCGGCGTATTGTCGATCTTCACCGTGATGTCCAGGAATAACGTATTGCCCGCTTGATTGGACGCCTCAAAACGAATGTTATTTTCGCCTTCGCTCGATATTTCAATGAGGGCCTTGTTCTCGTAGGCTTGTGAAGGCCCCCCATTCAGGGTGTAGGTCAGATTAGTGATCTCGCTGACTCTCGATTCGGCATAGACGCTCAAGGTTACGCTCGACCTAGCCCATTCGCCGCTCGTATATTCACTTCCATCCGCCTTCACTAGTGTAGGCGTCAAAGTTATACCCGTTGTGCTGATGCAGACTGTACGTCGTTCAATCGATTCATTGCCCGCTGTATCGACGGCCTTGAACGAAATTGTATGAACACCTTCATCACGAAGGACGATATCTGATAAATAAGAACTCCACGACACTCCGTCATTTAGCGAATACGTAAATGAAGTGACGCCAGACTCGTCAGATGCTTCTGCACTTACGTTAACCGTTTGATTGCTCCACGTGCGATCAACATATTCCATTCCATCCGCCGTGGTCATCGTAATGGAGATGGATGGCGGTGTATGGTCAACGGGAAGAGTCAGATTGTCGATGATTCGATCCGTTAAACTGAGCAACGCATTGTTTGCGTGGTCGGAAATATTTCCGGATTGTTTATCGTAGGATAGGAGAACCTGTTGATCTTCTTCAAATGCTTTATCTACATTAAAGACAAGCGTATGAGTTCCCGATCCGCTCACCCGAGTAATAGTAGCAGGCCTCCCGTCCGCTGTAATTGTAATACCTCCGGCGTCAGTGAGGGTGACTTCTTCATCAAAGGTCACGATGACGTTATTCGGATGCTCACGTTTGATCTTCGCACTGGTGACGGTTGGTGGAGCAGCGTCCCATTCCAGGTTCGCTGCAATTCCTTGTAGAACAGGAAACATGGCTCCCTCCTGTAACACCCATATTCCGCTGAAGTCCCACTCGGTACCGAAGAGTGCATGCTGTTTCATTTCCGACGTCACCCGCGGTTCACCTTTGCCAGTATCAGATTGTCCGGTCGTTTCCTTATTATAGAAGCTCGCTGTAACCGTGCCGAACTCCCGTCCGACCAACCCGCCGACTTCGCCGCTGCCGGTTACACCGCCGACGGCATAAGTGGTCCTGATGTCACCGATATTCCTTCCCACGAGTCCGCCAACATCGGAACGACCGGAAGCGGAACCGATTGCGTACGAATCATTGACCTTACCGCTCTCATTCCGCCCCACGAGGCCTCCGACAAAATCCATTCCGGTAACAGTCCCAGCGGCGAAGGATAGGTTAACTTGGCTATTCATATCAAGGAGTCCGACCAACCCGCCGACATTGAATTGACCATCAACTTGACCCGTTGCGTACGCCTTATTTGCCAGACCCGCATTCAAGCCGATCAATCCACCGATATGGCTGTTTCCGCTAACGCTCCCGGTAGCATACACAGCCTCAGTAACACTCCCTATGCTGTTCCTTCCGACCAGTCCACCGACTTCGTTCATTCCATTGACCGTCGCAGTCGAACTAGAACTGCCGATCATTCCGTCGTTATTCCCGATCAGACCACCCGTCTTGTCTGCTCCGGTAACATTCCCTGAAACATGGACCTTCATAATCTGACTGCTGGAGCCGTTCTGTCCCGACAGCATGCCTGTCTGAAAGCCACCGGTGACATCTCCGTTCTTTAAATGAACGTCTCGAACCTCACCGCCAGAAATATGACCGAACATACCGACACTCAACAAACTGCTCCTGTTGATATAAAGGCCCGTAATATCATATCCTTGGCCGTCGAGCGTACCTGTGAACGGAGTGCTGTCATTACCGATTGGTTCAAAGCCGAAACCGTTCCCTATACTCGTCGCCCACATATCGGAGCGACTGTTGTCAGTGAACGTTGTGTCGAAATCAATACCCTGCGCCAGTGTGTAATTCGCTGACAGATCCATGGCCATCAGTTGCAGTTGATGCGAGTTCCCAATTGCGGCCGACCATTCGGAGCGAAGGAATGGTCGTGTCGAGTCTTCGACCATAAACCAGTCATTGTTGAAATCCCAGCCCGAGTAACTCGATGGGGTTAGTGCATGTGCGGTAGTGAGGCCGGTCGCTTTACAAGATCCGTATGTATCGTATCCGCAGGCGTTATCCAAGCCGACCGTTTCGGCATCCCAGAAACTGTCGCTAAAAGTTCCGCTATTACTCCCAACCAGACCACCCACAATATGATCGCGCCCGCTGACGCTGCCAGTGGCGTATGACTGAATGATCGATCCGTGGTCCGTGCTGCCCACAAGACCGCCGACAGCACTCCCGCCATGTACAGCTCCCGTGGCGTATGACTGACTAATGAGAGCAGAAATATTATAACCGACCAGGCCGCCGACATGTTCAGCGCTCCCGCTGACGGCACCCGTGGCGTATGACCGGAGTATTTCCCCACCTTCATTATCCCCTACTAACCCTCCGACTATAGAGGTGCCACTGATCGTACCGGCAGCATAGGAGTCACTCACCGTCCCGTCATTACGCCCTGCCAAGCCACCGACATAATTGGTACCGATGACGGGACTCGTAGAGTAAGAGGAGGTTATTTTACCGTGAATGCCATTGTATCCGACCAACCCTCCGACGGTGGCCATCTGGCTTCTAACCGTTCCGGTAACGTAGGACTGCTCAATCGTTCCAGTGTTACGCCCTGCAAGCCCGCCTACATGGTTGTTTCCGATGATCGAACCTCCTTCGAGAGCGATATGGTCTATCACCCCGTTGGAGCCTACCATCCCGAATAGGCCGACAATGTCAATCTTGGGCTGATGAATGGTCAGATTGCGGATGACATGTCCAGCTCCATCAAAGACACCGGTGAACGGGCTATTCCCGTTTCCGTCGTTGCCTATAGGCATAAAGCCAGCCCCGTTACTCCAATTTGCTGTCTCCGAAGCATCGATATCCGCTCCGAGCTTGTAATGAGCATTCAAATCATTACGCACGGCGTTTAATTGATTTAACGTTGTAATGACGTAAGGATTGTTCGCCGTCCCGTCACCGGACATTGCATCATTCGAAGCGAATGCTTGAAACGGGATGATGCCTATCACGAGAAATAATGCCATCGAAATACAGAAGATGCGTCTCATCTGATCTTTTCTTCCTTTCGTTATTCAGTTGTCACGATGAACATTATATTGGATTTTTCGATAGTTCGAATCTAACCCTGGTTATAGGCCCGGTTATAGTTCACACATTAAAAAGAGACCCGCCATCCGGCGAGCCTGCTATTGAAACTTCTGTGTTTAACCCTGAAACTCTTTACCTCTTTTAATCGCCTCGACTCGGTTTTTCACCTGCAGCTTGCTGTAAATGCGATTGATATGTGCCTTCAAGGTCCCCATTCCGATGCCAAGCGTTTCAACGATTACCGGATTGTCCATCCCTTCCTCCATATAACGAAATATCGTATATTCTCGCGGTGTCAGAAGCTTTTCTAATGTTGCTTTGCCTTGTACCGGAGATTCGGCTGTTCCTCCGAAAGCGGACAATATTCTCCGCACATAGGCAAGTGAAGGCGCATTTTTATCTCGAATATTCCCTTTTTGACGATGTTGGACATATTCCGCTAGCAGCTCTGCTACCAGATGGCCTTTATCAACAAACACACGGATATAATCATCGGGCTTCGCAAATGTAAGCGCCTCTTCCAGCTTGAGCAGTGCTTGTTGCGGCTTATCCCTCACCTGCAGCATCATCGCCTGGAGCACTTGGATCTCCAAAGCGTCCATCGGACGATGGCCTTTTACCGCAATTTGCAGCAATCTCTCAGATAACGCCCATGCCTCCTGAGTGTTGCCGGTCTCCACCAATACTCTAACAAGGAAGATATAGACGAATAGCTGATATACGGATACCGGATCATCCGACGAGACCTTGTAGCGATCCTTCCATTCAATAGCTGCAGATAAGTCTCCAGAATCCACTCGCAGACGAGCCATTTCGACATCCAGCAAGATGGGGGCTTCCTTAGCGCCATCCTCAATCGCCCTTCTATAGGCTTCCTCCAACCATTTTTCGGCTTGACTGATGTCCTGCCTGGATTTGCTGATACGTGACATGAAAAGACTCGCGGGAACGTATACCTTCTCTGGTTGATAATGCGCCTGACTCGTGCCTTGTAAGCCCAGCTTCAAGTAAGCCTCCGCCTGCTCCAGCTCGTTGCGTTCGTAGAGTAATTCTCCATAACAAACAACGACCGAATCCTGCAGGTCCATTGGCTTCATGAACTCGATCATGCTCAAAAAGAAGGTATCCGAAAGGCCCCGAGGCAAATGTTGGCCGCGCTTGCCATTGTATGACCTGTAGATAGAAGGAGAAAGTGGCATATGAGGAGATGCAAAGATCAGATCCGTTCCTTTAGGACTATGCTGAAGTGACAGATGGATATACTCCAGTCCTTTTATCATATCCATGTCATATTGGGTCGCTTTAAAATTCCTTACATAATACAAATATCCCAAATAGCGATTATTCTCTTCCGGGCTCCAGCTTGCTGAGGAAGCAGCATAATGCTTTTCTGCTAGCTGTAAATACCGTTCCGACAGCTCCAGCTCCTGGGACCACAATAACGAAAAAATGTACGAAAAATAAAGGTACGGATACTGCATAAGCAGTTCCTCGGGAATCGCCGACAACCACACCTTCATGGTCGAAAATTCCCTGCGGACCATCAAACTTCTCATCTGTTCTAGCAGACGTATCGCTTCCGAATGATAGGCTCCGGCCAAGTAGTAATCTATCGCTTCTTCGAGCAGTCCCTGCGATTCACACCAGGCTGCAGCCGATTGGAAGACCACATTTGTCCTCGCAGGATCAAGGCGTCGCTGCTGCTTCAGCAAAAACTCGCCGAATACATGGTGAAATCGGAACCAGTCCCTGTTCTCATCCAGCGGGATGAGGAACATGTTGCGTTTATCCAGCTCCGCTAGCATCTGTGCACCATGTTCGCCAGCCACAACCTTACATAGCTGACCGTTCATTCGCTGTAAAATCGAGACGTTCAACAGAAATTGCCTTGTTGGCTCGTCCAACGATTCAAACACTTCCTCGTATAAATATAGCTCGACGCGTTCCGGGTTGGAATGTACGTACTTGAAAGCTCCCATCCACTCATCATCATGAATAGACAACGAGATCAGCCTAAGTCCTGTCACCCAGCCCTCGGTTTGAAATTGGATTCGTTCAATCTGCTCTCTCTGCAGCTCCCTCTTCTCAACGTTTTGGAAGAAATTCACCGTCTCCTCCAAATTGAAACACAGCTGCTGGGTATGGATTTCCTGGATCCAGTCCCGACTAATCCATCTCGACTTCAGAAATCCATGGATGCTTCGACTTGAGAAACAAAGATGCACGTAGGAAGGCAAATACTCCAGAAAATAAGAAACGGACGCCTGGATATCCGTATTATGTATGACATGCCAGTCATCCAATATCAGAATAATCGGCTCATTCAGGCTGTTCAATTCATTTAACAGAGCAACCATAAATGGCTCGTATTGGCCCGGGCTTAGCATTGCGTTCGCGGCACGAACGGAGTCTGACAACCTGCCGATTGCCTGTTCGATCGCTTTCATGAAGTAGTTCCAAAATCGGATGAGGTCATTATCCTTGTCATCCAGCGATAACCACCCGACGGGTAGGTCCAGTTGTCTGGCCCAATCACTGACCAGTGTCGTTTTACCGTATCCGGCAGGAGCCGTCACGAATGTCGCCCTGCGGTTTAGTCCCGCATTCAATCGCGCAAGCAGCCGGGGACGCGGGACCGATTGATAAAGGGGCTGGGGCAGTTTCAATTTAGTTGAAAGCAAGAAATGGCTTTCCTCTCTCTCTTGTATCATGCAGCCTCTTTTCGTTAGCCTCTATGGGCCGTTTCTTAGGTTTTGTCAATAAAAATTTCCAGAATCAGGGGATAACCAAGTATATGTGTGACATGTTTTATAAAATGAAGGATATCTAAAATTCAGATTATCTTAGTTTAAGAACTTTTGCACCTGTATTTTGGGAACAACTCGTTTTCTTAATAGAGTCGATACTTGGAAATCACTCAATATGCCATCTGAGTAAAGCAGCATGGACGATTATGAATGGGTTGATCTTTGTGTAGGTCGCGTGAATCCGTTTCTGCCGCCAACAAACAGCCCCCATTTTGCTTAAGCAGAATGAGGGCTGTTTGCCTTGGTTTCTCATCTATTCAATCAAACCAAACTCTTCATATACCTTTCGAGAAACAACACCATTTGGAATAAGGTGATGATCCCTCTGATATTTCTTAAGTGACTCGGTTGTACTGAAGCGGAACTTCCCGTCACATTCCCCATTGTAATATCCTGCACTTTTTAGCCGAGATTGAATAAGCTGCACATCTCCACCAACATCCCCTTCAGCTAAATCCCTCGGATTTTGATTTGTGTCTCC
Organism: Paenibacillus sp. FSL K6-1330; assembly: GCF_037976825.1. Lineage (NCBI taxonomy): Bacteria > Bacillati > Bacillota > Bacilli > Caryophanales > Paenibacillaceae > Paenibacillus > Paenibacillus sp. FSL K6-1330. The sequence goes on from NZ_CP150269.1 coordinate 4,300,609, forward strand.
AAGTACATGACCGTATATCGTTACTTTGGTTCCAATCGGAATTAATTCGTACAGTTCAATAACATCCTTATTATGCATCCGGATACAACCATGGCTAAGGTGTTGACCAATTGAATAGGGCTTATTCGTACCGTGAATTCCAAAATTCCCCCACGGTACATTTAATCCTATCCAACGTGGGCCAAATGAGGGTCCCCAATTCGTTCCTTTATATTCAACTTTAAAATCTCCCACTGGAGTCGGAGTTGACGGATTGCCAACAGCTACAGAGTAGGTCTTAATTACTTGCCCATGTTCTCGTACAAGTAATTTGTGACGTTCGGGGTAAATTGCAATCTCAAGATCGCTTTGATCATGTATAATCGGCAAGACAGGAGTAGTTAAATGAAATACTCCTAGGATTGCCAACATGATTAGAATTAATTTTTGATTAGTTGGTATCATGTATTTTCACCAAGTTAAGTTATTTTCATATTGATCAAACATCTTTAATATTTAATCAATCACGTCATTTTATACAGTTCATTTTTATTGATTTTCCTCCTTCTATGACAAAACAAAAAATATCTAAACAAAAAAAAGACTGTTCATAGACAGTCTTTTTTACTGGTTCAAATCAATTATAAATTGAGCCTGAATTTACTGTTGGCATCATAGAGTTATTTTGCATCATGCCTTGGGTGTTCGAGTTTCCGTGACAATTATTGTACATTTGCTCTAAATCGGAATCGCTGAGATTGGGATGCATTTCTTTCATGAATGGAATCATGTCTTTAAAGTTACTTGGAGCTACTTCCGAAGCATAGACCGCAGTTCCGATGCCAAGTGTCAAAACAGCAGCACCTACTATCGCGATGAACTTGGAGTTCATGATGTTCACCTCCTTTCAAGACCTTCATGCCCAGTAAGATTCAATCTTGCTTAGGATGATTAATAAAATAACCTTCATAGCTCGCATGTTCCTACTGATATTCGGGTCAGTAATGACTCTTCCTTTATCATACATATTAAATGTGTTGAAGCTGTGAAGATATCATAAACGTCACTCTCCCTTATGATTTCTTCACAAGCCACCTGATCCAGGAATTGGTCAGGAACAACTGAGAGCGTTTCTGGTTCAGGCCTATAAGGGCGCCTTCGATTCATAACCAACCTAAGTTCGGTTCTTTTTTGGCACTCAAGTTTCTCCAGTGTGCGGGATGCATTATAAAGTCTGTAATCAAACCGCCCACGCTTCGATATTGGATAAGAAAAAAAGCCACCAATTGGCGGCTTAAGCATGCATATGTGTTTATTTTCGATCATAATTCGTACCGGTTTGGGAATATTCTCAGTTACTTGTTTACGTTCATGCTAACTGCTTCTGTTCACATTCTTCTCCAGCGTATTATAAAGTCATGGCGTGTCCATACTTCGCAAGGAACGCTTCCTTCGCTTTGTAATCCTTCATCATGCTACCAACGAGTCGCCAGAAGGAGCGATCATGATTCATGTGAATGAGATGACAGAGCTCATGAATGACCACATAGTCAATGACCTCAAGAGGTGCCATCGCGAGACGGTAATTGAAGGTAAGATGCTTAGTCGAGCTGCAGCTGCCCCACTTCGTTCGCGATTCTTCAACGGTGAAGGATTTAGGCGTAACTTTCAACTGCTTCTGATAGATCTTTATCCGTTCCCCGATCACCTTCTTACAGCTGGCGAAGTAAAACTTCTTCAGTTCATGCTGGAGCGCTTCTTCCGTAAGCCCATGCGTTTCGATTAACTCATCAAGCGAATAATATTTGCCAAGATGAAGGAATTTGCCACTCTCTTCGTATGCTCTGACCTTCGGAGCAGTTCGAGCTTCCTCAATCGCTTGCAGCTGTTTCAAAATTTTATCCCCATACTGCCTCACAGCGTTCAGCACCACATCATCACCTGTATGATTCGGTGCCTTCACCGTAACAAGCCCTGAGGGATCAATTTGGATTGAGATCTTTTTGCGTGGGCCATATTCTACATGACATTCTATTTGTTGTTGTCCTAGTTCAATTTTCATATTCAACTTCGTTTCTAAAAGATTTTATCTTCATTGTAACAGAATGGAACCGAATCCTCCTCTATTTGTGGTAAGATTCAACCTGTTGCGTGTTTTATGGGCTCGAATAAAGCACACTCAAAAAAATGCAGCTATATTTTAATATGGGATAATGTTGCTGATGGTTTCCGGCCTGTGATCAGTTGTTGCCCATCCGTATAGCCCTCCTCACGACCATCAAGCTCCTGTATGAGAACAGAGCGCCAATATCGGATACGTTCTTGGCGTTCTTCATCCGCAATTGCATTATGCAGTTCTTGCGGGTCATCAATCAGGTCAAAGAATTGCTCCTCACCCGTTTGGGAGAACCAGATGTACTTCTCCTTCCCATCAGTCACCCAGTGATTCGACTGCATTCCTTGTGCGTGCTCGCCATGCAGATGGTGGCGCCAAGACCGAACGCTTTGCCCTTCTTTCTCTTCTGCTGAGGCAAGTCTCCAGATGCTTTCTCCTTCGACTGTATCCGGTATTGGCACGCCAGCCGCTTCCAGCAGCGAAGGCATGATATCCCGCATCTCCACCACTTGATCCGACACCATGCCGCGCTGCAAGCCTAATCGGTTGCCCGGATCATTGACGATAAATGGTACATGGGTGCTTCCTTCATACGGAAGAGACTTCCGGAATAAGTGATGGTCTCCAAGCAGCTCCCCGTGGTCTGATGTAAACAGGATGACTGTGTTCTGCAGCTCGCCGTATTCATTCAACGATTGCAAGAAGCGGCCAATTTGGTGATCGCTATGCGTGATCAGGGCGTAATAGGCAGCCATCGCTTTACGCAAGCGGCGTTTCGGTACCAGTCCCCTCCCTGTGGTAGGAGAGTACCCAGCCAGATCGGGGTCTTCCGTTTGCGCCCAGTCACCCACCGGCGGCTCCGGAATATCGGCATCCTCATACAGATCCAGATACGCCTGCGGAGGATCGAACGGCGGATGGGGCCTGACGAAAGACATCCACAGGAAGAATGGCTTCCCGGGATCTCGGCGACGTAGAAAATCAATAGACTGCGTGACCACCCAATTCGTCGGATGCAGCATTTCTGCCAAATGCCAAGGACGGGCGACGGTCGATGCGTTGCAATCCAGACCGAGATCGATCATATCCGCGCCGGGCACCCTCTCACGGAGCCATTGCAAGTAATCGTCGACTTGATCGTAATGCTCCTGCATCGGAATACTGTGGTAATTGCGGTTGTGATGCAAGTAACCGTCGTGAAGCATGACATTGTGGAACCCCATCAGATTCCGTGCCGGATAGACGTGCATTTTGCCGATACACTGTGTATGATAACCGGCACCGGCCAATTCCCCAGGCAGCGTTCTCTTATAATCCCATGGCACGCAGTCTTGATAGCCGACACGGCCATGAGCCCGCTGTGATTGGCCGGTGAATATGGCTGCCCTTGCAGGTACGCAAGTCGGTGTGGCAGAATAGGCACGGCTAAACCGTACACCAGTCCTCGCAAGCTCGTCCAGATTGGGCGTCTCAACGACAGGATGACCCGCTATGCTGAGACAATCAAAACGCATCTGATCGACTGTAATGAGTAGAACATTAGGCCTTCCTTGGTTTTGACTTGAATTCATCACGTTCCCCCTCCCAACTACACCCCGCGAATTCTTCAAAATTTGGTCAACTCCACTTTTATCGGGACGGCACCCACTGACTAATAAGTCATCGCAGTTTCCCAAAAACGAGATGTTCTATTAAAAGTATTCGTCCGAATTCATTAATATCCTTTTGTTGAAATCCTAACGTCCCTGTTGAAGAAACCGTTGATGAGATCACCTAAAAAAAGTGAAAAGGAGCCGCAATCGTACGACTCCTATCATTTCGTTGCTAGCAAACTACTCCTTGATCCATTGAAGCTTTCGCATCCTATTGATTCAACACATGCCGATATGCAATAAGTGAAATCCATAGCACAGCCGCTATCCATATAACAATAATCATACTACCTGCAAACCAATTTTTCGGTTTACCGCGCTTCATCCGTTCCTCGGCTTGTAGTTCATGCTCTTGGACCACGGCTTCCGGAATCATCTTCAATGTGATCGCAATTCCAAGAGGGACTAATATCACATCATCCAGATAGCCTAGTACAGGGATAAAATCTGGAATCAAATCAATTGGACTAAAGGCATAAGCGACAACACATATGGCGAATATTTTGGCGTACCAGGGAGTCCGACTATCTTTATAAGCAAAATAAAGTAAAAAGACCTTTCTTTTTAGCATCCTAGCCCATTTCTTTATCCGATCCATCGTATTCGTTCTCCTACGTTGCATTTTACTTCATATTACCACGCTATCCTGTCCAACAGCTAACTGATTTCTACTGGTTAGTTAGGCGGCTATCGTTACGAACTCCTAGCCCTTTTGGATATAACAAAAAAAGTCGCCAACATGACGACTTCGTAGGAGACCTTGCTTATTCGAGGCAACCTTGGTCAGTTCAAGATGCACCGCCATCTTTTTATTGATCAGCATCCATCGAGTGACAGGCTTTCGATCAAATCCAAGGCATGCGGGCACCACTCTTCAACCAGTGACTCTCGGCTTTGTCGGATCGCAGTTCGGGTTCTGTACTTCACCCAAAGCAGCCAACTTGGACAAATAGTAGCACTCTTCACGATACATATGATCCGGCATCAGCGGATTAATCCGGTCCAACACCTCTCCGCGCAGTTCAAATTCTTCGAGTTCCGCCAGAAAGTGCATGAACACCCTCATTTCCATATCGACATCAGCATGGAATTTGCGCAGGGCAGGGAAATCTTTTATATGGGTCCTTAAATAACCCGTCATTTCTACTGCCTTTAGATAAAACCCTTCAAAATCTTTCTGAAACGCCATGCTTTTTGCAATTAACGGCTTTTCAGCAAAATCCAGATCGGCCGCTAGGCTTGCTGCATGACCATATGCATCCTGCAGCCACACCATATCATAATGCAAGGGATGGAACAGAGGTACGCCCTTACCTTCTTGTAACGCCTGTAGTATCCGAAGGTATTCCTCCAATTCATTGACCATATGGTTGACAAAGGAAGGGGTCAGGAGAAAGTCAATTTTGCCTGCAAGCTGTCGTTCCAGCAAATTCAGCTTGAATTCACGCAGTTCATAAGAGGCTTTATAGGCATCCTTCGTCAGTTTCTCGATGAATGTGGAGGCATCGGGTCGCCGCGACTCCCCTAGCAGCATATCAAATTTAGCCATTAAGGACTCGGCTGTGGCGATATCCCCTTTTTCCTTGGGTGAAAGCGCAGTAAAAATAAAACGACAGTGGTCGCCAAGAATCTGTAACCAAAACCGGTGTTCATACAAGGGATCACTCATTGATCTAGCCCCTTCCAATAGCGTTATTCTCAGAAAATATATGCTACTGACAGCCGAGTAGAACGCGGAAGGGATAATCGTAAGACAATATTCGCGACTCGAGCATCATCCATAACATAAAACAGGACAAGAAAAATTCTGTTGTTTGTCTAAGGCCGGCTCACGACTGCATCTCGTTTTCGATCCGTTTCATAAAGTCTTCAGCCGCGCTGTATCCGAGTTGTTTAAGATACCAATTGTTGGCCGCCGCCTCGATCAGACTGGCAACGTCGCGTCCCGGTTGAAGCTGAACCTCGATATGCGGAATTTGAATGCCTAAATACTCTGTAAACTGAGGTACCGCCTCAAGCTCGTTGTTTAGGGAATTTTCCCGCCAAGGCGACAGCTCAATATCGAGCACAATTCGCGTCTCGTCCTGGAACGCCGTGCGTCCGTATTGACGAACGACATTAATTAAGCCGATGCTGCGTAGCGCCAGAAACTCGCGTGTTGTCTCATTATGTGTGCCAAGAAGTGTCGAAGGGCCCAGCTTTTTAAGCACCACAATGTCGTCAGCCACAAACCGGTGACCACGTCTGATCAAGGTGTGGGCTGTCTCACTTTTGCCAATCCCGGATTTACCCCGAAGCAGGATTCCTATGCCCGATACATTCACACATACCGCATGGATCGACATCTCCGGTGCCAGTGTCTTCACCAAATAGCTGTCTAACTTAGCGATAAATTCCGTTGTTGTCTCTGTCGTCCGCAATAATGGTATGCCTTCCTGATTACAGAATAGCGTCAGATAAGGAATCTCCTGCTGTCCTGACGTAACAATAAAGCACGGCGGATGATATTTGACGATATTCCCGATATGTAACTTGCGTTCTTCTATGCTAAGCGTCAATAAATAGTTGATTTCTTTGCGACCAAGCACCTGCACTCGCTCCATAGGAAAAAAATCGAAATACCCGACAAACTCCAGCCCGGGCCTATGCGTCTGTGGACGGGTAATCATACGATCCATGCGATTGGCTCCTGCAAGTACTTCCAAATGAAAAATTTCCGTAAGACTTTGAACGGTGATCGACTTCATGTTGTTCTCCTCCTGCGGTTGCAGTATGTATTCCGATATATTCAACGAACAACAGGTATTTTCCTGCCTCTTTGTCTCCATTTACGAGACACCCACCCTTCCGGCTAATTTAGATCCAGGACGACCATGACTGCCTCCAAACATGAGTTTACATCAAAAAAAGTCGCCTATTTGGCGACTCTTGTGAGTATATAATGTGATCATTATCGTAGGCTTGCATGGCATCCATCTACAACAACTCAAAGGTAAGGTCCGGTGTGCTCTCCACCTTCACAGGCTCCATGGATTGTTCATGATATCCCATTTCCAGAACGGCAACGATCCGTTCGCCATCCTGAACACCAAATCGACGGGTGGAAGCTCTATCATAAATCCAGTCATTCATCGTCATTCGCACATGGAGCATGTGATCCTGAGCGAGCAGACGGAAATTCTGTATGAGGCAGCTTGCAGCTCCGTAATCTTCTTCTATCTTATGAGGATCATGATCTTCCTTAATAACCAATATCAGATAGGCCGAAGCCTGGTCCTGCAATTCAGATAGCATGCCTGTATTACCGGAGCCAATAAATATAAACCGCCAAGGTTCCCGCATTCCGTCATTAGGAGCCCATACAGCAACATTTAACAATTCCAGAATATGATTTTCGGAAACAGGTTTAGCGCTATAACTCATCAAATGGCCCCCCTCGACTCGATATCATTGTCCATTTCTTTTCAGCTTGTGTACGTGCTCTGCCTCTTGGAGCCTTATCGAAGTATCCGAGATGAAAAATACCAACCAGCCTCTCATTAGGCTGCAGCTTCAACAGCTCGAATAATTCTTTGCTCTGCATCATCGGTTCTGTATCCCACAGCGTACCGAGCCGACGTTGCCAGGCAAGAAGCTGAAAATTTTGCATGATCCCGCAGACCGCTGCATAATTCATATCTCTTTTCCTTCTGTCCGCATCCGTAGAGGCAATGATGATAAGATGGCCAGGTATATCGGTGACCCTCTTCCGAACGAAATCCCGAACCTTTTCCGGCAGCCATTTGACCAGTCTGTTCTTCACCAGCGGTTCCAGCATACTGACAGCCAAACGTTCCTTCGAATCCGCCGTCCCCGCATACACGCTTCGGAAGGCCACTTCCTCTGTGGACGGATAAAGCTGCCGCGCAGCGTAGAGTAATTCGATCACCAGCTCCTGGTCCACGGGAATGGAGTTAAACTTGCGGATGCTTCTTCGTTCTCTGATCGTCTTCACGAAATTCATGCATTCAACCCCCAGCCATTGCTCGCTTGAATAACCCTTCAAGATTACAAGTATCGCATCGGCGAACATATTCTTAATGATAAAAGTCAACCAAATCTCCAAATAATCGCTTCATAAGTTCAAGCTCGGATTCGCTATATCTGTCCAAAAAATCGATCATCCTCTGCTGCTCCTTGATATGGAGCTCATCATGAATAGCAAAAAGCCTTTTCCCGGCCGCTGTTAGCCGGAAGTACACTTCTTTTTTGTTATCATTGAGCTGGGCCCTGCGAACCCAACCCGCCTTCAATAATTTATTGGTTATCTTGGAGGTGTTCCCTTTGCTCAGGTTCATCGTTTCGGCAATGGATGTAACATTAATCGGTTCTTGCTCACCAATACACGCAATGGTATGTAGTTCCGTTATGTTTAGTGTGGATTCTATCTCTATTAGTTTCCGGAGCTCTTCGATAAAAGCGCTGCTTAACCGGTTCTCATATTGTTCTTTTTGCTGCAGAAATTGAATGAAATTTTCATGGATAGCGTTTTTTATTTTGCTCGTACTCATGATTATGCAAGCTCCTCGACTCATTGTTTTTTCATTATAACCAAAATTAGTTTCGCAAGAAACAATATGAGCATACCAGGGAAGTTATACCTCGGAAAGTTATGATGATTTCAGTTGTCCAGTCCATATCACCCCCTTCAAATCAGAATATTGTTTCCATTGAATAGATAACTAATCAGTAAAATGGGAAGCGAATCTAAATAACATTGAAATATTTATTCACATGAAACAATTATATTTTAAGGTTATTTTGATCCGATGTCAATTCCGTCCGTTCTTCATATCAGCCTTTAACGCAGCAGGATCTTCGCCAGCAGAACGCGTTTATGCCTTGTGCTTCTAGCAGAGCTTCTAGCGGAGCTTCTAGCGGAGCTTCTAGCGGAGCTTCTAGCGGAGCTTCTAGCGGAGAAAAAAGACAGCTGCGTCATCGCAGCTGTCTTTTGATAATGAGCAATAATGGACTATTTGCTTGTCTTCAATGCAAGCGCAGGTCTCGTTAAGGAATAAACGGCGCAGATTAGCGACACCATGACAATTCCTCCGCCTACCCAAGACGTACTGGATACGGTACCTCCCTGCTCTAACACAAGGCCGCCGATAGCGGATCCCAGGGCAATTCCGATCTGCAGCGCGGAATTGTTGAAACTCTGCTGGATATCGGACGAGCCCGGATCCACTTGAATCAAGTAATTCTGCAGCGGAGGGGCCAGACTCCAGCTTAATGCACCCCATATCATCATCACGACCAAAAATACGCCGATCGAGAATGTGGAGAACGGCAATAGGAACAGCACCAACATGAATGATGTAATGATGATTACAATGCTCTTATGCGACCCCAGCCGGTCGGCGAGTGCGCCTCCAAAGGCCCCACCGCCGACTGCGGATAGTCCGAACAGGAAGTAACAGATGCTGATCCAGTATGGACTCAGCCCAAGTTCGGATTCAAGAAACGGCGTGAAGTATGCATAAATCGTGTAGTGCCCTGCAAGCATGAATAAGGTAGCGAGATGCGCTCCGGCGATTTTCGATTTGCCGAGCGCCTTGATCTGAACGGATAACGGCGTGACATTTTCAGGCTTGATCCGATCCAGAAACATATAAATCAAGATCATGGAGCCAATCGACAGAATGCCGATACCGAGAAACAGTACCCTCCATCCAAAAGCTTCACTAATCAAAATACCGAGCGGCACGCCAAGCACCAACGATGAGCTGATTCCCATATAAATAACGCCTAATGCTTTCGCCCGATGTTCAGGTTCAACCACCTTGGCGGTAATGGTCAACGATAACACGATAATCAGCGCTGTGCTCATGGCAGTTAATATTCTAGCAGCCAATAGCATCGTAAAATTCGGGCTTACATAAGCCAGCAAGTTACCAATAAAAAAAACAAATAAGGAAAACATATAAAGCCGTTTCCGCTCCACTCTTGCCGTAAGCGCAAGGAGAACCGGTCCTGCTACCGCATAAACTAGGGCGAACACGGTAATCAGCTGCCCAGCCGTGCCGAGTGAGATATGCAAGTCATCCGCGATGAGCGGCAATATTCCGCCAACAATAAGTTCAACCAACCCGACGGATATCGTCGAAATCGCTAGAATTAATACTTTCAGATTCATCTGGAATAGAATCCCCCTTCTTCGATGTCGTATTTGCCTATAATCAACAAAAAAATCCTGATTACAAAAAATGAGAAACATTTTCTGTAATCAGGATTTTACGGTTCCTGGTAGAGACCCTCAGACCATATTAATGAGGTTATACATTCAAAATATTTTATTCAGTCGCAAAACAATCGTTGTTTAATTTATCACATCCGTTACGAAATATCAAGCTCCCAAGCAGGATTCCAGCAAATCTCCCACAAATGTCCATCCGGATCGAGAAAATGGCCGGAGTAGCCCCCCCAGAATGTGTCTTGTGCTGACACGGTTACCGTTGCACCCGCCCTTCTGGCTTGCTCCATCACCTCATCCACTTCTTCCTTACTGCCGACGTTGTGACCGATGGTAAACTCTGAGGAACTCGGAGGGGACAGAGGAACATTCGCCTCAACTGACAGATCTTTGCGATTCCATATCGCCAGCTTCACGCCCGCTTGCAATTCAAAGAATGCTACAGCCCCATGCTCAAATTCCGTCCCAATGATCCCTTCGGTCGGGAGTCCGAGTCCATCGCGGTAAAACTTCAATGACCGCTCCAGGTCATCGACGCCGATTGTAAGTACGGATATACGTGCTTTCATTATGGCATTACCTCCTATGCATCATCGTTACCTCATACTTATTTTCGTCGATGACTCTATTGAATGATTGTAAAAAACGGACAACGTGCTTCTACACATCAACAATTCCATCATTGATCACTTCAAAGCCTGTACGGGTGACATGCCATATAAACGCCTGAAGTTGTTAATAAAATGAGGCTGATCATAGTAGCCGTATTGGGCAGCAATATCAGGAAATCGGATCGGCTTGGCCTGATGCAACTCCAGCAGCAAATTTTGAAAACGAATGATCTCCGACATTTCCTTCGGACTGACGCCGAGTTCCTTCTGAAATGCTCTTCTTATGGTTCTCTCGCTATAATTAAGTTTATCAGCCAAGGCACGAACCGTTATTCTCCCTTTGGCGGCGTACAAATACTGCATGCCATGCTCCAGCAGCGGCTCGGAACGGACGTTATTCTGTCCTAAGACGCCCATTAAAAACCTTTCAACCACATCCATTCGGTTGGCGGAATCCAGTGCTGTGACCATTTCCTCGTTCAACTGATTCACATCCAGCCCCCATGCTTCCTCTAAGAACACAGGACCCTCACGGAAATCGGAAGCTGGATAATGTATGAATGGGCGGACGGACTCCGCAAAAAAGCGGACACCGAACAATGCCTGATCCTGCGTCAATCTCATGGCTTCATAAGATGACATCAGTCCGGTAATAAAGCCGGAGGTTGAAGCATCCCGTACCTTCAGATTAAATATAATATCGACGCAACCGTCAGGAAGAATGCGATGAAGCGGCTGCTGAAGTGGCGAAGCTGTATAATCCAAGGTCCAATAACAGGCCACATAAGGACTTAATGCAGGGCTTGGCAGATATTCGTGATAGGTGTAAGAAGAGTCCGGAGACGGATTCTCTATCGTTGGAGCTTGTATAGGGACATAGTTCCGCAATGTGTTCACCCTTTATTAACGTTGGATAGCGAATGACTCAAGTAACTAACAACTGAATTACAGCATTGATTAATGCTGCCCTGCTTGAACCCGAAGGTTCATCACATGACCGTCACGTGTCGTAGTGTAAACCTTCCAATCCCCCGTTACTCCGGTCCCATCATTCATGACAAATGTTCGGATGCCCTCCCTGCCGGCTTTGACATCCATATATCCGAATTCCTCCGTTCCTCGGTAGACATTCAGAATCACTGTACCCGAGCTGTTCCTATTACGAACCTTAACGGTTAATTTATTTCCATTATCTGGAATGGTGGTAAACGTATTCTCGTATGCACCGATACTTCGGTACTTATCTAAGTCTATGAATTGTACCTTATATGGAGCATGGCTTGTATCGCCCTCAACTTCCTCTATGTACGATACAGGATGTTGAATGTGTTCGCCCGCACTCTGTGGGAACAGCGCCAGCCCCAGGAACATGACAAAGGAAACTCCAAGCCATTTCATTACGACTTAAGCCCCCGAATAAACTTCCCTATACGATGTGCCGCTTCGTGCAAAGCTGGCTCTTCCTGGACCAACGCGATTCGCACATAGCCCTCTCCTTCGGAACCGAAAGCATCTCCAGGAATAACCGCTACGCCGGTTTCAAGCAGTAATTCGCGGGCGAAACGGCGCGAGCTCCATTGAACATCACGAAAAGCTTCAGGGAGCCGGGCCCATAGAAACATCGTGGCCTGAGGTTTAGGTACAACCCATCCTGCTTCGGCGAGTGATGCCACGAGGACATCACGCCGAAGCTCATATAGTGAGGCGACAGCCTGTTCCTCATGGCCAGATGCCATGGCTTGACGCAGTGCATGGACAGCCGCAATTTGTACAGGCTTGAATACACCAAAATCAATATTGCTTTTGTACTCCCGCAGCGCGCCCACTGCTTCCTCATGACCGGCAAGAAAGCCGATGCGACAGCCTGCCATGTTAAAGCTCTTTGAGAAGGAGTGAAATTCTACTGCGATGTCGATCGCGCCGGGAACCTGCAGAATACTCATGGGGCGATAGCCGTCAAAACCCATTTCGGAATATGCAAGATCATGAACGATCAGTACGTCCCATTGTTTTGCCAACCCGACCAATTTTTCGAAAAAAGCATAATCTGCCCGGACCGCAATCGGATTCCCCGGAAAATTCAACAGAATGAATGTCGCTTTCGCCCAAACCTCCTCCGGAATGCTGTCCAGATCCGGAACAAATCCAAACTCTTCCTTCAGCGGAAGATACCAAGGCCTAACGCCTGCAATCGCAAGCGCTCCGGCATAGATTGGGTAACCCGGATTCGGTACAATGGCCACATCTCCCGGATTACATATGGCCTGAGCCAGATGCGATAATCCATCCTGAGATCCCATCAAGGCGAGTATTTCGGTATCGGGATTGACATTTACACCAAAACGGTATTCCATCCAAGCCGCTGACTGTTCTCGAAATTCCGCGATTCCTCTAGTACCTGGATATGTATAGTTATCTTCTTTCAGCGCTTCTTGGCTAAGCACCTCACGGATATCCGCAGAAGGACCACGGTCAGGGCTGCCGATGCTCAAGTCGATAATATCTCTTCCCTCATGAAGAGCCTCTTGTTTCCACTCGCTGACCTCGGCGAATATGGAAGAACCAATCTGCGATAGTTTGTCTGCACGCCATGTGCGTTTTGAAGTTTGATTCGGCAAGATATCCACCCACTCCACTTTTTCCCTACATTATAGCATGAAGCTGGAGGTGCATCGCTTTAAAATCCTCATCTCAGGCTTGACTTGAAAAGCCTTTCATAACGTAAGATCGAAGCATACAAAAAGAGAATTCAGGAGAAGAGACAACCATGACCAGAACACGAGAGACCATCTTTATTATCGCCTTTACTTTTGCAGCCTTTGTACTTGGTACTACCGAATACGTCATTGTTGGATTATTAAAAGACATCAGTGTAAGTCTCAGCATTTCGCTTGCTGCAGCCGGTGTCCTCGTATCCAGCTTCGCTATTGCTTACGCCATCGGAACGCCGTTTGCGGTCACGCTGCTCGGACGTATTCCTCGGCATGTTACCATTCTGACAGCGTATATTGCGGTGTTATTGTTTAATTATTTGACCATCTTTGCCACCACGTACCCCGTCATGTTATTCATTCGCATCATCACCGCGATTTTGTGCGGATTAACTTTATCGCTGGCCATTGCCGCAACAAGCGAGCATATGAGCGCTTCCCGCAGGGCTGGCGCGGTTGCCTGGATCATCGGAGGTTTCTCGATTGCGAATGTCCTTGGCGTTCCTGTCGGAACGCAAATCGGCCAGATGGCCGGATGGCAAACGGCTTTCATTGTTACATCATTGGTCGGGATCATCCCGCTAGTTTTGATGATGGTTGTCATGCCCAAGAGCAATACCATTAGCGTAAGCTCCATGAAACAGCAATTTGCCTTGTTCAAGAACAAGCGGATACGACTTGCCTTCTTCATTCCGGTCCTTGGCGTAGGCTCTGTATTTATCGTATACACGTACATAACGCCGCTTTTAGAGAATGTAATGGGAATTCCGCAGCAATGGATCAGTACCGTTCTGCTGGCCTATGGCGCCTTCACCATTCTTAGTAATTGGCTCGGGGCCAAGGTAGCGCAAGGAAATTCAAGGGTAAAATTGAAAGTGATTTTCATCATCCAAGCGATGATTATGATGGCGCTTGCTCTTACCCTATCACTCCCGTGGATGGCCTTAATGTCGTTAATGCTGGTCGCCTGCTTCTCCTTTGCGCTCAGTACCGCCGTTCAATTATACCTGATTGACCTAGCGGATGAATCTTCAGCTGGCTCCAAGGACTTCGCTTCTACACTTATGCCGGTCGCATCCAATCTGGGCATCGCCGTTGGTTCTCTACTGGGCAGCCTTGTCGTGGATAACGTTGGTCTCGAATATCTGCCTTGGGCTGCCGTTGTGTTCGCAATCGGAGCATTTGCCGTTACCTCCCGCTGCCATCAGCTGGATCAAGAGCATATGGGTTTAACGCCTCTGGCATCGGCAAAGGCTTCGTAGAACGCCCTTTTTTCAATCCTTCTCATTCTTTTCTATGGTCGACAACCAGACCATCGTATCGGGATGGGAAACATTCCAGATCAGCGTTCATTAATCGTTAAATTCAAAAAGCTTACCCGTTATGTAACGGCGTAAGCTTTTTGTTTTACTGTTATTCAGTTTATCAGGCATGCTTGAATGACTGTCGACTATATGCCGATTAGCCGTGTACAAATTTCCTTATTACGATTCCGCCATCCAACATTGTTAAAGTCCATGGATTTGCGATATTTGAGGACACTGATTCCGCTATTTCATTGGTTTTACGCTTTTCGTAGCAATATGTGGACAAGAGATCCGTTATTGCGGGATAATTGGGGGATTAACCCGTGATTATGGTGCAATAGCGGATCCCGTGTCCGCATGAACTCCATAATGGGCTGATTTCGACAAAATAACGGATTCTCTGTCCTCATGATCTCCATATTGGGAGAATTCCAGTATATAGCGGAGATTACTCTGTCTGCATGTGCCCCAAAGTAAGCCGATTTCCGCAATATAACAGATCCTCTGTCCCCATGATTTCCATATTGGGCGAATTTGAGCATATGACGGGACTCTTCTGTCCGCATGTGCCCCAAAGTAGGCTGAATTCCGCAAAATAACAGATCCTCTGTCTGCATGATCTCCATATTGGGCGAATTTGAGCATATGACGGGACTCTTCTGTCCGCATGTGCCCCAAACTAGGAAGATTTCGCCGAAATAGCGGATCCTCTGTCCGAATATACCTAATTTATCCTATTTTTGCGTATAACTGCAATTCATTTCAGCAGCGATAGCCGTGTACCGAATCCCACATTATGATCCGCCACCCGACATCGTTAATGTCTATCGAGTTTCGATATTTGAGGACACTGGTTCCGCTATTTCCTTGTTATCACCCATTTCGCAGTAATATGCGGACATGAGATCCGCTATTGCGAGATAATTGGGGGGTTAACCCGTGATTATGGTGCAATAGCGGATTCTGTGTCCGCGTGAACTCCATAATGGGCTGAATTCGCCGAAATAGCGGATCCTCTGTCCGAATATACCTAATTCATCCTATTTCTGCGTATAACTGTAATTCAGTTCAACAGCGATAACCGTGTACCGAATCCCTCATTATGATCCGCCACCCGGCATCGTTAATGTCCATGGATTTGCGATATTTGAGGACACTGGTTCCGCTATTTCCTTGGTTTTACGCTTTTCGTAGCAATATGTGAACATGAGATCCGCTATTGCGAGATAACTGGGGGATTAATCCGTGATTATGGTGCAATAGCGGATCCTGTGTCCGCATGAACTCCATAATGGGCTGATTTCGGCGATATAACGGATCCTCTGTCCTCATGTCCTCCATATTGGGCGAATTTGAGCATATGACGGGACTCTTCTGTCCGCATGTGCCCCAAAGTAAGCTGAATTCGCCGAAATAGCGGATCCTCTGTCTGCATCTGCCCAATTTGTCCGATTTCTGCGTATAATTTTTATTCAGTTCAGCAGCGATAACCGTGTACCGAATCCCTCATTATGATTTGCCACCCGGCATCGTTAATGTCTATCGAGTTTCGATATTTGAGGACACTGGTTCCACTATTTCCTTGTTATCACCCATTTCGCAGTAATATGTGGACATGAGATCCGCTATTGCGAGATAATTGGGGGATTAACACGTGATTATGGTGCAATAGCGGATTCTGTGTCCGCATGAACTCCATAATGGGTTGATTTCGGCGAAATAACGGATCCTCTGTCCTCATGTTCTCCATAACGGGCGAATTCCAGTATATAGCGGGGCCTCTTCTGTCAGCATGTACCCCAAAATAGTACGTTTCCCGCATATAGCGGTTCTTCCCGCGTCGTCCTACTGTTCGATGGATGCCTTACTTAGGCAACCATCTCCCGGCATACTTTCGCACATCGGAAGCATGCTTCAGCACATTCCTGGCAGTGCTTCATATCATGCTTCTTACACTCGTTGCCACATGCTTCACAGACATCGGCGCAGATCCTGCATATTTCTGTGGCATACATACTGTTCGTGGACAGCGCTTGAGCAGCAAATCCGCAAATATCCGCACACTGCCGGTCCAAGCGAATGCATTCTTTCATCATCGCCACATCATGTTCATCCAAACATGCGGTGTAACAATGGTTACAGGCTATCATACAGCGCAAGCATTCCTCGATACATTGTTGAACTTGTTCATGTGACATCATCCATTCTCCTTTCGGTCTTAGCGTTCATAGGATACCTTTTGTCAAGGTTGTATGTAATTAACCAAAACTTGTGAAGATAATATGAGGATATTTTATAGAGTCGAGATCATTGGTGTGAATAGAAAAGACGACTGCGCAGCAGTCGTCTCTTATTTTTCATGATTGCCATGAATGGAACATTACCCGTAAATATACGGTCGAGTTGAACATTAATTGGAGATGAATTAAGTTAACCAGCCTTCACATGAATCCGCCAAACTCTGCAAATCTTGAAAGAACATGCTGGCATGGTAACCATCACACACAGCATGGTGCACCTGCAATGAGACTGGGAGCAGAATACGGCCACCCTGCTCGATATATTTTCCTCCGGTTATGATAGGAAGAAGATAGTCTGCTTCATTGACAATGTTTAGATTAAATCCGCTAAAGCTTGCCCAGGGTATCATGGATATGGGAAACGTGTTCAGCGGTGGATTCTCTTTAACGAAAATCCCTTTTGCATCCCGATAACGCTCCATGTCCTGCTCGTAATGATCGTGAAATCGATAGAAATCATTCGAACATGCTGTCCATAAACAGGAGAAGGTATGGTCATCATTATGGAAAAAAGTATAGCTTGGCGTCATCCGATCCCAGTAACCCAATTCCCCTTCGGGACTATAGGACGTTTTGAATTCGACCCGGTTATTGACAACCCTGGTAACCATATAAATAAAAGCA
This sequence comes from Paenibacillus sp. FSL K6-1330, assembly GCF_037976825.1. Classification (NCBI taxonomy): domain Bacteria; kingdom Bacillati; phylum Bacillota; class Bacilli; order Caryophanales; family Paenibacillaceae; genus Paenibacillus; species Paenibacillus sp. FSL K6-1330. The sequence goes on from NZ_CP150269.1 coordinate 4,318,141, forward strand.
GGATAAAGCTTGAATCCATTAGCTTTTAACGAATACAGCAAGCGAGTAATGTCGATATCCACGGTAATGCTAAAGGTACATTTATTCGATCGATAATGCTCGTAATAAGGTTTTCTCGTCCACTGTTCAACATCTATAATATGAAATTTCATCGTTTATGCCCTCCTAAAATAAAATCGTTCTATTTCAGGAGGGAATATCCACTGATCTAATCACACGCCATCACTCCAAAGTTTCCGTATTAGCAGATTTCTGTTACATCTTCGAGTTTAACTGATTCTGCCCAGTTTCATTATTATAAATGATACAGCAAGAGGCTTCACTCCTCAAGCAGCTGCTTAAGTCGTAAAGCCTCTATGTCATCCAATCTTAATGAAGAACTTAAGGCATTTGGGTAAACAGCAGGTTTACTGGCAAATTGCTTCCCGGCGCAGCCGTCAGCATGATTTCAACCTTCTGTTCGTAATCGCCTGTACGGTAGAGGACTGCTTGCTCGCCGGGAGCTACCTGTCCAAGGGAATAGATCGGTACAATCGTTCCATTTATCATGGCATATCCCGAGTACTTACCGCCCCGTGGGTTAAACGAGATCAGGGTATCCGGCGCTACGCGATCCAAAGTAATTTTATACAAGACACCAAAGTTACCCGTGTTGTGCGTAATGTCTCCAACCATAGGGTCCATACCTTCCAGGTTAGGGTCATCCTGATTGTCTCCAAGTACGAGACGTTCGGAATCTGCACCTACCAGTTCGGAATAACGGATGACCCGCGTCGAATCCGGATAGGTTCCGCGGTTGTGAACACCATCACGATTCAGGATCGGCAGCGTGCTCAGAACCTTCAATGGATCGGATTTCTCATCAATCATCACAACATCGAACTGAATCGGCAGGTCGCTGTACATATCCGAGTATAGGGAGATGACATGTCCTTGCTTCATTCTAACATCGCTCAGTTCCGTCATGACCAGCTTCTGTTCACCTGGTGCAAGCGTTACTGAAGTTCGCTTTGAATCGTCCTGCATGGATTGGAAGTAGTTCAGCACAGACTTCTTGCCTGCTGCCGTTGCGATCGGCGACGGGCCTGCAAATCCCAAGTAATCTTGTCTGAGCGTTACCGGAGTGCTGTTCTTGTTTGTTGCAATAACGTACATTTTCACATTTTTATTCAAATTGTTCACATGGTGAATCATAAAGCGCATATCGCCAACTGCCGTCTCTCGGTACACAATGCCTTCGGTGTTGACGGTTTCGGGACTGTTACTACGAATCAAGGTGCTTGGCTCGTCGTAAAAATCATAATTGATCTTCGCACGTGAAGTCACATTACCGAGGAACGTGAATTTCTCCCCTTCCGGGATAAAGAGCATATTGAAATCCTCTTCTTTATATAACGTTTCGTTCGTCACGTTAATCGTCGTCTCGTAGGTGGAACTAAGTCCCTTCTTATCGGTGGCCGTTAACTTGATCGTATAAACGCCCGGTGTGAAGAAAGCATACTGTTTATTCTCCCACTTGTACGTCAGATCCTCAGGCTTGTCCTGGTCATCAGTACTTAGGTTCGTATAGGTAATCAACTCACCCATTTTATACTCGGACTTATCGGTCTCGAACATGGCAACAGGAGGTAGATTCGGCTGAATGACCGTAATCTTTTGGCTATAAGGCTCGCTCCACGCTCCTGTAGAATCCTGAACCGAGTAAGTGACTATGTATTCGCCTGGTGCATCGAAAATATCCTGCTTGCCTTCCCAGCGCTCGTCGATGATCTCACCTTGTACATTCTCCAGCTGCGGTGTATAAGTCACTGTTGTTTCTCCTGCAAAAATCTCTTTAGGTCCCACCGTAAACTTGGCTACGGGCTTGGTTTCCAGATTCATGATGACACGTTTGCCTACATTATCCGCTTTATATTTAATATCCAGCGCTTGGGTTATAGCTGTCAGCGGAACCATGAAGGTGCTATTCGTCTGGTAGGAGGTTCCCTTCATCTCTTTCGTCACGCCATTCACGGTATACTTGCTGCTGTCTGTTTTGAAGCGAAGCTCAGTGGTTCCTTTGGTAATGACGGTTTCTTTGGTCTTCTTATCGTAAGTGACCTTGAAGCCTACACGGTCCACAAGGGCACGAATGGGAACATAGGATACTCCCTTTTTGACTTGCATCGGCTGTGGTGCATTGTAGGTAACGCCGTCTTGTACCATTTTTGTACTATTAAAATATAGAATAAGTTCTTTACCTGTTACGGTTTGTTGGTTATTCTGGTTGTCCGGCTCTTCCGTAGTTGTTGCCGGATCTTTCACTTCGCCAGTTTCCTCAACCGGTACTTCGGTTGTTCCTTCTTCATTCGGCACTTGAGACCCTTCCGTCACTGTCTCTGTCTGAGTGGTTGTCTCTGTAGTATCGGTTGTTTCTTGAGCAGCGTCTGTACCCCCGGATTTTAATGCTTTGGTTGCCGCAGCATTTTGCTCGTACACTTCTTGGGTGACTGACTGTTGTGGCTTGTCTGCGGTATTTGCATCCGCGCTCGCCGGATAAGCTGCAGCTAATTGGGCAACAGCCAATACGGTTAGCAATGATCGTTTCTTCAGTTTCATTCCATAACTCCTTCTAATCCTTTTTTGATATTTATTGAGGTCATACTATTAGACGCAAATTTTGGTAAAAAAGTTTCTCTGATCTGTTAATAATATTTACGATGATATAGAACATTGTAAAACCTATGAAAACTCCCGCAACAGCACGATGGCCATAGCGGGAGTTAAATATATATTATTTCACGATAGATGCTCCTGCAAATTCGTAGCCGCAATCATCTTTTTCCCGCTCCGATCATATCTCCATAGATGAACACCTGTGTCGCCAGTCGGGATATGAATGTCCGTATGATAAGGAAGATTCAAGAAGCTTCGGAATAACATCGAGATCATCCCGCCATGGGAGACAATGCATACTCTTTTCAAGTCAGGCCATTATTTTGCTCCATTAAATCATCGTCATAGGTAACGGGGACTTTTGTCGTTTCAGCTATTGCTGCCGCGGTCTGCTTGGCCCGGTTTAACGTGCTGGAGAAAATGGCATCCACGGTGTATTCACGATGAATCCACTCCGCTAGGAGCCGCGCCTGCTGCTGGCCAAGATCCGTTAGTGCATAGTCAGCCCGTCCTTCACACCGATTCAAAATATCCGCTTCCGATTGTCCATGCCTGACGACCAGAATCTCAACCATGTCTTATCCCCCCTTTTTTTCACGCTTACGGCTCTATAGCTTATTACCAACCGCAATCCAGCGCCCGTCCACATCCTCAAATACAAACTCATGATTGTTATAATCCGTCGTCGACAAGGCTCTGACAATCTTCACGTCCAAATCGATAAGCTTTTGCTGGATTTCCCGTTGTCCATAAGTAATAAAATAAGCATCATACCCATATCCGTAACGGATTCGATTCGGAACAACCTCAATTTCCGTCTTCGTTAATACAATCTCAACAGAGTCCTTGTATAGGCACACATGCGGTTCTGCTGCATTAAAATAGTTCACAGCACGGAACCCGATTCGCTCATAAAACTCGCTGGTTTTCTCGAAGTTAGACGTCGGGAAAATTTGCAAGCAATGGGAAAACCCTTTATTCATCGTTCGATCTCCTGTTCGAGCTTATTTATGATCCTTCTCATTTCCACGCTTAAAATTCCCGGTCACATTAGCCAATTAGTTGGGCTCAGTTGATTGCATTTATCCACATTGCCCATCTTTTCATACTCCTCTAGATCGTAACTCTACGGTTTATTCTTTAATTCACGTATATCTTTGATCATGAGATCGAGTCTCTCAATGATTCTCTCGTCATTATCCAACTTCTTTTTGAGTCTGACCTCAATCACAATGAGTTCAATGATAAGCACCACGATAAGAACGCCGATGATCATAGCCCGCTCCTTTCTGAACCTGCTTTAATGCTTTATTTAACCAGCTCTTTAATCAGATACAGATTCAAATCGTCATCCGCACATACCATGTCACCGGGCACCACAGGTTCATTGCTGTACATAATCCCGTTGCCATCAGGAATATAACCGCGACGGACATAGATTCTTTGTGCCGCACCATAGTCTCTGTACAATCCCACGCCGATACCGATACGCGGCATTTTTTGGCGGACGATGTTCTCGAATTCTTCTAGGATGCTGTTAGCTATGCCGTTTCTCTGGTACGCTGGGAACACATTCAGATCATTGATTTCCGGAATATTCTGATCTCGAAAATATGGATAACTCGATTCGTATTTCAAGTGGGAAACACCAGTCAGCTCCTCATGAACAAAAGCCAACAAGGTGACACGCTTGCCGATTTGGTTCTCATATTCGCAATAATCATAATACTCATCCGGGCGATTTATATTTTGCTGTTGAAACGCTTCTTTCCAGATGCTTTTCAGCTCCGTGTTATCTAACACCTTTAATGTAACGTCCATTGGTTTACCTCGCTGTTATGTATTTTAATGGTAGGATTCAACCCTGATATTGTCTCATCTAAAATCTCGCATGCCTGCCTCAAACGCCTCAGCGTCTTGATGAATGACTCCATGCAGCGCCTCTTGCAAGGCAAATGTGCTTCTATAAAAATGTACACGCTCCGCAATTCGGTCTCCATTCGGATACATGGCGATGCACTTTTCGAAGAACTCTTGACCGTACCCCGACAGAATTCCCGCTAGATCATAAGCCGGATCTCCAATCCCAGAGCCTCCAAAATCTATAATACCCGTAATTCGGCCTTTCTCCGGACTCCAGAGGATGTTGGACGTGCCAAAATCACCATGAATGCAGGTTGGACGAATGTCATGATTCGCAGGGTTGTTCAGAAACCTGGTGAAGTTGCTTGAGATTTCCTCTTGTGCATCAGGCCTGATATAACGAAACAAATGGTCTTGAATTTGAGTGTACAATCCGGACATCTCTTCGTGGACATTTACGATATTCGTATCGTCAGCAATCCATTCATTGATCTCCACAGCATGAAGTTGAACGAGAAATTCGACCAACTGTTCCGCTACCCTATCCTCGATGTTCGAATTCCGGTGTGGAAGCAGATCTTCTGTCCATAACGGTTGACCTTCGATTAACGGATAGCCCATGAACATTTTGCCCACCTGCATATCGTCAAATGAAACATACATCGGATTCGGTATAGGCAGCGTTACCTTGGTCTTAATCCCATTCAATAACTGTGTTTCTCTGATCATGGCTTTGAGACTTGCTGCGTACTTAGGAAATCTGAAGACAAGCGTTTGATTCACAATCAACACATCGTTGTTCTGACCGATGCTGTCAATCTCAACATCTTGAATATGTAAATGTGGATAAACTTCTTGTATGCGCTGGGTATATGATGGATTCATGTATAAACTCCTTCTACTTGCGAATGTCATTAACCTCTATTTTAATGCTTTTCCTTAACTTGGTAAATCATTACAGAGCAATTTTGCAATTTCGTTGGAATTACTCTTGCATGACAAGCCCAAAGATGACATTATATTCCACGTAAGAAATCTGTCGCGATGAGGAGAGAATCCGGAAATGAAAAATTTAGGGAAAGTGCTGGCTGTAACTCTGCTTACGATCTGTTACATAGGGACGCATAGTGGAGTTGCGCTTGCAGATGAGACTCCGTTCAAGGATGTACCATTGAATCATTGGGGTTACTCTCACATTCAATGGGCCGTGGAGCAAGACGTGGTTGACGGGTATCCGGATGGAACATTCAAGCCGAAACGGACCGTGACACAAAGCGAATTTTTGACGATGCTCATTCGAGCTGCCTACCCGAAGGTTATCCCTGACGACTCCTCAACGACACCATGGGAAGAACCCTATATCACGTATGCCCGGAACTTAGGCTGGAAGGCTGCGTCACCGAAGAAGAAGCTTACGCGCGGATTGGCAGCTCAGTTGTTGGCGAACGCCACCGGCAAAAATTACGATCTAAAGGATTCTATCCAATACATGCTTGACTTGGGCCTTGCACAAGGGATATCAGGAAAAAACATCGAGGGCTATCAAGCAAATCAAGAAATCACACGTGCTGAGGCCGTGACCCTAATCGAGAGGTTCTCCATGAAATACAATAAGCTCCATAACGTATCATCAAGCTTGGAGTTATACTCTCATGCTGATTTATTCCACGAGTATACAAACAGCACCTATCACTTTCGACTCGAGATTCCCAAGAGCTGGGACACGCGCTATGAAGTCCGTGATCAATCCATCTGGAACAGCCATCATCTGAACTTCGTCAATACAATGACTCAAGGCACGCTGTTCACCATCTCCGTCTGGTCCAAGAATGACTGGGCTAAGCAGGAGGAAGAAATCAAGGGACAAATACCAGCTGTACAGCTCGGGGAACGAGGCAATCAGGTGTATGTATTCCACACACCTACTGATGTCCAATACGATCCATCGAATGATAACGCCAAGAACGAGTATCAAGGCATGTTTTTGGACGTACAAAATATCAAAAGTTCGTTCCAAATTTCCGATAAGTAACTTTTCTTAATTTAAAAGCGGCCAGGACAAGTGTCCTAGCCGCTTTTTCCTTCTGATAACTAATGCTATATAACAGTCTTACTAAAATGAGCTATGATCTCGCCTATTCTTTCATTCGTTCTGCCCGAATAATTCTACGGATCGATTGCTCTGTTAAATAATATCGTTCTGACAATGTACGGATGGAGTCGCCATGCATATAACATTTGAAAATGTTCTGATTCCGAATATCCAGATCCTTCTTTACCCCGGTTTGCTCTCCCCAGGACTTCCGATTCTCCGACTTTCTCGGAATATAAATATAACTTCCATCAATATATTGTTGAATGGTTTTGACTATGTGTTCAGGCAAAATATCTAGTGCTTTCTCGTATTTCATTCTCCCTGCTCCTATCTACATAGAATCTTGTAAATAGTGAGCAAAGCCGACACATGAAATATTGCAGCTCTAATTAATGTTGAAGAAGGCTCCGAACAAATTCTCTGCTCGATATTTCCGTGCTGCTTTGCCCGGAGCCTGATTTAACGACTTGAACGGTTGTGCTTCTAATGTGAGCCATCATGATTTTCACCTCGCCAAATTTGGATGATTCAAAGTTCACTCGCTTCTACTCTCTATTCTAACAAATTCAATTTCCTTTGCACCAGGCTCGAATAACAAAATAACGGATAAGCGATCCACATTCCCGTTCGAGTCCGTAAGAAAAGTCGCTTTGGTTTTAATATCAAACTCCGTAACATGGAGTTCAAACTGATTCGCATTTTGATGTGTGAGGGGGAACAGCATTGAATTGAATCCTGCCCGAAGCTCTCCATCTGTATGTTCAACCATCATTTCTCCATACGCTGCATGAACATACGTCCCTGTTAAATCTAATAAGGAACTGGACAATGGAACAATGGGTTCTTTCGCACCTGAAGTTGCCTCACGGTTTGTGGCCGGCTCGTTCGCAACGGTTGCTTCCTTCTTTTGTCCCAACGCTTGCCCACTCCAGTCCTTGACCTCGCCACCGAGCAAAGAATCGAAAATGTAATTGGCTATAAATACAGGAAGCGGAGTACCATTGAGATTCGACAACACCACGACGCCAATCTTCTCCGTAGGAATAAAGGCAACATGTGCGGTGAAGCCGTCAATATTGCCTCCGTGACTCACCATCCGTAAGCCTCGATAAGGTTCGATCAGCCAACCGAGACCGTAGCTGCCCATATTTGTATTATTTTCATTGACCTCGGTCATCTCGCAAACCATATGGGGCGTGTGCAGCGTATCCAGCACTTCGCTAGAAATGAGGCGCTGCCCGTTGTGCATTCCATGATTCATTTGAAACCTTACCCAATTCGCCATATCTTTGATATTGGAATTGATCGATCCCGCCGGGCCAATGGTATCTATATTTCGAAACGGAATGATTTGAGCCTGATCTTCAATTTGCATATAGGGAATCGCATAATCATGTTGGAGCTGCGTCTTGTCTACAGAGAATTGACTGGATGCCATGTTCAGCGGCTCGAATATCCGCTTCTGAACAACGTCTTCCCAAGATGATTGACTCACATGCCCGATAACATATCCCGCCACCATATACATGATATTTTGATACTGCCATTTCGTCCTGAAATCTACATTTGGTTCCAAGTACTGTAGTCGTTCTATGATTTCTTCTCTAGTCAGTGATGCGTTATACCACATGAGCTCATGCCGCGGTAAGCCTGAACGATGGCATAACATATCCCTCAGCGTAATCCGCTCCGTTGCAAAAGCATCAAACATTTTGAAATCAGGAAGATACTCCTTCACAGGTGTATCCAAATCCAAGATTTTTTCATCCGCCAAAATTGCGGCTGCCAGTGCAGTAAAAGCTTTGGTGGACGAACCGATCGCGAACAGCGTCTCACTTGTCACAGGCAGGCTTTGGGCGATATTTCGATACCCGTAACCCTCCGTCATGACGATCTCCTGATCCTTGACCACCGCAACGGACAACCCCGGAACCTTCCATGCCTTCATCTGCTCCTCGATATATGTATGGATGCCCTTTAACGATTCCATTGTCATTAAAATCTCTCCCATATGATCTCCTTTCCTTCAACTATACAATTTATGAAACAAAATATATGGGTCCACAACCTATGCATCATACATCATTCGACACCCCAAGACACATTTCCTTGCTAACCGACACACCACTCTCAAGTGACTAGGTCCTTGTTCCCCTTTTAACCATCAGTCCGGATTGGACTCGCTCGGCATGGTATACTTTTCCCAAAATCCAGTTATAGAAGGAGTCTCCTTTCGTGTTAAAAGAGCGCATTGATTTCTTGTGCAAGAAAAAAGGAATAGCTCGCAAAGAGCTGGTAGAGGGATTAGTGACAACCACCCATTTTGCGAACATCCTTGCCGAGCGTTATCCACTGGCCGAGGACCTTGCCGAGCATCTGGCACAGCGTTTGCAAGTGACCCCCTCCTACTTAGTCAATGCAGCTAATTCCGATAAGGATACACTCGAGACCGCGGAACGCATCTTTGAAGAATTATCCCAATCGGTCTCTCACATCACAGAGGAGCGCATATACGATCTTCCGGATCGACATGACAGTCTTACGGTAGAACTCACAACGGCCTTAATGAAGGCGGTCTATTATCAACAAGTGAACGATGCGGTGTCCCATGAATATCTGCACCAGAATTACCTCAATTTTTATCTGGAAAAATACGGCCGTCCCGATGACGCAGAACTCCCGCTGCCCGCGAAAAAAGCGATGCTGTTCTATAAAATCCAGTTCTATCGATCCAAGAACCGCTATCATGAGGCTTTAAGCCAAGTGAACCGGTTAAGCGAACATGTTCAGATCGGCACCGATTTATGGCTGACCACTCAAAACTTCAAAATGGAGGCCTGTATATTTTTGAAGCAATATGACCAGGCCAAGCAGGTGTTTGAAGGAACGATGAGACAGGTTTATGAAGACCGCTTGTTTCACCGCTTATCCGATCTGTACATCGCGTACAGCGGCTACTGTTATTCCATGGGACTGTATCAGGAGGCGCTGGTTACCCTCTCTATGGCAGAAGCCCATTTGGTCTATGCGGTAAACCAGGGGAACATGGTGTCAACCATCCTGAACAATCGGATTATCATGCTGACGATGCAGGGAGATCATGAAAAAGCGGAAGAAGAAATCAACCGTTTCGAAGGACTACTCGCGCGGGAAGTGGCGGAAGTACGGCAGCAATTCCGTCCAGTCCTATTGATTTACCGGTGTGAATTGACCTTAGCACAAAAGCAATGGGGGCTTTTAACCCAGTATATTCAGGAGCTGAAAGCGATAGAGCTTACAACGGATCAAGAGATGTCGGTTGCCTACTACCAATGTCAGCTAGCCTTGGCACACGGTCATCATGATGAATTTATGGGGCATGCCCTGTCTTGTCTACCATACTACGAATCCAATCATCTTACATTGCGACTTGAATCCTTATATGAAGCATTGGCCGCGGTATCGGAGGAATTAAGGAAATACAAAGAGTCAGCATCTTACTACAAAAAGCTGGTCTATCTGCTTCGAAGTAAATAATTCATGAGCTTAAAAGGTTACAAAAGCATGTTCCACCCGCAAAACTTTTGTTGTTCCCTTCATTTTAATCGCTGTACGACAGGATAAAGAGTGCACAAACCTTTGAATACGGCAAAAGTTTGTGCAGAAGTATCGTGTTGAGTTACTCCTAATGCCGGAAGTTTTGTATCCTTGCCAAACCATTGTCTCCTCAGACCCCCACGGGTAACATGGAATTATAAATAATTCTACTAGTGAGGTGCTAAGCTTATGGGATGGTTTGGAAAAAAGAAAAGTCCGGAGGACGCGCTGGAAAAAGCAGATAAAATGATGAACAAAGGTTTAACCGGCATGATGATGAAAGGTTTTGTTCCGAAAGAGCATCGCAATGCCATCAATCAAAGTTTGGAGCAGGCGAAGCAAGCGCAGATGGCAGCGACCGGAGCCCTGGCATTAACGGCCACCGCTAAAGTACGAACCGTACGGGATACCGGAAAGCTGATCAATTTCGACCCGGTTGTCATCCTGGAATTGGATGTAACCGAGAACGATGGGAGCCAATATACCAAAACGCTGGAGACCCTCGTATCGAAACTACAAATTCCTAGAGCCGGTGATATCATTGGTCTTGCCCAGCATCCGGCCAATTCGTCAGAGCTTGTCTATATGGGACCGATTGGATAAATATAGGCAAAATAAAAAGGACCTCATTCAGGTCCTTTTGTCATGTGCTCATAACTTCCTGCAATTTCTCATTCAACAATTGGAAGGCCTCTTGAATGCTTTCTCTCGGTGTTTTACCGTACCGTTCCCCAATGTGAACTTCCGTAGAACATTGACTTTCCCCTGCTTCGTTCAAATAACTGATCAATCCGATGCCCGTGACACGGAAAACCTCGATAAGAATGAGTTCAAGCTGTTCTTTGTTCAATTCAAAATGGACATGAAACATATTCGATACAGGCACGGCAGGCTTCGTATTCACGCCCTCGCACGAATTAAACAAAGCTGCAAGCTCTTTAGCCTCCTGGTAATATCGGCCCATGTTACCTATTCTTTCGGTGTAATAATAACTTGAACTAATGATATACGGGTAAAGACTGACCAGATCACCGCCATGACGCCTTTTCCATACCTTAGACTTCGCCACGAAATCGGTGCCGCCAGCCAGAATGGCGCCGGCAATCCCACCTATACCTTTATAGAAGGACACATATACACTGTCAAACAGTGCACAGATTTCTGCCGCGGTTTTTTGATAATAAGGGGTGATCTCGAACAATCTTGCCCCGTCCAGATGCAGCTTAATGCCTTGCGAACGGCAATACGCCGATATCGCTTCCAACTCTTCGTATTCGGGCAACTGCCCTCCAATTTCACGCTGCGGCAACTCCAGCAGCAAACATGCAATGTCACGATCCAGGCTCTGCACGTCTTCAAGCGTGATCAAACGCTCTTTATCGGCAAGAAGAATCGGTTCGATATGATGCAGCTCCTTAAGCCCGTCCTCTTCGTGAATCTCCAGATGGCAGAGGGGATGATAGGCCACTCGTTTCAGCTCCGCATCATCACACCAGATCCGCAAAGCAATCTGCTGCGCCATGGTTCCGCTTGGGAAAAAGACAGCTGATTCCTTGCCCAGAACGTCTGCCATGCGCGCCTGAAACTCCTCAATGATGGCCCCTTTGCCGTATGTATCCCCCATCTGCGACCCATCCACATCCCGAAATGCTTCAAGCAGCACCTCGAGATTCCTGCGGCTATGTCCAATCAATGGATAGGCTGTTTCGCCATAAGCTTCACTAATCGATTTACGCTGTTCTCCCATGTCGCATATCACTCCTTCTCTTCAACCGATAATAAGAACAAATCATCACACAAAAAATTTAATTTCCTCACTTATCAAGCATACTAGATAAATGAATAAGTGAGAAATTATTTTCACTTCCACAAAACATTCGGAAAAACTTGACAAAATCAAACGGTAAGATTACATTATATATGAGCATATGCTCATATTATATATAACACAAAATGTTTTATGATCTTTGATTACAATCAACAGATGGATCCGAAGGGAGTTTTCGATTATGCATCATCATAACCACCATCATGGACATGACCACAGCCACCATGATCATGCCCGCTCAGGAAACAAAAAAGGCCTTGCCATTGCCCTCATCATCACAATTGGCATCATGATTCTAGAGTTTGTAGGGGGCTTGCTAACCAACAGTTTAGCTCTGTTATCCGATTCCGGACATATGTTAAGTGATGCCAGCGCATTGCTGCTCAGTCTGGTCGCATTATGGTTTGCTACGAAGCCAGCATCGCCGAATAAAACCTACGGCTTTTACCGTTTTGAAATATTGGCAGCACTATTAAATGGAGTCGCCTTGTTTGTCATCGCCGGTTTTATCGTATGGGAAGCGATTCAGCGCTTTGATAACCCGCCGACCGTCGCCAGCGGAAGCATGATGCTCATTGCGGCCATCGGGCTGTTGGCTAACCTTCTCAGTGCCTGGTTCTTGATGCGGACGGGGGATGTGAAGAACAATGTGAATCTCCGCAGCGCATACCTCCATGTTATCGGTGATGCACTCGGCTCTGTCGGCGCAATCATCGCCGGGATCGTGATGATTGCCTTCGGATGGTATATTGCGGACCCGATCATATCCATCCTGGTGTCGATCTTGATTCTGAAGAGCGCCTGGAGAATCATACAGAATACCGTTCATATTCTGATGGAGGGCGCACCGGAAACGATTAACTCTGAAGAGGTAACGAAGTCCCTCCTGTCTATTCCTGGGATCACCGGCATCCATGATCTTCATATTTGGACGATTACGTCCAATTTCGACTCCTTGAGCTGCCATCTCGTCGCCCAAGATGACGCGAACACTTATGAGATCCTGCAACAAGCGATTGATCTTCTGGACAGTCGATTCCACATCGAACATGCCACGATCCAGATTGAGAATTCCACCATCACCCATCGTGAGCATAAAGTCTAATCTCTTCTCTGCGGTAATCCTTTAGTTCATGAAAAGGGGAAAAAGGGCTGCCGAGGTTTACACTTTTTACAAATTCGGTTGACCTCCATAATGAGAGTATCAAGACATTCTACTGGCGTTACAGCGAAATCTGAATGTCTGATAGGGAGGTTAACATGATCAACGATGTATATACACTGGAAAAGCTGAACGAATACCAGCAAGCAAAATGGGACGAACTTGATCGTCAAGGAAGATTCATTATTCATGACGAGATCGCGTGTGAATCGCAGCATACCTCAACCCATATTCGAATTCTCGATAAACTTCATGGCTTCTTTCGAAAGCGGAGATCCCGAAGAAGCCGTACGAAATCCTTATAAGTAAAAAGAGCAAGCGCGAATAACCGCGCTTGCTCTTTTTATGGGAAGAAATCATTCTCGCCAAATCTGCTTGAAGTCCAGCCATCCCAGATTATTGATGACCACCCCTTTATAAGAAGGATCCAAGCTTGCGTAAAATCTCGTGTGAGTCAAGAATGAAACATGCGCTTCCTCCCGAAGCCTCTCTTCAATATGGGATAAAATACTCAAACGCTCCTCATACCATTCGCTGGCAAGCGCATCATCTATGCATTCTTTCACCCAATGATGCAGCGAAGGATCCATGAACTCTTTAACTACGCTTCCCTTCTGCACGTAGTTCTCGATTAAACATACTTCTTCACCTGGAAGAACAAGGCCGTGCAAGATACAATCCATGCTGTGCATCACGTCCAGTTGGTGCATGGTATCCATCCTCTCCTCTCGGATGATCAATGGAATCCCGATGGAAGCGCATTGATTCTGAACCCATTCGGCGTCTTTAATATGCTTAGCGAGCGTAGCCAACGTAATGGGAGAGCCGTCATAACCCGACTGTTTCAGCAGTGACTTTGCGAGTTCGGGATCATATCGGTCTTTACGATAAGGCGCTTGCTCATCCATGATGAACCCTTTGGCTGGGTAAAGCCGATTGTCACCAAGTTCGCGTATCATCTCCGCACGGTTCAGAATGAGGCTGAATGCCCTGCGAAATTCGATGGACTGATAGGGCCCCGGCTTTTTCATATTCCATGTAATCAACGTCGTGCAGCCTTCGGAGGATTCGATGATATCAACAGCATGCTTCTCACCGTTATGATCGATATGCTCCGGATTCCGCAGCAGCCGCTCCCAACTGACCTCGCAATGCTCCGCATCTTCCGGCATCAAGATAATGTGGATGTTGTCCAAATGCGGCCTCCCATGATAATAATGGGGATTAGCATGAATGGTCAGCCGATCATCGGTCCATTCCTCTACCCGAAAGGGGCCCGTTCCAACAGGTTGCTTCCAGAACTGTTCTTCATGGACGCTTACCAAATGTTTAGGCACGATGGACATGCAAATGGAGCTAAGAAACCGAATGAAAATTCGATTCGGCTTGTTTAGAATAAAACGAACCTCTCGGGGGGACACCACCTCTACCCGCTGCAGTTCACGCACGATCCAAGCATTTCGTTTATCCCGTCCCAGGCGTTCCACCGTGAATTTCACGTCCTCCGCCGACAATTCTTTACCGTCATGGAACCGTATTCCTTTACGCAGATGAAAGGTCCAGATCGTTCCATCCTCATTGCTCTTCCAATAATGCGCGATAACGGGGAGGTATTGATCATTTGCATTATCGTATATCACCAACCGGTCAAATATCTGCTGGATCATGTGAGCTTGAAAACTGTAGTAGCATTCGGCGGGATCCAACGTTTCAATCAGGCGGTAAACCGGAAGCCGCAGAGAATCCATTGCTTCTTCTTCCCCTTCGTTCATCTCCTTGCTAAAGCCAAAATGCCCGTTCATCCATTCCACATAAGAATCATTGGTGTGCATACCCTGACCATAGGTACGCAGCAGTTCGAAGGCTTGCTTATATTCCCCTCTTATCGCGAGCTGCTGCGCTGCCTCCTGTAGCAGATTTGCTTGATCGGCGAGAAAGGTAAGCTTGGAACGGATTCCGCGCCCACGTCCCGCCTTCCATATAATCCAACCCTTCTCTTCCAGTTTGCGTATAACGAGCTTGGCATTCCGCGTTGTGCAATACAGCGTATCGGCAATCTGCTCAAGCGTCACTTCCGTAGCTGTACTCGCTGGAGCGTTAACAGCAAGCTTCTGGTGCAGCATGAAGAATTGTTCGTGCAGCATTGCAATCCGCTCCCCCTGGTAAAATCTATACGCTTTATTCTACTTGGAGATCGTTTCGAGCGCGAGTACCTTTTCGGTAGAAAACCATTATATTCGAAAAATAACAAAGGCATTCATCCTTCACAGGATTGAATGATAAGCTCTACCGCTTCCTTCAGAATCAGTGTAAGCTCCTTGCCCTCGGTCATTTTCTTCAGTCGGACCATGCCCGAAGCCGCTTCATCTTCGCCAATCAGGATGGCATAAGGGATGCTTTCAGCTGAAACGGATGCTAATGTTTTTTTCAATTTGCGTCGGTTGTCCGCCAATCGAGTATGAATCCCGCGATTCCGGAGTGCCGCTGCTGCCGTCAACCCTTCCGGAACGGTTTCTCCTATCGGGATAACCATAACGAGCGGCTTGTTCGTTTCAATCGGACGGTTCCGGATCATCTCCATGATGGATTCCATGCCAAACGAAAGACCCACCGTAGGATATGCAATATCCTCGCGTCCAACGAGCTGCCCGATAATCGCATCATATCTGCCGCCTCCGCCCAAGCTTGAACGGAAATCGTGCGATGCATCAAAAATTTCGTATACGGTTCCCGTGTAGAATGACAAGCCTCTTGATAGAAACGGATCAAATATGCAGATGTCTTGCAACCCGACGCGCTGCAGCATATTTTGCAGGATCTGTACTTCCCGTGCGCCACGCTCGTTGTCCAATTTGTATTTGCTTGTTATCTGCTCAAATGTCGGCTCCTTGAGATCAACAAAATCCAGAATTTGACGACAAATCTCCGGTTCGAGTACCTTGCCCGCAAGTTCTTGCCGAACCCCCTCTTTGCCAATCTTATCGAGCTTATCCAGGGTCAGCATGACGGATGGTTTCATCTCTTCCGGTACGCCCATAGCGCCAAGAACTTCACCCAGAAAGCTTCGATTGTTCCACCGGAGAATGATTGGAATGTCAAGTCTCCGAAACACTTCGGCTGCAAGCTGCATTAGCTCAACTTCCGCTTCTGGTCCCGAGATCCCTACCACATCAACGTCACACTGCAGAAACTCCCGCAATCTGCCGCGTTTCACGGGACCATCCCGGAATACCTTCCCCATCTCATAACGCTTGAATGGCTGGCTGATGGCGGGATTCAGCGCGATCACCTTAGCGAATGGAATCGTCAGATCGTACCGGAGCCCCAGACGTCGCGTGCCTTGATCCGTCAGCTGGTACATTTCCTTCAGAATTTCTTCCCCTCCTGCGTATTTGGAAGACAACAGGTCCGCTTCATTCAGAATGGTTGTCTCCATTTCAGCATAGTCATAGCATTCAAACACTTCACGCAGCGTCGATTGCACCTTTCTTCGGACCGCCTGCTCTTGGCCAAAATAATCATACGTTCCTTTTATATTCTGCATCGCTAACTCATCCTTTCTTTCTAATGAAAATAAAAAACGCGCCGGACCTCATGGTCCCGCGCGCTTGATATGCGGCAGGGAGGCCAACGCGAACAGCGTTAGCCCACCCTGTAGAATGACAGGCGTGCTAACGCTGCTTGTGATGATGAAGTTGATTGAATTTAATGTTTATCATATTAGTATCCCCTTCACCTTTTTTAGCCAGTGATTAAGGGGGATTATAGCGCAATCCATTTATTAATTCAAGGGCAATCCATTCTTAGATGGTGCGCGACCAATGGCGATGCGCCGCGATCGCCTCAATGAAGGCTTCGCCAA
Source organism: Paenibacillus sp. FSL K6-1330 (assembly GCF_037976825.1). NCBI lineage: Bacteria > Bacillati > Bacillota > Bacilli > Caryophanales > Paenibacillaceae > Paenibacillus > Paenibacillus sp. FSL K6-1330. The sequence continues at coordinate 4,335,182 of NZ_CP150269.1, forward strand.
ACGGCTTCAGATCCACATTCTCCTGAGCAACAACGATCCCTTCGCCGCTGGATGAAGGAAGTAAATTTGCCCCTTCGGCGATGGCTGCGATCGGTTTGAAATGCTGATACGCTTCCTTGACGAAATCCAGCACCTTCTGCTCCGCCAGGAGCTCCGATACACTTAACGCGCCGCCTGCGACAAGCACCGCATCGAACAAGACTGAATCCGCCCCCAGCAGCGAATGGTTCACTTCCAATTCCGCGCCGGCCTTGCCTTGAATTACACCCAGCTTCGCGCTAACCACTTCGGTGATGATGCCGGCTTGCTGCAGCTGCGTAAGCACAAACGGCAGTTCATCCGTGAATCCGTTGCCTGCCAGTACCGCCACTTTACGGGTTAACGGGAGCTGCACGGTATTCATCATGCTCAGTGCCGGAGAAGACTCGCTGGAAGCGGAGCCACTGGTTTGCGGAGGCATGGTTCCAATCCCCTCCGAAATTCGGGTGGCAAGTTCGCTATCAACGTTGGCGAACAGGTCGACGACCTGCTGGCGAATTTCCTTTCGCTGCACTTTACCAAGCTCGAACTGGAATGCGGCTACGATATGCTGCTTCTCGACCTCAGACATGCTGTTCCAGAACAGGGCTGCTTGGCTGAAATGATCCTTAAAGCTGTCACTGCGTGCCTGCACCTTACGTCCTTCCACCTTCTCGGTGTAATGCTCGTAACCGCCGCGCTCCACTGGAACTGGCTTCGGTGTGTTACCGGCAATGCCGTTCTTGTGGTAGCTGACTGGTCCCTTATTAATGGTCATACGGTGCATCCCGTCACGCTGATTGTTATGAACCGGTGCAATCGGGCGGTTGATCGGAATTTCGTGGAAATTGGGTCCACCAAGCCGTGAAAGCTGGGTATCGGTATAAGAGAACAAGCGGCCTTGCAGAAGCGGATCATTGGTAAAATCGATTCCGGGTACGACATGTCCGGGATGGAATGCAACCTGTTCCGTCTCCGCAAAAAAATTATCCGTATTGCGATTGAGCGTCATCTTACCGATGATTTTGACGGGAATGAGTTCTTCGGGCCAAATCTTGGTCGGATCAAGGATGTCAAAACCAAAACTGAATTCCTCATCCTCCCGAATCATTTGAACACCAAACTCAAATTCCGGATAATTCCCTGATTCGATCGCATCCCACAGATCGCGGCGGTTAAAGTCAGGATCCTTGCCTGCCAGCTTCTGCGTTTCATCCCATACGAGGGAATGCGTGCCGAGCACGGGCTTCCAGTGAAATTTCACGAAATGCGCTTGTCCTTCTTCGTTCACGAAACGGAAGGTATGGACGCCGAAGCCCTCCATCATTCGGAAGCTTCGCGGAAGCGAGCGGTCGGACATCGCCCACATAATCATGTGCGCGCTTTCCGAATTGTTTGCGACAAAATCCCAGAACGTATCATGGGCGGATTGCGCCTGCGGAATCTCGTTATGAGGCTCAGGTTTAACAGCGTGAATAAAATCAGGAAACTTCATGGCATCCTGTATGAAAAAAACCGGCATATTGTTGCCAACCAGATCATAATTCCCTTCTTCCGTATAAAACTTGGTTGCGAAACCGCGTACGTCCCTGACAGTGTCCGCTGATCCCCTGGAGCCCGCAACCGTGGAGAATCGGACAAACACCGGGGTGACGACGGAAGGGTCCTGCAGAAATTTGGCTTTTGTATAATCTTTCATGGATTCATATAGCTGAAAATAACCGTGAGCCCCAAAACCGCGGGCATGCACAATCCGTTCCGGAATCCGCTCATGGTCGAAATGCGTCATCTTCTCTCTGAAATGGAAGTCCTCCATCAAGGTCGGACCGCGCTCTCCCGCTTTAAGCGAATGTTCATCCTCAGAGACCTTAAGTCCCTGATTGGTTGTCAGTTCCTTAGCGTCATTGTCTACCGTGAATTGTTCCAGCTGTTGGTCCTTGCTCGTCTTGTTGTAACTGCTGTTAGCATTCGAATTGGCGTTTGAATTGTCCATTTGTCGGAACCTCCTGGTATGTAGGTAGTAGATGAGTGTCTGACGAAGTTGCACTTGGTAATAGATCCGCTTGCGAACCCGAAATGTAATTACCCTGCAAAATGGAATACGAATCCAGCTTCAAACTTCCTTCATGAAAAGCTCATCTAACCGTTCGATTGGGTTTCGCGCCTGCATCTCCTGTCTCCAGCAAAAAACAGCCCCCTCCTAGAGGTGGGCTGCTCTGATTGTAATTCAATGATTGTCCAAACATATGCTGCGATTTTGCACATAACACACCCGCTCCGATATCTCGATGAGACGACGGACCCCTTCTTCCAGCTGAATCTCGCTGATATACGAATAACTCAGCCTGATCCACGAGTCCATCTGATCCAGCGGGTCGCAGATACGCCCCGGCACAAACGCTACCGATTCCGCCAGGCATTGCTGCAGCAACGCATCCACGTTGACGTTTTCCGGCAGCTGTATCCACAAATTCAAACCGCCGCCGGGGCTGTTCCATCGCCATTCTGTAGGCTCAAGCAGCTTCTCCATCCTCTCTTTACGAAGCTCCAGCGCAATCCGCAGCTTGGCCACATGCTCCTGAAGTCTGCTCGAGAAGAAATAGTGCTGGAAAATCTTTTGCGTCAGCAGCGGCGTCCCGTTGTCCGACAACGCCTTGATCGGAAGGATGACATTCATCAGTTCCGGACGGGCAGCCAGCACCGATATCCGCAAGCCGGGGGCCACATATTTGCTGAAGCTTCGAATGTGAATGACATAACCTTCGGTGTCGTAGTAAAAAAAAGGCAGCGGCGGCGGATCTCCAAAATAAATGTCGTGATACACCTCATCCTCCACCAGAATGCACTGATATCGCTCCGCCAGTTCCACCAGCGCCTTGCGCTGTGTGATCGGCACCGTATATCCCGTCGGATTCTGAAACGTTGGGTTCATATAGAACAGCTTCGGTTTCTCCGCTCGCATAAGACCTTCAATTCGTTCAAGGTCGTACCCTTCCGGTGTAATCTCAATTGGAAGCAGTTTGACATTTTGCTGCACAAAAACATCGATCGCCGGACTATACGTCGGCCGTTCGATCAATACACAGTCTCCGCTTTTGACGAGCGAACGCGAGATCAGGTCGATCGCTTGCTGGGATCCCGTTGTAATGAGCAGCTCTTCCGGATGGACCGTTATGCCTTGTTTGTCCATAAAATAGCGAGCCATCTCCTCGCGCAGCTCCAAATCTCCGGATACGGAAGAATACGTGCTTAATACTTTCGGATACATGTCAAACACTTGTTTCACGTGATTGGACAAGAATGCATTTGGCAGCAGCCCAGGATCAATCAGCGCTTCCGACATCTGGTATTCGACCTGATGCCTGTGAATGTCGGACAAGCGGCTGCGATTGACATACACCGATTTGGCCTGATATGCCCATCGCGGGCTGGTTGTAAGGGATTCCGGTAATGTGTCTTCCGTCTTACCCGCTACGAAGTACCCTGATTTATATTTTACTTCCACGATCCCTTCCTCAAGCAGCAGCTGATAAGCCTTCAGCACCGTTAATCGGTGAACGTTCAAACGCTCCGCCATCGCCCTCACGGATGGGATTTTGTCAGTCTCCTTCCACTCTCCCCGAGCTATTCCTTCCAGTATCGTGTCATAGACCGACTGCTGTAATGTTCGCTTACCATGATTCTTGTCGTCCAGCGTTGATAATTCCATCTGCTCCTCCCCAATCCACATAAATCATATCTGTTCTACCTATCGCCAATCTGTTCTATTAACTACCTATTATAGTATAGAAAAAGGAGGATGCTACATGATTATTTTTAACTACTTGCTTATGTGCGCCATTTTCAGTACGACGTTTCTCGCCATCAAGATTGGCGTTGAAGCAGGACTGCCGCCGTTTCTCTCAGCAGGGCTTCGATTTCTTCTGGCGGGCGCCTTCATCTTCCTATGGATGATATGGCAGCGGAAGGCAAAACCGAGCCTTCTCCTGCGAAAGGAATTCCTTCTAATCGGGATGACCAGCACATTCTTGACGTTTGCAACGCTGTATTGGGCCGAGCAGTACGTGTCCTCAGGGATCGCCGCCATCCTATCGGCAACAGGCCCCATGATGATTCTGATGATTCAATCGGTTGTGATGCGGAAAAATGCCCGGCGTAGTGATTATTGGGGATGCGCGGTCGGTTTTGCGGGGGTATGTTTGCTCATTATGCCCGAGCTAGCGATGGGGAGCGATCTCATCTGGATTCTGAGCTGTATCGCAATTCTTATAGGCGAAATCGGTTATAGTGTGGGCTCCCTGGCTACCCGGAAATTGTCCTTTGACATGCCGAATGTCTCACCGATTACGATCAATGCGGTGCAGATGATGTATGGCGGCGCAGCCCTATTGCTGTTATCCCTGTTCAGTGAACAGGTACAATGGAATGGTATTCTAACGTTGCCAGCCATCGGATCTGTCTTGTATTTGACGATGGTTGGCTCGATGCTGGGCCATAGTCTATATGCCTGGCTGCTAAAAGCAACGAATGCCTTTTTCCCGTCCACCTGGCTCTTTGTTTCTCCAATCATCGCGTTGGGGCTGGGCGCATTTCTGTACGACGAAGCAATTTCTTCCTATTCCATCATTGGCAGCATGCTCATCATCGGCGGGATTCTGATCGTGAATCTCCCTGAGCTTCGAGCACGCCGGACCGCGCGCCGTGTGGCTTCAAGCACTTGATATCGAACCTGCAAGGCTCCAAGGATTAACGCAAAAATTAAAACGGCTGCAACTCGTAAACCTCATCACGAGTAGCAGCCGTTATGTTTCATTATTTAAGGTTATGATTCAATACTTAATCCACTTTGGCACGATATGCCTCTGCGGTGAGCAGCTTTCCGAGTGCCTCCTCCAGGTCACCTTCCACCTCAACCTCAATGATCCATCCGCCTTCGTACGGCTCTCCGTTCACAAGCTCCGGCTGATCTTCCAGGGAAGTATTCACTTTCGTGATGGTACCGGATACAGGGGAATACAGTTCCGATACGGTTTTGACCGACTCAATGGTACCGATGCTGTCACCTGCAGCAACGACAGCGCCCGCCTCGGGGAGTTCTACGAATACGATATCGCCCAGCTGGCATTGCGCATGATCAGAAATACCGACGCGCACCACATTTCCATCTACCTTCAACGCCCATTCATGATCGTCGCTGTACACCAAATTCTCTCTGATTTCACTCATTACGGATACTCCTCTTTTCTTAAAGAAATGAAATTAAGGTGAATAAATGAAAAAAAGGACGCGAAAAAAGGCATTCGCCTTCTCTCTGTCCTCGGTACCTGAGAGTTTATGATCGACCGCTTCTTGTTTTCGGTTCGACCTTTCCCCTTGGGTGGCTTGCGCACTCTCCAGAGCTGCGTCAGATGGCGGTTCGTTTACCTGAGAGATTACTCGTCAGCCTGGCAGGCGTAACGGTTTGCTCCTTCGGTGCCGCCAAGGTTTGAACCTTCTCGTGGCGGTCTCTCCCATCCATCATCATCCGCATATTCGGTTGGCTTATTCTCCCACAGAATAAAACAGGGATGCAGTGATGTCAAGATATCTGACAAAAATTTTAAGAATGAAAATATTTTGGTGAAATAAAGGTTGACACTTTATGGAGAGGCACGTTTATAATAATCACAAGAACGTAGAATGATCTGACAACTCAATAATTTTCACGCGGATGATGGTAGCGGGAGAGATTACCGACAAGATTGACAGGTAGCGCCGAAGGAGTAAGCCGTAACACGGTGAATCTCTCAGGCAAAAGGACCTTTACCGGACGCACCTCTGGAGAGAATTCTGAATGTAGAATCACCCACGGGGAAACTCACACACGCTTGACATTATACTTACATGACATGTGGGGTAACTCTCAGGTACAAAGGACAGAGCAGAAGGATTACGCAACGAGCGGGCTTTTTTTAGCACGGCTTGTTATCCTTCTGTCTGTCCTTTTTTGGTGTTTCCCCCAATTGATCATGCCAATTAGAAGAGGTGAAGAGATGAGTTCATTACAACGTACACCGCTTTACCCGCTTTATTCCGATTTTCCTTCTGCCCGCTGCATCGACTTCGGCGGCTGGGAACTGCCCGTGCAATTTTCTGGCATTGTTCAAGAGCATGAAGCCGTACGCAAGCACGCCGGCCTGTTCGACGTCTCCCATATGGGTGAATTTATCGTCACCGGACAAGACGCTGAAGCTTTTATCCAGAAGATGACCACAAATGATGTAACCCGCATATCAATTGGCCAGGCCCAATACACGTTAATGTGTTACGACAACGGCGGTACGGTAGATGACCTGCTTGTGTATAAACTGTCGGCAGATCGATTCATGCTGGTTGTAAACGCATCCAACATCGACAAAGACCTCCAGTGGCTTCAAGATCATCTTGCAGGTGATGTCACCATCCGTAATGTGTCCGCTGAGACGGCTCTCATTGCGCTTCAGGGACCTGCCGCCGTGAACATCATGTCACAGGTAACCAATGAGGCGCCAAGCGAACTCCCTTCCTTCCATTTTATTCAGAACGCACAGGTATGCGGCTGCACCGCCCTGCTCTCCCGCACCGGTTATACCGGAGAAGACGGCTTTGAAATCTATTGCTCCGCTGGGGATGCTCCCACAATTTGGAGAGAACTATTAGCTGCCGGAGAACCACATGGTCTTGTTCCAACCGGACTCGGCGCCCGCGATACACTCCGTTTCGAGGCGAAATTACCCTTGTACGGCCAAGAGCTCTCAAACACGATCTCTCCGCTTGAAGCCAGTCTCGGTTTCTTCGTGAAGCTGGACAGCGGCGATTTCATCGGTCGGGAAGCGCTTCAACAGCAGAAGCAAGACGGTGTACCGCGTAAGCTGGTCGGCATTGAACTCATCGATCGCGGAATTCCGCGATCCCACTATCCTGTATACAACAATGAAGGAGAACCCATCGGTGAAGTGACCAGCGGTACCCAATCCCCTTCACTCAAGCGAAATCTCGGATTAGCCCTGATCGAAACCTCATATACGGGTCTCGATACCGAGGTATGGGTCGAGATCCGCGGTAAGAAGTTAAAAGCCAAAGTGGTAAAGACACCATTCTACAAAAGAGGAGCTACCTTAACATGAAGCATCGTTACTTGCCTATGACGGATCAGGATCAAGCCGATATGCTTGCTGCGGTCGGCGCGGAAACGATCGAAGATCTGTTTGCCGATATCCCCCAAGCGGTCCGTTACAACGGCGTTCTCCCCATGTCAAAACGGCTGGGTGAGCCTGAGCTTCTCAAGCATATGCGCCGCCTGTCAGACCGCAATGCCGATTTCGACCGTTATACAAGCTTTCTGGGGGCTGGTTTGTACGACCACCACATTCCTGTCGTACTCAATCATGTGATCTCCCGCTCTGAATTCTACACCGCGTATACACCGTACCAACCGGAGATCAGCCAAGGCGAGCTGCAAGCGATTTTTGAATTTCAATCCTATATCTGTGAATTGACCGGCATGAAAGTTGCCAATGCCAGCATGTATGACGGTTCCACGGCACTTGCCGAGGCTGCGGCGCTCGCCAGCGGGGCAACCAAACGGAAGAAAATCGTCATTTCGCGTGCTGTCCATCCCGAAGCCCGTGAAATCGTTCTGACTTCGGCCCGCGGACTCGATCTGGACGTCGTGGAAGTCGGCATCGTCAATGGCGTTACCGACCAGGATGCACTCGCTGCTGCCATAACGGATGATACCGCCGCCGTGCTCCTGCAATCACCGAATTTCTTCGGCTGCATCGAAGATGTGAAATCAATCGAGCCGCTGGTTCATGAGAAAAAAGCACTGCTTGTGCTGAGCGTAAACCCGCTGTCCCTTGGTTTACTGGAATCCCCTGGCGTGCTTGGAGCCGACATCGTTGTCGGCGATGCCCAGCCGCTTGGCATTCCGGCATCTCTCGGCGGACCGACCTGCGGATTCTTCGCGGTATCCGAACCGCTGATGCGCCGCATTCCTGGTCGTATCGTGGGTCAAACCGTCGATCAGGACGGCAAACGCGGATTTGTACTGACACTGCAGGCGCGGGAACAACATATTCGCCGTGAAAAGGCAACGTCGAACATCTGCTCGAACCAGGCGCTGCTCGCGCTGTGTGCGTCCGTATATATGTCTACCCTAGGTAAAGCCGGCATGCAGGAAGCAGCGCTGCTGAATGTGCGCAAATCCCATTACGCTGCCGACCGTGTCGCAAACGGCTCCCTCTCCCTCCCGTTCAGCTCGCCGTTCTTTAATGAATTTGTGGTGAAACTGCCCGAAGGAACGAATGTGAAGCAGGTCAACTCGAAGCTTCTGGGTGCAGGTTATATCGGAGGTTATGATCTTGGCGCTGTGTACCCTGAGCTTCAAGGATGCATGCTGATCGCCGTGACCGAACGGCGGACGAAGGAAGAAATCGACCAATTTATTGGTGAATTGGAGGCGATCGTATGAAACCGGAAAAAGCCTTGATATTTGAACTCAGCAAGCCCGGCCGTGTCGCCTATTCCCTGCCCGAATGCGACGTTCCGGAAACCGACGCCGCATCCTTGATTCCGGAAAGCCTGCTTCGCAGCAAACCGGCGGAACTGCCTGAGGTCTATGAAGTTGATGTCATTCGTCACTATACCGAGCTGTCGAGACGGAACTTTGGTATCGATAACGGCTTCTATCCGCTCGGCTCATGCACAATGAAATACAACCCGAAGATCAACGAGGATGTTGCCCGTTTTGCTGGCTTTGCCAAGATTCATCCGTACCAGCCTGAAGAAAGCATTCAAGGCGCTCTGGAGCTGCTCTATACCCTGCAGAATGATCTCGCAGCACTGACCGGCATGGATCAAGTAACACTTCAGCCCGCTGCGGGAGCCCATGGGGAATGGACAGGGCTGATGCTGATTCGTGCTTACCATGAAAGCCGTGGCGAGAAGCGCACCAAGGTCATTGTTCCCGACTCCTCGCACGGTACCAACCCTGCCAGTGCAACGGTAGCCGGTTACGACACGATTACAATTAAGTCCAATGAGCGCGGCATGGTGGATCTCGATGCCCTTCGCGCAGTTGTCGGTGACGATACGGCGGCTTTAATGCTGACAAACCCTAGCACACTGGGGCTGTTCGAAGAGCAAATCGTGGAAATTGCGGAAATCGTGCATGAAGCCGGTGGCCTGCTATACTATGACGGAGCCAATTCCAACGCCATCATGGGCATTACCCGCCCCGGCGACATGGGCTTCGACGTAGTCCATCTCAACCTGCACAAAACGATGAGCACGCCGCATGGCGGCGGCGGTCCCGGTGCAGGCCCAGTTGGCGTGAAGAGCCTGTTGATCCCGTTCCTGCCAAAACCGATCGTGTCCAAACGCGAGGACGGCACCTTCTATTGGGATTACGACCGTCCACAGTCGATCGGCCGCGTGAAGGCGTTCTATGGCAACTTTGGCATCCTGGTCCGGGCCTACACGTATATTCGCACCTATGGACCGGAAGGACTGCGCCGCGTCTCGGAGCTCGCCGTGCTGAATGCCAATTACATGATGCATCGTCTGGCTCCATACTACGAAGTAGCCTACCCAGGGCTGTGCAAGCATGAATTTGTGCTGTCCGGCAAAAAACTGAAGGAGTTCGGCGTACGCACCCTCGATGTTGCCAAGCGGCTGCTCGATTTTGGATATCATCCGCCAACCATCTACTTCCCGCTCAACGTAGAGGAATGCATCATGATTGAGCCGACCGAGACCGAGAGCAAAGAAACGCTGGACGGTTTCATCCACACGATGATCCAGATTGCCAAAGAAGCCGAAACCACGCCGGAGGTTGTCATAGGCGCCCCTTATACCACGGTCGTGAAGCGACTCGACGAAACGACGGCAGCACGTAAACCGGTTCTGAACTGCACCTGCGGTTAATATTGAGTTAATCTATACTCCTTAAGAAAGGGTGTCCCCTCGCCGTAGGATCGGCGGTAAGAGACACCCTTTTTTGTGCTGGACAATATAGAGATTTAGTCACCTGTTTAATGACTATTTCAGCAGCAGCCAACTTCCCCTCATACGATGGGACTAACTCCCCGGATAAAATTGGGGGGCATTCCCATTCCAGCCCAATAAACCTACGGTCATTCCACAAACTATCCATGCTATCCATTAGCAGAGTCCCTTCCGCCTCCTTCTTGTTCTCTATTAGAAAGCCCAAATATATGATATAAAGTATATAATTATATACGGCTTACTTCTACCAAGCTGACCAAAGACGAAAGATGCGGTGATCGAATGAGTAACCCGATACATGGCCTGGACGCAAACCAATATCTTGAGCGTATTGGATACACGGGCCCGATTGTAAACAGCGCTTATATGCTCGCCAGATTGCAGGAACAGCATGTGCATACCGTACCCTATGAAAATCTCGATATCCTTGATCGAATTCCACTTTCCCTGGATATCCCCGATCTTTACGATAAAATCGTAACCCGGCATCGCGGCGGCTACTGCTTCGAGCTCAATGCGCTATTTGGCTGGCTGCTGCAGGAACTGGGATTTAAGGTCACTCATTATTTCGGACGCTTCTGGCGTGATGAAACCGATACGCCTGCTAAGCGTCGGCATCATATTCTGCAGGTGGATATCGAAGAACAGCGATATATTGTCGACGTCGGTGTCGGAGGAGCCGGACCGCGCCACCCTCTGGAATTGGTTGATGGCCTTGTGCAGACTCAGGGGAACGAGACCTACCGGCTCGTCCAAACCGAAGCGTATGGCTGGATGCTCGAAGAGTGGAAAAAAGAAGCCTGGGATCCCGTCTTCTCCTTTACGGAGGAACCTAACTTACCGAGAGATTTCATCACCACTTCATTCTGGTGCGAGTATGCCCCCGATTCACCCTTTAATAAAACGGCTCGGGTATCCATACGTACAGCGGAAGGCAGAAATACTGTGGATGATGACGAATTCAGAATTTACAAGGCCGGCGGCGTCCACACCTTTAAACCGGGCAATGCACAGGAATATGCCGAAGCGCTCTATACATATTTCGGCATCCCTATCCATAAATAAGAATAAACCGGGCTTTCCCATGCAGGGAGCCCGGTTTTATTATTAATATTCGATTTTGCGCTCAGCAGAGCTCCACGCTTGAAATGGCAGTAAATAATCCTCTGTTTGAACCTGCTTCATAGGGATGGAGCGCTGGTCCAATGGCATCGCAATTTCATCGTATATAAAATGATCATCGAATCCGATCTCAGCCGCATCCTTCTTCGTGCTTGCATAATAAACGGCATCGGGCCTGGACCAGTAGATGGCCCCCAGACACATCGGACAAGGCTCGCAGCTGGTATAAATCGTACAGCCTTTTAATTGGAAATCCTCCAGGTGCAGACATGCTTCCCTTATGGCTTGCACCTCGGCATGAGCCGTCGGGTCGTTCAGCGCGGTAACCAGATTCCGGCCCTTGCCAATCACTTGACCCTCCTTCACCACAATCGCTCCAAAAGGACCACCCTCCACAAGTTGAACGTTTCGATGGGCCTCTGCAATCGCTTGACGCATCCAGTACTCATGTTGATGTTCACTCACAGTGTACAGCTCCCTTCCCATGTTCATTCTGATCCCGGTGTGCGTATTCATCATCCATGACAATCTCCTGGGACAGCTAATTATCATCATAGCATATCTTCCATCGATCTCCTCAATTTTTCCAATCCAATGGAGAAAAAACAGATTGACGAATCGTATACAAATGTATACAATCACTTTAAATGGTATACAAACGTATACGTTATTATCGTTGAGGAGGTTGATATTATGCGCCAAGAGGAACAGGATACATCGAGTCAAGAACGGTCGGAGCCTCGGGACCGGGATAACCATCGGCACGGCGGGAGACACGGAAGACGGCGTGAGGAAGGCTGCGGCGGCAGGGAAGGCGGCAAGATGGCGCAGACGTTCCGCCGGGGGCGCGCGCTTTCTTTTCTCGACAATTTGGTTGTGAAACGAGAGACCTTGAAGAAGCAAGTCAATGACCCAGACTTTGAAGCCATCAGAGAAGTGGTCAGCGGAGAGTTGAAAGCAGTGGACCAGATTATTCAGGAGTACATTCAAGCTTTTGAGCTGTATGATACGAAACCATCGCAAGACAGCCCCTAATGGCTGTCCGCTAATCTTAACCCAATAACCCTGACAGAGGTAGAACCTGGAGTGTGATAATTCTTGATCAGAAAGTTTTTTTCGTACTATCGGCCGTACAAGGGATTGTTTATTTTGGATTTTACATGTGCCGTTATTGCCGGACTGCTGGAGCTTGCTTTCCCGCTTGCCGTCAGCAAATTCATTGACGATCTGCTGCCAAGCCAGGATTGGCCGCTTATCCTGATTGCCTGCATCGTCCTTCTCTCCATCTATGCGCTGAATACCGCGCTGCAGTACATCGTAACTTACTGGGGGCATATGCTCGGCATTAATATTGAGACAGATATGCGAGAGAAAATGTTCTCCCACATTCAGAAGTTATCCTTCCGTTTCTTTGATAATAACAAAACTGGACATCTTATGGGGCGCATCACGAATGATCTTAATGATGTCGGAGAAGTAGCCCACCATGGACCGGAAGATGTGTTCATCGCTGTTATGACGCTGCTCGGTTCCTTCTCCTTAATGGCTTACATCAACCTGGAGCTAGCTTTGCTCACCTTTATCATCGTGCCGCTGATGGCATGGCTGATCATTAAATTCGGCAGCAGAATGACCACGACCTATCGTCAACTGTTCCGTAATGTAGGGAATTTCAATGCCCGCATCGAAGACAATGTTGGCGGTATCCGTGTGGTCCAATCGTTTGCAAACGAAGAGCATGAGAATAAATTGTTTCAGGAAGAGAACAAGCAATTCCGGGCCACCAAACTGCTCGCTTATAAAACGATGGCAAAAAGCTCATCCATCAGCTACATGCTGATGCGTTTGATCACGGTATTTGTCATGATCTGCGGCGCGTGGTTCTTCATTCAAGGCAAAATTGAAATGGGTGAATTCATGGCCTTCCTGCTGCTCTCCAACATCTTCTTCCGTCCGATCGAGAAGATCAATGCCGTCATTGAGAGCTATCCCAAAGGCATTGCCGGCTTTAAACGCTACCTGGAGATTATGGATACCGATCCAGAGATCGCCGACGTGCCTGACGCCGTATCCCTGTCCTCCGTGCGAGGAGATATCCGCTTTGAAGGCGTTACCTTCGGATACGAACCTTCCCGGACGATACTGAATAACATACATCTCACGATCCGTGCTGGAGAAACGGTCGCGTTTGTCGGACCGTCCGGTGCGGGAAAGACAACCATCTGCAGCCTTCTCCCCCGCTTCTATGATGTGGATCAAGGCAAGATCACAGTGGATGGAATCGATATCCGGAATATCAAATTGCAAAACCTCCGCAAGTATATCGGCATCGTGCAGCAGGATGTGTTCCTGTTCTCCGGTACGATTCGCGACAACATCGCTTATGGCGATTTACATGCAACGGACCAGCAAATCTGGGAAGCCGCACGGCGTGCTTCGCTGGATGAACTGATACGAAGCTTGCCGGACGGTATGGAAACGGTGATCGGGGAACGTGGGGTTAAGCTGTCTGGCGGTCAGAAGCAGCGCTTGTCCATCGCGAGAATGTTCCTCAAGAACCCGCCAATCCTGATCCTGGACGAGGCCACGTCGGCACTCGACACAGAGACGGAAGCGCAAATCCAGAAGTCCCTGGCTGAGCTGTCCGTCGGCAGAACAACGCTGGTAATCGCTCACCGACTGACCACCATTCAGAGCGCAGACCGAATTATCGTCGTCAATTCCGATGGTATTGCCGAGCAGGGAACGCACCAGGAATTGATTCATTCCGGTGGTGTGTACAGCAGACTTCATCAAGCTCACTAACGAAGCCAACGATCCAATGTTATACATGGATATTAAACTGAAAGTCATGAAATTCCGCAACAAATATGTAAAAGGATGACTCCGCACGGAAGGGAGTCATCCTTTTTTTCGAGACGGCTTAAGAATCTAATCCTTATGACAAGCTGTCATGATATCACGCAAGAGAACTTTGGCCGCATTGTCCTTGGATAAAAAAGTTGCCACGCGGAAACATTAATGGCGTACTACAATGACATCGTTTCAGGAGGCGCTTTATGTTTTATATCTACTGTGTCGGTCTACTTTTTGGCGGGCTGTCGATCATCAACCTTGTCTTCTCGTACCAAACCAAGCATATCCAGCATTTGTTCTGGCCAACGCTGCAGTTTCAGTTATTCATGCTTCCTCTGTTTCTCATTGCTAACATGTGCATCGGATACGGAATCCGTTATGGATATAAAGCCACCGAACAGTTAGGCTATACGTTGATCTTCTCCAAATGCCTGGAAATCCTGATTTCGTTAGGAGTGGCTTACTTGTTCCTGAAGGAAGTTCCAACATGGAAAAATTGGGCCGGCATCGGGATCATTGCGCTGGGCATATTCCTTGTTAAACAGAAATGAACGCGTACACTCCTTGGACGTCTCTCTCGCTCGCTTAAAGTCATCCTTTGAGTTATCTTAGCGGATAAATAGACGCGGGCGTGACCGTTACCTCTTCCCCATCCACCCTTGTTCAAAGGCATAACGGGTCAGCTGTACCCGATTTTCCAAATGGAGCTTTTGTAAAATGTTCTTCAGATGGTTCTTGACCGTATTCTCGGATATACACAAGGCAGCCGAAATATCGCGGTTGGACAACCCCTCGGCTACGAGTCCCAAAATTTCTTTTTCCCGCGCCGTTAATGGACTATTGCTTAGATTCGGCTTGTCATGCTGCGAAAACTCCTTCAGGATACGAAAAGCAAGTTCCCTGCTCACCGGTGCTTCGTCCACGGCAATGGCTTTGAGGTACTCGTGCCATGATTCGGGATTCAGATTCTTCAGCAGATAGCCTTGCGCTCCACGTTTCAGGGCGTCAAACAAATGAGCGATATCGTCGGATACCGTAACCATGACAATTTTAACGTAAGGGAATTTGTCCTTCACTCGCTTGGTCGCTTCCAATCCGTCCATCCCAGGCATCTGAATATCCATCAGGATAATATCAGGCATCCATATTTCGGTCAGTTCCAGCGCTTCCTCTCCGCTTTTTCCTTCAGCCACAACCTCAAAGGTCGGGTCGCTGCTTAGAATGGTGCGAATTCCTTCTCTCGCAAGATCGCTGTCATCGATGATTAACACGCGAAAAGGCTGCTCGTTCATGCGGTATTCTCCTTCCGAATGCTGATTATCGTCTTGTTGTTATGTCTTTCTACCATGAACTTCCAGCCCATGGCCTCGGCCCGGTCCTTCATGATTTTGATTCCATACCGGTTGCTGCCGAGCGGCTTGTCCAACTCAAAACCTTTGCCATCATCGCTGACGGAGCAGTGCCAGCTTGAATCAACCGCTGTCGCAGTTATCTTCACATGGTTCGCTTCGGCATGCTTATGAATATTCAACAAGGATTCCCTGATCGAAGCCAGCAGTTCCACCTTTTCTTTGGCGGACAGCATGGCATCCGGGATTTCCCAATGAACGTCGAAATGCAGATTGGTCTCCTGCTTGATTTCCTCAATTAAGCTGTTCATGCTATGCATCCACGGAATGGCTTGCGGATCTGCCGGATATCGGAGATTAGCAATGGCTTCTCTAACGTAGGTATTGGTTCGGTGGACACTTTCCTTAATTTCCTGGTATGGAATGTCTCCGGTTACTCCCGATTTCTCAATTCGATCAATTTGTGCGTTCAGCAAGAATAAGGATTGGGCGATTCCGTCATGAAGCTCCCGGCCAATCTTCTCCCGTTCATGCATGGCCGCTTGCAATGCCCTAGATTGGTTCAGTTCCTCCTGATTGCGTTCAATCAATGCGAACAATTGAGTAAGAAACAGTATGGAAACCAAGAACACGATAACAGGTGCCAGCAGGTTGCCAAGATCCATCGATATATAAGGCAGCAGGAACTCATGCCGAACATACTCCCAAATGCCAATCGTCAACGTAGGAATGATCAGAATCAACCATTTCATTTGTTTATAGGACATACCTTTCCTCCTATTTCAATCTAAAACTTGAATGTACCGCCTCTTTACCTATCATGTTACCACTAGATATCCCTTCATTGTAATCAAATTTGGCCATGAACGGAATGACTCTAAAGAGCTACTAACCTTACCAAGTTTCACCCGTACTGTAATAACCTATTTACAATTCAAGTATAAATCGCGTATAAAGAGTAAAAGATATCCATTCATTCCATTTCCGATGAAGGGAGCTGCAGTTAGATGAAGCAAAAAATTGCAGTGATCATTGTACACGGATTGGGAACACAAAAGAAAGACTATGCGGATAAATTTATGAAAAAATTGAGAGAAACCTTCTCTCAAACCTCCGGTATTCCGCATGAGCAACTGGCCATGGAGGCTGTGCATTGGGCCGATGTATTCGCGGCACGCGAGTCTGAGTTAATCAACAGCAGCATTAAACCTTACCGTTTACGTTATCAGCACCTTCGGCAGTACGTGATCCACAATCTGGCGGATGCCGTGGCTTATCAGCCCGTAGAATCCGAAGATCAGAACTATGAGGCCGTTCATCGGACGATCAGTGAGGCGCTCCACCGACTTGCCTTCTCTGCCGGCCCCGAGGCTCCATTATGCGTGATCTCTCATAGCCTGGGATCTGTAATCGCCAGCAATTTCTTCTATGATTTGCAATTTTCCTCCCGCGGGCATCGTCTGGTCGTTGACCCGAAAGCTCCGCTGGAGCGCGGAGAACTCCTGACCTTATTCTATACGCTGGGAACCACCTTGCCATTGTGGAGCATGCGGTACCGCGATTTTGACAAGCCGATCAACGTCCCTTCCGGGCATCTGAAGCACTATCATGATCAACTGCTGGGGGAATGGGTCAATTTCTATGATAAAGACGATATCCTTGCTTATCCCCTTAAGAGTATAAATGAAGCATATGACCGCACGGTACGAAACGATGTATCCGTTAACGTGGGAAACTGGTTGACCTGCTGGAATCCCCTGTCCCACAGCGGTTATTTCTACAGCAAACCGATTCTGGAGTATATTGCTTCAAATTTGGAAGCTACCTGGCGGAGCGTCAACCAAGTAAAATAAAGCAATGCCGCAAAGACCAGGTGTCTTTGCGGCATTTTTATATCAGATGGCTATATTCATAACCCATTGTTCTCCCGTAGGCCCGATCCTTCTTCTGCCCGTATCTTCGAAACCAACCCGTTCATACAGCTGCTGAGCCGGAACATTCTTATGGTTCACGACCAACACCACTTCATCGCAGGAAGGAAACTGACTTCGAATGAACGATGGCAGCGCAAGCATCCCTCTTCTGGCATACCCCTTACGCTGCTGACGATGGTCAATGGATAAGGTAGTAAGCAGCATGGCATGAGAATTGCTTGTATACTCCTTGACGCGCTCCGTGGCGTGCAGGATAAAGAAGCCGACAGGATGATCATCAGCTAAAATGACGATGGGAAACTGACCTTCCACTAGGTTTAATGCTTCTTTCGGATGAGCGGTAAATTGGACTTGTTCATCCGGAAGCTCGAATTCATTCAAGATAGGCAGGTGTTCTGCCGAACGGAATTCCAGCTGAATTTGTTCCGCTTTTTGCATGGGGGGATATCTCCTCTGTCTATGGTGAAATGGATACATCTTTTACTCTATCGATTGCAATCTTGATCTTACTTATTATCCTGTTTCTTCGCCATACCACAGCTGCCGGAAGCTTTCGCTTGAAGCCAGCAGCTGTTCTGCCGTGCCTTCAGCCTCAATCTCTCCGCCATTTAACACGATGATATGGTCCGCATGGTGAAGTGCTGCTTTTCGATGCGATACCACAAGGCAAGTCGCCCCGCCGCGCTCGCTGAACAGCCGCTCCCATAACTTACGCTCGGTCTCAACATCCAATGCGCTGGATAAATCGTCAAATACATACAGCTCCGCGTCCCGTACCAGCATCCTTGCAGCCGCTGTCCGCTGAGCTTGACCGCCGGACAGCTTGACTCCTCGTGGTCCTACCATCGTCTCCAGGCCATGCTGCAGATGCTTGATATCTTCTTCCATTACAGCCGCATGTAGTGCGCGGTCCAGACTGCCCGGCTCCTCGATTATACCTAACAGTATGTTGTTACGCAGTTTATCACTGTACAGCCTGGGGATCTGCGCAGTATACGCACTCTGTGGAGGTATAAAGAAATCAGCGGGTTCTGTTATCCTCTCACCGTTCCACCGGATCTCGCCCTTTTCAGCTGGCAGTAAACCCAGCAGGGTGCGAACCAGCGTCGTTTTACCGCTGCCGATCATCCCTGTAACGACAGTAAAGGTACCACGCTTCAGGGTCAGATTAATATTCGATATACCGCGTCCGGTTTCGGGATATTGATACGACAGTCCTTGCGCTTCAAGCAGTAAAAGAGGTGGCGCCTCGATATAAGCCGTTTCCACGCCGTCTTCGGCTGCAGAAATGGTGGAAGGATGGATTCTTTCATTGGTCAACAAATCTTTCTGTGTCCTACGATTAGGATTAGCTTCCTTCTCTTTATTCTGTTTGTTCTTAACCTTACCGATACCGATATAATTGGCTGCTGTAAGCAGCGAAGCCGGTGCCCCTTGCAGCATGGATTTGATGCGCTGAAAACTGACGCCCATCTGCTTGTAGTAGGTCATGAAGTTGCCTACGTTGGATATGAGCTGCGTGACAAAAGTTAAATAATATACAAAGAGCGACAAGTCCCCAACCGTAAAATCGCCACTTCGCATCTTAAGACTCGCAAGCACGAGGATCAATCCTGTGCCGAGGTTGACGGAGTTGGTGAATACGGAAGATAAGGTCTCCGTTAACAGCTTATCCTTCACCATGGATTGGCGCCGTTTCTCACTAAGGCTTACAAACCGTTCCACTACGCGTTTCTCAGCCCCTGCGACTTGAATGGCTTGCACGTTGGCAAACATTTCGCTAATCGCACCGGTTACCTTGGCCGTCGATTCCCGGCTTGCTGCCCTGTATTTCTGAATGCGAGCTGTCGCAATCTGGGCCGCAGTGACCACCAGGATCAAAGGAACGAACACGAGAATCGTCAGCTGCAGATCAATGGATATAAGAATCCAGCTGGCAACGATAACGAATCCGACCAGTCCTAAAGTATCCACCGACCAGCTTGTCGCTTCTTCGGCCTGATCGACGTCATCCCGAAAATTGCTGATGGCTTCACCTGGGGAGCAAGGTATCGCCCGAGCTCCAGGCTCCTTCATGACATGGGACAGCATATTGCGACGAAGCAAGGTGCTGATCCGGAAGCGAAAATGCACGTCTGTCATGAAACCGCCGAAGATCAGCGCAATCCGGGCTAAAGCAGCGCCAATGAGCAGCACGGCAATCGCCCAAACGCCGTAGGGAAAAGCATATGTACCTTCCAGATGGTCAAAGAAAGCCTTGGTTAACAGTCCGGGGATCAGTGGTGCCATATGGATAAGGGACCATGCCAGCAGGTTGATCAGATACAAGCCAGGCCGGTACAGAATCAACCGCCAGAAAAAATGTCTTGTTTTCATGCCAGCACCTCCTCCATTCCAACGGCCAGCATGCGGCTAAACCGTGATTGCGGGTCTGAGGCAAGCTCTTCCCGGCGACCACTTTCGAGCATGCGACCATTCTCCAGAATAAGAATCCGGTCTGCACGTTGAACCGTAGCCAAGCGGTGGGCAATGATAATACACGTCTTCTCCTGCAACAGACGCGTAATGGCTGCTTCAATCCGGTATTCCGTTAACGGGTCGAGGCGGGATGATGCTTCATCAAGGATGACGAGACCCGGATCCGTCAGAAAGACACGGGCAAATGCCAACAGCTGGGCCTCACCAGCCGACAGGCTCCCCCCGCCTGAGGCCAGGTTCGTATCGAGCCCTTCCTGAAGCGAAGCATACCAGTCCCCAAGCCCAAGCTCCTCGAGCACGGATATGATTCGGCTATCCGCGATACCTTCATCAAACAAGGTCAGATTATCACGAACAGTCCCTTCCAAAATCTCAATATTCTGCGTAACCATGGCGACTTTGCGCCTCAGTTCATGAAGCTTGCAGATCCGGATATCCGTTCCTGCCAGCTCGATCCTTCCATCTTGGGGATCATAGAAACGCAGCAGCAGGCGGGCGATCGTCGTTTTGCCGCTGCCTGTACGCCCGAGCAGCCCTAGAGTCTGGCCTGGTTCGAGCCGCAGCTGCAGATTTTCGAGCGTAACCTGCCCGCCCTCTTCATATGAGAAGTTTAGGTTGCGGAATTCCACCGACAACGGACCTGATGGAAGCGGAGCTCCAGGTCCGTCTTTGATCTGGGGCTCGGTTGCCAGCAATTCCCGGACCCGCATCAAGCTGGCATCTGCCTTTTGTAAGTCCTCTAATTGGGTACGGATCTTCTCAATCGGCTTGGCTAACAGCTCGGTATAATAAAATACTAAATAGATGGAGCCGATCGTCAAACCGCCATGTCCATTCTTCCACAGTATGGCGCAGACGATAAATGCGGCCGCATTGCCCAGCGCAAACACCAATATTGTTGTGCTCCACATAAGGAAAAATCCGATGAATGCACGAACTCGAACCGGCAGCATGCGTCTGGCCATCTCGTAGAATCGATTCATGACATATCCAGCCGCCCCGTTGGCACGCGTATCTTCAGTGCCTTCGAGGTGCTCGCCAATGAATCCGTAGAAATCCGCATTCAGCTCGCGCCATCGCTTCCATATCGGTATCGCAAACCGCCGAATATGCTGAATGACGTAGATGCTGCCGATAACAAACACTGTCATGACAAAACCAATCCAGAAGTTCTCCCGATACAGAAGAGCCAGGATCCCGATCATAAGGAGCAGATTGCCGAACAGATGGATAATAAAGCTGGAGAAGAAATTAGCAAGCGCATTCACATCGCCATCGACCCGTTCGATTAAAGAGCCGGACGTTTGCGTTTTGTGGAAGCTCATATCCAGCGACAGGCAGTGCTCCGCCAATTCAGCGCGAAGCTTGTTGGTTGTCGTCCAGCCCAGATTCTCGCTATAGTAAGCAGCCGCAATGGATACACCTTGTTGGAGCAATGAAAATACGATAAAAAAACCTGCCGCATAATAAAGGGATGTCAGATTTCCCTCTCCTTGAGCCGTATCGATAAAATACCGGATGATCTGCGGATTAATCAGTTGCAGCCCGATTGAAAATAATAGCAGCACCGTTAGGGCTGCCAGCAGTTTCTTATGCGGGAATACGTATCGGAATAGCATCTCCCGGTACATGCCAATCCCCGTGGTCCTTCGCTTGCTGTTTAACGTGTGATCGCTTTGCATTCGTCTATAATCCCCCCGCTTCAGGTTAACCCTCTTGATAATAATAAGCTTCCTGGGAAGATATGACAAGAACATGGGTTCCTGTTTTCAAAAAAATTTACAGTCGATTGATCAGAAACCATCTGCTGCCGCAAAATCACTCTGATTAAGAACTCTTTTGAGCCCCGCGCCAAAAAGACCAGCCCCCTGAGCATGGGACTGGTCTTCAAAACCGTTTACGTATAGAGAATCACATGATCTTATGTCTCTGCCACTAATTTTAAGAATTGATTAATCATTTCGGGGGTGATTTCCTGGTTCTCGGGCATTTTGACTGCCGAGCTCTTATTAACGGATTGGATGGCCACATTGGATCTAGCTGCACTTGAAGCGATACCGGATCGGGCTTGTCCATCATGCACATTGTCATGGTTAGCTAACATCATCATCAGAAAAGCACTTCCAAGTCCTAACGACCACATACTCATTTTGTTTTTCTTGTTCATCTGCGTTGCTCCTTCCATCACTTGTAGTGACATACTTAGTATAAGGTCCAAACCTTAACGAGAGATGAAGGCAACCTAAAATCCAGTTAAGTAAAGTGAGGATATGATGATTACCTCTCATTTTCCATAATTCCTTTTATATACCATATTTATATTGAACAGATTTGAATTATTTGTTTACATAATATGAATTATGTTTGAAAACAACTCGCGACGAGCCGCGAGGATTTCTTTAATAAATAATGCCTCCCAGTATCCCCGTCAGAACCATGAGAAGGATCGGGTTCATCTTCCATTTTCTCAATACAAACAAAGATCCTGTAAATACACCTACAGCAATCCAATTCACTTTAGAAGCCATGCTTATTGCCGAAGTCCCAAGAAACGTCATTAGTAATATGGTTGCAGCAGCCGAAATAATAAGCCCCAGTGAAGCCGATCTCAAGCCGTTCAAAGCTTCAAACACATAGATAGATTTATTGAATTTTTGAAAAAAGCGATACAGCAAAATAGAAATGCCGACACCTGAAATCACGCAGCCGAAAGTTGCAATCATTGCGCCCGGTATCCCCGCGACCTGTAAGCCAACAAATGTGGAGGTGTTTACTGCTAATGGGCCGGGTGTCATTTGCGAGATGGTAATGATATCGGTAAAAACCCTTTGCGATACCCATGCGTATTTTTGAACTGCCAGTTCCTGAATGTACGGGATGATTGCGTACCCACCCCCGATACTGAACGAACCGATCTGAAAAAAGACCCATAACAGTTTCAATAGTTCCCCCATTATTTCTGCCGCCTTTCATTAAGCCACACTCGCACAATGCATAAAAAACAACACACGATGAGGATAATGGCTACATTGATTTCAAAGATAAAATTCGCCAAAAATGCTGCCGGAATCATCAGAGTAAGTAATAGAGAACGTTCTTTGATCATCATACTGCACATATCCACAACGAAATCAACGATAAGGGCTGCAACGCCTGCCTGCATTCCTCTCAATACTGCGGAGATTAACGGATCCGCCGCAAACGCAACATAGAACGTGGAGATGAATCCCAATATGACGAGGGATGGAATGACAGCAGCAATATAACTGATTACAGCGCCCGTCATCCCCGCTACCCGAAACCCTGCGAGAGTTGACAAGTTGATTGCGATTGCTCCTGGTGAGGACTGTGCAATAGCAGCCATATTGACGAGTTCATCTTCGTTGAGTAGTTTTTTCCTGGATACAAAATACTTCCGAATCATCGGAACAACAACATACCCACCGCCAAATGTAAATGTGCTGATAAACAAATTTATGCCCAGAAGCCAGATATATAGTTTGGTTCTTTGGCTTATCATCAGATCGCCTCCTTGTCACCCTGTTATTATGGAGGTTGATGATTGATTAGTAAAATGATATTATTTTGCAATAACGATTAGTTTTATTCATGGGAGGGGGAGCATCAATGATGACTCTTCGGCATTTTGAAATATTTCGGGCAGTAGCAGAAACGGGAAACTTCACAAGGGCTGCGGAAAGGTTATATATCACGCAATCGGCAGTTTCTCATGCCATACGTGAACTGGAAGAAAGGGCAGAAACAGCATTGTTTGACCGACTTTCAAAAAGCGTTCAGCTTACAAAAAGCGGCCGGCTTTTGCTGGAGGAAGTTACACCGATTCTATCTTCGTGCGAAGCATTAGATGCACGGATCAGCTGTTTGGAAAAACAAGCTCCCCTGCACATCGTTTCCAGCATTACCATTGCAGCGTTCTGGTTACCAAAAATCTTGAAAGCCTTTCAAAAAGATTGGCCTGATATACTGATCCATGTCGATGTGGTCAGCGCAGCGAATGCCATTGAAATATTGCGGAACGGCAAAGCTGACATCGCTTTGATTGAAGGTGCGGTTCCCCAAGGGCCTTTTACATGCATCCCTTTTGCTTCCTATCCGTTATATGTTGTGTGCGCTCCTGACTATCTCATCACGCACAAGGAGTTGACTCTGCAACAATTTTGCTCTGAAAAACTATTGTTGCGTGAAAAGGGAAGTGCGATCCGCGATACTTTAGACAGCGTTCTTTATTTGTCCGGACATACCGCACAACCTGCCTGGACAAGCGTAAATTCCCTAGCATTGATCGAAGCTGCCAAGGCTGGATTCGGCATCACGATTTTGCCTGATGTTCTTGTAAGTGAGCAGCTATTGCAGGGGGAATTGATTTCACTGTCTGTTCAAGACCTCTTGTTGAGAAATGAATTGCTTGCCGTTCACCATCGAGATAAATATCTGACAACTCCGTTAAGGGCCCTTCTTTTGCACATAGAATCTACGATGTCATGAAGCCTCCTCCTTATCTTACTAGCCCCCCCTTCGCGCACGTCAAAATCGGCAACAACCACCTTCATCTCTTACATAACCTTAAGATGAGGTGGTTGTCACAAGAAATCCATATTAAGTTAAGGCTACGCTTTATTTTCAACGGTCAATGTAGATTTCTCTTCGGTAACCATCTGTTGTTTGCCTGGCCAGAAAGCCCACTTGCCCAGGAGCGTTGTGATCGCGGGTACTAGGAAGGGTCTTACTATGAACGTATCCAGCATAACACCGATGGCCGTTATGATCCCAAACTGTACCAATACTTGAATCGGAAGCGTGGCCAGTACGGCGAAGGTCCCTGCCAGGATTAAACCGGCTGAGGTGATCACCGAACTCGTCTCGCCCACGCCTTCTTTAATCGCCTGCTTCAGGGGCATCTGCTTCCGTTTTTGCCATATGCTCGAAATCATGAATATGTTGTAGTCTTCGCCCAGCGCGACCAGGAATACAAACGAATACAGCGGTATGGCTCCTTGGATGGCTTCTGCCCCCAGACCGTAATGAATGATAATCCAGCCAAGCCCCAGGGCGGAGAAATAAGACAAGATGACCGTGGCAATCAGATAGACGGTTGCCACAACCGATCTCAGATATACCAATAGCAACAGCGTAATCAAACCGATGACGACGGGAATGATCAGTTTGGCATCATGTTCTCCCGCGATCTCCGTGTCATACTGGGTAGCCGTTTGACCGCTGATCCACACGGCTTCCGCCGGATTCTCGACTCCTGCCTTCGCAAGTGAAACCTCCGCGATCTCTCTGAGATCCGGAATATGCTGCATCGCTTCCATAGAGTAAGGATTCATGGATAGCTCGATTTCATAACCGATAATATCGTTATTCTCCGCCCCATTCTGCGGTTCGGATACACGATCCACATAATCCAGAGCCTTCAGGCGTTCTTCAAGATCTAAAGCTTGCCCCGCACCATCCACTATCAGCCGAACCGGCGCAAGCTCTCCTTCGGAGAACTGTTCGCCGATGACGGTGAATCCTTCGCGGGAAGGAACATCCTCAGGGAATGAGGATAGGAGATCGTAGGTGAATTTGATTTGGGATGAGAAGGTCGCAAGTCCACCCAGCAATACTAAAGCTACCAAGACGACGGTCCATGGCTTCGTTGTCACCATACGGCCGATCCGGCTCTCCTTCTCTTTGTGCGGTGCAGGAACCGGCTTTCCTTTTTTCTTGGCGCGCTCCGCTTGCATCTCCGGCGTTCTCGGAATGAAAGGATAAAAGGAACCTCTCCCGAAAATAGCCAACAATGCCGGTACCAATGTCAGACTGGCTATGAACATGATCAGAATTGACAAGCTGAAAGGCACCGCAAATCGTTGGTATGCCCCGTACTGAGCCAGAAGCAGCGCAAACAGAGACAAAACAACTGTGAAGCCGCTCATCGCGATGGCGCCCGATGAACTCGTAATCGCCTGGAACAAGGCTTTGCGTTTATCGGGTTCATGCCATAGCAGCTGGCGGAATCTCGAAATCAGGAACAAGCAATAATCCGTCCCGGCTCCAAAGAGCAGCACGGTCATAATGGCGATGGATTGGGAATCCACGGTGATTACGCCTTGATCCGCCATAAAACCGAGAATCGGGCTAGTTACCATATAGGCAAAACCGACTGCTACAAGCGGGATTAGGGCAAGAATCGGTGAACGGTAAATCAGCAGCAGCAATATCAGCACCAGAAGCACGGTTGCAATCATGAGCGATACGTCGGCATCCTCAAACAATCCCGTTGCATCAATAGAGATTCCAACCGGACCTGTTACGCGAGCACTGATTCCGTCTCCGCTCTGGATGGCCGTCTGAAACGGATTACTGCCCAGCAATTGTTCCGAGCGCTTCTCAAGTTCTGCCGTTCCTTCCTTGAGCAGGTCCGTCTCCCGGTCTTCTTCAAAAAATAGCGGCATCACCAGCGTGCTCTGATCCTCTGACAACTGGGCGCTTAAAGCCTGCGGAGGCAGCTGATGGAAAGGAACAACGGAGGTTTGATACGGGAGCGGATCGGATTCAAGGCTCGCCGTCAACTCCTGCAGCTTGGTTAAATCCCCTTCGTTCAATCCATTGGCTTTATGCCACACGATGAGAGCCGGTACTCCCCCGTTGCTAGGAAATTCCTTATCGGCAATGGCTTCCGCTACGACGGATGGTGCATCCTCCTTCAGGTTGGCTGCATTGTTATCCTCTTTATCTGCAACAGCCGGCCATAACAAATTCAACGCCAGTGCGATGAGTACCCATACACAGAGCGTGACCCATTTGCTTCGCTTCCCTGCAACCCATTTACCGTAATTCGGTCCTGATCCGTGCATTTGTAGATCCTCTCCATTCCGTGATGTTCTTTATCATGATCTTGTTTCTTTCTTAGTAAGACTGAAAACAAACCGCGCAAATTAATTATATATACCGGTAGGTTAATTTTCAATATTCATTTTGAAAAAACGACCTGCATGTCTTACACTATACACAGGAGGTCATCATGACAAAAATACGAAACCCCCGAAATCCCGGGCGTCCCAAAGCAGCTGCCGATCAGGCTCCTATCCAGGAAACCATCCTCTGGACCGCCTCCAAGTTATTCATGGAAAATGGCTACGAGCCCGTATCCTTGCAGCAGATCGCGAAGGCTTGCCAAGTGACCAAGGCTTCCATCTACTATCATTTCACAAGTAAACCCGAGCTGTTTAAAATAGCGGTAACCACGATTCTAGATAAAGCATATGCTTCTACTCGTCGGTATCTGCAGGAAGCCGATACCCTAGAGTCTGGATTGATCCGGGTAGCCGAAGCGAAGATTGCCAAGCCTCATGCCGAGATGGAGACCATGATGCGGGAAGCACAGCCTTTTTTATCCCAGGAGCAGATGGCCGCTATCCGTGAGGCGGAACAGCGCATTCATGAAGTCATCGCCGATCGGTTTAATCAAGCCATGCGTTCTGGTGAACTTCGGGAAGGCAATCCTTTGCTCATGGCGCAGGCTTTTTCGGCGATGCTGATGCTGGGCAATCGTGAAGATACCCGAAGCGGTTATGCCAGCCCTCGTGATATGGCTGTTGAGATCGTAGATCTATTCTTGCACGGAGCAGTAAACCTTCCGAAGTAACACGCTGCTCCATAACTGCATGCTTCACACATGAATCAAGAGATTTAGTTCACGAATCATGAGCATCGATCATATCAACGCAAAAGAACGGAGATCATCAAGCAGGATCTCCGTTCTTTTTGCTTATGTGTTAGATTTCATTCCAGAAAGCAACGTCTTCAAGCGGCAATCTTACCGTTGGCCGACCTGAAGCGGCTGCTTTCCCGATGGCAATCAACATGACACTGCGATAATGGGAAGGAATATTGAACTCTTCCACGAATTGAACTTTGTTATATCCGCCCATCGGTACGGTATCATACCCTCTGGCCCGTGCACTCAGCATCAGCTGCATGGAGATCAGTCCGGCATCCACATCCACGATGCTTTCTTTAACGGATGGATCCAGGTTCGCATACATATTTTCGGCCGTATAAATGAAGCGCTCCTTCACCTCTTCGGTCATATAACCGGCTTCTTCAGACATGGAATAAATCTTCTCGCCTTTTTCATACCATTTCAGATCGCCCAATACGGCGATGACGGCCGAGGCTTGAAGAACATGCTCCTGATTGTTGGCAATCGGATGCAGCTTCTTCAAGAGCTCAGCATCATCGATCACCAGAAAGCGCCATGGCTGGAGGTTGCTTGAGGAAGGTGCCAGTGTAGCGTCCCTAAGGATGGCTTCCATCTCTTCTCTTGGAATCTTTACCGACGGGTCATATTGACGAACCGAGTGGCGTTCCCGAATCACGGTTTGAAAATCGGATTTTGTTATTGTTGACATGGTTTTTCCCCTCCAAAATTATATTGTGCATTTTTTTGCACAGTTTAAATCGCGAGTTAACTGTGTTGATTTATGCACAGTATATAGCAGAGTGAATTTCTTTGTCAACAACATTTTGAAAGGTTCACTGAGCGATGTCCGCAATCGTGCGCGATTCCAGTATTTTTAAGGTACTGTCCTCAATCTCGGATAAAATGCCAACAAAGGATTCCTTGATTTCCTCAGCAAAACAATGACCGGGAGCTGCGTCCAGCATACTGTCGCTGATTGAGCTGTGGACCTGGAGAATCGAGTACACTTCAGCCAAAGTAATATCGCAGGCGTTCTTCTTCAGTCGGTAACCACCATCTCTTCCTTCACGCGATTCAATCATATCGGCTTGTGCCAGTGTTTTCAGTATGCGTCGAATCAACGTCGATTCCGAATGCAGATACGAGGCGATATCGCCGCTTGAGCATTTGCCGGAATGACGTTCAAGCGTCACAAGCGCCTGCACGGCGAGACTGAAGGTTTTATAGGTGGACGGGCAGGCCATTGTCGATTTCTTGGAGGCCACTTCTTTATTTACGCTCATGTTCCTACCCCCTTTTTAAGAATGAGATTGCCTTTAAACCTTTAATAGGTGTTCTGCAGCAGAAGCAGATGTTCCCATCTTAGCTTTTCATTATTGTATCGTAAACCTGACACTCCATCAAGCACAACAAGGACCATCATCTAATGGCCCTCGTCTTCAACCAGTGCTTGGGACTCATACAAATTCGCCTCTCGGTAATTCACATCCATTCTCAGATGGCTCGCAAGTGCCCGGTCAATATCGCCATGTTCGAACATGCTTTGAATCTCGTTACGCTCTGACTGAATGGCTTTAAGTTCCAGTTCCCTGCGTTCACTGCTAAGCTTCTGCTTTCTTCGGCTCCATACACGATCATTCTGAAGAAAATGCTCCATTGCACGATAGTCTGCAATAACCGCTTGCAGGACTTCCTGCCTCTGCGCCGGCTTCACCGTTTGGATCTCATGGATTGCTGCACGAATGGCCTCCAGCTTCAATGCCTTATACATCTCCCAATCCGGGTGATCCGGAGACATGGGCATTTCTTTGGACTCGTTTTTTTTCAACAAGCGCTTTAAATTCCGCCATAAATTCTTCGTGAGCAGCCTGAACTTATATCGGCTGGTCAGCAGCATCTCAACTTTGTTCAGCGAGGACAGGAATTGCTCCGCGACCCTTGCAGAAGCTTTATGTTCCTTAAGCCATGTTTCTGTAACGTTTCGTTCCGCAGTAAGTCCGATTTTTCTAACGGTGATCGTGGCTTCCCAGAACTCTCGCATGTCGCTCTTATCCGTTATTTGAGATTGCTGAAGCCGTTTGGTATACGCATAAATAAGCTGAACCGCCTCCTCCCTGTTTTCATCCGTCATTTCTTCCCGCACGGTACGTATTCCCGCTTGCAGCATATGAAGCCGTGCTTCTTTCTCACGATCAATCACCGCCGCCGTATTCACAGGTCTCTCACGTGTCAGCAGCGGAAGCAGCACGCTCGCGATGACCAGAGTTAACAGGATGACACCCGCGCAGATGAATAACATTAAGCTTCGCTCTGGAAATGGACGATGGTCCGCAAGGGTGAGCGGGATGGAGAAAGCCGCAGCCAGCGTTAATGCCCCCCGTACGCCCGACAGTGCAGTCAGCAGGGAAGACTTGAACTGGCGGTTCGTTGAAGCCCATACCCATATGAACCGCAGCAATATCAGAACAGCCGTTATTAGGAATATATAACCGAGGACTTGTCCATTGTTATAGGCAGGATCACTCCATATTTGATTGACGACCCCCGGGATTTCATGCCCGAGCAGAATGAACACCAGCCCGTTTAACGTGAACAGGATTACAGACCAGGTGCTGTCCGATACAACTCTAAGTTTAATGGATGCTGATCGCATACGATCCCTCTCCACGGCGTGGGTGACACCCGCCGCAACGACAGCCAGAATCCCGGACAGATGAAATTCCTCGGCTATAAGGTAGATGATAAATGGCGTCAGAATGATGATCAGCATATGAAGCGTGACGTCCTCCATACCGAGCCGGCGCAGCAGCATTCTGAACCAAATCACAAGAAACCCTAGAAGCGCCCCAACAACGATGCCTCCAATTGCAATGACAAAAAAACTGCCGATGGCTTTCGTTAAAGAAAAATAACCCGTCACTGTAGCTGCAATCGCAAAATTAAACGCAACGAGACCGGACGCATCATTCATAAGCGCTTCGCCTTCAAGTAAATGCATGATTTTCCCCGGCAGCTTCACTCTGCCTGACAGGGAGCCCACCGCAACCGCATCGGTAGGCGAGAGTATCGCAGCCAACGCAAAGGCAGCTGATAACGGTATGGTCGGAATAAGCCAATGAATGAAAGGTCCCGCGATCAGAACGGTTGCAAATACGAGACCTAGCGCCAACAGCAGAATATTGGACCTGAGCTTCCACAACTCGCTCCGTGGGGTCAGCTTCCCATCATTAAACAAGAGCGGTGCAATAAACAGGACCATGAACAATTCCGGATTCAGTGGCACGTGATGGAACCCGCGGATATAGGCGGCCCCGATCCCAAGCGCAATTTGAATCAACGGGACAGGAATGAATGGCAGAAATCGATTGATGATGTTGGAAATACCGATAAGAACCAGAAAAATAAGTACCATAAGAAATATTTCCACAGTGCATCTGCTCCTTCCTCGAGAAGAATAACTTATGTAACATGGGCATGTCTGTCAATAGACTGATTTAGGTTGTGTAGAATAGTAAAGGTTTATTTATGAGCTGGAAAAGTTTCACCTTCATGCCGCCACAAAAAACAAGGCTTCCTAAAGGAGATGTCCTTTAGAAAGCCCTAGTGCTTGCAAATGCTTATTAATAGGCAGTCCAGCCTGCATCGGCTGTAACAACAGTACCGTTTACAAAGCTGGCTTCATCTGAAGCCAGGAACAATACCACTTTTGCGATCTCTTCCGGTTCCCCTGCCCGTGGGTTCAGGTTGATACCAGCCATAGCTCTCTCCATACCAAACGAATTCGGCGCGTTTAGAGTGGTGCCGATATTCGTGCTGACGCCGCCTGGAGCAACCGCATTGCACCGGATTCCCTGCGTTGCATATTGAAAACCGACATTTTTGGTTAATCCGACAACAGCATGCTTAGCGGCCGTATACGCTGCACCTGCTCTGGACCCCATAAGCCCTCCAGCAGAAGCAATGTTGACAATGACCCCGCTCTTTTTCTCCAGGAAGATTGGCAATGATTTACGAATAGTTCTCATCGGTCCTGTTGTATTGATGGCAAATACGCGATCCCACAACTCATCCGTTAGATCCGCAGCCGGTACGAAGTTGTCCATAATGCCGGCATTGTTGATCAAAATATCAAGCGTTCCATATGCATTAACAGTAGCACCAACCAACTGCTGCACATCTTCTTCCTTGGCCACATTCGCTACCAGTGCCAGGGCCGTGCCGCCTTTTGCTGTAATTTCGTCAACAACGGCTTGCGCCGCCTCAAGACGCAGGTCAGACACGACAACTTTTGCGCCTTCGGCAGCAAACAGTTCCGCTGTCGCTTTTCCCATACCGGAAGCAGCACCTGTAACAATCGCAACTTTACCAGATAATCTCACGTTCCATACCCCCATAATAGGTTGTGATATCATTTTGGAAATCAAGGACAACAAATCAACAACTGTACAATACACGACATATGTCAATTCTAGTATAATCGTAGTATGATTTAGGTCACAATCATTAAAAAGCGTGGAAATGTACGATACCGAACAAAAATCATAAAATTGTTTATATTTTAACTATTAAATTCGTTATATTTTTAACCGAAAGGAATCGAATCTATGCAAACAAGCAATAAAATGACCGATCGTCGCATCGTCCGCAGCAAAGAAGCTTTAAAGCAAGCGCTTCTATCACTCCTCTCGCAGAAGAGCTTTTCCAGCATTTCCATTACGGAAATCGTAGAGTTAGCCAATTACAATCGAGGAACCTTCTATACCCACTACGACAACAAAGAGGCTCTTCTCGATGATATCCTGACTCCTTTAATGGAGGAGCTGATCGCATCCTTCAGGGCTCCTTACGGGGAAGTCGACGTGTTTCATATCGATGAGCTGCCTGCCAATGCGGTAAAAATATTTGATTATATTCACCAAAATGCAGACGTATATACGGCCTTATTCAAAAGCGATGTTCTACCCCTTGTCCGGGATAAAATGTTCTCGGCATTAAAACAAATCGCCATGGAGGATTTGGACTACCCCAGGGGAGAACTCAACCATGAACTACTCATCATCTACAACATGCACGCCTTACTAGGCCTGGTATTCCACTGGATCGAGAACAATTTCCAATACCCCGTCCCTTATATGAGAGATCAACTGGTTCTCATGATCAACTGGAGGCCGAGAAGCGTAAGAACACAGATTAAGCGCACGGACCTTACTTGAAATCAATGAGCGGATAACGTAGAAAAATAACGTAGAAAAACCATCAACCCGTTCAAAACGCAAATTGAACGGGTTGATGGTTTTGGTTGTTGAATTAACGGTTTTTCTTACAAAGCCCCCTGCCGCCGATCCGGTCCAGATCGTGAACCAGTCTTATCTCCCGCGGATATTCTTATTCTTGTTCCAGAGGAGTGGAGAGAACCGTCATGGTCGTTGTATGTCCATACTCGCTGCAATCATAGATGAAGGCTTCGAGAGACTTCATGGAAGCAGTTTCGATTTTCATAAGAAAATTGTATTGTCCGCTGACTTGATAAATCTGGGTGACCTCCTGCGACTGTTTGGCGAATGCCGTCAGCCGGTCACAATGACTGGCTTAAACAGGATGAAGGCCGTTACGCCCTTCCCCATTTTGTCAGGAGATAGAACCGCACGATACCCCGTAATTACGCCCTTCTCCTCCAGACGCTTCACACGTTCGGATACCGCAGGCTGCGTCATATTGACCTTTCTCCCCAATTCGGAGAAGGAGATTCTTGCATTATTTTTTAACAGCTCCAAGATTTGAAGATCAATCTGATCCATGATTACACTCCTCTGTCTTACCCAAATTCAATTTCAAAGTTGGATGTGCGAAACGCTTATAAATTCAAAGTAATACGGTAGGGATTCCTTGGGTTTCATCTGTAACTATAGGGCTATGATTTATACAATAGAGCTAGGTTAACAAGCATTCATTCAAGGAGGAATATACAATGACAATCAACCTGCACGATCCTATACAAATCGGAACGGTACAATTGAAGAACCGAATGATCATGGCTCCTATGCAGCAAAATCAGGGAACGCCGGATTCTTATGCAACCGATCATCATGTGAAATTTTACAGTGAACGGGCAGAACATGTCAGTTTAATCATTATCGAATCTACCGTGGTGTCCGCAAATGGCCGTCTGTTCCCGGATGATATCGGGATATATACCGAACAGCATACGGCTCCATTACGTAAGATTGTCGATGAGGTCCATTCAAAAGGAACGCCCATCTTCATCCAATTGACCCACGCCGGCAGAAAAGCATGGCCCAGCGTCACCGAAAAAAGATTAGCCCCTAGTTCGATTGCCTACGACGATGAATATGGACTGCCACAAACGATGTCCCAAGCCGACATTAACGCAGTCATCGAACAGTTCCGGATGGCTGCTCATCGAAGCCTGCAGGCTGGCTTTGATGGAATCGAGCTTCATGCCGCCCACGGTCATCTTCTCCACCAGTTTCTCTCTCCGCTGTCAAATCAGCGAACAGACACATATGGAGGAAGCCTGGAGAACAGAGTCCGATTGATCCAAGAAGTTCTGGGGGCCATCCGAACCGAAGTAGGGATCAATTACCCGGTGCAATTGCGGGTTTCTGCATCCGACTTTGCCGATGGCGGCCTGACACCAGCAGAGGTTGCACTCGCCTTGACGTACCTGGAATCCGAACTTGATGCCGTGCACGTATCTTCGGGCGGTCTCGTTCCTGCTGCACCTTTAGCCACACCGGAGGGCTACCAAACACCTTATGCTGCAGTGATCAAACAATATGTAAAAATACCGGTGATCGTGGTCGGCAATATCCGCACCCAAGCGTTCGCCAATTTCATTCTAGCAGATGAGATAGCAGATATGATAGCCATCGGCCGCCCATTGCTGGAGGATGCCAATTTCGGTGAAAAAATGCTGTCCTTAGCCTAATACTCCATCTCAAGTGACATATATTCGTTTATTTGCGCACTTCAATAAGAAAGCCAAAGGCCGCATCCACAAAGGTAGGTAGATTTGAACCACCCTTGGATACGGCCTTTTCTTTAATACCGATCAATTTCATCTATAATCTAGAAAATAACGTCGAGTGTACTTTCGACGATTCGATCGGCCAGCTCGCGATTCATCGTAGCGGAGTTCATCACCCGCAGTCCATAGTAGCTGCTTAAGAATAAGCTAGCCAGCTGCTTTGCAGAGCGTTCAGCCGGAATTTCCCCCGATTGTATCGCCTCTTCCATCACGCTGATCAAGTCTTCCTCAAGATCATAAATATATTGCCCGAATATCCGTTCAACCATCGGGTCCCGCCCAGCCCGTTCCATACTGATATTAACCGCCATGCAGCCGCGGTGGTTCGGGTCCGAAAAATCCATGCCGATTGCCCATTCAAACAAGGCGCGCAGCCTATCCTTAACCGGGATGGACTGGCCCAGAATCTCTCTGGATATCTCCAGGCCTTCATCATTGTAACGTCGAAGCACCTGCTCGAATAACTCATTCTTGCTGCCGAACGCATTGTACAGGCTCCCTTTACCCAGCCCTGTCTTCTCGCACAGTTCTTGCGTGGAACTCGCTTCATAACCCTTGGACCAGAATACGTCCGTGGCAGCATCAATGACAGCTTCCTTCTTGAACTCACGCGGTCTTCCGTTCGTGGTCATTCCCCTCATCCCTTTTGAACATGATCTTTGTTACCTAAAAGTATAGGGTTTATGTACCACTCAGTCAAATATTACCCGAGTTCCCCCGAAAAGATTCGTCGAACGGTTTCATACGCCAGCTTCGGACGACGATATTCATCTACAATACCTTTGCTGTTCCGCGTGCATGAACGATTCAGCAGCCATCCAAGCCCTTCCGTCACTCGGCAATCGCTAAATTGCCATATAAACATCCCGGATATGTATTCGCGCTCCATGTATGCCTTCAGATTGCTCGCGATAATATCGGCCTGCCGTTCCTCAGAGCCTTTCTCCCGATTCGGACTGCGGAATCCGTAGAACCCGTCCCCTGAGGTTTATCAGCGGATTAAAACCGACATCGAGGACCATTACGCCGATCCGCTTCATATTGGAGCGTTGGCTAAGAAACATGCCATTTCGGAGTCGTATTTGCGAAAGCTGTTCATGAAGCATCTGCATGTTTCTCCCAAGGACTACCTGACCGACATCCGTATGCGCCATGCAGAGCGTTACTTGGCATACACGTCGTATACCCTGAGGTTTATCGCTAACGCATGCGGATTTCATGATGAATTTCATTTCAGTAAAGCATTTCACAAGTACAAAGGTGTAGCACCCGCGGAGTTCCGCAAAACCTCAAAAGATGCGGATCATTCAGCCCTGTAACGGTTGCTAATTGGTGTCTCGGCGTGTACTTTCGAATCTAAGAAAACCTTATGTAATCGAAATAAAATTCTAAACCAAAAACGGACTTTAGAGACGTTATTTAGCAGATAGCAGCAATTCGACTGCCAATGCCCATTGATAACGACTCTGTTGTCCGTTTTAACTAGAAAATGATTCTTTTTTGTAACCTATTGTCTCCAGAAGATTTTTTATCCCGGTGGCGGGGCCGTGGATCGGCGAATGATCAACTCCGGGGGGAGCACAATGCGCTGTACAGGTTCTCCCTGGCTGGCCAGATTCCTGACCACAAGGTCCACCGCTAGGCGGCCCATCTGTTCCATCGGCTGGGCAATAACAGTGAGCGGCGGATCTGTTACTCGGGCCAGAATCGTATCGTCAAAGCTGACGACCGAACAGTCCTCAGGAACGCGCAGCCCGAGCTCGCGAATCGCCTGCAGGGCGCCGATCGCCAGCATGTCGTTGCAGCAAAACAGCGCAGTAGGCGGTTCCTCCAGCTCCAACATAACTTTGGCTCGTCTGAATCCGTCCTCGATCTTATGGTCACAGGCCGCAATATAGTCGGGGGAAAGCCCTAAACCGAACGAGGCGGCAGCTTCGACAAAACCCCTTACCCGCTCATTGCTGCTCGTCACCCGTTCATGCTCGGCAAGTACGGCCAGCCTGCGGTGACCCAGGCGAAGCAGATGCTCAGCAGCGAGACGGCCCCCTTCCAAGTCATGAACCCGAACGCTGCTGGCTCCAAGTGCCGGATTGTCCCGGGCGATAAGCGCTATAGCCAGCGAATGCTCCTGAAACGGCTTGAGCAGCTCACCATGGGATACGCCCGTACCGATAATAACGCCATCCACCTGCTTTTGCCTCAGCAGGCTGACATAGCGTTTTACCTTCTCTTCCTGGTTGTCCGTGCTGCAGATGATCACGCTGTATCCAAGCTGATGCCCGTGATCCTCGACCGAGCGTGCAATCTCGGCAAAAAAGGGGTTGGAGATGTCGGGGACGAGCAATCCCAGGGTATAGGTTTTTTTGCCGGCGAGAGCTGAGGCAATCGCGTTCGGCCGATAATTCAGGCGCTGCATGATATCCAGAATCTCCTCACGACGTTCGCGACTGATCTTGCCCTTGCCGTTCATGACATGAGAGACGGTAGCAATGGAAACGCCGGCTTCGCGCGCAACGTCATAAATAGTCGCTCTTATCATCCCTTGTGCTCCATTTGTTTAATTTTGGCTATTTCAATTTATTATGGGCTTTCATCTCGTTTAACGCAAGGCCGTTTTGTCGTTAATACTGCCTGCAGACATGCACACCTAGGATCCTGGTCCATAGCACGTTCCCTGACTTAGCTTGCTTTATCTCATAAGCCAATCATGATCCGGATCATTGCGGAATTTCCATATTCGCTTCGGCCCCGCCATGACGTTCAGGTAGTACACATCATACCCGGGAGGC
Organism: Paenibacillus sp. FSL K6-1330; assembly: GCF_037976825.1. Classification (NCBI taxonomy): domain Bacteria; kingdom Bacillati; phylum Bacillota; class Bacilli; order Caryophanales; family Paenibacillaceae; genus Paenibacillus; species Paenibacillus sp. FSL K6-1330. The sequence goes on from NZ_CP150269.1 coordinate 4,372,516, forward strand.
GCGGATACCGGATGATAGCCCTCGGGCACCATTACGGCCTCGCCGTCTTTGACCGCCATCGTTTCGTCCAGCGAACGGTCATCGGTATAGACCCGCTGAACGGCAAAACCGCACTCCGGCTGAACCCGGTAGTAGTAGGTTTCCTCCAGCAGCGATTCCTCCGGCAGCTCATCGCGATCATGCTTGTGCGGTGGGTAGCTGGACCAGTTGCCCCCATCCGTAAACACCTCGACCACCAATAGGCTATCCGCCGGCTTTTGCTCCGGCAAAATATTATGCACCAGACGCGACATGCTCCCGCTCCCGCGGTTCTCCACGCCGACATCTTTAGGCGCGATGAGACGGGCCTGGTGAGTGCCTTTCCCCGGAGCAAGACACACGGCCAGCTCCATTTCGGTTAATGCCGTGACCTCGAACTGTTTCTGTGATGGCACATAAACCGTATAGGGAGGCGTCTTTTCAAACACGCTCATGCGCTTGCCAATGTTGTCCCAGCTCTCTCCCCCTGCCTTCACGTCGGCTCGCCCGGTTAACAGAACAAGAGCCGCTTCTTGATCTCCCGTGGCTCGGCTCAGCGTCTGTCCTTCCCTTAAACGAAATACTTCAAAGCCCACATATGCCCAGCCTGCGCTTTCCGGCGTAATGGACAGCACGCGCCCGTCCAGGTCCGGCGTCGTTATGGGTACAATTAAGTTCGGCATGGTGTTCCTCCTCTTTTATGGATTTGGTCTGTTAATGATGTAGTTTCAATAGATACGCTCTCCCGTTTGAGCAAGATATTCCAGCGCTTTGGCAACAGCTTCTCATATACCGATTTCAAGCAGATACTTAGCGAATACAAACGGTTATATCTTCTTGTTCAGCCAGCTTAGGCATCTCCCTACATCACATCATGCTGCCAATTACAGACTCTCCAGATTTAGCCTGCCGAAATGCCGGTGGTGAGCTCGGCCAGCTTTACCGGGCGGCCCTGCTGCAGCGAACGCTTGGCCGCCAGGGCGATCAGCTCTGCTTGAAGGGCGTCATGGCCGCTGACCGGCACCGGGGTGCCGTTCTGCAAGCTTTCGATAAATTGCCGCGTCTCGTTCATGTACGCTTCCTTGTACCGCTCAAGAAAGAAATACAGCGGTTTGTCGCGGGTGACGCCGTCCGGACCGCTGATAACAGCGGTGCTTGGATAGTCGTTATCGGCGGATACGCTGCCTCCGGAGCCAAACACCTCGATCCGCTGATCATAACCGTAGACGGCCTTGCGGCTGTTGTCGATGACGCCAAGCGCTCCGCTCTCAAACCGTAGCGTTGTGAGGGCGGTGTCGATGTCGCCCAGGTCTCCGATGGCAGGGTCCACCAGTACCGCTCCCTGGGCGTACACTTCGATCACCTCGCTGCCCGATAGAAAACGGGCGATGTCGAAATCATGAATGGCCATATCCATAAACAGCCCGCCGGACACTTTAATGTAATCCGGATGGGGCGGGCTAGGATCGCGCGAAGTAATCTTAATCAGATGCGTTTCCCCGATTCTTCCCTCTGACACAATCTCCTGAACCCTGCTGAAGTTATGGTCAAACCGGCGGTTGAAGCCGATCTGCAGACTTACGTCGGCCGCTTCCACGGCCGCCAGCGCCTCGCGGGTCTGATCCACGCTCATGCTGACCGGTTTCTCGCAGAAAATATGCTTGCCGTTCGCCGCAGCCTGCTTGATCAGCGGGACATGCGTATCCGTCGAGGAGCAGATCAACACGGCATCGATATCCGGATGTTCCATGATATCGTTACTATTAGTCGTAACCATAGGAATGCCGCGTTCCGCAGCCCAGGCCCTCAGCTCGTCGCCGGCGAACAAATCGCTGATGGCCGCAATTTTCGCACCAGGCGTGCGCAGCAGATGATCCGCATGGATTTTGCCGATTCGTCCAACACCGATAATGCCGATATTAATAGTTTTCATATGAACGTCTCCTCTGCTTAAGGGCTACCAACGCGCTGTTACCATTTTCTTGCGGGTATAGAACTCCACGCCGTCCGTTCCATTCGCATGCAGATCCCCATAGAAAGAATTTTTCCAACCGGAGAACGGAAAGAACGCCATCGGCGCTGGAACGCCGAGGTTGACTCCAAGCATGCCGGCATCGATATGCTCACGGAACTGGCGCACGTCGCTGCCATCCTGCGTGAACAGGCAGGCCCCGTTCGCGAAGTCCGAGCGGTTGGAGATTTCAATCGCTTCCTCCAGCGATTCCGCCCGCATGACGGACAGCACCGGGGCGAAAATTTCGTCCTTCCAAATCTTCATCTCGCTGGTCACCTCATCAAAAATCGTCGGTCCGACAAAATATCCGTCACCGCTCACGGCCTCGTCGCTTCGACCATCACGAACCAGCTTAGCGCCTTCTTGCTCGCCCGCCTCGATATAACGGATCGTGCGCTCCTTGTGAGCTTGCCTAATAACCGGCCCGAGGAAAACGCCTTCGTCCGCTCCGTTGCCGATGGTAATCTCATCGGCCGCCTGCTTCAGCTTCTCCATCAGCGGTTCCGCCACGTCGCCCACGGCCACGACGACGGAGCAGGCCATACAGCGCTCGCCGGCAGAACCGAAGGCCGCGCTGACGATCTGGGTCACGGCCCCATCCAACTCCGCAGTCGGCATCACGATGCTGTGGTTCTTCGCCCCTGCCAAAGCCTGCACGCGCTTGCCATGGGAAGAAGCGGTTTTGTACACATACTCCGCCACCGGCTGGGAGCCCACGAAGGATACGGCGGCGATGCCGCGATGTTCCAGAATGCCGTTGACCACATCATGAGCGCCGTGAACGATATTCAGAACGCCCTCCGGCAGACCGGCTTCTGTGAACAGCTCCGCCAGACGCTGAGCCAAGAGCGGCGTGCGCTCCGACGGCTTCAGCACGAACGCATTGCCGCAAGCGATGGCGAGCGGGAACATCCAGCACGGCACCATCATCGGGAAGTTGAACGGCGTGATGCCCGCCACTACGCCGATCGGATACCGGTACATGCCGGACTCCAGATTGGTGGCGATGTCAGGAAGCTGCTTGCCCATCATCAGCGTAGGCGCACCGGCGGCAAACTCCACGCACTCGATGCCGCGCTGTACCTCGCCGTGGGCTTCGGCATAGCTTTTGCCGTTCTCCGCCGTAATCAGGCGCGCCAGCTCCTCCCAGTGCTCCACGAGCAGCTGTTGATACTTGAACAGAATGCGCGCGCGGCGAGGCACGGCCGTCTTGGCCCAGGTACGTCCCGCTTTGGCGGCCGCCTGTACGGCCTGATCCACTTCCTCTTTCGTGGATAGCGGGACGTAAGCAAGAATCTCTTCCGTTGCCGGATTGTATACGGGATCGGTTGTTTCGGATCGGGATGGAACGAATTGTCCGCCGATATAATTGCTAAGGGTTTGCGTCATGGCTGGTATGCCCCTTTCGATTGGATCAGTAAAGATAAAAAAATGAATGCTCTGCTCTACAAGAAATGAAGATTAGCAAAATCACAAGTAGGGGTGAAATTTCTAGAAAGAATACACTCTCAAGAACAGGAGTAATCTCACGAACAAGGGTAATCACAAAACAGGCCTTATCTCAAAAACACGAAATCTTATGAACGGGCGAAATCTCAGTATTGATAGATCTCAATAAAGATCCTGAGCATGGACTAAACTCAGGTATTGGCAGTAATCTCGCCTCGCTTGCAGCACTCGATATAATCGTGAACCGCCGTGCTCGTCGGCATCGCATCGGAGCAGCTGTGGCTGGAGATGACGATGCTAGCCGCCGCGCTGCCGAATTCCATGCAGCGCTCGATGGTCCAGCCCTGCATCAGGCCGTACAGAAAGCCGGCAGCGTATGAATCCCCCGCCCCGAACGTCTTGATGACTTTCGCCGGAAAGCTCCGAGCCGTATGGCTGGCACCGTCTGGGGTATATGCGATGGAGCCTTCCTTGCCGTGCTTGATAATCACGATCTTGGCGTTATAATCAAACCATTTGGCCGCCGTGATGCGATCGCTGCGCTCCGGATTGCCCCCGAACTGCTCCATCATGTCAAACTCTTCGCGCGTGCCGAGGATAATGTCGCATGATTCCGCCGCTAAATTGTAATAGGTTGCCGTCTCCTGCGGGGATTTCCATGTGTACGGACGGTAATCGAGGTCAAACGCGATCACGGCGCCGTGGCGCTTGGCATAGTCCAGAGCCAGAAACACGGCTTCCCGGGAAGGACTAGCCGCGAGCGCGGTTCCGGAGATCAGTACCATTTTGGCGGAGGCGATCAGCTCCTCGCTCACGTCCCCTGTTTCCAGCAGCAAATCCGCAGCGTTGTCGCGATACATTAGAATGCTGCAGTCGGTCGGGCTCTTGATCTCGGTAAAGGCCAGACCCGTTACGGCTCCCGTACGATCGATTGTCACGCCCTTCGTCGTAATTTGGTTATCTTCGAGGTACTTTGTAATAAAACGCCCCATCTGATCGTCCGCCACCTTGCCGATGAAGCCTGTATTCAGGCCCAGGCGGGCCATCCCGATACAGATATTGGCGGGTGATCCTCCGACATATTTGGTAAACGTGGTCGTTTCCTCCATCGGCCGGTTAATCTCATTGGCATTCAGGTCGATGCACAGCCTCCCTACAGCCACAAAATCCATCGGTTTTGCGTTATTGAACGTGATTTCACTCATGGATAAACCTCCTTGATCAGATCGGCCGCGGCTGAGCATTCATATGACTGCATGACTCCGTTCGCTAATGGCCGTAATCATTTGCAGCTCTCGTAATACTTACAGTTCAAAAATACTTCCAACCGGTAGACACTCCCAGATCGCTCCGCCCGCACTTGAATGAGTTTACTTTTGTCGATAAGTATGTTACGATTCCACCCTCAAACTCAGTCGCATCGCCTTGAGCCTGACTCGACCCTCGAGCCGTGGCTTCAGCCCTGCATCTTCGTCAGGTCTCCAGGCCGTCCAGGTATTCAATCGCCCGTTGAGCATACTCTTTGGCAGGATGCATCTCAGGATCCTGCTCACCCTCCAGCATCGCCCAGCCGTCATAGCCGCGTTCAACAAGCTCTTTGATAATCGGCGCAAAATCGATGCATCCGTCGCCAGGAACCGTAAACACGCCCCTGCGGATGCAGCTTACGAAATCGCAGTTGTCCAGGCGCGCCTGTTCCAGCACATCAAGCCGGATATCCTTCAGATGGATATACGCGATCCGGTCATAATGCTTGCGGAGCAGCTCCAGCGGGTCGTTTCCCCCGTAATAGGCATGACCGGTGTCGTACAGGAGAGACACCAGCGAAGGGTTAGTCATGGACATCAGCCGGTCGATCTCGTTCGGCTGTTCCACAACCGTGCCCCCATGATGATGATAAGCCAGCTTCATGCCGTAGCTTGCCGCAATCTCTCCAGCCTGGTTCAGTCCTTCCGCCAGGCTTTCCCATCCGGCGTCATCCAGACGGAGAACGATGCTCTCATTCGGCGTCCGGCGGGGATCGAAATGAAGTGATCCCCCTACCTCCGCCGTGCTGATCACCTTGCTGCCTAACCCGGCCAGAAACTCCGCGTGCCGTCGGTAATCCTCCAGCTCCTGCCTGCGATAGTCGGGATCGGAGAACAGCACCGACTTCCACTGGGAGACCAACTGAATGCCGCGCGCATCCAGCTCCCGTTTCAGCACTGCCCGATCCTCGGGGAATTTCCTTCCCATCTCCGTGCCTGTCAGACCCAAAGCCGCAATATCATCCACAATCATCTCAAACGTCGTGTCGTCTCCATGGTCCCTAACGTCCTCGCCGACCCAGTTAATCGGATGAATCCCTAGCTTGAACAGCCTGTCACTCATTACCATCGCTCCTTTGCTTTGTTTAGCAGGGGTTTGCTTCTTTCCTCCTGGCCCTTAAGTTCGACCGGCTTCCTTTCCAGAGGCACTTGTTTATCCTTCATTGCTCCGAAGCGCTTGTGCGGTCTTCCGTGCTCCGAGTCGCTTATTTATCCTTCCTTGCCCCTAGTCGCTTGTATAGCTTGCCTTCCGTCGCCGGCCACCCGAATTTAAGCTTTCTTCACCGGGCCAAATAGTATGGCGCCTGCTCCAGCCGCTAGTAGTGCCTTGCTTCCTTGCTTCGGGCCGCCATCTGGCGCTGCGCTTCGGCCACCTTGCTTGAGGCCGACACCTCCGGCACCTCTACGCGCCACCAGGACTCATAACCGTCGGTGTTCGTTCCCGGAACGACCGGAATCTCGATCAGCGTTGTCACGTTTTCCTTCTGCGCCAGGAGCAGCGCTTCATGCAGCGCCTCCGGCCTGTTGGCCTTGTAGGCTTTAGCGCCGAGCGCACGCGCGTGCGCGGCAAAATCAATCGGGATGTACTCTCCGGTCAAGCGACCAGTCCCCTCTTCGCGGCGTCGGAACTCATTGCCGAACCCGTCGCTGCCGTTGCTCCGCTGCAGATTATGAATGCATTGGAAACCGTGGTTGTCGAACAGCAAAATCGTTATCTTCCGCCCTTCCTGCAAGCTGGTGACCAGCTCCGAATGCATCATCAGGTAACTGCCATCGCCGACCAGCGCATAGACTTCACGGTCCGGCTCCGCGAGGGCCGCACCCAAGGCGCCGCTCACCTCGTACCCCATGCAGGAGAAGCCATACTCCATGTGGTACGTCTTCGGTTCGGAAGGTCTCCATAACCGGTGCAGGTCTCCCGGCAGACTGCCTGCCGCACAGACGATGACGGAAGATGGGGAGATGACCTCATTGATGACGCCAAGGGCTCTCGTCTGCGACAAGCCGTCCGGATGCTCGGCAGCGTACAGGCGGTCCACCTCGCTGTCCCACTCTGCTTTCAAACTGGCAAGCTCGTTTTCTTCGTAACCCGCTTGATAGCCGTCCCTAGACAGCATCTGATGCAGCGCTTTCAACCCTTCCTTCGCATCGGCAATCAGCGCTTCGCCGCCGAGCTTGGCGCCGTCCGCGCTGTTGACATTCAGGTTCAGGAACGATACGTCCTCCCTTTGAAACGCCCATTTGGAGGACGTTGTAAAGTCAGAATACCGGGTGCCGATGCCGATAATCAGATCAGCTTTCGCGGCGACGCGATTCGCCGCCAGCGAGCCCGTTACGCCCATGGCGCCGAGGTTCAGGGGGTGTTTCCAGGAAAGCGCGCTTTTGCCGGCCTGCGTTTCAGCGACCGGGATGCCGAAAGCTTCCGCAAATGCAGCCAGATCCTTGGCAGCTTCGCTGTAGTGCACGCCTCCTCCTGCAATGATGAGCGGACGCTTGCTGGCTGCAATCCGTGCCGCCGCACGCTTCAGTCCTTCCGCCGACGGCGGGCGGCGGTCGATGACGTGTACCGTTTTCTCAAACAGCGAATCCGGATATTCGTACGCCTCGGCCTGCACGTCCTGAGGCAGCGCCAGCGTAACCGCCCCTGTCTCCGCCGGATCGGTCAGCACGCGGATCGCCTGCCGGGCGGCCGCGATAAGCTGCTCCGGCCGGGAAATCCGGTCCCAATACCGGCTCACTGGCTTGAATGCATCTGCGGCCGACACGGTGTAATCCGACGGGGCCTCAATCTGCTGCAGCACCGGATCAGGCTGGCGGCAGGCAAAGTTGTCACCAGGCAGCAGGAGTACCGGGATGCGGTTCACCGTTGCCGTAGCTGCGGCGGTGACCATATTGAGCGCACCGGGTCCGATGGACGAGGTGCAGGCCCATATCTGCCGCCGGTTTTTTTGCTTTGCGTATGCCGTGGCGGTATGCACCATGCCCTGTTCGTTTTTGCCCTGAACATAAACCAGTTCTCCCGAGCTTCGTTCCAAGGCCTCGCCAAGACCGGTTACATTCCCGTGTCCGAATATCCCCATCACCCCGTGCACGAATTTCGTCTCCACTCCATCAACAGAAATATACTGTGCATCCAAAAACTTCAGCAGTGCTTGCGCCATCGTTAATCGTGTCGTCGTCAACCGGTTCATCTCCTTTTCAGCTTTTCATCGTCGTTGCATCCTATGGATAAAACTTAATGTGAATTAAGCGCTTAACCTGTTGGATCGAGGCGCTTAACCATCTAAGAGTTAAGCGCTTTACAGAAAGTGTATGCCTTACTGGCCACCCAGCATGCCTTTCAATTTTATGATACCCCCGCCAGCATCATGATGCCGGTCCCGTGATTGTCATTCGCCACCATGAGCAGATCCTGCTTGTAATAATCCCCGGTAAAGGAATAACGGGACCCGCTTTACCCCGTGCACGCTCCCGCGGCGATCGTTGGCTCTTCCGGTCAGCCCCTGCCATGCCCGAATGGCGATATCGACGAACGCTGGAATCCAGAATTTCCAAAAAGGAAACGCTGTCATTTATTATCAGATTAATCATCTGCTCCAACCGATACAATCTGACGTTTATCACCAGCAGACCCTGGCTTCCAAAGGGGAGCGGCAAATTTTTGTACATGGAGACGACCTGCTTCGGTTCGTTCTCCCCCAGACCCGTCATGGAGCGTACGGCCGACGAACCCCGATAATCGTGCTCCTTCGCGGCGTGCTCGATAAAAGAACGGTCCGGAAACGATGAGAGGGAACTCTGTCCGCTGGTGGTCAGCACTGATTGATCCGAATGACAGTACAAATAGACTGATCAATCAAGTCGCTGTCCGTTTGCAGCACGCGAAGTCGTTTCACCAGGGAGTACATCAGATTCTGGTCGGATGACGGGGTACTGAACAGATAGCTTGAATATAGGGAACTTGCCTCCACTTCGTTCAGCACGTTCATCTCGATCGCATGGATGGAGCGGTCAAGGTCTTCCATAATAAATCTGGTGGATATACCGTTCACCTTGGCCGCCTCTTCGCGTGAGGCCTTGTTAAACATAATAAAAGAAAGAAACACGATAAGCGTAATGGTGATAAGGAAAATGGGGAAATAGGAAAGCAGCTTGCGATACCAGTTTTTCCAGGTTAAGCGTTTTACTTATGCTTGTGCTATATTGTAGCACGGCTTTGTCCCTCAATGGAAGAGCGGTGACTCCAAAGGAAGGACTCCTGAAAGGCATCTTTTACCTTACACCATGGTCATTCTGATTCGAGAAACCAACTCAGACGATGTTATTAGAGCAAGATTTTACGAATACTGTCCTCTCCATCTCTAACACTTGAATGCAATCGGTTTCTTCCTGCTTCATGCATCATTCGCACCGAAAAAGCAGGTACAGTCTATCATCTTCTCAACACGGTACTTAAAACAAAAAAGCCGCGAATCTGCGGCTTCATTTACCCTATATGTTTTCGTCCCCAACAACACCTGCATGAGCAGGCTACCGTCCAGCCAAGGCCAAAGTTGTATCAAAATGTTCTAAGGCTACTCACTCGTTCCCTTCAACCCTTCATGAACTCCGAAATCATGACTTTTCGTCCCGTCTTGGCACTCTCCAATGCAGCCAGCACCATCGCCATGCTGTAGACGTTGTCGCTGCAATCCGTCTCCGGCTTGATGCCGGCCTCGAGAGCATGAAACATATTTTCCAGGCAGCCGTGATGTCCGGTCTTCTCCATTTCGGGCAGCGTACCTTCAATCCGTTCATACTTCCGGATAAAGTTTCCTGATTGATCCCCTTCCGCCACGATCTCCGCATAAATATCATCATGGCCGTCCCAGATCGCCGTTCCTTTCTCTCCCGTCACGCGCCATGCGGCTTCCCAGGAGGTTTGGGCTCCTTCGGCGCACCAGGAACCGCGGTAATTGAACACGGAGCCGTCCGACATTTCATAGATGCATATCGCCATCGCGTTACCGGCATACCAGGAACCCGGCGGGTTAAACTCCTGACAGTACACGGATACCGGATCGGCTCCGCTGATCATTCGGGCCTGATCGAAGGTGTGAATGGCCATGTCAAGCAGCAGGGGACTGTCCATCAGGTCCCGAAACCCGCCAAAATGGGCGCCAAGGAAAAAATCCGCCCCTATGAACCCGGGCTTTCCAATCACTCCACCTTCAATCAAATCCTTGTATGCCTGAATTCGCGGATCAAATCGGCGGTTTTGCATGACGGCATGGGTTCTGCCTGCCGACTCTGCGAGCCTCACGATATCCAGGCATTCCCTCATCGATTCCGCTAACGGTTTTTCGCTGAATACATGACACCCGTGCTTAAGCGCTGCCGTGCTAATCCCATAGTGGCTGGCGGGAATGGTCACATCAAATACGATATTCGCTTCGCTTGAAGTAAGGGCCTCCGTAATATTGGTATATAGGGGACAAGAAAGTCCATGCCGATCGGCAAATGCCTTTGCAAATTTCTCTTGGATATCCACGAGGCCCACGATTTCAACGTCCTCTCGCCCTTTCGCATATTCCGCCCATGTATTCGCCATACTGCCGCATCCTGCTATCACAACTTTAAATGTCGTGGTCATGCTAACTCCCCCTGAATACGTCATAATGTTGTAAACCGCTTACAATTTCACATCCTGACCCGTTGTCATCATTCCAATATTGGCTTAATGTAAATGAAGCAACTTCATTATAATGGCGAAACTCAACAATTTCTCTATACAACCTTGTGCATTACCACTCTTATCTTGCGGTCCGAGGTGAAATCACATGTCCAATCCAAAAGAGCTTCATGAAAATACGAGACTAGACTATAAAGCCTATCCTGTGCAGGTATTTAATAACTTCTGCTCCCATGCCAAAACGAAAGACTGTATCCTGTATCTCCACTGGCATGAACACTTTGAGATCATTAGCATGCGCCAAGGGCACGCGGTATTCCATATTGATACAACTCCGTATGACGTAAAGGCTGGAGAAGTTATCATCATTCCCGGCGGCAGCCTGCACGTGGGATATGCCCTTGAAGATGGCCACGTGCGATTTGATTGTGTCGTGGTGAATGCATCCCTCTTTAACGATTTCCTCCATGATCCGATTCATGTGCGTTATGTCGCTCCCTATATGGAAGGCCAGCTCCGTTTCCCAGTCAAGCCTGCCGAGAACCACCCTGCTGGCGCAGACTGCTATCCGCTGCTGGATGAAATCATTGAAGAGCTTGTTGCCCGCCGTCCGGCCTATGAGCTCATTGCCAAATCCAAGCTGTACACACTGTTCGTTCTGCTGGCACGTACATTCATGCCCTTACAGTTCACGGAGAAGTCGGCCGAGCCGTATTTTGCGAATCGGGATCGTTATAAAAAACTCATTCAGCACATCGAGAGCAACATCGGTGAGAAATTGTCGGTAGAGACCGCTGCTGCAGAGGTCGGTTTGAATCCGTTTCATTTTTGCAAAATGTTCAAGCGTTTAACAGGGCGCACATTCGTCGATTACGTCAACCTGACCCGGATGAATGAAGCGGAGAAGCTGCTTCGCGAACGGACGTTAACCATCACGGAGATTGCCGGCATCGTCGGCTGCAGCAACCCGAATTATTTTACTAAGCTGTACAAACAGTACAAGAGCATGACGCCTTCTCAGGCTAGGCAGTTATAGATCCGGGTTCCAGAACACTCCTTAACGAACGATCTGCGGCCATGACCTGTACGAAACGCCAGCTGAATCATAAGTATGGTGACGAATATGCAAAAAAAGACTCCACATGCAGCAGCTTTCGCTGAAGCAGAGTCTTTTTGTGAATTTTGGATCAAATCAGCGCCTCTAAGACCTAATATGCCTTAGGCACTTCCACCTTTCTGGTGTTCCCATCCTCATTCGTGAAATAGATATGAACCCCATGGTCCTGATCGTCCAGAAAATACGAGACGTATTTACTCTCTTGTGCCCTCATGGGAACCAGGAGGGTCGCGATGCGATGGCTTGCGGCTGATTTCGTTTCAGCATGCAGATGCCACTGATTATCCAGTCCATCGATTTCTTCGGGGTCGACATCGGTGAACTGATTATGCTGATTCAGCGACAAGTCGCCGGATGAGCAGTACACGAATCGCCCTTCCATTTCCGCTTTGCTGCCCATCACCCGAAACGTCTGCCCGGACAGCTTCATCCGGTTCAGGGTATGAAACAGCCACTCGATGCTGGCTGGCTTGGCAAGATCCACCGTATCCACGATGACAAAATAAGATTCGTCAAAAAAATAGATCTCGCGCACATACCGCTCCAGATAAGGGACATTCTCCCGATAGGCCTGCGTAGCGTTCATACGGGCGTACCCATAACCCGATGACGCATCAACTTGCTCGACCTTTCCGCTGGCTTCGATGCAAAGCACCTTATCTTTTCCCGCATACTGACCATGGCCATCAATGAGAATATTGTTCGTGGAACGCGTCTGCCTCCGCCAGTTCATATGCATCGTGCTTCCAAAAGCGATGTAATATCCACTTTCAATTGCGAGAGGTTCGCCATACGCGTGCAGCAAGAATCCGTTCTGGTCACCGTGACTGTGGCTCATGGAACCGTAACGGCTGCTCTTTGCAAGCAGCATAATATGCTCATCCGGATCATCCATGCGGTGATGCATCGCCACCCAGTCAATATCGCGGAACCATTTGACGGCTTGGATGGTTCCATCCTTCGCTTCCGAGACGTTATCTATAGAAAACGGAACGGTAACAGAAGGAGAAACAGCTTCCACCTGAGGGTAATCATGCCGATACAGCATATCGTCAAAGCGGAAATCCCACCAGCCGTAATTGTAAAACTTGGAGTCGGCGTCCGTATCCGCCTTAACTACTTGTTCATAATACCACTGATATAATCCATTCCCTGTAATGCCTGCAAACTGGCGAATATTGAAAGCCGTCTTCAGACTGACGGGTTCGCCGAGATAGGACTGGTCCCCGAAGCTGGCCCGGATCGTATCCGGACTGCTGCAGTAGAGTGGGAAATCGCCCGTGCGCCCAAAGAACGGCCGTTGATAGAAATCGATGGATACGTAGTTGCGAATGAGATTGAGCGCATCGATCACAAATGCCATGCCCGTTGTCCAATAGAGCGGCCCCTCGGCCCAGCCTCCATCTTCTCCGCCCCAAGGCGAATAGAGGCAGGCGTAGTATTCCAGCGTGTAATCCAGCCATGTCTGTGCCTCAGCCTCTTCATGAAGCATGGCAATACAGGCCGGGACAAGCACCGAGGACAACGAACGAACAGCATGGCTGTCATAAGGGACATGATGGATTTTCGAGCGCTCCATCACATGGAAGGCCACCTGCTTCGTACGTCGCAGAAGAGCTCCCCTGACGAGATCAATCTCCTCTGCGCTGAGGTAATCGTGGAGCCAGTCGTATCCCCATGCAAGTGCACCAACCATCCGAAACGCGGCTTCATCGTTATAATCTCTGGATGTTGTTCCCTCCGTATCCCACCGGGCCGCGTGGAGCAGCCAAGTCTTCGCTTTGGCTATTAAAACATCATCCTGCAAAATGACCCCTGCCACGCTTAAGTGCCGGATAACATACAACGTTTCTTGGCAATCCATGTACATTTTTCTCCACAGCTTGGCGACACGCTTATTGCCGGGATAACGTTCCGGCTCCGGGATTAACGGCTTATCCAGCCACGGAAGGACCGATTTCTCGTAAAAAGCGCGCCAGCCGCAGTAATCATCATCCTTTCGGAGACCTTCCCGGAACGCCTCAATTCCCTGTTCGTCCAGCCATAACCGCGGATGACCGGTATACGTGCGTTCGTACCTTTCCTCTCTGCCAGGCAGGGGAGTCTCGGGCAGCCCCTCCGGGACATGAAACATTCGGGATTGGCTCCAAGAAGAACGGTTATGGTCCAAGTCTGCCGTATCCTCCACTTGCTCCCCGGTCAGCAAGGCATATCGCCAATAATAAGTACCCGGCTCCAGAGGTTGCTCCGGCGTGTATAAGTTATAGGGAATCGGCGATATCGTTGTTGTCGCTTCAGTTTCATACGAGGGCGAGGTCGAAATTTGCAGCATATAACGGTCGTTATCCAGCTGTCCCGGCATCCAGGTGAAACGAGGAGGATTCTCAAGCAGCTTACTCTCTTCATCCGGTTGATATGGCACGGACAACAATCCGCTTTTCGGTTCAAACAAGGTTTTCATCGAGTACCCTCTCCTTCAACCCGTTGTTGGTCATCGTGAAGCTTCTCGCGGTCCTTCCATCGGACAGGCTGAGCCAATCCCCATCTCCCGACCGGTTCCATTCCAATGTGAGCGGCTCGGTGCCGGTACGGTAAACGGCAATGAAGCGGGCTTTCGAATCTAATCGGTGAAGCCGGATTCCTTCCATGAGGCGGCCGGGATCGTCAGCAAGCCCAGGTGACTCCACCTGTGAGCATTCCATACCCTCGAAGGCGATAAATGAGATTACCGCCAGTGGCCCTGATGCATTGGCAATGTGGAGATTGAATTGCAAGCCATCCTGGGACAAGACGTGGGTGCACCTCTCTTTTACATATGCGTATCCATCTTCGTTTCCAAGATCCGTTTTAACGCGGCCCTGATCAGCATTTTGAAGTCCGCTCAGCTGTCCCATGCCAACGTAATGGAACCACCAATCCACGACTGCCGGTTCATCCAATTCCACTTCAAACCAATCCAGCAGCCACTCTTCCGTCAATATCAAATGTCGGTCCAGAATGGCTTGATCGTAGGCCTCATCGGCCCGCACCCAAATATAGGAACGGTTTGAAGCGGATTCATACCGTATGCACTTGCCTTCTGCCGGATTCTGGGAACGGCCTCCTACCGAGACGGTATTGTGGCAGGCTGTATGGGGATACCACTCCTTCTTCAGGATCGAACCGTACGGCACGGTTCCACGGTCTGGTGAAAGAGGCTGGTTCCCGACATGAATCATCAGATTCAGTTTATCGAAGTGACCATGTGATCCTCCATGAGGGCCAAAATCGACTAACGCCTGAAGCCCATTCGAATGGTACGACTTCAACAGGGCGAATCCGCTGTGAGGAAGAAAGACGGTAGGAGTACACAGATCGGACAAGTCGTTCTCGTTTCTGCCTTCGATGTCCCATGCTTCATTACCTTCAAGTTCATGACCTGCTTGGTTTGCATGTTCTGCATCGCCTGCTGCCTGGACTTCTCGTGTAACTCGGACTTCGATGATGTCCCCTACTTCCCATACTCCACCCGCTGCCTCCTTATGAGAACCCTTCGCCTCAGAAGCAGGCATTCCGTATTTCCCATCCCAATGGCCCGTTCCGTATAACAGAGCTTCCAGCATGCCAACCCGGCCGGCTTTTCCATTCAGTTCACGATACACATTGTCTAGCAGTCGTTGATAGCTCTTGTCTCCAAATACGGATAAACCGATTTCCGCAATCTCGGCAATTTCTCGCGCATAAGGAGCCCTGCAATAAGGACCGTCGTGAAGTGCTGGCAGGAAGCCGTTTGGGTCTGCCAATCGAACCAGTACCGTCAGCATGCCCTGCATGGATTGGCCTTGCTCTCCTCTCAGGGAAAACAGCTCTTCACCAACCCGGCTCCCCATTTCCGCAGCAATCAGATAAGCACGGAGTACGAATACGTGGTAATAAATGCTTCCTTCAAATTCGAGCTGATCCGGCCTAATGGCAATGCTGAGATGATGCCGCAGGCCGCCTTCCTTCACGACCAGCTGCCGCAGCTTCTCCGTTTCGCCTTGTACCGCATAAATACTGAACAGCGCGGCAATCAGCCAGGCGGTATAGTTGTTCTCGGGATTTCCGCGCTCCCGGGTCAAAATATGATGATACTCTGTCATGCTGCTCTCGAGCATGTGCAAGAACCGGTTAATCTTCCGGCGATCAGCCTCGTCGAACGACACTTGCGCATCCTCCAGCAGCAGGTAGCCGCGAAGCAATGTCGTTGCCCATATGGCCTCGGTCAAAGCCTGATGGAATGCGCGCCCTTTCAGCATCCAGGGCTGCGCATCGGGATGAACCGGGTATAGCGGAAATTGCTCCGCATAGCGGACAATCAACTTTTTTCCAAGATCGGCGTAGGCCTTCTCTCCGGTACCGGCATAGACGGCGGCAGATTGCAGGACGTATCGGGCCATGGCCTGATGCTTGAATACCAGCCATGCCCCCCTGTACGGTTCTCCTTCCACTTCGCAGCCATACGGACAACGAAAGGTGCTGCAGTCCGCCTCGAGCGGATCAAACACCAGTTCCGTGTGATGTTCGGGACACACGTATTGGTGCCACCAGCCGCCTGGATCAACGGGAACATCCAGCCTCCGGTCGATGACTTGATCGAGCTCGGCCTTCAGGATATCGATCGTTTGCACGCTCCAAGGGTAGAATTTCGACTTCGCGTTGACCTTCATCCAATCCCTCATCGCATGAACATACCGCCGTTAATTTCGATCGTCTCCCCAGTTATATAAGAAGACAGCTCCGAGACGAGGAACAGAACGGAGCCGGCGACATCGTCCGGGGTGCCCTCTCGGCCCAGCGGGATACCCTTGATCGTTGCTTTTCGCGCATCATCCGGGGTAAAGGTCGCATGAAACGCCGTTTGCCCGATAAAGCCGGGGGATACCGCATTCACATTAATTCCGCTTGAAGCGAGCTCCTTCGCCAAGCCTTTGGTAAAGCTCAGGACGGCAGCCTTGCTCGCTGCATAAATGCTTGCGCCCGGTCCACCGCCATTGTGCGCCGCAACGGAAGTCATGTTCACGATACGGCCTTGACCGGCCGCTTTCATCCCCGAAATGACGGCTTTGCTCACGAATACCGTGCTTTTCATATTTACATCCATGACCTTGTCGTAGAGCTCCTCGGTCATTTCCGCATTCGCCAGACGCTCAACCAAATGCCCTGCATTATTAACCAGAATCGTAACCGGGCCGCCGAATGCCTTCTCTACTTCAGCTACGAGCGCCTCTGCCTGCTCCACATGCGTAACGTCTGCTTGAAATGCATGAGCCTCACCGCCAAAACCTCGAATCTCCGCTACGGCTTCTTCAGCGGCATCCTTGCTGCTCAGATAGTTTAGGGCTACCTTAGCCCCACTTCTTGCCAGCTTCAACGCAACTGCACGACCAATCCCTCCACTCGAACCTGTGACTAATGCGATGTTACCCGATAAGTTAATATGCATATTGATCCCTCCTGATTAGGTTTGCAGCTGTTTCAGTCTGCTTTCTTGTTCACGCACTCTTTCCATTCGCGGCATCGTCATGACGATGCTTGTGCCTTGATCCGGCGAACTATGAACCGTTATCCCGTACTCTTCGCCGTAAACCATCTGAATTCGCCGATGGACATTCACGATACCGATGCCACCCCTGCGCCGGGCATGCATCCCCTCTTCATCATCGACCAAGCGGTTTTCCTCGAGCCTTTTGCGCAGTTTATGAAGCTTATGGTCAGCTATGCCTGCCCCATTGTCCTCGACGATAACCAGCAAGTTGTCCTGTTCGATTCTCGTGTCGATCCGAATGTAATGCCATGCTTCGATCCCTTCCGGAAAAGCATGCTGAAAAATATTCTCGACAATCGGTTGTAAGGAGAGCCTGACCATCTTCTCCAATAGGAGCTCGGGCGGCGTCGCCACCTCGATCTCGAAATCGCGCCCGATCCGATGCTGTAAGATCATCATGTAATGCCGCACATGATTCAGCTCGTTGGCAATGGTGATTTCCTCCAGGTTGGTCTGAATGGAATATCGAAGCATGAAAGCCATGGCCTCCACCATGTCCGAGATCTCGTCGGAATCCTGAACGATCGCGTAACAATTGATCGTTTCCAGCGTGTTGTACAGAAAATGCGGATTGATCTGTAATTGGAGCGCCTGGAACTCTGCCCGCTGGCGCTCCAGCTGGATGTCCTGCAGCTCCAGCTGCGTTTTCTGATTGTGGAGCTCCGTGTCGTATACCTGCTCGATCATATCGGACAAGCGGCTAACCATGAGATTGTAGCTATGGATCAATCCGCCGATCTCGTCCTCCCGCGGCTTCACATCGGTGATATGCGTCCAGTTTCCTTTCTCCGTCTGCCTCATCCCGTTCTTCAGATTGCGGATCGGGTTCACGATCGATTTGCCGAATCTGTAAGCCAGAACGAGCGCAATGATCAAAGTGACAACGCCTACGATAATGGTGGTGGAGCGAATGCCCGAAATCGGCGCCCGAAGCTCATCCAGCGGCATCATAATGACGAGGCTCCAGCCCGAATACTCGGACTGGCGCGAGATGATCATCGCTTTCTCGCCTAGCACCGGTTCAATGAAGCGATGATCACCCTTAGCGATAATGCGCTTCGGCAGGTCCGTGGTCGTGATTCCCTCCATATCCACGTGATCTGGGGCATAGACGACCTCGCCTTCGCGATCCAGGATGAAGAAGAAACCCTGCTCTCCAAGATCGACGCCATTCCATAAACCCGACAACTGATCTTCATTGAACTCCACCGCGAGCACACCTTTAACGTCGTAAGAATCCATTCCCCGGATTTTGCGGGCAACCGTAATGACGTTGTCCCGATCCTGTTCCAGCAGGCTGGTCTTCAAGATGACGATCTCCCCGTTCCCCGGCGTTTTCTCCGTCAATTCACGAAGTCGGTCCGACGGATCGATCGACATGGCGGAGAAATTCTGATTCTGATCGAAAATCGACCGGCCATGGAACCCCAGTATGTACATCATATGGGTCTGGGTGGGGTATTGAATGAAGATCTTCTGAAAGACATCCTTTCGAATGAGATGGGTGAACCGGTAATGTTCGTAGCTGTCGCTGGGGTCCATATCCAAAAATCGCTTCACCGAATCCTGCAGCAAAATCGTATTGCTGATCCGCTCGAACATCTTCAGCTGATTATCCGTTTGCCTTGCGGCGTTCGTGATGACGGTGGTCATATACTTCTCGACCTGCTCGTCAATCGCTTCGGATGATTTCATATAGAAGAAGACGCCGACCGTCGTAAGCGAGAACATCACGACGATGAAAAAGTACAGGAAGATTTGACGGGACAGGCTCCTCCGCATCATTGTATCCCCAGCATCTCCCGGTATTCGGAAGGGGTGTATCCGGTGACCTTCTTAAAGGTTTTCGTAAAATGGGGATGATCCGCATACCCCACTTCGAACGAAATGTCCGTAATTTTATAATGCGGAATAGCAAGGAGCTTCTTCGCCTTCTCCATTCGTTTCTTGATCCGGTAATGGACAAAGGTCTCGTCCGTCATCTGTTTGAACAGCTGGCTGAAATACGACGGATTGAGTCCGAGCATATCGGCAACCTCATCCAGCGAGAGATCGCGGGACAAATTGCGCTCAATGTAGGCTTTTGCTTCCTCGACAGGCTCCTTGGCATTTCCTTTTCGCTTCTCGCGTATGAGCTTTACCGTCTGATCCACGGCTTGACGAAATCTCTCGAAATAATGATGGTTTCCTCCGGGTTCCGACCCCGAAATGCCTGTCATACGCTCAAATGAATACACATCCCGACCGTTTAATTGCTTGATCAGTTTCGCATACAATTCATCCAGCAATTCCTGAAGCTGAATCGATTCGAGCCTGCGCTCGTTGCAGTAATCCTCGATTTCTTGCAGCTTGTTCTGGATATCGTTCATTTGTAAATGCCATACGGCCAGTTCCAACTGCTCGAGCCAATCCTCCAGCTTGGAGAGCGGAAAATAAAACCGCTGCTTCTCCTGCATGGACTTTCGATCCGCCATCAATTTATTCATGGTGTTATGTACCACCGATTTGGTCACAGGCTTGAGCAGATACTCCTTAACCCCATACGACATGCATTTCTGGGCGTATTCGAAATCACCGTAACCGGAGATGACGACCACCGTGATATCGCCGTATTTTTCATAAAGCTGCTTGCTTAGCTCCAAGCCGTCCATCTTTGGCATTTTAATATCTGTAAAGATGAAATCCGGTCGTGTCGTCTGGATCGCTTCCAATGCTTCCATGCCGTTGCCGGCCGTTGCCGCTTGAATCATGGCCGGATCCGTCTGCGTGATCAGTTTCGCCAAGCCCATCCTTATCATAGGTTCATCATCAACGACCAGAATGCGGTACATCACCCATTCCCCTTTCAAAACAGCGAGAGTAGTTTAGCTTTAGCAAGATACTCCTCTGCTTAGACAAGCAGAGGAGTCATTCTTCAACACTATACTAAAACATGCTCTGCTTATTCGAAAGCGTTTTCTTTTTCGTTATATCGTTTCGTGGCTTCCTCAATAATCTCGCTGCCGCCTTTGGACAGATATTCCTCGAGCACCTTGCCATAGTTATCGATAGGCTCCCTGCCGTATACCATGCGGAGCACATGCTCTAGAATCAGCGGCGGCAGTTCATCCGATTTCGGATTCAGCTCCGGATATTTCACCATCGCCTCCAGACGCGGATCGAATTCAATGCCGCGGCGGCCCTCTTTCGTAAGCATATTATCAAAAGCATTAATCAGCTCTTTGCCGGAATCCGACAACTCGGATACGCGTTTGTTGTAGGTCGTGTCCTGCACCAGCCACAGCCAGTAGTTCAAATAACGCATTTTATCCGCTCCTGCCGTGTCCGTTGGAACCTCGAAGATCGGCTTGCCGTCGGTTACCTTATAATCCTCGCCTTCAAGGCCGAAGCTGAAGAACAATTCCGCATCTTCACTGACCATCCAGTTGAAGAACTTCACGATATCCTCCGCTTTATCCTTCGCCTTTGCGTTGATGAAGAAGGAACGCGTGACCGGATTGTAATGGGCATATCCCCCTTTACCGTCTGGTCCTACAGGGGAAGGAATCAGCGCTACTTTCGCGTCCGGCACATTCTCCTTCAGCTGGGTGCCCCAGATCGGAAGCTCATTCGCGTTCATGGACCACATGCCCGCTTTGCCGCTCGTGACAATGGATTTGAAGTCCGCGCTTTCAATCGTCGCGAATTCCTTGCTGATCAATCCTTCCTCGTGCATCGTCTTATAGATCTGAATGGCTTGCTTCATGCTTTCTTCATCAAAGAAGGTTGGCTTTACCTTCCCATCCGGGAACACCTTGAATTGGTTCAGGTAACCCAGCACGTCATACGCACCGAAGAAGGTATCCGCATATTTGAAATTCTGACGTCCGGCATAAGGCTGCTCCACCCCGGCTTCCTTGAACGCGCGCAGCACATCCATCGTCTCTTCCACCGTTGTCGGGATCTCCTTGCCTACCTTCTCCAGCAGGTCGGTCCGAATCCATGTGGCCCGTCTCGACGGATTGGACAAGATTTCGGGAATTCCGTAAATATTGCCCGTCTTGGAATCCGTCATCCGCTTCCAGGCTTCCTCGGGGATAAACTTGAGCAGGTCCTGCCCATGCTCCTGCAGGAGATCGTTCAGCGGGAGAAAGACTCCGTTCTCCACGGCACCCGCCAGCTCGGGACCGCTGATTCCGCCAGTGCCCTGCACCACATCCGGAATGTCATTCGTTGCGAACATCTGCACCATTTTATCCTGATATTCGTTATGCGGAATCAGACGGATATCCAGGTCCGTATTCGTCATTTTCTCTAGCTCCAGCACGTACTTATCCTTGTTGATATCCGGATTCTTCTCAACGTAGGATACGTTAAGCGTCCGCATCGAAATGGAAAATTTCGATGCCCCCGCTTCATTCCCGCCTTGGTCGTCTCCGCCGGCATTGGCTCCTCCGCCTCCGCCATTGTTGCCCGAACAGCCAACGAGCATGGCCAGTACGAGACCTGACGTAAGCGCACGTGTCCAGCTTTTTCTCATGAATACCCCTCTTTTCAAGCTATTATAGTCGCTTATAACAGCGCTTTCAAACTTAATATCAGTATAGAGAGCCGTCTGGGCGGGAACAAGGAATGTCTTTGGCTCGGTTTGTCGTTTTTTTAGGGTTATTCCTTGATCGACCCGATCATCATCCCATGAATGAAGAAGCGCTGCAGAAACGGATACAAGAGAATGATGGGCAGCGTGGCTACCAGAATAACCGCCATCTGAATGCCCTGCACGGACTGGGAGCTTGCTTCGAATGCCATATTGCCCGTATCGGTCAGGCCCTCGTTCACCAGAAGCTCCCTCAATTTTACCTGGAGCGGATACTTGGCCCGATCATTGATATAGTAAAGGGCGTCCATATATTTGTTCCAATTGGTTACGGAGTAGAATATCCCTACCGTCGCCAGCGCCGGTTTCGATAACGGAAGCACGATGCTCCACAGGGTACGGACCTCGCTGCATCCGTCGATTCGGGACGAATCGATCAGTTCGCTTGGAATTTGGGTGAAGAAGGTTCGAAGCACAAACAGATTGAATGCGCTGATCGCCGATGGCAGCATCAAGGACCACAGCGTGTTGACGAGATTCAGCTCGCGCATCAGAATGAATTGCGGGATCAGCGGTGCCGTGAATATCATGGTCATCAGGATGATAATCATGATTGTTTTCCTGCCGACGTATTCGGGCCTGGAGAGCGGATACGCCAGCGAAGCGGTTGCTGCCAGATTGATGAAGGTTCCGAATAGCGTAATATAGACGCTGATCCCGAATGCCCTCCAGATGGAAATATCGTTGAATACATGCTTATAGTAGGCAAAGGTAAATTCCACCGGCCAGAACATCACTTCTCCGCGATCGATAGCGCCTGGGCTGCTGAACGACTGGGCAATGACGTTGAGAAAAGGGAGCAGCATGGTGAGTGCAAGAAAGGTAAGGATGATATAGTTCAATACAAGAAACAGTTTTCTGCCCGCACTGTCATATTTCACGTTGGTGGTCACTCCCCTCTAATACAGCGACTCGCCGGTCGCTTTCTTGCTGATGGTGTTTGCAATGGAAATCAGGAACAAGCCGACAACGGATTTGAACACCCCGATGGCGGTGGCATAGCTGTACTGCAGCTGCTGCAAGCCCGCTTTGTAAATGTACGTGTCCAAAATTTCGCTGGACTGGATGTTGAGCGGGTTCTGAAACACGAATACGCGTTCAAACCCGTAATCCATGAAGTCCCCGATCTTGAGCAGGAACAGGATCGTGATCACGGGAAGCAGCGCTGGCAGGGTAATGCTGAGGGTCTGGCGCCATCTTCCCGCTCCATCAATTTCGGAGGCTTCGTAGAGATCCGGATTTATGCCTGCGAGCGCCGCTAGATAGATGATGGTTCCCCATCCGACATCTCTCCATAATCCGGAGCCCACCAATACCGTTCGAATGTAGGAATCTTCGCCAAGGAAATAAATCGGCTCTATGCCGAACCAGCCGAGTATCACGTTCACGATCCCCGATGACGGAGACAGGATACCTACAAAGATACCGCTTACAATAACCCATGACAGAAAATGTGGCGCATAGAATATCGTCTGGACTATTTTCTTGTAAACGACCTGACGAACCTCATTGAGCAATAAAGCCAGAACAATGGGGGCGGTAAAAGCAAACAGAATGTCATATGTACCCAGCAGAAGCGTATTACGCAGAATTTTCAAAAAATCATAGTGCTGGAACATGCGCCCAAAGTGCTCAAGACCCACCCAGGGACTTCCCGTTACGCCCGCAAACAAATTGTAGTTCTGGAATGCGATCACGGAGCCCATTAACGGAACATATTTGAATAATCCGAAGAACAGCAGTCCCGGCAGCGATATGAAGTACAGCGCCCTGTATTTCCACATGAAGCCAAGTATCTTTCTCCGTTTATCGAGCTTTCCCACCACATTCGGGCTTACCGCTGCTTTGCTTGGCTCGGCCATCTGTCATCACCTCTTGTTTCTCAAATTGGCCGGTGCGTTGTCATCTATCGGAATTTCGTCAAACCGGATGCTGATAAATTCAGGCTCCCGGTCAATGATCCGCGACAGCTCCTTTGTAAAAACATCAACGATTTCGTTCTTCTGCTCATCCGTGCGTCCTTCGTACATTTTAATCGTAATTTGCGGCATCGGCTTATCGCCTCCTTAGGTAATGGATGTGATGAATATCCTTATCCTATAAGTTTTCATGACCGGGCAGCAATGGAGGAAGATCGGTTCCTTTGTGTTTTTTTTAGGTGGTTCGAAAGGCTTGTGTTTTTTTAAGATCGGCTTGTTATTTCAATAGTTCTTAAGCGGTTGGTATAGAATTCCGAAGCGTTCTGTGGAACAATGGTTCAAAGCAGATGCCAACTCGGGCCGCTCGATGCCATCAGTTATGGGAGGTTAGCGATGAACGGACAAGTTAAGGAAGAAGAAACAACCTATGGGTCGTTATGGGGGAAACTGGAAAAGAAAGTAATGCGTATGACGGAACAGCTCCAAGGCAAAGTTCCTCATGCGACAAAGAACGGGATCTATGATTCAACCCGGATCGATTGGTGGACCTCCGGTTTTTGGCCGGGAATGCTCTGGATCATGTATGATATGACCAAGGAGCCGCAGTATAAGGAATGGGCTTGGGAATGGGATGTTCGACTTGAACAAGCGCTGATCGGGGACAGTAATTTTCATCACGATGTCGGCTTTCAATTTCTGCCGACAGCCGTCATCAAATATAAACTGACCGGCGATCCGGATGCCAGGCGGAGAGGACTGTTGGCCGCTACATTGCTGGCTGGGAGGTATAACCCGGTCGGGAAATTCATACGTGCTTGGAATCAGGTGAAACCAACCTCATGGAATCATGGGAATGAAGGCTGGTCCATTATCGACTCCACCATGAACCTCTCCCTTCTATTCTGGGCTTCCGAGGAGAGTGGCGACCCGAGATTCGCTCATATCGCCAGAGAGCAAGCCAATACGGTTGCCGAGTTTTTCATAAGACCGGACGGCTCCGTTCGGCACATCTGCCGATTTGATCCGTTAACGGGAGAATTCATCGAAGCGCTGGGAGGACAAGGCTATGGACCGGAATCTGCATGGAGCCGTGGAGCGGCATGGGCATTGCATGGCATGGCTAACACCTATCGTTATACCCGCGATATACGGTATCTTGAAGCCGCCAAGCGGGTTGCCCATTTTTTCATAGCTTCCCTTGAAGAGGATTCCATCCCCCGCTGGGATATCCGTGCGGAGCGCAAGGAGATGGAACCATCCGATCGTGAAGAGACGGAATTGACCCCGA